>NZ_JAKGAR010000009.1 GCF_021532625.1 Octadecabacter algicola
GCCAAAGCCTTGGTAAAGCCGTGGATCCCGGACTTTGCTGCGGCATAGTTGACCTGACCGTACTGGCCGGACTGACCGTTTACCGAACCGATGTTGACGATGCGGCCCCATCCGCGTTCGCGCATGCCGGGAAATGTTGCCTTGGCCATGTTGAAGCAACCGCCAAGATTGATGCGCATGACCTCGTTCCAGTCATCGAAGCTCATCTTGTGGAGCACACCATCGCGGGTGATGCCGGCATTGTTCACGACAATGTCGATTGGCCCGACTTCAGCG
>NZ_JAKGAR010000010.1 GCF_021532625.1 Octadecabacter algicola
TGGCTTTTTGCGCGCGCGAACCCATCGGTCGTGGAAGGCGCGGACGGAAAGTCTTCGGGCAATGCCACCCGGTACGATGTGCTTGTCAACCACCTGCCGAACGGGTTTCAATGCTTGCCCTGAATCGTTCTCGAGGAGATGAATATGGGGTCCGGTGAGGCACGGGCCAAACGGCACACGAGGTGTTCGTTTCGGGCAATTTAGACCACCTTCACGGCAGCGTTGCCGCCCCCTGCGCGATCAATCAGAGCGTGAAGACCATGTTG
>NZ_JAKGAR010000011.1 GCF_021532625.1 Octadecabacter algicola
TGGCGCGCCGCGTCAAGTCTCTTGCGCGTGAAGTGATAGGAGCTATTGGAGGCGAAAAATCGGCTCCGTCGCCGCACCAAAGGACACTGCAATGACTTTCCGCGCCCCCGTCCGCGACATCGCCCATGCGCTCACCGACCTGGCCGGCGTGGGCGCGCTAATGGGTTCGGCGCACTTCCCGGACTTCGACGCCGACACCTTGCAGGCGGTGCTGGAGGGCGGGGCGAGTCTGGCGGACGACGTCATCGCCCCCACCAACC
>NZ_JAKGAR010000012.1 GCF_021532625.1 Octadecabacter algicola
TCCTTGCGCTCTCGTCTGACCGAACAGACGCCGGATGTGATTTATGTGCCGTTTCTCATTTTATTCTTGCTGGATTTGCTGCGCTATATACGGCCGCTCCGCTGGCTGCTCCTGCGCATCGGCAAGGAAAGCACCAGCATGTGGCTCATTCATCCGTTTTTTTGCTACTACTTCTACCCCGTTGTAAAAATAGTCGTTGCGCCGCGCTGGGGCATTTTGTGTCTGCTTGTTTTACTTGCGCTGTCCTAGATCG
>NZ_JAKGAR010000013.1 GCF_021532625.1 Octadecabacter algicola
CGCCTCGCCATTCTCGCGGACCTGCACGCCAACCTGGCGGCCACACTGGCAGTTCACGCGGACATTCAGCGGCGCGGCATCTCGGAGATCTGGGTGCTGGGCGACCTGGTGGGCAAGGGGCCGCGCCCGCGCGAGGTGCTGGAATGGACGCAGGCGTACGCCACGCGCGTCATTCAGGGCAACTGGGACGCCCGCGTCGCCGGGGCCACGCACCGCCCGCAGGACCTGTGGCCGCGCAGCAAGCT
>NZ_JAKGAR010000014.1 GCF_021532625.1 Octadecabacter algicola
CTGGAGGAGCTGCTCGCCACCCGCCTGCTCGTCCAGGGGAATTCGGGCTCCGGCAAGTCGCACTTGCTGCGGCGGCTGCTCGAACGCTCGGCGGGGCAGGTGCAGCAGGTGGTGATCGACCCCGAGGGCGATTTCGTGACGCTCGCCGAGCGCTACGGACATGTCGTCGTGTCGGGCGACGCCTATTCGGAGCGCGAGCTGGCGCGGATCGCGACCCGCATCCGCGAGCAT
>NZ_JAKGAR010000001.1 GCF_021532625.1 Octadecabacter algicola
GCATCGGGCAACGTTGAAGTCGTGTTTGAGGGCACCGATCTCGCCGACTTCGATGACGGCATGTTGTTTGTATAAGGACCCTTGATGGCCAGACATCCATCGTTGAACGGTTCTTGAAATAGAAATTGGTCCCCGGTTCTACGAAAAGGATTGGGGACCGCGACTTACATATACTTTACATAACTATGATTATACGCCTCCCGTGTCGCTCAAACCGCCACACGGGATTACGGTCGATTCACAGTCTGATTCGTACTTTTTTCGGCACAAACCCGCCACACCGCCGCTTTTCTGTGCAAGCCGCCAAGAAATTAACTCGTAGTTAACAGGGATTTATGCCATTCCTTACCCTGTTGGCTACGAAACTGGCACAAATACAATACGACCTTTATACCAGAGGTTGTGGGGAAAGTGCCTACACGCGGTCCACAACCATGTTGAATGTTCTTTTTTGGACCAAGGTTATTAGTCTTTTGAATTGTTTTGGTGAAAGGACACGCTGGTATGCGACGTAGGACAATCAAGCATAAGCTGCTAAAGCTGAACAAGCGTATGTCCCGCACCTTCGAGACTATGCCAAGAAATGTTAAGCATGGCATCCTGCTTCTCGTAGATATCATGCTTGTGCCGATTGCGTGTGCGATGCTGATCTTTGTCGCCGAGGGCAATTTCCGTGAAAAGCTGGCTCTGGTGGTTGTTTTGACAGTCGCAGGTGGCGCCGCCTCTCTCATCATGGGTTTGCCACGCATCAAATTGAAGACTTACGAACAAAACGGCATTCAGCGAACCGCTGGATATGGGGCCATTGTCGGCATCGTCGGGTTTATTGGGTCAAAATTGCTTTACGGCACTGTCGCGGATCCAATTTTCATTCTGAATGTGACGATGGCAATTGTGATCCTGTCCGTGGCCGCGCGGTTTATAATGCGCAACATCCTGATCGCAATCTACACGCGCGGACATGACAGGCAACGGGTCCTAATCTATGGCGCCGGCCAAACTGGCGTTCAACTTGCCGCCGCACTCGACAAAGATGACATCATCGAACCGGTCGCATTCATAGACGACAACCCGACCCTTCAGAAAATCCTTGTTGCGGGCCTGCCCGTTCACTCTCCTGTTCGCATTGAACAGATTATTAAGACCCTAAGAGTCGACCGCGTTGTATTGGCGATGCCGACGCAAAGCCGTCCACGTCAAGCGCGCTTGATCAAGTACCTTCAGTCGCTTGATTGCGAAGTATCCGCCTTGCCCTCTTTTGCCTCCCTTGTCGGCGAGACCCGACTGACGGACAAACTCCTTCCTATTAACCCAACAGATTTCCTAAACCGTGCAGATCTGGATGCTGACTTAGAAGGCAGCTGTGAAATTTATGCAGGCAGCTGCGTGATGATCACCGGTGCGGGCGGATCGATCGGCTCAGAACTTGCGCGTCAGGTGATAAACTGTCGCCCGAAATGTCTGGTCTTGTTCGACGTAAGCGAACACGCGCTTTACCAGCTCGACAGAGAACTGAACGAGAGTTCCAGCGATGATGAAATCTGCCCGATTATTCCTGTCTTGGGGTCAGTAACAGACGCGCTCCATGTGCGACGGACCATTGCCGAACACGGTGTGAATACGGTCTTGCATGCAGCAGCCTACAAACACGTTCCGATGGTTGAGAAGAACCGCCTCGTCGGGCTTTATAACAACGTAATAGGCACCCAGACCGTTGCAAAAGCCGCAGGTGATGCTGGTGTCGATTCCTTTATTCTTGTTTCAACAGACAAAGCTGTTCAGCCCACAAACATCATGGGCGCATCCAAACGATTGGCCGAACTACTGGTTCAAGACATTTCGACACGCACACCTCAGACCCGTTTTTCGATTGTTAGATTTGGGAATGTTCTTGGCTCGTCGGGTTCGGTCATCCCGCTATTTGACGAACAGATCGCACGCGGCGGCCCAGTTACGCTGACACACGCTGAAGTCACCCGTTACTTTATGACCATCTCAGAAGCCGCGCGGCTGGTTCTGATGGTCGGAAGCCAAGCCCAAAAGACCGATCAACACGGCGAGATTTTTGTGTTGGATATGGGTGAACCTGTCTCGATCCGCGCCCTCGCCTGCCAGATGATCGAAGCCGCTGGATATACGGTGTGCGACGCTGAAAATCCGGATGGTGACATTGAAATTCAGGAGTGCGGCCTACGCCCCGGCGAGAAGCTGCATGAAATTCTGACGGTCGAAGGTAAGCCAATCACAGACACCGACCACCCGAAAATCAAACGTGTCCAAGAAGATCGCCTCGCGGAAATTGAAATCGCCTCTGCCCTTCGCGCCTTGAACGAAGCCTTCGTTGAAGGAGACGAGGACATCGCCGTAGACATGCTGCGCCGCTGGGTTAAACGCCCTGCCCTTGAACACGAAGGCTCCTCGTCTGCCCTAGCGTCGTTCTAGGCCCCTACCCTTTTACGTTCAGCTCGGCGCAAATGATCGTCGGCGGGTTCACACCGCCTTCTCCAAACGCTCAAAGGTCTGTCTTAGTTCAGCTGGTTGTTGATCCCAAGAACAGACCCAAACAAGCTAAAGATCGACTGAGCCGCCGTAACAGGGCTTTCTGCGACATAAATCAAATCGCCCGGCTGAACGATGAACTGGTCGGCGGAGAATAAGCCGTCAGCCGTAGTCAGATCGATTGTAAAGACCGTCCGTGGGTGATCTGGCCCAGACCTATCTGCCGTCACAGCACGCGCAGGATAGCGACGCAAAATCAAGATTCCCTTGGCATCCGCTCGCGATTCCGCGACACCACCGATGATCGTAAGGGCCTCTAGTGCCGTAACAGTGTCTTTTGTGAACGAATGCACCGCTTCAGTCCCTGACGCACCAAGCGAAAGGAAAATGCGCTCATCCTCTTCGACAAAAACGCGGTCTCGCGCATTCAGGGTCGTATTGAGCCGCGGTGTCCCCAACAAACGATCCGCAGAAACGCCATAAAGGGTACCGTTGCGCTGCAATCGGACCTGCGGGTTATTGAATGAGGTCACAATCCCGCCGCCATCCGCGATCAGTTCCAAGATTGTATAATTCGTATGGGGCAACGTAACCTGCCCTGGGGCACTCACACCGCTTACCAGCGTGACTTGCCGGTTTGGGCCCTCAGTAAGTTCCAATTGGACCTGTGGCGATTGTAGTGCGCCTTGATATTCAGTCTCTATTCGCGCCCGAGCACGATCAGGGCTCATACCGCTGACTTTGATGTCGCCAACAAATGGTAGAAAAATTGTACCCGCTGCAGACACTGTTGTTTGTGGAAACGTTACAGACCGTTGGCCGGGGTTCGTCAGAAGACCGTTTTCCTCTGTCCCCCAAATCGTAATATCCAATCGATCGCCTGGCGTTACAATGCGGGTATTGGGCTGATCAGCGGCTTCGATCCAACGCAAATTATCGTTGTCGATATCCGGCCAATGCAAGAACGTCGCAAGGTTATCGCGCGTGATCGGCTCGACAGCAAATTCAGGAACCACCTCTTCACCATTTGATGAATCCGGAACGGCCAGAACCTCTGACTGCAGCCCTGCCCCTCTGGGGATCAGGTCGCATCCAGACAATAAAACAGCTCCACACAACAGTAGACGGACGTTTAACATTTGTTTCCCCCGGTTGGGCATAAATAGCGCCCTTCGACTTTAAGACGCAACCCTAACGAGCCTGCGCGTTGTTTGGCCATGGACAGCCACCGCTAGTCCATAGAAATGAGTCGTATCCCCTTAATCGATCGATCTTGGGCAATTGCAGCCGACAAAAGCCGCGTGTGTAGATGTGTCTCGATATAACTGGCAGCAAAACTGCTTGGCGCCGCAAGAACCAAGTGGTCCCCATCACGGTCTACATAGGAAAGCGCACTCAACCATGCGGCATAAACCGCTGGGTCCTGTGCCTTCATCTCTGAGGCGATCGCTGGCCAAACTGTGCCGTCCTCCGCTGGAACAGTGTCTGTTCCGGTGCGCAGCGGCACAACATTGCTTTGGACTTCTTCTGATGGTTCGGGTGCACCAGCCATACGGGCTGAAAAGTCCGGACCGACGGAATCCCAATAACCGATCGTATCCCTGAGAATATCCGCGAACTGGATTTTGTGTTGAGTAACGCGCCCTCGGGTCGCGGTCTTCTGAACGGAAATCCAATTAATGCTCCGCATCAGTCCAATTTCGCGTTTGGCAGTTCGCTCGGTCACGCCCCACATCCGCGCCAGTTCTTTGACCCCGACACTGAAGAAACCAGATTTCCAATTAAACCGAGCCGTAATGACCAAAGAAAGGCGCAGGGCCAATCGGCCCTGTGTTCCGTTGTTCTGTGCTGCAAGCGCAAGAAGCGCTGTTAGAACATCATACTTGAGAGATGCTGACCCCGGTCCTGCAAATTTGTAATCTGCAGCTAAACCGCCCTGCCCTAACCTTGGTTGTCGGTCGTTAAAGATTTCCATGCCCGCCTCGTTTGCTCAATGGTTACTGCTAACCATGCGGAGGCTGCCTTTTGTTTTGACCGAGAGACTCAGTTTAGGCGTTATTCCTGACCGCCCCCTGATTTGCGTTGGAAAAGGTCTTCATGTCAAGGATTCGCTACTTTCTCCCCCAGTCCCTTTCAAACTATCTAAAGAAAAAATGGTATTAAAGGTATAGGGGGACATCTTGGGTGACACCCTATTGGTCGTAGATGTCCCCCCAAAGTATTCCAAAGCCGAATTCGTGTCCCCCTATATCTAGTCGATACTGTGGAGGGCTCTGCCTCACCCGATTCGGAGGGCCGTTGTGGTGCTTGGCCTACCTATCCTGACCTTATCCGCGGATAAGGATGGTTAGATTACATGAATAACATTCTCGACAAAAAGTGCAAATTGGGCGTAAATGCAGAAAAACCACGAAACAACGTCCGAGGCAAAAATGCTGAATCACCGCGATCTACAAGAAATGCAGTCGAGATCCCTGAAGATGCAGGGTTGGATTCGTCAGCAGACCTTCTCTCCGGAGAACGTTAAGTCCCTTCGGCGGTTCTCCTCATGGGAGGTTTCGGAGCTCATCTTGGGGATTAATCAGTCGACCTTTAGGGGCAAGCTTGCGGCGGATCCTTCATTACCAGCGGGTCTTGTTGAGCCCGATGGGCGGCAGCGTTGGTTTACGCTTGATGAGGTGAACATCTTGCGCCGGAAGATACGCCAGCGTGGGAAGCCTTTGACCCCTCCCCGTCCGGCTGGTCGTGCCATCAGAACTGCGATTGCAAATTTCAAAGGCGGCGCAGGAAAGTCGACCGTTGCGCAGCACTTTGCGCATGCGGCCGCGCTTGACGGATATCGCGTGCTTTGTGTGGATTTCGACCCTCAGGCCACACTTAGTCATTCAATGGGTCTGACGGATGTGAGTGAGGAAAACACGGTCTGGGGGATTATGGCCCGCGATCTGATCCGCCAGACCGAAGAGCAGAATGCTATGCCGCAAGGTGCTGCGAGCGGGGCTGCCCTGCCCCAGCGGTCAATCCCTTCGTCGATCACGTCTTTAGGCCTGCAGGATTTACGCATCTCTGATTTCATTCAGCCGACAAACTGGCCGACGATCGATCTGATCCCGTCCTGTGCGAACGCGGCCTTTGTTGAATTCGCCTCTGCGCAGTATCGCCACTTGAATCCTGAATGGTCTTTCTTTGCGGCAGTGTCGCGGTTCCTTGATCAGTTGCCGGACGATCAGTGGGACCTGATCTTCTTCGATTGTCCGCCAGCGATTGGGTATCAATCCATGAACGCGGTCTTCGCGGCTGACGTTCTCTATATTCCGTCAGGTCCTGGGTATTGGGAATACGACAGCACCACTTCATTTATCGGTCAGTTGGCCGAGGCGTTGGAGGATCTGTCGCAAGGGTTCGGCGATACCTTATCCGCGGATAAGGTTACGTTGCCGAAAGAATTTCATGATGTCCGCTTTTTGCTCACACGGTTTGAAGCCGGCAATGATCTGCACCGTGCGATGCGGGAAGCATTTGGTAAGGTTTTCGGTGAAAAACTTGCAGAGCACCCCGTGGAAATGACGCGCGCCGTTGAGCAATCTGGTCGGTTCCTGAGCTCCATCTATGAAATGGATTATCGGGACATGACCCGAGAAACTTGGCGCCGCGCGCGCGCTAGTTTCGATCGTGCCTATGGGGAGTTCAGAGAGGTGATCCTTCCGCATTGGGAGGCGATGTCCGAAGAAACCTTATCCGCGGATAAGGTCGAACGTGAGGGAGAGAACACATGAGCCGGAAACGTCGTGTATTTGATATTGACCTGCCAGATGACGCAGACGTCGATCAGCAGGCCCCAAAAGAAACCCCGACACGCCGCGGGCCGATGGCGAGCGCAATCTCCGAGAATGCGGA
Source organism: Octadecabacter algicola (assembly GCF_021532625.1). Lineage (GTDB taxonomy): Bacteria > Pseudomonadota > Alphaproteobacteria > Rhodobacterales > Rhodobacteraceae > Octadecabacter > Octadecabacter algicola. Next base: position 6,397 of record NZ_JAKGAR010000001.1, read on the forward strand.
TGCCTTGCGTGCGCGCAAACAGGCGGCTGATGCGATCCGCGACGAGAATGATGCCTTGGCCCATGAGTTCGTCGCCAAGCGGGAGGCGGGAGGCGTTGTCCTTGATGTGCCTCTGGAAGATGTCCATACCTTCATGCTCGTGCGTGACCGTATGCCGGGTGATGATCTGGAACTTGAAAGCCTTGTTACCTCGATCAGGGAATTGGGACTATCTAATCCGATCCGGCTCCTGAAGCGCCCTGATGGTACTGGATATGAGCTGGTGCAGGGGTACCGGCGTCTCAGCGCATATAAGGCGCTGCTTGAAGAAACAGGTGATGAACAGTGGGCCGCTGTTCCTGCTCTTGTTCTGCCGGGGGGCGATGACATTGGCGGGCTATATCGCCGTATGGTCGATGAGAACGTCATCCGTAAGGATTTGTCGTTTGCGGAAATGGCCCGTGCGGCCCAGACATATGCGGCTGATCCCGCGACGGAAGCAAAGGATCTAGGCGCGGCCGTGGCTGCGCTGTTCCAATCGGCTCCATATTCCAAGCGCAGCTACATTCGCTCCTTTGCGTTCCTTCTGGACCAAATCGGAGATGCTCTCGCGTACCCGACGGAAATCCCGCGGGCTTTGGGGGTGACGGTGGCGCGTGCATTAAAGGACCGCCCAGAGATCAAGGCGCGGATCAGGGATGACCTGAAAGACTGGGAGATGCGCGGCGTTCTGGATGAGCTGGACGTCTTGCGTCGTCATTCGGGGCAAGAGGCGATCGACGTTGGCGGAGACCCCGATGAGGTCGCCGCGGTCGTCAAATCTAAACAGGGGGCGGCTGATCCGTCCAAGACAAAGACGACGTTTGATATTCGCACCAGCGCGGGACGGGTGAAATGCACGGCCGGTGTCGGGCGTCTGGAAATTAAGGTGGATCGAGACTTTTCAACGATTGACCGTGCACAGCTTGAGCGCGCGATTGCCGGTCTTGTGGACGGGTTAGGGTAGGGACCTTATCCGCGGATAAGGTCTATAAGTTGGAGTTGGGTTAGTTTGCTGAGAAGGTGAAATTTTTTAGCGTTTTATATCAATGAGTTACGTTGGTATTGGGTTATTGTGCGTCGCGAGAAGGACCTGTTTGTCTAGGGTGCGATCCTGCGGAAAACACCTGTCTCTTGTTGGTTCGATGTATTATCAGAAACCGCGCCAAAAAGGGCTGTAAGGGTTAGATTGAAGGGAAGTGGATGTTTGTACGTCGGATTTATAGCGTCTTTGAGCGATACGCCGACATCCACGTGGCGATTGATGTACCAGTTGATCGTGCCCAGCCGAACGGATCAGGGGCTGATGTGACAATCAAATCAGTCTCTATCGCTGCGAATAGACTCTGTTTTACGGCTGTTGGACCTTTTGAAAGCGTTGAGCTTAGTTTGAATAAGGCGTCGGTTCCTGTGCTGGGGGTGCGCCAGACAGACGGAAGTTACAACTACGAAGGAAGCCTGCCGTTTGAGTTGGGCGAGGCGACGTTGCGATTTGGTGTGGGGAATGAAGAGGCGGATGTTTCGCTTCCTTCCATTAGTCCCGCCCGGCTTGCCCGCGCGAGGGTTTGGCAGGGGTGCCGGTTCTGCGCGCAAATCGTGCGATCTTTGCCGCAAATCTACCGATGGAAAGTTAAAGGCGACTTGCGTGAACGTGAGCTCGTGAAAGAGCGTTTTGGCCTCAGAATACGCCCGCCCGCTATGGCGCTGGAGCCAGGTCTTTTTGATAAAGCTAAAGCTGCCGTTGGGCCTCCACGACAGGCGACTTTGATGATGCCTGTGTTCAATGCATATGATTTGCTCCCCAATGCCCTTGATCGCATTGAGCGATACTCCGGTCAGGGCTGGCGTTTGGTTCTTGTTGAAGATTGTTCAACTGACCCGCATGTCAGGCCGTTTCTTGAGGAATGGTGTGCGGATGCCAGACGAGCTGACCGAGTTACATTGGTTAAGCATTCAGAGAATAAGGGGTTCGTTGGCGCGGCGAATACGGGGTTGAAACAGGCACAAACCTGGCCTGATGATCCTGTGGTTTTGGTGAATTCGGACGCGTTTGTGCCAGACGGTTGGCTCGATCGGCTGTTGGCGCATCTGGACAGCCCCGATGTTGCATCGGTTACACCCATGTCAAATGACGCCGAGATTTTCACGGTTCCTGTGCTATGCGCCCCATCCGCGCTAACGAGCGGGGCGGTTGATGAATTGGACGCTGTTGCCGCGACATTCGACCCTATTAAGGCCCAAATCGACGTGCCGACGGGAGTCGGGTTCTGTATGGCCATGTCGCCAAAGTACCTTCGGGACGTGCCGTTTTTCGATACGGCTTTTGGGCGTGGCTACGGAGAAGAGAACGACTGGTGCAAAAAGACGGAGGCCTTGGGTGGGCGCCATGTGGCTGCCGGAAACGTATTTGTTGAACACTATGGGGGCATGTCCTTTGGATCCGCTGCCAAGCAGCGACTGCTGGAAAAGAATATTGCAAAGCTGGCAGCCAGATATCCCAAATACGAGAAAGAAGTTCACACTTTCATAAGCAATGACCCACTGGCAACGGTGCGGTTGGCGTTGGCGTTAAAGTGGGCGTCAGTCCATCAGGAAGACCCTGTTCCAATCTTTTTGGCACACGCTGCCGGTGGCGGCGCGGATATCTATCTTGATGAACGGATCGCGGATTGTATTGCGGTTGGCGGCGCGGCTGTAGTGGTTCGGGTCGGCCTTCGCATGAGTTGGCAGATCGAGCTTCACAGTGGTCAGGGGTTGACCATTGGCATGTGCGACGACGTTGAAACGCTATTGTCGATGATTGGGGGGCTGGCGGAGCGGCGTGTGATCTATTCATGCGGTGTCGGGGATCCCGATCCCATCAGGTTGCCTGACGTTCTATTGCGGATGGCAGACAGCGGTCAGCATCCGGTTGAGGTTCTGATGCATGACTATTTCCCGATTAGTCCGTCGTTTACCTTGGTCGGATCGGATGGCACGTATCAGGGCGTGCCGCGGGCAGGTGGGCCACTAGAAGATGACCCTGCACATCAACCTAATGGCAAAGGCTTGGCGGACTGGCAGTCAGAATGGGGGCGCCTTTTGCGGGCTGCGCAAGACGTGCAGGTCTTTTCAAATGTGAGCAAAAATCTATTGACCGAAGCCTATCCCGAGATCGCGAATAAGGTATCGGTTGTTCCGCACGGGCTGCATTCTCAACCCGGTGCGATTGAACCTGCGAAGTACGGGCAGGGCGGTCTTGTGATTGGGGTTCTTGGCAATATCGGAGAGCATAAGGGCGCAGACGTTGTGGTTGAGCTGTCTAAGGAATTGGACCGAACTGGCGCCGGTCGGATCGTTGTGATCGGCAACCTTGCGCCAGGGTTTCATCTGGCACATGGGTCCAAGGTTCATGGAACGTATGACGTTTGCGATTTGCCTGCGCTGGTGTCGCGCTATGGGATTTCGAACTGGTTCATACCATCAATTTGGCCCGAGACGTTTTCATTTACGACCCATGAGGCGCTGGCAACTGGCATGCCGGTATTTGCATTTGATCTTGGCGCACAGGGTGCCGCCGTTGAGGCGGCGGTGAAAACCGGAGCACGTGGTGGGGTTCTGCCGTTACCGCGGATCGGCAGGTTGGACCAAACGTCGGCTGCAGAGCTTTTGTCTTTCTTGACGGCTTCGGAGACTGGAGAGCCACATGACTGAGCAAGCACAAATGGTTCTCCATGTAGGGGCCCCCAAATGCGGCAGTTCTGCTTTGCAGGCCGCGCTGAGCATGACGCCAGACCTGATGAGTAAAGACGGGCTGCCGTTTCGCTATACGACTTGGAAAAAGGCCGCGGGCGTCGGCCGTATCCAGTACGGCCGGGGTGTCACTGCTGCAGCCAAATGGTCGGCCTATGGGTACACGAGCTGGCCGAATATAAAGAACACAGAAGTAGATGCGCCAATGTTTGCAGCGTTGAACCGCGCGCGATTGAGCGGCCTTCGCAAAGGGCATGTGCCGATTGCATCCTGTGAGGGCTGGATTGACCGTGTAGATATGTTCGCGCATCACCTGAAAAGCTGGGGAAACCCGCCAGTTGATGTCGTCGCGTATCTTCGCCCCGTGATGGATTGGTACAATTCGGCGTTTTGGCAGTGGGGCGTCTGGAACGTCAAAAGCATGGACGCTTGGATCAATCGCGCGAAAATGCACTACACGTTTGGGACGAACCTTGAGGCGTGGTCGGCAATCCCGAATGTCAGAGTAAGATATGCATGGGCGCAGCCGGATGTCGTTGCGCGGTTTTCGGACCACCTTGGGGTGGAATTGCCGGCAGCAGAGCAAAGCAATGTGTCTTCGTCCCCCGCGTTGATCGGCGTGTTGAGGCGTCATCGCCGCCTGCGGGTTTCCGGGCACGATGCGCACACTGAATTCGTTGTGCAGCGGTGGTGTCCGCAGGTTGGGGGGCGGCGGCTTTGGGCGATTACGCCGCGCCATGCTGATATTCTACGACCTATCGCGCAGACCAATCTCGATGCGTTAAAGCGTGTGGCGTCTGATGCGGCCATGACCCAAGTGTGTGATGACGTTCGCTGGCTGGACGATACGCGGTGGCAGGACGAAATAGATCGGGGGGTTTCCCCGATGAATGATCCGGAACAATTGGCCGCGCTATTTCAATCGCTGATTGTCGGTCTTGAACGCGTCGCTGAGACTGGGGTGAAGGTGTCGGCCGACATGCCGGATTCCCCAAAAAACTCTGCGTCCATTAAGGAGTGGGACGGCGCCATTCTCGTGTTGCTTGATGCTTTGCTAAGGGCAGATCAGGACGCGCGCATTCAAGCCGTCGGTGGATCAGCCGGTAGAGTTCTTCGGAGGGTTAAGGGTTTGGTTCAGAAACCCTGATTACAGGTTCAAAAGATCTCGGTGGTATCGGCGTAGCAACAGCAGGCCAAGGACCGCTAGGGTCAGTGAGACGCCGATGACATACGGGATGCTAATCCAGTCGGGATCGTAAGTGCTATAGAATCCGGATCGCATCAGGCCAGTCACGTGGATCAGAGGGTTATACCACAACAGGGTCTGGTATTCGGTTGGAACAAGTTCGTAGGTGAAAAAGACGCCAGAGAGGATGAACAAGGGTGCGTTCAGAACTGCCCAGAATCTTTGGTAGACAGGGAACTGTGTGAACATAAAACAATTCACTGAACCCACGGCAAATGCGAGAGCCGCCGCGAGGGCGTAGGCCTGAATGATGATTGCAAAATTCAGGTGCGTGCGCGTTTCAAATAATAGGGGAATACCTGTGAGGACGATATACCCAACCAATAATTTGGTCATCGTTTCCAAGGTGAAACGAGCAACGAGTGAATCAAAATAAGTAACGGTTGGGTAGGCCATAAATGGCCTTGAATAGGTCAGCCCACCTGCGACCTTACCCTGCACTGCGTTATAAAGCAGGAAAGGAAGCATTCCGGTTGCGTAAAACATTGGGAAGCTAATACCGAGAGCAGGGCTGCGCACGAGCGCAGAGAATACGATCGACATGACGGTAATGGCCGCAACAGGTTCTAGGACCGCCCAAATGTAGCCACCTGGTGAGCGTCCATAAGACGTCGCCATTTCACGCATAATTAGGGCGAGAACAGCGCGAATGCTTCCGAAGCGACGCCGTGTTTGGGTTGGCGGCAGGGGAGCACGGGAGGGGGCTGTTGGCATTCTCGGTGTCCAATGTGCTATGGTGAAACGCTTCATATGGGTATAGCGTTCCTGTCAAAAGTTAAAGTTCTTCTTGAAAGGCCCTGCGATGTCCTCAGCCTCCAATTCTGATGCAGCCGCACCTAAACCGTCTGAGACTGTAAAAGGTTCTGCTGCAAAGGCTGCCAATAGCACCGATCAAGAAGGCCCCAGCAAAGCGGACCTGCGAAAGGCCGCGCGTCAAAAGGCGGCGCGAGAAGAACGAGCTGCACAGGCCGCGAAGGCCCCACCAAAGGCGCAGGCGCAACCAAAAGCACAACCCCAGCCGCAGCCGAAACCACAACCAAAACCGAAGGCACAGCAGCAGGCCAAACCACAGCCGAAGCCAAAACCGCAACCGAAAGCACAGCCGCCAAAAGCAGCAGTGCGGCCTCCGGTACGACGGAGCTTTTTCCGGTTGCGTCATTTCATAGTGACGTTGTCGTTTCTATTGTTTGTTGTGGCACCGAGTATTGTGAGCGGGGTCTATTTGTGGACTGTAGCGTTTGATCAATATGCGTCGAGCGTCGGGTTTTCTGTGCGTCGCGAAGATTCATCATCGCCCACTGATGTTTTGGTTGGGCTCACCAACTTCTCTGGCTCGAGTTCTACGGATACGGACATTTTATTCGAGTATCTCAGAAGCCAGAAACTGGTCAGTGAATTGGAAGACGAGATCGATTTGACTGAAATCTGGTCGCTGCCAACCGACGAGGAAACGCTTTGGCGCATTCCGTCGCAGGATCCTGTGTTCGCGCTGACGCCGGACGCCTCGATTGAAGATATTATGGTGTACTGGGGGCGGATGGTTAACGTCTCGTATGCTGCTGGAACAGGACTGATCGAGGTAGAGGTGCGCGCTTTTGATGCTGATGACGCCACGCTGATTGCGGAGCGGTTGTTTGAGAAAAGTTCGGGGATGATCAACCAGCTGAGTGCCGTCGCGCGAGAGGACAGTATCCGCTACACGGCCCGCGAACTGGGGGAAGCAGAAGACCGGTTGCGAACCGCGCGTTCGACGTTGACGTTGTTCCGCAATGAGAACCAGATCATTGACCCGGAATTGGATCTACAAAGCCAAACGTCATTGCTGGCGAGTTTGCAGCAACAAAAAGCCGAGTCATTAATTGCGTTGGATATGTTGAGCCGGATGGCGTCTGAATCGGACCCGAGACTTGTGCAAGAGCGTAGCCGTCTGGAAGTTATCGAAGAACGCATCATTCAAGAACGTCGAAAATTAGGGGGCGCAGGGTCGACAGATCCGGATGATGACGAGCAAGGGTTTGCCAACCTAATCGGCGAATACGAGACGCTGGTCGTGGATCGGGAGTTTGCGCAGGAGGCCTATATCTCAGCTAGAGCGGCCCATGACAGCGCATTGTCAGAAGCCAGCCGTCAAAGCCGGTATTTGGCTGCCTATCTAGAACCAACGCGCGCGCAAAGTGCTGTCTATCCTGAACGTTTGATTTTGCAGGTCGTGTTCACATTGTTCCTGTTTCTGCTCTGGAGCCTTGTCGCGCTTGTGTATTATTCCGTTAAAGACCGACGCTAGCGGTGTCTTAGATCAATGATCCGATTTGAGAATGTCACTAAGGAATTTGCCCTAGATGGTCAGCGCAAGGTCATCATGGAAAATGCCAATCTGGTATTTCCTGAAGGCCAGTCTGTTGCTTTGTTGGGGCGCAACGGCGCGGGAAAGTCGACGATCTTGAAGATGATCGCAGGCACCATGCAGCCGACGTCGGGAAGGGTGGTAACCACTGGCGCAATTTCTTGGCCCGTGGGATTTGCTGGGTCATTTCATGGCGAGTTAAGTGGCGCGCAAAACTGCCGTTTCGTTGGGCGGATTTATGGCGTGGATACAGATGAGCTGATCGATTTCGTTGCTGATTTTGCAGGGCTGGGTGCGCATTTTCATTTGCCACTGCGAACGTATTCATCAGGTATGAAATCGAGACTGGCTTTTGGTGTTTCGATGGGGGTGGCGTTTGACACCTACCTCGTGGATGAAATCACGGCTGTCGGGGACGCGGCGTTCAGAAAAAGAAGTGATGAGTTGTTCAAGGCACGCATGAAAAATGCTGGTGCGGTCGTGGTGAGCCACTCAATGCAACAAATTCGAAACCTTTGTGATTCAGCAGTGGTTCTTGAAAGTGGTGAGCTGCGGTTCTTTGACGACGTTGAAGACGGCATTGAATATCACAATGCAAACATGGAACGAGACAGCACTTAGCTAGGCCGCCGTTACACACGGCCCAACGCAACCGCGAGGTACAGCAGCGCTGTCGTGATGCGGTTTTGGCGACGGATGCGTGCCGCGTAAAACGCTTTAAGCCGTGCCGGACCTTTTGGAGTTGCTTCAAGTCGTTTGACGATGTCGCGATTGGCAGGGGTGAGCAGGGGGCTAATTTTGGACAGGGCCCTTAGGTTTGTGTCCACCCATGCGCCATAGGTTTTCCCGAAGACTTGGGTGAAGCGTATTAGGCCCGCACGAAGACCATCATGCGCACCCATCGCATTCGAGGCGTGTTGCCGATAGTAAATGAGCTGTGCTGTATCGATGTGGATTGTGCCGCCGACGCCACTGATCAACTGATACAGCCACCAATCATGATAGGGAATTCCGTCGGGCCGCCCAGCCTGACGAACAACCGCGAGCGCCTTGGTGTTCAAGACGAGACTGTGACCGCTTGCAATATTTTGGACCAGTGCGTTTTCAAAGAATGGCCCGCGGATTGGCGGGGTCGAGTGCCCGATCACATTCAGGTTGGTGTCTGTGTGAAAGCTTTGATTGCTGAACAAGGCGGGTCCGGCAGTGGGGCTGAGTGTCGCGAGGGCTGTGGAAAGTTTGTTGGGCAGCCAAACATCATCCTGATCCGACAGTGCGGCTGGTTGATCTTGGGGGAGGTCAGGGTGGACCAAAACGGACATGAAATTGGCCGCTGGGCCTTCGCCCGGGCCTGCCAAAATTCTGATGGTGCGGTTTTGCCCGTTTTCCTTGGCGAATGCCTTGAGGATCGTCATCGTGTCGTCGGAAGACCCATCATCAGAGACCCATAAATCCCAATCAACGTCCTGTTGAGCCACGTATGAATCGAGTTGCTGTTGAACGTATTTAGCGCCGTTGTAGGTCGCTAAGATAATCGTCACGCGCGGCAAGTCGGCTGTTTTCGTGGGAATGGTCATACGGGTTCCAGATCGATTGATTTAGCGGCTAACACCGGTGGACCTCTCAATAAAGCCATTAATTTTTGTGAAATTAAATCCGAAAGGCGCAGTCCTGCCGCGTTCGCGCCGCGCGTTTGGTCACGTCACCTTGCACACAAGAAGCCTAGGAGTGGTTTAGGTGGAGCAAGGGCGTGGCCGAGTTCGAACATGTTTCGACGCAGACGAACGGTGTGGTTTCGCATACGATCGGGCTGTCGGATGTGACGGTTTTTACGCTGGGTGGCGAAACGTTTGTCTATACGGCGAGCGCGATGGGGGGCGGTGTAACTGCCCGCACATCGGGCAGCGACATGGCGATCTTGGACCATGAAAATTATGATATGATTCAAGGGCTTGATGCGGGTCGATCGCTGACTGTGACCGGATTGGATGGCGAGGCGGTTTTGATCGCCGCGGGGCGATATGGCACCGAAATTGAGACATGGGAGATCAATTCGGACGGCACACTTGGTGCGTTAGAGTCGCTTTCGTTTGTTGGACAAGAAGACGAGGCCATAACAGCATTCGTCGACTTTTATAGCGGGGGCAGTCATTACTTTGTCTCGGCGAGCCGACAGAGTGACGGGCTAAAGGTCTGGGAACGTGAAGCGGGCGGGCTGGTTGAGGTGGGCAGCGCAGGTGCGACATCGTTCTTATCCGCAGGTGCCGTGCACGCCATCCAATGGGCAGAGCCTGATGGTGTGCCATTCGTATTGGCCTTGGATCACACCACGAATGATTTGCTGGCGTTTCGTGTTCTCGAGGACGGCACTTTGGGTGTTCCAACACGATTGGATGATCGGGATGGCTTATTCATATCAACGCCCACCGAGTTAGAAGTGGTCGAACTGGATGGCCAAACATTTGCCATTGTGGGTGCGGCGGGCAGCAGTTCGGTATCGGTGGTGGCGTTAGATGCGTCAGGGCAGATGACTGTGAAAAGCCAAGTGGTCGACACACGCGATACGTTTTTCGACGGTTTGGTTCAGCTAGAGGCACTAAAGGTTAACGATCTGGTGTTCGTTCTGGCTGCCGGAAATGACAACGGATTAAGTTTGCTTGCACTGCGAGTGGACGGTCAGTTGTCGCATGTCGCAAGCCTTGATGACGAAATGCGCGAGATGGCTTTGTCGGGCATTGGAGGCCTAGACATGGTCTGGCGCGAGGGTGGGTTGGACATCTTTGTAACGGGTGAGACACTCGGGGACACAGATGCAGGGCGCGGGATTACGCAGTTGCGGGTAGATGGCCTCGACGGTGAATTGCCTGCGACGCAACAGGCCGACGATGTGGGTTCCTTTTTTGGAACAGTTGGCGCGGATCAGTTTGTCATAGAAGATTCCGGCGTCCGGCAAGTCGTGAATGATTTCGACATCGATGCAGATCTGATTGATTTCAGTAACTTCGATCAGTTTTATGACCTTGATCAGCTTTCATTCAAATCCAAGAAGCAGGGGCTAGAAGTCGCACTAAATGGAACAACCATTCGGTTGCACAGTGATGACGGTGATCCGATCTTGGAAGAAGATTTTCTAGCGCGTCATGCGGTTGGATTATGGCAGATAGACACGACCCCACTGCCAACCGAAGCACTAAACGAAACAGGCACTGATGAACCCGATCTTTTAGACGGTCGCGACGGGGATGATTTTCTATTGGCGGGGGTAGTTGATAGTGAATTTGATGCAGCCTCGGCGCAAATTTTCCGCCTTTATCAGGCGACGTTGGCCCGTAATCCTGATGTCGTTGGATTGAACAATTGGGCCGATCGTTTGAGCGACGGGAGCTATTCGCTCGTTGAGGTAACGACTGGTTTCGTGAACTCGCCCGAATTTCAGAAGACATATGGGGATTTGGATAACGATGGGTTTGTGACCCTGTTGTATCAGAACGTGCTTGGCCGTGCGCCAGATGAAACAGGGTTGGCAAACTGGACGGCGCGGCTCAACGGTGGCGCAAGCCGGAGTTCAGTTGTCGTCGGGTTTTCTGAAAGTACGGAGTTCAAGAATGCCACGAAAATAGAGGCTTTGTCCTTCAGCCGTGCAGGTCTTCAGAGCGCGTTTTCGGATGATGTATTCCGGCTGTACGGGGCAACGCTAGATCGTTTGCCCGATGAAAGCGGGTTTGAGAACTGGTCGTTACGCTTGGCGGAGGGGATGTCATATTTAACCGTCGTGGAAGGGTTTATCAATTCCGCTGAGTTTCAGAAAATTTATGGATCGACGGACGACAGAGGCTTCGTTGAGCTTCTTTATTACAATGTTCTTGATCGCGCGCCGGATGAAACGGGCCTTGAAAATTGGACCGCGCGACTGGTGACCGGTGAGATGTCGCGGGCGCAGGTGGTGCAAGGGTTTTCCCAAAGTACAGAGTTCACGGATGCGAGCGACGACGTGATGATGGATTGGATCAAGAGCCTCGGGACCGAAGATATTCTGTCTGGAGGAGGGGGCAACAATGTCCTGATTGGGGGCGTAATGTCTGACACATTTGCGTTCGAGCAATCAACAAATGGCCACAATGTGATCATAAATTTTGAACCTTGGGATGTTTTAAGTTTGGCCGGATCCGATTGGAATTCAGTTTCTGACATTGAGCAGTTTCTGATTTCAGACGGGACCAACGTAATATTTGAAGATGCAGACTTAGTGATAGAATTTCGTAACACGACACTAGAACAGATACTTGAGTCCGAGTTCTTGTTCTGAGCGTAGCCAAAGCGAAACGTGAACTTTCTGTCTGACGAGCTGGAGCTGAAAGATGGAAAACGCCCCCAACGAGTTTGAGCAGTTGATGTTGGAATACACCAACCGTGCCCGAATGAACCCAGACGGGGAATATGATGTTGCTATGGATGCGATTTCATCAAATGCGGGAATCGCATCTGCGGTTAGTTATTTTGGCGTCGATATGGACGTCTTTGCAACGCAGATGGCGGCGTATGATCCTGTTGCGCCTCTGGCATGGAACGATGCTCTCGCGATTGCTGCAGATGGTCATTCGCAATTGATGATTGAAGAAGATGAACAGTCTCATCGGATAGAAGGTGAAGCATCACTATTGGATCGGGTCGAAGATGCCGGTTACGATAACTTGTGGACCGTAAGAGAGAACGTTTACGCGTACACAAAGGACGCACTCTATGGCCATGTCGGGTTTATGGTTGACTGGGGATATGATGACGCCGATTTTGGTTCGGACGGCAATCTTTATGATAACTGGCAAAGCATTGGCGACGGCATACAGGATAGCGCGGGCCATCAAGCCTCAATCATGTCGGGGACTGTTGAGGACATTGGTATTTCCGCGTTGGAGGAAACTGATCCCAGCACCGGTGTCGGCCCTTGGGTGGTCACCCAGGATTTTGCGGCGTCCTTCGGCAGTAGCGCCGTTTATCTGTTAGGTGTCTTTATTGACGATGCGGATGATGATGCGTTCTACGACATTGGTGAGGGGATCGGAGACGTAACCGTAACCGTTACTGATGACGACACAGGCGATGTCTTTGCGACAACGACTTGGGCCGCTGGTGGTTACCAAGTGGAAGTCGAAGCCGGTAGTTACACCGTAGAGTTTTCCAGTGATGATTTACCTGGCGTTGCGACGTATTCGGTCGACGTTGCCAATGAAAATACGAAATTAGACGGGTTCTTTGATGACCTTGTAACGACGGCGTATGCTTTTGCAGACGGGTTCGAGGCAAAATATTTCTCGTCCGTTTCAGAACAAGTTTTCCGCCTATACCAGGCAGTCCTTGGGCGTGAGCCTGATAGTTCGGGGCATCTGGCATGGACCGAACGTCTTGCCGTTGAAGGCCGAGAGCTGTTGGACGTCATTGGTGGGTTCATGGGCTCCAATGAGTATCAAACACAGTATGGCGGTCTGGAAAACGAAGCCTTTGTTGAACTGCTTTATTCTAACGTGCTCGGTAGGGATGCGGATGACGCTGGGCTAACGCGTTGGGTTGGAGAGCTGGAGTCCGGCACCGAGAGAGCATCGGTTATCCAAGGTTTTTCAGAGAGCACCGAGTTTAAGAACAGCACCGCTGACGCGGCCACTGCGTTCACTAAAGCAAATTCGCCGTCTGAATGGAGCGATGATGTGTTCCGGTTGTATCAAGCAACATTGGACCGAGCACCCGATGCGACTGGATTTGTGAACTGGTCCGATCGGCTTGGATCGGGGACAGAATATTTGGACGCTGCAAGCGGCTTTGTGAACTCAACGGAGTTTAAGAATACCTATCAAGACTTGTCGGATTCAGAATTCGTAACGCTGTTGTATGCCAATGTTCTTGATCGGGCGCCCGACGAAACCGGTTTGGCGAATTGGTCTCAGCGAATGGCTGACGGGATGACCGAGGTCGAGGTTGTCCAAGGGTTCGCACAGAGTGCCGAGTTCATTTCGGCAACCGCCGAGAGCCTGAAAGACTGGATCGTCGCGCAAGGTGTCGATGATGAACTGGAAGCTGGCAGTGATGGGACAGTGTTGGCCGGCGGTTCTTTGTCCGATAGTTTCGTTTTCTCTGAATCTGTTGCGGAAAGTTCGGTCCTTGACCTTGAAGCATGGGATTTCATCGATTTAACCGATTTTGACCTAGCGAGTGTGGCGGAGGCGCAGGGCTTGTTCAGTCAGCAAGGTGACGATGTTGTTTTTGATGATAACGCCAATGCGATGGTTACATTCGTGGGCACAGATATCTCGCTGATCACGGACGATATGATCCTGATCTAAGCAACGCGCGGTGGGTTTGTGATGTCTTAAAGGATGGTTTCTAGGGTTGGGGCAATCACGCCATCAACTCGGGGAACCCATCATATGTCGGATGTTTCGGCCAATCTAGAACTTCCATATTTGGCGCCGGCGCAGGCCCAAAAACACGTCACGCATAACGAGGCTTTGCAGATTATTGATGCCGTGGTGCAGCTGTCTGTTGAAAGCAGAATTCTGTCCGAACCTTCGGGCACGGTCGATGCCGGGACGTGTTTCGTTGTACCCGAACTCGCCACGGGTGTGTGGATGGGGCAGGACAACAAGATCGCGTTGTGGAACGGCACGGGCTGGATTTTCCTGACGGCAAAAGAAGGTTGGCGCGCGTGGGTTATTGCGGAAGGTCTTGAGGTTGTGATGACGTCTGGTGCTTGGATGACGGCCGAAGGCCAAGGGGCCAGTGAGACGTTCGGTATCAACACCACAGCTGATGTTGTGAATCGTCTGTCGGTTGCTGCTGACGCAACCTTGTTGTCTCATGACGGGGGCGGGCATCAGTTGAAAGTGAACAAAGCAAGCAGTGGGGATACGGGCAGCTTGCTTTATCAAAGCAATTGGTCAGGGCGAGCGGAAATGGGCCTTGCCGGTAACGATGAGTTTTCAATCAAGGTGTCAGATGATGGTTCTATATGGACCGAGGCACTGCGGTTTGATGGGGCGGATGGTCTGGCCAGTGGTGCGGCGGTTACACAGGGCCCAACGGACACCTTGGGCGGGCGCTTGATCCGGAACGGGGACGGCTATGTCAAAAGCACTGTTGTTGGCACGGTTTCCGAGTCCGGTGGTGTACCGACCGGCGCGATCATTGAGTCGGGTTCGAATGCCAACGGCGACTATGTGCGCTTTGCCGATGGCAGCCAAATTTGCACGGCGACCTTAACGCTTGGCTACTCGGGTGCGGTGCGGCTTTCTGGGACTTGGACGTATCCCGTTCCATTTGCGAGTGAAGCCAATGTTACCGGAATTGTTGACCTGGCGGATCTCAACGTCAATGCGACGCCGGGGCCGGATGAAGTGGGTTCTGTTATGCTTGGCAGCAACAATGCAACATCTGCTGTCTTCTGGTTATACCGCTTGAGCGGCATGACCAATTTCACAAGCGCCGACACCTGCGAAGTTAAGGTCCATTCGCGCGGTCGTTGGTTCTAGTTTGCTGAAATAGATTTCAATGCGGTGTGTAGCGCGTTTGACGTCCGATCAGAAAGGTTGGGCATTAAGCGGGCTGCAATCGTTTGCCGAGTCTCGTCTGAAATGTTCAATACAGCGCGACGTGGCTCAAAAGGGGGTATGTTTTGCGGAGCGAGGCCCCAATTCTGTGCAATTTCATCCATGTCGATCCGGTACCTTTGATCTAACAGTGCTTGCATTGGCTTGGGGAAAAAACACGGTTTAGAGCCTGTTTTTCCATAAGTGCGTTTAGTCGGGTTGTTAGCAATTGCTTTTGAAATCTCTCCAAAAGCCTCGTGCTCAATGTCGTGACTGTTGAGGTCTCGAAGGAAGAGAACTTCTTCCGGTGGGGGGGTAGGCCGGGAATGAAAATCCTGTTCGATGTCAACGTCGAGCCCGACATGTTCCAAGAACCCACCTAGCATGGAGCGTGGGCCTTTCCATAACAGGTCTTCGGCATAGAATGGACGAACGTCAGTAATGCCTAAGCCCTGAGCAATTCTGGAGATTTGTTCAGCATAGCCGCTATTTCGGTAGCTTTGGATCACGGGGTAATCTCTTGCAAGACACGAGGCCCGGACGATGTTGGCGACATCTGTAGCGAACAACCCTTGCAAAAGGTCAATCGGGTGACGCAAGCCGACGGTAAGGGTTAAATCTAGGCCACTGAATAATCCCGCAATGGCTGCTAGATCCATACTGTGATTTTCAAAGAATGGGGTTTCAGCTGAAATCACGATCGCCCGCATGTCGCTTGTTCGAAAGTCAGTGAGAATTTGGTCCCAAACGTTTTTCGCTTCAGCTCGATCATGTTTGGGTGGATAGCTGGATGGGTCACAATATGGCAGAAACAGAGTGCCATGTCCTGCTATGTTCCTGTCAAATTTGACCTCTGTCCCGTTCTTATCAAGAGTCAGGGGGGATCTATAAAACTGCGGATTGAGCGGCGTTAATTCTGGTTGCGGGTAAACAATGCCGAAACGAGCAAGATCTTTGTGCCGCCAAGACATGACGTTTTGCAAAGATGTTGTGCCTGTCTTTGGGGCACCAATGTGAAAAATGGCCCGCTTCATCAACACTCTCGTTTCATTTGGTAGGGGCGTCTGCTGCGAGACGCCCCTACCGATTTAGCCCTTAGCGCCTTGGCCGCGGGAATAGATGTCTTCGTAGCGGATGATGTCGTCTTCACCCAAATACGCACCAGTTTGCACCTCGATCAGGACCATTGGGACCTTACCGGGGTTTTCCATGCGGTGAACGGCACCAAGTGGAATGTAGACAGATTGGTTTTCAGTCAGCAGGGTAACGGTGTCATCAACCGTGACCTTTGCGGTTCCTGCGACCACGATCCAGTGCTCGGAGCGGTGGTGGTGGCTTTGAAGGCTGAGTGACGCACCAGGGTGGACGTGAATGCGTTTAACCTGAAAGCGATCAGCAAGTACCAGTGTTTCGAACCAACCCCATGGGCGGTGATCCACAGGGAAGTGCTGAGCCTGCTTCGCTCCGCGGTCTTTCAGGACTTTTACAGCCTTTTTGACGTGCTGACTGTCGGACAGGTTTGCAACCATCACCGCATCGCGCATGGCAACCGCGACGGTGTCTTTCATGCCGATTGCGACCAGTTCAATTTCGTCAGTTTCCGAGCGCAGCAACGTGTTTTCGCAATCAAATGCTGTCGTGTTTTCGGAAAACGCGTTGCCGTTTTCATCCTTTGGCGATTCCTGCCAGACGGATTCCCAGCTTCCTAGATCGGACCACTGGCCATCGAAACGGACGACGCTCATGTTGTCGGCTTTTTCCATGACTGCGTAATCAACGGAATCTTCGGGGACGCTAGCCCAAAGATCAGGATCGATGCGAATGAAGCTTAGGTCGTTTGTACCCGCATTGAGCGCGGCCTCGACGGACGCTAAAATTTCGGGCGCATGTTCGCGGAACGCCTCGATCAGTGTGTCTGCTTTTGCAAGGAACACACCGGCATTCCAAAGGTTGATCTTGTTTTCAAACAGCTCTTTAGCCCGCTCTTCGTTGGGCTTTTCGATGAAACGTGTCAGTTGGTGGACCTTTGGGTGCGTTTCATCACCAGCTTCAAGCCAGCCATAGCCGGTCTCAGCGCGTGTTGGCGCGATACCGAAGGTCACGATCTGGCCCTCTGCCGCTGCGACGCTGCCTTTTTCGACGGCCGTACGGAAAGCCTGCGGGTCTGCGACAGCATGATCGGACGGCACGAGAAGCATCATGGCGTTTGGGTCGGTCTTGGCCATTTGCAACGCAGCGGCGATCGCGGCGGGGGCTGTATTACGACCCTCAGGTTCAATCATGATGTCGGTTGCGTTCATTCCGACTTCGTCGAGCTGTTCGGTTACAATAAACCGAAAGTCGTTTCCTGTGATGATGATAGGGTCCGTGAACTCAGGTCCGGCAAAACGTTTGGCCGAAGCTTGGAACAGGCTTTCATCACCAATCATATCAGCGAATTGTTTTGGAAAGCTCTTGCGGGAAAGTGGCCAGAGCCGAGTTCCGGAACCGCCGCACAGTAAAATCGGTGTAATCATTGAGTTAGGCCTTTCAAATTGTCTGCGGTGCAATGAGCGCTTCACATGTATCGTAAAGGATGTTGTCCCAGACGATATAGCGTTCAAATATTTCTCGTTGTTGTGTGCTCAGCGAAGAGATCGCGGAGTCGTATTTGTCTGAGTTCGGCGATGTATTCGCACGACCGATATTCGGGGACGCGAGGAACCCTTCCTCGACGAGCGTCTCCAAGAGAAGTTCGATCTTCTCTACGACGCCCATGATCATATTGGGGGCCGTGATGTTGTGCAGCGCCAAACGTAAGAGGCTGGCTTCGGTGCCAAAGCTGGCCGCATTGAAGTGGCCGGACAAACGGCGCATTTGACCATTGTCTATTTCCAGACGGTGGTTCGGCGTTCGGGTGCTGTAATCAAGGTAATCGCCAAAGCTCATGTCCTGTTCGTTGAGTATCTCATACGAAGGATGTGTGCGGGTGCGTTTGATGAACTGATAAAAGCTAAAGATCCGCGGGCCCGGGCGACGCAGCGCACATAGATAGCGATAGGGCAGGCCATATGCCTCACCTGCGCCCATACTAAGGTGCCCACGAATATACCGGAGGTTCCGTCTGACAGGGCGTGGCAGAGCCTTTAGTTCATCCAAGGTGCCATCGTGCACAATCCTGTTCGGCTGCAGGGATGGTTCCGCAGACAGCGCCTTGGCCAGAGAGGTTCCCGCCGTTTTAGGAAGGTGAAGGTGGATAAGCGCCGGTTTGATTTGTGCGTCTTGTTCGGCAAGCATTACTGCATACCGACGTCGAAATTCATCAGACCCCATGAACGCACGTCTCACTGAAGAAAGCGTTTCGTGGTTTTTAGCTTGATTGGCGACTTCTTTTTCGGACCCGCGACGGTCCAAAATCAGTTGGTAGGCCAGAGCAACTTGGTTCGGATTTAAGGGCATTTGGAACCTACAACTGATGTTTCATGCTGCGAGGTCGTCCAGCTGAATATGTGGCGACGGTTCATCATTTGAGAAGCTCTCGTGCATGGGCATACAAGATACGATCATATGCAACGAGCTCTTCCATGTCGTCACGCGATTGAGCTGTTGGTTTTTGTTTGGCGATTTTCCGCATATCGGGGCTGCTGTCCATCAGGTCGTCGAGAACCTGATGTTTCTTGACCTTTGAGGGCGGTTCGCAACCCAATGTCGCGGCAAGGCGTTTCATGTCAGCTTCGTATTGGTCCATGAAACCAACAAAAGCGAATTTTTCCAGATTGCGCAGGGCTTGTTCCAACATCTCGTCGAGCGAGATTTCTTTTGCGGCGCCGGTTTCGTGGTACCGCCCGATCTGAGGAACGTCAGAGAAATAGCGCACCATGGTGTTGTTGATTGCGGGGCTGTTGCGAATGACCGGGTGTTCAAAATAGCTGTCGACGTCGTGCTCGTTCGCCCAACGGGGCAGAACGAGGTTGTGACGCTCGATAATGCTTGGCGAGTGCGCGCGGTGGAAGTTGTACAGTGATACAAGTCGATCCAGCGGGTCGCGCAGGAACGTGATCATCTTCTTGGGACCAGGAATGAGCGTCGTGGCGTAGTGATCGTAATGACCAGAAAAGACCATTGCTGACGCGAGGCTTGCACCAGTGTGACCGTACAGACCATTCAACCGTTCGGAATGAACATTCGACTGTCCAAACCAGTACGACAGCATGTTGTGTAAAGTTGTGCCGCCGCATTTGGGAATGTGCAGGAATACAACGCGATCCTCTTTTGCGGGCTGGAACTTGGTGATGTTCTTGAACGGCGTCGCAGGCGTAGACTGCTGGACGTTCGCGGCAGATTGAGCGCCGGCGATATTCTTGTACTGCGCCGAAAATTCGGACGACTTTAGGAAAACCTGACGAAGGCTTGTGATGTCAGGGTGCGTGTTCTTCACTCTCTCCATCTCTTGAGGGGAGGGCGCGCGACCGAGGAAAATATTATAGCTTGTCTGGATGTCACGATCGGAAAGACCTACTTGTTTTGGGTCTTTCTTGGACGCGTCAAGAGATGCGCGCAGTCGGTCAATCGTGGGCAGGCCTTGTAAGAGGATGATCTGTGCATTCGTCGCGTCACGACCCATGATGTTTTGGTAGGTCTGCTGCACGACGTGGCGAGGAAGTTTGAGGGTACGAAGCCCCGTAATTACATCTTCATTGTTATGGCGGAACGTGTCGGGAACGAGACGGTCCAAAAGAGGTAGCAAAGGAGCACAAAAGCGTTCCGCGTCAGTGGTGAGCAGAGGAGTGGTCCCGTGCTTTTCTGGTGCAAGGGCGTTGAGTACAGGATTCAGCGTTTTGGCCGGTGTCAGCCGCATTGCATTCAGGTTCAGCTTTGGTGTGGATTTGACGTCTGAACCGCCAATCCAACGTTTCCGGAAGTCGAGGAAATTCGAGAAGTATTCACTGACAAAGCGGGCAAAGTTATCAACGGTGTCTTCAAGGCCGTCACGCACAGCCTTTTCGAAAGCGAGAATGGCACCAGGCAAAAATGCCAAATGGACCACAACTTTTTGACCTTCAATGGGGTCTTCACCGCTCAGCTGTTCGGCTGTTGCGACTTTGATTTTAGTCTCTGTCGCATTCGCCAATTCCGCCAAAAACACCTTAGCTTCATCGGGGATAGACCCCGATCTGATGTCTGTAAGTGGCCAAAAAACTGCGGTCACATGTGTCATAAGAAAACATCTTTCAGGTCGGGACGTTCCAGATCGTGCTAACGAGACTTATAGATCTTCTAGGATTTCTTTCAAACGGCCACCGTACCGCTTGCCGATCGCCTTGCTTGAGAAGTTTTTACTAATGTAATCGTACGCTGCTTCGGCTTTTCCAATACGTTTCTTTGGATCATCGTAGGCTGCACGGAGCTGCGACGCGGCGTGCTCGATGAATGGTTCTGCCCATTCGGATTTGGGGCGCACAAAAATATAATCGCCATGGCGAAGTTGCGATATTTCGTAATCGACCAACCAAACCGTTTCATCCGAGCAGAAATCCATATTTCCGGAATACGCAGTGCAAACGACTGGAACCTTCAGGTTCATGGCTTCGATCATGCCGAAGCCCCAGCCTTCGGATTTGTGCAGTGAGATGTAGCAATCTGACCCACATTTGAGACGCAGTAAGTCGTGGTAGCTGAGTGTCTGGTTAAGGACCACAATACGTGGGTCCGATGACATGATTGCATCAACCTGATCCCAAAGCTGAACCTGAACAGGGTCAAAAACAGAATCACGGTTTTGGGTTTTCACGACAAGGCGGGCGTTCTTTACGCCCTCAAACGCCTTTTGGAATGACTTCAGAACGCTGACTGGGTTCTTGCGCTGAACAAACGAGAAGCTGTCAAACGCAACCAAGCAAACATAGTGTTCTTCATCGAACTGGAACAAGCGGTTCACGAAATCACGGCTGTCTTCGCGCGTGATGTCTGTGTTGTCTTCAAAACACATCCCGACGTTGACGACCGGTTTCCCTTTCGCGTCATCCTTATAGATGTCGACGCCATATTCGGTTGAAACCCAAATTTCGTCCAACAGCTCCATGCCGAGATAGTGGCAATACGCGGGCTTATCGAGTTCCCAGAAGAAGTAGCCGATATTGTAGGAGTTCGAGAATACATCTGGCTGATAGGCATAAGCGAGAGGCGTGCTCTCAGCGTTCAGGTGAATGATGTTCACCTTGGCTGGGCCATATTCCTCGATGAGTGTATCGGAGCTGAAGCCAACGGGGGCAGGGTTGTCGAGGTCGAAATCGACGCCTCTGATAGAGACACCTGTCTCGCGCAAAACGGCGGCAGATAGACGTGTCGCCTGACCAAGGCCGGATGCTTTTGCAAGCGGGCCAATCAGCTGAACATCAACGGTTTCACGGTCATCATCCGGCAATGGAAGGGCAGCCGCTTCGAAGCGGTTGCCGTCCTGATCTCGGGTCATGAACATAAAGCTGTCGAGGTCAAAGCCGCGTTTGCGCAAGATTGCGGCATAGCGATTACGAGACATCGAAGTGAATTCACCGTCGTCGTTCTGCAGGCCATTCAAGAAGCGTTCGAATTCTGACTGGCCGTCGTTGTCTTCAGCAAGCAGTGAATTGATCGAAGACTTCGGGATATAGCGGAGCAGATCCGGCCGTTCGACCGCTGCCAGCATCATCGCTAGAACGAGGGATTTTCGGCCGCTTGCTGTGCCCGGCCGTAAGAAATGCAGGCTCGGCGTATTTTGGAAATACCGTTCTGAGAAATAGCTCAGAGGGTAGGAATCAAGCCGACGGGATGGGTGCACGCCTCGTAGGAAGTCAGCGTATCGGTCCGGTATCAAGCAATCTTCGAAATTCAAATGCGGGCAGTCCTGATGGGCCCACCAGAACAGGGTGTTCAGAAAGCTGTCACGATCATTGAGGTTCAATGTGCCCATCAGGTCTGGACGACCTGTGATGCGCCACCAGATGACCCGGCTTACGGAAAACGTTTGACCGGCCATAACGATCGGCTCGTTCAAGTAATCGATGAGTTCGGCACTGAGCGGCACACGGCGTTTTTCACCACCGCGATACGCGGTCAGGTACCAGAACAAAAACCGGTCTTGGCTCTCAAGCCCAGGTTCCACCTTGTAGGTTTCATCCATCCGGTATCTGTACCGGACATAATCCAAGTAAGCCGGATGACCACTTGTCGGGATTTCAGGGATGATCGGGTCGGTTTTGAACATCAAACCGTGGTTCTTGAACGGCGGTTTGACGATCTTAGGGAGAGGGCCGTCTTGTTCAGGCGTTTCGTCTGCAAGCTTTATAAACTGCGATATCTGGCCGCTCAGAGCGCGGCTGCAACGTTCTGCGTCAGAAAGGTCAACAGCCGGGTTTGAGGCGTCTACGGCAATGGTCAGAGACCCAATTTCGTAGGATTTATCCCCATGGGTGCGGACCGAAAGCCTGCCCTTTGCCGCTTTCAAAAGGTCATATGTTGCGTCGTTGAGCTTGAAGCTAAAACCGCATTCAACCTCACCACCGGTTACGCCACGGACGTCTTCACGCAAGCCATTTGCAAAGCCAACTTCGACAAGGGTGTCGCCCGCATAAAGCGCCACCTGCACGCGACCTTGTTTGGTGCGTTTGTTGAACACCCAACCGCGCACCATTCCATCGGCGTTAACTTCATCAACGTAGCCCTTGTACGGGCCCATCTTTGCAAGACGGGACGCCGCATTCGCTGCGCGCTTTGATGAATAGAAGGCATTGCCAAGCAACCCTCGGAAAGACGAAGCAAAAGACATGTTAAAACGCCGTTTCTAAATGAGGAACTTTATCCGAGGGCGTCGTAGTCGGACTTTGCCATCATTTCTGCGAGTTCATTCACCGTGACTTTAGGCTTCCAGCCCAGCTTTGTCAGGGCTTTCGTAGGGTCACCAATAAGAAGATCAACTTCGGCAGGGCGGTAGAACTTAGGGTTGACCTTCATGACCTGCTTGCCGGACTTCTTGTCTGTCGCGGTTTCGTCTTCGCCTTCTCCGGACCATTCGATGTCCATGCCAAGTGCAGTACCTGCGGCCGTGAAGAAGTCACGGATGGTGGTCGTAACACCCGTTGCCAAAACGTAGTCGTCTGGAACGTCTTGTTGCAGCATGTGCCACATACCTTCGACGTAGTCGCCAGCAAAACCCCAGTCGCGTTTGGCGTCCATGTTGCCCAGCTCGATCGCAGCGTCGCCGCCCCGTGCCAAAGCCGCGAGACCTAGTGTGATTTTGCGAGTTACGAATTCTTTGCCGCGTAGCGGGCTCTCGTGATTGAACAAGATGCCGGAGGAGGCATGCATGTCGAAACTTTCACGGTAATTCATAGTGATGTAGTGGCCGTACACCTTTGCAACACCGTAGGGCGAGCGTGGGTAAAGGCGTGTGGTTTCAGACTGTGGAACCTCTTGCACAAGACCAAACATTTCAGATGTCGAGGCTTGGTAGAAGCGTGTCTGAGGGCTGAGGGAGCGGATCGTGTCGAGAATTTTGACTACGGCCATCGCATCGACGTCAGCGGTATAGATCGGGAGTTCCCAAGATGCGCCAACAAAGCTTTGCGCGGCCAAGTTGTAGAACTCATCAATTTCGAGATCGCGGATCACACGGAAAATGTTGTTCTGCTCGGCCAAATCGAACTCATGCAGTTCCACTTGATTTGTGACACCGAGTAGATCCAAACGTGTCGTTTCCGGTTGTGAAATTCGACGAACGCCCCCGTGTACCTTGTACCCTTTTTCCAAAAGGAATTTGGCCAAATATGCACCGTCTTGCCCTGTGATGCCGGTAATGAAGGCAGTTTTCATCTTGATCTCGCTCAATTACACAAAAGTTCGAGCGACTCTTATTACGGTCGGGTAGGTAACACAATGGCCATCCTAACACCGCGAATTGGGCGCTAGATCAAAGATATTTCTTTGGTTTTGAGGTCTGGTAGAGGCGCTGTCTAAACGTCCCAGAGGTTGAAAGCCCTAGGCGCCGGATTGAGCGAATGGCAGCCAATTCAGCTACATATTTTCCGGAGTTGATCTGATCTTGAAACGACTTAGCGCCAGGACAACAGGTGCCCCGAGGATCGAGAGTAGTCGCCCCATACCGCGCGATCGCAGCATGGGGCGGAAAGGTTTATTAAGACAAGGCGTCGAAGTCGGCTTTTGCCATCATTTCAGCAAGCGTTTTAACGTCAACGGTGTGCTTCCATCCGAATGTAGCTTTTGCTTTGGATGGGTCACCCACCAAAGCGTCAACTTCGGCTGGGCGGAAGAACTCTTCGCTGACTTTTACGATTGCATTGCCTGACTTACGGTCGACCGCTTTTTCGGTAACGCCGGTCCCGCTCCATTCAAGATCCAAGCCCAAGGCAGACCCTGCGTAGGTTACGAAATCGCGGATCGTCGTGCTGACACCTGTTGCGAGAACATAATCGTCGGCGGTTTCCTGCTGCAGCATTTGCCACATGCCTTCGACGTAATCCCCTGCAAAACCAAAGTCGCGTTCTGCATCAAGGTTACCAAGCAAAAGCGGCTCGCTGCCACCTTTGGCAATCCGGGCAAGTTCACTGGTGATCTTACGGGTCACGAATTCTTTGCCGCGAAGTGGGCTTTCGTGGTTGAACAAAATGCCGCTGGACGCATGCATGTCAAAGCTCTCACGGTAGTTGACCGTGATGTAATGCGCGTAAACTTTGGCGACACCATAAGGCGAACGAGGATAGAAAGCTGTTTCTTCGTTCTGCGGCACGCTTTGGACGCGACCATACATTTCTGATGTGGACGCTTGGTAAAAACGCGCTTCTGGCAAAACCGTACGCAGAGCATCAAGGATGCGCAGAACACCGATACCGTTTACGTCTGCGGAATATGTAGGTTGATCCCAAGATGCGCCAACAAAGCTTTGAGCAGCGAGGTTGTACACTTCATCGAAATTGTTGTCGCCAAACGTCTTGAACAGATTTGAACTGTCGCCCAGATCGAATTGGTGCAAGTGAACATCATCCAACACACCAAGCTTTTCGAGACAGCTGGTTTCAGGGCTGGCAGGGCGGCGAACACCACCGTGCACCTCGTACCCTTTTTCAAGTAGGAATTTCGACAGATACGCGCCGTCTTGGCCGGTAATCCCTGTGATGAATGCTCTTTTCATGATCTCATATTCCAGATTTGTATTTTAGTTGTTCGCCAAGTCAGGTTCGTTGATATTTCCTAAGGGAGATTTCACAAACCCGGCGGCAATTCAATGGCGGGCTTTGGCGTGGTTTTCTTGATACCAATCATAGGTTGCCTTCAAGCCATCCCGAAGAGACCAGCTATGAGTAAAGCCGATGTCGCGCAGACGCGAGACGTCATAACTTCGATCCAGCTGGCCCTCGGGTTTGTCGTGCTCCCAATTGATTCCAGTAACACCTGAAACCTCGGATAGGATTTCAACGACCCGCGCGATCGGCAAGGTATTGCCAGTGGCAACGTTGATACGGCCTTCACCATTATCAACCATGTGTACAAGAGCGGCTGCTGCATCTTCTACATAAAGGAAATCACGACGGGCTCGGCCGCGGCCCCAAACAGGTACTGCGCTGCCTTCATTTTTGGCGGCGAGGAACTTGCACACCAACGATGGAATAACGTGGCCGTTCTCAACGTCGAAACGGTCGCCTGGACCGTAAAGGTTCGTCAGAATAGCGTAAGCATAGCTCATGCCGTATTGGCTTTGGTAGGCTTCGAGTTGGCCAAGCATCGCGCGTTTGGACGCCGCATATGCCGCTTCGCCTGCGTGAGGCGGGCCATTGAGGTACTGCTCTTCTCGGATATCTTCCACGAGGTGGCCTGGGTAGGCCGCAACAGTTGACGCCGCGACGAACCGTTTCGCGCCGACGGCGTGGGCGGCTTTGATAACGCTCAGGTTGATAGAGATGTTGTCGTCAAAAACTTCAGCAGGAAAGCGCTTATTGCCCATCAAACCATGGACACGGGCAGCCGTATGAATGACCGCCTCTGGCTTATGCTTTTCGAAGAACTCAAGGGTCTGCTCGTAATCAGTCAGGTCAACTTCTGAATGCGCCGCGGATACGTAAGGCCTATTGGCGGCATCCAGTTGCCGGACAATTGACGCGCCCAAAAGCCCAGTGGTGCCAGTGACTAATATCATCTTCTTACTCCGTAATCCGTTTCCATTCACTAAAGCGTCTATTCTCAAGTGTGGAGGAAACAGGGTCTTTTATTTCTAACTATTCTATCGTGCCAACAAGGCATTGGGCCGGTCGTCTTATCCGCACAAAACCGCATGTTTGATTTCTGTTCGCACCTTGATCTTCTGCTAGGCCCTTTTCACTATGAGGCACGTGGGAGTCAATCCAAATGGGCCCACTAAGTAGCGGAATCGCCTTACTTTACGTCACCCCAGAGGCGCCTTACAGGGTCTCGTATAGGGGGTTTGATCTGGACTTAGAAGGTAGGGTTTCCTATAGTTAATTTTGTCTAGAAAGATGGCTAATGGTGCCATTTGAATTCTTTCGACTACACAGGAGCTACCCTATTATGCCAAACGACAAAACCGTCGAATTTGACAGCCTCGTCCTCAGCAAACTTGCCCGAACACTTTACGGCCGCCAATCCCAAGGCGCATTCGATAAGGACGCTTGGGAAGCAGCCCGCCCAGAATTCCGCAAGCAAGCCCGCGCTTTGTTGCGCAGTCTGGACAAGCAGGGTCTGAAACTGGTCAGCGCTGAATAAGACACCTTTTAGGTTAGAATTCTTACACCTCTGAATGTTGTCACAGACACGTTCGGAGGTGTTCTATATTTGGTAATAGATAATGAAGAAGATCGTCCTGCACATCGGGCTGCCAAAGACGGCAACGACAACGATACAAAACGCGCTTTGTGATCATCCTGATAAGCTAGCGGACTTGGGCATCGCCTATCTTCAGGCGGGATCGCGAGATTTCGGTGACCGTGGCCATCACCTACAAGTTCAAGGGCTGCTGGGTGAGCGCGGCAAGCGCATTCGCGTCAAAACCTCGATGGAAGAAATTGAAGCTATCTGGCCACAATCCTTTGAGGAAATGAATGCGAGTTCTGCCGATCAAATCATGATCAGTTCTGAGCTGTTCTCATTCGCCGTGATCACTCCTGCAGACATACAAAAACTAAAAGAGCTTCTGGGAGACTACGAGGTCCGAGTTGTTCTGGTATTGCGAGACATCGCCGATTTCGTCGACAGCGTTTATGCGCAACGCATCAAGGGTGGCTTCGGCGGGACCCCCGGCGAGTTTATAGCAGACAACTGGGCAAATTTGCATTGGCTCCAGATGTACAACCGTTGGGCAAATGTGTTCGGCGAAGACAATGTCCGTGCGCTTGATTTTGGCGAACTCAAGAAGGGCAACTTGGTCGATAACTTTGTTCGTGATGCCTTTGATGTCAGTTTTGATGGACCATTGTTTGACACTGATAAAGCGAATGAGGCCCTCCCTTATTATGCGGCGCAAATGCTGAAAGAAATTAACGCCAGCGATATACCACGGCCAATTGCCACTCGTTTCCGCATTCAAATTCGTGACTTTTTTATTGAACACGGTAGTTCTGGTGATTTTCGCAAGGCAAAATTCCTCGATGAGGACACCAAGACGATGTTGCGCCACTACTGCAAATGGCCACGCGTTTTCAATCGATCCGACAATGACTAGTAGCCCAAAATGAAGCAAATCCTACTGCACATTGGTCTGCCAAAGACAGCGACAACCCTCATTCAAGATGAGTTGGCGACTGAGCCTGAGGCGCTACAAAACGCTGGTGTGCACTATGTGCAATCTGGGACGGACGTATTTGGTGACAAGGGTCATCATATTCTTGTGCAGGCTCTTTTGGGCGACCGAGGGCGCCACATTCGTCATGATACCACGCAGGATGAACTGGATCAGGCATGGCCAAATGCTATGCGCGAAATGCGCCGCCATGATGCACCAATTCAGGTTCTAAGCTCGGAGTTGTTTTCGTGGGCTTTGACTGACGTCCGCGATCTCCGACGGTTGCAGCGGCGTTTAGACGGGTTCGACGTGCGGGTTGTTTTGGTCTTGCGCGACATCGGATCTTTTACGGACAGTGCATATGCTCAGCGTGTCAAAGATGGCGCAGGCAGTTCAATCGGTTCGTTTGTCGCCCAACATTGGGATTTGCTGAATTGGCGGGAGCTCACAAGAAATTGGGCCCGCGTTTTTGGACGGGAAAATGTCCGTGCTCTTGATTTCAAGACACTTCAGAAGGACGGACATGTCGTCGACAATTTTCTACGCAAATCTGTAGACCTAAAGATCGACACGCCGATATTTGAACCCACATCATCTAATGTTGCGCTGCCATTAAACGCAGTACAAATCATCCGCGAAGTAAACGCCAGCGACATTGGGCAACCCGACCAGATTGCGTTCCGCCATATGGTTCGAGCCTTTTTCGAGAAGCACGCCGGAGCTGTTGATCCGGCCGCGTTTCAAAAGGCCAAATTCCTGAGCGGTGACGCCCGAAAAGTTCTGGAACGTCATTGCGACTGGCCACAAACAGACGATTAGCCCCCAACCATTCGGAAAGGGGCTAACCTGCTTCTTTGGTTATGAGGACTCGTCGTCTGACGATGCTGTCCGAATTGCAAAACTGGAAATATTTGCACCCAATCGGCGACTGTCGAGGATATCCGTTTTATCCGCACCAAACACCATTTCAGGCATCTCTTTCAAACTGATCTCAACGGATATGTCCTCGGATTCATCCGAGAATACAGACGCAGGAAGACGCGTTACCAACTCCTCGATGCTCGTTGTCAGTTCGTGAGTTTCCAGTTTTTCACCATTGACCGTAACGACCACTTGGTGCGCATCGCCCGAAGAGAGATCGCGGCCAGACATCGCCAAGACAAGTTCGAGTTCTTCGTCCGCTGCCTTGAACTGAATGTCGATCACAGCCCGATCACCGTCGATCCATGTGAAATTATCTTCAGCCGATGAAAACCCGTCTGACAAGAACTGCAAGCCGTCCTCGTTGGTGACGGTCTTATAGACTGTATCGACCTCAACGTATGACGCTTGGGACAAACGCATCTTCTCAAGACCGGCGCTGACAACACGGTTCTTACCACGTGCGCGTTTCGCATGACTTGGATGAAGTTCCAGATGGCAGACGCCTGCAGACCCAGCCATTTCTGAATCGAGCAAGATATCGTACCGTTCGACCTTATCGGTCAAAACGAACTCAGACGTGGTCGTGTCATTAATTGAGCACGTCATAGTAATGTCATCGCCCTGTTCCTCAGAGTCGACAGCGCTCATGTAGAGGGACAGTTTGGTCGAGCTTTTCAGTTCAGGAACCGCGAAGCTGAACTTAGCAGGGCCATCCGTCAGCCAGACCAGATCAGGTTCGACATAACCGCCGGACACCAACAATGGCAAACCAGATCCACCCCGACGCATGTCGTAGTCCATGTCCTCGGACAGTTCTGGGATCTCGATGTCTTGCGCACGAATGATACCAATCGAGCTAACAAGCATACTCAGTTCGCGTGGGTCCAGTACCGCACCATGTTCATCAAGAACCCGTTCGGCGTGATCGGCGGTCAGGCGCAGACGAATGGTGTCGGAATCAAGTGCGCCCAATGGCAACGTAACCAGAATTTGGGTCGGGCTTGAGTTCAACGCGTAATACCCGAGAGTCACACCATTGACCGAAATCGTACAGTGCTGCGGACGTTGTGAATTCGTAGCTGGACGACCCGCAAGGCCGATCGAAAGCTTCAGGTTATCTTTGTCCTTTTCGGTGACATCACCTAGCCGGAACCGCAATGTCGCAGAGAGACCGTCCACCCAAATTGCGGTTTCCTCCGGATAAGAGAAACCGGACCCCAAGTACTTCAGGGCTTCGCTCCCTTTACGCAGATCGACGATATCGTCGATGAACATACGAGGGTAATACAGCGATGCCTCGCCACCAGACTTCGTAACCTGTGCGCCGATTGGTTCCAGACAGTCACGAAGCGTATTCATCTCTGGATCAAACTTCATCATGTCCCGCAGGAACTGACGTTGCCGAACAAAGCTGGCCTTTGACGGCCTGTGCGTTTCCAAGTCTGCCGTCACTGCGACATAACTAGCGATGCCATTTTGTTGCAAACCACCGTTTTTCAATGCGCCAATCAACAGGGCGACAACTTCCAAACCGTCCAGCAACGCGAGAAACTCAGGGCGCAACGTGTCCAGCGTTGAACGTTTGAACACAAAACGGCCTGTGTCTGAAAAATTATCGTCCGTCAAAAGCTGTTCAGTTTTAGTAGAGAACCCAAGACCTGCCACTTTGCGAGTCACAAAACGGTCGCGAACTGTGCCCTCGAACGTTTCTTCAAGCTTGCCGGATGCGGCAACCTGCGCTGTCGGATTGTCTGACAAACGTCGCGCCAAGCCAGAAAAGTGTTCGCTAAAGAACCGCTCACCTGTGCGTACCAACGCAAACTGGTCTGTCTTGATGTGGGGTAGGGCGGCAGCAAATGCTTGACCCGTTGTTGCTTCGATCGAGCTCGTTCCAAACACATCTGTAATGACCGTAGCGGAGGCAAATTGCTTGCCAAGCCCTGCCACGAGCTGTTTGCCAGCCCCTTCGGCGAAGGCCTTATCACAGACAAAAACCAAATGAAGTTTGACTTTGACCTGTTCGGCCAAATCTTTGATCACGTTGGCGGCTTCTACCACGCGGTGACCGCGATACGGGAAAACAACCGTGATTTCGGATTTTGCCGTTGCCAGATTGTCCTTCGCGAAGGTTTTCGCGCGGCCTTCGTGTTGGTTGATCAATGCCTGAAGCGATTTTTCGAGGCTGAAGAATTCACGCATCCGTTCCTGACCGACCCGCGCGCGTTCGTTCGCGGCGACTGGATCCCGGCGAATATCTTCGATGATCCCTTTGACCTGAAAGAAAATCTCTTCGTCGCTGAGGGTGTCGTCAATTTCATAGACAACATCCGAGAAATACTTGTCCACGATCGAGTGCGGGTTCGCGATCATGGCCGCACCTGCAGCCAAACCTTCGAACAAGCGGTTGGACATCACGCCACTTTCTTGGTGTGGGTGCGATGACATCGCGAGACAGATACCGGACCCAGCCAACGCGCGCACAACGGATGTCCCATCAAATGGAATTTCACCGCGATACGTGTCGAACCCTTCCCACGGACGTTTCCCAAGAAACACACGCGGGCCATAAATATCGATCAGGTCTTCTTCGTCCAATAGGCGCAACAATTCATGGTGGCGCCCTTTGGTGCTCCCCAGACGTTCCCAATTGATCCCGATATAAAACAGTCGCGAATTTTCCGTGATGTTTGGCTCGAAGTAAGGCTCGGCAGGGCTATGGAACAAGTATGGGAACGGCTTTGGCGGCTGTGGACGCGCAGACCCCATCAAGGTGCGAACATGTGCATCGGCCATATCGGATGAACAGGACAACGCGTCGTTGTGGGTCATCAGTTTTTCAACGGACGCTTCGTATCCGAAATCAAAATAGAAGCTCACGGGTTGCCAGATTGCATAGTAAGAATAAACGTCCGTGAGACGCGGGCTTTCAAAATGCAACGACAGGACAAAATCCACGTCGTCCCGCCCAAGCGGCCTGCTGTCATCAACGGGGCTGTCGTCACTGGCCCAAACTGGATAACCGTTATTGTCGGTCACAATGATCTTTGAACCGATGTTCTCTGCCGCAATACAGAAACGTTTGATCACCTCGTATTCTGCATTCTTAATATCAGGCCAAGTTAATGGCACTGCAATCGTCGCCTTTGTTGGGTCGCCTGAAATGTTGGTTTTGAAATAGGTCTCGAGCTTGCTGAGATCGGGACTACCCAGAGTGGCTTTGATCATTTATTTTTCCAGTTTTTAATCAATGTGTTGGAGACGTACGCAGGTGAACTAAACAGGCTCGGGCCACTCACAAGACGCGAGAAGCTTGGCCTTAAGTTCCTCTGTTACAAAGTTTGGTCGGGGTAATCCACTTGGTTCCGCGGTTATCTGCCCATGAACTGAATTTCGCAATTCTGCTTTCAGTTCTTCGCTCAAGTTAGAGCCGTTAATTTCTCTGAAAAACTCGATCGCGCAATGAGGGACGCTTTCGTTCGAGGATTCATTCGGAAGGCGTGGTTCTTCGTAGTCCCAACCAAACATCCTGCGAATAAAGTCGTCGGCAAGCTGGTCGCGTTGAAGATGTTCAAATCGGAACGTAATGACATTCGCTGGGCCAAATACCGAACGCCAATGGTTTACGAGGGTCTTCCAGTTCAAAAGAGGCCAGATTTGATCTGCGTACTCTTCGATCGTTCCAATATATCCGTCACGCACACGTTGCGCGTAAACTGAATTCAGAAAATCCACGGGGTCGCGCAAGACCAGAACGATCCGGATCTCATAGCCAGAAAACGAGTCCCGTAACCGTTCCAAATCCAAGGTCTCGTGGAGGTCCATCGAGAACAGCTCGGAACTGATAATAATGTAGTCTTCTGTACATTCAGCGATTTCGATGAACGCATCATCCCACGCTTTTTTGACCCGCTCTTCGGTTAGGCCAGGGTAAATGTAGCGACCTCGTTCACCAAGAAGGCCCATCACCAGGACATGGTGCCCGGAATCATGAAATTCCTCGGTGCCGGCCTGAAGATAACGAATGTTCATGTCTGCCAAAGCCGTAGGCGCCTTCCGCAAGCTATTTTGGAAGGTTGAAGACGCCGTCTTAGGCAGCCCTACGTGCAAATACACAATCTTAGACATAGTTTTTGGTATGGTATTGGCCGCTCCTTGTAAAGCAACCGGCCCTGACAACGCCTATTCCCTTGCGTTAAGGCGGCCGCACTTAAGCCCCTCGTTCATAAGGTGAAATCCGGCCCAGATGGGCGGACGCTTTATGTCGGCTGCGTACAGTGCGACTTAACCCAAACGGCACCCACAATCGAAAACGAACTGTTTGACCATATTTCGGTCATCATTTTGCCTACCCTTTAATGCCATTACGTCGGGGCAGGAAACCGCAAACCTAATGAGCAACTAGTTTTCAAGGACAACTCTGAATGGACGACTTTTTCTTTCCAGAACATTATGCACCCGACAGTCTAGAAGAGGTGCGGAACGACACCATCCAGACTGCGCAGCTGATCGCTGAGGGAACATACGATGTGTCCGGTCTGGGTCATGACTGGTACGAAATTCGCGCTCAAGCTGGTTTCCTAAACATCACAATGACGCCTGGTGATGAACCTCTCAACCTCGAGATGGCGCTGCACAACAGCGATGGCGTCCGCATCCAACGCGCACCGTCACCAAGCGGGGAAGAAATCCTCGAACGTCGGATCTCGACAGAAGACACTTATTTCTTACGCGTGTTCGCCGCGCCGCTCGGAGATAACCCAGCCGCCGACACTGAATTGGATTACACTCTATCAATCGATCTTCCTGAATATATCGAAGACGATGGAAACGATACGCTGGCAACCGCAACGACCCTCGACGAAGGGACCTCTGGCCCGATCTTGGGGACCGGTATCGATTGGTGGAAAGTCACCAGCCCGTCTGGGTCAATAAATGTCACCATGACGGCTGCCGAAAACCTTGATGATCCGGACGACTTCCGCGACGACCTGCGCAACTTGAACATGGAATTGTACGACAGCGACGGTAACCTACTGCGGTCGAATTTCTCGACCAGCATGGTCGAGGATCTGACTTATCTGGCACCGACCGCAGGCGATTACTTTATCAAAGTTTACACATCGCAGTTTGGTGGAAATACGCCCGCGCCTGACAATATTCTGCTGAGCTACTCTCTCGACATAGACTTGCCAGAAGAAGAAAATCGCGTTGATACAAACGGGTCTATCGCGACAGCTGAACTGCTAAGTGCGGGTGAAACCGTCGTCACCGACGGGATAGGGTCTGACTGGTATCAGTTTGAATCCGGGCCGGGGCTCATGGAATTTTCCATGACAAACACAGATGTGTTTACGCCAGATGGCACTGCGATGAACCTGAACATGCGTCTTTATGATGCTGACGGAACTCCGATCCGGAACGGGTTCCAAGAATTCGCTGACGAAAGCTTTGAGCAGTATTCCAAAGAAACCGCTACCTATTTCTTAAACGTTTACTGGGCACCTTATGAGGGCCAAGACCTGCCCAATGGGGTCGTTTTGGATTACACTCTGAACGTTGATCTTCCGGTAAACACTTGGTCAAAAGAACTCGAATTTGGCCCTATCCGCAATGCCTCGGCTTCTGTCTATGACATCGACAACGATGGCAAGGACGAGATTTTCGTTGGCGCGGTGAAATCCCTCGATGATGACGGCAATGAGATTTTGCCCGGTGGTCTGATTGTTCTTGAGGACAACGGTGACGTCAAATGGAGCCAAACATTCCCTGCAATTTCCGGTGCCGACCCAGTTACGGGTCTGTTCTACAACAGTACCTCAGTGACCACTGCGCCGGTTTTCTCGGATGTGAATGGCGATGGTAGCATTGATATCATTGTTGGCGTTGGCGCCGACAATCGGAACGAATTTGCGCCTGCAGGCCAGCCCGGTGACATGGGCGGCGTCTACGCGCTGGACAGCGACGGCAATATTCTTTGGTCGCATATAAATGAAGATTCATTCGGTCTTCTAAGTGATCCAAATGACCCTGAATCCGCAAGTGGACCAGACGGTCGCCCCGATGGGACCTATGGCACACCGCGTGTTTTCGACATCGATGCTGACGGTCAACGCGAAGTTATCGTGGCCTCTTGGGATCACTACTTATATGTTCTGAATGGGTCTGACGGATCTGTAGAATACCGCGTCGATCTGCATGACACCGCAGGTGCATCGCCGGCGGTTGCAGACCTTGATCTGGACGGTTTGTTCGAGATTATTGCGCCTGCAGATATTACTGCGAACGCACGCGCCGGCATTCCCGAGCAAGGCGGAATCTTGCACGTCCTAAACAACTACGGTCATCAAACCGTGAGCGGCTGGGACACCCAAGTCGGAACATCAACCAATTCTGAGTTCAGAGGCCAATTTGACGAACAATCCTTGTGGTCAAGCCCCACGACAGCCGATCTTAACAACGACGGCAGCCTAGAAATCATCCAGGGCACGGGCAACTATTTCCAAGATGACCGCGGCCAACATGTGAATGTCTGGGACGCCGAAGGTAATTTAGTTATCGAGCTGGCCACCCAAGGGCGCGTTTTGGCAGGCACCCTCGTTGCTGATCTGGACGGCGTCGGCGGATCAGAAATCATTGCAGCAACCCTAGACGGTTACGTCCATGCATGGTCGGCATCTGGCCAAGAATTGTTTTCAACTCAGGTGATGCCATACAATCCGGCAACGGGAGAAGGTGTCGTTGATATTCCAATCGCACGTCAGCCCGTCGCCGTTGACCTGACGGGTGATGGTAACTTGGAAATCCTCGTTAGCATTGGGTCTCAGGTTGTTGTTCTGGATTCACAGGGCAATCAGATCACCAATACGGAGTCAGCAGAACGGGCATTTAACAATTATGCCGGTTCTCCTGTCGCACATGACATTGATGACGATGGCTATCTGGACTTGATCACAGGCGGCACGAACGCAGCCCAAGATCATGCCGTCGTCTATCGCTGGGAAAACATCGTAGATACGCAATTCTCAACTGAAACCCGCATTGGCGAATATCAGAACAGCCAGTCCCTGAACGAGATCGAAGACTTTGTTCAACAGCTCTACGTCAACATTCTTGGCCGAGAAGCGGATGCACGCGGTCAGAACAACTGGACGGACCGGTTGTATACTGGTGTTCTCAGCGGATCTGACGTCGCGCGCGGGCTTATCTTCAGCCAAGAATTCGTAAACCAAAACACGACGAACGATGAATTTGTTTCCGTTCTATACAAAGCAATCTTCGGCCAAGATGTTCCCGACGAACGTGGCTTTGCACGATGGACTGGAGATTTGGACGACGGATTGAGCAGATTGCAAGTTTTGCAAGGGTTCACCGGCTCCCCACAATTTTCTAACTTGGCGAGCTCTTATGGTATTCGGGCTGCCGCCAAATTTGGCGCTGTCACAGCAGGTGAAACCCTGATTGGTGATGATACCGAGAGTTCGGTTCTGCGGGCTGGCGCCGGTGACAACACTCTCGTTGTAGGATCCGGTGCGGTCGATGACTTCTCAACCAGCACCGTCGAATTGGCTGGCCAAGTTTATCGACTGTATGAAGGCACTCTTGGTCGCCAACCAGATTCCACGGGCTTTCAAGGATGGTTTAATGGTCTGTACAAAATGGTCGAAGGTGTTGGCGGCGGTGTAACGTTGCAGCAAGCCGCGAACACCTTTGTAAACTCCGCTGAATTCCAGAAAAACTACGGCGAGCTGTCTGACGCGGAATTCGTAACACAGCTCTATCAAAACGTTCTGGATAGGGCCCCCGATGATCGCGGCTTGGCCCGATGGACAGGGGACCTTGCTGACGGCCTATCGCGCGCCGAAGTCGTCCTAGGCTTCACCCAAGCGACGGAGTTCCGTGCCAACACAGATCCAGAACTTGATGACTGGATGCAAGACGCCAAGGTCGAGTGGAACGACGTTTTGGAAGGCGGCGCTGGCGATGATTTGATGAATGCCGGTACGGGCAGCGATGTCTTCGTATTCCGCAACGGCGAGGGCGGATCAGACATTATCTATGATTTCGAACCTTGGGACCGTTTGCAGTTGTCCGGCTTTGGGTTTGACACAAAAGAAGATGCGATTTCGAACATGAGCCAGAGCGGGAGTTCTGTCGTCTTCGAGAAATCTGGTCAGAAGATCACCTTCTTGAACACAAGTCTCAGCATGATGGATCGTGTCGGCTATAACCTGTCGTAATCACAAACGACAAAATTAGCACGCAGCCCGATGATCAAAGATCGGGCTGCGTGCTAATTTCTAAAGTGTTGTGCGTAGTTTTTCCAAATGCACGCCAAGCAATTTTTGCGCGCGTTGGGCTGAGTCAGCTTCGACGTAACACCGGAATTCAGGGGCGTTACCTGACGGTCTCAGGTGGACAACATTGCCACCCTCAAAGCTTACTCTCAAACCGTCTGTTGTGTCAGCATCGGTTTCAGCCCCGACACCCGCAAAGAAAGCCGCGCGCGCGGCGCGGTTCTCCGTCAGCTCTGTCAAAAACGCTTTGGACGCATCCGTAGCGATACCCGTCAATCGATCCGCAGCCGTGAAACGGGCGGGCAGGTCAGCAACCAGCGCATCAAGCGTGGTTCCAGACGCCTGCGCAAGCGACAACGGCGCCAAAATCGGCAAAAGGCAGTCGCGGGTCATCAAAGGCGCCAATCGACCTGACGGTGTGACTGCTTCGAAGCCAAGCAAGAACCCGCCATTCGCCTCGTAGCCAACTACCTTTGCCGATGGATCCGCCGCGAGGCAGTCTTCCATCGCTGCAATCACAAACGGTGACCCGATACGCGTTAGATGGATGGTTTCGAATTCGTCCATTTGCTTGATCATCGTGTTGGATGACACAGGCGTGCACAGAATGTCGGCGCCCAACATTTTCGATGTGATCGCGCCCAAGACATCCCCTGGAACGATATTGCTATTGCGATCCACGACCATCGGACGATCAGCGTCACCATCCGTTGAGATCAAAACATCAAGGTTATGATCACCGCACCAGCCAGCAAACAAACTGCTGGTTTCTGGATCTACGGCTTCGGTATCGACCGGGATAAATTCATCCGACCGCGCGATCGGCACTGCGGTGCCACCCAATGCAGTCACAACATCAACCATCACGTCCCGCGCCACAGAGCTGTGCTGGTAAACACCGACCCGCAAACCTGTCAGAGCTGCCGTACCGAAAGCCGACGTATAACGCGCTACATACGCAGCAATCGCGTCTTGCCCGCCATCGATCTTAACCGTCGCCTCAACCGCAGGCCCATCGAGCGCTGTCAGATGCGAAAGAATAGAGGTTTCGTCGTCTTTCGAAATTTCGCCCTTCGTCGTGTAGAACTTCAGCCCGTTCCGGTCAGCAGGAATGTGGCTGCCCGTAATCATGATCGCAGCTTGTCCCGCGGATAAAGACGCGAGCGCCAGTGCAGGCGTCGGAAGAGGGCCGTCTACGATCGCGGTTTGACCAGCCTGCGAGATTGCCGTGATAACAGCGTCGGCGATTTCCGGTGAGGATGGGCGCAAATCCCAGCCCACTCGGACGGTGCCATTTGTCTCGCACGCCAAAAGGAACGCATTGGTATAATCACTGACAAGTTCCGATGTCAGTTCAGTAACAAGGCCACGAAGGCCGCTTGTGCCAAATTTAGGAGCCATTCTCGGGTGCCTTCCAAAAAATTGATGTGGGTCCGAAGGTTTTAGCGGCCCCAAGTTGATTTGGATTGTCTGTTACAAGAAATACTGGAAAACTGGAACGGCCCTATCTGCAGAAACTTGTTTTCATCTCAACGCGTTCAATATGCCGCGCTGACCCCCAAGTTGAGAGCGAATGTCTTATCCTGAGTAACTTGCACTCCAAATGCAATTTGGCCGTTATAGGAACTGTCCCATCCATAATATGCGTCCGTAAAGACAAACCCCGTCGCATGAATGCTGGTATCTCGCACATCCAAAAGCGCCGATGTGATCGCAACTCGCGTTCGGGAAACTTCCACTCCGCCGCCGCTTCGCACCCCCCACACGCCGGATCCGCCAACCGGCCTTTCGATTTGGGAATACAGGCGTGGGGTCAGCGTAACATAATCAAACCGGACAGAAATCGGATCGATCAAAGGCCCCGCACCTTCAGGCAAACGATAATATGCTTGTCCGACCGATAGCATCGCGTCCCACATTATATCCATATCAGGCCTAGACCATATCAATTGCGACGCCTGCAACGACAGCGCATAAGATGCCCCGCTGCTTTGGCGCGCGCCATCGGTTTCCCCAAATATGTCATCTGCGCTTAGGTTAAATCCGCCCCCCACGGGGGTTGGGCCGAAAAAGCTATTGGCGGCGCTCTCCAAGGCATCCGGCAGTGTCAAACTAGGTCCGGATCCTGCTTGCAACCGAAGCTCAATAGGGTGCTGCGCAGAGCCAACGGTTGGGTAAAGACCCGAAAACAGAAACAATCCTGCAAGAAAAACGCGAATAGTTATTTCACCCATCTATTCAGAACTTTCCGCCTTGCTCGAGTTCGAACCATTGATAGTATAACTTTGATAAAAAATTGAGAATACTTGCTTTTAAGGGATACAATTATGTTGGACGGTGTTTTTTCGGTACTTACTTTTATTGAGGATGATGGTGAAACAAGTGTTTTTGACAGCCTATATGACGCGGCTCTGATCGAAAACTTAAGTTTCGATCATGCAGACGCGCTTGAAGTTTTCGGTGACACTATTTCTGCCGCCCTTAACGAAGCACCGACAACAATTTCCAGTTCAAAAGTCGTTTGGGGCGATGCACAGAATGCGCTCTCAATTTCTGGTCTTAACCTTAGCAATATTAGCTCACTAGAAGACTTCGCCGCAGATCTGGAAGCCGGCATCGCATCCGGTAGCTTTACATCGATTGATTTCATCAGCGGCGGGACCAATATTCTGGAAATCCAAGGGACCGGAACAGAGTTTTCGCTCATTTCTGGTGATCAAAGGATCGACCTGACTGGGCAAATCCCCAATAGCTTTCAGGGCATGTTTGATCTGATTATTGCTGTTGGAAATTTGACGCTGACCGATCCAGCAGACTTTACCCAAGCTGAATTCAATTCCCTAATCAGTGTCTTGGAAACTTTTGCATTGTCGTCTGCGACGATAAGCGACGGCGGTGCGCAAGTTGCGCAACTGTCGCTCGGTTCATCTAATGTATCACTCAACCTCGCGGGGATGGAATTTGCAGCCGCTGGCGCATTCGATTTTGATAGCCTTGGAAACTTCATCGACATTCTTTCGGATGCCACGAATAGGGGTGAAGATCCTCTCGACCTCGGCGATATCGCAGAATTTGGGCTGACAGAATTGTCGGTCACAGGCGCTGACGGCACCGAACTGATCAGCATTACAGGGAACCCAGAAACCGAGGATGACCTCTTCTTTGAAACCATAGAAGTGGTAGGGACAGATGAAGACGACCGTAACATTGATCTCGACGCCATTTTGTCCTTCGACGCTAACCAATTTAATATTGATCTTGGCGCCGGTAGAGACGAGCTAGAAGTCTATCCAGAATATGCATTCTATGGTGGCGAATTCGACAATTTCGAGCTTCCTGAAGTCTTTATTGACGGTGGGACCTCATTGGACGGTGACTTTGAGAGTAACGAGTTTGATTTCGTATCTGGAATCTATGGCATTTACACTCTCAACTTCGAAGAAGGTACGTTCGAGGCATTGGTCGACCCAGATGCCGCCTACGGATATTACAATTATGTCGACGGCCAGTATGAATACGTCAGCCCAGAGGGGGATTTCTCCGAAGAAAATGCCGTCGTGGTCCAAGAATTTGATTTCGCGAATTTCTCAGACGCTGATCTCAATTTCTATGGCGGCGGCCAACTGATTGTCACAGGTGACGCCGAAGAAAACCGTTTCGATCTTAAATCGCTGGTGGACTACTTCGAGATTGATGGCAAAGACGGCGAAGATCGACTGAAATTCGACAACGGGTATTACGACGTTACAGTCACAGAACTGGTCAACGGAGTCGAAGTATCAAGCATCGAAACCCTAAACGACATCACAGCTGACGCTTTCCTCGCCGTGTTCGATATCGAGGTAACCGAAGGGGCCTGGTATGAGATATTCGTTGAGTCCACTGGCGAAGTCATCGGACAGTTCCGCAATATCGAGTCTTTCCAGTTCCTTGACGACCTTGGAGAAGACGTTTTCCTAGGATTGGAAGACTTGGTTAATGACAATGCGTTTGTCGGCGACGGCCTCGACAACTACTTGGTCGGAGATGATGCGCAGAACGTTCTTGTTGGCGCTGGTGGTATCGACGTACTGCGCGGTAAAGCAGAGTCAGATATCCTGTTCGGCGACGACGGAGACGATTACATTTTCGGTGACGATCTTCCGGTTACGTATTTCGCGGAGACGGCGGCGTCTGTGTATCGTTTGTACCAAGCCACGCTTGGTCGCGAGCCGGATGCGAATGGGCATCAGAACTGGACCACGCGGGTGGCCACTGATGAACTGTCGCTGCTGCAGGCGGCGAACGGGTTTGTGAACTCAACGGAATTCCAGAACACATATGGTGCGTTGGGCAATGCGGACTTCGTCAATCTGCTCTATCAAAACGTACTGGGTCGCGATGCCGATGACACCGGTTTGGCCCGGTGGGTTGGCGACCTCGAGGGCGGCATGGAGCGGGCGCAAGTCGTTCTTGGGTTCTCCAATAGTAACGAGTTCAAGAACAACACCGCAACGGATGCTGCGCAATTTGGGCAAAGCAATACCCAGCAGGTTTGGACCGACGATGTGTTCCGCCTGTATCAGGCCACGCTGGATCGCGCGCCCAATGTGGACGGCATGTTCAACTGGTCTGAACGCCTGGGAACGGGGACGGATTACCTGGATGCGGCCAACGGATTTGTTGCTTCCCAAGAGTTCAAGAACCGCTTTGGTGAAGACCTGAGCAACGCTGATTTTGTCGAACTGATGTATCAGAACGTGCTTGGCCGTGCCGCGGATGAAGGTGGCTTGGCGCGCTGGGTTGGTGACCTCGAAGACGGGGCATCACGCACGGAAGTTGTGCAAGGCTTTGCCCAATCCAGCGAGTTCCGCAACAACACCGAAGACGCATTGGAAGACTGGATGCGGGACAATGCGGCCAGCGATGAAATCATCGGCGGCGAGGGTGATGATGTGATGGCCGGCGGGTTCGGCTCGGACCTGTTCGTGTTCCGCCAAACGGACGCAGGCAGCGACGTTGTGCTTGATCTGGAAGCTTGGGATGGCATCGACATCACCGATTTCGAGTTCGGCGACCTAGCAACAGCACAAGCTGCATTCACGCAGGACGGCACCGACGTGGTCTTTGCATCGGGCAACGTTGAAGTCGTGTTTGAGGGCACCGATCTCGCCGACTTCGATGACGGCATGTTGTTTGTATAAGGGACGTCTGGGGATCTATCCTATGCTGGTAGGCTTTAGAAAAGCGGGTGGGAAAATTACCATCGGCAAGCTGTTGAGCGCATTCATAGTTTGAAGTTCGACTAGCACAGAAAATGACCATCGAGACGTCATTTAGATCGCCAGCCGTCGATGAAACATGACTTCATGCGTTATTAGTTAACTTGATCTATTTTTGCTGTTACGAAGTGAGTGTCAGTCTGGCTGACTTTGAATTTCGTACCCTTGAGACACAGTGGAGAGAGTATCGTGGCAACAACTACAAATGTGATCAATGGCGGTCTGGCGATAAACGAAGTCGGAACTGACCCAAACGGAACTCCCGGATTTGACACTGACGGCAGCGGCGATATCGACGCGCTGAAGGATGAATTTATCGAGATCATCAATGTATCGGGCTCGCCAATATCGCTTGCGGGTGTGGAGCTTTGGGAAGACCAACTGGTGCACAGTTTCTCAGGTGGCACATTGGGCGCTGGGGAAGTCTTGCTAATTTTAGATAACAACGCAGACCTTGCATCAGCACAGGCCGCGAACCCGGGCGCAACGATTGTGGTGGCAAGCGGGTCATTGTCGCTTTCGAATACCGGTGACGGGCTTGCGATGGTCGACACCACGTCAGGCGATTATGTTGCATTTAACTACGGCAATGCCGTCGGTGGCGATGAGGCCGCAGATTCTCCAAGCTTTCCTGGTACCAATCTAATTGGCACGGACGACGTCGCACTGACCGCTGACGGCCAATCGATCCAGCGCGATCCAGCGGGCGATGACAATATTGTAGTTGACGACGCAACACCGGGATTGCTGTGTTTTGCCGAGGGCACCCTAATTCGCAGTTTGAACGGCGAAGTTCCGGTCGAAACTCTTGAGGTCGGGCAGAAAATCCAGACAGCGTCTGGTCAGGAATGTGATGTGCTTTGGCTTGGGAGACAGACAGCGCAACCTGGTTCCGCTCAGGTGCCTGCTAAACTTGAACCTGTCCGCATCCACAAAGGGGCGTTGGCGAACGGAGTGCCGCATAGTGATTTAACCGTAACGGCCGATCATGGGTTGGTCGTAGACGACTTGGTCATAAACGCGGGGTGTCTTGTGAATGGTTCGACTATTCAATGGGTGCCTGCTGGCGAACTGCCAAAAAGCGTTACTTACTACCATATCGAAACCAAGCACCACGAGGTCATCCTTGCTAACGGTGCGCCAACAGAAACCTTTATTGATTATGTTGGGCGGCAAAGTTTCGACAATTACCAAGAATATGTCGATATGTATGGCTGCG
This sequence comes from Octadecabacter algicola, assembly GCF_021532625.1. Lineage (GTDB taxonomy): Bacteria > Pseudomonadota > Alphaproteobacteria > Rhodobacterales > Rhodobacteraceae > Octadecabacter > Octadecabacter algicola. Next base: position 49,769 of record NZ_JAKGAR010000001.1, read on the forward strand.
AGCGGATCATTCCGGAGCTGAAATACACACGCATTTCGGCCAAGCGGCAGCTTCCAAAACACATCTGCGAGCGTTTTGATATTCCTTCATATGATGATGCGGTTGAAGCAGAGTTTGTTGAGATGATGCAAACGCTTAACGTTGGGTGATAAAGCGGTTTGTTGAGATTTTGGCCAGCCATTTAAGGGATAACGCAATCGTGGTTCCCTTAAATGGTTGATACGACGAGAAACAACAAACCCACCGCCGCGGACCTGTTAGAAGCAGTGAGCGAAGCGCAACAGGTGCTCAACTTCGATGGGGCCTTGCAACAAGTTGTTTCTGCATTGGAGCAGTATCCTGGCAACCTCCCACTGCAGTTGCGAAAGGCGGTCGTGTTGCGCCAGTTGCGGCGCAACGATGAGGGCATCGCGCACTTACAAACGTTGTTGAATCGACGCCCGCGCAATGTCGCGATTATGTTCGGGCTCGTGGCAGCGCACCGCGAAGCAGGCGAATATGAAACCAGTCTAGAATTGATTGAAACAATACTGGCGTTACAGGCAGGTCACCGTGGCGCACTTCTCGCCAAGATCGAGATCGCCATCGCGTTGCACAAATTCGACGACGCCCTATGCCATGCCAATGCAGCCGAAGCCGCACTTCCAAACGACCTGACCATTCAAATCAAAAAAGCCATATCTTTTCGGGGCCTTAGGCGCCACGAAGAAGGCATTTCTCTTTTGGTTGCGTTGTTGAAACGCAACCCACGCGACATCACTATTATGCACACGCTAGCAACGTCACACCGCGTCGCAGGGGATCAAGTCGCCAGCCTGAAATTGATAAACAAGATGCTGGCGGAACAGCCAAACCACCGTGGTGCGCTTGTCGCGAAAATTGGATTGGCAAGCAGGTTGCAAGACTTCGATACGTTGACAGACTTTGCTTCAAACCATCTGCCTGTGTTGATGTCGAAAAGCGATGAAGCTGATATAAACCTTGGCGCAATACTGGGTGCGACAATTCTCGCCGGTTTACCGCCGAGGTTGTCTGAGGATTTGTTTGACGAAATTTCAGATTGGCTTGTTGCGCACCAAGAAAACATTCCCAGCGGCCTTTTGTGGGATGTATACGAGCGCGCCGACCTCAGCGGCAAGGATGTATTAGCCGACAGTTTTCTAGGCGATCTGTTTTCACGCAAAACCCTAGGCCTTCATGAAAGCAAACAGATACTGGCCAAAGCGTTTCAGCACCAGCTGTCGAACTGGAAAGAGATCGGGCAGGTGCTTTTATCCAAACAGTCGCCAGAAAGCCGGCCTCAGTTCGAACTCGAATACGATGCGTTGACCATTGGGGCGTCTAGAGCGCTCAGTCAAAGGGAGCGCGACGGTGGTACCCCACGCACAGTTGCAGAATGTTTGCTTATTTCCAGACTGCTGAAACAAGCAGGAAAACAACGTGTCGCGGTACGGTATTTACATAAGGTTTTTGATCATCACCTTGATAGCGTTCCAGTCTTTCGGGACTATGTGATGACCTCGATCGCGTCCGGCGAGCCGCATCGTGTCGCCAAGGCCAAAGAACGCCTGCAATCCTCTGCACCCCAAAGCCAACTTGTTATTGCGCTGTGCTTTGTCGAGATGAACGATCTCAAAGAGGCACGCAGGGTTCTTGAGGCAATTACGGACCCACAATTGAAGCTCGACTCTCGTGCAATCTACATTGATGTGTTGATAGGGTTGAACGAGATAGATGCCGCCGAACAAGCCATCCAAGAGATGCGGTCTTCGCAGTCTCAAAAAGACTACATACATTTCAACCCATCTTTGCAGGGTTTGCTCTTTGCTGACGCTAAATTGGCCAGCGAAGCCGGTTTGGATCAGGCGAGTTTCACTACAATTGCGCCTGCTGTTCAGGTGATATCTGACTGGATGAAACGCACGGCATCCAAAACAGGTGAAAGTCAACAAATACCACGAAATATCGTGCAGTATTGGGATGCAGAAACTCCTCCCGAAGATGTTTCTGAGATCATGCAAACTTGGAAAGATGCGCCGCATTGTGACTATCGCCTTTTTAGTCGCGATATGGCCCTACGTTTCATAAATGATCGGCTTGGCCCAAGTTGGGGAAAGGCATTCTTGTTGTCCCGTTCACCTACAGAACAAAGTGACTTCTTTCGCCTTTGTTTTTTGATGTTAGAGGGCGGTATTTACGCCGACTCGGATGATCGGCTGATCTGTCATGTCGACAGTCTTTTTGCTCAGTCCGACGGGCTCACCGTCACATTGGAACCCTTTGGGAAAATCGGAAACAACATCGTCATGGCGCCCGCAAAGCATCCAGCAATTGTTTGGGCCGCAGTGTCTGCGAAGAGATCGCTTCTTCAGCGCGACAACGACAGTACATGGAGCAAGGCCGGCCCCGGTCTACTGACGAGGGCGGTCGCTAGATATATTCAGAAGTGCGATCTGGAAAAGGCGCACGTCGATCTGACCATAATCGAGCGATACAAAATCGGAAAGTTTGTGCAGTACCATACGCCTTTGCCCTACAAAGAGAGCAAGCTTTATTGGAATTCGCAACATGTCGCCGGAAGCCTTAGGGGGTTATCCAGCAAGTTTTCTGGTGCGCCTGTCACGAGCGATACATCCCGCCAATTATAAGCTCCGGTGACGCGCCCGCAGACCAAAGGGCTGCAGGCGGTTGGCTTAGTAGCTTGCGATGCGTGCGTTTGGTGCAATCATTGCGGCCGCCATCGCAGGGGGCTGAGCGACTGTGACTCCGTCCATCAACGAGTCTGCCTGCAGGCCTTTGCCGGGAAGGTAGATGGCGCAAACTTCGACTTTGGCGCCGGGCAGGGCGGCGATTTGGGTCAGCAGGCCTTTGGGGCTCATGTCGCGCGGTGGCTGCGGTGCTGTGGCGCTTTCGGGGGCGTCCTGAAGGGCGATGTCACCAGCAGGGCCGCACAACATGATGTGAGGCGCAGCGCCTTGTTGGGCTGCCTGCATGGCGAGAACCATTGCCATCAATTGTGTCTGAGGTTCCGCTGCGGTCAGGATTGTGACCAGCGCGTCTGGTGCATCTTGGGCAAGGGCCGGACCTGTAAGTGACAGTGCGGAACACGCCGCGAGGAGGAGTTTCTTCATTTCGAGTATCCTTTCGGGATAAGTAATATTTGGGCGGGTATTGGCGCGGGCCTCCTTTAAAGAGGGAACCCACGCCGGACCGAGGAGGAGGGGACGAACCCCGGTCGTTCAGTGGGTGTGATCACCCATGGGGCAGTCGCCCTCATCCGAGAAGCAAGCGTCGGTGCGCATCTCTAGCCAGATCGCATTCAAGACGGCGAACATAGCGGCGAGGGGCAGCCCGAGTAGCCAAGCAAAATACCACATTTTGTTTTTCTCCTTAGTAAACGCTGTGAGAGTTTTCGGTGACGTCAGCTTCGGTGACTTTGCCCCAAAGCACTTTGTAGACCCATGCGGTGTACATCAGGATCAACGGCATGAAGATCGCCGTGGCCACCAGCATGATGAACAGTGTCTGGTGCGAGGACGATGCATCCCACACAGTCAGAGAGCTGTTTGGATCAATGGTGGACGGCAGGATGAACGGGAACATTGTCAGCCCAACGGATGAGATGATCCCGAAAATTCCGAGCTTCGACCACAACAGTGTTGAGACTTCGCGACCAGCCCGCAGCCCCATCACGGCAAAAGCGATGCCAACAAAGCCCGCAATCGGTGCAATCGCGATCCATGGACGGATAGCATAGGCGGCCAGCCATGATCCATCACGGGTCACGTCCGAATAGAGCGGGTTCGACGGGCCATTTGCCGCCACTTCACCCAAGGCGAAACCGTCAATGCCAACCGCAAGCCACAGACCTGCAAGCGCATAACCCGCAGCCGCCACGAACCCGGCTTTGATGCCGATTGCACGGGCACGTTCAGCGACAGCGCCTTCGGACTTTAAGGAAAGCCATGCCGCACCGTGCATCAGCAACATGGAAAACGAAACCAAGCCAGCAAGCAGCGCGAAGGGGCGCAGGAGGCCAATGAATTTCATCGCGGCGTTACCGGGATACATCGGCATCAGGTCTTCGGTCAGGTAAAACGGCAGGCCCAAAAGGACGTTCCCAACGGCCACCCCGAAGAGGAGCGCAGGCACAGCACCACCGGCAAACAGCGCCCAATCCCAACGCGCGCGCCATTTAGGATCCTCGCGTTTGGAGCGGTATTTGAATGCCACAGGGCGCACGATGAGCGCGGCAAGCACCACAAACATCGCCAGATACAGTCCGGAGAAGCTTACGGCATAAAGCGGGGGCCATGCGGCAAAGATCGCACCGCCGCCAAGGACGAACCAAACTTGGTTGCCTTCCCAAACAGGCCCAACAGTGTTGATCGCGATGCGGCGTTCAACGTCAGTTTTGGCGACGAATGGAAGCAAGGCGCCAACGCCCATGTCAAATCCATCCGTCAGAGCAAATCCGATCAGCAACACGCCTAAAAGCGCCCACCAGATCACACGAAGGATATCGTATTCGATCAATTCAAAAAGGATCATCGGTTTTACTCCGCAGGTTTGGTGTTGGAGGTCGGAATGTCGATCGCTGTACGAAGGCGTGCTTCGTGACGTTCCTGCCATTCATTGGTTTCGTCCACGTCTTGGAATGGGCCTTTGCGGATATATTTCACCATTAGGCTCATCTCGATCACGAAGAGGACCGAATAGAAGATAAGGAAGCCTGCCAAAGTGATCAGCAGATCAGCAATGCTGAGGTGTGACGCGCTCATCGCGGTCGGTAGAACGCCATCCACTGTCCAAGGCTGCCTGCCGAACTCCGCTACAAACCACCCGAGTTCCGCTGCGATCCACGGGGTCGGGATGATGGCAACTGCTGCATAAAGTGACCAACGCGGGAACTGCATTTGCCGGAAAGAAGCCCGATAAAAGAAGTAGGCCATCACAGCGATAAAGCTAAAGCCAAGGCCAACCATAATACGGAACGCCCAGAACAGCGGTGCAACGCCAGGGACCGTATCGTCAGCAGCCATCTGGATTTGCTCTTCTGTCGCGTCGCGCGGATCGTCGACATAGCGTTTAAGCAGATATGAATAGCCGAGGTTTTCGGAGTGGGCCTCAAACGTGTCGCGTACCGCTTGCGGTGTGGCGTCACGCTGTTCGCGAATGGTCATCAGCGCGTCATAAGCGATAAGGCCGTCGCGGATTCTGACTTCGGATTCTTCAACCAACTCGTTGATGCCGGGGATTTCAGTGGTCAGGCTGCGTGTGCCGATCAAACCCATGGCCCAAGGAATGTGCACGGCGTAGTGGGTTTCGCGCGCTTCTTGGTCCGGAAACCCGATCAACGTGAACGATGCAGGGGCCGGTTCCGTGTGCCACATCGCTTCGATCGCAGCGAGCTTCATGCGTTGTGTGTGGCTGGCCGAGTAGCCGGATTCATCACCAAGGACGACAACAGACAGGGCCGCAGCCAGTCCAAACGCGGAGGAAACAGCAATCGAACGGCGTGCGAGATCTTTGTGTTTGTTTTGGATAAGGTAAAGAGCAGACACGCCCAAAACGAAAACGGACGCAGTTACGTAACCCGCCGATACGGTGTGCACGAATTTGGCCTGGGCGACTTCATTGAACAGAACCTCGAAGAACGAGGTCATTTCCATCCGCATGGTCTCGGGGTTGAACTCAGCGCCCACGGGGTTTTGCATCCAACCGTTGGCGATCAGAATCCAGAGCGCGGAGAAGTTTGAGCCGATAGCAACAAGCCATGCGACTACCATGTGCTGGACCTTGCTGAGTTTGTCCCAACCAAAGAAGAACAATCCCACAAAGGTTGCCTCTAGGAAGAACGCCATCAAGCCTTCGATGGCGAGGGGCGCCCCGAAGATGTCACCGACATAGTGGCTGTAATAGCTCCAGTTCATGCCGAACTGGAATTCCATCGTGATGCCGGTTGCGACACCGATCGCAAAGTTGATGCCAAACAGCGTGCCCCAAAATTTAGTCATCTGACGCCAGATGGGGCGGTTCGTCATGACATATACGGTTTCCATGATCGCAACGAGGATCGACAGACCTAACGTCAGCGGCACGAAGAGAAAGTGATACATGGCTGTAAACGCGAATTGCATGCGCGACAGCTCGACCAGTCCGATCTCCATGAGAAGGCTCCTTGAATGATTTAAATGCGCATCAGGGATGCGGATTAAATTTCAAGTATGCCGATTCTGATTTGCATTATTTGATCTGTGTCAAAAACTTGTATTTCAGATGTAGATTATTTCGGTATTTCCGCGACGTCCTATGTGACGCGTACAATTTTATCCGCAAATGCCACTTCTTCTGGTCGGTGTGCGGCGATCAGAAACGCCGCATTTGGTAGGGCCCGACGCAGTCCTTCCAACACGGTTTTCGCCAGCGGCGGATCAAGCCCTTCTGTTGGTTCGTCCAACAAAAGAAGTGCGGGTTTGCGCAAAATCGCGCGGGCAAGAACAAGTCGGCGTGCTTCGCCGCCCGACAAACCCAGCCCTCGAAACCCGAGGCGACTGTCCAAGCCACCTTTGGAGCGGACCACACCCGCAAGCTGCGCAGCGTCCAACGCCGCCCAAAGATCCGCGTCCGACGCAGCAGGGGCGGCCAGTCGAAGATTTTCCGCGATTGTCCCAGCGACCAATGCATGGCGTTGAGGAACCATCGCAACGCTGCGTGTCAGGGCCGCATTGGGAACAAGATGAGAGGCTGATCCTCTGTAAGACAGTTTGCCAACGCTCGGTGCGATTTGCCCTGCGGCCATCAGTAAAATCGTGGATTTTCCGCTGCCACTGCGACCAGTCAATGCAACGGTTTCACCGGACCCCACGCGAAAGCTCAGAGGCGCGAATAACGGGGGGGCGGATGGCTCTCGTGTGGCCACAAGCGCTTCAGCGATAAGGGGGCCATCCGTGCCGTCGACCATCTCTTCGGATGGTACAACATCAGCGTTTTCCAGAAGGGGCATGACGCGCTTTGCGGCGGACCTCATCTGCCCAATCTCCGCCAACGCTCGGCGGACGGGGGCCACCGCCTCAGAAAGTGCGAGCGCGGCAAACACGCCAATCGCCGCCTGTGCGGCGCTGATAGAACCCGATTGAGTAAGCGATGCACCAATCGCAAGTGAAACTGCGACAACACTCCAGCCCATCACCTCAAGACAGAAACCGGTTTGGCGTTCTATCCTTTCAACAGCGTTCTGACCAAGCGATTGGTAAGAGATGGCCATACCAATGCTCTCTTGTGCATGCCGGATCCGACCAAAAGCGACCAGTTCTTCGCGCACGGTAATTAGGTCAATGACGCGGCTTCGCAGCGCCTGCATCCCTGCTTCGTTTCTGCGTGACGGGCGCTGTGCCAGCGACTGTCCCACGAGGAAGACAAAAGTTGGTCCAAACCCGTATCCAATTAGGATCACTAACGCGATGGCGGGATCGACAAGCAGCCCAACGGCGATCGCCGTAAATGCGATGACAGCCAAGCCCGCGATCCCAGGGATCAGCAGCCGGAGTGCCAACCCGTCAAGTGCGTCGATGTCAGCGGTAACTCGGTTCAAAAACACGCTCGCGCGGAGGCGTTCCAGATGTCGGTAAGGGGCGTGAAGGACGCCGTTTAAGAGGCGAATGCGAAGGTTCGATAAGGCACGCAGGGTCGCGTCATGGGTGGTTAGGCGTTCGCCGTAACGGGCCACTGTGCGGCCCAGTGCCAGAAACCGAACCATGGCGGAGGGGCCAAAGACGTTAAACACGGTCCCCAACCCGATCAAACCCGCCGCCGCCGCCGCAGTGATGAACCAACCGGACAGCGACAGAAGTGTAATCCCCATTATGAGCACGGTGAGGGACAAGGCCATGCCCTGCGCGAAAGCCTTCTTTTCACCGTTGAGCAGGAGAAGCGCCAGTTTCAAAAGATTTTTCATGCAATTGCCCCCAGGTCAATGTGTCGCTGGAGTCTGGAAACCAACCTTGAATCATGGGTGGCTGCGATCAATGTTCCGCCCTGCGCGACGTAGGCCAAAAGTCCGTCAATAATGTCGTGCGCGGTGTCCGCATCCAAATCCGCCGTTGGTTCATCCGCAAAGACAATGCTTGGTTGTTGATGCAATGCGCGGGCCAACATCACGCGCCGCGCTTCTCCGCCAGATAGTCCTGCGCCTGTCTCGCCCAATGGGGTGCTTTCTTTGGCGGGAAGGGTGGCGATGATCGGAGTCACCCGCGTGGCATCCAATACATCTTTGTCCAGTACTTGTCCGAATCCGATGTTCTGGCGCAGGGATTGCCCCAAGAAACGCGGCGCTTGGGGCATCCATCCAAGCGAGGAACGCCACGCATCTGCGGTTGTGTCGTCCAACGTCGACCCGCTGATAAGCACGTCACCGGTTTCCAGCCGTTCAAGACCCGCAAGCACCCGAAGCAAGGTTGTCTTGCCGACTCCGCTGGGTCCGGTCACCGCGATGCTATCACCGGGATGGATGTCGAAATCTGGATATTCAAGCGTGCGGTCATCACGCTGAACTGTCAGGTTGCGCACTGATAGCCTTAAGAACGGCAAAGGTTTGGCGCTGGCTCCTGTGCCCAGAAGGGCGGGGCGGTTCTCGCTGCGCCACGTTTCGATTTCGTCCTGTACTGCATCCGCAGCCGATTTGTCGTGCCATGCCGCCGCCAGTTCGCGGAGAGGTTGGAAGTAATCAGGCGCCAAAAGCAAAAGATAAATTCCTGCAAAAGGCGTCAAAGGTTGGCCCCAACTGCCCCACGAAAGTTCCCCCAAAAGTGCAAAACCCACCCAAACAGCGATCATGGCAACACCAAGCGCCGAGAAAAGTTCCAGAACAGTCGAGGACAGAAACGCAACGCGCAAAACTGCCATTGTGCGTTCCCGAAGCGAATTGGAAACGGTGCCAAAGCCGTCAATTACCTGTGGGCCAGCGCCGATCAATTTCAGGTCTGAAAGGGCGGCTAGCCGATCTGCCAACAGGTCGTTAAGTGACCCGATTTCGACCATCTGGCGCGCGCTCGCTTCTTTGGCGGCCCAGCCTATCAAAGCCATGAACAGCGGGATCAACGGGCCTGCCGCAAACAGCACAATCGCAGCAGCCCAACTGTACCAAGCCGTAATGATCAAGATGACAATCGGGACGACCATCACCCGCGCACGTGCTGGTTTGTACCTAAGAAGATAGGGGCGCAATGCTTCGAGTTTTTCGGTCGCCAGTGCTGCGATGGCTCCGCCGCCGCCAAAGGCAGATGGCGTCGCAGTTGCGGTTTCGACAGCGATGAGGTTAGCGCGGAGCGATTGGATCTCGGCCTCGGCTGTGGCACTAAGGTAAACTTGCGCCATATAGTTGAGCGCTGAGCGGATAAGGCCAAGGCCCAAAAGGGCCGCGCCCATCGACCATACCGCCACTGATGTTCCGACAAGCAACGATGACAAAACCCGAGCAATGACCAAAGCCTGCATCAACCAAATTAGGCTTGCGGCAACAGCCAGCGCGTCGCCAATCCGACTATGTCGATGTGGCGTTTCTGTCGGGGTCTGCTTGTGAGTCATGTGTTTGGGCTTCCTTGTGTTGAAAGCTGTGTAGGGCAATTTTTGTGGGCCAAATGTGATCTGGATCAAAGAAACCGGTATCTGTGATGTGAAATATTGCTTCAAAGGGAAGGAATCTAGATGCGTCTGACGACACGAACCAATCTTGCCGCCCGAACGTTGATGTTTTGTGCTGTTAATGACCGCAATCTTGTTCGGACGTCCGACATTGCTGAGCGCTGTAATTCATCGACCAATCATGTCGCGCGGGTGGTCCAGAATCTCCAAGCCGAAGGTTTTGTCGTTACGGTGCGCGGTCGGACAGGAGGCATTCGACTGGCCAAACGGCCAGATCAGATTTCAATTGGTGCTGTCTTTCGGGTCTTTGAAACCGAAATCCCGTTTGCTGAGTGTTTTGACAAGGAACGAAACACTTGCCCGCTGGCAATAACATGTCGGCTGCGATCCTACGTCGCACGCGCGCTTGAGGCGTTTTATCACGAGCTCGATTTAGTGACGCTCGACGATCTGGTGCGCGGAAACTGCGGGTTGGTCGACTTACTGGCCATGCAGCCAAAGCTATCGGTTGAATGCACGAAAGATTCGATTGGTGCCTAGGGGCAGAGGGTTATTTTGCAGTCGTCTAATTGCCCACTGCAACAATCGGCGATCAAAAATTGGACCAGTTCATTGATATTCGCCAGATTTGCGGCGTAGTGGATTTCGCGTTGATGGCGGGTCGCCGTCAGCACGCCCGCACGTTTCAGGATCGACAGATGACCGGACAACGTGGACGGCTTTGCGCCCAATTGGCGCGATATTTCCATCGCTGGCAACCCCTTTGGACCCGCACGCACGAGAAGACGAAACGCATCCAATCGGGAGGGGTGGGCGAGGGCGGAGAAGGCTTCTATTGCGTTGGCTTGATCCATATTTCGTTAATACCCGAAATAACGAATCTTGACAAGCTTAGGCGACTCCACTTAGGTCACTGTCAATTCGGTGTTTGCCGAAATGAATGGACGGCTGAACTGCCACAAACGGAAAGATACCCTGATGACCGATACCCCTAACGTCGTAGAAGACCACTTTCGCACCACGGACACTGATCGTTTGTTTGCCCCTGATGATCTGATCCATGCGCCTCGCATTTTGCTGCTTTATGGATCACTTCGGGATCGCTCGTTCAGTCGTTTGATGACCGAAGAGGCGGCGCGCATTTTAGGTCGTCTGGGCGCCGAAACAAAGACGTTTAACCCAAGCGGGTTGCCGTTGCCCGACGACACCGATGCCGATCACCCAAAAGTGCAAGAACTTCGCGAGCTGGTGAACTGGAGCGAAGGCATGGTCTGGTGTTCACCAGAACGCCACGGGGCGATGACAGGGATTATGAAAATCCAGATCGATTGGATTCCACTATCGATGGGGGCTGTCCGTCCAACCCAAGGCAAGACGCTTGCGGTTATGCAGGTGAACGGCGGTTCGCAAAGTTTCAATGCGGTAAACCAGCTGCGGATTTTGGGGCGGTGGATGCGGTTGCTGACGATCCCGAACCAGTCTTCAACGCCCAAGGCTTTCTTGGAGTTTGACGACAATGACCGCATGAAACCCTCAGGCAACTACGATCGCGTGGTTGATGTCATGGAAGAGCTGGTAAAATTTACTCTGCTGACCCGTGGGCGCGCCGATTATCTGGTTGAACGCTACAGTGAACGCAAAGAAAGCGGTGAAGAGCTAATCAAACGGGTGAACCAAAAGTAGGACTGGCTGATTGGATTTCTCCAGCTAAAGTCAGGGCAACAGTTCTGATCGAAGGTAAGCGACATGAAATCCAAGACCCCTGCATTTGCGGCACCTGCCGATGCGGACGTACGGCGCGCCAAGCCTGCGGTTGTGTGCTACCCCACGACGGACCTTGCGCCACCTGATCTGAACATGATCGCCGCTCGACGCACGCGGGCGGTCAGTTCAGCCAGTGTTGTCGTGCCGCCACGCGATGCTCGTTGCATTGCAGTTCCCGCGGGCGGGTTCTTTCGCATTACGGCGCCAGAGGGATATCAGGTCGGGGATCTGAATGTTTGGGCCGCAGATGATCTGAGCGAACACTTTTATTCAGGAAAGACGAGGGCGCTGCATGGCACGCATTTGTCCACGGGCGATCGCATGTGGTCACGGTTCCCCAATATGCGGCCCATGGCAACGGTGACGCAGGACACGCTGGATTGGTATGGTTGGGATGCGGATGGCGGCTCGGTTCATGATGTCATTGGCACGCGATGCGACCCCTATACGGGGCAGTTGTTGTCAGGCATGGATTATCACTATTGCTGTCATTCCAATCTGACGCGGGCGCTTGCCGATTTTACGGGACTGTCGCTTACGGATGCTGAACCGCTGGTCCACGACGTTTTGAACGTTTTTATGTGTACGGGTTTCACAGCAGACACGCACCAGTATTTCATGAAGGCCAGCCCCGTGCGGGCCGGGGACTATCTGGAATTCTTTGCCGAGATGGATTTGATTGTTGGCTTGTCAGCCTGTCCTGGTGGGGATTGCGGGGACGAGCACACGTCCGACAAGGCGACCTGTTATCCGTTGGTCATCGATGTGTTTGATAGTGCCGAACCGTTTACTGCGCCGCTACCAAATGCCTATGACCGTAGCCATGGTCGCTAACTGATATGTTGTACCAGTGTCGTGAGCATGGTGACACAGACGTTTAGCTGATCGATCTCAAGATATTCGTCCGGCTTATGGGCCTGTCGGATTGAACCCGGTCCACAGACGACAACATCGCTTCCGAGTGCTTGAAACAGCCCTGCTTCGGTGCTGAACGCCACGAGATCAGCGCGGTTTGAATCCGTGAGCTGAGCCACCAAATCACGGGCCGCGTTCTGGGGCATCGGGACAAGTCCCGCGACTTCGCCGATTGTTGTCACTGAGATCGTAGCCTCAGGGCTGATCATTTGCATGGCAGGCAGCAGGTCATCCGCACAAAATCGCACCATTTCGGATTTCACAAAATCTGCGTCGGAGTCCTGCACGGGGCGCATTTCCCAATCCACCACAGCTTTGCCCGCGATGACGTTATGGGCGACCCCGCCAGAAATGCGGCCGATGTTGATCGTGCTCCACGGTGGGGCAAAGGGGCTGTCAGGCGGGCTGCGTTCAATAAGGTCTTGTCGCAGTTCCAGTAAACGGGTGACGTATCGCGTTGCGTATTCTGCCGCGTTCACACCCAAATCAGGGGCCGATCCATGGCCCTCTAGCCCGACAAATTCGGCGGTATATTCACAACATCCTTTGTGCCCTTCGATGATACGCATTTCAGTTGGTTCACCGATGATCGTGATTTCGGGCACCAATCCCTTATTGCGTAAAACTGCCACCAAGGCCCGCGCGCCAAGGCAACCGACTTCTTCGTCATAGGTAAAGGCGAAATGCAGCGGGCGGGCCAGCGAGTTCGCATCAATCGTTTCGGCCACGGCAAGGCACGCGGCGATGAACCCTTTCATGTCACAGGCCCCGCGTCCGTAAAGACGGTCATTGCTTTGGGTCAATTCAAAAGGATCGCTGGCCCAGTCTTGATCCGTCACGGGCACTACATCTGTATGACCCGAAAGCAGCACACCACCCGTAGTTTCCGGCCCCAGTGTGGCAAACAGGTTCGCTTTTGCGCCACTTGGATCATGGTCAAGAAACACCCGCGCGCCTAATGCTTTGAATTTGTCAGACAGCCAAGAAATCAAATCTAGGTTGCTGTCGCTTGATACTGACGCAAAACCAACCAAGTGGCGTAAATGTTCAATCGTGCGGTGTTCGACCGGTTTCATGCTAGCCCTTCAGATATATCTGGCGTGGCCGGTCACAGAAACACTGCGCTGGGCCATCTTCGGTAATCAAAATGGATTCAGTGATTTCCAGCCCCCAGTCGTCCATCCAAAGACCCGGCATGAAATGGAACGTCATGCCCGCTTGCAGGACTGTGTCGTCAGCTTCGCGCAGTGAGATCGTGCGTTCCCCCCAGTCGGGAGGGTAGCTGAGACCGATTGGGTAGCCACAGCGCGCGCCGCGTTCGATACCCGCGCGTTCAAGAGGCCCAGCAAGGGCCGCTGCGATGTCGCAAGCGCGATTGCCGGCGCGTGCTGCGTTTAATCCTGCTTCCAACCCTTCGACCAGCGCTGCCTCAGCACGTTTCAGAAAGTCGGGTGGCGTTCCCAGAAAGACTGATCGGCAAAACGGGATGTGATAACGGCGATAACAGCCTGCGAGCTCAAAGAAGGTCCCTTGCCCTTGCTTAAACGTGTCACCGTTCCACGTTAGGTGAGGGGCCGCGGCGTCGCTGCCCGAGGGAAGTAATGGCACAATTGCTGGATAGTCGCCCCAGTCATCGCCAACCCCACGGATCACATCGCCGTAGATGTCTGCAACCAGATCATTTTTGCGTAACCCCGGTTCAATCCGCTCAATCACGCCGTCTATTACGGTCTCAGCGATCCGCGCGGCTTTGTGCATATAGACCAACTCTTCGTCGGATTTTATGCCGCGTTGCCAATTCACAAGGGCGGTTGCATCGATGATTTGGGCGCTGGGCAATTCAGCAAGTAGCGTGGTGTAGGCCTTGGCTGAAAAGTAGTAGTTGTCCATTTCTACGCCAAGACGGGCGGCCCCATGGCCGATGTCTTTCAGAATGCGCGACAGGTCCTGCATGGGATGACGGGTGCTGGATTGCACAAAAGTATCGTCATACCCCAAGACGCGGTCGTTCCCCATCCAGACAGTCCGCACTGCGCCGTTGGCATCCTGATTGCGGCCCCACCAGATCGGGTCGCCGTCCTGCACCACGATCACGCCTTGATGGACATAAAAGGACCACCCGTCATACCCGGTTATCCACGCCATATTGGACGGGTCTTCGACAAACAAAACGTCAATGCCGGCCGTATTCATCGCAGAGCGCACAAGCGCCAAGCGGCGCGCGTATTCCTTGTCGCTGAAGGCGGGGTTTGGGTTTGTCATTCAGGCACTCCTCAGCAGGTTTTGCAGCCTCAGGTTAGGTCGCCCAGCGGGTTATTTCTACGATTTGGCGACATTGTGGGGGCGTTTTTGAACCATCTCCCGTAACCGAAAGCAGTGCATAGACTGATTCTCGATTCCATCGCGGTATTTGATCACATTTCCACAAAGTGCTGAAATTGGCCGCACAATTCACGGTGAAACGGCATCTCTGCGGCCTTTCGGACTTGTTCTTGGGAATCCACTTGCAGGTCCGACGTGCGATGGGTTTACTTGCCACAACGAAGAGTGGGGAACCCACCGCGTGATAGATAGGGAGCCCAAGTTGGCTGATACACAACGAGACGACGCGTTTGTCGAATTCGAGAGAGTTCAAAAAAGTTACGACGGTGAAATCCTTGTCGTAAAAGATTTGAACCTTGCACTGCCTAAGGGCGAATTTCTGACCATGCTTGGGCCGTCTGGGTCCGGCAAGACCACTTGCCTGATGATGCTGGCCGGTTTTGAAACCGCCACTCACGGCGATATTCGCCTGAATGGTGAATCGATCAACAACATCCCACCGCACAAGCGCGGCATTGGCATGGTGTTTCAGAACTACGCGTTGTTCCCACATATGACGATTGCCGAAAACCTGTCTTTCCCGTTGGAAGTCCGGAATATCGGCAAATCCGATCGCGAAGCAAAAGTGAAACGTGCGCTCGACATGGTCGAGATGGGCGATTTTGGTGGCCGGCGTCCGGCGCAGCTTTCGGGCGGCCAGCAGCAACGTGTGGCTTTGGCCCGTGCGCTGGTCTTCGAACCCGAACTTGTCTTGATGGATGAACCTCTTGGTGCGCTGGATAAGCAGCTGCGTGAGAAGATGCAGTTCGAGATTACTGATTTGGCGCATAATCTAGGCATTACGACGGTTTATGTGACGCACGACCAAACCGAAGCCTTGACGATGTCTGATCGTGTTGCCGTCTTTGATGATGGCCGCATCCAGCAGCTGGCGCCACCGGATGAGCTTTATGAGCAGCCGCAAAACAGCTTCGTTGCCCAGTTCATCGGTGAGAACAATACGCTCGTGGGGGTTGTTACCAAGATCGAAGGTGACACCTGCGAAGTGAAGCTGGATAGCGGAGAGATCATTGATGCCAAGCCCGTGAATGTCGGTGCTGTTGGCGACCGCACCACTGTTTCTATCCGCCCAGAGCGCGTTGAGATTGACCCAGAGCTTGGGCCGGATGCGCATACGCTTAGCGCTGAGGTGCTTGAGTTTATTTATATGGGCGACACGTTCCGCACACGCCTTCGCGTGGCGGGCAATAGCGACTTTATCGTTAAGACGCGTAACCGTGCCGACCAGCGGCGCTATGCGCGTGGAGACACAGTCAAGATTGGCTGGCTCCCTCAGGATTGCCGCGCTTTGGACGCTTAATCGTCCAAGGCTCCCAGAATAGGCCGCGCCAAGCTCGGTGCGCGCGGCTTGATCGTAAGAACAGTCCGAGTAAAACATGGAGACTTCTAATGAAACTCACTAAAACGCTCTTGGCGACAACGGCCCTTGGCCTGTCTGCCGCATCCGTTATGGCTGATGGCCACATGTCTTCCGACATGACACTCGTGAGCTGGGGCGGTGCATACCAAGCCTCACAATCAGCTGCGTATTCCGACCCTTATGTCGCAATGAACGAAGGCGTAACTGTCACTTGGGATGAGTCCTCTGCTGAAGCCGTGGCAAAGCTGCGCGCGATGAACGAAGCGGGTTCTATCACTTGGGATGTTGTTGACGTTGTTGCTGCTGACGCTCTGCGCCTGTGCGACGAAGGTCTGGCGCTTGAAATCGACGCTGATGAGCAACTTGCTCCAGCACCTGATGGCACATCCGCTGAAGACGACTTTGGTGACCTTCTGGTTGGCGACTGCTTTATCCCGCAGATCGTTTATTCCACAACATTTGGCTACCGCACGGACTTGGTTCCTGATGGTGTAGACGCACCGGATAACATCTGTGACGTTTTCGATCTGGAAACATATCCAGGCATGCGCGCACTTGAAAAGCGTCCGATCAACAACGTTGAATGGGCTTTGCTGTGTGACGGCGTTGCAAAAGAAGACGTATACGACGTTCTGTCCACTGAAGAGGGCCAAGAGCAGGCTCTGGCCAAGCTTGACACAATTCGCGACAGCGTAATCTGGTGGTCCGCTGGTGCTGACACGCCACAGCTTTTGGCTGACGGCGAAGTGTTCATGGGCTCCACATACAACGGCCGTCTGTTTGCTGCGATCGAAGAGCAGGACCAGCCAATCGGTATGATGTGGGACGCACAGGTATTTGACCTTGATGGTTGGATCATCCCAGCGGGTCTTTCTGAAGAGCGTGAAGCACGCGCACTCGACTTCGTTTACTTCGCAACAGACACACAGCGTCTTGCGGATCAGGCCAAGTACATCTCTTACGGTCCTGCGCGTATGTCGTCCGCACCACTTGTTGGTCAGCACGCAACATTGGGCATCGATATGGCACCACACATGCCAACCGATCCTAACAACGCTGCGAACACGTTCTTGTACAACTACGAGTTCTGGGCTGATTACCGCGACGATATCGACGCGAAATTCCAAGCTTGGTTGGCTCAATAAGCGACCTTTCGGAAGGGGCGTTCGCGCCCCTTCCACCCCTTTGTTTCTAAATTTATCCACCTAAAAACTACCTTCGCGGGGACACTATGAGCGATACAACAGGGTCAGGACCAATGCTTGCAGCTGACGGCACGCCACTTAAGGCGAGCCTCGGGCGGGCGTTGCGCCGCCAAAAAATCAGGGCATTGGCACTGATTGCGCCTTTGTTGCTGTTCGTGCTGCTGACCTTTGTCGTACCGATCGTGTCGATGTTGTTTCGATCCGTCGAAAACCAGATTGTGTCAGGGACATTGCCGGGCACTGTTGTGGCCCTTGAAAGCTGGGACGCTGGAAGTGGGGGAATCCCCTCCGAGGACGTATTCCAGAACCTGTTCTTTGATATGTTCAACGCTGCCGAGGCCAAAGAGCACACCAAACTGGGTACTCGCCTGAACTACGAAAATACAGGCCTTGCGTCGATGTTCCGCACGTCAGGGCGGTCGATGGATGATGTCGGAGAGGTGTTTCAAGACGCTATCGAAGACGTGGATGACCAATTTGAAGACGGTGCCTTTTGGTTTGCCATGATGAACGGCGCAGGTGGTGAAGACCTGCTACGCGAACGTCTTGAACGCTGGGTTGATTTGACTGGCGATGACATGCGCGGCGACGTCGGTTTTGTTCCGTCTGCGGAGATTGTCGAACTTCTGCCGACGACCGCAGCCGCCTACACGGACTTTGCGATCTGGACCGCGATTGAAGACGAAGATGTCGTTGCCGAAGAAGACCCATGGGAAGCGGTCTATGCCGCATTGGTTGTTGATCTGGAAAACCCAGCCACGGGTACTGCTATTGCTGCCTATGAGGGCGAAGGTGCCGAAGCGCTTCAGGCCATTGCCGCCGCTGAAATGCCAAAGGCCGATTTTACTGCCGCATTTGCCGATCTAGACGAAGATTGGGCCAATACTGATGTTTGGAAAACGATCGAGGTCTACAGTTCCGCATACACAACAGGGTACTTCCTCAATTCGGTTGACCGTGAACTAACGCCGGATGGCGTAGAACTACGCCCTGATAACGAACGCCTTTACATCAAACTGTTTGGCCGCACGATGTGGATGTCCATGATCATCACGCTGAGCTGCATTATCTTAGGGTATCCGGTTGCTTGGTTGCTGGCTAACTTGCCCATGAAGTCTGCTAATGTGTTGATGATACTTGTTCTGTTGCCATTTTGGACGTCGCTCCTTGTGCGGACGTCAGCTTGGAAAGTACTGCTGCAACAGCAAGGCGTAATCAATGAATTGCTTGTGTGGCTTGGCTTTGTGGATGATGCAAACCGTTTGATTTTGATGAACAACTCGACTGGTACGATCATTGCGATGACGCATATTCTGCTGCCGTTTATGATCCTGCCACTTTATTCAGTTATGAAGACGATCAACCCGACCTATTTGCGCGCAGCTAAATCACTGGGCGCAACTAATATCACTGCGTTCCGTCGCGTGTATTTTCCGCAGTCCGTTCCAGGCATTGGGGCGGGGTCGATCCTCGTGTTCATCTTGGCGATTGGGTATTACATCACGCCGGAAATTGTTGGCGGCACCGATGGTGTCTTCATCTCGAACCGGATTGCCTATCATATTTCCAGATCGCTGAACTGGGGCCTTGCGGCCGCGCTCGGGACGATCTTGCTGGTGCTCGTTTTGGCGCTTTACTGGGTCTACGATCAGATCGTCGGCATCGACAACGTGAAACTGGGATAACGACATGAGCATCACGACACCCAACACCCCGCGTCCTGACTTGATAACCTTCACAATGCCGCTGACAGCCTTACTGGCCGCCATGTTCGGCTTTGTTGGGGGAAATATGATTGGCCAACCTTGGTATGGCGCCCTGATCGGCGCGATCATTGGCGCTGCAGTCGCTTTTATCGTTGAGAACAACTTGTCCCGTCGCACCGCTGTCCGTTGGGGGCTGATTGGAGCCTTCGCAGTGGCCGGATTTATCTTTGGCAACCTTGGAACGGCTATATCCGGTGCCATCGTTGGTGCTGTCCTTGGCTGGGCAGGGTATTGGCTGGCGACGGGCAAATATCGCGCTGGCGTTCCAGTATATTACACGGCGGGCCAAACGCTTTGGCACAACGCGTTCTTGCTGATATGTGGGTTCATCTTTTTCTTTCTGATCGCGCCGCTGTTCCCCGTCATGTGGCTAAGCTTTAACGCGCAAGACTTCTTTACATTCACGCCTGAAATGCTGAACTTTCAGGCCGAGGGCTACAGCCTGAAACACTACCGCGATTTCCTTGGCACCGATGAATGGATGGTGCCGTTGAAGAACTCGCTGATCATTGCACCGATTGCGACCGTCATTTCGGTGTCCCTTGGCACTTTGGCCGCAGTCGGCCTAAGCCAAAGCCACGTTCCAGGCCGACGCGCGATGATGGCTATTCTGATTTCACCTATGATCGTGCCGCTAATCATTTCGGCGACAGGCATGTTCTTTTTCTATGCACCTTTGGGCAACTGGCTCGAGGCAACTTTGGGCCTTTCACAGACCTTTGTCGGTTTTGTCAAAGTGATCCTTGCCCATGCGGTTTTGGGGATTCCCTTTGTTATCATCACCGTTACAGCGACTTTGGTTGGCTTTGACAACTCGCTGACCCGTGCGGCGGCGTCGATGGGGTCTGCGCCTTTGCCGACGTTCTTTAAGGTACAAATGCCGCTCATCATGCCAGGAGTTATTTCGGGGGCCTTATTTGCGTTCATTACCTCGTTTGACGAAGTCGTCGTGGTGCTGTTCGTTGGGTCGGCCCAGCAACAGACTTTGCCGTGGCAGATGTTTACCGGACTGCGCGAGCAGATTTCACCGACCATTTTGGCGGCAGCGACTGTTCTTGTTGTGATGTCGATCTTGTTGCTGACAACCGTGGAACTCCTGCGTCGCCGGTCTGAACGGCTGCGCGGGCTAAGCCCTGCGTAATCAGATGGCCGATCCCATGATCCGTCTTGGCGCTGACATCGGGGGAACGTTCACCGATGTCGTGCTTGAGGTTAGGGGGCAGTCTTATTCGACAAAGGTTCTTACGACTTACGGCGCGCCAGAAGACGCGATTGTCGATGGGATGATGCAGGTTTGCGTCAAAGCAGGTATTCGGCCTGACCAAATCGGTCAGGTCATCCACGGAACCACCCTTGCCACAAATGCGCTGATTGAACGTCGCGGTGCGAAGACGGCGTTGATCACCACGGAAGGGTTCCGTGATGTCATCGAGATGCGGACCGAAAGCCGGTTCGAGCAGTATGATCTCAACCTCGAACTGCCCGCACCGCTGTTGCCTCGTCACATGCGATATACCGTTCCGGGGCGGATGGATGCGACAGGGTCAGAGTTACTGCCACTGACCCGTGAAGACATCGAACCCGTTGTCGAACAGATTGCACAAGCCGGCTATGAAAGCGTCGCGGTTGGGCTGATCCATTCCTATTTGAACGATGCCCACGAAAAACTGGTGCGCGACGTGCTAAGCGAGCGTCTGCCAGACGTCATGGTGTCTTTGTCCAGCGAAGTCAGCCCACAGATGCGCGAGTATGAACGGTTCAATACTGTTGTCGCCAACGCCTACATCAAGCCGCAGATGAAGTCCTATCTCAGCCGCCTTGAGGGCCGTTTGGCGGGCGAAGGGGTAGGCTGCAAGATTTTTCTGATGCATTCCGGCGGTGGGATTATTTCGCTAAAGGACGCTGCAGACTTTCCTGTGCGCCTCGTGGAATCCGGTCCGGCTGGTGGTGCTGTGTTCGCTGCGAATATTGCGGCACGCTATGGGTTGGATAAGGTGTTGTCATTCGACATGGGCGGTACAACAGCCAAGATTTGTCTGATCCAGAACCAGACCCCAAAAACCAGCCGTGTTTTTGAAGTCGCGCGGACATATCGGTTCAAGAAAGGGTCGGGGATGCCGATCTCGATCCCTGTAATTGATATGGTTGAAATTGGTGCAGGCGGCGGATCTATCGCCCATGTGGATGCCCTACAGCAAATCCGTGTGGGTCCCGAAAGCGCAGGTTCTGAACCGGGGCCTGCTTGTTACGGGCGGGGCGGTGAACGACCGACTGTCACGGACGCGGACTTGGTACTTGGTAAACTGCAGGCCGATGAGTTTGCTGGCGGTTCGATGTCCCTCGATAAAGCGGCGTCGCAAGTTGCGTTGCAAAATGAATTGGGCGAGCCCCTCGGGATGGATGCGCGCGATGCGGCCTTTGGTTTGGCTGAAGTCGTCGACGAAAACATGGCCAATGCCGCACGGGTTCACGCCGTTGAAAACGGCGAAGACCTGTCGGAATACACCATGATCGCATTCGGCGGCGCAGCCCCGTTGCATGCTGCGCGGCTGTGCGAAAAACTCGGGATTGATCGTTGCCTGATACCGCCCGGCGCTGGGGTTGGATCCGCAATTGGGTTCTTGCGTGCGCCATTCTCGTTTGAGGCGACACGATCCGCCTACATGACCCTCGCTGATTTTGACGCTGTGTCAATCAAGGCGCTGCTTGGTGAGTTACAAACCGAAGCCACGACGTTCGTGCGAAGCTGTGACAATGACAGCGAAATCCTGTCCGAGTTTAAGGTCTACATGCGCTACACGGGGCAGGGCTGGGAAATCCCGATTACATTGACTCAAAAACAAGCACTTGCGCCCGACGCGGCCACCTTTGAGGCATTGTTCGAGGAAAACTACAGCCGCTTGTTCGGGCGCACCGTACAGGGCTTGGATATCGAAATTACGGTGTGGGCCGTAAACGCGACGACACCGCCACAACCGGTTGAAAGAACTGCAGAAACCAGCGGCGACAAGGTCGCTGTTGTTTCAGGGAAGTGTTCTTTCTTTGATGCCGCTGTTGGGGATAACGTTGCCGGATACCTTTATCGGCGCGGCCCGAAATTCGATGTAGGGCAGTACATCGATTTCCCTGGAAAAATTATCGAAGATGAAACCACAATCATCATCCCCAAAAGCCGCCGCGCGATTTACCAACCGGACGGTTGCATTGATTTGATCGCAAAGAAGGATCTGACATGACCTCGTCGAATGTCGCGTATCAAGTCATGTGGAACCGCCTGATTTCGATTGTCGAAGAACAGGCGCAAGCATTGGTCCGTACGGCGTTTTCGACGTCGGTGCGCGAAGCAGGGGACCTTTCAGCGGGTGTATATGATGCGCAGGGTCAGATGTTGGCGCAGGCTGTCACCGGAACACCGGGGCACGTAAATGCCATGGCTGACAGTGTTGCGCATTTCATCCGTCGGATCGGCGTGGAGAACATCCACGAGGGTGACGTCTATATCACCAATGATCCATGGGAGGGCACAGGCCACCTGCATGACATCACCATGGTCTCGCCGTCCTTTTTTAAGGGCCAGCATGTAGGGTTCTTTGCCTGCACGGCCCATGTGGTGGACATAGGTGGGCGCGGCTTCGGGGCGGACGCTGCCAGCGTTTACGAAGAAGGAATTTACATCCCCATCATGAAGTTCGCCCGCGAAGGTGAAGTCGATCAAACGCTTGTTCAAATCGTGCGCGGTAATGTGCGCGAGCCTGACCAGTTGATCGGTGATATCTATGCTTTGGCCAGTTGTAATGAGATCGGCCACCGCCGTCTAAGTGACATGATGGAAGAATTTGCGCTGCCTGATCTGAAAGGCGTCGCGAGGTTTATTTTTGAGAATTCGCGCCGTGCCACGCTGGAGAAGATCGCCGCGTTGCCGCGCACATCAGCGGACGGGGAAATGACACTGGACGGGTTTGACACCCCGATCACGTTGCGCGTTAACGTGACGGTCCACGAGGATCGCATCGTTTCAGATTTTTCGGGTTCCTCTGGCATGTCGACCAAAGGCATCAACTGCCCACTGGTCTACACCAAAGCCTATGCCTGCTACGCGCTCAAGGTCGCGATTGCTCCCGAAATTCCCAACAATGCGGCCTCGCTTGCGCCGTTTGAGGTGACTGCACCCGAGAGGACGATTGTAAACGCGGCACATCCGGCACCTGTGGCGCTGCGCCATATCATCGGGCATTTCGTGCCGGACACTGTTTTCAACGCGTTTGATAAGATCGTTCCGAACGTGGTGCCTGCCGAAGGCGCTGGGTGCCTTTGCAATTTCCAAGTCAGCCTGCGACCGCGAAGCGACAGACCCGACCCTGAAGGCGCAAAGAGGTCCGAAGTTTTGACTTTTAATTCTGGTGGATCTGGTGCGCGTCCCTCCGTTGACGGACTGAACGCCACTGCGTTTCCATCTGGCGTTATGACGATGCCGATTGAAGCAACTGAACATGCAGGACCCGTGATCATCTGGCGCAAGGAGCTGCGGCCGGATTCTGGTGGGGCTGGTGAATATCGTGGTGGTCTTGGCCAGTTCATGGAAGTCGGTGCGCGGGATGGATATGAATTTGATATCCAAGCGATGTTGGATCGCGTGGATCATCCTGCTTTGGGGCGGCGGGGCGGGGGCGCTGGCGCTGCGACTTTGATCGCGCAGGACGATGGCACTTATATGCGTGGCAAGGGCAAACAGTTTGTCCCCCACGGGCGACGTGTGATGATGGCGTTCCCCGGCGGGGCTGGTTACGGCGACGCCAAGGACCGCGACATAATGTCGATAAAACGAGACCTCGCGCTGGGTTATATTTCTGCCAAGGAGGCACAGGAAATCTATGGCTTAAGCGCTACTGCGATTTCTGAAGTTGCGGAATTGGTGGCAAAAGGGGACACTGTCTAGCCTTGTGTCGCGGATGTTTCCGCTGGATATTCACATGAAATAAATTTCCAGTTTATCGTATTACATCGCGGGCTTTAACGGCTGAACCGCGAACAAAAGAGGAAGAGTAACACCAATGCAAACAGTTCAAACGAGCCCAATTGAGGGGCAAAAACCGGGCACGAGTGGTTTGCGTAAAAAGACGGCGGTATTCATGGGGCCGCATTATCTTGAGAACTACGTACAATCTACGTTTGACGGCATTGGCGGAGTTCAGGGGAAAACCTTGGTCGTCGGTGGGGACGGACGGTTTTTTAATGATCGCGCAATTCAGGTGATACTGCGGATAGCTGCTGCGAATGGGGCTGCGAAATGTATCGTCGGGCAGGGCGGTATTCTGTCTACGCCTGCGGCGTCCCACCTTATTCGAAAGCGCAAGGCAGACGGTGGTTTGATCTTGTCAGCGAGCCATAACCCCGGCGGAAAAGACGAAGATTTCGGTTTGAAATACAACGGTCCCAATGGTGGTCCCGCAACGGAGGCCGTCACAGATAAGATTTTCGCGCGCACGTTGGACATTGATGTCTACAAAATCAGCGAGAGCGTGGACATCGACATTGATACGCGAGGCATGACGTCCTTGGACGCATTAGAGATCGAAGTTGTCGAACCCGTTGCAGATTACCAAGAACTGATGGAGACGCTTTTTGATTTTGGCAAAATCCGCGCGCTGTTCGCGGGCGGGTTCACAATGCGGTTTGACGCGATGCATGCGGTGACGGGCCCTTATGCTCATGCGATCCTCGAAGGGGCGTTGGGCGCGCCCAAAGGCACCGTGATGAACGGCACGCCGAGCCCTGACTTTGGCGGCGGCCACCCCGACCCGAACCCGATTTGGGCTAAAGATCTGATGAACGTTATGTATGGCCCAGATGCACCGGATTTTGGGGCTGCGTCTGATGGGGATGGCGATCGTAATATGATTGTCGGCCGCAACGCTTATGTAACGCCGTCAGACAGCCTCGCCGTTCTCACGGCCAAGGCGCATCTTGCACCGGCATACAGCAGCGGTTTGACGGGGGTAGCGCGGTCCATGCCGACCTCGCGTGCAGTTGATCGTGTTGCCGAGAGCCTTGGCATCAAGTGCTATGAAACGCCGACTGGGTGGAAGTTCTTTGGCAATCTTTTGGATGCAGGGCTGGTGACGCTTTGTGGTGAAGAAAGTGCCGGAACAGGATCGGATCACGTCCGTGAAAAGGACGGGCTTTGGGCCGTTCTGTTGTGGCTGAATATCCTTGCTGAAACCAAGATGTCTGTCGCCGAAACTTTGGATGATCTTTGGTCCACTCACGGGCGATGTTATTATTCGCGTCACGACTATGAAGCTGTGGACAGCGAAAAGGCGGGGGCCATGATATCTGCGTTGCGTGCCAAATTACCCGCATTAGCGGGGACGTCTGTTGGTGGGCTTACCGTCGAGGCCGCCGATGAGTTCGCTTATGATGATCCGGTAGATCAATCCCATTCTGCAGGGCAAGGCATTCGCATTGCGTTCAAGGGTGGCGCACGGGCTGTGTTCCGCCTGTCAGGTACTGGTACGGAAGGTGCAACCATACGCATCTATTTGGAACACCTGCAAACAGATGCCAGCAAGCTAGATATGAAACCCGAAGACGCTTTGGCTGAGGTCTGCAACGCCGCGCGTGAGGTTTCCGATCTAACGGCGCTCACAGGGCGGGTCGATCCGGATGTGATTACCTAGCGCTATGAGGTCGATAGTCCTTAGCTGTCGGCGTCCGCTTGTTTGAGAGGGGTGAAACGACCGTCATCAAATTCTGCCTTCGAGCGGACCCAGATGGTGCCGACGGCATCATCATATAGAGCCACGGGAGACATGTCCGCTTCATAGGTGCCATAGCTCAGCAAGCGATAAAGCCCGCCCTTGCGGTGCTTATGCGTTGGTTGCCATCCGGCCCGCGCAAGCGGCGAAGCCTGCACTGGGTCTTCTGCCGTTGCGGTTTTGCGGCGAAACATGAATGAGGTTCCCTTCACGTGGATAAAATTGAACCGGTAATCGCGTTGGGGCGATACGTTGTACACCCTTTGCATCCTGTATCATAAGCCGACTTGTAGACGTCTTTGAAGCTCTCGAAGGGGATATCTTCGGGGCAGTTCACTGTTTTCGAAATACCGCTATCGACCCATTTTTGCGCAGCGGCTTGCATCGCAACGTGATCTTCGGGCGACAGGTCGGCCGCTGTTGTGAATGTTTCCGGCAAGTCGGTTTCTTCGCCAAAGAGGTGGGCGAATTGCAGGGCGGCGTAGTCCATGACCTGTTCGGATGTTGTAATGCCATTGGCGGCATTCACGCGCCGAGTGTAGGCGGTGGAGAAGATCGGCTCGATGCCGGATGATACGTTTCCAGCCAACATGGAAATCGTCCCCGTCGGTGCAATGGTCGTCAAGGTACCATTGCGCAAGCCATATCGTGAAACCTTGGCTTGAACGGCTTCATCCAACGATTTGACGCTCTTGGTGTTGAGATGTTTGTCGGGATTATAGTCGGGAAATGCCCCGCGTTCTTTTGCCAAGTCAGCCGACGCTACATAGGCAGTGTTCTGGATGACTTGCATCCATTCCGCTAATAATTGCACAGCACGTTCCGATCCGTATCTAACGCCCAGCATTGCAACCGCATTCGCAACCCCAGTTACGCCAAGCCCGATGCGACGTTGTTTTTGGGCTTTCTGTCGTTGTGCGTCTAGCGGGAAACGTGACACATCAAGGGAGTTGTCCAGCATCCGAACAGCTATCGCAACGAGGCGCCGCATCTCAGCAGTGTCGAGCGACGCGGATTTGGAGAACGGGGCCCTAACCAAACGCGCGAGGTTGATTGATGCGAGCGGACAGGTGCCATTGGGCGGAAGCGGTTGTTCCGCACATGAATTGGTCGCGGAAATCGTTTCGAGATACGCTAGCGGATTTGCATCATTGATCCGATCGATGAACAGGACTCCCGGTTCTGCCGCAC
This sequence comes from Octadecabacter algicola, assembly GCF_021532625.1. GTDB lineage: Bacteria > Pseudomonadota > Alphaproteobacteria > Rhodobacterales > Rhodobacteraceae > Octadecabacter > Octadecabacter algicola. The sequence continues at coordinate 76,749 of NZ_JAKGAR010000001.1, forward strand.
GATAGGTCATTTTCATGATCGCGTTCCAAAGATCCTGCGCCTTTAACGTGCGAATGATCGACCCGTTCCAAGTCAGGTTCCAGTCGAGATTCCCTTCAACTGCGTCCATGAATTCATCAGTGATCAGAACGGACAAATTGAAATTGCGCATGCGGCTGCGGTCGGATTTTGCGAAAATAAAGGCTTCGATGTCTGGGTGATCACAGCGCATCGTGGCCATCATCGCCCCACGCCCCATTCCCTTAACGAGCATCTTGCAGGTGGTGTCGAAAATATCCATCGCCGCAAGCGGACCTGCCGCTGGGCAATCCAATCCGGCGACACGCATTCCAGAAGGACGCAAAGTCGAGAAATCAAATCCAATGCCACCGCCCATTTGCATGGTTAATGCAGCGTCTTTTAATGTATCCATAATTCCGGAAACTGAATCTGGAACAGTACGCATTACAAAAGTATTAGAGAGCGTGACATTCCGTTCAGTTCCACAACCGGCCAGTATTCGGCCTGCCGGAAGAATTTTGAAATCTTTCATAGCTTCATAAAAAAGCGTTTGAATTCTATTCCGGTCACTCGGTGTTTCGGCCATAGATAGACCGTTTGCAACACGTTTCCACGTGTCGTTTAGATTAGCGTCGACGATCTGTCCCCCCCGCACGTACCGATATTTTTGGTCCCATATTTGTGCAGCTATGGGTTGTTCGAAGTCTAGCACAGGCGCAGCTGCCATGCTTAAGTCGTTCATGATTTTTCTACCCCAAGTCTCTTAATACTAACAAGATAATAACCAACTGTGTTAAGTAAGTATTAACCTTAAGGTTGTGATAGAGATAAAGTAGAAAAATTCTTTGCCGCTGAAAAAATTGTCGGCTTAGGTCATTTTGCTGCGCCTTTGGGCGGCCTGTAGTTAGGGTCGTCTTAACAACACATCGGTAGTTAGATGAAAAGGGAATCTAATTCAGGAGTGTGATATGGTGACTTTATATGCGTGTGAAGGGTCCGGAAACTGTATGAAACCTTGGTTGGCCATGATTCAATTGGAACAAGAATTCGAATTGAAAATCGTGGACGTTTTAAATGGAGAGCAAAAACGACCCGATTTCCTCAACCTTAATCCGTTGGGGGTGGTTCCTTTTCTTGTGGACGAGGCAGATGTCAGTCTTGGCGAGAGCAACGCGATGTTGTGGTTTTTAGCCGAGGGCAGCCATCTTATGCCCGATACTGCAGCCGAAAGGGCCGAAGCCTTGCAGTGGATGTTTTTTGAGCAATCCAAGTTGGAGCCGTTTATTTCCCCCGCCCGTTTCTATTCTTTTATCCTGCCCGACCAACGCGAGGCGCATAGCGATGAGATTTCACATTGGTTGGAACGCGCTCGCCCTGGCCTTGAGCGACTGGACACACATCTTGGCGCACGCATGTTTATGCTGCAATCGGGCTATTCCATCGCGGACATCGCGATCTTTGGCTACGTGCATGTCCTTCACGAGGCAGGAATTGATCCTGCTGATTACCCGATGATCGAACGTTGGATTTCGGACGTAACACACACCGACAAATTTCAGCCCCTTCAAAATCTTGGCCCTTCAAATGCCGAGGCTGCGTAGTCCAATGACCAAAGGCGTCTTTTTCAATTGACTAAAGTTAGCTCTCTGACAACGAACCTGATCCATCGGCCAGACGAGCCGATTCAGGATTTCGTTCCTTTCGACCTAGCACAACGGCTTGATGCAGCCGTGTGGGTTTTTGATATCGACAATTCGCGTATAGCCCGCGCGAACGCCGCCGCATGCCGCCTTTGGCGTGCCTCTTCGGAAGAAGACCTGAAAGGGCGGGACCTTTCTCGCGATATGTCCAGCACCGTCGCGAAACGCCTGTTGCAGTATCAGGCTGATTTTACAGCCGGCAATACGACCTTTACTGAACTCTGGACCCTTTACCCGAGTGGCGAGCCGGAAAGCGTCATGGTCGTCTATAGCGGCTATCGCTTGGAAGATGGGCGAATGGCCATGATGTGCGAGGCGTTGGGCCAAGCCGAGGATCAGCCTGACAACTTGCGCAGCGCCGAAGCACTATTGCACACCGACGTCATGATTACGTTGTTCAGTCGGGACGGGCCTCCACTGTATATGAACCCCGCAGCCCGCAACGCATTCAAGACGCCTGTTGTTGATTTCGCCCGACTTTTCGTGGAACCGACAGATTGTGATGAGCTGTTGGACCAGATGGAACGCTTGGGAGAATACCGTCTTGTGTCGCGCATGAATACGGCGCGGGGCCAACGCTGGTTTGATGTGTCGGCCAAGAAATGTTCTGACGCGGTCACAGGTCAGCCCGCAATTCTAATGACTGCAATCGACGTCAGTGAATTAAAAGAAGCCCGCGATACAGCACGGCATTTGGCAGACAGAGACCAACTCACCAACCTACACAACCGAACTTTTTTGCAGAACCATCTTTCTACTTTGTACCGCGTTCGGCCGGACACCCCATGTGCCTTGATCTTCTTCGACGTTGATCGGTTTAAGCTTATCAATGATCGATACGGACACGAAGCCGGTGACACCGTCCTTAAGCAAATCGCATTGCGCACCCGTGCGACACTCAGGGCGCATGACATGATTGCCCGCCTCGGAGGCGACGAGTTTGTCGTCTTGATCGAAGACGTACACGATCGCGCTAGCTTGGAAGCTCAGATATCGCGACTGCGTTTGGCAATTTCTCGACCAATCTTGCACAATAAGACCCGCATCGACGCTAGGATCAGCGTTGGCGTGGCTTCGTTTTTCCCGCGCAAAGGTGACCAAAGCGATGTGCTGCGCGAGGCGGACATTGCGCTTTATGCGTCCAAACAAAGTGGTCGTGATAAGGTTACGTACTTCACACCAGAGATGGGCGTTGCGGCAAAGGCCCGCGATCGCCTTGAGATTGAACTTAGACATGCCGTCGAAAACGAAGAGTTCGTCCTATACTACCAACCTCGACTTGATATCGAGACGGGAAAAATCATTGGGGCAGAGGGCCTTGCCCGTTGGATGCACCCAGAACGCGGCGTGTTGCTCCCCGACAGCTTTATCCCAATCTGTGAAGAAACCGGGTTGATCGAAGAGCTGGGGCGATTGGTTCTTGAGGTAGGATGTCGCCAGGCAATAGATTGGGCGCGCCAAGGGCGTGACTTGAGTGTGTCTCTCAACGTGTCGCCACGACAATTTAGTGACCCGGGGTTTATCAACACGCTGACGTTGCTGGCCACGGATCCCGACTTTCCGACCGGCAAAATCGAACTTGAAGTGACCGAAACCGTTTTGATTGGTGATCATGATCTGATCGCGGGTCGTTTGCGCGCCATTACGGCCATGGGATACCGGCTTGCGATTGATGACTTCGGGACTGGGTATTCTAATTTGTCCTATATTTCGCGGTTCCCTTTGACTTGTCTCAAGATCGATAGATCATTCATTTCTCAATTGCCCGAGTCTGGCCCAATCGTTCAATTGATTTTGACGCTCGGTCAGCAGCTTGGGGCAACAGTTGTGTCTGAAGGCGTCGAAACAGCCGAACAGTTGGCGTGGCTCTCTGATCACAATTGTGACGAAGCGCAAGGGTATTACATTACGGCCCCACTTCCGGTTCCCGAGTTTGAGGCCTTTACTGATCGTCTACTCGTCTTCTGATTTGTAGAACCCTGAAGCCACGGGATGTGCTGACGTGAGCACTGGACCTTAACTGGCATTTCATGTCTTTTGCGTCCTTAGCAGGAGACATCAAATGCCACAAAAAACCGCCCAACTTAGCGACAGAATTGCCCAAGGACGCGGAGATGACCTTGCAGACGTTGTCCTGCGCGGAGGTCGTGTCTTTGATGTTATTACTGGGGCTTTCTTAGACGGTGACGTTGCAATCTGCGGTGATACGATCGTCGGGACCTGTGACAGCTATGATGCCCGCGAGGTGGTGGATGTAACTGGACTGACGCTCGTTCCGGGGTTCATCGACACCCATTTGCATATTGAATCCAGCCTCGTCACCCCGTTTGAATTTGACCGTTTGGTGACCCCACTGGGGGTTACGACCGCGATTTGCGATCCCCATGAGATTGCCAATGTTCTGGGCGTCGAAGGCATTCAGTATTTCTTGGATGCAGCGCTGGAAACGGTGCTTGATATCCGTGTGAACCTTAGTTCCTGTGTGCCTTCCACGGATATGGAAACCTCTGGTGCCCGAATTGAAGCAGACGACCTGATACCGCTGATGGATCACCCGCAAGTGATCGGACTGGCCGAGGTGATGAACTATCCAGGTGTGATCCATCAAGACGCGGGGATCATGGCTAAGCTTGAGGCATTCAAAGGAGGGCATATCGACGGGCATGCGCCTTTGTTGTCTGGGCGCGATCTCAACGCGTATATCGCAGCGGGTATCCGCACGGAACATGAAGCGACCAGCGCTGATGAGGCGCGTGAAAAGCTGCAAAAGGGGCTGCGTGTCCTGATCCGCGAAGGTTCCGTTTCAAAAGACCTTGATGCGCTGTTGCCGCTGCTAGATGAACGCACGGCAAGCTATATGTGTTTCTGCACCGATGATCGAAATCCTTTGGACATCGGCGAACACGGTCACCTTGATTACCTGATCCGGACGGCTGTCGCGCGTGGGGTTTCGCCCGTTGCAGCGTATCGCGCGGCCTCACTATCGGCTGCTGAAGCGTTTGGCCTAAAGGATCGCGGCCTCATTGCGCCAGGGCAGAGGGCAGACATTGTTGCCCTGAAGAACCTCGAGGATTGTGACGCGCAACTGACGTTCTGTGGTGGTGTCCATGCGGCAGAGGCTGCATTCGACGCTCGCAAGGTTACGCCAGTCATTGGCCGCAAGTCCGTAAAGGCACCAAAGCTATCGGCGAGCGATTTTCGCACGACCTCTAACCGCAGTGAAACCGATGTAATCGGCGTTATTCCGGGCAAGATTATTACCGACCACCTCCATGAGGTGATCGAGCCAAAGAATGGCGACAAACAGCCTGATACGCAGCGTGACTTGGTTAAGATCGCGGTGATCGAGCGTCACGGGATCAACGGCAACATTGCAACGGGCTTCGTCAAAGGGTTTGGCCTGAAAACAGGGGCCATCGCATCGACGGTTTGTCATGACCATCACAACATCGCCTGTGTTGGCGCTGACTATGATGACATGGCGCTTGCTTGCAATCGGATGAGCGACCTTGAGGGTGGCTTTGTGGTGGCTTCGGGCGGCAAAATTGTGGCTGAACTTGCTTTGCCTGTGGCTGGACTTATGTCGCTTGAGCCATTCGAAGATGTGCGTTCCAGCCTTGAAACGTTACGGGACGCAGCGCGTGCGCTGGGCGTGACGTTAGAAGAGCCTTTCTTGCAGCTCGCGTTTCTAGCGTTGCCTGTGATCCCGATGCTGAAGATCACGGATCGCGGCATGGTCGATGTCGCCAAATTCGAGATAATCAGCTAGGCTCGAGGCCCTGCAATGTTCCATCTGCAAGCAGTGTCACCGTCGCTGGAAGGCCGCGATCTAGGACAGCTTGGGCGTTGGGGATGTCATTTGACGTCGCGCGCCGCGTTGCCGCGGCGGAGCTGAGCCCATGGCCAAGCCAACGTTGGATAAGCCGCGCGCGCAGGTCCGGCATCGGGACGTCTAGACGCACCGACAGGGTCCATAGGGGCGCAAGGTTGAACCACGGCGCGTCATCAAACAGCAGGTAATTGCCTTCAACGATCACTACTTCGGCGCTGGCTGGTACGATCCGCGCGCCCGCAATCGAGATGTCGCGAGAGCGATCAAACAAGGGGACCGCAACATCGACGCGTTCTTTCAGGCGACGCACCAAATGGACAAAACCAGCCCCATCAAAGGTCTGCGGCGCACCTTTGCGGGACAATTCGCCCATGTCCACAAGAACGTCGTTATCAAGGTGAAACCCGTCCATCGGGACCACGGATGTCTCGCATTTTTGGTCATTGAGACGCCGTGCCAGTTCGCTGGCCAAGGTCGTCTTGCCGCTTGCAGGGGGGCCGGAAATCGCAACCAATACCCGTGCTGGACCCTCTCGTAAGGGTTGGATCAGATCGGACAACGCGTTCACCTGTAGCGTTAGGTCAATCATAGATGGCTCCTTTGGCAAAAGGGATGCACGTAGAAGATGTTGCAGACAAGGCGGCTGTTAAACAGGTGGCAGCTTTCGGCTTGCGTCCTTGCGGGCGAAAGGTTTCATCGCCTCGCCGTGGTCGGCCAAAAATGTCCGTACACGCGGTGCATCATGACGCCCCAGCTCACGCAACCACCATGAAATGGACTTCTGGATGAACCAAGCTGGGTCAGTTGCGTAGTCTGCCGCCCAGCCCAGAATCCGTTCCCGCGCGGCCAAGTCAGCCGGCTTGGGGTTGTTCATTTTGGTCCACGGAAGGGTCATCACCAAAGCAGCGCGTTTCGTCCACATGTGATCCGATGTTGTCCATGTTTCGACTTCGTCCAAACGGGTAGGGTCCGCAAGGAGCCGTCGGGACCCAGCACCGCAAACATGATCCGCAATCGCCCAAGAATCAAATTGAGGCACCCAAGACGTAATTAGTTCCCACGCCGCGTCGTCCGGCCGAATGCGCGCCTGAACCAATAGCTTGGCTGCAGCGACCCGACATTCATGGATGTTGGTGTCCCAGAGCTCAGAGGCCAGCGTCAGACGGTCATCAAGTGAAAGCTCTGCGCGCCAGTCTTTGACGGCAGCATCAATCACAGGATTGGCCACGCCGAAATAGGGGCGGTTGGCCTTGTGATACTTGCGCATCTCAAGGGCCTTTTGCGCGTCGCCTTGCAGCTGCAATGTGGCGACTGCATCTTCGATGGGGATCATTCGACTGTTACCGATTTTGCAAGGTTTCGTGGTTGGTCAACGTCCGTGCCTTTGGCGACAGCAGTGTGATACGCGATCAACTGGGCAGGAATTGCATAAAGGATCGGCGCAATAAAGGAGCCTGCCTCAGGCATCAAGATCGTGTCCCACACACCGCTCCCAGCTTCTTTGGCGCCTTGTGCATCCGTGATCAACAACACCTTACCGCCACGGGCCATGACTTCTTGCATGTTGGAAATCGTTTTATCGAACAGCGCATCACGTGGGGCCATGACGATCACAGGTACATGTTCGTCGACCAGCGCGATTGGGCCGTGTTTTAGTTCACCTGAGGCATAAGCTTCGGCGTGGATGTAGCTGATTTCTTTTAGTTTAAGCGCGCCTTCATGGGCGAGTGGGTACATCGCACCGCGGCCCAAAAACAGGATGTCACGCGCTTCTGAAAGCTTACGGGAAACCGCCTTTGAGCGATCTCCAAGCGTCAAAGCGTGGTTCATCAAACCAGGAACGGATTGCAACTGCTCAAGCGCTTCAGCGACCTGCGCGTCATCCATATGGCCGCGATCTTGTGCGGCTTTGAGGGCAAGGATCGCAAGGACCGTAAGCTGACAGGTGAACGCTTTGGTGGAGGCCACACCGATCTCGCGACCAGCGAGAATTGGCAGCGCCAAGTCGCTTTCACGTGCAATAGAGCTTTCGGGGACGTTGACGACAGAGACGATCTTGTCGGCCTTTTCGTTGCAGTAACGTAGCGCGGCCAAAGTGTCGGCGGTTTCGCCGGACTGGCTTACGAAGAGGGCAGCAGTGCCGTTCGGGATCGGTGGTTCACGGTAGCGGAACTCGGACGCGACATCGACATCAACGGGAAGGCGGGCGATCTGCTCGAACCAGTATTTCGCGGTAAGACAGGCGAAGAATGCAGTGCCGCAGGCCACCATCGACAGGCGATCAATCTTGGTGAAATCGAGCCCACCGTCGGGCAGTTCAATTTTGCCGTCCTTGATGTAGTAGCCCAAAGCATTCGTCAGAACGGACGGCTGTTCGGCGATTTCTTTCGCCATGTAGTGTTTGTAGCCGCCCTTATCGACCGCAGAAACGTCAACCTCGATCACACGCATGTCGCGATTAGCGATACGGCCTTCGGCGTCTCGGATCTCAATGCTTGTGCGTGTGATGATCGCCCAGTCACCTTCTTCGAGGTAAGTGATCTTGTCAGTCATCGGGGCCAGCGCGATCGCGTCAGACCCGACAAAGTTTTCGCCGTCCCCATGGCCGATCGCCAAAGGGGACCCTTTGCGCGCGGCGATCATAAGGTCTTCTTCGCCTTCAAACAGGAAACAGAGTGCGTAAGCACCGTCCAAGCGGGCAATGGTCTTTTCTGCGGCGTCTTGGGGGCTATCGCCTTGATCCAGGAAGCTTTGCGCCAGAAGTGCGACGGTTTCCGTGTCAGTATCGGTTTCATAGCCGATGCCTTTGGCAGACATTTCTTCGCGCAATTCGCGGAAGTTTTCGATGATACCGTTATGAACAACCGCAACGCGACGTGTCTGGTGGGGGTGGGCGTTTTTTACGTTCGGCTCGCCATGTGTCGCCCAACGCGTGTGGCCGATACCGGACTTACCGGCAAGGGGTTCATGGACCAGCAAATCTTGTAGGTTAACCAGTTTGCCGACGGCGCGACGACGATCCAGATCGCCACCGTTTACGGTTGCAATACCGGCGCTGTCATAACCGCGGTATTCCAGCTTTTTCAGCGCTTCAACGAGGATGGGCGCTGCTTCGTGCCGCCCAAGAACACCTACAATACCACACATTTTCAGGTCTCCTTAGCCGCTTCGGCCTTCTTTGACTTTAACTTTTCAAACATCCGCCGTGCAAATCCGGCTTTGTTTTCCTGACGGGCGCGACCGACGGCCAAATCGCCATCAGGCACATCGCGTGTGACGACCGTACCAGTTGCCGTCATGCTTGCATCGCCCAGTGTAACGGGGGCCACAAGCATGGTGTTTGACCCGACAAAAACATCCGCACCGATTGTTGTTTTGTGTTTGAAAACACCGTCGTAGTTGCAGGTGATGGTACCAGCACCAATGTTTGTACGCTCACCCACCTGTGCGTCCCCAATATAGCTGAGGTGGTTCACTTTCGAACCTGCATCAAGGGACGCATTCTTAATCTCAACGAAATTTCCGATCTTTACACCTTCGGCGAGTTCAGCACCGGGGCGCAGACGGGCGTAGGGGCCGACAACGCTGTCACGTGAAACGTGGCAGCCTTCTAGGTGACTAAAAGCGCGGATCGTGGCGTTGTTTTCAACAGTCACGCCAACGGCGAACACGACATTTGGTTCAATGATGGCATCTGTGCCGATATAAGTGTCATGGCTGAAATAAACGGTATCGGGCGCCTGCAGTGTCACGCCGTTTTCCATGGCATCGCTACGTGCGCGGGTCTGGAATGCAACCTCTGCCACGGCCAGTTCAGCGCGTGAATTGATGCCCATTGTTTCGGCCTCATTGCAGCGCACCACGGTGGCGGACAGCCCTTGGGCGCGGGCAATGCCGATAATGTCTGTCAGGTAGTACTCGCCTGCAGCGTTTTCATCTGTGACCTTATCCAAAAGGTCGAACAAGACGTCTGACTTTGCACAGATAACGCCTGAATTACAAAGCGTTATGGCGCGGGTGGTGTCATCGGCGTCTTTGTATTCTATGATGGCATCTAATGCGTCGCCTTGCATCACCAAGCGTCCGTAACGGCCAGGATCGGCTGCGTCAAAGCCCAGCACAACAACGTCATTCTCTGCTCGTGCCGCGATCATGGCCTCAAGGGTTTCTGCTTGGATAAACGGTGTGTCACCGTAAAGCACAATCGCATCGCCCTCAAACCCATCTAGGGCACCTTGGGCCTGCAAAACCGCATGCCCAGTCCCGAGCTGTTCAGATTGCAATACGACCTGAGCATCATCTGACCAATCGCGCGCAGCCGCTTCCACGAGTTCAGCGCCATGACCTGTCACAACAATGGTTTTTTCCGGCTCAAGAGATGCGCCAGATTTCATCGCGTGCACCAAAAGCGGCGCACCAGCGATTTTGTGCAGCACTTTGGGCAAGTCGGATTTCATCCGAGACCCTTTACCTGCGGCCAGAATTATCAACGCGACTGCCATGTGCCCAAACCTTTATACTTTTGCGACCTTCATAGCCGTGAATGCCAATTGCGCAAGGGTGGGGGGTTCACATCCCGTGTCGCTTGGTTACAGAGACGTTAACACCAGTTTGGAAACAGGGCAGCGCATATGAAAACGGTTATCTTTGATCTCGACGGGACATTGGCGGATACATCCGGCGATCTTATCGCAGCGGCAAACGTATGTTTTGAAGGGCTAGGGCTTGGCGCACTGCTTGATCCAGCGTCGGATGCGGGGACTGCGTTACGAGGTGGGCGTGCCATGTTGAAGCTGGGCTTCAGCCGTGTTGAAGGTTTCGGAGAAGATGAAATCCTACGCCAGTACCCCATTTTGTTGGAGGCTTATGCGCGAGATATCGACACGCACACCGTCCTTTACCCCCGCGCAATGGACGCTGTTGAAGCCCTAAAGGTCGCGGGTTACGGCGTTGGCATCGCGACGAACAAACCCGAAGGGCTCGCCGAAGAGTTGATGCGCCGCTTGGGTGTTCGTGATGCGTTTGCATCTTTGGTCGGGGCCGACACTTTACCAGTCCGTAAGCCGGACCCTGAACATTTGTTCGAGGCGGCACGGCGCGCGGGCGGCGATCCGGCGCTCACGTGTTTGGTTGGGGACAGCGACACAGACCGCAATACGTCAAAGAATGGTGGGGTGCCGTCGATCCTTGTGACGTTCGGGCCATCGGGTGAAGATATGGCCGCGCTTGAACCTGAAGCGCTGCTTGACGACTTCGCTGACCTTCCCGCTGTCGTTGCCCGCCTTCTGGACTGATCGAAACGTGTTGACCCAGTCCACATGGCTGCGCACAAACACATTATGACAGAAAAATTCACAGGCAGTTTCACCCAACAAGAACCGATCCCACAGGCTGGCATTGATGCCGCCCTTGCCGTGATGAACCACGGACGGTTGCATCGCTATAACACGCAGGGTGATGAGATCGCCGAAACAGCGCTGCTGGAAGAGGAATTCGCCGCCGCGACAGGCTCGAAATACTGCCTCGCGGTGGCGTCCGGCGGATATGCGATGACGACTGCATTGCGCGCTTGCGGTGTGGGACATGGCGATACTGTTTTGACGAATGCGTTTACGCTTGCGCCGGTACCGGGGGCGATTGCTGCCGTCGGGGCGACACCAATCTATGTGGGCGTGACGGAAGACCTTGTGATTGATTTGGATGATCTTGCGGATAAGATTACGCAATCAAAGGTCCTGCTGCTGTCTCACATGCGCGGCCATATCTGCGACATGGAGGCCCTGATGGCCCTCTGTGACAATGCCGGTGTGACCGTGATCGAGGATTGTGCGCACACGATGGGGGCCACGTGGAACGGCACACCGTCAGGGCGTTGGGGTAAGTTTGGCTGTTACTCGACGCAAACCTACAAGCACATGAATTCCGGTGAAGGTGGCTTGCTGATCTCGGATGATGCTGAGGGAATGGCCCGTGCCATCATGCTGTCTGGCAGCTATATGCTGTTTGAACGCCATCGTGCGGCACCGCCCGTCGAGACCTTTAAGCAGATCAAATATGAAACACCCAATATATCGGGCCGAATGGACAATCTGCGCGCCGCGATATTGCGCCCGCAATTGGCGGATCTTCAAACACAATGCGATCGATGGAACGCGTTATACCGAGAAGTCGAAACCGGTCTGACAGAGACACCCGGATTGCACGTGCCGCCACGCCCAGAAAAAGAGGGTTACGTGGCGTCGTCATTCCAATTCCTTTTGTTAGACTGGCCCTCTGAAGCCGTTCAGGACGTGATTGCACGATGTCTGGCACGTGGGGTTGAACTAAAATGGTTCGGCGGTGCAGAGCCGACAGGGTTTACGTCCCGCTATGACAGTTGGCGGTATGCGCCGTCCGAAAGGATGCCAGACAGTGACCGCATTTTGGCAGGGATCATCGATATGCGCTTGCCGTTGACCTTTACCACTGAGGATTGCACCCTGATTGCGCGTATTATTCGCGCCGAAGTCAGTGCGGTTTATCAAGCCCAAGTGGCCTGATCGCCAAACCTTCTACGCGCGAGAATGAAGTGTGAGGTTTTGATCCGTATGCGTTTGATCTTAATTTTAGTTCTGGGTCTTTCTGCGCCATTGGGGGCCGCAGCGGATGATTTGAACGATCACTATGACCCCACGATCCTTGATCTGTGTTTAGAAAACGCGGAACGGATAACCGATCGGGAATCTTGCATCGGGCGTGCATCTAACACCTGCATGACGACCGAAGCGGGGCAATCAACGCTCGGCCAAGGGTACTGCATGAGCCAAGAGTGGGAGCAATGGGATCAGCGCCTTAATGCGGTTTATCAGCGATTGTTGGTGCAACAAGTTGAATTGGCCGAGGACAATGCAGCATTTAACCCGCTGATTCCGCATGCAGTTGAATTGTTGCGCGACATGCAACGCAAATGGGTCGCCTTTCGCGATGCGGCGTGTGATTGGGAATATGTTCAATGGAGCGGTGGAACGGGCGCAGGGCCTGCAACTGCAGAATGCCTGATGCGACTCACAGCCCATCAAACCCTTTTCCTCGAAGGACGAAGCTATTGACCCATTTCGTCAGATATATCGCAGCCTGCGCCTTGATTGCAGGGCCAGCCGCCGCCGAACCGCAACCCGCTGTGGCGGCGCTGATGCATTATATGGACGGTGTCGAAACCTGTTTTGACAATGCGGCAGACACTGAGGCCGCTCACGCCTGCATCGGGCAGGGGGCAAGCCTGTGTATGGACACCGAAGCCGATGGTTATTCCACCGTAGGAATGATGTTCTGTTCATTGGCCGAACACGAAGAATGGGACCGTCTTTTGAACGAGACGTACACCAAGACCATGGCTTTTTTTGAACGCGATGATGCCGCCGAGGCGGAGTCGTTTCCAGAATTCGCGAACCGCGCAGAATCATTGCGCGCGGCGCAGCGCGCTTGGATTCCGCTTCGGGATGCAGACTGCAGCCTCGAATACGCCTTGTGGGGCGCAGGTTCTATGCGCCAAATCGCAGGATCAGGCTGTAGGCTTCGAATGACAGCCGAACGTACGATTTTCCTGAGGTTCCTTGGGGACTACATGCGATAGTGCGATGCGCGGCAGTTTGTGTTCTTGCGCTTGCCTAGGGGGGCACCCTATCTAGGCCCAACGCCCTCGAGCCGCTTGCGGCCTGTTATCTAGAATAGAAAGTTTGCCCAGTGGCTAGCAATGAATCAAAGCCGGATTTTTACTCAGGTATTCCATGGGTTTATGTTCCACCAGAGCAAGCCCGCGCGCACCCCAAGGGGCAGCTGAATTGGATCATGTGGCTTATTTCAATCTATTTCATCGGGATTGGACTGTTCAAAATCTATTGGATCATCGCGTCAGGCTACGGGATTGGGACTGCCTTTTTGAATGGGACGTGGCCGGTGTTGACGGGGATCGGTCTAATGTTGCGGTTTCCATATGCTGTGATGATGGCGGTCATTACCGCGGGTCTCAGTGCTTTCACGTTGTTGCGCGGGATAGGGGACACCGGAACTGCTCTGATACTGCTGCAAACATTGATCGCATTCGGGATCTTGTTTTACTTAATCGACGGGGACCGCCCGAATTTCATCTACCGCCATCGGTATCGCAAGTATTCGGCGACCAATGAGGGGCCATCGCCGTCCGAGAACGACTAACTTCATGCGAAATTGACAGGTCGCGCGGCCCTTCGATCATTTAATCGTTCAAAAGCTGCAAAAATCCCCCCGCGAGCAGGGGTTTCGGCCCCGTCCCCCCGTTGACCCCCTTGAGCCAGAGCGGTAAACGCGAGGAGACGCGACAGCCGCGCGAACGCGCACCGCCATTATAGGGAGTCTGCAGGTGGAAGAGTTTCTTAGGGAATACTTACCAATCGTCATCTTTCTTGGACTCGCCATCGTGCTGGGAATCGTTTTGATCCTTGCCGCCGTGGTGCTGGCCGTACGCAATCCTGATCCTGAAAAAGTGTCTGCATACGAATGCGGGTTTAACGCTTTTGATGACGCGCGGATGAAATTTGATGTTCGGTTTTACCTTGTGTCGATCCTGTTCATTATTTTCGATCTGGAAATCGCATTCTTGTTCCCGTGGGCCGTGGCCTTTGGTGATATTTCAATGGTCGGCTTCTGGTCGATGATGGTCTTCCTCGCGGTGCTGACCGTGGGCTTTGCCTACGAATGGAAAAAAGGAGCACTCGAATGGGAGTAGCTGTTGGCCAAAACACTGCAGGCGCGGACCCAGAGTACGCAACGCAGGCATTGAACAAAGAGCTGACGGATAAGGGTTTCCTTGTCACGTCCTCAGCTGACCTGATCAACTGGGCCCGCACGGGCTCGCTACACTGGATGACCTTCGGGTTGGCTTGTTGTGCGGTTGAGATGATGCACACGTCTATGCCGCGATATGACGCTGAACGTTTCGGTATCGCGCCGCGCGCTTCCCCACGTCAGTCTGACGTGATGATTGTGGCGGGTACACTGACCAACAAAATGGCCCCAGCTTTGCGCAAGGTTTATGACCAAATGCCAGAGCCGCGCTACGTGATCTCGATGGGGTCCTGCGCGAACGGTGGCGGTTACTATCACTATTCTTATAGCGTTGTGCGTGGCTGTGACCGGATCGTTCCGGTTGATATCTATGTGCCTGGCTGCCCTCCGACAGCGGAAGCACTGCTGTACGGTATCCTGCAGCTGCAACGCAAAATCCGCCGTACTGGCACGATTGTCCGCTAACGCGGGACGGGCCGCCGCGCCCAATACGACCTTCAAAGGGAACGCTCATGTCTGACGACCTCAAAGAACTCGGCCAACACATCGAACTCAAGCGCCCTGATTGCGTGCTGTCTTGGGACGTGACGGGGGGCGAACTAACGATTGCTGTCGCTCCGGCGAACTTGGCTTCGTTTGTGGAATTCCTGAAGGTTGATAGCTCATGCAAGTTCAGCTCTTTGGTGGACATCACGGCTGTTGACTACCCGGGCCGCGCACAGCGGTTCGACGTGGTCTATCACTTCTTGTCCATGTATCAGAACCACCGCATCCGTTTGCGCGTGAAGGCCCGCGAAGACGAGATGGTGCAATCCATCATCGATGTGCACCCGTCCGCCAACTGGTTTGAACGCGAAGTGTTCGACATGTTCGGGATCATCTTCAAAGGTCACCCAGACCTGCGCCGTATTTTGACCGACTACGGCTTCCGCGGTTACCCGCTGCGCAAGGATTTCCCGACAACCGGCTACACTGAGGTCCGCTACGACGAAGTGCAAAAACGCGTTGTCTACGAACCGGTGTCCTTGGTCCAAGAGTACCGCCAGTTCGACTTTATGTCCCCATGGGAGGGTGCCGAATATATCCTTCCGGGTGATGACAAAGCGAAGGAGGAGGCTAAGTGATGAGCGCCAGTTTGGAGCCAATTGATGATGTTCGATTGGGCTGGAAAGCTATTGAAAGCCATTCCAATTGGATTGAGTGGGCTCAAGAACTTATTCCTTCTATGGTCGATATGAATAGAACGGAAGTGTTTAGCAGTCTGTTTGGTCAAGATGGCACTGCGCGGAGCTTGATATGGGATTTGTTAGATCACTTTGAGCGAGGTGGAGATGAAGTCTCGTTGAATCGAGCTTTTGAGTTTGTTTTGCGCTGTGCGAAGAGTGAAGAGGTTGAAGTGTCGAGCCCCGCGTTCATAGGGTTCTTCTGCAAGATATCTCAGGGAAACAATCCAGTAATTTCAATCGAGGATTTGGCGCAGCGCCTTCCCAATGATATTCTCGAAGATTATTCAGGTCTTTGGTTGCATCATTATGGTCTCTCGGGATTTGAGCGGATGAGGGCAGCCAATAAAGCCAAAGGAGCCACTTCATAATGGACGGCACTAAAAACTTCGATGACGCCCTCACAGGCGAGCAGAAAATCCGCAATTTCAACATCAACTTCGGCCCGCAGCACCCTGCGGCGCACGGGGTTTTGCGCCTTGTCCTCGAACTGGACGGTGAGATCGTAGAACGCTGCGATCCACACATCGGCCTTTTGCACCGTGGCACCGAAAAGCTGATGGAAAGCCGGACGTATCTGCAGAACTTGCCGTATTTCGACCGCCTCGATTACGTCGCCCCGATGAACCAAGAACACGCTTGGTGTCTGGCGATTGAAAAGCTGACAGGCACAGTTGTACCGCGTCGTGGATCGCTGATCCGCGTGTTGTTCTGCGAAATTGGCCGTATCTTGAACCACCTGATGAACGTGACCACACAGGCCATGGACGTCGGCGCGCTGACGCCACCTGTTTGGGGTTTTGAAGAACGCGAACAACTGATGGTGTTTTACGAGCGCGCCTGTGGCGCCCGTTTGCATGCCGCGTATTTCCGCCCCGGTGGTGTTCACCAAGACCTGCCGGATGAGTTGTTGACAGATATCGAGGCATGGGCAGATCAATTCATGACTCGTTTCATGGTCGATCTGGACGGCTTGCTGACCGAAAACCGTATTTTCAAGCAGCGTAACGTCGACATTGGCATTGTGACTGAAAAAGATATTCAAGACTGGGGTTTCTCAGGTGTGATGGTGCGTGGCTCCGGCCTTGCGTGGGATTTGCGCCGTGCACAGCCTTATGAGTGCTACGACGAGTTTGAATTCCAAGTGCCCGTTGGCAAAAACGGCGACTGCTATGACCGTTACCTCTGTCGCATGGAAGAGATGCGCCAGTCCGTTTCCATTATCCGTCAGGCGATCACCAAGTTGCGTGAGCCCGAAGGGCAGGGCGATGTGATCGCGCGCGGTAAGATGACCCCGCCGACACGCGCTGCGATGAAGACCGACATGGAAAGCCTGATCCACCACTTCAAGCTCTATACCGAAGGGTTCCACGTTCCGGCGGGCGAAGTTTACGCCGCAGTTGAAGCGCCTAAAGGTGAATTCGGCGTGTTCCTTGTGGCGGATGGCTCTAACAAACCTTACCGCGCGAAAATCCGTGCACCGGGTTATTTGCACCTGCAGGCGATGGATCACGTTGCCGTTAAACACCAACTTGCCGACGTTGCGGCGATCATCGGTACGATGGACGTCGTGTTCGGGGAGATTGACCGTTGAGCGCGTTTGGTCTGATGCAGCTTGTTCCTTTGGCCATGGTGCTCGCGCCAGGCGGCGTTATGCCTGCAAGCCTATTCGTCTTAGTGAGCGGCGCTGCATTTGGGGGCGGACTGTAATGTTCAGAACGGCCTTGGTTCTTTCGGTTGTTGCGACGTCCGCTTTTGCGCAGGACGCAAGCGATGCCAATATTGCGGCGATGGTCGCTGCGATCGAAGATGCTGGATGTGTTGTGACGGCGGACAACGGGGACGCTGTCCATCTTGCCTCTGGTTTAACCGAAGATGAAACTGTGGCCGTGATCCTTACCATGTATGCGGATGGTTTGGTCGCACTCGAAGAAGACGGGACCATGTCCCTTTTCACTGAGGCGTGCCCATGATCCGCGCTGCGTTATTTGTCTGCGCGGGCTTTATGCTTGCGGGCTGTGATGGCGCTGCGACTGAAACACTTCCTGACGGCGTAAGCGCTGCTGACGTCGCCTTGTTTAAATCCGCTGTAACTGATGCGGGTTGCGATATCACGAACGATGATCAGGCTGCGCTGGTCGAAGACAAAACTGGCTTTGACGACGCAACACTTTCGATCATTGTTCAATACCTTACACTTGCCGGCGAAAGCGAACCTCTCGTGACCGGTTTTCGACTGACTTCAGGATCCTGTGCCAATGCTTAGACGCCTCCACCTCGACCAACCCGCTAGCTTTGCTTTCACTTCGGACAACCAGAAATGGGCCGAAGCACAGGTGACGAAATATCCAGAAGGCCGTCAGGCCAGCGCGATCATTCCACTGTTGTGGCGTGCGCAAGAACAAGAAGGCTGGCTGACTCGTCCGGCAATTGAATATGTCGCCGAAATGCTAGGTCTTGCCTACATGCGCGCTCTCGAAGTTGCGTCTTTCTACTTCATGTTCCAATTGCAGCCTGTTGGCTCGGTTGCGCATATTCAGGTGTGTGGCACCACGTCCTGCATGATTTGCGGTGCAGAAGATCTTGTCGCGGTTTGCAAAGAGAAAATTGCGCCGAACGCGCATGAAGTATCTGCAGACGGCAAGTTTTCGTGGGAAGAAGTTGAATGCTTGGGGTCTTGTTCTAACGCTCCGATGGCTCAGATCGGGAAAGATTACTACGAAGACCTGACAGCCGCCAAAATGGGTGAACTGATCGACGCGCTTGGCCGTGGCGAAGTGCCGCTGCCGGGCCCGCAAAATGGTCGTTACGCTGCTGAGCCTCTCAAGGGTCTGACAACGTTGACAGAGTTTGACAGCGGCAATCATCAGTACAACGCGTCCGTACAATTGGCGCATGACATTGGTGATACTGTCAAACGTATTGATGGCACCGAAGTTCCATTGCTCGCGCCATGGAACCAAGCGGCACCAACTTCGGGCGGCAAAGCGGCGACACCTGCCAAGAAAGCGCCTGCTGCAAAGAAAGCTGCACCAAAACCGGCAGCTAAGAAAGTTACAGCTAAGTCGGCCACTGCTAAGCCGGCTGTCAAAGCCGCATCCGCGCCCAAGGCCGCCGCAAAAGCGAGCACAGCCAAGGCTGCTAAGCCCGCTGCGAAAGCGGCTAAAGCAGCGCCAAAGGCTGCAACTGCGTCGACAACAGGCGAAAAGAAACCCAGAACAATGTCCAAACCACGGGCAGCGGGAGCCGATGATCTGAAACGTATCAGCGGTGTTGGCCCGAAACTCGAGGGTGTGTTGAACGACCTCGGCTTCTGGCATTTCGACCAGATTGCCAAATGGGGCGAAGGCGAAATCGCTTGGGTCGATAGCCGTCTGAAATTCAAAGGTCGCATTGAGCGTGACAATTGGGTTGATCAGGCGACTGAATTCGCCGCCGAAAAGTAACGCATTTCGAAATATCGACGGTGATATCGTAGAAACCGGCCTCAAATTCAAATTTTGGGCTGTTTTCGCTGGGGTTCCCCTTATCAAGTGTAGGTTGTCACATTAGGCTCTGGCGCAGTTGGCATGTCGGGGCGTGAGATTCCGCATGCGCACAGGGAAAGGGTACAACATGAATAATACTTCTTCGAAAGGGACGGGCGCATTTTTGATCGCCGCCTTGTTCGGTCTCGTGGCACTTTTGGTTGCTTGGGGCATTTTGGATTTTCGGTTCTTCTGGTCATTGGTGATTGGTGTGATCGTTGCGATCATTACTTGGATCGTGCTTTGGCTCGGATGGGGTAAAGATGATGCCGACACAGAGTCGAGCACTGGAATGTCCGCGGGAACGACTGCTGCCGCCGGTATTGCTGGTGCAGCTGGTATCGCGGGCGCTGCGGCAGGCGCGGCAAAATCAGCTGCGGGATCCGCTGCAAGTACCGCCAAGGACGCCGCTTCCGCAACCGCAGACACCGCCAAAAACGCAGCATCGACAGCTGCTGAAACGGCGACATCTGCAGCGTCGAACGTAGCAGACGTAGCGACCAGTGCGGCCGCAAAGACCGCAGATGCTGGTAAGGCTGCGGCCTCCAAAACGGCGTCCGCAGCTAAAGGCGCGGCAAGCACGGCGAAATCCACGGCGAAGAAGGCAACTGGTGCTGCGAAATCTGCGGCAACTGAGGCTAAATCAACCGGCAAGGCCGCTGCGGCAGGCGCAAAAACAGCAGCGAAGTCCACGGCATCGGGTGCAGCAACAGCCACCAAAGCAGCAGCAACAAGCGCTAAGACGACAGCGAAATCTGCAACGTCCAAAGCCAAAGCCGCCGCAGCACCTGCGGCAAAGGACAAGAAGACGGCTGCGAAAACAACGGCAGCCAAGCCAAAGGCAGCAGCAAAGCCCAAAGCAGCAACTAAGTCTGCAACTACGACGTCGAAAACCGCATCAAAGCCGGCGGCAAAGGCTACAAAGCCAGCAGCGAAAACGGCAAAACCTGCTGCCAAGTCCGCGGCTAAACCAGCGGCCAAGGCAACTAAATCTGCTGCCAAATCCACGGCTAAACCAGCAGCAAAAACCACTACCAAGTCTACCAAGGCACCAGCCAAGTCCGCTGCAAGCGCAACGCCTGAGATTCTAAAAGCCGCGCGTTCCGGCGGGGCCGATGATCTGAAACTCCTGAAAGGGGTTGGGCCGGGTCTTGAGAAAACTCTGAACGAGCTTGGGTTCTTCCACTTCGATCAAGTTGGGTCTTGGAAGAAGAAAGATGTTGAGTGGGTTGATAGCCGACTGAAATTCAAAGGTCGCATCGAACGTGACGGTTGGGTGAAACAGGCGAAAGTTTTGGCAAAGGGCGGAGAGACTGAGTTCTCCAAACGCGCTAAGAAGTAAATCTCTCAAATGAAACAGTAAAAGGCCCGCCGGATGCACCGCGCGGGCCTTTTCTTTTGGTGCATCAAAGGGCAAACTGCGCCTATGACGACGCCACTAAATCAGACGGACGCTAAACAGGGCCGCCAAGCCGCAATCGTAATTGCACTTGCTGGTCTTTTGAGCATTTTTGCCCCAGCAATTACCCGCACGCTGGGTGCGGAACCGCGGGTTGAAATGCTGTTGTACTTAATCTCTCTTGCTGGGTTCATTTGGTCACTGGTGGTGACGTGGAAGCTGTGGCAAAAGACACGGGATAAATGATACCTTTGCCGCGTTGCCGGTAAAGACGCCTAACCTAGATCGAGGACTTCGCGATGCTCGCTGATAAAGACCGCATTTTCACTAACCTTTACGGAATGCACGATCGCACGCTGAAAGGCGCGCAAAAGCGAGGGCATTGGGATGGCACGGCCAAGATTATTCAAAACGGCCGTGACTGGATCATCGACCAGATGAAGGCCTCTGGCCTGCGGGGCCGCGGTGGTGCGGGTTTCCCGACGGGTTTGAAGTGGTCCTTCATGCCGAAAGAATCGGATGGCCGTCCGGCGTATCTTGTTGTGAACGCGGATGAATCCGAGCCGGGTACATGTAAAGACCGCGAAATCATGCGTCATGATCCACACACACTGATCGAGGGTTGCTTGATTGCGTCTTTCGCGATGAATGCGAACGCCTGCTACATCTACATCCGCGGTGAATACATCCGCGAAAAAGAAGCGCTGCAGGCTGCAATTGACGAAGCTTACGAAGCGGGTCTTGTCGGTAAGAACGCTGCCAAATCCGGTTGGGATTTCGACATCTATCTGCACCACGGGGCAGGAGCTTATATCTGCGGCGAAGAAACCGCATTGCTCGAATCTCTCGAGGGCAAAAAGGGCATGCCGCGCATGAAGCCGCCGTTCCCTGCAGGCGCAGGTCTCTATGGTTGCCCGACAACAGTGAACAACGTTGAATCCATCGCTGTTGTTCCGACAATTTTGCGCCGTGGTCCTGAATGGTTCGCGGGTTTTGGTCGCCCGAATAACGCCGGAACTAAACTGTTCGCGATTTCCGGTCATGTGAACAACCCATGTGTGGTTGAAGAAAGCATGTCGATTTCATTCGAGGAACTGATCGACAAACACTGCGGCGGTATTCGCGGTGGTTGGGATAACCTTAAGGCTGTGATCCCCGGTGGGTCGTCCGTGCCAATGGTGCGCGGCGAAAACATGCGCGATGCGATCATGGATTTCGATGCGCTTAAAGAAAAGGGGTCTTCCCTTGGCACGGCCGCTGTCATCGTGATGGATCAGTCCACTGACGTGATCAAAGCGATCTGGCGCTTGTCCAAATTCTACAAACACGAATCTTGTGGCCAGTGCACGCCATGCCGCGAAGGCACGGGTTGGATGATGCGCGTTATGGATCGTCTGGTAAAAGGCGACGCCGACCCAGCTGAAATCGACATGTTGCTCGACGTGACCAAACAGGTCGAAGGCCACACAATCTGTGCGCTAGGCGATGCGGCGGCTTGGCCGATCCAAGGTTTGATCAAGAACTTCCGCGACGAGATCGAAGATCGGATTGCGCACAAGCGGAACCCTGTTGCGGCGGAGTAGTGAATGCCTATTCGCTGATAAAACTGCTTGAACGTGAAACGCCGAAATGGTGTGAACACTGCGAACGCAATGTTACAAATGCGGAACGGCACGCGCCGGATTGTCCAAACTTACCGGAGCCAAAGCGTTCATTCGCTTTGTCGACCGTTGTAATAGGGGCGTTGTTGCTGTTCTTGTGCGTGTTGATTACGCTTCTAGTTATCTACTGGACGCGACATGGTTATTGAACAGTTCTATAAACTCTCGGTCATCGCTGTCGTTTCAGGCCACACTTCTAATACGAGACTTTGCCTCCAATGAAAGCCTTCCTAGACGGTACTGCCAGTTTCCTTGCCGCCCTTGCGACTGTCGCGATTTGCGGATTTCCGTCTTGGTTCACTTATAAAGCCATCGAAGCCAATGTTGCACCGGTTTGGGCGTGGGCGGCAATCGTAGCGTTGGCAGGTGTGGGCATTTTGATGACAATTGCATTTTTGGGCAAGGCGATCAAAGGCATCGCGCCATCCCGTGATCGACGGAGACGCTGATGCACCTTGCTGAACTTAACATTGGCCGTCTTTTGGCCCCGACAGATGACCCGCTGGTTAAGGAGTTCATGGACAACCTTGATCGCATCAACGGGCTGGGAAAAAAGATGCCCGGTTTTGTTTGGATGTCAGAAGGGTCAGGTGAGCCGGGGACGGGAAACACAGAAAACAGCATCGGCGATGATCCGCAGTTTGTTTTCAATCTCACGGTTTGGGAAGATTTGCCCAGCCTTGAGACCTTTGTGTACAAAACACTGCATACCAAGTTCATGAACCGCAAAGCGGAATGGTTTGAGGTTCTTGATCAACAGCACTTTGTTATGTGGTGGGTCGAAGAGGGACATCAGCCCACACGCGACGAAGCGTTGGCAAAGCTGGATGAGCTACGCGCGAACGGGCCCAGCGACAGCGCATTCGGTTGGGACTGGATTCGCGCCCAAAACGGGTAAAAACTGCCGAAATAGCTGATATCAGGTCTTTGCTATTGAATAGCAGGTCTGCCTGACAGACATCTAACGCAACCGGCGCACCTGATGCGGCGTATGATTTGGAGTAATGTTATGAAGACCAAGACGACTTGGCTGATGGCCGCAACTGTTGCGATGGCAATGGGAAGCACAGCGACCGCAAATCCTCGAAACGTCGAATACGTGACCGAAGGGCTGATCGCGGCTGGCATGGCGGTAGAACTGGGTGATTACTGTGGCAGTGTTGATGTCCGCCTAATTCGCGGGCTCAACTTTCTACAGGGTCTAAAGCGCCATCTTGATGATTTGGGGTACACGGACGCCGAGATTGAACAGTACATTGATAATGACGTGGAAAAAGAACGGCTTGAGGGAATTGCACGCCAACGGCTTGCCGATCTGGGTGTGCGTCCGGGTGACAGTGCAAGCTATTGCACGGTGGCGCGGGCACAGATGGCGGCCGGGACTCAGGTTGGTCGACTGTTAAGGTAATACAATTCCTACTATTTTAGTCAGATAACGGGCGCATTTTTATGCGTCCGTTTTGCTTTTTTGGGGGGCAATTCGATACCATTCGCACTGGCAAACCTGATCGTGTCGCGATAGAACCGCAACCAACCTGTGGCCCAAAGTTTTGGGTCATTCGGCAGCAAAGCACTACGGGAACAGGGAACACGTCCATGTCCGATCTGCGCAAGATCATTATCGATGACCAAGAGGTCGAAGTTTCGGGCGCCATGACGCTCATTCAGGCCTGCGAAGAAGCCGGTATTGAAATCCCTCGTTTCTGCTATCACGAACGCCTTTCCATTGCTGGCAACTGCCGCATGTGTCTGGTCGAAGTCGTGGGTGGCCCACCAAAACCAGCGGCATCCTGTGCGATGCAGGTGCGTGACTTGCGCCCTGGCCCTGAAGGGCAACCACCTGTTGTTAAAACAAATTCTCCGATGGTGAAGAAGGCGCGCGAAGGCGTGATGGAATTCCTTCTGATCAACCACCCGCTGGATTGCCCGATTTGCGATCAGGGTGGTGAATGCGATTTGCAGGACCAAGCGATGGCTTACGGCGTCGACTTTTCCCGCTTCCGCGAACCAAAACGCGCCGCGACTGACCTTGATCTTGGTCCGCTCGTAGAGACTCATATGACACGCTGCATTTCATGCACGCGCTGTGTGCGGTTCACGACCGAGGTCGCTGGGATCACACAGATGGGCCAAACGGGTCGTGGTGAAGATTCGGAAATCACAAGTTATCTGGGCGAAACGCTCGACAGTAACATGCAGGGTAACATTATCGATTTGTGCCCTGTTGGTGCGTTGGTGTCCAAGCCCTACGCGTTCACGGCACGTCCGTGGGAGTTGACCAAGACCGAATCTATCGACGTGATGGATGGTCTGGGCGCGAACATTCGCGTTGATACGAAGGGCCGTGAAGTCATGCGGTTCCTGCCGCGCAACCATGACGGTGTGAACGAAGAATGGATTTCCGATAAATCCCGTTTCGTTTGGGACGGTTTGCGCCGCCAACGTCTGGATACCCCGTATATCCGTGAAAACGGCAAGTTGCGCAAAGCGGGTTGGGACGAAGCCTTGAAAGCCGCAGCTGCTGCGATGAAGGGCAAGAAGGTTGTTGGCTTGGTCGGCGATCTTGCGAACACCGAATCTGCCTTCAGCCTGAAGTCTTTGATCGAAGGGCAGGGCGGTGTTGTTGAATGTCGCGTTGATAATGCAAAGCTGCCTGCAGGTAACCGGTCTGGATATGTTGGCACCGCAACCATCGAAGACATTGATGATGCGAAGTTCGTTATGTTCGTTGGTACGAACCCTGTTGCGGAAGCCCCTGTGCTGAACGCGCGTGTGCGCCGTGCATGGTCTAAAGGCTGTAATGTAGACCTCGTCGGTCCTGCAGTTGATCTGACCTATGACTACAACCACAAAGGTGATGATCGCGCTGCTTTGCAGAAGCTTTTGGAAACGAAGCCTGCGAAGGCCGTTAAAGAAAACCCATCCGTGATTGTTCTCGGGCAGGGCGCTTTGCAAGAAGCTGACGGTGCGGCTGTTTTGGCTGCTGTCATGCAGATGTGTGAAGAGTCAGATTCCAAACTGATGATTCTCCATTCCGCCGCTGGTCGTGTTGGTGCGATGGATGTCGATGCGACGAACGCTGATGGTATGAAAGCTGTCGAAAGCGCCGAGGTTGTTTACAATCTTGGGGCTGATGAAGTTGAAATCGCCGACGGTCCATTCGTGATCTACCAAGGTTCACACGGGGATCGCGGTGCGCACCGTGCTGATATCATCCTGCCAGCGGCTGCTTACACAGAAGAAAACGCGTTGTTCGTAAACACAGAAGGTCGCCCTCAATTGGCGATGCGCGCTGGGTTTGCACCGGGTGAAGCCAAGGAAAACTGGGCGATCCTGCGGGCGCTCTCTGCGGAATTGGGCGCACAGCAGTCTTGGGATAGTCTTGCGCAATTGCGTCAAGCTCTCGTTGCGGCGGTTCCTCACCTGGCGGACATCGATGCCGTTGCTGAAAATGACTGGCAGCCGGTTAAGACAGGCAAGTTGGGTAAGGCGACGTTCCGCGCTGCGGTTAAAGATTTCTATCTGACCAACCCGATTGCACGTGCATCCCAGCTGATGGCTGAGTTGAGTGCAAACGCCAAAGCACGGGCTGAAGCCCCGATCGCGGCAGAGTAATTGATGCGCTCGGCCCTCATAACCCTCACAGCGCTCGCTGCTTGCGAGACTGTAACGGAGCCTCCAGTAGGCGCCGTGCGTTATGATGGAATCGAGACGCGTCTGTTGGACGGTGATTTGGTCAACTTTCATGTGAAAGCGGGCAACACCTTGGAACAGCAAGATATTGCGGATTATGCGGAATGTGCCGCGGCCCAGTATGCGCTGATCCGTGGGTACGGATTTGCGCGCCATGTGCGTACGCAGATGGACGAAGAGGGTGGCAATTGGACAGGTGATGCGGTTTATACCATCTCGCCGGCTCTGCCACGTGGATTACGAACGATAGATGCGGAAGTTACGGTTGCCGAATGCGCGCGCCGGGCTATTCCGACCGTCTAGGGCCGGGGGTCTAAGGGAACGAATATGGTTGAATTTTTCACCACCACCAATCTGGGAATTGTGCTTTTGATCTTGGGGCAATGCCTTTTGATCTTGTTGCCACTGTTGGTCGCGCTTGCGTTCCTGATGTATGCCGACCGTAAGATTTGGGCTGCCGTGCAGATGCGCAAAGGGCCAAACGTTGTTGGTGTCTTTGGCTTGCTGCAAAGTTTTGCCGACTTCATTAAGTACATTGTGAAAGAAGTGGTTGTCCCTGCGGGTGCCGATAAGGCAGTGTTTTTCCTTGCTCCGATGATCACCTTTGTTCTGGCCGTCATCGCTTGGGCGGTTATCCCGTTCAATGAAGGTTGGGTTCTCAGCGATATCAACGTTGCGATCCTGTATGTCTTCGCAATCTCCTCGCTTGAAGTCTACGGCGTGATCATGGGCGGTTGGGCGTCCAACTCGAAATACCCATTCTTGGGGTCGCTTCGCTCTGCGGCGCAGATGATTTCTTATGAAGTGTCCATCGGCCTGATCATCATCGGTGTTGTTATCTCCACTGGTTCTTTGAACTTTGGCGATATCGTCATGGCACAAGAGAGCGACTACGGCATCTTTGGCTGGTATTTCATCCCGCACTTCCCGATGTTGTTCTTGTTCTTTATCAGCGCCTTGGCCGAAACAAACCGACCACCGTTTGACCTTCCCGAAGCGGAATCCGAATTGGTTGCTGGTTATCAGGTTGAGTATTCTTCTACGCCGTTCTTGTTGTTCATGATCGGTGAATTGATGGCCGTCGTATTGATGTGCGCGTTGGTGTCGCTGTTGTTCCTTGGTGGCTGGTTGTCACCGATCGGGTTCTTGCCAGATGGCATCTTGTGGCTGATCGCGAAAATGCTGGTCTGTTTCTTCATCTTCGCGATGGTCAAAGCGATCACACCACGTTTCCGCTATGACCAGCTGATGCGGATTGGTTGGAAGATCTTCCTGCCGCTGTCCCTGTTCTGGGTCGTGTTGGTAAGCTTCTTGGCTAAATTCGAAGTAATGGGCGGCTTCTGGGCCCGCTGGGCAATTGGGGGCTGATATGACACAGCAGATCGACTACAAACGGCACGCCAAATACTTCCTTTTGATGGACGTAATCAAAGGCTTTGGCCTTGGGTTCAAATACTTCTTCGCCCCAAAGGCGACAGTGAACTACCCACACGAAAAGGGGCCACTGTCCCCGCGTTTTCGTGGCGAACACGCGCTGCGTCGTTATCCAAATGGCGAAGAACGTTGTATTGCATGTAAGCTGTGTGAAGCCGTGTGCCCTGCGCAGGCGATCACCATTGATGCTGAACCCCGCGAAGACGGTTCGCGTCGCACCACGCGCTATGACATCGACATGACCAAATGCATCTACTGCGGTTTCTGCCAAGAAGCCTGCCCAGTGGACGCAATCGTCGAAGGCCCGAACTTTGAATTCTCCACGGAAACCCGTGAAGAGCTTTACTACGACAAAGAAAAATTGCTCGACAACGGCGACCGTTGGGAAGCTGAAATTGCACGCAACCTCGAATTGGATGCCCCTTACCGATGAACGCCCAATCCGCATATGAGCGCGGCAAAGCGCTGTCGGAACAGGTTAACCCCGGCATGGAGGACGCTTTGGCGGCTCGCTATGACGCGTTGGTGCCTGGGCTGTCCCGCATGGTCGTAGAGGTGCCTTATGGTACATTCTATAGCCGCGGCACTGTGGATGAGAAAACGCGCCTGTTGTCGACGATTGCGGCGCTGACCGCACTTGGTGGACAGACGGCGCCACAGCTCAAGGTGAACATCGCGAGCGCACGTGCCGTGGGTGCATCCCGCGAAGAAGTATGTGAGATAATCTACCAAATGACGCTCTATGGTGGGTTTCCGTCCATGATAAACGCCATGAATGCGGCGATTGAAGTTTTTGAGGCGGAGGACGCCGCATGAGCGATCAGAACCCCTTTGAAGCTTGGATCAATGCGAGCCAAACTTGGGCGAAGGGCGTGAGCCCCGAATTCGCAGAAGTGATGGCAGAGTCTATGAAGGGCGTTCAGGACCTCATGCCGACCATGCCCAAAGAGATGATGGAAGCCTTCATGGGGAAGGGTGCGAACCCTGATGCTTTGGATGCGAAAACTAAGCTGTTGTTGACGTTGCAGGGTTTGACGATCCAAGGCGCGATTGCTGAACCACAGATCACGTTGACAGTGCGCCATGCGCTTGAAGCTGGCGCGACGCCGACAGAACTAACCGAAACGATTGGATTGGCGGGCCTGTTTGGCGGCGCCCCTGCAATGACTAAAGCCCTTGAACTTGCGAACGCCGTGATCAACAAGGCCCCGACTGATAAGGACGCGAAATAATGACCCCAGCTCTGATTGCATTTTACGCATTCGCTGTGACGACGATTGGCGGCGGTTTGATGACCGTAGTTAGCCGCAACCCCGTTCACTCGGTACTGTGGTTGATCCTCGCATTTCTAAGTTCGGCAGGTTTGTTCGTGCTTTTGGGCGCGGAATTTGTCGCCATGTTGCTGATCATCGTCTATGTCGGTGCGGTCGCGGTGTTGTTCCTTTTCGTTGTGATGATGCTGGACGTTGATTTCGCCGAGCTAAAGGCCGAAATGGCGCGCTACATGCCGCTGGCCCTACTGATCGGCGTTGTTTTGTTGATGCAGCTTGGTTTGGCCTTCGGTGTATGGGGCTTCTCGGAAGGGGTTGATACCCGTTTGGCACAGCCGATTTCGGACGCTGAAAACACCAAACAGCTTGGCATGCTTCTTTATGATCAATACTTCCTGATCTTCCAGCTGGCGGGACTGATCCTGCTGGTCGCGATGATCGGTGCAATCGTTCTGACCCTGCGCCACCGCACGGACGTCAAACGCCAAAACGTTATGGTGCAGATGTCGCGCGATCCGGCGAAGACAATGGAACTTAAAGACGTGAAACCGGGGCAGGGGCTGTAATCATGATCGGACTTGAACATTATCTTACAGTCGCGGCGGCCTTGTTCGTCATCGGCATCTTCGGGCTTTTCCTGAACCGCAAGAATATCATCATTCTTTTGATGAGCATCGAATTGATGCTTCTGGCTGTGAACATCAACTTCATCGCTTTCTCCTCATTCCTTGGCGATCTCGTCGGGCAGGTGTTCACCCTGTTCGTCCTGACGGTCGCCGCCGCTGAGGCCGCGATTGGCCTTGCGATCCTCGTTTGTTTCTTCCGCAACCGCGGCACCATCGACGTTGAAGATGTCAACGTCATGAAAGGCTAAGACCATGGAACTGATTATTCTTTTTGCCCCATTGGTCGGCGCCATCGTTGGCGGATTTGGCTGGAAAATCATGGGCGAGACTGCGGCACAGTGGTTGACCACTGGCTTGCTGTTCCTCGCTGCGATCCTGTCTTGGGTCATCATGCTGACGTTTGATGCGTCCGCGCATGAAAACGGCTACTACTGGGTCGAGATCATGACGTGGATCCAGTCCGGTACATTGGATACCTCTTGGGGTATCCGGATGGATCGCCTGACTGCGATTATGTTGGTCGTTATCAACAGCGTATCGGCTTTGGTTCACCTGTATTCATTCGGCTACATGGCCCATGATGAACAGTTCCCTGACACGCCTTACAAAGCGCGTTTCTTTGCCTACCTGAGCTTCTTTACTTTCGCGATGTTGATGCTGGTAACCTCAGGCAACCTTGTACAGATGTTCTTTGGTTGGGAAGGCGTCGGCGTTGCGTCCTACCTGTTGATCGGTTTCTACTATAAGAAACCGTCTGCCAACGCCGCAGCGATTAAAGCTTTTGTTGTTAACCGTGTCGGTGACTTTGGATTTGCACTGGGTATCTTTGCGATCTTCTACGTGACTGGGTCTATCAACTTTGATGTGATCTTTGCCGAAGCACACACTATTTCCGAAACCACGCTGCACTTCTTGTGGCGCGACTGGAACGCAGCTGAAGTCATCGCGCTTTTGTTATTCATCGGTGCCATGGGTAAGTCGGCGCAGCTGTTCCTGCACACTTGGTTGCCTGACGCGATGGAAGGCCCGACACCTGTGTCCGCCCTGATCCACGCCGCGACAATGGTTACTGCTGGTGTGTTCTTGGTCTGCCGCATGTCGCCGATCATGGAATTCGCGCCATCCGCGACGGGATTCATCGTATTCCTTGGCGCGACAACAGCCTTCTTTGCTGCGACTGTTGGCCTTGTTCAGAACGACATCAAACGCGTCATCGCCTATTCTACATGTTCCCAGTTGGGGTACATGTTCGTGGCTGCCGGCCTTGGTGTCTACTCGGTTGCGATGTTCCACCTGCTGACACACGCTTTCTTTAAGGCGATGTTGTTCCTCGGGGCGGGCTCCGTGATCCACGGAATGCACCACGAACAAGACATGCGGAATTATGGCGGCCTGAAAGACAAGCTTCCCTACACATTCTGGGCCATGATGATCGGCACATTGGCGATTACCGGTGTTGGTATACCATTGCTGTACCTTGGTTTCCCAGTCGGGTTCGCAGGTTTCGTGTCCAAAGATGCGATCATCGAAAGCGCTTATGCGGGCACGATGGGGGGCTATGCCTTCTGGATGCTGGTTATCGCAGCGCTGTTCACATCGTTCTACAGCTGGCGCCTGATGTTCCTGACGTTCTACGGCAAGCCGCGCGGCGACAAGCACACACATGAACACGCGCACGAAAGCCCAAAGGTCATGCTAGCACCGCTGGCGATCCTTGCAGTCGGTGCAATCTTTGCTGGCATGGTTTTCTACAAGCCGTTCTTCGGAAATGCGAAATACGTGGGCCAATACTTTGGCGTTGCGTACGCTGAGCAAGGCCATGGCGACGATCACGCGATGGACGGTCACACGGATGACACGCATGCGGATGACGATCACGCCGCTACGGTCGAAGAGCACCACGATGACGAGGCCGAAAACCACGGCGATGCGTCTCACAACGATGAGGCCAACGGCTATGAAGCGGCTGAAGAAGGCCACGGCGAAACGCACTACGCATTCGACGGTGAACCGGGTGAGGGCGCCATTTATGTCGCTCACGACAACACCACATTGGATGATGCGCACCTTGTTCCTGTTTGGGTCAAACTCGCGCCGTTCTTTGCGATGCTTCTTGGCTTCGTGACAGCCTACATCTTCTATATCCGTAAGCCTGAACTGCCACGCAAATTGGCCGAACAACAGGCTCCGCTCTACAACTTCCTGCTCAACAAATGGTACTTTGATGAGCTTTACGATGCGATCTTTGTAAAGCCAGCGATGAAGCTCGGTAAGTTCTTGTGGAAGCGCGGCGATGGCAATGTCATCGATGGCACGATCAACGGCGTTGCAATGGGTCTCATCCCGATGCTGACCCGTCTCGCTGGGCGCGCGCAGTCTGGCTATGTCTTCACCTATGCATTTGCGATGGTGATCGGGATCGTGGTGATCCTGACCTACTTCACGATCACCGGAGGGTACGAATAATGAGCAACCTTCTTTCTATCACCACCTTCATCCCTGCCATTGCAGCGGCCATTCTGGCCTTGTTCTTGCGCGGCGATGACGAGGCGGCACAGCGCAATGCAAAGTGGCTGGCGATGGCAGCGACGGCGATGACATTCATCGTCTCCCTGTTCATTCTGATCGGGTTTGATGCTGATGACACTGGGTTCCAGTTCGTCGAAGACCGCTCATGGATCATGGGTCTGAACTACAAGATGGGCGTCGACGGGATTTCGATCCTGTTCGTCATGCTCACAACGTTCCTGATGCCGATTGTGATTGCGTCCTGCTGGACCGTTAACAACCGAGTCAAAGAATACATGATCGCCTTCCTGTTGCTTGAAACACTGATGCTTGGTGTGTTCATGGCGCTGGATCTGGTGCTGTTCTACCTCTTCTTCGAAGCTGGTCTAATCCCAATGTTCCTGATTATTGGGATCTGGGGCGGCAAAGAACGCATCTACGCGTCGTTCAAGTTCTTCCTTTACACGTTCCTTGGCTCGGTGCTGATGTTGGTTGCGATGGTTGCAATGTTCTCAGCGGCTGGCACGACAGACATTCCGACACTGATGCAGTTCCCATTCGGGACTGACACGTTCAGCATCCTCGGTATTCAGATCATTGGCGGCATGCAGACGTTGCTGTGGCTGGCATTCTTTGCCTCCTTCGCAGTGAAAATGCCGATGTGGCCTGTGCATACATGGTTGCCAGATGCGCACGTTCAAGCGCCGACTGCGGGCTCTGTGGTACTGGCGGCGATCCTGCTGAAAATGGGCGGTTACGGCTTCTTACGTTTCTCTTTGCCAATGTTCCCGATCGGATCCGAAGTGATGGGATCGCTGGTCTTGTGGATGTCCGCAATTGCGATCGTTTACACCTCGCTCGTCGCATTAGTCCAAGAGGACATGAAAAAGCTGATCGCCTATTCATCCGTCGCCCACATGGGTTTCGTGACGATGGGTATCTTTACGTTCAACCAGCAGGGCCTTGATGGCGCGATCTTCCAGATGCTCAGCCACGGCTTTATCTCTGGTGCGTTGTTCCTGTGTGTTGGCGTGATCTACGACCGTATGCACACGCGTGAAATCGACGCTTACGGTGGTCTTGTGAACCGCATGCCGGCCTATGCGCTGATCTTTATGTTCTTCACGATGGCAAACGTTGGCCTTCCAGGGACATCCGGATTTGTTGGGGAATTCCTGACGCTTATGGCGGTCTTCCAAGTTAACACTTGGGTTGCTGCTGTTGCGACGACTGGCGTGATCTTTTCTGCCGCTTACGCGCTGTGGCTTTACCGCCGCGTGGTCATGGGCGATCTGATCAAAGAAAGCTTGAAATCCATAACCGACATGACAACCCGCGAACGTGCAATCTTCGCGCCGCTGGTGATCATGACGCTTTTGCTGGGTGTCTACCCCAGCCTTGTCACCGATATTATCGGGCCATCGGTCGCCGCTTTGGTCGATCATGTTGAAACTGCGCAGGCGGCATTTACGCCGACTGCTGCCGCTGTGGCCTCGCATTAAGGAACCGAACTGATGTTGTCCCAAGACCTGAACACCATCCTGCCGGAAATCATTCTGTCGCTCTTCGCGATGGGGGCACTTCTGGGTGCGGTTTATACTGTAAAAGACAAAAGCGCGGGGCTGCTGGTTTGGCTGACCTCCGGGCTGTTTGTCGCATTGGCCTTCTGGATCGGCACGACGGGCGAGGGCACAACGACAGCCTTCTCCGGTATGTTTGTCGACGATGCCTTTAGCCGTTTCACCAAGGTCGCTATCTTGTTGGCCGCTGCTGCGGTACTGGTGATGAGCCAAGACTACATGCAGAAGCGTGACCTGCTGCGGTTCGAATATCCATTGCTGATAGCATTGGCCGTTGTCGGCATGATGATGATGGTTTCCGCAGGCGACTTGATGTCGCTTTACATGGGCCTCGAGCTTCAGTCTCTTGCGCTTTATGTTGTCGCGTCCTTGCGTCGTGACTCTGTGAAGTCTACGGAAGCCGGTTTGAAGTACTTCGTTCTTGGCGCGTTGTCTTCGGGTCTGCTGCTCTATGGTGCGTCCCTGACATACGGATTTGCTGGCACCACTTCTTTTGCTGGTATCATCGAAGCAACAGAGGGCGGCGTATCACTGGGTCTCCTGTTCGGTCTTGTATTCCTGAGCGCGGGTTTCGCATTCAAGGTTTCCGCAGCACCGTTCCACATGTGGACACCTGACGTCTATGAGGGCTCCCCAACGCCGGTAACCGCTTTCTTCGCCACAGCACCGAAAATTGCGGCAATGGCGCTGTTCGCGCGGGTCATGCATGACGCCTTCGGAAATTCCATCGCAGATTGGCAGCAAATCGTTGCCTTCCTTGCGGTCATCTCAATGTTCCTCGGTGGTATCGCTGCGATCGGTCAAACAGACATCAAACGCCTGATGGCTTTTTCCTCGATCTCTCACATGGGCTTTGCGCTGATGGGCCTCGCGTCCGGTACAGCGTTCGGTGTGCAGGCGATGTTGGTTTACCTTGGCATCTATGTGGCGATGAACGTCGGCACATTCGCGTTTATCCTCAGCATGGAAAAAGACGGTCGTCCGGTGACAGATATCGGATCGCTTAACATGTATTCTAAACGTGAGCCGCTTAAGGCGCTGGCGATGTTGATCTTGTTGTTCTCTATGGCTGGTGTGCCGCCGATGCTTGGCTTCTTTGGTAAGTTCTACGTGCTGCAAGCGGCTTATGACGCAGGCCTCGCTTGGTTGGCGGTTGCTGGTGTGATCGCGTCTGTGATTTCAGCGTTCTACTACTTGCGCATCGTGTTCTACATGTACTTCGGGTCCGATAAGGATGACGCATTGGATGCGAACAAATCGCCTGTCTTGTGGGGCTTCTTGATGGCGTCCGCTGCGATCATGGTCTTGGGCGTTGTCAATCTCTTTGGGATTGAACCTCTGGCCGAAGCTGCGTCACTCGCTCTTGTCAACTGATCTGCCAACGGGCTTTGGTCACTTTCATTTCGATGAAGTGACTTCGACCTTGGATGTGGCCCGCGATCAAGCGGGCCAATCCCCAATGCCCACGTGGTTTACCGCCACGCGCCAAACCGCGAGCCGCGGCCGCCGTGGCCGTCCGTGGGTCGCGCCAGTCGGGAACTTTTACGGCACGGTTTCGCTGCCTTGTCCTGATCCCAATGCTGCATCCTTGCGCAGCTTTGTCGCTGCCATTGCGTTGCACGATGCGTTGCGTGCCGTGATGGGCGAGGGGCCGACCCTTTCACTGAAATGGCCAAACGATGTCTTGCTCAATAGTGGTAAGGTTGCGGGCATCCTCCTTGAAAGCCTACAGGTGAATGGCCAGATGTGGGGGGTCGCTGTTGGGATCGGCGTGAACCTTATTGCATCACCAGACTTGGATCAGGTGGAAGAG
Source organism: Octadecabacter algicola (assembly GCF_021532625.1). Classification (GTDB taxonomy): domain Bacteria; phylum Pseudomonadota; class Alphaproteobacteria; order Rhodobacterales; family Rhodobacteraceae; genus Octadecabacter; species Octadecabacter algicola. Next base: position 111,818 of record NZ_JAKGAR010000001.1, read on the forward strand.
GGCGCGGTTTATCCGGTGAATGTTAAGTCCGAAAGCGGCGTTGATATTTCCCCGACGGATTTCTTGCACCACCTTGCGTCGGCGTTCGCCCGTTACGACGAACAACTCACTACCTATGGCTTTGCCCCGATCCGAACGGCGTGGCTTGCGAAAGCGGCGCGTCTGGGGGAAACGATTACAGCCCGACTTCCGGGCGAAGCCGTAACGGGACGCTTTGAAACGGTCGATGAAAACGGTTATCTGGTCTTGAACACGGCCAAAGGCCCTCGGGCGATTGCAGCTGCTGACGTCTTCTTCTAAGGAACTTCCATGCTTCTTTGCATTGATACCGGAAACACGAACACTGTCTTCGCCCTTTGGGACGGGGATAAATTCCTGTGCACGTTTCGCACCTCGACAGAATGGCAGCGCACAGCGGATCAGTATTTCGTGTGGTGGAGCACACTATTGGCGCACCACAAAATCGATGCTGATGTGACCGAAGTAATCATCTCGTCCACGGTACCGCGTGTGGTGTTTAATCTGCGCGTTATGGCGGACCGTTATTTTGACACGCGGCCCTATGTGGTTGCGAAACCGGACTGCTTGCTGCCTGTGCCACCACGCGTGGATGAAGGCACAGCCGTTGGGCCAGACCGGCTGGTGAATACTGCTGGGGCGTATGATCGCCATGGCGGTGATTTGATCGTTGTCGATTTTGGCACGGCGACAACATTTGATGTGGTCGCAGAAGATGGAGCCTATGTGGGTGGCGTCATCGCCCCCGGTGTGAACCTCAGCCTTGAGGCACTGCACCAAGCGGCGGCAGCTTTGCCGCATGTAGATATTACCAAACCACAGTCCGTTATCGGTACGAACACCGTGGACTGTATGCAATCGGGCGTTTTTTGGGGCTATGTCGGCCTTATCAATGGCGTCTGTGAACGGATAAAGGGCGAGTACGACCGCCCCATGAAAGTCGTAGGAACCGGAGGGTTAGCACCACTGTTTTCAAGTGGTTACGCCCTTTTTGATACAATCGAAGATGACCTGACGATGCACGGACTGACCGTGATCCACAGGTTCAACAAGGATAACAATAATTAAAATGACTAAAGCTAGATTGATGTATCTCCCCCTCGGCGGAGCGGGCGAGATCGGTATGAACTGTTATGTCTACGGCTACGGGCCAGAAGGCGCAGAACGGCTAATCGTGGTCGACTTGGGCGTCGCATTTCCAGACATGGACAGCACTCCTGGCGTAGACCTGATCTTTGCGGATATCGCATGGTTGGAAGAACGCAAAAACCAAATCGAAGCGATCTTTATCACCCACGCCCACGAAGACCACGTCGGCGCGGTTGGCCATCTATATGAACGTCTAGGCGCGCCAATTTACGCCCGTGCGTTTACCGCCAACATCGCCCGTCGCAAAATGACTGAACACGGTTATTCCGAGAAATCGGTCACCACTGTCGGCAAATGGCCAGAGACCGTGAAGAAGGGACCTTTCGAAGTCGGCTTTGTGCCAATCAGCCACTCGATCCCAGAAAGCAGCGGCTTGGTGATTGATACCAAGGGCGGGCGGATTATCCACACGGGTGATTTCAAGATTGATGTCGAGCCGGGCATTGGTGAACCGTTTGATCACGACCTCTGGGCCTCGCTTGGCAAGGATGGAGTTAAGGCGATGGTCATCGATTCGACCAACGTGTTCTCGACGGAAGAAGGCCGCAGCGAATCCACAGTCGGACCAGAGATCGAAAACTTCCTTAAAGATGCCAAAGGCATGGTCGCGGCAACGACATTTGCATCCAACGTCAGCCGCGTGCGCACGATTGCGCTGGCCGCGCAGCGGGCAGGGCGGTCTGTTTGCCTGTTGGGTCGTTCCATGCGTCGCATGGTCGAAGCCGCGACAGACGTTGGCATTTTGGAAGATTTCCCACCTGTCATCAGCGCCGAAGATGTGTCGAGCATGCCACGCGAAAACGTGCTGCTTTTGGTGACGGGATCTCAGGGCGAACGCCGTGCTGCTTCAGCGCAACTGGCGCGCGGCAAATATATGGGCATCACGATGAAAGAGGGCGATACGTTCCTGTTTTCATCCAAGACCATCCCTGGCAATGAAAAGGGCGTGATTTACATCATCAACCAGTTCAGTGAGCTGGGTGTGGATGTCGTGGACGACCGCAGTGGCCTTTACCACGTGTCAGGTCACGCCAACCGTCCTGATCTGGATGTCATGCGCGATCTGGTCAAACCACAGACCGTGATCCCGATGCACGGCGAACACCGCCACCTTCGTGAACACGCCAAAATTGCCGAAGAAGCCGGCGTTCAAAGCGTTCTGGCGGTCAATGGTATGATGATTGATTTGTCTGGTAACCAGCCTAAGGTCGCTGAATATATTGAGACAGGCCGCACCTATTTGGACGGCACCGTAAAGGTTGGCCAGTTTGATGGCGTCGTGAGGGACCGCATCCGGATGGCCTTAAACGGCCATGTGATTGTTACACTAATCATTGACGAAGATGGTGATCCGTTGGGCGATCCGTGGTGCGAAGTGATGGGGCTTCCAGAGATGGGCCGCAACAATGCGCCATTGGTTGATGTTCTTGAAGAAGACCTCAGCCAGTTCATGGGCCGCGCCAAGGACAAGACTATTGCTGACGATACCAAGCTTGAAAAAGAATTGCGCACACTTGCGCGCAAGACGGCGCAGGCTGAAATTGGCAAAAAGCCCGAAGTATCTGTAATTATTTCACGGCTTGGCTAAGCGATTGGCGCGCCCTAGTCAGGGCGCGTCAGCTTACCGACAAGGCGACGCGCGATAGGGGCGACAACCAAGACTGTCGGAAAGGCGACCATCCAACTTGATATCCAAGAGCCAATCCAATTTGGGAAAAACGCTATGTCAGCGTCCAAGACACGCCATGTCGCGATTGCCGAAACGATTCCGGACATCAGGCAAGACAGAATAAACCCAAAAAGGATCGGTGCAAAACGTGCTGGTATCATGCGTAAACTCCTAAACTGGTTAGTTTAGGTTTGCCGTGGATTTGTTCCAAAGGAAATAGGTGCCGCACCCGTTAAGGTGCGACAAAAAATCCAAGGAACTGCATTAGCTTCCCTGACGCTCGTCAAAGCTTTTCATAATGAAATCAGGCGCATCGTCACCCATGCCGACAATTGCGGGACCATGGTCCTGATTGCTGCGGCTGCGTCCCCTGCCGCCACGGCTGCGCTTTGGCTTGTCAGACTTTGGTTGTTCTTGCTCGGGCTTAGTAGGGGCCTCGGCTGGTGCGACGTCCTTTGGTGCTTCGACTGCCGCAGCGTCGGCCTTGGGCGCGTCTTCTTTCACCGCTTCGGTCGTTTCGACCTTATCGGCGGCAGGTTTGCGGCCGCGACCACCACGTGAACGGGTGCGTTTTGGCTTGTCCTCTGACTTGGCCTCTTCGGAGGCAGTAGCAGGGGCGTCTTTAGGGGCCTCAGCCTTTGCAGCACCTTTAAGGTCAATGCGGGGGATTTCCATCTCTACGAGGCGTTCGATGTCGTCGAAATTCTTTTCGTCGCGGGCCACGCAGATCATAATCGCGGTGCCTTTTTTACCAGCACGACCGGTGCGACCAATACGGTGCACATAGTCTTCGGCATGGCTTGGCACGTCGTAGTTAAAGACGTGCGACACGTTTGGAATATCCAAACCACGGGCCGCAACATCAGACGCTACAAGGAAACGCAAAGATCCATCGCGGAATCCGTCAAGCGTGCGCATGCGGTGCGATTGATCCAGATCGCCGTGAATAGGCGAGGCGTTATAGCCGTTTTTCTTCAGGTATTTAGCGACGGCATCCACATCGATCTTGCGGTTACAGAAGATGATACCGTTGCGGCACTCTTCGCCTTCGGCTTCAATCAGATCACGCAAGAGGCGCTGTTTATCAGCGGCCGATTTGGTGGACTTCGCCATCACCACACCTTGTGTGATGTTTTCAGATGTCGTTGCCGCGCGGGCGACCTCGATCTTGACCGGGTTGGACAAGAACGTATTCGTAATCCGTTCGATCTCAGGTGCCATTGTGGCCGAGAAGAACAGCGTCTGGCGGGTGAATGGTGTCAGTCCGAAGATGCGTTCGATATCGGGGATGAACCCCATGTCGAGCATCCGGTCGGCTTCGTCGACCACCATGATCTTAACGTCAGACAGGATCAGTTTACCGCGTTCGAAATGGTCAAGAAGGCGACCAGGTGTTGCGATCAGAACGTCAACGCCGCGATCAATCAGGGCGTCTTGTTCTTTGAACGATACGCCACCAATCAACAGGGCCTTCGTCAGTTTCGTGTGCTTGGCATAGGCGTCGAAGTTTTCTGCAACTTGTGCGGCCAGCTCGCGGGTCGGGGCCAGCACCAAGGAACGTGGCATACGCGCCCGTGCGCGGCCGCGCTTTAGCATGGAGATCATCGGCAGCGTGAAGCTGGCGGTTTTACCCGTACCCGTTTGGGCGATGCCAAGGACGTCCTTGCCCTCAAGGGCTGGGGGAATCGCTCCGGCTTGAATTGGGGTCGGCGTTTCGTAGCCGGTTTCTTCGACGGCCTTGAGGACCTTCTTGTCGAGATTTAAGTCACTGAATTTGGTCAATTTCTTCCTTTCGCGGAGTTTGCAGCTAGGTGCCGCAATCGTCACGCGGCTGGGTTGGCCGTATTGCCACCCTTTGGGTGCGGTTGGGATACGCGTGAAGTTGCTTAAGGTCAAGTAAACAAAGGGCTTTGCGCAGAGGGGTGGATAACTGGAGCATATCCGTTACGCAAAACATCCACCATTGGCGGCGCCGTAAGCAGTGTGACCATTCCAGACGGACGCGGTTGGGGCGCGCCATATCCATCTGGCATGTAGGGTAGAGCTGCGTCTCCATTTAACAGGAAGACGCGGTCAGTTTTGATAAACGTTCCAGCAGGCAGGCTATCTGCATCGGCCGTATGGGTTTGAAGGAGGCGCGCGCCATGAACTGCGCGTGCGCGGTGCAAGTCGTCGTCCATATGTGGCGCACTTGGTGTGCCACCCCAGGCATCTTTAAATACGTTGTAGCTTTTTCGGCGGCAGTAGGCGCAAGGGCGATGCCCTGCAGCCAATGCGACTGCTTCGTCCAGAAAGAAGAGCTCGGTCCAGTTGCGGCCCGTCATCACATCACGACGGCGGCCCTGCCAATCAAGCGTGCAGCAAATCCATGCACGATGTTTCCACAGAGCATCCCCTATGACCTTGTCAGAGGTGTGTAGTATTCCGCGATTGCCCGTAAAAAGACCACGAGACGGCACAGCGATAAACTGGCCGTCCGGCTGGACTCGATTGCGCAGTGGCATGATTTACAGGGGGCGGGCGCCTGTCAGGATCGTGGACTGCCATGTTTCAGGGTCTGAGATCGTTTCGAGAGCACCGCGAAGCGTGATCTGCTTGCCTTCTTCATACAAGACCGGCTCGGCCATGCTGACCTGAAGCGAAGTGCCATGTTCAGCGGACCCGCACAACGGGCAGAAGCCCATGTCGGAAATCAAGATGAAATCATACATCCAAGGGCCTTCGCTCAGCGGGACGAGGTAGCCAGAGATGTCAAACTGCTCAACACCATTTTCCAAAGCCGCAGGAAAAACTTTGCGCACTTCATAGCTTGTATCTGTAATGACTTCGTCGACTTGGATCTGCGAAAGCAGGTCCCACTGCTCTGGCGTGTCTTCGGCCCAGACCATAGTTGCGCCAAGACCCAAAGGTGCCGCAAGCGCGAGTACAGAAGTTGCAGATTTAGTCATGATGCCATCTCCAGTGTTGGTAGGTGAATCCTAAGGCAAAAAAACTTAGTGATCCAGCCACAGTTTTTGTCATGCGCGACTTGTTGCGGATCAGACTCAGCCAGCCATCATTTCTTTGGTCGAGGTGAGAGAAACATCCGGATAATCGCGGGCGACGCGGTCGATGTCCCACTGCAGGCGTGTCAGATAAACGGTGTCGCCATCGCTGTCTGTTCCGATGTGCTGCTTGTTGGCCGCAACGAACTTGTCCACCGCGTCTTTGTCACCCGAAACCCAACGCGCTGACGTGAACTGGGATTGCTCAAACCGCACGGGCAGGCCGTATTCCATCTCAATGCGACTGGCGAGGACTTCGAATTGTAGCGGGCCAACAACGCCAACGATAAAGCCAGACCCGAAGCTCGGCTTAAAGACCTTGGCTGCGCCTTCTTCGGCAAACTGCATGAGCGCCTTTTCAAGATGTTTCGCCTTAAGGGGGTCACCCGCGCGCACGCCTTGCAGCAGTTCCGGCGCAAAGGACGGGATGCCTTTGACTTGTAATGCTTCGCCTTCGGTCAGGGTGTCGCCGATGCGCAATTGTCCGTGGTTGGGAATACCGATGATGTCGCCAGCCCATGCTTCTTCCGCCAATTCGCGATCAGACGCGAGGAACAACACAGGGTTGGAGATCGCCATTGGTTTCTTGGTGCGCACATGGGTTAGCTTCATGCCGCGTTTGAAGTGGCCCGACGCCATCCGCACGAACGCTACGCGGTCACGGTGCTTTGGGTCCATATTGGCCTGCACCTTGAAAACGAAGCCCGTCACTTTGGTTTCGTCAGGGTGAATGACGCGCGGTTGGGCGGATTGCGGCTGCGGCTCGGGGCCGAATGCGCCGATCCCTTCCATCAATTCACGGACCCCGAACGAGTTGATCGCGGAGCCAAACCAGATTGGTGTCATTGTGCCTTCTAGAACAGCTTTGGGGTCGAGGGATGGTAGCAATTCCTTGGCCATCTCGATTTCTTCACGGAACTGTTCAAGCAGCGCCGCAGGAACATGTTCTTCCCATTTCGGATCATCCAGCCCGTTGATTTCGATGCTCTCGGCAACGGTATTCCGGTCGGCGCGGTCCATAATGTCTAAACGATCACGCAAGATGTCGTAGCAGCCGATGAAATCACGGCCAACGCCAATGGGCCAAGATGCCGGTGTCACGTCAATCGCAAGGTTCTCTTGGATTTCGTCAATGATCTCAAACGTATCGCGGCTTTCGCGGTCCATCTTATTACAGAACGTCAGGATCGGAAGGTCACGCAGGCGGCAAACTTCGAATAGCTTTTGCGTTTGGGATTCAACACCCTTGGCGCCATCAATCACCATCACGGCCGCATCAACGGCGGTCAGTGTTCTGTACGTGTCCTCGGAAAAGTCCGAGTGGCCCGGCGTGTCGACAAGGTTGTAGCGCAGCGACCCTTTGGCGCTGGCAAAGTCAAACGACATCGCAGAAGCCGACACCGAAATCCCGCGATCCTTTTCCATCTGCATAAAGTCGGATCGGGTTCGGCGGGCCTCACCCTTGGCGCGCACTTGGCCGGCCATCTGAATAGCCCCACCAAACAACAGGAACTTTTCTGTCAGGGTCGTCTTACCGGCATCTGGGTGCGAAATGATCGCAAAGGTGCGGCGGCGGGCAATTTCAGCGGGAAGGGGGGCACGATCTGTCATGCTCCGCGCTATAGCGATGTGCTCGAGCAAGGGCAATCACGACGACGCATTGAAGAGAGTTCGGCACGGCAATCGCAATTCGACTTGCGACATCAGCCCTATCGAAGACAATCACCCGTTTGATGGATCAGCTTGAGGAGGCGCGTTTCAGAAGTGTTACGACGTCCGGCCTGTTTGCAAGGCTTTCCGTAACTTCAAAATCTTGATGGGGCGCTGCAGCGTGATCAGGAATGAATTCACCGTCGGCGACGTCGTCTGGCAGTGCCTTACGGGTTCTGGAATCGACCAAAAGCGTCTCGGCGGCGATCCCTTCCGCGTAAATAATCTGGTGGTCATCAAACAAGATTTGGAAGTAATCCACGAAACCGCCATCGAGTTGATACACGCTATCGCCATTGATCAGGTGCCTGACTTTTACCAATACCTCGGAGCGGCCGGCTCCTAGTCGGTCTTCGCGCTGGTATATAAACAAGCGGTGGTCGGGCGACAGGATGAGATCACGGCTATTGAAAAGCGCGCCCTCTGAGATGACGACTGGCGCAAAATCACCAACCGCCCGAAGGGTTGTTTCACCAATCCATCGAATAGCTTGCGGCCCGGCATCGCGGGTCAGGACGCGATCACCGATATTCAGATCTTCGATCGGCACTTGCGCACCGGACGCCAAAGTAATGTGTGTACCACGCGCAAAACGCACACAGGCGACATCACCAAATTTCGCAGCCGCAGACTCGCGGTCGGCACCGACAAGACGATAAATGCTTTCTGGCTCGAAAGTTGCCAGCGGCATCAAATAAACCTCGGCGGCCTCGTCCCCTTCGACTTCGACCAGTACCAAGGCTTCGTAGGTCGTACTGTCACGCGCCATAAGCGTAATTGCACAATCCAGGTAAAGCAGGTTCCCAGGAGTTCCGAGTTCGGTTTCTTCGGCAATGATAAACGCGGACCCGTCGCCCTTTTCATAGATCAACGCCTTACGCTGCGATCCTGTTGTCAGTTGGTACACATCGTCGAGCACCAGTTCGTCCATAAATGACATGACGTCACCTTCGGCCACGCCGTCTGTCACCACGAAGGCGTCAGAAGGATAGACGGCTATGGTGTTCTGGTTCGTCTTGGACATAGATGGAAACTCAATTCAACAAGGGTGGTCAACTGTGACTGACCTAACATAGAAAATGGGCCAAACGGCGTCAAAGTTCCGTCAGGTCAGAGGCAATTGACGCCTAGGTAACGTATGTGACTTTGTAGGCCAAGAGCATCAAGCGACAACAGGAGATAACGACATGGATATGGGAATTAAGGGTAAACGGGCGTTGGTTTGTGCGTCGTCAAAGGGATTGGGGCGCGGTTGCGCCGAGGCTTTGGCGGCCGAAGGTGTCGACTTAGTGCTAAATGCACGAGGGGCGGACGCGTTGGAAACAACCGCACAAGCGATCCGCGATGAACACGGGGTCGATGTTGTTACTGTCGCAGCCGATGTCACGACCCAAGACGGCCAATCCGCTGTCATCAAGGCGGCGCAAGGTGTTGATATTTTAGTGACAAACGCGGGTGGTCCGCCTCCGGGGTCATGGGCCGACTGGGGACGGGATGATTTCATCGCCGCACTTGATGCCAACATGCTGACGCCCATTGCGCTCATTCAAGCTCTGGTACCGACGATGATGGATCGCGGTTGGGGCCGTGTGGTCAACATCACATCTGGATCGGTTAAGGCACCAATTCCTGTGCTTGGGCTGTCCAACACTGCCCGCACAGGATTGACGGGCTTTGTTGCGGGAACCTCGCGTCAGGTTGCGGGTTCTGGCGTCACTATAAACAACTTGTTACCGGGCATTCACGCCACGGATCGTGCGCAGTCTTTGGACAAAGGTGTCAGCGACGCACAAGGCATTTCCATGGAACAAGCTAAGACAAACCGCGAAGCGACGATTCCTGCAGGTCGATACGGCACCCGTGAAGAATTTGGTGCAGCCTGTGCGTTCCTATGTTCTGATAAAGCTGGCTTTATCGTCGGACAGAACCTGTTGTTGGATGGTGGGGCGGTGAACGCAACGATCTAGCGTCGTGGCGGGTCATCTCTTGCTCTGGGGCGTCTGCATTGCTATCTGCCTTATTTATCCGATATTTTCGGTAAGGATTAAGGCCGTATCCACGTGACAGACGCTCCACGCTTAGAAATCAAGTCGTTAAGCCGCTCTTTTGCGGGTCGCAAGGTTGTGGACGATGTCTCGTTGTCGGTGATGGCGGGGCAGGTGACTTGCCTGCTTGGCCCGTCTGGCTGCGGCAAATCGACGACGTTGCGCATGATTGCCGGCATCGAGATGCAGGATTCCGGATCGATCCTGTCGGACGGGGAACTGCTGTGCGACACGGTTTTTCGCGTCCCGCCTGAGGGGCGCGGTATCGGGTTAATGTTTCAGGACTTTGCTTTGTTTCCGCACCTAAGCGTTGCGGGCAATGTGGCCTACGGGCTGTCAGGCAGCACGCGCAGCAACCGGGCACGGGTCGAAGAATTGCTAGAACGGGTCGGGATGTCGGCTCATATCGATAATTACCCACATGAGCTTTCTGGTGGCGAACAGCAACGAGTGGCACTTGCGCGGGCCTTGGCACCACGTCCAAGGATCATGTTGATGGACGAGCCGTTTTCAGGACTGGATGATCGACTGCGCGATGAAATCCGCGATGAGACTTTGGATGTTTTGAAATCCGAAGGTGCGGCTGTTTTGTTGGTCACCCATGAACCTGGCGAAGCAATGCGCATGGCCGATGAGATTGCCCTGATGCGGGATGGCAAGATCGTTCAAAAAGGCGCACCCTACAACATCTACAATACGCCCGTTGATAAGGATGCGGCGGGTTTCTTTAGCGATATCAATGTTGTGCCATCCGAAGTGAATGGCGCGTTGGCCCATACAGCGTTCGGGCGCTTCCTTGTTCCAGGTGTGGCTGATGGCTCGGCAGTGGATATTATTGTGCGGCCTCAGCACATCAAAATCGACTTTGACCGATCCGGCAAGGGTCCCAATCCGACGATTGCCGATGGCACGCCTGCACGTGGTGTTGTGAAACGCGCGCGTTTTATGGGCAACGAAAGTCTGGTTGAATTTGTGCTGGATGATGGTTCTTTGATGAAAGCTATCGTTCCGTCCGTCTTCTTGCCCAAAGTTGGCACGGTGCTATGGCTGATGATCCGGCGCGACAAATGCTTCATTTTCCCGCGCGACTAAACGTTCATAATCGATCAACCGCTTGCCGTCTTCTTCGACGAACAAGGATGGCAGCACTCGCATCCCCGTAATCTGGTCAATGCGCAGGTCATCGAATTTCCGTGTGGTATCGCACCAGACAACGCAGGTCCAAAGCCGTCCCCAATAATCCAGCTGAAGAGGGCGGACCGTGCGATCGCGCCCCGCAATACTAAGTGATAGTTTCTGACGTGCCCGAATAGCTGCGCGGATCTTTGGCAAATGTTGGAACCCGCGCGCGGCATCCGCAAAGGGGTAAACCGCTAAGGTATTGGGCGCGTTCATTTCTGGCAGCACACCGTCGAGCTTAGCGGCAAGGCTGGCGGCGGCGGTCGCAAGATCGGGGTCTTGCGCCTGTCCCATGGCTGCAAGGCTGACATGGAGTGCCTCTAGCTCGGCCATGCTTAGGTTCAGCGGCGGCAGCGTGATGGCGGCCGTAACGCGGAATCCGGTACCGCGTTCGCCTTCGATGGGCACGCCGGACGCGGCTAACGTATCCATATCGCGGTAGATCGTGCGCAATGACACATCCATCGCGCGGGCCAAATCAGCTGCGCGGTGCAAATCGCCATCTCGCAGGTGGCGAATCAAATTCATCAGTCTGTCTGCGCGTCTCATAAGACCTCTCTTGGGGATAGTTTTGTCAAAAAACTGTCAGTTGTCAATTTAGTGACACAAGAAAGCTAAAACCCTTACAAATATAGGGGTATTTTGTCGTTTCCCCCTTTCATATCCGCCCAAGCCCCCCTAAGTCTGTTTCCTGCAATGCCAACGCGGGCCAAATGCCCGCCCCTCGTGGAGAGAATACATGCTCAACAATATCGGCCTTCCTGGCCTTCTTCTGATCGCCGTCGTGGTGCTGGTCCTGTTTGGCCGCGGCAAAATTTCGTCCCTGATGGGTGAGGTCGGCAAAGGCATCACTGCGTTCAAAAAGGGCGTTGATGACAGCAAGAGCGAAATCGAAGACGCAATGGCTGAAGACGCCAAAGACGTCACGCCGACTGAAGACGAGACCAAGGTTTAATAACCTGCTCTTTTCTCACTTAATTACCGGAGGCGTGTCTTGCCCAATCTAAGCTGGATGGAAATGTTGGTCGTCGGGATCGTGGCACTGGTTGTCATTGGTCCCAAGGATTTGCCGGGTATGTTCCGGCAGGTTGGCCAATTCGTGGGTAAGGCCAAAGGCATGGCGCGGGAGTTTTCCAGCGCCATGAATGCTGCCGCTGATGAGGCGGGCGTCAAAGACATCAACAAGACACTGAAAGCGGCTGCTAATCCGCAGAAGTTCGGTGTCGACAAAATCCGCGAAGCCACGAAGATGCAGGGCGGTTCTATGCCTGACCCTGATGCTAAGCCGGAAAACGAAACCGATAAGCTTCGTGCGAAGATGACGGATGAACGCAAGGCGACCGCCAAAAAGATGAGCGATGCCATGGCCAAAGCGGCCAACGAGCGTGTGGCGGCTGAGAAGGCGGCCGAAGCCGCAACCAAAGCACCAGCGGGCACCGTGAAAGACGCGCCAAAGACTGCGAAAACCGCGACATCGGCGTCCAAGTCTAAAGCCCCGGCTAAGGCGGGCACAAAGAAAGCGCCTGCCAAAAAGGCCGCGACAAAGGCCAAAGCCAAACCAACAACATCTGCAAAAACAGCTAAGCCCAAGGCTGCTAAGGCCTCGAAGGACGCGAAATGAGCCAGACTGATACGTCCGAAGATGGGCTGAACACCGATGAAATGGAAGACAGTTCAGCGCCGCTGATTGAACATCTGGCCGAACTGCGAACACGACTGATCCGTGCCGTTCTTGCGTTCATTGTCGGTATAGTGATCGCCTTTACGGTCGCAGAGCCGATCCTTCAGTTCTTGCTTGAGCCGATTGAAGCCACGTTGCGCGAACTCGGTGACCCGTCCCCGACGATGCAGTATACATCGCCGCAGGAATACCTGTTCACCTTATTCCGTATTTCGATGGTATTCGGCTTTGCTTTGGCGTTTCCGGTGATTGGGTACCAACTCTGGCGGTTCGTTGCTCCTGGGCTTTACAGCAAAGAGAAGGGCGCGTTCCTGCCGTTCCTGATCGCGTCTCCGGTGATGTTCCTGCTGGGGGCTTCGTTTGCGCACTTCGTTGTGACACCTTTGGCCATGGCGTTCTTCCTTGGCTTTGCGGATGTTCCGTCCATCATCGCGGATCTTATGGCCGGCTTTGTCGGCGGGACTGATGGCGCGAATGTTGTACCCCTAGAGGACGAAGGCATTCGCATTACCTTCTTTGGTAAGGTGAACGAAAGCCTCGATATTACGCTGAAATTCATCATGGCCTTTGGCCTTTGTTTCCAGCTTCCTGTTCTTTTGACCCTCATGGGGAAGGCAGGTTTGGTCAGTGCCGAAGGTCTGCGCAACGTCCGCAAATACGCGATTGTCGGTATCTTGCTGCTCGCCGCTCTGGTGACGCCGCCTGACATCATCACGCAAGTCATCCTGTTTGTGGTGGTCTACGGTCTTTATGAGATTTCCATCCAGTTGGTAAAGCGCGTCGAAAAAACGCGCGAAGCCAAGCTGCGCGCCGAAGGCCTATGGTTTGACGATGAGGAAGAAGACGAAGACCTTGCCAATGATGAAGAGTCCACGTCGTGAATGATGAAACCTTAGGCCGGATCGCGGATGCGCTGGAACGTTTGTCACCAGCCCCCGCGACCGCGCCTGACTTCAGTGGTGCAGCCTATGTCTGGCACGCCGATCCCGATCGTTTGGAACCAGTTGAAACGGTCAGCCGTGTTGATCTGTCCCTGTTGATTGGTATCAACCGATCGCGCGATACCCTGCACGCCAACACAGTGCAGTTTGCCAAAGGTTTGCCTGCCAACAACGCCCTTCTCTGGGGCGCGCGCGGCATGGGAAAATCCAGCCTTGTCAAAGCGATCCATGGCGATGTTCAGGCCAAACACGACAAACTGAAAATCGTTGAAGTACAGCGCGAAGATCTACCCAGCATTGGCCGTTGCCTGGCTTTGCTGCGGGGACGTCCTGAGCGGTTTATCATGTTTTGCGATGATCTGAGCTTTGGTCACGACGATGCCCATTACAAGTCGCTTAAGGCGGTCCTTGATGGTGGTATCGAAGGGCGGCCCGAGAACGTCGTGCTTTATGCGACGTCAAATCGCCGCCACTTGATGCCGCGTGACATGATCGAAAACGAACGATCAACTGCAATCACCCCGTCCGAAGCGGTCGAGGAAAAGGTGTCGTTGTCGGATCGGTTCGGGCTGTGGCTCGGGTTTCATCCGTGTGATCAGGACCAGTATTTGGACATGATCCGCGGCTATTGTGATGCGCATGGTGTGCAGATCGACGATGATACGATGCGCGCTGAAGCCATTGAATGGCAAGCAACGCGCGGATCCCGTTCAGGGCGCGTTGCTTGGCAATATTTCGTCGACCTTGCTGGCCGCAAGGGCGTTACGGTTTAGGGCAGGTAGTCTGCGGGATCGACACTTTCGAGCCCGTCGCGGACCTCAAAGTGCAAGAAGGCAGGCGATCCTGCCGCAACTTCGGCAATAGACTGACCTTGGTATACGCTGTCGTCTTTCTCGACGCTCAGGTTATCAACATTCACATAAACCGTCAGGATATTGCCCGTGTGGCGTACAACGATGATCTGTGCGCCATTGGTGTTCTGCGTGATGGCTGCGATTGTTCCGGCCGCTGCGGCTTTAACCGACGTACCTGCAGATGCGCTGATGTCGATGCCCTCATTGCGGCCCGGGTTGTATTCACGAATGATGCTGCCTTGGACCGGATAGATAAACGGTGCGCTGGTGGCAGGGGCTGGCGTTGTGATTTCGCCAATATCAGGGGCAGGGGTCGTGACCTCTGGTGTTTGTGGGGTCACGTCCACTTCGGGCAGTGGTACGACAGCGCTTGGTGGTGTCGGGGTTTGTGTCCCTTCGCCGGGTGTTGAAACGGCAGCGGCTGGTTGTGCTGGTGGCGTGGCACCCGCAACAGGGATCAGCAATTGCTGGCCTTCGCGCACGGTTAGATCGGACCCAAGGCCGTTCCATTCAGACAAAGCAGCAACAGGCACATCATAAAGACGCGCGATCTGGAACGCAGTTTCGCCACGGGCGACGCGGTGGAGGCCTGGCTCGATGCCGGTTTGCGCTGCCGATGCCGTTGTCGTTGCGGTAGGTGTCGTCGTTTGCTCACCCGCGCGGTCAATTGCGTCAGAAGCAAGCGTCGTGACATTCACGCTAGGTGGTTGGATCGGGCCTGTGGTCAGCGCGCCGGTTGCGGGTGACGGTTCGGCGACACGCGCAGGGAGAGCGACGACTTCATCGCGACGAAGCGCGATATCAGCGTCCACGCCATTGT
Organism: Octadecabacter algicola; assembly: GCF_021532625.1. Classification (GTDB taxonomy): domain Bacteria; phylum Pseudomonadota; class Alphaproteobacteria; order Rhodobacterales; family Rhodobacteraceae; genus Octadecabacter; species Octadecabacter algicola. Next base: position 126,928 of record NZ_JAKGAR010000001.1, read on the forward strand.
AGGCCGCCAACTCATTGGCATCGATGTTCAAGCGGGTTGCGATCTGGCGAACAGTTTCGCCGCGTTCTGCAACTACCACTTGGTAATTAGGATATGAAATTACACCACGATCATCTGGTCGTGGTCTGTTAGCGAGGTTACGCGCCGCATCGGTTGTGTCGAATCCACCACCTAAGTTGCGGATATCCCAGTCAAAATCTTGCTTGATGATGTTGCCTTCGCCATCGCAGGCCGCCAGCGTCGCTAATGCGACAGACGCCAAAAGTGCCGTGCGGAATCGTGAATAAACGGGCGTGCCCATGCCTTGCTCCTCGTATGTGCAGGGTCTTTTGCCCTGCTTTTACTGCGTTATAGCTGTGTTTTAGTCTTTTCCCAAGCCCTCAAGCAGGGGGACAAAGCGCACTGGGCGAATTTCCTCGTACTCGAAACCGGTCTCGTTTCGGGTAACCCGAATGAGCGTTTGTACAGAATCTGACTGCCCGACCGGCAAAACCATAATCCCACCAACCTTGAGCTGCGCCAAGAGAGGCCCCGGAGGATCCTCAGCGGCGGCGGTGACAAGGATGCGGTCAAACGGGGCCTGTTCTGGCAATCCGTACGAACCATCCGCTGTAAAGGCAGTCAAATTGGTGATGTCGAGCGATTGGAACACCGCGCGGGCATCGTTCATCAATGTCTTGTGACGGTCCACGGTGTAAACGCGCCGCGCAAGGTGGCTCAGGATCGCGGCCTGATAGCCAGAGCCTGTGCCGACTTCCAAGACCTTGTCACGCGGTTGAATCTGCAACGCCTGCGTCATCAAACCAACAACAGACGGCTGACTGATCGTTTGCCCGCACGCGATTGGCAGGGGCATGTCCTCATAAGCGCGATCTGAAAAATGGCCTTTGACGAACAAGGCGCGGTCTGTCTTTTCCATCGCGGTCAGGACACGTGCATCCGTTACGCCCTTGGACCTAAGGGCGAACAGGAATTGCATCTGAAGTTCGGCGCGTGTGTTCATGACATTCATTTCAAACGCTCTGTTAAATCATCTAAGACATCGTGGGCGGTTAGATCTGCGCGCATTGGTGTGATCGAGATATAGCCGTCTAGGTTGGCTGTCACATCGGTTCCTACGCCAGTTTTTTGATCTTGGCGCCCCCCCGTGACCCACAAGAAACGGCGTCCATTCGGGGCGGTCATCGGTTCCATTCCGAAACTCGTCTGATCGCGGAATCCTTGGCGCACAACCTGCATGCCTTTGACATCTTTGGCGGCAATAGGCGGGAAGTTGATGTTGTAGAAGGTGCGGTAGCTGTCGCTGGTCCAGATGCCTTTGTCCAACAAAGCACGAACGGTTTCCGCGCCATGCTGTGCGGCCGCTTCGAATGGATCGTCGAGGTCTTTGTTTCCGGCACCGAAAAACTGGCTCATGGCGATGCCGGGGACACCTTGCAGCGCGGCTTCGATGATAGCGCCAATGGTGCCCGAATAAAGCGCGTTGTCGGCAGCATTGTTGCCACGGTTGATGCCAGACAAAACCAGATCGGGTTTTGCATCTTTCATCACGTCGTAGAGGGCTGCCAACACGCAATCAGCAGGGGAGCCTTCGGCGGCGTAGCGGCGATCATCCAGTTTGGCGATCATTGTGGGGCTGGAATAGCTGATGCAGTGACCAACGCCCGATTGCTCAAATGCCGGGGCCACGGTCCAAACTTCACCGCTCGGCCCAGCCACATCATGGGCAATCGCGGTCAACGTCGCCAGTCCGGGCGCGTTTATGCCGTCATCATTGGTGATAAGAATTCGCATGATCGCCTGCTTGTTTTCTATGTTGTTAAGTCAGCAGCGGCAGTGCGGCAATGGAAGAGACAGGGAAAACGCAACGCCATGCCTCGGCGTTGCATCAAAGACTCTAGCCAGTGATCAGTGGAAGCAGGCGGGCGGCTTCACTGTGGATGTCGGCCAGTGGATCGCGGTCTTCCCCTGGAAAGAAACGCGCCCGTGTGGCTGTTGGCATCGGGTTTGGTGTGACGATCTGAACGTTTGGTCCTGTTTTTGCCGTCTCGATAGCCCATGATTTGGCCAGCGCAATTTGCGCAGCCTTCGTGGCGCCGTATGATCCGAAGAATGCAGCGCCCTCACGCGGATCATCAAAGAACACGGCTTTGCCGTCGGCACCCAACAACGGAGCGACATAAGAGATCAGCCGCGACGTAGCTGTGATGTTGATCTCCGTCGACTTGGTGAAATCTTTGGGATTGATGTGGTGGGCAGGTGTAAGCGGCGCGGCGTGGATGGCCGTATGAAGCCATAGATCAACACCGCCCCAGCGGTCATGAATAGATCTGCACAACTGCTGCATGGCCGCATCAATCGTAATATCCATCGGGGCCAATGTTGCGTCGCCGCCAGCGGCTTTGATGCGGTCATCAAGGTCTTCAAGCGCACCGGTTGTGCGGCCAACGGCGATGATGTGATGGGTCGGGGCGAGGGCTTCTGCCAGTGCGGCGCCAAGCCCGCGTGACGCGCCAGTGATAAGAGCTGTTTTCATAGCGCCTGATTAGGACGCCCACTAACAAATGGCAATGTGACTTATCCAATCACGAGACGGTGGATTGTCGCGCCCTCTTGGATCATCGCCCAGCCGTCGCCTGTTCCGATGAGGGTTAAGTCGCCCAACAGGGCGTCCGTTTCCAAACGAACGATGGCACCGGATCGGGTCCGCAAAAGGACGTGATCGTTTTCGGGGCCCTGAAAGACACCAATCAGTGTCATTGGGCGCAGCGGGGCGCGGACCGTTTGCGTTGCCGCATCCGCAGTCACGGCGTTGGTCGCGGTAAGTGGTTGGGTTGTCATTGTCGTAGCCTATGAGTGGATCAGGCGGGGCAGGTATGCCTGCACCGCCCATCCGTCGAGTCCCATAGGTAATAAATGCTGCGGCGCGGCATTATTCCGCCGATTGCCTGCCGTTCTGGGCCGTTAAAGCCCAAACATGGGCCTATTCCGCGGCCGCTTTCATCTCGAAACCTTTTTCGAGCATGTCTGACGGTTTCACAGGATACTCTCCGCTAAAACAGGCATCGCAGTATTTTGGAGCAGACGGATCACGGCCTGATGCCTCACCGACGGCACGGTAAAGACCGTCGAGCGAAATAAACTTAAGGCTATCGACAGCTAGATGTTCCCGCATCTCTTCTTCTGACATCGTCGCAGCCAGCAGCTTTTCACGCTGTGGCGTGTCAACGCCGTAGAAACACGGCCAAGCGGTTGGCGGGGATGCGATGCGGAAGTGTACTTCAGCCGCGCCGGCCTCAAGGATCATTTCTTTGATCTTGCGAGACGTTGTGCCACGAACAACGGAATCATCAACAAGAATGATGCGTTTGCCTTTGACCAAGGCGCGATTGACGTTGAGTTTAAGGCGCACACCCATGTTACGGATTGATTCAGACGGTTCGATGAACGTCCGGCCCATATATTGGTTACGAATGATGCCCATCGCATAAGGGATACCTGATTCAAGCGAATAGCCGATTGCCGCCGGGGTGCCTGAATCTGGTACAGGGCAGACCAAGTCAGCCTCAACAGGGTTTTCTTTAGCCAGTTCACGGCCAATGTTTTCGCGGGTTTCATATACGCTGCGCCCACCAAGGATACTGTCCGGGCGGCTGAAATAAACATGTTCGAAAATGCAGAAACGGGACGGCGCACGGCGGAATGGAAAGTGGCTTTCGACGCCTTTTGTTGTGGCGACAACCATTTCACCTGGTTCAATTTCACGAATGAAGGTCGCGTTGATGATATCCAAAGCACAGGTTTCAGACGCAAGAACCCAACCATCGCCAAGTTGTCCCAGCACCAAGGGGCGCACGCCCAATGGGTCACGACAGCCAATTAGTTTTGTGCGCGTCATTGCAACGACGGAAAAAGCGCCTTCAACCTTGCGCAGGGCTTCTTCCATGCGGTCGGGAATGCTTTTGCCCATGGAACGGGCCATCAAGTGGACAATACATTCACTGTCGCTTGAGGATTGAAAGATCGAACCGCGTTCGACCAGTTCTTTGCGAAGTGCAAGTGCGTTGGTGATGTTACCGTTGTGGGCAATCGCTGCCCCGCCCATGGAGAATTCCCCAAAGAACGGCTGAACATCGCGAATCTGAGTTGCCCCTTTGGACCCCGATGTGGAGTAGCGAACATGCCCAATGCCAATGGGACCGGGCAGGGTGGCCATCGTTTCAGCGTCGGTAAAGTTGTCGCGGACATAACCGAAACGACGAGCTGAGCTAAATCCTTGGCCAAATTCGTGGGTGACAATGCCACCCGCTTCTTGGCCGCGGTGTTGCAGGGCATGAAGTCCGAGAGCTGTGATGGAGGCTGCGTTTTCGACGCCGACGACGCCAAAGACGCCGCATTCCTCTTTTAGCTTATCGTCATCAAAGGGATGCGCAGGTGGCATACGGTCGCGAAGGGTACGAGACGCTGAATTGGACAAGAGGAGGCTCCGAATCCGAGGGGTATGAGATGTGAAGGGGTTTAGCGGTTTGTCACAGGGGTGTCACGAACAGATAGATCACATCTTGCCTGCCTTTTCAGGCAGCCAAGTTCAGTGATCTCGTTTTATTCTATAATGAAAGCAGACGCGAGCGGTTCCCCCAGCGATTAATTCTCAGGGGTAACGGGTTCTTCTGGGGCGCCACATTGGCCGACCAGCTGTTCGTACTGGGTTGTGATCCAGCCAAGAGCGGCCTCCGGATCACGTTCTTCGATGTTGCCCGTCATCTTCGAGAACACGGCAATCGCACGAGAGTCTTCAACCATTTCAATGTCTTGGGATTCTAGGACTGTTTGGTAGACAAAGAAAGCGACAGCGACCAACAAGATGCCACGCAGAGCGCCAAAGAGGAAACCCAAGCCTTGATCAAGACCACCAAGGGCGGATCGTTGAATGAGCGAAGAAAACAGGGGTGTAAAGATCGACACGATGACAAGCACAATCGCGAACACCGCAGCAAAAGCTGCAATCACTGACAGTTCGCAGCTGTCACCGATAAAATCGCCAATTACAGGGATCTGTTTGACCAGTGGCTGAACTTTGTCGGCAAAGATAAAAGCCATGATGGTCGCGATGACCCAGCCTGCAATGGCCAGTGCTTCGCGCACCAAACCGCGGCTGTAGGCGAGCAACGCCGAGAGAACGATGACAACAGCGACTACGCCGTCAATAATTGTAAAGTCTGCCATGGTCCGCCTCGCTTGGGGTTATCGCGCCCCGAATACCTGTTCAACAAATGCGTGGAGGTCGCGCATCTCGCGCAAATCCACCCCGCTGTCCCCACCACGTTTCGCACGCACTGGAGTAATTGCTGAGGTAAAACCAAGTTTTGACGCTTCTTTCAACCGATTTTCCGTCTGAGGGGCCGGACGAAGGGCCCCAGACAGGCTAATTTCGCCAAAAACAACACAGTCTTTGGGTAAAGCTGCATCTTCGCGGGCGGAAACTAACGCAGCGGCAACGGCCAAATCTGCGGCTGGTTCGGTCACGCGAAGCCCGCCAGCGACGTTCAGGTACACATCCAACCCCGTAAACGGCACCCCCGCACGAGATTCGAGCACCGCGAGGATCATCGCCAAACGGCTCCCATCCCAGCCAACAACCGTACGGCGCGGTTGACTGTGGGGGGAGGGCGCAACGAGTGCCTGAAATTCGCACAACACAGGCCGAGACCCTTCGATGCCCGCAAACACGGCAGACCCCGGGGCGGGCTGTCGTTCAGATAGGAACAGCGCCGAAGGATTCTTAACCTCGGCCAAGCCTTTGCCTGTCATTTCAAAGACGCCAATCTCATCGGCCGGACCAAAACGGTTCTTAACACTGCGAAGGATGCGGAACTGGTGGCCGCGTTCGCCCTCAAAATAGAGAACCGTATCAACCATATGTTCCACCACACGCGGCCCAGCGATGGCGCCTTCTTTAGTGACATGGCCAACCATAACGATGGCGATGCCATTGAGTTTGGCGAAGGTCGTCAATTCATGGGCGGCGGATCGAACTTGGCTGACAGAACCAGGCGCGGCTTCTACAGTATCCAGCCACATCGTCTGGATGGAATCGATGATAACGAAATCGGGCTTTTCGGTTTCTAATGTCGTCAGAATATCGCGCAGGTTGGTTTCTGACGCGAGTTTCACAGGACTTTCAGTAAGCCCCAAACGCCGTGCGCGCATTTGTACTTGGCTGCGGGATTCCTCACCCGAGATATAGAGAACCTTCAGCCCATTGCGTGCGAAACGTGCGGCGGCCTGCAACAGTAAAGTCGATTTGCCGATGCCCGGATCGCCGCCCACAAGAATAGCCGAGGCTTTGACCAAGCCACCGCCCAATGTGCGATCCAGCTCTCCTACTCCTGAAAGAGTACGTGGTGGTTCGGCCTCTTCGGTGGCGAGATCGGTGAGGGGGATGGTCTTGCCCCGTGCTGCGCCCATCGCTTTTTTGCTGCGCGGGCCAGCGGACAGCGGCTTTACCTCTTCAATAGTGTTCCATTCGCCGCAGCCGTCACATTTGCCGGACCATTTGCTGGTTGAGGCATTACATGCGGTACAAGTGAAGGTGGGTTCTTTAGCCATGTTCACGTTTTATTCTAATGCGCGCGCAATGCAAGAGGCCCGTTCCTCTTAGCCGGCGTTCGTTGTCCGCAAAAATTCAAGAACTGTCGGAGAGGTGAGGGCGACTAAGTGCCTGTTTCCTGCATCCCTCACGTCAGATAGATCGACCACGCGGAACCCAAGTCCCTCGTAGGTTTCGATCTCATCCACATCTGCGCCCACACGATTGCTTGTTTGGGCCAGCCTGGCCGAGACGAACAGTGCTGGATCGCGGCCAGAAACCACCAGTAAAGAATTTTCAGGGAGCGGCGAGATATCGGCGACCTGCGAATTAAAGACTTCGGGTGCGATGTCTGGCTGCAAAAGAACCAAACCATCCAACACAACAGGGCGGTTCTGAAGGCGCATTCGTACAAGGGCTTCCATCGCGAGCATGCATCCAAGAGAGTGGGCCACAACGGTGATTTGCCCGTTCCAAACGCGGTCTAGCCTAATGAACAACTCCTCAAGCGCGGACCGCGATTGCAGGGCGCTGTCTCGGTCGAACAGATAGCCGCTGGCAGATGCCCGTGATGGCCAAACAAACGCCAGTTGCGGCCCTCTAAGGTTTGTATCAGTAGCCATCTGTGCGTGGCGGTAGACAGCCTCGGCGGAGGTGTTGTTGAACCCGTGAACCCAAACGACCAAAGGATCGCCCTGTGACGGTCCAAGCGCCGCCCGAAGTTCCGCATCCGACGAGACCTGAGTTTGCTGAGACAATGTAAATGCATTCGGCCCTTCAACCGGCACTTCGCCGGGTGCGCGGTCACGCGGGACGGCAATGCCAAGGTCAAAGAAATTCAAACCATCAACGCGGTCGGTTGCATCAAATGTTGCCCGATTTGTCGCCATCAAAATCCTTTGGGTGTCCGTAACGGCGCCAATGATCGGTGCTGTGAATAAGCCCCGAGGCGCGCAGCCCGCCATCAAAGCAGCTGTGCTGGTGCCTAAAAAGGCGCGGCGACTAAAGGAAGTGGCGGTGTTCACGGTGTGGTTTTCTTTATGTGGCGTATCGTGAGGATTGAGACAAGAATTGACGCAAGGACGCAGCCTGTAAATAGATAAAGGCCCCATCCGCCTTCAACGGTTACACGACCCGCGCCTTTGACCACAACAACATACAGGGCGATCAGGAAAATGTCGGCCATTGCCAGCTTACCCAGATAGCCAAGAACGGGCAGAACCTGTGCCTTGAGCAAATCAAAATGCACCAAGGCAAGGCCGATGGTTTTTAAGTAAGGGGCGAAAACGGCAAAGGCTGTGACGATTAATGCCAGAAAGACGTCGCTGCCCCAAAGGCTTTGCAGGCCCGAAATGACCGATATTTCGTCCATACCAAAGATCGGCAAAAGGGCCGCCCGCAAGAGGGGAGCGAACCAAGCGATCGGGAACAAGATCAGTAGCGATAGGTTAGCAATGCGAAGTGCGTTGAGCATCAAGTAGTCCTCGTTTCATGAGGACTATGTGGCGACCAAAGCGGGCCACCACAAGGTGTTACTGCTAGGGGGAAAGGTCGGATTATTCAGCAGCGGGCTTTTGTGACAGCTTTACGATCTCGGCGCTTTCCTTGCCCAAGGTGTAACCAAGAGACGGCAAAGTTGCCTCAAGCTGTTCTTCCAACTGGCTCAACTGGCTGGCGACAACGCTTTCTTCCAGTTCCACCTGTTGGGACCATTTGCGAATGTCGCGCAGCGCGTGGTGCGCTTCGACGATCAAGGATTGCTGACGCTCTGCTTCTTCTTGGCGCTGTGTCAGGAATGTCTTCGCGCGCATGACCTTTTCATCGCTGTAGACATCAGCCAATTCACGGGATTGCTGGGACATTTGTGCGGCCAGTTCCAGAACAGATGGTTCCAGACGGTCTAGGTCAGGGTGGTCTCGAAGGTAGGACAGGCGTTCACGCACAGCGTCAAACTCACTGCTCATGGTGAAAACACCGGAACGATCTGCTGTATGGCAAAGGTGATAAGCGCGCGCGACATCTTCCATGCTGAGTTTGAAGTTCCGGTGGGAACGTTCAAGCGACATGATACGGCCTGCGCTGGGCATGAAAAAGAACAGTGACGCGAGGATGACTGTCAATACGATCTGCGTGATCAAACCAGCGTTCGGCACTGAGTACTCACCAAAGACTGCCGTGAAGGTCAGCCAAGGAGCCAAACCAAACGCGCAAGCCAACGTATACGCGACCGCAGTCAGACCGATCAGAGCGATCAAGGTCATTGAAACAAAATGAAGACCACGGTGGCTACGTGCCACCAAAGACAGATCGGACACATTCACCCCCAAGTTGTGATGCACAAAAAAACGTTAACCCATCTTAGGCGGTTTCCTGCCGAGGTCCCAAGGGGAAATTACCCAAAAAAGCAGCATGGTAAGGAAAACCGGAACAATAACAGGCAATTGGCCGGATTGTTTGAGGATATAGAGATATTTTGATGATGCGTGCTTGTTTTCCGCTTCCTTTATCTGGGGCGGAAACTTTGCATCGGGTCGATATCAAGCCTGATCTTCGAAATGTAGTGTTTGTTCTGGTGCCGCACACAGTGTTGCGATTCGGATGGGCTCCTACAGACTAAAATTAGTTTGCGATAAGGCCGAATACATTGAGGCGGCCGCGATCACCAGAAGGACGCCTATAACCATCAAAATGGCAGGCCAAACGCGCGGTTTTTTTGAGGGATTCCAGAACTGTCCCACAAGCCCAATGAGCAACAGAACTCCGCCAAGGGGTGCGCCACCGAAGGCAATAACAACAGCGATCATTAGGTCCATTATTCCACCTCTTCGGTTAGCGGACGGCTTCGATCGGACCTTCTGCGCGTCCATGGATGAATTGATCCACATAGGGATCATTGGATTCGTCCATGTCGCCCACTGGGCCGCTCCAGCGGATTTTGCCAGCGTGGAGCATGGCGACCTTATCTGCAATCGCACGAACGGATGTCATGTCATGGGTGATGGTGATGGCCGTTGCGCCCATTTCCGTTACGATTTCACGGATCAGATCATTGATGACGCCAGACATGATTGGATCAAGTCCGGTCGTTGGTTCATCGAAAAAGATGATCTCGGGCTCGGCCGCGATTGCGCGTGCCAGACCGACGCGCTTTTGCATGCCGCCAGATAGTTCGGCGGGCAGGCGGTCGGCAACATCTTCTGTCAGCCCAACGCGGCGCAGTTTTTCAATAGCGATTGCGCGGGCTTCGTCTTTTGGTTTCTTTAGCGACCCACGCAAAAGGCGGAAGGCGACGTTTTGCCAAACGGGAAGACTGTCAAACAGCGCAGCACCCTGAAACAGCATTCCAAAGCGCGCCAAGAACGCATCGCGGTCGCCTTTGTTCACATCCTTACCGTCTACAGTGATGGTCCCGCTGTCCGGTTGAACAAGACCCAGTACAGATTTGATAAGAACAGATTTTCCGGTGCCAGAGCCACCGATCACAACCATGCTTTCGCCCTTGGGGACGTGCAAGCTTGCACCGCGGAGAACTGCGTTACTGCCAAAAGACTTATGGAGGTTTTCAATCGTAATCATGCTGAGAAAAACGCCTCAGTCAGGAGGAAGTTGGCGGCGAGTATCAGGATCGCCGCCGCAACAACGGACGACTTTGTTGCGCGGCCAACGCCCATCGCTCCGCGCTCAGAATTCATGCCGTAGTAGCATCCCATAAGGGCGGCGATGAACCCAAACACAGCTCCTTTTGCCAAAGATGAGATAACATCCAAGGGTTCTAGGAAATCGGCGGTGTTTTGTAGGTAAGCGGCTGCATTAAAACCAAGTCGTCCGGTCCCGACAAGATACCCACCATAAATACCCACGATATCGCCGACACCAACAAGCAGCGGCATCACCAAGGTTGCCGCCAGAACGCGGGGCAGGGTCAGGTACTTCATCGGGTGGGTCGAAAGTGTCACCAAAGCGTCAATCTGTTCAGTCACTTTCATGGTCGCAATTTCTGCGGCAATCGATGACGTCACGCGCGCCGCGATCATCAGCCCGACCAAAACAGGGCCAAGTTCGCGCACCATGCCGATGGCGACGATCTGCGGTACGACTGCTTCGGCACTAAAACGGGCGCTGCCCGCGTAGATTTGTAGGGCTAAGGCACCACCGGTGAATAGGGCGGTCAGCCCAACGACCGGTAAGGAGAAGTAACCGATCTGCAAGAGGGCATGGGCAAACTCACGACCGTAGAATGGCGGACGAACCAAATGGCTGATGGTTTGGCCGGTAAAAACACCCAACCGTCCGACGGATGCTAGAACCCCAAGAAACGCCGCCCCTAGGGATGCCAGAAATGAGGACACGGGAGCGATCATCCGCCTGCATACCGACGCGCATAGCGCGACCCGAGAGAGGTCAGGATTTCATAGCCAATTGTATCCGCTTTAGCGGCCAAGGCATCGACTGTTTGATCGGGGCCCAAAACAGACAGCGAGCCAGGCAATTCGGGCAGGTCCGTCACATCAACGGTGATCAAATCCATAGACACGCGCCCAACGACAGGCACGGATTGGCTACCGTGCCACAGGTTAACACCTGCGGATAGCGCGCGATGTAGCCCATCTGCATAACCGCCTGAAACGGTTGCTATTTTGGAAGGACGTTTTGCGGTCCATGCATTGCCATAGCCAACGGTTTCGCCCACTTCGAGTTCACGAATTTGGATTACCGGCAAGTCCAGGTAGGCCACGGGCTGCGCATCCGCGAATGGCATGCCGCCATAAAGGCCGACACCGGGGCGGGTCAGATCGAAATGGTATTCGGGCCCCAGAAGGATACCCCCCGTCGCAGCCAAAGATCGCGGAACCGAAATACCGTCCGTCATCAGGTGAAACTGTTCAAGTTGCTGGCGGTTCATCGGGTGGTCCGGCTCATCGGCGCAGGCCAGATGGGACATTACAAGGCGGCAGTTTTGAGCCAAAGCAATTTCGGCCACGCTCGCCCATTCGCCAATCTCAAGGCCAAGGCGGTTCATCCCAGTATCGAGTTGAACCCCAAACGGATGCTCGGGAAGGGCTTCTAGGTGGCGGGTCAACTGGCCGACGGTATTGCACATCGGTGTCAGGACCATATCGGCGATCATATCTGTATCACCGCGCATGTGGCCCGAGAACACACAGATTTCCACATTTGGACCAAGGGCTTGGCGTAGTTCTACGCCTTCTTCGGCGACGGCTACGAAAAACCGTTTCACGCCGGCTTTAGCAAGCGCGCGGGCGACTTTACCCGCGCCGAGACCATAACCATCGGCCTTTACGACAGCGCATGTTTCAACGTCTGTCATTGCATCCAGCGCGCGCCAATTTGTGGCGAGCGCGTCTAAATCAACTGATAAGAAACCTGTACTCATTGCGGTGTTGTGCCAGCCTGTGCGTTGAGGGGCAAGCCGCCTTTAGAATTCTTGATCGCCGTTCTGCTGCCAAGGTTTCACAAGGTTGCCAAAGCGGGTGAATTCCGGCGTGAACGACAGTTCCACGGTGCCAATTGGACCGTGACGCTGTTTACCGATGATGACTTCGGCTTTGCCGAAAAGATCGGACATCTTCTGCTGCCAAGTGGCCATCGCCTCGAGGTTCGAATCCTCGGGCTTTTCGCGTTCGGTGTAATATTCACCACGATACACGAACATGACGACGTCGGCATCTTGCTCGATCGAACCGGATTCACGAAGGTCAGACAGTTGTGGGCGTTTATCTTCGCGGCTTTCAACCTGACGCGACAACTGAGACAGGGCGATAACCGGGATGTTGAGTTCCTTGGCGATCGCCTTGAGACCCATGGAAATCTCACCGATTTCCTGAACACGGTTGTCGGACGTCCCGCGGACAAGCTGCAGGTAGTCGACGATCAACAGATCAAGGCCATGGGTCCGTTTCAGGCGGCGCGCACGGGCGGACAGTTGGCTGATCGGGATTGCAGCCGTGTCATCAATATAAAGAGGGCACGCCTCAAGGGATTTAGCGGCATCTACGAAGCGGCGAAATTCGCCTTCGGTCATGTCACCTTGGCGGATTTTATGGGACGAAATTTCTGATGCTTCCGCAAGAATACGACCAGCAAGCTGTTCCGCCGACATTTCGAGGGAGAAGAACCCGACAACACCGCCATCAACCGCACCTTCGCTTCCGTCCGTCAGAAGGCCCTTTTTATAGGCCTTGGCGACATTGTACGCGATATTGGTCGCAAGTGAGGTTTTCCCCATCGATGGACGACCCGCAAGGATCAACAAGTCAGACTTGTGCAAACCACCAAGCTTGTTGTCCAAATCGATAAGGTCCGTTGCAACACCGGCCAAACCGCCTTCGCGCTGGTAGGCGGAATTGGCGACGTTAACGGCTTCGGTGACGGCTTTAAGGAAAGATTGGAACCCTCCTTCGGAACTGCCTTGTTCGGCCAGTTTATAAAGGGCCTGTTCAGCCTCAACGATTTGCTCTTTCGGCTCGCTTGCGACGTCGACCTTTTTGGCCTTTGACGCAATGTCGTTGCCGACGGTGATCAATTCACGGCGTACGGCAAGGTCATAGATCATCTGCGCGTAGTCGCGGGCCGCAAAGGCAGAAATCGCAGCACCGGCAAGACGCGCAAGATAGGCGGGACCGCCGAGTTCTTTGAGGCCTTCATCGTCTTCGAGAAACGCCTTTAGCGTGACAGGGGACGCTAGGTTGTTTTTGGCGATACGTGCGGCAGCGGTTTCAAAGATACGTGCATGCACGGGGTCATAAAAATGGTCTGGGCCGACAATAGACGCAACGCGATCAAAGATATCGTTGTTGGTCAGGATTGCGCCCAAAAGCTGCTGTTCGGCTTCGATAGAATGGGGGGCAGTATCAACGTTCGCTTCAGCGACGCCTGTTGCGTTGAATGTCGATACTTCGTTCATTTGAGTGCCCCTTGATCGCGCGTCCCACCGCTGCGCTGTCATACAAAATCAGCCTCAACGAGGCAAATTGTATAACCTGTGGATAGGTCGCTGCGCGAAAGTGTGCCACAACATACAGCAGTTTGATAGGGTGCTGCTGCTGTATGTTGTAGCGAATGGGTCGAAACCCATTCGGATTATTTTATATGTTTACGCGTGGGCCGCTGACCAACCTGCTGGATCGCGCAGGTAGGCTTCGACTTCGGTCAGTGTTTCAGCGTCAAAGGATTCGGATGCCTTGGCTTCCGCCAGAACGTCCCACCATGTGCACAAGCTGATGAGCTGAACGCCATGTTCGCCCAAGGTTTGTTCGACACCTTCAAAGATACCGTAGTAAAAGATGACGGCGGTCGCATTACAGGTCGCACCGGTTTCGCGGATCGCGTCTACGAAAGACAACTTGCTGCCGCCGTCAGTCGTAAGGTCTTCGACCAGCAGCACGCGTTGGCCTTCAGTCATCACGCCCTCGATGCGGGCGTTGCGGCCGTAGCCTTTGGGCTTTTTGCGAACGTAGGTCATTGGCAATGCAAGGCGTTCTGCCATCAAAGCACTGAACGGGATGCCAGCGGTTTCCCCGCCTGCGATATTGTCAAACGCTTCGAACCCGACTTCGCGCATGGTCGTCACGGCCAGAAAATCCATCAAAGTGCTGCGGATACGCGGGAAGGAAATCAGTTTACGGCAATCCACATACGTCGGAGCCTTCTTGCCGGACGCATGTGTAAAAGGCTCGGTTGCGTTGAAATCGATCGCACCGATTTCGATCAGCATACGTGCCGACAGGCGGGCGATTTCGGCTTTGTCAGGAAAAGACGTAGGGATCATGGTTCTCTTTCGGTTTAGGTTATTGCACGCGCCAATGAAGCGGGAAGCCTGGGTCAAACACTGTGACAGGACCGTCACCGGTATCGACTGTAGCAGGGTAGGTGACAGGATCACCCTTGGTCAGAGTCATCGTGGCCTCGTTGGGCGGCAGGTTGTAGTAGCGCGGGCCCGCAAGCGACGTGAAGTTTTCGAGCTTGCTCATGGCACCTGCGGCGTCAAACACTTCGGCAAGGCAGGACATGGTGTTGATGGCGGTGAAACAACCGGCACAACCACACGGCAATAGCTTATTTTCGTCCGTGTGCGGCGCGGAATCTGTTCCAAGGAAGAACCGTTTGTCTCCCGAGATCGCAGCCTGCACCAAAGCAATGCGGTGCTTTTCGCGCTTGGCGACGGGCAAACAGTAATAATGTGGTTTGATCCCGCCGGCGAGGATGTGGTTACGATTGATGATCAAGTGGTGGGTCGTAATGGTCGCGGCAAGGTTTGAACGGCTGTCACGCACGTAATCAACTGCGTTTTCTGTTGTAACGTGTTCCATAATGACCCGCAAATCCGGCGTCTTTTTACGGATAGGTTTAAGAACCTTATCAATAAAGACGGCTTCGCGGTCAAAGATATCGATTGACGGATCAGTGACTTCGCCGTGCACACAGAGCGGCAGGCCGATTTCGGCCATCTTTTCCAGCACGGGGCGGACTTTGTCGAAATCAGAAACACCAGAGGCAGAGTTCGTTGTCGCACCAGCTGGATAGAGTTTAACAGCAGTGATGATGCCGTCCGCGTGGGCCTTTGCGATGTCTTCTGGATCTGTATCTTCGGTCAGATAGCATGTCATCAACGGGCGAAAATTGGACCCTTCGGGGACGTGTGCCATAATGCGGTCGCGGTACGCGGCGGCTTGCGCGCCTGTCACGACGGGTGGCACCAAGTTGGGCATTACAATCGCACGTTCAAAGTGAGCGGCTGTGTGAGGCGTCACCGCGGCCATCATTGCACCATCGCGTAGGTGAAGGTGCCAGTCATCTGGGCGGCGGATCGTCAGGCTATCTGGGCTTTGTTTGGGCATACCCGCCCTTTACACCGCCCGCCGCCGTCTGACCAGAGGGATCGGTTTGACAATTCCCCGTAAACCGCCCCTTGTCTTAGGGGCGCGAGTTTGCGAAATCCTGATGAACACGCCATGAATTGTTCCTGAAAGGACATGTCTATGTTTGGATTTTTGATAGCACTTATTGCCGGCGGCGTTACGCCAATGCTCGAAGGCCCTGTTGCCCGTCCGATCGCCGGAATGCTGAGCGACACTATCGAGCTCGCCGAAGGCGAACTTCGCACGTTGGCCTTTATGGTCGCCATGATCATTGCCGGCGTTCTTTGTTCCGTGTTCAGCACGGGCACGCCGTTGAGCCTCGCGATTGGCGGAATGTTGGGTTATTTTGGCATGCGTCTTTTGCGCTGGGGGCAACGCGCCCTTGAAAACCGCAAAGGTTAAATGCCCTTCTAAATGCAAACGCCGCTCGCCTCTAACTGGGCGAGCTTTTCTGCGAACAATGGACGGTCGCCACTGGCGCTGATCTGGCGGCAGTACCGCGCCAGCATACGCTCGTGCCCTTCTTCTGCCTCGGCGCGATGCAAAAGCGTGCGCAGGTATGGCATATGCGTACGCCGCGCCCGCCAAAGATGCGCAAAACAGTCGCACGACAAGTTGTCGTTCATGGCTTGTTCAATCAATTCGGGCAGCACATCCATTCCCAACAAACCGCGCTGGGCATCTGGGCCAAGATAGGTGCAGCTGAAGTGATTGGTGTTTTCGCCGTTAAACAACGACGCATGAACAGCATCTTCGATCACTGTCGGATCATGGATCACTGAGACAGTTCGAGCCGTTTCGACCATTTGGGGCGCGTATCCAAAGCGGCTGGTGAAATCGAGGCGGCGTGCCTCGGGGTAGCGGTGATCCCAACGGGCGAGGGCTGGATCAAGTGTTGCCTGTGGTTGGATCACCAAGACCTTTGAATCCGGTGCTGCAACGGAAAAGGCAGCCGCAGCATAGCCTGCGGAACCGGCTCCGTAAAACAGCACTTGATCGAAATCATCGAAAAAACCGTCATCAATCAGACGATCAAAGTAACCAAACATCGCTGGGTGGCGGAACCAATCTGTATCGGCCGCCGCCATGAGTGTGAGGCTGGACCACCCATGGGTTTGGGCAAAGCCCCAACCGATTGGGGCCGTCTCATCATTGTTCTTTCGAACCGACGCAACACTTTCAAAGGTCACAAACAATGTTCGGCCAGCATCAATGAAGTAAGCGAAGTGGTCGGGGCCAATAGGTTCGGCGTGACCGTGTTCTTCGGCAATGTCTTCGACTTTCTCGATCCAGTCAGCGCGGCTAAGTCCGCCAAGATCATAAGCAAGGGACGTCATAATATCTTTCATCGTAGCTTCTCAGTCAAAGTATGATCTAGCACAGGTCGCCCTGCTAGGAGCGCAATAGGGCGCAATTGCGAGGCCGATGCGGCGATTGTGCGTTAGAGTTAGAAAAATGGTTAGCATTAGAAAAACGCCTGAAGGCCGGTTTGCGCCCGCCCTAAAATCAAGGCGTGAACGTCGTGAGTCCCCTCATAGGTGTTCACGGTTTCAAGGTTCACCATATGGCGCATGATGTGAAATTCGTCCGAGATCCCGTTGCCGCCATGCATGTCACGCGCCGCCCGCGCCACATCCAGCGCTTTGCCGCAGTTGTTACGTTTCATCAGGCTTATCATTTCAGGCGCGGCCTTACCTGCATCCATCAGTCGGCCAAGTTGCAGGGCCGATTGCAATCCAAGTGTGATCTCGGTCTGCATATCCGCGAGCTTCTTTTGAAATAACTGCGTCTGAGCAAGCGGACGGTTAAACTGTTTGCGATCCAATCCGTATTGCAAAGCAGCGTGCCAACAGAATTCCGCAGCGCCCAAGACGCCCCAAGCAATGCCATAGCGCGCGCGGTTCAGACAGCCAAAGGGGCCCTTGAGGCCTTGAACATCAGGCAACAACGCATCTTCGCCGACTTCGACGCCGTCCATAACGATCTCACCGGTAACGGATGCCCGCAACGATAGTTTGCCGCTAATCTTTGGCGCTGACAGACCATTCATGCCTTTCTCAAGGATGAAGCCGCGAATCTTGCCATCATGGGCATCAGATTTTGCCCAAACAACGAAGACGTCGGCAATCGGCGCGTTCGAAATCCACATCTTCGACCCGCTCAGGCTGTAACCTGTTGCGGTTTTTGTCGCGCGGGTTTTCATACCTGCGGGGTCGCTGCCTGCGTCGGGTTCGGTTAACCCGAAACAGCCGATCAATTCACCGCTGGCCAAACCGGGTAGGTATTTCTGTTTCTGTTCTTCTGACCCGTAGGCGTTGATCGGATACATGACCAAGGACGATTGAACCGACATCATCGAACGATACCCGCTGTCAACGCGTTCGATTTCGCGGGCAACAAGTCCATAGGTGACATAGCCCGCACCCAGACCGCCGTATTCTTCGGGGATCGTTAGACCGAGCAACCCTGCCGCACCCATTTCGCGAAAGATGTCGCTGTCGACTGTCTCATTGCGGTAGGCATCGCGTATTTTAGGCTGGAGGGTGTCTTGTGCAAATGTGCGGGCCGCATCCCGTAGCATGCGTTCGTCCTCTGAGAGCTGATCTTCAAGCCGGAGGGCATCCGCCCAATCGAAGGCAGATAGGTCAGGTCCGTGGCCAGATTTTGACCCCGGTTGTTTCGGTTTCGACTCGTTCATCATTGTCCCCCAATGTCGTGCGTTAACCTATCCTGACTAATGTAGTCGGACAATGCACGACTCAAATATCGTAGGGTTAGATGCTGGAATTGGAAACAATCTCAGCGGGGCGGTTCGATCAATTCTCTCGGGCAGACAATAATCGGCAGGAGTGTTTGCTCAGAACAAATTTGATCGCATCTGGCAAAGGGGCCTCAGGCATATTAGGTAACTGCTCTGCCTAGATGAAAGAGCGACATGCGCCACCTGACCCAAACAGATGCCAACCTAAGCAACCAAAAGATTCAAGGTTGGAAAGTCGTCAAACGGGTCATCCCGTATCTTTGGCCTGACGGTCAGCAATGGGTGAAAAACCGTGTCGTCGCCGCCCTTAGCGTCTTGTTCATGGCAAAGTTGATCGCCGTAACCACGCCTATTCTTTACAAAGGAGCAGTTGATGCCTTGGCGGGTGAGGGATCTGCTTCGATGTTGGCGGTTGGGGCTGTTGGTTTGACTATCGCGTACGGGGTCGCGCGTTTGATGACTGTCGGGTTTAACCAATTGCGCGATGTAATCTTTGCGCGCGTGGGCCAACGTGCATTGCGCGCACTGGCGCTTGAGACATTCACGCACATTCATAACCTGTCAATGCGCTATCACATCACCCGTAAAACTGGCGGGCTGAGCCGGATTATTGAACGTGGGGTGAAGGGCGTCGAATTCCTTTTGCGCTTCTTGTTGTTCTCTATCGGGCCGTTGTTGCTGGAACTTTTGATGATCGCAGTCATCTTGTTTTTCTTGTTTGATGTTTGGTACTTGGCGGTGGTTGTCGGAACGATTTCTCTTTATATTTGGTTCACGTTCACGGTGACCGAATGGCGCGTGAAGATCCGTAAGGAAATGAACGACCAAGACACTGACGCCAACCAAAAGGCGATCGACAGTCTGTTGAATTTTGAGACTGTAAAGTACTTTAGCGCCGAACAACGCGAAGCAGAACGCTATGATGGTGCGATGGAGCAATACGTCGCCGCTGCGTTGAAGACGTCGTATTCTTTGGCGTTCTTGAATTTTGGGCAATCGGTGCTGATTACCGGGGGCCTGGTCGTTGTAATGGTGATGGCTGCAATGGGCGTGCAGAACGGAGCACTGACTGTTGGCGATTTCGTTATGGTCAACGCCTACATGATTCAAATTACCATGCCGTTGAACTTTTTGGGCACCGTGTACCGTGAAATCCGGCAGGCTTTGGTCGATATGGGCGAAATGTTCACCTTGTTAGAGCAGCCAGCCGAAGTGAACGACAAGCCAGATGCACATGTTCTAGACGTGCAAGGTGGTGAAGTTGTTTTCGACAATGTCTTCTTTGGATACGACGCCGCACGTCCAATTCTAAAAGGCGTGGATTTGCCTATCCCAGCGGGACAAACTGTGGCGATTGTCGGATCGTCGGGTTCAGGAAAATCGACCATCGGGCGACTTTTGTTCCGGTTTTATGATGTCGGGGAGGGCGCGATCCGCATTGACGGGCAAGACCTGCGCGACGTGACACAGCTTAGCCTGCACGAGCAGATTGGCGTCGTTCCGCAGGATACCGTGCTGTTTAACGACACAATCCGCTACAACATCGCCTATGGCCGCGATGGTGCCAGCTTTGATGACATCAAGGCAGCGGCGAAGGCTGCCAAAATTCATGACTTCATTGAAAGCTTGCCCGATGGGTATGAAACCACTGTAGGCGAACGTGGCCTAAAGCTGTCAGGTGGCGAAAAGCAACGTGTCGGAATTGCGCGCACGTTGCTCAAGAACCCACCGATCTTAATCTTGGACGAAGCAACAAGTGCGCTGGACACCGAGACAGAGATGGAAATTCAAAGTGAGCTAAAGGCCATGGGGCAGGGACGAACGGTTCTGACCATTGCTCACCGCCTGAGCACGATTGCGGATGCGGACCGGATTGTGGTGTTGGAAAACGGCGTGGTTGTCGAACAGGGCACCCATGATGATCTTTTGAGCGCCGAGGGGCGTTACGCACAATTGTGGAATCGCCAGCAGCAAGACGAAGCAGCTTAACGTTCAAAAACTGGGGCGCAGCGTTAGGGCGAGAATTTACTCTGCAGCCCGCAGCGCTGCGTCGTCGACCTTGATATCTTTGGCCTTAGTTTTTTCTGCTGGCGGCGAGGCGAAGGGCGCATCAAGATCATCCCAAATAAACTCTGGCGCTTTGATGCGTTTTGCTTCGCGGGATAGGGCCCAGTCCTGCGCAGCGCGGCTGGTTGTTCCCATTGAGAGCTTCGCTAAAAGCTGTCCGGCCCAACGCGCGTAGGTGGTGACCCAAACGCGCAGTGCCAACATCGACGGGGTGAACACCAACGTCAGAACAGTCGCGATGCCAAGCCCGAAGACGACGGCAGTCGCCAGTTGTTTCCACCACAATGATGTAGGGCTATCGACCGAGAACCCGCCACCGATGAAATCTAGGCTTAGACCAAACATCATCGGCGCAAGGCCCGCCATTGTTGTAATGGTCGTGAGCAACACAGGGCGAATACGGTCTTCGGCTGTGCGGGTGATCGCCTCAGTGCGGGGCATGTAGCGTTCGTATTCTTGATAGGTATCAATAAGCACGATGTTGTTGTTCACAACAATCCCCGCCAAGGCGACGATGCCCGTACCAGTCATGATGATGGAGAACGCTTGATCCATAACAAGCATCCCGATCAGCACGCCAGTGGTGGAAAGCACCACGGCAAGAAGTACGAGGATAGAGTTGTAGACCGAGTTGAACTGCGCCAGCAGGATGATGAACATCAACCCCAGCGCCCCTAAGAAAGCCTGCGCAAGGAACGCGCCTGACTCCGCCTGATCTTCTTGATCACCGGTCCATTCATAGTTGATAGACGCGGGGAAGGGATCTGTTTCGAGCCATGCGGTCAGCTGTTCAATCCGTTCGTTTCCGTTCACCGCGACCTGAACTGTGTCACCGTCATCGATCGCGGTCTGGACGTCTGCGACACTTGCCGCATCGCCCAGTTCGACAAGATCAAACAGGGTGCCGTCCGGTGTTTCCACGGTCCGAGTTGCATCGGTAGATGCCTCCGCTTCGATTTCACGGAAGAGGCCGAGCATCGTTTGCTCGTCGTCTTCACCAACCATGAATTTGATCAGGTCCGGCTCAACGCCCGCCTTGATGTCGAAATAACGCGATTGATCAATGCGGTCGATCTGGCTGAGTTCAGGAACCGGCGTGCGGGTGATAAAGTTGGAGAGGGGCACAAGGCCCGCATTGGTGCGCACACGCAGGCTGTCCAATGTCGACAGAACGCGGTCCTGTTCTGGAAGACGCACACGTATTTCGATTTCTTCGTCGGAACTGTCAACGCGCATCGTATCCAAAAGAATGCCGCGTGTGACCAGCTGCACCATGCCGCCAACAGCGGCGACATTGGCGCCATAACGGCCAGCTTGTTCTACATCGACGGTTATTTCCCAATCAATGCCGGGCAGGGGCAGGCTGTCTTCGATCTGGATCAGGCCTGTTGTGTCCTCGAACTGGGCGCGGGCTGTCGTCGTGGCGGCGCGCAGGTCGTCCCAGTTGTCGCCTGTCAGGCGCAAGTGAACGGGTTTGGCGGAGGCCGGGCCGCGACTGAGGTTCAGGATTTCGGTCTGGATACCGGGGAGGGTTTCAAGCTCGGTCTGGAGGCGTTCCATCACGAGGTCGCCGTCGAGGGTCGCCAGATCAATGTCATTGGCGCGCGCAAAGGCAGGGCGGTCTTCCCATGGGACCAATTCAATTTGCAGTTGTCCGATTGTGTCACGGGGGCCTTCGCCGCCGCCCGTGTTCTGGTTCAGACCACCTGCACCGGCAAAAGCGAATATGGATTGCACACCGGGTTCGCGCAGCGCGATGGCTTCTGCTTGGGCGACAATGTCGTCCTTTTCAGAAACGGAGAGGTTGCCACGGGCTTGGACGTAAACGATGGCCTGTTCGGGCTCGGATTCCACGAAGAATTCAACGCCATTATTGTTGGCGCCAAAGTAAGTGAACGTAGTCATCACGACGAAGAAGATACCGCCAATAGCGACGATAGGCATGATCGGGTTACCCGCGATGAAGTGGATCACGCGGCCAAAGATAGACCGTCTATAACCGGCTTTGATGTTACGAGGCTTGCGTTCGATCTTGGCGGCACCGACGGTGATCGAGAGGGCAAATGTGCCCAGCAGGAACAAGATCATGCCGGGAAGAGACGCGAAAAAGCTGCCGTCAACTTGGTTGCCCGTAAGGTAGCCGGGGTTGAGGGTCAGCATCGCGCCTGTAAAGACGATCATGATCGACGGCAGCACGAGGGCTGCGTTTACAAACCACGGCAAGCGCGCCTTAAGGGCGTCTGAAGTCGAACCGAATGCGCGACTCATCCGGCCTGTGACGCCGCCCAAGACAGGCAAGTAAATCAAGGCGACAACAAGGGATGCTGAGAGAACAAAGATAATAGTTACGGGCAACATGCCCATGAATTGACCGGGCACGCCGGGCCAGAACAGCATCGGCAGGAATGCACAAAGCGTTGTCGCGGTTGATGATACGATTGGCCAGAACATCCGTTTGGCGGCATCCGTATAGGCCGCCATCGGGCCCGCACCTTCGCGAATGCGACGGTCGGCGTATTCCACGACAACAATGGCCCCGTCTACTAACATCCCGACAGCTAGGATCAGGCCAAACATAACGATGTTGGAGATCGTGATTTCCATTACAGCAAGGAAGGCAAAACACAGCAGAAACGACGTCGGAATGGCAAAGCCAACCAGTAGCGCTGGGCGGGTCCCGAGGGCTGCCAAAACCACAATCATCACCAAAGCGATGGCTGTCAGTACTGAGCCTTCAAGCTGGCGCACCATGGAATCTACGTTACGGGATTGGTCGTTGCTGACGCCAACTTGAACCGCGTCCTGTAGATCTTGTGGCCAACTGGCGACCTCTGCATCGACCAGATCACGGACTTCTTGGGCGGTGTCGATCAGGTTAAAACCACGACGTTTGACGATCTGCAAAGCGACCGTCGTAGTCCCGTTGAACCGCGCAGTGCTGGCGCGATCCTCAAAGGTCAGGCGAATTTCTGCAAGGTCGCCAAGGGTGATGACGCGATCACCGTTTGTCTTTACAGGTAGGTCATAGATATCGCGTGGTTCATCGAAACTGGATGGAATTTTGACGGCAAAAGACCCTTGATCCGTTTCGACCTCGCCCGCGGCAATCAGTAGATTGTTCTGGGTAACGACGTCGATCAATTCACCTGCGGTGACGTTGTACGCCTCAAGGCGAAGGGGATCGATGATCACTTCGATCATCTCTTCGCGTTGACCCGTGAGGGAGGCTTCTAACACCCCGTCAATGCCTTCAACCGCGTCCTGCAGGTCTTTTGCGACGGCGATCAAAGTGCGTTCAGGGACGTTACCTGTCAGGTTGACGATAGCGATAGGAAATTCGGAAAAGTTGATTTCGTTGATCGAATAGTTGTCGGCTCCATTAGGGAACAGGCCTTCGACGCGGGTCATGGCATCGCGGATATCGGCCATTGTTTCAGTCTTGTTCCAACCGAAATCAAATTCAAGCGCCACACCGGCGTAGTTTTCGGCTGCCGTCGCGGTCATGGTTTTTAGGCCGTCGATGTCCTGCAGTTCGGCCTCCATAGGCCGCACGAGAAGGGTTTCTGAATCTTCAGCGGAAATACCGGGGAAGGGGACAGATACAAATATGACCGGAATTTCGATGTCGGGCTCACCTTCTTTTGGCAAACCGAAATAGGCCATGCCCCCCGCCAAAATTGACAGAGCGATAAAGGCCAACACCATCCTCGCGCGGGAGGCTGCGACGTCGACGATATTCATCATCCGTCGGACTCCTCACGGTAGGTTGGGGTGACGGGCACACCGTCGGTGACGTATTCCTGCCCGACCACGATAACATCGACGGTTTCTGGCAAACCCGAGACCCAGATACCATTAACCGTGTCGCGCATAATTCCAACGGGCATGAACTGGGCGATGTCGCCGTCGGCCAAGGCACGAATGCCGATAGTGCCTTCATCGTCCAAGGTCATCGAAGACCCCGGCAAAAGATGTGCGGTTTGCCCGCTGGATGCGACAAGGATTTCAACCGTCTGACCGTCGCCGATCGCCATATCCGCATTTGGCACCTGAATTTCCACGCGGAAGGTGCGGGTTGTTTCATCCGCGGATCGGGATACGAACGATACTTGGCCTGCGAATTCTTCGCCAGTCGACAATCGTGCTCCGGCCATCGCGCCCAAACTAACGTTGCCGATGTCAGCCTCTGGAACGAACCCGACGAGTTTAATCGGATCAAGTTGAATGATTGTGGCGCAGGGCGAGCCGGCCTGCATCAATGTCCCGAGTTCAGCAGTGTCACTTTCGAGCAGCCCAGCGAAGGGCGCGGTGATGTTGAGCCGTTCAATGTCGCGTTCAATCGCGGCGACGCCAGCTTGCGCGGCTTCGATGCCTGCTTGCGCTGAAATTACTTGGCTAGATGCGCGTTGAACGCCTGCTTTGGCGGCTTCAAGGGCGGCTTGTGCGCTGATTAGTCGAGTTTCAGAAGCGAATCCTCCCTGACTAAGCTGGCTTGCGACGTTTACTTCGATCTCTGCTTCTCGGACGCGGGCGTTCGCTTCGGCGACCGTGGCTTCGGCTTCTGGAACCTTGCCCTGCGCTTCGGTTAGGCGGGCGCGGCTTTCAGCCAATTGCGCCGCGCGTGTACCGGGATCAAGGTGGCAAAGAAGGGTACCCGTTTCAACGAATGCGCCTTTACGGATGGGTTCGGACACCACTTGGCCGCCTGTTTCGGATGCGACTATAACCTGTCGCGCGGCTTCGGTGCGGCCACGCAATACCACTGCACTTTCAACGATTTGAGACTGTGATCTCATGACGACCACACTCACGGGGGGCGGGGCCTCTGCGTCTACGTTGGTGGTTTCTGTCTCTGCTTCGACCTGTGCAAAGGCCATTAACTGGTCGCGCTCGAAAACAAGGGCGTAGAGCGTCAAGGAAACGACAATCGCAGCAAGGATGGGCAGGAGGCGCATTTTCAGTCTTTCATCAACAAGGCGCCTGTGGCGCTGAAAAGGTCTTGGCCACTTAAGGCTAGTAGCTCTGGCTATTACTGGTATTTATACTGAACTAATCGGTTCATTTTCAAGTTGTATTGCAGAGTCGCTCACGCTTGATGTTAAAACTGTTTACTTTAAAAGCGCAAGCCTGATTTCGCCCGTCTTTTATTGGAGATGTCCGCGGGACTTGTCCCTAGACTATGCTTCGCGATAAGAGGGGCCAACAAAAGTATGAGGACCCGATGAGCAATCCAGAATCCTTTATTGAAGAGGTCAGCGAAGAAGTCCGAAAGGATCAACTCTTCGGGTATATGCGCAAATATGGCTGGATCGCCGTTCTTGCGGTCTTGCTGGTTGTTGGCGGCACTGCCTATTCTGAATACCGCAAAGCGCAAACGACAGCAGCCGCGCAGGCTGCAGGTGATGAAATCCTTGCAGCGCTTGAGATGGATGATGATGCGGAACGTGCCGCGGCGCTTGGCGCAATCGAATCGACCGGTGGGGCTGGCGCTATTACTGGCCTGCTGACGGCGTCCAATCTTGTTGAAACAGGTGATATCGACGGTGCTGTTGCAGCACTTGAGGCTGTTGCGTTGGATGATACCGCGCCTGCGGTGTACCGCGATTTGGCAGCACTAAAGGCAGCAATGGTGCAGGGCGAAGAATTGTCCCTGGACGACCGTCGCGCGATGCTGACCGGATTGGCCGCACCGGGCGCGACGTTCCGACTGATTGCTCAAGAACAACTAGCCTTGCTTAACGTTGAGGCGGGCGAGGTCGATGCAGCGATCGAACAGTTCGCAGCCATCGGGCAAGACGCCGAAGTGACACAGGGCTTGCGCGAACGTGCATTCAGCATGATTGTGGCTTTGGGCGGTGACATTGATGCACTCATTGGCAATACTGCACAGACATCTGAGCAGGGCGATCAATAATCCGCCTATAGGGGCATCTTAAAAGCCCGGGCATGGAAGGGAATGACGTGACAGGACTTATCTCTGGCACCACGACTAAGAAACAAAAGCGCGTGGCGATGCCCGCATTTGCGGCCCTTGCCGTTGTTGGTTTGCTTTCTGCCTGCGGTGAAAAAGACATCATTCTACCAGGGGAACGGTTGGATATTCGCGGGGACCTAGTCGACGCAAATGCCTTCGTGAACCAAGCACTGCCGGTTTCTTTGGGTGCTACGACCGCCAATGCCGACTGGACACACCGCAATGGTGGTCCAACGCACCGCATCGCCCACCCAGCACTCAGCACGACGTTGGCGCCAGTGTTTTCAACCAACATCGGTCAGGGTAACACCCGCCGGTTACGGATTACCGCTGACCCTATCGTCGCCTCTGGCCGTATTTTTACGCTTGATGCAGAAAGTCAGGTTGTGGCGACGTCCACAGCAGGAGAAAGCCTGTGGTCGCGTAGTCTAAAGCCGGACACCGACAACGCCCGCGACGCATCCGGCGGCGGTCTTGCGGCTGCTGGATCTGTTATTTTGGCGACGACTGGATTTGGTGAAGTTGTTGCTCTTGATGGCGCAACTGGTGGTGAAATTTGGCGTCAGGACCTTGATGCTCCGGGGACGTCCGCACCAACGATTGTTGGTGATCTTGCCTATGTTGTCGCCCGCGATGGCCGCGCTTGGGCGATTGAGCTCGGCTCTGGCCGTGTGCGTTGGACCGTGAGCACAACAGCACCGACAGCTAACTTTTCTGGTGGCGCTGGCGCTGCCGTGAACTCTGACGTTGCAATCTTTCCTTTCCCGACCGGTGAAGTTCTAGCCGCGTTCCCAGAAGGCGGTTTGCGTCGTTGGTCTACGGTCGTTTCTGGCCAACGCCCTGGTTCGGCGGCGTCTAATGTTTCTGACATTGCGGGTGACCCCGTTATTGATGGCAACCGTGTGTATGTGGGCAATGTATCGGGCCGGGTTGTGGCGCTTGAAATTGCCAATGGCGATCGCCTCTGGACAGCCACAGAAGGTGCGGTTGGTCCTGTTTGGCCTGCCGGTGGATCCGTTTTCTTAGTCAATGACATCGGCGAACTCGTCCGTCTTGATGCTGATACGGGGGAAGCGATCTGGCGTGTTGAAATGCCGGGCTTCGTAGAAAACCGTGAACGCCGTCAAAAAACACGCTTTGCACATTACGGTCCGATCATTGCGGGCAACCGTCTGATCGTTGCCTCTGGTGACGGGCTAATCCGACAGTTCGATCCGGCCTCTGGCGCGCTTGTTGGCACCATTGAAATCGCGGGCGGCGCTGCCTCAAACCCCATCGTAGCAAATGGCACACTGTACGTTGTATCGGCGCGCGGACAATTGGTCGCTTTCCGTTAAGCGAAAAAGGGTGTAGTGGGCTGCACTTGATCACTTAGAGAAACGCAAATGTCCTTCACACTCGCCATCGTGGGCCGCCCGAACGTGGGTAAGTCCACCTTATTCAACCGCCTTGTCGGCAAGAAGCTGGCCTTGGTCGATGACCAACCCGGTGTCACGCGCGATTTGCGCGAAGGCCCTGCACGGCTTGGCGATTTGCGCTTTACAGTGATCGATACCGCCGGTCTGGAAGAGGCGACAGACGAGTCCCTACAGGGCCGCATGCGCCGCCTGACGGAACGCGCCGTGGAAATGGCTGACGTCTGTTTGTTCATGTATGACGCGCGTACAGGAATCATGCCTGCCGACGAAGTTTTTGCAGATATTTTGCGTAAGAAGAACGCGCATGTGATCCTCGCCGCCAATAAATCCGAAGGCAAAGCCGCGGATGCGGGCGTGATCGAAGGGTTCTCTTTGGGCCTTGGCGAACCGATCCGCCTGTCAGCAGAACACGGCGAAGGCTTGGGCGAGATGTATGACGTCTTGATGCCGTTGTCCGACCAATTCGAAGAACGCGCCGCGGCCGATGCACCAGACGTTGACGTAGATGTCAACGAAGACGACGAAGATGATGACGCTCCACGCATTCCGACTCGCGAAAAGCCATTGCAGATTGCAGTCGTTGGTCGCCCGAACGCGGGTAAGTCCACGCTTATCAACCAAATCCTTGGCGAGGACCGTCTGCTGACGGGGCCAGAGGCGGGGATCACACGCGATGCGATCTCTGTGCAGATGGACTGGGTGACTGATGACGCCACGGTGCCTGTCCGTATCTTTGACACAGCGGGCATGCGTAAACGCGCTAAGGTGCAGGAAAAGCTAGAAAAGCTGTCGGTCTCTGATGGGCTTCGCGCGGTTAAGTTTGCCGAAGTTGTTGTTGTCTTGCTCGACGTGGAAATCCCGTTCGAGCAACAGGATTTGCGGATCGCTGATTTGGCAGAACGAGAAGGCCGTGCCGTGGTTTTGGCCGTCAACAAATGGGACGTTGAAGGCGAGAAACAGGCCAAGCTGAAAGAGTTAAAAGAACAGTTCACGCGGCTGCTGCCGCAGCTTAAAGGCGCGCCGCTGATCACTGTGTCCGCGAAAACGGGCCGAGGGATTGACCGTCTGCAAGAGGCCATTCTGCGTGCTCACGAAGTTTGGAACCGTCGTGTCACAACAGCCCAGCTGAACCGCTGGCTTCTTGGTATGTCAGAAGCGCACCCGCCACCCGCACCTGGTGGGCGCCGCATCAAGATGCGTTATGCCACGCAGGTCAAAACACGCCCGCCAGGGTTTGTTGTGATGTGTAGCCATCCTGACAAATTGCCAGAAAGCTATGCGCGCTACTTGGTGAATGGTCTGCGGCTTGATTTCGACATGCCGGGGACACCGATCCGTTTGCATTTCCGAAGCCAAGCGGACAAGAACCCTTACAAGAACAAGACGAAATCAACACCGTCTCGTTTGCGTAAACACTTAGGCAAAGCACCTGCGGACCAAAAGAAACCGTATCGCGGCGGCTAAGCGGGTCAGGTATTGCCGACTTGACCTGAGGGCACCTCAACCTCAACCTACGGGTGAGATTGGGGACAAAGCCTATGAAACGCATTGCCATTTTTATCGATGGAACATGGAACAGGCCGGATGCCAAGCATCCGACCAACGTCGTGCGCTTGGCGCAGTGCGTGCGGGATGGTGGCGAAGATGGCATGCCGCAGGTCGTGTCGTATCAGACCGGCGTTGGGGCAGGGCAAGGTAACACATGGCTGGCGCGGCGGTCGGATCGCATCTTTGGCGGTGCTTTGGGCTGGGGGTTGACGGCGATCATCGAAAACGCCTATCGGGACCTCGTATTCCTTTATGAGCCGGGAGACGAGATTTGCGTTTTCGGTTTCTCACGTGGGGCATTTGCCGCGCGTTCCTTGGTTGGATTGATCCGGTCGTGCGGAATTCCATCACGGGATCGATTAGCAGAGATACCCGCCGCACTTGACCGCTACCGCAGTATGGACCCGACCACGCACCCTAATACCGATGAAAGCCATGACTACCGGTTGGGGTTCTCGCCGCGGGTCACGACAAGCGACAAAGAACGCGCGTGGCGAGAGAAGAAAGGCCACTCAGTTGCGGATGTTATTCCGCTAAAGATCGCATATTTGGGTGTTTGGGATACTGTTTCGGCCCTTGGTGCGCCAGAGTTTCTACCGATATCGAGGTGGACCAACACCCAATACAGATTTCATGATGCCGAACTGTCATCGATGGTATTGGCGGCGCGTCATGCAATTTCAATTGATGAGCGGCGGATCACGTTTCCAAGCTATCCGTGGTCCAACATGCCGGAATTGAATGAAGAAAACGAAAGCCGCCTAATCCCCAGCCACCAGCAGCTTTGGTTTGCCGGCAACCACGGGGCGGTTGGTGGGGGCGGTGATCAGATCGGCCTTAGCTCAATCTCGCTCAACTGGATTGCCCTTGGGGCTGCGCGCGCGGGGTTGGCTTTGGATTGGTCGGAGATGGACAAAGTAGCTTGGCATTTTGACGCCAAGGACCCGCTAGACAACAAGTTCGGCCCTGTTGGTTTGTCCGGCTTATTGATGAACGGCTTTACCAAGGATCGCGTAGGCCCAAAGACCTTGGACGAAATGTCTATGGCTGCGGTTGATCGGGCGGCTGAAGATCAAACTTATCGGCGCAACCCGTCACTCGAAAAGGTTTATCCTGATTTGCATCGCATGACGCCCGAACAACGCGACGCCATGCGTGCGGCACGAAAATGGGCAGACGGGGGATTTACCCATCTGCCCGATGAAGTGACGCGTCCGCGTGAATGGCTTTAGGAAAGTGTTCCGTCAGAGTTGATGGTGGTTTTGCCGCCCATGTAGCCGTGCAGGGCTGTAGGGATCGCAACCGAACCGTCTGCTTGTTGACCGTTTTCCAGAACCGCAATCAGGCAGCGCCCAACCGCAAGGCCGGAGCCGTTCAACGTGTGAACGAACTGAGGTTTGCCACCGTCAGCAGGCTTGAAGCGCGCATTCATGCGGCGTGCCTGAAAATCGCCTGTGGTCGAGACCGAGCTGATTTCGCGGTAGGTGTTCTGACCCGGCAACCATGCTTCGATGTCATAGGTGCGGTGTGCACCAAAGCCCATATCTCCTGTGCACAGAACGACGGTTCTGTAAGGAATTTCAAGGCGTTCCAGGATGTCTTCTGCGCAGCGCAACATGCGCTTTTGCTCATTGTCGGATTCATCTGGATGCGTGATCGATACCATTTCGACTTTCTCGAACTGGTGTTGGCGCAGCATGCCTGACGTATCACGCCCCGCGCTGCCTGCCTCGGATCGGAAGCACAGCGAATGAGCCGCATAGCGACGTGGGAGATAGCTTTCCTCCATGACATGTCCGGCCGCGATGTAAGTCAACGGAATCTCGGATGTGGAAATCAGCCACATGCCTTCGGTGGTTTGATAGCTGTCTTCGGCAAACTTCGGTAGCTTATCCGTTCCATACATCGCATCATCGCGTACCAAGACGGGCGGGTTCACTTCAGTGAGCCCGTTTTCGTTTACATGTAGATCCAACATAAACTGGGCGAGGGCGCGGTGCAGGCGGGCAGTGACACCGGACAGCAAAACAAAACGACTGCCCGAGATTTTCGCAGCGGTTTCGAAGTCCATGCTGTCTTTGACGGCTGGAATTTCGAAATGCTCGACTGGGTCGAAATCGAAATTACGCGGGTTGCCCCATTTGGAGACCTCAACGTTGTCTTCCTCATCAGCGCCATCTGGCACGTCGGCTGCCGGAAGGTTGGGGATCACGGCCAAACGGGCGGTCAGGGCGGCATCTTGCGCCTTGGCTTCTTCGTTCAGCGCGGCAATTTCGGCTTTCTTTTCAGACACAAGCGCGCGGAGGCGTTCGAACTCTGCCTCGTCACCACGCCCCTTCGCAGCGCCAACCTCTTTGGCGGCTTTGTTGGCCTCGGCCTGTGCTGTTTCGGCGGCACCGATCTTGGCGCGGCGTGCTTCGTCCATCGCCAACAGTTCAGACGACAAAGGCGCATCACCACGACGGGAAAGAGCCGCATCAAAGGCGGCGGGGTTGTCACGGATGGCGCGAATGTCGTGCATGGGTCTGATCCTTGTTTCGTGTTTTATGCCGCTCATATGGCGCAATTTTCGCCGTATGGAAAGCATATGGATTGCGTATGGAAATCATATGGGGCCGGACCCATATGTTTAACTGTACGTAGCGTTGCGAATCCCGTGTCGCGACCGTAGTGTGCGCCAGATCGCGAGGGGGGTGCCTTCGCCAATAAATTAAGGAACGACCACAATGGAAGCCTTTGGCCAGTTTATTCCACTTATCCTGATTTTCGGGATCATGTATTTCCTGTTGATCCGCCCTCAACAGCAGAAGATGAAACAACACCAAGCTATGATCGAGGCTGTGCGCCGTGGTGATCAAGTGGTCACCCAAGGTGGCGTGATCGGTAAGGTTTCTAAAGTCAAAGACGACGGCGAAGTTGAAGTGGAAATTGCGGACGGCGTAAAAGTTCGCGTTGTGAAATCCACGCTCGCACAGGTTCTTAACAAGACCGAGCCTGCAGACGCATGATCAAAAATGCGCTTATCGCATTGGGCCTAATGGCCAGTGGGGTTGGCGCAACTGCGACCAGCGCGTTAGGCCGTGAGGCCGCATCGACAATTGTAGACACCTGCGGCGGTACGCGGCTGGTGTTGCAAGCTTCTGATGACGCGCGAACAACAGATCGTGCGAACGATCTGGATGCCGCCGCCGCCGAAGTCCTGAACGAACGCATTGGTGCGTTCTTGGGGCAAAGCGACCAATATGCCAAAGTTCAGGATCATCACGTAGCGATTCCGGATCGATTGATCGAGGTATCGCTGCCGCATTGGGATGACGCGACGCTGGTTTCTCTTGCGCCGCTTTTTGAACGGGTTGAGTTCGGGTTCTTTGATGTCGAAAGCATCAACGACGGCGGACCTGTCCAAGATTTGGCAGAAGGGCAGATTCATTTGCCCGACGCTTATGATCCTGTTCGAACCTATGTCTTGAACGACGTCGCCGTTCTGGATGGGGCGTCGATTGAAGACGCGCAAGTCTCGTTCGGTCAGCAAGGCCGCCCTGCGATTGCGTTTTCGTTTGACCGCACTGGGGCCAAGGTGTTTGGCCAGTACACGAGCGAAAACATCGGTAACCCTTTTGCAATTGTGTTGCGCGGCGAAGTGTTTAGTGCCCCTGTGATCCAATCCGCGATCTTCGGCGGAATTGGCATGTTAACGGGCGATTTCACTGTCGAAGAAACACATGAATTGGCCGCGATTTTACAAGGCGGTGTGATGCCGTTTGATCTCAATGTTGTGTCAGAGATACCTGTCGACGGGTCCGACCCCAGCGCCGATTTCTGCCCCTAGGCCGCCCCAATAGATTCCGTGCCGATCTTATGAGGCACTCCCCAGATATTTACATACATTCCGGCGTTTACGCCGTTGATACCAAGACAGGACTACCCCGATGTTGAAGATTGACCCTATTAAGCGCATAGCAATTTGGCTTGTTGTTGCGTTCGGCATTTTTTTTGCAATGCCCAACGGCTTTTACGGCACAGTTGAGCGTTCAAATGACGCGGAAACCGCCATCGCAGAAGAGCTGACCGCCGCCGAGCTGGAAGCCAAAGGGCTAACCCGCGAAGGGCTTGAGGCCGATGCTGCGGCTTGGCCTACGTTCTTGCCGGATAATCTGGTGAACCTTGGTCTTGATCTGCGCGGTGGTGCGCAGCTTCTGGCCGAAGTGAAAGTGGAACAAGTCTATGAGGCCCGCATGCGCGCCATGTGGACCGAAGTCCGCGATACTTTGGCCGCCGAGCGGGATGTTGTTGGGTTCGTTACAGACGAAAGCGATACCGAAGGTGAACTTCGTGTTCGTATTTCTGAGCCTGCGGGCATGGATCGCGCGTTGGAACTGGTGCGCGGATTGGCGCAGCCTGTCGTTAGTGTCACGACTGTTGGGCAGGTTGACATCCAAGTGGCGTCGGTATCCAGCACTGATCTGGTCGTTCAGCTGACAGAGGCCGAGAAGATTGCGACGGACGACCGTACAGTTCGTCAGGCGCTCGAGATTGTGCGTCGTCGGATCGATGAAACCGGTACACGTGAACCATCCATCCAACGCCAAGGTGAGGCGCGGATCTTGATTCAGGTTCCAGGTGTTGGTTCAGCGCAGGAAGTTAAGGACATCATTGGGACAACAGCCCAACTTGGGTTCCATCCCGTCGTTGGGAGTACAAGTGATCCAGATGCACGGGCAGGGGCCGGCAACATGGTCATCCCATCCTTGGATCAAACAGGCCTGTATTACATCGTAGAACGCTCTCCTGTGGTTACAGGCGAAGACCTTGTCGATAGCCAGCCGACGTTTGACCAAAACAACCGTCCTGCGGTGACATTCCGATTTAACGCATCGGGCGCCCGTCGGTTTGGCGATTACACGGCTGAGAACATCGGGTCCCCATTTGCCATTGTCCTAGACAACGAAGTCGTAAGTGCCCCTAACATTCGATCTCATATCTCGGGTGGCTCCGGTATTATTACTGGGCAGTTCACGGTGCAGGAAAGCACCCAGTTGGCGGTTCTGCTGCGGGCAGGTGCGCTTCCAGCTGAGTTGGACTTCTTACAAGAACAGACTGTCGGTCCCGATTTAGGACAAGACAGCATTAACGCAGGTGCGATTGCCTGTTTGGTCGCCTTTGCCTTAGTCCTTGTCTACATGGTTCTGAGCTATGGCCTGCTGGGTGTCTTTGCCAATATCGCGCTGCTTGTGAACGTCGCGCTGATCTTTGCGATGTTGTCGCTGATTGGCGGCACGCTGACATTGCCAGGTATCGCGGGGATCGTGTTGACGATTGGTATGGCGGTCGACGCCAACGTGCTGGTTTTCGAGCGTATTCGAGAAGAAAGTAAGACGGCCAAAGGCCCCGCGCGGGCCATTGAACTGGGCTATGAAAAAGCGTTGTCGGCAATCATTGATGCCAACATCACGACCTTCATTACGGCGGTAATCCTGTTTGCCATGGGGGCAGGTCCGGTCCGTGGGTTCGCGATTACGCTTGGGCTTGGTATCATTACTTCGGTCTTTACAGCGATCTTCTTGACCCGTTTGCTGGTGGTAATCTGGTTTGAACGCAAACGTCCAAAGGCGTTGTTCACAGGCCGGTACCTTAAACTGGTTAAGGCCGACACAGCCTATGATTTCTTTAGCCGCGCTAAGATGTGGTTGGGAGTCTCGGCAGTTCTTGTTGCTGTCGCGTTGGGGTCGTTCTTCTATCAAGGGTTGAACTTCGGTATTGATTTCAAGGGCGGCACCACGTTGCGTACGCAAAGCGAGGTCAGCGTAGACGTCGCTGAATACCGTGCTGTTTTGGCCCCGCTTGAGTTGGGCGAAGTCACAATCACTGAGGTGTTTGATCCAACGTTTTCTGATGATGAAAACGTCGCCACAGTCGCCATTCAGGCACAAGACGGCGAAGAAGCGGTAACGAATGAAACCATTCAAGCGGTACAGTCGGCCTTGCAATCCATTGATCCTGCCATGACGTTCCCAGCCGTTGAATCAGTTGGGCCGACGGTTTCGGGTGAGCTGATCCAAGCCGCGATTTTGGCTGTGGTCTTGGCAATTGGGGCGGTGCTTGTTTACATCTGGCTGCGGTTCGAATGGCAGTTCGCGTTGGGCGCAGTTGCCGCCTTGGTGCACGATGTTCTTTTAACGATCGGGATTTTCTCGTTCCTGCAAATCCGGTTCGATCTGGCGATCATCGCGGCCTTGCTGACCATCGTGGGCTACTCGTTGAACGATACGGTTGTTGTCTTTGACCGCGTGCGGGAAAACCTGCGTAAGTTTAAGACCAAGACGTTGAAAGAGGTCTTGAACCTGTCCATCAACGAAACGCTCAGCCGGACGTTCATGACATCCTTCACCACATTGCTGGCGTTGATTGCGCTGTATGTGTTGGGCGGGGACGTGATCCGTGGGTTCGTCTTTGCGATGATCTGGGGCGTTATTGTCGGGACTTATTCCTCGATCTTTGTAGCCTCCAGCACGTTGTTGATGCTTGGTGTCAAACGCGACTGGTCCAAAGAGGCCAAAAAGGTTGGCGGCCAGTTCGCCAACATTGACGCATAGGAGGCCGAAATGCGGTTGAACGAAGTCGTCTATACAGATGCGAAACCCGTCGATGGCTATGGGCCTGGGTTCTTTCGGATCGGCGGAGAAGTCTATGAGGGGGCGTTGGTTGTCTTGCCGACAGGCATTGCCCCTTGGGGCGGCTTTGATGACGCGAAAACTTTGACGGATGCGATCTCGGATGTGGACGTGATGTTCATCGGCACCGGGTCCGAGATCGCGCATATCCCGTCTGATTTCCGCGAGACGCTTGAAACCGCAGGGCTGGGCGTGGATGTCATGGCGTCGCCGTCGGCCTGTCGCACCTACAATGTATTGCTGAGTGAAGGCCGCCGCGTCGGTTTGGCGCTTTTGCCAGTCTAAGGCTTGGGGTAGCATACGTTCATGACTTTGAATGTTTCAGATTTGACGGTGGTTCGGGGCGGCGTGCCGGTTCTAGCTGGCCTGTCTTTTTCGGTCGCCGAGGGGCAGGCTCTTGTTTTGCGCGGACCAAATGGCATTGGCAAAACGACCTTGCTGCGTACATTGGCTGGTTTGCAGCCCGCGCATGAAGGTTCTGTGGATTACCCAGAAGATACGGGCGCATACGCGAGCCACGCCGACGGGATCAAAGGCCAGTTGAGCGTGAAAGAAAACCTCGCCTTCTGGGCCGAGATTTACGGCAATTCCGCGGACGAGTCCGTCTACGAAGCGTTCGATCTGGTTGATCTCAAGGATCGGATAGCCGGCACATTGTCGTCAGGGCAAAAGCGCCGCCTAGGCCTGGCACGGCTTGGCGTCGTCGGCCGCAAGGTGCTGTTTCTGGATGAACCCACCGTCAGCCTGGATGGGTTTTCGGTTAAGCTTTTTGCGCGTTGGCTGTCCGAGGATCACCTTGCCAAGGGCGGCATCGCAGTCATCGCGACCCATATCGATCTGGGCATTGAAGCACCCGAACTTGAACTGGCCCCGTTCAAAGCGGCACCTGACGCAGCCAGTTCTGACGAGGCCTTTCTATGATAGGCGCTAAACGGTGATCGCACTCCTGAAACGGGACCTTGTGCTTGCTGTGCGGGCAGGGGGCGGGTTTGGCCTTGGCCTGTCGTTCTTTTTGATTGTGATCGTTTTAGTGCCATTCGGTGTCGGGCCAGAGGCGGAGATTTTGACACGCATCGCACCCGGAATCGTTTGGGTCGCTGCCTTGTTGGCAGCTCTCTTGTCACTGGACCGGATTTTCGCGTTGGACTTTGAGGATGGTTCTTTGCCGTTGTTGGCGACATCGCCCTTGCCGATGGAAGGTGTAGCCCTGATCAAAGGCATCGCACACTGGATCACCACGGGGCTACCGTTGACGCTTGTTGCGCCCGTTCTTGGGTTCTTGTTGCATTTGGAACCCTCAGCTTTCGGTTGGTTGTTGGCCTCTTTGGCGCTTGGCACGCCGGCTTTGTCGATGATTGGCACGTTTGGGGCGGCCTTAACCGTAGGCGTTCGACGCGGTGGATTGTTGATGTCGCTCTTGGTGTTGCCGCTTTATGTGCCGACCCTTATTTTTGGCGCGGAGGCCGTCGCGCGCGGTGCTGCGGGCCTTGGTGGGCTAACCCCGTTGTTGATGGTTGCCGTAATCACATTGGCCAGCTTTGCGCTGCTGCCGTTTGCCGCATCCGCGGCCTTAAAAATCAATCTAAGGTGACCGGCATTGCCGCCATCAAAAGAGCAGGATAGCTAAGACAAATGTCGATTTGGGAATACGCCAATCCGAAGAAGTTCATCGCGACCACGACGCCATTGGTACCGTGGGTGATGGGTATTTCAATTTCCTGTCTTGTGGTCGGTTTGGTTTGGGGGTTCTTCTTTACGCCCGATGATTTCCGCCAAGGATCGACAGTTAAGATCATATATCTGCACGTGCCTGCGGCGCTGATGGCGATCAACGCGTGGTTTATGATGCTGATTGCGTCGTTGATTTGGCTTGTGCGGCGTCATCACGTTAGCGCATTGGCAGCCCGTGCTGCGGCGCCTATCGGAATGGTGATGACTGTGATCGCACTGATTACTGGGGCGATTTGGGGTCAGCCTATGTGGGGCACGTGGTGGGCTTGGGACCCGCGTTTGACGTCATTCTTGATCCTGTTCCTGTTCTACCTTGGCTACATGGCCCTTTGGGAAGCGATTGAAGATTCTGACACCGCTGCCGATCTTACGTCAGTGCTGTGCCTTGTGGGTTCCGTGTTCGCCGTGTTGTCGCGCTATGCGGTGCAGTTCTGGAACCAAGGGCTTCACCAAGGGACGAGCGTTCCTGTGGCCACGGGCGAGCGTTCCGTGTCGGACGTGTTCTTCGTCCCGCTTTTGGTCTGTATGATCGGGTTTGGCCTGCTGTTCTTGGCGCTGGTCTTAATGCGGACAGCAACCGAAGTCCGCGCCCGTCGCATCAAAGCACTCGAAGCGAGGATGAGATAATGTTTCCAGATCTGGGAGAATACGGGACCGAGGTTTTGACCGCTTATGGGGTTTCCATTGGTTTGCTGGTGGCGATCATTGCGCTTTCAATGCGGCGCTCTCGAAAGATGCGCGCACAACTTGATGCCGTTGAGGCCCGAAAGGACGCGGCCCGTGGCGAATAAACTGATGTTGGTTCCTGTGGTCGTTTTCGCGGGCCTTGCGGGAGTGTTCGCAGGCGGGATGTTTCTTGGGCAGGGTGACGAATTACCATCGGCCTTAATCGGTAAACCTGCCCCAGAAGGAACAGTAGAACCCCTTGGTGACCTTGCCGTTTTAAGCGATGACATCTTACGCGATGGTAACGTCAAAATCGTGAATTTCTGGGCCAGTTGGTGTGCGCCGTGCCGTGTTGAACATCCCAACCTTGTTCTTTTGGCCGAAGAGGGCGTACCGATTTACGGCATTAATTACAAAGACCTCGATCGCAATGCGCTTGGGTTTCTGGACGATCTGGGTAACCCTTACCGTGCGGTTGGCACCGATGAAGATGGGTTTTACGCATTGGACTGGGGTGTCTACGGCGTCCCTGAAACCTTCCTTTTGGACGGCGACGGTACGATCCTGTTGCGCATGGCAAGCCCGCTTACCACGCGCGAATTAGAGGCCCGAATGCGCCCCGCGTTGAACGAGGCGCTGGCTGCGAATTAACGACTGTAGCGCAGTGACATACAGCTTAAGCCACCGTCTACCAACGCCGCCTGTGATGTGTTCAATATCTTAAGCGTGTACCCTGCAGCCTGAAGCTTTTCCGCGGTTTTCGGATGGCCCGCGGACAGGAAGACATAGTCGTTCACACGGATCGCATTTGCGGCGGCTTCTTCGCCTTCCGCGGTTTCGATCACATTCAATCCCTTGAACGCCCCCGATGCCGCGAGGGCAGGCGTGGCCAAAACTGTTTCATGATCCAACAATGAGGATTCGGTTTTGAAATGTAGAATTTCTGGTGGGGTTTGCAGCACGTCGAGGCTGTACCCCAAACTCTCTACGATCGGGCGTAGGTCTTCGGCACCCTGAATATTCGTACGCGCGGATAGGCCTAATAGGACGCGGTCGTCTGTACAAAGAATGTCGCCGCCATCGACATAGCCTTCTGTTTCCAAGTCGATGACGTTGTTCATGTTTTCGACCAGCGATGGGCGCAACGCCGCTGCCTCCCCAAGGCGCGTTTCGGCCCCCGGCCGCAAGACAATCGCGGCCCCGTTCAAAACCAACGCAGGG
This sequence comes from Octadecabacter algicola, assembly GCF_021532625.1. Lineage (GTDB taxonomy): Bacteria > Pseudomonadota > Alphaproteobacteria > Rhodobacterales > Rhodobacteraceae > Octadecabacter > Octadecabacter algicola. The sequence continues at coordinate 166,453 of NZ_JAKGAR010000001.1, forward strand.
TCTTCGATGAAAACGCTGTCTGGATAGGCTTCGTCTTTCGGGAGCAGCGTGACGTCACACCCCGCATCCCGCAACGCGCTGATGTAGGCCGCATGTTCGGCCGCAAACGTGAGGGGATCAGGGTCGCCCTGATCCTGAGCGCGCAACCCATCTGTTACAGAAGATGCGGGCAGGCGGCATAATGCGTGGCTGAATTCAAAAGACGGGTGGGACATGGGGAACCTCTTGTTTGTCTGTTGCCTTTGTTTAGCAAACACATTGAGGAGTCGAGCTTGCTAGACGGGGCAGAGCCCCCCAAACGAAAAAAGCCGCGCCCGTTAGGGCGCGACCTTTAGATCATTTAAATGCCTGAAAGCTTAGGCAGATTTTGCGAGGTTCCGCAGCACGTAGTGCAGAACGCCACCGTGTTCGATGTATTCAATCTCGATCGCTGTATCGATGCGGCACTTCAATGTGATGTTTTTCACTGTGCCGTCGGCCATTGTGATTTCACATGGAACTTCCTGAAGTGGTGTCACGCTGTCCAGACCTGTGATGGAAACTGTTTCGTCACCTGTAAGACCAAGCGACTTGCGGCTGTCACCACCTGTGAACTCAAAAGGAATAACGCCCATGCCAACAAGGTTGGAACGGTGAATACGCTCAAAGCTTTCAGCGATGACCGCTTTGACACCCAGAAGGTTCGTACCCTTCGCAGCCCAGTCGCGAGAAGACCCTGCACCGTACTGCTCGCCACCAAAGATCACAGTCGGGGTGCCTGCAGCTTGGTAGGCCATCGCCGCGTCAAAGATAGACGTTTGTGCGCCATCCGGACCCTTTGTGTAGCCGCCTTCAACGCCGTCAAGCATTTCGTTCTTGATGCGGATGTTGGCGAATGTACCGCGCATCATGACTTCGTGGTTACCACGGCGCGAACCGTAGGAGTTGAATTCACGAACAGGAACTTGGCGTTCTTTCAGGTACTGACCCGCAGGTGTCGTTTCAGCGAAAGAACCGGCAGGGGAGATGTGGTCGGTTGTGATCATGTCACCCAACACGGCCAGAACTTTTGCGCCTTCAACGTTGGTGATGACACCAGGTTCTTTGGACATACCTTGGAAGTACGGCGGGTTCTGGATGTATGTGGACTGAGCAGGCCAGTCGTATGTTTCCGCATCCGTTGTTTCAACACCCTGCCATTTTTCGTCGCCTTTGAAGACGTCAGCATACTTGGATTGGAACGCTTCGCGCGTCACAGTCTTTTCAACCATGTCGGCAACTTCTTTGGATGTTGGCCAGATGTCTTTCAGGTAGACGTCTTTGCCATCAGGCGTTTGGGCGATCGGATCTGTTGCCAGATTGATGTCCATTGTACCGGCCAGCGCATATGCCACCACGAGAGGAGGGGACGCGAGGTAGTTGGCACGAACGTCAGGCGAGATACGGCCTTCGAAGTTACGGTTACCAGACAGAACCGATGTCGCGACCAGATCACCTTCGGCGATAGCGTCGGACAGTTCTTTCTGGATCGGGCCAGAGTTACCGATACATGTTGTGCAACCGTAGCCAACCAAGTTGAACCCGATTTTGTCGAGCTCGTCTTGCAGGCCAGCGGCCTCAAGGTATGCGGACACAACTTGTGAACCCGGCGCGAGGGATGTCTTAACCCAAGGCTTGCGGTTCAGACCCAATGCGGCAGCTTTCTGAGCCACAAGGCCCGCACCGATCATCACGTAGGGGTTGGATGTGTTTGTGCAGGATGTGATCGACGCGATCACAACCTTGCCGCTGTCCATTGTGTAGTCTTCGCCAGCGACGGCCACTTCTTTGCCCATTGGACGCTTGAATGTTTCTTCCATTTCTTTGCGGAAGGCATCTTTTGCGCCAGTCAGTGCAACGTAGTCCTGTGGGCGTTTCGGACCCGAGATCGCTGGAACGATTGTGCCCATGTCGAGTTCGAGTGTGGATGTGTAGACTGGGTTGTAGTCCGCACCACGCCAGAAACCGTTTTCTTTTGCATAGGCTTCGACCAATGCGATGCGGTCTTCTTCGCGGCCTGTATTGCGCAGGTAACGAAGCGTTTCGTCATCAATTGGGAAGAAACCACATGTTGCGCCGTATTCTGGTGCCATGTTTGCGATTGTTGCACGGTCTGCCAGTGGCAGATGGTCGAGGCCTTCGCCGTAGAATTCAACGAACTTGGACACAACGCCGTGGGCGCGCAGCATTTCAACGACTTTAAGCACGAGGTCGGTACCGGTGGTGCCTTCCATCATTGCGCCTGTCAGTTTGAAACCAACAACTTCCGGGATCAGCATGGAAATCGGCTGGCCGAGCATAGACGCTTCGGCCTCAATCCCGCCAACGCCCCAACCCAGAACAGCAGCGCCGTTCACCATGGTTGTGTGAGAGTCAGTACCGACGAGCGTGTCAGGGTAAGCAACTTCTTCGCCATTTTGGTCTTTGTCAGTCCAAACAGTCTGCGAAAGATACTCGAGGTTCACCTGGTGACAGATACCTGTGCCCGGAGGAACAACGCGGAAGTTGGAGAATGCAGACTGGCCCCATTTCAGGAATGTGTAACGCTCAAGGTTGCGTTCATATTCGCGGTCCACGTTCATCTGGAACGCACGTGGGTTACCGAATTCGTCGATCATCACGGAGTGGTCAATGACGAGATCAACTGGGTTCAACGGGTTGATTTGCTGAGCGTCGCCACCGAGGGCAACAATACCGTCACGCATTGCTGCGAGGTCAACAACAGCCGGAACGCCTGTGAAATCTTGCATCAAAACGCGGGCAGGGCGGTATGCGATTTCGCGAGGGTTCTTGCCGCCTTTAGCGCCCCACTCAGCGAATGCTTTGATGTCGTCTACGGAAACTGTCTTGCCGTCTTCAAAACGAAGCATGTTCTCAAGAACGACTTTCAGCGCGGCTGGAAGGTTCGAGAAATCGCCAAGGCCTGCTTCTGTTGCGGCTGGGATCGAATAATAAGCAATCGACTGATCGCCGACCTTTAGCGTCTTGCGCGTTTTAGCGGTATCGTGTCCAACTGTGATGGTCATCTGCGTCTCTCCTGCGGGAACGTGGGAAGTGAGTCTGGTTGCGGTATACAATTGCACACAATGGTTGCCAAGGCCCGTTTTCCCTGAATTTTATGCGCTTAATTGTCACGTGTTTACTGTGTTCCACACAATTGTAACAGCCCATCGCAAACGGTTGATTGGCCTGTTAGGTCTGACTGGGTTAGGCAAGGACAACGAAACTAGGAATCCCCATGCGTAAAACCTTTGCTGCCCTCGCCTCATGCATTGCATTTGCCACCCCCGCCGTGGCGGATGGCCCTGTCGTCGTCGAACTATATACCTCGCAAGGCTGTTCAAGTTGCCCTCCGGCGGATGCGATTCTGCTGGAACTTGCTGCACGTTCGGATGTTCTCGCGCTCGCTCTTCATGTTGACTATTGGGACTACATTGGCTGGGCCGACACTTTTGGCAGCCCCGCCTTTACACGGCGCCAACAGCAATATGCGCATGCTGCAGGCGACAGCACGATCTATACACCACAAATGGTAATTGCAGGGCGGGATCACGTCATCGGGACAAAGCCGATGGAGGTGTCTGACCTGATCCGACGCCACAGCGCCGCCCAAACTGGCGTGCAGGTTGCAGCCGAGCTTCAGGGTAATCAGTTGCGGATCACCGGAACTTCACCGCGGCCATTTGATAGCGCTGCGATGGTTCAAGTGGTCCGGTTCGATCCAGAGCAGACCGTTGATATTGGTCGCGGCGAAAACCAAGGGCGGTCTATCCGATACGCGAATATCGTTACGGATTGGCAGGTCGTTGGCGAATGGGGTGGCCGCGAAGGCTTGGACCAAACCGTTCGGCTGAGCGGTAATGGAGCAGTCGCCGTGATCGTGCAAACGCGTGGCCCTCGCAACATTTTGGCGACAGCGGTCTTACGTTAAGGGCATCGAGGCTAATCGTCGTCACCATCAACAATTAACGTTATCGTACCTGCATCAGCTGCGGCTCGGATAGCTGTAACAACAGCATTTTGGGCCGCTTCTGCATCCGAGAGTTTAATTTTACCGGCTTCGCCCATCTCTTCGCGCAGGTTATCGGCCATTCGATTGGACATGTTGTCCAGCAAGTAGTTCGCCGCTACGGCCAACGGACCGCCGGTGGCTGCGGCTGAGGCCAAGGCACGCACCAGATCGCTGGAGTCGATGTCACGTAGGATTTTCGGAACGTCGGGTACAGCTAGGCGGGCAGGGATGTCTGCGAACGTAAAGATGGCTTTGCGCACGCCTTCGCCGAAACTTGGATCTTCGGAAAGCAGCCCTTCGAGAACTTGTTCGCGAGTTGCCGCAGGGCTGGAATTAAGAATCGCGCCCACGCGGCTTTCAGCGGTTTCGCTAAAGGCGGGCAGGGCGGCACCACAATAGTGCTGTGCCAACCCTGTCCCGATCCGCGCGATTGCGTCTGCCCGAATGTTTGAAGTCTTAGACATGGAAAAAGCAATGCGACGTGCCGTTTCCCCCGGAACGAGGCCAAGCAGCGTGGCTGCTTTTGATGTTGGGAGTTTAGATAGCAGTATGGCCGAGACTTCGGGGCTTTCGGCGGCGGTGATCGGCACCATTTCATCGGCCGTCAATTCGAGGACAATCGCCCATGGATCGCTGCCGTTTTGGGCGGCGGCCTCTTCGCGCAGTCTTGCGACCGTTGATGCGGAAATTCGTCCGTCGAGGGATTTGAGAGCGGCTTCGACACTGCCGGGGGCCGTAAGGGCGACATCGGAAAGCTCGGCCGCAAATTCGATCGCCACGTTCTTTAATGTCTCCCGGTCAATGATGTTCAGGCCGCCGAGTTCGCGGGTCAAACGGGCTTGTGCGGCTTCGGGCAATTGGCTGAGGGGGAGGTCCCCGCCATCGCGCAATAAAAGCTGAACGACCATTGCTGCCTTACGTGAACGCGGCAAAACGGGTGTGGTGGCCTGAGGCATCGTACTCGACAAACTGCGCGCTCCTGTTGAAAGTTGGAGCAGTTTTAGCACGGTTTAGGTGAATGGGGGCTTAACAGGGCTTCGTGAATCCGTAAATTTGCGGCGTTCTGGGGGCGATTCACAGTCGTTTCAAGGTAATTCGCTGAGAGGCGGGCGCACAAGGTATTTGCAGGATATCAACCCTTGGTTGTGCCTGGGTGGGTCATCTTGATCGAGAGCGCCTGCAATTCTTGGCGCATTTTGTCGCCCATGCCGGTGTTTGAGGCCGTAAGATCATGAAGATCTTGGACGTGAGCGCTGAGAACAGCGATTTCATCATCCGTGAATTCACGATCACCGCGAGAGAAACCGGCACAGCTGCGGCTGCCATTGGTTTCTGTGGCAATTGCAACGCCGTAGGTCATGCCAAATGCAAGTGACTGTTCCAGAACGTTATGATCGTCATACTCACCAAGGGATGACCAACGTATGGATCCTGTTTCAGTGAACCCCCAACGAACGATGGGGTCGACCATCACGTAGCCTTTTTCTGAGTACAGGTCGGTCCATTCCTTGGCATAAGTTTGGAACAGAAAGTCAGGGGAGGTTAAGCGGATGTGAAATGCAATCGCAAACCCAGCCGGAGACAAGGTCTCAACTGTTTCGAGAATTTCCCTGATTTTTGATGTGTTTGACATTCCTGTGTATACTCGCTTTCAAGTTGCTAAGCTCCAACTGGCTGGACTAAGGTGCGTTCACAGTCAGTGGTTTGAATGGTAGGTGTTTTTAATGCAGAATGACAGTGACAATTGTTTCAATTGGCCGATTGAGGTGCCCGGATCTTGATGAACCTGTCTTCACATGAGGAAGTGAGTTCTCTTGCTACGACTGGCTATTATATAGCGTTGCGGGTCGGTTTTGCATTTCCATTGGAAGAAGTGAATGCGCTTCCGGTCGCTTGGGCTGAACACTACACGACCCACCGTTTTATGCTGCATGATCCCGTAATCCGTTGGATTTACGCTAATACTGGAGCGATCGCGTGGAGCGGGATTGAACTCCCCGATCCTATGCGCGTGCTGGATCAGGCCCAGACTTTTGGGCTGCGATACGGTGTTGCGGTCGCCTGTTTTGACGGTAACCGAGAAGGGCAAAGGTCATTCGGTACGTTTGCACGGTCTGACCGTGAATTTGATAAGCTCGAGATCGACGCTTTGTACGCCTATGTTCTTAAACGTCATCACGAGAAAGCACCGCCAACGAATCTCACCAATGCAGAGCTGGAAGCACTGAAAATGGTGAAAGAGGGAATGCGGTTGAAGCAAATTGCTTATGACTTGGGCGTTTCTGAAGGGGCCGTTAAGCAGCGCCTTAAGAATGCAAAAACCAAATTGAACGCACAAACATCGGCGCAAGCTGCTGCAATGGCTGCAGAATTTGGCTTATTCTGAGCTATTTTAATTTATTAACAAATAGTTAACGGGCGCTCTTCGGGAACCATTCTGGATTAATTCTAATCTCGAAACGGTTTATTAGTTAACAAACGATTGTTCAGAGCGCTAAATGGACTCTCCAAATAGGAGAGTCTCTATGAAAAATGTCACCTTTGAATTGTCTAACGTCCACCAGTACGGATCTTCGTTTTTTGATTACCTTGCATTACGCAAACAATTCTTTGTCGATGCGCTGCATTGGCAAATCCCGCATAATGCGGAGGTCGAGATGGACCAATACGATAACCCCATGGCCCGCTATTCCCTAGTTCTCGATGATGAGGGACGGGTTCTTGCAGGCGCGCGCGCGATGTCTACGTCAGCGGTTTGGGGCGATCACACCTATATGCTCAAGGACGCTATGACGGGGAAACTGGATACGATCCCCAGTGATCTGCTGACCGACGTAATCGACAGTCCAAAGGTTTGGGAATGCACTCGATTGGTGATCGCACCAGAGGTGAATTCGATGCGCATGCGGACACAGTGCCTTGATCTTATCGTCGAAGGGCTGATTGAGATGGCCAACAAAGAAGGCGCTGACACGTTGATATCACTGTCAAACCTATGGCTTCTGCGCGCATTGAAGCGGTTGGGTTATGGTGCGGAACTGCTGGGAGAACCCTATGAGAACGGGGATGATGGTCACAAATACGCTGTCATGGCGATCGCGGCACGCCACAAGCAAGTCGCGAACAATGTCTTGCAAATGACGGCGGCGTAAATGCTTAGCAGTCCATGGGCCCACGTGTTGTGTTTTTAGGGGCCCATGGAAGGTTTTGCTGATCGTTAGGACGTTTCGCCAAATACGCGGGCAAAAATCGTGTCGACGTGTTTGGTGTGGTAGCCAAGGTCGAACTTTTCCTTGATGGCATCGACGCCCAAGGCGGCAACCACTTGTTCATCCGCAAGCAACTCTTCTTGGAAATCCGTGCGGTGTTCCCACACTTTCAGCGCGTTGCGCTGCACCATCGAATAGGCGTCTTCGCGCGATGTGCCAGCTTGTGTCAGGGCCAAAAGCACGCGCTGAGACATAACCAATCCCGGAAACTTGTTCATGTTGTCGAGCATGTTGTCAGGGAAGATCAACATTTTCTCGATAACGCCTGTCAAACGGCTAAGCGCGAAATCAAGTGTTACAGTCGCGTCTGGGCCAATGCCGCGTTCCACGGAGGAATGCGAAATATCGCGTTCATGCCACAGGGCGACGTTTTCCATAGCGGGGATCACGGTCATCCGCACAAGGCGGGCAAGTCCGGTGAGGTTTTCTGTCAGAACTGGGTTCTTCTTGTGCGGCATCGCGCTGGACCCTTTTTGGCCCATTGAGAAAAACTCTGCGCCTTCCAGAACTTCGGTGCGTTGCATGTGGCGGATTTCAGTTGCGACATTTTCGATAGACGACGCAATCACACCGAGCGTTGCAAAGAACATCGCGTGGCGATCACGCGGGATGACCTGTGTGCTGATCGGTTCAGGTGAGAGGCCCAGCTTTTCGCAAACATGTTCTTCGACAGCTGGGTCGATGTTGGCAAATGTGCCAACCGCGCCAGAGATCGCGCCAGTGGCAACTTCTTCGCGGGCGAGTTTCAGACGTGCAAGGTTGCGATCCATTTCCGCATAGAACCGCGCGAACGTCAGGCCCATTGTTGTTGGTTCTGCGTGGATACCGTGGCTGCGGCCGACGCGAACAGTCATTTTGTGTTCCATGGCGCGTTTCTTTAGCGCAGCGAGGAGACCTTCGAGGTCAGCAACAAGAATGTCTGCTGCGCGAACAAGCTGAACGTTGAAACAAGTGTCCAAGACGTCAGAGGATGTCATGCCTTGGTGCACGAAGCGGGCTTCGTCGCTGCCGACATGTTCTGCAAGGTGTGTCAGGAACGCGATCACGTCGTGTTTTGTTACAGCTTCGATTTCGTCGATCCGTGCTACGTCGAATTCAACATCCTTGGCTTTCCAGACCGCATCCGCGTTTTCGCGAGGGATGACGCCGATGTCGGCCATGGCGTCACAGGCGTGGGCCTCGATCTCGTACCAGATTTTGAACTTGGTAGCGGGCTCCCAAATGTCGGTCATCACGGGGCGGGCATAGCGAGGGATCATGGCGGCGGCCTTTTCTTCAGGGTGCAAATAGGTATTGGGGGCGTCATAAGGTGCAGGCGTTCAGGTCACAAGGGCCGGACAAAAGGGATTGATAAGGCAATGCGTACAATTTCGGATTTCCTAGGTGTTTATAAGGTCACGCGCGAGATCGCCGATCACAGGGCCGAGGCGCGGTCCCAGTTTGACGGGCAGGCGGTGATCGCGGCGACGGCAGAGGGCGCAACCTACCGCGAGACGGGGGGACTGATCGTCAATGGGCAGCGCTTTGAGGCTGAGCGCAGTTATCTATGGCAACAGGCGGGCGACAGGATTTGGGTAAGCTTTGAGGATGGACGGGCTTTTCATGATTTTGATCCGCAGTCGGGTGGTTTGGCGAGCGAACACTTGTGCGGAGAAGATATGTATCGCGGAGGTTATGAGGTTTCAGATTGGCCCTTATGGTCAGTCACTTGGAACGTTAAGGGGCCTCGTAAAGACTACCGATCCGTAACGATCTATGAAATGTGTTCGCGCTAACAAGAGCCTTCGCACTTGCAGAAACGAACCTGCTAAGGCATTCAAGGCCCCAACACGGACTGAAAAGGGAAGAATTCTGATGACAACGACAATGACAATGAATGATAAAGTGCTGACAGAGGCCTTTGGCGCGAACGAAGGCGCCGCATTGCGCGTAAAGCAGGCTCTTTTGGTTGTTGCCGGGATTGCAGCCATGGCTGCGTTGGCAAAAATTCAAGTGTTCCTGCCGGGCAATCCTGTTCCAATCACAATGGGTACATTCGGTATCTTGACCATCGGTGCAGCATACGGCGCGCGTTTGGGTTTGGTAACGATCCTTGGCTACCTTGCACTGGGTGCGATGGGTGCGACTGTTTTCGCCGGTGAGAAAGCTGGCCTGACATACATGATGGGCGGCACAGGCGGCTATCTTGTTGGGTACGTTCTGGCGACGCTTGCTCTTGGTTTTGCTGCGCGCAAAGGCTGGGACCGCAATGTTCTGCAGATGGCTTTGGCTATGCTGGTCGGCAACGCGCTGATCTACATCCCGGGCCTTCTATGGTTGAACGGTTTCGCTGAAAGCTGGGCTCAGACACTTGAGTGGGGCATCACACCATTCCTTATCGGTGATGCGCTGAAGCTTGTGCTGGCTGCGCTTTTGGTTCCAGCTGTCTGGAAATTTATCGGCAAAGCCCGCGGCTAATATCTGCGACGGTTTAGAAATTGAGAGGCGCGGAGCAATGCTCCGCGCCTCTTTCTTTTTGTAGGTATCTTTGCTGGACCTGAACCAATAGCGGCTTAGGCCAGTTTTGTGTCGATATGGTTCGAGCGTTCCAACGTTTGGTGCACAGGGCAGCGGTCTGCAATTTCCAACAGGCGTTTGCGTTGGGTTTCGTCCAGATCACCGGTCAGCGTGATGGTGCGTACGAACCGGTCAATCTTTGCCTTTGTCTCTGCGCCCGCGTCTTGGCCGTGGACTTTGTCATGGGTCACATCAACCGAGACGTGATCCAGTGGCCAGCCCTTGCGACGGGCGTACATACGGATCGTCATCGACGTACAGGCCCCGAGGCCCGCTGAAAGGAACCCATAAGGAGTAAGTCCCTTGTTGGTTCCACCGTAGGCCGCCGGTTCATCTGCAAGAACATGGTGAGGACCTGAGTGGATGTCCTGTAGATAGCCATTCGGATCGGCCTCCGACACGCGCAGCACGCCTTCGGGGGTGCCAATAGGGGGCGCAGGGCGGCGCAGGTCGAGGTAACGCGCAGCCCACGTGGCGATGACGTCTGCGGCGTATTCTGCATCCTCGGCGTTGCTGAGCAGGTGGTCCGCGTTGTCCAGCGTCACGAAAGATTTCGGATGTTTGGCCGCAAGGAAGATTTCGGATGCATTATCGATCGAAACTGTGGCGTCGCGTGGGCCATGAAGAACAAGCAGTGCTGCGTTCAGGTTTGCGATTGCCGGCGTAAGTTCGCCTTTTGCGACATCCTCGAGGAAATCATTGGAAATGCGGAAAGACCGGCCGCCAAGCGATACCTCTGCGATGCCGTCGCGCATGATGTCAGGCAGGGCGTGTGCAAAGTTATGGGTCACATGTTCCAGATCAAACGGCGCGCCGATGGTGGCGACAGCTTTGATGCTGTCCATCTCGGCAGCTGCTTTGAGGACTGCCGCACCGCCGAGAGAATGCCCGATCAGCAGCGACGGGGTCATGTTGCGTTTATCCAGTTCTGCACAAGCCGTCACAAGATCCTGCACATTGGTGGTGAAGTTTGTGTTTTCAAATTCACCTTCCGAATGGCCGAGCCCCGTGAAATCAAATCGAAGCACTGCAATGCCAAGGCCCGCCAATCGCGCGGCGACGCGGCGCGCTGCGGGGATGTCTTTTGAACAGGTGAAACAATGCGCAAATAGGGCCGTCGCAAGATGCGGACCGTCGGGCAGATCCAGACGTGCAGACAGCTGGCCACCATCATGGCCGGGGAAGGTGAAACGCTCTGTGGGCATGGGGCAATTCCTTTGGTTGCCCTTAACGTGGACGCGGGGCAAAAGACCTGCAAGAGATGTGACGGCTTCGTCACGCAGAGGTGAGATATGTGGCAACTGATTGGGCGTAGTTTGGTTATCTGCGCGGGTATCGTTTTTGCGATGTCGTTTGCGGGTGACATACATGGGCTTGGTGACAGTTTGGCTGTTTTTCGACCCGTTATTTTGCTTGGTTCATTGGGTGTTTGTGTTTTGGTCTGGCGGTGGCGCGTTGCACAGGCCTTGGTTGTTTCCGTCTGCCTTGTTGCGCTGTGGTATGGGGCAGGGCTGGTCCCATCGGGCGACCCTGCGTTGCAGCCCGATATCAGTATTTATCAAAAGAACATGCTGTTTCTGCCGAGTGATCGGACAGAATTGATCGCTGACATTCGAGAATCAGGTGCGGATGTGGTGACGCTTCAGGAGGTCAGTCATGCAAACACGCCCATGTTGGGCGCGTTGCGCGACGACTACCCATATCAATTGCTGTGCAATGCGCATGAAGTTGGAGTTGTCGCGGTGCTGTCGCGAACGCCCTTTACGCAAGAGACATGTGCGAACCAACCTGGATTTGGAGTGGTGAGCACCGAGGTGAGTGGCGTGTTGGTGCAGGTCGCGTCAGTGCATCTGTTTTGGCCTTGGCCGCGCTCCCAGCAACAGCAAGTTACTGCGTGGCTGGACGAGATGGTCCTTGATCCCAAACAGGCCACCGTCATTGGCGGTGATTTTAATATGGTCGCGTCTGGGCGCAGTATGGCGTGGATCGAAGACGCAACCGAAACGCAACGGGTGGGTCCATGGGTGCGAACCTATGATTTTTTCGGATACCCGCTTGGGATTGATCATGTTTTGGCGACGGGCGGGCAAGGTGCGTTGACGGTGCGCCCGCAGCTTGGCTCAGACCATTTTGGCCTTTTAGCAGGGATCGAGCTGCCCTAACGGCCCATCAACGCGTCATCGTGTGGGTATGTTGTTAAATTATCAAAGCCGTCCTCGGTGATCAAAACCTGATCTTCGAGCTTGATCGAAAAATCACCGCCCTCGGGGGAGACAAGTGCCTCAACGCAGATCGCCATTCCGGCCTCAAGTTCATGATCAAAGGCACCCTCCACCATCTTGTCAGGGTAGGCGACCAAAGGCCATTCATCGCATAGGCCCACGCCGTGCATCAAACAGCCGTATTTCTGTTTCTGGTACTTAGCGTCGAGAACATGTGTATTCTTGCTTAGGTCTTGGATGTTCACCCCTGGCTTAAGCATTTGCATATTTGTTTCAATATGTTCCACACCATGTTTCATGGCCTCGATCATATCATTGCGTGGTTTTTTGTCGCCGATCCACCAAGTGCGGCTGATATCGATGCAGATGCCGTAGCTGCCGATAAGATCTGTATCAAAGGCAAGGATTTCGTTGTGGTTTGGGATGCGCGGGCCGCATTCTTGGAACCACGGGTTGGTGCGTGGCCCTGTCGCTAACAGTCGTGTTTCGATCCATTCGCCGCCGCGCTTGATGTTTTCAGCGTGCAGGACCGCCCAGATGTCGTCTTCCGACGTCACGCCATCGCCCATATGGGCCCGAGCGAAGTCTTCCATCGCCTTCACGGATGTTTCACATGCGTGGTTGGCACAGCGCATGGCGAGTATTTCGTCGGGCCCTTTGATGGAACGCGCGTGTTCGGTGACTTCTTCGCCTTCCATGACCTCAAATCCGCGTGCTTCAAGGGCGCGCAGCCCGTCGACCATGATTTTATCAACCGCAAGGCGCCTGTTGTCGCCTGCATGTTCTCTCATCAGGTCGAGAACTTCGTCGGCGAAACTGCTGGCGGCTTGTTGGCCCTTGTTGCCATTGCTGAAGTAAAACATCGACGCGCCTGAGCGCTGTTCGCGAACCAAAGGGTTAAATTTGCTAAGGAATGGCGCGTTCTTGTAATCCCAGATAACCATATAGCCATCGGCGCAGACCAGCACTGCACGGAATGGGTTGTGGGTGTTCCACAACTGCATGTTGGTGCTGTCGGTCGCGTAGCGAATGTTGAGTGGGTCAAACATCAACACGCCTCCATAGCCACGTTTCACGATGTCTTGGGTCAAGCGATTCAGACGATAGGCACGCATTGCTTCGAGATTGGGGAGGATAAGCCCTGCGGCCTCCCACTCTTTTAGGGCCAGTTGGGTAGGGCCGATTTCTGTGCGGTCATTGTCATTCGGGCTGCCGTCGCCCAAAGTTAAACCACGGCTTGGATCGATTTTACGTGTTTCACTGTAACGCTGGTTCATAGGAAGCCTCATTCGTTAAGCTAACTTTGGAGCCGAGAGATTCGTCTGTCAGGTCTGAAAGCGACATGAGAAAGTGGGGCAGATGGCCATAGAATTGAACATGATTTTGCAAGCCAAGATGCCTAATGGGCAGTTGGACGTTGCCGCTGCGCGTTTGCCCGCGGTTCGCCCCGTGATCGGGGATTGGCTGTTTCATGATGATGCCTACGGCGCACAGATGGTGCTAAAGCGGCACCTTTTGCAGACCCAAGAACGAGATGTTTACGCTCAATTGCCGGAAGGTTTAGCTGCTTCTCGGGGATTTTTGGCGATGGCTTTGGAGGTCCTGCCGGATGGGTTTCAGGTTGATGGGGGGCAGGTTACGTGCCCCGATGGGGTTCAGGTCACCTTAGAATGGGATGCTCCGCTTTGGTCTGTCGGGCAAATTCTGCAGCAGGACGTGTGTATCTTGGAAAAACGTGGCGATGAACATGTGCTGACGGGGGCTGTATTGTGTTTTCCTGCCAGTTGGACTTTGGCCCAGAAGATTGGCAAGCCACTGATTGCAATACACGAACCCGTACCCGAGTATGATGCACAGATCGCGACCCGTGTTCAGCGCTTGTTTGACGGTGTGCAGGCCGAACGGCCTATTTGGCGAGCCAATGCGCTACGATATGATGATGCGGCTCTCTATCAACCGCGCCTTGAGAACGATCCGCGGCCGGTTGGAAAATCAGATGCGCCCTATATGCGCAGCGAACGTCAAACGATACTTCGCCTGCCACAGCCGGATGCTGTTGCTTTTGTCATCCACACGACAGTTGTGAAAACGGACTAACGCCTTGTCTTAAGGCGGTTATTTGAGGATTGAGTTTGAGCGGGGCGCTAGAATAGAAATACGACTGAGGCCACGACGCCAAGTGCCAAAGCAGAGGCGATCATGTGAGCCTTTGAAGATGTCATCCAGCGAAACGGATCCATCGCGATGTCAGCAAAGCTGCGGACTTTATCTGATCCGGACCTAAAGGTCGATTTTCCGTCATTGCCGTCAGCGGCCCATGCAGATGGCATTGTGGACGCACCCGCGCGGATCGCGGACGACGGAATCTCGGAGTTCCGATGCAGACAAACCCCATTGGTTTGGGGTGTTGTCTTGGAGGGGGATACATATTTTGAAACACTACTCATGACGGCACCGTGGACCATAAGTGGGTCAACATGAGGTTAGCGTTAGGGAAACTTAGCGTTCTAATCGTGGCAGGATTGAGTTCACGGGGGAGGGCGCACGGAAAAAGGGCGCCCCGAGGGACGCCCTTTGAAGACTGTAAGTCTTTGAATTAGCAGCTGTAGTACAGCTTGAATTCAACAGGGTGTGGAGTGTGTTCGTATTCGTACACTTCTTCCCATTTCAGATCCATGTAGCCCTGAAGCTGGTCTTTTGTGAACACGTCGCCAGCAAGCAGGAAGTCCATGTCTGCTTCGAGAGCTTCGAGCGCTTCGCGCAGGGAGCCACAAACAGTTGGGATTTCTGCGAGCTCTTCTGGTGGCAGATCGTAGAGATCTTTGTCAGACGCCGCACCTGGGTCGATCTTGTTCTTGATGCCGTCAAGGCCAGCCATCAGCAAAGCTGCAAAGCAGAGGTATGGGTTGGCTGCTGGATCAGGGAAACGAGCCTCAACGCGCTTGGCTTTCGGGGAGTCTGTCCAAGGAATACGAACACAACCGGAACGGTTAGACGCAGAGTACGCACGAAGAACTGGTGCTTCGAAACCCGGGATCAAACGCTTGTAAGAGTTTGTGGATGGGTTTGTAATCGCGTTCAGGGCGCGGGCGTGCTTCAGGATACCACCGATGAAGTACAGAGCTTCCTGAGACAGGTCAGCGTATTTGTCGCCTGCGAACAATGGCTTGCCATCTTTCCAGATGGACATGTTCACGTGCATGCCTGTGCCGTTATCGCCAGCGATTGGCTTTGGCATGAATGTCGCGGACTTGCCGTATGCTTGTGCTACGTTGTGAACAACGTATTTGTATTTCTGAAGTTCGTCACCTTGGGTAGTCAGTGTGCCAAAGATCAGGCCCAGCTCGTGCTGACAGGACGCCACTTCGTGGTGGTGCTTGTCGACCTTCATGCCGAGGCGCTTCATAGTGGAGAGCATTTCAGAACGGATGTCCTGTGCGTCATCAATTGGGTTAACAGGGAAGTAGCCGCCCTTAACGCCAGGACGGTGGCCCGTGTTGCCCATTTCGTACTGAGTGTCTGTGTTCCAAGACGCATCGATCGCATCGACTTCGTAGCCGACTTTGTTGATGCCTACGGAGTAGCGCACGTCGTCGAACAGGAAGAATTCAGCTTCTGGACCCCAGAAGGATGTGTCGCCGATGCCTGTGGATTTCAGGTAAGCTTCTGCACGCTCTGCTGTGCCGCGTGGGTCACGTGCGTAGCCTTCGCCTGTGTCTGGCTCAACAACGGAGCAGTGAACACAGATTGTTTTTTCAGCATAGAACGGATCGAGGTACGCGCTTTCAGCGTCCGGCATCAGTTTCATGTCGGATTCGTTGATGGCTTTCCAACCCGCGATGGAAGAACCGTCGAACATGAAGCCGTCTTCGAGGAAGTCTTCATCAACTTCATCGGAGATCAGCGTAACGTGCTGCAGTTTACCGCGTGGGTCTGTGAAACGGATATCGACGTATTCGATTTCCTCATCTTTGATTCTTTTGACGAGATCTTTGTTGGCTGACATATCAGTCTTCTTTCCATGGATAGTGTTGGAGTTGGAATTGCTCAGAGCATGGGCGCTAAGGCACCCGGCTTTTACAACGCTTCGTCACCTTCTTCGCCGGTGCGGATACGGATCGCATGGCTGACGTCGGAAACGAAAATTTTGCCGTCACCGATTTTGTCGGTTTTGGCGGCGGTGATGATGGCTTCGATTGCGCCGTCAACTTGATCGTCGGCCAGAACGACCTCGATCTTAACCTTTGGCAGGAAGTCGACGACATATTCGGCGCCACGGTAAAGTTCTGTGTGACCCTTTTGGCGGCCGAACCCTTTGACTTCCACGACACTAAGGCCTTGAATGCCTGCGTCTTGGAGCGCTTCTTTCACTTCGTCCAATTTGAACGGCTTGATGATCGCTTCGATTTTCTTCATGGCCGCGACTCCCTCGGTTTTATGATTTCATATGGGTCAGACCACTTCTATGCGGGGGCTACAATTCGGTAGGGTATTAGGGGCCTGAGTCCCATGGCGATTCCAATGGGGCTGCCTAAAAAATAGGCAAAATGATGCAGGATTGAGCGAAATTGAATCGCGGAAGGTCAAGGAAATGACTGAATTGTTAACAGCCGCCCAAATGCGCGCCATTGAGACCGCCGCAATTGAGAGTGGGTCCGTCACAGGGTTGGAACTGATGGAGCGTGCGGGGCAAGGCGTTGTTGATGCAGTGTTTTCCGAGTGGCCAGACCTGGCCGAAGGATCGTTTCGCGCGGTGATTCTATGCGGGCCGGGTAACAACGGCGGCGACGGGTTTGTTGTCGCGCGGCTGTTGCGGGACGCCGGATGGGACGTTGATGTGTTTTTGTATGGGGACGCAGAGAAACTGCCGCCGGATGCAAAAAGGAACTATGAGCGGTGGTGCGAAGTGGGTGAGGTCGCAGCGCTCATAAACGGTGTGGAGCCATCGACCCGAGGCGTCAATGTTATCGTAGACGCCCTGTTTGGAACAGGATTAGGTCGGCCGTTTGATGACAAGGATCTTCGGCAAACCCTTATGGATGTTATTGACTGTTATGACGCGGGTCATGGAATTCCAGTTTTAGAGAGGCCAGCATTTTGTCCTATTGTTGTTTCTGTCGATTTACCTTCCGGAATTTGTTCAGATAGCGGTAAGGTCTTGATCCCAAATGACCCCGTGGGGCGATTGGAGTCGATCCGAATTGTGGCCGAATTGACAGTGACTTTTCACAAAATGAAGGTCGGTCACTTTTTAAATGAAGGTGCCCAAGCGGCGGGCAAGATCACATTAGTGGATATCGGGCTGCCAAAGAACCGGAAATCCCGGGTCAAATCAATAGACGTTGCGTGGGACAAATTTTTTCTGCGAAAACGGGGTGGGCACAAGTTTTCTCACGGGCACGCACTAATTTTGTCTGGTGGTCCTGCCCAAACGGGGGCGGCCCGTCTTGCCGCACGTGGGGCCTCGCGGATTGGGGCTGGCGTCGTAACTTTGGGGGTGCCGCCAAGCGCCCAGATGGAGGTCGCGAGCCATGTAACGGCGGTGATGGTGCGACGGATTGGAGATGCGGGTGTTTTGGTGCGGGTGCTGGAGGATCAGAGGATCAATGCGTTGTGTATTGGCCCTGCATTGGGGCTGACGGATGACAAGAGCGAGCTGATCGATACTGTGTTAGAAAGTGGGCGTGCGGTTGTTCTTGATGCGGATGCGTTGACACTGATCGCTTCGGATCAATCTTTATTTGGAAAGTTGCATGATAAATGCGTGCTGACGCCCCATGCGGGCGAGTTTGCGCGGCTGTTTCCTGATATTTCCGAGAAACTCACCGCGCCAGCAACCACTGGCCCAGCCTATTCCAAGGTAGACGCTACTAGAGACGCCGCAAAGCGTGCAGGATGCACGGTGTTGTTCAAAGGGCCGGATACAGTGATTGCCAGCCCTGACGGGCGTTGTTCGATCAATTCGAGCGCATATGAGCGTGCGGCGCCTTGGTTGGCGACGGCGGGGTCGGGGGATGTGTTGGCAGGGTTCATCACAGGGCTGATGGCGCGCGGGTTCGCGCCGCATCAGGCTGCAGAATCTGGCGCGTATTTGCATACGGAATGCGCGCTAAGTTTTGGGGCAGGGTTGATTGCCGAAGATTTGCCAGAAGAACTGCCTAAAGTGTTTCGCGCTCTGGGGCTTTGAGGCCCCCTATGAGGGCCCCCAAAGAAAAACGCAGCCCCGTTAAGAGCTGCGCTAAATTCAATTAGACAATGTGAAAGCGGTTGGCCTTAGGTTTTAAACCGCGGCAGACGCCACTTCGAGGCCGTCAGCATAAAGGATGTGCTGGCGATCAAAAATCAGTTCATAAACTGTCATTTTTGTTGCGTCTTGTTCGGAGATAAATTCACCATCGATCAAGCGCTTTGCCTTAACTGTTGCAACATCAGCGCCGAACAGCGCTTTGGCACGCCAGTCACGGATGTGAACAAGTGTATCCGGCCCGACAAGTAGATCGTCCTGTGGGCGTGTGTGGCCCAAGGAGCCGGCTTTGATTTGGATAGAGGCGACATAAACTTCGTGGCTGCGGATTTCGCGCAGAACTGACATGCCTGCGTCACGTGTAATTACACGGTCGCCAGCGTTCAGGTGTTCGACAGGAAGTTCGCCGTCGAGTGTCATAACAGTCGTTCCGGCAGCAAGGCCTGCAACGTTAGCGGCTTTGGATACGGCCGCGATGCGGTCTTTAAATTCTGTTGTTTGTCCCAGGTGCATGGCGTTTCTCGCTCTCAGCTAATTTGTCTGCCTCAGTGTTTCGCAAGAGAATATGGCAAGAAAGCGTTACGAACAGGACAATTGTGGTGTCATTACATGTCATTCAAAAGGTGAGTCTTTTGGGACACTGCAAAAAAATCCAAAGAATTCGCGAAAACGTAGGGGGAGAAGCGTGTTTTCCTCTCGCATCCCTCCAGACACTTTGCTAGGAGGTGCCCAACTTAAGGGGAACGCGGTTGCGTTCCCTTTATATCGTGCGGGTGTGGCGGAATTGGTAGACGCACCAGATTTAGGTTCTGGCGCCGCAAGGCGTGAAGGTTCAAGTCCTTTCACCCGCACCAAGATTACTTAGTCCTACCAAGGGTAGGGCTGTTCGAATGGAAAAGGACGAAACCATGTCGGTTAAAGAGACCCTGAACGATGGCCTGAAGCGCGGCTATGAGATCACAGTTACAGCTGCCGAGCTGGATGCGACAGTAAACGACAAGCTCAAAGAGGCGCAGCCTGAGATTGAGATGAAGGGTTTCCGCAAAGGTAAAGTACCAATGCCGATGCTGAAAAAGCAATTCGGTCCAAAGGTTCTTGGCGAAGCGATGCAAGAAGCTGTCGATGGCGCAATGAACAAGCACCTCGAAACTTCCGGCGATCGCCCTGCGATGCAGCCAGAAATGAAAATGTCCAACGAAGACTGGAAAGAAGGCGATGATGTTGTCGTAGAAGTTTCCTACGAAGCACTGCCTGCGATCCCAGAAGTCGACTTCTCCGACATCAAATTGGAAAAGATGGTTGTTAAAGCGGACGAAGCATCTGTTGACGAAGCTTTGGCGTCTTTGGCTGAAACCGCACAGAACTTCGAGGACCGCAAAAAGGGTTCCAAAGCAAAAGACGGCGATCAGGTTGTATTTGACTTCCTTGGTAAAGTTGACGGCGAAGCTTTTGAAGGCGGCGCGGCGGAAGGCCACACATTGGTTCTCGGTTCCGGTCAATTCATTCCTGGCTTTGAAGAAGGCCTTGTTGGTGTGAAAGCTGGCGAAGAGAAAGACGTCGAAGTCACCTTCCCAGAAGACTACAATGCCGAGCACCTTGCTGGCAAAAAAGCTGTTTTCGAATGCAAGATCCACAACGTTCTGGAGCCTAAAGCGGCTGAGTTGAACGACGAGATGGCAAAGCAGTTCGGTGCAGAAGATCTTGCTGGCCTGAAAGGTCAAATTTCCGACAAACTGGAAGAAGAATATGCAGGCGCAGCACGTGCTGTGACCAAGCGTGGTCTTCTTGATGCACTGGACAAAAAGGTTTCCTTCGAGCTGCCACCATCCTTGGTTGAAGCTGAAGCTGGCCAGATTGCTCACCAGCTGTGGCACGAAGAAAACCCTGAAGTTGAAGGCCACGATCACCCTGAGATCGAGACCACAGAAGAGCACACAAAACTTGCAGAACGCCGTGTAAAGCTGGGCCTATTGTTGGCTGAAATCGGTCAGAAAGCTGAAGTTCAGGTATCTGACGCGGAATTCACACAAGCTGTGATGAACCAAGCGCGCCAGTACGGAAACCAAGCGCGCCAGTTCTTTGAATTCGTTCAGCAAAACGCTCAGATGCAGCAGCAAATCCGCGCACCTTTGTTTGAAGACAAAGTTGTGGACCACGTTCTTGAAGGCGCATCGCTGAAAGAAAAAGAAGTGTCCAAGGACGACCTGCAAAAGGCAGTTGAAGCGCTCGAAGAAGCTTAAGCTTCTCGCCAATATTAGTGAAAAGGCCGTCCATCTAGGGCGGCCTTTTTGCGTTTGTAGGGGCGAACTACGGTAAACCTGACCTTTGCCGCATCCAGAAACGCTGTGAATTCTCCCGATATGAGGTTACCCTTACGTCACGCATTTAGAATTGGGGAGTAACATGAAATTTTTATTTGCTGTTTTCATTACGTGCTTTGGTTTTGTTGGGACGGCTCAGGCGTGTCCCGATTACACACTTTGGGGAAATGAAGTGTATAACTCGACTGGGGGGCAGTTGTTTTCGCCCCGTCAATTCAATGTCGTCGCGGGTGGTGACAACAATCTCCAACGGTGTGGATTTGCGTCCGGCGTTGATGGGTTCGTAATTACGGAGCCGGATTTCTCGTTCGACCTGAGCGGCATGAATGGCTACCGCATCGTTATTGATGTCAAAAGCAATTGTGACTCGGTTTTGCTGGCCAATACAGCGGATACGCAGTGGTATTACGATGACGACAGCAACGGGAATGCGGATCCACGTTTGGATATTGGCAATCCGGGTAATGGCGTTCTCGATGTTTGGGTCGGGACGTTTGATGGTCAGACGTGTAACGCTGTTCTGACGCTTGAGACTTTCAACTAAGGTGACCGGACCAAACGAACGCAAAGGGCCGCCTTCAATGTTGAGGGCGGCCCTTTTGCGTTGCTGAAGTGATGGGGGGCGCGAACGCTGGCCTCGCGATCGGTTAACCAAATTGTGTTCGTCCGGGATTCGACACCATCACGTTCGAATGTAGGATTGTCGGTATGAAACATATCGCTGCATTTTTCGCTCTTTGCGCAGGCCCTGTTTTTGCAGATTGTCCTGACCCGTCCCTAGACGCCCCGTTCTTTGAGGCGTCTGGTCCCGATCTCATTGCCCCTCAAAGCTGGGATGTGCGCGCGACTGGTGAACATGTGGTGCCGTGCGGAGCGTGGGCTTTAAATGGGCTTAGCGATGATCGGGTAAAGGGGTTCTTGCCCTTGGCGGCGACTGCTCGGTTTGAGCTAGATACAATGGGGCCACATATTCTTATGGTCATGGCAGAGGCCGAATGTAGCCCAGTGTTGGCTGTGCAAGACAGTCGGGGCGTTTGGTATTTCGGTGATACTGCGAATGGCCGCGAAGAGGTGACCGTTTGGGGCGCAAGCGATGGCCCGTTACATGTCTGGATCGGATCAACGGAGCAGACGGCGTGCGAGGGCACGCTAACGCTTGAGACGTTTGATCGATAGATCGACCGCCCCAACAAGGGAGCGGCCAAGGTTTCGTAACCGGAGTTAGAGAGTTATGCGGAACAGAGAGAAGCCGCTGTCGCTTTGGCCTGCGGCCTCCATGGTCACGCCCGGAACGTCGGCGGCGTAGGCTTCGCCAGCGGGGCCGGTTTCAAACAAGACGGTGGTGCCGTCCATTGGGGCAAACGTCCAGTTGCCGTCGGCTTGTGGGCTCACGGTGCCCTGATCGACGATGTAGCGCACAATGACGTCGCGATTGGTGTCTGGCCCTTCAAACACGGTTGTTTCCGCTGATGCACCGGGGAAACTACCGCCCCCACCGGCGCGGTAGTTGTTGGTGGCGATGATGAATTCAGCGGCCATGTCGATTGGTTGACCTTCAAACATCAAATTCACGATCCGATTTGCACCCTCATTGATCACAGCGCCGTCGCGGTCGAATTTGGACGGCTGGCTGAGGTCGATTTGGTAGGTAACACCGTCGATGACATCAAAATTGTAAGACGGAAACTCAGGGTTCAGCAGAATTGCGTCTTGTGCGCCTGCTTCGATCTGATTGAACATACCCGCAGAGCGTTCGAGCCAGTCTTTGACCTGCGCGCCTGTCACACGAACGGCGCGGGTCGTGTTTGGGTACAAGTAAAGGTCGGCGACGTTTTTAATCGCCACATCGCCGATCGCGACATCTGTGTAATATTCAGGTCCGCCACGCCCGCCTGCCTTGAACGGAGCGGCCGCAGAAAGGATCGGCAGGCCTTCGTGTTCGGTGCCGACCATCATCTGTTCAATGTACCACATCTGCGCGTTCGACACGATTTGGACGGACGGATCATCGGCCACAAGCGCGAAGTAGCTGTGTAGCGGCGCATCCGTCTTGCCAACGGCGCGGCGCACGTATGCGAGGGTTTCTTCGTGGTCAGTCGCGACGGCATCGAGGACCGGTTGAAAGTCTTCGACCAAGGCAGTCACAGAGCGGTCTTCGTTGCGCTGCGAAATTGGGCGAGCCTCGGACGTGTGGGATAGAACGCGCCAGCCAGATCCGTCCCGTTCCAACATCAAATCAATCAGGCCCATGTGGCTGCCCCAAAACCCGCCCATGACAGCTGGTTTGCCATGCAATGTACCAGCCTCAACATCAGCACCTGCAAAGTCGGCGTAGGTGGAGGACGGGAAGACGAGGTGGCTGTGGCCAGTCAAGATTGCGTCGATCCCGTCAACGGCAGCCAATGGCACAGAAGCATTTTCCATGCCGTCTTCTTCGTCGGCGCTGCCGATCCCCGAGTGGGAGAGGGCAATGACGATGTCACAGCCCGCTTCGCGCATTTGTGGTACCCAAGCGCGGGCGGCCTGAAGAATGTCACGCGCTTGCACGTTGCCTTCGAGGTGGCGACGGTCCCAGTTCATAACCTGAGGCGGGACAAAGCCGATAAGGCCGATCTTGATGGGATGGGTTTCCCCTGATCCGTCTGTAAGGACCCGCTCAAGGATCACATAGGGAGGCAAAAGCGTATCGTCTTCGGTGGGGGAGGCGCCCAAGGATTTGGCGACGTTCGCGCAAACCACAGGGAAGCCAGCACCCGCGAGAGATTTTTCAAGGAAGCCGAGGCCATAGTTGAATTCGTGGTTGCCCAATGTGGAGGCGTCAAAGCCCAGAGTGTTCATCGCTGTGATTACAGGGTGGGTCACGTCGCCATCCATGCCACGTTCATAGGCGATGTAGTCACCCATCGGGTTCCCCTGAAGGAAGTCACCGTTGTCCAGGAGGATTGAGTTTGTTGATTCTGCGCGAACGTCCTGAATGATCGACGCCGTGCGGGCTAGGCCAACGGTGTCGATGGCACGATCCGAATAGTAGTCATACGGGTAGACGTGGACGTGCAAATCCGTTGTTTCCATGATGCGCAGGTGTGCTTGATTGGTTTGCGCACGTACCGAGTAAGGATGCATGGCGATAAGGCCAGCGGTTCCAGAGAGGAATCCGCGACGAGAGAGTGTGAATGACATGATGTGCCCCTTTGAATGAAGTTGAACCCAGTCTTAAGGTCGTTGTGCAACGAGACTGTAACAACATCCGTTGGGAGTCGAGAAACTTAAGCGTCCAACGACAAAGGCCGCCCCGAGATCGGAGCGGCCTTATATGTTTTCAACGAAGGAAGACTTAGTCTTCTTCGGAAGCTTCTTCAGCAGGTGCTTCTTCGGCGGCAGGTGCGTCGTCACCGAAGTCTTCCATACCGGCTGCGCCGATATCGTCGAACAGTTCCTGAATTTCAAATTCAGCGGCTGCTTCTTCTTCTGCAGCCAGTTCGGCTACGGATTTACCAGCGGCCTGAAGTTCAGCTTCTTCAGTGGAACGAGCAACGTTCAACTTGATCGTCGCATCAACCTCTGGGTGCAGTTTGACCAGCACATCGTGGATACCAAGCTCTTTGATAGGCTCGATAAGTACGACTTGTTTACGATCAACTGTGAAACCAGCTTCGATTGCAGCGTCAGCCGCGTCGCGAGTTGTGACGGAGCCGTAAAGGTTGCCGCCGTCAGACGCAGAGCGAATCACGATGAAAGTTTCACCATCGAGTTTGGCCGCAAGTGCTTCGGCCTCTTTCTTGGTTTCGAGGTTGCGTGCTTCGAGCTGGGCTTTCTGTGCTTCGAACGCAGCCATGTTGGCTTCGTTGACGCGCAGGGCCTTGCCGTGTGGCAACAAGAAGTTGCGTGCGTAACCTGGTTTTACTGAGACAACTTCGCCCATCTGACCAAGCTTTGCGACGCGTTCTAGAAGGATAACATCCATTGGAATTTTCCTTTACTTAACAGCGTAAGGCAGCAGGGCCAAAAACCGTGCGCGTTTGATTGCGCGTGCCAAAGCACGTTGGTTTTTTGCACCGACAGCGGTGATACGGGATGGAACGATCTTGCCGCGCTCAGAGATGTAGCGCTGAAGTGTCCGTGTGTCTTTGTAGTCGATCTTAGGAGCGTTGTCGCCCTCAAATGGATCGGACTTACGACGGCGGAAAAATGGTTTAGTAGCCATGACTTATGGTCCTTTCTTTATCTGGTGGATTAGCGGCGTTCGCGGCGATCTGGTCGCTCGTCACGCTTTTGCATTTGCACTGAGGGACCTTCCTCGTGCTCGTCCACTTTGATGGTCAGAAGGCGCATAACGTCTTCGTGCAGGCGCATCAGGCGTTCCATTTCTTGGATCGCTGGGGCAGCTGCGTCAGAGCGCAAATAGGCATAGTGGCCTTTGCGGTTCTTGTTGATTTTGTAAGCCATCGTTTTGACGCCCCAGTATTCGCTTTCAACGACTTTACCGCCGTTGTCTGCAAGCACTGTGGAGAAGTGTTCGATGAGGCTTTCTGCTTGCGTGTTGGACAAGTCCTGACGCGCAATAAACACATGCTCATATAGTGGCATGGTGACTCCGTTCTGTTCTCGGCGCATTTCAAAGGGCGAGGACTAAACATCCCACTCTCGCCCACGAGAGACTGCGCAGTTCATAAAAGCTGCGGGATGAAGGGGCCTTATACAAAGGTGCACTGTAGGATCAAGCGAAAGCTTTGCAGGTTGGGCGATCCAAGCACTTTTGGGGGCGGGCCTTGGCGAGCGGGCTGGCAAAATTTACCAAATAGTTAACAAATCGTGTTTTCAACGTTTTGGGGACAATTTTCTGCCCTAGTTCGCGGTGAGGTTGTATTAAATTAAATTGGAGATACGTATGACTGCTACGCCTGATCCGTGCCATTTTGTTGAATCCGCTGTTTCCCCGCAATCCAAGTCTTTCAGCCGACCACAAGTGTCCGAGGTCTACTGGGGCTATGAGGCGTCGTTAAACGAGCAGATCGTCGATCTTTCGATCCTTGCACGTGGTGCTGCAACCATTCTCTCGATTGCGGCGTTCATTGCTGCGGCCGCAGTTTGGATCATGCCCGCGATGACGTTCACCGGAAGTGCGTTCTTGGCGAAGCTTTTGATTTCTTTAGGGGCGCTTGTTATAGGGGCGTTTACTGGGCGGCATGCTTTTCGGGGTACACGCATCAGAGTTCAGATTGATACGAACGTTGGTGAGCTGCGCCAAGTCATTACGGGTGCAACCGGTGGAGAGATCACGCTCAGCCGACATGGCCTCGACACTGTTAAATCCGTCGACGTTGTTGCCTCCAAGATGGATGGTAGTTTTGGGCAGGTACAGGTCACGTTGAATAGCGGATTGGTTCTTGCTGTTGCAGATGGCGCGGTTGCGACGCTGTTTTCTTTGCGTGACCGCCTGGCTCATGATTGCGGGATCATGCAGGGAACCGCTGCACGGCCCGCTGTCTGGACTGGCCCATTGGCGGCATAGTCTCTCATCATTACTAGAAAATCGATTTAGCGGCCCTTCGTGGGCCGCTTTCGTGTTTTGGGGGCTGCTGCTGATGTCTTGTGCGTGGGGCAGGGTCGCGCTAACGGTAGGGAAAGAAGAATAGTGAGGGGCACATCATGAAATCATTCGTTTTTCCAGGGCAGGGCGCGCAGACGATCGGAATGGGGCAGGCTTTGGCCGAGGCTTATCCAGCGGCAAAGGCTGTTTTTGATGAAGTCGACGATGCATTGGGTGAAAAGCTGTCCGACCTGATTTGGTCCGGTGATATTGCTGATTTGACGCTGACGCGAAACGCGCAACCTGCGTTGATGGCGACATCTTTGGCGGCAATGCGCGCGCTTGAGGCTGAGGGCGTTACTATTGAAGCTGCATCTTTCGTGGCAGGGCATTCGTTGGGCGAATATTCTGCGTTGGCAGCTGCTGGCGCATTGAGCGTGACAGACACCGCGCGGTTGTTGCGGACACGTGGTGAAGCCATGCAAGACGCTGTACCGGTTGGTATTGGCGCGATGGCTGTTTTGCTGGGCATGGATTTTGAAGCCGCGCAAGCGGTTGCGGCTGAAGCTGCACAAGGCGAGGTCTGTCAGGCCGCCAATGATAATGATCCGTCACAGGTTGTCGTTTCGGGCCATAAGGCCGCCGTGGAACGTGCGGTTGAGATCGCAAAAGCCAATGGCGCAAAGCGGGCGATGTTGTTGCCAGTATCCGCGCCATTTCATTCATCCCTGATGGCACCTGCTGCTGAGGTGATGGAAGCGGCTTTGGCTGCGGTTACGCTGAATGCACCGGCTGTGCCGTTGATTGCGAACGTGCGTGCCGAGGCTGTGAACGCGGATGAGATTAAGGCGCTCTTGGTTGAGCAGGTGACGGGGTCTGTGCGCTGGCGTGAAAGCGTTCAGTGGATGGCGGGCGCTGGTGTCACTGAGGTTTGGGAGATCGGTGCAGGCAAGGCTTTGTCTGGCATGGTGAAGCGGGTTGATCGTGGTATTGCAACCCGCGCTGTTGGGTCCCCCGATGATGTTGTTGCGGCAGCTGCTGCATTGAATGAAGGATAAAACATGTTTGATCTAACAGGTAAGAACGCCCTGATCACGGGTGCGTCTGGTGGTATTGGTGGCGAAATCGCCAAATCGTTGCACGCGGCAGGGGCCACTGTGGGCCTTTCCGGAACGCGGGTCGAACCGCTTGAGGCATTGGCCGCTGAGCTGGGCGATCGCGTTCATGTGTTGCCATGTAACCTGAGCGATAGCGCCGCGGTTGATGCCCTGCCAAAACAGGCTGTGGAAGCGATGGGATCAGTCGATATTCTGGTGAACAACGCCGGCATTACGCGCGATCAGATTTTCATGCGGATGTCAGATGAAGAATGGTCCGATGTAATCAACGTGAACCTCACGTCGACAATGCGCCTGTGTAAGGGTGTTATTCGTGGCATGATGAAATCCCGTTGGGGCCGGATTGTGAACGTGTCTTCCATTGTTGGTGCGACAGGTAATCCGGGGCAGGCGAACTACGCTGCGAGTAAAGCTGGCATGGTCGGGATGTCCAAATCCATCGCTTATGAGGTCGCATCGCGCGGCATCACTGTGAACTGTATTGCGCCCGGTTTCATTGCGACAGCGATGACCGAAAAGCTGACGGACGATCAAAAAGAGAAAATCAACAGCCAGATCCCAGCCGGCCGTATGGGCACGCCAGAGGAAATTGCGGCAGCTGCACTGTACCTGTCGAGCGATCAGGCAGCATACGTCACGGGCACGACTTTGCATGTCAATGGTGGTATGGCGATGTTGTAACCCCTATATGGGCTTCATTCGAAAGCGTTTGCCCTAGAGTGAAACTCTGCTATAGGCGGCGCAGAATTGGAAATCGTGACGTAGCGTCTGGTTTCTTCAAGGTCCGGTCACGGATCAAAAACCGCTCTTGCCTATAGTAGGTTTGGGTGAACAAAACGGGCCACTGGCCCCGAACTATGTGAGGAATTTAACATGAGCGATGTCGCAGACCGCGTACGTAAGATCGTTGTAGAGCACCTTGGTGTTGAAGAAGACAAAGTTGTTGAAGGCGCGTCCTTCATCGACGATCTGGGCGCTGACAGCCTCGACACTGTTGAGCTCGTGATGGCGTTCGAAGAGGAATTCGGTATCGAAATCCCTGACGACGCTGCTGAAACGATCCAGACTTTTGGCGATGCCACTAAGTTTATCTCTGAAGCGGCCTAAGCCGTCTTTTAGATCTGATTGAAGGGGCGGTACCGAGAGGTGCCGCCCTTTTTCGTTTCGGCGAAGTTCAGCCGCCCAAGAGCCATTGCGAGCGGCCACACATTGCCGATTATGCGATTTTCCACCTGACAGCAGTGGCCCATGCGTCCGACAATTTCCGCGAGATGCGCTTGTTTGGTGGAATTGGCCATCGGCGCACTTGCCCCTTTGGTGCTGCACGCGGTATCACCTGCAAAAGCTATTAACGTGAGGGTTGAGCTATGCGTCGCGTCGTTGTTACCGGACTGGGGTTGGTAACCCCGCTTGCTGATGGAGTCGAAAAGAGCTGGGAGCGTATCTTGGATGCGCAATCTGGGGCTGGACCGATCACTCATTTTGACCCTGAGGGGTTTGGTACGACCTACGCCTGTGAGGTTCCCTATGGTGACGGCACGGATGGTACGTTCGATGCGGCCAAGTACATGGCACCTAAGGATCAGCGTAAGGTCGACACGTTCATTCTTTTCGCAATGGCTGCGGCACAGCAAGCTGTTGAAGACGCTGGCTGGACCCCGGAAAGTGATGAAGACCTTGAACGCACAGGTGTTCTTACTGGTTCAGGAATTGGTGGTCTGAATTCAATTGCTGAAACTGCGGTCATGATGAAAGAAAAGGGCCCGCGTCGCGTGTCGCCATTCTTCGTTCCGGGTGCATTGATCAACCTGATTTCTGGCCAAATTGCGATTAAATACGGTTTCAAAGGCCCCAACCATGCGGTTGTGACGGCGTGTTCAACTGGTGCGCATGCGATCGGTGATGCAACACAGCTTATCAAGGCTGGCCGTGCGGATGTGATGATTGCAGGCGGCGCTGAGGCGACGATCTGTGAAATTGGCATTGCAGGCTTTAACGCTTGTAAAGCGCTGTCCACCAAACGCGCTGACGATCCGAAAGGCGCAAGCCGCCCGTATGACGAGGACCGTGATGGGTTCGTCATGGGTGAGGGCGCAGGCATGGTTGTTCTGGAAGACTATGATCACGCTGTGGCGCGTGGTGCGAAGATTTACGCTGAAGTGTTGGGCTATGGTCTGACGGGCGACGCGTACCACATCACCGCGCCGTCCGAGGACGGGGAAGGCGGTGAGCGCTCAATGCGGATGGCGTTGAAGGATGCAGGTCTTGAGCCTGCGGATATCGATTACATCAACGCGCACGGCACATCGACGATGGCGGATACGATCGAATTGGGCGCTGTTGAGCGCATGATGGGTGATGCCGCATCCAAAGTGACAATGTCGTCCACTAAGTCCGCGACGGGTCACCTCTTGGGGGCTGCTGGCGCGATTGAGGCGATCTTTAGCATTCTGGCGATCCGTGATCAGGTGGCTCCTCCGACGATCAACCTTGATAATCCTGCGGTCGAAACTGCGATCGATCTTGCCCCTAACGCAAAAGTTGAGCGCGAGATCAATGTGGCGCTGTCCAATTCGTTCGGGTTTGGTGGCACCAATGCATCTGTCTTGTTCGGAAAGGTTTCCTAAATGTGGAAACATATCGCGGCCAACGCGCTGACGTTTTTCATCGTCGCGTTGTTCCTGTTTGCCGGTGTGATCGCTTGGGGAACCAACGAATACAGCGCTGAGGGCCCTTTGGAACAAGCGATCTGTTTGCAGGTTCGTTCAGGGTCCAACATGCGGATTGTGAGCGAGAGCCTTGCCGAACAAGATGCGATTTCGTCACCAGCGCTTTTTCGGATTGGCGTAGATTACGCGAACAAAGCATCGCAGCTGAAGGCGGGTAGTTTTCTGGTGCCCGTTGGGGCGTCCATGGAAGAGATCGTGGAAATCGTGACGCGCGGCGGGCCGAGTTCCTGTGGCACGCAGATCATCTATCGTGTTGGTATCAATCGGGTTTTGGCGGAAGTGCGTGAACTGGACCCTGCGTCTGGTGACTTCGTTCAACTGGCGCAGTTTAACCCTTCGGAAGAAGACGCACCGGCAGTATTTTCTGAAGCGCGGGAAGCAAGTGACACGCAATTCAACGTGGTGTTTGCCGAAGGCGTGACCAGCTGGCAGGTTGTGCAAGCCTTGAATTCACTGGACGTCATGGACGGCTCTGTGAATGAAATTCCAGCTGAGGGCATGTTGGCACCCGATTCATATCAGGTTCAACCCGGAGATTCGGTCGCCGAATTGTTGGACAAGATGGAGGCGGCTCAAACGCGCGTTCTGGCAGACGCTTGGGAGTCGCGGGCCGATGGGTTGCCGTTGGCGTCCCCAGAAGAGGCCCTGATTCTTGCATCAATCATCGAAAAAGAGGCGTCGACCTCTGATGAGCGGTTTGACGTTGCATCAGTGTTTATCAACCGCTTGAACCAAGGCATGCGCCTGCAGACTGACCCGACGGTCATTTATGGTGTTACGCTGGGCGAAGGCGTCTTGGGGCGTGGCTTACGCCAAAGTGAGCTTCGGGCGGAAACACCTTGGAATACCTATGTAATCGAGGGTCTGCCACAGACGCCAATTGCCAACCCAGGACGTGGATCAATCGAGGCGGCGCTGAACCCGTCTGACACGGATTTCATTTTCTTTGTGGCGAAAACCTTGAACCCGAGAGACGGGCACAACTTTGCTGTGACATTGGACGAACACAACGCAAACGTTGCGATCTATCGCCGTCTTGAGGCTGAACGTGCCGCATCGGGGGACAACTAAGGATTAACAAAGTGTTCCCGATGGGTGCGGTAACTATTTGGTAATGTTTGGAAAAAATAGAAGCTTTGCGTAGTTTGTTGCTGCGCTGGTCGAAATTAAAGCGGGCGCTTGGGATCATTCCCAGCGCCCTTTTTCGTTCTTATGGGCGGAGCAACCCGAGAGGGGAACTTCAATAATGACAGACCAAAGCGGTGGTACTCCCACCGAACAGAAATCGGCTGCTGAACGTATCGAGGAGGCTAGGCAGCTATACGAAACAATTGGTGAAACGCTGAGCGTCGTGTTGGACCTTGTGAAGGCAGGGGACTTTAAGGACATAGATCTGTTGCCCAAACAGATGTCCCGTCTAACCGATGCAATTGCGGAAGCCCGAAAGAGAGAGGCAGACTTCAATGACAAATTCGGAGACGGGCTGGGAGAAGGGGACATCGACTTCACCGCCCTCAGACGTGAGATCGGGTGCCGCCTTGGTCGCATCCGCCGATGTTGCAGATCGTAAGCAGTTCTTGAGGAGCCTGACGGATGAGCAGGTTAGGGCGCTGCCTTACCTTTTCGACTTTTGGGCGTTGGACCATCAGTTGCCCCCTGAAGGGGATTGGCGGACGTGGGTTATTCTTGGTGGGCGCGGTGCAGGCAAGACACGCGCGGGCAGTGAATGGGTCAGGTCTATGGTTGAGGGGTCGCGTCCGCGCGACCCCGGTTTGGCGAAACGTGTCGGGCTTATCGGTGAAACGATGGAGCAGGCGCGCGAGGTTATGGTGTTTGGTGAAAGCGGCATATTGGCATGTTCGCCGCCGGATCGTCGTCCGCAGTGGATTTCTGGACGCCAGATGCTGGTTTGGCCGAACGGCGCCGAGGCGCGATTGTTTTCGGCATTTGATCCTGAACGGCTGCGAGGACCGCAGTTTGATGCCGTGTGGGCGGACGAATTGGCAAAATGGCCAAAGGCGCAGGATACGTGGGATATGATGCAGTTTGGATTGCGTTTAGGCAAGAATCCACGCGCATGTGTTACCACGACGCCGCGAAATGTTGGAATATTGAAAGAGCTTTTGGAGCGGAGCAGCACGGTTCAGACCCATGCACCCACGGAAGCGAACCGTGCCTACCTTGCGGATAGTTTTCTAGCCGAAGTTCAAGAGCGCTATGCTGGTACGCGGTTGGGGCGTCAAGAATTGGACGGCGTTTTGCTGGCCGATGTCGATGGGGCGTTGTGGAGTTCTGCGACGATTGAGGCTGCACATGTAAAAGGGGTGCCTGCACTGGACCGCATTGTCGTTGCGGTTGACCCGCCCGCGGGGGCGAACGCGACATCTGATGCCTGCGGGATTGTTGTCGCTGGGATTGTGAGCCAAGGACCGGTTTCCGATTGGAAGGTATTTGTTCTCGAAGATGCGAGCATCCAAGGGGCAAGCCCGAATGAGTGGGCGGCGGCGGCTATTGCCGCCATGGATCGCCATGGGGCCGAACGGCTGGTGGCGGAAGTGAATCAAGGCGGGGCAATGGTCGAGACGATTGTGCGTTCGATTGATCCGACAGTGTCGTATCGCGGGGTTCATGCGACGCGCGGCAAGTCCATGCGTGCCGAACCTGTTGCGGCTTTGTATGAACAGGGGCGTGTTCATCATGTTCAGGGCCTTGGGGCGCTGGAAGATGAGATGTGCCAGATGACAGCGCAGGGGTTTACGGGACAGGGATCACCTGACCGCGTGGATGCTTTGGTTTGGGCGATTACGGACCTTTTCATCGAACCAGCGAAGCGGTGGCGGTCGCCGCAGGTTCGCACACTTTAGCCTAATTATTAAAGCGTTATCGGGGTGTTGCGGAGGCAACGAACGGTGCCTTTAGCATTTCAAAGCAAATTTAGACGAAACTAGATCGTGTTGGATGAGACGCCATGAAGCGGCGGCACCAGAGGGGATTTGAATGTTTGATTTTCTAAAGCGAGCGGATGGCGAACAGCAGGCAGTGCCTGAGATGAAGGCATCTGCGACGGGGAAGATTGCTGCGTGGGGGGCTTCGGGGCGATCAGTTTGGGGCGCGCGCGATACAGCGTCGCTGACACGAGGCGGGTTTACGGCCAATCCGGTGGGGTTTCGTGCCGTGAAATTGATCGCAGAAGCAGCGGCTGCTTTGCCGTTGGTTTTGCAGGACAGTGAGCGTCGCTATGACACGCACCCCGTTCTGGAGTTGGTGGCACGTCCGAATGGGGCGCAGGGGCGGGCCGAGTTGTTTGAGGCTTTGTTTGGTCAATTGTTGCTGACGGGCGATGGGTATCTTGAGGCTGTGGGGGGCGAGGATGTTCCGCTTGAGCTGCATGTGTTGCGCTCTGATCGAATGACATTGGTCCCTGGTAACGACGGCTGGCCTGTTGGATATGATTACACCGTTGGCGGGCGCAAACATCGCTTTTCGGTGGGACAGGGCCCAAGCCCAGTGTGTCACATCAAATCGTTCCACCCGCAGGATGATCACTATGGGTTAAGCCCCATGCAGGCCGCGGCGCAGGCGCTCGATGTGCATAATGCGGCGAGCCGGTGGTCCAAGGCGTTGCTGGACAACGCTGCGCGGCCAAGCGGTGCCATTGTTTACAAAGGTGCTGAGGGGCAAAGCCAGTTGAGTAGCGATCAGTATGATCGGTTGCTGAGTGAGATGGAGAGCCAACATCAAGGTGCGCGTAATGCGGGTCGTCCGATGTTGCTGGAGGGTGGTTTGGACTGGAAGCCAATGGGCTTTAGCCCATCGGACATGGAATTCCAGAAAACCAAGGAAGCCGCAGCGAGAGAGATCGCGATCGCTTTTGGGGTGCCGCCGATGCTGCTGGGGCTGACGGGAGACGCGACTTACGCGAACTATCAAGAGGCCAACCGTGCATTCTACCGATTGACGGTGCTGCCTTTGGTGACGCGCGTTGCAGGATCGATCGCACATTGGTTGGGTGATTTCACAGGCGAGAGTTTCCAGCTCAAGCCCGACTTGGATCAGGTTGCTGCATTATCGGACGAACGAGATGCCCAGTGGAGCCGGATCAGTAGCGCGCCGTTCCTGACAGATGCAGAAAAACGGAACCTATTGGGGTTGCCAGCGCTTGAGGTGGGCGATGGCTGATTTACGCGAGACGTTCGAGTGCGGTCCATCATTGCGCATTGAGGCGCACGAAAGGGTCGCGGCGCTGCAATTTGCGCAGGTGAACACTCAACTGGGCAAGATCGAGGCGATGATGGAACGGCTGGAACGCCGTTTGTGGCTGACGGTTTACGGAGTGGTTGGGGTGATTTTGGCACAGGCGGTTGAATCCATCCTGATTGCGGCACCCTGAGAGGAGACGAGATGACTTTAGAACATAAATTTATAGCCCTTGGGGACAGTGTTGCTGTCGAAAACGGAATTGAGATCAGTGGCTATGCATCACTGTTCGGTAAGATTGACCAAGGTGGCGATGTGGTTGAGACCGGTGCTTATGCTGCGTCCCTCGACAAGCTGGCGGGCAAAGGCGGGCGCGTGAAGATGTTGTGGCAACATGATCCGGCCCAGCCGATTGGGGTATGGGACGAGGTCCGCGAGGATAAGGCCGGCCTATGGGTTAAGGGGCGTATTCTGCGAGATGTTGCCAAAGGCCGAGAAGCGGCGGCGCTGATTGAGGCGGGCGCGATTGACGGGCTTTCTATTGGTTACCGTACGGTGCGGGCCAAGAAGAATGACAAGGGCGGTCGCCTTTTGTCTGAGTTGGAACTTTGGGAGGTGTCTTTGGTCACGTTCCCGATGCTTCCGGATGCGCGGGTGGGGGCTAAGGGGGATGACCCTGCGGCTGATGCTCTGCGCGAATTGGCGGGGGTATTTGAGGATGCCCGCGCTGTGCTGGGCCACCGTTAGGACCGGCGTTTCCACCCATTGATCTGAAAGGATCCAAATATGACGAAACCTGAGTGCAAGGCTCGGGCCGGGGAAGATGCGTCTAACGCGGCGCTTACCCCAGTCAACGAGTTGAAGACCGCGATGGCCGGTTTTGTGACCGATTTCAAAGACTTCACGACTGATATTCAAATAAAGCTGAAAGAGCAGGACGACCGAATGACAAAACTTGACCGTAAATCCATGATCTCTGGCGCACGCCCTGCGCTGGCCACTGCTGCTTCTGTTGAGGCGCCTCATCAGAAGGCGTTTGAGTCCTATCTGCGGTCCGGCGATGACGATGCGCTACGTAGCCTGGAGATTGAGGGCAAATCCATGTCCACGGCTGTTGCTGCGGATGGTGGTTATCTGGTGGATCCGCAGACATCTGCGAATGTTCAATCCACGCTGTCTTCTACGGCGTCGCTGCGAGCAATTGCGAATGTGGTGAACGTTGAAGCAACGTCTTATGACGTCCTGATTGATCACACTGAAATGGGTGCGGGTTGGGCCACAGAAACAGACCCGACCGCCGAAACGGGCACGCCGCAGATTGATCGTATTACGATCCCGCTGCATGAGCTGTCTGCACTGCCAAAGGCATCCCAACGTTTGTTGGATGACACGGCGTTCAACATTGACGAATGGCTTGCGGGTCGTATCGCTGACAAGTTTGCACGTTCCGAAGCAGCAGCGTTTGTGTCTGGTGATGGCATCGACAAGCCGACTGGTTTCTTGACGGCGCCACAGGTTGATAATGACGTTTGGGTCTGGGGTAACCTTGGTTACGTCGTGACGGGCGCGGATGGTGATTTTAACGGTGCGGATGCGCTGGTTGATCTCGTCTATTCATTGGGTGCGGAATACCGAGCGGGTGCGGCCTTTGTGATGAACTCAAAGACCGCTGGCCTAGTGCGGAAGCTGAAAGACAATGACGGCCGTTTCTTGTGGTCTGACGGTCTGGTTGCCGGTGAGCCTGCGCGTCTGTTGGGTTACCCAGTGCTGATTGCTGAAGACATGCCTGATGTGGCGTCTGACAGTACAGCAATCGCATTCGGCGACTTTGGCAATGGGTACACTGTTGCGGAACGTCCTGATCTGCGCGTGCTGCGTGACCCGTTCAGCGCTAAGCCACATGTCTTGTTCTATGCGACCAAGCGCGTTGGTGGTGCGATCAGCGATTACGCGGCGATCAAGCTCCTTAAGTTCGGCCTGTCCTAAGGCCCACGGAACGGGCGCGGGGGCAAGCCTTCGCGTTCGGTCCGGGCGTGTGCAGTGCGCGAGCGACCCTCGCGTTGTCCAGTTGCTTCCTTCCGTCCGAGCAATGTGGGGGGCACGCGCCCGGATTTAGGACGGTATTTAATTTGGCACTTTT
The DNA here is from genome assembly GCF_021532625.1 of Octadecabacter algicola. GTDB lineage: Bacteria > Pseudomonadota > Alphaproteobacteria > Rhodobacterales > Rhodobacteraceae > Octadecabacter > Octadecabacter algicola. The sequence goes on from NZ_JAKGAR010000001.1 coordinate 202,809, forward strand.
CGGAGTAAACCCATGATGTTGATCGAAGAAACCAGCGTGCCAACAGTGGCATTGCCGGTTGCACAGTTCAAAGACCACCTGCGCCTTGGATCGGGGTTTTCCGATGATAGCGTACAAGACGGATTGCTGGAAGGGTTCCTGCGATCTGCGCTCGCCGCGATCGAAGCGCGCACTGGCAAAGCGCTGATCGAGCGCGATTTTAGCTGGACGTTGACGCGGTGGCGCGATGTTTGCGCACAAGCACTGCCGATTGCGCCAGTTTCGGCGATTATTGATGTTGTCTTGATTGATCGGGCGGGCACTGAAACGGCGATTGATGCTGGTTCCTATCAGTTGCGTCCAGATATGCAGCGTCCAGCATTGGAAGCATTTTCGGGGTCCTTGCCGACGATTGGCAACGGCGGATCAGTTAAGATCACGATGCTGGCCGGCTTTGGCCCAGAGTGGGGGGATTTACCGGCGGATCTGGCGCAAGCAGTGTTTTTGCTGGCGGCGCATTACTACGAATTTCGTCATGAAGTTCAGTATGACGGCGGCTGCATGCCGTTCGGAGTAAGCGCGTTGATTGAACGCTACCGAACCCTGCGCATTTTGGGCGGAGGTGCGTCCTAATGGCCTATCGTTTGAATCGTCAACTGGTGCTGGAGGCCCCGCAACGTGTGCCCGATGGCGCGGGTGGTTTCAGCGAGAGCTGGGCCGCGCTGGGCATTGTCTGGGCCAACGTAAAGGCCCGTTCAGGACGCGAAAAAGCCGGGGTTGCAGCGCCGTTGAGTTTGGTTGCGTACAAGATCGTTGTGCGTGCGGCACCTGTTGGATCGGATGCGCGCCCTCAACCGGAGCAGCGGTTCCGCGAAGGCGAGCGTTACTACCGAATTTTGAGTGTGACCGAAGATGACGTTGATGGACGTTACCTGATCTGCACCTCACAAGAGGAGACCGTGGCATGAGTTATGGTGTTTCAGCAGCATTGCAGGCGGCCATATACCAAGCGCTCTTTGCGGATGTGACGTTGGCGGGATTGGTCGGAACCGACATTTACGATGCTTTGCCATCCGGTGTTGTGCCGTCGCTTTATGTGGCGTTGGGACCGGAGCTTGCAAAGGATCGGTCTGACAAAACGGGTGGCGGTGCGGAACATGAGTTCACCGTGTCCGTGGTGACCGACAGTTCCGGTTTTGCGGTGGCCAAGAGTGCGGCGGCGGCCGTGTCGGACGTATTGGTGAATGCCGATCTGACGCTGTCTCGCGGGTCTTTGGTGTCGCTTAATTTTCATCGCGCCAAGGCGGTGCGAGTAGGTGCGGCTGACGAACGACGGATTGATCTGACGTTTCGGGCAAGAGTCCAGGATGACTGACCGCCTGTCTTAAGGCGTATAATTTTCAAACACTTATGGAGTATTCGATATGGTAGCTCAGAACGGCAAGGATCTGTTGGTCAAGATCGATATGACTGGCGGAGGCCAGTTTGAAACGGCCGCGGGTTTGCGGGCCACGCGGATCAATTTCAATGCAGAAACTGTTGATGTGACGTCTTTGGACAGCACGGGTGGGTGGCGCGAAGTGCTTGGGACGGCGGGTGTAAAATCTGCGTCGATTAGCGGCTCGGGCGTGTTCAAGGATGAGGCCACCGACGAGCGGGTGCGTGAGATGTTCTTTGCGGGGGATACACCTAACTTTCAGGTGATCGTGCCAGACTTTGGCACAATGGAGGGGCCGTTTTTGGTCAGCTCAATAGAGTATTCCGGTTCACATAACGGAGAGGCGACTTACGAGATGTCACTGACGTCGGCGGGTCAAATTACGTTCACGGCGTTCCCATAATGCAGGACAGTCTGGCAAACCCGTGGCGCGGTGAGGTGTCCCTGTCGATTGATGGGGTGACCTACACCTGCAAGCTAACGCTTGGCGCGTTGGCGGAACTGGAGGCGAACCTTGGCACGGATACACTGGTCGGCTTGGTGAAACGCTTCGAGAGCGGCGGGTTTTCTACGCGCGATGTCTTGGCTTTGGTCGTCGCTGGATTGCGTGGCGGGGGCTGGTGCGGATCGGCGGCTGATTTGGTCAGTGCGCAGATCGAGGGCGGGATCGTGCGGGCAGCAGAGGCGGCTGCCGAGCTACTGGCACGTGCGTTTGCAACCTCATGAAAGGGTCTGATGGCGGCTTTGATTGGCCCGTGTTGCTGCGGGTTGCACTTAAGGGACTGGGGTTAAAGCCAGATGAGTTTTGGGCACTGACGCCCGCCGAATTCTGGTTGCTTTTGGGAGACGACGCAGGGGCGATGCCGATGGGGCGCAATCGTTTGGATGAATTGAGCCGAAGCTACCCTGACGGGGGAAGCGGCAAAGGAGAAGACGATGGATGATATCGACGGGCTTGATGCCCTGGAAAGCGAAGCCAAGGCGCTTGAGACCACATTGGGGTCGGTCACAGTTATGACCGATGCCTTTGAGGGGCAACTGAGCCGGATGAAGGCTACGCTGGGGGATACCACGCGGGATCTGGGTAATTTGGAGCGCGGCTTTTCGGGGGGATTGCGCAAGGCGTTTGATGGTTTGGTCTTTGACGGCAATTCGTTGTCGGACGCTTTGGCGACTGTTGGTCAGGCGATGTCGCGTACAGTCTATAACAATGCGATCTCTCCGGTGACGGACCATTTTGGCGGCATCCTTGCGGGGGGCGTCAATTCATTGGTGTCGAGCCTGATGCCGTTCGAAAAGGGTGGGGCGATCAGTCAGGGTCGCGTGACGCCCTTCGCAAAAGGCGGTGTGGTGTCGGGGGCGACGACTTTTGCGATGCGTGGCGGCACGGGGTTGATGGGTGAAGCGGGGCCGGAGGCCATCATGCCATTGTCCCGAGGTGCTGATGGCAGCCTTGGCGTCAAAGCGCAGGGCGGGCAGGCCGTTAATGTCACCATGAATATCTCAACGCCAGACGTGGCTGGATTTCAACGAAGCCAGAGCCAGATTGCGGCTTCGCTTGGCCGCGCGTTGGGCCGTGCTCAACGTAATCGCTAGGACGGGAGTAAGAACATGAGTTTCCATGAGGTAAGGTTTCCGACAGATCTCAGTTTTGGGGCGCTTGGTGGACCGGAGCGGCGTACAGAGATTGTGACGTTGGCCAATGGGTTTGAAGAACGCAACACGCCGTGGGCGCATTCGCGCCGCCGTTTTGATGCGGGCATGGGGTTGCGGTCGCTTGATGATATCGAGGTATTGGTGGCGTTTTTTGAAGCGCGCCAGGGCCAGATGTACGGGTTTCGCTGGAAGGATTGGTCGGATTATCGATCCGCGAAACCTAGTCGCGAAATCACTGGCGGCGACCAGTTGATCGGCTTGGGAGACGAGGTCGTTTCGGAGTTTCAGATTATTAAGAATTACGCGTCTGGTACAGCAAATTATGCACGGCCGATTACCAAGCTTGTCGTGGGGACAGTGCAAATTTCTGTCAGTGGGGATCCGCAGACAGAAGGTGTGGATTACAGCGTTGATTTGAACACGGGCATTGTGACGTTTGATCATCCGCCGGATGTGCAGGCCGAGATTACCGCAGGCTATGAGTTCGATGTGCCTGCGCGGTTTGATACGGACTCGATCATCACGTCGATGGCAACGTTTCAGGCCGGTGAGGTCCCCGATGTACCCGTTATTGAGGTGCGGTTATGAGTACGTTTCAGGACCATTTGGAAACCGGTGTCACCACGTTGGCACGATGCTGGGCTGTGACACGGCGGGATGGCACGGCCTATGGGTTCACGGACCATGATTGTACTTTGAGCTTTGACGGCGTGACGTTCAAAGCAGATGCAGGGATGACAGCGCGGGCGATCATGGCGGCGACGGGGCTGTCCGTTGATAATTCGGAGGCCATGGGCGCGCTGAGTGATGCTGCGATAACCGAGGCAGACATTGAGGCAGGCCGATTTGACGGCGCCGAGGTTAAGGCGTGGTTGGTCAATTGGGCGGATTTGGACATGAGGGTTGTGCGGTTCGCCGGAACAATTGGCGAGCTGCGTCGCATGGGAGGCGCGTTTCATGCTGAATTGCGCGGCTTGACCGAGATCCTTAATCAGCCGCAAGGCCGTGTGTATCAAACGCCCTGTTCGGCGATCCTTGGGGATGGAAAATGTCAATTTGATCTGGCTGCGGATGGGTTTTCCACGGACGTCGCGGTCGAGGCCTTGGAAGACGATCGAAGGTTCAGGTTTGAGGCTATGAACGATTTTGAACCTGCATGGTTCGAACGTGGGCGCATTCGTGTTCTGAGCGGCGCGGCCGAAGGGCTTGTGGGCGTGATCAAGCGTGATCGAATTGTTGGCAATGTACGGGAAGTTGAAATCTGGGAAGCTTTTCGAGCGTTGATAGAAGAGGGTGACATGATCCGGCTTGAAGCGGGGTGTGACAAACATGCGGCGACGTGCCGGACGAAATTCGACAACTTTCTTAATTTTCGCGGATTTCTCGATATTCCTGGCGATGATTGGTTGGTGAGCTCTCCGGTCAGTAGCATAGATAATGGTGGCGGCAGTTTGCGCCGTGACGACATCGTATGAGTGCACTTGTATCTGCAGCACGGGACTGGATTGGCACTCCGTACGTGCATCAAGCTGCGCGGCGCGGTGCAGGGTGTGACTGCCTTGGTCTGTTGCGCGGTGTCTGGGCCGAAGTGAGTGGAACGCCTGTTTTGGCTGTTCCGCCCTACACGCCCGATTGGTCTGAACCACAAGGCGATGAAGTGTTGTGGCGCGGTGCTGTGAAACACCTGCGCCGCAAAGCTAAAACAGACGCCGCTGCAGGTGATGTTCTGTTGTTCCGGATGCGGCACGGGGCGGTCGCCAAACATGTCGGGATGCAGGCTGAGATCGGCCCGCGCCCAACTTTTATTCATGCGTATCAGGGACATGGAGTACGCGAAAGCGCGCTAACATCTCCGTGGGAACGGCGCCTTGTGGCACGGTTCGCTTTCCCTGATCGCCTATAACATAAGGTCTGTTTTTCATGGCAACGATTGTACTTTCGGCGGCGGGCATGGCGCTTGGTGGATCTGTAGGCGGCACGGTATTGGGTCTTGGTATGGGCGCGATTGGGCGTGCGGCCGGGGCATCTTTGGGCAGCCTAATTGACCAACGGATATTGGGGGGAGGCGCGGATGCCGTTGAAACCGGACGCGTGGATCGTTTCCGGCTGACAGGCGCGAGCGAAGGCGCGGCGATGAACCACGTTTATGGGCGGATGCGCATTGCGGGACAGGTCATCTGGGCAACCCAGTTCGTGGAATCCAGCGTTACGAGCGGTGGTGGCAAAGGTGGTCGGAGTCGAGCTGCGACTAAAACGTACAGTTACAGCGTGTCGCTAGCGATTGCATTGTGTGAAGGCGAGATTTCGCGGGTCGGACGGATCTGGGCGGATGGCGAAGAAATCGCCCGTGATGACCTAAATATGCGCATATACACGGGGTCTGAGGATCAACTGCCAGACCCAAAGATGGAAGCCGTCGAAGGGGCGGGGCTGGTGCCAGCCTACCGTGGGACTGCTTACGTGGTTTTAGAGGATCTGGACCTCGGACAATTTAGCAATCGTGTTCCACAGTTTTCCTTTGAAGTCATGCGGCCGGGGCCCGGCGATGCCGATATACATGACGACATGAACGAGCTTGTCACAGGCGTCGCTTTGGTGCCCGGAACGGGCGAATACGCATTGGCAACAACGCCTGTGACCTTGTCCAAAGGGTTTGGCGTACGTGAGTCTACCAATGTGAACACGCCGGCAGGTAAAACCGATTATCTGGTGTCGATGGAGGCTTTGGAAGAAGAGTTGCCCAATTGCGGTTCCGTCACCATGGTCGTGTCTTGGTTTGGCAACGATCTGCGGTGCGGGGACTGTCAGGTCATACCGAAAGTCGAACAGACTGAAACGGACGGCAATGAAATGGCGTGGGCTGTGTCGGGTGTTTCGCGTGAGGGTGCTGATGTCGTGCCAAGCGACGCAGGACGACCCGTTTATGGCGGTACCCCTGCGGATGCGGCCGTTCTTGAGGCGCTTAAGGATATGGCTGAGCGTGGCAAACGGGCGGTCTTTTATCCATTCATTTTGATGGAACAGCAGGCAGGAAACACATTGCTTGACCCTTGGACCGGCGAAGAGGGGCAGCCTAGCTTACCGTGGCGCGGGCGGATTACCACATCACTGGCCCCGACGGTTAATGGCACGCCAGATCAAACGGCAGTTGCGGATGCAGAGGTTGCGGCATTCTTTGGTCAAGCTGTGGCTACGGATTTCACGGTTTCGGGAGAAACTATTGTCTATTCGGGTCCTGCGGAGTGGTCTTATCGCCGTTTCATACTTCATTACGCGCATTTATGCGCACTGGCAGGCGATGTGGATGCGTTTTGTATTGGATCTGAAATGCGGTCCCTGACCCAAATTCGGGGCGCAAATGGTTTTCCTGCGGTGAAGGCGATGATTGATCTGGCTGGCGATGTTCGCGAAATCTTGGGGCCGGATGTGAAGATCGGATATGCGTCTGATTGGTCCGAATACCACGGATATCAGCCCAGTGGCACGGCGGATAAACTGTTTCATCTTGACCCGTTGTGGGCGTGTGAAGATATCGATTTCATTGGAATTGATAACTACATGCCGCTGTCTGACTGGCGCGAGGGTGACGGTCATTTGGACGCCGAGTTCGAGTCGATATACAACCTTGAGTATCTTCGCGGGAACGTAGAGGGCGGCGAAGGCTATGACTGGTATTACCATTCTCCCGAGGCCATGGCCGCGCAGATCCGCACTCCGATCACGGACGGAGACGGCGAACCTTGGGTTTGGCGGTATAAGGACCTTCGCAATTGGTGGCTGAATGCGCACCATGAACGTGTTGATGGCGTGCGTGCAACGCTACCGACAGTGTGGGCACCTGGTAGTAAGCCGATTTGGTTCACGGAAATCGGCTGCGCTGCGGTGGATAAGGCCACGAACGAACCCAACAAGTTTGTTGACCCTAAATCGTCGGAATCTGCCTTGCCGCGTGCATCGAATGGAATTCGAGATGATTATATCCAGCTGCAATACCTGCGCGCTATTTACGGGCACTACAACGACCCCGATCTAAATCCTGTGTCGGATGTCACAGGAGTTCGAATGGTGGACACAGACCGTATTCATGTTTGGGCATGGGATGCGCGACCGTTTCCGGCGTTCCCTGGTAATGGGGCGCTGTGGTCTGACAATGTGAACTATTCTCGGGGGCATTGGATCAATGGCAGGGCGTCGACACGGCCTTTGTCATCGGTCGTTGCCGAAATCTGTGAACGGGCTGGTGTGACGGACATTGATGTTACAGCGCTGCATGGCATTGTTCGCGGTTACTGTGTGGATGACGTGACAACCGCGCGATCCGCGCTGCAGCCATTGATGATGGCCTATGGGTTTGATGCGATCGAAAGGGATGGCGTCTTGGTGTTTCGTACGCGTGGCGCGCGGTTGGACGCAGAAGTAAGCGAAGATCAACTTGTCTATGAGTATGACGCTGAGGGCGCGATTGAATTAACCCGTGCTCAGGAACCTGAAATCGCGGGGCGTGTTCGTGTCGGTTTCGTTGAATCGGATGCAGATTACGAAGTGCGCACCTCTGAGGCGGTGTTCCCTGATGACCGCAGCCTCACGACGAGTGCGTCGGAACTTCCGTTGGTTCTGACCAGTGCAGAAGGGCAACGTATCGCTGAACGTTGGTTGTTAGAAGCCCGCGTGGCGCGTGACACAGCGCGGCTGACCTTGCCGCCGTCCTTGATGCACGTCGGGGCTGGGGATGTCATCAGCCTGCCAGATGGCCACGGCGATGGGTTGTTTCGTGTAGATCAGTCCGAGCAAACGGATCGGCAAGCTCTGGACGTTGTCCGCATCGAACCTGCCGTCTATGAACCGCAAGACGTCCCAGAGCGCACGTTTAACTTGCGCAGCTTTGTGCCTCCGGTTCCGGTGGAGTTGATGTTGATGGATTTGCCACTGCTGAGTGGCGATGAAGACCCTGTTGCGCCTTATGTGGCAACTTCTGGGGTGCCATGGCCCGGCTCAGTCGCTCTTTATTCAGCGACACAAGATGCTGGGTACGATGTAAACCGTCTGGTGACGTCTTCATCGGTGATGGGCGTTACGCAAACCGTGATGAACCATGCGCCAACAGGGCGTTATGATCGTGGCCCCGCGTTACAGGTGCAGCTCATTCGCGGTGATTTACAGTCGGTTTCGACGGATCAAATCCTTGGAGGAGCGAACGTGGCGGTGATTGGTGACGGGTCCGCTAATAACTGGGAGGTGTTTCAATTCGCAGAGGCTAATATCATCGACGAGAACACCTATGAGATTACGATGCGTTTGCGCGGACAAGCGGGCAGTGATGGAATTGCGCCGGATGAATGGCCGGTCGGGTCGATCGTTTTGCTGCTCAACGGGGCACCCGAGCAAATCTCGTTGGCGTCCTCGGCGCGCGGGGTTGAGCAGCACTTCCGCTATGGTCCGGGGGCACGGCCGTTGAGTGACCCGAGCTATCAATACCGCACGGAAACATTTTCGGGCAACGGGTTGCGGCCATATCGTGTGGCCCATCTGCGCAAACAGGAAAACGGAGCAGACCTTGGCGTGACTTGGGTGCGGCGGACGCGAAAAGATGGCGACAGTTGGGATAGTGAAGATGTTCCCTTGTCCGAAGCATTTGAACGCTACGCGGTTCGGGTGTTCAAGGATGGTGTTCAGATGCGCGAAGTTTCTGTTTCCGATCCCAGCTGGACCTATACGTCGGCGATGCAAACAGCCGACGGGACGGGCGAAATCCGCATTGATGTCGCTCAGGTGTCTGACGTTTATGGTGAGGGCCCCGTTGCAACGACGACGTTTTCGACCTGATGCGACAGGTCGGCCTAACTGATCTAGACCTTGCAGCCCGCGTGCTTTTGGCTGCTCCGCCGGAGGCATGGCCTGATCTTGCCTCAACACTTGTAGAGGATGCGCATGTCGCGGATTTATGGCGGAAACGCTACGCAACGGCGCATCCGAACGGTGGAACGGGGTCATTATACGCCCAAGCGGCTTTGTATCCTCGGTCGCGAATAGGTGGCTGTTCTAAGCCGTACTGCATGGCGATGGCTGCGGTTTTGGAGGCGCTGCAGGCATGGCGAAACCGTGTATCCAAAAGATCAAATCACGAAAAGTGATCGATCTCTTCACGGGATTATTCTTGGAGTTCAGGCTCCATATGCGGTAGGACGAACCTGAAAGAGAGGTGCGCTATGGCCCAGACCAACCCAAAATTGACAACTGTCGATCCAGTTTGGCAGCGCATTTGCGACGAAGCCCAGGCTGCGATTCATGATGAACCGCTGATCGGCGGTTTCGTTCACGCATCGGTTTTGCACCACACATCTTTGGAAAACGCGCTCGCCTATCGCATTTCGATGAAACTGTCCTCGCCGGATATGTCCGATCAGATGCTTCGCGAGATTGCGGATCGCGCCTATGCGGCGGAACCAGCCATCGTGGACAGTGCCCGCGCGGATATCGTGGCGATCTTTGATCGCGACCCCGCGTGCCTGCGTTTCCTGCAGCCTTTGTTGTTTTTTAAGGGCTTCCAAGCCGTTCAGGCGTTTCGTTTGGGGAACTTTCTTTGGAAAGAGGGCCGCAAAGATCTGGCCTATTTTGTGCAGATGCGCGTGTCCGAGATTTTCGGCGTGGATATTCACCCAGGCGCGACCATCGGCAAAGGTCTGATGATTGACCACGCCCATTCGATCGTGATCGGCGAAACCGCCGTGGTCGGGGATAATGTTTCTATGCTGCACTCTGTCACGCTGGGCGGCACAGGCAAAGAAGAAGAAGACCGTCACCCCAAGATTGGCGACGGGGTTTTGATCGGCGCTGGCGCGCACGTCTTGGGCAATATCAAGATCGGCCATTGCAGCCGAATTGCGGCGGGTTCTGTTGTTCTTGCTGACGTGGAGCCAAACAAAACCGTTGCAGGAGTCCCGGCGAAAATCGTCGGCGAAGCGGGTTGTTCACAGCCATCCGTATCCATGGATCAGCTTTTGGTTGGTTGCGGCGGCTGCAGCTAAGCCGCTAATGGGTTGACCAGCTTAACTAAGCTGGTCAAAGGCTTCCATTGCTTTGGCGCCATACATATAGCCCGGCCCACCATTCATCATGACCACAACGTTGACGGTTTCGGCGATTTCGTCGCGAGTTGCACCTGCACGGATCGCAGCTTTGACGTGGAAACCTATGCAATCGTTGCACTGTTTGGAAATACCAATCGCCAATGCGATGAGTTCCTTGTGTTTGGTGGACACAGTGCCTTCGGCAAGGGCTGCGTTGTGCAATGCGTGAAACCCTTTGGCGGTGCCTTCTTGCTCGGCGCGCATTGGCCCAAGAATGCTACCTGTGTGGGAGAGTGTCTTTTTCCAGTCCATTTTTGACGTCCTTTTAAATTGTCTTTTCAACGGCATAACGCCGCCCACAGGCCAGTACTTTGCCATAGATCAAATGGACGCTAGGTCAGTGTTGACGTTGACGTCTCGCATCTTTGGAATGGCGGCAACAAAGGGGACTGAGATGACCGACCTTGTAACTGTGACAAACGCCGAAGGCCCAGTGGCCGACGTGCGGATCAATAGACCGGACAAAAAGAATGCGGTCACACTGGAACTGCTGGCTGATTTGGTCGCTGCGGGAGAAGCGCTCGCCCATCAATCGGGGCTGCGGGCCGTTGTTTTGTCCGGTGCGGACGGGAATTTTAGTTCTGGGATGGACACGTCAGTCTTTTTAAAGATGGCGGGCCAACTGGATCAGATCAAAGACCAGATGTTGAACCTGCCAGAAGGCCAGATCGCCAATGATTTCCAGCGACCCGCGCAGGTCTGGCAGGACTTGGGCGTCCCCGTCATTGCCGCGATTGAGGGCGTCTGTTTTGGCGCCGGGATCCAGATTGCGCTGGCGGCGGATTTCAGGATCGCTGCGCCCGATGCCTCCTTGTCGATCCTCGAAGCGAAATGGGGCTTGGTGCCGGATATGGGGATATCACTGTCGCTGCCCAAATTGATGCCAGTGGACCGTGCCAAGGCTCTGATTATGACAGGGCAGGTTCTATCAGGGACTGAGGCCTTGGCCGAAGGGCTTGTAACCCGTGTTGAGGACGACCCGATTGAAGCGGCACATGCCTTTGCCGATGAGCTTGCGCAGAAAAGCCCAGACGCCATTCGTTCTGCCAAAACCTTGGCGGATGCGATCTGGGCGGGGGACGCGGCCAAAGGTCTTAAGCTTGAGGCCCAGTTGCAGGCCGACCTGATGGGTAGCCCAAACCAAATCGAAACTGTTATGGCGCAGATGCAAAAGCGCGCGCCGAACTATTCCTGACCCATAAAAAAACGCCGAGGGGTTTGATCCCCTCGGCGTTCTTGATTTCTAAAGTGTCAGACGTGACTTAGGCCAGCATACCCATCGGGTTCTCAAGGTTCGCCTTGATCGCGTTAAGCAAGTTCGCACCCAATGCGCCGTCAATCACGCGGTGATCTACGGACAACGTTGTGGACATAACTGTCGCAACTGCCAATTCACCATCTGCGCCGACGACTGGTTTTTTCACACCAGCACCTACGGCCAAGATCGCACCGTGTGGCGGATTGATGATCGCATCGAAGTTGTCGATGCCGAACATACCGAGGTTAGAAATCGCGAAGGATCCACCGACATACTCATGCGGGGCCAGTTTGCCATCACGCGCACGCCCAGCGAGGTCTTTCATCTGCGCAGAAAGCGCAGAAAGGGACTTCATTTCAGCATCTTGCAAGACAGGCGTGAACAAACCGCCGTCAACGGCTACCGCAACTGCGACATCGGATGCGGAGAACTTGAGCGTACGATCACCAGCCCATACTGCATTGGCTTCTGGGACTTCTTGCAACGCCAAGGCACAGGCCTTGATGATGAAGTCGTTGACCGACAGTTTCACGCCCTTTGGCTCCAAGGTCTTGTTGAGCTGGCTGCGGAACTTGAGCAGCGCATCCAGTTGGATGTCTTTGCGCAGGTAGAAGTGCGGCACGCTTTGCTTGGCTTCTGTCAGGCGGGCAGCAACAGTCTTGCGCATCCCGTTGAGAGAGACCTCTTCGAAGTCACGACCGTCATACATCTTGAGAACCTGATCTGTGGATGGACCAGATGCCAACGCGCCACTTTTGGCCGCAGCTGGAGCGGCGGATGCAGCAGGAGCCGAAGCAGCAGTAGCAGGTTGTGCTGTCGCATTTTCGACGTCGGCTTTGATGATGCGTCCGTGTGGGCCGGAACCCTTAATCGCCGCAAGGTCGAGGCCTTTGTCAGCCGCGATGCGACGTGCAAGCGGTGTGGCAAACAAGCGTGAGCCGTCTTTAGCTGCAGGCGCCGCAGGGGCAGGGGCCGCAGCTGCGGTAGGCGCTGGAGTTGCCTCAGCTGCCGGAGCAGCAGCAGCAGGTGCCGCCGCGGGTGCAGCAGCGCTCATGTCTTCACCTTCTTCGCCAATAATGGCGATGGCGGTGTTCACTTTGACGCCTTCTGTGCCCTCAGGGACCAGAATTTTGCCCATGACACCTTCGTCGACCGCTTCAAATTCCATCGTCGCCTTGTCGGTTTCGATTTCGGCCAGAAGGTCGCCCGACTGAACGGTGTCGCCTTCCTTGACCAGCCATTTCGCCAGCGTGCCTTCCTCCATTGTGGGGGACAGCGCGGGCATTAGGATTTCGGTAGCCATTGTCTGTTCTCCTTAACGGTAGGTGACTTGTTTAACAGCTTCGATCACTTCTTCAGTTGTGATCAACGCGTGCTTTTCAAGGTTTGCGGCATAAGGCATCGGAACGTCTTTGCCTGTGCAGTTGATGACGGGTGCATCAAGGTAGTCAAACGCCTGCTGCATGATCGTCGCAGACAGGTGGTTGCCGATTGCACCGACGGGCCAACCTTCTTCGATTGTCACGCAACGGTTTGTTTTCTTTACGCTTTCAAGGATCGTCGCGTAGTCAATCGGGCGCAGTGTGCGCAAGTTGATCACCTCGGCAGAGATACCTTCTTCAGCCAGCTTTTCGGCCGCTTCGAATGCGTATTGCATGCCAATCCCAAAGGACACGAGCGTTACATCACTGCCCACAACCTCCACGCTGGCTTTGCCAAACGGGATGGTGAAATCTTCAATCACCGGCACTTCGAACGAGCGACCATAAAGGATCTCGTTTTCAAGGAAGATGACAGGGTTGTTGTCACGAATGGCTGTTTTCATCAGGCCTTTTGCGTCGGCTGCAGAGTAAGGCATCACGACCTTCAGGCCAGGCACCTGTGCATACCAAGCGGCGTAACACTGGGAGTGCTGAGCCCCAACACGCGCCGCAGCGCCGTTGGCCCCGCGAAACACCATTGGCGCGCCCATCTGACCACCGGACATATACAATGTCTTAGCGGCAGAGTTGATGATTTGGTCAATCGCCTGCATCGCGAAGTTGAACGTCATGAATTCAACGATCGGACGCAGGCCACCAAAGGCCGCTCCTACTGCGATACCGGTAAAGCCGTGCTCGGTGATTGGCGTGTCGATGACGCGCTTGGAACCGAACTTATCCAGCATGCCTTGGGAAATCTTATAGGCACCTTGGTATTCGGCGACTTCTTCACCCATCAAGAACACGTTTTCATCGCGCTCCATCTCTTCGGTCATGGCTTCGTTGAGCGCCTCACGGACGGTCATTGATTTCATTTCCGTACCGGCAGGCCAGTCAGGGGAGGTGTCGGATGGCGCGTATTCGACAGCGGTTGCCGTGGAAACAGCAGGGGCAGCAACTTGATCCGTCGCAGCGGGTGCTTCTGCGGCCGCTGGCGCTGGGGCCGCGCTCATGTCTTCGCCTTCTTCACCGATGATCGCGATTGGTGTGTTCACCTTCACGCCTTCAGTGCCTTCAGCAACCAGAAGCTTGCCAACGATACCTTCGTCGACCGCTTCGAATTCCATGGTCGCTTTGTCTGTTTCAATCTCGGCGATGATATCGCCAGATTTCACTTCGTCGCCTTCTTTGACGAGCCATTTAGCGAGTGTGCCTTCTTCCATCGTCGGGGAGAGGGCGGGCATCAAAAGTTCAGTAGCCATTATGCATTCTCCTGCGCTGGGTCGTCGGCGTAAATATCTGTCCAAAGCTCCGACAGGGCGGGTTCTGGGCTTTCCTTGGCGAACTCGGCGCTTTCGTTCACGATGGCTTTGATTTCTTTATCAATCGCCTTGAGATCGTCCTCAGACGCGTGCTTGCCTGTCAGTAGAGTGGCGCGGACCTGTTCAATTGGATCACGCTCTTCGCGCATCTTCTGAACTTCGTCGCGTGTCCGGTATTTGGCAGGGTCAGACATAGAGTGGCCACGGTAACGGTATGTTTTAACTTCCAAAACATACGGACCTTTGCCAGCGCGGCAATGTGCGACAGCTTTCTCGGACGCTTCCTTGACGGCGAGAACGTTCATCCCGTCAACCAGCTCACCCTTGATGCCAAAGGCTTCGCCGCGTGTGTAAAGATCAGGTGTGGATGTGGAACGTTCTTGGCTCGTGCCCATGGCGTATTGGTTGTTCTCAATGACAAAGATCACCGGAAGGTCCCAAAGGGCGGCCATGTTGAATGTTTCATAGATCTGACCTTGGTTGGCAGCGCCGTCACCAAAGTAAGCAAAAGTGACGTTGTCGTTGCCTCGGTATTTGTCAGAGAACGCAAGGCCCGCACCAAGAGGCACCTGAGCGCCAACAATTCCGTGGCCGCCATAAAAATGCTTTTCAGCCGAGAACATGTGCATCGATCCGCCTTTACCAGCAGAATACCCACCTTCGCGACCCGTCAGTTCGGCCATTACGCCTTTAGGGTCCATGCCGCATGCCAGCATGTGGCCGTGGTCGCGATACGATGTGATCCGCTTGTCGCCTTCTTTGGTTGCGGCCTCTAGGCCTACAACAACGGCTTCTTGGCCGATATAAAGGTGACAGAACCCGCCGATGAGACCCATGCCGTATAATTGGCCGGCTTTTTCTTCGAATCGACGAATAAGAAGCATCTCTCGGTAGTAGCCGAGCAATTCTTCAGCAGAAACGTTTGGTTTCTTTGCACTTTTCTTAGCGGCCATGGGTCCTCCCTTGGGTGGCGAAAAAGATAGTTTAGCGTTAAACTATCTCCTACAGGACCGAAACGCAAAAATCGACTGCCAAAATGACCTTGGGGCAGGGTTCGCGTGATTTCCTGCCTTGCGTCCAGTGCATAGGAGCGACAGGATTAGGGCATGAAATGGAATATCAGACAAGAAAAAGACGCAGACGTTGCCGCAATCGCGGAAGTCACACGAGCCGCCTTTGAGGGCAAAGCCTACGCTGACGGCGACGAGGCTGAACTTCCCGCAAAGCTACGAGATGCTGGCGCGCTGGTGCTGTCCTTAGTTGCCGTTGAGGGCAAGACCGTGATCGGTCATGTGGCCCTGTCCCCCGCCAAGATCGGGGATGAGAAGTGCCTTGGCCTTGGTCCAGTCTCTGTGCGGCCGGATCGGCAGGGGCAGGGTATTGGATCTGCTTTGGTGAACCACGCGGTTGCGATTGGCTCGGCTTATGGGCGCAGTGGCGTCGTTCTAATGGGCGATCCGGGTTTTTACGGGCGCCTTGGGTTTGTTGCTGAACAAGGGCCAACCGTTAAAGGTAAACCGTCAAAGCATTTGCAAATTATTGGTTTCGAGGATGTCCCAATTGGCGACGTATCGTTTCACCCGAAGTTCTACGAATAGGTGTTGAACGTCAGCTGACTTTGACTTCCACGTAATAAACTGACCCCAAATAGAAAAGTTAACCTTCTTGCGCGACGCGGCGAAGGCCTCTTTCAGCCTGTTCTAACGCAACGCTGTTTTCGGATGGCTGCTCAATACGATTGGCGTGACTGCCAATGTGCGGAGAACTGCCGACTGAAAAGTTAACGCGCCGATAAAATTCAATCTATGGTAGAATGGTGCTGTTATGAAAACCAACTGTTTGAGGTAATTGTTATGCACCGATCGTTGATTGTTTGGACGATGTGTTTGTGGGGCAGCACGAGTGTTGCTGCGCCAATCGGCACTCTGGATCTGGACCTAAAAGTAGAGTCTATCGGGTTTTCCAATGTCACCATTTACGGTGACACACCTGCGGATAACCTTGAGTTCGATTTTCTGGATTTGAGAAACGATATTTGGGGAATTACAAAGCCGCACACGCGGTTCAGCATTGGGGAAGAGATTTCTTTTACTGCTGAATTTAACGAGCAAAGTGGGCAGCTTGATCCTTGCTCCATAGGCGGCTTTTCTTGCAGCAACGCATATGGACGCTTGGATAACGACGCATTTTCCTTCGGAGACGGAGCCGGCTTCACGTCTTGGGGCGATTTTAATATGGAAGGCGAGGCAACCGTCGGAAGTCTGGTATCGTTATCGACTTTTTCAGGGGGCCTGAACTATGAAACAGTGGAAGGAGGCGAATTCATATCTTGGGATATGTACGTCCATAATTTTTCGGTTCTAAGGAACAACCAGACACTTAATGTTGTCCCCGTACCGGCGTCCTTTCCTCTTCTTATAGCGGCGCTAACCAGCCTCGGCTTCATCAACCGCCGCAGGAGAACACGTGGCCTCGAAACCCCATGTTTGGATGTCTAGCGATCCATAGGAGTATCTGACTTCTTGAAATGGATTAGGCTTAATCTCGGTGATTGGTTCTCGTGGAGTTCCGACCACTGCAACCCAAATCAATCGTTAAACTGAACGACACCTACGACGGCAAGGTGGCATAGCCAAACTTGAGCTCTGCTACCTTGCCATTATAACCGTTTGCACGCGCAGCGAACGTCAGCATTGAGCCCGAACCTATTAGGTCTTTGCCTTTGCAAAGAGCTTTGAAAAGTAGTCGCCCACACCTTGTCGATTTGCATTGAGCATTACCTTTTTGGCGATTTCTTCTTCTGCGATGTCCGCCATTATCATGCTCGGCACGTTGTGAACGACATCCGCAAATATACGTGCCTTTTTAAGGTTTTCTGTAGCCCGGATCTCGATCAATGCGATTTGTAGAACATATAAAACTCCAGAGTAGCCGTTCATGAAAATTCTCTCATCCTAACGTTTTTCATCCGTTTCGACCCTGTCGACTATAGGTAACAACGCTAGTAGCGCCGATGGCAAGAAAGTCCCGCATAGCAGAAATCGGTGCGCGGTTCTTTGAACGATGGCATTTGGTCTGAGATACTCTGCCTGAAGGTCCGCACTAACTGTTGTGGCACAGTTGTAGGGGTTAAGAAAACGAGTGGTATCGCGACGAATACGTGCGACGTTCGCCGGTAGTTTTAGCGAATAACAATCTCGTCTGCGCGCACCATGCCCAGCATGTCGCGGGCCTGTTCGTCGAGCAAATCAAGATCAAGATATGTATCGCTGAGGCGACGGGTCAGGTTTTCCATCCGCGCAACATCTGCTTGAAGCACCGCAAGTTCAGCCGTCAACGCGCGGTTTTCTGCATTGATCTCTGCACGCTTGAAAATACCATAGTCGCCCTGCACGGCGGCAAAGGTGAAATACAAGCCGAGCATCAAAGTGCCTGCAAAATAGAGAAGGACGCCCATTGGCGCGCGTTTCGCTCGTAACATGTCTCTGCCTCATTGCACCGGTTTCTTTTTGAACCGTGTATGGCAGAGAATCGCACATCTGATTCGTCTTGGGAATCCCCTTTATGTAGGGGATCCCATTATTTTCGGTACTTTATCGGCAATTACGCGATTGATGCGGCGTGAATGCTTTCGATCGTGCGGCCCAGCGTTGCGTTGAATTCGCCATCGTCTTGATGGGCGAACAGACCCTCGGTTAGTGCGCGGCTAAAGCTCGCCACGACGCCGCTGTTCTTGGCCAAGCGGTCGTTGGCCTCTTCGCGGGAATACCCACCAGACAACGCCACGACCTTGAGGCAGGCGGGGTGATCCACGAGGACCTGATACTGACCGGGCTTTTCAGGCAGGCTGAGTTTCAGCATGACCTGCTGGCCGTCGGGCAGGGCATCAAGGTGGCGCAGAATGGCGTCGCGCAACATGTCTTCGGCTTCTGCCTTGTCCGCGATGGTGATGTTGATCTCTGGTTCTAGGATCGGCATGAGGCCGTGGCCTGAAACCTGCGCACCCAATTCAAACTGTTGTGCCACGATAGCGTCGATGCCTGCCTGATTGGCTGCATGAATGACAGACCGTTCCTTGGTGCCAAATATGCCTTGGGCTTTTGCACGTTCCAGAAGGTGGTCAAGGTTTGGGATATCTTTCAGCATTTGTACGCCGTTTTCCTCTGCCTCAAGTCCCTTGTCAATCTTGAGGAAGGGCACGACGCCGTTGTCTTCCCAAAGGGCGGCGGCGGAGGGTTTGCCGGATATTTCACGGTCCATAGTCATTTCAAACAGGATCGCGCCGATGACTTTGTCGCCGCTAAACACAGGGGCGTTGACGATGCGGGCGCGCATAGCGTGGATCAGATCAAACATCTGGTCATCGTTTGAATAGGCATCCTCGGACACACCGTAAGCTTTCAACGCTTTGGGCGTTGAACCACCCGATTGATCGAGCGCCGCAATAAAGCCTTGGCCCTTGCGGATTTGGTCTGTCATGGCTTGGTGTGTCGCGTCGGTCATTTGGGTTGTCCCTTTTGGCTGCGTTACAACCGCCATAAGGGACGTCTGAGGGGCCTTCAATTCTGGTTACGCTAACGGTTGCGCTAACATACTAGTATTTCAGCCCCTTGCGTTGATTATCCGCCCAAAGCTGCAACACCAGGAAGGGTTTTGCCTTCCATCCATTCTAGGAATGCACCGCCAGCGGTTGAAATATATGTAAAGTCTTCACCGTGGCCGGACATATTAATCGCAGCGACGGTATCACCCCCTCCACCAACGGAAATCAAATCGCCGGCGTTTGTTTGACGCGCAATTTCGTCCAACAGCTCGAACGTGCCTTTCTGGAACGGCTCAAGTTCAAACACGCCCAAAGGGCCATTCATAATCAGAGTTTTGGCGGATTGAATGACGGCAGCGATGTTCTTGCTGGATTGCGGTCCGACATCAAAAATCATCTTGTCGGCAGGGCAGGCGTCTACAGGCAGGACTTCGTTAGCGGCATTCGCTTTGAATTCTGCAGCCACGACAATGTCGACCGGCAGGACAATCTGACAGCCAGCGGCCTCGGCCTTGGCCATGATATCGCGGGCCGTGTCCGCGAGGTCGTGTTCGCACAGGGACTTGCCGACATCGACACCTTGCGCGGCCAAGAATGTATTGGCCATGCCGCCGCCGATGATGATGGCGTCGACTTTTGAAATCAGATTTCCGAGCAGATCGAGCTTGGTAGAGACTTTGGCCCCGCCAACCACTGCCACGACGGGGCGTTCCGGTGTTCCGAGCGCTTTTTCCAACGCGCCAAGTTCTTCCGCCATCAAGCGGCCTGCGCAGTTTGGCAGCAACTTAGCGACGCCTTCGGTTGAGGCATGGGCGCGGTGGGCGGCTGAAAACGCGTCGTTGCAGTAGATATCGCCCAATGAGGCCAGGAAACCGGCCATTTTTGGATCATTGTCGGTTTCCATCGACGTAAACCGTGTGTTTTCAATTAGGATCACAGCATCCGAAGGGGCTGCGTCAATGGCAGCGCGATCTGGCTTTTCGATAAAGGTCACAGGACGTCCCAAAACCTTTTCCAAGGTTGGCACTGTTACGCGCAAAGACATCTCAGGAACATATTGACCTTTCGGGCGACCAAAATGGGCGAGCATGACTGCTTTTCCGCCTGCGGCTAGAATGGTGTCGATTGTCGGTTTGATCCGCTCAATGCGGGTTGCATCCGTGACTTTGCCGTCTTCAACGGGGACGTTGATGTCCACCCGCGTCAGCACAACTTTGCCTGCCAAATCCATGTCGTCGAGTGTGTTCCAGCCCATGATGCTCTCCTAGCTTTGTTGGCTTGTTCATGCGCAATCAGCGGCGAGGGGTCAACCGTGTCTTGGAATCCTCGCGCAGGCGCACTAGGTAACTGCGCAACGCAATTCGTTAAGGAGCCGACAGATGGCTGATATCAAAGACCCAGAAAACACGATCCTGATGGAACTGGCAGGCGGAACCGTACAGATTGATCTGTTGCCAGACGTCGCGCCAAAGCACGTTGAACGCATGAAAGAGCTCGTGCGCGAAGGTGCATACGACAACGTTGCATTCCACCGTGTGATCGACGGCTTCATGGCGCAGACGGGCGACGTTGAGCACGGCAACATGGAAAACGACTTTAACATCGGTCGTGCTGGTACAGGCGGTTCCGACAAGCCTGATCTTCCAGCTGAATTCTCTAAGATCCCACATGCCCGTGGATCCCTTGGCGCTGCGCGTTCTGCGAACCCGAATTCTGCAAACAGCCAGTTCTTCATTAACTTCAAAGACAATGACTTCTTGAACGGCCAATACACTGTTTACGGCATGGTTTCTTCCGGCATGGAACACGTCGACGCGATCGTTAAGGGGGAACCACCAATGTATCCTGACCGCATGATCTCTGTGAAAGTTGCCGCAGATGTTTAAGGGCGCAGTCATTGCATCCTTGCTGGCAGCTGGCGCGGCCCATGCGGGCGGGATCGAGATTGATGTCGCTGGCGACGCCAATGGCACGATCGTTATCGATCTGTTCGAAGACATTGCACCGCTGCATGCTACGCAAATCACCGCGCTGGCGGCTGATGGCCAATACGACGGCGTGGTGTTTCACCGCGTGATCGAAGGCTTCATGGCGCAAACGGGCGATGTTCAGTTTGGCGACAGCACCGCTGATGATTTCAACATGCAACGGGCTGGCACAGGCGGGTCTGACCTTGACGATATCGCCCTTGAGGCAACGACAGAAAAATCGTTCACCCGTGGCATGGTCGGCATGGCGCGGTCCCAGAACCCAAACAGCGCGAACAGCCAGTTCTTCATCATGTTCGAAGACGGCGCGTTCCTTGACGGTCAATACACGATTGTTGGCGAAGTGACGTCTGGCATGGACGTTGTTGATCAGATCAAGTTGGGCCGCGGGTCCAACGGCGCTGTGATCGGCGAACCTGATCACATGGTTGCTGTGCGCGTTACCGAGTAACCGCAGCATCACATTCTTGTAGAGGGGCTATGCAGCGATGCGTGGCCCCTTTTACTTTGGGGGCACCCTAATAAGGAAAGCCGCCATGTTCCGTCTCGCGTTTATCTTTACGTTGATTGCCAATCTTGCCTCGGCTAGCCCTGAATTCTGGCGCCATGAATGGCCCAATACCAACTTTGACGTCACCAGCGTTGAGAGTTGGGTTGAAATCCTGTCGGGAGGGCCGCCGCGTGACGGTATTCCGGCGCTGGATGATCCGTCCTTCGTTGATGTCTTTGATGAGGATCGCCTGATGGATCGCGAACCAGTAATCACATTGGAATTGCAGGGCGAAACACCTCGCGCATACCCGATCCGATATTTGATGTGGCATGAAATCGTGAACGATGATGTGCGCGGTTTGCCGATCGCGGTCACGTTCTGCCCACTGTGTAATTCTGGCATTACGTTTGATCGGCGTGTGAATGGGCAGGTGTTAACGTTTGGCGTGTCGGGCAAGTTGCGCAACTCGGATATGATCATGTTTGACCGCGAAACCGAAAGCTGGTGGCAGCAAGCCATCGGTGAGGCCATCGTTGGTGATCTAACTGGCACAGAACTTCAAACTCTGCCGTCTTGGATGGAAAGCTGGGGAGAGTTCAAAGAGAGAAACCGTGACGGCCTTGTGATGGATGAACCGAACCAGCGGCGCAATTACGGGGCCAATCCTTATGTGCAGTATGACAGTTCACATCGGCCGTTTCTATTTTCTGGTGAATTGCCGCCCCATGACATTCCGGCCCTTGCCCGCGTTGTACGCGTTGGCGATGCCGCATGGCCAATGACACGTATCGCGCAAGTGGGAGAGATCAAAGAGGGTGGCGTTGTGCTCAGCTGGACCGCTGGTCAAGCGTCGGCGCTGGATTCCCAAACAATCGGGGACGGGCGCGATGTCGGGACTGTGCGGGTGCGCGACACTGCGGGCAATGATCTGGCCCATGACGTGATGTTCGCCTTTGCCTTTCACGCATTTTGGCCCGACGGCGACTGGAAGTTGGGCGAGTAATCCCGCCCGAATACTCAGGTGCCGCAGAAGGTCTGACGAACTTTTTCGTCTTCCTCGGGCGGGGTCGCAAAGTCGGCGTTCGGCGTGAAAGGCGATTTGAGCGCGGCGAGCATCGTGTGGAACGGCGCAAAATCACCCGCCGTGGCTGCCGTGATGGCCTGTTCGATCTTGTGGGTGCGTGGGATCACCTGTGGGTTGGTGGCTTTCCACACATCATCATTCGGTCCTGCCGCGCGCCATTTGGCGTACCAGTCGGGGAATGTCTTTTCCGTTTGATCCAGCACGTTAAATGTATTGGTAAAGTCCGCGTTCGCCTCAGACATAAGGGACAGCAGCTCTTTCACCAGCGCCGTTGTTTCGTCACTGGGCGCTAGCCCCAGTTTGGGTGCGAAAACCTTGGCCCATTCAGCCTCAAACAAATCGGGGAATGTGTTCAAAAGGGCTGTGAATTCTTCAATCGCCAAATCGGTATCTGGCATAAGGGCCACCAAAGACGTCGCAAACTGCGCAAGGTTCCAATGGGTTAGGGGGCCTTGGTTGCTATAGGCATACCGCCCGCGACGGTCGATGGAACTGAACACCGTATCGGGGTGGTAGTTGTCCATAAAGGCACAGGGCCCATAGTCGATGGTTTCCCCTGCAACCGAAACGTTGTCCGTGTTCATCACCCCGTGGATAAAGCCGACAGACATCCATTTGGCGACCAGTTCTATCTGACGCTGCATGACCTGTTTGATCAGGTCGGTCGGGCCAGTCGCTGTGGGGTAGTGGCGCTGGATCGTGTAGGTCATCAGGTCACGCAACCCGTCCACATCACTGCGTGCGGCGAAATACTGGAATGTCCCAACACGGATGTGAGAGGACGCAACGCGGGTCAAAACAGCCCCAGGCAGCGGACCTTGTTCGCGCAAGACGGGATCGCCCGTCAGCACCGCTGCGAGTGCTTTTGTGGTCGGTATATCGAGGGCCTGCATAGCACAGCTCATCAAGTATTCGCGCAGCACTGGGCCAACCCATGCGCGTCCGTCACCGTTACGCGAATAAGGTGTCGGGCCTGATCCCTTTAGCTGGATATCAACGCGCCCCAACGGGCTATCGATTTCGCCTAGATGCAGCGCGCGACCGTCCCCGAGTTGCGGTGAGAAGCCGCCGAATTGATGGCCTGCATAGACCTGCGCAAACGGGGTCGATCCCGCAAGGGCTTCGTTACCCGAAAAGATATCGGCGGCGTCTTCGTCGCTCATATCGGACGTATCAATTCCTAACTCAGCAGCGAGGTCATGGTTGAACACAATAAGAGATGGCGCGCTGACAGGTGTTGCGGCGTGCTTGGAATAAAACCGGTCCGGCAATGTCAGGTATGTGGTGTCAAACGGCAGGGTCAGGGACATGTTAGCACCTTTGATCAGAGGACGCGGGTCATCAGGGAATAGCGATCGCGCATTTTGAAATGGGCGCGGCTATACAGCCGCTGAGTGGCTTCGTCATCGCGATCTACTTCAAGGTGAAGCGCCGTTACACCGACGTCGCTTAGGCTTTTGGCGATTTCGGACAGAACCTCGGAGGCGATCCCGCGTTTTCGCACGTTGGGCCGGATGTAAAGCTCATCCACAAAGGCATCCATGCCGCCCATCTCCATGGACCAGCCAAACGTGATAATGATGTAGCCCGTGGGTGCTTTGGCGAGGCCAAACAGCCACGCAGCACCCAAGGGTGACCCCTGTAGCAGCGGCATTAATGCCGCTTCGCGTTGTTCATCCGTTCGGTCAATCCCGACCTCGGAGTGAAAGTCCCCGATCAGCTTGAGAAGGCGGGGCGCATCATCGGGCGCAGCAAGGTGGATCGCGGTGGTCATATCGGCGCCTTTGTCTGTTCGAAACGTATCTAGTGCCTCACGGGGCAAATGGGTAGGGCCACACGCCGTTTGCCTAGGCCAAGCGGCGCTTATTTTTGCGCCACCGCATTGCGAAATTGAGCCATCTAAAAGGATTCCAGGGCATGGCTGCGCCAATCTCCCTTGACGCGGTCAAAGACGTCGGAAACAAGCCCTTATAGACACTATTCCTCTTTCTTCGACTGGATACGTTCATGAGCACCTACGCCCTTACTGTCACTTGCCAATCCACCCGTGGAATTGTTGCTGCTATCGCCAATTACCTTGCCGATCAGGGCTGCAATATTACGGACTCAGCGCAGTATGATGACCAAGAGACTGGCAACTTCTTTATGCGCGTTAGTTTTGAAACGGGCGAGGGTGCTGATCTGGCCAAGATGGCAGCGGATTTTGCAAGCACCGCGACGCCGTTTGATATGACTTATGAATTCCACGACGAAGCCGTGAAGATGAAAGTGATCATCATGGTTTCACGCTTTGGTCACTGCCTGAACGATCTGTTGTATCGCTGGCGCATCGGCGCGTTGCCGATTGATATCGTTGCTGTGATTTCGAACCACATGGATTACCAAAAGGTCGTCGTAAACAACGACATCCCGTTCCACTGCATCAAAGTCACGAAAGAAAACAAGCCGGAGGCTGAAGCACGGATTATGTCTGTGGTTGAAGACACCGAGGCCGACCTGATCGTTCTGGCCCGCTACATGCAAATCCTGTCAGATGACATGTGCCAGAAAATGTCCGGTAAAATTATCAACATCCACCACTCATTCTTGCCAAGCTTCAAGGGTGCGAACCCATACAAACAGGCGTACGAGCGCGGCGTGAAACTGATTGGTGCGACATCACACTATGTGACGGCTGACTTGGACGAGGGCCCAATCATCGAACAAGACATTGTGCGCGTGACCCATGCACAATCGCCAAATGATTACGTGTCACTGGGCCGCGATGTTGAAAGTTCGGTACTGGCGCGCGCCATTCACGCCCACATTCACCGCCGCGTGTTTATAAACGGCAGCAAAACGGTCGTGTTCCCCGCATCCCCGGGGTCTTTCGCGTCGGAACGGATGGGTTAACCCAACCGCGCCAAGCGTTCCGTTAGAAGATCAAAAAAGCCGTCCGCGTCCAGATCTCCCATAAAGGTGCAATTCGGGGCGCGGTCGCTGACACGCCACCAGTCGGCAACTGTGGCGCCCATTGTCAGCTCAGACGTTGTTTCGATTTCGACATTGATATGTCGGCCGGTGAACAGGTCTGGTTTGATAAGGTAGGCGATGACCGTCGGGTCATGCAGCGGTGCGCCCTCAGAGCCATATTTTTCTTTGTCGAACCGTTCAAAGAAATCCGTCCACGCCGCGACCATATCGCCAACATGAGTACCCATTGATCGAAAGCCTGCGATGTGATCGGCCGTGGTCAGCGCTTTGTGGGTCACATCCAAAGGCATGACTGTTAGCGGAACGCCCGCGCGGAACACAATATCCGCCGCCTGTGGATCGACATAAATATTGAACTCTGCGGCAGGGGTGATGTTACCACCTTCGAAATAACCACCGCCCATAAGGACGATTTCCTCAATCGCATTTATAATGTCTGGGGCCCGTTGCAACGCTGTCGCGATATTCGTCAACGGCCCAAGTGGGCAGAGCGTCACCGAATTGGCAGGCGCCGCGCGCAACGTCTCGATGATCCAATCCACGGCGTGCTGGTCCTGAAGCGGCATAACAGGATCATTTAGTTGCGGCCCATCAAGGCCGGTTTTTCCGTGCACATGTTCTGCGGTGACCAGCTTACGGCCCATGGGTGCATCACAACCCGCAAAGACCAGTGTTTCAGGTTTGCCCGCAAGTTCACAAACAATACGCGCGTTCTTTTGGGTCAAGGGCAACGGGACATTGCCTGCAACTGCCGTAATACCCAACACGTTCACTTCCGGTGAGGCAAACGCCAGCAGGATCGCGACCGCATCGTCTTGGCCGGGGTCCGTGTCGATTATGATATTACGGGGCATATTTGGTCCTGATCCATTGTTGTGACCCATACCTAAGCGGCGATTGCCAAAAGGAAAACCCGCCATCCCCTGTCATTGTTCCAAATACACTTCGGGGGAGCCCGCACGACGGGCGCTGGCTCCCAAACGCCTAAAATCTAGACACGACCGTGCATTGCAAGACGGGCGTGAAGGTGGGGAGCATCCTTATGGCCCAGCTCAAGCGCAAAGACGTAGGCGTGGGTCAGGTAGAAACACGCACCATCAAGACTGACCGCTTCATCGGCGGCTTGTTCGTATAACGAAACCAGCGCAGCTTTGTCATCTTGCGCGTGCGCCGCCAGAAGCTGGGCGTCCAGTTTGCTCATCCGTCAGCAGTCGCGCCCATTTTCGCGGCGACCCAATCATGAAAACAATGGGTTGGGCCGTCCATTGCTGGAGAAAATCGTCCACCATCAAACCCAGGGGCTGCGCGGCCGCGTTGCATTCCTTCGACCACGCTGATGTCTTCTTCGAAAATCTCTTTCCACTGCGCGGTGTTGCGCATCCTTAGGTCGTCATCCGTTTGAGGAGATGCGTAGTAAAGGTGCACGTGCTCAATTGTGCGATCCCGCGCGATCGGTTCCAGAATGATCGCATAGGCATGTTCGCGCTGCGCTGCCAAAAGCACGTTGGGATAAAGGCAGATGTATTCCGCGCCTTCATTCCATTTGTCGCTCAGGCCCTCAAAGTCAGGGAAGGTCGTGCCATCTTCCGCCGTTAGCTGGCGATAGACGAGCGTTCCCTGACCGCTAAACGCACCGCTTGATGTGTTGGCAATCGGCTTTTCGATATTGTAGTGATCTTCCAGCCGCGAGTAGCTGTTTAAACCGGGGTGGATCCACGGCAGGTGATAGCTTTCGGCGAAATTCTCGACAGCCAGTTTCCAGTTGCACTGAACGTCCAAAGCAAAGGCGCTGTCATCTCCGCCGTGATATAAGGGTGCCGTGTTTTCGTGCCATCGGGCAATCAGGTCGGCGTTCACCACCTCAAAAGGTTCGGCTTGGCCGTCCAGATTGATAAAAACAACGTCCCGCCAGATGTGACTGCGCACTTCGATCAACCCGAGGTCTTCTTTGACGATGGCGTCGTGGGTATTATGTCCGGCCCCCCCCACATGGGGCGTCGACACGAGCGCGCCTTTGGTTGAATAACACCATGAATGATAGGGGCAGCGAATAGCGCCTTCGATTTTGCGCGCGGCATCAACAAGGATCATGCCACGATGGCGACAGATGTTTTGGAACACACGAACATCGCCGTCCTTGTCACGCAACAACAACAGCGGAATACCCAAAAACTCCATCGGTTTGGCGTCACCGTTCTCGGGCACATCCGCGCCGACAGCCAGCCCCGCCCATGAGCTATGCAGAACCGCTTTGGCTTCGGCGTCAAAGGTGGCCGGATCTGTGTAGTGTTCATTGGGAAGACCGTTTGCGGTGTCCACGTTGCGGCGCACTGCGTTTAAATCGTCTGTGGCGTGATCCTTGGCCATGACATGTCCTTTCCTGATGAGATTAGTGTGAGCGCTATTTCTTGGAGAGTCGTGTGATTTGGCGACATTCACGTTTCTCACCGCGACACATAAGGGGCATCTGGGCGACGAATTGCCAGAACACACCTGCGACATCGGCTAGGAGATGCGCAGTGCTGCAATGCGGCGTTGGACCGCCGAAGCGAAACAGGAAAACACGCGCGGGTTCGCACAAATGGGCTCACACCAACCGCTGAGATCGCATCACACTGAGGGCCTGATTACACCGATGGCACGGGACACGACCTTATGTGTTCCAACATGTCCAAAGGAGACACCAAATGCTAAAACTGACCAAATCGAGTTCTGTAATTGCACTTGTCACCATTGTAGGCACATCTGCCTTCGCACAGGATGTTGATCCCAACATCGACGTGAACGGCGACGGCTTTTACAGCTTCCCCGAAGTGAGCACGATTTATCCCGACGTCACCGCAGAGTCCTTTACCGAGCTCGATACAACAGGCGATGGCCTCTTGGATATGGCCGAAGTGGAAGCTGCTCAGGGCGCGGGTCTGCTGCCCGTGATGGAATAGGGCACAGCTTACAACTCACCCTCCCTTATCCCTTTGCATCAGGCTATTTTGTCATGATGCGGCAGGTCACGTCCCCCAAACGTGATGTGCACTTGCTCCTCGGCCCTGTGTGGTCGGGGGGCTTTTTTAATTGGGGGAGATTCGAAAACCAGCTGCTGGCGGGGGCCGCCAACAGTGTTGTTATCGGGGAAGGTGCCTTTATTTGCCGCCGCGCGACAGGGCGGCAACGCCGGTACGGGCCATTTCGACCAGCCCAATCGGGCGCATCAGCTCGGCGAAGGCATCGATCTTGCCCACGTCGCCTGTGATTTCAAACACAAAGCTGTCCAGCGTGGAATCCACGACATTTGCACGGAATACATCGGCCAGACGTAGGGCTTCGACGCGGTCATCGCCTTTGCCTTGGACCTTGAACAGGGCCAGTTCGCGCTCGACCGCTTTGCCTTCGACAGTCAAATCATGAACTTCACGAACGGAAATGATGCGGCCCAATTGCGCAGTGATCTGGTTGATCGTCTGCGGGGTACCTGTGGTTACGACCGTGATGCGGGACAAATGTCCTGTGTGGTCGACTTCTGCGACAGTCAGGCTTTCGATGTTGTAGCCACGACCGGAAAACAAACCGATGACGCGGGCCAGAACACCTGGTTCGTTTTCGACCAGAACGGCCAGCGTGTGACGTTCTTCTACGTCTGAAAAGTTCGGGCGCAGGTTGTATGCCGAATGAGAGGTGGAACCTTTTTTGAGGTTTAGAGGGGACATGGTGAGATCCTTATTCGGGGCATGCCATAGAGGCATAATAGGTGTTTGTGATACCGTCTTTGACGATGTCTTCGACGGTGCAACCGGTGACACGTTCTGCTGCAAGACCTGCGTTGACGATCAATACGGCCGGATTGGTGCGGCCGGTTTCGAAGTTCTGCACAGTCACGCCGCGGTCGGTCTGGCTGACCGTAAAGGCGTTGCCGTTTACAGTGATGGCCTCACCGGGCATGGCGCTTGCGACGATCTCGCCGGAACAGGCTGAGAGGGTAAGGAATGCGAGAAGCGACAATGGCATTTGAACTTTCATGATGTCCTCCCATTCAGTTCAGTTTTGAGTTCAATGATGACCTGAGCTACGTGTTTGCGTTCGCTTTGTGAAAGCTCTGCCGAGTCTTTGAAGTTTTCAAGCAGGGCTAAGAAGCTAGCCAATGTGTCCAAAGACATTGTGTCAGCGTGAATTGCGCGAAGCCCGATCTCGTAAGGAAGAAAGACATCCTGCCACAGTGGGTCCGATTCGCATTGAGTTGGTTTCGCGAAGGTTCTGAGCTGGCCCATCATCGAGATGTTCCAACTTAGAGGGACGTCCAAATGAGACACTGAAATCAGCCCCATGAGATCATACCAACACCGAACCCTTAGCGTCGATCACGCCTTGGGTTTCCGCATCGCCCAGCAGCATATCGTTGTGGGCTTTGCCCGATGGGATCATCGGGAAGCAGTTTTCGTGTTTCTCAACGAGGCAGTCAAACAAGACGGGGCCGTCGTGGTTCAGCATTTCCATGATTGCATCGTCCAGATCGGCGGGATCGGAACACAGGATACCCTTGGCACCAAAGGCTTCTGCCAGCTTTACAAAGTCAGGCAGGCTTTCGGACCAGCTTGAGCTATAGCGCTCACCGTGCAGCAATTCCTGCCACTGGCGCACCATGCCCAATCGTTCGTTGTTCAGGATAAACTGTTTGACGGGCAGGCGGTACTGAACGGCTGTACCCATTTCCTGCATGTTCATCAGCCAGCTTGCTTCACCGGCAATGTTGATAACCAGCGCATCAGGGTGCGCCATCTGCACACCGATAGACGCTGGATGGCCGTAGCCCATCGTTCCCAGACCACCAGACGTCATCCAATGGTTCGGTTCTTCAAAGCCCAAGTATTGCGCAGCCCACATCTGGTGCTGGCCAACTTCGGTGGTGATGTAGCGATCCTTGCGGTCCTTTGTCAGGGCTTCAAGACGCGCCAACGCGTGCTGAGGTTTAATGGTCTCTTTTTCTTGCGTGTAGGCCAAGCAATTGATTTTCTGCCAAGTCTTAATCTGTTCCCACCACTTTGCGACGCTTTCTGCGTTGGTCTTACGACCGCGGGATTTCCAGACTTTCAGGATGTCTTCAAGAACATGGGCGACGTCGCCGATCACGGGAATGTCGGTGCGGATCACTTTGTTGATCGAACTTGGATCAATATCGATATGGGCTTTGATCGAATTCGGGCTGAATTTGTCGATCACGCCGGTAATACGGTCATCAAAACGTGCGCCGATGTTGATCATCAGATCACAGTCATGCATCGCCATGTTGGCTTCGTATAGACCGTGCATACCCAGCATACCCAGCCAGTTGTCGCCAGATGCAGGATAAGCGCCCAGACCCATTAGTGTAGATGTAATCGGGAAGCCCGTTGCGCCAACCAGCTCGCGCAACAGCTGTGACGCCGCCGGACCAGAGTTGATGACGCCACCACCTGTGTAGAACAGCGGCTTCTTGGCTTTTTCCAAAGCGGCAACCAGATCGGTGATACCTTCGATGTCGCCCTTAACCTGTGGTTGGTAGTGGGACTGTTTCGGTGCCGGTTTGGAATACGTGCCAGATGCGAACTGAACATCTTTCGGGATGTCGATCAGCACAGGGCCGGGACGGCCGCTCGTGGCAACATGGAACGCTTCATGAATTGTTCCAGCCAAAGCGTCAGTTTCCTTCACCAGCCAGTTATGCTTGGTGCAGGGGCGGGTGATGCCAACGGTGTCGGCTTCCTGAAATGCATCGGACCCGATCATGAACGTCGGAACCTGACCCGTCAGAACGACGATTGGAATGGAGTCGAGCAGGGCATCCGTTAGGCCGGTAACCGCGTTCGTGGCACCGGGGCCAGACGTTACCAAAGCAACGCCCGGTTTTCCGGTTGAACGTGCATAGCCTTCGGCGGCGTGAACCGCACCTTGTTCATGGCGAACCAGAATGTGTTTGATCGAATTTTGCTGGAAAATCTCGTCATAGATCGGAAGGACAGCGCCGCCGGGATAGCCAAAGACTGTGTCCACGCCCTGATCAATCAAAGCTTGAACCAACATTTTCGCACCGGTCATCGTCTTAGCTGACATTGTCTTTGTATCCTTGTTTCAGCGTCGTTCGTTATCATGTCGCATAAAAAAGCCCCCGAAGTTTCGGAGGCGCATGGGAACCAATATGGTCTACCTTTACAGGCCCATGCGCGTCTCAATCACCACTAGAAGAATGCAAGGCATTCGAGTCTCCTTTTGCGTTGATCGGTTTATGCCGTTGTGGCGCAGGGGCGTCAACAGTCGGAATCGCAAAAATGTCGTTTGAGGGTGGGTTTTTGTAATTTTGTTAAAGCGACTGATCTCAAGTAGGGCCAGAAAACGAAATTGTACTGACAAAAATGGGAGGGGGCTGGCGCGATATATTGGAAACATCACAGCCGTTTGGGCATTGACGCTGATAGGGGAGGTTTGGCGTTTTACTGGACCGGTTCAGGAATTGGATTGTTTCGAATTGGGACGCAATGGAGTGTGAAGTCGTCCATTGTTGGAAATTAAAGATATTTTGACGTCCCACACCACTTCTAGGTTGTGCATCTGACTGGTTCCTGCACATCTTAATTCTGTTTTTTGTATCTGCCTTGGGGGGCATTATGACGCCTTTTGACACCTATATTGCTGAACGTACTGCGCTGGGAACAATGGTGCAGACTGCCATTGTGACAGCACCAAGCGGGGAACTGGTTTTGTTCTTCGTTGATCCGACTGGGTACCCAAATTCAGAAACGGGCGTTCACCGTTTATATCGCGCGATCATTATAGATGATGAAGTCCTCATCGTGGGCGCTGGCCCCGGTGTCGCCGATGGGTCTCTGTTGAATGTCGCGCTGACTCCACAGGGCCCGGCGGTCGAGTACGAGTTCTATCGAGGCGGTGTTTTTCAAGTGACAGTGTTGCCGTCGTCTGGAGGGAGCTATCCAAGCTTCAACACAAACGAAGTAGAGGGCTATACCGTGGTTAACCCCGATGCTGGTCTGGCGATTTTCGGGGACGGGGGGCGCGATGATCTGATTGGAACTGACCTTGACGATGTGATGCGCGGCAATGGCAGCAAGGACACCATCGACGGTGGCGCTGGCGACGATTTAATTTATGGCGGTAACGGCGCGGACTTGTTGGATGGCGGGGACGGCGATGACAGCATTTTCGGTAACATTGGTGTTGACGTTATCGAGGGCGGCAATGGTGATGACTACATCCACGGCGGGGACAATAGCGATGAAATATTTGGCGGCGCTGACGACGATCTGATTTTCGGCGGAAATGCCAACGATCGAATTTGGGGCGGCACAGGCGACGACGATCTGCGCGGTGGTCAGGGCTCGGACTATATATCAGGCGGAGACGGGAACGACGTGATACGTGGCAACGCAGGTAGCGATATTATGATCGGGGGCAAAGGCAACGATTTGCTTCAAGGCGCTTCTGGAAACGACAAATTCTATGGGGGCGCCGGAAATGATACTCTGAAGGGGGGCTCGGGCGACGATACCTTAGAGGGACAAGCTGGGAATGACTTCATTTACGGCGGCAGCGGCAAGGATCTTCTATATGCTGCGAGTGGGGATGATGTGCTCTCTGGTGGCGAAGGCGTGGATGAGTTTTACTTCAGTGGCGGTACTGACGTTCTTAAGGATTTTGAGGCTGACCTCGAAACGGTCTACCTGTCTGTGAACGGTGCAGAATCTTATACACCAAGCTTTTCACAAGTCGGTAGAGACGTCGTAATCTCCTATGAAAACTTCTCGCATGGTGCGTCAGAACTAACACTGGAAAACGTATTGCTGTCGGACCTTACAGACGAGAACATTCTTTACTAATTCATTAACCCAAACGACCAGTGCCTTGCAGAACGCCATGTTCCATTGCGTAGCGGGTCAGTCCTGCGGTGCTGCTGATGCCCAGTTTGCGTTTGATATTCTTGCGGTGGGTTTCCACCGTGCGCACGGAGATATGGAGCCCCTCGGCGACGTCTTTGTTGGACTTGCCCTGCGCCAGTTCGAGCAGGATTTCTTGCTCGCGGGATGTCAGTGGTTCGCGGCCATCGGTCGTGCGTGGTTTGAGTGAGCCGCGCGCGCCAGTGCACAGGTACTCGCCGCCGCCTAGAACGGTATCGATCGCAGTCTTGATTTCTTCCGTCGGTACGTCTTTTAGGACGTAGCCCTTTGCGCCGTGGTTCAATGCGGTGGAAATGTATTCAGGGCTATCGTGCATAGACAGAATAAGGATGTGTGTCTGGGGTCTACGTTCAAGGATGATCTCAATCGCGGAAAGACCACTTACACCGGGCATGTTCAGGTCAAGCAACATCACGTCGGGCGACAGGTCCTGTACCTGGTCGATTGCGTCTTGACCGTTGCTGAGCACGCCAACGATCTCCAGATCATCGTAGGTTTCAAGAATGGCTTGAATGCCCTCAGCGACCATGGGGTGATCATCAACGATCACAACGCGGGTCGGGGTGGTAAGGTCGGGCGATGAAAGCGCGGTCATGTCGGTGTCTGTCCTGTGTCTGTCGTGGTTGCTGTGGTGGGGCGCAACATGTGGCTAAGTGGTATCATAGCAAGGATCGTGGTCCCAGTGCGCGAAGATGTGATTTCCAAGGAGCCGTCCAGCTGTTCCATGCGTTCAGCCATATTGCGTAGGCCCAGTCCCGGATTGTTGCTGCGCCCTTGTGGTATGCCGCGACCATTGTCAGAAATGCGCATTACGGCCCCTTTGCGGCTTCCGGTCAGGGTGAGGGCGACTTCGCTGGCACCGGCGTGGCGCTCGATATTGGTCAGGGCTTCTTGTGCAACACGGTAAAGTGCAATGCGACCTTCTTCGTCCAAGCGGCCGCGAAACACGACTGTTTCAAAATCAACGGTTATCCCAGTTCGCGTGCTGAATTCACTGGTTAGCGACTGAAGCGCTGGGCCAAGCCCGAGGTCATCGAGCACACCAGGGCGCAAGTCCCGTGAGATGCGGCGCACCTCTTGGATCGCGCCCCCAAGGCTATCGATCCCTTTATCAAGGCTTTCGCCCGCGCGATCATCGCCTTTTGTCAAACGACGGCGGGCCAGTTCAAGAGCATAGCGCACGGACACAAGGATCTGGCTGATCCCGTCGTGAAGTTCACGGGCCACGCGGCTGCGTTCTTCTTCTTGGGTATCGATAATGCGCTCGGTCAGCTGTTTGAGTTTCGCATCCGCTAGGCGGCGTTCACGAATGTTGAACATCATCCCTGATCCAAAGACGATGATCAGCGCGGCAATCGTCACCAGCAGAATGTAAAAGGTGGTCTGTTGGATGCGGGCCTCAACGTCTGCACGTGCGGCAGCAACAGTTTCTAGAACATCGTCGATGAAAATCCCTGTGCCGATGGCCCACCGCCAATCTTGCAAGCCGCTGACGATAACAATCATCGGGGCTGCTTCGCCGGTGGAGGGCTTGAGCCAGTCGATTTCATGGTAGCCGCCCCCCGAACGTGCAAGGCGAACTATTTCATCGGTAATCATCACCCCGTTTCGATCCTGAAGCCCTGACCAGTTTTCACCGATCAGGTCTGTTTGGCGTGGTGCCACAAGGTTGTTGCCGTCGTAGTCGAACACGAAGAAATATCCGTCCTGTCCATAGATCATCGCGGACAAGATGCGGGTGACTTCAAGCTTGGCTTGTTCGTCATCAGGGGCGGCGCGCCCGTATATGTTCACAAAAGCGGTCCGTGCCAGTGACATATAGTTGCGAAGCTCTGCGCGTTTTGCGTCGATCAATTGGGTTTCGAGCGCGCGGATTTCGCGTTCCGCCAACTGGCGCGATTGGCCTGCCACGATCAATGTGATGATGGTCACACAAAGCAACAACGGCACGGTCGCCAGCAAGAACAGCTTTTGGCCGTAGTTGGGCGAGAGGCGTTGGCGCAGGTT
Source organism: Octadecabacter algicola (assembly GCF_021532625.1). Classification (GTDB taxonomy): domain Bacteria; phylum Pseudomonadota; class Alphaproteobacteria; order Rhodobacterales; family Rhodobacteraceae; genus Octadecabacter; species Octadecabacter algicola. Next base: position 238,035 of record NZ_JAKGAR010000001.1, read on the forward strand.
TGAAAACAGGGATCGCATGGCGCGAATCGTTAACTTGCTTTGGCGGCACTTGGTAGGGCTGGTTGGCACGTATGGCCCCTCTAATGGGCCTGTTAGCGCAACCAAATGGCCGTAACTGGTCAGATTTGCTTACAATTTCAGCCGTTCTACGGGTCAGTGGGTATTTCGCATATCAAAATGAAAGAGTAACGTTCGAGGACTTGAAACGATCTGCCGACCCTTGGGAGAGGGAAGGCGCCTAATTCCATGGGAGGAAATAACATATGGATCGTCGTTCTTTTCTAAAGAATTCCGCACTTGGTGGCACAGCCGCCGCAGCGACAACTCTTGCTGCACCTGCGTACGCTCAAGGCAACCGCACACTGACAATGGTAACAACGTGGGGCCGTGGCCTTGCGGGTGTTCACGATGCAGCGCAACGCGCAGCTGACACGATCACAGCAATGTCTGATGGCACTTTGACCATCGACCTGAAAGCTGCTGGCGAACTTGTTGGCGCATTCGAAGTGTTTGACGCGGTTACATCCGGGCAAGCAGACATGTACCACGGCGCTGACTATTACTTCGTAGGTCAGCACCCTGCATATGCATTCTTCACATCCGTACCATTCGGCATGTCCCCACAGGAACTGATGAACTGGTACTACAACGGTGAAGGCCACGATCTGCACTCCGAGCTGGGTGAAATCTTTGGTCTGAAATCCTTCCTCGCAGGTAACACTGGCCCACAGGCTGGTGGTTGGTTCTCGAGCGAGATCACAGGCCCAGAAGACTTCCAAGGTCTGAAGTTCCGTATGCCTGGCCTCGGTGGTCAAGCTCTTGGTAACATGGGTGCTTCCATCCAGAACCTTCCAGGTGCTGAAGTGTACCAAGCCCTCGCATCCGGCGCCATCGACGGCACCGAGTGGATCGGCCCATGGGCTGATGAAAAGGCTGGTTTCCAAGAAATCACCAAGTTCTACTACACAGCGGGTATGCACGAGCCGGGCGCAGGCCTGTCCTTGGCGACAAACCTTGACGTGTTCAACGAGCTGTCCCCAGCGCACCAGAAGATCGTCGAGATCGCATCTGGCGAAGCACACCAGTGGAACCTTGCTCAGTTCATGAACAACAACGGTGCGGCGCTTGAGCGTCTGCAAGCCGGTGGTGTTAAGGTTCTGGAATTCCCTGACTCTGTTTGGGATGCGATGGGCGTTGCTGCTTCTGAAACTATGGACCAGTACGCTGGTGATGAACTGTATGACCGTGTTCGCGCGTCCTACAACGCTTCCATGGCTGCGTCTTCTTCCTGGATTTCCAAATCCGAAGGTGCGTACCGCACACAGCGTGACCGCGTAATGGGCGGCTAAGCCCGTGCGCTGGTCTATTTGACCGGCAATAAGAAAAGGGGCCCCGCCGGAAACGGCGGGGCTTTCTCCTCACTGGTTTGGGATCGGTGAGCATAATTCAAGACCACGAATGGGGGCAGGGACATGGAAGAAGACGCCGCGCAAGAGGGCTTCTGGGCATCCTACGAAAACGGATTTACGGTTTGGGTTGAACGGCTTCAGGGGAATGTCCCTGAAGGAGCGGACCCCATAGAACCCGCAGCGACAGTATTGGGCGCAATTTGGAACAGCCTTGTTTGGTTCTTCGCCAATATTCTTGAAGCATTTTACAACATTGCTTACGCAGTAACGCACCCCGCCGAATGGCTGGCATGGTTGCCTTATGTGAATGGCAATATGCCAGATGCGGCTGTGAAGGAATCGCTGATGCGGTTCATTTACTTTGGCGGTTCGGTTGAGTTGTTCTTTGCAGTATTCAGCATCTTCTTACTGGTGACGATCGCTGCGTTTTCATACCGCCCGTTTATGTGGGGTTGTGTGCGCGCGCTGGAGGGTTTTGCCAACACGGTCGGGCGTTTCTTTGCGTGGTCGGGTTTGTTGATGGTGCTGATCCAAGTGGTGATCATCTTCATGCAGCGCGTGTTCGCGGTGTCTGAGATTTCCATCGGGTTCGGCATGGCGATCACCCACGACGTAAGCTGGTGGGCCGAAAGCCTGAAGCTCTATAATGCTATGATTGTCTGCCTTTGTGTGACCTATACGTTCGTTCAAGGCAGCCACGTGCGGGTCGATTTGGTCTATTCCGCTGTCAGCCACCGTACGAAACGTGTGATCGATATGATCGGGTCCATCATCTTTATGGTGCCTGCCGCAGTCCTGACGTGGATGTATGGCTGGTATTTCCTGTGGCGGCATATGGTGGTGCCGAACCCATCGGCCTCAGACAGCCTTGATCGCCTGATCACTAAGGCACGGGCTCTGCGTTGGAACATCGAAACAATCGGCTTCAGCCCGAACGGGTTTAACGCCTACTTCCTATTTAAAATCTTGCTTGTGACCTTCACTGCGCTGGTCTTGCTGCAAGCGGTCGCGTTCTTCTACCGCTCCTATCTGGAACTGGTCGAAGGAGAAGGCAGCGTAGGTAAACACCTAGACCGTGATAGCCTTGGCGAAGGCCAAGAAGCATTTGAGGGGACACACTAATGCTCTTTGGTTTGGACGGGGTCGAAATTGGCCTTATCATCGTATTCCTGTGCCTATTCGGCGGGATTTTGTCAGGTTTTCCAGTGGCGTTTGCCATTGGTGGCGCGGCGGTTATTTCATTCGCTATTATCGCGGCGCTGGATTCAGGCGGTTATCTGATCCACCAAGCGATTGATAAAGGGTCAGCTGAATACGCAGCCCTGATTGCAGATGGGGTGAGGGCGGACGCGATATCGACCTTCAGGTTCCCTGATTTACCGCGAATTGCAGAAAATGTTTTTGTGGGTGGTTGGGAAACGGCCTTGGACCGCAACCTGTCGTTTGTTGTGAACCGGATGAACGAACGTGTTCTTGCGGGGCAGTCGATTGAAACGCTGCTAGCGGTTGTGATGTTCGTCCTGATGGGCATTACCTTGGAACGCTCCAAAATCGCCGATGATCTGCTGACAACAATGTCGCGGGTGTTCGGTCCATTGCCGGGCGGTCTGGCTGTGTCGGTTGTTGTTGTGGGGGCGTTCTTGGCGGCCTCTACAGGGATTGTAGGCGCGACGGTTGTGACGATGGGCCTTTTGTCCCTGCCAACCATGTTGCGTGCCGGCTATTCAAAAGAACTCGCGACGGGTGTTATCGCTGCGTCCGGGACTTTGGGGCAGATCATTCCTCCATCTATTGTTATCGTGCTTCTGGGCACGTTGGCGGGTGACCTTTATTCGGCAGCCCAAGAAGAACGTGCGCAGTTGGTCGGGTGTTCTGATGCCTTGACCTATCTTGGTGAACCTGCGGTGGTTTCGGTTGGGACGTTGTTCCAAGCGGCGCTGTTGCCGGGTATATTGCTAGCGTTTCTTTATGCGGCTTACGCTTTCGGGTTTGCGATGTTGAACCCACACAAAGCACCTGCTGTTGATGTAGGTGGCGGTACGGGTGAACCCATCACACGCAACGAAGGGCTGACATGGTTCCTTGCTGTGCCTGGTGGTCTGATCATTGCTCTGGTGTTCTTGATGAACCTCGGCGTTGTCGGCAGCCAGTCTGTGATCGTCGATAGCTTTACCGATGCAGGTCAAACGGCCAGCTTGCGGACAGGCGTATCGGATGAATGTGCGGCGGCAATGCTTGAACTGCACGGCGAAGAAGCATGGAGCGCTGCATTGGCTGAGCAAGCGGCAATCGACGACGCTGGTGGCGTCGCAGAAGCCCGTGCGCTAAGCGAAGAAGAACGCTCTGCGTTGATCGCCCAGAAGGTCGATGACGCGCCGGTTATCGGTACGGGCATCGCTGTTATGGCACTGCTGCTCGCGTTGATCCTGACAACTGCACGTGGGGTTGCACCTAGCGCTGATCCCACACCACTTCTGATTGGTGGTGTCGGAGTCGTGCTGATCTTGCTGGCTGATGTCGGGCTGATTAATCCGCTGACGACGCCAGGGGTGACGACTTTGATTATCATCCTGCCGTTGTTGCTGGTGTGCTGGACATTGATTCCAGCCATGGGGCGCCTTGCCAAAAACGATCTGCTGCGCGTGGTCTTCCCACCGCTGGTTTTGATCGTGGCTGTGCTGGGGTCAATCCTTGGTGGGATCACCAACCCGACGCCTGCGGCTGCACTTGGTGCGGCAGGGGCGATCATGTTGGCGGCCTATCGCAAGCTTGCGGATGATGAAAAGTCGGGCAAGATCATCTTGCTGGCCACAGGCGCGATTGCGCTGTTGCTTATTGTCGGGGTGAACTTTGACATGCGTATCGGCCAAGAGGACGTGGCATTTGAAGACTATATCGCCTTCCTCTTCGCGTTCTCGATGTTCTTGTTTGCGATGTTCGGTCTGCTTTATGCTTGTACAGTGTTGTGGCTTGGCGGCATCCTGACGCCAGTTGTGCGCGAAACTGCAAAAGTGACGAGCATGGTGTTCACCATCCTCATCGGCTCTCAACTGTTGAACTTGGTCGTGATCTCGTTCGGTGGCGAACATTACATCCAGCAGTTCCTGCGCAGCTTTGACGAAGAATGGACTGTGTTCTTGATCGTTATGCTGGTGCTCTTCGTGCTGGGCTTCGTTCTCGACTTCCTTGAGATCATCTACATCGTTATCCCAATCGTTGGACCTGTCATCTACGGCGGCACGTTCGATCCGAAATGGGTAACAATCATGATCGCGGTGAACTTGCAGACATCGTTCCTGACACCACCATTCGGGTTCGCCTTGTTCTACCTGCGCGGGGTCGCCCCGAAAGAGGTCACAACTGGCCACATCTACCGCGGTGTCTTGCCATTCGTGCTGATCCAGGTCGGCGGCTTGCTGATCCTTGCACTGGTGCCAAGCATCGTGACGATCGTGCCAAACCTGCTGAACTGATCTTAGGGTCATAGGATTAGAAGAGGGCGCCTTAGTCGGGCGCCCTTTTTTCGATCTGTGTCTTGGCTATCAAGAATAGGGCGCGCCCCCCAAGTGAGGCACACATGTTTCTCAACCGATGTCTGCTGTGGGCAACGGACTAGCTTTGACAACTGTGATGCCATGACTTTTTCAAAGCCAAACCTGATACTGGCGTCACTCGCAGAGACACACCGTTCGAGCCAAAATCATTTGCAATTTCAAGCCGTACTGTTGTCGGAGTTGCAGACGTTGGCGATGAAAATTCACCAAAGTTGGATGGGCATGAGAGCATCAACTGGGACGGAAAATATGGAGTAATTACAGCCCCAATTATTAACCCTTTGTCGCCTCGCAACCTTGAGTTGCTTGAGGCGTGGCCGTTCAAATCATATAATAGCGTCTATAAATAGCTAATTTTTTAGTGCCAATTTCGGCAATTTCTGCACGACGACAAATATTTAAGTACGATTCGAAAATAGGGGATGAATAGATTATGTTTGGTAAAATTCGCGCACTGGTTGTGGCCTCCGTTTTAACTTCGGGGCTGGCAACAACCGCAACAGCCGCAACGATGACCTTCACAAATGCTGAAACGACGCCGTCAATGACGATGGTTGTTGATGACACTATTTCAGCGGGCAACTTGCGCTTTAGCCTTTCGACAACAGTTGGAACGGCAGACTTCTTAGGGCTTGCATTTAATTTCTCGGGGACGTCACTCAGTCAAAGCGATATATCTTTCGTTAGCGCGACAAGAGCGGACGACACCGCTAGCGTAATCGACCTAGAGCTGTTTGGCGACAACACCATGAGCCAAAACACCTGTGGCGGGGGCTGTAACTTTAATGGAGCCGGCAGCGCCACCTTGTTTGATTACATCATTCGCATTGGCGAAAACGGTGGCGGCGGACAGGGGGGTATCAATTTCGTGAAATCTGTCGTGTTTGATATTTCAACGACAGCTACCCTCGCAAACAGCCCGTTTTCAGGTTTTGCTGTGCGGGCGCAGAGCACCACCAATCCAGGTGGTAGTATTAAGACAAATTTGGTTCCCGACATTCCCGTAGTGCCAGTGCCTGCTAGTTTACCGCTGTTGGCGTTCGGATTAGTTGGAGCTGGTCTTTTGGCCCGCCGTCGAAAGGCGCGTTCCTGACCAAAGTTGTGACCGTGAAAAATCGATCAAAGCGCCTTTTCAGGCGCTTTTTTCTTGCGTGGCATTCAATCAAGCGATCTCCAATTTACTATCGGGTCCGATGCAGTATTTCCCACCGAGGCCGATATTGAATGTGCCCAAGGATACTTGCCACATGATGGGCCGAGTTAAACGGCCCATCGTTGTGTTTTCGGTTGCGGACCCGTCGTGGGCTGTGTGTCCGGTTCGGTTCGTTAAAGTTTCCACTCGAACCCTGTTGCCTCTTCCGAAACGCTCCAAAGCCGTTCGATGACTGGTTTGTCATAGGCGTGGGGATGCAGGGTGCCTTTGCCGACAGGGCCAACAAATTCCGCGCGGCCAGTGGGGCCGTATAGTGCGCGCTGTTCCAAACCTTCCTCGGTGGCGCACATGACCTCTGGCCATGATCCTTTTTCGGCCGATTGTGTGATTGGCAATTTGGTCATGATCCAGAACATGAACCGCGTAAGCCCGTTGCCACTATTCGTGATCAACGAGGTCCGCGATGAACCGGGGTGGCAGACATAGACCTTAACGTCTGTCTTGCCCGCCGCTGCCAGCTTGTCCTGCAGTTCGTAAGCAAACATCATCTGGGCCAGCTTGCTTTGAGAATAGGTTTTGTTCTGGTGGTAGTTCTTGTCCCAGTTCATGTCGTCAAACTGGATGGTTTTGATCCCCATATTATAGCCAAGGCTGCTGACGACGACGATGCGGCCTTTGGTTTCTTCGATCCGCTCAAACAACAGCCCGGCCAACAGAAAGTGGCCATAATGGTTGGTGCCAAGCATGCTTTCAAAACCATCGACAGTATGCTGTTGGGTCGGAACTTGTGCGATGGCGGCGTTGCACATCAGGGCGTCGATCCGCGGGACTGTCTTCAAGACCTCAGCAGCGGCTTCGCGCACGCTTGTCAATGAGGCAAGGTCCATCCGTATGAAGCTCACCGCAGCACCTTGGCCGAATTCGTTCTTAAGTTCGGCGATGGCCGTTTGCGACTTCTCGGACGAGCGGTTGAGCATCACAACCGATGCGTTTTTCTTTAGAAGCGTGCGCGCTGCCTGAAAGCCGGCTCCGCCGTTGGCGCCGGTGATGAGAAAGGTCTTGCCCTTGAGATCGCCGAGGCGCTCTGGGGTCCAGCCGTTTGGCCCGAATGTTTTGTCAGCCATCTTGATACTCCTTCCGGCAATTTCTGTATCGTTGAGTTCATCTTAAGAAAGTAAGTAACTCTCGATGCGGGTCCAAAATAGGCGGGATTGTCGCGAATACTTGCCCGATTGTCTCAGCACTATTGAGCGTTTCGATTTTCCATGCCAGCTTAGCGCTATGAGCAGTAAGCAGATTAAAACATTAATCGAACGCCACCTTCCAGAGGCCGGCTTGGTGGATACCGCTTTGAAAGGCGTGCAACTTTATCGGGTCACCGACGCAATGCCTTGTGCGCCTGCCGTCTATGAACCCACAGTTGTTGCAATTGTCAGCGGAGTGAAAGAAGCCGTTCTCGACGGTGAACGGCATGTCTATGACAGTAGCCGATACATGTGCTGCCCGATGACCATGCCGGTCGAGGCGGGCGCACCGCAGGCATCGCCAGAGGACCCGTTGATCGGCGCGCTGATCGCGCTCGACGGACGGGTTATGACTGAGCTTTCTATCGAGATCGAGACCTCGACCAGTTCTATCCGCAAGCCAGACGGGGCGGCCCCGCAGGGGCTCACGCTGGCACGGTGGGATGCGGACTTCACTCAGGCGCTCCTCAGGCTTTTGGAATTGCTAGACAGCCCGACGGACGCGGCGGTACTTGGGCCGGGGCGGCTTCGCGAGCTTTATTATGCCGTGCTGAAGGGCGAGGCGGGGGGCGCAGCGAAGCGGGCCTTTGGTGTTGGCAACGAGATAGCGCGGACCATCGACTACCTCTCCAATCGATTGAACGAGCCTGTCACAATCGACGAGATGGCTTCTCAGGTCGGGATGAGCCGCGCCGTGTTTCACCGCAGGTTCAAAGAGGCAACGAAGATGTCACCGATCCAATTCATGAAGTCGATGAAGCTGAACAATGCAGCGATGAAGATCGCTGGCGGCATGACAGTGAACGAGGCGGCCTTGGACGTGGGATACGTAAGTTCTTCGCAGTTCAGCAGGGAGTTCAAACGCATGTATGGTAAGTCGCCACGCCAATGGAGCCACACAGCGCAGATCCCAGTTGGCGTCATGTAAGGGAGGCCCGGGGTTGAACCGCCAGCAACACCTGCACGGAAAGTAAGAATAGGCTCTTTGTGGTGCGCTTTCTTGGCTCGAGCAAGTGGCGGTGAAAGAGCAGTATCGGAATGGCAGTTCATTGCGGTTACTGGTGACCGCTTCGCTGATGAAGTTAGCTGTCATCTGAGGTAAGGAGCTTCCGCAATTCGGCAGAATATAGTTCCTTCCAACCCTTTTGTGGCGTGCGCATAAACCAACTTCCCTTGAGGTTCCAAGACGTGTTTACAGCCTCGCTCGAAACGTCGCCAACAAGAGGTAAGTACCCCGCCATGTTGTAGATCGTGAGTTCGCTGAACCACAGTTTATGGCCGTCCGAAAGGATATCCACCCGCATGTGATCAAAATGGCGACCAATTTGGCGTGCGATTTTTAGTGCTTCCTTGGTGTTCTCCGGCAAAGGCCGGTTTGCTCGTTTGGCTACCGCAGCGGCGCCCTCAAAAAGCACCCAATTCCCTTGGCCATCAGGCAGCCAGACATCAGCAACATCATCACTGAAACGGTCGTAAATGATAACAAGTCGCTCGATACGTTCCCCAAACGTGTAGACCTTGAATTCAGTGGTGATGTTAGGAATGAGCGTTTCAATCATGATCTTGCGAGCTATCCCGAAGTAGGCCCACTCCAACCTTTTTCGCCCTTGCGGCTTTCGCAGATAACGGCGCATCCGCCGATTAAAGGCTGCGCGATTTTGGGGGGCATCGTGCAATATTATGTTCGTACCGCTGCCGTGGTTCGCTTTCGCGACAACACCTTTTGCCAAGAGATCGTCTGGGATTTTGGTGGGGTCTGTTCCCGTCCAAACAACGGGTGGTGAGTCGATTTCGATCTGGTTCTTCGCCAACCAATCCCGAACGCGCAACTTGTCTGAAATCTCGGTGAATTCGGGACTACGGTCAAATATTTTCCGCCAGAAGTACTTCTCATTCATCGTTCGTGGTCTGGCCGGATTAGGCAGCCTATGTGATCGATCAACTTTATAATACCAGTACGCCAGGCGTGGGTGTCGCAACAAGACGGCCCATCGAACAGCGCTGATTACCCAAGTTGACATGGGTTCAGCGTACAGTGTCTGATAACCATTGGTCAATTTACGGATGTGGTCATAATTGCACCATAAGCCCCGCCTCAAACTTAAGACGTTATTGAAGGTTCTTGCCTGACTGGCGGGTAACAGTCATCCGTTTTCAGCAGCAGTCTTCGCTTTGGGTTCGATGCAGACGTTGGATGATTGTGGCTGGCAAGCCTGTCACGCAGAATTTGAGCGAACTGGCGCGGCGTCTTCAGCTTTGCTGATCGGGCAGGGCAATCCGCGAGACTTGCTCTGCAATCGGTTCAATAGACATCGGGTTCAATTCGTTGGAATAGTCTTCGGGGTCTTGAAGGGGTTCCCATTCGCCTTTGCGAAACACTTCGACACCTTTGAATTTCGCCTTGTAGCCCATCTTTTCCGAGCCGGGGACCCAATAGCCAAGATAGATATAAGGTAGGCCAAGTTCCTGCGCGATCTTTATGTGATCTAGGATCAGATAAGTCCCAAGTGAGTTCTTCATCAGTTCGGGGGCAAAGAAGGAATAGACCATCGATAGCCCGTCATCCAAGATATCCGTTAGGCACACTGCACGCAGGGCCTCATAGCGATCATCTGCAAGCGCGGCGGGGTCTTTGTATTCTATCAGGCGGGTGCGGATCGGGGTTTCTTCGACCATGGCCGCAAATTCAAACAGGTCCATATCAGCCATGCCACCAGAGGCATGGCGGCTTTCCAGATAGTCACTGAACAAAGTGTATTGGGCTTCTGTCGCCCAAGGGGACGAGGCCGATCTTTCCAGCGCGCTATTGCGCTTTGTAACGCGTTTCTGGCTTTTGGAAGGGGCGAAGTCAGCAATCCTGATGCGCGCGGACAGACAGGCGCTACATTCCGAACAGGACGGGCGGTACAGCACATTCTGCGACCGTCGAAACCCTTGTTTGGATAAGCTGTTGTTGAGGGTTTCCGCACCGCCGCCTTGCAATGCCGTGAACAATTTGCGTTCCATCCGGCCATCCAAATAGGGACAGGGTTGCGGCGCAGTTACGTAGAACTGCGGGGCTATGGGAAGGCTATGACGCATGCACACTCAATTCAACATTGGATAGCTTAAGCCTAACAAACCCAACGGCTGGGCGGCAAGTCGCGATTTTGCGCCAATTGGCTAAGGCCTGACGGGGCCAGTTTGTGAATTGGGAGACGTTCAGAAATGGGGCAAAGGCTGGCGAGTCTTGGGGGCATGGATGGGACGTCCATGTTTGAGGGATCGCCAGCCTTTGCCTTCAATGCGTCAGGGGACTGGGCGCATCGAAGTGGGGTGTTAGTCGTCTAAAGCTGCCGCACGTTGATCCAAAAACGCGTCAAACTCTGACTGGTCTTTGGCATGGCGCAGGCGGGACAGGAAACCTTCAAAGTTCTCTTGCTCGACTTCTAAACGTTCAATCATATCATGGCGGTAGGCATCAAAGCTTGCGTTGCCGCTGCTGCGTTGTGCGGTGGTTGGCATCAACGATTTCATCGCTTCGTCCATGTCGCGCGGGGCGGGCGATGGGCGGCCTGTCGGGGCAAACCCGCCGCGCCATGCAAGGATCACGGCAATCAGGATGCCAGCAGGCCAGAATACGTTAAGAGCTACGATTGTGACTGGGATCGCAAAGGCGGCGAACAGGATGGTTGAAAGAACTTGGACGGCGACAGGCATCGGGTCAGAATGCGCGTGGTTGGTTTTAAAATCGAAATCGGTGGAAATGGTCATCTAAAGTGTCCCTTTGAGTTGGTGGGAAGGCGCCCCAGTGAGGGGCGCCCGTGTTGGTTTAAGCAGGCTTTGCATCGTCTTCTGCGACGTCATCTTGCGTGGTGCGGGTCGCACGATCGTCCATGAACTGGTCGAATTCGGCTTTGTCTTTTGCGTCACGCAAGCGCTTGAGGAACTCTTCAAAGTTGGCTTGCTCTTCTTCGAGGCGGTTCAGCGTGTCAGCCTTATAAGCGTCAAAAGCGGCGTTACCTGAAGAGGACATAGCGGACCTCATGGCGTGGTGACGTTGGTGACGGTGATGGCGCTTTGCGGCGCAGTTTCCAGAAAACATGCGTTTACTCCAGATCATGTAGGCAAGAAGGGCGAGGCCGACAGGCCAGACGAAGATAAAGCCGAGAACCATGGTAGCGATCCATGCGCCCTTACCACGTTCATCAAGCCAACGTTCGGACCGTTGGAACCAGTTACCGCCCTCGCGCATTGGCCGCGCATAAGGGGCGTCATAATCAATATTTGTGGACGAGGTGGTCATTTCGGGTGCTCCGTTCTTGGTTTGCGTTTGATGTGAATGCTTTTCACATTACCAAGATGGGGCGGTAAGTCGGTTGGCGCAAGGTATAATGTAAATGTTTTTTACATTTACTTTGTAAGGCTTTGTTTTTCAGTTGTAAAAAATCAATTTGAGAAGGGTTTACTCGGTCAAGCAGCGCCCGTTAGGCAAGATTTCCGCTGGGCCAGCCCCAGTCAACTCTCGCGATGTGTCTGCATCCCAGAACTCCATTAGGACACCCTGAACGGCAAGTGAGTTATATCTGGGGGGCAGGCGATCTGGATGAGATTCAAACATCATCGGAGCCCGCAAAAGCGTCGCAAGGGTCAGAACCTGCGCCAGCGTTGCCTGTTCCAACCGTGTTCCCATTCGATGCTCAAGCGCGTCGGAAAATCCGTAACAGCCTGCACCCAGATAGACATGTTCCGCGTACATGGTCATGATTTCTTCTGGGGTAAACTCATTGGCAAGGTCGGCGGCTAATCTGATTTCCATCGCTTTGGCGGTTAGTGTTCGCTGCGGCGAGACCAGAAAATTGCGCACAACTGCCTGCGAAATCGGTGAAAACGCTGGAAAGGTTTCAAAGTAGTCGCGATCCTCCGACGCAGCGATGGCCTGTTGAACGATCAGGGGCGGGACAGCAGACAAATCAAACAGGTCTGAATTGCGCAGATGGGTGACATCCGGCAGGTTGAGTTCTTCCGAATGGGCGGGAACGGCAAAAAGGCAGGCAAATGCAATTAAACGGATCATCAAACGAATTCCGCCTCGATTGCGTTTGACAGTGCCTTGAGCGTTTCTGGCGCAATCGGAAAGATGTGGCGCGGGGTTCCGGCGGCGGCGAAGACCACATCGAAGTCCGACAAACGCGGGTCCCAAAAGGCGCGGATCGGGTTCAAGTGGCCGATAGGGGCGACGCCGCCAATGGCAAACCCCGTTTGCGTGCGGATCAGGGCGGCGTCGGCTTTGCCTAACGGTTCACCCGCCAGTGCGCTGGCCTTGGCTGCATCCACTTGGTTGCCGCCTGCGGTGATGAACAGGATCGCAGCACCGCTTTCCTCACCACGAAAAATGATGGATTTGGCGATTTGGTCGATATGACAGCCCGCAGCATCTGCCGCTTGTTGGGCAGTTCTTGTCTGATCGGACATTTCCATCGGGGTGATATCTAGGCCCGCCTCGGTAAGGGTGCGGGCGACTCGTTTCAGGCTTTTACTCATCTCGGTAGGGTGGCAATGGATTGACCCGTTGACCAGCCCTGAGCTGCGGCCCAAAGTCGTAAAATGAACTTTGCAGATCGAATTACACGGGTTCCGCATCCGTTTGAGCCCGAGCGAGCCGCTGAGGCGCTGGAACCTTTTGGGGATTTCAGCCCCGAGGTGCGCGAACTGATTGGTGGCGCGGCAGGATGCAGCCCGTATCTGAACGGCTTGTTGTCGCGTGATGGCGCGTGGTTGCGCGGGGCTTTGGATGACCCTGAAGCGGCGTTAAAGGCCGAACTACAGGCGGTTGCCGCTTTGCCTTTGGCGGATTTGTCAGCGGGATTGCGATTGGCCAAACGGCGGATTGCGTTGCTGACCGGGTTGGCGGATCTCGGCGGGGTTTGGTCACTAGAAGACGTGACACGCGCGCTGTCGCTTTTGGCAGATGCCGCTGTTGATGTGTCTTTGAAGCGATTGGTGGCTGCGGAAATTGCAAGAGGTAAACTGCCCGGACAGGGTGAGGATGACGCCGATACTGCCGCCGGAATGGTGAGCATTGCCATGGGCAAGGGCGGCGCGTTCGAGCTCAACTATTCCAGCGATATCGATCTTATCTGCCTGTTTGATGAAACGCGGTTCGATCCTGATGATTTCCACGATGCGCGGTCCGCCTTTGTGCGGGTGACACGAAAGATGTCCGCGATGCTCAGTGATTTGACGGGCGACGGCTATGTGTTCCGAACAGATTTGCGGTTGCGGCCTGATCCGTCAGTGACGCCTGTGTGCCTGTCCATGGAAGCAGCAGAGCGGTATTACGAAAGCGTCGGGCGGACGTGGGAACGGGCCGCGTTTATCAAGGCTAGGGCGGCGTCGGGTGACATTGAATCCGGTGAGAAATTCCTGAAGACGCTCACGCCATTTGTTTGGCGCAAGCATTTGGATTTTGTAGCTATCCAAGATGCCCATGACATGCGGTTGCGCATTCGCGAACATAAAGGATTGGGCGGTAAGATCAGCCTACCGGGGCACAATATGAAACTTGGGCGGGGCGGTATCCGAGAAATCGAATTCTTTGCCCAGACACGGCAATTGATCGCGGGTGGGCGGGATGCGTCTCTGCGCAGCCGCCAAACCGTGCCAGCTTTGGCGGCTTTAGCAAAGGCAGGCTGGGTACCCGAAGACGAAGCAGAGGTCCTGACCCGTCATTATCGCCAACACCGAGAAGTTGAACACCGTTTGCAGATGCTGCGCGATGCGCAGACCCACGATCTGCCAAGAAGTGATGAAGAATTTGCCCGTCTGGCGGCATTCATGGGGGTTGAAGATAAAGCTCTGCGCGCGGACCTGCACAGTCGCTTGGAAGAGGTTCACGCGCTCACCGAAGGGTTTTTTGCCCCAAGCGAGACCGAGGACAGCGACGCGTTCGGGGCAGAGATTACCGAACGCTGGCTGACCTATCCTGCGTTGCGATCTGATCGGGCTGTGACGATTTTTGAACGCCTGAAACCGCAGATATTGAAAGCCCTTGGCGATGCGGCGAAACCACAAGAAGCCTTAGCGTCCTTTGATGAATTTCTAAAAGGCTTGCCCGCTGGTGTGCAGGTCTTTTCACTGTTCGAGGCCAACCCCCAACTGACCAAACTGATCGTCGATATCGCAGCGACGGCCCCTGCATTGGCGCAGTATCTTGGGCGCAACTCGGCGGTGTTTGACGCGGTGATCGGGGGCGATTTCTTTTCTGATTGGCCTAAAGAAGGCGTACTGCGAGACTTGATCAAAGCTGCGATGGCCTCCGCCGATGATTATGAGGCCAAGTTGGACGCCGCGCGGCGCTGGCAAAAGGAATGGCACTTTCGGATTGGGGTGCACCACCTGCGCGGGTTGGTAGATGCGGAACAGGCGGGACGCCAGTACTGTGATCTAGCGAGCGCGGTTCTGAGCGAGCTTTACCCCGTCGTTGTTGAACACTTTGCGACAAAGCATGGCGATCCTCCTGGGCGGGGGGCTGTGGTTGTTGGCATGGGATCCCTTGGGGCGGGGCGACTTCATGCGGCGTCTGATCTTGATTTGATCGTTATTTACGATGGGCTGGATGTTGAAAACTCCGACGGCAAACGTCCCTTGGCGACGCGGCCCTATTATGCGCGATTGACGCAAGCACTGGTGACTGCCGCGACGGCGCCAATGGCCGAAGGCCGTCTATATGAGGTCGATATGCGATTGCGTCCGTCTGGCGGGCAGGGGCCCGTCGCGACGGCATTTTCTGGTTTTGAACCCTATCAATTGAACGAGGCTTGGACGTGGGAGCACCTTGCGTTGACGCGCGCGCGGGTTGTCGCGGGGGATGAGAGCTTGGCCGCGGACGTGGATGCGGTGCGCTTGCGGGTTTTGCAGGCCAAAGCCAGCGGTGAAACGGTTGCTGCGGATGTCGGGGATATGCGCCGCCGTATCGCCAGCGCCAAACCTCAGCAGGGGCCATGGGATGCCAAGATTGGCGCAGGTCGCTTGCAAGATGTTGAACTTGCTGGGCAATTGGTTGCGCTACAATCTGCTGCGACCAGCCGTGCAACAATGGATCAGATCTCTGATGGCGTGACGTCCGGCGCATTGGACGCAGGACAAGCAGCATCCCTTAGTGACGCTGCATCGCTCTGTTGGACGGTGCAGGCGGCGTCACAGCTTTTGCTTGGCACAGGGCTGGATGCGGACAAACTGGGGGAGGGCGGCTGTCGGTTCCTTGCGCGGGAAACCGGTGCGGGCGACCTTGACGCGCTGGCCGCTTTGATGGACAGCACATGCACGCAGGCAGCGGACGTAATTTCAGAGCTGGTAGGGGACGAACATGGCAAAAGGTGACGCGTTGGACCCCAAGGGGCTCATGGAAGAAGCATTCAAGATTGAAGGTATCTCTGCGCCTGAGTGCCGATCGATTTTCCTCGATTGGGCGCTTAGCTATCATGGGGCGCCACATGACGGGATCAAGGCCCTGCTGGACCGCCACGCGGCTGAACCGGCGGATCACCCGATGACAAAGACACTGAAAGAAGGTTTGGTCGCTCCAACGACGCCCAAACGGCGCGGTGGGCGGCAGGCGCGAGTGGCGGACTAAACCCGCCACTCTGCAAGATCAATTAGCGGGACAAGGCGGCGGCTTCGCGCGCCAGTGTCTCGATCGCGTCCCAATCGCCAGCCTCAACAAGGTCAGACGGTGCAACCCATGACCCGCCAACACAAACCGTGTTTGGCAGCGCAAGGTATGTCGGCGCGTTGGACAAGCTTACGCCGCCCGTCGGGCAGAACTTGATCTGTGGCAGCGGTGACGACAGCCCTTTAAGTAAAGGTGCACCACCGGCTGCTTCAGCAGGGAAGAACTTTTGTGTTGTGTAACCGCGTTCCAAGAGACGCATGGCTTCGGTGGCACTTGCAGCGCCCGGCAGCAGTGGTAGATCGTTGGCTTCGCATGCATCCAGCAAACGGTCCGTTGCACCAGGAGAGACACCAAACGTTGCGCCGGC
Organism: Octadecabacter algicola; assembly: GCF_021532625.1. Lineage (GTDB taxonomy): Bacteria > Pseudomonadota > Alphaproteobacteria > Rhodobacterales > Rhodobacteraceae > Octadecabacter > Octadecabacter algicola. The sequence continues at coordinate 254,415 of NZ_JAKGAR010000001.1, forward strand.
GTCTTTTGCTGCGATCACGTCTGCTTCTGTCAGCAATGTGCCAGCGCCAACAACGCCGCCTTCGACCTTTGCCATTTCGCGGATTACGTCGAGCGCGGCATCGGTGCGCAATGTGACCTCAAGCGCCGGCAGACCACCGGAGACCAATGCACGGGCCAGATCACCTGCTTTGCTGGCGTCTTTGACCACCAGAACTGGGACCACAGGAGCGAGCGCGCAGATGTCAGCGGCCAATTGAGAAGCGTGTTCGGGCGTCATATCGAAATCCTTTTTCGGAGTAGACTAGTATACAAGATAGGTGTCACATCCCGTTTAGCGGGTTGCGACAGAAATTGGAATGGTCGTTAGAGAACCACGCCCGCGCCTTCCGTAGCAGGGCCTACGGTTTTGCGGAACATTTCGAACAACTCGCGACCAACGCCTGTGCCATTGCCCGTCAGGTCGGCAACAGCAGGGGTGCGGCCTGTCAGGTCCGTGAGGCATTCCAGTGTGCCATTGGTGGCATCCAAACGCAGGATGTCGCCGTCTCGCAGGAGGGCGATCGGGCCACCATCGGCAGCTTCTGGTGCAACGTGAATAGCGGCTGGAACTTTGCCGGACGCGCCAGACATGCGGCCATCCGTAACCAACGCGACCTTAAGTCCGCGATCTTGCAGAACAGCCAATGTCGGCGTCAAGGAATGCAATTCTGGCATGCCGTTCGATTTTGGCCCTTGGAAGCGCACGACAACGATTGTGTCCTCGGTCAACTCTCCGGCTTGAAATGCCGCCTTACAGTCGTGCTGTTCATGGAAAATCCGAACCGGGGCTTCGATGATGTGGCGTTCAGGGGCCACTGCAGAAACCTTGATCACGCCGCGCCCGATATTGCCGCTGAGTTGAACCAAACCACCCTGAGGGGCAAATGGATCAGAAGCAGGTTTTAGAATGCGGTCGTTGTGGGTTTCAGTCGGGCCCGCGCGGTAGCCAAACCCTTCTTTGGTGAGTTCGGGTTCTTGGGTGTAATGCGACATGCCCGCACCAGCGACGGTTTTCACATCTTCATGCATTAACCCGTTTTCGAGCAAGCTTGAGATCATGAACTGCAAGCCACCTGCGGCGTGGAAGTGGTTCACGTCGGCCAGCCCGTTTGGATAGACTTTGGCCATAAGCGGTGTAACAGCCGAAATGTCAGAAAAATCCTCAAGATCGAGGATCACGCCAGCCGCCCGCGCCATTGCTGGGAGGTGCAAGACGAGGTTGGTTGAGCCACCGGTTGCCATCAATCCAACAAGGCCGTTCACAAAGGCCTTTTCGTCGAGGATATCGCTGACAGGGGTGTACTCATTGCCCATCGCAGTGATCTGCAACGCGCGTTTGGTCGCCTGAACGGTCAGTTCTTCGCGCAGGTCAGTGTCAGGATTCACGAAAGACGCGCCAGGCAGATGAAGGCCCATGAATTCCATCAACATCTGGTTGGTGTTGGCGGTGCCGTAGAATGTACAGGTGCCGGGGCCGTGGTAGCTGGCCATTTCCGCCTTCATCAGTTCGGCGCGGTCAATGTTTCCTTTGGCAAATTCTTGGCGAACTTTTGCTTTTTCGTCGTTAGGCAGGCCGGACGTCATCGGGCCAGCGGGAACGAAGAGGCCCGGGATGTAGCCAAACGTTGCAGCGGCCATGATAAGGCCGGGAACGATCTTATCGCAGACACCCAAATAGAGGGCCGCATCAAAAACGTTGTGGGACAGGCCAACACCTGCTGCGAGCGCGATGACATCGCGCGAGAACAGGGACAGTTCCATCCCCGTCTGACCCTGCGTTACGCCATCACACATGGATGGCACACCACCCGCTACTTGTGCTGTGCCGCCTGCAGAACGGGCCGCCGCGCGGATCTTTTCAGGATAAGTTTCAAAGGGTTGGTGGGCGGACAACATGTCGTTGTAGGCGGTGATGATCCCGATATTTGGGGCCTTTTCCGCGATCAATGCTGCTTTGTCATCGCCCATGGGGGCGTAAGCGTGGGCTTGGTTGCCGCATGTCAGGTGAGCACGGCGCGGGCCGTCAGCTGCGGCGGCAGACATCCGAGCGAGGTATGCGGTCCGAGTTGGTGCGCTGCGTTCAATAATGCGGTCAGTCACGCGCTGGATTGTCGAGTTAAGTGCCATGTAATCCTACCAGATTGCGAGGGCTAACGTGGTCGGCCCGTCATGAAAGTTGTGGTCTCATAGCACAAATAGTTAGCGCTAACAACGAAGCTTTTGTCGCAGGCTACATTGATTGGGCCGTTGAATATGCCCTGCACCAAACAACGAACTTCCCAGCAATTACCCTTAGTTAACCACATTTCTGCCCCATGTCCGGAGGCATATTGGCCTTGCCTCGTGGGGGGGCACATAGCTGAGCCTCAAAATGGATGGGCTCTGGAGGATAACATGAAACTACTTAAACTCGTTGCATTCGGCGCCGTCGCCGCCACCCTTACAGCTTGTTCCACAGCTGATGTTGTTTCCCGTAACGCACCGCTGGATTCGCCTCGTATTGGCGCAGAAGTGGCTCCGCAGGTTTTGCGGGATTATTCCCTTCATGCGGTTCGTTTTGCTATTCCAGCAGACATGACCGTGTCCGAAGCTAATTCTTATTACCCGATTGCTGACATCGTTTGGCGCGGTGACCCATTGGGCAACCGTTCTGAGCAAATCTCCGAGATGTTCCAATCGTCCGTTCGCGCCGCAGGCCTTGGTCTGACGGGGGCGACGCCAGTGATTGTTGATGTCGAACTCGTGCGGTTCCATTCCCTAACGGAACGCACACGCTACTCTGTTGGCGGTGTCCACTCGATCAAGTTTGATTTGACAATCCGCGACGCGGAAACTGGTGAAGTTCTTGAACCCACGCGCCGCATCAATGGTGACCTGCCAGCCCTTGGTGGCTATGCCGCGCTGGCTGCAGACAATTCAGGTGAAACCCAGAAGGTCCGCATCATCCGTCATCTGTCCAGCTTGTTCTATCAGAACATGACTGGAATGACCGGACAGGGACAAACCGCGCTGACCGGAAGCTGATCCGCTTTCCAAGTTAAGATGAACACGGTAAGGGGGCTGTTATGAAACAGTTCCCTTTACCTATTGTTCGCCTGCTTCCCAAAGCAAAACCGCAAGTCATTCGCCACGGGTTTCCGTGGGTCTTTGCCAATGAGTTGGTTATGGACCGTCGTACCAAAGGCCTGAGCCATGGTGGCTTGGTCGTTTTGGAAGATGCAGATCGTCGCCCTCTCGGGCTTGGTACGATCAACCCAAAATCAAAAATCGCCGTACGTATGCTGGATTTTGATCCAGAAGCTGAGATTGATGAGACATGGTTCGCCGCCAAGTTAACGCGCGCCTTGCAGCACCGCGAAGCGCTGTATGATGCGCCGTTCTACCGTTTGGTTCACGCCGAAGCAGACGGGTTGCCAGGTGTTATCATCGACCGATTTGGCGATGTGGCCGTTATCCAGCCGAACGCGGCCTATGCCGAACGGATGATCGAACCACTTGTTGCGGCTTTGGTGGCGGTGACTGGAGTCACGACTGTTATCAAAAACGGCACAGGCCGCGCACGCAGCCTTGAAGGGCTAGAAGAAGAGATGGTCGTCGTGCATGGCGATGAGCCAACTGGCCCCGTGCCTGTGCAGATGAATGGCGCGACCTACATGGCTGATGTCATGGGCGGCCAAAAAACGGGATTGTTCTTTGATCAGCGCCCCAACCACGCATTTGCTGCGCAACTGGCCAAAGGTGGCAGTATTCTGGATGTCTTCAGCCACGTTGGCGGGTTTTCATTGGCCGCTTTGGCAAATGGCGCCATGTCCGCCATTGCGGTTGACGGGTCTGCTGCGGCTTTGGAACTGGCAGAGGCGGGGGCGAAAGCGTCTGGTGTCGCCGATAAGTTCGAAACGCGTAAGGGCGACGCTTTTGATGTACTTGAAGCACTGGGCAAAGACGGCGAAACCTTTGATGTTGTTGTCTGTGATCCGCCTGCATTCGCACCAAGCAAAGCCACCGCCGAAAAGGGGCTGCGAGCCTATGAACGCGTTGCGCGACTGGCGGCGCCCTTGGTGAAAGAGGGCGGCTATCTTGTGCTGTGTTCCTGTTCCCACGCCGCAGACCTAAAACGGTTCCGTGATGCGTCTGCACGTGGCATTGGCCGTGGTGGGCGCCGCTCGCAACTGGTTTACACGGGGCAGGCTGGGCCGGATCATCCGTTGCTGCCGCAATTGGCCGAAAGCGGCTATCTAAAGGCGCTTGCTTTCCGTCTATGAGAGTTCTGATCGACGCCTGTGTTTTATACCCGACCGTCATGCGGGAAGTTGTACTAGGTGTTGCTGGCGAAGGTCTTTTTGACCCGCGCTGGTCGCCGCGCATTCTGGAAGAATGGGCGCGTGCAGCGCGTAAGATCGGCCCCGAGGGCGAGACGATTGCGCGCGGCGAGATTGCAGGCATTCAGGCGCGGTTTCCGCGTGCCGAGGTTCAGATTCCCCAAGGGGTCGAGGCGCGGCTTTGGCTGCCAGATCCTAATGATATCCACGTTCTAGCGGCGGCTATTGGCTGTTCAGCGGATGCGATCATGACCGTGAATGCCAAAGATTTCCCGCGTGGGGAACTTGCCGAACAGGGGCTGGACCGCGTGGACCCAGACGGTTTTTTGGTCAGTTTGGCAGTGGATCATCCCGATGCCGTTCAACGTGTCGGTGAGGCCGTCTTGGCCGAAGCGCGCCGTTTGTCAGGTGAAGATTGGGAAATGCGCAAATTGATGCGCAAAGCCCGCTTGCCGCGACTTGGAAAACTCCTGTCGGCCTAAGCGTTCCATTTGATTTCATTGGCCTCAATCGCGGCGATACGCTCATGGGTTTTTGGGTGGCTCAGCAACCACGCGGGTTGGCTAGCCCCACGTGCGCCCGTGAGGTGTTCAAGTTTCGTAAACAGATCCTTTTGTGCCTGCGTGCCGATCCCCGCTTTTATCAGTAGGGCGCTGGCATAGGCGTCGGCCTCGTATTCATCCGAACGGGACAGCCGCGCCTTCAATATGCTCATCGCTGCGTTGGCGATCATCGGGCCAAGGCCTGGGATAAAACGTGACAATACCATCGCCAGCGCTGTGCGAAGGGCGTTCTGGCCAGAGAAGTCGATCATCCGGCGGCGCGAATGGCCCAAGGCCACATGGCCCAATTCATGGGCGATGACGCTGGCCATTTCTTCTGCTGTGACCTGACCATCCTGATACTTCTTGTAAAACCCACGGGTGATGAAAATACGCCCATCCGGTGCAGCCAACCCATTCACAGGGTCCACTTCGTAGATGTTTACTTTGATGCGAGGCAGATCGACGACTTTGGCCATTTCGGCCGTGAGCGCCCGCAGCTTGGCGTCCGCAAGCTCGGTTGACTTTGCATCCAGCTCTTTGGCCAGACGCCATGACGACAGACGATACATGACGATGCCGTAGCCAATCGCGAACAAAATGGGGAGAAACTTGAGCATGGAATAGATATGGGGCCGTTGCGCCTATCTGACAAGCAGATCGAGAGGATGACGGGACAGTCTTTCGCAGCCTGTTTCTGTCACCAGAACGGAATGGCCCAATGTCATAGCCGCGCCAGCGTCGCTGTCCATCAGGATCATATGCAAGAAAAAGACTTGCCCTTGCTGCATCAAAAGCGGGTTTCCTTCATAAAACATAGGGAAATCCACCCAGATCGGATTGTAGACCGCGCCCATGCCATAACCGCAGGCCTGAAGCCGCGCATGGGACAATCCATGGGCATCAAACACGTTTGCGTGGGCGGTGTAGACGTCGCCCATGGGTGCGCCCGGTTTTATCGCGGCTTCACAGGCGCACAGGGCTTCAGCAGCGGCTGCATGCATTCGGACGTGTGTGTCGCTCGGGGTGCCAATCAGCACCGTGCGCATCATGGCAGCGTGATAACGGGCATAAGCGCCAGACCATTCTAACGTCAGTTGGTCTTGAGCGTCCAGATTGCGGCGGCCTGAATAATAACGGCACAGCAACGCACCTTCGCCAGATCCGATGATAAATTCGTTGCCCGCATAATCCCCACCGCCCTTAAAGACAGCCCCTTGCATAGCGGCCAGAATATCCCCCTCGAACGCGCTTGCATGGGTCGCGGCCAAGCCAGCGTCTAAGGCGTCATCCGAAAGCACCGCGGCCCGTCGGTGCATAGCGATTTCGGCGGGGGATTTGATACGGCGCAGGGTGCGGATCAGGTCAGAATGGTCGCGCAGGTCGGGCAGGGTGGCGCGCAGGGCTTGGCCGTTGCGATCGGTCAGGCCAACCGTATCGGATTCAAACCCGATTGCGCCGGTCACACCAAGATCTGCCAATAAACGAGCGAGGTCTTTGGTCGGATCGCAGCCCTCAAATTCTGGCCAAATGTGGATGTGATCATCTGCCAAAGTTGACGTGTAGCGGGCTTGGCGCAGGTCAGGCATCCGTGTCAGTAAGTGGATGTCGCCCTTCGCCGTAAGAACCATTGCCTGAAACATTGCAAAACCAAAGGTGTCATAGCCCGTCAGCCAAAGGTGACTTTCGGGGGCAAACAGAAGTAAGGCATCAAGGCCTGCGTCTTGCACCGCTTTGGTGGCGATGGTTTGGCGGGTGGAATACTCGGCAGCGTCAAAATGGAGTGTCATGGCGCAAGCCTGTTCAGAGCCCGCCCAAACGTCAAGCGGTATCGTTGGCCTGCTTCTTCTTGGCTGCCCGCATCAACCACCATCCAAGTGCGATCACCGCCACAAGGGCCGTGATGAACCCGCTTGCGTTGCTTAGTAGGGATGCAACGGAAGTGATGTTATCCGCAAAGCCGTAGCCAAGCCCGACATAGATACCGACCCAGAAAATCTCACCAACAAAGGCCCAAAGGGCGAAGCGTGCCCAGTTAAATCGGGTCACGCCGCAAGTATAATTCATCCATGGCCCAAGTGGCGCCACCAGCCATGTCGAAAAGAACACAGAGCTGCTGCCGCGACGGTCTAGGAAATCCTTGGCTTTGGTCATCAAAGACGCGCGTTTGGGGGTCTTGTGGAACCAGTCGTGTGCCCGTTGACCAAAGCCCCGAGCAATCCAGTAACCGGAATTATCCCCAGCAACGGCGCCCCCGAATGCGGCACCCGCAACAGTCGCGAGGCTAAGATCGCCCGTAGCCGCAAACCCGCCGGACGCCAGCATCAATAGCGAAGTCGGAATAGGAATGGCCAAACAGCTCAGGAAGGTCGCGATCAATACGATTGTCGTGCCGTAAGTGGCGACCATTGTCAGGAGAAATTCACTCATCTGCGATCAATTCCCCGCAGGCGTGCGTGCGGCGCGCTCGGCTTCATGTAGGGCTGCTGCCGCATCCACACGGGTCTGTAAATCGGCAAGTGTCACGCCATTGGCGGCTGCGATGGCATCAAGCGAGATACGGCGCGGCGGGGTGCCGGGGGTGATAAATAGCGCCTCAAGTAAAAATTCTCGCGGCAGGTGATAGGACTGCGCCACATAGCGTGGTGTCATCCACCCTGCGAGGGGCTGGTTCTGGTGAGCAGGATCCATCCAGTAGATAGCTGACGAAATGGTTTTGACCCCGAAATAGCCAAGCGCGCCAAGAGCGAAGGCAAATGTGATAAGGGCCAAACGGTGCGTATCCCAAAGATGTTTGATCATGTGAGAACCTTCATTCCGCGTTCGATCCCTTGAAGGGTCATTGGCACCATTCTATCCGCGCCAAAAATCTCCCGGATCATTTGAACAGACTGTGTGTACTGCCAATACCGTTCGGGCAGGGGGTTAAGCCAAAGATTATTAGACCATTGTTCCCGCGCGCGTTCCAGCCAGACTTGTCCGGCTTCTTCGTTCCAGTGTTCATTGGCACCGCCGCGGTAGGCAACCTCGTAAGGCGACATGCTGGCGTCACCGACAAAGATGCATTTGTAATCAGGGCCATAGGTGCGCAGAACTTCCCACGTTGGGATTTGTGCATCCCAACGACGGCGGTTGTCGCGCCACACGCCCTCATAGAGGCAATTGTGGAAATAGAAGTGTTCAAGGTGTTTGAACTCGGACTTGGCCGCGCTGAACAGCTCTTCCACCAGTTTGATATGCGGATCCATCGACCCTCCGACGTCCAAGAACAACAAAACCTTCACGGCGTTGCGCCGCTCTGGTCTGGTTTTTACGTCTAAGTAGCCGTGTTCCGCCGTTGCGCGGATCGTTCCGTCGAGGTCGAGTTCATCCGCGGCCCCGTCGCGTGCCCAACGACGCAGACGTTTTAGGGCGACTTTGATGTTGCGAGTGCCGATTTCAACGGTGTCATCAAGGTTGCGAAATTCGCGTTTGTCCCAAACTTTGACAGCGCGCTGGTGGCGAGATTTGTCTTGTCCGATGCGCACGCCTTCGGGGTTGTAGCCATATGCCCCGAACGGCGACGTGCCTGCCGTTCCGACCCATTTATTGCCGCCTTGGTGACGACCTTTTTGTTCTTCCAGCCGTTGCTTGAGCGTTTCCATCAGCTTGTCGAACCCGCCGAGGGCTTCGATTTCGGCTTTTTCTTCAGCACTCAAATGCTTTTCGGCCATTTTCTCCAACCACTCTTGCGGGATGTCGACAGCTTCCATCACTTGATCAGAGGTGATGGCGTCGAGTCCCTCAAAGGCAGCGGCAAAGGCGCGATCGAACTTGTCGATATTGCGTTCGTCTTTCACCATGCAAGTGCGCGCGAGGTAATAAAAGGCCTCGATGTCATAGGTCGCAATGCCTGCATCCATGCCTTCTAGAAATGTCAGGTATTCGCGTAAGGAGACTGGCACGCCGCCTCTTCGAAGCTGATCGAAGAAGGGGAGAAACATCAGACTACGTTGCGGGTTATGATAATCGCGATGAACATGCCGACGACTCCGAAAATCATCGCAAAAACGGCGGCCCATTGCGCGATGTCAGCCATCTTCCCACCCTTGGATTTCGCCCGATAGGCCCCCAGCAATGCTCCGAAAAACAAACCGCCGAGAGGATAAATCATGGGTTACGTCCCTTTTAGTGGATTAAGCGATGCGATTTCCCGCAGGCGCGCGCGGACGTTGGTGTCAGCGCCAAATCCGTATCGCGCCCAGCCCAAAGAGTCCATGCGAACTATGCGCGCTTCTGGTGCACGGCCCAGCATTTCCAGAGCCTCGGCCTTGAACATCATCAAAGTTGCCAGAAGGGCCGCGTTTTCGTGACCGCGTGCAATTGGGATTGCACTATCGGTGAGGTTTAGCACGGCCTGACCGTCACCGGATGACAAAGCAAACGCGGCAAGCTGAACCGAAACATGCGCTGCGTGCAGGCGTGTTTCAGGGGAGCGGTTGTAGATGCGTAGGGATTCATTGAACGCGGATAAGGCGATATCGCTGTCATACCCGACATTAAGACGGCCAAAGGCGTAATGGGCAAAGCCATCGCGCGGACCGGACCAATTATGTGCACCAGCAAGGCTAACAGCCTCTAGGGCTGCGTTGCGGCGGTTATTGCCGGATGAACCACCTGTCAGAGCTGTTTCGATATTATCGATCCAGTCGCGGGTGGTGTCGTTTTGCGGCCGTGGGGTGCGGTGATCACCTTCCGGGTTCAAGCGGCTTAGCACCGCGTTCAGACGTGCAGCGACTTGGCCACGTGTCATTCCATTGGCGAGGGCAGGGTCATAGTAGGCCCGCAAGATCAACATATCAAAGCTGGTCAGGACAGCATGGATGTTGTCGTCGTTGAAAACGGAATCTGACAGGCGGTAAAGATCATTAAGCGGACCAAGAGCCTGCGCGAGTTCTTCGTGCAGACAGTCACGGATTTCCTGCGGGGCCACATCGGATGGCACAAAGACAGCGGCGCGGTCGCGGCGTTCAAGCGTGGTCCAATCTACGGTAGGCGTGCGGCGCACGGATTTGAATTCTTCCCAAGAAGACACGCGCGGTACTACAAAACAGGCGGCACGTGGCACAGCAGCATTCAAAACAGCGCGCGGAATGGCTTCGACGGTAATTGAAGCATCAGCCGCCCCCGTCATAAAGATATCAATGCCGGCCTCATTGCGGAATCGGCCCAAGAGGGCACGTAGGTCCGGTGTCAGGCTTAGCGGGATTTGTCCGGTGACGCGGACCGAAATAGGGGCTTCGAAACGGGTCAGGCGCGCAACGGGGCGGCCACTTTCCATTCGAAAGGCGAGGTCCATGAAGTCTTTGCCGATTTCACGGTTTGAACGTGTTGGCGTGTTTACGGTATTGCCCGCGAAAGATCGCATAGGTGGCAAGCTGTCTTGCAGACCCATCGTGCGGGTCGGGAGGGTTGGGGATTGTGGGGCAGGCGTACATGCGGTCATGAACATGACCGACAGCGCCATCAGACGGCGGAATGTGCGGTTCATACGGTCCCCACTCTCGAACGGCGGCCAGATGCCGCGCAGGGATCGATTCCGGCAGGGTCCAACGCAGCGGCGCTGGCCTTATGTAAGGTCAGTTCTTCGGTCCACACCTGTCCCGTCCGGGCATCTTCGGCCCGTGACGTGTGATGCGTTGCGACCGGCATTTTTGCCTTGGTCAACTCTGCTCTCCTTTTAACTCAGTCCGGAACCTGCCAGTGGACTGAGGCTCGAGTTTGGGCGAAATTGGGCAATTCCGCGTCCAAGGGCTCGGGCTCTTTATTTAAAGGGGAAAGAGGGGGTGCATTTCACCGAAAATCGGCCCGCAACGTGGATATTGCGGCGGTGTGTGATTCAAAAGACTCAATAGGTTAGTGGCCAAAACTAATGTGCCCACTAGATATAGTAAGGTCCTCAAGACCGCTCGTTAGAGTGATGTTTCAGTGAGTCGCGATTGTGGCTAGCGCTGTCCGCGCGCCATAAATGCGAGACGTTCAAACAGATGCACGTCCTGTTCGTTCTTGAGCAAGGCCCCGTGCAATTTCGGCAACGCTGACGCGCCGTCTTTCTTGAGATCTTCTGAAGTCAGATCTTCGGCCAACAAAAGTTTCAACCAATCCAGAACCTCGGATGTGCTGGGCTTTTTCTTGAGGCCCTGTTGTTCGCGAATTTCGTAGAATTGCGTTAGCGCAGCCGTCAACAAAGCATCCCTGATACCGGGGTGGTGGACTTCAACGATCTTGCGCATCGTATCCATGTCCGGAAACTGAATGTAGTGAAAGAAACAACGACGCAGGAACGCATCAGGCAGTTCTTTTTCGTTGTTGGACGTAATGATGATGATTGGACGCTGTGTGGCGGTCACGGTTTCACCGGTTTCGTAGACGTGGAACTCCATGCGGTCGAGTTCTTGAAGAAGGTCATTGGGAAATTCGATGTCAGCTTTGTCGATTTCATCAATCAAGAGCACCACACGGCCTTCGGTCTGGAACGCCTGCCAAAGTTTGCCTTTTTTAATGTAGTTGGACACGTCGTTGACCTTATCGTCACCAAGCTGACTGTCGCGCAAACGGCTTACGGCATCATATTCGTACAGGCCTTGCTGCGCCTTTGTCGTGGATTTGATGTGCCATTCGATCATTGGAAGACCTAGCGCGGCACTCACCTGTCGCGCGAGTTCGGTTTTGCCGGTTCCGGGTTCCCCTTTGACAAGCAGGGGGCGTTCAAGTGTCACAGCTGCGTTGACGGCGACCGTAAGATCATCGGTTGCAACATAAGTTTCGGTTCCGGAAAAACGCATAAGGTGCTCAATTGTCCTAATTTTCAGCAATGTTCACGGTAACATCTTGGCGGGCGGCTTCAACCCATGAAAAGTTGATTGCCAAGGGGGTGACACACTGCCTGTGAGGGAGTAAACGGTGCTTGAAGAGAGGGCAATATATTGTCAAACGAACAAGACATCTCAACATCGACGACCTCCAAGGGAGCCAAGATGAAAGCTGAATCATTCCTGCCGGACGATTATAAACCGGCCGAAAATGAGCCGTTTATGAACGATAAGCAGCTCGAATATTTCCGCCGTAAGTTGTTAACTTGGCGTTCCGAGATTTTGGAAGACAGCCGCGATACCATCGAATCTATGAAAGATGGCACGCGCAATATTCCTGACGTCGCAGATCGCGCATCAGAAGAAACCGACCGCGCGTTGGAATTGCGCACTCGGGACCGCGAACGCAAACTCGTCGCCAAAATCGATGGTGCTTTGCGCCGTATCGAAGAAGGCGAGTTTGGGTATTGTGATGTAACGGGCGAACCAATCAGCCTGAAACGTCTGGACGCCCGTCCGATCGCCACAATGAGCCTTGAGGCGCAAGAGCGCCACGAGCGCCGCGAAAAGGTTCACCGGAACGATTGATCATTCAATGAATAATTCATCGACACGACAGCATGGCGGCCACAATCGGGGTCGCCATGTTTCGATTCTAGGGGGCGGCATTGGCGGGTTGACCTGTGCGCTGGCCTTTGCGCGCAGCGGTGCGCGGGTGGATGTTTACGAACAAGCCCCTGAAATTTCCGAGGTCGGGGCAGGGATCCAGATCACGCCAAACGGCGCGCGCGTGTTTGAGGCTTTGGGGCTGGGTGCCGCTGCAGTTGAGGCCGCTTCGATACGATCCGAGGCCGTGATGCCGATGGACGGGCTGACGGGTCGACAAATTGCTCGGTTTGATCTTACTGCTTTGGCTGGGCCAGCATATCGTTTCTACCATCGGGCAAGTTTGATCGCGCTGTTGCTTGATGCCTGTCGGGCTGCGGGTGTGGTGATCAATCTGGGTTCAAAGAAGACAGTGGATGAGGTTGACGTTGACGTCGTCGTCGGTGCGGAGGGTATTCATTCGCAAACGCGCGCGTTGTTGAATGGCGAACAAGAGCCGTTCTTTACAGGGCAGGTGGCGTGGCGAGCCATGGTGGATGCGCCAGATGCGGACGCGGTTGCGCGGATCTGGATGGCGCCAAACCGTCATATCGTGACCTATCCGCTAAAGGGTGGGCTGTTGAACATCGTGGCGGTGCAAGAACGTCAGCAATGGGCCCCTGAGGGCTGGGCACACCGCGATGATGCCGGCAATCTGCGACACGTCTTTCGGGACTGCGCACCTGAATTGAAGGGCATTTTGTCCAAGGTGGACGAGGTTCATTTGTGGGGTCTGTTCCGACATCCAGTTGCAGACGTTTGGGGGCGCGATTCCATTTTCATTCTGGGCGATGCGGCTCATCCGACCCTGCCGTTTCTCGCGCAGGGGGCTAACCTTGCGATTGAGGACGCGATGATGTTGGCGCGTTGTTGTGACGCGGGATCATTGGAAGAGGCGCAGGCGCGATATGTGATCCTGCGTAAACCGCGGGTCAGCCGCGCAATTGCAGCGGCCAATAGAAATGCACGTAACTACCACCTTACAGGCGCGGCACGAACTGTTGCTCATATGGGTTTGAAAACATTAGGTTTCGTTGCGCCCAAGCTATTCTTGGGGCGCATGGATTGGCTCTACGGGTATGACGTGACGGGTGAGAGTTGACGCTGACGCATCTGGCTTAGGCGTCCAGATCGACCCAAACAGGAACGTGGTCAGAGGGTTTTTCGCGTCCCCGCACTTCGGATTCGATCCAACAGTCATTGAGTAGATCAGCGCATTGATTTGACAGCAAAAAGTGATCAATTCGAATGCCGTCGTTGCGGTCCCAAGCGCCCGCTTGATAGTCCCAGAACGAATAGTGACCTGCGCCACTGTGGCACGCGCGGAATGCTTCTGTCAGGCCAAGGTTCAACAGTCGACGAAAGGCCGCGCGGCTGTCTGGGCGAAACAGCGCATCATCTGTCCATGCTTCGGGGCGCTTGGCGTCTTCTGGTTGCGGAATTATGTTGTAATCTCCGGCCATTAGGAAGGGTTCTTCAAGTTTCATGAGCTCTTCTGCTCGTGCCTTGAGACGGTCCATCCAGCGCAGTTTGTAGTCGTATTTCGGTCCCGGTGCTGGGTTGCCGTTGGGCAAGTACAGGCCGCAGATACGGATAGCCTTGTCGCCGATAACTGTGGCTTCGATGTAGCGCGCTTCGATGTCATCAACGCCTTCGCGGCCTGCACCCTCACCACCGGGCAGTCCGCGGGTCACATCTTCGAGGGGGAGTTTGGACAGGATCGCGACGCCGTTGAAACCTTTTTGGCCGTGGGTTTCGACAGTGTACCCCATGTTTTCAAAATGTTCGCGCGGGAAACCTTCGTCGACGGATTTGATTTCTTGCAACAGGGCAACGTCTGGCTGCGACCCTTCAAGCCATTCAGTCAGCGCGCCGATACGCGCCTTAACGCCGTTGATATTGAATGTCGCGATTTTCATGGTGCAGCCCTCGGTTTGTGATGCTGTTTTGCCAGCCTCACGTCAAAGGCACAACCTACATCGAGAAACTGACGCCACAGCCACAAGAGCTGGATGCGTTGGGGTTTTCGATGACAAAGCGTGCGCCAATCAGTTCTTCTGTGAAATCGATGGTCGCATCCGTGAGGAACGGCAGGGAAATGCTGTCGATGATGACTTTCTCTCCGGCGCCTTCGAGTACCAGATCATCGTCTTTCGGCGTGTCCAGATCGATCTCGTATTGGAAACCGGAACAGCCGCCACCCTCAACCGCGATGCGCAGCGCCTTACCGTCAGCATTCGCGCCAATTTCGGACAGGCGCTCAAACGCACGCGAGGTCACTTTAGGGGGAAGAGTCAGCATGATTGCGGCCTTTAGGTTGGGTGATGGTTTCAATATAGGTGGGGGAGGCAGAGGCGACAAGGCAGTGTCGCCCATCACGCAACGATTGGGACAGAATATGACGGCGAGTTACGCTTGCAGTCCAGCGCAAACACGCGGGCGGCTTTACCCTGAAGATGAAAGTGAATTTCGCTCTCCGTTTCAGCGGGATCGGGATCGGATCATCCACGCGTCCGCTTTTCGGCGGCTAAAGCACAAAACCCAAGTGTTTGTGGAACATGAGGGCGATTATTTCCGCACCCGTCTGACCCATTCGATCGAAGTTGCACAGGTGGCAAGAACCATTGCAGGCACTTTGGGTCTGAACGGAGAGCTGACCGAGGCCGTGGCATTGGCGCACGATCTTGGTCACACGCCATTTGGGCATACAGGCGAAGACGCTTTGTCAGATCTGATGAAGCCATATGGCGGTTTCGATCACAACGCGCAGGCAATCCGCATCGTGACGTCGCTTGAAAGGCATTATGCTGAGTGGGACGGTCTGAACCTGACGTGGGAGACCTTGGAAGGCATCGCGAAACACAACGGTCCTGTTGGCGAACCGGTGCCGTATGCGCTTGCCGACTATAATGCCCGCCATGATCTGGAACTGCAGACCCACGCCAGTGCTGAGGCACAGGTTGCCGCATTGGCGGACGACGTGGCCTACAATCACCATGATATCCATGACGGGTTGCGGGCGGAATTGTTCAGCACGGATGATTTATTGGAACTGCCAATTGTTGGCGACTGTTTTCGCGAGGTTGATGCGAAGTACCCGAGCCTTGATAAATACCGCCGCCGTCACGAAGCGTTAAGGCGTTTCTTTGGGGTGTTGGTTGAGGATGTGATCAACATCAGCCGCGCGAACCTTGCGGACCTTGGCCCGCAAACCTGCGCAGACATTCGCGGCGCTGGCCGCATGATGGTGCAGTTTTCGCCAGAGCTATGGTCCGATCTTAAAGTCGTGCGTAAGTTCTTGTTTACACAGATGTATCGCGCGCCAAGCGTCGTGAAAATGCGGGCTGATGTGACGCAAGTTGTCGAAGACCTGTTTCCTCTTTTCATGACGCAACCTGAACATCTGCCAAAGCAATGGCGTAAAGATGTAGCGGCGGCCGCGGATGAAACTGCTTTGGCGCGGATCGTGTCAGATTACATTTCCGGCATGACAGACCGTTTCGCGATTGAAACCCACGCGAGGTTGGTTGGGTAAAAGGGGTGGTGCGCGAACGGCGGCTTTGAGCCCATACTAACCACATTCTGCAATTCAGCCGACGCCGGCTTTGCGATCTCTGCTTATGGTAACCTGAGGATGGATCGAAGCATTGAGCTTGAAACCGTTCAGGATCATAGTTGACGCTGTAGGAGTTGTAATGTGCCGCGAACTTTTTTCTTAGTTGCCATTTGTTTGGCTCTTTCCGGTGCCGTAATGTTTGCAGCCGTGGGCGCAGCAATCAGATCAATGACCTTTTGGCATGGAGTTGATGGGATCAAAGACTGGGACGAGCTTTGCGAGATCGAAAATTGCAGCGAATTTCCACCACTTTATATGACTTACGAAGTTGACGGAGCCCTATATTTTTTCCCAGCGTCGACGCATCCCCCTGATCCATCAAGCAACTTTGTACCTACGTTCTTCGGCGTGCTTCCCACGGGTCACAGAAGAGATGAATCGCGATATAGAAGGTCAATACAGGTGGGGCGAACCTGTTGTACCGGATGGGGCCCACTCGATTTCGATTTATATCTAGAAACTCGAGACGACCACACGATTTCCAGAGGCTTTGGAAGGATTAATAGCGGAACGGACACCATTCGCTTTGGCCGTGGGGTATTGGCCAAGCTTCCCGAGTATTACGGAATAGACACGACCCATCCGTCTGGCGCGTTGCGTGATTTCCGCTTCTATCTGCATAGCCGTGATCGCAGGTCGGATGATTTTCTACTCAACAGTCGTTTGCGGCTTCATCGCCAACAGGAGATCAACGTAAGTCAAAGAACTGGAACGTTGGATTCAATCGTTATGGTTAACTCTGCTTCAGACCTTCCAAATGCGGGTTTACTCAGTTTTAACGACGCGTTTTGGATCGTGGCTGACCGCAGAGAAGTAGATACGGGTCCTTACTTAAGAGGTTTAGCAGTTGTATCCAAATCACCCTTACTACATGGGCGACACGTTTACGGGTCTTGCAGTTATGCTAGTTGTCGCTTTTATTCGTTGTGGTTTAGCGGCGACGTGGAGAACGAAGAGCCCTTGATGATGGTCGAAATGATCGGTGACGATATTGATGTCTTGTCGAACCGTTCTTGTGCTGGAACATTAGGCGACCCTGCCTGTGACCCCGATAGGGTTAGCCTTTCCAACATAAGGCTGCGGTTTGAGGTGGTTGAACAAGTTATCGCGGCACTACGAACACCACGTCCCGCTCTCCACGATTAGTTTTTTGCCCTGATCCGGCAGAGATAGGGGAATGAGAGGATAAGGTATTTCCAAGAAGCGGCCATTCGCGCAGCCGCAGCGAATGCTCACTTCGTCCGCAAAAACGGACTTAGATGGCAGCCGCAAAAATAGTCGATCTTCGTTCGACTTCAGGGTGGGTACGGCGTGTCCGGCTGCTGGATTATCGACTAAGCGCATAGGGACCGATGTAAGTGGCGGGCGGGCCTGAGGGTGGAAGCCTCGTTGACGTAGGAAACGTAGGTGCTAAACGGTCATTTCGCATAAGGAAAAAGCCATGAACCTGTTCGCCGATATCCGCAGCTCCGTGATCACCAGCCTTGAGGCTATGATAGCCGAAGGCGTTTTGCCCGAGGGTCTAGATTTTGCCAACGTTGCGGTCGAGCCACCACGCGATGCAAGTCATGGCGACATGGCGACCAATGCGGCAATGGTTCTGGCCAAACCTGCCAAAGCGAAGCCGCGCGACATCGCAGAGGCGCTGGCCGCAAAGTTGGCCGCAGACCCTCGTATCGCGGGTGCCGAGGTCGCAGGGCCGGGGTTCTTGAACCTGCGTTTGAATGCGAACGTTTGGGCGGATGTGGTTAAGGCCGCGTTGAGCGATCCTGCGTTCGGCAAGTCCACTTTGGGTGCGGATAAGAAAATAAACGTCGAATACGTGAGCGCGAACCCGACGGGGCCGTTGCACGTGGGTCACACGCGCGGCGCGGTGTTTGGGGATGCTTTGGCGTCTCTGCTGGATTACGCGGGCTATGACGTCACGCGCGAGTACTACATCAACGATGGTGGCGCGCAGGTCGACGTTTTGGCGCGCTCCGTCTATTTGCGCTATCTTGAGGCCCACGGCCAAGAGGTGACGTTTGAAGATGGGACCTATCCTGGTGAGTACCTGATCGAGGCTGGCGAGGCTTTGAAAGCCAAGGTTGGCGATGCTTATATCGACAAGGGCGAACAGTATTGGTTGGAAGACGTACGCGAGTTTGGCACCGACGCAATGATGCAGATGATCCGTGATGATCTGGCGTCAATCGGTGTGAAGATGGATGTCTTCTATTCTGAGAAATCACTATACGGTACCGGCCGGATCGAAGCTGCGATTAAGGATCTTGATGACAAAGGCCTGATCTATCGTGGCACGCTTGAGCCGCCAAAAGGCAAGCTGCCAGAAGATTGGGAAGCGCGTGAACAGACCTTGTTCAAGTCCACTGAATTTGGCGATGATGTCGATCGTCCGATCCAGAAATCTGACGGCGCATGGACCTATTTTGCACCTGATATCGCGTACCATTTTGATAAGGTTACCAGAGGCTTCGACGAACTAATTGATGTATTTGGTGCCGACCACGGCGGTTACGTTAAGCGGATGAAGGCGGCTGTTGCTGCGTTGTCTGGCAACAGCGTGCCGCTGGACATCAAACTCACCCAGCTGGTGAAGTTGTTCAAGAACGGTGAGCCGTTCAAGATGTCCAAACGGGCGGGCACGTTTATCATGCTGCGTGATCTGGTGGAACAGGTCGGCGCGGATGTGACGCGGTTTCATATGCTCACCCGTAAGAACGACGCGCCGCTCGATTTTGATTTCGATAAGGTGACCGAACAGTCCAAAGACAATCCAGTTTTCTATGTTCAATACGCCAGCGCGCGGGTTCATTCTGTGCTGCGCAAAGCCGCGGAGGCGGGGATTGATACGTCTGATCTGGCCGCGGCTGACATGGCGCTTGCGTCTTCCGAAGCCGAGTTGACGCTTGCTGCGAAGATCGCGGAGTGGCCGCGTTTGGTCGAAATCGCGGCTAAGGGCCATGAGCCGCACCGCATTGCATTCTACCTTTATGATTTGGCGTCTGAAGTGCACGCACTTTGGAACCGTGGCAACGATGATCTGTCTTTGCGGTTCCTGCAAGAAGACGATGTCCCGGCGTCACAGGCGAAAATCGCCCTCATTCTTGCCGCCAGCGTTGTAATTTCTCACGGTTTGGGTATCTTGGGCGTAACTCCAGCGGAAGAGATGCGCTAAAGCGCACGTGTCTGGGGCCAAGAGGCGTAAATAGTAGCGGATTAATCCGTTCAGTGAGGCAGACACATGGCAGATTTTACAGCGGGCCCAAATGG
The DNA here is from genome assembly GCF_021532625.1 of Octadecabacter algicola. Taxonomy (GTDB): domain Bacteria; phylum Pseudomonadota; class Alphaproteobacteria; order Rhodobacterales; family Rhodobacteraceae; genus Octadecabacter; species Octadecabacter algicola. The sequence continues at coordinate 273,681 of NZ_JAKGAR010000001.1, forward strand.
GGCAGGCGCAGGGACTCCGTCCGGTATAGGTGCAGGCAAATACGTAAACGTGGCAGCTGCCGCGATATCGGTTGCACTCATCGGTGGCGTTGGGGTCTGGGGTTTTAAGCTCTTGATGCGTGACGTAACTGGGGTTCCGGTCGTTCGTGCGATGGAAGGCGAGATGCGGGTCGCACCCGAAAATCCAGGCGGTGAAATTGCAAGCCATGTAGGGCTGTCCGTGAACTCTGTCCCCGCCGAAGGTGGCGCAGCCGAGCCCGAGGATCGTTTGGTTCTTGCACCGAGCAACGTAAATCTTCAGGCCGAAGATATGAATGTCGCACCTACGATTGCCGAAGCGAGCGAAGTCGTTGTGGCCGAGGCTCCCGAAGTTGTTGACCCACTGGCCCAAGCCGTACCAGCAACCTTGACCGAAACAACAGAAGTGGAATCCGAACAGATTGCCGCTTTGGCAACGCCCGTTGATCCGTCTACACCGTTGACTGCCAATGACATTTTGGCACTGGCGGACCAGATTGCGGCAGGTGCCAACCCGATGACAGATTTGGCCGAAGGTCAGGATGTCCCGATTGAAGTCGCCGTTAATGGCGTGACTGTTGATCCAGATATTATTCCTGATGCGGTGCCCGGTGTGCGCAGATCTCCGCGACCGACTTCGCGCCCTGCGAACCGCACCTTTGCCGCCGCCGTCGTGCCTGCCGCAGCGACGGCAACAGCCGCCGCACCAACCGCCACCACATCAGTTGCAGCAAGCGGTATTCGCGGCGAAGTTACAACGACGCCGATCCCTGTTGGCACGAAACTTGTACAGTTGGGTGCTTTTGACAGCGCCGATATTGCTGCCGCGGAATGGGTCCGTATGACGGGCCGTTTCCCAGACTTTTTTGATGGCAAAGAACAGGTGATCCAACAGGCAACGTCAGGTGGTCGGACGTTCTTCCGCTTGCGCGCGACTGGGTTTGCTGACCTGAGTGATGCACGCCGCTTCTGTGCGGCAATGTCAGCTGAAGGTGCTGCCTGTATTCCGGTTGTGGTGCGTTAAGTGACCTTCGGAGCTGCGATCTTTGGCCCTGAGGGGCCAGAGATAACGGATTGGGAACGCGCGTATTTTCGGGACTATAAGCCGTTTGGCTTTATCTTGTTTGCGCGCAATGTGGAAAATCCGGATCAATTGAAACGCCTTTGCGCCGATCTGCGCGAAGCGGCGGGCCATGACGCCCCGATCTTGGTCGACCAAGAAGGCGGTCGCGTTCAACGTCTGCGAGAGCCACATTGGCGCCAATGGCTACCGCCGCTTGAGCAAATGGAACAGGCAAGTGATCCGATGCGCGCCATGTGGCTGCGCTACAGGATCATTGCAGAGGAATTGCGCACTGTTGGCATCGATAGCAATTGTGCACCCTGTGCCGATATTACGGCGCGGCTCACCCACCCGTTTTTGCGAAACCGCTGTTATGGCGGCGATGCTGTGACGGTGATGGATGCGTCGCGGGCGGTGGCGGACGCGCATTTGGCGGGTGGGGTGCTGCCTGTCGTTAAACATATTCCGGGACATGGCCGTGCGACGGTGGACAGCCATAAAAACCTACCGACAGTGACTGCCACCCGCGAAGAGTTGGATCGCGAAGATTTCGCACCATTCAAGGCGCTGGCCGATCTGCCACTGGGCATGACCGCGCATATCGTGTTCGAAGACATCGACGATAGTGCACCAGCAACCACCAGCCGCGTGATGATGGATGTGATCCGCCATGATATCGGATTCAACGGATTGTTGATGACTGATGACATCGGAATGGAAGCTTTGTCGGGGGATGTGGCACAACGATCTTCGGCATCTATCGCGGCGGGATGTGACGTGATTTTGCATTGCTGTGGCGATGCAACAGAAATCGTTCAGGTCGGTGAAGCCGCTGGTCAAATGACGGATGCAGCACAGGCCCGCGCAGAAGCGGCCTTGTTGATGCGCAAATCACCAACGCCCGTTGACATTGACGCCCTGTCAGAGGAATTTGACGACCTATTGAACTAAGCATCCAGTTGCGGTGCCGGGGCCTGCGTTAGGCCCTAATATGGGGCGTTATGTCGGATACCACAGGCCAATTAACCATGGACGTAAGCGACCGCCTTGCAGCGGAAGCGCTGATTGTGGATGTGGACGGCTTTGAAGGGCCGCTTGACCTTCTTCTGACGCTTTCACGGACCCAAAAGGTTGATTTGCGCCAAATCTCTGTGCTGGCTTTGGCGGAACAATATCTGGCGTTCATCGACAAAGCGCGGGATCTGCGCTTGGAACTGGCAGCTGATTACCTTGTGATGGCTGCATGGTTGGCGTTCCTTAAGTCCCGTTTGTTGTTGCCCCCCGATCCAAGTGAAGAGGGGCCGAGCGGCGAAGAGTTGGCCGCGCATTTGGCGTTCCAGCTTGAACGGTTGTCTGCGATGCGCGATCACGCGGCAAAACTGATGGCCCGCGATCAATTGGGGCGTGACTTTTTTGCGCGCGGTATTACCGAAGACGTAACCCGAACACGCCGTGTGACATACACCGCGACACTGTTGGATTTGATGCAAGGCTATGCGCGGATCAGAACTAAGGACGAATTCCGCCCCTTCGTGATGGATCGCGACCGCGTGTTTACAATGGAAGAAGCCTTGGGCCGAATGCGCGGGTTGATCGGTTTTGCAGGCGAGTGGACCGATATTCTATCCTATTTGCCCGAGGGCTGGGAAATGGACCCTGTGAAGCGGCGTTCAGCGACAGCCAGCACTTTTGCTGCCTCCTTGGAATTGGCCAAAGAAGGCAAGATTGAACTGCGGCAGGGCGATGTGTTCGCGCCGATCCAGATCAGAAAGAAAGACCGATGAGCGAAGATCAAACGCCCGAAAACGCAGGGGAACAGCCCGAAGAAAGCCTGTTCGAAGCCCCCCCCATGGGCGAACAAGAACGCATGGTCGAAGCGATCCTGTTTGCGAGTGCGGAACCTGTGACGGTCAAAGAACTTGCGGGGAGAATGCCCCATGGGTGTGACCCAGCAGAAGCCTTGGTGCATCTGCGTAAACGCTACGAAGGACGCGGCGTGACCCTTATTAAGGTGGGCGATGCTTGGGCGATGCGGACGGCCCCTGATCTTGGGTTCTTGATGCAAAAAGAAACAGTTGAGACCCGCAAACTGTCACGTGCAGCTGTCGAAACATTGGCGATTGTGGCCTATCATCAACCTGTCACCCGCGCAGAAATCGAAGAAATTCGCGGCGTAAGCGTGAGCCGCGGAACCGTAGATCAACTGATCGAGTTGGAATGGATTCGATTTGGCCGTCGCCGCATGACACCAGGGCGACCTGTGACATTTGTTGTCACGCAGGATTTCTTGGATCACTTCGGTCTGGAAAGCGCGCGCGACTTGCCTGGGTTGAAAGAATTGCGCTCTGCTGGCCTGTTGGAAAGCCGCCCGGCGCCAAGCTTGGCATCAGATGAAGATAGCGAAGATGGCGATGAGGATGAGAACCAGTCCGAGATGTTCGACGAAGCATAAGGTGGATGCCGCCCTCAAAATGCCGAATTTTCCTGAGAAAACTTGGGAAATGGGCCAACTACGACTATGTAGGTCCCAATGATCGGAGAATGATCCATGGAACGACTTTTGAATATGATCCTGCGACGCCTTATGAATAAAGGCATTAACAGTGGTATGCGGGCGATGTCCAAACGCGGGCAACGAGACAGCGATGAAAGCCAAGAAGCACGGAAAATGAACCGTCAGGGCCAACAAAACACCCGTGGGCTGCGCCAAACGACACGTATGTTGCGCCGTATCAGCAAGTTCTGATTGCGCCATAAAAGATTTTTCAACGACGGCGCTGCATAAGCCCCGACGTATTGGACAGAGGTCATGGACGTTCAGACGTCGTTGGTCGCACTGTTCTTGGGCTCATATGGGCGAAAAGTACGCGTGATAAGGCGTGCCTGTGTCAGTTCAAACACCCTATCATGAGGCGGTTGCCCAAGAGAATGTCCTACTAGGACTTGAAATGCTTGGATAATTTCAGGCCTTGGCCTTGATAGTTTGACTTGATGTCCTGACCATAAAGCGCAGCTGGTGTCTGGGACATGTGTTCATAAACCAAACGCCCGACGACTTGTCCGTGTTCCAACACAAAAGGAGCTTCGTGGCAGCGGACTTCGAGAACGCCACGCGACCCCGCGCCTCCGGCGCTGTCCCATCCGAAGCCTGGATCAAAGAAACCCGCGTAGTGAACGCGGAATTCGCCGACCATCGCGAGATAAGGGGCCATTTCCGCCGCGCAATCTGGCGGGATCGCGATGGATTCGCGGCTGACCAAAATATAGAACGCGCCGGGGTCGAGGATGATGCGCCCCTCAGTCGTGCGTACTTCTTCCCAAAAATCTGCAGGATCATAGTGGTTGAGCTGGGACAGATCGATGACGCCTGTGTGGGGTTTCGCACGATACCCGACGAGGTCCCCTTTGTGTGGCAATAGGTCGACCGAAAACCCAAGCCCATCGGAAATGACGGCGTCACCGTCAACAATTGGGGTTTTGGCGTGCAAGGCAGCGAGTTCTTCATCAGACATAAAGGATTTGCCCTGACGAAAGATGATCTGATTCAACATCAAGCCGGGTTTGACCAAAACAGAAAATGAACGAGGGCAGATTTCGACAAACAACGGCCCGTCATAACCGTCTGGTACGCGGTCGAATTCAACGCCGTTATCCGTAATGATCCGTGTCAAAAGATCGAGCCGTCCAATCGAGGACTTGGCACTGGCAGCCGCAGTCATACCTTGGGGCAGGGACAGTCGTTCCATCAAAGGAACAACATAGACGCATCCCTTTTCTAGGACCGCACCATCGGTCAGATCAATCTCGTGCATGGTGAATTGTTCAAGGCGTTCGCTGACACTATGGCCACGTCCTGCAAGGAAAGAAGCGCGCACACGGTAGGCGCGGGTGCCAAGTCGCAGATCTAGGGATGCAGGTTGGACCTGACCTGTCTGAAACGCCTCGGAGGCAGCAATAGCGCCGGACTGCATGAGCAATTCGATTTGGGTGTCAGAAAGAACGCCTGTTTTCATGTCAAACCTTTGATCTTGGTGCAAAAACGCCCACCAACGCAAACGCGTGGCGGGCGGTTTTGAAGTTGGTCGGGCTAGCAGGACTCGAACCTGCGACCTTCCGTCCCCCAGACGGACGCGCTACCAGGCTGCGCCATAGCCCGACTTGGGGCACGTCATATCGCATATGCGCGGTAGGGCAAGGCGTAAAACGCACCAATCGCACGCCTAGCGCGACTCGATACGGTCGCGCAGTTTTTGCATCCGTGAAAGCAGTGGCGCAATTTCGCGGGCCCGTTTGGACAGATCATCAGCTTGAGTCTTTTGCAGGAGATGAAAGATTCGCGCGGGCGCTTTGCTGTCGCTGTCAGACGGATCAGACGGGATATCCAATTTGGCGACAGGGGCAGGGGTGGGCTCTGGGTCCGCCGCCGGTTCATCGTCTTTTGCGTCTTTTGGCGTAGTCTCGGAAAGGTTCAAAGATAGCGCTGGACCTTTCTTGTCTTCAGCAGTCGGCGGCAACTTTACGACATTGGTGATTTCAACGTCATTCGAGTCTGCCTCAGCCTTTTCTGTTTCAGGCGTCGCTTCTGGCTTTGTTTCCTCTTCAGACGTCGCTTCTGCTGGAGCAGGCTCTTCGACGGAAGCCGGTTCATCTGAAACGGCCTCAGCGGGGGTCACATCAACCACGTCTTCTTCTTTTTGGGATTCGATGGATTCCAAGATGTCTGCGCCAATGGCGGTGACGTGTTTAACACCCTGTTCACGTAGAGTTTTTTGTGCGCCTTTGATGGTCATTCCATCTTCGTGCAGCAGCTTTTTGATGCCCGCCAGCAGGTGCAAATCACCAGGGCGATAATAGCGTCGCCCGCCAGCCCGCTTAACGGGTTTCACTTGGCTGAATTTGCTTTCCCAAAACCGCAAAACATGCGCGGGAGTGTCCAGCGCATCAGATACTTCTGAAATGGTACGAAAAGCGTCGCGGGATTTGGACATCCCAGCGACCCTTACTTATTGCCCGCTGCGACGCGGTCTTTCATAAGATGGCTCGGGCGGAAGCTCAGTACGCGGCGTGGTGTGATGGGAACTTCTTCACCAGTCTTAGGATTGCGACCAATGCGGGCAGCTTTGTCGCGAATAGAGAAGGTACCAAAAGAAGAGATTTTCACGCTGTCACCGTTTGCCAGTGCATCAGACATATGTGTCAAAACGCTTTCAACCAGATCGGCGCTTTCGTTGCGCGACAGGCCTACTTCTTCGTGGACGGCGTCGGCAAGATCCATACGCGTAAGTGTCTTATCAGTCATCGTGTCCCCCTGATGTTTCAGCAACATTAGGCTAAGGGGAAAAGATAAGTCAATAACAGTGGCTTGCCTGATGTTGGTTGCGCCAGAAATCCGCTTACCAACGTAGAACGACAGCGCCCCATGCCAAACCACCACCTATGGCTTCAGTGACTGTAAGATCACCCTCTTTGATTTGGCCGCGCTCAACCCCGACCGACAGCGCGAGGGGGATGGAGGCCGCAGATGTATTGCCGTGATCTTGGACTGTGACGACAACCTTATCCATGGACACACCGAGTTTTTTGGCGGTGCCTTGGATGATGCGGATGTTGGCTTGATGTGGGACGATCCAATCGACGTCGTCGTGACCAAGGCCAGCCTTCGTCAGGGCAGTGTCCGCTGTTGATGCAAGCTTTTCAACGGCTTGGCGGAAAAGGGCGTTGCCTTGCATCTTGATGAAGCCAGTCTGGTTGGACACCATTCCACCATCCACATACAGCATATCGCGGTAGCGGCCGTCCGAGTTGAGGTCGACGCCGAGGATACCTCGATCGCTGGAGCCGCCCGTGCCGGTCTGTGCCTCAAGGATCAGCGCGCCAGCGCCATCACCAAAGAGAACGCAGGTGCCGCGGTCCGTGAAATCTAAAATGCGTGAGAACGTTTCTGCGCCAATCACCAAGACGCGCTTGGCCTGACCGGAAATAATCATGCCGTTGGCGTTGGCCAGTGCGTACACAAAGCCAGCACAGACGGCTTGGATGTCGTAAGCAAACCCTTGGGTCATTCCGAGTTTTTGCTGAATCATCGTGGCTGCAGATGGGAATGTCAGGTCCGGTGTCGAGGTCGCGACAATCACGGCATCTATATCGTCAGCCTCAAGACCCGCCATCTCAAGCGCTTTTTGAGCCGCCTTAGTGCCAAGGTCGGACGTAAATTCATTGTCGGCCGCAAAGTGACGACGTTCAATACCAGAACGGGTTTTGATCCATTCATCTGTCGTGTCGAGCGTGTCTTCGAAGTAGCTGTTTGGAACAACACGGTCAGGCAGGTAGTGGCCAACGCCACGAACGATTGCACGGATGGTCATTGTATTTGTCAGTCCTTTGCCGCGCTAAGGGCGGTTTCTTCCGTAGCGTTATCTTGGGCAAGGACGGCGGCTGATGCAACCCGCGCGGCCAGCTTGTCCGAAAATCCAGACCGCCCGAGCTGTGCCGCAAGCGTTACAGCGGCGGCAACGCCCGTCGCATCGGCGCCTCCGTGGCTTTTGACGACGGTTCCGTTAAGGCCCAAGAAAACCCCACCGTTCACACGGCGAGGGTCAATTTTCTTCTTCAAGCGGCCCAAGGACGTAGCGGCGAGTAGGGCTGCTATGCGTGAAAACGGTGTGGCCTTGAATGCGGATCGCAAGGACGCAGAGATAAAGTTTGCGGTGCCTTCACCGGTCTTGAGCGCAATATTGCCGGTGAACCCGTCTGTGACGATGACATCGGTGCGGTCTTTGGGCAAATCGCCACCCTCAACGAATCCCACATACTCAAATTCGCCACGCGGAGCCGCATCGCCAATCATTTCGTGCGCGACCTTTAGTTCGGCGCGGCCTTTGTGTTCTTCTGTCCCGACGTTCAAAAGCCCGACTCGCGGTTTCGCGATGCCAAGGCCGTTTCGGGCGTAGGATGCCCCCATCAAAGCGTATGTTAGCAAATCTTCTTCGTCGGCGCGAATGTCAGCGCCTGCATCCAACATTACGTTGAAGCCTACTTTGTTGGTTGAGGGCCAAAGACAGGCGATAGCAGGGCGGTTCACGCCTTCTGCTTTGCGCAGGCGGATCATCGACACTGCCATCAATGCACCCGTGTTGCCGCACGACACACAAACAGCGGCCTCACCATCACGAACAGCATCAACGGCTGACCACATAGATGTGTTCTTGCCGTGGCGCATGACGTGGGACGGCTTATCTGTCATCGAAACGACATCTGGTGCGTCCACGATTGTGACCGAGTCCGAGATTTTACGTTTAGAAACCAGCGATTTAAGCTGTTCTTCAGGTCCGTGCAGCAAGATCCGAACATCGGGGTTCTTACGCAGAAACTGAGCAAGGCCCGCGACTACTGGCGCGGGCCCTTCGTCGCCGCCCATGGCGTCGACTGAAATAATAAGTGGTAACGAACTGTCAGAACCGGACATAGATATCCCTTTCCGACCAAGCCTATGGCTTATGCTGCGTCGTCGTCCAGATCGATTTCGTCTGCTTGCGCAATTACTTCACGATCAGCGTAAGACCCGCAAGATGGGCATACGTGGTGTGGGCGCTTCAGTTCGCCGCAGGATGTGCATTCGTTCGGGTTCGCACCATCAAGAGCGTGGTGGGACCGACGATTGTTGCGGCGGGAGGTGGAGATTTTATTCTGTGGGACAGCCATTGTGACAACCTCGGAGTAGTGGGGCGTATCAAGGATAGACCCGTTTGAATTTCGTTTTCGTATGACGTTCGGACGGGCTTTAGGCCATATAGCGCAACCTGTCGAGGGTCATTTGAAGGAAGGCGCGAACATACTGCGATTCCATTATTTGGCAAGTTCTTTTGCGCGGGTGCGCAGGTGGCGCTTTAACTGTCGTCTTCTGCCTTCTTTTCAAGGCTATCGCGCAGCGCGCCAAGGCCTGCAAAGGGGCGGGCTTCTTCGTCTGTCATCGCGGCCTTACCTGGTTCGGTAAACATTGCACGACCATCAACTCCAGTTTCTGCCCCTTCTTTGCGCGGATATGCAGGGAGGGAGAGCGCGAGGGCTTCTAGTGCGACATCATAAAGATCGAGAGTCGCGGGCAGCGGATCAGCGCTGTCATCTTCTGTGATTTGAATTTCATCTTCGTCGGGGATGTCGATTTCAGCCGTGTAGGTTCGGATCACATCTTCGTCGATGCGAGTGGTGACGGGGTCCAGCGTCACAACACAGGCTTGTTGTGCTGTCGCGCCAATGGTCGCCTCGAGGCTCCAGTCGCGTTTGCCCTTTGGAATAAGGGCGCCTTCAAAGCGCAACTTGCGCAGAGCCAGCAAATCCAAAGCTTTTGCCAGCGCTTCGCGCTCTGCGGCATCTGGCGTCAAAGTGAACTGTGTGCGCTTGCGCGAAGGCAGGTCTGCAAATCGAACGGGGTGCTGTGGAAGGTCGGTCATGTGTTGAACCCTTGAATAACGTCGCGTGTTGGCTGTAAATGCGTTAAAAGCCGATAGAAGCCAAGGTGAGATCACAGGTGGGAAATATCATGAGCATTACAACACGCAAAACGCGCGCAATATTGGCGGGCTGTGTTTTGCTGATGTCGGTCGGCTGCACAACGCTGTACCGCAATCATGGCTATGTCCCTTCGGATGAGCAATTGGCCGAAGTTCTGGTGGGTGTCGATACGCGCGATACCGTGGCAGATGTTGTTGGTCCGCCCACAGCGGCTGGCGTGGCAAACGGCGGTGGCTTTTTCTATGTCGAAAGCCGTTTCCGCTTGTACGGCCCGCTTGAACCCAAGGAAATTGACCGCGAAGTGGTTGCGATCCGTTTTGATGAAGAAGGCGTCGTGAGCAATGTCGAACGTTTCGGTTTGGAAAACGGGCGTATCGTGCCGTTGTCACGCCGTGTGACGCAGGACAACATTCGCGACACCACCTTTATTCGCCAGTTGTTCGGTTCGCTTGGTCGCTTTGATGCCGGTGATTTCCTCGGTGACAGCTAAGGGCCGTGGCCCGAGGCGGCGATCGGTTTCGGCGCACATGTGATGATCAAGCTGAATTCAACTCCGTTACCGTCCGCGTTTCAGCGGCACGGGTATGTCGTGCGGTTCGCCGCGACTGATGCGGATTTGGTATTGGCACAAAAGTTACGACATCTGTGTTTCGTAGAACGGGCAGGGCTGCTTGCCCGTGACGGCGGACGTGACACTGATAATTTTGATGCGTCCTGCGATCACGTTTTGGTCGAAGATCCGCTCGGCCAATTGGTTGGGTGTTTTCGGGTGCAGGTTTTCGCCTCAGGCGCGACCCTTGGCAACAGCTATGCGGCGCAGTTTTACGATTTAGGCCGCTTGGTCGGCTATGACGCCCCGATGGTCGAGCTTGGTCGCTTTTGCATTCATCCTGAATCCATAGATGGTGATGCGTTGCGTATGGCTTGGGGCATGTTGGCGGCCTTTGTGGATGCGCAAGGGGCGGGGATGTTATTTGGCTGCTCGTCGTTTGAGGGGGTGCAAAGCACGCAGTATCGCGACGGCTTTAACTTATTGGCGAGCAAGTATCTCGCGCCTACAAACATGCGCCCGAACGTCAAAGCCTCAGAAATTGTGCCTTTCGCCTGTGATTCAAAGGCAGTTCAGGATCAACGCAAGGCGCTTGGTCAACTACCGCCCTTGCTGAAAACCTACCTGACCATGGGCGGCTGGGTGAGCGATCATGCTGTTATCGATCATGAGATGAACACGACACACGTCTTTACGGGGCTTGAAATTGCGTCGATTCCCACTGCACGGGCGAAAGCATTGCGGGCAGTCTTGGGGTAGGCGACATTTAGCGGTCAGATGAAACAGAACTGGGCCTTGCGTGTCGCGTGACGCGGCGGTAGCAGACCCTATGGCACGCGCACCCCTTTTACAGCTTTCCGAAATCGCCCTGACCTATGGCGGCGATCCTGTTTTTGAAGACCTGTCTTTGGTCGTTCAGCCTGGCGACAGAGTCGCTCTGGTGGGGCGCAACGGGTCGGGCAAGTCCACGCTTTTGAAAGTGATGGCCGGATTGGTCGAACCAGACAAGGGCGCAGTCACAGTCGCACCGGGTATGTCGGTTGGCTACATGGAACAGGACCCGACAATGGAAGGGCATGCCACGTTGGGTGATTACGCCTCTAGCGGGATGGATGAGTCTGACTCGTGGCGGGTGGATGCAGTCGCTGAGGGGCTTAAGTTTGATCCCGCCCGCGATGTGAATGTTGCATCTGGTGGGGAACGGCGTCGCGCTGCGTTGGCAAAGCTCATGGCAGAAGCGCCGGGATTGATGTTGCTCGATGAGCCGACAAACCACATGGATATCGAAGCGATCCGCTGGCTGGAACGCGAATTGAGCCAGACACGCACGGGGTTTGTGCTGATTTCCCACGACCGCGCCTTTTTGAACGCCCTGACTCGCGCCACGCTTTGGATTGATCGCGGGCAGGTGCGACGACAGGAAAAGGGCTTTGAGCACTTTGAAGAATGGCGCGACAAGACGTTTGAAGACGAAGACATGCAGCGCCACAAACTGAACCGCAAAATCAAAGAAGAGGCCCGTTGGGCGGTCGAGGGTATTTCAGCCCGTCGGACTCGCAACCAAGGGCGACTTCGGGCGTTGCAGGATTTGCGCGCGGAACGGTCTTCACAGATCAAACGTCAGGGCACGGCGGCCATGGCACTAGCGAGTGGGGCGAAGTCCGGTAAGAAAGTCATCGATGCAAAAGGGCTGACAAAATCCTTTGATGGGAAGCAAATCGTGAAGGGTTTCGAACTGGATATCCAGCGCGGCGACCGGATTGCATTTGTTGGGCCAAATGGCGTCGGAAAAACGACACTTATCAAGATGTTGCTGGGTGAAGTTGAGCCAGATGAGGGCACAATCAAGCTGGGCACTAATCTTGAGATCGCAGTGTTCGATCAGGCGCGTGCACAGCTCGATACCGAGCGATCCTTGTGGGACAACCTGACAAGTGATCCAAGCATGGCCGTGAGCGGCAAGTCGGACCAAATCATGGTGCGGGGCCAACCGAAACACGTCGTCGGGTACCTCAAAGAGTTTCTGTTTGATGAAGGTCAGGTGCGGGCGCCAGTGCGGTCTTTGTCCGGTGGTGAGAAGGCGCGGTTGCTGTTGGCAAAACTTATGGCGCAGCCGTCAAACGTGCTGGTACTGGACGAACCGACGAACGACCTCGACATTGAAACGCTGGATCTGTTGCAGGACCTTTTGGGCGAATATGACGGCACCGTTATGCTGGTCAGCCACGACCGTGACTTTATCGACCGCGTGGCGACAACCACGATCGCGATGGAAGGCAACGGGCGCGCTGTGACTTATGCTGGTGGGTGGAGCGATTATCAGGACCAAAAGGCCGAAATCGAAGCCAGCGCACCCAAAGAGACAAAGTCCAAAGCAAAGGCCGAGAAATCGACAACCAAGGAAGAGCCAACAACTGGTCTAAGCTTTACTGAAAAGCACCGCCTCGAGGCGCTTCCAGCAGAAATCGCACGCCTTGAGGCTGAGATCGCCAAGCTGGGTGAGCTGATGGCTGACCCCGCGCTATTCACCGACCATCCGGTGAAGTTCCAAAAGGCGACGGATGCTTTGCTGGAACGGCAAGAAAAGCTGGATGCTGCGGAAGAAGAATGGCTCGAGTTGGAAGAGAAGTCAGGCTAAGTCGCAAGTGGCGATGCGATAAACGCCAGCAGGACCATGATAATCGGCACCAGAGTTAGGGCGATTATGACCAGCGCTGGTAGACCCCACGTTGACACTGCCAGCACGACGACCGTGAAGAAGATAACCAAGAAATAGTAGATGTTATCGGCGTCGCCAAAGGCGACATCGCGGGCCAACCATCCGACCAGCGGAAGGGCGTAGAACGCGCGTTGATACAAGGGCAAGGCGGGCGGGAGGGGTGTCAGAATACTCATATCGTGGATGTAACTTTAAATCCGACAGGGTGAATGCGGCGAGGCGCCGCATCTAGCGCTTTTCTTGCCGTTTCGCCTCGTCCCAGAGGGCGTCCATTTCGGCCAGATCACTGTCGGACGGTTTTTTACCCCGCGCCGCAAGAAGGTCTTCGACTTTTTCGAAACGCCGCTGGAATTTTGCATTGGCCGCACGGAGTGCATCTTCGGGGTTCACGTTCAGATGCCGCGCAAGGTTGGCCATCACGAACAGCAAATCGCCGACTTCTTCGGTGACTTCTTCGTGTGTCAGGGTGTCGCGTGCCTCGACCACTTCGGCGGCTTCTTCGGCGATTTTATCAATCACATGCCCCACATCGGGCCAGTCAAACCCGACCCGTGCGGCTCGTTTTTGCAGCTTCAGTGCGCGCAGCAGGGCCGGCAGCCCGATTGCGACACCGTCTAGTGTTCGGTCCTCATTGCGACCTGCACGTTCTGCGGCTTTTATTTTTTCCCAATCCGCGGTTTGCTGTTCGGCAGATTTATCGCGGCTTTCGTCGCCAAATACGTGCGGGTGTCGTGCGACCATTTTGTCGGACATCGTGCTGGCCACATCGCTGAAATTAAATGCACCAGCATCATCCGCCATCTGGGCGTGAAACACCGACTGAAACAGCAAATCACCTAGTTCACCGCGCAGATCATCCATGTCGCCACGCTCAATCGCATCCGCGACTTCATAGGCTTCTTCAATGGTGTAGGGGGCGATGGTGGCGAAGGTTTGTTCGATGTCCCACGGGCAGCCGGTCTCAGGATCCCGCAAGGCGCGCATAATCGCCAAAAGGCGGTCCATTTGGTGTTCGGGATCGGTCGAATAAATCAGGTCGTCGGCCATATTGTGAGTGCGCTCCATAACTGTCAGAGTGACGCTATCCAGCCCGCGAACGAAGGTCCACCCATGCCCATCATCAACCGTATTTCCGCCTTTTCCGAAGACATGACTGAATGGCGCAGACACCTGCACAAACATCCCGAATTGGGCCAGCAATGCCATGAAACCGCTGCATACGTCGTAGATCGATTGCGCGAATTCGGGATTGAGGAAATCCACGAAGGGATCGCCATTTCAGGGGTTGTTGCGATTATCGAAGGACGCTCCGAAGGGCGCACGATTGGGTTGCGTGCGGATATGGATGCGCTGCCGATAACCGAGGCCACGGGTGCTGAATGGGCGTCTGTGAATGACGGAAAAATGCATGCGTGTGGCCATGATGGGCACACCACGATGTTGCTGGGGGCGGCGAAATACTTGTCAGAAACCCGCAATTTCGCAGGCCGTATCGCGCTGATATTTCAACCCGCCGAAGAAACTGGCGGTGGCGCAGAGCTTATGGTTGAAGAAGGCGTGTTAGAGCGGTTCGACATTTCCGAGGTCTATGCGCTTCATAATATGCCAGGCACGCCGGTGGGCCAGTTCTACACGACTCCGGGGCCAATCATGGCGTCCGTTGATACGTTCCATGTGGACATCAAAGGCGTCGGGGGACACGGGGCCTATCCGCACGAAACCCGCGACCCGATCACCGCCGCGTTGTCGATTGGGCAGGCGATGGCAACCATCGTCAGTCGCAATCACTATGCGCTCAATGATCTGGTTGTGTCGGTGACGATGATCCATGCTGGTACGGCCGATAACATCATTCCGGAAACCGCCTATCTGGGCGGGACCGTTCGCACGTTCGACAAAGACGTTAAAGCGATGGTGAAACAACGCATGAGCGAAATCGTTGCGGGGCAGGCGGCGTCTTTCGGGGTCGAGGCGACATTGCGCTACGATGAAGGCTACCCAGCGACGTTAAACGCGCCAGATCAGACAGCCTTTGCGGTCGAAGTGGCCCGAGAGGTCGCCGCAGAAGGGCAAGTCATTGATACCGCCACGCGAGAAATGGGCGCAGAGGACTTCGCATATTTTCTAGAGAAAACTCCGGGGTCCTATTTGTTTGTCGGAAACGGTGACACGGCGGGCTTGCACCAGCCTGATTTTGATTTTGATGATGCAACGGCACCTTATGGGGCGTCGTTCTTTGCGCGGATTGCGGAACGCGCGTTGCCGTTGGAGGATGCGTAAATGGCGTTAGAAGATGCAAAAGGTCAGATCGATTTGGCGTTCACCCGTGATGATCTGAAGGGTGCTGCCTTCGAGAACACCTTTGGTGGTGCGACGTCGTTCCTGCGGCGCAAATACACCAAGGATTTGCAGGGTGCTGACCTTGCGGTGACGGGCATTCCGTTTGATCAGGCGGTCACAAACCGCCCCGGCACACGTTTTGGTCCCCGCGCCATCCGAGAGGCGAGCACATTGCAGCCTTACGATCCGCCCTATGGCTGGGGCTATGATCCTTTGGCAGAATTCGCAATCGCGGATTACGGTGATCTTGCGTTTGACTATGCCAATGTTGCGGCCACGCCAGTCGCGATTGAGGCCCACATCGCCGGCATTTTGGCGCAGGGTGTGGGTACGGTGACTCTTGGCGGGGATCACTTTATCACCCTGCCGATCCTTAAGGCATACGCTGCAAAATACGGCCCCCTTGGAGTGATCCAGTTTGACGCGCATTCTGACCTTTGGGCGGATGACGACATGGACCGCGTGGACCACGGGACGTTCATGTACAAGGCGGTGAAATTAGGTTTGGTGGATCCCGCGCGATCTGTGCAGATTGGCATTCGTACGGAATGCGATGACTATCTTGGTATTCGGTATTTGGACGCCCGAACTTGCCACGAAAAAGGCACTGATTGGGTGGCGCAGACGGCAAAAGAAATCGTCGGTGATGGCGCGACCTATGTGACGTTTGACATTGACGGTTTGGACCCTGCTTTTGCCCCCGGAACGGGGACGCCTGTCTGGGGTGGACTGGCAAGCTGGCAGGCTGCGGCGATATTGCGTGACCTCGCTGGTATTAACATGGTGGGTGGCGACATTGTCGAAGTGTCCCCCCCGTACGACCCCACTGGCATAACAGCGGTTGCTGGGGCGCATGTGGCATTTGAATTGTGTTGTCTCAACCTGTGGAACAAAAGAACATGAATGAATTCAATCAACCTGTAAGCGGCAATGACCTTGCGCGGTTTTCTGGGCCGCAAACATTTATGCGATTGCCCGAAGTCGATACCGCCGAAGGGCTGGATGTCGGGTTTGTTGGCATTCCGATGGACATCGGTACAAGCTGGCGATCTGGCACTCGGTTTGGACCCAAACAACTGCGCCAAGAAAGCGCGATGATCCGGCCTTATAACATCCAAACGGGGGCTGCTCCGTTTGACAGTTTGCAGTGCGCGGACCTTGGCGACATTGCGATCAACACGTTCTCTTTGGCGGATAGTTTGTCAATCATTCAAAAGACTTACGAAGACATCCTAAAGCATTCAGTCATCCCCATGGGGTTGGGTGGAGATCATTCTATGACGCTGCCCATCCTGCGCGCGATGGCCAAAAAGCACGGACCACTCGCGCTTGTGCATGTAGATGCCCACGCAGACGTAAATGATGAGATGTTCGGCGAACGCGAGACCCACGGCACGGTGTTTCGCCGCGCCTATGAGGAAGGTATCCTTGTGCCTGACAAGGTCTGGCAAATCGGACTTCGTGGCACGGGTTACACCGCCGAAGATTTCACCGAAGCCGCGGGCTGGGGTTTTAACCAACGCCTTGCCGCGGATCTTTGGCACAAGCCTTTGGATACGTTGGGCCGCGAAATCGTGGCGTCGATCGGGGACCAGCCGTGTTACTTCACTTATGATATCGACAGCCTCGATCCCAGTTTTGCGCCTGGAACGGGTACGCCTGAAATCGGCGGGCTGACGACAATGCAGGCGATGCAATTGATCCGAAACCTTAAGGGGTTGAACATCGTCGGGGGTGATCTGGTTGAGGTTTCACCACCTTATGACACCACGGGCAATACCGCCTTGACCGGGGCCAATATCATGTTCGAGATGCTCAGCATTCTACCGGGTGTGAAGTACCGCTAAACTTACGAAGGACGGCGATATGAAATGGATTGTCTTCGGGTTTCTCTGGGCCCTGCTTGGATCTGTGATTTACATTCGAATGAAGAGGATTAAGCCTGAGGATTGGCATGACACCAAATTGCCTGTCATGAAGCCGGGTGAATACCCCAAGGATAGTGGCATTGTCGTGCAACGCACATTGGATGATGATGGCCATGCGACACTGGCGGCGCTAGATGAAATTATTCGTGCAACGCCACGCACCCACGCCATTGCGGGACAGGTTGCTGAGGGCAAGATTACTTATGTCACACGCAGCCGCGCTGTCGGGTTTCCCGACTTTACGACCGTAACGCTTGCTCAGAGTCCGGACACGCAGACAAGTAGTTTGCAGATTTTTGGGCGGCTTCAATTTGGTCAGAAAGATTTTGGGGTTAACGCTGCGCGGGTTAAGGGATGGCTAGCTCAACTTGACGCCACGCGATGAACCGCTAAACCCAAGCTATGATACCTAATGAACGCCTCCTGCAAATCACCGAACGTTTCGAATTCCTAGAAGCCCGCATGGGCGAGGGGCTCGGCGGGGATGAATTCGTCGCCGTTAGCCGCGAGTACGCCGAGCTGCGCCCCGTGGTGGAAGTCGTGCGCGAATATCAGGCGCTTACAAGCGAGATTGAGGGGGCAGAAGCAATGCTGTCAGACCCCGAGATGAAAGAGCTCGCCGAGATGGAACTGCCGGACCTACGTGAGCGGTTGCCCGAGGTTGAGCAAGCCGTAAAACTGGCGTTGATCCCGAAAGATGACGCGGATGGTAAGCCTGCGCTGCTAGAAATCCGCCCCGGAACAGGCGGCGACGAAGCGGCGTTGTTTGCAGGCGACTTGTTGAGAATGTACAACCGCTACGCTGAAAACCGCGGTTGGAAGTTTGAAATTATTGAAGAAAGCCAATCTGAATTGGGCGGCATCAAGGAAGCGACCGCGCGCATTTCAGGGCCCAACGTGTTTGGCCGGATGAAATACGAAAGCGGCGTGCATCGTGTTCAGCGGGTGCCTGAGACTGAAAGCGGCGGGCGGGTGCATACATCGGCGGCGACAGTGGCGGTGCTGCCTGAAGCTGAAGATGTGGACATCCAGATCAACGCAAATGACATCCGAATTGATACCATGCGCGCGTCTGGGTCAGGTGGCCAGCACGTGAACACGACCGATTCCGCCGTGCGCATTACCCACATACCATCGGGCATCGTGGTGACGTCATCCGAGAAATCCCAGCACCGTAACCGCGAGATCGCGATGCAGGTTCTCAAGACGCGGCTTTATGATGCAGAGCGTCAAAAGTTGCATGATGAACGAAGCGCGGATCGCGCATCGCAGGTGGGGTCGGGGGATCGGAGCGAACGGATCAGGACTTATAATTTCCCACAGGGGCGCATGACGGACCACCGGATTAACCTTACGCTTTATAAACTGGACGCCGTCATGCAGGGCGATCTGGATGAGGTGATTGACGGTCTCATTCAGGATGCACAGGCGACAGCGCTGGCGGAGATGGGCGAGTGAGCGAAGCCGAGCTGCTTGCAGACGCACGACGTGCTTTGCAGGAGGCTGGTATCGAAGATCCAGTCCGTGAGGTGCGCTTGCTTTGGCGGGCGTCATTCCCAAAGCGATACGAGGAGTACGACGATGCGATGGCTGGCGGGCGGGTCGCGTCGTTTCGCGATTTGGTTGCGCGCCGCGCTGCCCGGGAGCCGATGTCGCATCTTACCGGGCGCCGCGATTTCTACGAGCATCAGTTTGAGGTCAATGCCAATGTGCTGGACCCGCGTCCTGACACCGAATGCCTTGTCATCGCCGCTTTGGAACAGCCGTTTTCACGGGTGCTGGATATGGGCACGGGGACGGGTTGTATATTGCTCAGTTTGCTGGCGGCACGACCTGAAACGTCAGGCGTCGGATCAGATCTGTCAGACACAGCCTTGGTTGTTGCTGCTCGCAACACCGCATTGCTGGAGCTGGATCATCGCACCAGCTTGATCGTTTCGGACTGGTTTAGCGATGTGGTTGGAACGTTCGATCTGATTGTTTCGAACCCACCTTACATCGCAGCGGATGAAATGGCCGGGCTTTCACCCGAGGTGCTTCACGAACCCCGAATGGCGTTGACGGACGAAGGCGATGGGTTGTCATGCTATCGCATTATTGCCAGCGGTGCGCCTATCCATTTGAGCGCTGGTGGCTGGCTGATGGTCGAGATTGGGCCGACTCAGGCAGCAGCCGTCGTGGCGATGTTTGAAACCGCAGGATTGGTAAACGTAGAGATTCGCCAAGACCTTGATGGGCGCGATCGTGTGATTTTGGGCCAAAAGCCGCTTTAACCACAGGAAATATCGGTCAAACCGAAGAATCTACTTGCGATTAACCCCTTGTGGGGCATAGTCAAAGGCATCCGAAGGGCTGGGCTGCTCGCCCCTTTTTGGACTTAGCCAGAACATCGTCGGCACATCATCGCGTTTCACATGAGGTGAGACCAGGCCGCGACAGAGAATAAGCTGGAATTTCTGTATGAAGTCTTCTCGATCCCGTTCGCGGAATAAGAACCGCAACAACAATCGCCCGTCCGGCGGCAATATCGTCAACCGCGTGTTTGACAGCAATGGCCCTGAGGGGAAGGTGCGCGGGACTCCGCAGCAGATCATTGAGAAATATAACCAGTTGCACCGTGATGCCGTATTGGCTGGCGATCGTGTGAATGCTGAGAACTTTGCGCAACACGCTGAGCACTATTTGCGCTTGCTGGCCGAAGCCCAAAAAGAAATCGACGCAAAACGCGAAGAGCAAGAAAAACAGAACCGTGACCGTCAAGTAGAACGGGACCGTGAACGCAATGAACGTTTGAAAGCCCAAGAAGCCGCCGCTGCCGCAGCGCCCGCGGCCGTCGAGGGAAGCGAACAACCGGTTGTGGAAGACACCGGTCTGGTCGAAACACCAGAAGAAGCACCCAAGCGGCGACGTACTCGCAAGCCCAAGCCAAAACCTGAGCAAGCCGAGCTTCCTGTTAGCGAAGCCCAGCCGGAAACGCCGGACGCCGCAGAATAACAAAAAGGCCCTCAGTATCTGGGGGCCTTTTTTGATCTGGGTAGGAGAGCTGTACGCGATCCGCGCCTATTCGGACTTGAGACTACGCGCCAAGGCGCAGAACCGTTCCACGTCGATCTGTTCTGCTCGATCTGTTGGCTTGATGTCGGCGGCGATGAGGTGGTCTTCGATTTCTGCGCTAAGCCCCTTCAAAGAGGAACGTAACATCTTACGACGTTGGTTAAACGCTGTGGCTGTGACGTGCTGCAACATTTTAGCATCCGCTGGAAAGCGCGGTTCGGGAAGAGCTGTGAGATGCACAACGGCGCTGGACACTTTTGGCGGAGGGGAGAAGGCCTCGGGCGGGAGGTTCATTACAATTTTTGCGTCTGTGCGCCATTGAGACAGGATCGCAAGGCGACCGTATGCTTTGGACCCTGGTTCGGCCGTGATGCGTTGTGCGACCTCGCGCTGGAACATCAGTGTCAGGCTGTCCCAATACGGTGGCCATTCTGGAGGCGTCAGCCAGCGCACCAGCAGCTCGGTTCCGATATTGTAAGGAAGATTGGCCGCAACGCGGATCGGGGGCGTCAGGTGGTCGAGTGGATTGATATCCAGCGCATCGCCCAACATGACCGAAAAGCGGTCAGGATAGGCGGCTTCGACCTCTGCCAATGCGGGTAAGCAGCGTTCGTCTTTTTCGATGGCTAGAACACGGCGGGCGCCTTCGGACAATAGGCCACGTGTGAGGCCGCCGGGGCCGGGGCCAATTTCCAGGACGTCATGATCTTCGTTTCGGCCCGACAGACGCGCAATTTTGGCTGTGAGGTTCAGATCGAGCAGAAAGTTTTGCCCGAGCGATTTTTTCGCGGCGAGCCCGTGCGTTTCGATGACTTGTTTCAGGGGCGGTAGGTTGTCGATGCTCATGTGCGGGCCTCACCCATTTGCGCAGCCATTCGCAACGCGGCAATCATTGATGTGGCGTCGGCTTGCCCTGTGCCTGCGATGTCAAAGGCGGTGCCATGATCTGGCGACGTGCGCACAAACGGCAGACCAAGGGTCACGTTCACGCCGCCCGAAAAATCCAGCGTCTTTATCGGGATGAGCGCTTGGTCGTGATACATGCAGATCGCAGCGTCATAGGTTGCGCGTGCGCCTGCATGAAACATCGTATCGGCGGACAGTGGGCCTGCGATGTCCAGACCTTCGGCGCGTAGGGCGTTCAGGGTCGGAGTGATCATCTCGATCTCTTCCATCCCCATCTTGCCGCCTTCACCCGCGTGGGGGTTCAGGCCGGCGACCGCAAGCCGTGGCTTGGCAATGGCAAAATCGCGTATCAGGGCCGCATGGGTGATCAGGATCGTGTCCGTCAGCAGGGCTGCTGTCAGTTGTTCAGGAACGTCTGCTACGGGAATGTGGATTGTGGTGGGAACGACGCGCAACATATCGCTCGCGAGCATCATTACGACGTTGTCGCGCCCAGCCAATGCTGCCAGATATTCGGTGTGACCAGGGTACGCGAAACTCGCCCCGTCAATAAGCGCCTGTTTGTGGATTGGGGCAGTGCACAGCGCTGAGGCTTCGCCGGATTGAACCAGCGCTACGGCATCGGCAATGGCATCGATAACACCTTGAGCATGGACGGGGTTAGGTTGCCCTGCAACCGCAGCAGGGCCGAAATCCCGTTCCAGAACAGGAAAGCGCTTGGCCGTCGCGGCGTCGGCCACGTTTGTTATGGACTGCCATTCTGTGCCTGCCGGCAGGTGATTTGGATCACCGATCCAGATCATGGGGACATCGGCACCGATCGCGTTCCATGCCGCAACGGCGATTTCAGGACCGATACCGGCCGGTTCGCCGCAGCTGATAGCAATGGGACGCATGGCTTACGGGTAGCTGATGTTGGCTGCGGCGCGCAGATCGGCCAACAGTGCATCTGCGTATGTCGTCAGGCGCTGTGATTGGATCTGATTGCGGATCGTTTCACGATCCACACCGTCGCCCAATTCAGGCGTGCGGCCACACATCATCAAGAACACCAATGTTTCACCGTTGGAACGGGTCAACACGTATGATGTTTCACCCACGTCCAGCTTGGCGAGTTCAATGGCGACATCCTGAGGGATATCAGAAGGCGGTAGCACATCACGTTGTAGCTGTTCTTCTGGCAGACCACGGGCTACGCCATAAAGGTCATCACAGGTGTCAACACGCGCATCTACGCGGCGGGCCTCGGCAAGGCCGCGGTCGCTAAGTCCGCCAGCAATGTAGAATGCGGCGTACTCAATTGCGGCGGCTTCGACTGCGGGGCTTGGCACTTCGCGCACACCGCGCATCTGAAACAGGGCCACGCCGTTTGTGATCGGGATCGGGGCCGTTACTTCACCAGGTGCGAGGTCCAGTAAGACACCACGCAGGGCCGCCGGATAGTTTGCGATCGGCAACCAATCAAGGCGCCCACCATTGGCGCGGGACGGCAATGCAGATACGCGGCGTGCTTCTGCTTCGAAGGTCGCGGTGGATGTGGTTTGTGCGATGCGGTTTGCCGTGGCAATTGCAGCCTGCGCGCGTGGGGGCGGCGCTGGAATGATGATTTCGGACAACAGCACTTCGATACTGGATGCCCCACCGGATTGGCCCAAGGCCTGATCAATGTCGGCCTCGCTGACTTGGGCGCGGGATGCATATCGGCTGCGGATGTAGTCGCGCCAAGTGACGTTAACGCGGACAAAATCACGGAAGGTTTCTTCGGCGACACCCGTCTGGCCAAGTAATGTCAGGAATTGGTCGAGTTCAAGATTGGCGCGGCCAGCGAATTCGGACATCGCACCGGACAGGCTTTCATCTGTGATGCTCAGCCCCGCAGAAGACAGGGCTTCGAGCTTGAGGCGGTCTTCGATGAGTTGATCGCGAGCAAGTTGGTCGAGGTCGCCAGGTGTGCGAAAGGCGCGCAGCATTGCGATACGTTGGTCGATTTCGAATTCACTTACGACGCTGTCATTTACAACAATGGCAGGCGCGAACTGTGCGCTTCCCAAAGTCGGGGACAAAAGGGCAGTCGATGTGGTGATCACACAGATCAAAGCGGGGATCAAAGCGCGCATAGAAATCCTCAATTCTTTCTACTCGGGTCTAGTTCGTGCAACGGTGAGATGGAACCCCAACAGAGCTTCCGGCGCTGAAGCCGTGCAACCCTACCGAAAGACCAAAGTCCGTGCTTGGTGTAACTGTAGTGGAAGACGTGAAGCGGCGCGACACCGAAAAATCAACGGAGACGCATTCGTTCTGCCAACCGATTTCCAAACCAGTTTCAGAGGGCGAGTCGGCGATGACGTCGTAGCGAGCATCAAAACCAACCGACCACATGTCGTTGAACTGATACGTGGAATCGATGACCCATTCGGATGCATCTGTTGTGCGGGATTCTGACTCGTCTTCAGGAAGGAAAATGTAGCTTGCTGTTACATCGAGTTTTGCACCGGACCAACCGGCACGGGTTTCCAGTTTCGAGATGTCAAAGCTTTCGTCGATCAGGCCACGGCTATCCAGATAGATCCCAGCTGGGGTGCGCAATTGTCCGGCAATTAGCCAGTCAGATTCTGTCTGACCAAGGCTGGATGTGCTCGAGAAGTTCAGGTCCTCATCTGCACGGAAAACGCGGCCAACGGTCAATGTACTGTCCCAGCCGCCATCGCCAACGCGGGTCCATCGCAGGCCAGCCGCTCCACGCAGACCGGTTTCAACCGCGTCTTCGCCCGAAAACCGTGACAGCGCCAAAAGGTTAGCTTGGTCAAATTCCACGGCGGTGCTGTCCTCATTCGTGACGTCGTCGCCGTGCACATCGGACCATGCCAGCTGAACCATTGGTTCCAGAACATGTGTGGCCTGCGCTGTGCGGCGGATTAACGGGTAGCGCAGTGTCGTCTGCACATAGGTCGTGGTGCGCAGGGTGTCATCGACCACGACATCATCGCTTACATTGTAGTAGTCCAGATCGAACCCAATGGTGCCATCAACGACTAGACCATAGTCTGTGACATGATCCCGTCGCCACGCGGCCCCAAGCCCAAGGCGTGCAACATCTCGGCCTTCCAATTCGTCGGCTGTTGTGCGGGTCGTGTTCGTGGTGCGGTAATGGCTTTGGACATCGGACGTCATAGTCAACGTACCACCCCATGACGGCGTAACACGGCGTTCCCAGCTGATATCCGCGAGAAGAGGTGGAAGTTCTTGTTCGACTTCGCCATCACGCAGGGTCGTGTAATAAGTCAGTGATGCTTGTGTTAGGTCGCGATCACGTACCCGTTCCAATGAAATCTCACTATCGAGACGGTCTTTGTCTGAATAGTCATATTCCAGCAGGTAGGAATCGTCGGACACGTATTCGACGTCAAACCGCAGGATCACTTCATCACCTAGATCAAAGATACCATCGACAAATGCGTAGGCGCGGTTGTCATCAACTAGGTCGTCGTGGCTGACAGCGGCGTCCACGGTTATGTCCCCGCGCAGGAACGCTTGTCGATAAGCGGCTTCCAGAGTGGTCGTAGAGGTTGACAGGTAAGGGGTCAGGGTCAGATCGCGGTGATCGCCGAGACGGATGAAGTACGGGAGTTTGATCCCAATTCCCAAATTGTCGGTGGTGGATAGATTGGGCGCCAATAGGCCTGACGCGCGTTCCAATGTCGGGTCAGGCAGGCGCATTCGTGGCAACCAAAAAATAGGAACACCAGCGACGCGAAACGATGCGTCGTCAAAGTAAAGCTGCTGTTCATCGGTGTCATGGATGACCCGTCGGGCACGAATTTCCCAAAGCGGAGTCTCGCCGTCTTTGCAAATGTGGCAGGAGGTCGCCGCTACCTGATAAAGTTGGGTGTAGCGCCCATCTACGCGGTCGATTTGGGTCGCAGCCAGTTGCAGTTGTTCTTCAAGCACTAAACGCGCGCCGCGCAAGATACCGTTTTCTAATTGTGGATCAAGGGAAGCGGAATCTGCGGTAAAGATTGTACCATCGCTCGTGGCGATAAAGATCGGCCCGTCAATTGTCAGGCTGTCGCTTGCTTGGTCAAATGTGACGCGCTGCGCTGATAGGCGGGTGCCTTCAAAGAAGACCTCTACGTTTCCTTCGGCCACCAAGGTTTGCCCGCCTGGGGGGACATAAACGTTATCCGCCACCAAAGTTGCCGCTGCCTGCGCAGAGGCTACGATGGGCAGGAACGTTAGAAACAGGGCCAGAAGAAATCGCATTAGCCGTCCTCGAGGTGTAGCAATAAGCCAAGGGACGCAGCGATAGCAGCCAGGGGCGGGGCCCATGCGGCAAGCACTGCGGGAATTTGGCCGTTTTCACCTAAGATTTGGGCGAAATTGCGTAAAAAGAACAGCGCAAAACAGAGCATCACAGCAACCAACACCATGACACCGGTCTTACCGCCGCGTTGGTGGCGCATCGTAAAGCCAGATCCGATCAACACCATGGCCAGCAGGAATGCCGGAAGCGCCAGTTCCATTTGTAACCAGACCTCATGACGGGTGGCTGAAAAACCAGCAACTTCTAGGCGGTCAATGAATGCGGGGAGTTCCCAAATGGGAATAGACGAGGGTTCCCCAAAGCTGTCACGAATTTCATCCGCCGTCAGAGTAGAAGGAATGCGCAGGGTTTCGTGTACCGTTGCAAACTGTTCGGAAACGATACCTTCGTTCAGTGGCCATGCCTTGGCATCAATCAAGTCCCAGCCGCCATCGCTTAGGGTTGCCGAAGCGGCCTCGAGGCGACGGACAGGGCCGCCCTCTGGGGTAAAGGTGATAAAGGTAACGCTTTGTAACTGGGTGCCATCTAGATTTGCGCGGTCTGCACGGATGACTGTTTGACTGGAATCGTTACCCTGACGCAGCCATAGACCAGTCTCAGAGATCGCGAGCACAGAAGCCCCGCCAGATTGTAACGCCGTCTCGCGGGTTTCGAACTCCTTAGAGGTGGCTGCCACGATTGGGTTAAACACACCAACGGCAATCCCTCCAATTATGAGGGTGACCAACATAGGCGCTATCAGCGCCTTTAGCGCTGAGCGGCCTGCCGCGCGTGTCACAACCATTTCCGATGATCGCGATAGACCTAAGAACATGGCGATTGTCGCCAGCACCATTATCAACGGCAGAATAGTATAAAGGGCGGCGGGCAGGTTAAGCAGGCTGAGTTGCACCAGATCGCCAAAGGGCGCGTCGGCCCCAAACCGGCGCATTTGTTCCACCAGATCAATGAGAACCATAAGGGCGAAGAATGCGCCAAAGGTGCCAGCAAAGCTCCACGCAAAGCGGCGGGCAAAGTAACGGTGCAGGATCATGTTGCGCTCACCGTTTTATGGGTCCGTCGCTTTAGCGCGTAGGGATGGGCTGCTATCCACAACAGGACATAAGACATACCAATACCAGCAAACCCTGCGATGTAGACAAACGGCCAAAGGTCAGTGTTGTTGCGCGCAACACTTGCACCAGAGCTTTCGAGGATTTTCAAAGCAATCACCAAGCCAATCGCTAGTGCGATATTGCGCCATAACCCAAAGCGGCTAAAGCCACCTGCCACCAAGGCGGAAAACCCTAACAGGCCCGCGACAAACCCCAAGAAGGATTGCGCAAACCTGTCATGGCCACGCACAACCATCTCTGCGGCGCTTTTGCCGGTCATATCCAATAGTTCTGGGGTGGGGTTAAGCAGTTCCCATGTTGTAAGCCCGTTGATGGTGCGCTCTTCGCCTGTATCCACGGTGATAAGGGCGCCGATGTCATAGACGAAGTCGTCAAACCCTGTCGTCGTCAGCCGATCCGTTTGGGTGTTCAAGTCCTGAGCCAGCCCATTGACCATCACAAGCTGTGGCCCGCCGTCCGTGCGCACCAGATAGGCACGCGCTGCAGTATATGTGACGCGCCTCTGGGGGCTGACCTCTTCGGAGATGAAGACATCAAGCATTTCCCCAGCCTGTGATATTTCGCGAATGTAGAACGTAATACCGTCAGAGGGGGTTAGGAACTCACCAGCCGTCAGGAGGGTCGTTGTCATGTCCTGAGAAATCTCACTTGAGCGCTGTACCAACCGTTCTGTAGACATAGGGACTAGAAAATGCGTGAGCACCGACATCATCGCCGCAACGATCAGCCCGAAATAGATAACCGGCCGCGCAAGGCGGTAGGGCGAATAACCTGTAGCCTGAACAACGGTGAGTTCTGAATCCGATGACATGCGGTTGGTGACATAGACCGCTGCTACAAAGGCAGACAAGGGCAATACGATCCGGATTAGCCCAGGTAGGGACAAAGACGTCAGTTCGAGAAAGACCCAAGCAGATTGGCCATCCGCGATCAGTTGGTCAAACAAGCGAACCGCGCGATTGATCCAGTAAATCATCACTAAGATAAGCGAAAAGAATCCGAACAACACAAGGAGTTGGCCAAGCATATAACGGTCAAATCGAGCCACCGGCGCATCCCCCCTTATTTGATGATCCAAGCGTTGAGTGTTGCTACCTCATTTGAACCACGGACCCAAGTGCTGTCTGGTCATTGCCAAAGGGGCAGGCTAGCTATTGCCGAACAGGAAAACACACAGCCCAAAGGTGCCCCTATGACCGATCTTGCACAACCGACCATCACCGAGACAGACCTGACAACGCTTGCCGAACGTGAAGGCGCGATTGTGGTCTTTGCGACGCCAGATGGTGCACTGGATGCAGGCGCGCGCAAAATCAATTCTCTGACACGAAAAGGCGTGATGCGCACCGTAGACAATCCGCAGTTCGCTAAGGCCAAAGAGGGCGACGCGATTGTCATGAGCTATCCGTTCGGTGTTGCTGCCTCAAAGGTGATTGTCGTGAAACTGGCGCGCCGTCCGTCTGTTACGCAAGCCCGCAAGGCAGGGGCGTCAATTGCGAAGGTCCGTGGCGAAGCTGATGTGCTGATCTTGGGGGGGAACATCAAACGTATGGCCGACGTGGCGCTGGGCTGCGTTCTGCGCGGTTACACGTTTACGCCGCACAAGACCGGTGACAAAGACGCATTGGGTGCAATCGAAGTCATGGTAAATGAACCCGTTGAGGTGAAAGCCGCGGCTGATGTGCTCATGGCAGTTGCGGAAGGCGTTGTGTTTACCCGCGATCTAACGAATGAACCTGCAAACGTCCTCACAACCACGGAATTCGCCAATCGTCTGAAAGACATGGAAAGCCTTGGCCTGACTGTTGAAGTTCTGGAAGAAGGCGAACTTGAAAAGCTCGGCATGGGATCGTTGCTGAGTGTGGGACACGGGTCCGCGTCGCCATCCAAGGTTGTTGTCATGCAATGGAACGGCGGCGGTGATGAAGCACCGTTTGCTCTGGTCGGGAAAGGCGTTGTGTTCGACACAGGCGGCATTTCTTTGAAACCTGCCGCTGGCATGGAAGACATGACCATGGATATGGGCGGCGCTGGAGTTGTGTCTGGTGTCATGAAAACGCTGGCGCTCCGCAAAGCAAAAGCCAACGTCGTGGGCCTAGTCGGGCTTGTCGAAAACATGCCGTCTGATCGCGCGACGCGACCGGGCGATGTTGTGACGTCCATGAAAGGCGACACGATCGAAGTGATCAATACCGACGCCGAAGGGCGCTTGGTGCTCGCGGATGTGCTTTGGTATGCGCAAGAACGGTTCAAACCCACAGGCGTCATCAATCTGGCGACCCTAACAGGTGCCGTCATCATCGCGCTGGGCCATGAGAACGCTGGGGTGTTTTCCAACGATGACACGCTGAGCAAAGATTTCCTCAAGGCCGCAGACGCGGAAGATGAAGGTGCATGGCGCTTGCCACTTTCACCCGCTTATGACGCTAAGTTGAAAAGCCGGATTGCGGACATGAAGAACGTTGGTGGGCGTGACGCAGGCAGCATCACAGCGGCGCAGTTCATTCAGCGTTTCATCAAAGACGACATGCCATGGATGCACCTCGACATCGCGGGTGTGGCGTCTGTGAAAGCGGAAACAGCGCTAGCACCTGCGGGTGCGACGGGCTGGGGTGTGGCCGCGCTGAACCGTTTTATTGCAGACACTTACGAGGCGGAGTGAACCTAAATGGGTGCCGCGTATTTCTACCATCTGACCAGTGCATCGCTTGAGCAGACGCTTCCGATGCTTCTGAGCAAATCGCGCGACGCGGGATGGGCGGTAGAAGTGCGCGGCGTCGATAAACACGCCATGGAACGTCTGGATCAAGCGCTGTGGAACGGGCTACCAGAAGGGTTCTTGCCCCATGGTATGGCGGGCGGCGATCACGATGCAGATCAACCGATTTTACTGACCACGGGTGGCGGCGGCAACGCGGCGAGCTGTCTGATGTCCGTCCATGGCGCCGATGTCACCCCCGAAGAAGTAGAAGCTGCAGACAGGGTCTGCGTCTTATTTGACGGCTATGACGGTGAAGCGTTGGACAAGGCGCGCGGCCAATGGAAAGCGCTCACAGGAGCCGGGTGTTCGGCGCAATACTGGTCTCAGGACTCGGGTCGCTGGGAAAAGAAGGCCGAATCCTAGCGGTTCAAGATTAGCAGGTTCTGGCGGATTTCAATGCTTTCGAACCGGCTGAGATAGGACATCCCCAAAAGCGATTTGTCCATGTCGCCGGAATTGACCGATGCCCGAACACGCCGGTCACGGATGTCACCCAAGTCAACTGTATCAAGGCGAACAGGCGCAGTCGCGACCTCTCCGTTGGCGGTGTAGGCGATGCCGATATAAGACAATTCATCCGCATCAAGGCCAACACGCGCAGCGTCATCTTGTGTCAGCACCATTTGGCTGGCGCCTGTATCGACTAGAAAGTCTACAGGCACCGAATTGATCATCAGGGTCAGATGGAAATGGTTGTCGGGCCCCTTGGGCACCTCAATTCGATCCCCGATAAAGCTGGCTTGCGGTTGGACGAAACTGCTATGGATACTGGTCCAATTGTTAGCAATGCCAATACCGCCAAGGAATATCACGACCCAAAGCAGCGCATTGCGCAGTTGTGTTGATGAGCTGAACATTGAGGCCAGCAAGGGCAGGCCGACAATGATCAATAGGATCAGTGCGATGATTTGTTCGGTTTCCATGGTCCCAATATAGGGTCAGCCGCCCAAACCAAAAGAGGCAAGTCCGTCTAATACGAATTGAACAGATAACGCGGCCAACAACATCCCCAGAAGGCGCGTCACAACCGTGATGCCTGTCTTGCCAAGCAAACGTTCAATTGCGTTAGCGCCTAGGAACATCACAAAGGTCAATGCGAAGACGGCCAATAAAACGCCCATGACAGCGAAGTAACCTGCTGTGCCTTCGGTTTGTCCGACCAGAAGAATGATTGTGGCAATGGAACCCGGACCCGCGATAAGTGGGATCGCAAGCGGAAACACAGATGGATCATCTTCGTGTTGATCGTCTTCTTCAGCTTGATCTTCGCGACGTTTTTGGCGGCGTTCAAACAACATGTCGAGCGCTGTGATAAACAGCAAAATGCCGCCCGCGATCCGGAATGCAGGCATTGAGATCCCAATGAAATCAAGGATCCCTTCGCCAAAAAGCGAAAACACTAAAAGAATGCCAATCGCCACCAAAGACGCACGGATTGCGATCGAGCGGCGTTTTGCGGGGGACATCCCTACGGTTAGGGCCACGAACAGTGGCGCCAGCCCAATCGGGTCGATAACCACAAAGAGAGCGAAGAACGCGGTGATGAGGAAGTTGGGATCCATATTGGCGATCCTTTAGGGCTGTGCGGCGTAACGCAAGAGGGCGTTACACCTTTTCGGCTTTGTCGAGCTTTTCGAGCGCGACCATCCAAAGGCCTTCGGCCTTTTTCAATGCTGCACGAACCTCAGCGTATTTACCGTTCCAAGTATCAAGCTCACCTTTGCGGCCATCCTCGTACAGCACAGGATCAGCAAGTTTTTTGGACAGCTTTTCTGCCATGTCATTGATTTTGTTGACGCGCTCTTCGCATTTGCGCACGTCTGACTTTAAAGCCAACAGTTGATCGCGGGTGATCTTCGGCTTCACAGGCTTTGGCTTTGCGGCCTTTTCTTTGTCGGCTTTGCGCGTGTCCGGTGTCAGCAACATCTTGCGATAGGCCTGCAAATCATCGTCGTAGGTTTTTACACGCCCGTCTTTGACCAGCCACAGGCGATCCGCCACGAGGGAAAGCAGGTGCATGTCATGGGACACTAGGATTACGGCGCCAGTGTAGGCGGTAAGCGCCTCAACCAAGGCTTCGCGAGATTCGATATCAAGGTGGTTGGTCGGCTCATCGAGGATCAGCAGGTGCGGGGCGTCGAGTGTTGCGAGGAGCAACGACAGACGGGCCTTTTGACCACCGGATAGGCGGCCCACTTCGGTTTCGGCTTGGTCTGCGCCAAGGCCAAACCCAGCAAGGCGTGCGCGCAGTTTTGCGCCACCTTCTTTACCGCGTTCACGGAATAGGTGATCGAGAGGGGTCTCATCGACGTAAAGTTCGTCCACTTGGTGTTGGGCAAAGAACCCGATGCGCAATTTGTTGGAGGACGAGAATTTCCCGCCCATTTTTTCCAAGCGGCCAGAGAGCAGCTTGGATAGCGTTGATTTACCTTCACCGTTACGTCCAAGCAGGGCGATACGGTCATCTTGGTCGATGCGAAGGTCGAGTTTGTCGAGGATGACGGTGCCGTCATACCCGACAGAAACGCCCTCGGTGGCGATGATGGGGGGCGATAATTCTTCTGGCGTTGGGAATGTGAAAACCGTACGCGCCGCATCTTCGGGCGCGCGGATTGTTTCCATCTTTTCCAGTTGCTTAACGCGCGATTGCGCTTGTTTTGCTTTAGACGCCTTGGCCTTGAAGCGGTTTACAAAGGCTTCGAGGTGGGCGCGTTTGGCGTCCTGTTTTTTCGCAGCGGATGCCAAAAGCGCACGTTTTTCGGCGCGCTGTTTGACGAACATGTCGTAGTTGCCTGTGTAATAGATCAGGCCTTTGTCTTCGAGGTGAAGGATGCCACCAACGGAACGGTTCAACAGTTCGCGGTCGTGCGACACGATCAGCACGGTGTGCGGGTATTTGACGAGATACGCCTCAAGCCAAAGTGCGCCTTCAAGGTCGAGGTAGTTTGTAGGCTCATCAAGCAGCAGCAGATCAGGCTCAGAGAACAATACTGCGGCCAACGCCACACGCATGCGCCACCCACCAGAAAACGCGGAGCAAGGTTCAAGTTGTTCGGCGGCGGTAAAGCCAAGGCCCTTGAGGATCGCGCTTGCGCGGGCCTCGGCGGACCATGCATCGATATCTGTTAGGCGCGTCTGAATGTCGGCAATACGGGTCGGGTCCGTGGCGTTTTCAGATTCGGCCAACAGATTTACGCGTTCAACGTCAGCAGCAAGTACTGTGTTGATGAGCGAAACCTCGTTGCCGGGAACCTCTTGAGAGACCCCGCCGATCTTCCAGCCCTTGGGCAGAGAGATATCGCCGGTATCTAGCACCATCTCGCCACGGATAATCTTGAACAGGGTTGTTTTACCCGTCCCGTTGCGCCCCACTAGACCAACCTTGTGGCCTGCAGGGATGGTGACGGATGTATTTTCCAACAGCGTGCGGCCGGAAACCGAATAGGTAATATCTGAAATGCGTAACATAAGGGGGCAGTGCCATGGCGGGCGAGGGGCGTCAATCGCGTAGCAGCGTTGGGGGTGTCCTTTATCTGCCGTCGTTGCGTGCAACGGCGCGTAGCGCCTTGTATACAATAACCTAACATCGCCGAGCCGGCGGTTTCGATTTATGGCGGAAGGACAAATCACGATGAGCAAAGACGAAGCAGACATTCTAGCGCGTGCAAAAAGTCGTGGGTCCCATGGGCGCCAACAAGACGAAGGCGTTCTCGTCATCCGCACGATTGCCATGCCCGCGGATACCAATCCGGCAGGGGATATTTTCGGTGGTTGGTTGATGTCGCAGATGGATTTGGCGGCAGGGAACTTGGCCGGTCGTGTGTCGCAAGGGCGCGGTGCGACGGTCGCTGTCGAGGGGATGCAGTTTTTGCGGCCTGTGAAGGTGGGCGATGAGGTGACGCTTTATGCCACCTTGGTCAAGGTGGGCCGCACGTCCATGCGGATCCATGTAGATGTCTGGGCGCGATCGCGGTTTTCCAATGACGGGGCCAAGGTCACTGAAGCGGAGTTTGTATTTGTGGCATTGGATGAGAGCGGTAATCCGCGAGCCTTGCCCACGAATTGACGATCCAAGGGGCCAAACGGGTCAGTTACTGCAAAGGATTAGGGGCTGAGTGAAGCGGCTGCGGCCCTTAGGAATTGACGTTCCGCCTCAGAAACGGATTTCGGGGCCCAATCGGCGGTCATGACATCCACGTCATTGAGTGTCGCCGCGATGGCCAAGGCCGCTGCATAGGCGCCTTTGAGAGAGGAATGGTGCCCGTCTTCGGAGTAAAGACCTGTCAGCCCTTCATCAGCTGCCATTTGCCAAACCCGCCCGGCCGCCGCAACGGTGCCGCCGGATCGATCTGCGATGCGGGTATAGGTGTTTTCGATGGTTTGATTAGCGGCTGTTTGGTCGTGGGCAAGAGCGCCCGGCGCCCAATGGGCAAAATAGATCACCTCAACTCCGTTCCTTTGGGCCGCTAAGGCAAGGACGGAGGTCGCGTGCTCCATTTGTGCGACCCATTCAGGCCGAAACGACATCACGCTGGCGTCTTGCAGAACGACAACATCCCAAACGCCGTTTTGAATTCGCTCTAACGCCTCCGTTTGTTCCAAATGTTCGGCGAGTGTGATTCCGGGGTAGGCGACCATATTCACATGATAGTTGACCGCAGGCGTGCTTGAGCCTGCGATGTTTCTGACTTGGGTCGGAATATCGCCGCCAAAGGTAAAGGAATTGCCGATAAATAGAACGCGTTTGTCAGGCTCCGGTTTGAATCCAAACGCGAATGCCAAGGCGATCCCGATGATCGCGAATGCCAATAACCGAACCATGTTAGAAATACCTTTAGAATGTGTTTTCTAGTGTGGTGCCCGATTGAGGTTTTAATGCGACGCTGTTTGTTCGATTTTACGTTCATTACAGCGATAAAACGATGTCGATCACATGATGGGTTTTCAACGCAACCACCTCATGCTAGCAGGCGGCCAAATCATTCAACCCTTATGAGGTATCTCCCATGGCTATCCAGCGTACATTCTCCATCATCAAACCAGACGCAACAAAGCGTAACCTGACTGGTAAAATCGCAGCTAAGTTCGAAGAAGCTGGCCTGCGCATCGTCGCATCTAAGCGTATCCAGCTGACATTGGCTCAGGCGCAGCAGTTCTACGGTGTTCACTCCGAGCGTCCATTCTTTGGCGAACTTTGCGAATTCATGATTTCCGAGCCGATCGTTGTTCAGGTTCTGGAAGGCGAAGACGCAATCGCGAAAAACCGCGAAGTTATGGGCGCAACGAACCCAGCAGACGCAGCAGACGGCACAATCCGTAAAGAGTTCGCACTGTCCATCGGCGAAAACTCCGTACACGGTTCCGATGCTCCTGAGACAGCTGCAGAAGAAATCGCATTCTTCTTCTCCGGTCTTGAGCTGGTCGGCTAAGCAACACGGCTTTGAAATTGAGGCCCCGTCGGAGTGATCCGGCGGGGCCTTTTTGTTCGCTGGTCATCCCCGCGATGAGAATTTGGTGAACAGGTTGCAATGGCCTTTGAACATCGCATTGCTTTCCCACTAGAGTGTTTCATCAAGTGACAGCATCCTAGGAGAGTTTTCGTTGACGGATAGAATTGCCCAACTTCGTGACCAACTGCGCCACGCCCAAGAAGAACTCGAAGCGGAACTTGAACGCGGTCGCACGTCTTTGGATTACACTTTGCACAAAAGGCGCGTAGTTTTTGAGGCCAGCGTAAAGAAACAGCATGCCGCTCTGAAGCAACGGCTCGCACCGTATCTGGCAGAGGCCCGCCCGATGGTCGTTCTGACAGCACCAGTTATTTATTCGATGATAATCCCGTTCGTCATTCTGGATATCTTCTTGTCGATCTATCAGGCGATCTGTTTTCCGGTTTACCGGATTGAAAAGGCCCGCCGCAAAGATTTCATCACGTTTGACCGCAAACATCTGTCATACCTAAACGGACTCGAGAAATTTAACTGCATCTATTGCAGTTACGGTAACGGGCTGTTGGCCTATGCCAGCGAGATCGCGGGCAAAACAGAAAAGCACTGGTGCCCGATCAAGCACGCCAGACGTATGGCGGCGACACATGCCCATTATCCTGATTTTCTCGAATATGGCGATGCTGAGGGCTATCAGCGAACCAAGCAAGAGTTGCACGATTCTACCAAGTAATAACGCAAATTACGCCGAAACAACTGGCCGTACGATCCTTTTTGGAAGGCGAAAGAATGCAGATAGCCGTGTTTATTACTATCACCATGTGCGCCTTCGCGGCGAATTCTGTGCTGGCGCGGGCGGGTATTTACACGTTCGAAATGGAACCCCTGTTGTTTGCAGGGCTAAGGTTGGTCAGTGGCGCGGTCATGTTGGCGCTGTTGATGTCCATTCGTCAGAATTGGGTCCCAGTTGACCGGGCTCGGGTCATCTCGGCTGGGGCGCTACTTTTGTATCTGATCCCATTCTCCATTGCGTATCTGACTTTGCCGTCAGGCGTTGGGGCGTTGGTTTTGTTCGGGGTCGTTCAGATCACAATGTTTGCCGGCTCGTGTTTGGCGGGCAACCTGCCGACATCGCGCCAATGGGGCGGAATGGTATTGGCGATGGTCGGGTTGGGGTGGCTGCTTTGGCCTTCAGAACAGCTGACGCTTGATCCAATTGGCGTGTTGTTCATGATCTTGTCTGGTTTTGGTTGGGGCGTGTTTTCACTGCGCGGGCGTGGGTCCAAGGACCCGCTGGGGGACATGACGTTAAGCTTCATGCTTTGCGTCCCAGTGGCGCTAATCTTGATAGTCTTCGGGGGCGGGTGGTCATTTGGTGGTGTGGTCACGGCAGTGGTCAGTGGTGCGTTGATGTCGGGACTTGGTTATGCGCTTTGGTATCATGTGTTGCCGCAGATTTCCGCAACGACGGGTGCAGTGGCACAGCTTAGCGTTCCGGTAATTGCGCTGATAGCCGGGGCGGCGCTGTTGGGAGAAGGCGTCACGCTGAGTGTTATTGGCGCTACGGCCGTCGTTTTGTCCGGCATCGCGGTTGCTGTGCTCAAGCGTTAAAGCAGATCCTAGTCTGGCACCTTCGCCAAGGCCCTTTGTGTCAGCGGGGGGCCAATGATCTCAAAGAAGATGGTCGAGGCAACTGTGATGGCAAGAACGGCCTCACCGTGGTCTGGAAACCGTTCTGCGGCCACAATCGCCATGCCAACAGCCACACCAGCCTGGGGCATGAGAGCGGCCCCAATATGGCGAACCTGTTCAACGGGCAGGCCCGCGAGCTTGGCACCAAAAGCTCCCGCAACCAGACGTGCTGTAAATCGCAGGATCACAAAGGCCACCCCGATAAGACCTGCCTTGAGCAGTTGTGACACGTCGAGTGACGCGCCTGCCATCACGAAGAATAATAACAGAAAAGGCCATTCGATGCTTTGTATGGCGTGAAAGGCCCGTGTGTGGTGGGTTGCGAAATTTGCGATCACAGCACCGGTTGTCATGCCTGCGATCAGATAAGACACATCAAGCATCAACCCAATCCCCGCCACCAGAAAGACCAGTCCGAGCGCTTCGATCAGGGTTGGTTCGCCCGGTTTGATGCGGCCCGACAAATATGCGCCTGGGACGCCGATCAAAACGCCCAAAGCGACCGCGCCGCCAGTTTCCCACAGAGCGTCCAGTATCGCATGGCTGCCGTCGGTCGCTGTAATCAGCCCAGCGAGGGCCATCATAGCTGAGAACGCCAGCAAGCCCCACGCATCATCAATTGCGACAATCCCCGTCAGAAGCCGCGTAAAGGCGTTTCTGCGCCCGCTTTCTTTGACGACATCCATTGTCGCCGCAGGGTCCGTCGCTGTCGCAATACCACCAAGCAAAAGGGCCGTGACAATTGACGCACCGACAAGCCAAAGTCCCGCACTGACAAGGATCGCGGTGACGATGACAATAACGATCGAGACAATCACAATTGAACGTCCCTGAGCGGCCAACGTCGTCTTGTCCAAAGAGCCGCCCATCAAGAACGCCACCATCGTGAGCGCCGTGGGGGCTACGATTTCGTGGGCAGACCCGACGTCAAAGGGCAGAATATTCAACACGGGCGGGCCAAGCACGACACCGAGCAGGATTA
Organism: Octadecabacter algicola; assembly: GCF_021532625.1. Lineage (GTDB taxonomy): Bacteria > Pseudomonadota > Alphaproteobacteria > Rhodobacterales > Rhodobacteraceae > Octadecabacter > Octadecabacter algicola. The sequence continues at coordinate 311,088 of NZ_JAKGAR010000001.1, forward strand.
ACAACGTGACACGCGGCACATGAACAATGTGCCCAACCTTGTCGAGAGCAAGCCCCGCAAGGAACAAAATACCAATCGAAAGAAGGCCAATTTCAGGTGTCATAGAAAACACTTACGCCTGCAGGCGTAAGGCTTCAAGCTGGGCAGTCGCGGCGAACTTCTCGGTCGCGAAGACCCGTTTCAACCAACATACAACGATCGCGAGCTTCGTAATAGTAGCCCCGCGCATACCACATGACGGCGGTTTGTATGTCGCCGTTCGATAACAACCATGCTCCGCGCAGATAGCGGCCCGCATAAAGCAGGTTCGTTTCCGCATCGAGCAATCCGTTTGGTGGGCCCGAAAACCCCATCTGCCCAGCGGTTTCCGGTAAGATTTGCATAAGGCCGTAGTAGGGACCGTTGCGGGCCTCGGCGCGGTAGTCGCTTTCACGTTGGATGACGGCATGTAGCAACGCTTCGGGGATATCGTGGATCTCTGCGTATTTGATGACAAGTGCCCGCATTTGCGGCGTCTCGCCCGGGTTGAGGGCGATCTGGGGTGTTGGTTGTACCGGTTCAGTTCGGGGGGCACCGCAAGCGGCCAAAATGAGGATCAAGGTAAGTGCGATAGGTTTCATGGGACATCGGTAGCGCGGCCATCTTCGTTGATAAAGCTGTGTGGCGCAGGGCACGCGACTTACCGCCGATCAATTAGTCCTATTTCATCCATGAAGGTATCGAGTTCGGACTTCTCAACGTTGAAATGCGCCGCCTTTAGAGCGTCGAATGTTTTGCGAAGCGCCTTCTTTTCCTCGCCTTGGCAATCGTTCCACGGACGGCCTTGTAGGGCCATGTGCAACGCGTAATAGCCGATGAAATGGGGCCGGTTTCCGTTGCTTAGAAACTTTGCGTAGGCGGCATCAGCCCCCATCTCGTGCAGGGCCTCGGCTGTCATGATGCCAGCCGCGTTATAAAGGGCTTCGGACGCGGGTCCGATATTACGAATGGTTGAGATTGCGGCCATCTCTGCAGAATAAACTGAGCACAGAAAAAGACCAGAGGCGCGGTGCGCGAAGTCCAATACTTTCGTTGGTCTGCCACCGCAGGCCATTGAGATAGCGCACCCAAAGGCGGGGAAGACGCGGTCCGCCACGGATCTAAATGCTTGCGAAATCCTTGAATACGACAGGTTTTGGCGGGCCTGGACGTCTTCGCGTTCCGTTGGGGGACGGTCTTGGTGCCGCAGGGGGCGGTTTTGGTGTCTGGGTCGGCATTTGGCCGCTCCTTCGTCTGGCTCAATATTAAATGGGCAATTGAGTGCGCCTCTATCCTTTGAAAGCAAAAGCTCTGGCTGGGTTAATGAAAGCTTATTGAAACGTTTGCGGCACCGTTGAGACGCTTTTGCGGCGGTATTGAAACGTCACAACGACGGGTTGCACCAAATTTGCAACATTTTTAAGCACCATTTGTTGAGAAAAGGAGATAAACACACCTGTTTCTTGCAGATTTTGGGGCAAGCTGTGGTGTTTTCACAATATATCGTGTTATCCGTGCAGATATAGATATTGCGGGCTGCGATATCATTTTGGCCGTGGAGGACGGCCCTACGTCTTTTGGGGGAAAGACATGAATTTTTTCAAACATCTACCTTGGGTTGCGCCGACTGCGGCGATTTTAGTAGTGGGATCCGGTTTTATGGATCGAATCGAACTAGGGTTTAGTAATCAGGATGTCGATGTATACGGGGAGGCTGACGCCCCATTTGTGACAACAGAACAAGAAGACGATGCGATCGCCGCGCTGGCAGCAGTAACCGCGGCAACAACGCTATCGCCTGTAGAAGAGCTTGAGAACGTGTCCGATACGCTGGCCGCAATGCTGGTCGAAGCTGACACTGCAGACGACGTTCAAGCAACCCGTTCGCAAGGAATTGATCTAAGCGCCGTTCAAGAGGTTGAAATACAAGCGACGCCTGTTGCGGCGCCGACTACTCCTGTCACGACGGGGTTCTTCACGGCCGCCAAAGAGAACCTCGCCCAAGCGACGTCTTGCGCAAACGATCTGCGCAATCTGGCGTCCCAGTCCAGGGTGTATTTCCCTAGCGGGGCCCTGAGTGGTGAATCTGCTGGGCTTGCTCAGGCGCGCCTTATCGGGACGATTGCGCAGCGCTGTCCAGGTGTGACCATTCAGGTGGAAGGGCATTCTGATCCATCAGGTGACTCTGTCGTTAACCTACGTCTAAGCCAAGAACGGGCAGAGGCCGTGATTACCCGTGTCGCAGCGGCAGGGATCGATACATCCAAGATGGTTGCAATCGGCATGGGTGACGGGTTTCCGTCCGGTGTGACCGGTGCAGAAGATGCGGCCTATTATGACCGCCGCGTCGAATTTCGCATCATTGATACGCTCGAAACGGCTTTTGGTGCACAACCGGTGCCGAATGCGGGCATTGTGACGGCCCGAGTGACCGAATGCGTGACCAACCTGCAAAAAGCCGCACAGGACACGTCGATCATTTATGCACCTGGGTCCGCTATTGTGTCCACGGATGCGATGGGGGCTGCGTTTGTTCTGGCTGAAATGGCGATGGACTGCCCCGAGGCACGTTTGCGCGTGATCGGTCAGCATGCGGACGAGTATGGTGGTGTCGAGGATGCAGCAACGGCCCGCTTACGGGCGATTGCGCTGATTTCTTCGATGGACAGCGCTGGTTTTGAAACATCTGAGATCATCATGGTTGCGCCGTCAGGGCCGACACCTGTCGAAGGTCTTAGCAATGCGCGCGTCGATTTTGATGTGATCCTCGAAGAGCTATAGCCGACCAAACCTAGTTGGTCTGTAAAAACGCCCGGCCAATTGGTCGGGCGTTTTCCTGTCTTTGGGTAGGGGCGTGGGGCAGGGTGAAAGAAAAACCTTTGCCTTTATAATGGGTTGTCAAGATTTAGTAGTTGAGTATTTTTATCGGGATTGACGGTTCTGACTAAATTTGTCAGGTATTGCCGCATGAAGCATGAACCTGTTCCACGCGGCGGCGCACCTGTTGGCTATCTTGGCGAACTCAACACGATTGAGGCCAGTGCCATCATTTATTGGCGGCTCTGGGCAAGCGGTGCGGACGGGCAGCGTCGAGTGCAGTCTGACTTTAACACTGCCTTGGGCGAACGCGGCGGGTTTGAAGCCGTTGAGGCCCTCGCGCAAATGTTCGACCTTTGCGCCCGTCATGGTCGTCGCCCGTTTATGCGACACCATTTGGACTGCAAATGTATCGGTGCAGATGAAAGCTGTCTGGCAAACTTCATAGGATATGCTTCGGAGTGCCAAAGCGAAGATGCGGCTTTGCTCGCGTCGTTGATGGTTAATCCGAACTTATGCATGCCGTTGGCAGCAATGGCGCAGACGCTGGGCCTTGCGCTGCGTCGGATCGCGCTTTCGCCGCTGTCTGTGGCGGCAATTCAAGACCTACAAACAACAAATGAAACTCAAAAAACGATCCACTAAGGGACTGACATGAAAAACTTTCTACTGACAACGACACTCTGCGTAACTGCGCCAGCTGTCTTCGCCCAAGCCCACGCGTCGGACGTGCTGACGACCTATTCCAACATCGCAGAGGCAGGTTATAAGGACAGCCTAACAACTGCGCAGACCTTGCAAGCGGCTGTTGATGCTCTCATCGCGGCCCCATCCGAGGCGAACCTGACTGCAGCCAAGGCCGCATGGCTTGCGGCGCGCGTGCCGTACCAACAGACCGAGGTCTTCCGGTTCGGCAACGCGATCGTGGACGACTGGGAAGGCAAAGTGAACGCATGGCCACTGGATGAGGGGCTGATTGATTACGTTGATGCGTCTTACGGTGGCCCAACAGATGGCAATGAATATGCCGTGCTTAACGTCATCGCGAACCCGACGTTCAAATTGTCTGGCGAAGACATCGACGCCACCGAAATCACATCTGATTTCCTCGAAGGTCAATTGCATGAGGCCGACGGCGTTGAAGCAAACGTTGCCACTGGCTACCACGCGATTGAATTCCTTTTGTGGGGGCAAGACTTGAATGGTCACAGCGCTGGTGCGGGCAACCGTCCTTGGACAGATTACGCGGCGGGCGAAGATTGCACCAACGGCAACTGTGATCGCCGTGCGGATTACCTCAAGGCTGCTACTGAGCTTCTGGTGAGCGATCTTGATTGGATGGCTGGTCAGTGGAGCGAAGGTGGTGATGCGCGTGCAGCCGTTTTGGCCGACGATAACACGGGTATATCCATCATCCTGACCGGAATGGGATCGCTGTCTTACGGTGAAGTTGCTGGGGAACGTATGCGTCTTGGCGTCATGCTGAACGACCCAGAAGAAGAGCATTCCTGTTTTGCCGACAACACGCACAATGATCACTACTATGATGGTCTGGGCGTTCAGAACGTTTATCTGGGCAGCTACACGCGCATCGACGGGGCCGTCGTGTCTGGTGCATCCTTGGCCGATCTCGTTGCGGAACAGGACGTCGCATTGGACGGCGAAATGCAAACGAAACTGTCAGCGACTATGCGCGAACTGGGCGACATCAAACACGCCGCGGAAGCAGGCTTTTCCTATGACATGATGCTCGAGGCGGGCAATGCGTCCGGTGAGGATTTGATCATGGGCGGCGTGAATGCCTTCATCGACCAAACTCGTACAATCGAACGTGTCGTGGCTGCAATTGGTCTTGATGTGATTGGCATTGAAGGCTCAGATAGTCTTGATGATCCGGACGCCGTATTCCAGTAATTGTCTGATTAGATTACAGAACGGACATGCGCGGCATCTAGGTGTCGCGCATGTCCTATTTTAACTTGGATGCTCGCTTAAAATGAAACCTCGTTCTCTTTATCTTGCTTTTATGGCGGTTCTGGCAGCACCATTTGCTTTGGCCGAAGCTGACCGATACGCGTCGATCTCGCAAGATTTTCACCTCAATGTTGTAGCACGCACACCGGCAGAACTAACGCGCATCGAGAATGTCTTGGCGCTGCCTGAAGATTTCAGCGTTCCGCAACGATTTGAGGATTTGTCAGCCGGTGCTGCAACCGTACGTGTGGTGCCCGATTCCAATGCGTTCAGCCAGCCGTCGGAAAACTTGTCGTTTGATGGTGAATTGTCATTTCGGGTGGGCAACGGGCTGTTCCGCAAAATCTGGGTTTCATCGCCGTCCTCAACGCTTGCTTCCGATGGTTTAGGGCCATTGTTCAATGCGCGGTCTTGCCAACGGTGCCACATCAAAGACGGGCGAGGGCACGTGCCCGAGGGCGACGACGACAACGCGATTTCAATGTTCTTGCGGATTTCGATCCCCGATGATGCGGCTGCCATTGCAGGCATCGAAGGGTATCACGGGACTGCGCCTGACCCGAATTACGGCGGCCAGCTGCAAGACTTTTCCTTGGCAGGAATCGCGGTGGAAAACAGGCTTGCGATTTCCTATGAAGAGATCGAAGTCTTTTTGGAGGGCGGAGAAAAAGCAAGCCTCAGGTCGCCGACCTATGAGGCTGCCGATCTTGGATACGGCCCGCTGCACCCAGACGCAATGCTGTCCCCGCGCATCGCGCCACAAATGATTGGCCTTGGTCTTCTTGAGGCGATTGGCGCCGCTGATATCTTGTCGTGGGCTGATCCGGATGACGTGGATGGGAATGGTATTTCGGGGCGACCAAATGTTGTTTGGTCACTTGAATATGACCGACCAATGCTGGGCCGTTTCGGGCTGAAAGCCGGGGAACCGACCGTCTTGTCACAATCGGCAGGTGCATTTGCTGGGGACATCGGGATTTCCACGCCCTTGCATCCCTCTGCCGCTGGCGATTGCACACCGGCCCAAACAGCCTGCCAGAATGCACCACATGGCGACGCCGATGTGCGTGGCTTTGAGGTTGATCAAGAGGGCCTGGATCTTGTGACGTTCTATAGCCGCAACCTTGGCGTGCCTGCGCGGCGCGACGTGGATGATCCGCTGGTTTTGCGTGGCAAAGAAGTGTTTTATTCGACAGGGTGTATCGACTGCCACCGACCGTCTTATGTGACCCAGCGCCTGACAGATCGCCCGGCCCAAAGCTTTCAGTTGATCTGGCCGTATACGGACATGTTGCTGCACGACATGGGCAAAGGTTTGGCCGATAACCGCCCCGAAGCCGTCGCCAATGGGCAGGAATGGCGCACGCCGCCACTCTGGGGGATTGGGTTGACCGAACAGGTTTCGGGGCATACGCAATTTCTGCATGACGGTCGCGCGCGCTCATTGTTAGAAGCGGTGTTGTGGCATGGTGGTGAAGCCCAAGCCGCGCGGGATCGCGTGATTGAGATGCCACCCGAAGATCGCGCTGCTTTGATTACATTTTTGGAAAGCCTGTAGATGAAAATCGCATACCCTGTCTTGCTTGCAACAACTTTGTTGACGCCTCTCGCCGTTGCAGCTGATCCGCGCGTCGAGGCCGTTCTGGATCAACATATTCTGCCAAGGTATCACGCCCTGACCGATGCGACTGCGGCACTCGCAAACGCTGACGGCTGCGATGTCGTTGCTGAGTGGGAAGCTGCGACAGAGGCATGGATCGCCGTGTCTCATCTGCGGTTTGGCCCGTCTGAGGTCGACAACCGCGCGTTTTCCCTTGCGTTCTGGCCTGATCCGCGCGGATCGACCCCGACCGCGTTGATGACCCTATTGTCAGATGACGCTCCCGCAATTGCGGATGCGTCCGTGGCGGGGCGCGGGTTTTATGCGCTGGAGTATCTGCTGTTTGATGATGCGTTCAGCGACGTCGATGGGCGATGTGACTTAATCGCGGGTTTGGCACAGGACGCCCATGCAACCGCCTATGCAATCGAAGCCGACTGGGTTGATCACTACGCCGATCTGCTGCGCACCACCGGCAATGACACCTACCGCAATGATACCGAAGCGTTGCAGCAGCTCTATGGTGCGATCACGGGGGGGCTGGATTTTGCGGTTACAAAACGGCTTGGCGTTCCCATGGGCACGTTCGAGCGTCCTCGGCCGCGTTTGGCCGAAATGCGGCGTTCAGGCAGGTCGTTGGACAATGTCGCGGTGGTTCTTGAAAGCCTTGAAGAAATGGCGCACCTGCTGTCTGGGGGCGATCCAGACGATGCCATCGCTCTAAAGTTCTATGCGGCACTTACGGCGTGGGACAGTGTTGCTGAGCTCGAAGGCGGCGCTGATTTTAGCATCGTCGCGGACCCGTTGGGCCGCTTTAAGGTCGAAGTCCTACAAAACCGGATCTCGGAGATCCGAACTTACCTGAGCGAAGACCTCGGCCCGAAGATCGGCGTCATTGAGGGTTTCAATGCGGATGATGGCGACTGATGGCAACGCGGCGCGGTTTTCTTGCTGGGTTGATTGCGACGGGTCTAACGCCCGTTCCAACGTGGGCGGATGCGGGTAATCCGTCTTTCCTGTCTGCAGCCCGTACACCTGAGGGTGATTTCGTTCTAGCCGGCTTGGATGACATTGGCGCGATCCGGTTCTCCATTCCGTTGCCGACTCGTGGCCATGCCGCTGCGGCCCATCCACACCGCCCAGAAGCCGTGGCATTTGCCCGAAGACCTGGGGTTTTTGCCGTGGTGCTTGATTGTCAAACCGGCGAGGTTCTTGCTAGGTTGGATAGCCCCGAAGGGCGCCATTTCTATGGTCATGGCACGTTTGATCCGTCTGGTGACCTCTTGTTCACGACGGAAAACGATTATGAAGTAGGGCAAGGGCGTATTGGCATTTGGGATGCGCGCCGTGGCTACGTCAGGATAGGCGAGATCGCGTCACATGGTGTGGGCCCGCACGACCTGCGTTTGATGCCTGATGGATCATTGGTTGTTGCCAATGGTGGCATTGATACCCATCCGGCGTCTGGTCGCGAAAAGCTGAACATCCCAACGATGCAACCGAACTTGTGCTATTTGGATTTGGACGGGCATTGCTATGAACACGTCACGCCATTCCACCACCATGCCAGCGTGCGACACCTGAGCATACGAGCCGATGGGATGGTTGGCGTTGCCATGCAATGGCAGGGCGAAGTACGCACATCGCCACCGCTTGTTGCGACCCATATGCGCGGTGAAGCGATGCGTGAATTGGGGGCAGGGCTGGACCTTGCGGGTTACGTGGGAAGTATCGATTTTTCGGGCGATGGAACGCGGCTTGCGGTGACATCACCACGCGCAGGCGTTGCGGCTGTCTTTGATACCACCAATGGTGATCTGGTCCTTGCGATGGAAAACGATGACGTCTGCGGTATCGCTGCATCCAAAGGGGGCATGATGCTGACCAACGGGGGGGGGCGCGTGTTTGAGGCCCACCAAGATACGACTGAATTGGCCGTCCATGACCTGTCATGGGACAATCACCTGATCGCGATTCCGCAGGGACTGTCCTAAGCACCAATGCTTTGGGTTTGGTTCCCATTTCGACGCTTTCACATTAATGTCCGTCCATCACGATGACCTTGGCTTAATTGCCTTCTTCAAGACAGGACCACTCATGCGATCAGTTGCTTTGATAGGCTACGGTGCGATGGCACATTACGTTGCCATGCACCTTGAACAAAGCCCTTGGCAGGTTAGCCACTGCGTTATCCGACAGGGTCGTGAAAGCGCCGCACGGGACGCGGTTGGAGATGGGATTGCGTTTGTTCGCCACGCTGACGAAATAGACAAACTGCCTGACCTGGCTGTCGATTGCGCGGGTCATCTTGGATTGCAAGCACATGGTGCCGCGTTCTTGCGGAAAGGTGTTCCCGTGATCAGCGCGTCGCTTGGCGCTTTGGCCGATGATGATACCTACGTCGAACTGGAACAGGCCGCACAGGAAGGTGGCACAACACTGCAATTGGCCACTGGTGCAATCGGTGCTTTGGACGCCTTATCGGCCGCCAAGATCGGCGGGCTTGAGGCCGTTCAGTACACCGGCATTAAACCACCCGCGAGCTGGCGAGGAACGCCCGCTGAAACCGCTGGACACCTTGATGCGTTGGGTGAACCCTTGATCCATTTCGAAGGCAATGCACGCGATGCCGCGCTGCGTTATCCTAAAAACGCAAACGTTGCGGCTGCTGTGGCTTTGGCTGGGGTGGGGTTTGAGCAGACCCGCGTGCGTTTGATCGCTGATCCAAGCGCTGACGGTAACAGGCACGAAATCAGTGCTAAGGGCGCGTTTGGGGCCTTTGAATTCACCATCAATGGTGCCAGCCTTCCGGATACGCCGCGAACATCCGCACTTGCGGCGATGAGCGTGGTGGATCGCATCCTGCGTCAAAGTGCATACATCGTCATCTAGGGCTGGGTGTCATCGGCTGAGTTGACGGGCAGCACAAGAAATAAGCACATCTGAGTATTTTGATTAATTATTGGCGCAGTGCTGGATTTTTGCGCAGTGCGTAGGGCGCATGGTCTGGGAACCCGCCAACGTATTTGGCCTTCTTTGGTGCGAAGCTCTTACGCTCAAACCTGAGGACATCTAATGAAATTCGAAAAAACACTGCTTGCTGCTTTTGCCGCAGTTCTAACCACCCCTGCACTGGCCGAAACTGAGATCCCATTTGCGCTGGACTGGAAATTCGAGGGGCCGTCTGCACCTTACTTCCATGCCTTGGATGCTGGTTACTTCGCCGATGCTGACCTGACAGTGACCATCAGCGAAGGGGCCGGTTCGCTGGACGCCATTCCAAAAGTTGCGACAGGCGCGTTCCCGATGGGTTTTGCGGACATCAACTCCTTGATGCGTTTCCTTGATCAGAACCCAGGCGCGCCAGTGACTGCTGTGATGATGGTCTATGACAAGCCGCCTTTTGCAGTTGTTGGGCGTCCATCATTGGGCGTGACCGAGCCATCTGACCTCGAAGGCAAAATCCTTGGCGCTCCACCCCCGGATGGCGCATGGGCACAGTTCCCAATCTTTGCGGCTGAAACCGGAATTGATGTTGACGCGATCACCGTTGAGCCTGTTGGTTTTCCAACGCGTGAGCCGATGCTTGCCGAAGGTAATGTCGCTGCGATCACGGGCTTTTCGTTCTCCTCAACATTGAACCTAAAGCGTTTGGGCATTGAGGACGACGACATCTCCGTGATGTTGATGGCGGATTACGGTGTGGACCTTTATGGAAACGCGATCATCGTCAACACAGAGTTTGCAGAGGCTAATCCAGAAGCTGTCACAGCGTTCCTTGGCGCAGTTGCCATGGGTTGGACAGATGCGATTGCCACCCCAGATGCGGCGATTGCGGCGCTGATGGAACGCAATCCTGCGGCCGACGCTGCACTCGAAACCGAGCGTTTGCAGATGGCAATCGATGCCAATGTTCTAACAGATTACGTCATTGAAAACGGCATGGGTGGTATCGACGCGGACCGCATGGCCAACGCGATCGAGCAGACCAAATCGGTATATGAGTTCGAAAACGCGCCTGACGCCGCTCTCTATTTCGATCCGAGCTATCTGCCAACTGATGGCAGCTTGATGCTGCAATAAAAACTTGCGGGGTCGCCGTAGTGGCGGCCCCCACACCCCGAAGGCAATCCCATCGAAAATCTCATTGAAATTAAAGGTGCGCGGCACGCGTATCAGACGGCAAGCGGGCCTTTGCCTGTGCTTGACGGTCTGGATGTTGCGGTTCCCGCTGGCACTTTCGCAGCTGTCGTCGGCCCCTCTGGTTGCGGCAAGTCTACACTTACCAAATTGGTCGCAGGCCTAATGAAACCCGACGAGGGCGAAGTTTGGTTGCACGGCGAACGCGTCACGGGCCCCCGCAAAACTGTGGGAATGGCCTTTCAAAATCCGGTGCTGCTGGAATGGCGTACCATTCTGGACAACGTGATCCTGCCGCTCGAAATCGTCGCGCCCAAGATGCCGACCAAAGACCGTACCGCCCGCGCGATGGACCTGCTTGAGATGGTCGGGCTGTCGGGCTTTGAAAATAAACGTCCCTCTGAACTGTCAGGTGGCATGCGCCAACGGGCGTCCTTATGCCGTTCGATCGTGCATAAGCCCGATGTGCTGATCCTTGATGAACCGTTTGGGGCGCTTGACGCATTTACCCGCGAAGATTTGTGGCAGACCATGCGCGACCTGCGTGCGGCTGAACCGTTCACCGTTGTCCTGATCACCCATGATCTGCGCGAGAGTGTTTTCCTTGGCGACCAAGTCATAGTTTTGTCTGGCCGTCCTGCACGCACGCAATTTGTGATGGACGTCGACCTTCCGGCGGATCGCACGCTGGACGTTTTGTTCACGCCAAAAGCCGCTGACATGCTGCATACCTTGCGTGACCAGATCAAGATTGCCCAAGGGCGCACCGAAGAGGGGAGCGCCTGATGCTTTACAAAGTCGCGACACCTGTTTTGGCGATCCTTACGTTCCTCGGGTTGTGGGAACTGCTTGTCTGGGCCAACGATTGGCCCAACTACAAAATGGCATCGCCGTCCGACCTTCCACCTGCGTTCTGGAAATACAAAGAACTGTTCTTAGTCATGGGGTGGCAAACGCTCTGGCGGACTGTTGTAGGGCTGCTTTTGGCCGTCGTCGTTGGCACGCTGATTGGTATGATTATTGGTTTTTCCAAGCTTGCACGCGATGCCCTTTATCCATTGCTTGTGGGCTTCAACGCCATCCCAAAGGCGACACTGGTGCCTGTCATCTCGCTCATCTTTATTGGTCAGCACGATTTCAACACCATTCTTATGGCGTTCATGATTTCATTCTTTCCGATTGCTGTGTCGGTGGGTATTGGCCTTTCCACGCTTGAACCTGAATACCGCGACATTTTGCGTGCGCTTGGAGCCTCTCGGTTTACGATCTTTCGCAAGATTGCTCTTCCCAAAACGCTGCCCGAATTCTTCGGCGCACTTAAGGTGTCTGCAACGTTGGCCTTTATCGGCACCAACCTTGTTGAGATCGTAAGCCCGCACGGGCGCGGTTTGGGCGCGTTGTTCAAGTCAGGTGAGACAAACGGGGATTACCCATTGATGTTTGCGGTTCTGATCGCCTTGGCTGTGCTTGGCATCATGCTGTATTACGCTGTGATCTTCCTTGAGAAAACCTTTGCAGGCTGGGCCGATCGCGAAGGCACCTAAATAAAAAGGCGTCAAGCCAGCGACGTTCTGCGACGAAAAATACGAGGGCCATGGCCAAACGATTTTCTGCGTTCCGGAGGAGCGTGGGTGTAGCCCACGAGCTTGAGATTGGGACTAGTCGCCCGCCTGATGAGCTGTGGGGCTTGGCTGTCTCTTGTGAAGATAGCCCGCAACAAAACAGACATTGTTGGCTGGGTGAATAGAGGGGAAACGGCCGTCACAAGGGCGTCTCTTCGAGAAGAACGCTACAGTCCAAATGAAATTAGTGAGGCACGCTACTGTGCAATCTGTTGAGTGGCCAAATCACTATAGGACGCTGAAGAACATCGGATCAGATATCCGAATGTCCATATTATCAGTATCTTACGGTGTGAATTGGCTCCGGCGGTAGGGATCGAACCTACGACCAATTGATTAACAGTCAACTGCTCTACCGCTGAGCTACGCCGGAAAACCTCGCACCGTATAGCCACAGCAATTCGGGGCGTCTAGAGGGTTTCGACGTTTTTTGTTGTCTATTTTAGCTCGAACTTTGTGGTGGCAGAAAGTTGGGGGTTTCCGGCGTCCAGCGGGGCCGCAATGTTGCGTGTTGTGAGGTCGATAAGGTGGGCCAGGACGTTGCGCTGCGCCATAGGAAAAAGGGCTGGGGCGACATCGGAATAGATTTGGCGGGTCAGTGTTTCTGGATCGGCGGGGGCGGGTTGTAGCGCCGCGATTATTTCGGCTTCGCGGGTTTTTCTATGTGCGATGAGGTCCGCAAGGCGGGATTGGGCATCGGGAATCGGCGCGCCGTGGCCGCAATAGGCGCGTTTGATGCCGGTTTGCGCCAACGCGGTGCAGGACGTCATAAAATCTGTCAGGTCCCCATCGGGCGGAGACACCAGCGACGACGCCCATCCCATCACGTGATCACCCGTAAACCCCACATCGCCGCTGACAAAACAAAGGTGGTTGCCAAAGTGGCCCGGAGTGTGGCGCGCCGTGAGAGACCAGCCATCGCCATCGATCTTATCGCCATCCGACAAGGTTTGATTTGGTTGGAAATCGTGATCAACACCTTCGCCGCTTGCCATCTGGCCCGTGGTTGCCAGCGACTGCATAACGTCAGAACGCCCCGCGCTGCTGTCACCATAGGCCAGAATCGGTGCACCCGTGACCTCTGCTAGTGGCTTTGCGAGTGGAGAATGATCAAGGTGGCTGTGTGTTACTAGGATATGGCTGACAGGACGATCTGCAATCGCAGCCCGAAGGGCGCTAAGGTGGGTTTGATCCATTGGGCCGGGGTCAATAACGATGATGCTGTTTGTGCCCAGCAGATACGTATTCGTGCCCCAATAGGTCATGGGCGACGGGTTGGGGGCCAGAACGCAGGCCAATCCGGGTTCAAGTGATACTGCTTTGCCTGCTGTGGGGCGGTTATCTGTCATCGCGCGTTCCCTTGGCGGTCGTTTCCCAGTAGCAATAGGGCAATTAGCAATCGGAAGTAGCGTATCGCATGTCTTTTAAGTGGCTCAAACGATATTTGCCGCGCAGCTTGTATGGGCGGGCCGCGCTGATTTTGATTCTTCCGGTGATTACGCTGCAATTGGGCATTTCTGTTGGCTTCATTCAACGTCATTTTGAACGCGTTACGACGCAGATGACAGAGTCCATCGTACTTGATTTGCGATACCTTCTTGAAACGGTGAATGCGGCTGGCACCTTGGAGGATGCGCAGACGGCAGGGGCGTCCATCGCAGACCCGCTTGAACTTACGATGGTGTTGCCCGCTACGGATTGGCCGGACCAAGGGATGCGTGATTGGTATGATCTAACAGGGCGTGTCGTTGAACGAACATTGCAGGAAAACCTAACGGGTCTAGGACCTGTAGTATTGCCTGATGGTCGCATTGTTCAGCTTTGGTTGGACACATCGCATGGCGATATGATGGTTGAATTTGAACGGGTTCGTGTGTCGGCGACAAACCCGCATCAGCTGTTGGTTTGGATGGTGGCACTTGGGGCGTTCATGACGCTTATTGCTTTTATATACCTACGTAATCAATTGCGTCCGATTACACGACTTGCGGCGGCGGCGACGGATTATGGTCGCGGACGCATTGTGCCGTACAACCCGTCAGGCGCAAACGAGGTCCGCGCTGCGGGGCATGCGTTCTTGGATATGCGAAACCGGATCGAACGCCAGACCCAAACCCGGACGATGATGTTGTCTGGTGTCAGTCATGATTTGCGCACCCCTTTGACCCGCTTGCGGTTGGGCCTTGGGTTGTTGGACGGGGACGAGGTCGAACCTTTGGTGCGCGATGTGGATGATATGGAACACCTATTGAACGGGTTTCTGGATTTTGCACGCGGTGATGCGGAAGACGGGACAGAACCGACGGACCCGATCGCTCTAGCTGAATTGATTCTCTCGGATGCCAAACGCATGGGGCAGGCCGTCTATGCGGGCGAAATGAGCGGTGAAGCCACAGTGGATGTGCGCCCAATGGCGCTACGCCGCGCCGTGGAAAACCTGATCGGGAATGCGCTGCGCTACGGGGCAGAAGCCCGCCTGAGCGTATCTCTCACGCCACGGGCGTTGGTCATATGTGTCGAAGACGACGGGCCCGGGATTCCACCAGAACAGCGCGAAGATGCTGTGCGCCCGTTCACCCGGCTAGACCCCGCACGCAATCAAGATCGTGGATCTGGTGTAGGTCTCGGCCTTGCTATCGTTGAAGATATTGCACGGGCCCATGGCGGCGCGTTGCGATTGGGTGAAAGCGACGATTTAGGTGGATTAAAAGCTGAGATCGTTTTGGCGCGCTAAATTGCGGCCCGTTCGTGTGAGGGGAGGGTGATACGTTTGCTGTGCAAAAAAAGTTTTGCACTCTCATTCAAAAAGGCGCCGCTTTCTGAGTGTGGTAGGCCCGGCAGGACTTGAACCCGCAACCAAAGCGTTATGAGCGCTCTGCTCTAACCAGTTGAGCTACAGGCCCCCCAAGGCACGTGGTATCAGAGCGAACGGCACCGTCAAGTTCTGACACGCAAGTTGTCACTGGAAGATTGGGCGTAAACGGGCTAGGACGCGGGCGAGAATGACGGGGATGCACGATGACTAAGAAAAATGGCCTGACTTACGCGGATGCTGGTGTTGATATTGACGCCGGAAATACCTTGGTAGAACGGATCAAACCTGCGGCGAAACGCACAAAGCGATCTGGCGTTATGGCCGGGCTTGGTGGATTCGGTGCGATGTTTGACCTAAAGGGTGCAGGATTCAGCGACCCGATCTTGGTTGGTGCAACAGACGGTGTTGGCACCAAATTGCGCATCGCCATTGATACAGGCAATGTCGATGGGGTCGGCATTGATCTGGTCGCAATGTGCGTGAATGATCTAGTGTGCCAAGGTGCAGAACCACTGTTTTTCCTAGACTATTTCGCGACTGGTAAGCTGGAGCTCGATCAGGCGACACGGATTATCAATGGCATCGCCAAAGGCTGTGAGCTGTCTGGCTGTGCATTGATTGGCGGTGAAACTGCCGAGATGCCGGGCATGTACCCCGAGGGCGATTTCGACCTTGCGGGCTTTAGCGTTGGCGCGATGGAACGTGGGACGGATTTGCCTGCCGGTGTTGTTAAGGGCGATGTGTTGCTTGGCCTTGCGTCAAACGGTGTGCATTCCAACGGCTACAGCCTTGTGCGCAAAATTGTAGAACAGTCCGGCCTTGGCTGGGGTGATGCGTCACCGTTCAGCGATGGGACGTTGGGCGAAGCGCTGCTTGCGCCGACGACCTTGTATGTCAAAGGCTGTGTTTCTGCCTTGCGCGAGCCAAACACTGTCCATGCTTTGGCCCACATCACGGGCGGTGGTTTGACAGAAAACCTGCCGCGCGTGCTGCCTGATGATTTGGGCGCTGACATAGATTTGGACGCTTGGGAGCTTTTGCCCGTGTTCAAGTGGCTGGCTGAGCAGGCGGGTCTTGAACAGAGCGAAATGCTTAAGACGTTTAACTGCGGACTGGGCATGGTAGCCGTCGTCACACCCGACAAGGTCGATGTGGCCCGTGTAATGTTTGCGATGGCGGGCCATGACGTATTTGAGATTGGTAAGATTTCTGAAGGCGAAGGCGTGCGTTATACAGGGTCGCTTCTGTGAAACGGGTCGCCATTCTAATTTCGGGTGGCGGATCCAACATGGTGGCGCTGGCGCAAAGCATGGTGGGTGACCATAAGGCGCGGCCTGTTCTGGTGCTTTCTAACGATCCTAGTGCGGGTGGCTTGACCAAAGCGCGTGACATGGGGATTGCCACAGCGGCAGTCGATCATCGGGAATATGGTAAAGATCGCAGTGCCTTCGAGGCTGTTCTTCAGGAAAAACTTGAAGAGGCGCAGCCCGATATCATTTGTCTTGCTGGCTTCATGCGTATTTTGACCGAAGGGTTCACCGCGCAATACGAGGGACGGATGTTGAACATCCATCCATCTTTGTTGCCGAAGTACAAAGGACTTCACACCCACGCGCGTGCACTTGAGGCGGGTGACAAGGTGCACGGTTGCTCGGTTCACGAAGTGACGGCGGCCTTGGATGATGGTCCGGTGCTGGGCCAAGCTCAGATCAATGTTCTGCCAGATGACACGCCGGAAACATTGGCGGCACGGCTTTTGCCGATGGAACATAAGCTTTATGTTGAGGTACTGCGCCGCTATGCGGCAGGCGATCGGTCCCTGCTGAAGATTTCGGGCTAACACTTTCGCAGCAGTTAACCTGAGCCATGACGACCCTCGACATATCCGGAGGAGGACCAAGCGTTTCAACGTTAACCGCCGCCGAGGACGCATGCCCAACTTTTTGATGTTCATCCCGCGAGAGAGCAACAATTCAAGAGTCGTAACATCCGACGGGCAAATCAATTCGTGCAAGACGGATTGTCGCCGCACTGTCGCGGATTTTGGCGGGGTATCGGCCTTTAACTTGGGGTCATGTTCCCTTACGGTTGTAGGATATGCGCGGCCTAGCTGCGCCAAAATACAGAAAAAGAAAATATGAAGACAATCACAACCACTGCCGATCTCGAGACATTCTGCAAAGAAGCCGCGAATTATCCGTATGTTACAGTCGACACAGAATTCTTACGCGAACGTACGTATTATTCGAAGCTTTGCCTGATCCAACTGGCCTATATGGGAGACGGTAAGGACGATGCGGTCCTTGTTGATCCTTTAGCTGATGGTCTGGACCTTGCGCCGTTGTATGAGTTGTTTGAAGACGCGGGCGTTGTGAAAGTGTTCCATGCGGCACGCCAAGATCTAGAGATTTTTTATGTGGATCAAGGGATTATTCCTTCGCCGCTCTTTGATACTCAAGTTGCAGCAATGGTTTGTGGGTTTGGTGAACAGGCTGGCTATGAGACCTTGGTACGCAAGATCGCCAAAGACAGTGTCGACAAGTCATCGCGTTTTACGGATTGGTCCCGCCGTCCGTTGTCCGATGCCCAGAAAACATATGCCTTGGCAGACGTGACCCATCTTCGAGTGATTTATGAGTTCTTGTCCGACCAGCTCGATAAATCTGGCCGCAAGAAATGGGTCGCCGAAGAGATGGCCGTTCTGAATGATCCCGCGACCTATCAGGCGGACCCTGACAACGCGTGGAAGCGTGTAAAAACCCGTACAAACTCCGGGAAATTCCTTGCTATCGTACGAGAATTGGCGCGGTTTCGCGAAGGTTACGCTCAGTCACGTAACATCCCGCGCAATCGTGTGTTCAAAGACGATGCTTTGGTTGAACTTGCCTCGACCAAACCAGCCAGCGAGAAAGACCTCGGGCGGTCTCGTCTGTTGCTACGCGAAGCGCGGCGAGGGGAGATCGCTGAAGGGATTTTGACAGGTGTTAAAGCTGGACTGGCCGTGAAGCCAGAAGATCAGCCAAAGCCGGACGTGCGTCGCGAAAAATTGCAGGTTAATCCGGCGTTGGCCGACATGCTGCGGGTCTTGGTCAAGGCTAAGGCCGACAATGAGGGCGTGGCGCAAAAGCTTATTGCCACCAGTGCGGATTTGGATGCGCTTGCCGGTGGCATGCGCGATGTCGCGGCCTTGCGTGGTTGGCGCAAAGAAGTCTTCGGCACAGATGCTCTGCGTCTTTGCGACGGCGAGATTGGTCTCGCTGTTAAGGGCGAAAAGGTTGTGACCTTCGAAATCTAAACGCGATTAGCGCCCGGATGTGCGGGCGTTTGTCTGCGCCTGTACTCGCACAGTGCGAATGCCGGAAAGATCTGCGCTATCAATCACATATGCAGCGCTAATCTGGCGCGAACGGGGGCTGCCCTGTGCCTCAAAGCCGGTTGGGGCTTGGGCGCGGAATTCCAAAGTTAAAACCCCATTGCTGACACCTGCATCGACCAGTTCGGCGTTGTAGTAACCTTGCGTTGGTGCGATGCCCGTTGCGCGGACGATTGCGCCCGTTGCTGAGCGTTCAATGCGAAGCTCTGTGACGCTTTGCAGCAATGCGCGGCCATCAACAATAACTGTGCGTTTGCTTTCGGTCACCAATGGACGGATGTCTTGCGGGGCGCTGGCCTCTGTGACTTCGCGGCTATTGCCGAACCAATTGAATGGATTCATGCGGCTTTCGGAAAGCCGCGCACAGCCTGACAGTGTGATCAGAACAGCGACGCTAAGAAGTGGTGTGCGAAACATTGTGGCCCCTTTGCCGAACGTGTTGGTCCTGAGTAGCCCAAAGAGACGCGCAAGAAAAGCGGGCTCTGGACGTTTGCGGGGTGGGAGCCTAAATCACGAATGAGAAGAGGAACGCACCATGGCCACCGAAGCATTTGAAGAAATCGCCGAGACATTCGAATTCTTGGATGATTGGGAAGATCGTTATGCGCATGTGATCGAGATGGGCCGAGAGATGGCGCCGCTGGATGACGTATTCAAAGTGCCTGCAACGAAAGTCGATGGCTGTGCGTCGCAAGTATGGCTCGTGCCGTCTGTCGAGGATGGTGTTTTTACGTTTCAGGGCGCAAGTGATGCGATGATCGTCAGCGGACTGATTGCGATTTTGCATGCGCTTTACAACGGGTTGCCTGTGGCTGAGGTCGCAGCAGTTGATGCGCGGGCTGAATTTGAACGGCTTGGGCTGAACGATCACCTGTCAGCACAGCGTTCCAATGGGTTACGCGCCATGATCGAGCGGATCCGATCCGTAACATCGTAACAGGACGGTCGCTGTTTGCCTTTAGGTGAGCGAGCCGAGTGTCGTTTCTAGATCGCCGTAGCCCGTAAGGCGGCGTTCAAAGGCAAGTCCAAGACGTTCTGCGTGTTCTTTGGCTTTCTCGGTCAGGGCGGGATCATCGGTTTGGGCTTGGTAAATCAACGTCTTGTAGTTCCCGAAATACATATCGCGCAATTCAGGATGGCGATCCAACCCCAGCGGTTTAACGATGAAGGCATCGAACTGGCGTACAAGGAAATCGGTGAGGTAGAAGCAATCGATCTCGTCTGTTTTGGCGAACGCCTCATTGCCTTCAAAGAAAGAATAGCAGTGCGGGCCTGCGACCATCTCGACGCCAAGATCATCACATAATGATTGCAGTAGTCCGCCTGTCCCGCAGTCCGCGTAGACGACGAAGATGTCGTCATAGTCGCTGCGAAATTTCAAAACGGCCTGTTCGACGGCGTTGGGGATCTTTTCAGGGTGAACGTGCAGGATCGCCGGAAGGCAGTGCAGGTCCATATGGGACCAGCCATTCATCTTGATCAGGTCGAGGATTTCCCGGGCCAAGGCTCCGCAGGCTAGCAAAAGAATGCGACCTTTTCCCGTCGCCGGTAGGCCGTCTGTTGTCAGAGATTGATCGTTCAGCGGCTTATTCATGGGCTTGTAAGATTCTGGCCACAGCAGGGCGGGATTTCATCGCGGCAAAATGCGCGGCGAGTTTTGGGAAGTTTTCGATATCGACCTTGTCTGCCGCGAGCCACCGACAGACGGAAACCATGTGAATGTCCGCAATCGAATATTCGTCAAGCAACCAACCGCTGTCGGGGAGTTGGCTTTCAAGATAAGCGCAACTCTCGGCCATGGTTTCTGGGACTTTGGCGACCATCGTCGCGTGTGCCGCGGGATCATCGGACCAACGTGCGCCGCGAAACTTATGCGCGTGATTCACATGCATTGTGGATGCGAGATAGCTGAGCATTTCCCGCACGCGCGCCCGTTCGATAGGGGTGTCGGGCATCAGGTTGCCGGAGAGCTCCGAGATGTATTCGAGGATCGCGGGCGTTTCCGTTAGAGGCCCAAAGTCGGTTATCAGAGCTGGGACACGCCCTTTGGGGTTCAGCGCGCGAAAGGGGGCTGCGTGTTGGTCACCGTCGGCAAAGCTGATCCAGCGTGTGTTGTAGGGCAGCCCTGCCTCTTCAAGGGCGATCTGGCTGGCGACGGCAACAGTGCCTTTGGCTGCAAAGAGAGTGAGCATATCGAGTCTTTCAAATGAAAACGCGTTCGGCGGCATTGGGCCACCGAACGCGCATGTTCGTCAAGATTGACGCGTTTTAAGCGGTTGCACCCTGATTGTGCTTGCGCGCCATAAAGGTCTTCGCCGTTTCGACCGCGACCGCCGCATCACGACAATAAGCGTCAGCGCCGATGGCTTTGCCGAACTCTTCGTTCAATGGCGCGCCGCCGACCAACACTGTGTAGTCATCACGGATGCCTTTTTCGATCATCGTGTCGATGACGACCTTCATGTAAGGCATGGTTGTCGTGAGAAGGGCGGACATGCCAAGGATGTCTGGCTGTTCTGTATCGATCGCGTCTAGATAGCTTTCAACGGCGTTGTTGATACCGAGGTCGACGACTTCAAACCCAGCGCCTTCCATCATCATGGAAACGAGGTTCTTGCCGATGTCGTGGATGTCTCCCTTAACCGTACCGATTACCATCTTACCTACGCGTGGGGCGCCTGTTTCAGCTAGCAAAGGTTTCAGGATGTGCATCCCGCCTTTCATAGCGTTTGCGGCCAGCAGAACTTCTGGCACGAACAGAATACCGTCGCGGAAGTCGTGGCCCACGATTGTCATACCACCAACAAGGGCCTGGGTCAGAATGTCGTAAGGCTGCCATTCGCGTTCCAGCAGAATGTTGACGGCTTCTTCGATCTCTTCTTTCAGCCCATCGTAAAGGTCGTCGAACATTTGCGCGACAAGATCGTCGTCGTTCAATTCGCTCAAGATGATGTCGTCTTCTTCGGACATGTTGGAATCCTTTGTTGTCTACCCTGATTTGGGCTGAAACCGTCACTTTGGTCTGGACCGATTGCGACATTGAGTGCCCGTCAAACGACGGCGATGCAAATGAATAGTTTGCGCCATCAATGTGAGGGGTGTTCATTTGTTCCGCTTTTGTTCTATATCTGGAGGATGGTAGAGACTCAGGACTTACGACGGGGGCAAGCGCGCGGACGCGGGGCGATCAGCAATACAGTTGGTCGATTTGAACCCTATGCGCGGATTGCAGTCGATGATGGTTGGGACACCCCTGAAGAGGGCATGCTGCGCACCGAGGTTGCCGTTGAAGTGCCACGAAAGGTTATCACGCGAAACGCATCGCCTGACGTACCATTTGATCGATCGATTAATCCGTATCGGGGATGCGAACACGGTTGCGTCTACTGTTTTGCACGGCCTGGTCATGCGTGGTTGGGGATGTCGCCTGGTCAAGACTTTGAGAGCCGCCTGATCGCACGCCCAACAGCACCACAAGTTTTAGAAGACGAGTTGCGAAAGAAGTCATATCGGCCAGATGTTCTGGCAATAGGAACCTACACCGACCCGTATCAACCGATTGAAAAGACGTATGGAATTATGCGTGGGATATTGCAAGTCTTGCGCGATTTTCACCATCCGGTCAGCATTGTCACCAAGGGAAGCTTGATCGAACGCGACATTGATATCTTAAAAGAAATGGCCGCAGATGGTTTGGCGCGGGTTGGCGTGTCTGTCACAACGTTGGATCCGCAAATATCGAGAGCCATGGAACCCCGCGTTCCAAGCCCCAAGCGGAGGCTTTTGATGATTGAGCGGCTGGCGGCGGCAGGCATACCTGTCACCGTTTCAGCAGCGCCTATGGTTCCGGCGTTAACGGATCATGAATTGGAATCGATTCTTAAGGCGGGAAAAGAGGCGGGGGCTACATCGGCGACAGCAATCATGCTGCGGCTTCCTCTTGAGGTCGCGCCGCTGTTTGAAGAATGGGCGCAGGTGCATTTCCCAGACCGCGCGAACCGGATCATGAACCGTGTACGCGAACTTCACGGTGGGAAGCTTTATGAAGCGGACTTCGGGACGCGGATGACAGGGCAGGGCATCTGGGCACAACAGATGAAGCAACGCTTAACCATCGCCCGTTCCCGTTACGGGTTGGACGGCGTGCGCATGCCACTTCGGCGGGACCTGTTTTTAGTTCCGCCGCGCAAGGGCGACCAGATGAGCCTGTTTTAGCTGCGACGACGTCCGCGACGTGGTGCACGGGTTGGGCCACCTCCGTCTGTGCCGTCCGATTCCGAAGAAAACCCGCCAAGAGCTGCTGCAATCGCGTCTAACGTTGGGGCTGGGCCCTTGGGACGTGTTTCCAGTGCTTCGCGCATGGCGCGCAGGTGTTCTGGGGTCGTGCCACAGCAGCCGCCGATGATTGTCGCGCCACTGTCGCGCGCAAGGCAGGCGTAATCAGCCATCAGTTCCGGCGTGCCATCATAATGGATGTGGCCGTCAACGTATTTCGGGATGCCTGCGTTGCCTTTGGCAATGACTGGCTGTTCCGGGCCAGCGGCCTGAAAGCCAAGTACGGTACGCAAAAGATCGGATGACCCGACACCACAGTTCGCACCAAACGCCAGCGGCGCATTGGGCAGTTTGCCAACCAGTTTCACCAATTCGGCGCTGGTTAGTCCCATCATTGTACGACCCGCAGTGTCAAAGCTCATGGTGCCACACCATGGCATGTCGGCCAACGCAAAGGCGGCTGCTGCTGCTTTGAATTCTTCTGCAGCAGAGATCGTTTCGACCCAGCACACATCTGCGCCGCCTGCTTTCAGGCCTTCTGCTTGTTCGTGAAACATCTCGACAGCGGATTCAAAGGTAAGCGAGCCCATGGGCACCATGATGTCGCCCGTTGGTCCAACGGACCCGGCCACGACAACCTTGCGTCCGGATTTGTCTGCAACTTCGCGGGCAATCTCTGCGCCAGCTTTGTTGATCTCATGCACCTGCTTTTCGCCACCGTGCAATTTCAAGCGGGACGCGTTGCCGCCGAATGTATTGGTTAGGAAAATGTCCGAACCGGCATCCACGGCACCTTTGTAAAGGGCGGTGATACGGTCAACATGATCGAAGTTCCAGAATTCTGGTGCATCGCCTGATTGCAGCCCCATGTTGAACAGGGTCGTGCCAGTGGCGCCGTCGGCCAAAAGCCAATCACGTGTAGAAAGCAGTTCGCTGAGGGCGTTTGTCATGTTTCAGGGCTCCGTTGATGCGAGACTGCGCTTCGCACGGGGGGGCAATGGGTGCAATTGAATAATCTTCATCATGTCGCTGAATGGAATTGCAGTGAAAATCCGTTGTTGGATTTTTGGCGGAAAGTGCATGTGATCGGCAATCCGCGCCACCATGACTAACGCAGGTATAGCGACGATCCCCGCGAAGAAGATCGCGCCGTTTTGCATCAACCGCGCGGTTAACAACTTAGACAGCGGCATCACCAAGGCACAAACAACGGCCAAGGCCGGCAAGAACGGAGGGCTTACGACGGCGGACAGGCGCAGAGCCTTGACCAGAGGCACGCTGGGACAGCAGCGACTGCGCACTGAATCCAAATGTTTGGGACAAAGCAATTGCCCTGATTCCAGCAGTGCTGGCGGCTTTGGGGCGCTGGCCTGTGTGCAAGATGGCCTGCATCAAGACATCATAGGTGCCTATGGCGCGAAAATTCCGCGCGGTAGGATCAGGCCGATGATCCATTGCAATGGCGCCGTTGCGCCAATGGCGGCCCAAACCAATACAAGATCGAGGCCCGAGATGTGTCGGAAAAAGAACGTTCCGGGCACGACCAATGCCGCAATGAGCAGAAGTTTTGGTATCACTAATCCGGACTTTAGCGGTTCACCCCCCCCGTGCGAATAGGACCTGAGCGCGCTGCAGTTGTTGTCCTGAATTTTCCATCTACAGAACCGGCCTGGTTCGGGGGGGAGTCACCATGCTTGGGCTAGACGGTGTCGGATTTTGAAAAGGTAAAGGCCAAGGTGAAATCAATCACCTTGGCCTAAGACATTGTTTAACTTTGAAGGGTATTTCCTTCAAATTGTTGGAGAAACCTTAGGCTTCGTCCATCAGCTGTGCTTTGGCTTCGGCCATGCACTCGGCCATTTTGGCACGGATCGCTGCTTCGTCTGCCAAGTGGCCAACATCGTTGAACAGCTTGCGGTAGACATCTTCGTGACCCGCTTCCTCAAAATCGGATTTGACCACTTCTTTGGCGTACTCAGCAGCGGCGTCCGCGTCTTTGCCAAGCAGTCCAGCAGCCCAAAGGCCAACCAGTTTGTTGCGGCGTGCGTCGGCCTTGAACTGCATTTCTGCGTCATGGGCGAATTTGTTTTCAAAAGCGTTTTCGCGGTCATCAAAGGTGGACATTGTCTGCTCCTCACAGGGAATGTTTCGTGTTCTCCCTAGATATGCCTCTCGCGACGCTTGCCCGCAAGGGGGGCTTGGCTTATGACGCGCTCAAGTGGCCTTTACAGACACCTTTGATCCCCCAAGGGCAGGGCCAAGCAAGGAGACAGCATGGCACGTCGCAAACTGGTTTATGAAGGCAAGGCAAAGATCCTCTATGAAGGCACAGAGCCCGGGACGTTGATCCAGTACTTCAAAGACGATGCCACGGCGTTTAATGCTGAGAAAAAAGACGTGATTGACGGAAAAGGCGTGTTGAACAACCGCCTAAGCGAGTTTTTCATGCTTGGCTTGCAACGCATCGGTGTTCCGACCCATTTCATCAAGCGCATCAACATGCGCGAACAGCTGATCCGTCAGGTCGAAATTATCCCGCTCGAAGTTATCGTGCGCAATTTTGCCGCAGGCACCATGGCCAAGCGTCTTGGCATGGAAGAAGGCACACCTTTGCCGCGCCCGATTGTGGAATTTTCCTACAAGGATGATTCTCTGGGCGATCCGCTGGTTCCAGAAGAATACATCATTGCCTTTAACTGGGCCTCTCAGCAGGATCTGGATGATATCGTTGCGCTGGCTTTGCGGGTGAATGATTTCATGGCCGGTGTGATGCACGGTGTTGGTATCAAGCTGATCGATTTCAAAATCGAAATTGGTCGTGTTTGGGACAATGAATATATGCGTCTGGTCGTCGCCGACGAAATCAGCCCTGACAGCTGTCGCTTGTGGGACATTGAGACGGGCCGCAAGCTCGACAAAGATGTGTTCCGACGTGATCTAGGTGATTTGGCTGATGCCTATACGGAAGTCGCCAAACGTCTTGGCGTGCTGCCACAGAACGCACCACCGGCGTCCAAGCCGACGTTGATCAACTGAGTTAACTGAACGAATTGCGCTATTGCGCAAATGCCGAACGAACAAAAGGAATTACCATATGAAAGCCCGTGTCCACGTGATGTTGAAAAACGGTGTTCTGGACCCGCAAGGGGCCGCGGTAAAACACGCGCTTGGCGCGATGGGTTTTGAAGGCGTCAACGGTGTGCGTCAGGGCAAGGTCATTGAACTTGAACTGGCGGACGGCACGACCGAAGCACAGATCGGTGAGATGTGTGAAAAGCTGCTCGCGAATACGGTGATCGAAAGCTACACCATTGAAACCGTTTAGGAATATTCTTGCTGCCGCAGTTCTTTTTGGGGCTGCTCCCGCCTGTGCAGAGGATTATGCTGGGCGCCATATTGCCCTAAGCCAAGCGTTTCAGACTGAAATGGGCCGTACGATTGGTGGTGGGGCAGATATGACCATCTCTGCTGACATGCGTGCCCAAATGGTATGTGCGATCGGCCAGTTGGAACAGCGTCGCGGTGCTCAAACCGTAGAAGCCTATCTTCGCTGGTCCGCTTGGGCCGTAGACGAAGCTAAGCAACTCGACAGTATTGGTGGGTTTGGTTCGTTGATGTCTCAGGTCCATATTCGATCTGACATTGACCTAAACGACGACCTTGTGCCGATCACGCAAGCCTGCGGAATTGGCCTGTAACTTTTATGGCCTTGTCTTATCGGACGGGGCACACACGTTAACTAACTTGCGATCAAACCTAGGAGATCGACCATGAAAGCCGCTGTAATCCAATTCCCCGGATCCAACTGTGATCGCGATATGGCCGTTGCGCTGGAAAAGTCCGGCGCGGATGTTGAGGTTGTTTGGCACAAGGATGCCGCGTTGCCAAAAGGTGTTGATCTGGTCGCAATCCCGGGTGGGTTTTCATTTGGCGATTACCTGCGTTGTGGTGCGATTGCTGCGAACTCTCCGATTTGTAACGCTGTGGTGGATCACGCCAACGCGGGCGGCTATGTTTTGGGCGTCTGTAATGGGTTTCAGGTCTTGACTGAAACAGGTTTGCTGCCGGGGGCTTTGTTGCGGAATGCAGGGTTAAAATACATCTGCCAAACCGTTGGTTTGAAAGTGGAAACATCAAATAGCGGCTACACTGAGGGCTACAACGCCGGTGCCGAAATCGGCATCCCGATCGCACACCACGACGGTAACTACTTTGCTGACGATGAAACGATCGCGCGTTTGCAGGGCGATGACCGCGTGGCTTTTACCTACACGGACAATCCAAACGGTAGCCGAGCGGATATCGCCGGTATTCTGTCAGACAACCGCCGTGTGCTTGGCATGATGCCACACCCGGAACGCGCCTTTGAAGAAGCCCATGGCAATACAGACGGTCAGCGTCTTTTTGCTGGTTTGATCGGCCAATTGACAACGGCCTAAGCCAAGAGATGGACGGTGCATGTTGTGCACTGTAGTCTTACCTGATGTAGCCGGGGCCGATGTTGTTTGGCCTCGACGTCGCAGGGGGTAATGTAAAAGGTGGCGGGACGATCCCGAATTTCGTTTGTTTGGTGGACGCGCGGTTTTGTAGTCGCGCTGATCCTGCTGGCTTGTACTGTTATCTACGTTTCTAACACTTTGCTCACGGAACGTTTTACTGAACGAACACGCAGCTCTGCTGAAGTGCGTTTGGCTTTGTATTCCGCCAACCTTTTGAGTGAGTTGCAGCGAAATTCGATTGTGCCGCAACTGTTGGCACGTGACCCTGCGTTAATCGGTGCGCTTAACTCCGGTGACTTCACACAATCAACGGCACGGCTGTTGTCCTTCGTGGATGAGATCGGCGCGGCTTCCTTGTTGATGATGGACACGGACGGGCGGGTCGTCGCTGCCACAGACCGTGAACGATTGGGCGAAAATCGCCGCGACCAAGAAGCGTTTGTTCAAGCGCTGCATTCGAATGCCACGACATTCACTGTAGATGAACGCGAAGAGGGCGGGTTCGATTTCAGCTACTCTCGTCGCATTGAAGACGGCGGTTTGGGCATCGGCGTTGTGTCGGTCGCTGTTGATTTGGCGAAACTTGAACGGTCTTGGGCAGGCATTTCGGACGCGGTTATGGTGCTCGACGCGGACGGCCGCGCGATCCTGGCAACAGAACCGAGATGGCGGGGCCGTACCGAAGAAGAAGGGATTGCGCTTCTTGAACCGCAATCTGCTATCGAACGTGCGTTGCGTGGCGCGCCGGATTGGTCTGCTTTGCCCATCGACGCTTACCTGCGTGGGGACGGGGTCATGCGCCAAGAGGTACGCGTGCCGTTCCAAGGTTGGCAGGTTATTAGTTTCACCACGTTTCAGTCAGTGCGCGAACGGGTAAACGCGATCCTTGCGCTCGAAATCATGGGATTCGCTATTCTCTTGGCGGGGCTGTTTTGGTTCCTGTCGCGTAAATCCAACCTCGCGGCGCGCATGTTTCAGATGGAATCGGCGGAGCTTCGCCAGTTGAATATCCGTCTGCAGCGAGAAGTTGCCGAACGAGAGAAGGTCGAAAAGGACCTTGAAGTGGCGGAACAAACGATGGCGCAAACCAGTAAACTGGCCGCCTTGGGCGAAATGTCTGCAGCGGTTAGTCATGAACTGAACCAGCCTCTTGCCGCGATGAAAACCTATCTGGCTGGGGCCCGCCTGTTGATTGCGCGCGAACGCCCCGAAGAAGCGGTTGTTGCTGTGGCGCGTATCGACAGCCTGATCGAACGCATGGGCGCCATTACCAAGCAGTTGAAATCCTATGCGCGAAAAGGGTCCGACAACCTCGAACCCGTTGATGTTAAGGACGCGGTGCTGTCTTCACTGTCGATGATGGAACCCCAGTTGCGCCAACGTCAGGTGGCTATTACGCGCACTTTGCCTGATGGCCCTGTCATGGTTCACGGGGACCGCATGCGACTGGAACAGGTGATTATTAACCTGCTGCGCAATGCCTTGGACGCGACAAAAACCGCCAGTGAACCCCGTGTCGAAATCCTACTCGCCCAAGGGGATGTGGCGCGTCTGACGGTGCGGGATAATGGTTTAGGGATTGAGGATTTGGACGAGCTGTTTGAGCCGTTCTACACCACAAAGCAGCCCGGTGACGGCACAGGTCTGGGGCTTGCTATCTCATCAGGGATCGTAAACGACTTCGGCGGACGGCTCACCGCACGCAATTCTGATAAGGGCGGGGCTGTATTTGAGGTAGAACTGCCCATATTGGGTTCAGACATGGAAGCAGCGGAGTAACGCTATGGCGCAAGCTATGAAAATCGCGATCGTTGATGACGAACAGGACATGCGGCAATCGATCAGCCAATGGCTGGCGTTGTCAGGATATGACACCGAAACCTTCGCGAGCGCTGAGGACGCCCTTAAGGGGCTTGGTCAAGATTATCCGGGGATCGTTGTAAGTGACGTGAAAATGCCGGGCATGGACGGAATGCAGTTCCTGAAAAAGCTCAAGGGTGTTGATAGTTCTCTGCCGGTCATCATGATCACAGGCCACGGCGATGTGCCGATGGCTGTGGAGGCGATGCGCATCGGTGCGTTTGATTTCCTTGAAAAACCGTTCAACCCGGACCGCATGACTGAATTGGCCAAAAAGGCGACGGTTGCACGACGTCTGACACTGGATAACCGTGAACTGCGCCGTGAATTATCCGATGGCGGAGCTTTGTTGAAAAAGCTGATTGGCGCGTCACCTGTGATGGAGCGGCTCAAGGAAGACATCCTCGATCTGGGGCAGGCGGATGGCCATGTTCTGATCGAAGGCGAAACCGGTACGGGTAAAACGCTTGTTGCGCATGCTCTGCATGCTGTTGGGGCGCGGGCGAACAAGAAATTCGTGCTGATTTCCTGTGCCGCCTATGAAGACGACGCACTGGCGAAACGGTTGTTTGGACCAGCAGGGCAGGATGATCCGATACCCGCGATCGAAGAAGCCCGCGGTGGCACGTTGGTTCTGGAAGACATCGAAAGCCTGTCGGACACCAATCAGGCCCGCCTGACAACAGCGATTAACGATCAAGGCACGCCTGCGGAAACACGTATTGTAGCGATTTGTAACCTTCAGGACGAAGGCAAAACCTGCGAAAGTGAGCTGCGCGCAGATTTGTTTTACCGCCTTGCCGCTTTGCGGATGACGGTTCCGCCACTGCGGGCGCGGGGCGAAGATATCCTGACGCTATTTACCCGCCTCAGTGAACAATTCGCCGAAGAATACGGCTGCGAAGCACCAGAAGTCAGCGCACAGGAAGCAGCCCAGTTGTTGCAAGCGCCGTGGGCAGGCAATGTGCGTCAGCTTTATCACGTTGCAGAACGCGCCGTGCTTCAGAACCGTCGCGGGTCTGGGACCATTGCATCCTTGTTGATGAACGAGGACGACGAGGCACAGCCTGCCATCACCACTGAGGGCAAGCCGCTGAAAGAGTTCGTTGAAGCGTTCGAGCGGATGTTGATCGACAACACCATGCGCCGCCACAAGGGCAGCATCGTGAATGTAATGGATGAACTATGTCTGCCGCGCCGGACCCTGAACGAAAAGATGGCCAAATATGGCCTGCAAAGGTCTGATTACCTTGGCTAACCCATTTGCAGCGCTGCTGTTTGATATGGATGGTTTGCTGCTCGACAGTGAACGAGAATTCATGGGCGCTTTGGTTGAAATCGGGACCCCGTTGGGGTTTGAAGCCGAGGCGCTCGAGGCATTCTTTCTGACGCTTGTCGGCACATCGGCCGCGCAAACATCTTTGCGGTTGGCCGAATTCTTGCCTGCAAGCGTGGATGCTGTCGCGTTCGAAAAACAATGGCGCTTGGCTAATGCCGCCCGCAGGGTCGGACCTGTCCCGTTGCGACCACATGTAGGCCAAGTTCTGCCAGCCTTGGCGCGGGCAGGGCATCGCATGGCTGTCGTCACATCGACAAAACGTGCGCCCGCGCTTGAGCATCTCAAACATGCAGGACTGCTGTCTTACTTTGAACTTGTTGTTGCCGGGGATGAGGTAAGTGCAAACAAACCTGATCCTGCGCCATATGTACATGCGGCAGAGGCATTGGGTGTTGATCCGCGCAACTGTGCGGCATTTGAGGATAGCGACACTGGCACCCACGCGGCAGTAGCAGCGGGTTGCGTCACTACACAAATTCCTGATCTGCGTCCTGCAGGTTTGCCATTGCCCGACCTTGGTCAGCATATCGCACAAGACATGGTCGTGGCTTTGCAACAGATCCGAGTGCTCGATCACACGGTGGCTTAGTGGGTTTATTGCGCATTGGCAGCCTAAATCGTCACTCAATTCCAAGATGCCGCAGTTAGACATTGTAATGTGACCATGACCTCCCCTATGTATGAGGGACGGGCGGTTGCCATGACGCTATGCGCAAAATCCCGGGAGTTTTTCTGTCTGCGGTTGCAGTGGTCCGATTTTATTAAATCCCTCCATCCCCGCGACAGACCGAAATTTGGCCCCTCGGGGTCACTTGAACAGCCCTCGTCGGTGTTGGAAATCCTATATCGCGGGGCCTTGAATGGGCCGTGTTTTCACGCGGTCGGAGACCAACGCGATGGATCGCGCGACACTGAATAGCGAGAAAGTGACGAACCCTTTGGTTCGCCCATCCGCCGTCGCGCATATCGCCTTTAATAATCACGTATCTGGGACACAGATGCCCCTCGAGTTAACCTCTGGGGCACCGCCGTGCCGTGCGTGGAACAGGAATATATGGCTAAGAAAATGCTTATCGACGCCACCCACGCGGAAGAAACCCGCGTTGTGGTGGTTGACGGAAACAAGGTCGAGGAATTCGACTTTGAAACCCAATCCCGCCGCCAGCTTGCCGGCAACATCTATCTCGCAAAAGTAACACGGGTCGAACCATCGCTTCAGGCAGCGTTTGTTGACTATGGCGGCAACCGCCACGGTTTCCTTGCGTTTAACGAAATCCACCCAGACTACTACCAGATTCCGGTCGCCGACCGCGAAGCCCTGATGGCCGAAGAAAAAGCCTATGCCGAAGCAATGAAGGCCGAAGCGGAAGCCGAAGCTGAAAAGCCAAAGCGTTCGCGCCGTCGTCGTAAGCCCAAAGCGGCTGAGGTTGAGACCGAGACGCAAGATGCTGTCGCAACAGCAGAACCGGCTGACGCTGAACCTGCGTTGGCGGAAGAGGACGTCGTGTCTGGTGACATCGCAGGCATGGAAACCATCGACATGGACCCTGAAGAGGGATCATCGCCAATGGAAACAGTCGCTGAGACGCCAGTGGAAGAACCCACTGACGATGATGACAGCGACGATGACGATGACACTGGCCCAGATGCGACTGCCAAAGATGATTCCATCGAAAGCGTTGCTGATGAGGATGAACGTGCAGACGTGCGTCCGGTTCGTAAGCCACGTCCAAAGCGCTACAAGATCCAAGAAGTTATCAAAGTCCGCCAAATCCTTTTGATCCAAGTGGTCAAAGAAGAACGCGGCAACAAGGGTGCTGCCCTGACTACATACCTGTCTTTGGCGGGTCGTTACTGTGTTCTGATGCCAAACACCGCACGCGGTGGGGGCATCTCCCGCAAGATTACCAATGCCGCTGACCGAAAGAAACTCAAGGCGATTGCCAATGAGATGTCCGTCCCAGAAGGCGCAGGGCTGATCATTCGCACCGCAGGCAGCCAACGCACCAAGACTGAAATCAAGCGCGACTACGAATACCTACAGCGCCTTTGGGAACAGATCCGCGAACTGACGTTGAAATCTTCCGCCCCGGCGCAAATCTACGAAGAAGGCAACCTGATCAAACGTTCGATCCGTGACCTTTATTCTAAAGAGATCGACGAAGTGATCGTGGAAGGTGAGGCGGGCTACCGCACCGCCAAAGACTTCATGAAAATGATCATGCCGTCGCACGCTAAGAACGTGAAGCACTACCAAGAACAGATGCCGCTTTATGCGCGCCATCAGGTCGAAAGCTATCTGTCCGGCATGTTCAACCCGACAGTGCAATTACCCTCGGGTGGTTACATCGTCATCGGGATCACCGAAGCGCTTGTTGCGATCGACGTGAACTCTGGCCGTGCGACCAAAGAAGGCAGCATTGAGCAGACAGCGACCAAGACCAACCTTGAAGCCGCCGCCGAAGTTGCACGCCAGCTTCGCCTGCGTGACTTGGCTGGTCTGATCGTGATCGACTTCATCGACATGGACGAGCGTAAGAACAACGCTGCCGTCGAAAAAATGATGAAGGACAAGCTCAAGACGGATCGCGCCCGCATTCAGGTCGGTCGGATTTCCGGCTTTGGTTTGATGGAAATGTCGCGTCAGCGTTTGCGTCCAGGCATGTTGGAAAGCACCACACAGGAATGCCCACATTGCCACGGCACAGGGCTTTTGCGCTCAGATGACAACGTCGCTTTGGGAATTCTTCGCCAGCTTGAAGAAGAGGGCGTGCGCGGTCGATCCAAAGAAGTTCTGGTGAAAGCGCCTATCGCGATTGCCAACTACCTGATGAACCAGAAACGCGAACACATCGCACAGATCGAAGCACGTTATGGGCTGTCGGTTCGAATTGAATGTGATCCGCATCTGGTCTCGCCTGACTTCGCACTTGAGAAGTTCAAGACAGCGACACGGGTCGTTGAAGTCACAGCTCCTGCGGTGATTTCATCTGAAATGGCTGTTCTGGCTGATGTCGATGAGGCGGACGAGGACGCCGAAGGGCAGGAAACTAAAGAAACCGAAAGCACCTTTGATGGGGATAGCGAGCAGCCGACCAAACGCCGTCGTCGTCGTCGTCGCCGTCGTCGTGGCGGCGCAGGAAACGCTGAGAACGCTGAGGCCAACGGTGAGAACACAGCAAACGGTGAAGACGCTGTTGCGGCGGATGCTGTTGCTGCGGAAGCTGCACCTGAGGGTGAGGTAACGGAAGCCGCTCCTGCAACGGAAGATGCGCCAAAGCCCAAACGTAAGCGCACACGCCGTAAGAAGACGGATGACGATGCCCCGAAAGAAGCCGTAGCGGCTGAAGAGGGCGCTGAAGCACCTGCTGAAGCTGCGCCAGAGGCAGAGGCGCCAGCGGATGCACCTGCTGAAAAGCCAAAGCGCACCCGCACGCGCCGCAAAAAGGTCGCCGAAACACCAGCCGAAGATGCCACACCAGCTGAGGCCGAAGCGAAAGCGGACGTTCCGGCCGAAGAAAAGGCACCTGCTGAAAAGCCAAAGCGCACCCGGGCCCGTAAAAAGCCTGCCGCCGCAGCGGCTGTGGATAGCGATGCAGTGGCCGATAAGGCAGAGGTAAGCGATGCCCCGAAAGAGGCAGAAGCCCCTAAAGAAGTAGGCGAAGCACCTGCTGAAAAGCCCGAACCCGTCGCGGCCGAAAAGCCAAAGCGCCGTCGCAAGACGACGTCAAAGGTTGCACCTGATCCTGTACCTGCACCCGAAGAGGCCGCAGCAGAGGACGACAAGCCTAAGAAACGTGGCTGGTGGTCACTGGGTGGGCGTTAATCTGTCACGTGAATATGATGCCTTAAGGCATTGAAATTAAAACGCCGCTCCAGATTGGGGTGGCGTTTTTATTTGCGTTCAATGATGTAAATTTGGAAGCCGTTTTCTTCCCGTTGAGATAGCAGCGCATGACCGGATTCAGCGCAAAAATGCGGGATGTCGATGACAGCGACTGGATCGTCAGCCCAGATGGTCAGTTGCGTTCCTACGTCCAAGCCACGCAAGACCTTTGCTAGCCGTAACACGGGCAGCGGGCACATCAATCCTCTGGCGTCCAATACTTCCATTCCAAAGATGTGCCGTGGCTTGGCCCAAATGTCCATGACGCCGCACCATTGATCCTTGCCATTGAAATACATTCCAACGCGGATGTGACATTTGGTGTCGTGACGCGGTTGAACGGTCACGCTAAGAGGAGACATGTTTGAGACAGAAACCTTCCTCGCCGCATCGCTTTTACCAGCGTTGATGATCGCCTTTTCGGCGGGCATTTTGTCATTCCTCAGCCCTTGCGTCTTGCCGATTGTGCCGCCGTATCTTGCCTATATGGGCGGTGTCAGCGTCACCGAGATGGAAGGCGATAAGGCGGCCCGCAGACGTGCCGTTGTGGCAGCGTTGTTCTTTGTGCTGGGTCTGTCGACGGTGTTCTTGATCCTTGGGGCCGGTGCATCTGCGCTTGGTCGCATGTTGGCGTCTTATCGCCCCTACATGGAGATCGCTGCAGGGATCGTTGTGATTATCTTTGGTTTGCACTTCATCGGGCTGTTTCGGTTGAAATTCCTTGATCGTGAAATGCGGGTTGAGGCCGGGGACCAAGGCGGGTCTGCGTTTGGGGCTTATTTCCTTGGTCTCGCGTTCGCATTTGGCTGGACGCCGTGCCTTGGTCCGATCCTGAGCGCCATTCTGAGCCTTGCTGGCAGCCAAGCTGATGTTGGCAAAGGCATTGTTTTGCTTGGTGTTTATGCAATGGGTCTTGGCGTACCGTTCCTGCTGGTCGCGGCATTCTTCCCGCAGATGAAACGCCCAATGGCTTGGATGAAACGCAACATGGGCGCAATTGAAAAGACCTCTGGTTTGCTGCTGATCGTTGTCGGACTGGCGATGGCCACTGGGTTCTTGTCCGTCTTTGCGTTCTGGTTGCTAGAGGCGCTTCCTATTTTGCAGATATTTGGCTGACATTGCCGCAAGCTCGCCGTAGGTTTTGTGTAACAACTTACGGGAGAGTTTTATGCGGTTGGTTTTGGCGAGTGTGTTTGGTCTTTTGGCGTCGTCGGTGGCGGCTTGTCCTTTGATGGACAATGCTTCACATTCAGTCGCTCCCGCGTGGAAGGATTGTCCAGAGACCGCTGGAAATTTCAAATCGGGGCCAGATGGCGATGATGCGAGATTTCGCCAAATCATTCTGTCGAGCAATTCTGCAGCGGCGGTTCAGGCTGGCCTTGATGCAGGGGGGAACCCAAATGTCCAAAGTGAGCATGGATCGCCAGCTTTTGTGGACTTGATCAACTTTGCGTCTTCAGACGATGAAGCCACGGTCGTTGAAATCCTTGAGGTTTTGGGTGCTGCAGGGGCTAATTTTTCAACCCCAGACAATCATGGAGACTTGGCCTTATCCAAAGCCGCAGGTGGCGGTGAGCTAGACACAGTTCGTGTTCTGCTGCGCTGGCGGGCTGACCCGAATGGGCTCAACACTTACAATCGCACGCCATTGTTTGAGACAGTGTTTGGACGCTGTTCGCCCGATGTCGGCCGAATGTTGATCCAGAACGGCGCGCGCATTGATGTCATGCCGCAAGACCAGATCGAGCGGATGTTTAATGAAGCTGCCGAGACCTGCACCAATGGGAGGGGGCGTGCATACGTTCGTGAGCTTGAAACGCTAGCTGGTCGCTAAGGTTTTCTTATTTCTGCCCGAATTTTTGGTATAGTAGTCCCAAACCAGAGGCAGAAGAGCAATGGAACAGGCAGAGCAATCAGTCGAAAACCGTCAGGTTAAGCGTCGGCGTGTGTTTTACATTCCGGGATATGACCCGATCCACCCGCGCCGCTACCGCGAATTGTACCGCACGGAGTCCAAGGCGCAGGCTGAGATTTCGGGCTATGATATCGGTATTGCGCCCAAACAGGGTGAAAACTACGGCTGGCGTGTTGAATCCCGTATGGATGGCCAGTCCGTTGATGCCGAAGTTGAAGTACTGGTGTGGTCTGACATCGTGCGTGACTCGATGGCGTCATCAATCCCTGCGACCTACCTGCAACTTTTGCGAACCGCGTGGACCTACATAACGACAGGGGCTTTGCGCCGGTTGATGTGGCTCCGCAAAGGGCCTGTGATTGCGGCGCTCTATCCGGTTGGAATGCTGATCTTACAGTTCTTGTTGGCGCTTCTTGCGGGATATGTTGCTGCCCGCGTGTTGGGATGGGCGTTGGATTTGATCGGGGGGGGCATGATGGCCTTGCTCGGGAACCCTGGTGACCTTGATTTTACGATCTTCACGGCGGGCAGAAGAGTGGCGCTGTTAATCCTAGCCATTTGGGTGATTGGCTATGTGTTGCGATGGTTTAAATCAAAAGACAGTAAGTTTTTTGCTTACTATCTGATGCATGACTACGCCTATTCCGCACAGTGGAAAGGGGCCAATCCACCCGAATTAGAAGACCGTATGGCTGACTTTCGCGGAGCCATTGGTGAAGCTTTGGAAAGTGATCTTGATGAGGTCCTCGTTGTCGGGCACTCGTCAGGGGCACATCTGGCGGTGTCGATCCTTGCCGATTTGATCCGCGAAGGCGGTGTGCCCAAGGCTGGCCCTACGTTAGGGTTTTTGAGCCTCGGGCAGGTGGTGCCAATGTTGAGTTTTCTGCCAAAGGCCGACCGTTTGCGGGCTGACCTGCACTTTCTATCCACCCGTGACGAATTGGCTTGGGTCGATGTGACTGCCCCCGGTGACGGCTGCGCATTTGCGCTTTGTGATCCTGTTGCGGTGTCTGGCGTTGCGCCAGAGGGCCATAAGTGGCCGTTGGTGATATCAGCCGCGTTTACTCAGACTCTTAGCCCAGAACGCTGGAAAGAGCTGCGGTGGAAATTCTTCCGCCTGCATTTCCAGTATCTTTGTGCGTTTGATCGGGTAGGGGACTACGACTATTTCCGCATCACGGCAGGGCCGATGACACTCGCTGATCGGTTCCGTGATCGCGCGCCGTCCAAATCGCGCATTGACGTTGCGGCCTCCAAGTTTACCAGTATGTCTCATGATCCCGCCGAAGCCCCCGTCGCGTCCTGAGAAAGTATCGCTTTGGCGATATCTGAAACTGTTCCGGCAGGACATCTTGTCGGCGCAACCCGCAAAGCTTTACCGTGCGTGGATGGCTGAGTTTAAGACGCCGTTTTTTCGCAGCTATTTGGCCAACGATCCTGAACTGGTGAAACGCGTTCTAAAGGATCGGCCCGACGATTTTCCTAAGTCTGATCGCATTGGCGCAGGGTTGCGCCCCTTGCTTGGTAATTCTGTGTTCTTGACCAATGGTGAGGCTTGGAAACGCCAGCGACGTATCATTGACCCTGCGTTTGAGGGCGGTCGTCTGCGTGAGGTCTATCCAGCTATGTATGCCGCAGGGGAGGCCGCCGTGGCCCGAATGGCGGCCAACACGGGCGTTCAGGATGTTGAACCCGAAACCAGCCATGCTGCGGCTGACGTGATTTTCCGGACCTTGTTTTCGATCCCGATCGAAGATGAAACTGCCAACGCCGTGTTCGAGAAATTCCGCGACCATCAGCGCACGCAACCGATCTTGAACCTTGCAGCATTCATTCCTGGGCCACGTTGGATGCCACGGTTCTTTAAACGCGCGACCAAGGACACCGCGGCCGATATTCGTGGCCTTATCACTGGGCTGACAGAGCGCCGCATGGTCGAGATTAAGGCGGGCACAGCGCCCGATGATCTGGCGACCAAAATCATGACGACCGCTGATCCCGAAACAGGTGAGACTTTCAGCACAGACGAAATGGTTGATCAGGTCGCGATTTTCTTTTTAGCAGGGCACGAAACCTCGGCCTCTGCGCTGGCGTGGACGTTCTATTTGATGGCGATGTTCCCTGAGTGGCAGGAGAAGGTCGCTGCAGAGGCGCAGGAGGTGTCTGCGGACTTCGCAAGCGTATCAAAGCTGCGCACGTCCCGTGATGTGTTTCGCGAAGCGCTTCGGCTTTATCCGCCTGTTCCAATGATGGTGCGCGAAACGACCTGTCCCGAAACCTTGCGCGGGCGGAATGCGCCCAAAGGCAGTCAAATTGTTCTGAGCCCTTGGCATCTGCACCGCCACGAACGGCTGTGGGATAGGCCTGACGACTTTGACCCAACACGATGGGGCACAGAGAACGGCAAGGCCTGCCAACGGGATGCTTACATTCCGTTTTCCGCCGGACCGCGGGTGTGTACGGGGGCTGGGTTTGCGATGGTCGAAGGGGCTTTGTTGCTTTCAATGCTTGTGCGGCGGTTCAAGTTTGAGCTGACGGATCGCACGCCGGTTCCGGTAGCGCATTTGACGGTTCGCTCTAAGGACGGCATTTGGCTGAACGTCACTGAACGTCACTGAACCGAATTGAAATCCGTAGGTGAGAATCACTTCATCGTTGACTGTTTCGCTGATAATCGTCGAACTAATTCAGGATTGTCACATCCTAGTAAACAGCCTTAGCACGTCAATTTAGAAATGAGACAAAAGTTTGGCGCGAGGCATTCAGGTAAATGCAATCCATTTCAATGACTTAGGTCTTGCGAATGGTCGAGTAGGGGCAATTGTGGCCGATTTGCCCTATTTCGGGCGGGGTCGGTTTACGGTAATTTAATGACGTGGGGGCTTCGAAAGGATCATTGCGATGATGATTGCGAAGCCAAAAAATATCTCTTCGTTCATGCCTTCGGGTGTTGTGAACGCTATGCGGTCGTATTTTGCGCCGACTGAGGCCGTCGATTATTCTGCGTCGGAGCTATCGGTGCGGGCATCATCGAAGGTTTCTGCACCTGCTCGGGAAACGTCTGGCGACAGAGCGCGGTATGAACGTTTACTTGAAAAAGAACTCGACCAGCAGCATCTGACTGCGGTTGAGCGCGAAGACACTGACATGTTGGACCGCGTTCGTGCTGCTCTCTATGAGGAATGATCCTTTAGGGTGTTCAACACGAACACCCTGATCGCTGAGGCAAGGCCCACGTCTCCGCGGGCCTCGTCAATCTTGATTGCCAATCCGTTTAACGTTTGGTCGCGCTCCGATGCGATCCGGCGAAACTCATCCCAAAACTCAGGCTCCAAAGAGACCGAAGTGCGGTGGCCCCGTAACGTCACTGAATGTTTGACAGGGCGGGTGCTCATTCGTCTTCGAATTTTTGCTGATCTAGGTGCCGCTGTAGCGCAGTCTCTCGGGCGGCTTCGGCCAGTCTCTCGGCTTTGGTCCGCCCGAATTTGCGCGCGTTTTGGTCAGCCTCAAGCTTTTTCGCCGTGAGATCGCGATCTTTGCGGAATTTGTTGAGGTTGACTATTTCGCTCATTTTGGGCCGATCATGTCTTCTGGGCGCACAACGCGGTCAAAGGTTTCTTCGTCAACAAAGCCAAGCGCGACAGCTTCTTCACGAAGGGTCGTGCCGTTCTTATGGGCTGTCTTGGCGACCTTAGTTGCGTTGTCGTATCCGATTTCAGGGGCCAGTGCTGTTACCAGCATCAGCGATTCCTTCATCAGCTTGTCGATGCGTGCTTCGTTAGCTTGTGTGCCAGCCAGCATACGGTCCGTAAAGCTGTCGGTGACGTCGCCGAGCAGCTGCATCGACTGCAGGAGGTTGTAGGACATCATCGGGTTGTAGACGTTCAATTCAAAGTGCCCCTGTGAGCCTGCGAAACCGATAGCCGCGTCGTTGCCCATGATGTGGGCGCATACTTGCGTCATGGCTTCGGCTTGTGTCGGGTTCACTTTCCCCGGCATGATGGAGGAACCAGGTTCGTTTTCTGGCAGGATCAATTCACCCAGTCCAGAACGTGGACCGGAGCCCAAGAAGCGCATGTCGTTGGCGATTTTGTAGCACGCCATTGCTGTGGTTTTGATCGCGCCAGACATGAACACCATGGCGTCATGTGCGGCAAGGGCTTCGAATTTGTTCGGTGCAGTGACAAACGGCAGGCCCGTGATTTTGGCCATGTTCGCTGCAACCGTTGTGTCCCAACCTTTGTCGGTGTTCAGACCTGTGCCAACGGCCGTGCCGCCTTGTGCCAGTTCATAGATGCCGGGCAGGGCCATCTTGATGCGTTCGATCCCGTTGCGGATCTGTTTGGCGTAACCGGAAAATTCCTGACCCAATGTCAGCGGTGTCGCGTCTTGCGTGTGGGTCCGGCCGATCTTGATGATATCTTTGAACTGCTCGGCTTTGTTTTCCAGCTCGGCCGCAAACTTCTCAAGACCAGGAAGCATTACGTCGCGTGCTGTCATTGCTGCCGCGATGTGCATGGCAGTGGGGAAGGTGTCGTTGGATGACTGGCCCATGTTGCAGTGATCATTTGGGTGAACTGGTTCTTTGGAACCGATCACACCGCCAAGGATTTCAATCGCACGGTTCGAGATGACCTCGTTTGAGTTCATGTTGGATTGCGTGCCAGACCCTGTCTGCCAAACAACCAGCGGGAAATGATCGTCAAGCTTGCCATCGATCACTTCGCCAGCCGCTTCGATCATCGCATCCGCCAGTTTCGCGTCCAGTTTGCCAGATGCTTTGTTGGCCATCGCACAGGCTTGCTTGATCACACCAAGGGCGCGCACGATCGCAACAGGCTGTTTTTCCCAACCAATCGGAAAGTTCATCAAGGAACGCTGTGTTTGCGCACCCCAGTAACGGTCTGATTGAACCTCAAGAGGGCCAAAGCTGTCGGTTTCTGTGCGTGTATCGGTCATGGTGCGTCCTTGCAGAATTGTCAGTATACGGTTGTATGCCGTTTATCGCCACGCGTGGCGCGGGGCAACTGCGCAATCGCCGCAGGTTATTTCCGGAATTTATCCAAGCTGACGACTTCGGCATCTTGATGGGGTTTGTCTTCTGGTTCGGCCATGACTTCCATCGGGGCTTCGGGGGCGTCGTCTTGATCGTCGTCATCGTCTTCTTCTTCCTGTGATTCAAACCGAAGGCCGAATTCCACAGAAGGATCAACGAAGGTCTTGATGGCGTCATAAGGCACATAAAGAGGTTCAGGCGCGTCACCAAAGGACAGCGTGATCGAGAACCCTTGGTCCGTCACCTCAAGGCTGTCGTATTGGTGCTGGATCACGATTGTCATCTCACCCGGGTAGCGGTCAGACAGCCAATCGGCGATCTCAACGTCGGGGTGCATGGTGTCAAACGTGATGAAGAAGTGGTGATTGCCCGGCAATCCCTTGTCTGCAACATCGGTCAAAACCTCGAGGATCAGCCCGCGCATCGCTTTGTGCATCAGGTTACCGTAATCAATGGTTTGGTTTGGGTCAGACACGGGCAGCGTTCTCCGAAGTAAATCCGCCTTTAGCATACGAGATTCGGGGGAGGATTAAAGGGGCGGTTTGACCTTTCGGCAAGTTATGCCGCCCCTTTATCGGATGTGCTCAAAGAGCCATCGAAATCACGATACTCGCGAGCGCCATTACTCCAAGCGTCGGGATCATTGGCAGTTTACGATTCAAGAGCAAGAAAGCAGCCAGTGCGGTCAATGCGGCCGCTGCCACGTTGAAGGACGCCCAGTCAGGGGACAGTGTTCTGAAAAGCCCCGACGTGGTGGCGACTTGATCAAACATCACATGGGCGGCAAACCAAACGGACAGATTTGCGATTACGCCTACAACAGCCGCAGTGATCGCCGCTAGTCCAGCACGAATACGTGGATACCCGTCGAGCCAGTCGATGAGGGGTGCCCCCGCAAAGATCCAGATAAAACAGGGGACGAAAGTGACCCAAAGCGTCATCAAGCCAGCTAATAGACCCAACGGCCAGCCCGCTTGGGCAATGCCAGCCAATATCCCGACGAATTCTGTAACCAAGATCAGAGGTCCGGGGGTAGTTTCTGCAAGGCCTAAGGCGTCAATCATTTGTGCCGTGCTCAGCCAGCCGTGATCTGTCACCACCGCTTGGGTCATGTAAGCAAGGACGGCGTACGCGCCGCCAAATGTCACCAGCGCGAGTTTTGAGAAGAACAGCCCTAGTGCGAGCAGGAACGTTGCACCCGCCGCCCATGAGGCTAGCAAAGGCAACCCCCATAGAACCCCACCAATAGCGATAGGGGTGATGGAACGGCGCCACGGCAGTGCTGTCTTGATTGTGCTGTGATCCGAACACGTCAGCGCACCATATCCCGCAGCCAGAACGATCACCAAAGGAAACGGCAGGTTAAACAGGAACAGCGCAAAGAATGCGAGAACTGCGATAATGCGGTGGTCGCGCTGTCCCAACGCACGGCCCAACAGTTTTAGGATTGCCTGCACAACGATAATAATGACCGCCGCTTTGATCCCGAGGAACGCAGCCTGAACCAACGGTAAGGCCCCAAATGACGCATAGGCAAAGGCCAGAATGGCGATCAACAAAGCGCCAGGTAGGACAAACAATCCCCCGGCTATTAGACCTCCACGGATGCCGTTCAGTTTCCAGCCTGCATAGGTAGCTAGTTGCATGGCCTCAGGTCCTGGCAGCATCATACAGAATGATAATGCCTTCAGGAAATCGTCTTGAGATAAAAGTGGGCGGTCATCCACCAGTTCTTTTTGCATGAGGGCGATTTGGGCGGCAGGCCC
The DNA here is from genome assembly GCF_021532625.1 of Octadecabacter algicola. Taxonomy (GTDB): domain Bacteria; phylum Pseudomonadota; class Alphaproteobacteria; order Rhodobacterales; family Rhodobacteraceae; genus Octadecabacter; species Octadecabacter algicola. Next base: position 354,043 of record NZ_JAKGAR010000001.1, read on the forward strand.
ACCAAAGGACAAACAGCCGATGCGTCCAAAGACGCGCAACATTTCGGCGGTGGTCATGGTGTGTCCTGCATGCTGGCGTGGGTTTCTTTTACGCCATCGCGCGCCCACCGATATAGTGCATCATAGAGTGGTAATGCGGCGTCCAGTTGGGCGTGATCGTCACGATACATGCGCGACAGTCCAACGGACACGGCCAGCAGTCCAGCGGCTTGCGCCATGTCATCGCGTCCCGTGTCGGCAGCGCGCACAACTTGTGCAAGGCGGTCCAGCGGAGCCGTGCGCAATTCGAACAGGTCAAGCATCGCATCAAATGTGCAGTGGTCGCCTTTGTGGGTCAGGGCAACGTCAGGAATATCAAAAGGCGTTGCACCAAATCGTTCCGCTACACCGGCAACTTGGTCCGGGGCCACAAACATAAATTCCGCCTGCGGGTTCACAAATCGACGGATCAGCCACGGGCAGGCGATACGGTCGATCTTGGGGCGGTGGCGTGTGACCCAAAGATTGCTTGCAGGCAGGGCGGCAAAGGGTAGTCGCGGAGCATCTTCGGTGTCCCGCCAGCCATACATACCGCCGCTCAAGTACTGCGCATCAATCCCGCGCGCGCGCAGGTGCGATGTTAGGCCTTGGCTTAGCTTAAGACCCTTCTGACAGGACACCACACAGGGGCGCCCATCAAGACGAAGGATCAATCCGTCAATGTCGGTATGCGGGTGTTTGATTGAACCAGGGATAAGGTGAGGGTCATCTGCAAAATCATCATCAATGCAGATATCTACAATCACGGGCGCATCGGGTAGGCCAATAAGGCGGAGCAGTTGTTTGCAGGTGATTTCGTTTGGGGCAGCCATAGCGCATGCTTCCTTTCGGTGAACATGCGAACCTTCGGCCTAAGCCTTACGGGGGTGTTCGCGGTGCGCCCCATACCCCGTTTGTGCCGTGGTCTGGGGCGAGGGTCAAGTCGTGACGCGCAATGCCTCTAAACCGTGGAAATGATAGGTGTCGCCATAGAGCGGCGCATCAGACAAGGCCAGATTAGGACAACGATCGAACAACACCTTTAGTGCCACACGCAATTCCAGTCGCGCCAGTGGGGCGCCGACACAGAAGTGGATACCGCCGCCAAAGGCGACGTTGACCGGACCTTTGCGGGTTGGATCGAAGATCTCTGGGTCAGGGTAGGGTGCTGGATCACGATTGGCCGCACCAAGAAGGCACTTCACCGTATCGCCGCGTTTAAAGGCGTGACCGAACAGCTCACAATCCTCGATCACGTAGCGGTCAAACATATGTAGAGGCGGATCAAACCGCAGCGCTTCTTCGACCACGGTGTCATCTATCGTCTTGATGTCACGTTCCAGCAGAGTTTTTACGGCGTTGCCCATCGTATGCACCGTGGCTTCATGGCCTGCATTGAGCAAAAGGATGCAAGTGGTGATAAGTTCATCGGTGCTGAGTTTTTCACCGCCTTCTTCTGCGGCAATCAGATGGGACATCAAATCATCGGCCGGGGCTTTGCGTTTCTCATCTACATAGGATCGCATGAACGCCACAAAGCTTTCCGTTGCGGCAATAGCACGATCTTCAACGGCGCGGGTGCGCCCTGAGACATACATGGCCACCATCGCATTTGACCACGCCAAAAGATCATCCGCCCGCGTTTCCGGAACCCCCAGCAGGCGGGCGATGATTATGACGGGAACGGTGCGAGCATAAGCGTCGAGGAGGTCAAATTCACCGCTTGGAAAGGCGTCGATCAATTGATGGCACAGCGTTTCAATCTCTGGTTCCAGCTCGGCGATGCGACGCGATGTAAACGCCCGCAGGACCAAACCGCGCAACCTTGTGTGACGGGGCGGGTTCAGTTCCAGCATTGAGTGCGCTTCGACCGCATAAAACGGCGCGAGGTGTTCTGGGATGTCAGGCGCGAATTCGGACGGAATTTCCCGCCCAAGGCGTTTGTCTTTTAGGCAGGCCGCGACAGCGGCATGGGACACGGCACACACCGCGTTATAGTCGTCCCAATAGACCAAATCACCAAAGCTGCGTGCGTGATCATAGAACGCATAGGGGGTCTGAACAAAAGATGGGTCCGTCGGGGATTGGGATAAACGTTGCATATGGCGTTGATGGCGATGGCCACTGGTCAATGCAAGCGCAGCTTCGTAAATTGGCCGCTATGTTGAACGCATTGCAAACACGTATCGTCGCGATCGCGATCTTTTTGGCGGCAGTTGCTGGTTTTTCAGCCGCTGTGGGTGTGTTTGGCTATATGTCCGCGCTTGATCAGTTGGAACAGCGTGGCCAATCCGATCTTGCCTTGGCGTCTGACCGTTTGACGGGGGAACTTCAGCGGTATCGCGAATTGGCGGTCCTTATGGCCGATCATCCCGTTGTTGCTGCGACTGTTATGGGGAATCCGGATGGTGCGGCTGACCTGTTGCGCCGCACCGCTGATAAAACAGGGAGCTTGGATATTCTGATCGTGTCAGGGGACGGGACTGAACTGTCGTCTGCCACAGACGGGGACCCAATTTTCCATGGTGCGTTGCCATATTTCGAACGGGCCAAAGACGGTGCGATGGGGGTCTATCATCTGGTCCACGATCGCTATGATCAACGCACATTTCTATTTGCGGCGCCTGTCTTCTCGGAAGAAGGTCCTGTCTTGGGTGCGGTGGTCGTCGTCGTGAACGTGGATGCGGTTGAAGCCGTCTGGAGGGGCGCGAACCCAACGGTGTTCTTTACTGACGACCTTGGGGTGACGTTCATTTCCAACCGCTCTGAACTGGTCTTTTCAGCGCGTGATGTAGATGTCGTTCCGCGGACAACGTCCGCCGAGTATTCTTCAGAGATTTTGAAACCGTTCATGACCCACAGCGTGAGCGAATGGACGGGGTTACCTTTGTGGTCCGTGCAGGATCAACCTTATGTTCCTGAAACCGCGCTCCATCTTTCACTTTCTTTGCCTGTGATCCAGATGACTGGTGAGGCGTTGTTGAACGTCGCGCCCGCCCGCACGCTTGCGTCGCTACAGGCGGGGGTGGCGGCTGCGATCTGTCTTGCGTTTGGGGCGATGCTGTTTTTTGCAACAGAACGACGTCGCACCTTGGCTGAAGCCAACGCCCAACTTGAAAGCGCCGTAGCGGAACGGACCGTTGAGCTGTCCGATATCAACGCGCAGTTGCGACAAGAAGTGAGCGAACGCATCGCCACGGAGGCGCAACTGACCAAGGCACAAAGCGACCTTGTACAGGCGGGTAAACTTAGCGCGTTGGGCGAAATGTCGGCTGGGATCAGTCATGAATTGAACCAGCCCTTAATGGCTATTCGTAGCTATGCAGAGAACGCTGAAGCATTCCTAGAACGCGGGAAAACCGATGTTGCGGGGCAAAATTTGAGTCGTATCGCGGAACTGTCACGCCGCATGGGGCGCATTATCCGCAACCTGCGCGCCTTTGCGAAACAAGAAAGCGAAGGGCTGACCGATGTTGACCTTGGCGGCGTTATTTCCGCGGTGTTGGAGATTACCGAAGCACGCACTAAAGCCAGCAATGTCACGATTGAATGGGTTCCACCCGCTCGGCCGATCATTGTGCGTGGTGGCGAAGTTCGCTTACAGCAAGTTGTTCTCAACTTAGTCAGCAACGCTATGGATGCCATGGAAGGGCAATCACAACCCCAGCGCATTGAGATCGACATCGACACCGTTGACGGGCGGGTTGAACTGTACGTTCGCGATTCCGGCCCTGGATTGGATGAACCGGACCGAATTTTCGACCCGTTTTATTCAACCAAACAAGTAAGCCAAGATGGCATGGGACTGGGCCTGTCTATTTCCTACGGGCTGGTGCAAAGCTTTGGCGGAATGATCCGTGGGCGAAACCATCCGCGTGGCGGGGCTGTGTTTACGGTCACGCTTGATCCAAGCAATAGCGCCGAGGTGGCTGCATGAACCAACATGTTTTAATCGTTGACGATGAACGCGACGTGCGCGAGGCGTTGGGGCAGACAATCGAGCTGGCCGATCTTGTCCCTGTGCGGGCAGGTTCATTCGTTGAGGCAAAGGACCATATCGTTCCTAGTTTTGATGGTGTGATCATTACCGACATACGGATGCCCGGCCGTGATGGGTTCCATTTGCTGGACTATGTCCGCCAGATCGATCCCGATCTTCCAGTGATCCTTTTGACGGGCGAAGGCGATATCCCTATGGCCGTCAAAGCCATGTCGGAAGGGGCTTATGGTTTTCTTGAAAAGCCGTGTGGTGCCAAGGAACTACTGGCGGTGGTTCAAAAGGCGATACATGCGCGTTCCTTGGTGATTGAAAACCGCCGTCTCAAGGTAGAGCTGAACCAAGGGGATGCGGCTGCACGTATGTTGGTCGGGGTGTCTCAGGCGGCATCTGATCTGCGCAACAGTGCACGCGCGGTCGCGCGCGCCAGTGCAGAAGTGTTGATTACAGGTGAACCGGGCACAGGCACGCCCAAGATTGCCGAGGTTATTCACCTGTTGTCTGGCGCATCTAACCGACCATTTGTGAAACGACCTGCGGCACAACTGTCAGCGGACGCGCTTTTGGCTGCAATCGAAGAGGCGGAGTCAGGGACCCTTTATTTGGATGAGGTCACGGCACTTGCGCCATCCGTTCAGTTTGCATTGCTTGAAACATTGGAAACAGGAAGCACCGTTCGCGTTCTTGCGGGTACAACACGAGATATCCAAGACGAAGTCGAGCAGGGGCGGTTTAGCACGGATCTGTTTTACCGCCTCGACCTGATGCGGGTCCACATTCCTGCGCTGCGCGATCGACCAGAGGATATTCCAGTCCTGTTCCGGCACTATGTTGGGCTGGCCTGTGAGCAGGCGAACCTGCCCGTACCCGAGATCAATCAGGGCGTCATTGCTGGCTTGATGGCGCAGGATTGGCCTGGCAACGCACGTGGGCTGATGAACGCTGCGATGCGGTTCTCTATGGGGATGGGAGAAGATGCAGTTTCAACCAGCGGGGATCAACAGATCGGGTTGGCGGAACAATTGGCACAAGTTGAACGGTCTCTTTTGATTGAGGCGTTGCAACGGGCCGGCGGTCGATCTGGCGAAGCGGCCGCAACGCTTAAGCTGCCGCGCAAGACATTCTATGACAAACTGGCACGTCACAGCATTAAGCCCGAGACCTACCGTAGTTAAGATGTGTGGAAAACCACACAGTTGGCGGTAACATACATGTGAGATACCGCCCGCACGATGGATTTCAATAGATCACGCGCCTTCTTTTTAGTTTTAAAACAAAGATTTGCATGAATATTGTGAAACTTGGTTTGGTATGGGCGAAAAATCGCCTCTTATACCGGCGTGGTCCACCCGGGAGGGGTGAACCGATTAATTTTATGGGAGGAAACCAATGAAGTTTCTCATGAACGCAGTATCAGTTGCTGCTTTGACATTGACTGCTGGTGTTGCAGCTGCGGACACAGCAGGCTGTGATGACGGCGAAATCGTTGTAAAATTCAGCCACGTTACAAACACTGACCGTCACCCTAAAGGTATTGCGGCGTCCCTGTTGCAGGAACGCGTAAACGCCGAAATGGACGGTGTGATGTGCATGGAAGTGTTCCCACAGTCATCCCTTTATAACGATGACCAAGTTCTTGAAGCGATGCTTCAGGGTGATGTTCAGCTTGCGGCACCTTCCTTGTCCAAGTTCGAAGCCTTCACACGTCAGTTCCGCATTTTCGATCTGCCATTCATGTTCACAAACATCGAAGCTGTAGATGCGTTCCAAGCGTCCGACGCGGGGCAGGCAATGCTCGATTCCATGCAACGTCGTGGTCTTCAGGGCCTTGGCTACTGGCACAATGGCATGAAGCAGATGTCTGCAAACGTTCCATTGGCTTTGCCAACTGACGCTGACGGTCTCAAGTTCCGTGTCCAAAACTCTGACGTTCTTGTTGCTCAGATGGAAGCAATGGGCGCATCCCCACAGCCAATGGCGTTTTCCGAGGTTTACGGCGCACTGCAAACTGGTGTTGTGGACGGTCAGGAAAACACATGGTCCAACGTTTGGGGTCAGAAGTTCTTTGAAGTTCAGGACGGCGTTACTGAAACCAACCACGGCATCATCGACTACCTTGTCGTGACATCCGTTGATTGGCTGGACGGCCTTGAGCCAGAAGTCCGTGACCAGTTCCTGACAATTCTTGGCGAAGTGACTGAAACACGTAACGCTGAAGCGTTTGCGGTGAACGAAGAAGCCAAGGCGTCTATCCTTGAAGCTGGCGGCACAATTCTTGAGCTAACAGACGAGCAGCGTGCGGCATGGGTTGAAACCATGCGTCCTGTTTGGGACCAGTTCGTTGACGACGTAGGTCAAGAAAACATCGACGCAGCGCAAGCGATTAACGCTGCTCTGTAAGGAATGAGGTGGTGCGCGTTCCGGACGGAACGACGCCTCACTGACCATTCCACGTAATTGGGCCGGCTACTTTAGTGGCCGGCCCTTTCTAAAACATGAGGGGGACAGCATGTCCGGTGCATTTCAGCCCAAGGGGCGTTTGGGTGCTATTGTTCACAACATCGAAGAAAGCTTGATCGCGTTATTGCTGGGGTTGATGACCCTTGTGACGTTTATCAATGTTGTGATGCGCTATGGCTTTAACAGCCAGTTGATTTGGGGGCTTGAGGTTACACTCATCCTATTTGCTTGGTTGGTTTTGTTTGGCATCGCTTACGGGTTTAAGGTCGTCAGCCACTTGGGCGTCGATGCGGTTATCAACCTTGCGAGCCCTTCGGGTAAAAAGATCCTAGGGATCATCGCGGCGGCGGCATGCATTCTTTATGCGGCACTGCTGATGAAGGGTGCTTGGGATTACTGGGCACCGTTCGCGGGGCTTGATGCGACAACGGGGCGGGTTTTTCCAGGCATCGTGGCGGCCGAAGAGGGCGCTGGTTTCTTTGGCCTGACATTTGCGGATGGCATCTTTGCCAATTCACGCGATCAAGGCTGGTACGAAACCGACCACGTGCCAATCCCATTTGCGCAGACGTGGCTTGAGAACACGTTCAATCTTGGGGAGGCTTATGAGAAGCTCCCTCGCTTTATCCCTTACGCTATGTTGCCGTTTGCCGTTGGCTTGATGTTGTACCGGTTGGTTCAACTGATGGTGCGCCTTGTGCGCGGTGAGATCGATTCACTGATCGTCAGCCACGAAGCCGAGGATGCAGTAGAAGACGCAGGCGCCAGCCTGTCCAAGGAGACTTAATCATGGATGTCGCAATTCTTTTCGGCATGGTCATTGCCTTGCTGGCAATTGGCGTGCCTATCGCGGTGGCGTTGGGGCTTTCGTCCACACTGTTCTTGTTGGCGTTTTCTGACAGTTCTTTGGCGTCTATCGCCCAGAGCATGTATCAGGCGATGGCGGGGCACTACACGCTTTTGGCGATCCCGTTCTTCATTCTAGCCTCGTCGTTTATGTCGACGGGTGGGGTGGCGCGCCGCATCATCGAGTTCGCCATCGCCGTAATCGGCCATGTGCGCGGCGGTTTGGCGATTGCGGGTGTTCTGGCCTGTATGTTGTTTGCTGCCTTGTCAGGGTCATCCCCAGCGACTGTTGTCGCGGTCGGGTCGATCGTAATCGCGGGCATGGTCAAATCCGGCTATTCCAAAGACTTCGCCGCTGGCGTTATCTGTAACGCGGGTACGCTGGGTATCCTGATCCCACCGTCTATCGTGATGGTTGTTTATGCGTCCGCGACGGATGTGTCCGTGGGTCGGATGTTTCTTGCTGGTGTGATTCCGGGCCTGTTGGCAGGCATCATGTTGATGGTGACAATCTATGTCATTGCCCGCGTGAAAAACCTGCCAAAGGGCGAATGGCTGGGCTTCGAGCAAGTATTCTCCACGATCTTAGATGCGTCATGGGGCCTGTTCTTGATGGTCGTGATCCTTGGCGGCATCTACGGTGGTGTGTTTACACCGACCGAAGCGGCTGCAATTGCATCTATCTACGCCTTTATCGTTTCGATCTTTATCTACCGCGATATGGGGCCGCTGAAGGGTAAGTCTTGGTTGCCTGAAAGTGACGCTGACCTTGGTCTGCTTGGCCTGCGGGTGTGGGGCTTCACGTTGGTGACGTTCATCCTGTATGCGATTGGGTGTTTCATGTTCGGGGCACCGATGTGGATCGCATTCGCGGCCGCAGGTGTGTTCTTTGTCGTCGCATTGATTTTGGCAATGCTGATGTCCAAGGCGGTTCCTGCGGGGCAGGGCATGAATCTTGCATTTATTGCAGTGGCACTATTGGGCGTGGTTCCGATGATCTATGCGATCTTCAAGGTTATCGCGTCTGATGCGACGGTGTTGTTTGCGCTTATCCAATCCCTTGGTGCAGTATTTATTCTGCTTCTTCCGCCTGCGGTGTTTACGTTCTCATTGGTGCGCGGTGCGCAGCGGTTGGATCATGCAGGCGGCAGTTTTGGGCAGTCGATGATTGTTGGTGGGCGTAACCTTGTGCGCGCGAACGTCGAGAACGTGATTTATGCGATCCCGTCGCTGTTTCACCGCGATACGAAGGCGACCTTGCTTGAGGCCGGTAAGTTGACCATCATGCTGATGTTCATCATCGCAAACGCTTTGATCTTGAAACATGTTCTTACGGACGAACAGATCCCGCAGCACATCACTGAGGCCATGTTGGCGGCAGGATTAGGGCCGATCACGTTCCTGATTATCGTAAACATCATTCTGTTGATTGGTGGTCAGTTCATGGAACCATCAGGATTGATTGTGATCGTTGCACCGTTGGTGTTCCCAATTGCAATTCAGCTGGGCATTGATCCGATCCACCTTGGAATCATTATGGTGGTGAACATGGAAATCGGGATGATTACACCGCCTGTTGGTTTGAACCTGTTCGTGACATCTGGCGTTGCCAATATGTCCATGATGCGGGTTGTTCGTGCGGCGTTGCCATTCTTGGCCGTGTTGTTCGTGTTCTTGATCATGGTGACCTACATTCCGTGGCTTTCCACGATGTTGCCAACGGCCTATATGGGGCCCGAGATTATCACCAACTGATCCAAAGGTGCGCTTCCGCGCGCCCTTGATCCTGAAAACTGAAAAGCGACGCCACATGGTTGGGGCGTCGCTTTTTGTTTGGGTCGTTGGCTGTCTTAGTGCGCGTTAGGCGCTAGCCTCGAGGGCCGTAATGATCGGGGAGAAGTCCGTAGCCTTAAGGGATGCACCGCCAACAAGCGCACCATCCACGTTGGCCAACGCAAAAATTTCATCCGCGTTTGAGGCCTTTACCGAGCCGCCGTAAAGAAGACGCATGGCGCTGCCCTCGGCCCCGAAACGGGCTTCAAGGTGGACACGAAGGGCTGCGTGAACCGCACTGATTTCCTCGGCAGTTGGGGTCAGGCCTGTGCCAATCGCCCAGATCGGCTCGTAAGCGATTGTAGTTGTTTCAGCCGTCGCCGCGTCCGGGATGGATTGATCCATCTGCGCACGTAGAATGTCGAGGGTTTCACCTGCGCGATACTGGGCTTCGCTTTCCCCGATACAAATGATGACATGCAAGCCCGCGTTCCAGCCAGCGGTGGCTTTTGATGCGATTAATGCGTCGTCTTCATTGTGGTCAGTTCGGCGTTCAGAGTGCCCAGTAATGACGTAAGTCGCGCCAGTGTCCGCGATCATCGCCGCCGAGATGTCGCCAGTGTACGCCCCTGAGGAGGACGGATGACAGTCTTCGCCGCCGATGCTGAGGCCCGTGTCGGCCATTCGGCTAAGAAGCGTCGCGGGACCACAGATCACCACATCAACAGATGCATCTCCATGTTGATCCGCCAAGGCGTTCAGTTGCGGCAGGTCCGCACTGGTGCCGTTCATTTTCCAATTTCCTGCAACAAGTTTGCGCATCTCACTCTCCCCATTCTGTTTGTCATGATGTAGCAAGCCGCAAGCAAAGACGAAAGGGCAGGCCCGTGACCGAGACATCAATCCCCAGAATAGACGCAGAGGCATTTCTTGCCGGAGATTTGGCTGTGATCGAAGAGGTCCGCGTGGCCGCAAAGGAAATTGGGTTTTTGACGCTGTACAACACGCCAATTCCGACCGCTGACATTGCCGAGGTTTTTGCGACCTATGCTGCGTTCTTCAAGCAACCCGCGGCGCAAAAAGAAGCGGTTAATATGGCGAACACGGGGTCCAACCGCGGGTGGGGCGCTGCTGGATCAGAACAAGTCGATCCGGATGCAAACCCTGATTACAAGCAGGTGTTTGATTGCGGATTTGAGGTTAAGGGCTCGGACCTGCCAAGCTATGCGCCGAATTTGTGGCCTGATGAACCGGCAGAATTCAAGGTCATCATCGAGAACTACTACGCCCGTGCATTGGCATTTGCGGGTGATCTTTTGGCGGCGCTTGCTGGCGCAATTGGCGAAGACGCAGGTTACTTCAAAGAACAGTTCGATCAGCCCATGGCTTTGCTGCGCGGGAATTATTACCCGCCACGTCCGGCTGATGCGGGCGCAAAGGACTTCGGGATCGCAACACACACGGATTACGGCTGCCTTACGCTTTTGGCGATGGACGGCACACCGGGTCTCGAGGTGCGCAAACGGGGCGGGGGCTGGTATCCTGTGTCTGCACCTGTTGGTGAGTTTGTGATCAACTTCGGCGAGATGTTAGAAATGTGGACCCAAAAACGCGTTGTCGCCACACCGCACCGCGTGATTGGTGGAACGCAGGAACGCCTTTCTATCCCGATGTTCTTCAACCCGAATGCCGATACCAACGTCGCGCCGGCTGGTTCCGGAGAGGTCATTCGTGCAGTTGATCATTTACAAAAGCGGTTCGATGAAACCTACCTGCACTTACAAGATGACGACGACTAGACGTTAAAGAAACGTGAGGGCGCGTCGCGCAAGATCGCAGGCTTCTTCAGGGTCATCCAGCGCGCTGTCTGGCAGTTTCCAATAGGGCATCGCCGTGGGTTTCGCTGCGCCGTCTCGCTGATAGGTCCAACGGGTTAGACGCATGGCATCAAGCGTGTCTTTGAACGCGCCATCGCCTTTGATCATGACGCCGAAATCCGAATGCACGATCGCAAAGATGGTGCCCTCAGAATAAAGGCACAGCCCGCCCATCATTTTACGCGTTGTAAGAGGGCCAAGTCCCGAGAAAAGATCAGTCGCGAATTGGATGTCTTCCTCGGATACGGCCATATTGTTATCCGTTAGGGACGAGGCTGTCGTCGAACTTGATTGATTCACCGCAGCCGCATGCCTCGGAGACATTGGGGTTTTTGAACTTGAAACCCGCTTCCAAAAGGCTGACTTCGTAATCAATCTCAGTGCCGAACAGGAACATTTGTGCCATTGGCGCGATCATCACGCGCGCGCCTTCTTGTTCGACAACTTCGTCAAGGGGATCTACGTCGCTGACGTATTCCATGGTGTATTCCATGCCAGCACAGCCGCCTTTTTTGACGCCAATGCGCAATCCTTGCGTGCCGTCTTTTGCCATAAGTTTGGCGATCTGTGTGGCGGCTTTGTCAGTAATCGTGACAGCTTGTTTTCCGGGAATGCCGAACATGCGCGGTCTCCTTTGGGTTCAATTTAGGGCGCGGCGCGCGTTATCTCAAGAGGGCGGAAGCAGGGTTAGGGCATATTGGGTGAGCAGGGCCGCACAAATGGCCCAGCCAAACGAGGCCAATGTGCCGATAATAACATATTCTGCCGTGCGTTGATCGCGCGACGCGGTGCCAAATCGCAGTACAGATTTCGCCCCTACAAGAAAGCCCACGCCAAGGGGCAGGCCGGTGAGGATGAACACGAAGATCAGCCCACGTTCCAGCAGACCAATTTGGCGCCCGCCGTCACGTAACCCGTTGTTGCGGATGCGCATGCTGTGGGGTTTCATCAACAAGGCGACTGTGTGTTGCCCCGCGATGAGCGTCACGATGGCACCGGTTGCTATAATCATCGCGGGCAATGCCTGCGGGTAGGCGGCCCACTGGCCCGTTGCCCAAAGCTGGGGGGCATAGAAGGCGACTGCGGCTATTGTGACGACATGTGCGGCCTGATCGACGGCAAAGGCCGTCATGCCGCGGAAATTCCCGTTGGTTTTGATGCAATCGATAACAGCATGGGCGGCCGTCAATGCCAAGATTTCGGGGGCGGTTAAGTGCCCTGTTGCCGCTTGTGCCGTGGCCAACACCAGAGCGGCGTGTAACAGCATGACGCCCCCGTGGCGTTTGTGTTTGACCATCGCACCGGTTTGCAGAACGAAGTCGGCCAAGACGTGGGCGAACAGGAGGGCGGTGAAGGTTTCTATCATTGGCGGCTTTCCTCTTCACTCACTCTGATAGCCTCAAGCAAAAACCGTGAACGAGCGCCGTCTAGTGACTTTTTTACGGATTGGCGTGACTTGCCGATTGTCTTAGCGAGAGACGTATAAGTTAATTCCTCGGACGTTCGTAGTACTTTTGAAATGTCGGCCGCTTGAGTTGGCGTCCAATCAAATGAAAGTCCATCGGCCAAAGTTAGTGCCGCATGGTTTGGGCCATGGTCGCTATGAGCCCATCGAAAAGCGCTTGTTTTATTTTCTCTGATTTCTTCTAGTAACGCACCAGAGGCCTTGAAAGCGGGACCAGTGATTTGGTTTAAGTCGGCTCCGTTCAAGAGAGGCCATGTCGCCTCATGCGTGGTGGCGACCGCCATGTAGCTATCAAAACCTGTACCGAGTCCTCGCAACACCGCTCTAAACAAAAGAACCGTTCTTAGTGTGAAAGACGAATTAGTAAGAGCGACTTGCCAACCATCTCCTCTGTGGGGGGAAAAGTGTAGCGGTGCGTTCTGCAACCTCGCTATGTCGTCTGCGGCATTGGATAAATGGAGGCTAGCTCGTTCTAGTTCAGATTGCGATAGTTGACTGGAATTTACCAAGTCGCCTGTAATAACTGTGGATGCAATTGTTGGGTTCATGCAGCCACAATAGCGTGCAGACGTAATAATGCAACTAATTTAGGTTGCTTTTTGAATTATGCACCCATTTTAGGGTGCTAAATGCAAGCTAAATGGCTTGCCCTACATGAACCCCAGTTCAAGGCGCGCTTCGTCTGACATCATCTCCATGCCCCATTGGGGTTCCCAGACCAGTTCGACATCTACTGTTTTGACGCCCGCCAGCGGTTCGATTGCTTCGGCGACCCAACCCGGCATTTCGCCCGCAACAGGACAACCCGGCGCGGTCAGGGACATGAGAACCTTAACTTCGTTCTCGTCATTGACCTGGATTGTATAGATCAACCCAAGGTCCAGAATATTTACTGGGATTTCAGGGTCATAGACCGTGCGACATGCTTCGACAATGTTGTCATAAAGCGGGTGATCTGTGCTCGATGGCTGGATCAGGGGTGTGCCTTCCATTGGTTCGGACTGAGGCGCGGTTTGATCGGTCATTTGGTTGGTTCCTGTAATTCCTGACAGAACATATAGGGATTAGCTTAGGGAGCGTAAAGGAGGGCAGATGCGACGAATTGGGTGTTTGTGCAGAATGTTTCAGCGGAACAACCAATTCGGGTGAGTCATGGATCAATACAGCCGTGCCGCGAACTTTCCTAGGTGTTGTTCAAATGCGCTTGCTGCGACCTTAAGTGAGTTGATGCAGAAGGTGGGGCAGGTGGTTAAGAAAACTGGATAGGCCGTGTCTTCGGGTCACCGCTTTCTTTTGCTCTGTGATGGGCCTAGAAGCGGGCAACGATAAGAGGGCCCTATGACTGACACGTTTTCATTTCAGCTGAACCAGACCGATGGTTCTGCGCGGACCGGTGTGATGAAGACGCCACGCGGTGATATTCGTACGCCTGCGTTTATGCCTGTTGGCACTGCTGCGACCGTAAAGGCGATGATGCCTGAAAGTGTGCGCGAAACGGGGGCCGACATTCTGCTCGGCAATACCTATCATTTGATGCTGCGCCCAACGGCGGAACGGATTGCCAAGCTCGGTGGCTTGCACAAGTTCATGAACTGGGAACGCCCAATCCTGACAGACAGCGGGGGGTTTCAAGTGATGAGCCTATCTGGAATGCGCAAGCTGACAGAAGAAGGTGTTGTGTTTCAAAGCCACTATGACGGATCCAAACACAACCTGACGCCTGAACGGTCCATGGAAATCCAAAAGCTTCTCGGTTCAGACATTGTGATGTGCTTTGATGAATGTCCGGCACTTCCTGCGGATCGCAAACGCCTTGAGGACAGCATGCAAATGTCGATGCGGTGGGCGAAACGTTCAAAGGATGCCTTTGGGGATCGGCCTGGTCATGCATTGTTTGGTATTCAACAGGGCGGGCTTGAGGAAGATCTGCGCAAACAATCGGCGGACGCGTTACAAGACATCGGGTTTGACGGCTATGCGGTTGGCGGGCTTGCAGTGGGTGAGGGGCAGCAGGCGATGTTTGACACGCTTGATTTTGCGCCCGATCAGTTGCCTGTTGATAAACCGCGCTATCTGATGGGTGTGGGCAAGCCCGATGACATCGTCGGCGCCGTTAAGCGCGGCATTGATATGATGGATTGCGTGCTGCCGTCCCGTTCTGGGCGCACAGGGCAAGTGTTTACGCGTCAAGGTGTTGTAAACATCAAAAACGCTCGCCACGCCGATGATCCGCGCCCCTTGGATGAAAACTGCCGTTGTCCAGCCTGCTCGAACTATTCACGGGCTTATCTGCACCATGTGTTCCGCTCTCAGGAAATGATTTCGGGGATGTTGCTGACGTGGCATAACCTGACTTATTTCCAAGACATTATGCAAGGGATGCGGGATGCGATCAGCGCGGGCACCTTTGCCGCATGGGAGGCGGATTTCCACGCAGGCCGTGCGCAAGGGGATATTGACCCTCTATGAGGCAACAAAAACCAAACGAAATCATTCAACAAGACTATGATCTTGGCTTTCGCGATCTGGTTGGCCAGACCAATGGAAAAGGCGTATTGCGCACCTGGATATTTCGTGACCGGTTAGGGGCCTTTACGCCGAAGCCATGGTTTTTGTTACCAGCAAGCATCGTTCAGGCGCGTTTTCTTTCCAGCGGGACGTTGTCGTTGGACCTGCCGTTCGACACCCTATTTGAGGCAGAACGAAATGCTGTGGCGCTGCTACATGAAATACTGGAAGGTGGCGAGCCTGCTGCGTTCGACTATGAGGGAAAAGACGAAGCCAACTTTAGCATTGTCGCCGATTTGATTGTCTTCAGCATCGGTGCGCGGGATAAACATCTGCGTAGCGATTTGGTCTCTAGGTTAGGCCATTTGTCCAATCTTCCGGCTTGCCCAATATCTGCTGGTGCGCAGGTCGTTGCGAAGTTTAAGGGTGCACACCCCCAGTCTCCTTTGGTGGATATCTAGCAGTTCACGCCCTAAAACCAGACGATTTTGGCATTTATCCCCAGTTTTGACAGATTGCTGCCTTGCAGCGACCACGCCACGCTGGGGGCGTAGCGTTAACATCAAGACCGCGTGCCATCCGGATGTTCCGCACCGTCTGGGTGAGAACTACAGGAATCGCATTATTCATTTACCGTTTTTCATCAAATGTTCCGCAGCCAAGAGATGAACTCTGGTAGTTTGTTGACATAGCACAACCAGCGTTGGGTGCCCGCAAGGTGGGGTGGGGATTTTCTCGGTTAGCGCGCCCATGGGAAAAACGATCCTCTTGAATGCCTAAATGAAAAGAGGCGTCGTAAAACGACGCCTCTTCACATGAATTTCGTTATTAAGACTTAAGCTGTCTTGCGACGTCGTGAGACCATCAAGCCACCGATCCCGCTGAGAAGCAACAGGCCGCCGGCTGGAAGTGGAACCGCAGAAACTGACAATGGATCGTCGTTCAAAGAAAACGCACGGGCCGGTGAATAAGTCCTCCAATTGTCAAAGCTACCGCCATTCGACTCTGCGGTTCCGTCACTTGTAGAAGACGTTACCCAGTACAGGTCATCTCGGTCGAAATTTGTTGAAAGGTGGATGCCGAACCAATAATCAGTGGCACCCAGCGCTGAAAACGTAGACGCAAGATCAAAATCGATTGCAAAGACATTGCTGCCGAACCCTGTGGTGATGCCAGTGTCAGTTACAGCGCCAACCGTCGCCGCGCCATTTGCGACAATTGAATCAGGTGAACCTGCGAGATCGTCGAAAACCCAGTAATCGAATGCACCATCCCACACAGAAAGGTCGGTACCATATGCCGCGACAAAAACTGAGCCCCCAGTAATGTCGGAGTCAGCCGCCAGATTAAAGCTACTGGATTGAACCCATTGGGTCGTTTCATTTCCGGACGGGCTTGCGGCCACGTCGTTTTGATACAATGTGGCTGCCTGTGAAGTAGCAGCTGTTAGTGCAAGTGCGGCAGAAGCCACAATCGTAGAAATCTTCATTGAATAATCCCCTAATATTATTTTCTATTTTCGTTAATTGAGGAAAGAGTAGGCGGATTAGTGCCGTTGGTCAATTTTCGAATAGGAATTTTCCATATTAGCTAAAGATTAACGATGATTGTTTCTCGATGTAGGACGATGCACAATTGGTGGGATTATTGTTGATCAACTAGGGTGTGATAAGGTGGAGCGTCTTCCTAAATCTACAGGATTCGAACCTGCGCCAAGCTGCCGGTGAAAGAACATGGCGTGCGGGCACATTCTGAACAATTCCCCAGTTATCCCCAATTTTGACGGATTGCTGCCTTGCAGCGACCACGCCACACAGGCAAAGTGTTGTGAACCTGAAACGGTGTTGGTTGAAAGCGGGCGAAAGACCCCCACATCTATAAGCCGAGACCGGAGATCAGTGCGTTGCCTACAATTAGGGATCGCTGATCTTGCTAACAAAGGAAAAGAGCATGCAAGAACCTTTGAGTTCATCCTATCCCGTCCTGCCATTGCGCGACATCGTTGTGTTTCCACACATGATCGTGCCGCTGTTCGTGGGCCGCGAAAAGTCGGTCAGCGCACTGGAAGAAGTCATGCAGGACGACAAGCAAATCCTGCTGTCCAGCCAGATTGATCCGGCGGAAGACGATCCAAGCCAAGATGGAATTTACAAAGCAGGCGTGCTGGCCAATGTGCTGCAACTGTTAAAATTGCCAGACGGCACAGTGAAAGTGTTGGTCGAAGGTATTGCGCGTGTGCGCATCACAGAATTCCATGAGAATGAGAACTATTTCGAGGCATCGGCAGAGTACCTGACCGAGATGCCCGGTGATATGACCACAATCGAGGCACTGACCCGTTCTGTGTCCAAGGAATTCACCCGCTACGCAAAAGTGAAAAAGAACGTCCCTGAAGAAGCCCTGTCTGCGGTATCTGAGGCGACGGAGCCTGCGAAACTCGCGGATTTGGTTGCTGGCCACCTCGGAATTGAGGTCGAGCAGCGTCAGGAATTGCTTGAGACGTTGTCGATTTCGGAACGTTTGGAAAAAGTGTTTGGCCTGATGCAGGGCGAAATGTCTGTTCTGCAGGTCGAGAAAAAGATCAAGACCCGCGTGAAAACCCAGATGGAGCGCACGCAACGCGAATACTATTTGAATGAGCAGATGAAGGCCATTCAGAAGGAACTTGGCGACGGCGAAGAGGGCGAGGGCGAAATGGCCGAGCTTGAGGCCAAAATCGCTGAGACTAAACTGTCCAAAGAAGCGCAGGAAAAGGTCGACGGTGAGCTTAAAAAACTCAAGAACATGTCGCCGATGTCCGCCGAAGCTACAGTCGTGCGCAACTACCTAGACTGGATCTTGTCCATCCCGTGGAACAAGAAGTCCCGCACCAAAAAGGACCTAGGCAAGGCCGAGGCGATTTTGGACGATGATCACTATGGCCTTGAAAAGGTTAAAGAACGCATTGTTGAATACCTTGCCGTGCAACAGCGCAGCCAAAAGCTGAAGGGGCCGATCATGTGCCTCGTCGGCCCTCCTGGTGTGGGTAAGACATCGCTCGGTAAATCTGTGGCCAAGGCAACGGGGCGTGAGTTTATTCGTATTTCACTTGGTGGCGTGCGTGATGAATCCGAAATCCGTGGTCACCGCCGGACGTACATCGGCTCTATGCCGGGTAAGATCATTCAGGCGCTGAAAAAGGCGAAAACCACAAACCCGCTTATCTTGCTCGATGAGATCGACAAGATGGGTCAGGATTTCCGTGGCGACCCTGCATCCGCGATGCTTGAGGTGCTTGATCCGGAACAGAACGGCACATTCGTGGATCACTACTTGGAGGTCGAGTATGACCTGTCCAACGTGATGTTCCTGACCACTTCGAACTCCTACAACATGCCGGGCCCATTGCTGGACCGGATGGAGATCATCCCGTTGTCTGGTTACACAGAGGACGAAAAGCGTGAAATTGCGAAGCAGCACTTGCTTGAGAAAGTGATGAAAAATCATGGCCTTAAGGCTAAGGAATTCACACTCGAAGACTCTGCGTTGACGTCCATGATCCGGTATTACACTCGCGAAGCTGGCGTGCGGAACCTTGAGCGTGAGATCGCAAAGGTTGCCCGTAAGGCTGTGACAAAGCTGGTGAAGAAAGAAGCTGAGACGATTGTCGTTAATGAGGACAACATCGAAGATTTCTTAGGCGTCAAAAAGCATCGCTTTGGCCTAGCTGAAGAGAGCGATCAGGTCGGCGTCGTTACGGGGCTTGCCTACACATCTGTTGGCGGTGAGCTTTTGAATATCGAAGCGCTGCGACTGCCGGGCAAAGGCCGTATGAAGACAACTGGTAAGCTTGGCGATGTGATGAAAGAATCCATCGACGCAGCGTCCAGCTATGTGCGTTCGATCAGCCCGCAGATCGGGGTGAAGCCGCCTGCGTTTGATAAGTTGGACATCCACGTTCACGTGCCTGACGGTGCTACACCAAAAGATGGTCCATCTGCCGGTCTGGCGATGGTCACTGCGATCGTGTCTGTTCTGACAAAGATCCCAGTGCGCAAAGACATCGCCATGACGGGTGAAGTGACCCTGCGCGGCAATGCGTCAGCCATCGGTGGCCTGAAAGAGAAACTCTTGGCGGCTCTGCGGGGCGGTATCAAAACGGTGCTTATCCCAGAAGAGAACGTAAAAGATTTGGCCGACATTCCGGACAATGTGAAAGAAGGGCTGGAGATTATTCCCGTCACGCACGTCACAGAAGTCTTGGAGCATGCGCTTGTTTCATCACCAAAGGCGGTTGAGTGGGACCAAGAGGCAGAGGATGCAGCTGCAGCTGAAGCCGCCTTACGCGCTCGTGATGGTGGGGCAGGGGCAACAGCCCACTAATGAACGTTCAATTGTAAAACCAAGAAGGGCGCCTGAGGTTTCTCAGGCGCCCTTCTTGGTTGGTAAGGCTTGAGTCGCTTAGTTGGAAGCTACTGCGACCAAGGCTGCGAAAATCATAATCGGCAGGAGCTGTGGACTGCTGGATGACGTTTCAGTTTCCTGAACGATGGTGAGTGGCTCCATCGTAGGTTCGCTCATACCGCCGGCAGTGGCGCTCAGTGTTGTTGCTGCGGAAAGCAGAGCAGCGGTTGCAAAATTTTTAATCATAGTAACATCCCCTTAAAATGCGCTTTATTTGTCTTGGTTTTTGCGGATCGGGTCAAGCGACACGGTACATAGGGCGCGGCAATAGCGCCGCAATGACCACTTTTCGAAAGAATTCCCATGGGATTAACGTGATTTGCAGGTTACTGTTTCTCAAATGGCCACAATCAAGTGGCTTTGATCGGAGAGAGCAATGGCCACCCGCAGCACAAAAACCACGACCCCAAAGGCAAAAACAACGACGAAAACAGCCGCCGTTAAAACGACGACTAAGACGGCAACGGCTAAAGCTGTTACAAAGCCAGCGACGACAAAGGCGACGATTGTTGAATCCGTAACGCCTGTTGTAACTGCGACCCCAATCAAAAAGCCCGAGCTGATTGACCGTGTGATGGCCGAAACCGGAATGAAAAAGAAAGACGTCAAACCCGTGGTTGAGGCGATGTTGACCGTCTTGGGTCGGAGCTTGGCTGACGGCGAAGAATTGACAGTGCCGCCACTCGGTAAAGTCATGATCAAGCGCGTCAAAGATGTGGCAAATGCAAAGATCATGACCCTGAAGGTGCGCCAACCTAAGGGCGACAATGGCCCAGCAAAGGCGCCTGTTGCTGCAGAATAAAGTCGCAAAGTTGGTAGGCGAGAGAACGGCACGTGGGGGGGACCTCACGTGCCGTTTTTTTAGCTCAGGTCAGCGCCAACCGAGTTGCTTTGCGAGTTTTGCAGCACGGCATCTGCAGCAAGCTCTGCGGTCGCGGCTGACAGCGTAAACCCAAGGTGCCCGTGGCCTGTGTTGTAAAACACACCAGGCGTTTTGCCTGCTCCAACGCGGGGCATCATGTTTGGCATCATGGGGCGTAGACCTGCCCATGGAACAGCATGTTCGGTGCTGACATCTGGAAAAAGATTTTCAACCCATTTCACCAACGGTTCGATCCGATCGTTGCGGATGTCTTTGTTATAGCCGTTAAATTCTGCCGTTCCGGCGACGCGGAACCGATCCGGGCCAAGGCGCGATGTTACGATTTTGGCTTTGTCATCCAGCAGGGATACCCACGGGGCCGCCGCGCGGCTGTCGTCATCATCCATCTGGACTGTGATTGAATAGCCTTTGACGGGGTAGATGTTAACGCGGTCGCCAACTTGTGCCGCCAGATCACGGCTTTGGACGCCAGCGCAGATGACTATTCCATCAAAGTGGTCGGACCCCTTGCCATCTTTGTCATGCCACCCCACGTCCACACCGGGATTGCGCGCAGTAAGAGTGTCCACACCGCAACCGTAATGGAACGCTGCGCCACGCTTTTCACAAGCTTCGGCGAGGCCCTTGGCATAAGCGTGAATGTCGCCCGTGAAATCGGTTTCGGTGTAGTAACCGCCGTACAAATCGCCCTGCAACGCCGGCTCTAGCGTTTTCATTTCTTCGGGCGTGACCGCATGGCGTTCCAACCCGCCTTCCTTAAGCAGCGCGTTGACCTTGGCAGCACCATCAAAGTCTGGCTTGCAGTCGTAAACATGTAAGATACCACGTTTTTCCAACGCAAAATCAAAACCTTCTGTCGCGGCGTGAGAGATGAAATGCTCGCGTGCCATGATCGCAAGGCGCACAGTTTCGATCGTGTTCTTGCGGTAGTTAGGGATGTTGGACATGAATTCCGCCATCCAAGAATACTTGTGCCAGCTTGGTTTCGGGTTGACCAACAAAGGCGCGCCGCGCTGCGTCATCCATTTGATCCCTTTGAGGATCGTAGACCATTGGGTCCAAACTTCGGCGTTAGAGGCGCTCAACTGCCCGCCATTTGCAAAAGAGGTTTCCATCGCGGCATAACGGTTCTTATCGAACACGGTGACTTCAAAGCCACGGTTGATCAGCGCATAAGCTGTGGTGATTCCGGTGATGCCAGCACCGATTACGGCAATCTTTTTCATGAGTTAGTTCCCCTCGGACGTTCAAACGAGCCAGCATAAGCCAGCGATGAACCCATCTGTCAGGGAACCTGAGAGTTTCGCCGCATGCCCAGTAGGGCGAAGATCGCGACTTCTCCTTCGGTGGGCGGCAATGTGTGCCACCGCTCTCCAGATTGCTATTCACCCGCGGTCCGTGTGCCTGAGAGTTTCCGGGTCGTTGCTCCTTCGGCGCTGGGTCTTGCCCAGACTCTCCCGCGGGCGAGAGATGCATTTCTTCTATCGGTCTATTTGGGTTCTTAATCAATGATTCTATCGGGCGGGGCTTTTGATCCTCACGCGTGCGCGATAGGCACAGCGCATGACATATCCAGAACTATATATTCTTCGCCATGGCGAAACCGAGTGGAACGCAGAGAACCGCATGCAGGGGTGGCTGAATTCCCCTTTGACTGCAAAAGGGCAGAGGGACGCCGCACGCCAAGGAGAAATCCTGCGCGGCCTTGATCTTGAGGGATTCTCATTTTGGTCCAGCCCATCGGGGCGGGCCTTCCAAACGGCAGGGCTTGCGTGTGGGGTTTTAGCAGAATCGATTCATACAGACATCAGATTACGCGAAATTGGCGTAGGGGAATGGTCGGGCCGTTTGCGGTTGGATTTGCCGATGCCGGACGGTCCAGACCCAGAACTGGCACAGTATGAAATGGCCCCGGGCGGGGAAGGGTTTGCCGCCGTAACAGACCGTGCAGCAGCGTTTCTAGCTGATCTTAAAGGGCCTGCGGTGCTGATTACCCATGGAATCACCAGTCGTGCCATCCGAAGTATCGTCGCCAGAGAACACGCCTTGGCCAACCCATCGATCCACGGCGGGCAGGGCTGTGTTTATCATTTAAAAGACGGTGTGCAAAAATTGCTAACATGAGGCTTGCACCCCGCGAAGAGGGGCGCTAAACGCTGCTCATCGGGTCGTTAGCTCAGTTGGTAGAGCGCTTCGTTTACACCGAAGATGTCGGGAGTTCGAGCCTCTCACGACCCACCATTTCCCCGATTGCCAAACCGAGTTCCATCGCTGGAACACCGTTATGCGGGTGTGCGGTTCTTTTTAGCCCGTTTCCCTGACCATACGGAAATTTCGCGACTGCCACAGCGGCCAACCGAGAATTTGGCTCACAGTTACAAAGTGCAGTCCGCGCGCTGTCAGCCCGTCTAGGGTCTGCGGCATCGCGTCGACGGTCCCGCGGTGGATGTCGTGGCTGAGGATGATTCCACCTTGGTGTGTATGGCTGAGGATTCGGTTTGCAACGACATGTGCGCCCGGACGTCGCCAATCCTGTGGGTCAACAGACCAAAGGATCGTCGGCAGGCTACGCACGTCATTAAGAAAGGTCCGCTGACGACGTGTAAAGGCGCCGTAGGGCGGACGGAAGGTTACAGGTGGGCGCCCTGTGATCTGATAGATTACATTTGTGGTTTGATCGATTTCTAGGATGGCAGCGCGGTCGCTATAGTTGTTCAAGAACGGATGCGACCAACTATGGTTGCCGATTTCGTGACCTTCTTCGGCAATACGGCGTGCAATCTGCGGATACTGGGCGACCCTATTTCCAATAAGGTAGAACGTCGCGCGCAGTCCGCGTTCGCGCAGCATGTCGAGCAACCGCGGTGTGTGCGTCGGATGAGGACCGTCATCAAACGTCATTGCGACGACAGGGGATGGGGTCCTTACGGCTGTAATGGTCGCAACATCCGACAGCACAAGATCGTTAGGAAGCCGAATAAGAGGCTGCGCGGACGCGCTTGATCCCATCAATGTTGTGACACCAAAGCCAATACCGGCCGCCAAAGCATGGCGCCGCGACAGATTAACCATTAGACCCTCCCCAGGGTGTGGATAGCAAGCACGAAGAGAATTGCGGGGATTCCGCTGCAAAATCAAAGTGTTTTTGAATAAATCGTACGCGCATTGCGGCGTAAAACCCTTGTCCTACTGCATGTTGTGGCCTCGCCATTGCGAAAAGCTGCAAATCACTGTTGCTTGTGGCTTGACGGGGTAGGCTGTCGCACCTAGAAGCACCTCACGTTGATGCAAATCAACGGACAGTGGGCGGTTGTAGCTCAGTTGGTTAGAGTACCGGCCTGTCACGCCGGGGGTCGCGGGTTCGAGTCCCGTCAACCGCGCCATCACTGTCCCTTAGTCCGAGGTTAGGACTTCCCTGGTCTGGGGTTTAAGACTGCTCTGCTTGAGGGTAAAAGCAAGAAAGTGCGCGGTTGTAGCTCAGTTGGTTAGAGTACCGGCCTGTCACGCCGGGGGTCGCGGGTTCGAGTCCCGTCAACCGCGCCACTTTTCTCCCCTTTGATTGTCAAAACGCCCATCGACCGGACCGCAGGTTCGTAGTCGGGGCTGCTTTCTGCTTTTGGAATGACGGTTCGATGTCTTGACTCGTGGCGCCTGCCGACGCGTCTTACTGAAAAGCTACAGGGGTGTTTTGCCTGTTAATGCGGGCAAGACGGTCGGCGAAACGGGTTTCCATAGTGCACTCCTAAATCGAAGCTCGGAGTAATATGCAGATGGGTTGCGATTTAGGAATCAGCACGACCAAATCGGGGCCGCTTGGCAGCTTTGAGCTGATATTCGTTTTTAGAAATCTCTTGCATTAATTGCACGTTCTCGGCGAAGTGTTCTCACGGGTCGGCGATGGCGTCGCCAGCATTTACATGCAACCCCGTTTCCCCTTCCTGAACGCCGGGATTTTTCTTTGCTGCGGTTCAGTCGAGGAGGGTCGCCTTCTTCGATGCGTGCTGCGGCATGTAATGAAGGAGCCAACAATGGATCGTCCAGAGTTTTACCGTTTCCATCAGGGTGACAAGACCCTGCCATTTGAACCGAAAGAGTACGAAAATCGCCTGACACGCCTGCGTGCAGATATGCAGATAAGCGGCGTTGACGCGTGCGTTTTCACCTCAATGCATAATGTCGCTTATTATACGGGCTTCCTTTATTGCGCGTTCGGGCGGCCATATGCATTAGTCGTTACCCAAACCGATGATGTGACCATTAGCGCGGGAATTGACGCTGCTCAGCCGTGGCGGCGCAGCCATGGCGATAACATTACCTACACGGATTGGCAGCGGAATAACTTCTGGCGGGCTGTTCTTTCGGTCACTGGCGCGGGTAAGACCATCGGATATGAGGCGGATCACTTGACCCTTACGCAGAGTAATTTGATGGATAGTTTCTTGTCGCCAAACGCAATTGTTGATGTGGCTCCGATTACGATGCGGCAACGGATGCACAAGTCGGTGGCTGAGATTGCACTGATCCGGTCATGTGCCCAAGTGGCTGACGTTGGCGGCTATGCCGTTCGGGATGCGATCAAAGCAGGCACTCGTGAAATAGATGTCGCAATGGCGGGTCGCAATGCAATGGAGCTGGAGATTGCGAAACGTTTCCCAGATGCTGAATACCGCGACACTTGGGTTTGGTTCCAATCAGGCATCAATACAGATGGTGCTCATAACCCTGTCACTGGACGCACCTTACAACGAGGCGATATTTTAAGCCTCAATACATTTCCGATGATCAGCGCTTATTACACAGCGCTTGAACGAACGTTGTTCGTTGAAACAGTGGATTCCGCCAGCCTAAAGATTTGGGAGGCCAATGTTGCGGCCCATGAGTTAGGCATGAGTCTACTTAAACCGGGTGCAAGCTGTGCGGAGGTTACAGAACAGATCAATACCTTCTTTGAGGAACATGATCTGCTTCAATACCGGAGCTTTGGGTACGGGCATTCCTTTGGGGTGCTGTCTCACTACTACGGACGCGAGGCAGGCCTAGAGCTCCGCGAGGACATCGACACAGTGCTCGAACCGGGCATGGTTATTTCAATGGAGCCGATGTTGACCGTTCCAGAAGGGGCGCCTGGTTCAGGCGGTTATCGCGAACATGATATCTTGGTCATCACCGAAGATGGAAATGAGAACATTACAGGATATCCTTATGGACCTGAGTTCAATGTGATCACCTAAGGCTCACTAGACCGACCTTGGCTCGATATGAGCGAAGGTCGGTTTAGCCCCACTTGGTTGTTGATGATTTCCTCCGCTGTGCAGAGGTCAGTTAAGTTGTCCTCTCGCCCGTTGAAACGCAGCTCGAAGAAGTGGGTCTTCGCCCTGTAAAAGCGGGGCGGTTTCAATTTCAAACGCAACATCCGGTGGGATGCCAACGCCTTCATAAAGACCGCCATCCATTGTGCGGTAGGTCTGGTGTGACAATCCCAGTTCCCAACCGTTTGGCAACGTAAACCCAAGGATATCCGATAACCCACCCGACGTAGGATGACCCATCGTCGTGACCTGCGGGAGTTCCCGCATCGCCATGGTCAGAATTTCCGCGGCAGAGCCTGTCAGCTCGCTTGTGAGCAGAATGACTGGTTGGGTGAGTGGCGTCGGATCATACGGCTGCAATGTAGCCGTGAAGGGCTCAGTTTGGCCATCACCATTGCGGGTCGTTTTCGTAAGCACGTCAACGGGTTGTCCCGTGAAATGGCTTGCGACACCAAAGGATACGGAATCCGATCCGCCCGGGTTGTAACGAATATCGATGATGATCGCATTGGCGGTTTCAATCTCGGCCGCGACATCGGCAAAGGCTGTGGCCATGGCGGCCTGTTCGGTCGTGCCAAAAGGCGCATTGAGGCCCATATGTCGGATCAGGACATAGGCCACGCCATCGGGCATGAGAGTGAATTCGACACCAGTAAGCTCGACTGGGGTGAGGGCGGGGCCGACCGTGTCACGGGCGATCTGTGTTAGCGTCTCGCGTACTTGGGTGTCGCCCTCAGGCAGCCATGAAGGGCGCACCGCAGGGGAGAAGCCGTCAAACGGGCTCACGAGTTGTACGTGGCCGTCATCTAGCCCTGTGAGGGTCTCAGAGAGCAACGCAAACAGGTCCTCATTCGTCAGCGTTGGTGCGCCAGTGGGTGCGAAGTCGCGGCGTGCATCCCAGTCGACGTTATGCAGGCTAAAGAACGCGTAGTGTTCATCCATCGCCGCCCACATTGCATTGAAAACGTCTAACGCGGGGGCATTCGGATTGAACGCGCCACAAGTGTCAGGAAGGGCAGCGATGCGATCAAACAGGATCGGTTCTAGCGTTCCATCCGCAAGCAGGTGCAGGGCTTCCCCCACTACCTGCACTGTCGCGCCTTCGGCCATTTCGACCAATTTCATATGGGCAGGGAACGTAAGCTGATGGACGCAAGATGCTGAACTTTCGCTATAAAGTTGCGCCTTTAGGGGGCTTAGGGTGATGATTTGCCCGCCTGTTTGAGATCGCCAAACGCCGCGTTCATTCGCATCGGGCATATAAAGAACCCATGACACCAAGAATGCCGCGACAACGGCCCCGATTACGATCCAGAGTTGTTTCAACAAACGCATCAGGACAGCGCCGCCAAAACACGCGCCCATGACCGGATGCCTTTGTGGAACGCTTGAACGTCGTATTTTTCATTAGGCGAATGGATGCGATCATCCTCCGAGGCAAAACCGATCAACATGGCGTCCATGTCCAGCACGGTCTTGAAATGGCCAGCAATAGGGATCGATCCACCCATGCCAACAAAGACGGCTTCGCGGTCCCATTCGTCGGTGAGCGCTTGGCGGGCCTGTTCGAATTCAGGACGGTCGGTGTTCATTACGCTGGCTGGCGCGCCTTCAAGGTCGTTGTCCCAAGTGACCGTCGTGCCAAACCGCAATTGGCTTTCCACGTGTTTGCGCAGGGCTACGCGGATTTTGTCGGGATCCATATCGCCGACCAAACGACAAGTAATTTTACAGTGTGCATCTGCTGGGATCACAGTTTTGGACCCAGCACCTTGATAACCGCCCCATAACCCGTTGATTTCCAAAGTTGGGCGCGACCATTGTTGTTCAAGGACCGAATAGGGCTGTTCACCTGCCGATTCCGTTAGGCCTGCGTTTTGCATGTAGTCGGCCTCATCAAAGCCGCAGGTCTTCCACTGTGCTTTCAGATTGTCGCCGATTTCGATGACGTCGTCATAGAACCCATCAAGCGTCACGCGGCCTTGGTCATCGTGAAAACTGGCAATAATGCGCGAGATTTCCCGTAACGGGTTCACAGCGGGGCCGCCGTAGTGGCCCGAATGCAAATCCATGGCAGGCCCATGCAGGGTGAATTCGTCTTTAAGCATGCCCCGCAATTGACTGGCGATAGACGGCACACCGGGTGCAACCATGCCTGTGTCACAAATCAGCGCGAGGTCTGCTTTCAGCTCATTCGCGTTCTCTTCCATGAACGGCACAAGCGACGGTGAACCGGTTTCTTCTTCGCCTTCAAATAGGAAAGTAATCTTGCAGGGTAGGCTTCCGTTTACGGCCTTCCACGCGCGGCAAGCCTCCATAAAGGTCATCAACTGGCCTTTATCATCAGATGTGCCTCGCCCGCGGATGACCTTTAAACCGTCGCGGTCTTCGATAAATGGCGCAAACGGATCGTGATCCCAAAGTTCAATCGGATCAACGGGTTGCACGTCGTAGTGGCCGTAAAACAGCAAGTGTGGACCAGTATCGCCCACATGGCCGACGACCATTGGGTGCATAGGGGTGTCTCGTTTGCTGGCAGTCACGCCAAGGGTTTCCAGATCATCCACCAGCCAATCGGCAGCCTTGTCGACCTGTTCCTTATAGGCAGGGTCCGTTGAGACAGATTGCAGCTTTAGCAGTCCCATTAGGCGCTCAAGGGATGCATCAAGATCAGTGTCGATTTTGGCGAGAACGGCGTCGAGGTTTGAAGAGGTCATGTGCGGGCTCCGGATGATGGTTGCCGCCAAAGTGGCACATCGCGGGGCAGGGTCAATGGCTTAGGAGGGGGCTCGACCCACGAGGGCGGACAGAGCTAATTTCTAGGTGCGGAACCAGCCAAGGCGGCGGAGCAATACCCAATAGAACAAAGGTTAACGTTGCCGGTAATTGCGCCATCACCAGCGCGACCAAAGAAGCGTGAAGAATATGAAAGGCAGCAGTCGGGACAACATGATGCGTTTTTAGGTCAGGCAAGAGTTGTGTTTCAGGGCGATATCACGGCCCAAGCAATGCCTGCGACGAACCGTAACAGCCCACTGCAATTGGTGGCAAAAGTATTGCTAGAGAGCAAACAGGGCGATAATAGGGGCCAAACCTTGCTGACGGGATAATCCCCGCTGCGCCACGACAAGGGATAATGACTTGGATTATAACGCGAAACTTGATGATGCATTGGCTCGCCTTCACGAAGAAGGCCGCTATCGCACATTCATCGATATTGAACGTAAGCAGGGCAACTACCCGCATGCGGTTTGGACAACACCCGAGGGTGACCAAAAGAATATCACGGTTTGGTGCGGCAACGACTACCTCGGCATGGGGCAACACCCTGTTGTCCTTGAGGCCATGCATGAAGCGTTGGACGCAACAGGTGCTGGATCAGGCGGGACACGCAATATTTCCGGCACAACCGTTTATCACAAGCGCCTTGAGGCCGAATTGGCTGATTTGCACGGCAAAGAAGATGCTTTGTTATTCACCAGCGCTTACATTGCCAATGATGCGACGCTTTCTACCTTGCCGCGCCTGTTTCCAGGACTGATTATCTATTCTGACGCCTTGAACCACGCGTCTATGATCGAAGGCATTCGCCGCAACGGTGGCGAAAAGCGTATTTTCAAGCACAATGATCTGGATGATTTGCGCGCAAAACTGGCGGCAGACGATCCTGCGGCGCCAAAATTGATTGCGTTCGAATCTGTGTATTCGATGGACGGCGATTTTGGCCCGTTAAAAGAACTCTGCGATATCGCTGATGAATTTGGCGCGCTGACTTATTGTGACGAAGTTCACGCGGTTGGCATGTATGGTCCACGCGGTGGCGGAATTGCTGAACGCGACGGACTTTTGGGCCGGATCGATATGTTCAACGGCACCTTGGCCAAAGCATTTGGTGTGATGGGCGGTTATATCGCAGCCTCTGCCAAATTGTGCGATGCTGTGCGTTCCTATGCGCCAGGATTTATCTTTACCACATCCTTGCCACCAGCTGTTGCAGCAGGGGCGGCGGCATCGGTTGCGCACCTTAAGGGTGATCAGGACTTACGCGATCAGCAACAAACACAGGCGAAGATCCTTAAGATGCGCTTGCGTGGTTTGGGCCTCCCGATCATTGACCATGGCAGCCATATTGTGCCGTTGATCGTGGGCGACCCTGTGCATACGCAAAAACTTTCCGACATGCTGTTGCAGGATTTTGGGATTTACGTGCAACCGATCAACTTCCCGACCGTGCCGCGTGGCACGGAACGGCTTCGGTTTACGCCGTCCCCTGTGCATGGTCCTAAAGAGATGGATGCGCTGGTAAAGGCACTGGATGGCCTTTGGTCCCATTGTGCGCTGAATCGTGCCGAGCTTGCGGGCTGATTTCTCTGCATGTGCAAATTGGTTTTTGTTGTGGTAATAACAACGTAAGGAATGGCTCATATCGAATCGAGTCGATTCTAAATGGGGCAGATTTTAAGGGAACCGTATGATCCGCAATGGGTTCAGACGTGCTAAAAAAGAACCAACCGTCGAGACGGTTGGCTTTGACGCGTTTGAATTACGTTTAGGCGATCTGATGCGGGGCGAACGCGCCACGATGGGCAAAAGCCTGTTGGATGTGCAGCGTGAACTGAAGATCAAAGCGGCCTACATCGCTGCCATTGAAAATGCCGACCCAACTGCTTTTGACACACCTGGTTTTATCGCGGGCTACGTACGGTCCTACGCGCGCTACCTGAACATGGATCCAGATTGGGCGTTTGACACGTTCTGTACAGAATCCGGTTTTGCGACAGCCCACGGCATGTCCGAGCAGGCATCAGGCGCGAAGCCTTTGCCTGCGGCGCCACGGGTCGAAAATGATATCTTTGCTACTCCGGCAACCCCATTTATTCCTGCGAATGATGCCATGTTTGCTGCGGTTGAACCGCGTGCGATCGGGTCCTTTGCTGTTCTGATCGCTTTGATCGGTGGCCTTGGGTTTGGTGGATGGACCGTGTTGCAAGAAGTTCAAAAAGTTCAACTTGCGCCAGTTGAAAACACGCCCGTCGTTGTTGCGGACATTGATCCGCTGGCAGGCGGTAGCGGTGTGCCCGCAACGGATGCTGGTGTTGATGTTGTTGCCGGTTTCCAAGCGCCGAGCACTGAAGCGCTTGATCGTCTTTATCGCCCACAGGCCTTGGACGCACCTGTTCTGGTTCCACGTGATGGGCCGATTGCCAGCTTGGATCCTCGTAATGGTGGATCAATTGCAGCACCTGCGCCTTTGGACGACACAGCGGTTGCGCAGGTCGATCCTGCCGCTGCCGTTGGATCAAACGTACAGGTTACCGAAACACCACGGGCCGGTGTTCAGCTTGTTGCAGTTCGTGACGCTTGGGTGCGTGTTCGGGCTGCCGATGGCACGACCATCTATGAAACCGTTATGACAGCGGGTGACACATTCGATGTGCCGCAGACCGAAGATCCTGCCACGCTTCGCATTGGCGAATCCGGTGCTGTTTATTTTGCGGTAAATGGTGCGCATTACGGTCCTGTTGGCCCGCGTGGCTCTGTTACGTCGAATTTGGCTTTGTCGGTTGGCAACTTAACCGAGACTTATGCAGCCGTGGATTTGGACGCTGACAGTGATCTGGCCGAGGTCGTTCGTTTTGCCGAAGTGCAGGGCATTGCGCCTGTCGAAGCTGACCAATAATCAAAAATTCCTTAAGACCTGCTGTCGCACCCCGTTGCCCATGGGCCTCGTGCGGCTTAGGTGTGTGCTGCGACAACCAATAGGTATCTCATGACGCTCAATCACATTCGTCCTTGGCGTAACATCTATCGCCGC
The DNA here is from genome assembly GCF_021532625.1 of Octadecabacter algicola. Lineage (GTDB taxonomy): Bacteria > Pseudomonadota > Alphaproteobacteria > Rhodobacterales > Rhodobacteraceae > Octadecabacter > Octadecabacter algicola. The sequence goes on from NZ_JAKGAR010000001.1 coordinate 385,437, forward strand.
AAAAGCCGCCAGATCATGGTCGGCAACGTGCCTGTTGGGGGGGATGCCCCGATCACCGTACAGACGATGACCAATACGCTGACGCCTGATGTAGCTGCGACATTGGCCCAGATTCGCGCGGCGGCTGATGCGGGGGCAGATATCGTCCGTGTTTCGGTGCCCGATGAAGACAGCGCCGCTGCCATGAAAGAGATTTGCGCCCAAAGCCCGGTGCCAATCGTCGCTGACATCCATTTCCATTACAAACGCGGCATCGAAGCCGCCGAAGCAGGCGCGGCGTGTCTGCGCATCAATCCCGGCAACATCGGATCGCCCGAACGTATCCGTGAGGTGATTAAAGCCGCCAAGGACAATAACTGTTCTATCCGAATTGGCGTTAACGCGGGTTCACTCGAAAAGCATCTACTCGATAAATATGGTGAGCCTTGTCCTGATGCGATGGTTGAATCCGGCATGGATCATATCAAAATCCTGCAAGACAACGACTTCCACGAATTCAAGATCAGCTGCAAAGCCTCCGATGTGTTTATGGCCGCTGCGGCCTATCAACAACTGGCCGAAGTCACCGACGCGCCGATCCACCTTGGGATCACCGAGGCGGGCGGGCTGACGTCCGGCACGATAAAATCATCCATCGGTATGGGATCGTTGTTGTGGGCTGGGATTGGTGACACGATCCGCGTCAGCCTGTCCGCAGATCCGGTCGAAGAAGTAAAAGTTGGTTATGAGATCCTTAAATCGCTTGGGCTGCGCCATCGCGGGGTGAATATCATTTCCTGCCCAAGTTGCGCGCGCCAAGGGTTTGACGTGATCAAAACCGTCGAGGCTTTGGAAAAACGGCTTGAGCATATCAAGACGCCCATGAGCCTTAGTATCATCGGTTGTGTCGTCAATGGCCCCGGTGAAGCCTTGATGACAGATGTCGGGTTCACGGGCGGCGGCAACGGGGCAGGGATGGTCTACCTTGCTGGGCAGCAGTCCCATAAACTGAGCAATGATGACATGATCGAACACATCGTTGAACAGGTCGAAACCAAAGCTGCAGAATTGGACGCGGCGGCAAGCGCCGCGGAATAGGTAGGGTATTCCTGTCTTTCATATCATGGATTTCTCCGTAGGTTGAACGTCGTTCACGCACGGAAAGGTCTCAAAATGTTTCGCAAGGTTCTTCTTGGGCTTACAGTAATCGCAGCCTTTCTTGGTACCATGTCATTGGCCCAAGACCGCCCGATATCTGGCAGCCTCCCTTGGAACAACGAAGCGGCAGAACCCGTGCTTGAACAGCGTCTTGCTGACATGTTCCCGGATGGCACGCCTGTCGCTAAATTGGACACTGCATTGGACGCTGAACGGTTCAGCATGGTCTCGGACGATCGCGGTTTGTCCTCGGCAACTTCAGAAGGGCGGCGCTTTGCAAGCCGTGGTGTTGCACGGTTCGTCTTTGGCTGCACAACGCGTGTTTCATTGCGCTGGCAACAGGTGGACGGGCAAGTCTTTGAAATGGAGGGCTACATGCACCAAGGGTGCTTGTGATTAGCTTTCGTCGCGCTGTGCGATAACGATTTCACGCATGCCGTCCAGTGGGACGTAACCGCGGACCATTTCATTGCCAAACACGAAAGTTGGTGTTCCCGTGATCTGCATCCGGTCACCCAACGCGCGGTTGGCAGCAAGAACCTCTTTCACGCCGTCGCTGTCCATTTCCGCAAGAATGGCTTCTGCGTCGAGGTCAAATGCCTCGGCCAATGAGCTCAAGCTGGCAGGCGTTACATCAGAGCGCAGCGCGAACAGCGCGTCTGAGATGAGCTTGTAGGACTCGTCGCCAGCAACGATCTGGGTCGCAACTGCAAACTGAGACGCCAAAAGGGATTGTTCGCCCAGAATTGGGAATTCTTTAGTGATAATGCGGATATTACCATCCGATGCGACAAGTTCTGCGACTTCCGGATGGGCGCGACGGCAGAACCCGCAACGGTAATCAACGAACTCAACAATCGTCAGGTCGCCGTCAGGATTGCCACCAACGTAAGAATAACCATCGTTGAACAACGCATCGGCATTCAGTTCAGCAAGGCGTTCGTCGCGCGCGACTTCGGCTTCGGCTTGGCGGGCTTCAAGGACGCCGATGGCTTCCATTAGGACTTCGGGGTTCTCAAGAAGATAAGCGCGAACTTCGGCGCGAAAGGCGTCGCGCTGCGCGTCGTTCATTTCGCCAACGTCTTGGGCCATGACGGTGGTTGCGGTCAGGGCGAGGGCAGAGAGGGTCGACAAAAGGCGCATTGTGTAAGAACTCCGGTTCATATTATCGAGCAGCAGAAAGCACGTCTTGCGCGCGCTGCCAAGGGGCAGACCCCCGTGGTAGGCGATCTGCCGCACGGGTGGCATGGATAACTGCATCTTCCATTCGGCCCTGAAGAGCGTAGCGTTCGGCTGTGGCAAGAGACGCTAGGCCGGGCTGACCTGTAAGCGCGTAGGCTTGGCCGAGGTCCCGCAGAACGCCAGAAGACTGGCCATCAAGAGCGCGGGCACGTTCAAGCGTGCGGACGGCGCGGGCATTGCTGTCGGCAGAATTCACGGCCAATAGCGCGCGGCCATACCCACCAAGGATCAAAGGTTCGTTGCCGTTCAGGGCTACTGCATTCTGATAGGCTTGAACGGCGGCCATGGGCTGGCGGCTTTCCAGCAGGATTTGCCCGAATAACTCATACCAGTAGGCGTCATTTGGGTACTGCGCGAGCAGCCTTTGCATTTCTGAAATGGCGCGGGTGGCATCGGCTTGGCGATGATACGCCACCGCACGGCGCATCATCCCGATGGGGGTGTCATCACCACGTACGCGGCGCAGGGTCCAGCCAGGGTTCTGGGTAAACGCGCTCAGTTTTCCTTGGGCGCGGGCAAACCAGAAATCAGCGTTGGGATTGTTTGCGTCCGTTCCGGGGTTTGCAGCGACCAACCCGCGCAACGCGCGAATTCGATCAGACGTCAGCGGGTGCGTGCGCGTGTAGGGATCTTGGCGGGACACGGACAGTAATTCTTGGCCGCGAAATAAATCCATCACCTCAATTGCGCCTTGTGGATTTACATCTGCGCGCAGCAAAAAGCGGATACTAGATTGATCAGCGGCGGATTCTTCGGCGCGTGTATGCGCAAAGAACTGGCGCTGCGCAGCACTTGCGGCACCAAGCGCGACGCCGCCGGCAGCAGCTGCTTCATCCGAAGCGAGCGCTACTGCCAGTGCTAGTGCTATCCCAAAGCCTGCCGCATTGTTCGCCCCGCGCAGATTGGTGAGACGGCGAGAAATATGACCATTGGCGATATGGGCGGCCTCATGGGCGATGATCGCTTGCAGTTGTTCGGCGCTGGTCAGACGTTGCAACAAGCCTGAATGGATAAAGATCGCGCGGCCGTTGATCACAAAGGCGTTCAAGGCACGGTCATTAACGACCAGAATGCGCACGTTGTTGGGGTTTAACCCTGCCGCCCGCAAGATTGGCGCAGCCAGTTGATCGAGGCTGTGTTCGATGTCTGCATCCCGCAGCAAAGTCACCGCTTCGGCAGGCCGCGCGAGAGACACGAACGCTAAACAAACAGACAGGGTAAGCGAGATCACAGAAAGGCGCATTGACGGGCTCCGGTATAGCGGGGCAGATAGGGTTCAAAGCAAGGTAAGGCAGAGCAGATGAGAAACTCAAGCCGTGGTGAGGTCGATCCCTTTATCGTGATGGACGTTATGGAGGCCGCACGCGCCGCCGAGGCCGCAGGGCGCCATATTATCCATATGGAAGTCGGTCAGCCGGGGACGGGTGCACCCGCAAAGGCGATTGAGCAATTGTCCGCCGAAATGACCGCTGAACCGCTGGGATATACAGTTGGACTGGGTTTGCCCGAATTGCGGGCACGGATCGCACAGCACTATCAGGATTGGTATGGTGTAACCCTTGATCCAGAACGCGTTGTTATTACGGCTGGTGCATCAGGTGCGTTTCTGCTCGCGTTTTCGGCTTTGTTTGATACCGGCGAACGCGTTGGACTTGGAGCGCCGTGCTATCCGTCCTATCGCCAAATTCTAAAGGCGCTGGATTTGCAGCCTGTCGATATGCCTACAACGATGGCGGCCCGCATGCAGCCGGTTGCAGATGATGTAGCTGAACATGACCTTGCGGGGCTTATTGTGGCATCGCCTGCGAACCCGACTGGGACAATGCTGGGGGAGGACGAATTGCGCAGCCTTGCGCAGGCTTGTGAGGTCGCAGGTGCCGCCTTTATCAGCGACGAGATTTATCACGGGCTTGGCTACGAGGGGCGCACGGTTACAGCACTTGAAGTCACCGACGAAGTCTACGTCATTAACTCGTTTTCCAAGTATTTCTCGATGACGGGGTGGCGGGTCGGCTGGATGGTTGTGCCGCAAGATCACGTTCGCCGGATTGAACGGCTGGCACAGAACATGTTTATCTGCCCGTCCCATGCGTCACAAAAACTGGCGCTGCATGCGATGGAGTGCGCTACGGACTTGGACGTCAATGTTGACGTCTACCGCGCCAACCGCGCCCTGATGATTGAAGCCCTTCCCAAGATGGGGTTAGGAAAGTTTGCGCCGCCAGATGGGGCGTTCTACGTTTATGTGGATGTTTCTGACTATACGGATGACAGTGTGAAGTTTTGTTCGCAAGTTCTTGAAAAGGCAGGTGTTGCTGTGACGCCGGGTTTGGATTTCGACCCTGTTGAAGGCCATAAATGGGTGCGCTTGTCGTATGCGCGATCCACCGACGATATTCGAGAAGGACTGGATCGTTTGGCGGCTTTCATGGATGATGTTAGGGCGGCAACGTGAAATTCTTTGGTCAAATTAGACGGGCGGCTTGCGCTGTTTTGATCATGGCTTCGCCTGTGGCGGCTCAGGACTTTTCAGCATTGGCGCGGCTTGATGTGGCCCAATCGGGGGCGGTTGATCGGATGCGCAGTACCACGGTTGAACTGTTCCTGTCTCAGCCTGTTCCGTATCGCGTTTTCACTTTGGATGATCCGCGCCGTTTGGTGGTGGATTTCAAGGAGGTCGATTTTCGCAATGTCGATGTATCGACGTTCACCCGCAGCGATTGGATTACGGATGCGCGATTTGGCGGTCTTCGCCCAGGTTGGAGCAGGATGATCCTTGATCTGGCCGAACCCGTTCGCGTCGATCAAGCGGGGATGGCGGCGAATACGATTGACGGTACGGCACAGATCGATGTGGTGTTGCGGTCATCCTCTGCCGACGATTTTGCCGCAGCGGCGGGTGCGCCCGACGATCCTGATTGGGCGTTCTTGGCTGCGGCCGACCCTGTTGCGCCCGTTGTGAAGGGCGAAGACGATCCTTTGGTGATTGTGATCGATCCCGGCCATGGCGGAATTGACCCCGGTGCCGGCTACGGTGACGTGCACGAGGCCGAGGTCGTTCTGGTCTTGGCGTTGGAACTTGCAGCCGCGCTTGGCCGCATCGAAGGGGTGCAGCCTGCGGTGACCCGTCTAGATGATACGTTTGTGCCACTCCAAGAACGTATGACCCTTGCGCGGGGATCAGGTGCGGACTTGTTCATTTCGCTTCATGCAGACGCTTTGTCCGGTGAACAGGCCACGGGCGCTGCGATCTACACCTTGACCGATCAAGCCGAGAGCGAGGCGTCCTTGCGCATGGTTGAACGCCACGAACGCAGTGATTTACTTGCAGGTGTGGATTTGTCGGGGCAGGCGGATGAGGTGGCGACTGTGTTGCAAGACCTTGTGCGGGTTGAAACGGCAGCAGCAAGCGATCGGTTCGCTGAACAGTTGGTCATCGCGATGGGGGATACAGGAGCGGTGATGAATTCAAACCCAAGACGTCAGGCGGCGTTGGCGGTTTTGAATGCGGCTGATTTTCCGTCGGTGTTGATCGAAGTCGGTTTCTTGTCCAACGATGAGGACCGCGCCCGCCTGACAACGCCGCAAGGGCGCGCACCGATAATCGCCGCTGTGACATTGGCCGTTGGCCGTTGGGCGATTGAAGAAGAGGCGCTTAAGCCTCTGATCCGTCAGTAGGGTCAGCGTAACGGGCAAGCCAAACAGTATGGCCGCGGCACGCAGGGTCTTCGGGGCGGTAATCGATCACTTTGAAGTTGTTGGCTTCAAGTAGCTGTAGGTATTCGGCGGGGTCGAGGCTGCTGTGATAAACTTCGCCACCGGCCGCGTGGCCCCAGACTTCGCCTGCGGATGGACCTGCCGTAAACATTAGCGCCGCTTTGGGGGCAGCGTGCCTTGCGAACACGGGAAACATGGCGCGTTGATCGTCTGGCGACAGATGAAAGAAACTGTTCCACGCCAAAATTGCATCGAACGTAACGTCAAGGTTCAATCCTCTCATATCCGCGTGAATGGCTGTGGCCTGTGGGAGCGTTTGAGTGAACAGATCGATCATGCCAGCCGCGCCATCAACACCCGTGACCGCCATGCCCCGTTCAGCAAGGTGACTGGCGATTGGCGCACCTGTGCCGCATCCTAAGTCGAGCAAACGGCGCGGCGAAACATTGCGAGGTGTGACGCCTAACAGTCTGTCAAGGCAGGGTTTTTCAAACAAGGAGCGATCCCGTTGCGCCTGAAATTCGGCTGCGCCTTGATCGTACGTTGGCAATATGTCGGCGGGGGAGCTGTGTGCATTCATGTCTTTGATGTGCCTGCTTGAAGGATTGCGTACAAGGGGTGGTTCGACAAAGGCCGAGGGATTGGCGGGGATCGGCCTAAATCAGCGTTCAACCTTTTGACCCTGTCCTTCAATCTGCCTATAAGCGGGACAATTCATGTGGGGCGCACCAAACAATGGTTCTTCGGTTTATCTTCTCGTTCTTTGGGGGCATCTTTTCGATGCTCACACTTGGTGCTGGCATGGCCGCACTGACACTGGGCGCGATCTTTTATATGTATGGGAAGAACCTTCCGACCTATGAAACATTGGCGAATTATCAGCCTAAGACCATCAGCCGTGTGTATTCCGGCGAAGGGTTGGTCATTGATGAATTTGCCGAAGAACGCCGTTTGTTCACGCCAGCTGCTGAAATCCCTGACATTGTAAAACAGGCGTTTATTTCTGCCGAGGATAAGAACTTTTACACCCACGATGGTTACGACTTGCGCGGTATCGGTGCTGCGGTTGTCGAAGCTATCGTAAGCCGTGGTGAAACCCTGCGTGGTGCGTCAACGATTACTCAGCAGGTTGCCAAGAACTTCCTTTTGGATGGTTCGCGCCGTGTGGAACGTAAAATCCAAGAATTGATCCTTGCCCCACGTATCGAAGCGACCTTGGGCAAAGAAGGCATCCTCGAGCTTTACCTTAACGAGATTGACCTTGGCGTGCGCTCTTTTGGTGTAACGGCGGCGGCGCGCTCCTATTTCAACAAAACCTTGTCAGAACTGTCACCCGCCGAGGCTGCGTTCCTCGCGGTGCACCCCAAAGCCCCTTATAGCTATCATCCTGTGCGCAACCGCGAGGACGCGATTGAACGTCGGGACTTCATCCTCGAAGAGATGTTCGAAAACGGATATATCACCGCCCAAGAACTCGAGGTCGCACTGGCTGACCCGCTTCGGACGGTGCAGAATGGCGACTTCCCAAGCTATAGCAGCGAACGTCCCGACCGTGATTATTTCACGGCGGCCATCGTGTCTGAGGTTGAGACGCTGTTCCCCGATTATGAGATGAACTCTGCGGGCCTAACGATCCGCGCGACTGTGGATGAAGGCCTTCAGGCGGCTGCGCGTGACGCGTTGCAACGTCAGTTGGAAAGCTATGATCGAGGCCTCGGACGCTGGCGTGGAACTGGCGTAACGATACCCGTCGAAACCTTGTCCGACGAAACAGAGTGGCGCGCTGCGCTGCGTTCCGCGCGTGTAATCCGCACTGTTACGCTGGAAAACCCGTGGTTTCCCGCCGTTGTCCTAGAAGTTGGTGATAGTGAGATGCGCGTCGGCATTGAGGGCTGGGAAGAGGGCGACGAAGCGCCGATCGTTCCGCGCCGTGACATTGAATGGATGCGCGGCTCATTTGCTGACAATTTCACTCCGGGTGATGTAGTGCACGTGCGCCGTATGATGACAGGCGACAATGGTGCCGGTGATTTCATCCGTTGGACATTGCGCCAAGTGCCGGAAGTGCAGGGTGCGTTCATGGCGATGGACGTGAACACTGGCCGTGTCTTGGCGATGCAGGGTGGCTTTGGCTACGAGATCGCGATTTCTGAACTTAACCGTGCCTATGCCGAACGTCAGCCAGGGTCGGCGTTCAAACCTTTCGTTTTCGCAGCCGCACTTGATTCCGGATATACCCCTGCGACCATCGTAGTTGACGCGCCGATCGAGGTTGTTGCGGGCGGAGAAATCTGGCGACCGCAAAACGCTTCAGACAGGTTTTATGGCCCAACGCCCCTGCGCACAGGGATTGAGCAATCCCGTAACGTGATGACCGTGCGTTTGGCGCAGGAGGTCGGGATGCGGACCATTGCCGAATATGCGGAACGTTTCGGTGTTTATGACCGGATGAACGCCTACCTATCTGCGTCGTTGGGGTCCGAGGAAACCACCCTTTACAAATTAGTCGCGGCCTATGCGATGTTTGCCAATGGCGGCGAACGTGTGGAACCGACTTTGGTGGACCGCGTGCAAGACCGATCAGGGGCTACGATCTATCGCCACGATCAACGGGTCTGTGCAGAATGTTTGGACCCAAATCTGGAACAGGGTCGTTCTCCGCGTATTGCGTCAGATCGTGAACGCGTAATGGACCCTGTAACAGCTTATCAGCTGACATCCATGATGCAGGGTGTTGTTCAACGTGGTACCGCGCGTTCAGCGGTGAACCTGCCTGTGCCAATTGCCGGTAAGACAGGGACAACCAACGACGCCAAAGACGTTTGGTTCGTCGGCTTTAGTTCTAACATCGTGGCTGGCTGCTACATCGGCTTTGATACTCCGCGTTCATTGGGGCGTGGTGCATCTGGTGGCGGGCTGTGTGGTCCGGTCTTTAACAGCTTTATGCGGACAGCGATCCAGCGCTATGGCGGGCGTGATTTTAGTGCACCAGACGCCTGTATCTTTATCAAGATCGACCGCTTCACGGGCGCACGCCTGCCAGACTCAGCGAGTGGCGATAACGTCGTTCGCGAATGTTTCCGCGAAGAGCCAGTCTTTGGTATCACCTTTGACGGTGGCTTTGCGATGGCAGCCGATTTGCCACTGTTTGACGAAGTGCGTCCACCGGCTGCAGTCAGTGTCACAACATCATCGGGCGAAACCGCGACGATCAATTCCAACGCGTCTTTCGGATCATTGTCCTCTGGCGGCTTGTATTAAGCTTAGGTCGATTGCCCCGCAGTGGGCAATCGGCTAGATGATCCTGAACATTCCTTTCCAAGAAGTCTGACATGCGCGCTGAAATCCAAACCATCGTGACCGAAATCGAAAAAAGCCTGACGTTGCTTGCGCAGCGGATGGATTGGGAAACTGCGCCCCATCGCTTGGAAGAATTTAACGCGTGGGTCGAAGATCCTAACCTGTGGGATGATCCGGACGCGGCCCAAAAACTGATGAAGGACCGCCAAGCGTTGGTCGACGCCATGGGGGCGTATGAAGCCATCAAGCAGGAACTGTCCGATCAACAAGAGATGATCGAGATGGGCGAGATGGAAGACGATGCAGAAATCGTTACCGAAGCTGAAGAGGCGCTCAAGGCGTTGAAAGTCACCGCTGCCGCGAAAGAGCTCGAGGCGCTTTTGAATGGCGAAGCAGATGCCAATGACACCTTCCTTGAGATCAACTCGGGCGCGGGTGGCACAGAAGCCTGTGACTGGGCGGCCATGTTGGCGCGGATGTATGTCCGCTGGGCCGAACGCAAAGGCTATAAGGTTGAATTGCAGTCCGAAAGCGCGGGCGAAGAAGTCGGTATCAAATCCGCATCCTATAAGATCAGCGGCCACAATGCGTATGGCTGGTTGAAGTCCGAGAGCGGTGTTCATCGCCTTGTGCGGATTTCCCCATTTGACAGCGCCGCCAAACGCCACACGTCCTTTACGTCGGTCAAAGTTTATCCCGTTGTGGATGACAACATCGAGATCGAGGTAAATCCGGCTGACATTCGCATCGATACCTATCGGTCGTCTGGCGCGGGTGGTCAGCACGTTAACACCACCGACTCCGCTGTGCGGATTACCCACGCGCCGACAGGCATTGTGACCACCAGCTCTGAAAAGTCGCAGCACCAAAACCGTGACATCGCGATGAAGGCGTTGAAATCGCGCCTGTATCAAATGGAATTGGACAAACGGTCTGCCTTGGTCAACGAAGTCCATGAGAACGCAGGCGACGCAGGCTGGGGGAACCAGATCCGTTCATACGTTTTGCAGCCCTACCAGATGGTCAAAGATTTGCGTACGGCCTATGAAACGTCCGACACTAAAGGTGTCTTGGACGGCGATTTGGATGGCTTTATGGGCGCCACGCTCGCGATGGACGTCAGCGGCAAGAGCCGTGCGGATGCCAACGCCGAAGACTAAGTCCCGACTGTTCGTCTGATCCCTGACTTGTTCCACATCAAAGACGCGCCTTTTGGTGCGGGGCAGGCTTGACCACATCCGTTCACCATTGAATGGTTTGGTTAGGGGAGAAGCCAATGACACAAGACCATGCACCAGCTGCGTCACCGATGCCTGATATCGGTTCGCTGACATTTCATGAACTTTGGACTTGCCTAAAAGCAGGTCTTTTCGATTTTCGCGCGGCACCGCTGTTCGGCTTGGTCTTTTCCGCGATCTACGTGTTCGGCGGTTTTGTAATGCTCTGGCTTGGGGCAGGGCATGTGACGTGGGTCTTGGCCACATCGCTTGGGTTCCCGCTGGCTGCGCCCTTTGCCGCTGTTGGTCTTTATGAGGTCAGCCGTCGCCTTGAGGCAGACGAACCTTTGGACTGGCGTGATATTTTCGGCGTGGTCTGGAATGAACGCACCCGGCAGGTGCCATGGATCGGGGCAATAATCGTGATCTACTTCCTGTTCTGGACGTTCTTGTCACATATGATTTTTGCGCTGTTCATGGGGGTTTCGACGCTCACCAATGTCATGACTTCGTTTGACGTCTTTTTGACCCCCACGGGCCTGATGATGATCGGGGTCGAACTTGGCGTGGGGGCTGTTGTCGCGTTTCTACTGTTTAGCCTGACCGTTGTTAGCCTGCCTTTGGTGCTGGAAAAGGAGATCGATTTTGTCAGCGCAATGTTGTTGAGCCTGCGTTGTGTTCGTCAAAATATCAAAGTCATGTTGGTCTGGGCCTTTATCATCGCCGCATTGACGTTCTTGGCGATGATCCCGTGGTTCTTAGGGCTTGTGATTGTTTTGCCGGTTCTGGGCCATGCGACATGGCACATCTATCGCCGCGCATTGTATCACCCCGTGTCGTAGTCATTCCGTTAGACGGCGGGCGCGCACGAAAAAGGGGCCTGCGCATTGCGCGGCCCCAATTCCAAAATCAAATCTAATCGCGAAGGATTAAGCTTTTGGCGCAGCCTTGGCTGCTTTCGCGGTCGTGTTCAGTGGATCATCCTGACGCTGAACGGAGCCTTCGAAGTGAGCGCCAGATTCGATCGCGATTGTCTTGTGGATGATGTCACCCTCAACACGAGCGGAGGATGTCAGGCGAACCTTGAGGCCGCGCACAGTGCCGACGATGCGGCCATTTACAACAACGTCATCTGCCATGCATTCGCCGTTCACGGTAGCGCCTTCGCCAACGGTCAACAGGTGCGCGCGGATGTCACCATCAACAGTACCTTCAATCTGGATGTCGCCAGTTGTCTTCAGGTTGCCTGTGATGTGCAGGTCTGTGGACAGGGTGCTGGCGGGCGGCTTTGCCTTTGGCGCAGAGGATTTGAAATCGCTCTTGGCAGGGGCGGCAGGGGCAGCCGTTGCAGCAGGCTTTGCTGCAGTGTCAGCGGATTCAGGTGCGGCAGGAGTGCCGGGCTCATTGATTTTGCTCTTAGAAAACATCTTGTCCAGCTCTTATATAAATCATTGGGTTTACGGGGCGTCCGCCCACTCGGATTTCATAGTGAAGGTGCGGGCCGGTAGACCGTCCGGAGTTTCCAATATCACCAATTCGGTCGCCACGCGAGAGTCTTTGTCCAACTTCTACACGAATTCGGTTCTGGTGCGCATATCGTGTCTCAATACCGAAAGCATGCTGCACCTTGACGAGACGACCATATCCAGATGACCAGCCAGCAAAGGTTACCACACCGTCTGCTGGTGCGTAGATTGGCGTGCCGATAGGGGCGGCAAAGTCGGTGCCATTGTGCATCCGGCCCCAGCGCATGCCGAAACCAGATGTGAAACGAAAGCCGCTGCGCACCGGCATGTCGAACGGAATGCGTTCAGCTGCGATGCGATAAAGGTTCAAGCGGTCCATTGAACCTAGGATACCATTGGCGCGAGCCGCATCAGGGTCCTCGCCGCCACCGCGTGTTGAGAATTGCAATGGTGTCAGAGGGCCGCCAGTGCCGGAATAGCCGCGACGAACCTGTTCGAGAACATCATCAGGGTTCATGCCTGCTGCACGGAACATATTGTCCAGTGGTTCAACGGAAACGGTAAAGGCTTCTTCGAGTTGGCGGAAAATCTGGTCGTTGCGCTCTTGAAGAAGGCGTAATTCGAGTTCCATGTCAGCGGCGTGGCTGAGTGCGAACTCGGCGTCATCTGCAATTTGGTCGCGCTCGGCGGCTGTATCGGCAAGGGCGGTCGCAAGAAGATCAACAGTGCCAGATGCGTCGCCAGACTGCGCGAAACCTGTTGGAACATCACCTTCACCTGCGATTGCTGCCTCAAGGGCGGCAACCTGGTCTTCGGCGACCTGACGTTCATGCATGGTGCGGCGCAAGGTTGCCTGCACCACTTCCAAACCTGTTTCCAATTCGCGACGGCGATCTTCGCTACGCAGCAATTCGGATTGCATCAGTGAAATCTGTTCGAGTGCGGAAGAGAACCGCTGCTGCGCCGCAACGGCCTCGTTGGCGCGCACATCGCGCTCGGTGGAGAGGGCGTTTAGGCGTTCTTCGTATGTGGATTGGTCCCGTTGAGCTTGAGCGCGGAAGTTGCCGGCGCCGATGCTGTCCATCAGCAAAACGGCGGTTGCAATAATTGTCCAACTGATGACGATTGCGCTACCTGCCCAAGCGACAAGCTGGGTTTCGGGTTTCAGACGGATGAACCGTGTTTCCGTGTCAGAGCGCAAGAAGAGGCGCTTTTCCGGAAAGCGTTTCTCGAGGGCTACGTGAAGTTTGTGTATCAGCCGCGATTTCAAGTTCTTATCCTGGTCCCAACCCTATCCATGACGCGAGCTCCCCAGCTGCTAACGTCGTACGTCTGTTAACGGGTGCAGGAATCGCTGGCAAGGTTTTTGCCCAATTTCTTGTCATTTCAGCGGGATATGAGTCTTTTTGGGCAGCATACCGCCGACGCAGCGGTTAACAGTGGGGACAGGTCAGATACCATCGGCGAGGGGCCAATAAAAGTCAGGCGGTATACCTGCTTCGGCGCGTTTCTCTTCGTTGAATGGTGGGCGCAGTTTACTGTGGAAGTATTTGCGTACGAGGTCATGGAACAAGGGCGTCGGATCCAAGTTCTCGCGGCCGCACAGGAAGTGGAACCATTTTGAACCGTACGTGACGTGATGGACTTCTTCTGCGTAGATCACGTTGAGCGCGTCAATCGTTTGCCGGTCTTTGGCCTGCTGGAAAATCTTGATCATGCCGGGGGTCACGTCAAGGCCGCGGGCCTCAAGAACCATTGGCACCACAGCGAGACGCCCCATGATGTCTTTCGCGGTGTCTTCAGCCGCACGCCACATGCCCGCATGGGCATCAAGCGCACCGTAATAGCTACCTTGCGCTTCAAGACAGTCGCACATCAGATTGAAATGTTTAGATTCTTCGTCTGCGGCCTTTACCCAGTCGTCATAAAAACCGATCGGCATTGGCGTATCACTGAATCTTGCAATCAGGTCCCAGTGTAGGTCTACCGCGTTAAGTTCGATATGTGCCACAGCGTGAAGAATGGCGATACGGCCTTCGGGCGTTCCGGGCTTGCGGCGGGGGACGTCACGTGGGTCAAGCAGCGTCGGAGCATCAGGACGCGCAGGCATGTCTGGGGGAGTCGCCGTACCAATTTCGGGAACTTCGCCGGCGTCGCGCGCGGCTTTCCATGCAGCCGCATATTCACGAGAGATCGCCGTCTTAGTGCGGCCATCAGCGGTGCGCAGAACGTCATCTGCCATTTGAGCGAGTGGTTTCATAAGGTGTTGAATAAGCGCGACGCATTGTGCGCACAAGCCATACTCAGTCCTTACACATTAGCTGTGTAAAGCTTCGGGCCGATCATTAGAAAAGCCGAACGACTATTTCGTTTTCTTAGGCCCGTCCCGGGCAGCTTTTTCTTCTTTGGTCAGGGTCTGGTTCCAAACATTCTTGCTCAACCCGAGGGCTGGATCGAGAGGTTTGGTTTTCCCTTTGGTGACCTTACCACCCTTGTTCAAGAATTCCTGAATAAGGGCATCGTCTGTGTTGTCTTTGGGCACATGTTTCATGGGTTAATTGTAACGTGTCCCAATGGTGGGCGCAATGACGGCAATGTTTGGTTGGTCCGGCAGGACGACAGCGACGTCCAAGGTCGTCAAACGCCGCTGTCGCATCTGATTATAGCGCCTGAACCGCCGCGAGGACTTCATCGACATGACCAGGGACTTTAACTTTGCGCCAAACTTGGGCGATCTTCCCGTCCGCGATCAAAAAGGTGCTGCGCTCGATCCCCATAAAAGTCTTGCCGTACATCTGCTTAGACTTCCACGTGCCATAGCGTTCACAGGTATCACCCTCTGCGTCTGACAGCAGCGCGACCTTAAGGTCGTGTTTGGCGACAAAGTTGTCGTGCTTTTTGACGGTGTCTTTGCTGATTCCAAGAACCGTCGCGCCACTCGCTGCGAATTCATGCAACATCTCGGTGAAACCGATGGCTTCTGTGGTGCAGCCGGGGGTGTTGTCCTTTGGGTAAAAGAACAGCACGACAGGGCCGACAATGTCAGACAAAGTCACAGTGTCGCCGCCGTCACGGGGAAGCGAAACATATGGTGCAAGATCGCCAACGGCGAGCAAAGCGGCGGGTTCTGTCATATCTGGTCCTTTCGAGTGCAATCTCTTTGCGTTCTAGCGCGTTAGGCGCGAATATAAAGCGCAATGAGTGAGAGCAGTCCACAATCTACCCCAAAAGAAACAGAAGGGGACGTTTCAGCGGATCAAGCTGAGGGCGACACAGCCGTGGAAGAAACGGCTGTGGACGACATAGATGTAGAAGAGGCTGGAACGTCTGGGCGCAAACCACGCTGCCCGAAACGACGACGGCGGATTTGGTGGTCCTTTAGGGCAGTCATCTTGGTGCTGGTCGTTGCACCGTTCCTAATGTTGGCTATCGCGGCTGCGCTTTTGATTGGCCACGAAGTGAGCGCGCCGTCTTGGATCGTGCGCGAGGTAGAACGCCGCGCAGAAGAAGTTTTGGCCGGTGGCGAACTTGGCTTTGGGGCGATGAAGTTTACCGTCGGTCAAGATCTGCACCCACAATTGGTTTTGGAAAACGCTGTTTTGCGGGATGCAGATGGTGTGGCTTTGGCCCGCGTGCCAAGAATTGAAGGGCAAATTTCACCGCGCGGCGCGTTGCAAGGGCGCGTATTGGCGCAAGAAATCCGTCTGACGGGGGCACAGATATCCCTAAACAGGGCGAATGACGGCACTGTCGCGTTCGCCTTTGGTCAGGGAAATTCGGCATTGGTAGCGGCGGACGGTTTCCTAGGATTGCTGGATCAGATCGATCAAGTATTTGAAGAGGGCGCATTGGAAGCGCTGGAGCAAGTCCACGCTGAAGGGCTGATCATTAACTACGTCGATGCGCGTGCGGGCCGATCTTGGGTGGTGGATGGCGGGCGCATTGACCTCGACCTGCGCGATGGTGACCTTGATTTGCGGGCAGATGTTGCGCTGTTGTCGGGGCGGTCTTACGTCACCACCGCTGAGCTGACCTATGCATCAGCACGTGACAACCGATCCGCCCAGATCGGGGTGGCCATTGATAGCGCCGCTGCCGAAGATATCGCCAGCCAATCACCTCTTTTGGCTTGGCTGGCCATTTTGGATGCGCCGATTTCTGGTTCTGTTCGCGGTGAATTGGACACGCAAGGTTCGCTCACGGGGGCCTCTGCGACCTTGCAAATCGGAGCAGGGGAAGTTCGGCCAACGTCGCAGACCCGTCCGGTTCCTTTTGAAGGTGCACGGACTTATCTGCGGTATGACCCTGTGACCGATCAAATGATTTTTGATTCCATAGAGGTCGATAGCGATTGGGGCCGTATCGAGGGCACTGCACAAACCTATTTGCGGGAATACACCAATGGCTGGCCCGAGGCACTGTTGGGGCAGGTTCAGATCAACGAACTTAATTTCGCACCCGAAGGGGTCTATGACGAACCAATTGAGTTGAGAGACGGCAGTCTAGATTTCCGTCTGCGGCTGGACCCGTTCACGTTGGATATCGGGCAGGCGGTTGCCATGGTCGATCAGACACCTTTGCATCTGTCTGGTCAGGTCTCGGCCTTGATTGATGGCTGGTCCGTATCACTTGATGCATTCGCAGACGAGATTGGCATCGATAAGGTCATGCAGCTGTGGCCCACAGCCGTCGCGCCGCGCACGCGAACCTGGCTGTCGGAGAACATCAAAGATGGGACTGCGCGCAACGCCAACATAGCGTTCCGAGCCTATCCCAATGCGCGCCCCAATATTGCGCTGACTATGGACTTAAGCGGTGGTCAGGTGCAGTTCATGCGCACTCTGCCACCCATTGATGGCGCACGCGGTACCTTATCCATTGTAGATCGGCGGGTCGCTTTGACCTTAGAGGCGGGGCATGTGACGGCACCGGAAGGCGGAAGGTTGGATCTGTCAGGCAGTAGTATGGTGATCCCGCAAACAGGCATTCCCAACCCTCCGGCGCGATTTGATCTGGCGTTGAACGGGCGGATCACAGCGGCGATGTCAATTCTGTCTCAACCGCCGTTTAACGTGCTTCGGAATTCAGATTTGCCGGTCAGCTTTGCCCAAGGACGCGCTGATGTGGTTGCGTCTATCGACATGCCGCTTGGCAAGGATGTCGCGCCACAACAAAGGATATGGAGCGCAACCGCACAATTGCGCGATGTGCGTTCCGAGGTTCTGATCCCTGGTCAAGTGTTGACCGCATCGGCTTTGCGGTTGGCCGTTGATCCAAGCAGCCTTGTGGTGCGCGGGCCTATGCGGTTGGGCAATGTAGGGGCTACGGCAGTGTTTTCGCGGGCCTTGGGGGCAGGGTCAGAGGGCACTGCCCGCGTTGAGGCCGAGGTCACGGTTGGACCTGCTTTCTTCAATGCCTTCAACATCAATTTGCCCGATGGAATGGTGAGCGGTGAGAGCCAAGCGCAACTTGCCTTGAACCTTAGCGATCCATCGGCGCCGACATTTCGTCTGACGTCTGGCCTTCAAGGCACCAGCCTGTCACTACCTGCAGTTGGTTGGTCAAAAGCGCGCAATTCTACGGGTGCGTTGACGGTTGCTGGGCTGTTGGGTGATCAGCCGCGTATTGACGAATTTTCAATCTCTGCGCCGGGGTTGAATACCTCAGGAACGATCCGTTTGGCAGCGGGAGGCGGGCTTGAACGCGCCGCATTCAGAAACGTGCGACTTGGAGGCTGGCTAGACGCACCTGTCGTGTTGATCGGACGCGGGCAGGGCCGCCCCTTAGAGGTTCAGATCGCGGGCGGCACGTTGGATCTTCGGGCTGCTAATTTTGGCCAATCCGGCGGTGAAGGTGGGCCAATGGACATCGCGCTAGACAGCCTTCGTGTGTCAGATCAAATAAGGATCGATGATTTTCGGGGCAATTTCATCTCGACTGGTGGATTGCAGGGCGAGTTTAGTGGCAACATAAATGGCTCGGCGCCGGTGCGCGGCACTTTGGTTCCTGTTGAGGGTCGACCTGCTGTGCGTATCGTTAGCAACGATGCCGGAAGCCTATTTCGCGCCACCGGATTGCTTCGCAATGCTTATGATGGCGATTTGCAACTGACGCTTATACCGACTGGCGCCGAAGGGACCTATGACGGGACACTTGTAGGGAGCGATTTGCGTGTTCGTGATGCCCCTGCTTTGGCATCATTGCTTGATGCGATTTCTGTGGTTGGACTGTTGAGCCAGCTCGACGGCCAAGGGCTGATGTTTAACAACGTTAATGCAGAGTTTCGTCTGACGCCAAACCAAGTAATCCTCACGCAGTCGAGCGCCACTGGACCGGGTCTGGGCGTTTCAATGGACGGGATATATCAGCAGGTCGCAGGGCAGATGGATTTTCAGGGTGTGATCTCACCGTTTTATCTGCTGAACGGCATTGGGTCTGTGTTGACGCGGCGCGGTGAAGGGTTGATCGGGTTTAATTTCAACCTGCGGGGTCCCGTTGACAACCCGCAAGTAATCGTCAATCCGCTGTCCGCGCTGACGCCGGGAATGTTCCGTGAGATTTTCCGACGGCCGCCGCCAACCATTAGCCAATAGGCGCCAAGGATAGACGATCCATGAAACTAAGCGATTTTGATTTTGACCTGCCAGATGAATTGATTGCGGTGCGGCCTGCACGGCCCAGAACGTCTGCCAAACTGCTGGTGGCGCAAGGCGATCAGATCCGCGATCTGGCCGTTCGTGATCTTGTGGATGTGCTAAAGGCTGGGGACCATTTGGTTCTGAATGACACCAAGGTTATTCCCGCGCGGTTGTTTGGTGAACGCCACCGCGAAACACGTGACGGGCCAGGGATCGCAAAGATCGAAGTGACTTTGCTGGAACCGCAAGCCAATGGAACGTGGGCCGCTTTGGTCAAACCGATGCGTAAACTGCGCGAAGGTGAAGTGATTGTGTTTTCGCCTGACTTGTCAGCCGTTTTTGTTGGGCGAGGCGACGATACCGCGTTTCTAGAATTTAATCTTACGGGTGATGATTTTGACGCGGCGCTGAATGACGCTGGGGCCATGCCTTTGCCACCTTATATTGCGGCCAAACGACCTGCGGATGCACAAGACAAAGACGATTATCAGACGATTTGGGCGGCGCAAACCGGGGCTGTCGCAGCACCAACAGCATCGCTACATTTCGAACAGTGGTTGCTTGATGAGCTTGCCGCGAAGGGTGTGAAGTTCAGCCATGTGACGCTTCATGTGGGGGCTGGCACGTTCCTGCCCGTCAAGGTCGAAGATGTGGCGGATCACAAGATGCATTCCGAATGGGGACAGGTCAGCGCAAAGGCTGCCGCCGATATCATGGCTACCAAAGCGGCGGGTGGCCGTGTCATCCCTGTGGGAACGACGGCCTGTCGGCTGATCGAAAGCGCGGGGCGTTCAGGCGTGTTACAGGCTTGGGAAGGGGATACGGACATCTTCATCACACCGGGGTTCGAATTCCAGATCACGGATGGGTTGATGACAAACTTCCACCTGCCGAAATCCACGCTGATGATGCTGGTCAGCGCGCTGATGGGGGCAAAAGCCATCAAAGATATCTATGCACACGCCATCGAAAACGATTATCGCTTCTTCAGTTACGGGGACAGTTCAATCCTGTTGCCCTAGGCGCTTGGGTCAATCGATGTAATTGTCATTGCGAACGCCCGCGCGTTCGTAATGAACGGGAAGAACGCGACCATAAAGCTGTTTGGCCCGTTCCGGCGTTGCCACCATGCCCGGTTCTTCAACGTAGGACAGGATCGCCACATAGCGTGGGCGATTGCCCGAGAGCGGGGCGACCCGATGTAGGCTGTTGCGGCCCCTAAACAGTTGTAAATCGCCGGGCTCAAGCTGAAGCGATGTAACCTGATCTGATGTGCCGTCCAAAACCTTTGCCACTTCTTCGAAGTTTTCACCTTTGTCGCGTATACCGGCGGCGTATTCGAATTCCCCACCGCGTTCCGCATTCTGGATCGCCAATGTTACTGTGAAATTGTTGGTATCAAAGTGCCATGGAAACCCTGTGCCTTCTTCGGCGAGGTTTACAATCACGTCAGCTAAAGGATCAGCATACCGGTGGAATTTTTCTTCTTCCAAGCAGGCTTGGATGAATGCGTCAAATCCGGGCGTGTTATAGATGCGGCGCAAAGGGCCGTCGTCTGAAAAATTATCGGCGGCCACAAACGCATTTGAGCGGTCAAAGAACCGTCTTTGAGGGTGAGAGGGGGCGAGGCTCTCGTCATCTTGTGTGAAGTAAGCGTTGGTTCGGTTGTAGGAACGATGTGCGTTTGGTGCGACGGTGTCGGCCTCTGCGATCAAGGCGTCGATACCAGCCGGTGTCAGGAACCCACGCAGCACGGCACATCCATCTGTCGCAAGGGCTGCACGGGTTTTATCGATCACGGGTTGAAGTTGCTGTGCACTTTCCGTGATCGGATAATCGCTAAAGTTTATGAAACTGTGATCGTTCATGGTTCAACCTTTCGCTGTGCTTATATGATCCAAAAATCGTAGAGGTTGGGCTCAGATTAGGTCTAGGTCCAAGTGCGACGTACCAGTGTCGTATTCGAATGATGGAGAGACGGGATTGCGCATTGGCCTTTATTAATTTGCGAAAACCCGTCCTGAACAACGCAATTGGGCAAAAGTGCGATTGCGTCATCGACTGTCGCTTGTATAGGGGCGCTGATGACGGCGTCGTGAAAAGGTCGTCTTAGAAACGCACAAGGATTCGCGTCATGGTTAAGGTTTTCTTCGGGTCTTGGGCATTGTTCCTTGGCATGTTCATGTTGATGGTTGGGAACGGCCTGCAAGGGACGTTGTTGGGCATCCGTGGCGGCATTGAAAACTTTTCGGCCTTTCAGATGTCTATTGTCATGTCGGGTTATTTTGTCGGCTTCTTGGGCGG
Source organism: Octadecabacter algicola (assembly GCF_021532625.1). Taxonomy (GTDB): domain Bacteria; phylum Pseudomonadota; class Alphaproteobacteria; order Rhodobacterales; family Rhodobacteraceae; genus Octadecabacter; species Octadecabacter algicola. The sequence continues at coordinate 406,458 of NZ_JAKGAR010000001.1, forward strand.
ATCGCGGCTTGCGCCAGAAATGATCCGCCGTGTCGGTCATGTCCGTGTCTTCGCGGCCCTTGGATCAACGATTTCGGCTGTTTTGATCTTGTATCCAGTCTTGCCGGAAGTCTGGGCATGGACGTTGGGACGGGTGGTGATCGGGTTCTGTTTCTCCGGTGTTTATGTCACCGCTGAAAGCTGGTTGAACAACTCTGCGACGAATGAAAACCGTGGCCAGTCCCTTAGCCTTTATATGTTGGCACAGATGTCGGGTATTGTGGTCGCACAAGGTATCCTGAGCATCGGTGATGTGGGCGGCTATGTCCTGTTTATCATTCCGTCTGTACTTGTGTCCTTGGCCTTTGCGCCGATTTTGTTGTCAGTACAGCCAACTCCAGCTTTTGATACGACGCGACCGATGAGCATCCGAAAGCTTGTTGAAACGTCTCCGCTTGCCTCAGTTGGGATGTTTTTCCTTGGTGGAGTGTTTGCAGCGCAATTCGGTATGACAGCGGTTTACGGAACAGAGGTCGGACTGAGCGTCGGACAGATTTCAGTTTTGGTCTCGTCCATCTATATTGCGGCTCTCGTTGCGCAATATCCGATTGGTTGGTTGTCTGACCGAATGGATCGTCGTTTGTTGATTGTCGGATTGGCAACTTTTGGCGGATGTGGTGCGTTTTTGGCTGCGTTGTCAGGTGGCGATTTCTATACAATTCTCGTAGGAGCCGCGATCGTTGGTGGGACGTCGAATCCACTCTATGCGCTCTATATCGCTTACGCGAACGACTTCCTTGAACACGAAGACATGCCTGCAGCCTCAGCCGGATTTATTTTTATCAATGGTGTTGGCGCGATTATGGGCCCGATCCTTTTGGGGTGGGCGATGGGTGTGTTTGGTGTGGCGTCGTTTTGGGTCGCGGTTGCGATCTTGATGCTCGCTGGGGCTGCTTATGGTCTATTGCGGATGCTACAGCGTCCAAGCGAAACGGACGTGGCGGACATGACGTCATATGCACCGATCTTGGCCAGCGGGTCGCCCGTCGCGGTGGATATGGCGCAGGAGTATTATATCGACGCTGAGATTGAGGCCGAAACCGAGGCCGAACAAGATGAGTAACCTAGCCCAAGGGTAAAAAACCTACAGGTTGTCAGATGTTACCTATTCTGTAACGCTACGATGCTAAGGGGAGCGAGACGGGCGAAAAAAAGGGACGGAAAATGGTCACACCGGAACACGTACTGACGTATTGGCTTGATGAGGTCGGGCCGAAGGGCTGGTATAATGGAGGAAGCGAACTTGACCAACAGGTTCGGGATAAGTTTGAACCGACTTGGACCCAAGCCCAAGAGGGCGCTTGTGGATTGTGGCTGACATCGCCGATTGGAGCCTTGGGCTACATCATCCTAATGGACCAATTTCCCCGCAATATGTTTCGCGATCAAGCGGCGGCTTTTGCGTCGGACCAATCTGCGCGGGCAGCCACTAAGGTTGCCATTGAAAAGGATTGGGATCTAAAACTCCCAGAACCTGCACGACAGTTTTTCTACCTTCCCTTGATGCATTCCGAAAATTTGATTGATCAAGACCGCGCTGTTCGTCTTATCGCGACCCGGATGTCGGACTCTGACAGTCATCTGCGCCATGCTCGGGCACATCGCACTGTGATCCGTCAATTTGGCCGTTTTCCATATCGCAATGCCGCGCTTGGGCGAAAGACAACCAATGCTGAGGCGGAATGGCTTTCGGATGGGGGATATAAATTAGCCCTGGATGAAGTGGATGACGTCACCAAAGCGAAAGAGGGCGAATAGAAACGTTTTCGTAATGTTTGACATGCAAAGGTGAACGCCAATTATTGGTGGGCCCGATGACGAAATCAGACAAAATCGAAGACGGTGACCCCGTGCATAGGGACGTAAATTCGCCAGCTTCAACGTGGCGTGATGCCTTTACAAGTGACGACAGCATGTCGGTCACGCTACAAATCATGAATGCAATGGAACAAGGTATCTTGGTTTGGTCCGCCAGCGGGACCTGTGAGTTGTTCAACACACGTGTCTTTGACGTTCTCGAACTTGAGCCGACAGATCTGGGGATTGGAACATCGCGTAATGATTTCTTAGCGTCGGCGCGGGCTCGGGGTGAACTGAGCGCTGAAAAACACGCCGAAACCGATCTGAAATTTAGTCGCCGTGAACCGTTTCAATTTGATCGCAACCTGCCTTCGGGTCGCGTTGTGGCAACCTATGCGCGCCCGACACGAGAAGGCGGATTCGTTGTCACCTTCACCGATGTATCCGTGGCCCGCCAGAACGAAGCAAAACTCGCCGAGGCGAAACATGCAGCTGAACAGGCTGAAGCAAAAGCAAAACAAATCCTACAGGAAGAACGGGCGCGTCGCGCAGAAGCGCGTGCCTTGGCTGACCTCGATGAATGGCTGCAGTCCTGTAAGTCACTGACTGAACTTTATCACATTGTCGAAAAGTTTCTCGCCGGTCTCATTCCGGGGAGTAAGGGAGAGCTCTATATCTATTCCAACTCCCGCGATGTTCTGGATGGTGTTTGTGAGTGGGGCGACACCCAAGGCATCAACGACCATATAACAGCGGATGAATGTTGGGCGTTACGGCGTGGGCGTGGATTTCAATTTAAGCCAGAAACGCTCTGTCTACCCTGTGATCACCTTCATGGAGAGATGGCGGATACTCCGGGGAACTATTCTTGCATACCTGTTGTGGCCCATGGCGATACGGTGGGAATGCTACATGTCGAATTTGACTCGAAGAGTTCATATGATGAACTGAAAGCAATGGGCCGCTTTGCCAGTCGCAGCGCTGAACATATTTCTATGGCGATCGCGAATGTGAAACTGCGCGACGAACTGCATGCACAATCAATTCGTGACCCTTTGACAGGCCTGTATAATCGTCGCTACTTCATGGACGCGATGCGACGGGAAACCTCAATGTCGGATCGTGGGGGGCAGGGCTATGGCCTCATCTCTTTGGACGCCGACAAGTTTAAGACATTCAATGACAATCACGGTCATGAGGCTGGAGACGCTGTGCTGCGCGCCTTGGGCGAGCAGATGATTGCGTCAATGCCGGAAAATTCCGTATGCGCCCGCGTCGGTGGGGAGGAATTTGCGGTGTTGTTGCCCAAATCGAATCTCGATCAAGCTATGGAACGCGCTGAAGCCCTGCGAGAAGCTGTTGCTGCGCTTGCGGTACATAGTTCATTCGGGATGCTACCAAAGGTCACCATCAGTTCAGGAGTCGCGGCGTATCGTGGGGACAACACATCGCCCAATCTATTGATGAAACGCGCAGATGAGGCGCTTTACGCTGCGAAGGCCGATGGGCGCAACTGTGTAAAGCCCGCGACATCAGGCCAAACGACGCCGTGATAGGTTTGCATAGCGGGGTTGACCTGTGGTCACTGGCGGTCGGAATAAATTTAGTTTAATGCTAAACTAAATCTGGACGAGGAGGATCCCAGCGTGGCCCAAAATTTTGATATGATCGTAATCGGCGCTGGCCCTGGTGGCTATGTGGCGGCCATTCGTGGCGCGCAATTGGGCCTAAAGGTCTGTGTGGTAGAACGTGAACATTTGGGCGGCATTTGTCTTAACTGGGGTTGTATTCCAACCAAAGCGTTGCTGCGTTCGGCCGAAGTGTTCCATCTGATGCACCGCGCTAAGGATTTCGGTCTTAAAGCGGATGGCATTGATTATGATCTGCCAGCAGTCGTGAAGCGGTCTCGCGGGGTTGCAGGCCAATTGTCTGGCGGTATCGGTCATCTGTTGAAGAAAAACAAATGCACCGTGGTCATGGGCGAAGCCAAGATTACGGGTAAAGGTAAAGTCTCCGTTAAGACAGACAAAGGGTCGGAAGAGCTGACGGCGAAAAACATCGTTGTCGCCACAGGTGCACGCGCCCGTGAATTGCCCGGTCTTGAGGCGGACGGCGATCTCGTATGGACATACAAAGCTGCGCTTGATCCTGTGCGCATGCCGAAAAAGTTGTTGGTGATTGGATCTGGTGCCATCGGCATTGAATTCGCAAGTTTTTACAACACTTTGGGCGCAGATACGACAGTGGTCGAAGTCATGGACCGTGTTCTTCCTGTGGAAGATGCAGAGATTTCAGCCTTTGCGAAAAAGCAGTTCGTTAAGCAGGGCATGAAGATTATGGAAAAAGCCATGGTCAAGCAACTTGATCGCGGCAAAGGCAAAGTAACCGCTCACATCGAAATAAACGGTAAGGTCGAGAAGCAAGATTTCGACACTGTTATTTCTGCGGTTGGTATCGTTGGCAATGTAGAAGGCCTCGGCCTTGAAGAGGTTGGTGTAAAGATCGATCGCACCCACGTTGTCACAGATGAGTACTGCCGCACGGGCGTGGATGGGCTTTATGCCATTGGCGATATTGCGGGTGCCCCTTGGTTGGCCCACAAAGCGTCCCACGAAGGCGTTATGGTTGCCGATCTAATTGCGGGCAAATCTGCCCATCCGGTCAAACCAGAATCCATCGCCGGCTGCACATATTGTCATCCGCAAGTTGCCAGCGTCGGCTATACCGAGGCCAAAGCCAAAGAACTGGGCTATAAAATCAAAGTGGGTCGTTTCCCGTTCATTGGTAACGGTAAGGCGATTGCGCTTGGCGAACCCGAAGGCATGGTCAAGACCATCTTTGACGCAAAAACTGGCGAACTGTTAGGCGCTCATATGGTTGGGGCAGAGGTCACAGAGATGATCCAAGGCTACGTCATTGGCCGCAAACTGGAGACCACAGAAGAAGACCTGATGGAAACCGTCTTCCCGCACCCGACACTGTCAGAAATGATGCACGAGAGCGTTTTGGACGCCTACGACCGCGTCATTCATATGTAAGACCCCGTGTTGGTTTCGAAATGTATAAGGGCGTCCTAATCGGACGCCCTTTTGCGTTGCCCCGACCGCCGCGCGGGCGTAGCCATTGCGTATGAACGTTCAGCACACAGATAGCAGCACACATTGGCCCATGATCGTCTTGCTTTGGGCGACAGGGCTGTTGGCGGCCTCGCAATTTGCAAAGATCTCTCTCACCTTTGATGAGCTTCAGGCGGTTTACCCCAACGGGTCCGTGGCCTTGGCTGTGTCGGGTGTGTCGGTTGTTGGCATCTTGGGCGGGGCTATGGCAGGCTATTTTGTCGCGAGGATTGGCGCACGGCGTGCTGTACTTGGGGCGGTGGTGTTTTCCGCGATTGTGTCGCTTTCACAAGGGATTAGCTTGCCGTTCTGGTTGTTTATGGTGACGCGTATTGCCGAAGGGTTTGGCCATTTATTATTGGTCGTAGCTTTGCCAACGATGATGGCGGCGCTGGCGCGGCCTAACGATAGAAGCGTCGTTATGGGGCTTTGGGGCACGTTCTTTGGTGTAGGCTATGCTCTTATGGCGTTGGCTGTGCCTTCGGTCTTGGCGTGGGGCGGACCGACGGCGGTATATATGGGGCACGGGGTTTTGCTGGCGGGGTTGTTTCCGCTTTTATGGATCGCCTTGCCACAGGTAATGTCGGGCAAGGCCAGGATGCCCAATGTCGTCGAAGTCCATCGCGCAATCTTTTCGAACCCACGTTATTTCGCACCCGGTTTGGGCCATGGTATCTACACGTCTTTGTTTATCGCGTTGGTGGCTTTTTTGCCCGCGACGTTAGATGCAATTTGGTTAACGGCTGTGCTGCCCTTGGCCAACCTGTCCGGCACCTTTGTAAGTGGTTTCATCGCCCGTGTTTTGCCCGCGTCACGCCTGTCGATTGGAGGCTTCGCTGTGGCTGCGGTTTTGTTTGCGGTGTTAGGATTAACCGGTTCGGTTGGCGTGGCGTTGCTAGCCCTATTCGCCACAGGCGTTACGGCTGGGGCGAACTTTGCGGCGGTGCCAGAATTTAACACCCGTCCCGAGGATCAGGCCCGTGCAAACGGTGCCGTTGCCCAGATCGGTAATATTGGCACATTTACGGGCACTCCGGTGTTTGCGCTGGTCGCTGGAAGCCTATGGGGCCTTGTCGGTGTAAGCATCGCAATCTGTCTTGCGGGTGTGGTGTATGCTGGTTTCGCATACATGCGTGCCAGAATGTCAGCAGAGAACGGTTAATTCTTTCCTATGTTCCACTATTGTTCTATATCGGGGTTGGTCAATGCACCAATGCCCCTTATGTGGTGGCAAGTAATATCGGGGGGCCAGTATGGCTGAGCTTAAGAATATCGAAGTGCGCGGCGCGCGCGAACATAATCTCAAGAACATCGACGTGGATATTCCACGCGATCAGCTTGTGGTGATAACGGGGCTGTCCGGGTCGGGTAAGTCGTCATTGGCCTTTGATACGATTTATGCCGAAGGGCAGCGTCGGTACGTTGAATCCCTGAGCGCTTATGCCCGTCAGTTCCTTGATATGATGGGGAAACCTGATGTGGATCACATCAGTGGTTTGTCCCCCGCTATTTCGATTGAACAGAAAACCACCAGTAAAAACCCGCGTTCCACTGTGGGCACTGTAACCGAAATTTACGATTACATGCGCTTGTTGTTTGCACGCGTCGGGACGCCGTTTTCCCCAACCACGGGCCTGCCGATTGAAGCCCAGCAAGTACAAGACATGGTCGATCGTGTCATGGACATGGAAGAAGGGACACGAGGGTATCTTTTGGCGCCGATCGTGCGGGACCGCAAAGGCGAATACCGCAAAGAATTTTTAGAACTCCGAAAGCAGGGCTTTCAGCGTGTCAAAGTGGATGGTGAGTTCTATGAGCTCGACGAGCCGCCGACGCTGGATAAAAAGTTCCGCCATGACATTGATGTGGTTGTTGATCGGATCGTGGTACGCGAAGGCTTGGAAACCCGTCTGGCTGACAGTTTCCGGACGGCTCTGGACCTTGCGGACGGGATTACAGTTCTCGAGACCGCGCCAAATGAAGGTGATCCAGAACGTGTGACGTTCTCTGAAAACTTTAGCTGTCCTGTGTCCGGCTTTACGATTCCTGAAATTGAACCACGTCTTTTCTCGTTCAACGCGCCGTTTGGGGCGTGCCCGTCCTGTGATGGTTTAGGGGTTGAGCTGTTTTTCGACGAAGGTTTGGTCGTTCCAGATAAGACATTGAAGATCTATGACGGTGCCTTGGCCCCGTGGCGCAAAGGTAAATCGCCGTACTTCCTGCAAACCATCGAAGCCATCGCTAAGCATTACGAATTCGATAAGAATACTCGTTGGAAAGACCTTCCGGCGTTTGTGCAGCAGGTTTTCCTTTATGGATCTGGCGACGAAGAGATCAAGTTCCGCTATGATGAAGGCGGGCGCGTCTATGAGGTGTCCCGCGCGTTTGAGGGCGTGATCCCCAATATGGAACGTCGTTATCGTGAGACAGATTCAAACTGGGTCCGCGAAGAATTTGAACGTTATCAAAACAACAGGCACTGCGGAACCTGTGGTGGTTATCGTCTTCGTGAAGAAGCACTGGCAGTTAAGATTGCGGGGCTTCACGTGGGCCAAGTGGTTCAGATGTCCATCAACGAGGCATATGAATGGTGTAAGTCCGTTCCAGATCACCTCGGCAAACAAAAGAACGAAATCGCCGTGGCGATCCTCAAGGAAATACGCGAACGGCTTGGGTTCTTGAACAATGTTGGCCTTGAATACCTGACGTTAAGCCGTAATTCCGGCACCTTGTCAGGTGGTGAAAGCCAGCGCATTAGGCTCGCCAGTCAGATTGGGTCAGGATTACAAGGTGTGCTTTATGTCTTGGACGAACCCAGCATTGGGTTGCACCAGCGCGACAATGACCGTCTTTTGACGACGCTGAAGAATCTGCGCGATCAGGGCAATACGGTGATTGTGGTCGAACACGACGAAGAGGCTGTGCGTGAGGCGGATTATGTCTTTGATATTGGTCCAGGGGCAGGGGTCCACGGCGGGCAGGTGGTGGCGAAAGGCACGCCTGCCGAAATTATTGCCAACCCTGACAGCATCACGGGTGACTACCTAGCGGGACGTCGCGAGATTGCAGTGCCTAAGGTGCGCCGAAAGGGTAACAAAAAGAAGGTTACCGTGAAAAAGGCGAGCGGGAACAATCTGCAAGCCATCACCGTTGATTTTCCTTTGGGCAAGTTCGTCTGTGTGACGGGCGTGTCTGGAGGTGGTAAATCCACGCTGACGATTGAAACCCTGTTCAAGACAGCCTCAATGGCGTTGAACGGGGCGCGCCAAACGCCTGCACCGTGTGAAACCATCAAGGGACTAGAGCATCTTGATAAGGTTATCGACATCGATCAGCGCCCAATTGGACGCACACCACGCTCGAACCCTGCGACATACACTGGGGCCTTTACGCCGATCCGCGATTGGTTCGCGGGCCTACCCGAAGCCAAGGCGCGTGGATATAAACCAGGGCGGTTCAGTTTCAACGTAAAGGGTGGGCGCTGTGAGGCCTGTCAGGGTGATGGCGTCATCAAGATCGAGATGCACTTCTTGCCAGATGTCTACGTCGAATGTGAAACCTGTAAGGGCAAACGCTACAATCGCGAAACCCTAGAGATCATGTTCAAAGGCAAAAGCATTGCCGATGTTTTGGACATGACCGTCGAAGAGGCACAGGGCTTCTTTAAGGCTGTGCCAAGCATTCGTGACAAAATGGATGCGCTGATGCGGGTTGGTCTGGGCTACATCAAAGTGGGCCAGCAAGCGACGACGTTGTCGGGCGGTGAGGCGCAGCGCGTAAAGCTGTCCAAAGAACTGGCCAAACGGTCCACAGGTCGCACATTGTATATTTTGGACGAGCCAACCACCGGTTTGCACTTTGAAGATGTTCGAAAATTGCTAGAAGTGCTGCATGAGCTGGTCGAAGGTGGCAATACAGTTGTGGTGATTGAGCACAATCTCGACGTGGTAAAAACCGCCGATCATGTGATCGATATCGGTCCCGAGGGTGGCGACAAAGGAGGCACCGTTGTGGCCATCGGCACACCTGAACAGGTGGCCGAGGTTGAGGGGTCACATACGGGCCGCTACCTCAAAGAGATGCTCGCGGCCCGCGTGGCGGCTGAGTAATCAGTCGCCCGCCAAAAACGGCAACATGGCAGAGAAATCCATGCCGCCCATGCCCTGAAGTTCGACGAAGTCTGCATAGACTTCTGTGGCGCGTTCACCCATCGGGGTGGATGCGTTCACGGCCCCTGCGGCCTGCTGTGCGAGACGCAAATCCTTGAGCATCAGTGATGCCGCAAAACCGGGAATGTATGAATTATCAGCGGGCGTCTCTGGCCCGACCCCTGGCGCGGGGCAATAGGCGTTCATGGACCAGCTGTAGCCTGACGAGGTGCTTACGACGTCGAACATCTTTTGACGATCAAGGCCCAGCTTATCCGCCAAGGCAAACGCTTCGCAGGTCGCAATCATTGTCGCGCCGAGGATCATGTTGTTGCAAATTTTGGCAGCTTGACCTGCGCCTGCCTCGCCGCAATGCACTGCCTTTTGGCCCATGATATCGAACAACGGATCGGCAATTGCAAAGGCCGCAGCACTGCCACCCGCCATAAATGTTAGTGTGCCGTTCGTTGCTCCGCCGATGCCACCAGAAACAGGCGCATCAACGGACAAAAGCCCTGTTTTTTCAGCGGATGCAGCGACATCTCGGGCGGATTGGACATCAACAGTAGAGCAGTCCAGATGGAGTGCGCCCTTGGTCATGGCGGGGTGAATGTCTTCAGCGACAGAACGCAAAATGTCACCGTTTGGCAGCATGGTAATTACCACCTCTGCTCCATCTACAGCGGCTGCGACTGTTGGTGCACAGGTGATGTCATCGGGCGCAGCCATGGTATCAAAGCCCGTGACGGAATGGCCAGCGGCGATCAAACAACGCGCCATTGGGGCACCCATGTTTCCTAGGCCGATAAAGGTTATTTTCATTTTTGGGCTCCAGTTAAATCCAGTGGTGGTTTTGTGGGGTAGCTCATGGCGAGAACGTCCGCGCCGCTGACGGCCGACCAATCCTCGTGACGCCATTTCGGTGTACGGTCTTTGTCGATAATCGCAGCGCGTATGCCCTCAAGGAAGTCGCTGTGTTCCATACCGCGTGATGTGAACCGGAATTCATGATCTAGGGCGGCTTCGATGGTGTCTGCCAAGCGCACTTTATGAATCAAAGCCACAGTTGCGCACAGCGAAAGCGGTGAATGCCGCTGCATCAGTTTCTTTCCGTGGGCGATTGCTTCGTGGGGAGCGTCTGGCATGGCGCGCCATATGTCGCCCATGGTTTCGCCGCCAAAGACAGCGTCGATGTCTGTTTGCCACCCTTTAAGACGGCTTTCAGGGTGGGGTTTGGCGAGGGCATCAACAGCCGTCCAATCGCCTGTTTTGCAAAGGTTAAGGATCAAGGAGTCCCAATACTCGCGGGGGACATAGTAGTCCGCAAACCCGGTGTAGATCGCGTCCCCAGCGTCCAATCTGTCCGCCGTCAATCCAATGTATTCCCCCAGACGCCCCGGTGCGCGGGCAAGGATCAGTGATCCCCCGACATCAGGGACCAGACCGATGGACACTTCTGGCATGGCGATTTGACTATTCTCACACACGATACGGTGGGACCCATGACAACCGACACCGACGCCGCCGCCCATGGTAAAGCCCTGCATGAAGGTGACGACGGGTTTTGGGAAATTGAACAGCTTGGCGTTCATCCGGTATTCGTCACGCCAGAACCTTTCACCGTAGCTGTAATTCTTACGGGTTCCGTTGTCATATAGGTCTTGGATGTCGCCCCCCGCGCAAAAGGCTTTGTCGCCAAGCGCATCAATCACAACAAGTTCGATAGCATCGTCATCAGCCCAAACATCGATAGCGGCTTCAATGGCAAGGCTCATGTCCCAAGTGAGCGCGTTCAACGCATCAGGGCGGGTCAAGGTGATACGGCCTGCGCGGCCTTCGGTACGGATGTGGATGTCGTCCAAGGTTCAAATATCCATGCTATATTCGGCGATAAGATGATCGACGATGGTGTTTGTTTTGGTCGCGGTGTCGCCTTGCGTTGCGTGAAATACGGCGCGTTGGCGTTCGCTACTTGTGCCGTCAGATAGGATGGTCCGCAACCCGTCCAATTCACGCGTGCAGTGTAACGCGTCGGCGTCCTGTTCAACCAAGTCCATAAGTTCGTTGAACAATTCCGCGTAAGGAACAATTTCGCCGCGGCCAAAGTCTATCAAACCTTTGGTGGTTCCATAGCGCTGTGCACGCCAACGGTTTTCACGGACCAGAAAAGTGTCATAGCGCCGCCAACGTTGGTTTTTCACACGCAATCGCCACAACATCCGGCATAGACATTGCACCAATGCAGCAATCCCGACCGCGTGGCTGAGGCGGGGGGAAACGTCGCAAATACGGGTCTCCAATGTCGGAAAGCTGGCTGAGGGTCGTAAGTCCCACCAGATTTTCGAGCTGTCCTCAATCACGCCTACATCCACCAAGGCCTGAACAGATCGTTGGTATTCGTCCCAGCTGTCTAGGGTAGGCGGAAGGCCAGTTCGGGGTAGGTTGTCAAATATTGACAACCGATATGACGCGAGACCCGTATCGTCACCTTGCCAAAACGGCGAGGAGACCGACAACGCAAGAAGATGTGGCAGGAAATAGGTTAGTTGCCCCATCAGGTCAGCGCGTAAGGCGTTATCGTCCAATCCAACGTGCACATGCATCCCGCAGATCAACATACGTCGCCCGACGCCGCCCAGATCGTCATGAAGCTGATTGTAGCGGTCTTTGTCGGTGTGGTGCTGTTCTTTCCAATCCGCGGACGGATGACAAGATGCTGCGATGGGGGTCAAACCATACGTCGCAGCACAGTCGCGAATGGTACGCCGCAGATGTGCAAGGTCTTCGAACGCGTCGGCGGCGGTCTTGCACACGCCGGTACCGACTTCGATCTGGCATTTCAGGAACTCGGGGCTGACTTGGCGACCCAGTTTGGTTTGGCATTCGGCCATCATCGCGTCTGGTACGGTCGCCAGCGTGCGCGATTCAATGTCGACCAGAAGATATTCTTCTTCGATCCCGATTGTGAAATCTGGTTCCGCCATTGTGCCTCCCTGAAGGATAGAGTGAAGCCCGTTCCCAGAAAACGCAATTCCAAAGCTAGGGCCGCGACAATGTGTATTATTTCCCAGATCTGACATCTATCATGGGCCTTCAATCCGGGATGTGCCGGAGGCGTTATCCAGGGCGGAAAGAATGCCTTGATGTGTCAGGCGTATTCGGCCGCTGCGGGGCTGACGCACGAAGACTATATCGATGGAGTTGCGATGGGCTGATGGCCCACTATCGAAGCGTGGTTGTTTGACCCAGAGCTGCAGGCACTGTCGCGGTAAGACAGAGGTTGAAAGAGAAACGCCGCGGCCATTTGGGCGCGGCGTTAGTCATTAGAGGCTAGTTACAGAAGTCGGACTTGCGTGCCCACTTCAACGACTGAAAACAGCTCTGCGATGTGTTCGTTATAAAGCCCGATACAACCTGATGAGCTTTGGCGTCCAATTTTGCGAGTGTCATGGGTGCCGTGGATCAAATAGGCGGGCCAATCGAGGTACATCGCGTGGGTCCCAAGTGGATTGCCCGGCACGCCACCTTCAATGCTTTGTGGTAGGTCTGGATCTCGTTCGCGCATGGATGCAGTTGGGGTCCAGCTTGGGCCGACCCGTTTGCGTACAATCTGCGAATAGCCACGTCGTGTGAGTTCTTCGGACATGGGTACGGACGATGGGTACAACCGATAAGTGCCGTCTGCTGCCCAGTAGTGCAGAGCGCGGCTGGCTATGTCCGCAAGGATCGCGCCATTCCCGAGCGCGCTAAAATGGTCCTGCCATTCCTGCGTGACAAAAGAGGACGCGTTGCGCTGTGGTGCATCTTGGGCCGCCAAGACGGAGGGGGCCGTCAAAAGGGTCGGGGTCGCCAATGCGGCCGCCCCACCAATCAAAAAGCTACGTTTCGTCTGCATGCTTTGCTCCATTCGTTTGTACCTGTGCTGTCACACGAACAGGGTTGGATCAATCCAAACCGTGTCACACTCGCGTGAAGCAGGCGAGTATTGGCCCATTACGATATGGTGGTCTGGATTTAAGAAAATGCACGCGTTTGACGTATTCTAGTCAGTAGCGGGCAATGATTATTCGGACCGTGCAGCGGTGTTCTCGGATAGGCTGTCGACCAGCTCGATAAGATCTTCTCTCCGTCCGCCTAGAATATGCAATGCGTTATCAAGCGTAAAAGCCGTGCGAATGATTGTCGTCTTTGACCATTCCCATGGCCTTCGGGCCATTTCTGCCATTTCAGCGGCGGGCCCTTCAGGTGCGTAGAATACAAATAATTGTTCACCAATATTTTGCGGGTAAATATCCGCCAACTGAGCCATGAACGCGAGGTACTTGGGATAATCAATATCGTAACTGCTGACCCGGCTGAAATCGAAAAAATGTGTCATGCCAGGTTCGACGGATGGCTCTTTTGCAAAACGAGTGGCTGCAGAAATGAGCTCGTCGGCTGTTATGTGGCCATGATAATAAATGACCGCCAAAGATGGATTGGATAGAAATGTATAGTCAACCGGCATAACGTCGTTCACCCCAACCAATAAACGCCCAGTCATTTATCGTTAAGTAATTCTAACGATCAAATGCTTCTCCTGGAAAGGTTTTTGTAAATATCGCCTTTGTGTAGGTTTCTCAAAGAGCTTTTGAAAATGACTAATTGTTTTGCCGTTTGCCTTCTTGACAGGCACGGGGGCCAAGGGCGTAGGCTAGTGGCAGAGAAAACATAAGGAATCTGCCATGCTTGTATCCCAAATCCTCAAGTCCAAAGCGCAAGACGGCGTGTTGACTTTGACGTCAGACGCATCAGTTGGTGAAGCCGCTGAAGTCATGTCAACCAAGAGGATTGGTACGATTGTGGTGAGTGACGATGGCGGCGCCACGGCAGCAGGTATCTTGTCGGAACGCGATATCGTGCGCAATTTGGGTACGTCGGGGACGTCCTGCCTTACGGGGACGGTCGGGGACATGATGACCAAGAAACTGGTGACATGTGGTCCGTCTGACACCTCGTTGTCGGTCCTTGAAAGCATGACCGAAGGGCGGTTCCGCCACATGCCAGTTTTGGACGACGGGAAACTTGTCGGATTGGTTTCGATCGGCGATGCGGTCAAAGCGCGGCTTGCCGAATTGGCGATGGAAAGAGATGCCCTTGAAGGCATGGTCATGGGCCACTAGAACGCCTGCCAACACTGGGAGGCGAGGAAAGACACCTCGCATTGGCTTTTTGGGGAACATCTATGCGCATCGGTCTTTATCCAGGGACGTTTGATCCCGTAACACTTGGGCATTTAGACATTATTCAGCGTGCTTGTTCGCTGGTGGATAAGCTGGTTATTGGCGTCGCGATCAACCGCGACAAAGGGCCGATGTTTTCGTTGGAAGAACGTGTTGCGATGATTGAGGCGGAATGCACCGCGTTATCCGCCAAGACAGGCTGCGAGATCGTCGCCCATCCGTTTGAAAATCTGTTGATTGATTGCGCTAAAGACGTGGGTGCGTCCATTATCGTCCGTGGCCTTCGGGCTGTGGCGGACTTTGAGTATGAATATCAAATGGTTGGCATGAACCGCCAGTTAGATGCCAGTGTGGAAACTGTGTTCTTGATGGCGGATGCCCAACATCAGGCGATCGCCAGCAAGCTGGTGAAAGAAATTGCGCGTCTTGACGGGGATGTCAGCAAGTTTGTGACACCTGCTGTCAATACGGCCCTCAAAGAACGGCTGCAAAAACCGTCTTGAATCGAAAACGCCCCACCGATTGACGGGCGGGGCGTTGAATGTCTGTTAAGCCGAATGTTGGCTTAGCCGTAGACTGCGCGCGTTGCGATCTTGTCAGCGTCGGATGGGAAAATCCCGAGATCTTCAATCGCAAATTCTGTTGGCAGATGTGCGATTGCGTCACGTGTCCGGTTGTAAGCTGCACGTTTTGCGAGGCGGTCACGGAGTGTGTTCATCAATGTCATGTCTATCTCCTTGGTTCGGTTTGTTTGTTGTCTTGCCATTCAACATAGAGATGCTGCGCTGCAGCGGTAGCGCTATAATTTCAAAGCCCGTTATGCGCTGAGCGCATGGGTGTGTGGTAACGCATTGAAATTAAATGATTCTGAATTTCGGGAGATCGCGAACGAACAGCGAAACAAAAAAGGCCTCCCGATCGGGAGGCCTTTTAAGGAATTAATTGAGGGTCGATCTTAGATCAATTTGCCCATTGCAACAGCTGTATCGCTCATCCGGTTGGAGAAGCCCCACTCGTTGTCATACCACGTCAGGATACGTACCATGTTGCCTTCGAGAACCTTCGTCTGGTCCATGTGGAAGATGGAGGACGCTGGATCGTGGTTGAAGTCACAGCTGACCATTGGAAGGTCCGTGTAATCCAAAACGCCTTTCAATGGGCCATCAGCCGCTGTGCGGATCGCAGCGTTGACTTCTTCAACTGTCGTGTCGCGTGACGCCTCAAACGTCAGATCAACAACGGAGACGTTTGGTGTTGGAACGCGGATCGAAACACCGTCCAGCTTTCCGTTCAGTTCCGGAAGAACAAGACCTACAGCCTTTGCGGCGCCTGTGCTTGTCGGGATCATGGACAAAGCCGCAGCGCGCGCGCGGTAGAGGTCTTTGTGCATTGTATCCAGTGTCGGTTGGTCACCTGTATAGCTGTGGATTGTTGTCATAAAGCCTTTGTTGATGCCGATTGCATCGTTGAGGACTTTCGCAACAGGGGACAGACAGTTCGTTGTGCAAGATGCATTAGAAACAACGATGTCGTCGGCCGTTAGAAGGTGATCGTTGACGCCGAACACGATTGTTTTGTCGGCATCTTTACCTGGCGCAGAAATCAGAACGCGGGAGGAACCGTTCTCAAGGTGCGCCTGGCAGGCTTCTTTGCTTGTGAAGATGCCGGTGCATTCGAGCACGATATCAACATCGCCCCATGGCAAGTCAGCAGGGTTACGCAATGCAGTTACGCGCATTGGGCCACGGCCAACGTCGATGGTGTCTTCTGTGGTTGTAACGGTCGCTGGGAAACGGCCATGAACAGAGTCAAATCGCAACAGGTGTGCGTTTGTTTCTACAGGTCCAAGATCGTTGATGGCGATTACTTCGATGTCAGTACGGCCGGATTCGATAATTGCGCGCAATACGTTGCGGCCGATGCGGCCAAAGCCGTTAATTGCTACTTTTACGGTCATGGGAGCCTCCACAGTTTGGTCAGCGAAACGTGGCGTCGGAATGCAGCCACTGTTGGCGCTAACATCCCCAAAATCGCGGGAAGGTCAACCCATGGAGGCGTTTTAGCGCCAGATCGCGAGATAGTTGATCAGCTCTATACCTTTTTTGGCAAGAAATACCCCAGCGTCTAGATGCAGGACATAATGATCCAGTACAAAAAAGCCTACGATAAGCAGGATAAGGATGATCGAGAGTTTAGTGGTCATGGTCCGACTGCGTACAGCTTTCCGTCTGGATATTGAAGGCGTATTTCGATCAGTTCCAAGGCTCCCGACGGTGTGCGGTAATAAATCTTTGCCGAATAGCCCGGTGTGATTGTGGGCCAGTAGGACGGCAGAGGCGGGTTTGGAGGGATGATTGGAGTGCGATTGACCGGAGGGGCCGTATCGAGCTCCTCGATGGTGGTGGCTGGGGCTGCCTGTTCAGTGGCGGGCGTGGGATCGGTGTGTGGTGGTTGCTCGTACCGAGTGCGTACCGATAGTCGATTTGCATTGGGGTCGATGGTGACCGTTTCGGTGCCGTCGAGGGCAACGTTAATCGAGACGCCTTCGTAGGTGCCGAACCGCTCGAAATGTGCTGCTTTTGCTCGTTTCTGATCTATTAGGGTCCAGCTGACGATGATTATCAGCATGCCGATCAGGCCCAGCATTCTGATTATGAACAGGATTTCCAGTTTGCGATCCAAGTCGGCCAAACGGGGGCTTTGGACGTTGCCACTTTTATAGGCGGCGTCCAATGTGTGGGCTTTGGCAGCGCCGGACGGCGCTACGGCGATCGGGACATAGGGCGCTGTTTCGACGCGGGCCAGAAGCCGAGGTGTGTACCCGGCCAAAATGGCCATACCAACAATGCCGAAGAAGACGGCCAAAGTCATACCTGTCGCCCGATCCTCCACGAAGAAAGCGTTGTAGAGGGAAAAGAAAACCGCGGCATACCCTAGAGCAGTGCGCAGCAGGCTATATCTCAGGCGCCATGCTTGACGCCGTTCCTGTGCAGCGATCTGAAAGTCCGAATAGTTGTTTGCGTCCGGCATCTACAGGCTCCTGTCATACAGGCAGTAGCACCGCATTTGGGCGAGAGTTTGACCTAGTTCAAACGACCCATATGGGCGGCAACATCAGCCATACGCACAGAGAAACCCCATTCGTTGTCATACCATGCCAGCACCCGCACGGTGCGCCCGCCGATGACTTTGGTCTGATCAGGCGCAAAGATCGAGGAGTGCGGCGTGTGGTTGAAGTCGATCGAAACTTTGGGTTCTGGATCGTAAGACATCACCATGCCCATGTGACCGGAACAGGCTTCTGCGACGACTTCGTTAACGTCTGCAACAGTCACGTCTTTGGCCGCTTCAAATGTCAGGTCAACGCAAGACACGTTCGGGGTCGGGACCCGCATCGCTGTGCCGTCCAGTTTGCCAGCCATTTCCGGTAGCACCAAAGACAGGGCTTTCGCCGCGCCTGTGGATGTCGGGATCATTGCCATCGCCGCAGCTCGTGCGCGGTACAGATCGCTGTGGCGGCGGTCCAAGGTTGGCTGGTCGCCTGTGTAGCTGTGAATTGTCGTCATCAAACCGCGATCAATGCCGATTGACTCGTTCAACACTTTGACCAGCGGCGCGAGACAGTTTGTCGTGCAGGAGCCGTTGGACACCATGCGGTCCTGCTTTTCCAGATCGCGGTGGTTCACGCCGTAAACGATGGTTTTATCGACGTTCGTTGCAGGGGCAGAGATCAGTACCTTGCCCGCTCCGCGTTCGAGGTGCACTTTGGATTTTTCACCGTCGTTAAACTGGCCCGTGCATTCTAGAACCACATCGCAGCCATCCCAATCCAATTCGTTAGGATCGTATGTCGACATCATGTCGATCGGGCCACGCCCAAGGTCGAGCTTGCCGTCATTGACCGTGATCTCACCCGGAAAGCGACCGTGAACACTGTCATAACGCAGCAGGTGCGCATTGGTTTCGACGGGACCTGTCGCGTTGATCTTGACGACTTGAATGTCGTTACGCGCGCTTTCAGCGATGTGAGAAAGCGTGCAGCGGCCAATTCGGCCAAATCCGTTGATACCTACAGTGACGGTCATGTGTGAGTTCCCTCAGGTTTTCGATTTGCCTTGTTCTAGGGGGATGCTGTTCTGTGACCAAGTAAAATATGATGATGTTTCAGTATGTTAGCGTTAACCGTGCCGTCCCGCGACAGGTTTGCGCTAACACTTTTGGACGGTCTAGCGACGTTTGCGCTAACCGTTGGAGCAATTGCAGCATTCTTACCGCCGTAAAGAATCAGCGCACGATCAAACACGGCTGTACCCACGTCAGGCCTTGCGGCCCGCGCTGTGATGGCTAATTTGGCGCAACACCAGTTGGAGACTTAAAGATGAGCGGTTTGATTGCCCTGTTAGATGATGTTGCGGCGCTGACGCGGATTGCAGCGACGAGTATTGATGACGTCGCAGGCATGGCAGCCAAAGCAGGGACCAAGGCAGCTGGCGTCATTATTGACGATGCTGCGGTCACGCCGAAATACGTGACGGGGCTGGATCCGAAACGCGAACTGCCGATCATCTGGAAAATCGCGCGTGCGTCATTCTTTAGTAAGCTGGTGATCCTGCTACCGGTGGCGATGCTGCTAAATGCCTTTGCGCCGGTGCTGTTGATCCCGTTGTTGATGCTGGGTGGTTTGTATCTGTGTTTTGAAGGGGCCGAGAAAATCTATCACGTGTTGGTGCCTCATGGGGATGCCCACGTAGAAGCTGATATGGACGTTGGCGATCCGGCGCATCTGGAAGAGAAGCGCGTCAAAGGGGCAATCAAGACAGATTTTATTCTGTCTGCAGAGATCATGACCATTTCGTTGAATGGTATTGTTGATGAATTCCCTGATGCGGGATTGTGGTTGCAGGGGGCAACCTTGGCCGCAGTGGCAATTGCGATCACGATTGTCGTCTATGGCACGGTCGCGTTGATTGTGAAGATGGATGACGTTGGCGCGTGGTTCGCGATGAATGGTAAGACGGGGTTCGGCCGTGGCTTGGGACGTGGTCTTGTACATGGCATGCCAAAATTGTTGACGGTGCTGTCTATTGTTGGCACGGCGGCTATGCTGTGGGTTGGCGGGTCGATCCTTGTCCATGGGCTTCATGACGGGGCATTTTTGGGCTGGGAGCAACCATATGGCTTTATCAAAGATATGTCGCACACGGTTGCTGGCGATAGCGGCTTTGGGAACTGGGCTGTGACGGCCTTTGCCGATGGTGTGTTGGGGCTTGCGGTTGGGCTGTTGCTTATCCCGATCGTGACCCGCGTGATTGCCCCGCTGTTTGGCGGTGGCGAAACGGCGCATTAAACGGCGCCTGGTTCAGTACACCTGAGACTGCGAATAGGACTGCTGGATATCGGCATCATAGCGGTCATCGTATCCGGGGTCAGAAATGACGCAGGAACGTCCGCACAGCTGGCGGGTGCTGCGGGTGGCATGATCATTCAGCCAAACACGCCCACCTGGCGTTGAGACATAGCCGTTTATGCCGTAGTTGAAATCTCCCTGCAGATCGATACCAGACGGTATCTCGCCCCTCAGGCGCGGAGAATAACCGCCGTGGGTGTGATAGCTGGCTAGGATGCCGGTGCCAATTTGGGGTTCGGGCATTTCGCAGCCAGTACGCGTTCCAGCGACGGGAACGGTCGCTTTCAACTGGCCGAACTGGTCCAGCCAGATGTAGCCGCAATACTCGCGTTTTTCGGCGATAGAGATGGTTTGCAATTCGTTCAGGACGCCAATCGCGAACTGATCCACAACAATTCCAGAAGGCGCGTCAGCCGCTACGACACTAAATCCCTCATCCCCAGGCATGAGCCCTAATGGAGACACCTGACGGGAGTTCAGGCCCACTTGTGGGGCGCAGGCAGAGAGAGTGAAGGTGAGTATGGCTGCGGTTCGGATCATATCGGGTCCTAATCTTTGCGCCATACTGACATACTTAAAACGTGCCACAATCCCGAGCGTCGCCCAGAATTGTGGCCCGCCAGTTGTTTAGCCGAGAAGGTCGCGCACTTTTTGTGCGGTGGCTTCTGGTGTGATGCCGAACTTTTCGAACAGTTCAGGGGCAGGGGCGGACGCACCGAAGCTGTCCATGCCAATAAAGCCTGCTTTGGCTTCACGGCCACGTTCACCGAGCAACCATTTGTCCCAACCAAGGCGGACACCTGCTTCGATTGCAACGCGAACTGGACCACCTGGAAGCACGCGCTTACGGATGCTTTCGTCTTGGGCTTCGAAAAGTTCCCAACATGGCATAGACACAACACGTGTCCCGATGCCTTCGGCCTCAAGGATTTCACGGGCTGCCATAGCAACAGCCACCTCGGAGCCTGTGGCCATCAGGATCGCTTGGCGTTTGCCGTTTTCAGCATCTGCCAGAACATAGGCCCCTTGTGCGGTCATGTTCTTGGTTTTGTGTTCAGTACGAACAACCGGCAGCCCCTGGCGGGACAGGCACAAAACGGACGGCGTTGTCTTGGATGTCAAAGCAAGTTCCCAAGCTTCCGCAACTTCAACACTGTCGGCTGGACGGAACGTATTGGTGTTCGGCGTCGCGCGCAGCATGGCAAGGTGTTCGACAGGCTGGTGTGTTGGGCCGTCTTCGCCAAGACCGATGCTGTCGTGGGTCATTACGTAAACCGTTGGCACGTTCATCAAAGCCGAGAGGCGCATGGCACCACGGGCGTAATCCGTGAAACACATAAATGTCCCGCCGTAGGGGCGGACACCGCCGTGCAGAACCATACCGTTCATCGCTGCGGCCATACCGTGTTCACGGACGCCGTAGTGGATGTAGCGGCCTTCGCGGTTGTCTGGTGTAAAGACGCCCATGTCGGCAGTTTTGGTGTTGTTGGATCCTGTTAGGTCAGCAGACCCGCCTACAGTTTCTTGCATGATCGGATTGACCACTTCCAGTACGCTTTCAGAGCTGGAGCGCGTTGCGGCCTTCTTGCCAGCCTCAGAGGCTTGCTTTTTGAACGCTTTGATCGTTGCTGACAATTTCTTTGGGGCTTCAAGCGCGAAGGCGCGGTTGAATTCATCCTGTTTCGCCTTGCTCAACTTAGCGAATTTGGCTTCCCATTCAGCACGGGCTTCCCCGCCACGCGTGCCCATGGCTTCCCATTGGGATTTAACGTCGGCAGGGATTTCGAATGGGCCGTAGTTCCAGCCATAGGCTGCTTTAGCGGCTGCCATCTGCTCGGCATCCGTCAATGCGCCGTGACCTTTGGATGTGTCCTGCGCTGCGTGGCCCAATGCGATGTGGGTCTTGCAGGAGATCATGGACGGGCGAGGGTCAGCCTTGGCAGCAACGATCGCTTCGTCGATCGCAACAGGGTCATGACCGTCGATTTCCAGCACATGCCAACCGGATGCAACGAAACGTGCGCTCTGATCCGTGATGTCAGCCATATCAACGGTGCCGTCGATTGTGATGTTGTTGTTGTCAAAGAAACAGATCAGATGGCCGAGCTTCTGCATACCAGCAAGGCCGATGGCTTCTTGGCTGACGCCTTCCATCAGGCAGCCGTCGCCTGCGATGACATAGGTGTGGTGGTTGATAACGTTCTTGCCGAAGCGCGCGCGCAGGATTTCTTCTGCAATTGCAAAGCCGACTGAGTTCGCAATCCCCTGACCAAGCGGACCTGTTGTGGTCTCAATGCCTTCCATGTGGCCGTATTCCGGGTGGCCCGCAGTGCGTGCGCCCCATTGGCGGAAGTCCTTAAGCTGTTGAAGGCTGGCTTGTTCGTAACCTGTGAGGTGCAACAGGGAATACAACAGCATTGACCCGTGGCCTGCGGACAGGATGAACCGGTCACGATCCGCCCAGTTGGGCGCTTTGGGGTCAAAACGAAGGTGGTTTTGGAACAACACTGTCGCGACGTCGGCCATGCCCATCGGCATGCCAGAGTGGCCGGAATTGGCGGCCGCAACGGCGTCCAATGTAAGAGTACGGATCGCGGCGGCGCGCATCCAGTGCTCGGGGTGGGCGGTGCGAAGGGCTTGGATGTCCATGATGGCGGTCCTTGATGCTGCTGATATTGGCTTTGTAAGCCTCATATCAGGGCGGCCCTCAAGATCAAGGCGACACAGACGCCGCATGAATGCTGCGCCGTAGGGTCATGATAACGAACAACTTTCATCGTTTGCTGCCAAGGGTTGCATGGCTTAGTCTTTGTTTAACTGGGCGCGATTCGTGAATGAAGCCCATATGCAGCGGTTGTTTGGTGTGTTCTGACGGTACATGCGGCGACCGGAAAGGACAGGCAAATGAGCGAACTTTCCCAACTCGAAACCCGTATTTCAGCGGCGCTGGATCGGATCAAGCAAGGTGTCGAAGGCCTAGAAGCCCCTTCAGCGGCCCCCGAAGCTCCCGCGCCCGACGCCGCGGCGAACGAACGTGTCGTTGAACTCACCGCGATGCTGGATGATGAGAAAACAGCGAATGCGCAGCTCGAAGAGCGCGTGAAGCTACTGAAAGAACGCCAAGACGGCAAACTTGCGGAGCTCGAAAGCAACGTTGACGCTGGGCGGTCCCGTTCCGCGCGGATGGATCGTGAATTGCAGCGCTTGCGTCATGTGAACGCTGAACTGCGTGACATCAACAGCCAACTCCGCGAAGCCCTCACCGAAGGGGTTAGTGAACCGCACTTGGTTAACAAAGCTATGCTGGCCGAACTTGAGGCCCTGCGCGCAACCCGCTCCGCCGACGCCGCCGAAATGGATTCGATCTTAGAAGAGCTGACACCGATTATTGAAAAGGAGGCCAGCGATGCCACAGGTTGAGATCACTATCGGGGGCCGTAATTTCGAAGTCGCATGTCAGGAGGGCGAAGAACAGTTCCTGTTGACAGCCGCTGCGATGCTGGACGTCGAAGCGTCATCCTTGTCCACACAGATTGGACGTATGCCCGAAAGCCGCATGCTTTTGATGGCAGGTCTTTTGTTGGCGGACCGCACTGCGGGTTTGGAAGACAAAGTGCGCGAAGCCGAAGGTAAACTGGCGCAAGCTCAGGCGCAGCTCGAAAGCAAAAGTACGGCCACTGAACGTGTTGAAGTGCCTGTAGTTCCAGCGGAAACTATTGAAAGCATGACGGAAATTGCGCGTCAGGCTGAATATCTTGCGCAAGAAATCGAAGCGAAAGCTTCGGCAGGTTAATACAAAAAGGGGCAACGCGTGGCTTTGGTGGCGCATTGCCCTTTTTCTTTAGGCGTTCGCTTCGCGGATTTTGTCTGCAGCATCTTGATCGTACGTCACACCGTTTTCGCTGAACAATGTGTCCAACTCACCGGACAACGTCATCTCTGTGATAATGTCGCAGCCGCCAACGAATTCGCCTTTGACGTAAAGCTGTGGAATTGTCGGCCAATCGGAAAAATCCTTGATGCCTTGGCGCAGGGTTTCATCAGCCAGCACGTTCACATCTTCAAATTCAACGCCCATGAAGTTCAACACACCAGCGACGCGGGATGAGAACCCGCACTGCGGCATGGATTTTGTACCTTTCATGAAAAGCACAACGTCGTTGTTGGTGACGGTATCTTTGATCTGTGTTTCAGCGGTCATTTCTTAGTCCTTATATCCTTGCGAACAATGCGTTGTTGCGCACGAGTCATGTCGAGTTCTTGCATCCCAGTGACACCTTTTAGTGATTTCGGGTCGGGTTTCATGTGGCTGAGTGGGCGACGGTGGCGGTTGGCCAGCCAATCATCCGCAAGGATCCCTATCACGAGCACGATGCCCGCAAATGTGATCCAGCCGAGCATCACTCAGGCGCCTTTGTTGTCAGGGCCAATGCGTGCAAATCGCCGTTGCTGCCGTCCATCTTGCCTTTAAGGGCTGCGTAAACGGCGCGCTGTTGTTGCACGCGGTTCTTGCCGGCAAAGCTCGCGTCGATGACTTCGGCGGCGAAGTGCGCGCCATCGTCACCTTGCACGGTGATTGCTGCGTCTGGAAAGGCGTCCCGCAGGAGCGTTTCGATTTCTGGTGCTGTGATCGCCATTGGTTTGTCCTGTATCTCTTACTTAAATGTAGGCACAGGGCGTGCCTGCGACAAGCCCGTTGGGGCCGACTTACGCAAACGTGTCCGCAAAAGTCGCGCGGAACTGTGTTGCAAGATCGGCCAACGGCGCGGATGTGGCACCGAATGTCACCTGGTCGCCACCGAATTTACCAACCGTTTGAATCGGCACGCCCGCCTTACCAGCCGCGATCATCAGTGCCTCGGCTTTGTCGAAGTTACAGGCGATCAGGTAACGCGCTTGGTCTTCGCCAAACAGGGTCGGAGTGTCGTCAGCGTCTAGTGTCACACCCGTTTCTGCCGCTTCGGCCATTTCAAACGCTGCAAGCGCAAGGCCGCCGTCAGCAAGATCCGTGCAAGCATCGATCCATTCCGCATTATCGCGGATAAAGTCGCCGTGCAGCTTTTCGGCTGCCAGATCAACCGTCGGCGCATCGCCGTCTTCGCGGTTATAGGCTTCAGCGAGAAGGGCAGACTGACCAAGGTGGCCCGCTGTTTCACCAATCAGCAGGGCAACGTGACCTTCGCGCGCGACGCCTGCGATGATGTCATCTGCGCTCTTTAGAAGGCCGACTGCGCCGATTGTTGGAGTCGGCAAAATGCCAGTGCCATCGGTTTCGTTGTAAAGAGACACGTTGCCGGACACGATTGGCATATCCAGCGCAATACACGCAGCACCAATGCCTTTGATTGCGCCAACGAACTGGCCCATGATCTCGGGCTTTTCGGGGTTGCCGAAGTTCATATTGTCTGTCGTTGCCAATGGCTTAGCGCCAACAGCTGTCAGGTTTCGGTAGGCTTCTGCGACCGCCTGAGCACCGCCCATTTCTGGGTTCGCCTTGACGTAGCGCGGGGTCACGTCTGATGTAAATGCAATCGCCTTATCTGTGCCGTGAACGCGCACAATACCAGCGCCGAGGCCTGGTGTGCGGACCGTGTCGGCCATCACTTGGCTGTCATACTGTTCATAAACCCACTGTTTGCCTGCGTAGTTTGGTGAGGCCAGCAAGGATTTCAGCCCGTCGATTGGGTCGATGCCCGGAACGTCAGACATTGGTTCGGCGGCAGGTGTTTCTACCCATGGGCGGTCATATTCTGGCGCCGAGCCGGACAGCGTGGCAAGCGGAAGATCCGCCTTCACTTCGCCGTTGTGGAGGATCAAGAAGCGGTCTTCGGCGATGGTTTCGCCCACAATCGCGAAATCTAGGTCCCACTTCACGAAAACAGCGCGGGCTTCGGCCTCAAGTTCCGGTTTCAGAACCATCAACATGCGTTCTTGGGACTCAGACAGCATCATTTCATAAGCTGTCATGTTCTCTTCGCGCTGCGGCACGTCTTCGAGGTTGAGTTTGACCCCAAGCCCACCTTTGTCGCCCATTTCAACGGCAGAACAGGTCAGACCAGCGGCGCCCATGTCTTGAATGGAAATAACAGCACCTGTTGCCATCAGTTCCAACGTCGCTTCCATCAGGCGCTTTTCGGTGAAAGGGTCGCCAACTTGGACGGTAGGGCGCTTTTCTTCGATTGTGTCGTCAAATTCAGCGGATGCCATTGTAGCACCGCCAACACCGTCACGGCCTGTTTTGGCGCCAAGGTAGACGACGGGCATGCCGATGCCCGATGCCGCAGAATAGAAAATCTTGTCTGTGTCAGCCAAACCGGCAGCAAATGCGTTCACAAGGCAGTTGCCGTTATACGCTGGGTGGAAGCGCACTTCGCCGCCGACGGTTGGAACGCCAAAGCAGTTGCCATACCCACCAACACCCTCAACAACACCATGTACGAGTTGGCGAGTTTTGTGGTGATCAGGTTCACCGAATGACAGTGAGTTCATCGCCGCAATCGGGCGCGCGCCCATTGTAAATACGTCGCGCAGAATGCCGCCAACGCCTGTCGCAGCGCCTTGATACGGTTCAATGTAGGACGGGTGGTTGTGGCTTTCCATCTTGAAAACAACACACTGGCCGTCGCCGATGTCGACGATACCGGCGTTCTCACCGGGGCCGCAAACAACCTGTGGGCCTTCGGTTGGCAGAGTGCGCAGCCATTTTTTTGAGGACTTGTAAGAACAGTGCTCGTTCCACATCGCGCTGAAAATACCCAGTTCTGTAAACGTCGGCTCGCGACCGATGATCTCAAGAATGCGGTCGTACTCGTCTGGGCTGAGCCCGTGAGAAGCGATCAGGTCTGGCGTGATGGTTGGTTCTTGCATGTGGGTCCCCGTGCTGGCTTGGGCGTCGTTTAATCCAAGGGGCGGTCAGGGGCAACGGGGAAGGGGAAAACGCCGCAAAACCATGGGCATCGCACATGGGTGTTGGATAACTGGCAAGTCTTACCAAGCCGACACATCAATTCTGAATTAGAAAAACGGGACCCTAGAAAAAGAAACGCCGGGCACTAGGCCCGGCAAAGTCCAACAGGGAGGTATAGAGCAGCAGCGCTGCCCTATAGGAGATTAATTAATTGGCAGCAGTGAGTCGATCAAGATCAATTCACCACATTTCGCGCAAACCCGCTATGCGTGTGGCGCAAGGGTCACGACTCTGTTGTGGTGTTTAGGGCGCAGCCTTTAGGCGATAATTGAACCGGCTTCGCGGATTTTGCGGCGGTGCGAGATAATCTCGTCTTGCACAAAATCGCGGAACGCCATGATCCGTTTGGACTGCCGCAGTTCTTCGGGATAGGCGAGAAACACCGGCACTTCGCCGCTTTCGATATCCGGCAAAACCCGAACAAGGTCTGGGAAATCTTCGATAACGTAATCGGGCATGACGCCAATTCCAAGATCGGAAATGACTGCCTGTAACACACCGAAGTAGTTGTTAACGTGCAATAAGTTTGGTTTGTCGTAGGCCAACAGATGCTGAACAAGCGTTGCACCTGCAGACACTTGGAACGCATTGGGGCTTTGACAGATCAGGCGATGCCCGCCGATTTGTTCGATCTTATCGATCGGTCCGGCTTTTTCGAGGTAGGCTTGCGACGCGTATAGACGCATCCGCACAGACATCAGTTTCTTGCGAATAAGGTCGGCTTGCGATGGTTCTTTCATCCGGATTGCAACGTCTGCCTCGCGCATGGGCAAATCCAGAACGCGTTCTTCCAGCATAAGATCGATATTCAGATCAGGGTATTTTTCATAGAGCGCGGGCAGGCGGGGCGCGAGCCACAGTGTGCCAAAGCCCGTTGTTGTTGTAACTTTCAATTCACCGAACACTTCTTCGGCGCTATCTTTGATCCGAGCGCTAGCGGCCTCTAAGCGATGCGACATAGATTTGGTCGCATCAAACAGCAGCTCACCTTGTTCCGTCAGGATCAGCCCGCGGGCGTGACGGTGAAATAGGATTGTTGAGAGCGATTCCTCCAGCGCGCGAATCTGCCGCGACACGGCGGATTGCGACAAATGCAAAGTCTCGCCCGCGTGGGTCAACGACCCAGCGTCCGCAACGGCGTGAAATATTCTTAGCTTATCCCAGTCCATCGGGTATCCTTGCTGCATTGGTTTACGCTCACACTCTTGTACTTGTTACTGGGGTAGTATGTCTGTTTCAGTTCGTGATGTCAGGTAGAAATAGCTTTCAAAGGTCAGAAAGCGTGACCTATCGTGGCATTATGGCGGCATCACGTTGGGAGGCGTTTGATGGCACATCATGAAATAAGTCTGAATGATCGTTTTGATCTGAGCAAAACGCAGGTGCTTTTGAACGGTACGCAGGCGTTGGTCCGCTTGATGTTGATGCAAAAGGCACGAGATTCAAAGGCAGGTCTGAACACGGCCGGATATGTGACGGGCTATCGCGGTTCGCCACTCGGCGCGGTCGACCAGCAAATGGAACGCGCGCATCGTGAACTCGTTGCGGCTGACATCTTGTTTCAACCCGGCTTGAACGAGGATTTGGCTGCCACCGCACTTTGGGGGGCACAGCAGGCCGAATTGCGCGGTGAGGGGACCCATGATGGCGTGTTCGGGCTTTGGTACGGTAAGGGGCCCGGCGTTGATCGATCCGGTGATGTGATGCGCCATGCAAATATGGCTGGCACGTCGCCCTATGGTGGTGTCGTGATGGCTATGGGGGATGATCATACGGGCGAAAGCTCAACCACTTTGCACCAATCTGACGGAGCGATGATCGAGGCATATATGCCAATCGTGTCGCCCGCTGGCGTTCAGGAGGTCATGGATTGCGGGCTATATGCCTACGCGTTGTCGCGGTTTTCAGGCAACTGGGTTGGCCTGAAGACAATGAAGGACACGATCGAGGTCACAAGCGTTGTGAACGGTGACCCGCATCGGTTGAGCTTTGTCGAACCCAAATTTGAAATGCCGGATGGTGGGGTAAATATTTGCCTGATTGACAACCCCGTTGATCAAGAAGCCCGCGCAATCGACTACAAACGCTTTGCCGCGCAGGCCTTTGCCCGCGCTAATCGCATCGACAAGGTGGTATGGCCGCGAGAGGGCGCAAAGATCGGATTTGTTGCTGCCGGTAAAAACTGGCTGGATCTGGTGCATGCGATGTCCTTGTTGGGTGTTGATGAGGCCGAAGGTAAACGGTTGGGCATTTCCCTTTATAAGGTCGCGCAGGTCTGGCCGTTGGACGTTGAGAGTTTCAACGAATGGGCCGCTGATCTAGACCTGATCGTTGTGGTCGAAGAGAAACGCAAACTGATCGAGACACAGATCAAGGAGGCGCTGTTTGATGATCGAACAAATCGGCGTGTGTATGGTTGGCACAAGGGCGACACTTGGGAGAATGGTCGCCAGATCGAATTGTTCCCGACGCGCTATGCACTGGACCCGATTTGGATCGCCGAAAAGATCGGCCCGATCCTGACCGAAGAGGGCTGTGGATCAGAGGCGATTGAGACAGGGCTAGCTAGACTGGACGCTGCTAAACGCGCGGACAACGCACCAGAAATCGCGTCTCGTTTGCCCTATTTCTGTTCGGGCTGCCCGCACAATAGCTCGACCAAAATTCCCGAGGGTGACAGAGCGTATGCAGGTATCGGGTGCCACTACATGGTGCAGTGGATGGACCGCGAAACCGTCGGGTTTACCCAAATGGGCGGCGAGGGCGCGAACTGGGTCGGAGAGGCGCCTTTTTCCAAACGGGATCATGTGTTCCAGAATATCGGTGACGGTACCTACAACCATTCAGGCGTGCAGGCGATCCGCTTTGCGGTGATGGCTGGTACCAACATGACCTACAAAATCCTTTATAATGATGCAGTCGCCATGACGGGTGGCCAACACAATGATGGAGACTTGAGTGCCGCGCAAATTTGTCGCGAAGTTTTGGCTATGGGGGTTCCGGTTGTTGCGCTGGTCCACGATCCAAGTGAGGGGCTCGACCTTTCTACAATTCCGGCAAAAGTGAAGATTTACACCCGCGATCGCCTTGATAAAGCGCAGAATATGTTGCGAAAAGTAAATGGTGTATCGGTGCTGGTCTATGCGCAAACCTGCGCCGCAGAGAAACGTCGCCGTCGAAAACGAGGCACTTTCCCTGATCCTGACAAACGGGTTTTCATCAATTCGGATGTCTGTGAAGGCTGCGGCGATTGCGGGGTGCAGTCCAATTGCGTGTCCATCGTTCCAGTTGAAACCGAATTGGGCCGAAAGCGTTCGATTGATCAAAGTTCCTGCAATAAGGACTTTTCTTGCGTCAATGGGTTCTGCCCGTCTTTCGTAACCGTTCAAGGAGCGAGCCTTAGAAAAACGGCGACGACCCAGATCGATTTGCCTGACATGCCTCCACCCGAATTGGCCTCGATTAACGGGACACATAACGTGGTGATAACCGGTGTCGGCGGAACGGGTGTTGTCACTATTGGCGCGGTACTCGCTATGGCAGCGCATGTTGATGGCAAGGCTGCGGGTATGATGGAAATGGCGGGGTTGGCCCAAAAGGGTGGAGCGGTACATATCCACTGTCGTCTGGCGAACAAGGCCGAGGACATTAACGCCATTCGTGTTGCTACAGGCGAATGCGATGCTTTGATTGGTGGTGATTTGGTTGTTTCGGCAGGGGCTAAAACCCTTGGGCTGATGGCGACTGGGCGGACCCGTGGTGTCGTCAATAGTCACGAGATCATCACAGGTGATTTCACCCGTGATACCGAGTTTCGCCTGCCAGCGGATCGGCTAAAATTGGCGTTGCAGGCGCGACTGCAGGATCATCTTAAGATGCTTGATGCAACTGAGCTGGCCAAAGCGCTGATGGGGGATGCGATCTATTCCAACATGTTGGTGTTTGGCGCAGCGTGGCAAGCGGGGGCGATCCCCGTTTCGGGCGAGGCGATCCGCGCCGCGATTGAGCTGAACGGCACAGCGGTTCCCCAGAACCTACAAGCTTTTGAGTATGGTCGTTGGGCGATCTTGTATCCTGACGCCGCCGCGTCGGTATTAACTCCGAACGACGTGGCCGCCCGCAAAACCCTTGATGAAAAGATCGCGTATCGCATTGCTCACCTTACTGACTATCAAGACGAAGCTTATGCGTCTCGCTACAGCGATCTTGTCACGTCGTTTGATGGTGACCTGCGGGAGGCCGTCGCCCTCGGTTATCATAATCTATTGTCCTACAAAGACGAATATGAGGTTGCTCGGTTGTTACTGGATACCCGCGCAAAGGCCGAGGCGGAATTTGATGGTGAGCTGAGACTAACGCACCACCTTGCGCCCCCTTTGCTCTCTCGATGGGGCGCAAACGGGCGGCCGCGCAAGATGGCGATCCCCCAACTTGCGGCGAAACTCTTCCCGGTTTTGGCGCGCATGAAACGTTTGCGCGGAACAAGGTTGGACGTCTTTGGATATACAGCTGAACGTCGCATGGAACGCGCCCTTATAGAGGAATACGAACGCGACATGGTGGGGCTGCGTGACGTTATTTGCCCCGAGACATTGGATGTTGCTATCGAACTGGCAAAACTGCCGCTTGATATACGAGGATTTGGGCCTGTTAAGCTCAATAATGCGGCCATGGCAGGCAAAAAACGCGAAGAGCTTTTGGCAATCCTACATGGACCCAAAACGAAAGTTGCCGCTGAGTAGCTTTCGCTGGAATTCTGTTTGCACACCGCTTACTTAGACTTAAGACATTTGCGACGGATGCTATGCCCAGAAACGAAATCGCCCGTGATATTTCTTATGCCAGCTCTGCTGCGACCCGTCGCGGACGGGCAGTGATCCGTGTGATGGAAAACGCCACGGGGCGGTTGCGCCTTATTCGCAAAGCGCGTGGTTATGACACCGAAGTTGCTGAGGGCGCCGATTTTTGGCGCGTGATGACTGACCGGTATAAAATCAACATTAAAGTGGTCGGTGGATCGCTTGAGAATATCCCAGAGACGGGGCCATTGATTGTCGTCGCCAACCATCCTTATGGAATTCTGGATGGTATGACGTTGGGCCGCATTTTGTCGGAACGCCGCGGTGGCGACTTCAAGATCCTTGCAAATTCAGTGTTTCGTAAATCACCGGACTTGGCGCAGGTTGTTTTACCTGTCTCATTTGATGAAACCAAAGAGGCCGCAAAACTGAACTTGGAAACGCGCAAAGAGGCGCTCCGGTATCTGGGCGAGGGCGGCGCAATGGGCGTGTTCCCGGGCGGCACCGTTAGCACCTCTGCACGACCGTTTTCCAAACCGATGGACCCGCAGTGGCGTAACTTTACGGCCAAGATGGTTGCCAAAAGTGATGCGGTTGTTGTGCCAATTTTCTTTGAAGGCACGAACAGTCGCGCGTTTCAATTGGCGAGCCATTTGCACACGACGTTGCGCATGGGATTGCTGGTACGGGAATTCAAAGCGCGCGTTGGTTCCGATGTCTGTGTTGTGATCGGCAAACCAATTCCAGTGGCGGATTTGGACCCCTACAAAGCGGACGCGACAGCGTGCATGGATTTCTTGCGCAAAGCGACGTATGAGCTGTCACCGAAGCCCTTACCGACGGATGCGTTGGGGCATGAATTTGATGCGAAATATAAACGTAAGGACAAGTCGTAATGGCCGTTGGGATTTTCGATAGTGGGCTCGGTGGGTTGACCGTTTTGGACGCTGTGCAGAAGCGTCTTCCGGATGTGCCATTCGTTTATTACGCCGACAGCGCCCATGCACCTTATGGTGTACGCACGTCAGATGATATTTATGACCTGACAACACGGGCTACACAGGCGTTGTTTGATGCTGGATGCGACCTTGTTATTCTTGCCTGTAACACCGCGTCTGCGGCCGCGCTGCGGCGGATGCAGGAATCTTGGATTCCAGACGACAAACGGGTGCTCGGTGTGTTTGTTCCCTTGATCGAGGCGCTGACCGAACGGTCTTGGGGGGACAATTCCCCACCGCGCGAGGTCGACGTTAAACATGTAGCGTTGTTTGCAACGCCGGCTACGGTTTCGTCTCGGGCGTTTCAGCGAGAACTTGCATTCCGAGCAATCGGTGTGGACGTCGAAGCGCAGGCCTGCGGTGGCGTCGTGGATGCTATTGAAGATGGTGACATGATTTTGGCAGAAGCACTGGTGAACAGCCATGTGGATGCGTTGAAGCGCAAGATGCCAACGCCAGACGCCGCTATCCTTGGTTGCACCCATTATCCGTTGATGCAGGCTCAGTTTCAGGCGGCATTGGGTGAGGATGTGAAAGTGTTCTCACAGGCCAATCTCGTTGCCGAGAGTCTTGCAGATTACCTAAGCCGTCGCCCTGAAATGATCGGCGGCGGAGCGGGCGGTTTCCTGACCTCTGGCGACCCAAAACGGGTCAGCGACCGCGCAACACAATTCCTGCGACGACAGATCACATTTGAAGCGGCCTAAATTCCCCTTATGTGAATGACAACAGCGCGAAAATGTCGCGCAAGGATACTAAAATGACTTATAAAATCGCCATTCTTGGCGCGTCTGGCTACACAGGCGCAGAACTGGTCCGGCTGATCGCCAGCCACCCGTCGATTGAAATCGCGGCACTGTCTGGGAATTCCAAAGCAGGGCAAAGCATGGCGCAGGTGTTTCCGCATCTACGTCATCTCGATTTGCCGGTTCTTACGACGATTGATGATGTGAACTTTGATGGCATTGACCTCGCGTTTTGCGCGTTGCCCCATAAGACCAGCCAAGAGGTGATCTCAAAGCTGCCTAAGACATTAAAGATCGTTGATCTGAGCGCGGACTTCCGGCTGCGTGACCCGGCGGCCTATGAAAAATGGTACGGCAATGCACACAGCGCTATTGAGATGCAAAAAGAGGCCGTCTATGGCCTCACTGAATTCTACCGCGATGAAATTGCGGGTGCGCGTTTAGTTGCGGGTACAGGGTGCAATGCTGCGACAGGGCAGTTTGCTTTGCGGCCTTTGATCTCGGCTGGGGTGATCGATCTAGATGAAATTATCATGGATCTCGCTTGTGCGGTGTCGGGCGCAGGGCGTTCTTTAAAGGAAAACCTTCTTCATGCTGAGCTTTCCGAGGGCGCACATGCCTATGCCGTTGGCGGCACGCATCGCCATTTAGGTGAGTTCGATCAGGAGTTTTCCGCATTGGCGGGGCGGCCCGTTGAGGTCCAGTTTACGCCCCACCTAATCCCTGCAAACCGCGGAATTCTGGCGACTGTTTACGTTAAGGGTGATGCGCAAGTCATTTATAAGACGCTGGAAAGTGCCTATTCTGATGAACCGTTCATTGAGATGTTGCCGTTTGGCGAACACCCAAGCATTCGCCATGTCCGCGGTAGTAATTTCTGCCACGTTGGCGTGGTTGCGGATCGGCGTGAAGGACGTGCAATTGTCATCGCGGCCCTTGATAACTTGACAAAAGGTTCAAGCGGGCAAGCCTTGCAGAACGCAAATCTAATGTTAGGTCTACCAGAGACCGAGGGGCTGATGATGGCTCCGCTGTTTCCGTAGGGGTGGCACATGGCTGGCTTCAAGAACCTTAAGAAAACACGCAGAAAACAAGTGATTGGGGTGGCATTCGTCGCCTTGGGCGGTGTCTTTGCTATTCTTGCACTTATGCCTAAGGACGCGTTCCAATACTTTCGATCACCAACAGAAGTGGTCGAAACGCCGCCGATTGAGACCGAATTGTTCCGCATTGGCGGGATGGTGCAATCTGGGTCAATCGTGCGCGGCGAAGGCACCGTAGTGTCGTTTGTTGTGACTGACTGTTTTTCAGCGGTGCCGGTCACGTTTGACGGTATCCTGCCAAGCCTGTTTGAGGAAGGTCAGGGCATGGTCGGTCAGGGGCACTACATTGATGGTACATTCCAAGCCGTTGAAATTTTGGCAAAACATGATGAGACCTACATGCCTGCCGAAGTCGAAAACATGCATGAACAGCAGAACTATTGCGACACTGTTGAGGTTGAGGACACCAACACCTAACCCACGCGCAACGCGCGGTGTCGCCATCGGCGGTTAACCAAATCTCGGCAGTCTTTTCCTTTATCCAGAGGAGAAGACATGCACGACGTTCAACAGATCGCCAGAGATATCGTTGCCCGTGAAGGTGGTTATGTGAATGACCCTGATGATCCGGGTGGTGCCACAAACCACGGCGTTACAATCCATACAATGCGCAGGCTTGGCCTTGATCTGGATCGCGACGGTGTTGTGACCGAAAATGACGTGCGCGTGTTAAGACAAGATCAAGCCGTTTCAATCTTTGTGGACCATTATTTTAAGCGTCCAAGGATTGCCGAATTGCCAGCGCCTTTGCACGCAACGGTGTTTGATATGTATGTGAATGCGGGTGCCAACGCCGTACGGATATTGCAACGCTTGCTGCAAGACATGCGCATCCAAGTGAGCGCGGATAGCGTGATTGGTCCGCAAACCATCGCGGCGACCCAGCAGGGCATGGCTGCTGCACCCGATCATTTCGTTGATGCATACGGCATCGCACGGCGGAACTATTATTATGCCTTGGCGGATGCGCGTCCAACCAGCCGTAAATATGCGCGCCGTCGCGATGGTGGGAAGGGCGGTTGGATCACCCGCGCCGAAGAATTCATCTCGCCTCGGTACCATCTGAGCGACGCCCAGCACCGCGAAAGGACCGCGCTATGGGTTTGATCGAACGCGTTTTTACCGGCATCTTTGGGGACGGTCGTAACGTGATTGTCGAAACCGCCGAAGTTTTTCGTGAGAACGCCGAAAACGGTGCAGCACGTGATGCGTCCGTCAAAGAACAGGCCATGCAGCAATTTGCGTCGGAATTCACGGTGCGCCGTGTGGGGATGTTTGATCGTTTGATGGATGGGTTAAATCGGTTGCCGCGGCCGTTGTTGGCATTTGGCACGATTGGATTGTTCATCGTTGCGATGGTTGATCCGATTTGGTTCGCCAGCCGGATGCAGGGGATATCTTTGGTGCCGGACCCTTTGTGGTGGCTTATGGGGGCTATCGTTAGTTTCTATTTTGGCGCTCGTCATCAGGCACACAGCCAAGATTTTCAACGTTCTATAGCCCAGACGCTAGCGCGAGTACCTACGGTGATTGCAAATACCCAACAGTTGGATGTCTTGCGCGCGAATACGCCTCAGGTGGCGGATGCAACTCCGTCAGCACTGGCCATCGAGGCCGCAACCACGCCGTATGAAAACCCTGCACTTGACGCGTGGGAGACCAACCAGCCGTGACGTTTCGTCCATCGGACGCACGATGGTTTGACTGGCGGGCACGGGCGCTGTGTCTATACTGCGCCCATGATTATTGAACTCGGACATTTCGCGTTGATTCTTGCGGCCCTTGTGGGGGTCGTACAAATGGTGGTGCCACTGATAGGGGCCCATAAGGGCTGGCGTGGGTGGATGTCCTTGGCGGACCCTGCGTCGGTTATGCAGCTTGGGCTGGTTAGTTTCAGTTTTGCGGCGCTGACCTATGCGTTTGTGGTGTCTGATTTCTCGGTTGAACTCGTCGCGTCAAACAGCCATTCCGCCAAGCCGATGCTGTATAAGGTGTCTGGCGTTTGGGGGAACCACGAGGGGTCGATGCTATTGTGGCTGCTGATCCTCGTATTGTTTGGTGCATGTGCCAGCCTGTTTGGCGGCAATCTCCCGCCCAGCTTGAAGGCGCGTGTCTTAGGTGTTCAGGCGGCGGTTAGCGTCGCGTTCTATGGGTTTATCCTGTTCACCTCAAACCCGTTTGAGCGGCTGGAGTTTCCTCCCTTTGACGGGCGTGATCTGAACCCGTTGCTGCAGGATCCGGGTCTCGCGTTTCATCCGCCGTTTTTGTACCTCGGCTATGTGGGCCTAAGCATGGCGTTTTCCTTTGCAATTGCCGCGCTGCTAGAAGGTCGCGTTGATGCGGCTTGGGGCCGATGGGTGCGTCCTTGGACGTTGGCTGCTTGGGTTTTCCTAACCATCGGCATCGCGCTTGGGTCTTGGTGGGCTTACTACGAACTCGGTTGGGGCGGTTTTTGGTTCTGGGATCCGGTCGAAAACGCGAGCTTTATGCCTTGGCTTTTGGCGGCTGCTTTGCTTCATTCGGCCATCGTTGTTGAAAAGCGAGAAAGCCTGAAAGCATGGACAATCCTGCTGGCCATTCTGGCGTTTGGGTTCTCCTTGCTTGGTACTTTCATTGTGCGATCAGGCGTTTTGACCTCGGTTCATGCCTTTGCAAATGATCCCGAACGCGGTGTGTTTATTCTTGCGATCCTAGCAATTTTCACCGGTGGTGGTTTGCTGTTGTTCGCCCTTCGCGCCAGCGCGATGGAGGCCAAAGGCGTGTTTTCGACCGTCAGCCGTGAAACCGCATTGGTTGCCAACAACGTTTTGCTGGCGGTGTCGTGTTTCGTGGTCTTTGTCGGCACGATCTGGCCTTTGCTCATTGAACTCGCGTCCAGCAAATCCATGTGGCAGTTCGGCGGCGCGCTCGTGCAGAACCCGTTCTATGCCATGGGGCTGTTTGATCGGCCCGAACAGGTTTCTGTTGGTCCTCCATTCTTCAACGCTGCATTCACACCGTTCATGGTGGTGCTGGCGATCATCCTGCCAGTCGGCGCGGTTCTCGCTTGGAAACGCGGTTCTTTGGGGCGTGCGGTTAAATCCATGGTTCCTGTTGCCATTCTAGCAATTGCTTGCGGTGCTTTGGCCTTTGCCATGCAAACAGGGCGCACAGCGATGGGGCCTATTGGCGTCGTCTTAGGCGTTTGGGTTGTTGGTGGCGCAACTATGGATATCTGGCTGCGTACAGGGCGGGGCGACATTGGCTCTCGGTTGGGTCGCCTTGCACGTCTGCCGCGGGCGGACTGGGGCAAGTTCACAGCGCACTCTGGCCTTGGCATAACTGTGTTTGCCGTTGCTGCACTTCTTGCGTGGGAAACCGAGGACATTCGTGTCGCCCAAATCGGCGATCAATGGGACGTTGGTATCCATACCATTCGCCTGAATGAAGTCGGGCCTCTGAACGGGCCGAACTACTACGGTGAACGCGCTGATTTTACCGTCCTGCGCAATGGGCGCGACGTTGGGCATCTGTACCCCGAAAAACGTATCTATCCCGTGGCGAGCATGCCCACCACAGAGGCCGGCATTCGCAATGGCATTTTGCGTGACGTCTATGTCGTGTTGGGTGATCCGCAAACAGGCGGTGGCTGGGCGGCGCGCACCTATATCAAACCCTTTGCAAATTGGGTTTGGGGCGGCGCAATCCTGATGGCCATTGGTGGTTTTATCTCGCTGTCAGATCGACGTTTGCGCGTGGCAGCGGGTGCCGCAAAAGCGAAACCGCAAGGGGTGCCTGCAGAATGAAATGGCTCGCCTTTGTATTATGTTTGCTCGCCGCACCGCTGGCAGCGGTGCAGCCGGATGAAGTGTTAGACGATCCCGCGCTCGAAACCCGAGCGCGGGATTTGTCCGCTGGTCTACGCTGTCCTGTGTGCCGCAACGAAAGCATTGATGAATCCAACGCCGGAATTTCCCGCGATCTTCGCCTGTTGTTGCGCGAACGTTTGGTCGCCGGAGACACCGACCAGCAAGCGATTGAGTTTCTCGTTGATCGCTATGGCGATTACATTTTGCTCAAGCCGACCACGGATGGTGCCAATATCCTGTTATGGTTGGCTGCTCCGATCATGCTGTTGCTTGCTGGTGGTGTTGCAGTAGGTTCCGTTCGGGCACGTACGAAGGCGGCAGCGCCGGAGGAATTAACCGACGACGAACAAGAGCGCCTGAATGAAATTTTAAAAGACTAAGCACTGACGCCGCGTTTAGGGTTTCGTCAATCGCTGGCGGGCCTAGAGTACGTTTACGCAAAATTAGAGGACGCCCTTCATGGAATATTCCGCCATCCGCCTTGAGATCGCCAACGACGTCGCAACGCTGACGCTGAATCGGCCACGCTCAAAGAACGCGTTGAATGTTCAGATGCGGGCGGAAATTGCCTATGCTGTTAAGGTGGCCGAAAGCGACGCGCGTGTGTTGGTCATTGGCGGTGCCGGCGACGCTTTTTGTTCAGGGCAGGACCTTGGCGACGGTGGCAATGCAACCAGCCTTGATCTGGAACGCACCTTACGCGACGAATACGTTCCGATGTTGCGCGCGATCTTCGATTGTACGATCCCGACGATTTGCGCGGTCCACGGCGCGGCGGCTGGGGCAGGGGCGAACCTTGCTCTTGCAGCGGATGTCGTGATCGCGGCGGATGAAGCTTATTTCATCCAAGCTTTCACCCGTATCGGTCTGATCCCGGATGCAGGCGGTACCTATTGGTTGCCTCGTCAAATGGGCGCAGCCAAGGCAATGGGTGCGGCGTTGTTTGGGGATAAGATTACGGGACGGCAGGCAGCGGATTGGGGCATGATCTATGAATCCGTTCCCTTGGCTGAATTTGACACCCATGTCGCCAAGCGCGCGCTGCACCTCGCGGCGGGGCCCACGGCGGCATATGCCCGTGTGAAATCCGCAATTCGAGGATCGTTTGAAAACTCTCTGGATGAGCAATTGGCTGTTGAGGCCAAACTCCAAGGGGAATGCGGCAAGACTCGTGACTTCCAAGAAGGCGTACTGGCCTTCATGCAAAAGCGCCCCGCGAAATACGAGGGGCGCTAAAGCGTTCACTATGAATACAAATACTTAAGAAGCGGGTGCTGACCCAATGTAGGATGTTGTTATGATATCGGCGTCAATTCCGTCATTGATATCGAAACTACCTTGTACCTGTCCTACAGCGATACCGTTGATCAAAATGATCTCATCACCTTCAACATTGAACGTCGTGATTTCGGCATCGAGATTGTCTTCCTCTAGGAAGATAACAATGATGTCCTCGGTTGAGTCAAAGTCCGTGATCAATGCAAATTGCTCATCCACAATCCAGTCACCGAGAAGGAAATCATCGCTTCCTTCGCCGCCAGCGCCGACGTCGTTGTTTCCAAGAAGCAAACTGTCATCGCCATCGTCACCAAAAAGAGTGTCCGCTTCACTGTCTTGATCGGTACCCGTCAGATACCAATCATTGAACAGCCCTTCGCCTTCTTCGTTTTCGGGCAAGGTATCGTTGCGAATATCGTTGTAATCACTTTCGGTCAGATCACGGTTCAACAGTTGTGATCCGATCAGGATGTCGTCGCCGCCTTGACCAACAAGAAGGTCACTATCAGCGCCGCCCAGTAAAAGGTCGTCATTGGAACCACCTGCAAGCCGGTCTTGGCCTTCACCACCAACAAGCAAGTCTTCTCCGTCGTTGCCGGAGAGTATATCATCGCCTTGCCCGCCAAATAGACCATCAACCCATTCGTCACCAATCAACTCGTCATCGCCAGTGCCGCCGACCAATAGGTCTTTGCCTAGACCGCCGAACAGCGTGTCATTTGAAGATCCGCCGTCCAGATCGTCAAAGCCTTGGCCGCCATAGATCGTGTCGTTCCAGCTGCCGCCAGACAGATCATCATCCCCGTCGTCGCCATAGATCGTATCTTTGCCAAGGCCGCCTTCGATCGTGTCATCGCCTGCGCCGCCTGAAAGGATGTCAAAACCAGCGCCACCGTCAATGCTGTCTTCACCGCGCAGCGCGTCAAATTCATCTGCGCCACTTCCGAATACAACAACATCATCGCCGTCTGTCGCAACAACCTCTACGGGAGGCTCTGTGGTTTCGTCCTCGGGAATCTCTATGATCTCTTCGTCTTCAGGCGGCTCTGTCTCTTCTGAGCCGTCATCCGTTTCCGTTACAGCGTCTTCGCTATCCGATCCCGATGAGAATATTGTGCCCAAGCCGAGAGCGACAAGAAGTGCGAGAAGAATTTCCATAATATACTCTTAATAAAAGTTAACAATTTGATCTTACATACCAAGCGGCGGTCTGAAAATCCTAATAAATCTAGAAACAACGCGTTTCTTATACATAAGTCTAGATGAGCCAGAGACCTCAACGCTGGCAGTTCGACGAACACTTGGTACTGACGGGGCAAGTGCGTTTGTTAGAACAGGCTTTGGACACCGTTATCGGATCTAGGCCGTTAGGCCCCAACAAAAAAGGCCCCCCAAATCCATTTGGAGGGCCCTTCAAAATCGACTAAATCGTGTGCTTAGCGGTTTTCAATGTCCGTGTAGTCGCGCGCTGTCTCACCCATATAGAGCTGACGAGGGCGACCGATTTTCAACTGTGGATCGGCCAGCTGTTCTTTCCACTGGGAAATCCAACCTACAGTCCGTGCCATAGCGAAGATCGGTGTGAACATGTCTGTTGGGAAACCCATCGCTTCAAGGATGATGCCGGAATAGAAGTCGACGTTCGGGAACAGTTTCTTCTCAGCAAAGTACGGATCGGCAAGCGCCTGCTTTTCAAGCTCCATGGCGACCTGCAAGAGCGGGTTGTCTTCAACGCCGAGCAATTCAAGCACTTCGTCAGCGGACTCTTTCATAACAGTCGCGCGTGGGTCGAAGTTTTTATAAACGCGGTGGCCAAAGCCCATCAAACGGTAGTTGTCGTTCTTGTCTTTCGCGCGGGCGATGAATTCAGGAATACGGTCAACGGAACCGATTTCTTTCAGCATCTCAAGGCACGCTTGGTTGGCGCCACCGTGGGCAGGGCCCCAGAGGCAAGCGATGCCTGCCGCGATACACGCAAACGGGTTCGCACCGGAAGACGATGCGAGACGAACTGTAGATGTAGACGCGTTCTGTTCGTGGTCAGCATGCAACGTAAAGATACGGTCCATCGCGCGGGCGAGGATCGGGTTCACGTGGTACTCTTCTGCCGGAACGCTAAAGCACATGTTCAGGAAGTTGGACGCGTAATCCAGATCATTTCGTGGGTACACGAATGGCTGGCCGATGGAATACTTATAGGCCATCGCAGCGATCGTAGGCATTTTGGCGATCAAACGATGCGACGCAACTTCGCGCTGATGTTCGTCATTGATGTCTGTGCTGTCGTGGTAGAATGCCGACATCGCACCAACAACGCCTACCATTGTCGCCATTGGCGGCGCATCACGGCGGAAACCACGGAAGAAATTGTGCATCTGCTCGTGGATCATAGTGTGACGCGTGATTGTGCTTTCAAACTTTTCCAGCTGTGCAGCCGTCGGCAATTCACCGTAAAGAAGTGCATAGCACACCTCTAGATAATGGGACTGACCTGCCAGTTGGTCGATTGGGTAGCCACGGTGCAACAATTCGCCTTTGTCGCCGTCGATAAAGGTAATTGTGCTGTCGCAGGCCGCCGTAGACGTAAAGCCAGGGTCATAGGTGAACACGCCAGCCTGTCCGTACAGTTTGCGGATGTCCAGAACATCAGGGCCGGCGGTCGGGGAATGGATCGGCAGTTCGTAAGATTCGCCATCAATGGTCAGTGTTGCTGTTTTCGTATTGGCCATGGTTTTCCCTTTCTAGGACCGCAGCCCGAATTCGGGGCGGCATTATCGGTTTTAGCTGCTCACACCCCGTTACCTATGAATAGTAACCAAAATGTTTCAGCCGCAGGCGTCCTTGATACGAGCGATTGTTTCGTCGCGGCCAAGGACCAGCATCATATCGAACACAGAAGGGGAAACAGCACGACCCGCGAGCGCTGCACGCAACGGTCCGGCTAGTTTGCCAAGTTTGGTGTCATGGGCCTCAGCGAGGGCGGCCACGATCCCCTCAAGTTCGTCTCTGGACCAGCTAACAGTTTGCAACTGCGGCGTCAATTCGTTCAGTATACCTTTGTGCACAATGTCCAGTGAATTTGCCGCTTTTTCGTCCGGAGTGATCGGGCGGGATGTTAGCACAAAGTGAGCCTTTACAAGGAGTTCCGGGAAGGTCTTCGAGCGTTCTTTTAGGCTGTCCATTGCAGCCAGCAAACCATCACGTTGCGAAACTGTGAACGCAGTCGCATCTGTTGCAGTCCTAAATGCCTCAATTTCATGCAGCAGTGCAGCATTGTCGCTGATGGCAATGTGCTGACCGCACAAGTTTTCCAGTTTCTTGGTGTCAAACCGTGCAGGGCTCTTGCCGATTCCATCCAAATCAAACCACTCGCGCGCCTGCGCATCGGTAAAGAATTCATCATCCCCATGGGACCAGCCCAAACGGGTCAAGTAATTGCGCATCCCAGCGGCAGGATAGCCCAGGGCCTGATATTCCGCCGCACCCGTCGCGCCGTGGCGTTTGGATAGTTTTTTGCCATCCGGCCCAAAGATCAGCGGAACATGAGCCAAGATTGGTTTGTCCCAACCCATTGCGGTGTAGATCAGGTTCTGACGGAATGCATTTGCGAGGTGGTCATCGCCACGGATCACGTGGGTCACCCCCATATCGTGATCATCCACAACAACGGCCAACATATATACGGGGCTGCCGTCACTGCGCAGCAAGATCATATCGTCGAGCTGTTCGTTCTGCCAAGTCACATCGCCCTGAACCTCGTCGCTCAGGGTTGTCGCACCCTCACGCGGGGCTTTTACGCGCACGACATAAGGCAGGTCTGGGTGATCGGCCTCTGCCACATCGCGCCAGGGTGAGCGATAAAGCGTGGACGTTTTGTTGGCGCGGGCCTCTTCGCGGAACGCTTCGATTTCGTCCTGTGTCGCGAAACACTTATACGCGGTACCATCGGCCAACATCTGATGGGCCACTTGTATGTGGCGCTCGGCGTTGGCCGCCTGAGAAAACGGTTCTCCATCCCAATCAAGGCCGAGCC
The DNA here is from genome assembly GCF_021532625.1 of Octadecabacter algicola. Lineage (GTDB taxonomy): Bacteria > Pseudomonadota > Alphaproteobacteria > Rhodobacterales > Rhodobacteraceae > Octadecabacter > Octadecabacter algicola. The sequence continues at coordinate 449,962 of NZ_JAKGAR010000001.1, forward strand.
ACGTCAGACCATCAAGGATCGCTTGGGTGTTCTCATCAGTAGAACGTGCCTTGTCGGTATCTTCAATGCGCAACAGGAATTTACCGCCACGGCCGCGCGCATAAAGCCAGTTAAACAGCGCAGTACGCGCGCCGCCAATGTGCAAGGCCCCCGTCGGAGAGGGTGCGAAACGGGTGACAACGGGTTTCTGAGTCATGGGAAATTAACCTTTTGCTAACCACCAATTGCGAACATCAGCGGGTTTGGTGCGCAGATACTAAGTGCGCGGGGTAAGGACAAGTGTACATGCTGCAATCCCTCTGGGCGCAGACCATGGCTCAAAGGGGTCATTTGTTCGGCTGGTCTCCGGTTCTGATGGGCATTGGCATCGCTTGGTATTTTTCATTGAGATCCGAGCCGACGGCAGGGTTGTGCGCGGCGATGTTGTTTGCAAGTGCCTTGGCGGTTGTGTCCCAGCGGCTGTGGCCGGATGGCCTGCGGATATTTGTCGTAGGGATCGCCCTTGTTGTAGGTGGCTTCGGATTAGCGGGGATGCGAGCGAACCTGGTTGCGGAACCAGTGCTTGGCTTTCGCTACTATGGCCCGATCGAAGGCCGCATCATTGAAATTGATCGTTCGCAATCAGACGCGGTCCGGCTCACATTGGACCGTGTTGTCTTGGCGCGGATGGAGACCCGACGAACACCCGCAACAGTTCGGGTCTCCCTTCATGGAGATCAGGGCTATGTTGATCCACAACCGGGGCAGGTGGTGTTGATGACGGGGCATCTTTCACCGCCGTCAGGCCCAGTTGAGCCGGGCGGTTTTGATTTTCAGCGCATGGCGTGGTTCGAGGGGCTTGGTGCGGTTGGATATACGCGCACACCAGTTTTGCTTGGCGCGGAGGCGATTGAGGGGGCCGCTGGCCTTTGGGTCTATCGTCAACGGGTTGCCATCAGCAGTGGCGTTCAGGCCCGTCTACCAACAGAAAGCGGGGCCTTTGCTGCAGCGATCATGACGGGAGATCGATCAGGCATGGGGCGCGATAGTCTTGACGCGCTCAGGGCGTCCAACCTTGCGCACCTACTGGCGATATCTGGCATGCACATGGGCATTTTGGCCGCGTTTGTCTTTGCGTCGATCCGCTATGGTTTCGCGTTAATTCCATATGTCGCCCTAAGGTGGCCAGTGAAAAAGCTAGCGGCAGGAATGTCTTTGGTTGTCGCTGCAGGATATTTGGCGTTATCGGGGGGCAACATCGCGACTGAACGCGCGTTTATCATGGTCTCTGTCATGCTGGTGGCGGTGTTGTTTGATCGCCGCGCCTTAACCCTTCGGGCAGTGGCCATTGCGGCTCTTATCGTTTTGACCTTGCGTCCCGAGGCCTTGTTTGGACCAGGGTTCCAGATGTCGTTTTCTGCTACCACAGCCCTTGTTGCTGTGTTTGCAGTGCTCCGCCGTATTGAGATGCCAAGTTTACCGAAGTGGCTTAGACCTATCGGGGGGGTGGTGATTTCCTCCCTCGTTGCAGGGCTCGCGACGGCACCGTTTGCGGCCTATCATTTCAACCAAATCGCACAGCTTGGCCTGATCGCGAACCTATTGTCGGTTCCGCTCATGGGAACGATCGTGATGCCAGCTGCGGTCATTGCGGTGGTTTTGTCGCCACTTGGGCTTGAGATGTTGGGCCTTTGGGTAATGGACCTTGGCCTACGGTGGATCTTGGCCGTCGCGCACTTTGTCGCTGGACAAGAAGGCGCATTGCGCCATGTGGTGACGCCAGATCCCGTGGTTATCGGCCTGATCGCTTTGGGTGGCGTGATGGTGGTGCAATGGCGCGGGTCGTTGCGGTGGGTCGGCGTTGTGCCCGTCCTTTTTGGTTTTACGCTGTGGCATATAGCCGAGCGGCCTGTTTTGCTGGTCGCGGATTCGGGGTCCTTGATCGGTGTGATGACTGCCGAAGGCCGCGCTGTGTCAAAAGAGCGCGGCGAGAGTTTTGCATCATCGGTTTGGTTGGAGAACGACGGTGCACCGGTTGAACAATGGGTTGCCTACAACCGCGCGGGGCTTGAGGAGCAGGGGCGTGCGGTCTGGACTGTAATTGGTGATACCCGACTGGTTAACCTGCGTGGCGCGACCGCATTGGCGGCGCTTCAGGGCTGCGGCGGGGCAGATATTCTGATCACCAATCAAGAAGCGCCAGCGCGGGCAGGGTGCGATACATATGACATCACACGATTGCGGGAAACGGGATCTTTGGCAGGCTGGCTTGTCGATGGTTCGCTAAAGCTAGTCTCAGCGCGCGAACGTTCTGGTGAACGGCTCTGGAACACTTCAGAAATGCGCCGCCGCGGCGGCGCAATAACAACTTTATTGGCAGGGCTTCACGCGCCTTAGTACGACCGGATTAAACCGACCAAGCGGCCTTGCACCTTAACCTGATCATCACGGAACAGACGGGTTTCATAGGCAGGGTTGGCGGCTTCTAGAGCGATGGCATTACCGTTGCGGCGGAAGCGCTTCAGCGTGGCTTCGGCATCTTCGACCAACGCCACGACGATTTCACCGTTATCTGCTGTCGACGTCTCACGAATGATCACAACATCACCGTCGTTGATGCCTGCGTCGATCATGGAATCGCCTTTGACTTCAAGGGCGTAGTGCTCTCCCTTGCCAACCATTGAGGCTGGAACAGTAACCTTGTGGCTCACCTCGGATATCGCAGCAATTGGTACACCAGCCGCAATACGCCCCATCACAGGCAGTGAGATTGCGCCAGAGTCTTCGAGGGACTTCGCGCCAGTCGGGCGGCTGTCGGGGCGATCCCCGTCAATCACCTTAGGTGTGAATCCAGTCGTCACGCCAAGCTTGGATTGCAGCGCATCGGGCATTTTAACGATCTCAAGAGCGCGGGCACGATGGGCCAAACGGCGGATGAAACCCCGTTCTTCCAAGGCCGTGATCAAACGGTGGATGCCAGATTTAGACCGCAGATCAAGGGCTTCTTTCATTTCATCAAAGCTTGGCGGCACGCCATCGCGCTGCACCCGTTTGTGAATGAATTCCAGCAGATCAAGTTGCTTCTTGGTGAGCATCAGCCCTCTCCCTCAACGGTTTTGGTTAAGGATGTTCTATCTGTGTTCTTGTTTTGTGTCAATATGTTCTCACGAAGGGTGGTCACGCTAGATCGGCAGGATCGTTACACTATCGCCTGTTTCCTTTGCCGCGCTTCCGATTGGCGACAACAAAAGGCAATTGGCGTCCGCCAGAACAGTCAACATTGAGCTGTCTTGTTTATCAAAACCGATGACGTGGCGAGCGTCCGGCCCTTCGTGAAAGCGCGCGCGCATATAGTGGGCGCGTGGCCCGCCTTTCGGCAGGGGCGCATCAAGTTTGGCGGTGAGGATGCGCGGCAGGACGTCAACCTGTCCCAAGGCACGTCGCACCATCGGCAACAGAAACAAGTGGCCGCAAACAACGGCGGACACTGGATTTCCTGGTAATCCCAAAAACGCGACAGTGTCTTTTGAGCCAGCCATCAACGGCTTTCCTGGACGCATGGCGATTTTATGAAAACTGCGGGCGACGCCGAAGCGATCAAGCGCCGGGGCGACTAGGTCATGATCCCCAACAGAGGCCCCGCCAATCGTCACAACAATATCCGCGCCCCATTCGTTTGCTTGCTGCAAGACGTCATCAAGCGCGTCTGGCGTGTCACGGGCAATGGGCAATACAAACGGCTCTGCGCCTGTTTCGTGCAACATCGCTTGTAGGGCAAAGACATTCGACGCAATGATCTGATCTGGCGCTGGGTCGCCGCCCGGCATCAGTAATTCATCCCCCGTTGAGATAAGTGCGACCTTGGGTCGGCGCGTGACGGTAAACTCGGGATGGTTCATGGCCGCAATAAGCGCGAGGTCAGCGGAGGACAGCACGCGAGGAGCACCTAGCGTGAAATCGGACGAAAAATCAGCGCCTAGTGGGCGTATGTTTGTGCCAGTATTTATCGGTTCAACCAGTGTGACCCGATCAGCCTCAAGGCTGACGTTCTCTTGAATGACAACGCGGGTAGCGCCCGTCGGCACAGGGGCGCCAGTGAAAATCCGCACCGCTTGGCCTGATCCGACGATGCCGTCCCATCCATGACCTGCTGCAGACTCTCCAACGACATCTAGAACGTCACCCTGCGCGACGTCGCCCACTGCATAACCATCCATTGCCGAGGCGGAAAACGGTGGCTGATCGCGCTTTGCCTGAACAGGTGCGGCCAAAGTGCGACCCAGCGCATCCGCAAGCGGAACTGTTTCAGAAAGCCCCGTCCGGACCAACTCCAGACACATCGCTTGGGCGTCCTCAACGGGGATCATCCTTCAAATCGCCCTGACTTACCGCCGTCTTTCAAGGTGACGCGGACGCCGCCGAGTTCCATGTCTTTTTGAACGGCCTTGAGCATGTCATAGATCGTCAGCCCAGCAACGGATGCTGCGGTAAGGGCTTCCATTTCGACACCTGTTTGGCCTGTGGTTTTGACGGTGGCGGTGATCCGAACGCCGGGCAGGGCTGTGTCTGCTTCAAGGTCCAAGGCAACTTTGGTGATGGGCAAGGGATGGCACAGCGGGATCAAATCGCTGGTTTTTTTGGCCGCCTGAATGCCAGCGATGCGCGCAATGCCCAGTACGTCGCCTTTCTTTGCAGTGCCGGCCGTGACGTGGGCCAATGTGTCATCCGACATTTTCACCCACGCGGTCGCGGTGGCAATCCGGTCCGTCACGTCCTTGGCCGACACGTCGACCATATGCGCTTGGCCCTGCGCGTCGAAATGGCTGAGCTTGTCGTCGGCCATTGCGCTTAAATCCCGCCCATTGTGGCCGGATTGGCCAGCAAGGTTCGCGTTGCAGCCGCAACGTCGTCCTGCCGCATCAGGCTTTCGCCGATCAAGAAGGTGCGCGCGCCGTAACGTGCCATGTCGGCGAGGTCATCGGAGGAATTCAGCCCGCTTTCGCACACGATCAAGCGATCTGGCGGAACCATGCGTGATAGTGTGCGGGTGGTGTCCAACGTCGTCTCGAACGTCTTGAGATTGCGGTTGTTGATTCCCATCAGTGGTGATTTCAAAAGGCTGGCGCGTTCCAGTTCTTCGGCGTTGTGGACCTCGAGCAGAACATCCATCCCCCATTCAAAGGCAGCGGCTTCCAGTTCGGCGGCTTGGCCGTCTTCAACGGAAGCGAGGATGATTAGAATGGCATCCGCACCAAGCGCGCGGGCTTCGGCGACTTGGTAGGGGTCATACATGAAGTCTTTGCGCAACGCCGGAAGGTCACATGCATCACGCGCGGCGACCAAATACTCGTCCGCGCCTTGAAACGATGGTCCATCCGTCAAAACGCTGAGGCATGTCGCACCGCCTGTTGCATAGGCCTGCGCAAGCTCTGGTGGATTGAAATCCTCTCGGATCAAACCCTTGGAGGGGCTAGCTTTCTTGATTTCAGCGATCAGCCCGTAGCCTTCGCGGCTCGCCTCGACCAAACGGTCCGCAAATCCACGTGTCGGGGATGCCTGTTTTGCAGCGGCGACCATGTCGGACATGGTGCGTTCTTTTTTGCAGGCTTCGATGTGCTCAAGCTTGTAGGCTTTGATTTTGTCTAGAATATCCATGGGGCATTGGTAACGCCGCACGGGGGCAGGTGCAATCAGCGCACGCGCTAAATTTCAAGCAAGGGTTTGAGCTTGGAGGAGGGGGCGGTTCAGGAAAAACGGGCCTTAAGCGCTTCGTAGTTTCCGCCGCTTAGGGCAAGTCGCAAGCCAATAAAACAGAACACGATTGCAAACAGGATCTGGCCCCAAGGTGTTTCGTTCGTCATAGCATCCGAGCGGGTAAAACCTATGAGAGCTGCAACCAAGACACTAAATGAGAATAGCATCATAGCGCAGCCCACCCAAAACCGCCGTGTAAATTTGGGGCGTGGGGTCCAGTCTGCCATAGCCTAGGAGCCTGCCTTTGCCTCTTGAGTAATCTTGGCTAGCGTTTCGACGCTGTTCCTTGCGGCCCCGCTGTCGATGCTTTCACGGGCCAACTCGACACCGGATTTAAGGCTTTCGACCTTTCCGCCCACCAGTAGAGCGGCCGATGCGTTTAGAAGCACAGCATCACGATAAGCGCTGTCTTGGCCGTCGAGTAGGGCGCGGAACGCTTTGGCGTTGTCCGCGGGGGTTCCGCCTAGAATAGCTTCGAAGGGATGAACGGGCAGGCCGGCGTCTTCTGGGTGGACTTCGCGTGCTGTGATCATCCCGTGGGAGAGGGCCGCAACGGCTGTCGGCCCGCAAATTGTGATTTCATCGGTGCCGTCAGACCCGTGGACAAGCCACGCGGCTTCGGTGCCGAGGCTGTTAAGGGTTTCGGCCATTGGGAAAATCAGTTCCGCCGAAAATGCACCCGTCAATTGACGTTTGACGCCCGCAGGGTTGGTCAACGGGCCAAGGATGTTGAAGATGGTCTTACACCCCAGCTCTTGTCGTGTTGGCATCACATGTTTGATCGCCGGATGGTGCATCGGGGCCATCATGAACCCGATACCCGCCTCTGTGATGCAGCGTTCGACCACATCAGCACCGACCATCACATCAACACCCATCTGTCCCAACGCATCCGCTGCCCCTGACAGTGAGCTTAGGTTGCGGTTGCCATGTTTGGCGACAGGAACGCCAGCGCCCGCCACAACAAATGCCGTCGCGGTGGAAATGTTGAGTGTGCCTTTGCCGTCACCACCTGTACCGACTATATCCATCGCACCCACTGGCGCATTTACCGGTACACAGCGGTCCCGCATAGCTTTGGCAGCAGCAGCATATTCCGTAACGGATTCGCCGCGCGTGCGCATCGCCATCAAAAGCCCGCCGATCTGCGCATTCGTTGCATTGCCTTCGAATAGGGCGTTGAATGCTTCTTGAGCTTGTTCAGCGGAAAGCGGACCTTCGGAGGCGGCATTGATCAAGGGTTTCATCATATCGCTCATGCGGGAACCTTTTGTGCTGCGGGCATAATATCTAGAAAATTCTTTAGCATCGCGTGGCCATGTTCGGACTTGATGCTTTCGGGATGGAATTGAACGCCATGGATCGGCAGCTCGCGATGTTGCAATCCCATGATGGTGCCGTCTTCTAGCTCGGCCGTGATTTCCAGACAATCGGGCAGGGACTCGCGCTCAACCGTAAGCGAGTGATAGCGCGTCGCTTCGAACGGGGATGGCAGTCCTTTGAACAGGCTTTTGCCCGTGTGATGCATGGTGCCCATCTTGCCATGTACGATTTCGTGGCAACGGATGACCTTGCCGCCGAATGCTTCGCCGATGGTCTGATGCCCAAGACAAACACCCATCAAGGGGGTCTTGGTTTCCGCGGCTGCCTTCGTGAGGGCCAGACAAATGCCCGCTTGTGCCGGGTCGCAAGGACCAGGTGACAGAACGATACCAGCCGCGCCCATACCCATGGCTTCTTGCACATCAATGGCGTCATTGCGTTTCACAACGACATCTGCGCCGAGTTCGCCGAAATAATGCACCAGATTGTAGGTGAAGCTATCGTAGTTATCGATCAAAAGTAGCATGGAATTGCCGCCTTACGGATGGGTTAATTTTAGGCTATCGCCCATGTGGACGACGCTTATATAGTGCCGCCATACATGGGCCGCACGGCGTGGTGCGTCAAGGCCGGTTTGGCAGGAACAGCCCCCGAAACTTTGGGGGTCAGGCGATCACAAAAGAAGGCAGCAGCAGAATGCGTGGAATGATTGGCGGTTTATTGACGGGCGGACTGGTCTCTGTCGTGGGGCTTGGTACGGCGTCAGTAGTGTCAGAACAACCAGCCGGAACGTCGCCACCTGAAGCCCCTTTGGTGCAGGCACCAGAGGTTGAGGCCGTTGAGCCAAGCACTGAGACTTCGCCAGAGGCTCCTGTGGTGTCTGATGGGCCATCGTCTCCTGTCGGCAGTGTCACCATTGAAGAACCCCAAGCGCCCGAATTGCCCGATGCGGAAGCCGCGCCAAGCGAACCCACAGCACCAGAAGCCAGCACCCCAGAAGCAGTAGCACCACGTGCGGACACCGATCCACTGGATGAACCAGAAGTGGGGACCATTGAGGGCTCTCTAGAGGCCCCAAACACCAGCGAAGAAACAAGTTTTGCGGTTGATCCTTTAGAACCTGTTTTGCCCAACCCACAAGCCATGGCACCACAAACTCCGACGCCAGAGGCTGATTTGACCGTATCAACGACGCCAGCGCAGCCTGTCTTAGTGGCCGAACCGGAGATTGCGACAGAACCTGAAACCGAGGCGGAAGAAACAGCCCAAGCTGAAGAAGCCGAAGAAGAAACTTTCGTCGTAGATCTTAGCGCTTTGGCCCCCGGGGATGACGCGGCTTCCGTCGTCAGTGAACCTGAGGCGGAGGTCGTTGCCGCAACAGAAACTGACGAACCGACAGTGACGACTGATGAAGCAGCAACGGATCAGACCGTCGAAGATGAAACCGTTGCCTCGTTGTCACCTGAGGCAGAGGCTCAAGACACCGTAGTACCCGCGACGCCACGCTTTCAGCTTCAGGGCGGAGAGAACAGTTTACTTGCGGATCGCGATACCGGTGTCACAATTATACGCCCAGCCAGCGAAGTGTTTGCGGCCGAAGTCGCTCCCGAAACACAAGCCTCAAGCGGAAATGCGCTTGTTGATTTCGCGGCCTCCACGGCGGATGTCGGGGACAAGCCGCTGATGTCGATCGTTTTAATCGACGATGGCAGCATGTCTGCTGCTGCGGCAGCGCTTTCCGGTCTGACATTTCCAGTCACAATCGCCATTGATCCTGCAAAGGAAAATGCGGCCGAGTTGATGGAGACCTACCGTAACAATGGGTTTGAGATTGCGGTTCTTGCCCAACTGCCTGAAGGCGCGGTGCCAACAGATGTCGAAGTGACCTTCCAAAGCGTCTTTAGCACGGTGCCTGAATCCATTGCTGTCGTTGACGTTGGAAACGGTGGTTTGCAATCTGACCGCGACGTGACCGAACAGGCTATGGGTATTCTTGCAGCGCAAGGGCGCGGCTTTGTAACTGTTAGCCAAGGCCTCAACATGGCGGGCCGAGCTGCGGATGCGGCTGGTGTGCCCTCTGCTGAAATCTATCGTGACCTTGACGTGGAAGGGCAGGACGCCCGTGTTATTCGTCGTTTTGTGGATCAAGCGGCCTTCCGCGCCCGTCAAGAAAGCGGCGTTGTGCTTGTGGGCCGTGTGCGCCCAGACACGATCTCGGCGTTGATCCTTTGGGGCACGGCGAACAGTGACGATCAAGTCGCTGTCGTTCCATTAAGCACTGTCCTGATCGCTGAGTAAGCCAGCCTATGTCGACATCAGAAGCCTTAGATGTTTTTCGAGACTGCTACCTGTCGGACATTATATATCCGAACAGTTTCCCTGAACGTCTTGTTGCGCTTGGGTTCGTTAAGGCTGCAGAGAGACAAAGCATCGACGAGGATGGCCGGCCTAATTCGCGCCATTTGTACCAACGTGCTGGAACGCCTTACGGGTTCTCATTTTTGCATTTGAATGGCGGAGGACTGTCCGATGGCGCTTTGGTGCTTCCAGATACGCCCGATACCCGCGCTGAATTGCTTTCGTTTGTGAACGACCAGCCAAACCTTGTTGAGACGACGGAGGAGACGCGCGCGTTCCTCGCATTTGCGCCTGAAGATGTAAGCTGGGCTCTCGTTCAGTCCCGTTTTTGGACGTCAAAAGCTGTCGGGGAAACAGGAATTAACTATTCCGTTGGCCCAGCACTTTTTGAATTTACGGACGGCACCAAAGGCATCGCATTGACCGCCAGCCGTAACCGGAGCCTTCTCGACCCGTTGACGGATGAGAACCTGTCTGAACTGACAGGTCCTGGATCCAAACTGCAAAAGCTCATCGTGACCTTTAGTGAAATCGCTACCTCGGCTTGCCCTGATCTGGATAAGATCATTTGGGCTGCAGAGGCATATGGGTTCCAAGGATGCGACGATATGGAACCGGGCGTTACCGCATTCTCGTTGGGCGGAGGGTATGGGCCGAACGCAAGCCCATCGGACGTTACCAATTCCATTCATGTAAACTGTGACACGGAATATGACTTCGAATTTGCTTTGACGTTTTCCCTAGATGAACGACTGACCGCTGATGCAATCCAGTTCGCGCTGTTCAGCTATCTTGGAGTGACTTCCGTCAATGATGACGGGACCGCACCGATACGGCTGAACAACAAAAACTTCATCGTGCGGCACTGGGTTACAAGCGAAATCTTTGGGAACCACGCGTTCTTACTGCAAGCCTAGCGTCGATTTCTGAAGGCTGTCGGCTGCGACCTGTTGGCGCGATCACTAGAAAATTACCGCTTTTGGCTATATATTATGAGTGAGCAAGCAAAGCTCGTTCACCTTTAAAAAGGAGCATATTATGACCAAAACATTTTTTCTTGCGACTGCAATTGCGGCAACGTCCACACTTCCTGCACTGGCTGATCCTGCTATTGGGTTCGGTTTCAGCGTGGCATTTGGAGGCGGCGACATGGAAACCGGAGTCGGTTTGCGTGCCTTTTCGGATGATGAAGAAGACAGCTTCGTAGCCAGCGTTGGGGTTGATTACATGTTTCAATCCAAACGCGTTCGCCCGACAGTCGGGGCCGCTTACCTTGGCGATGATACCTATTTCGGCGTCGACATGGGCTTTGGCCTAAGGGGCGAAGGTGCTGACTTCGGCGTCGGTGTTGGTGTGCTTGATACTCAAGGCACCGCGAGCTCTCCGGCCTCGGAATTCGACGACGACTTCGTCGGAGCGAGCTAAACCAAGCCGCCCTGTCCTTTGGCCTTTATCTGGCCAAAGGATGCCGTGTTTTTAGGAATTACCGGAACGGAACATCGCAGCATCTGCTGCTGCGCGCCGGATCGCGTTCGATTTGTGGACGGTCTCCATGTACTCGGCTTCTGGGTCGCTGTCATAGACAACACCGCCACCTGCCTGAATATAAAGCTGGTCGCCCTTTAGAACCGCTGTCCGCAAGGCGATACACATATCCATGTCACCATTAGCGCTGAAATAGCCGCAGCCACCGCCGTAAACGCCACGTTTTTCGGGTTCCAACTCGTCGATGATTTCCATCGCGCGAACCTTAGGTGCACCTGATACGGTGCCGGCAGGCATGCCCGCAAAGAACGCAGACAGGGCGTCTTGGTCTTCGGCCAACTCACCGACCACGTTTGACACGATGTGCATCACATGGCTGTAGCGTTCGACGATAAACTGTTCTGTTGGGCGCACAGTGCCGATCTTGCTGACCTTACCTGCATCATTGCGCCCAAGGTCGAGCAACATCAGATGTTCAGCCAGCTCTTTCTGGTCAGCCATCAAATCCGCTTCGTTTGCATTGTCGATCTCAGGCGTTTCACCGCGGGGCCGTGTGCCTGCAATTGGGCGGATCGTGACTTCTTTGCCAAAGACCCGCACCAGAATTTCGGGGCTCGCGCCAATGACCTGATACTCACCGTAATTAAAATAAAACATAAACGGCGAAGGATTGGTGCGCCGCAAAGAGCGATACAACGCAAAGGGTGGTTCGCTAAACGTCTGGGTCCAACGTTGGCTTGGTACACATTGGAAAATATCGCCCGCGCGAATGTAGTCTTTCGCCTTTTCAACGGCTTCCATGTAGCCGGACTTGGTGAAGTTTGAGACAGGAGCAGGAGGTGTGTCAGCCGCACCCAGAGTGCGTTCGGCCATCGGTACTGGCATTTCAAGACTGCGCTGCGCGTCCATAACCCGTTCCGCCGCTTGTGCGTAAGCCGCCTTGGCGCTCAACCCCGAGGTCGCATAGGCGGGTGCCACAAGGATCACTTCGCCCTTAACACCGTCCAGCACTGCAACAACTGAGGGGCGCAGCATTACCGCATCGGGCAGGCCGAGCGGATCAGGGTTCACATCAGGCAGATGTTCGACAAGCCGGATCATGTCATAGCCCAAGTAGCCGAATAGCCCCGCAGACGCCGCGGGCAAGTCGGTGGGAAGATCAATGCGGCTTTCGGCAATCAGGCTGCGCAAGTTTGCCAATGGATCACCTGACTGGTCCTCAAACGCGGCATCGTCAAACCGCGCCGTGCGGTTGATGCGGCTTTGTGTGCCGCGGCAATCCCAGATGAGATCGGGCTTCATACCCACAATCGAATACCGACCGCGGACTTCGCCACCTGTCACGGATTCCAGTAAGAACGCGTGTTCGCCTGCACCCGTGAGTTTCAACATCAAGGACACTGGCGTGTCCAAATCCGCAGTCAGACGTGTGTAAACGATCTGGTTTTCGCCCGCGTCATACCCTGCGCTAAAGCTGTCAAAATCCGGGGTCATGTCAGTCCTCAGCCTAGCGGAAGTTCGCATGCACGGCGTTCACCGCAGCATCGTTGATTTGAACGTCGGTCTGCATCTGGATCGCACGCCCGTACAGTTCATAAACGTCCTGAGCGATACCTTCGCCAGCGGATTCGGCGACCGCGGCAACTTCAGCAACATAGGCTTCGTCGCTCGGGTCTGCACCAGACACATCATCCAAGCGCACGATAATCGCATCTTCGCCGTTTGCGATTACGCGTATTTCACCGATCTCCATTTCGAAAACTTCGGTTAGGAATGACGTAGGCGCACCATTGATGAAACCACGACGTGTCATGGCATTTTCTTGTACGGCTTCAAGATCAAACGCTCCAAAGTCCTGAACGGTCGTGCGCAACTCTTCGGCGATCGCCTCGGCGTCAGCCAAAACAGCGTCGGCCGTCGCTTGAATGGCCCAACCTGCGGCGGCATCAACACGCGCGTCTTCCAGGGGGATCAGGGCAGGGGCGCGGATTTCGGTGACCTCAATGGCGAACAAGCCACCATCATCAAGGTCTGTGAGCTCTGCATAGTCGCCAACGTCTTGCGCGGCAGCCAATTCACGGAAGGACGCATAGGCCGCGATGCCTTCGCTGTTATCTTCGCTCCACTCGATCTCGCCCAGTTCCATGTCTGTCTGTTCGGCGACGTCTTCGAGACGCGCACCACCCGCCAGAAGGTTAATGATAGGGTCGATCTGGTCTTCGATGATACGACCTGCGCGGGCTGCTGCTTCGTCTTCGCGCAGGATCGGCAGGGCTTCTTCGAAGGTGGTCTCACGTGCGGACAATACGGCGTTCATACGGAACAAGGCAGGGCCAAGATCGGTCAGAAACGGGCCAGTCACTTCGCCTGTTTCGGATGCGAAAATTGCCTGACCAGCATCACCGCTCATTTCAGCAAGGCTCACATCGCCAGCATCCACATCATCCAAAGTCAGGCCACGGTCTGCAACCAACTCTGGGAAAGATGTCTCGTCCGCTGCAATCGCATCAAGTGCGGCTTGTGCTTCGGCTTCGTCACCAAACACCAAGCGTTCAATCAAGCGGCGTTCAGGGACGACGAATTCATCGATACGGGCATCATATTCCGCACGCAGTTCGGTTTCGTCTACTGGAACATCATCTTGGATCATCGCAGGTGTCAGCCAGACATAACGAACCATGCGAACCTCCGGAGTGGTGAAGGATGCAGGGTTAGCATCATAGTAGGCTTGCAAATCTGCGTCGGATGGTTGGCCCAAGGCGACTTCGACGTTTGCCTCAGTGATATGTGCCCAAGTGAATGTGCGCCCTTCGCGGGTGAATGCTGCCACTGCTTCGCCAAACGTTTCAGGGTCCGGCATGCCAGTGTAGACAGCACCTTGCAGTAAGGCACGCGCAGCACCTTCGCGCAGGGTTGTCTCGTACTCGCGAACACTTAGGCCAGATCGCGCCAGCGCCTCACGGTATTGGGCCTGATCGAATGTCCCGTCACCGCCTCGAAACGAGGGGTTGCCCAAGACTTGTCCGCTGATCGTGTCGTCGCCGACAGAAAGGCCCAAAACAGCGGCTTCGTTATCCAAGCTGCGCTCAGCGACGGCAGATTGCAATGCACGGATCGGAAGACCTTCGGCCTCCGCCTCAGGGAAGGACATCTGGCGACCAATCTGGGAACTGCGGATGGCGATCTGCGTCTGCAATTCATTGAAATATGTCTGAACCGGCAGGGATTTTTCCCCGACAGATCCGATCGAGCTGATATTGCCGCTTAATCCACTGGCGCCGAACCCCATCAGGCCGACGAACAGAAGGCCTAGAATGATCCAGACAAAGAAGTTTTTGGTTGAGCCTTTGGCCATGGTTCGCGCGCCTTCGTGTTGCGGTCGTTATAGTGGTTTGCAACTGAATAAGCGGGCCATGAGCCACGTGCAAGCGGACTTAGGGCTGATAGTCGACCAGTCGATCAAACAATGCCGTGATTCCAGCGCGGTCTACGTTGGCAAAGGCAACCCGAAGGTGCTGTTGGCCGGAGCCATCGGGCATGAACATCGTACCGGGCAGTGTCAAAACACCTGCCTGTTTGACCAGATCCTTGGCCAAGTCATCTGAGCGCACCTCGAACGGGTGTTTCATGTAGGCAAAATAGGCTCCGCAGCCTTCCAGTTCCCAACCGAGTGAGGCGAGCCTTGGGAATTGCTCTTCAATGGCGGCGCGGCGGTCGAGGATTTCCAAGCGTTCCCCCGCCAGCCAATCGCCTAGATTTCGCATGCCCCAAAGGGCGGCGTGTTGACCCAACTGGTTTGGGCAGATCGTTACCGTATCAAGGAATTTCTCGACCTCGGCCAGCCGTTCGGGCGATGCCACCATAGCGCCAACGCGATGGCCCGTCAGTCGGTAGGCCTTGGAAAAGGAATAGAGCTGGATCAGGGTGTCTTGCCATGCAGGGTCTTTAAACAGATCGTGGGGAGCACCCTCACGGCTATCGAAATCGCGGTAGGTCTCATCGATGATCAGTGCAATTCCGCTGGCTTGCGCAAGTGCGGCAAAGCCAGCAACAACATCGGCTGGGTATTCAACACCGCCCGGATTGTTTGGTGTCACTAAAACGATTGCGCGTGTTTTGTTAGTGATCAGCTCTGCGGCATCTTCTGCGCTTGGTGTCAGCCCGCTCTCGGCCTGCAATGGCACCGTTTTGACGCCCGCCATATCCAGCCACATACGGTGGTTGAAATAATAGGGTACGGGAAGAATGACCTCGTCACCCTCAGCGCAAAGGGTTGAAATCGCTGCTGTAAAGGCTTGGTTGCATCCTGATGTGATCGCGACGTTCTGAGGGCTGATCTTACCGCTATAAGCTGTCGACCATTGCGCGGCGACCTCGGCCCGAAGGTCAGGCAGACCCAAGACGGGGCCGTAAAGATGGGTTTCGTCCATCTCTACGATCATTTGGGCCATGGCTTGGCGCATTGCCAATGGAGGCGGATCAACGGGTGCGGCTTGGCTGACGTTGATCAAAGGGCGATCAGAGAAATCCACCCCGTCCAACCAGCGACGCGCTTCCATGACGGGAGGGGCAAAAGTCGTGGCGGTGCGGGGTAGGGTCATGATCAATCCTTTCCGCGATAAGGTTCAACGTATTGCAATGCCATGTCCCAAGGAAAGAAGATCCAAGTATCTTGGCTGACGCCAGTGATGAACGTATCCACCATTGGTTCGCCTTCGGGCTTGGCATAAACGGTAGCCAAATGCGCCTTTGGATAAAGCTTGCGGACCAGTTCCAGTGTTTTGCCACTGTCAACAAGATCATCAATGATTAGAATGCCTTCGCCGTCGCCCATAAGGTCAGCATCAGGCGCTTTGAGGACCTTTGCCTCGCGCCGTTGATCTGCTTTGCCGCCACCGGAATGATAGGACACCACAGAAATGGTATCGACCGTGCGCACGTCGAGTTCGCGCGCGATGATCATGGCCGGTGCCATCCCACCACGGGTCACCGCAACAATCGCCTTCCAAGCGCCATCGTCAGGGCCTTTCCCGTCCAAACGCCACGCCAGTGCACGGCTATCGCGGTGGATTTGATCCCAAGAGATGTGGAATCCTTTTTCGTGGGGCAGGCGGTCAGTCATGATAGAGTCCTTTGTATTTAGCGGCTGAGCAACAGCCGCAACCCGAGAAGGCCCAGCACCGTAGCGGCGACACGTTCAAACACGGGCTTAAGCTTTAGATAACCCGATCGTGCGGGTGGTGTGGCGAGGAGGGCTGCAAAACACAGATAGCCGCCTGCCTCGATCGCGAAGTTATTGGCAAGGATCACCGCGATATCGCTGGCCGTCAGCCCTGCCGGAAAGATCACCACAACAACAGATGCAGAAAACAGAACCGACTTCGGGTTCGCCAGATTGATCAGCATTCCACCTACAAACGCGCGGCGGTGTCGGGATGTTTGCGGGATCAAAGGTGTATCGGCGTTTTTCCAAAGGCCATATGCAATCCACATCAGATAAAGCGCACCGATCACCTTCAGAGCCACAAATGCATAAGGAAATGCAACGAACAGGGCCTCAAGACCCAACAGGGCTGCCAAGGTCCAGCTGGTGGCCACGGTCGCCAGCCCGAAGCCAGTGGCCGCACCCATCCAAAACCCACCTGCGATGGATTGGCGAAGCGCGTAAAGCAGTGCAGGACCGGGAACCAGCATCGAGGCCACGAGCGTAAGGTTAAACGCGACGATATGGGTCCATTCGATCACCGATTAATCCTTGTTAGGCGACATATCAGGTGCATCTACGGCCTTCATGCCAACAACATGGTAGCCCGCATCCACATGGTGGGTTTCGCCGGTCACGCCATTGCTGAGATCGCTGAGAAGATACAAAGCCGATCCGCCTACCTCATCAATGGAGACGTTCTTGCGCAGCGGCGAGTTGTATTCGTTCCATTTCAGGATGTAGCGGAAATCACCGATGCCAGAGGCCGCAAGCGTCTTGATCGGGCCCGCAGAGATAGAGTTCACGCGAATACCATCTTTGCCGAGGTCTTCGGCGAGGTAACGTACGCTGGCTTCCAATGCGGCCTTGGCCACGCCCATGACATTATAATGCGGCATAATGCGTTCAGCGCCGTAATACGTCAGCGTGATGGCGCTGCTGCCCGGCTTCATCATCTTCTCTGCGCGCTGCATCACAGCGGTGAAAGAATAGACGGAAATATCCATCGTCATGCGGAAGTTATCTGCACTGGTATCAACGTAACGGCCGCGCAGTTCGTTTTTGTCTGAAAAACCAATGGCATGGACAACGAAGTCAATGTTGTCCCACTTCTCCTTAATATCATTAAAAAGCGCATCAATAGATGCGGCGTCGCTTACATCGCAGGGTAGCACCATGTCGGACCCAAGGGACGCAGCCAATGGGGCCACACGTTTCTTCAAAGCATCGCCTTGATAGGAGAACGCAAGTTCCGCCCCCGCATCACCCAAAGCTTTGGCGATCCCCCAAGCAATGGATTTGTCATTGGCGAGACCCATGATCAGTCCGCGTTTTCCCTGCATCAGATTAGATGGCATAAATGTCCCCTAAAAGTTTATCCGCGCCTTTGGCGGTTTATTGTTCAAAGGGTGTAGGGGATCACGGCGGCTGCTTCAAGATGTTGTAGATCAGGTCTTGACCAAACAGGGCGACAGGTCGCCTAATGTGTTAAGACTTATACCAACGAGGTTAACATGGCGGATCGCAGCGGAAAATTTGCAGGCGACAATCCTTTTGTGATTGCGCGGGACTGGCTTGCCGAAGCGACTGCCAGTGAGATCAATGATCCTAATGCCATGGCATTGTCGACTGTTGATGAAGACGGCCTTCCGAATGTGCGGATGGTGCTGTTGAAGGAAATCGAAGTTCATGATGATGGGGACGGGGCGTTCGTCTTCTATACCAACTACGGAAGCAAAAAGGGGCAGGAGATCGCCGCCACTGGCAAAGCCGCGTTTGTACTTCATTGGAAGTCCTTGCGTCGTCAGATCCGTGTACGCGGTCACGTAACTCGAGAAGAGGGTCCGCAGGCCGATGAATATTACGCCTCAAGAAGCCTCAAGAGCCGCCTTGGTGCGTGGGCGTCCGATCAATCGCAGCCGCTTTCATCGCGCTCGTCACTCCTTGCCGATGTCGCAAAGGTGACGACAGCAAAAGGGATCAATCCTGCGCGCCCTCCGTTTTGGGGTGGCTTTCGAATCTCTCCAGTTGAAATCGAGTTTTGGGCAGATGGGGACTTTAGGTTGCACGATAGATTTAAATGGTCGCGGGAAGGGCGAGTTGACCCATGGGTCACTGTCCGATTGCACCCCTAATTTTTCACGTAACGTGAAATTTGACGTGGTCAAAGCCTTGTATTTGGCTCTATAGGGGGCCACGGTCGAATAGGATGGGATGCGCTGATTTGGATTTGGGGTCCGGATTGGCAAGGGGAAAAGATGCAAGATACAGAGAATGAAGGCTACGAAATGAAGGGCCGGGTCAAATGGTTTGATCCGGGCAAGGGGTTTGGTTTCATCGTAGCCGATGATGGTGGACCCGACATTTTGTTGCATGCAAATGTGCTCCGGAATTTTGGTCAAAGTTCAGTTGCCGATGATACGGTTATCGAAGTGCTGGTGGTCAAAACGGATCGGGGCCTACAGGCCGCGGAAGTGTTGAATATTCAATACAGTGACCAACCACCGAGCGTTGGTCTTGCCGATTTCGCCGAGTTCGATCCGGAGGTCGTCGCGGCGGCACCAATCGAACCTGCGCGCGTTAAGTGGTTCGACAAGGCCAAAGGGTTTGGGTTTGCAAATGTGTTTGGCTCGGATGCTGACATATTCGTGCACATCGAAGTCTTGCGTCTCTCGGGTCTGGCTGATTTGCTTCCTGGCGAAGCCATCGCCGTGCGTGCCATTGAAGGTAAGCGCGGGCTTATGGCAGCTGAGGTATTGCCATGGGAAGTCGCCGTTTCTTAAATCAATCTCTGGTTAGCGTCTTTGCCGTACTTGCGGCAGGTGCGTCCTATGCAGAGTGTTCGGATGAACACCTTTCATTGCGCGGCCCGTTTGGGACCGCGCAATTTTCTGTTGATGTTGCCGATACCGAAGATGAACGCAGCCGTGGTCTGATGTTCGTCGAAAGCATGGCAACCATGGAAGGCATGCTCTTTGTCTATGATCAGCCGCGCAGTGCCAGTTTCTGGATGCGTAATACATTGATCCCACTCGATATGCTGTTTGCAGATTCGTCGGGAATCATTCGCCACATTCATGCAAACGCGCAACCTCTTGATGAAACGGTAATATTTGGCGGCCGCGATGTTCAGTATGTGTTGGAAATCAATGGCGGTTTAGCGGAGCGACTGGGCCTAAAAGTGGGCGATCAGATGCAACATCCCAGCTTTGGAGCCAACAGTTCTTGGCCCTGCACATCTAATTGAACATTTTTTGATTTTAAGGCTTTTCAACACCGCAAACAGGCCTTAAACGAGGCCTCGGATCGGGGCGTGGCGCAGCCTGGTAGCGCACCTGTTTTGGGTACAGGGGGTCGGATGTTCGAATCATCTCGCCCCGACCACTTCTACAAAAACCCAACCTTCTTTAGATACCGAATACTTTAGAGGGGCCGCCCGCCGGCGGCGCGAAGCAGTTCACTCATGTCCTGCTGGACCTGTTCATTCGGAAACCGCACCAACTGTGAGCCGCCTGATCTTTGGGGCACTCGGATGTAGGTGTCCGCTGTCACAAGATAACCTTGCGCAGTTTCCCGCCCTGAAAACGAAATCACTGTTTTGGGCAACTCTTCAACCGTGCCGTCAAAGTTCAGAATAATCGCTGCAGCTGATTCTGGGTCGGGGAGGGATTCGCAACGTACCTCGTTTCGGCTTGGCCGGACGATAGATTGGCCTGGACCGTCGCACGCCGCGCCAGCCGCAAAAAATAGAGTACTGGGGTAGCTAGGAAAATAAGCCTGTTGCGCCCCTGTTGGGGCTTCGCCGGCGTTTGGTGCACCTTGTGTGAACGAACTTTCGGCACATCCTGATAGAAATACCCCTAGTGCTAGTAGTGCGACGCGCATGGCGTTCTCCCTTTGTGTTGAGACATTAGAGTGACACAGCGATTGAAGTGCGCAAGTAAAGTTTTCCCCATCCCCAAGTCTGTGGGTAAGGCCTGTGGATAATTCACGTAAATTGTAAACTCTTCGCCCTATGCTTCTGGCTTTACAGAACATTTTTTGAATGGGGCTTTGTGCAGGATTGAGAACAACCTTGTGTGTAATCCTGAGGGAGAATCGGGGACCCTTGTCGGGTGTTGTTGGACAACTACAGGTCAAGATAGTTTAATCCATATTTAGGGTAAAAATTCCGTTGACCCACTAGGTATAGTTCGGTCATGTTGTGCGGACTAGGCGAGACAGCACAACATATAGTGCTGACGCCAGCAAGGGACAGGGTAGCAGGCACAAGATGCAGTAAAGCATCCGATTGTTTGGTGAAATCACTTTAGAATTAAGGTGTTTCTTCGATGTTTTTCGCTTGGCGTGTTCATCTGGTTAGCTGGGGCTGGTTCTATTTGAACTGGTATTTGTAGGGACAAGGGCCGCAACGACGGACCACATTATCAGAGGCGATATCATGAAGATCGAACGTAACTTCACCAAATCCGGACAGGACGCATACGCAGAAGTGCCTTTCAAGGCGGCAACGTCTGAAATCCGGAATCCGGACGGGACTATCGTCTTTAAGTTGGACGACTGTGAAATCCCTGACGCTTGGTCCCAAGTTGCATCGGATGTCATCGCCCAGAAATACTTCCGCAAGGCCGGCGTTCCGTCGGAAACTGTCAAAGTAGAAGAGAAGGGCGTGCCTGAATTTCTCTGGCGCTCTGTTCCTGCTGAAGGCGCGGAAATGTCCGGAGAGATCTCCGCCAAACAAGTTTTCGATCGTCTTGCAGGTGCTTGGACGTACTGGGGCTGGAAAGGTGGATATTTCACCACCGAAGAAGACGCCCAGACGTACTTTGACGAAATGCGTTACATGCTCGCCACCCAGCGCGCAGCCCCGAACTCCCCGCAATGGTTTAACACAGGTCTGCACTGGGCTTACGGCATCGATGGTCCTGCACAAGGTCACCACTACGTAGACTACAAATCCGGCAAACTGACAAAATCCACCTCTTCCTATGAGCACCCACAACCACACGCCTGCTTTATTCAGTCCGTTGCTGATGACCTCGTGAATGAAGGTGGGATCATGGACCTATGGGTCCGCGAAGCACGCCTCTTCAAATACGGTTCAGGCACAGGCACAAACTTCTCGTCTCTGCGTGCAGCTGGCGAAAACCTTTCTGGCGGCGGTAAATCCTCCGGCCTCATGGGCTTCCTGAAAATTGGCGACCGCGCTGCTGGTGCGATTAAATCCGGCGGCACAACACGCCGTGCGGCGAAGATGGTTATCGTTGATGCCGATCACCCGGATATCGAAGAATTCATCAACTGGAAGGTTCTTGAAGAACAGAAAGTGGCGTCCATCGTTGCTGGTTCCAAAATGCACGAAGCCAAGTTGAACGAAATCTTCAAGGCGATCCGCTCATGGGATGGCGCTGAGGCAGACGCTTACGATCCTAAGGTCAACGAGACGCTGAAAACAGCGGTTCGTGACGCCAAAAAGGTTGCAATTCCAGAGACCTACATCAAACGTGTTCTGGACTATGCAAAGCAGGGTCACACATCCATTGAATTCCCCACATACGACACAGACTGGGATTCCGAAGCCTACAACTCTGTATCCGGTCAGAACTCCAACAACTCCATTCGTGTTACAGATGAGTTCCTGAAGGCTGTTGAAACAGACGCTAATTGGAAACTGATTAACCGTAAGAACGGCGAAGTTGCCAAGGTTATCAAAGCACGTGATCTTTGGGAAAAGGTTGGCCACGCGGCTTGGGCTTGTGCCGATCCGGGCATCCAGTACCACGACACCGTCAACGCATGGCACACATGCCCAGAAGACGGCGCAATTCGTGGGTCCAACCCGTGTTCCGAGTACATGTTCCTTGACGACACAGCATGTAACCTTGCATCCATGAACCTTCTGACGTTCTACACGGACGGTGAGTTCCAAGTCGAAGACTACATTCACGCGTCTCGCTTGTGGACAGTGACACTCGAAATCTCTGTGATGATGGCGCAGTTCCCATCCAAAGAGATTGCACAGCGGTCCTACGATTTCCGTACGTTGGGTCTGGGTTATGCAAACATCGGCGGCTTGTTGATGAACATGGGTTACGGTTACGACAGCGACGAAGGCCGTGCGATGGCAGGGGCCCTGACAGCGATCATGACCGGGGTCTCCTATGCAACATCTGCGGAAATCGCAGGCGAGCTTGGGCCATTCTCCGGTTACAAGAAAAACAAAGAGCACATGCTCCGCGTAATCCGTAACCACCGCAATGCTGCCTATGGCGCGTCTGATGGCTACGAAAAGCTCGACGTGAAGCCGGTTCCTCTGGATCATGCCAACTGCCCAGACGCGCGTCTGATCGACATCGCCATGGGCGCATGGGACGAAGCGCTGGATCTTGGTAAGAAGCACGGCTACCGCAACGCTCAGGCCACAGTGATCGCGCCGACAGGCACAATTGGTCTGGTTATGGACTGTGACACAACCGGCATCGAGCCTGACTTCGCTCTGGTTAAGTTCAAAAAGCTCGCTGGTGGTGGATACTTCAAGATCATCAACCAGTCGGTTCCTGCCGCTTTGGCGAAATTGGGCTACAAACCAGCGCAAATCGAAGAGATCATTTCTTACGCTGTTGGTCACGGCACGTTGGGCAACGCACCCGGCATCAACCACACAGCCCTTGTGGGCCACGGTTTTGGTCAGGCTGAGATCGACAAGATCGAAGCAGCGCTTCCATCCGCATTCGACATCCGGTTCGTGTTCAATCAGTGGACGCTAGGCGAAGAGTTCTGCAAAGACGTGTTGGGCATTCCAGCCGACAAGCTGAACGATCCGACGTTTGACCTGTTGAAATCTTTGGGCTTTTCCAAAGCAGACACCGACGCAGCCAACGACCACGTTTGCGGCACGATGACACTGGAAGGCGCGCCACACCTTAAAGAAGAGCACTATGTGGTCTTCGATTGCGCAAACCCATGCGGGAAAAAAGGCAAGCGGTTCTTGGGCGTCGAAAGCCACATCACTATGATGGCTGCGGCTCAGTCGTTTATCTCTGGTGCGATCTCTAAGACGATCAACATGGCCAACGATGCGACCATCGAAGACTGCCAGAAGGCCTATGAACTCTCATGGTCTTTGGGCATCAAGGCGAACGCACTGTACCGTGATGGCTCCAAGCTGTCCCAGCCTTTGGCTGCGGCCTTGGTCGAAGACGATGAAGAAGCAGCAGAGACACTGGAATCCGGCTCCACAATGGAGAAGGCTCAGGTGATTGCGGAAAAGATCATCGAAAAAGTCATCGTCAAAGAAGTCATCAAGTCGCACCGCGAAAAGATGCCTCAGCGTCGCAAAGGCTACACACAGAAAGCCAATGTTGGCGGCCACAAAGTGTACCTGCGGACCGGCGAATATGAGGACGGTAACCTCGGTGAGATCTTTATCGACATGCACAAAGAAGGTGCGGGCTTCCGCGCAATGATGAACAACTTCGCCATCGCGGTGTCTGTTGGTCTGCAGTACGGTGTACCACTGGAAGAATTCGTCGATGCCTTCACATTCACCAAGTTCGAACCAGCGGGCATGGTTCAGGGTAACGACAGCATCAAGAACGCCACGTCGATCCTCGACTACATTTTCCGCGAATTGGCTGTGTCCTATCTGGACCGCACCGACCTTGCCCATGTGAAACCAGAAGGGGCATCCTTCGATGATCTTGGTCGCGGTGAAGAAGAAGGCGTTTCCAACGTTAAGGAAATGTCCGAAAGCACGGCTTCCAAGTCTCTGGAAGTACTGAAGCAAATCAGCTCAACCGGTTACCTGCGCAAGCGCGTTCCAAATGATCTGGTTGTGCTACAGGGCGGTGCTGGTGCGGTTGCATTTGGGTCAGATGTTGATGCCGCAGCCGCATTGGAAACTTTGGTCCCTGCGGCCGTTGCTGGTGGCATGTCACAAACAGTGACTACGACGACAGCGGTGGCGTCGGGCACCGTAAGCCTCAGCGCACGTGATAAGGCGAAGATGCAAGGCTATGAAGGCGAAGCTTGTGGCGAATGTGGGAACTTCACCCTCGTGCGCAACGGCACCTGCATGAAATGTAACACCTGCGGCGGAACATCCGGCTGTAGCTAAGGGATTTAGGGGGCGGCCCAAAGATCGCCCCTTACACGGAACCCGGAAAGGCTGAGGTCTTTCCCGGCGACGTCTAGGCCGCAGGCAGAATACCGGGCGGTACACTAGAATGAGCCTAGATGGCGAGACTTAGGGGGGACTTCGGTTCCCCCTTTTTTCTTTGGTCATCCTTCGAACACTGACCCGTTTTTCCGTGCGGCTTTGGGGGGCCAATACAGGATGGGCAGGACGCTGCGGTTTGTGTGATGGCATGAGGCGTCTCTCGCAAGTCAGAATTCGCATAGGTCGATTATGTACCTCAAACTGAATCAGTGCGCAGATTTTCACGGTATTGCAGCAGTCGACTTATCCTGAGATTTCGAAACGTTTGATGAATTCGGGGTCAGGCGTAACCCCTATTCCAGGGCCTGTTGGCACTGTTACATGGCCATCGTTGGAAGAAACCTGGGCTTGGATATCTAGGGGCACGGTCAAAAGATCATCGCGAAACAAATTGTGGGTCGTATCAAATTCCAACATCGGTTCCCAAGGGTTCAATCCGCCCGGAAGAGGAGGCATTGCTGCCAACAAATGAAGGTTGGTTGCGACCGCAATGGCTGACCCCCAGACGTGATTGACCACCGGCGTGAAATGGGCGTGACACAGTGCCAAAACCCGCAGATATTCTGTGATTCCCCCAAGCGCACAAACCTCAGGTTGGGCGATATCCAGCCCTCGGTTTTCCAAGATGCTACGCCAGCCCCAGCGACCGAATTCTGCCTCTCCTCCTGAGATGTTTACCTTCAGTCCTGCGCGAAGTTCGCGGTATCCATCCAAGTCTTCGGGGGCGACGGGTTCTTCGAACCAATAGGCGCCCATTTCGTCCAAAGCCCGACCAACATAGAAGGCATCGGACGTTGTATAGCAGTGGTTTGCGTCAACCATGAAGCGGCCTTTGCCGTCCACGCCTTTGGCAACAGCTTCGCACAAGCGCACATCGTCTTTAGGGCCAAGGCCGGTCTTCATCTTGGTCGCAATGAACCCCATGTCGAGGATCGCGGCGGCCTCATCTGTGAAGCGGGCAACATGATCTTCCACGCTTTCACGTTTCAGCATCATTCCATAGCCATAGGCGGGAATTGTGGGGCGGTGTGCTCCACCGATCAACTTGTGCAAGGGCTGACCGGTGATTTTACCGGAAATGTCCCACAGAGCGATATCGACGCCCGAAAGAGACTGCATCGGCATTCCTTTTTGCCCATGGTCACGCATCAGGTTGTAGACTTTGTGCCAGATCACATCGCGGTCCATCGGGTCCATGCCCACAACCATTGGCGCAATGACACCTTCGACGATGCCTTTGTTCGCAATGGCAATAGGGCCGGGCCCAAAACATTCACCCCAACCGGTCACGCCTTCGTCTGTCGAAACCTCAACCAAATGTGCGGTGCGTTTAGAATAGAACTGCTGTGAGTACCCCAGTTCCTCGGGGAGGTCATATTGCAAAACGTGGCTTTTGATGGCGGTAATTTTCATGGGTGTGCCTCAGGGTTTGGTTCGAGAGGATGTTCAACAACGTCTAACACCGTTGCCAAACTTTCGCGGCCTTCGCGCGCGGATACCAGAGGTGGAGCGCCAGCAATAACGTCAAGGAAATGGGCGAATTGCAGGGCAAACGCATCCTCGGGTTGGAAGGGCAGAGTTTGGGAACTGATCGGGTTCCACCAGCTGCGCGAGCCCTCATGGGTCCAGAGCTTTAGGTCTGGGATGGATAAGGACGCTAGCGTGCCACCTATGGTGTAGCAGGCCCCCAGATGATGCGGATAAATAGGGTTTTCAGCAGATGTCATTTCCCAACTCCACGGCGCGACCACGGTGTCCGAGATTGAAAAGGTCCCCAAAGCGCCATTTTCAAAGCGCATCATCACGGCGGCTGTGTCTTCAACGACCCCGCCACGGGATTGATTGCTGCGCATCGCTTGTACGTCGGCAATGTCCCCGCATAGATGGCGCAGCAAATCGATATCATGGATCATATTGATCATCGCTGG
Source organism: Octadecabacter algicola (assembly GCF_021532625.1). Lineage (GTDB taxonomy): Bacteria > Pseudomonadota > Alphaproteobacteria > Rhodobacterales > Rhodobacteraceae > Octadecabacter > Octadecabacter algicola. Next base: position 476,210 of record NZ_JAKGAR010000001.1, read on the forward strand.
GCCAGCGCCGGCGCCTTTGCGCCATGTTGCATCAAAATAGTCGTCGGGCTTGTACAGCCAGAACTGGCCGTTCACCGTTCTGATGTCGCCCAGTTTTCCTGCTGCGATCGCCGTGTGCGCGGCTTTGATGATTGGGTTGTGTCGGCGGTGGTGACCCGTGAGAACAGCAGCGCCTCGCGCCTCGGATGCTTTTACGATCTGGTCCGCGGCGTCGAGCGTATCAGCCAGTGGTTTTTCAATCAGAACAGGGATGTCAGCGTCGATGCACATAAGCGCATGGCTTGCGTGCATCTGATTGGGTGTCGCAATGACGACCCCATCGGGATGGCACGCTGCAAGGCAGGCCGACGGGGTTTCAAAGTGCGGAACATTTAGCGACTTGGCGAGGTCGCGGGCCGCTTCAGTAGGATCAACGATGGCACAGAGAGTTGCCTGCGCGACAGCTTGTTCGATGTGTCGGCGTCCAATAAGGCCCGCACCAAAGATCGCGATGGAAGGAGGGGGCACAACTTAGCCTCGCGTTTTCTTTGCGCAATCGCGGTGCAGTTCTGCTCCGACGATGTCTTCGATCACACGGGTGCAGACCCAGTTGTCACCGCTGGGATACCGCGTTCGACCTGCGTGAAACACCTGCATTGCCGCCGCCGCCGTATGAAGAGGCACGCCAAGTTCTTCGCCCAACCCCATCGAGATCGTAAGGTCTTTGTGCATTGTGTGGATGCTGCTACCTGTGCCTTCAAACTGGCGGTCGATGATTTTTTCCAGCGCATTGTTGACCACGCCGCATCCCGCGGATGAGGTCGAAAAAACATCGAGCAAAACTTGGCCTGACACTCCAGCTTTGGCGGCCAGCGCAGCAGCCTCGAACGTAGCTGAAAACTGCGCACCGATCAAGGATTGAAGGCAGGCTTTAACAGTTTGGCCATCCCCGGGGGCAGTGCCGACGCGGTGAATGTTGGCCGAAACGGCCTGCATAATTGGCGCGAATTCATCGAGCACATCCGAAGGCGCGGCGGCCATCATAGTAAGTGTCCCGCCCTGTGCACCGGGAAACCCGCCCGAGACGGGGGTGTCAATCAAATGCACCCCGCTGTCTGACATCTCATTGCCGATGGCGCGGGCCTCATGGGGCTTGATGGTTGCGGTGAGGATAATTACGGCCCCTTTGGCCATATTGGCAGCCAATCCATTGGGCCCCAGAATAATGCTCCGGGTTTGATCCCCATTCATCACCATTACAAAAATCGCACGACAATCCGTGGCCATAGACCTGACGTCCTTTGACACCTGACCACCCAGTTCTTTGAAAGCTGCAACGCGGACGGGATCAAGGTCCAATCCATGTGTCTCAAACCCATTTGCGATCAAGTTCTTAGCGAGGCCTGACCCCATGTCGCCCAGTCCGATGATGCCGACCTTCATGTGTCTCTCTCCTGTATTTGAAATATGGTGCGGCGATGTCTGATGACTTGCGCGGCCACGTCATTGAGCGCGCAAAAAGAGGTCACGCAGAAAGATCCGCAAAAGTCTCACTAACCTGTTTCCACGCAAACGCGAGATGTTCACGTAGCGCGGCTTCGGCTTTGTCCGCATCGCGCCGCAAGATGGCGTCAAAAATTGCGCGGTGGAAATCATAGTTCAGCTGATTGCGCGATTCCATTCGCGGCATCTGTTGCCACTGCGTTGAAAGCCATTCGGTGTAGGCTTTGTGGATCGATGGTAAGACAGGGTTGCGGGGTATTTCATAAAGAACACCGTGGAACGCGACATCCGTTTCATAAAAGCGTGTCGTTTCCGAGATCGCAGCGAAGTTATCAGCGAGCGCTTTTTCCAATCGTTTGATATCATCGGCATTTGCGTGAATGGCCGCTTGGCGCACGAGAGAGGCTTCCATCATGATACGAATATCAAAGAGGTTGCGCACGCCACCTGGCTGACCAAGAAGCTGGGTCATGATGCTTCCAACTGCGGTGATGGCTGCGTCGTAGCTGGGTTCTGCAACGACGGGGCGAAAACCGGGGCGGGCAGAGATCAGCCCTTTTCGCGCAAGTCCTTGCAACGCTTCGCGCGCCACCGTGCGGCTTACACCATGTTCTTGAACGATTTCGCGTTCAGTTGGCATAGGCTCACCGGCGCCAGGGTTTCCACCTAGGATCTCGCGCTCAAAGTGCTCGATTAAGAGATCAGCGGCCCTGTTTTTTGGGTCGCGTGCTTGTATAGACATCCGATAACTCTCATTCACAGTGTGTAATATAATTTTCGTATAACCAAAATATGGCTCGCGCGCCAGATAATGTGCGTCAAATCTCCCTCTGGACCTATTCTGTAATTATTGTCATACCAAACTTAAGTGTCAAATGGTGTTAAGTGGGAGGATTTACGATGAACCGGATCGAATATGTTGAAACTCGCTTGTTCAATGTTCCGCTACCAGAAGTTTTGACGGACGCAAAGCATGGCGACCACACGCATTTTGAACTCGTGATTTGCACGATTGTGTTAGAAAACGGTCAGACCGGAACTGGATATACTTACACTGGCGGCAGGGGCGGACATGCCATCGCTGCGATGATCCGACATGATCTGACCCCGTTTTTGGTCGGTAAAGATGCTGCAGCGGTTGAGTCATTGTATGACGAAATGCAGTGGCATGTGCATTACGTGGCACGCGGCGGGATCGCGTCATTTGCGATTTCTGCGGTTGATATCGCGTTGTGGGATCTGCGATGTAAAGGCGCCAATCAACCGCTGTGGAGGATGGCAGGTGGCGCAAGTGATCGATGCAAAGCCTATGCTGGCGGCATTGATTTAAACTTCCCTTTGCCAAAGCTGATCAAGCAAACCGAACTGTATCTGAGTGCTGGATATAACGGCGTAAAGATCAAGGTTGGCCAACCCGAATTGGCGCAAGATGTTGAGCGTGTCGCAGGCATCCGTAATGTATTGGGGCCAGACCGTGCCTTGATGGTCGATGCGAACTATTCGATGACCGTGCCAGAAGCGATCGCCGCTGCAAACGCGTTTGCCGACTTTAACATTTTGTGGTTCGAAGAACCGACCATTCCAGATGATTATGTCGGCTATGCTGAGATAGCAGATGCCGCAGGCGTACCATTGGCTATGGGCGAAAACCTGCATACGATCCATGAATTCGAATATGCGTTTCGCGATTCCAAGTTGAGTTTTATCCAACCTGATGCGTCCAACTGTGGCGGTATTACCGGCTGGTTACAGGTCGCGGAGCTTGCGAAACAATACGGCATTCCGGTGTGCAGTCACGGGATGCAAGAACTCCACGTGAGCTTAGTTTCCAGCCAAGAAGATGCTGGATGGCTTGAAGTACACAGCTTTCCGATAGATCAATACACAACTCGGCCATTGCAGGTCGAAGACCATTTGGCCGTTGCCCCAAACGATGCAGGTATCGGTGTGACTTTTGATTTTGATAAACTCGACGCGGCTCATGCGTCCATGACACCGAGGTAACATCATGACCCAGACAATTCAGGCCGCGTTCTATCGCGGTGATCGCACGTTTACGGTTGAGACGGCTGAGGCCGCTCGCCCTGCAGCGGGCGAGGTGGCCATCCGCATTGCGTATTGTGGTATTTGTGGCACCGACATGCACGTCTATCACGGCAATATGGATGCGCGCGTCGGGTTTGAGCGGGTGATCGGTCATGAAATGTCCGGTGTTGTTGCCGCGATCGGTGATGGCGTGACAGGCTTTGCCGAGGGGCAAAAAGTTGTCGTGCGGCCCTTGGATCACTGTGGCGATTGTCCGGCGTGCAATGCGGGTCATCAGCATATTTGCCATAACCTGAAATTCCTTGGCCTAGATACGAATGGCGCGATGCAGGAAATCTGGACGGTGCCGTCCCATACTGTGCACGCGCTCCCTGATGATATGCGTCTTGATCATGCCGCGTTGATCGAGCCCGTTGCCGTGGCTTGTCACGATGTGCGCATGTCCAATTTGCAAGCGGGCGAGGATGTATTGGTCATTGGCGGCGGTCCCATCGGGATGCTGTGTGCGATGGTTGCACGGGACGCGGGTGGCAATGTCGTTGTGTCCGAGGTGAACGAAGCGCGGTTGGCAATTGCGCAAAAGCTGGGGTTTGACACAGTGAACCCCGCGAAAGAGGATTTGGCTGCTGCGATCCAGAACCGGACAGGGGGCAAGGGTGCGGATGTGGTGTTCGAAGTGTCCGGCACGCAGCCCGGTGTTGATGCAATGACGGCCTGCGCTGCAACGCGCGCGCGTATCGTTATGGTCGCCATCCATGCGCAAAAGCCGCAGATTGATCTGTTCCAGTTTTTCTGGCGCGAACTGCAGATGGTCGGTGTGCGGGTGTATGAACCGCAAGACTACGACAAGGCGATTTCCATCGTTGCATCTGGTGGTGTTGATGCGGAGACCTTTATCACCGATGTCAGCCCGCTGGCGGACATCCAGAAAGCGTTTGAGCAGCTTGATAGCAGTCCGACTGCCCTCAAGAGTTTGATCAAGGTGGGGGAGTTCGCATGACGCTGTTCGATCTTACTGGCAAAACCGCACTTGTGACGGGCTGTAAACGTGGCATCGGGCGCGGTATGGCCGAAGCTTTGGCGGATGCGGGGGCTGATATCGTTGGTGTCAGCGCGAGTCTTGAACCAACAGGCAGCGATGTTGAGGCAGCGATCACAGCCAAAGGCCGCAGCTTTAAGGCCTATCAGTGCGATTTTTCTGATCGCGCCGCCGTGCGTGCCTTTGCAGCCCAGCTTGAGGCGGACGGCATTGCGCCCGACATTTTGGTCAACAACGCTGGCACCATCAAACGAAAACCAGCAGCCGAGCATGATGATGAGTTGTGGGATGAAGTGATCGACGTGAACCTGTCATCCCAATTCATCCTCAGCCGAGAAATTGGCCGCGGTATGGTTGGGCGCGGGTCCGGCAAGATCATCTTTACAGCGTCCCTTTTGACATTTCAGGGTGGGATTACTGTGCCTGGATATGCGGCGTCCAAAGGTGGGATTGGGCAGCTGACAAAGGCACTTGCGAACGAATGGGCGCCACATGGGATCAACGTGAACGCGATTGCACCCGGTTACATCGCGACGGACAATACGCAGGCGTTGCAAGACGATGCCGCGCGATCAAAATCGATCCTTGAGCGTATTCCGCAAGGTCGCTGGGGCACGCCGCAAGACTTTGCTGGGCCGGCAGTGTTTCTGGCGTCGTCCGCATCCGATTACGTGAATGGCGAAATACTGGTCGTCGATGGCGGTTGGATGGGGCGTTAAAGCAGCATCGCACACTAAAGAATTTGGGCACTTTCAGGGATGGGCGAGACTAGGTCGCGCCCGTCCTTTTTCGCAATCAGATTGTCGATTGCAAGATCACCCATAGCGCGGCGCGTTTCCTGAGTGGCGCTGCCGATGTGCGGGGTTAGCACGACGTTGGGTATCGCGCGCAAGGCATCAGGGATGTGGGGTTCGTTCTCAAACACATCGAGGCCGGCGCCGCCAAGCGTGCCGGCCTGAAGCGCAGCAATCATTGCGGTTTCGTCAACGGTTGACCCACGCCCTACGTTAATCAGAAAACCTTGAGGCCCTATCGCCTCCAAGACCTCGCTGTTGATTAAATGGTGGGTCGATGCATCGCCAGGGGCAACGCAGATCAACGTGTCACAGACCCGCGCCATCGCCGTGAGGTCATCGAAATACTTGAACGGAACGTCCTGTTTGCTGCGCCCATAATACAAGATGGTCGGATTGAAAGGGGCAAGTTTTGCGGCAATGGCCTTGCCGATGCGGCCTAAACCAAGAATGCCGATGGTTCGATTGTCGGCTGATCGGGGCAGGGGAAGCGCCCCATGTTTTACCCAATTTCCGGACCGTGCATTGGCCATCTCGGATTCAAGATTACGCCAACACGCTAGGTAAAGCATCAGTGCCGTTGTTGCCACTTCTTGGTTAAGGACATTGGGGGTATGGCAAACGGGAATTTGGCGCGCGGTCGTTGCCGGGATGTCGATGCCATCATATCCAACGCCGTAGCTGCTTACGATTTGTACATTGGGCAATCTGTCCAACAGGGCGCCCGAAATTCCGATGTGGCCATCGGTCAAGACGTAGCGCACGTCGCTGCCGTTGTCGGTTAACCATCCGTCGGGATCCTGTCCCTTGATCATTTGCTTCAGATCAAATGACGCAGTTAAGCGGTCGCGCATGACGTCTGTGATCGGGCACAGCACCAAAAGATCAGCCATCAGTGACTGTCCCGCGGCATGCTTTTTCGCGCCACGTCGCGGTAGGTCGGGGCGTCGCGTAAGGTCATGCCCTTATCCAAGCCGTTCGTAAGATCACGGAAATACTGCTGCCAGGGCGTCTGGCTTTCGGGCACTTTGTATCCACCAGCCGCCGTCAGTTGCCGCGCTCGTTCTGCAAGTTCATCCAAGGGCACCAACATGTCCGCCGTGCCTTTCGCCAAATCGAACCGTACGCGATCACCAGTCTTGAGCAAGGCAAGCCCGCCGCCTTCGGCCGCTTCAGGGGACGCATTCAGGATCGAAGGGGACCCAGAGGTGCCGGATTGGCGACCGTCGCCAATACAAGGAAGGGCTTCGATCCCCTTCTTTAGCAGGTAAGACGGCGCGCGCATGTTTACGACTTCTGCACCACCAGGGTAACCTTTTGGGCCCGCGCCGCGCATGAACAACAAGCAGTTTTCGTCTATGTTCTCGGCGGGGTCATCAATACGGGCGTGATAATCTTCTGTCCCGTCGAACACGATAGCACGCCCTTCAAAGGCTTCCATGTCATCGGGGTTAGACAAATACCGCGCTCGGAAGTCCGCTGAAATCACGCTCGTTTTCATGACCGCACTGTCGAACAGATTGCCCTTGAGGTTGAGGAAGCCTGCATCCTTCACCAGTGGGTCGGTGAGTGGCCGGATGACATCTGTGTTGGTGGCTAGGCGACCGTCGCAGTTGTCGCCCATGGGTTTTCCATTGACCGTGACTGCGGTGGGGTGAGGCAGCAACCCGCCCTCCATCAGATGCGCCACAACAGAGGGCACGCCACCCGCTCGGTGGTAGTCTTCACCCAGATACTTGCCCGCCGGTTGCAGGTTTACCAATAAAGGCACCCTGTGGCCGAGGTTTTGCCAGTCGTCGTTGTTTAGTGGTACGCCAAGATGGGCAGCAATTGCATTCAGGTGGATCGGCGCATTGGTGGAGCCACCGATCGCAGAATTGATGACGATTGCGTTCTCGAACGCCTCTCGGGTCATGATGTCAGAAGGTCGAAGGTCATCCCAGACCATCTCTACGATGCGCTTGCCTGTTTCGTAGGATATCTGCCCGCGTTCGCGGTAGGGCGCGGGTATTGCCGCGGACCCGGGGAGTTGCATGCCCAATGCCTCGGCCAGTGAGTTCATCGTTGTCGCGGTGCCCATGGTGTTGCAGTAACCCACGGACGGTGCACTGGATGCTGCAATGTCCATGAACTCTTCGCCGTCGATATCGCCCTTGGCCATAAGTTCACGCGCTTTCCAAATCGCGGTCCCAGATCCGGCGCGTTCGCCGTTCCAATACCCGTTCAGCATCGGGCCGACGGACAGTGCAATCGCAGGGATGTTGACTGTGGCCGCCGCCATCAGCAGGGCAGGTGTGGTCTTGTCACAACCGATGTTAAGGACAACGCCATCAATCGGATAGCCATACAGCGTTTCCACCAACGACAGGTAGGCAAGATTGCGGTCTAGGTTCGCGGTAGGGCGTTTGCCGGTTTCCTGAATCGGATGCACAGGGATTTCGATGCAGGTGCCGCCCGACGCGATGATCCCATCGCGCACCCGTTTGGTCAGCTCGATGTGGTGGCGGTTGCAGGGCGAAAGGTCACTTCCGGTCTGAGCGATTGCAATTATCGGTTTGCCGCCTTGGAGCTCCTCACGGGTCAGACCATAGTTGAGATACCGTTCCAGATAGAGCGCCGACATTTCCGGATCACCAGCGCGATTAAACCAGTCGCGAGACCGCAATTTGTCCTTGGTCATCTTTGGCATTTCTTGTCCTAACGCAGCTAGATTCTTCTATGGGTTGGTTCGGTATTGTAAGACCATACATCGCTGTCAATTTTTTGAAAGACCAGACTTGTGGGCCGAATGGCTTGGTGGAGATTGTGATTTTATAATTTAAAGCAATTGGTTACAGAATTATTGGCAGGATCAACAAATTAGTTTGCTTAAAACCTAGCGTCGCCCTAGTTTTGTCATACCAAAATGAGGAGCAGTCAATGCTTCCGGACAATTTACCAAATGGGAGGAATAATATGTCCGCACTGAAAAACCTTAAGCTAGCCACGTCAGCGGCAGCCTTGGCGCTGACGGCAGCTGCCGCTGACGCTCAGCAAACCAACTTGCGTATTCAGACGCATTTTAGCCAAGAAACACTGTCCGGCCAAATGGCTGCGACGTTCATCGAGGACGTCCATGCGATGTCTGGTGGGGATATTCAGATTGAGATGTTCTATGCATCATCCGTCGTCAAATCCGCCGAAACTTTTGACGCCGCTGCGACTGGTATCCTTGATTGCGATATGACAGGCGGCGCGTATCAGACTGGTAAGAATCCAGCATTCCAATTCACGGGCGATCTGACGGGTGGTTATGCCAACCCATATCAACAGTACGCTTGGTTGCTGCATGGTGGCGGCTATGACGCGATCAACGAGCTTTATAACCCTTACGGCATGGAATTTGTTGGCTGGTGGATCCCCGGTCCTGAATCGCTGTCCTCAACAAGCCCGCTGGCAGGTGTTGCGGACCTTGAGGGCTGGAAATTCCGTTCGCCTCCAGGTGTGATCACGCTGATCTTTGAAAACCTTGGCGCGTCTCCAATCGTGATGGATTTCAACGAAATCTTCACAGCACTTGAAACAGGTATCATTGATGGCGCGGACGCAGCTAACCTGACCAACAACATCGGTCTGGGTCTGTATGATATCGCTGAGCACACAAACTACCCTGGCTTCCACTCCATGCCAGCGGATCACCTTGCGTGTAACAAAGACGTTTGGGACGCTATGCCGGCAAGTCAGCAGGCGATCATGAAAGTTGCCATGCAGGCACTTGCGCTGCGCAACACAACGATCAACGAAATTGCGAACGCCCAGAACTCCGTCATTTTGGCAGAGCAGGGTCTGAACATGTACCAGTGGTCCGAAGAGGACATGGCGACATACCGCAGCGCGGTTCAGTCTGCTTGGGCCGAGTTTTCAACCACTCCGGAGTCCGAGGCGCTGTTGAATAGCCACCTCGACTTCCTGCGCGGCATTGGAGCTATGCAATAAGCCCTTCGGGTCATGGAACTCGGAAAACGGCGGGGTCTTCCTCGCCGTTTTCACCTTAAGCTAAGAATACAATTTTCGGGGGCGAAAGATGAGCGACGCGCAAACAGGTGGGCTGAAGGAATGGATATATCCATCTGCATTTTTGATCTGCGCAGGTTGGGTCGTCTGGCATATCCCTGCATTTATACTTGATTGGTTCCGCCCTGAAAGCGAGAGCCTTTTCCTTCAGATTTCTGAGCTTCATATGCGCAAAGGCGTATTGCCCAACTTGGGTGGCTTGTTTGGCGGGTTCGCCAATGTGGTTGATTGGATCGCGCTGATCCTGATCCCCGTTTTTGCGTTTCTTGGGGCGCGGTCCGTTGTGGTGGCGCCAATGGAATTCGAACGCTGGCGCCGTTGGGACCGCTTTGCGCTATTCATTGGACGCGCCACGATGATGATGATTTTGGCGATGACTTGCGTGATGCTGTTTGAGGTGTTCATGCGTTACGCCGTTGAAAGGCCGACAAAATGGGCGAATGAGCTTACGTTATGGATTGCGGGTTTCGTGTTCCTGTGTTCGGGGTTTTACGCCATGCAGCAACGCTGCCATATCCGTATTTCAATCCTGTATGACGTAGTGCCGCGTCCTGTGCGCAAGCTGTTTGATGTGCTGTCCGTGCTGATGATCGTGGCATTCACCTTTGGGTTGGTGTTTGGCAGCTACAAGCAGGTGTTCATCAACAAGTTGTATCGTTGGGAGATGTTTGGCACGGCCTTTGACCCGCCCATTCCCGCCACGATCCAGCCGATGATCCTGATCATCCTGATCCTGATTTCGGTGCAGGCGGTTGCTAACCTCATTGCAGACTGGGACCTCGACCCAGAATTTCACAGCCATGATGAGATCGACGAAGATGAAATCGCCGCGATCAAACGCAGCATCGGAGTCGAATAATGGATATCGGAACAATCTCAATGATCGTCGTGCTGGGCATGATTGTCTTGCTGGCGATTGGTATGCCACTTGGCTTTGCGTCCGCGGTGCTTGCGCTATTGGTTTTGGTTCTAAAGTTTGAACCCACGGTCTTGACTGCGCCTTGGACAATTGGCGAGGGTATGCTGACGGGGCGACCGGGGACGGGGCCCCTGTATCTGCTGACACAAAAGATATTCGACTTAATGACTGAGTATGTGCTCATATCAGTGCCCTTGTTTATCTTTATGGCGGCCCTGCTGGAACGGTCTGGGATCGCCAAGGAAATGTACAACGCGCTCGATTTCTGGTTGGCACGGGTTCGTGGTGGCGTGGCGATTGTGACATCCTTGATGGCTGTGATCATGGCTGCGATGTCTGGGATTATTGGTGGTGAAGTCGTGCTGCTGGGCTTGATCGCGCTGCCGCAAATGCTGCGCCTTGGATATAATCAAAACCTTGCAATTGGTACGATCTGTGCATCGGGGTCCTTGGGCACAATGATCCCGCCGTCTATTGTTCTTATCATTTACGGTCTGATTACTGAGACGTCGATCAAGGCTCTGTTCACTGGTGCTTTTGTGCCTGGTTTCATGCTCGCTTCGATGATCATTATTTACATTCTAATCCGCGTAAACTTGGATCACAGTCAGGCGCCACTTCCTGGCAATCCACCCGACGGCGGCATTTCTGAGGTAGGTATTTCCACGGCGCCCAAGCTGGTCTTTAGTGCGCTGTGGGCTGCGTTTATCGTGATGTTGCTGACGCTTCTGGTGGGCTGGATATTCGCCGTGTCGATCCCGACATTGGGCGAGGTAGTTGCAGGTCGACCCAAGACGGTAGTCTTCGGGTTCATCATAACTGGCGTGTTGTTCTTGATGTCTCGATCTGGAAAGGGCCAAGCGTTCCTTGCGTTCCTGAGCGTGATTGGGGCAGGCTTTGCCGCATTGCTGTTAGCACGCGTTCTGTTCTTTACGATCTTCGGTCAAAATATTCTGGAAGAGGGCGAAGACCCCATCGTTATGGGTATGCCTCATCACATCCCATACATTGCGATGGGCGTCGCCATTGGATTGGCGTTGGCGTTTGGGCTGTTTGGGGCCAAACGAACAGCGATTGGCTGGGAGCATGGCAAAGGGTTGGTTCCTCCAATTACGGTTATCGGCGTAGTTCTGGGGTCCATTTATGGCGGCATTACCGGCATCACTGAGGCTGCGGGTATGGGCGCGTTTGCCGTTCTTGTCATCGCCGCACTTCGCGGGGAGGCCAGCGTTGGTCTGTTGTGGGATGCAATGATGCGCACGCTGAAGTCCACAGGTACGATTATCTGGGTGACTATTGGGGCTGCAGCCCTTGCAGGTGCGTACACGCTGGCGGGAGGGCCGAACTACATCGCCAACCTGATCGTCGGATCTGAAATGCCGACAATGTTGGTGTTGCTGACCATGATGGCGATCCTGTTGTTCATGGGCGCATTTATGGATTGGGTCGGGATTGTGCTGCTTATCATTCCTGTGTTCCTTCCAATTGTAAAACGCCTGCCAATCGAGGAAATTGGCCTGATCGGAACACTTGACCCCAAGCACGTGTCGATCTGGTTTGGGGTGCTGTTTTGTATGAATATGCAGGTCAGTTTCCTGTCACCGCCCTTCGGACCTGCAGCGTTCTATCTTAAATCAGTGGCCCCGCCGCACATCACGTTGGTCGACATCTTTAAGGGTTTCCTGCCCTTCATTGGCGTCCAGTTGTTGGCTTTGTCGGTGCTTCTTATTTGGCCGAACATCGTAACACTGCTGCTGTAAGGAGCGGATGATATGTTGACCCAAGCGCAAAGAGACCAATTCGACCGCGATGGATACATTGTTGTTGAAGATGTGATCGACATGGCGACGCAAACAGAGGTCGACGCAGAATACGCAAAACTGATGGCGATCCTTTACGATGCTTGGCATGCCCAAGGCCTGGTGCGCGCTGCAACAACCGACATGGGGTCTTGGGAAATGCTGGACGTTGCCTATCGCTGTGGATTCGATTGGTATCAACTGCTCGATATCGTAGAGAGCCTGATTGGGCCGGAACTGACGTCTAATCCGTTTCAGCACGTGCGGATCAAACCGCCTGAGGATCTGGTGGAAAGCGGTGAAATCCGCGCGCATATCGTTACGAAAGACTGGCATCAGGACAAGGGAGTGACGCTGGAGAGCGCCGATGGGAACGAGATGGTGACAGTCTGGCTTGCTCTTAAGAATGCCACGATTGAAAACGGTTGCCTGAAAGTGAAACCGGGAATACGCGATGAAATGTTGCCGCATTGCACCCTGAAACAGACGGGCATTACAGGCACAAACATGCAAATGGATGCGAAGGTTCAATTGTCCCAACGCGACCACATCCCGAAACACCGTTGGTCGTCTGACGGGCCGAGCTGCGCGTAATGTCACTTCTGAAACTGGATAAAGCTGACAGTGTTGCCGTTGCCCGAACCCAATTGGACGTTGGGCAGGTGGTCAATGGGGTAACGATACGAGCGCCTGTGCCAGCAGGGCATAAGGTGGCGATCAAGGCGATCGGCGCGGGGCAAACTGTTTTCAAATACGCGCAACCCATCGGGATTGCATCGTTTGATATCGCTGTCGGTGACCATGTGCACACCCACAACCTCGGCTTTCAGGCGGTGGATCAGGACTATGCGTTCGGCACGAACTTGCGTGCGGCGCAGACAACTGAACAGATCGAAACCTTTATGGGATATGATCGTGGGGACGGCCGCGTCGGCACGCGAAATTACATCGGTATTATCACGTCCGTAAATTGTTCAGCGACCGCCGCTCGCATGATCGCAGATCATTTCACGCCCGAACGTTTAGCTGATTATCCCAACGTTGATGGTGTTGCGGCCTTTGTGCATGGCACGGGCTGCGGAATGGGCGGTGACGGCACAGGGTTTGAAGCCTTGCAGCGCGTCATGTGGGGTTATGCGCGCCATCCTAATCTTGGCGGAGTGCTTATGGTCGGGCTGGGGTGTGAAATGAACCAGATCGATTGGCTCCTTGAGGCCTATGGTTTAAAACACGGGCCGCTGTTTCACACGATGAACATCCAAAATGTTGCTGGGCTGCGTCGTACGGTTGAAATGGGGATAGAAAAGGTCGCCGCGATGCTGCCAGAGGCCAACAAGGCAACCCGCACGCCATGCCCGGCCAGCGCGCTAAAAGTGGCGCTGCAATGTGGGGGGTCGGATGCATGGTCCGGCGTAACGGCGAACCCTGCACTTGGCTATGCCTGTGATCTTTTGGCCGCCCAAGGAGGGACGGGTGTCTTGGCGGAAACGCCCGAGATTTACGGGGCTGAACACCTTTTGACGCAGCGCGCCAGCGATCCTGCGACGGGTCAAAAATTGATCGATCTTATTCACTGGTGGGAAGACTACACAGCCCGGAACAAAGGTAGCTTGGACAACAATCCAAGTCCCGGCAATAAAGCCGGCGGGCTGACCACAATCCTCGAAAAATCGTTAGGCGCGGCGGCGAAGGGCGGAACGACTCCGCTAACTGGTGTCTATAAGTACGCCGAACCTATCACAGCGGCTGGTTTCACGTTCATGGACAGTCCCGGTTATGACCCAGCCAGTGTGACCGGTCAGATCGCAGGTGGCTGCCAGATCGTGTGTTTCACAACGGGGCGCGGATCGGCCTTTGGATCAAAGCCGGCCCCGACGATCAAGATTGCGACGAACACGGAAATGGCCATACGAATGTCCGAAGACATGGATATCGACGCTGGCTTGGTCCTGTCAGATGGGATCAGTGTTGAGGACATGGGTCGCGCGATCTTTGCGGCGATCTTAAGAACCGCATCAGGGACTGAAACTAAATCCGAGGCACAGGGGTTGGGCGATTACGAATTCGTCCCCTGGCAAATCGGTGCCGTCATGTAGGAGACGACTATGACAAAACCACACATCGGATTCATGGGGCTTGGCCTTATGGGCGGGGCAATGGTGTCTCGCCAACAGGATCAGGGATATGACGCGTCTGTTATGGGTAATCGTGATCGCACCGAGTTCGACAAAGCAATCGCAAGGGGAGCGACAGAAGTCGCGTCCGCCAAGGATGTCGCGAAGAACAGTGATTTCGTCATGTTGTGCAAGGGCACATCCGAACAGGTTGAGGGGCCGTTACTTTGAGCGCGTTGCGTGACGCCGATGCCAAAGGGCGTGGTGATGCAATCGTGCCAGAGCTTCTAGATTACTTTGCAGACCGTCAGAAAAATGACTGATCAAAACACCGCGCCTTTCGATCTGGTTGGGCGTGGTATTGTCCTAATGCTCTTGGCCAATTTGATGTTTTCGTTCGTGGATACCTCAACGAAATGGCTGATCGGGTCGGGCCTGATGGTGATCCAGCTAGCGTTTATGCGTTATGCCACTCACTTTTTTCTAACTGTCGTTGAACAGGGCATGAAGTTCAGAACCCGGACTGCGCTGTCATGGCGGATGCGTGGGCTTGTGACGTTTCGTGCTTTTTGTTTGGTCTCGGCAACCTGCGTGAACTTTACTGCAATCGCGCATTTGCCGCTGACGGTCTCATCCGCAATCTTGTTTTTATCGCCTGTCTTTGTGTGTCTCTTTGCCCGCCCGATGCTGGGGGAACAGATCACATTGCGTCATTGGTTCGGTCTTACAATCGGTTTTTTCGGCGTCCTAATTATCGTGTGGCCATTTGGTGAAGCGATCAATTGGTACGCGGTCTTGATGATTTATCCGGCAGCGGCAATGGCTCTCTATCAAGTCTTGACGCGCAAATTGTCGGGTGTCGTGGCGCCAGACGTCCTGCAGTTTTACACAGGTGCACTGGGCACCGCCGCATTATTGCCTGCCGCGTTGTATGTGTGGGTGTCCCCAACAACGGCCATTGCGTGGGTCTTATTGTTCGGCATCGGTGCGTTTGCTTGGGCTGGGCATGAGGCGTTCACTCGCGCACATGCTTATGGCAAAGCCAGCACATTGGCGCCGATTGGGTACAGCTTTGTCATCTATGTCTCGATCGCGGGGTGGATCGTGTTCGGGGACGTGCCGACGTTTAATGTGGTTTTAGGCGCGATCATAATATTCGGGGCGGGTATGTTTACCTGGCGAAAGTCCTAGCCACGCCCAATAAATGGCATCGCGCTGGCCATAACTGTTACAAATTGCACGTTGGCGGATAGTGGTAGCTGCGCCATATGCACTACCGTACTGGCCACATGATCCAC
This sequence comes from Octadecabacter algicola, assembly GCF_021532625.1. Classification (GTDB taxonomy): domain Bacteria; phylum Pseudomonadota; class Alphaproteobacteria; order Rhodobacterales; family Rhodobacteraceae; genus Octadecabacter; species Octadecabacter algicola. The sequence goes on from NZ_JAKGAR010000001.1 coordinate 491,754, forward strand.
ATCCATTACCGGTTCTGGCTTGATTGATAAATCCGCTTGGGGCACGCCACTTTGCATTTGGGTCGTCATGTCAGATGCGGCATTGCCGATATCGATCTGTCCGCAGGCAATATTGAATGGTCGTCCATCCAGAGAAATTGTTCGCGTCATTCCGGTCATGGCGTGTTTTGAAGCGGTGTAAGGGGTCGAGCCGGGACGCGGAACCGCAGCAGAGATCGAACCGTTGTTGATGATCCGCCCACCTTGAGGGGACTGCGCCCGCATCAAATTGAACGCACCGCGTGCTGCCAAAAACGCCCCATAGACGTTAACGTTCATAACGGTGAGGAAGTCTTCAGGAGGGATATCGCCAATCGGAGCGGCCGGAACATTATTGCCAGCATTGTTGAACAGTAAATCAAGTCGGCCGTGATCTGACTTAACCTGCTCAAACAAAGTTTCAACTTGATCAGCGTCAGTCAGATCGCACACAATGGACGAACCGCTGCCCATTCGCATTACGGTTTCGCGTAAGGTGTCGAGTTTTCGACCTGTTACGATGACATGAAAGCCGGCTTGGGCCAGTGCTTCAGCACATGCCCGCCCAATTCCAGACCCACCACCTGTCACCAATGCTATCCTGCTCATCAAAGGGCCTTTCTTTCATCTATTCGAGTTCTAGGGAGTGATGTTACGCTGGACTTGCCGAAGATCAAACCTAGCACTTTTGGATGTTAAAGCTCTGCGGCAGCGTCAGCAAACTTGGTTCCACATGTTTTGAGCAAACCAAGGAACCAGTGCGGCCGATTTGATTTGAGACCAGCTATCGAGCCTTTGCGCTATGCCAGACTGTCGCGAGCTGCAGTGTGTTTTGATCGCACGGCCAATGCCCGCTTTGAGCCGGTTTCACCATGCAGATTTTTACCTTACCGACAATCATCCCGCGTTGAGTATTTGGTACATCAATGCCACCACCGACACTGAGTAAGTCAATTTTAACGGTGATGGGACAGAAAATCATATTAGGTATTCGCGAGCTTAGCAGAAGCGAAAGGATGGGGCCTTCGACATATGTCAGGGAACGCTTTTGAAGTAACCGCGTCACGTTACACGGATAGATACATCGGCTGGCACATGACGCGAGAGTGGCAGGAGAAAAGCGCGGTGAACGGTTGCCGTATGGCAACCTGCGGCGGCGAGTACATCGCATCAATCGTGGCTGCGTGTGTCACAGAGCGATGCACAGCGTTCGAGCATATCGGTTCTGCGCTTCGTGAGTTTAGGGGCGTGCGAAGTCTCGACATGAATATTCTAACTTAGATAGCTGAATAGAGTTGGGCGTCGTATTGAGCGGTAATGCGACTTGGCGGACTGTTGGGTGGTTAACCAACTTCACTAAGCTCTCTTCGCGCCAATATTTGTTCGATCAGTGGCTCTACATGAGAAAAACTTAGTAGTCCGCCGCCGTTGATTTCAATGAGTTCACATTGATCAGGAAATCTCAGGGCAAACGTTCGAGAGGTCTGGATCGGGACATTTGGGTCTTCGGTCCCCTGAATTAGAGTAACTTGCTTTGGGCAGTCTTTGACAGTGTCCGTCCAATCCCAGAACGCGCGGGTCATATCGTGGCTACCCGCGTCGAAACCCTGATGAGTGACCATTTGCACACCTTGCTCAATACTTTTGATGACGTGAGGGTCGTTTAGAATTGCAACGTCGGACGGGGACTTGGCATACATCTGTCTCAGGAATGCTTTGGCGCCAATCATACGCATTAGTCTGCGCCCTGACCTCAAAATAAGCTTCGCAACACTTTCTGATTTCATTGACGCATTCATCAGCGACCGCGCCCATGATCCCGCAACGTTGTCATCATCGACAAAGGTTGCAGGAAAGACCCCATTAACGACGATCGCTTTTGATATCCGATCTGGCATCCGCGCGCAGAGTTGAAAGATGAGCGATGATGTCGATGCGCGGCCCAGGAGAATAAAGTCATCGGCCTGCAATTGTTGGACCACTGCTTGAATGTCGCCTGCGATACAATCAATTAGGTCAACCCCCATAGGAGCGACATCGGTTTTGCCCATGCCAGGTAGGGCGACGCTCACCATTTTGATGCCCGCTTCAAACTGCGCGGCCTCAAGTTGCGGCGTAGAGCAATGGCCGAAAATGCTGGGTAACGAAATGACAAGTCGGCCCTGTTTAGCACCGGTCACCGTTACATCAACAATCCGTCCATCAGGGCGCAAGAAGGCGAGCTCGGTGCGATTTGCCCGCTGTGAATCCTCGATGACTGGCAGGAGGCTTGCCATAAGGTCAGACAAGCTGAACGACAGGCGCATTAGTTCGCTTTGGCTGTTGCACCCCGTTTTGCTGAGGATGGATTGCATTTGGTTTCTTATCGTCGGCAACGAGCGGTTTCGTTGTTCGGCGATATCGGTCAGTGTCCGGCCCTTAAGAAAAGAGAACAACAGGGCGTTTTCCATCTGGGTCAGGCCGCATCCGTCTGTCAGTAATCGTGCAGATTGTTCAGCGCCTTTGCCTGTGTTCACGATCAACAGTAGTTGAGAGTCCAATGCCGTGTCTGACCGCATTGTAACCAACATGACGGTCGACGTTGTTTTGGTGGCGGGGTCGTAACACCGGACCATCGAATGACTTGTATTGGGCTGATCCGTTTGAGCGAGCTGTTTTAACGCATCATGCAAAACACGCGGCTCGAAGAACTCAAGAGGGATATCCAAAATCGACTGACCGGCGTCGAGGCGGTACCTCTCCCAGGCGAAATCGTTAAGATCTACAATGCCCCCGTTCGCGTTCAGCAAGAATGCAGGCTCTTCGATCCGTTGCAGCGTGATAGGTCCGCGTTGGGTATTCGAGAGAGAGTTGTCTTCGTTCGTTAGGGCCACCAACGCCCGCTCTGCTGCCTTATTGATTTGTTCAAATGTATCGGGGGTGGCCTGCGAAGGTCCTTGTTGCTCACGGATGATTTCTTGCCAAATCTTGATGAAACTATCGTAGTTTTCAGGTGCCGCGACCAAATCGCCAATGGATTGGATCAAAGCTTGTTCTTTTTGTTTCGAATTATTCGACATTACACAGCTGTGCTCCTGAAGGGTTTCGCGACTATATCAGCTATTCTTCCGGTCCCGAGAATTGAAATGGGGCAAGAAAATCAGACTCTTCGCAAGCGGTTTAGTACATATGCATCATGCCCGCAGCAAACGACTAAGTTATCGTTACGTCAATATTGAACTGGGGAATCATTTCAAACCTGATTGGGGAGGATTGGCGCACTAGGGGTTTTTGATCCCAGCGCGTGTCAAAAAGCGTTCGAAAAAAAGGTTTTATGTTCCTTTGCCAGAACGCGGTTTTTTGCAATTTCAAACGACCTGACGCAACTACGCTTTTAGTAGCTAATCCTCTCCGGCCATTTACGGGATTCCATCTTAATTGACTATTGCTAGGAATTATTATGTCGACTGCACCGCAAACCGTCCGAGTTTCTTCCGATAACCAAAGTATGTGGCAAAGCGGCGAAGCGGAAACGCTGGACTGGGTTGAATACATCCCGATCATCGGCGGCGAGATCACACAGTATGATGTTAAGTCCGCAACCCTAGCATCGGGTACGGGCAAGGTCACAATTGACGACGGTCGTATCAAATACGACTCTGAGGGCACCTACGACTACCTTGCGCGGGACGTAGAGGACATGTTTACGATCACATATGTTGTGGTTGACGACGCGGGCGTTGAAGAAACCAAAACTGCGCAGATCAAAGTTATCGGCGGCGCGAGCGAGGCTGTTTTCCAGCATGTCGACAGCGGTAACGAAGGCGCGGGCAGTATATCTTTTAGCGCAATGACTGCGGCAGATCTTCTGCAGGATGTTCACAATTTTGAACAACTGGTTCCTGTCGACATCGACTTTGACGCTGCAGAAAGCCTCTCTGGCGCGATCAACGACGCCAAAGCAGCGTTGCAAGCCGAAGTTAACCGCAACCAAGAAAACCTTGATGAAGCCGAAGATGAACTGGCCCTGCTTGTCGCCGACCGAGACAGAGCGTTCGACAAAGAAGAGCACATCCTGACGTATACAGGCAAAAGCGCCGAATTGGCGTTGGACCTGACTGCGTATTACGCCGCAGAGGCTGCCAGTAGCGCGATTAATGAACTGGTTGGCTTGTATAGGGCTGCGGAGGTTGAAAAGGGTCTGGCGGAGGTCGCCAAAGCCGCAGCCTTAACCGCCTATAATGTGGCCTACGCAGCGAACAGAACGGCGGTAGAAGCGCTCAATGTTGCCGATTACGCACTGAACGGTGCCAATGGCGCGGTTTCGCTGGCCCGCAAGGCGATCACCGACAAGGATGGGGCGATTGATGGTATTGAAAGCGCTCTGAATGGCGCAAAAGACGTTCTGGCAGATGTGGTCGCCGTTATCGACGATGTGGGGGATTGGCTTGGCAATTTGGTGGGTGATGTCGCCTATTACGCCGAGCTTGCGACCTATGAATCGGCCAAAACTCTGGCCTACGGATATGCTTGGATTGATGACTCAGATTACAAATATTGGGTCAATAAAATAAGCACGTTGAAGTCACAGAAATCAGCCTACGACAAGGCCGTCGCGAGCCGATCCTCTAAACAAAGCGACGTAGACAAATTTGCCGACGATCTACGCAAGGCAAACATTGAATTAGACGCCCTTAAGGATGCCCTTGATGATACCTTTAACGACGCGACAAGGGCGTTTAACGTCGCGCAGGACAAAGTAGATGACGCCCAAAAAGATTTGGACGATGCGCTGGACGATTGGCGGGTTGAAAACCAACGCTTAAATGACGCAATCGATGACGTTGCCGACAAGCTCAAGGAATATACAGATGCCGGTGGGGACGCCGCAAAAGCGGCTTTGGAAAAGGCAACTGACGATGCCTATACTGCATATTTCGACACCTATTATGAGCGTGAAGACGCCCTTAACGCGATGCGGGATGACGGGTTCTTCCTGAATGACAGACCCGACCTCGCGGACCTGGCCATCGCGACCGCTGACTTGGCCGCGGCGCAGGCATTGGTGACGGCAAAAGATATCGAAATATTCGGAACTGAAGGCTATGCCGCAATTCTTGAACTCAGCCAAACTGCGTTCAACACTCTGACGGACAGCAATCTGAAAGCCGAAGTCGAGGTTAAGGTCGACTCTTACATGCAAGCGGGGTTGCTGATTGACTTCGCGATGGATGGCGGCTCCGTGGATACCGACATCGATTTCATGCTCACATCGAATGCCGCCTATGACGTCGTCTCGAACACTTTCACAATCGCTCCGACGATTACGAATGATACGACGGGCGAAAGTATCGCCTTTGAAACAGCCAGCCCGAATATCACCTTCTTTGCAGGACTTGCCTACAATGCCGGTGCGACATTTGAATTCCTGACGGACATTTACGCCAAGTTCGCAAGCATCGAGATCCTCGACTTCCCCGATGGAAATGCCCCAGCCACGTTCACCGAAACGGTTCAGTTGGATGGCATTGTACCGCTTATCGATTTCGACAGCACCGATTTTGGACTGGAGTTCTCACCACCCGGATTTTTGGGCGATATCATCTCGTTTGAATTCAACTCTCCGTCTATCCAGACAGAAGGCAAAGAAACTGATTTCGACGCGGCATTCTACGAAGACGTTACAGGAACCAGCCTCGACCAGATCGCTGAAGTTATCCTTGATCTGATCGACTTGCGTCTGGAATACGGTGAAGAGTTTAAGAAAATACTTGCAGAAAATGGTGCCTCAACGGAGCTGTTCGGGGATGACCTTGGAACTGCAATCGTTGACGCTCTCGAAGCGGTACTAGAAAGCATCGGTGGGGATTACGACGAAGACGGTGACGGCTATGTGCCGATCCTTGTCATCGAACAACGTTCAGATGGATCTCTTCTCCATATTAACTCGATCTCTGATGACCTTTCCGGGCTTGATGACCCGAATAAGGGTGAATTTGGATTCTTTGTCGCCCAAGGTAAATCCGACAACATTTTCCAGGTTAATCTAGACGTGGACCAACTGATTGCGACTGTCATCAACGTCGCATTGGGCAACACCCCTGAGAGCACCATTAACCCTCTCGATCTTAGCCTGAACTTGTTCGACCTATTTGAAAGCAGTGACAAGAACGACGATGACAAAACCGAATCCGAAAAGGACGCGGACAAGGAAGAAACCAAGGAGGGCATCGATGCGATCAAGGAGTACTTCAACCTTGAATTCGGTTTTGAGCTGGCCGATTTGGACATCCGTGCAGGTGCCGGATTCCGACAGGATTTTGCCCTTTCCATCGATGATGTCGCATACACGGTTGTGTTTGAGGACGGCACGACGGGCGAGTTCTCAGCCAATGGCGCGGGCGAAATTGTATTCGAGGATGCCTCGGACCTTGTTGATACCAACAACAACGGCCAGATCGACTATACGCTCGGCCTGACCCCGACGGCAGAATTCTTCAATGACACGGAAGTCGCATTGAATGTCGGCTACACGCTTGATCTGCTTAAGGCGCATCTCGATTTCACCGCCGGTTTGCCGTTCTTGGATGTCGGATATGAAACCAGCTTGTCCTTTGGTCCGCTTTTGCGGCTGGATGGCGAAGTTGATCTGTTGTCCATGGATGTGTTCGAGGATCGTTTCGGCTTCAATGCAGGCACTGCAGAAGTGGCCGGTAGCTTTGTCGTTGCCGAAGAAGCTGTGGTGGAAGGTACATCCGGCAGGGATGTTTTGGTCGGTGACGAGTTCGACAATAGGATTTCGGGAGAAGTTGGCAACGATGTGTTGATCGGTTTGGCTGGCCGTGATCAATTGGACGGCGGGCTAGGAGACGACGTCCTGATTGGTGACGTTCTGCCGGTACATCATTTCGCGGACACAGCAGCGCAGATTTACCGGTTGTACCAAGCAACTCTTGATCGCGCACCGGACGCCAACGGCCATCAGAACTGGACGACACGTCTGGCAACGGACGAAATCACACTCTTGCAGGCGGCCAATGGCTTCGTGAATTCTGCCGAATTCCAAACCGCTTACGGCGATCTTGCGAATACTGATTTCGTTGAGTTGCTTTACGAAAACGTGCTGGATCGGGCGGCCGATGACACCGGACTTGGGTCTTGGGTTGATCGCCTCGAAGGCGGGACATCTCGGGCTCAGGTCGTCCTTGGGTTCTCAAATAGTAAAGAATTCAAGAACAACACAAATGCGGATGCAAATGAGTTCGCTCAAGGCAACACACAACAGATCTGGACGGACGATGTTTTCCGTCTGTATCAGGCCACGCTCAATCGTACGCCGGACTCCCTTGGTATGATGAATTGGTCTGAGAGACTCGGCTCGGGTGTTGATTACCTGGATGTTGCCAAAGGTTTTGTCGGTTCGCGTGAATTCCAGAAACGCTTTGGCGATGATCTCAACAGCTCGGATTTCGTGGAACTGTTGTACCAGAACGTCCTCGGGCGGGAGGCGGATGTCGCTGGTCTAGCACGTTGGACCGGCGATCTCGACGATGGGGCTGCACGGGTCGAGGTTGTGCAAGGCTTTGCACAATCCTCCGAATTCCGCTCCAAAACATCCGATCTACTTGAAGACTGGATGCGAAGCTCCGCCGCTGGTGACAAGTTGTCCGGAGGCATTGGTGACGACGTTAAGATTGGTGGGTTTGGGGCTGATATTTTTGTGTTTGAGAAACTGGACGTTGGAAACGACACCGTTATGGACCTCGAGGCTTGGGATACCATTGATATCTCCGATTTCGAGTTCAGCGAGCTCTCTGTGGCTCAGGCGGCTTTCTTTCAAGACAATGCAGACGTGGTGTTCACGGCGGGTGACGTCAACGTGCTCTTCAAAGACGTCAGCCTTTCCATCTTTGACGAGGATATGTTGCTGATCTGATCCACAGGTCGGCCCGCGGCGTTTAGGGAATGTCGAAGTCCGGTTCGGCGAGGATAAAGCCCTCAAACGAAAATCCTGGGCTCACGGTGCAACTCACCAACGTCCAATCGCCAGTTGTGCGGGCTGCTTGCCACGCATCTTTTGGTACGATCGCTTGTGGGCGTTCACCTGAGCTGATGTCGGGTCCAAGTCGGGTTTCGGTCTTTGGCCCATTGTCCGTTTGGGACATACTAAGAACAAGAGGTGCGCCCGCATGGTAAAGCCAGATTTCAACCGCATCGACACGGTGCCAATGACTGGTCTCGCCGTTCTTTAGCAGAAAATAGATACAGGTTCCGGACGGGCGGCCGTCTGATGTTTCGTCCACCCACGTTTGGCGAAAATAGCCGCCTTCGGGGTGCGGCGAGAGGTCGAGGGCGGTAATGATTTCATCTGCGGTCATAGGGGCAGGCTAGGCGGGTTCGCTCGGTAGGCCAAGGGCTGCGTACAAAAAAGGCCCCCGCAATCTGCGAGGGCCTTGTGTCTTAAGTGTCGCGACTTAGCGCAAGATGGAACGACCAGCATACACGGCTGTTTCTTCCAGCATTTCTTCGATGCGGATCAGCTGGTTATATTTGGCCAAACGGTCAGAGCGGGACAGGGAGCCCGTTTTGATCTGGCCACAGTTTGTCGCGACAGCGAGGTCGGCGATTGTCGCGTCCTCGGTTTCACCGGAACGGTGGGACATCACGTTTGTGAACCGCGCACGGTGCGCCATATCTACGGCGGTAAGTGTTTCGGTCAGCGTGCCGATCTGGTTCACTTTGACCAGCATGGAGTTCGCGGACTTCTGCTCGATCCCCATTGCAAGACGGGCAGGGTTGGTTACGAACAAATCGTCACCGACCAGCTGGATCTTATCGCCAAGACGGGCGGTCAGGGCAGCCCAACCATCCCAGTCATCCTCGGACATGCCGTCTTCAATAGAAATGATCGGGTAGTCATCGCAAAGCGCCGCAAGGTAGTCGACGTTTTCTTCGGATGTCAGGGAAGCGCCTTCGCCCTTCATCTCGTACTTGCCATCTTTGTAGTATTCTGTCGCAGCACAATCGAGTGCGAGGTAGATGTCTTCGCCAGATTTATAGCCAGCTTTGTCGATGGCTTTCAGAATGAAATCAAGGGCATCACGGGTGGAGTTGATGTTCGGGGCAAAGCCACCTTCATCGCCGATACCTGTGGAATAGCCTGCCGCAGACAATTCAGCCTTAAGGGTGTGGAACACTTCGGATCCCATGCGGATGGCTTCTTTAACGTTGCTCGCAGAGACCGGCATGATCATGAATTCTTGGATGTCGATCGGGTTGTCGGCATGTTCGCCGCCGTTGATGATGTTCATCATCGGAACGGGCAGAACGCGTGCTGCGGTGCCGCCGATGTAGCGGAACAACGGCTGAGCTGTGAAATCTGCTGCAGCCTTGGCAACGGCCATAGAGACGCCCAAAATCGCATTCGCGCCCAAACGGCCTTTGTTGTCTGTGCCGTCCAGTTCAATCATCGCCATGTCGATAGCAACTTGTTCTGTTGCATCAAACCCGAGGATGGTTTCTGCAATCTCGCCGTTGACGGCTTCGACGGCTTCCAGCACGCCTTTGCCTTTGTAGCGGGCTTTGTCGCCGTCGCGCTTTTCAACCGCTTCGTGGACGCCTGTCGATGCGCCTGATGGAACTGCAGCGCGGCCCATTGTGCCGTCTTCCAGTGTTACATCTACTTCAACCGTCGGATTGCCTCGGGAGTCGAGGATTTCGCGGGCGTGAATGTCGATGATGGTGCTCATGGCGTTTTCCTTTGGAAATGTTAGCGCAAACAATTGGTTCGTTACGAACCCTATAACGGGTCATGTAACGCTTGGGAAGGGCGGCGCAATTTGGCCGCTTGGCGGGCTTCGCGTAGGAACGTAAAGACACCAGCACCAATAACGATGGAGACCCCGATTAAGGTCATTGTATCGGGACGTTCGCCGAGGATCGTCATCCCCAGCATCAGTGCGAAAACCATCCGAGTATAGCGGAACATCGAAATAAATGCCGCATCGCCTGTGCGAGTCGCCGCGACGATGCTCAGGTATGCGGCCAGAACGATAAACACGCATGCCAGAAGGATAAGGGTATCGCTGAGCTTTGGGACAACCAGTGCGTCCCCGTCAATCCAACACAACAACAGGCCAGCGGGGATCAGCGCGATGAAGGCATGCAAAGCCATATGAGGCCCAGAGATGTCGACATTAACCGCGCGCGTCGCAAGGTCGCGCGCTGCAAGGCAGATCATTCCCACAATGCCGAGGATCATGGTGCCTGACATGCCGTCCACACCGGGGCGGATAATCAATAAGACGCCGCCAAACCCGATCAGAATAGCTGACCAACGTCGCCAACCGACAGTCTGGCCCAAGAACAAAACGCCGCCGATTGCGACAACAAGTGGCGTGGCTTGAATGATGGCTGATAAAAGGGACAAATCCATGCGAACCAGTGCTGAGATGAAAAACATCGTCCCAAGAACGTCAAACATCGTACGCTGCAGAACGCGTGGGTTTTTATGAGCCGCAACAAAGACAGGCGTGCGTTGCTTCAAAAACCAAACCGCAAAAGCCAGAGCGGCACCAGCGCCCATCACAGTAACGATCTGCCCTGCAGGGACACGATCATCCAACAGCTTAATCAACACATCCTCGATGGCGAACGCCAGCATGGAGAACGTCATCAAGGCCGCGCCCTTTAGATTTCCCATCAGGACTTCAACCTGATTTGTAGATGGGTTCCAACTTGCTTGGTCTCGATGCCATTGAGCATTTTGACGAGCGAAGACAGTTTGGCATGACCATAGCTGCGCGGATCAAAGTCGGGATGAAGGGCGTTTATTCGGCTGCCGACTGTTGAAAGTGGGTACCATCCGTCTTGGCTGTCGATCTTACCGATAGCCGCTTTGAATAAAGGTAGAGCCTTTACTGGTGGAGGAAGGTGCTTTTTGGACTCCGTGGATTGATCATCGCCGTCACTCGTAGGGACAGCGATAATGTTCTCAATGAGTATAAAACGATTGCAAACATTTCGAAGTGACTTTGGTGTCTTTGCTTCTCCTATTCCGATCACTTCTTGGCCGTCTTCCCGAAGTCGGTTGGCCAATGCCGTGAAATCGCTATCCGAAGACACCAAAACAAAGCCGTCAAAACGTCCGCCATGCAGGATATCCATGGCGTCAATAACTAGGCCAATATCACTTGCGTTTTTTTGTTTCGTGTTTGCTGTTTCCTGTCGGGCGACAAGACCTAGTTCTGGGATGACTTTTGACCAGCCATTTAGTCCATCGGATGACCAATCACCGTATACCCTGCGCAATGCGGGTTCTCCAATTTCGCTGACTTCCTTCAAAATCGCATCAGCATGTTTGGGATTAACATTGTCGGCGTCGATCAAGACCGCCAATAGCTTACGTTTGCTAGACATCCATGTTCCCATCTTTTTTAACACCGTACAGCTCTAAACGGTGGCCGCGCAGTTCATAGCCGAGCTTGTCGGCGATCTTTTCTTGTAGGGCTTCGATTTCAGCGTCAATGAACTCGATCACTTCGCCTGATTGAAGATCGATCAGGTGGTCATGGTGGTCGCGGTCGGCTGTTTCATATCGGGCACGTCCGTCGCCGAAGTCATGTTTGTCGAGGATGCCGGATTCTTCAAGCAGTTTGACCGTGCGGTAGACCGTTGCCAAAGAAATCCGCGGGTCAGCATTCGAGGCACGCGCGAACAGCTCTTCCACGTCTGGATGATCGTCAGCTGCCTCTAAGACGCTCGCGATCGTGCGGCGTTGTTCGGTAAGGCGCAGGCCCTTGGCCTCGCAACGTGAAAGAATGGTGTCTGGCATGTCGGCCTCACGGGTATTGATGTGATAAGAACCTGTTACGCCATCGTTCTGGCAGGGGCCAGTGCTGTGATGGGCTAGGGCGCGCGTAATCGAACCCATGTGCCGCCAAGGGGACGCAGGGCCGCACCCGTTCCAAGCTTGAACCGAGCCAGCCCTGCGGCGCGGTCTGTGTCAACGGTGCCAAGGTCGAAATCCTCATGGCCAAGCGCGGCTAACCGTTTGGCGGCTGCCCATAACACGGCGCGCGGAGCCTGTAAGGCTTGGCCCGTTGGGATGGACCATGCCGTTTGATAGGTCGCCGTTTGCCCATGACGCAAGATCAGACAGGCGGCACAGAGAGTGCCACGGTCATAGGCCTCAAACAGCAGTGCATTGTTGGGGTTTATCTGGGCAAACGTTGACAACAAGAAGGTCGGATAGGCGCGGTAACAGCGTTTGCGGGCCAATGTTTCGGCGGCGGCAAACATCGGATGTGCGCTGCCGTCCCAAATGGTTTCACGGATCCGCAGGCCGTTGCGCTCTGCTTTTACCAATCGGTTGCGCCACTTTCCGGACATGCCCGCCCGAAGGTCACCGCGCGTGAGGTCCCATTGTGCGATATGGGCCGATGTCATGATCTGACGAAACCCAGCGGCGCGATAGGGAATTTTACAAGGCGTTTCGCCATTCAGGATTTGCACGGGGCCATCCGCGACATCGTCAGGGACTGCACGCGAGGCGAACATCACGCGACCAAACCGTGAAAATCTACGGCGTAGGATGACAGGGGCTACCGATGCGATATCTGCGCCGTAAGCTGCCAAAGCGCGGGCAAATTCGGGGGATTGTTGCAGGGCTGTCATAAGCGCAATTAACGCGCCCTTTACCTAACAGCGCGTTAATTGGGGCATGAAACATCTGCCCGATATCCCCGCACCCCGACTGACACCGCTCGCGATTGCGGTGGTGGCGCTTGTCATCGCGCTGATTGGGGGCGGCGTTTTGGCGGTGTTAACCTAGTGTCACCAGCGCGTGGCGTTTCTTACCCGCACTCAGTTTAACGGGGGTCGACAGATCATCGGCGCTGACCATAAGGCCTGCGTTGTCCAATGTTTCGTCGTTCATCTTGGCACCGCCCTCGGAAATTAGGCGCTTTGCCTCTTTGCCGCTACCAGCAAGGCCGGATTTCACGATCAACTGGACGATAGAGATGCCATCCGACACGTCAGCCGCATCCAAGGTCAACGTTGGCAAATCGTCCCCAACGCCGCCTTTTTCAAAGACTTCCTTTGACGTTTGTGCAGCCGCATCAGCAGCCTCGCGACCATGCAGTAGCGCGGTCACTTCATTGGCCAAAACGATCTTGGCATCGTTGATCTCGGAGCCTTCAAGCGCACCCAGACGATCACATTCCTCAACCGGAAGTTCGGTGTAGAGTTTCAAGAAACGACCGACATCCGCGTCTGTCGTATTCCGCCAGAACTGCCAGAACTCATATGGGCTGAGCATGTCAGGGTTCAGCCAGATCGCACCAGACAGGGATTTGCCCATCTTTTTGCCGTCACTGGTGGTTAACAACGGTGACGTCAGGCCATAAATCTCGTGATCCAGCACACGGCGCGTCAGGTCGATCCCGTTGACGATGTTGCCCCATTGGTCAGACCCGCCCATCTGCAACAGGCAACCATAGCGGCGGTTCAGTTCCAAAAAGTCATAGGCCTGAAGGATCATGTAGTTGAACTCAAGAAAGCTTAGGCTTTGTTCACGATCCAAACGCGATTTGACTGACTCGAAAGACAACATGCGGTTGACCGAGAAATGCTTGCCGATGTCGCGCAAGAAATCGAGGTAGTTCAGATCGTCCAACCATTCAGCATTGTTCAGCATCAACGCAGGCGTGTCGGCTTTGTCGTAATCGATATAGGCGGCAAAAACCTTTTTGATGCCCGCGATGTTTTCGTCGATCATGTCTGGCGTCAGCAGGGGGCGCTCATCCGCGCGAAAGGATGGATCGCCGACTTTTGTTGTACCGCCACCCATCAGCGTGATCGGTTGGTGGCCTGTCTTTTGCAGCCAACGCAGCATCATGATTTGGATCAGCGACCCAACGTGCAGGGATTTCGCCGTTGCATCAAAACCGATATAGGCCGGAACCACGCCTGCCGCGAAAGCGTCATCCAAGCCCTGATAATCTGTGCAATCGGCGAGAAAGCCGCGCTCGATCATGATACGGATGAAATCGGATTTGGGATGGTAGGTCATAGTTAGTTCCTGCTAGCGTTCACTGCAGTCTATAGGGTCCGTTCGGGCAGAGGGAAAGAGCATGTTGAAAGATCAGCAGGTCCGTGTCGTTGGGGCCATGTCTGGCACGTCGCTAGACGGTGTGGATGCCGCCGAGATCGTGACCGATGGCCATCGCATTATTGAATTCAAGGACAGCGCGTTTCTGCCATATACCAATGCTCAACAAAATGTGCTGCGAGCAGCGCTTGGGAAATGGGCCGAAGATGATATCGCCGATGCGTCTGAGCTTGTTGAGACTGTTCATGCGCAGGTGCTTTCAGGTTTTGAGAAGGCGGATCTGGTCGGATTTCACGGGCAAACTTTGGCCCATGATCCCCAAGGACTGTTAGGGGCACCACGCACCCACCAAACGGGCGATGGCGCAATTTTAGCCGAGGTACTGGGCAAACCCGTCGTGTGGGATTTTCGCACTGCGGATGTTCAAATGGGCGGCGAAGGAGCACCCCTTGCACCATTCTACCACTTCGCGCTCGCTAAAAAGATGGATGCCAAAACGCCGATCGCGATCCTTAATCTGGGTGGAGTGGGGAACGTCACATGGATTGATCCCAGCCTTCCGCATCCTGACAGCGACGGCGCGTTGTTGGCGTTTGACACCGGGCCCGCCAATGCGCCGATCAATGACTTGATGCAGACGCGGCTTGGTCAAGCATATGATAAAGATGGTGAAATTGCTGCGAAGGGCACTGTTAATCAAGCCATTGTTGATGACTTTTTGAACCATTCATATTTCTACCGAATGCCACCAAAGTCCCTTGACCGCGACGCATTCGTTGGGCTGGTTGCTGCTGTCGAGGCCCTGTCAGACGCGGACGCCGCCGCGACATTGACGATGGCTTGTGCGGCTTCTGTTGCCCGCGGTATGAAATCTTGCCCCAATCCCCCAGACCGGATCTATGTCACAGGCGGCGGGCGCAAAAATCCGGTATTGATGGCAATGCTATCGGAGGTTTGTTCTGCTCTTGTCGTGCCAATTGAAGACGCAGGGTTCGATGGTGATATGCTCGAAGCGCAGGCTTTTGCGTACTTGGCGGTTCGGGTCGCGAAAGGTCTGCCGACGTCGGCCCCAGGCACGACAGGCGTTGCGGCAGCCGTAGGTGGCGGAACGCTGTCGCGCCCATCAATCTGACGTGTTCAGATAGTCCGCAATCCCGCGCAATAGGGCGGCGCGATTATCCGGATCGGCCAGTTTGTCGTAAACTTCAGTCGCCGCGCGGGCCATTGCGGCGGACTTAGTTGGATGTGCGCGGGCCCATTCCAGTTTTTCAACCACATCCTGCGCGCCTTCTTCTAGCGGCACATAATGTACCCATGGTTTGAATGCGTCAGTATAAAAGAGCTCCCAACCATCTTCTTCCTTCAATATTAATGAATTAGACGCCGCCGCTGAGAGGAAGTTCGATCCAGTGTCATTGCCGGAAATACTCAGGATATAGCGGAACTGATGGAACCATTCACGCGGGCGTTTGGCTGCCGATAGGCCGGCAAAGGCAGGTGAATTGGCCAACCGTTTCCATTTATCGCGGAGCACGAGACCAACCGCGTAATCAGGATGATCGCGTAGGGATTTAACAAGATTATAGCGGGGCACACACATCAGGTCGGCGATCACATCAGCCCATGCAGGGTCTGTACGCGTCAGATCGAGAGCTTGCGAGCGAATGCCGTATACGCCGCGCAATGTGCGTCCTTCAGGGGTCAGAACAGGTGACATGCGGCCCGTCATATTACCGAGCCACACGCAACGATCTACCTTGTTTTCAAATGGGACGTCATCGCGGGGAAAGCCGCCGGGTTGCCCTGTCGGCGCTAGATTGTGATAGGCTGGCAAAGGCCACAGTGTCATGTTCTTTGCCCCGATCCTACGGTTGTAAGCGACTGTGCGATGTGGCGGCATGCGATTGTCCGGCGTGCCCAAGAACCGAGCGTCCATCATATCAATAAACAGGGGCGGTTTCACGTCATGGGCAATCATCTCGTTCAGGGTGCCTTGGACACGATCCAAACCAGTTGAGACATCAGTAAGCACCATTCCGCTCGCTGTCTGAACTAGCGGTGTAGGGTCATCCATACGGTTCGCAAAACTTCCATCGTTACGCCAGTGGACCGAATTGGCGCTCAGCGCTTTTGATTTTCCATTTTTGCCTCGGGTTTCTACTGCAAAATCAATAAGGTGTTTGGTGAAGTTCAAATCCTTTGCGGTGTTCGATTGGGTCGCTCTGTGCGTTGAAATCTTTGAAATAACGGTTTGCACGTCATTGGCCGCCACGGCGAATTCCGGTTGAGGACTGATTGGAGCGAGATCGAAGTCGCGTTGCAAAAACTCAGTAATGTTTTCAATCGGATCCGATGTGATGTTAAAGTTTAAAAATCGCCTTCTGCCACGTAAAAGTTCGCGGCATAAAGCAGCATGAGCATCGTGTTCTGAAGTCCAATGATCAAGGATCGTTCCGTCATCAACCTTGGCATGCCACGCACTGGATTCGCGGTGATTTCCCTGATCCGCAAGAAAGCGAGATGTGATCCAATCGGCGGGATCACGTTGGGTGTGAATGAAATAGGCGTCCGGATAGCGCGCAATCATGTATTCTAGAACGTCGTTCGGGTGCAATGGCGGCAGGTGGCGTTTGTCGGTGCGGTATATCCCTGAAAATCCGGCAGCATCGGGCCATTTCGTGAGCGGCTCGCCACCGGTTGCTTGCGCATAGGCCAGATCAACAGCCAGTTTTCCACCCTTATGGTGGCACCATTGGTAACCGTTTTCCTTAAACAGGGCTGGCAGAATCTGCCCGCCGCTGTGGGGCAGGCCAATGCCAAAGACCAAGGGCCGTTTCGCCATTTTCGATTCCCGTCGTTACCTGTTGCGCAGTGTGGCCTGTCCACGCCTGCGCAACAAGGCGATCAGGCAGGAAGATGGATGTTAAACCTAGCGCGTATCTCGGCATCCAACGCTGGATCAAATCGGGCGGCTGACCGCGTCGCGAGGATTTGTTCCTTTTTAGCGATCGTCTGTTCGATCAAATCAGGGCGATCATTCTCGGCCCATTCTTTCGGGCTCATCCGGTTGCCAAGGGCAGGGTAGACGCAATCGCGTTCCATATGTGACAGGGTGCGATCGGTACCAAGGTAATGCCCCGGACCACCCATACAGACTTCGGCGATTTGATCGAGTGCGAGTGTTTCATCATTGACTTCAATGCCGCGCACACAGCGTTGGGCTTGGCCAATCAAATCATCGGCAAGGATTAGGCTTTCGTGGCAAAAACCTAGCAAAGATGCATGCATTCCTGCTGCTTCATAGATCATGTTGCAGCCGGCCAGACCGGCCATGACATTGGAACACATAGCTTCCCAGCCTGCCTGCATGTCGGGCATTTTGCTGTCGCTGGCGCCCCCCGCTGCACCACCAGGGATGCCGTAGAACGCGTGCATTTGTGCGCAACCTGCGGAAAGAAGGGCCTGTTCGCCCGATCCGACTGTCATCGCGCCAGTGCGCAAATCCAACCCGAACGGCCATGTCCCGAATATAGCGGGATATCCCGGTGAAATAGCGTTGACGTAAACAATTCCTGCCAAGCACTCCGCGCAGGCTTGGGTAATCGCGCCTGCAATAGTAGATGGGGCCGTCGCACCTGACATACCTGCGGACAGCAACAACACGGGCATGCCGCCCTTGATGCAAATTTCCATAGCTTCGCAGCTTTCGGTGGCAAATTTCATCGGCGGGACAACGAAACAGTTGGACATCGAAATGAACGGTCGCTCGCGATACTTCGCTTCGCCACCCGCAATCGCGTAGGCCATCTGCAGGCAGTCAGCCGCATGGGACGGGTCCGAGATCGAGGTGCCGACGTGTTTCGTTGTGCCCGAACAGCACGCATAGATGGTGTTCAAATCCATTTCCAAGTTGTCAGAGATGTCGCGCGCAACCATGGGGCGCTGCAAGAAATGTACGTTGTCCAATGTGTCCGTAATACGGGCGGCATCGTGCAGATCTTGCAGGGTGCTTTCGCGATAATTATTACCGGCAACGTCGACGATATTCACAGCGGCACCAGCCGTCCCATAGTGGACCCGTTGGCCAGATAGGTCTAGATCGTGACGCGGATCGCGCCCATGAAGCGTGAGGTCTTTGCAGGCTTTGGCGAGCATATCCTCGACCAAAGCACGTGGAAAACGGATGCGCCCATCATCGCCTAGGATCGCGCCAGCACCCGTTAGGATCTCAACTCCAGACGCGGGGGCATCCGCAAGGCCTATCGTTTCAAGGGCCGTCAGCGCGGCTTCGTGGATTTTTAGGACCTCAGCTTCGCTGAGCGGTTTATAGGTGCCACCCGTCATTCCGGCGCGGATCGGGCGCATGTCTTCGGTGAGGGGGGCGGCGCGCATTGCGTGGCGCGCAGCGCGACCGCCACTACGTGAAGGGCGGCGGGAAGGTGAAGAATCGTTCATGTGAATGGCCTTGTATTGGTGGTCTGAAAGGGGTGATCAGATCCAGCCAGGGCGTCCGCGTGCGGCCCGCCCACGCCGTGCCCCAATGGTCACGCAAACGCGTGTGGGTTTGGTTGCAAGGCTTACATCGAAACATCTCATGTGCTCAGCGTTGCCCCAGAAAAGGGGTGTTTCTATCGCTTTTGCGACCTTTGGTCGTTTTTGGGCAGACCAAACAGGCCTGCCCAGTCGTTTTTTGCTAAAATTTGCCGGTCGAGCCGCCCCCTTGGGATTTCCCACCGCCTTTTGGCGTTTCGGTTTTGAGTTTGGAAATGGTGTAAGGCGTGGTGTCGACGTGGCCACAAGATGGACAGGTGATCCGAGTTTCACCGTCACCTGCCGCATTATTGGTCGGTTCGCGAAGAACGACACGAGATTTTTCCAGTCCGGTTTTGCCACACTTGGAACAAGGCTGTGCTGCAAATTTAGCGGCACTGCGTCGGTTTAGTCCAACGATGCCTGCTATCCCCGCCGCAATCGCACCAAGGATGTAGTACATGGTGTTGCCGGAGCTTTCGGTGGAGCCTGTCTTGGGAGTTGCAGTGTCATTTGCTGCGGGCGGGTCGATCAAGCGCGCAAGCAGACCGTCGACGCCCGCGTCCAGTCCTTGCGCAAAATCATCGTTGCGAAAGTGGCCGATAATGTCTTCGGAGACCACGAGATCGACCTGCGCTTGTGCGGCGGCGTCATACCCACTGCCGGTTTCAATGCGCATCAAGCCATCGTCCCGAAAAACGAGGATCAAGATGCCAGTGTTAGCATCCGCATCGCCAATTCCCCATGTGTTAAACAGGTTCGTCGCGTACTCAGCGATTGCGGTGTTCTGAGCGTAAAATCGAACCGATGAGAGGGTGACAATCACGATTTCAGTGTCGTGATCGTCCGCTATGTCTGAGAGTTTCTCGACAATGCGAGTTTCTGTTCCAGCGTCGATAATATCGGCGAAATCATTGACGCCGTCGGCTGTGCGGTCTGGGTAGGTTTGGGCAATGAGTGGGTTGGTAACAAAGAGGGCTGCCAAAACGGCAAACAATCGTATCATTGGAAAAATCCTTAGGTGAGTAATTCGTCCACCTTATCACCGGATATTGACTGCCCAAGTAAGGAAAAACTGCCCTCAGCCGCGCCGCCGCCAAACATCTCGAGGGCTGCATCATGTATCACGCGGTGCGTCGCTCGTGCCAACGCAGACCCGAGCGAGAGCCGAGCAGCCCCCATGGCGCCATATGATTTCAGCGTTTCGGCCGTGTATATTGGGCCCGCGACCAGAACATTCACCGAAGCAGTCACGGACGCGCAGATGCGGATAACATCGTCGATAGATTTGGGCACAGGTGCATAAAGACAGTCTGCGCCGACGGCCTCAAATCCCTGCAAGCGGGCGATGGCTTCGTCGATGTCATAGGCTTGGGTCATGATCCCGTCGGCGCGGGCTGTAAGCACAAAATCGTTTGGCAAAGCGCGGGCCGCTGCGGCTGCGGCTTTGATCCGTTCAATCGCAAAAGCACGATCATATGCATTAGGGGTCGGCAGCTTGATGTCTTCGATACAGATGCCTGCAAGACCTGCTTGTCCCGCGAGGCGGACCGTTTCAGCTACGGCATCAGGATCATCGCCCCAACCGTTTTCAAAATCCCCTTGAACGGGAAGGCCGGTCGCCGCGATGAGGTCTTGGGCATGGGCGAGCGCTTCGTCGCGGGTAACGCCAAGGCCATCGGGGCGGCCAAGTGTAAAAGCATGAGCCGCCGAGCTCGTGGCGATGGCCTGTGCACCGAGAGATTTTAGCATCTTGGCAGAGCCTGCATCCCAGGCGTTGGCAAGGATGAAAGGCTGGCCGGGTTTGTGTAGGTCCCTGAAGGTGGTCATAACGGCGTCCTTTCGCGTCGGACGGGCTGTGCCGTTCCGATCCGCTGGGGGGCAACCGCAGGCCCCGACGTATTAGTAAAACAAAGGCAATCGCGGCGCGGTTAGTTGGCCTTTGTGGCTGCGAAATCAAGTAAAGTATGAAGCGCGATGTCGTATCGATCATCATCCACCGTCATTGCAACACGCACGTGGCCGGCAGCTGAGGTGCCAAAGCTTTCGCCGGGCATTGTCGCAATTTGATGAGTATCGAGAAGGTCATTGGCAAAGTCGAAACCCGACATGCCAGTCGCACGGATGTCCAACATTGCGTACATCGCGCCTTGTGTCGGGCTGGCTTTGACCACGTTTTGAGTTGCAATCAAACGTTCGGTTATTTCACGGCGGCGGGCAAACGGTGCTGACACCTCGTCTTCCAGTGGGGTGCCTTGGCCCAGCGCAAAATGGGCTGCATCTTGGATGTAGCCGGGCACGCCATAGGTGGTATGGGTGGCAAGATTGATCATATGTTCGATCACCTCTTTGGGGCCGCAGACCCAGCCGACCCGACTACCTGTCATCGCGTGACTTTTGGACATGGAGCCGACGACCAAGGTCCGTTCGGCCATGTCGGGCAGTGCCCTTGGGCTGATGTGTGTGCCATCCCAGATTTGGGTGTCATAGACTTCATCCGAGATCAGCCAAAGATCATTGGCAATACATGTGTCCCCGATCGCGGCCAGTGTTTCGAGGGAATAGACAGCGCCCGTCGGGTTGTTGGGCGTGTTAACCAGCAGGCTTGTCGCGCCTGCGGCATTCGCATTGAGGTCGGCCGCGCTGGGTTGAAACCCGTTTTCGGGGCGCGCGGGGATGGATTTTGGGATGGCACCAACGCCGCGGATCGTACCGGGGTAGGTGGCATAATACGGGTCGATAAACAGGGCAGTATCGCCTTCGTCGCAAACAGCGTTATGGGTCGCAAACAAAGCGGCCTGACCGCCCGGTGTGATCAGGATGTTTTCGGCAGTTGTGCGAACGCCGGTGCGTTCTTGGATTCGTTCGGCCACGGCACGGCGCAATTCTGGTGTCCCCGGGACGGAGGCATAGCCCGTATGCCCACCTTTGGCGCTTTTGTTCATCGCATTGAGAATATCGACATGGGTGCGGATATCGTGCTCACCGATGGTGAGTTCAATGATGGGTTCGCCCTGTGCGACCAAACCGCGGGCTTTGTAAAAAACTTCCCAACCGTCAGAGCCAGAGGGGGTGAGATGTGTGATGCGATGTGACAATTTCATTGGGTCACGTGACCAGCGAAGCCCCGCAGTGTCAATCGTAGATCACGGCAAAAGTGCACGTGGTCCAGTCCCTTCATTGGCACGGATGTCATCGGGGTTATACAGTGCGCAGCTGTCCAAGCTTAGGCAACCGCAACCGATACATCCGTCAAGGCGATCACGTAGCAGTTCCAGTTGCGCGATGCGGGCGTCGAGGTCGGTGCGCATTTCAGTTGATATTCGGGACCAGTCAGATTTGCTCGGGGCTTTGTGAATCGGGAGATGGATCATCTGATTGGCGATATCCGTTAACGAAATACCGAGTTTCTGCGCGATCATCGCAAATGACAGTCGCCTCAGATCATGTGCGCCATATCGACGGTGACCACCAGCGTTGCGTACTGGATGAACGATACCGTGGGTTTCATAAAATCGAATGGCCGACACTGCGAGGCCGGTTCGCTTAGCAAGGTCGCCGATGGTCAAACCAGACATGAAAATACTCCTTGATCTAAAGTTGACTTTAGAAATTACAAAGTGAGTCGTCGAGTGATCAGAAGGAGTGACATCATGAGAGACACACACCGCATCCGCAAAGACAGCCTACCGCTGTCTATCATCCGTCATTTGGAGCAACAGGGGCTTGGATGGGGACATGACCTTTACCCTGGTTCGTTTTGGGTCAAGACTGACACGAGAAAGAAAGGGCGCTGAGATGGCTTATTTGGAACATGTGAACGTGACCGTGAAGGACGCAAAGCAAACGGCGGCACTGTTCGTTGACCTGTTTGACTGGCATGTCCGTTGGGAAGGCGCGTCTATTCATGACGGCTATTCTGTACACGTCGGCGGCACGGAGTCTTACGTCGCACTTTATAACAATAAGGGCGGTGATCCGACAGAGAGTGACGTCGTGAGCTACGATCAAAAGGCCGGATTGAACCATATTGCTGTGGTGGTGGATGATCTGGATGCCGTCGAAGAGAAGGTGAAGGCACATAACTTCGAGAGCCATAGCCATGCAGATTATGAACCTGGTCGGCGGTTCTATTTTCACGATGACAATGGATTGGAAATTGAGGTCGTGCAGTACGACTAATCCAACAGTTCCGGCAGGACATGGGCCAATGCACTATAGTGGCCCATGTCTGGTAACCTGTGCAGGGTTGCGTTGGGCAGGTGTTGGCACAAGGCATCCGCCATAGAAATGGGCGCCCATGTATCAGCGGTTCCGTGAAAAATGGTTACGGGGGAGGTGACGTCGCTCAAAAGCGGAGACCAATCCTGTATGTAATCGGTAACAGCCTGCACATAGGCTGCGCGTCCGGTGCCTAAGCTGTGTCCCAGGAGCGTTGTGAGTTGTACTTGTGCGTCCTTGGTGGCGAACAGGGCGAGATCAGCAGGAGCTGCATTAGATAGCAGTACGCAGCGCAATAAGCCCGGCGCGTAACGCGCCATAAGGGACTGACCGAAAGAGACCGGACCAAGCCGCGATCTAGCTGCGGCACGAAAGACGGGCGCACCGTCCATTTGTGGGAGAAAATCCCCGAGCGTTAGCGGAGCGGCTGGGGCAATCAAAGCGATGCCGCGTGCGCCGTTGAGTGCTGCGTATTTCAACGCACGATGCGCACCGAGGGAAAAAGCAATCAGCGTCGCGTCCGGTGATGCCTGTTCTTCTGGCAAAAGCACTTGCGGTGAAACGCCTGCGAGAGTGACCTCATCGTGCCAACCCGGGACGCCGTGAAAATAGACTGGTTTCACTGGGGCCATTGGCCCAAGGCGGCTTGGGCTTTCTTGGTCAAAGACGTCCTTACAATCGAATAGGAGGTTTCAATTCGGTGACGCAGTTCGACCTCGTCAGTGTCCAGAGGCAAGAAAACCCACGAGCGATGAAAATAGGGCGCCTTGGGCCAACCAAACATATCTTCTAAGTGCAGGGCGTCCTCAATCGAGGCGCATTTGACGGCAAGCCCGTCGCCTCGCGCACCGATGCTGGCAAACATTTTACCACCAATTTTCCACGCGTCATGGCCGCCGCCCCATGGGTCGGAGACCTCGGCGGAGGGAAGGATCTGACATATCGCGTTTACGGTTTCACGGGTCATGGGGAATGATGGCGCAAGAGAGGGCAAATATGCAAGCGCGACCGTTCGCTACACTGGGCCTGGCAACTGTTTGGAGGTGTGGCGTTGCTTTGTGCGTTAGGGACCGTTAGACAGTCGCTATGAAGAGCATTTGCATCATTTGCATTATTATTACCTGCTGACTTACGTCGCGGGCCGCTCTTTCACGTTTCCATAAACAGTTGAAGTTGCTAAGCCCGCGGGTGAAATCCGTGTGAGGCCAATATGACGATCCGACTGTATAATACCAAAACCCGTAAGAAGGTGGAATTCGAGCCAATCGATCAAGAGAACGTGCGGATGTATGTCTGTGGGCCGACGGTTTATGACCGCGCGCACCTTGGCAATGCGCGGCCCGTTATCGTGTTTGATACGTTGTTTCGTCTGCTGCGGCACACATATGGCGATGACCACGTCACTTATGTGCGCAATTTCACGGACGTTGATGACAAGATCAACGCGACAGCACTTGCCCGCAAGGAAGCCGGCGCGGCAGGCACGCTTGAGGAACTGATTGCAGAGCGGACCGAAGAAACCATCGGTTGGTATCTGAGCGATATGAGCGAAGTGGGTGCTCTTGAGCCAACTCAGATGCCGCGGGCCACGAATTACATCGCGCAGATGATTGCGATGATCGAGGATTTAATCACCAAGGATCACGCCTATGCCGCCGAAGGCCATGCGCTGTTTCGGGTGCGTTCCTATGAAAACTACGGCGCGCTGTCTGGGCGATCTGTTGATGACATGATTGCAGGGGCGCGGGTGGAAGTGGCCCCATTCAAAGAAGATCCGATGGATTTCGTGCTGTGGAAACCGTCAACTGACGATCAGCCGGGCTGGGACAGCCCGTGGGGCCGGGGCCGTCCTGGGTGGCATATTGAGTGTTCCGCAATGGCCAAGGCGTTGTTGGGGGATACATTTGATATCCACGGCGGCGGATTGGATCTGCAATTCCCGCACCACGAAGATGAGATCGCGCAAAGCTGCTGTGCCAATGAGACCGATGAAATGGCGCGCTACTGGATGCACAACGAGATGTTGCAAGTTGAAGGGAAGAAGATGTCCAAGTCCTTGGGCAACTTCTTTACCGTACGCGACTTGCTGGAACAGGGTGTGCCCGGTGAAGTGATCCGCTTGGTGTTCTTGATGACCCATTACCGCAAGCCAATGGATTGGACAGATGCCAAACGCGGAGAGGCCGAAAAGATGCTGGGTGAATGGATGTCTGTCCTTCAAAAGCACGGCTATTCGCAGAAAACCGTCGATATGCTTAAGGCATCGGGTGATTGGGTTGCTGACGCTGAATTTATTGGCGTGTTGAGCAATGATCTTAACACATCCGGTGCGATTTCTAGGATGCATGTGTTGGCCAAAGCCAAGACCGCTGCTGGCTTGGTGCCTTTGGCACATGCCATGGAAACGCTAGGGTTGGTAAACGATTGGTCGATCCTTGATTTGTCGCCATCTCAAAACGATGACATGCCTGAGTGGGCGGCCACAGTGATTGATCGGTTGATTGTTGAACGCGGAGAAGCGCGTGCCGCCAAGGACTGGGGCGAGGCCGACCGTCTACGCGATCTATTGAACGCGGCTGGGGTTCAGGTCACTGATGTTGCGGGAACCGCAAGCTGGCTTCCAGGGGCGGACTTTGATCTTAGCGTGTTGGAGGCGTTGAAATGACGGAGCGTCTGTACCTTTACGACACCACGTTGCGGGACGGTCAACAAACCCAAGGCGTGCAGTTTTCAACGGATGAAAAACGCGCGGTTGCCGCCGTTTTGGATGAACTTGGTGTGGACTACATAGAAGGTGGCTGGCCCGGTGCGAACCCGACGGATAGTGAGTTCTTTGAAAATGCACCCAAAACCCGCGCCACGGTAACAGCCTTTGGGATGACCAAACGGTCTGGTCATTCCGCAGAGAATGACGATGTGCTGGCGGCGGTCATGAATGCGGGAACGCAGGCGGTGTGTCTGGTGGGTAAGACACATGATTTTCACGTTAAAACAGCGCTTGGCATCAGTTTAGACGAAAACCTTGAGAACATCGCAGGGTCGATCAAGCATATCGTCAACGCAGGCCGAGAGGCGCTGTTTGACGCTGAGCACTTCTTTGACGGTTTCAAATCGAACCCAGAGTATACGATCTCGGCCGCGAAAGCCGCCTATGATGCAGGTGCGCGTTGGGTTGTGCTGTGTGACACCAATGGCGGCGCGTTGCCCCATGACGTGAGGGCCGCAACCAAAGCCTTGATCGAGGCGGGCGTGCCCGGGGATCACATCGGTATCCACACCCACAACGACACCGAAAACGCCGTCGCCAACAGTCTTGTTGCTGTGGCTGCAGGTGCGCGCCAAATCCAAGGAACGCTGAACGGCCTTGGCGAGCGCTGCGGAAATGCAAACCTGACAACGTTGATCCCAACGTTGCTGTTGAAAGAACCGTTCGCCAGCCAGTTTGAAACCGGTGTGACCCTTGATGCGCTCAAGGGGTTACGACAGGCGTCACGTATGTTGGATGAAATCCTCAACCGTGTGCCGCAAAAACAAGCGCCTTATGTGGGTAGTTCGGCGTTTGCCCATAAGGCGGGGTTGCATGCAAGCGCGATTGCCAAAGACCCCAGCACATATGAACATGTTGACCCCGCATTGGTCGGCAACAGCCGCATTGTTCCGATGTCAAACCAAGCTGGCCAATCCAACCTGCGGGAACGCCTTAGCGCCATGGGACTAGACGTCAAAAAAGGTGACCCTGCTTTGGCCCGTATTCTGGACCGCGTTAAAGACCGCGAAGCGGCAGGTTATACCTATGACACCGCACAGGCGAGTTTCGAGATTCTGGCCCGTGAGGAACTGGGGCTGATGCCCGATTTCTTTGAGGTGAAACGCTATCGTGTCACCGTTGAACGCCGCCGCAATAAACGGAATGAAATGGTGTCCTTGTCCGAGGCCGTCGTCGTTGTGAAAGTCGATGGCGAAAAGACCATGTCGGTGAGTGAAAGCATAGGGCCGGACGGGTCCGATCAGGGTCCGGTTAACGCGCTGAGCCGTGCGTTGATGAAGGACCTTGGGCGCTACCGTGATAAGGTGTCCGATCTTGTGTTGACCGACTTTAAGGTGCGTATCACCAATGGCGGCACAGAGGCTGTTACACGTGTCATCATCGACAGCGCTGACGGGCAGGGCCGTGCGTGGTCCACTGTTGGCGTCAGCGCCAACATAGTGGACGCCAGCTTTGATGCCTTGGTCGATGCGATCCGTTGGAAACTGTTGCGTGATGGGGCTGATACGTGAGTTTTGATGCCTGCGCAGCCATCGTTGAAAAAGGCGATCCCCAACGGTTCATGGCGACTATGGCCTGCTCAGTTGACGCGCGCCGCGTTTTGTTTCCTCTTTACGCGTTCAACGTACAAGTGGCACGCGCCCCTTGGGTGACCGAGGAACCAATGATTGCCGAGATGCGGCTTCAATGGTGGCGGGATGCCCTAGAAGAAATCGCCGAAGGTCGCGCGGTGCGCAAACACGAGGTGACGACGGCACTGGCGGACATTTTGGACGTTGATGGTGCAAAGGCGCTTGATCGTTTGGTCGCGTCACGCCGTTGGGACGTCTACAAAGACACCTTTGAGGACGCGGGTCATTTTCAAGAATATCTAGAAGCGACGGCTGGCGAATTGATGTGGCAAGCCGCGCGATCTTTGGGCGCGAATGATGCGTCCCGTGAGGGCGTTATGGCATACGGTTCTGCAACGGGGTTGGCGCGTTACTTGGTGGCCGTTCCAGAGCTTGAGAGCAAAGGGCGCAAGCCTTTGGTTGACGGGCGTTCTGAGGCGATTGCGGAACTGGCACGCGCGGCTTTGGCCAAGCTTGATCCAGCTTTGAAACAAACGCTTCCAAAACGGGCACGAGCAGCATTGGTCGAAAGTTGGGAAACAGTGCCACTGTTGCGCCAGATCGAACGTCAGCCAGAACGCGTGGCACAGGGTGCGGTTGGGCTTAGCCCATTTCGCAGTAAGTTCCGTTTGTTGCGATCGACTTAAGCGGACGACCCTCGAGGCCGCATAGCAAGCCAGATCAATGCACCGCCAGCAAGCATCAGGAACGGTGCCATCGCAAGGTTCACGGCGGTCCAGCCTTCCATCGGGTCGCCACCCGAACAGTTCATCAAGCCGCCCGATGCAAGTGATGCCACCATCACTGACCCAAACACCACCATGTCATTCAGGCCCTGAACAACACCACGCTCATGCGGCAGGTGTGAGGAAGTCAGCATCGTTGTCGCGCCGATAAAGCCAAAGTTCCAGCCGACCCCCAAAAGGATCAAGGCGGCGTAAAAGCTGAACAGTGAGGGCTGATCGGCATCCGCAACATTCACACCGAAGAGGGCTGCCGCGCCCGCGGCGAAGAGGATCACAAGGCCTGTGGCCATGATGGATTTGACACCAAAGCGCGCGATCAAATGGCCGGTGAAAAAGCTTGGGATATACATCGCAAGCACGTGAGCTGAAACGATATTGTTTGCGTTATCAAGCTCATAACCACATCCAACCACGGCGAGTGGCGTTGATGTCATCACTAAGTTCATCAGTGAGTAAGAGACCAAGCCGACGATCATCGCGACCAACAGATTGGGGTCGGACAGCAAGTCACCACGCGAGCGTGGCTTTGGGCCTTCGACTTTGGGCTGGCCACGCGTTCCTTTGGGCAGGTCGAGCGGCATAAAAAGAAACATCCCCACGAGGTTCAGCACGACAACGGCAAGATAAATGCCAAGGAACGGAACTGCGAACGCATCTTCTACGACTTTGTTAAGCTGCGGACCCAGAATAGCTGAGACCAAGCCACCCGCCATGACATAGGAAATGGCCTTGGGCTTAAAGCTGTCAGAGGCCGTATCCGTTGCGGCAAAGCGAAAGAACCCTTGAGCCGACATATAGATGCCGGTGAAATAAGAACCGAGCAACAGCACAGGGAAGCTACCAAGGTATAATCCATAAGCCGCGACCGCAGCGCCAAATGCGCCCGCTAGTGCGCCGACATAAAACCCAAAGCGGCGACCACGATGCTGCATAAGCGGCGAGAGCCATGGTGCCGTCGTCATGGAGCCAAAAATAATCAGAGTGATCGGCAGGGTCGCCCAACAGATATTCGAGGCAAGCTGTTTACCGGCCAAGCCACCTATAACAAAGATCATTGGCATCTGTGCACCAAGGATCGCTTGGGCAAGGACAAGGACGGTGACATTTCGCTTTGCGCGGTTGTCGTCGATTTCTGGGGTCGATGTATCAGTCATAAAAACTGGCTACGCCTGCATGGGGGGCATGGCAATGGGTGAAATGACGCGGCTAGGCGCGATCGATGATATGCGCAAAGGAACCTGACACGCGGCCCTCCGTCAGTCCAATGGGGCCAAGGTCGCGGCCTTCGGCGTCGCTCGCTTCAAAGAGAGGGGTGCCTTGGGCGTTGATCGTAGTTGCGTAGTGAAATTCGTGCGCTGTGTAGGTTTCAGGATGCGCAGGTGTAAGTCCTCGCAAAGTTCTGTATCCTAGGTGGAGCTTACGAGTGGCGAAACTGGTGGTGAGGCCAATAAGACCCGCCATTTTGTGAGAGGTGCCATCTGCATCAATCAAAGCTTCGCCAAGCGCCATGTATCCCCCGCATTCTCCATATATATCAGAGTTTTGCGAAGCAAATCTAAGGCTTTGCATGAAGGTTTGATTGGCTGCGAGTTTTGCCGCATGAAGCTCTGGGTAGCCACCTGGTAAGAAGACTTCGTCTGCTTCTGGTACTGGTTCATCCGCGAGAGGTGAAAAAGGAATGATCTCCGCACCGTTGGCCTGCCAATCGGCGATGTGATGCGGGTAAACGAAAGAAAAGGCCGCGTCCTGTGCTAATGCAATGCGGCGAGGCGGGGTGTTCTGCACGCGGGGTGAGCCAGTTTTGGCCGGACACATCAGGGCCATAAGAGCCGCGAGGTCGATATGCTGCGCGACTTGCGTAGCTGCGGATTCGAGGAACTCGATCAGATCGGGCATTTCACCCGCTTGAACCAATCCGAGGTGCCTTGAGGGTCGTGATAAAGTTTCAGATCGAGGAATTGCACCGAGGACGGGCAGACCGAGTGGCGCGAGGGCTGTGCGCAACATGGTTTCGTGACGCGGCGATCCAACGCGGTTTAGGATCACCCCCGCGATCTGGACGGTTGGATCATGGCTGGCGAACCCGCGTACAAGGGCGCCGATAGAATGGGACATCGCTTTGGCATCGATGATTAGGACGACCGGAAGGTCCAGTGTACGGGCAAGGTCGGCGGTTGACCCTTTACCGGCAGGGGGTGCGCCGTCAAACAAGCCCATTGCACCTTCGATGATCAGCGGGCCTGTACCGTTTGCCAATCCACGGATACGGTCAGGCGTCATAGCCCATGCATCAAGGTTCACACAGGGGCGGCCCGAGGCGGCGGCGTGAAATTGCGGGTCGATGTAGTCGGGGCCTGATTTGGCGGAACGGACATTGTGGCCAGCATTGCGAAGCGCGCGTAGCAGGCCAAGTGTGACTGTGGTCTTTCCGGCACCTGAAGATGGCGCGGCAAGGATCAGCCCCGTCATTTAAGCAGATTCAGCGGGGCGTCCGCGTCCCAATGGATCTAAGTTTTTTGGCGGGATTCCAGCTGCTTGTGCTTGCCAGTTTAATACGTCGCGCATTTGAACTGCACGGCCAACACAGATGATCGCTGGGGGTTCAAATCCGCCTTTAGCGATGTCTTCGGTGATTGTCCCTAGCGTGGTTTCAAGCACCTGTTGATCTGGCGTTGTGGCGGTGGTGACCACGGCCACGGGTTCATCCGCCGTGCGGCCAGCGGCCATGAGAGAGGCAGAAATCTGGGCGATGTGTTTCATTCCCATATAGATCACGATGACTTGGCTGCCTTTGGCGATAGCTTCCCAATCAAGGGACTGTGTTGCATTGCCCGATTGATCGTGGCCGGTGACGAACGTCACGGATTGGTTCACATCACGGTGGGTAACGGGGATACCCGCATAGGCCAACCCTCCAATCCCAGCAGAGATACCGGGAATAATACGAACGGGCACGCCATGTTGCACAAGGGTTTGAGCTTCTTCGCCGCCGCGCCCAAAGACGAACGGATCACCACCCTTTAGGCGCAGTACGCGTTTTCCCGCTTTGGCGAGGTCCACGAGCTGTAGGGAAATGTCGCGCTGCAAAGCACTTGGTTTGCCGCCACGCTTACCAGCATAGATATGTTCGGCCTGAGGGGCCCAGTCGAGGATGGCTTCTTGCACAAGTGCGTCATAGATCACGACGTCGGCTTGGCGCAGTGCGTTCAACGCATGCAGGGTCAGCAAACCGGGGTCACCGGGGCCAGCACCACACAGCCAAACCCAGCCTTTTTCAAGCTCGGGCCACTCAAAGCCTTTCGGCTGGGAAGGGAGTCGTAAATCCATGCCCCGTTATGACGCGATCGTGCGGATAGGAAAAGGTGACAAACGACGTCTCTCTTGGGATTGGCGTCATGGGGGGACGCAGGTAAGGTCGCCTTGAGGGTTGAATGAGATGACACGTAAACCAACAGGGGAATTGCGCCGTGGCTGGACCACGGGCGCTTGTGCCACCGCTGCCTGTAAGGCGGCGCTGTTGGGCTTGTGGGGCGATGCCCCAGCGAAGGTGTCCATTACGCTGCCTAAGGGCGAAGTGCCTGAGTTTGAGGTCGTCGGGTTCAGGCGTGGTGATGGATGGGCCGAAGCTGGCATCGTCAAAGATGCGGGTGACGATCCGGATGTGACCCACGGAGTAACTCTCATTGTACGCGTGGCGCGATCAAACGGTGGCGTGGTGTTTAGGGCCGGTGAGGGCGTTGGAACAGTGACAAAAGCGGGCTTGCCCATCGGCGTTGGCGAAGCTGCAATCAATCCGGTTCCACGATCGATGATGGATGAAGTTGTCGCCGAGGTCGCAAGCGAGTTTGGTGAAAGCCCCGACATTGAAATCACAGTGAGCATCCCAAATGGCCAAGAGATCGCACAAAAAACGTGGAACCCGCGCCTTGGGATCAAGGGCGGCTTGTCGGTCCTTGGGACAACCGGAATTGTGCGTCCGTTTTCGTGTGCGGCGTGGATAGCGAGTATCCATCGGGGCGTTGACGTTGCGCGCGCCGATGGGGTGACACATGTGGCGGGCTGCACTGGAAACATGAGCGAAAAGGCCGTTCAGGCGCTGTTCGGACTTCCGGATCACGCGATGTTGGATATGGGAGATTTCGTGGGAGGTATGGTCAAATATATCCGCCGGCATCCCATAGAACGCCTTACGATCGGCGGTGGGATTGGCAAGCTGACAAAGCTGGCGCAGGGTGCAGTTGATTTGCATTCGGGGCGTTCTCAGGTGGATTTCGACCAGCTTGCTGAATTGGTTGGGAACCCTCGGGTGAAGGCCGCGAACACTGCGCTTGAAGCTTATGAAATTACAGGTAAAATCCTGCCCGAACGTGTTGCAGAACTTGCTGCGCGTAAGGCGATGGCGATGTTCGAAGGTGGCACCGCACCATCGCAATTAGATGTCGTCATCGTGGACCGTGCAGGTCAGGTTATTGCTCAAACGGAGATACGAAACCCATGACGTTGTTGCTGCTTGCTGGCACTGGTGAAGCCAAGCGGATCGCGTGGGGGTTGGCAGATACAGGGCGTAGTGTTGTCGCCTCTTTGGCAGGAGTAACCCGCTCGCCTGATCCTTTACCTATTCCGACGCGGATTGGCGGGTTTGGAGGAGAGGCGGCGTTTCAGCAGTACCTCTCGGATGAGGGGATCACTGCTGTCGTGGACGCAACGCATCCATTTGCCGATCAGATTACGAACCGCACGGCGCGGGTTTGTGGTGCGTTGGGCCTTCCATATTGTCAGGTTTTACGCCCGGAGTGGGTCGCTGAAGAAAAAGATGACTGGACAGAAATCTCCGCGCCGCACGAAGTTGCGGATTTGGTGCCGCCGGATGCGGTGGTCTTTCTCGGGACGGGACGGCAAACATTACCGGAGTTTGCCAATCTTGAGGGACGTCGGGTGTTGGCGCGGATGATTGACGCCCCGATGGTTCCGTTTCCATTCGAAGGTGGTGAATTTGTGATCGGGCGACCGCCTTTCGATGTCAAAAGCGAAGTGGCATTGTTTCGGGCGTTGGGGGTAACGCATTTGGTTGTTAAGAACTCTGGTGGAAAAGGCGGGCGCCCCAAGTTAGATGCGGCGCGTCAATTGGAGTTGCCGGTGTTCTTATTAGATCGCCCCAAAGCACCAAATTTGGGCGAAACCGCCACTCGGGTTGAGACTGTTCAGGGCGCGTTGGAATGGGTTGCGGCACTATGACCGAGCGGATCATCAATACAGACGCGGATATAGAAGAAGGTATGGAAGCCCTGTCGACCATGTGCCCAAAGATGAAAGCCGCTTATGCTGAAACTGGACCTTTGCCGTTGCGTCGAAAGCCGGATGGGTTTGATCAGCTTTTGAACGCGATCATTGGCCAGCAGGTCAGTATTGCCAGTGCGGCCGCGATTTGGGGCCGGATGGAAGCCGCCGGTATGACGACGATGGACGCCTGCGCAGCTGCCAGTGAAGATGAGTTGCGCGGCTTGGGCCTTAGCCGACAAAAAGCGCTTTATGCAGGTGAGTTGGCCCGCGCGGGGATCGATTTCTATGGCCTGCGGGACATGCCAAGTGATGCAGTGATCAAAACGCTCACAGCGGTCAAAGGGATCGGGCCTTGGACGGCGGAGGTTTATGCCATGTTCAGCCTTGGTCGTGCGGATGTGTTTGCTCCTGGTGATTTAGCGCTGCAAGAGGCGGCGAAGGTCCTGTATGACTTGCCCGAACGCCCCAAGGAACGTGCGTTTCGAGTGATGGCCGAAGATTGGGCGCCATGGCGGTCGGTTGCGGCTCGGCTTTTGTGGGCCTACTACCGCGTTGCAAAGAATAGAGAAGGTATCAGATGACACGAGTTTTGAATTCACTACATCGCGCGCCAGTTTCAGGTGAAATGCGGTCGGCGGTTGTGTTTTTGCACGGTTATGGCGCCAATGGTGCGGACCTGATGGGGTTGGCTGATCCTTTGGCTGAACACTTGCCTGATACAGCGTTCTTTGCGCCGGATGCTCCAGAAGACTGTGCTGGTAGCCCGATGGGGTTCCAATGGTTCCCGATCCCTTGGATCGATGGATCATCCGAGGAAGAATCCCGCGCTGGAATGGACCGCGCGGTCGAGGATTTGAACGCTTATCTTGATGGCATTATGGTCGACGAAGACCTATTACCTGAACAGGTGATGGTATTTGGGTTCAGCCAAGGGACGATGATGGCTTTGCATGTGCTGCCACGCCGCGAAGACCCCGTTGCCGGTTTAATCGCGTTTTCGGGTCGTATGTTGGAGCCAGAGGCGCTGGTGGATGAGGTCGTGAGCCGTCCGCCGGTCTTATTGGTCCACGGCGACGAAGATGATGTCGTCCCTGTTGAATCTTTGCCGCAGGCCGCTGAGGCGCTGCAAGGCGCTGGTTGGAAAGAAGTTTACGCCCATATCCAGAAGGGCACAGGTCACGGAATTGCGCCAGACGGATTGCAGGTTGCATTGGCCTTTATGCGTGAACGTTTGGGCGTTGCATAAGGCGCTCTTGTTTTCGAGAACCGATCTTCCGGCTTAGACCAAAAGTCTCGGCCGGAAGGTTCTTTGGCCAAATGGCCGGGTTTTTGGCTATACGATAATTGCCTGTCTCCAGATCGTTTGGTCCTTTGTCGCCAACTCACGCTCTTGCGTCATTTTGATGTTACGTATCCCTCGTAGCGTCCTCCCCATTAGGTTTGACTATATCTGGGGCTTGTCAGGGCAATATCCCAATATATAGTCAACTTACGGCAGGAGCGGGCTCCCGCTCTGGTGCTTTGAGATGGCAAACAGGGTGGGTACGGTTTTGCAAAATGGAATGACCAATACGAGCGAATTTCGAACAGACTTTGTACGCCAACCTGCGGGGCTGAAACAGCATCCCGCTTTGGTATTGAACGCTGACTACCGTCCACTGTCATACTACCCGTTGTCCCTGTGGCCGTGGCAAGAAGCCGTAAAGGCTGCGTGGCTTGAACGGGTTGATATTATTGCTGAATATGATGTGGTCGCGCGGTCTCCGTCGATGGATATTCGGCTCCCATCTGTTGTTGTGCTGAAAGATTTCGTTAAGCCTCAGCAGCGCGTTGCCTTTACGCGGTTCAATCTGTTTCTTCGCGATGAATTTTCATGCCAATACTGTGGGACGTCCGGCGATCTGACCTTTGATCAT
This sequence comes from Octadecabacter algicola, assembly GCF_021532625.1. Classification (GTDB taxonomy): domain Bacteria; phylum Pseudomonadota; class Alphaproteobacteria; order Rhodobacterales; family Rhodobacteraceae; genus Octadecabacter; species Octadecabacter algicola. The sequence goes on from NZ_JAKGAR010000001.1 coordinate 526,934, forward strand.
GTGGTGCCACGTGCTGCGGGAGGGCGGACGTCCTGGGAAAATGTTGTTGCCGCTTGTTCGCCGTGCAATTTGCGTAAGGGATCGATGTCGTTGCGACGCTCGGGCATGTCTCTGCGAAAACCTCCTCGTCAGCCTGCATCTGAACAACTCAGAAACATTGGGCGCAAATTCCCGCCCAACCACTTGCATGAATCTTGGATGGATTTCCTGTATTGGGATGCAGAATTGGACGCTTAGGTTGGGAAGACTTTTTTGTCGGCGATTACCGATGCGGCCTAACAACCACTGATCACGGCGACGACCATAACGCTGGCCGTCATATTTCAGGTGACCTTGCTTACCAAGACTTATGCGATAGCTAGTTTTAATATGGACCTAGATCTTCGGAGTGAGGGCTAAAGCTTGGTGTGGCTCAAGCGAGGCTAATTCAGTCTTTCGTTTGGTATTAGTCGCAGTTCGATAGTGCCCCCGACAAGACAGTCGAGCCGTTGTACATCATAGTGTTGGATCGCCGGCTCCAACTTCGTCATGCATCTTTGAAAGTAGGTATTGACGTATACGCCGTGCATGCGTCCTCACGGGCCATTCGAGTCTAAATCAGGAATTGTGGAGCCGAGCACCTTCATTAGCAGGTCGATGTGATGAATGCTCTTCATCTGCACATTTCGTAAACCTAGGCTGCGCACCGATTACTTATGCCGTTCTTCAAACGGTATAGGAGATTGAAATGACCAAAACTTTGTCGGGGCCGAACGTACCACAGACGGCCACGGAAATTGAAGGGCACGAAACCAACCGCGTTAATCCACCAATCGACACACAAAACCCGTGTAGGAGCAATTTTGACGTCAGTGGTATCTTCGGCTTCGTTCTTCTCGTTGCGTTCGCGGATTTCTTGTTCTGGGGATACAAGCCTGGTGCGACATTGGGGCTTTTCGCGATAGCGGTATTTATGGCCGCCGCTGTCCGTCACGGATCTCTTGATGGTTTGGCGAAACCTGCATTGTTAATGGGCTTCTCCACACTTCCGGTTTTGGAGCACGTTCAGGCGTTGTCGGTTAGCATCCTCCTTATTGGGGGAGTATGTTCTTTGGCGTGGCTGAGTGTCGGTCAAAAAGACGCGCCGGAATGGATCGCTGCGGCAGTGCTAAAGCTGATTGCGTTCATCCCGTTGGCCGGACTGAACGCGAGCATTGCATCGGTCCAAAGGTTGCGTGCTATGTGGAACACAAATGCCCATTCTGCAGCCAGTGGCTCAACCATATTTTGGCGGAATTGGTCGCTACCTCTCGGGGGGACTTTGGTCCTTGGATCGCTTTTGTTAAATGCAAATCCTGTTTTGGAACGGTTTGTCCTGCAACTGTTTCAGTTCGATCTGGACCTTGTAAAAACGATCCAGAGAATACTGTTGTGGAGTGGCGTCGGCCTGGTGGTTTGGCCTTTGTTAAACGCGCCAAAACCGAGTGCGCCAAGGTCTATTGCACTACCGATAACTGGCCATCAATTTGGCCTGAATGGGGGATCGGTTCTGCGCGCGCTGATCGTCTTCAATGGGTTTCTCACGATCCAAACCACGCTGGACTTTTCCATTCTTCTTGGGAACGCGTCGCTTCCTGAAGGGATGAGCTATGCGACCTATGCACATCGTGGTGCGTATCCTTTGATGGTAACCGCCATATTGGCCGGAGGGTTCGCAATCGCGGCGCATCCGTTTCTTAAGGAACATGCAGCACTAAGGCCGCTGTTGATCCTGTGGGTTGGTCAGAATGTGATATTAACGTCTACAGCGGCGATGCGGCTCAATCTCTATATTGCGGAATACGGCCTTACTTATCTGAGGACCTATGCCCTGATCTGGATGGCACTTATCGCAATTGGACTGACTACTGTGTTGTGGCACGTTTTCCGTGAACGGGCCGCAACAGTTTTGGTCCTGAGATTGATGGCGTTAGGGATCGGGGCGCTATACTTTTGCGCCTTTGTTAACTTCGCTGGGATCATTGCAACTGACGCACTGAAACGCGCTGGCAACGCCGAGGGTGCTGTTTCAGTGGATTGGGAATACCTGTGCGACCTTGGTCAAACAGCGGCCAATGCGATCGCGAAAGGATTGGCTGCGAATCCATTGATCGTTGCGCCGACCGATTTGCAATCTTGTCTGGGGCAGGGAGGCGGTCCATCCAATTGGCGCGAACTAGATTTTCGATCTGCGCGCATGCAAGGTGACTTGTGGGATGAGTAGATGACAAGTTTAGCCAAACGTTAATGCGGTAACGCGAATGTGGGTTCTTGGGCAGACCGATTGTAGGGCTGCCCAAGAAAGCTACTTAGTCGAAGACGGACGCGATTTGGTCAACGTCGACACCTTCTTTGATTTCACGCAGACGCGCATAAACCAAGGCGACAACAATGCCACCGAACGCATAGGATAACCCGTTGATCATTGCCAAACCGATGCCCGCAAAAATCGGCCCGCCGATGCTGGCCAAAATCGCAACAACAAATCCTGCAACAAAGGTCAATGCGATCGAAACGACCCCAACCAGAATGAACAAGCCAACGATTGGCCAGCGGTACTCTTTCGTCAGTTCGGCACTGCGGCCCATGGACCCAAAACCGCCTCGCTCAATGACTGCAACGGGTGCCATCACGTAAAAAACGGCATAGACCCAAAGCGCACCGATGATCAGCGCAATAGCCCCGGCCATTGATAGAATACCGATCGCAACGCTAAGAACGACGATTGGAACAATCGCTGGCAAAGCCGAGCTAAAATACTCACCGATACTACTGCTTCGCCCGAGTTTAGCATCATAGGCCAATTGAATAAGCAACGCAGTTACCAGACCATAAACCACCATGTTGATCACAATGGATATGATTGTGGGGAGAACAGACGCGGTCGAGCCGGTTAGATCGGTACCGGTTGCTGCGCCAAAGCCTAAGAACAGGAAGTTGACGATGAAGCCAAGGAATGCCCCAATAAACCCGAGGATGAAGACCTTGAAGAAATTCCCAAACATGATGGAAAAACTGGAAGAAATAATATCTCCAACACCGAGTGGCATATTCGGTGGTTGAGTGCTTGTTTCTGTCATCGCGACCATTCCCTTGTTATTAATATTGCGCGTTCCGTTGGCGTTTTGTTCGCGCCAAGGTTGAGTGTCACTCGACATCAAGGCGAGTTTGGTTTCAAGGCAGTTTCGTCCGAAATATTCGTGTGTGTCTTAACGTCCACTATTCCGGTTCATCCGTGTTTGAAAAATGCTTGTCACTCCGCCGATCCCCAAACAGCTGTCGTTGTTCAAGGTAGGCGCGTTGCGCGTTATAAAAGGCCCGCAAGAATGCCTGATGTTCGGCTTTCGGAATTGCGTCGGCATAGCCGATTTTCTTACGAATACGCTGTACGATCGCAGACAGGGTTTCCTTGTTTCTGCGATGATTTTGCGGCGTTGCTCCTTGTTTTTGGGCGCGCAGAAAGCTCTCGAGGGTTTGGAGTTCAAAGCGCCCATAATGGTCGAGCTGGTGGGACAGGAAAGTGAATTCAGGACGCCCTGCAACCGCTGGTTTTGAACCTTCACGTGCGAGATCTGACAACAAGATTGGTTCTGGTAAATGCACCACATGGGTCCCAGCTAGCATATCCCCCAACCGCATCCTGTATGGATTGGTAAGCGGAATAGTAAATGCCATAACGACCCACAGAAAACTAATCGCCGACGCGATACTCGTATCCTGCTGAAGTGTCAGAACCAAGGTGCCCGGCAAGAAGACTTCGGCTTCTTTCATGATGTTTCGCATCACAAGTGAATGGGTGGTCAGCGGCCCGCCGGTGTGTGAGATGACCTTGATTTTCATCAAGCGTTTGCCAATCGTTTGGCCGTTCCAAGCGATTTCACACAAGATGTAATACGGAATACGGATGATAAAAAATAAGAGAGCTCCTAGAGGCACAAGCGTTGACGGCGCCGTCAAACCGCTAATCCCTAGAAAGACCAAAATCGCAATTGCGAAGCCCAAAGTAATCAAAATATCTGTGATCTGTGCGGTCAGCCGCACGCCAACGCCAGCAATTTCCAAAGACAAAGGCACGCCCTCGGGCGGCATGATGAGTGCTGCGGCCGCGTGACGTTCGGCGCGACGTTTGCGGCGGTTTTCTAGCCTGCTCATATTTTGGTCCGTCCGCCAAGGGTGAACCATGCCAACCACAAAAGCCCGATGCCCCAACCGATAATATAACGAGACGTTCTATCCTGAACCAATTGGCGCGCGAACCCTTCCAGCAGAGCGGCCACGACAAGCATAACCGCAGCCACGATGGCCAGCTTAACGGCATCCTTACCGGCCAAGCGCAGAGCCTCTTTTCGGCTGTTTTGACCGGGGAATAGGACGGCTGTTCCGAGCTGTATTCCGCCGCCACAGGCGATGCAGATCGCAGACAATTCCGTCACACCGTGGATTGATAACCATCCGCCCAAATCCCAGCCCAAGCCGCGTTCCACATGAAGCGCGTAGAACACGCCCATGATCAATCCGTTGTAGAACGTCAAAAGCACAGCCGGCAGGCACGCGAAGACACCAAGACCGAAGACAAAAATAGCAATGCGCGTATTGTGAGAAAACAGGAAGGTCGCAAACCCGCCCAAACCCGAGATGCCTGGATCAATGTTGTATATGACACCCCGAAGATATTCAGTTGAGGCCTCAGGTCCTCGCCCGTCACTTAGTTCCGACGGCATGAAGACGTGAAACCAATCTGCGCTCTCAAAATAGAGCAGATACCCAACCAAGGCGCCCAAACCCATGCACAGAAAACCAAGAGCGATGTAGCCAGCAGAACGACGCATTGCCTGTGGGGCGCTTCGCGCAAAGAATCTTTGGAAGACCCCACCCAATCGTTCTTGCGGGGCGTAAACACACAGATAGGCGCGCGCGGCCAATGCTTCGAGATAGGCCAACAGTGCTTTATCGAGCGAAATTTCACGGGCGATAGCTAAAGATGTGGTTGCTTGGCGGTACAGTGCAGCAAGGTCGCGCGCTTCGGAAAACTCGAGAGATTGTGCCCCGCGTCTCTCGGCCTTGTTGACCAACATCTCAAGCCGTACCCAGTCGGCCTCGCGTTCGTGACGAAACCGTGCAGAGCGGATGAGGGTTGCTGAACTGGTCATCAAATAAGCTCCCGGTCTTTGATGTCGAGATAGGTTGCAACCAAACGCGCCGTCACCTGAGATGGTTTGGCATCGATCACGGTCACGCCAAGTCGATTGAGGCGTTCAAGTACAAGGCGCCGTTCAGAGATCGATTGGTTGGCCGCGACCAATGTCGCAACTTGCGACAAATCATCTGAGGCATTGTCCAGCACACCTTCAACCTCGGGATCGCGGATCGCGATGAAAATGATCAGGTGCCGCTTCGCAAGAATAGCGATGTTTTCGACCATGAGTTCGGCAGAAGTTGTATCAACGAAGTCTGTAAAAATGACGATCAGGCTGCGTTTGGGGGTGCGTGCGTTTAGTTCGGTAAGGGCCAGCGTATGGTTACTCTCGCGGCTGACGTAATCCAATTCAGCCGCCCAACTGCGCAGTCGTACAAACGCGGCGCGCCCGGGTTCAGGTTTAGCAAATGAACGTGGACGGACATCATATGCGAAATGGCCAACCAAATCACCACCCAGCGCAGCCGACCAAGCAAGGGCAAGCGCGGCTGTCACAGCATGGTCAATCTTTGGCAGGCCGCCGATTTCTTCGCGCATCAGAAAGCCGTTGTCGATGGCGAGGATCACGTGGTGATTGCGTTCGGCCCGCAATTCTTTGGCCACAAGCGATCGCTTTCGCGCCGAGCGTTTCCAGTCGATTGATTTGACGTCCATTCCGGGCACGAAATCACGTAGCTGATGGAATTCGGACCCATCCCCAATCGCGCGGTTTTCCTTAGATCCGAACAATGTGCTCAGCACTGTTGTCGTCAGCGCACCCGATTGCACCGCTCGGATATTTGGAACGACGCGAACTTCTGCGCCGAGCTTGAGTTTGGGGACAAATTCGAACATCCCCAATCGCGAAGTCCAAAACAACCAGATGTGACCCAAAGGCCAGATGCCACGGCGCGTTGCCCGCACTGGAACGACAACCTGCGCCTGTCCGGTGGAAATCGGGGCAAATGCAGCTTCGCTCGGGCCATCGAGCCCTTCTGGCCAATCAAACCGCGCTAATTGTCCCGCACGATTGGCATCGTCAGTGATCGTAAGGTCGAATGTGTCGCCAATGAACACTTCTACGGGAATGTGATGGTGCAAAGGAGGGGCCTGACGCGTCGAGATAATCAAATCTACGGCAGCGGCGGCCACAAGAATGACCCAAGGCAACAGGGCCACGTCCATCCATACAGGGCTCAGAGCGGACCCAAGTACTGTGAGGACAAGAAGCCCTAAGGCGATCGCCAAGAATTTGCGGGATGGGCGTATCAGCGGGGAGCCTCAATTTGATTGAGGATATTTTCAAGCACTTTGTCTGAGGACTGCCCTTCGATTTCGGCGGCAGGGCCGAGAACGACGCGGTGGCGCAGGGCAGGGCCGAACAATTTTTTCACATCATCAGGAATTGCAAAGTCACGCCCACTAAGAGCCGCAGTTGCGCGCGTGGCCAGAGCCACCGCATCCGCAGCGCGGGTCGAAGCCCCAAATGCAATATCAGACGTTTCGCGCGTAGCCCGGACCAACCGCAGGATATAGGCTAAGATGTTATCATCCAGAATAATGCCATCAATCACGGCTCGTGCCTCTGCCAAAGCGTCCGCATCCAAAACTGGTACGACATCGTCGGTGACATTTGCTGCATATACCGGTTTGGCCGCGTGTTGCTTTAGAATGGACATCTCGATGTCTTCAGGCGGAAAATCCAAGATTACCTTAAACAAGAACCTGTCCAATTGCGCTTCGGGTAAGGGATACGTGCCTTGTTGTTCGATCGGGTTTTGAGTGGCGAGAACAATGAAATTCTCACCCAAACTGTGATCGACGCCGTCAATAGACACGGTCTGTTCGTTCATCGCCTGCAACAAGGCGGCCTGTGTCTTTGGTGGGGCGCGGTTAATTTCATCTGCCAACAAAACCTCGCTGAACACAGGGCCTTTTGTCAGAATGAAGTCATTGGTCTGGAAATTGAAAATCGACGTGCCCAGAACATCGCCCGGCATCAGGTCCGGAGTGAACTGAACACGACCAAAATCTAGCGACAACGACGCAGCAAAACTGCGCGCCAAAAGTGTTTTAGCAGTGCCGGGCGGCCCTTCCAAAAGCACATGCCCCCGAGCAAACAAGGCGATGATCAACATATCGACCACTTCATCTTGTCCCAAGACCGTTTTGCCGATTTCGGCGCGCAATTTGTCAGCCTGTGCGCGCAATGTTTCAAGTGTCATGGGTGATGTGCTCCAATATGGTGTCAAGGCTTGCGGCGGCCGCCATCGCCTGCGCCGCGGATGCGTTTTGTGGTAAACTGCTGATTGTATTGAGGGCCTCGGTCAAGGCCATTGCATATCTGGGATGGCGTCGTTGGGCGTAGGCCAGAAACGCCTCGGGTTTCGAAATCTGGTTTCCGTGGGCAGCGCCCACCAGCTCGGATGCTGTAGCGGCCAGTCGGGCTTTGCTGTATTCAACAACCAACGCCCCATCGCGCCCCGCTAGCCGCATTAACCGCGCTCGGGCGCCAATGGCTTTCATTTTGCTTGCGCCCAACCTGTCTTTGGTAGGGAGCAGCGGGCCAAAGCGGAGTGCGGCTCGCCACAAGATCAAGACCACTGCAATCAGCAAACCTGCCCACATCAGAGTAAATGGCGGCGAGAAAAACCGTTTTAGATCCGCCCATGTTCTTTCGCGCTGCAGGCCTTCGGAGTCACGCGTTAGCCAATCGTCGCGACTATAATCGATAATGACTTGCTGGGTGCCGACCGTCTGGGCAACAAAATCGCGGATAATAAACGCATTATCCCCCTGTAAGAGGCCGTGATTATTGATCAAGTCGGGATCCGATAGAACAAAGACTTTGGTGCCGTTCATTAATGCACACGACCCAAGGATCATCGCGGAGTGCGTACCAACAATCGGAGCACACCCCTGCGCCGCAAAGGTCTGGGCGGAGTAGATAACGGCTGTTCGAGCGGATTGAGATCCCGTTTCAAACGTGAATTCCGAAAAAGCCTTTGGTGCATAGTCGAGGTGGGCGCCGCCCTCGAACGGGAGGTCATTGAGAGTGTCTTCAACGCGTGTACGGTTAATCAACAAGATTGGATGGGCAAGTCCAGTCAAACGCATCCCGCTTCGCCATTTTGGCAAGATTATCAACGTTGGTACTTCGTTGATCTTTGCCAAGATGGGACCAAGGCGCAAATCGTATTCGTCTTGTTGGGCGATCAGCTCCTCTTCGGAGCGTGGCAATGTCCGTAGATTTGCAAGGTCTGTGTCATAAAAGGGCAGCATTAGCAGTCCGATATCGTCTGCGTTTAACGGCCATCCACCCGTAAAGCTACGTACGGTTTGGTCATCCGATGACAACCAAATCTGAAGCCCATCCAAACCTGTCGGGGAACTGCGTAACCGTTGTTGCTGTTGTGAAGAAACATAAAGCAACGCACCCACGATCATAGCGGCCAATACGCCAAGGATGATCTTATCGGCACCAAATCGTTGCTGCTCACGTTGTGTGTGGTCAAGCTGGCTCATGTCGCATGGCCAGTCCAAAGCGGCCGCAAGCGCGCCACGTGTTCATTGAATTCGTCTTCAGACACGTCCCGACCGCCAAACTGAACCCTCTCGCTCGCGTGAACCAACGCCTGCAGAGCATCCCGGTTCGAAAGGTTTTTCGGAACACGACTGAGTGTGTCCCTGTCCGTCCAGCTGTCTTGGAGCAGAACCCCTTCGGCTGACATTAGCCGCGCCAAAAGACTTTTACATAGGGCTACAAGCGCTAGCCGGCGATCTGCCATGCGCAAAATTGCGTCGATTTGCAGTGGCGCGCGTCCCTTCGCTGGCGTGCCACTTGGTGTCGTGCTTCCCTGTTTGTTGCCCTCTTCTGGATTGCGTGCAAACGACGCGGGCAACCGGCCTCCAAAAACAATAAAAAGATAAACGACACCGAACAAAACCAGCATTGCGGTCAACAGGGCGAATACTCTGCCCCATTGAAAAGTCGTTGCAATGCCTTGGTTATTCACCTCGACCCTTGAATCTTGTTCCACAGTTTGGCGCGTTTCTATCGGCGGGGGAGGCTGAGTTGGATCAAAGAAGACGACGTCGTTCGTGATACGCCGAAACCGTATTTCTTTCGCGTAAGCTTCACCTGAACTTTGCAGTTCTTGTGGATCGAGTTCCACATGCTGTGCAAATGCAGTTTGAGCTTGTCCAAAGACCAGTAAAACACAAAAAATATAAGGTCTTAATAACATATCGTTATGTTAGACAGTGGGTCGAAATCTTGCAACTGGAAGGTGCACGAGTATTCTGAATTAATCTTAGGTTCTTTAACAATAACATTGCCTTGGGGTGAGCGGTGTTACCCCGCCATTTGTGAAAGCGACTAGGATACGTTCTGTTCGCTTTCAGACCGGCCGGGTCAATATAGATCGACAATAAATACCAACGGTGAAAACCGGAAAATGGCAGGGTTGGTAGTCAAGTCCTTTGGTTTATCAGAATATATTCTTTCGAATATTTTGATGTTAATACAGTGGTTCAACGAACTTGGGACGGGTCGCGTATGATTGAGTAAGTTATGCGTCCTGAAGCGGTTCGGTCGACGACATTGCGACAGGCATAGAAGCCTAGCGGAAAATACAAATTTTTCGAGCGTGTTTGCGTGCTAGACTTGCTAAAACTTTGCCGATATTGAAGCGGCGTTAGCGCTAACTGCGCATTGGTTCATAGAAGGGTCCCAAAAAATGGTCTCACGCGTGATTCCGGTCGAAGAATTCGACCTTGTAATTTTTGGCGGTACCGGTGACTTGGCCCGTCGTAAGATTTTACCTGGCCTGTACCGTCGTTTTCTTTCAGGACAAATGCCAGAAGGGTCGCGCATTATTGGTGCGGCGCGGGCGGATATTGACAGTGACGGGTATCGTCAGATGATCCGTGACGCGATCGCGGAATTCGGCGGCGAAGAGAAGTCTGATGCAGATGGCATCGAGAAATTCGTCGCTCAGCTCCACTACATTCCTGTTGATGCTAAGGGTGAGCAGGGCTGGAAAGAGTTACATGACTTGATCCGATTTGAATTGGTCAATGCGTTCTATTTCTCTGTCGCACCAAGCCTGTTTGGCGATCTTGCTGAACGGCTCCACTTGCACAAGATTGCTGATAGCAGCAGCCGCGTGGTTGTTGAAAAACCGTTTGGGCGGGATCTGGAAACAGCGAAGGCGCTTAATTCTACGCTGGCCAAACATTTCGACGAAAAACAGATTTACCGGATCGACCATTATCTGGGCAAAGAAACTGTGCAGAACCTGATGGCCGTGCGGTTTGGCAATATGTTGTTCGAACCCTTGTGGAATAACCACTACGTGGATCACATCCAGATCACCGTCGCCGAAACCGTTGGCGTTGGCGGGCGCGGGGCCTATTACGACACATCGGGCGCGATGCGTGATATGGTACAGAACCACCTGATGCAGCTGTTGTGTTTAATCGCAATGGAAGCCCCCGCCGAGTTTGGCGCGGATGCGGTTCGTGATGAAAAACTGAAGGTTATCCGCGCGTTGCAGGACATCGACCCGCACCACATCGTACGCGGCCAATATGATGCAGATGGTGATGAACCAAGCTACCGTGAAGATGCAGAGAACCTTAAATCCCACACGGAGAGCTTCGTTGCGCTGCGGTGTGAAATCGCCAACTGGCGTTGGGCAGGTGTGCCGTTCTATCTGCGCACCGGCAAAAAACTGAAGGCCCGCACCTCAGAGATTGCAGTGGTGTTCAAAGATATCGGTCATTCGATCTTTCCAGGTGATGAAAAACGTCATCGCAATATTCTGTCCATTCAGCTGCAGCCGAATGAAGGCATTCAGTTGCAAGTGACGATCAAGGAACCCGGCCCAGGTGGGATGCGTTTGATTGATGTTCCATTGGACATGACATTCGCTGAAGCCCTAGGACCAGACGCAGAAGATTCAACTGACGCTTATGAACGCCTGATTATGGATGTCATTCGTGGCAACCAGACGCTGTTTATGCGTGGTGATGAAGTTGAGGCTGCGTGGGAATGGACAGACCCGATCATCAATGGCTGGAAAGCCCGCAATGACGTGCCAAAACACTACGATGCCGGGTCAGCCGGACCGGAAGACGCAATGATGTTGATGCATCGAGAAGGTCGCCGCTGGCGCGAGATTAAGGGGTAAGACATGGAACTCATTGAATATCCCGACGCGGAAATGATGATGATGGACCTCGGCAATAGACTTGCCGGTGAGCTTGAAGGATGCCTCCTGAACCATGACCGCGCGTCTTTTGCGGTCCCCGGTGGCACAACGCCGGGGCCGGTGTTTGATGTGCTTTGTGGCGCCAAACATATCGATTGGGCTCGGGTCGACGTGATGTTGACCGATGAGCGACGTGTACCAGAGGACCACGAACGCTCTAACACGCGTCTTATCAAGAACCGCCTGTTGGTAGAGGCCGCGGCGGCAGCGAATTACGTTAATTACATCCCTGCGGATGATGCCACTAAGGCTGATTTGGCCGAGATGTCAGGCAAAATCGCCACGCATCTTCCCGTGTCTGTGATGTTGCTCGGTATGGGCGCGGACATGCACACGGCAAGCATTTTCCCGAACTCGGCTGATATTGATACGGCCCTTGGGACTGATTTGAATTTGGCGTTTGTGCAACCACCCGATGGGCTTGAACCAAGGGTTACGTTGTCTGGCAAAGTGTTGCGGGACGCGATGTCCTGCCATGTTGTCATTATCGGTGCGGAAAAACGTGCCGCTTTAGAGCAAGCTCGAAAATTGAAACCCGTTGATGCGCCGATTGCCAGTGTTTTAGCGAATGCGACCGTCCACTGGGCTGAAAGCTAGGAGAACACCATGACACCTGAAATGACAGCGGCTTGGGCTGCGCTACATGAGCACCATTCAGGTGTTGCGGATCGCCGGTTTGAAACTTTGTTTGATGTGGCGCGCGCGGATACATTCAGCGCGAGCACCGAAGATTTCGTTTTGGATTATGCTAAAACCAACTTAGACGCCGAGGGGGTGGATTTGTTGTTGGAGTTGGCAAAAGTTTCCAACCTAACTGAGCGCCGTGATGCGATGTTCAGTGGCCAACCGATCAATGAAACCGAAGGGCGCGCAGTATTGCACACGGCATTGCGCAACATTGATGGGGATCCGGTATTGGTTGACGGTCAAGACGTCATGCCAGAGGTACGCACGACGCTGGCGGCAATGGAGAAATTCTCCAACGCTGTGCGGGACGGGTCATTTCAGGGGCAGGGTGGCAAGATCACGGATGTCGTTAATATCGGCATTGGCGGGTCTGACCTTGGCCCCGCAATGGCTGTTCTCGCGCTGGCGCCGTATCACGAGGGCCCGACCTGCCATTTCGTATCTAACGTGGACCCAGAAGACATCCGTCAGGTACTTGGCAAATGTGATCCAGCTACCACGCTGGTGATTGTCGCCTCTAAGACATTTACGACCATCGAAACGATGACCAATGCGCGCACCGCCAAAGCGTGGATGAGCGAAAGTGTTAGCGATCCGGCAGCGCAGTTTGCGGCCCTTAGTACGTCTGACGAAAAGACCGCGGCTTTTGGTATCGCCGCCGAACGGGTGTTCGGATTTGAAGATTGGGTTGGCGGGCGCTACTCCATGTGGGGACCGATCGGGTTGTCCGTGATGATAGCGATCGGCGTTCAGGGTTTCCGTGCATTCTTGAATGGTGGCGCACAGATGGATCGCCATTTTCAAGCTGCTGAAGGCGCACAGAACGTGCCGCTGATGTTGGCGTTGGTTGGCATTTGGCACAACCAGATTTGTGGATACACCACGCGTGCTGTTCTTCCTTATGATAATAATCTCAGCCGCTTACCGGCCTATCTTCAACAATTAGAGATGGAGAGTAACGGCAAGGGCGTGTCCATGGACGGCGAGGATCTGACGATCAATTCTGGCCCCGTGGTTTGGGGCGAACCCGGAACCAATGGGCAGCACGCGTTTTATCAGCTGATCCACCAAGGCACGCGGGTCATTCCATGTGAATTCTTAGTTGCGGCGACGGGGCACTCCGAAGAGCTACATCATCAGCACCAACTTCTTGTGGCCAATTGCCTCGCGCAATCCGAAGCCCTGATGAAAGGCCGTGACCTTGAAGAGGCTCGCGGCAAAGTTGCCGACAAGTTTGAAGGCGCTGAACTTGAACGCCAAGCGAAACATCGTGTGTTCCCCGGTAATCGTCCGTCTGTGACGCTTGCCTATCCCAAACTGACACCGTTCAAACTGGGCCAGATTATCGCGCTTTATGAACACCGTGTGTTCGTCGAAGGCGTGATCCTCGGCATCAACTCCTACGATCAATGGGGTGTGGAACTTGGCAAAGAGCTTGCCACCGCTTTGCAGCCCATTGTTGAAGGCGCGGATGCGTCCGGCAAAGATGGGTCGACTGCGGCTTTGGTTGGATACCTACGGCGACAAGGTCTCTAACTTCCCTCGGACATTGGTACATTTCTTTGCAACGCATTCGATCTTGCGCTGCGAATGGGTGTGCCTGCGTCGCATATTATGTCACACATCTTAGGACTCTAGATTTGCAGGTCACTCGATTTGGAGTGCTGCACCACTTTCTTGAGTGTAACGGGACTTGCTTTATGGGCCCGTCTGCGTGATCCTTCGCCAAAAAAAGATGAACGCCATATGGTGTCGCATATAAATTGAGGAACCGATAACATGACCACCTACTTCGTAACCACAGATGTCACTACCACCTTCATAGACCTTGAGTTAAGCGATCAGCTCATGATCACGTCGAGCGGATCGATAGTAACGCAGAACGATATCGGCGTTTTTACCGATGAAATGGTGTACGATCTAAGCATTACGGTTTTGGGAGATATCTTTTCTCAGAATAATGCGATCCTTCTTGGCGGGACTGTCGGGGGCTCATATATAACGACGTCTCAAGCGAGTAACACCGTTCTCATTGGCGAGGATGCGACGATCGCGTCCGCCAATGATTTCGATGAAGCCGTAAGCTTTTATGGACTATCAAATACCATTACAAACCATGGGTCCATTTACTCAAATATCGAGGGTATTACGTTTCAAGGAAGCGGTTCCGTGGTCAAAAACACGGGTTTGATTAGCGGTGTTGAAGGTGCTGGAATCTCATTTTCATTACAGACGGACGTTGGCCTGTTCTCGAACGAAGTTACCAATTCAGGGACGATTACTGGAGAGGAAGGCATTGTAGGGTTCGATAATTTTGGATCGGATATCTTTAATGACGGAAGCATCATCGGTCACGATGGGTATGGAATCCGGCTTAATGCGAGTGGCTCGTCCTCAGAAGAGGTTATTATCGAAAACACGGGCCTAATCCGGGGCACCTCTGGTGCGATCTATAGCGCCGGCGATGCGACTATGGTTTCCAACTCTGGGGATATTCTCGGGACTGTCTTCCTCTCTAACCAAAACGATGCCGTGACGAATAGCGGGAGCATTGTAGGTAATGTCCTTTTGAGCACTGGTGACGATACATATGTTCAACTGGCCGGGACCCTAGAAGGCGATATTTATGCTGGGTCCGGAAGCGACAAGATCGTTATTCGTGGCGGCGGATTTGACGGCTTTATCGATGGCGGGAACGATGACGACACTTTTGTCGTGCATGTTGCTGATGTCGAGGTAGACGGTGGTTCTGGCTACGATCAGATTTTCGCTTCGGCTGACGTGGTGGCGCTGGCTGACGTTGAATATATCGGCCTTATGGGCGCGTCAGACGCTTCGGCTACAGGCGATAGCGGCGACAACACAATCGTTGGCAGCTTAGGCGGAAACGTTATCCAAGGTCTTGAAGGCGAAGATTTGATACTCGGGAATGGCGGCAACGATGAAATTTACGCTGGCGCCGATATTGACCGTGTACGCGGTGGTGAAGGTGATGACGTGATCAACGGCGGCGCGGGCAACGACGTCCTACTAAGTGATGGCGGCGATGATGCGCTCTTTGGTGATGCCGGAAACGATATCATGCGTGGTGGCAGTGGCGACGATTATTTGACTGGCGGACAAGGAGCTGACGTCATGGACGGCGGTACCGGTGCTGACGTGTTCGTTTTTGACGATATGAGCGAAGTCGGCATAAACACGACGACAGCGGATCGGATCAAAGGGTTCACAGCGGGCGAGGACAGGATCGATGTGTCTGCCATTGAATTTTCATTCCGAGGCACAAGCGCGTTCACGTCAAGCGGCAATGCTGAGATCCGCTATTTCGTTAACGCCGCCGGACATGCAGTGATTAACCTTGATGACAACGGAGACGGCTCAACGGATGGCTACATCCTTGCGCTGAACACATCAGCACTGACGGCGGATGATTTCCTGCTTTAAGCCTGAACCGCACCATCGCGGGTCATAAGAGCATCTCTAAGCGCGTCCGGAAGGGCGCGCTTGGTGTTGTCAAAATTCAAGAGCACGGCCACGCAGGTGCCTGTGGTGGTGATCTGACCTTCCACAAATGTAGCGTATTCCATTGTAAAACTCGTGTTTCGCAGTGCCACGGTCCGGGTCACGTTGATGTAGCTGGCACCGCGTTTTACTTCAGCTTTGTAATCTAACCCTACTGATTTTACGACAAATTTCGGCTTGTCGCCCGCGAGGTTATAGATGTCATAGTGATCAAGATAATGAACACGTAGGGTTTCATACCAACGCAGGTAGGCCACGTTATTAACGTGGTTTAATGCATCGATTTCGCCAAACCTTACGCGGTCGGCCATACCAAAGGCCCACGGCGCAGGGACACCTGCATCGCGGAGTTCAGTCGGACCGAGCGGCGTAAGGTAAGGTGTCGTCATACGGCAGCTGTCACGATGATTTCGACGCGATATCCTGGGGTTGCGAGCTTGGCTTCACCAGTCCAACGGGCGGGCGCGCAGCCTTCGGCAACCCATGCATCCCATACAGCGTTCATGTCAGCAAATTCCGTGGCCATGTCAGCGCACCAGATTTGGGCGGTGATCAATTTGGTTTTGTCGGTACCTGCCTTGGCAAGCAACACGTCAATCTTTTCGAGGATTGCAGTGGTTTGTTCAGCCACTGTGCCGCCTTCAGCGCCGACCTGGCCGGCAAGATAGGCAATGCCGTTGTGAATAACGGCTTGGCTCATGCGAGGGCCGGAATCGATACGTGTGAGGTTTGTCATGTGTGGTCTCCGTTGGTGCTGAGAAACTGGAGCGGGTAACGGGAATTGAACCCGTAACTAAAGCTTGGGAAGCTGCCGTGATACCTTTTCACCATACCCGCTGCGGGGATTTGGATACGCGGGCCGTGGTGCCGCGTCAATCTGGAACGCGGCACCACGGCGAAAATTTTCAGCGTCTTTGCAAGATCACGTCGAGCGCTGTCAGCGTCGATGAGCGGGTGAATATAACTTGCGCACCAATGTTGTTGGATCCGTTGGTAAAGATGACGACGTTACCGTCGCTTCCGGCGTCACGATAACCCGCGTCGGCCAGAACGGAGCGAAGAGCGGCTGTCGCGTCAGTTCCGTTGGGCGCAAGGTTCCAAGTCATTCGGCAGCGCCCATTGGCGTCGTTTACTGTAAGGAACAGGTTGGCCGCATCATAGGTGTCGCGGCCCAACGTGGATCGTGGCCCCGTAAATCCGGCCTGTGCAAGGATGTTTGTGTCGAGCGAACCGCCTTGGGCGTATGGTATACAGGCCCGCACGCCGGGTTTGATCTGTTGTTGCACAACACGAGCCGCGCTTTCCCCATCGACCGCTGGGGCCGTCGCGGACGGTGGAAGATTACAGCCAGCTAAGGCAAAGAGGCAGGCAGCCAAAAGGGGCGTTGTCTTAAACATAATTAAATCTTCTCTGTTTTGGTTACGTGGCGCGTCGACGTCGTCTACGACCGCCATCTTCGCCGCTACCTTGCGTGTTGAACAGGGCATCTGGCAAAGGCGCGATAGAGCGCAGAATGGTGAACGGATCCGTTGCATGCGGGATCGCGTTGGCGTTGACAAAGTGTTCTTGGAACTTCGGTTCAATAGCGGTTTCGACCTTGGTAATTTCGCGGACAGTTTTTTCGATTGAGGCGCGGGCTTCAACCGAGCAAAGCGCCATGCGGGCACCCGTGCCAGCGGCGTTTCCTGCGGACGTGACTTTGTCGAGCGCTACATCTGGGATCATACCCAGCACCATCGCGTGCTTAGGTGAGATATGCGCGCCAAATGCCCCTGCGAGCACAACACGTTCAACCGTGTCGGTTCCCATTTCGTCCATCAAAAGCCGCGCGCCAGCATAAAGCGCGGATTTTGCAAGTTGGATCGCACGGATATCGGTCTGAGTGACAGTAATGAGAGGGCCACCATCGGCTGTGCCGTCATAAATCACGTAGGAATGGGTGCGCCCTTCGGTGATGCAGCGCGGGGTGCCTGTTTGTTCGGGAGATCCGATCAATCCCTTGGCGTCCAGCAGTCCCGCCATGCGCATTTCGGCAACGGCTTCGATGATGCCGGACCCACAGATACCGGTGACGCCGGTTGTCGCGATAGCGGCGTCAAACCCGTCCTCGTCAGACCATGTGTCAGAGCCGATGACCTGAAAACGAGGGTCTTTTGTCGCTGGATCAATCTCGATGCGTTCGATGGCACCGGGGGCGGCGCGTTGACCACTTGAGATTTGCGCGCCCTCAAAGGCGGGGCCGGTGGGTGAGGAGCAGGCCAACGTTTGAGTTGTATTGCCCAGCAGGATTTCGGCGTTGGTCCCAACGTCCACAACAAGGGTGAGTTCCTCTTGCTCACCGGGGGCCTCGGATAAGGCGACTGCGGCGGCATCTGCGCCAACGTGGCCCGCGATACACGGTAGGATAAACACGCGCGCGGCGGGGTTCATACAAGTGAGGTCAAGATCGGCCACGTGAAGGGACAGCGACTTGCTGGTAGCCAGTGCGAAAGGTGCTTGGCCGAGCTCAACAGGATCAATGCCAAGCAGCAGATGGTGCATCACAGGGTTGCACACAAACACGGCTTCCATGATCTGGCTGGGCTGAATTTCAGCTTCCGCAGACAATGTGTCGGTCAATGCGTTGAGCGCTGTGCGGACAGCGGTGGTCATTTCCACATCACCACCGGGGTTCATCATGGAATAGCTAACCCGTGACATCAGGTCTTCGCCAAAACGGATTTGCGGATTCATGATGCCGCTGGACGCCACCACAGTGCCATTGCGCAAATCGGTCAAGTGGGCAGCAATGGTGGTTGAGCCGAGGTCGATCGCAAGCCCGTAAAGGCGGGTTTCGTCATAGCCGGGATAGATGTCTAGGATACGGTGTTCACTGTCTTGGTGGCCCTTGTGCAATACAACCGTCACTGCCCATTTGCCTTTGCGCAGGGTGGGTTGCAGTTTGCGAAGAACGGACATGCCTGCGGTGACATTTTCGATGTCCCATTGGTCCTTTAGTGCAGTCGCGAGGCGTTCAAGATCACCCGTGGGTGTGTGCATGTCGGGCTCATCAACCTCGACGTAGTAGGGGCGCACTGCGGGATCCATGATCATTTCGCGCGCGCTGGCGGCTTTGCGGACCACTTGGCGGTGTACTTGAGATTCTGGTGGTACATCGATGACGATATCGCCTTGCACGGTCGCTTGGCAGCCAAGGCGACGGCCATCAATCAATCCGCGTTTGTCTTTGTAGCGTTGTTCAACCGAATTCCATTCAGACAACGCGTCATCTGATGACGTCAGCCCGTGTTTTGGAAATTCGCCAAAGCTGGGTTGGATTTGGCATTTTGAACAAATCCCTCGCCCGCCGCAGACTGAATCCAGATCAACGCCCAGTTGGCGGGCGGCTGTTAGGATTGGTGTGCCTGTCGGGAAGTGTCCGCGTTTGCCCGATGGAGTAAAGACGACGAGGGGATCGGTGCTCATGAAAGGTAGTCCTGCCTTGTTTTGAGTATCTTATCTAGCGTGCGGTTAAGATACAGCCACTTCGCGCCGTCTTATTGTTCAGGAACGTCATGAGCTTGGTTCAGGCACCGCGTTCGTGAAAGATAAAGCCAAGCAAGTTCAGGAGCAGTTGTGCCGCTAGAATGCTGGTTGATCCTGTCGGGTCGTAGTCGGGCGCTACTTCAACAAGGTCGATACCAACGATGGTGTGGGTCTTGGCGACGTGCTGGAGCATTTCCAGAACTTCATAATAAAGAAACCCACCGTGGGACGGCGTTCCGGTGCCTGGTGCGATTGACGGGCAGAACGCGTCAATGTCGATCGTGATGTAAACCTTAGCGCCGTCTGGAATTCGGGCGATGGTTTGCACGGGGCCAAGGGCGCGTTGTTGGCGCACTGACAGGATGTCCGATCCCATTTTGCGCGCGTCTTCGTAGCCTTCTTTCGCTGTGGAACTGACATTGCGGATGCCGACTTGGGTCAGCCCTGTTACGTAAGACTTGTCAGCGGCACGGCGCATGGGGTTGCCGTGCCCGTTTCGCACGCCATGGCGTTCATCAACGAAATCGAGGTGGGCATCGATTTGAAGGATGTGGATGTCGCCTTGATCATCAAACGCATTGATACAAGGAATGTTAATCGAATGATCGCCACCAATGGTGACGGGGAGGGCGCCAGCGGCGAGGGCGGCACGTACACCTGTTTCGATGTTTGCATGGCTTTTGGTCGTGTCGGTGTGCACGATATCCGCATCACCCATATCAACGATGCGGACATCACCGCCCAGATAGGTCGCATCGTCTTCGTGATCGTAAGCACCCGCGTGACCGAACGAAAACAAGGTCGAGGCTTCGCGTACGGCACGTGGCCCGAACCGCGCGCCTGATCGATACTGGGTTCCAAAGTCAAAGGGTGCGCCCAAAACGGCGACGTCGGCTTCTATCGTGGACCAGTCAGCCACGTAGGGTCGTTTGCCAAAGGTTGCGATCCCAACAAAGGGGAGGTCGAGTCGTCCGCTGTCATATCCATGTGTCATAGTATGAGATTGGATGCTTTGCAGGGCAGGATCAAGCGATGCTGTCAGCCCATTGATAGATTCCCACAGTGTCGGCCCCGTCGATGAAATCGTCGACTGCAAAATCATCCAGTTCAACGTTGCGAATTACCAACCGCCAATCGCCATCCCGCACAACGACGTTGTTTCCAACTTGTGAGGCGTGGTCCGTGAAAAGTTCAAATGCATCTTCGGCAGTGTGGGTGGAATTACCTGTTGGGCTGAGCCACAGAAAATCGCTCCCCATCTCAAAATCGCCAATGACCTGTCGGGCTTCACTTGCTTGTTCAATGCCGCCAAAAATGAAGACGAACGCATCAGCGTCCGCACCGCCAAACAGGCGTGCCTCACCGCCAGTGCTGCGAATGACGTCGGTACCCGCGTCTCCGCGCAATAAGTCGTTATCGCCGTCAGTTCCCAGAACGTCATTTCCCGTGCCGCCAATCAGAACATCAAGGCCCGCGCCGCCGAACATGACATCGTTTCCATCCGCGCCAACCAAACGGTCATCGCCATCGTTTCCATTTAGGGTATCGTCACCAAGGCCGCCGTTCATAAGGTCCGCCTGTGAACCACCATAAGCGCGATCGTCACCAACTCCCAAGCGAAGTGTCATCGGGCCTGCATCGGCTTGAATGGTGACATAATCATTACCCGCACTGAAGAAGGCGTCTCTGCCGTTGCCACCCAACGTGACATGGTCTGAATATCGCGTGGTCACGAGGCTTTCAGTCCCGATTTCATCATGCAAGACAAGCCCTACTTGCCTTTCGACGTCGAGCTGCTGTGCCGCGAGGCCATAGACCAAAATGACTTGTGTATAGAGTTCTTCCATCGTTTGGGGCGTTGCAAAGACGTCGTCAATATCGACAGGGTTTAGGGTTGCTTGATATAGGAATCTGTCTTCCTGGCCCAAGTCCTCGAGAATTGGGCTGTAATCAATCCAAAGCTCGATACCATCTACTTCGCCTGAAACGAGATCGGTATTAGGGTCAGAAATCAGATTGGTCCCAAAGAGTTTGAAGATGACGGCGACGTTTATGTCGATGACATTCGTATACTCAATCTCGGTTTCCATTACGGCTCCAAATACTTGTTACGACACAAATGTATGTTGGGTTTTGCCCAAGGTAAACGGGCTGCAATGGGGAATGACTTATCTTTCTTGTCAGTTCTGAGGCGGAAAGTTCGCCGTTTGGGCTGTCATTCGTGCAAAATGCACCTTTCCCTATGGGCGTATCCGTGCGAAAGGACCATGCCTAACGACGCCATGCTCAGGAGAGATGTAATGGAGATTCGCGAGGCCCTCACGTTTGATGATGTATTGCTGGTTCCGGGGGCGTCGAGCGTCCTTCCGAGTACCGCAGATACCCGAACGCGCGTTACGCGCAGCATTGATTTGAATATCCCTTTGCTGAGCTCCGCAATGGATACGGTCACCGAAAGCCGGATGGCCATTGCCATGGCCCAAGCTGGCGGCATGGGCGTCATCCACAAGAACCTGAACGTCGAAGACCAAGCCCGCGAAGTTCGCCGTGTGAAACGGTTTGAAAGTGGGATCGTTTACAACCCTGTCACATTGCGCCCCGATCAAACCTTGGCAGAGGCCAAAGCCTTAGTCGCGCGCTATAACTTTACCGGCTTTCCGGTGGTTGATGCCCAAGGTCGTGTAGTAGGCATCGTAACCAATCGTGATATGCGGTTTGCGACGTCGGAGGATCAGCCGATTTCGACAATGATGACGAGCGATGACTTGGCTATTCTGCGTGAGCCGGCAGATCGCGATGAAGCGATTTCATTGATGAAATCCAAGCGCATCGAGAAACTTTTGATTACGGATGACAAGGGCGGATTGACGGGCCTATTGACCTTGAAGGATACCGAACAAGCCGTGTTGAACCCGACAGCCTGTAAAGACGGTTTGGGCCGGTTGCGCGTTGCGGCGGCGACTTCTGTTGGCGATAGCGGTTTTGAACGCACCGAGGCGTTGATTGACGCAGGTGTGGATATCGTCGTGATTGATACGGCGCACGGCCACTCTGAGGGTGTGATCGCCGCTGTTGAACGGGCCAAAAAGATTTCCAACGAGGTTCAGATCATTGCGGGTAACGTCGCAACAAGTGAAGCCACCAAAGCGCTCATTGGTGCAGGCGCCGACGCCGTCAAAGTTGGCATCGGGCCCGGATCTATTTGCACCACCCGTATGGTCGCGGGTGTGGGCGTGCCACAGCTCACCGCGATCGCTGATTGTGCAGCAGCGGCGGGCAATGTGCCTGTGATCGCAGACGGCGGGATCAAGTTCTCGGGCGACTTTGCCAAGGCAATCGCGGCGGGTGCGTCCTGTGCGATGGTTGGGTCTATGATTGCTGGAACGGATGAATCCCCAGGCGAAGTCATCTTGTATCAAGGCCGGAGCTTTAAATCCTACCGTGGTATGGGATCGCTCGGTGCGATGGCGCAGGGCTCTGCGGATCGGTACTTCCAGAAAGATGCCGCCAGCGACAAACTCGTTCCCGAAGGTATCGAGGGGCAGGTGGCCTATAAGGGGTCTGCGTCTGCGGTTGTGCACCAGATGGTTGGCGGTTTGCGGGCGGCGATGGGCTACACTGGCTGCGCGACAGTCGAAGAGATGCGCAAGAACTGTCAATTTGTGAAAATCACAGGCGCGGGGCTTAAAGAAAGCCATGTGCATGATGTGCAGATCACACGCGAGTCTCCGAATTATCGCGCCCAATAGGACGCTGGGAATATGACACCTGCAGCACGCGTCGCGGCGGCGATTGAAATCCTTGATGATATCCTCGCCGGTCTGGGGCCTGAAAAGGCCCTGACTGGGTGGGGGCGGTCGCATCGGTTTGCCGGTTCAAAAGATCGCGCCGCAATCCGTGATCATGTGTTCGGTGCTTTGCGTTGCCGCGCGTCTTATGCGTGGTTAGGCGGCGCTGAAACAGGACGAGGAATTATGCTTGGCGCGATGCGCTCGGCAGGCCTTGTGGATGAGGTGTTTACCGCCGTGGGTCACGCGCCTGCGGTTGTTGATACAGATGAAGTGGTTGGCGATCTAGTTAACGCGCCACGGTCCGTCAGGTTGGATATGCCTGAATGGCTCCTGCCACTGTTTGATGAGGCCTTGAAGGCTGAAGCAGACCCTGTTCTGGAACGGTTACAAGCTCGGGCTGGGGTGTTTCTGCGCGTGAATGTCGCTATGGGCGATGCCAAAGAGGCTATCGCGTCTTTGGCGGATGATGGGATCGTTTGCGAGTGCGTAAATGACATTAATACAGCATTGCAAGTCGTTGAAAATGAACGACGTGTCGCACTCAGCACAGCCTACGAGAACGGGTTAATCGAACTGCAGGACACCTCTTCTCAAGTCGCGATTTCTGAACTTGAAATTACCAAAGGACTTAGGGTTCTGGATTACTGCGCCGGTGGCGGAGGCAAGGCTTTGGCGATGGCAGCGCTTGGCGCTGAAGTGAGCGCCTATGACATCGATCAGGCGCGGATGCAGGACATTACCCCTCGCGCAAAGCGGGCTGGCGTGATGATCGAAGTGCTTTCTTCGGAGGATTTGAAGAACGCTGCGCCTTTTGATTTAGTGCTGTGCGATGCGCCTTGTTCGGGCAGCGGAACCTGGCGGCGGACACCCGCCGCGAAATGGGACCTAACCGCTGAGAGGCTCGCTGAACTTAACGATATGCAAGATGATGTCTTGCAATCTGCGGCGCCTTTGGTGGCACAAGGCGGCACGTTAGCCTATGCGACCTGTTCCGTTTTTGAATGTGAGAATTCTGAACGTGTTGATGCGTTTCTAGCAGGTCGCCCTGACTATAAATTGTTGTCGTCGCGCTTAATAACGCCGCATGCACAGGGCGATGGATTCTTTTTGACGCGCATGCGCCGCAACTAGAACGCCGAACGACCCGTGCCAGCAACCCTGAGTTGCATTTCTTTCGAACTCCCGTAGGTTCCTTGCAGACTTAATGAGGGATTAAGGTTTGTGCCGTTCATTGGGACAACCGATTCGAAGGAATAGCACCACATGGAAATGGGCCTGCGTGACAGATCATATTGACCCAGACGCAATGATGCGGCCGGCGCAAATGGCGTCAAAGCCAGCGCAGTCCATTTCAATATGGGTACTAGCCGGTATGGGTGCGGTTGCGATTTGCGGCACAATCATGGTGGCCGATGTTCAAATCCGGCTTGGTCTATTGGCTTTCGGAAGCGCATTGGTGTTTTTTTCATTGGTCTTACTGATCAATGATCAACTTAAGGCACGCCAGCAGAACGCAGCCCGCCAAAGTGTGATAGCGTTGGTTGAACAAGACCCATCTCCAAGTTTTTTGGCCGATAGTGAAGGTAGAATTATCAGGCGTAATGATCGTGCAGCAGAACGGTTTAGGGATATCAACGTTGAAACGCTTGGCCGCGTCTTTTCCGAGATGTTTGCCAACCCCAGCGCCGTCATGTTTCGAATTCAGAACAAAGCGCTGGCCCTCGGGAGTGCGCGTGAAGACATCGTGACCCGCAAAGGACATGTTCGACTTTCTGTGAATGCTGTCGATGACACGGCGTTCCTTTGGCGCCTAGAAGACCTTTCAGACCGAATGGGCGTCGGTCGTTCAGCTGACGCGTTGAGCCTTCCAATGCTGACGGCAGGGCCAAGCGGTACCGTTCTATATATGAATGAAGCTTTTCGGAGACTTCTTGGTGGGCGGGTCAAGAACCTTGAGAGTGTGTTTTCCGAACTACCGATCGTATCGGGACAGGTTCATCATGTGCTCTGCGAGTCCGGTGAAAAGGCGTGCCTTGTGGCCGAGGTTCCCAGCCACGGTGGTAGAAGCGAAATCTATCTTTTGCCCTCTGATACCGTCAGCGATGGTTTAGCCGTTCAAACAGAATGGGCCGCAATCGAAGAACTGCCTGTTCCGTTGCTAAAGATTGCGTTGGATGGCGAGGTTCTTTCGTCAAACCGCGAAGCACGGATATTGTTGGACCACAAGATTGGTGCGGGAACGCGGATCAGCGATCTAATCGAGGGTTTGGGCCGTCCATTGAATGACTGGATCACCGAAACGTACCACGGAAAAATCCCGTCTGCTCCTCAGTATCTTCAATCGGTTAATGACGACCGTGAGACGTTCTTGCAGGTGTCTCTCAATCCAGCGGGCCAGACAAACGAGCCACATGTAATTGCCGTTCTTAAGGATGTGACCGAATATAAGAACTTGGAGCAACAGTTCGTTCAGAGCCAAAAAATGCAGGCAATCGGACAGCTAGCAGGCGGCGTGGCGCATGATTTCAACAATCTTCTGACTGCGATTTCGGGCCATTGTGATTTACTACTATTGCGCCACGATCGGGGGGATAGTGACTATTCCGATCTCGTTCAAATCCATCAGAATGCCAATCGTGCTGGTGCGTTGGTCGGGCAACTGCTTGCTTATTCACGAAAACAAAACCTCCAACTCGAAGTTTTGGATTTGCGAAACACGTTGGCTGATAGCACTCATTTGCTGAACCGTCTTGTGGGGGAACGGATTACGTTAACCTTGGATCACGACCCCGGACTTGACCCGATCCGTGCCGATAAACGTCAACTAGAACAAGTTCTTATGAACCTCGTCGTGAACGCGCGTGATGCGATGCCGGAAGGCGGAAGTATCCGCATTGAAACTGAAAACACAGTATTGACCGAAGGGCTAACACGCGATCGCGTCACGGTTCCACCAGGGAAATATGTAGTCTTGCGAGTTCATGACACAGGGACCGGGATATCCGAGGACAAGCGCGCCAAGATCTTCGAACCCTTCTGGACGACCAAAAAGATCGGTGAGGGGACGGGCCTTGGGTTATCGACCGCTTATGGGATCATCAAACAGACCAGTGGTTATATTTTTGTCGATTCTACTGTTGGCGTTGGAACCAGCTTTAGCATCCTGATCCCAAGTCATGACGGTCCGATACCGATCGTTGAAACCACGCCAGTTGTTGAACATGTGATGACGTCAAAGAGCGATGGTGTTGTCTTATTGGTAGAAGACGAAGCGCCAGTGCGGGCCTTTGCGTCTCGGGCATTGCGCCTGCGTGGGTTCACAGTGCTTGAAGCGGAGAGCGCCGAGGCGGCTTTATCCATGTTGGAGGATAGCGATCTTGTAGTTGATTTGTTTCTCACAGACGTCATCATGCCGGGCAAAGACGGCCCCACGTGGGTAAAAGAAGCACTACAAGACCGCCCGAATGCCAAGGTCGTTTTTGTTTCTGGTTACGCCGAGGAAGCCTTTGGGGAAGCGCAGAAAAGCATCCCGAATTCGGTTTTCCTGCCCAAACCGTTCTCCCTAAAGGAGCTGACAAAAACCGTTCACGGCCAGCTTCACTAGAACGCTTGGGTCTTAGGCCGACACAAGCGTCTGGATGTGAGATGCGCAACCAGACAACGCGGCATAATCGTCTTCGACCACATGGACCGAAAAGTTTGCCATAAAGCCGGCAAAACGTCCTTTGTCGCGGAATGCATCGGCAAACCCAAATTCTGCCAGATAAGGCGCCATAGCGCGTGCAACGCCACCAACCAGATAGACGCCGCCGAACGGCAACTGGATCAGGGAGAGGTTACCACAGACGGTGCCCAGAACGCGGATAAAAAGCGCTACCGCTTCGCGTGCACGAGGATCATTTCCCGCCGCACAAGCCGCCATAATATCTTGCGCGCGAACGTCACGCGGATCACCTGCCTCTTGACCCAAAAAGCTATAGACACGTTCAAGACCACGCCCTGACACCACATCCTCTACAGCGGGAAATCCATGAGCAGTGGAAACGTAATGACACAGCCGAAGTTCTTGTTCGGTGCGGATTGGCAAATTGGCATGGCCTGCCTCTGAGGGCGGCACAAACCGGCCCATTGCTGTGTCAAATACCGGTGTCGCATTAAATCCCGTGCCAACCCCAACCACCAGCCGCGCAGCATGGAAGTTGATGGTGTCATCGGTGCGTTCAATGACAGGACGCAATGCGCTGCTGTCCAGATCGGCGAGGGCGTGCCCCTGTGCCTGTAGATCGTTAAGAATTGCGACAGTTTCCGCCTGTGTCGCCCGTGCTAGCGTGTCGCGGTCTATTGCCCAGTTGAGATTGGTCAAGGTGGCAACGCCGTTGTGAACTGGGCCCGCTACGGCAACACAGGCCGCAATGGGATCCACGTCTCCGGCATCTGATAGGTATTGCCGCAGCACCGTTTCCAACCCACCGAAATCAGCGTTTGAATATCGACGCACGGTGTCTTGCAGAACACGGGGACCGTCCGCCAAAGCGCATCGTGTGTTGGTTCCACCGATATCGGCGACAAGAGATAGGGTGTTTGCAGGATAACTCATTTACTGCTCCAGCGCAGATTTGAGGGCATGATAGGAGGCTTTGGGTGTGCGTTCCAAGGTAACAAAGTCTACATGCACGAGGCCAAAGCGCTTCTCGTAGCCCAAGGCCCATTCATAGTTATCCAGAAGCGACCACACGAAAAAACCGTTAACAGGTACACCATCGGCAATTGCGCGACGCACTGCATTAAAGTGCTGGTTCAGGAAAGAGATACGTTCAGGGTCATTGACCGTGCCGTGCTTGATCATATCAGGATTGGCCATGCCGTTTTCCGTAATGAACAGTGGCAGATCGCCTGTGTATTCTTCTTTGGTGCGTTTCAGGAACTTATATAAACCGTCGGGGTAAATCTCCCAACCCATTTGGGTTTTGGGCAGTGGGCCATTCGGGATCACGTCATGGGACGGCCATGGGTCATCGTTGGCGCGCACGATCCGCCGCGTGTAGTAATTAATACCACACCAATCGAGTGGGGCCTGAATGGTCCCGAAATCGTCTTGCCAGCCCTCTGGCATGTGGGGCTCGAAGGCCTCCATGATTTTTTCCGGATATTTGCCTTGGAAAACACCTCCAAGAAAGAAGCGGTTGTAATACCCATCCGAGAGCACATTCGCGGCTATGTCGGCCTCTGACTCCGTTTCCGGTTCGGACCATTCGAGGTTAAACACGCCACCTAGATTGGACATGCCGAGTCCCCGCATCATTTGGATCGCGGTGCCGTGGGCCAGAAGGATGTGGTGCATCGCGCGTGCGGTGGCTCGAATGTCGCGCAGGCCTGGTGCGTGCGCTCCAAGGAAATGCGACAACCAGCCGACACACCAAGGTTCGTTGATTGGTGCGACCGAATGCATCCGATCGCCGATCCGTTCCATGATGCATTCGGTGAAATCACCGAACCATTTTGCGATATCCGGGTTTTGCCATCCGCCTTTATCGGCCAAAGCGGACGGGAGTTCCCAGTGGTACAGGGTTGCGCAGGGTTTGATCCCACGTTCCAACATACCGTCCGTCAACCGATCATAGAAATCCAAGCCTTCGGGATTGGGCGTGACACCGTCCGGCATGACGCGAGCCCAGCTTGTTGAAAACCTGTAGGCGTCAAAGCCTGCATTGGAAATGAAATCAAGATCTTCTTCGTAGCGGTGATAATGATCGCATGCGATGCCACCGTGTTCAGCCCTTACGACGTTTCCTGGTGTGGCGGCAAACGTGTCCCAATGGGTTTGACCCGCGCCGCCAAAACTATGTCCTTCGATTTGGTAGGCGGATGTCGCCGTGCCAAAGAGGAAGGTTTCGGGGAAATCCGAGCGTTTGAAATTCATGTTCGATCTTTCGATTGGATAAGGCGTTAGGTCGAGGGGGCAGGGCCCGTGGACTGACCAACGGTGAGTTCGGCTTCTAGGAGAATGTGGTCGGGTGGGCGTGATGGATCGCTAATCTTTGCCAAAAGCAAATTAGACAATTGGCGACCAGCATCGCGCACAGAAGATCGGGTGGCCGTAAAGATTGGCACATCTATGCCGTTGGCCAGATAAGACAGGCTGTCGTCATAAGTTACGACGGAAACGTCACGACCCATTTTTAGACCGCGGTCTTCGATAGCGCGACGGGTCCCAAGAGCAGTGATAATGGACGAGACGAGAATGGCCGTTGGTGGGGCTTCGCTGTCGAGCATTTCACCGGCAGCAGTGTAGCCGTTGCTTTCGGTCATTTCATCGGAGCGCATGATTAATGGGTCGATGTTTAGACCACGCGCCTTTAGGCCGTCCTCGTAACCGATTTTGCGGCGATGCGCGAAATCCATGTCTTCGAGGCCATTGATCAGACCAATTCGGCGGTGCCCGAGGTCAATCAGAAACTCTGTGGCCCGTGTAAAGGCGCGTCGGTTATTCACGTCCAGCCAGCTGTAGTCGGTTTCAACGCCTGATGCGCGACCGTGGACAACAAATGGCAGGCCAATTTCTTGAAGGAGCGGTATGCGCTCATCGTTTATCCTTGGACCATGCAGGATAACGCCATCGACGGTACCTCGTGTTTTGAAGGCGCGGTAAACTTTTTCCTCGTCACCTCCCTCAACAATCGAGAGGACCATATCGAAATTGTTGGCTGCGTAGACCTCACCAGCGCCGGCGATGAAGTCGCCAAAAATAGGGTTCACAACCTCATGGCGGCGGGCTGTAGGAATGACGTGCCCAATGGCATGAGCGCGCCCCGTTGCTAATCCCTTAGCGCGTGTGTTGGGGCTGTAATTATGCCGTTTTGCTAACAACTGTACTTTTTCTCGGGTTGCTTCGCTCACCTCTGGGTAGCCGTTCAGCGCACGGCTGACGGTTGTTTGGGACAATCCCAATTTTTCAGAGAGTTCTTTGAGGTTCATGCTTCTTTCAAACCGCTTTGGTTGCCGAGGTGTTCCTAGTCTTGAAGGTATATTTCACCAAAATCAACCATTTTTGGCTTATTCTTATTGTGCAGTTGCAGCATTTTGATTGGATTGACTCTACTAAGTCTTTAGCGCACTCTCTGCATATCCAAAGCGCTTTGGGAGCGAAGCGCAGGGTGTGAACCTTTATAATCAACGAGCGGGCGTGCTCGCTTAGGGAGAATCAAAATGACACGATCTTTATATGCTGGTGCAGCAATTGCGGCGCTGACAGCAGGTATGGTGCAAGCCGAAAGCCACGCAGCCGATATTTCCGGCGAGACAATTACAATTGCGGGACCATTCCTGAGCCCAGAAGCCGACAACCTAGAAGCCGTGCTGGACATTTTCGAAGAAGCAACAGGCGCGACGGTCACATACGTCGGGTCCGACAGCTTTGAGAGCCAAGTCGTGATCGATATCGAAGGCGGATCCGCTCCCAATATCGCGGTCTTCCCACAGCCAGGTTTGGCGTCCGACCTTGCAGCGCAGGGGCATTTGGCTCCGCTGCGTGATGGCACAGCCGATTGGATCGTTGAAAACTATGCAGCGGGTCAGTCTTGGGTTGATCTGGGCACTTATGCAGACGCGAGCGGTGCTGATAATCTTTACGGTTTCTTCTTCCGCGTGAACGTAAAATCCTTGGTTTGGTATTCTCCTGAGAACTTTGAAGATGCCGGCTACGAAATCCCTGAAACCATGGAAGAGCTGATTGCGCTGTCCGACCAAATCGTTGCCGATGGCGGCACACCTTGGTGTATCGGTCTGGGTTCTGGTGCGGCGACAGGTTGGCCTGCAACGGACTGGGTCGAAGACATGATGCTGCGCACGCAGGAACCAGCTGTCTATGATGACTGGGTCAGCAATGCGATGCCGTTCAACGATCCTAAAGTGATCGAAGCGATAGAAGCCTTCGGCATGTTCGCACGTAACGACGACTACGTTGCTGGTGGCGCTGGTGCGGTTGCAACGACTGACTTCCGCGACAGCCCAAAGGGTTTGTTTGACAGCCCGCCACAGTGCTACATGCACCGTCAAGCGTCCTTCATTCCGGCGTTCTTCCCAGAAGGGACCGAAGTTGGCGAAGACGCAGATTTCTTCTACTTCCCAGCGTTTGCTGAACAAGACCTTGGAAAGCCGGTATTGGGGTCCGGTACATTGTTCGCGATCACGGATGAATCCGAAGGTGCGCACCAGTTGATCGAATTCCTTCGTTCAACTGAAGCACATGAGATGTGGATGTCTAAGGGTGGTTTCCTTACGCCACACCTGTCCGCGGATCTGTCCGTCTTTGGGTCTGACTCCGAGCGTGGTCTGAACGAAGTTCTGCTTAACGCGACGACGTTCCGCTTTGACGGTTCTGACCTTATGCCAGGTGGCGTAGGCGCAGGTACGTTCTGGACTGGTATGGTTGATTATGTTGGCGGCGCGTCTGCCGCAGACGTAGCGACCTCCATTCAGGAAAGCTGGGACGCTTTGCAGTAAGCATTGGATTTCTTGAAAACGGGTGGCGCAAGAGATTGCGCCACCCTTTATTGACGGCAGACTATCTTTAAGGCTCGGGGGAGGAGAACGACATGCATCCAGCGCTCTTAGGCGTAATCACGATTGTGATCGGTGTATCAGGGTGTGTTGGCTATTTTTACGGTGCCAACCTGTTGCTCGACAAAGTGATATTTCCTGCCAAGGGCCCGAATATGGGCCAAAATATCAACCGCCGAGAGATGATCCGCCCTTGGATTTTCCTGTTTCCAGCGATGTTGGGGCTTGGTCTGTATTTGGCTTATCCGGTATTTGCGACATTACGGCTTAGTTTTCTGGAACGTGGGGCAGGTGATGTCTACACCTTCGTTGGGTTTAAAAACTACGTTCAGATGTTTGCCGAAGATAAGTTTATGGAAGCTTTGCGCAACAATATCCTCTGGCTAGTGGTTGTGCCTGCTGCGTCAACGGCGTTCGGCCTGTTGACCGCCCAATTGACCGACCGTCTGCGCTGGGGGAACTTTGCCAAGTCGGTTGTCTTTATGCCGATGGCGATTTCATTCGTTGGCGCGGCTGTTATTTTTAAACTAATCTATGAAGCCCGTCCCGAAGATGTAGCGCAGATCGGTGTGTTGAATCATCTTTATCTGACGTTCGGCGGCGATGCGCCCCAGCAATGGTTAACGATCCCGTTTTGGAACAACTTCTTCCTGATGGCGGTTTTGATCTGGATCCAAACGGGGTTTGCCATGGTGATCCTGTCCGCGGCACTACGCGGTATTCCAGAAGAAACCATCGAAGCCGCTGTCATTGACGGTGCGAACCCATTCCAGATTTTCTTTAAGATTAAGGTGCCTCAAATCATGAGCACAATCGTAGTTGTTTGGACCACAATTACCATCGCCACGCTTAAGGTGTTCGACATTGTGTTCGCTATGACGAACGGACAATGGGAGACTCAGGTATTGGCCAACTACATGTACACAAAGATGTTCGTGGCCCGTGATTGGGGAATGGGGTCTGCGTCGGCGATGATCATCATGTTGCTGGTGATGCCGATCCTGGTTTGGAACGTTTACAATGCCCGTAAGGAGATGCGCTGATGGACTCTTTAGCTGGCAAAAAGCCCGCAGTCGTTTGGGCGCTAAATATTTCGGTATTGGCACTGGTGCTGTTGTGGTTGTTCCCAACGATGGGGCTGTTTGTATCCTCGTTCCGAACGAGCGAACAAATCACGTCATCGGGCTGGTGGGCCTCACTGTTTCCGGCAGAACAAACCTTGCAACTGCGCGCGCTTGATCCTGATGATTTCCGGATCGAGACCTCAGCTGGCGTGTTCGTTGTTGAAGGCAACATCAATGAACCGGATGCCGACCTTCTCGAAATTACGACTTGGGGCACATCTTCGCGCGCGCCGTCTGCCTTTGCGGCCGGAGAGACGTCAGACTTAGGTGATGGCGAAACAATGACGTTGAGCGAAGATGGTAGCTACATTTGGCAGGGGAATGACGACCAAATATCTGGTCGTGGGCAACGCTTGTTTGTTGTGGCGACGGTCCCGCCTGAATTCACCACGGATAACTATAAGAATATCCTCTTTAGCCCGACCAATTCTGAAAACATGGCCAAGGCGTTTTTTAACACACTCACGGTTGTTATCCCGTCGACCATCATCCCGATCCTCATTGCGGCTTTTGCCGCCTATGCGTTGGCTTGGATGGATTTCCCTGGTCGAGCGCTTTTGGTCGCTGCCGTTGTTGGCCTGTTGGTGGTGCCACTGCAGTTGGCGTTGATTCCGTTGCTTCAGCTTCACAATGCGATTGGTATCGGGAAAGGGTATCTGGGGGTTTGGATGGCGCACACCGGCTTTGGACTGCCCTTGGCGATTTACCTGCTGAGAAATTATATGGTCGGATTGCCGCGCGACATCATTGAAAACGCCCGTGTCGATGGCGCGACAGAGTTCCAGATTTTTACTAAGATCATTCTGCCACTTAGTTTTCCAGCTCTCGCGTCATTTGCCATTTTCCAATTCTTGTGGACGTGGAATGACTTGTTGGTTGCTCTTGTTTTCCTGATCGACAGTTCAGGCAATACAACTGTGATGACAAAACAAATCGTAGAATTGCTGGGCACCCGAGGCGGCGACTGGGAGGTTTTGGCCACCAGTGCGTTTATCTCCATTGCGGTGCCGCTAGCTGTTTTCTTTATGATGCAAAGATACCTCGTGCGCGGCCTGCTGGCTGGCTCGGTTAAATAGAAAGACAACGAAGATGACGAAGATGGCGCAGGTTACGGCCGGACATTTGGACAAAGACGCCGATTGGTGGCGCGGAGCGGTGATCTATCAGATCTATCCGCGCAGCTATCAAGACAGCAATGGGGATGGCATTGGCGACCTTGCAGGGATCGTGCAGCGCTTGCCCTATATCGCCAGCCTCGGTGTTGATGCGATCTGGATTTCACCATTCTTTACGTCACCGATGAAGGATTTCGGCTATGACGTGTCCGACTACTGTGATGTCGACCCGATGTTTGGCAAGTTGTCCGATTTCGACGCCGTGGTCGCCAAAGCACATGACCTTGATGTCAAAGTGATGATCGATCTGGTGTTGTCGCACACATCAGATCAGCACCCATGGTTCCAAGAAAGTAAGGCTGACCGCACAAACGATAAGGCCAACTGGTATGTCTGGGCTGATCCCAAAGAAGACGGGACACCCCCCAACAACTGGCTATCAATCTTCGGCGGGTCTGGATGGCAGTGGCATGCTGGGCGTGAACAGTATTACTACCACTGTTTCCTGACCTCACAGCCTGATCTCAATTTTTGGGAACCCGCCGTGCAAGATGCACTACTCGATGTGGCACAGTTCTGGTTGAAGCGCGGAGTAGACGGGTTCCGTCTAGATACGATCAACTTTTATACCCACGACAAAGAACTGCGCGACAATCCCGCATTGCCTAAGGACAAACGTAACTCCACGATTGCGCCCAGTGTGAACCCATATAATCACCAAGAGCACCTTTACTCAAAAAACCGCCCTGAAAACCTCGACTTCTTGCGCAAGCTTCGTGCGGTTATGGTTCCTTATAACGCCGCTGCCGTCGGTGAAGTCGGAGATGCGCAGCGCGGCCTAGAGATTATGGGCGAATACACAGCGGGCGATGACCTGATGCAAATGTGTTATGCGTTCGAGTTTCTTTCAGGGGAGCAACCATCTGCGCAGACTGTCGCGGATGTTATGGCACGCGTTGACAATGAGGCAGCAGATGGCTGGGCCTGTTGGGCCTATTCAAACCATGACGTTGTTCGCCACAGCACCCGTTGGGCATTGTCACCAGACGCGCAGCGCTTGTTCACAACGATGATGATGTGCTTACGGGGGTCCGCCTGTATTTATCAGGGTGAGGAATTGGGGCTGGGTGAGGCAGACGTCGCATACTCAGATCTACAAGATCCTTATGGCATCGAATTCTGGCCCGAGTTCAAAGGCCGTGATGGGTGCCGCACGCCCATGGTTTGGGAACCCAGCAACCAGAACGGCGGGTTCAGTACGGCACAGCGCCCTTGGTTGCCTGTCAGCCAAGATCACATCGCCAATAGCGTGGCTGCGCAAGAGGATGATCCAAATGCGATCATCCACCATTACCGCCGCGCTATCGCATTGCGCCACGCACACCCAGCGTTGACCAAAGGCGATCATGATGGCGTGAAAGCGATAGGTGACATTGTCTATTTCACTCGTAGTCTCAATGGGGAGAAGGTGTTCTGCGCCTTTAACGTTGGGGATGCTCCGGCCGATTTGGCACTGCCTAAAGGCGCGTGGGAATCGATTGCACATGACCTCAGCGGTGCGGATGCGCCTGTGGGCGATACACTAACTCTGGCGCCGTGGCAGGTCTTTATTGCCGCGTCCCCGTCGACATAATGGACAGGAGACCCCTAAATGGCTGATCTGAAGCTGACAAATGTTGCCAAGACCTACGGTGGCACGGTGAATGTCCTCAAAGACATCAACCTTGATATCAAAAAAGGCGAATTGATCGTATTTGTCGGGCCATCTGGTTGCGGTAAATCGACGTTGCTGCGCATGATTGCTGGCCTTGAGAAAATTACCGACGGTGAACTGCAGATCGATGGGCAGGTCGTCAATGACGTGCCACCTGCACAGCGTGGTATCGCCATGGTGTTCCAGTCTTACGCGCTTTACCCACACATGACGGTGCGCGACAACATGAGCTTCGCAATGAAGTTGGCCAAGAAACCAAAGGCCGAAATCGACGCAGCGATCGAAAACGCCGCGCGGATTTTGCAGTTGGATGACTATCTGGACCGCCTTCCAAAAGCGTTGTCAGGCGGGCAGCGGCAACGTGTGGCGATTGGCCGGTCCATCGTGCGTGATCCCAAGGTCTATCTGTTTGACGAACCTCTTTCGAACTTGGACGCAGCCCTACGGGTTGCCACACGGATCGAGATTGCACAGCTCAAAGAATCCATGCCTGACAGTACGATGATTTACGTTACGCACGATCAGGTCGAAGCGATGACCTTGGCTACACGAATTGTTGTGCTTGCCAATAAGGGGATCGCGCAAGTCGGTACGCCGTTGGAGTTGTATGAACGCCCTGAGAACGAATTTGTGGCACAGTTCATTGGGTCACCTGCGATGAACCTATTGGCCGGCGAGATTATCGAGACTGGTGCGCAGACAGTTGTGAAACTGGATGGTGGCGGCACGGTTGCTTCTGCGGTTCCGACCCAAGAAGCCGACAAGGGCCTTATCGTGAATGTTGGTATCCGGCCAGAAGACATGGACGTGACCAATGGCGATGACTTTGCGTTTGAAGGGACGGTCAACATCACCGAAGCCTTGGGCGAAGTGACACTGCTCTATTTCGGTAAGGTTGACGGTGCTGATGCGGTAATTGGCAAGCTGCCCGGTATTCACGCAGATTTGCGCGGTCAAACAGTGCGGATGAAAGCAACCCCCGAGAAGGTTCAGATATTCCATAACGGGCAGTCACTTTACTACCGCTGATTGGCACTGTAATCGAAGGCATGGCTAAAAAACCCACATCACGCAGCGGTAAGAACACATCCGGTCGCGGTCAGCGCGACTTGACTGTCAAAGTGAAATCCGCGCGCGGGCGCAAGATGTCATCGACCTTGTGGCTTCAGCGGCAATTGAATGACCCATATGTTGCCCGTGCAAAGGCCGATGGGTATCGCGGTCGTGCGGCCTATAAGATTCTGGAATTGAACGAAAAGTTCAACTTCCTAACACCCGGTAAGCGGGTCGTTGATTTGGGCGCTGCCCCAGGTGGTTGGTGCCAAGTGGCTGTGCCGAAGATTAACGCATTGGGTGAACGAAAGGGTAAGCCGATTGGCACGATCCTTGGAATTGACCTGCAAGAAATGGAACCGATCCCGGGTTGTGAACTACATGTTCTTGATTTCATGGAAGACGACGCGGACGTAAAAGTTAAAGAGTGGCTTGGAGGGAAAGCCGATATCGTCATGAGCGATATGGCAGCCTCGGCATCTGGTCACAAACAAACCGACCACAACCGCATCATGGCTCTGTGCGAAACAGCGGCTTATTTTGCGTTTGATGTGCTTGATGAGGGCGGTACGTTTGTCGCCAAAGTTCTTGCCGGTGGTGCGGAAGCCGAATTGCAACGCATGCTAAAAGTGAACTTTAAGAAAGTTCAATATGTGAAGCCACCAAGCAGCCGTTCTGACAGTTCTGAAAAATTTGTTGTCGCCACAGGGTTCCGTGGAACCCAAGAGGACGACGACTAGGAGAAATTACATGCCCCATATCCTCGCGATTGACCAAGGGACCACTTCCAGCCGCGCAATTCTGTTTGATGGGGATATGACAATCGCCCATGTGGCGCAGGAAGAGTTTACTCAGATTTATCCGCAATCGGGTTGGGTCGAACATGATCCCGAAGAGATTTGGGACTCTGTTGTATCCGTCTGTTCGGCTGTCGTCACCAAGGCAGATGACATTGCAGCGATAGGCATAACCAACCAGCGTGAAACCACAATTGTCTGGGATCGCGAGACCGGAAAACCGATCCATAACGCAATTGTATGGCAAGACCGCCGGA
This sequence comes from Octadecabacter algicola, assembly GCF_021532625.1. Lineage (GTDB taxonomy): Bacteria > Pseudomonadota > Alphaproteobacteria > Rhodobacterales > Rhodobacteraceae > Octadecabacter > Octadecabacter algicola. The sequence continues at coordinate 564,547 of NZ_JAKGAR010000001.1, forward strand.
CCGCTGATTTCTGCGAAGACCTAAAGGCAGAAGGGTTCGAAGCTGAGATTACGGCCCGCACAGGCCTTTTGGCGGACCCGTACTTTAGCGCAACGAAGGTGAGGTATATCCTGCAAGCTGTTGAAGGCGCACAAGAAAAGGCGGATGCCGGGCAACTCCTGTTCGGTACTGTCGATAGCTTTCTGATCTGGCGGATGACCAACGGCAAGCGCCACGTCACGGACGCAACAAACGCCGCGCGCACTATGCTGTACAACATCCGTGAAGGCGCGTGGGATGAAGTGATCTGTAAACGGCTGGGTATTCCCATGTCGATGCTGCCAGAGGTTCTTGATTGTGCAGCTGATTTTGGGACCACGGATATGTTCGGACCTGAGCTGCCGATTTTGGGCGTTGCGGGCGATCAGCAGGCGGCAACGATTGGTCAGGCGTGTTTTGAACCGGGGATGTTAAAATCCACTTATGGAACCGGATGTTTTGCATTGCTCAACACGGGCGATGAACTGGTTCAAAGCCAAAACCGGATGCTTGGTACGATTGCGTATCAATTGGACGGCAAAACCACTTACGCCCTTGAGGGGTCGATCTTTATCGCGGGCGCTGTGGTGCAATGGCTGCGCGACGGGTTAGGCATCATCAAAGACGCGAAAGAAACCCAAGCGTTGGCCGAAACTGCCGATCCTTCGGTCGAACTTTATCTTGTACCTGCGTTTACGGGTCTTGGTGCGCCGTACTGGGATGCTGATGCCCGTGGTGCAGTATTCGGGCTGACACGCAACGCTGGGCCAGCAGAATTCGCACGTGCGGCGCTCGAAAGTGTCGGCTTTCAGACTCGCGATCTGCTGGACGCAATGAAGGCGGATTGGAATGGTGCGGCTGAGGGCACTCTCAGGGTCGATGGCGGGATGTCCGCGTCTAACTGGGCCATGCAATTCTTGGCCGATGTGATTGGCGCCAAGGTTGACCGACCGAAGGTTTTGGAGACGACCGCACTAGGTGCGGCGTGGCTTGCAGGAATGCGGGCAGGGGTCTACCCAAGCCAAGCCGAATTCGCAGCGACTTGGGCTTTAGATCGCCAGTTCACTCCACAGTTGAATGATGCGGACAAAAACCGTCGTTATGCAGGGTGGAAAGACGCGATACGTCGCACCAAGTCGTAAGGCTCAAACGTCCAGCGTCCAAAATTGGGATGCGCTCGCCACTGTGTACCATGTGAAGTTGATTGTTTCGCCATTTGATACAATTGGCCGCTCTCGGGGCGATTGTGCAAAATTCTTTGATGGCCGAAATTCAGCTGTGTTTCGGTCATCATGAAATCATTCATACCATTCGTGGTCTGTTATTCGTCTCGTCCACGCAAAAGGGACTGCCCTGTGTAGACAAGGATTGCCATCCCGACAGCACCGCCAACGGCAACCATCAGTAACACGATCAAATCAATCGGGCCGCCCATGTCGCGCAATTGCGAATGGGTCATGACCAACAAAAACCAAACCGCCAGAACTGCGCCGACGGGCATAGACAGTTGCGCCCAAAGGAACTTGTGCCAACTGACCGCGCGGTCACGGATCAGCACAAAAAGGTACGCCAGCGTCACAACGCCAGCGAGGGCGACCATGGCCCAGAACAACCCACGCCCGAAGATTTCTTCGAAGACAGCAAGCAGGGTAGAGAGTGTCATATCTTTCATTGCATCGCTCCTTTATGCGCGGCCACGTAGCATGGCGTTGTAAGTTGCTTTTAAGGCGACTTCTTTCATTAACCACGAGATCCAAAGCTCTTCCAACGGCGCAATGATGCCCGGAAAGGACGGTGTGAGATCGTTGTTGTAGTCAAATTCAACCAACATGGCGCGACCGATCCGAGTGATCATCGGGCAGGATGTGTAGCCGTTATAGGTCTCGGTTGGGTCCGTGCCTTCGATCGCACTGACAATGCCGTCTTCAACCACGGGGACCTGCCATTTGACGGATGCGGCTGTCTTGCCTTTGGGAACGCCCGCAACATCACCAAGCGCCCAGATCGTGTCGTAGCGCAGGTGCTGAAGGGTATACATGTCGCATTCAACCCAGCCTTGGTCTGTCCATTTGTCAGCCCATGACAGGCCTGACTCGCGGATCACGTCTGGCGCACGTTGGGGCGGTATAACGTGGATGTAGTCGTAGTCCATATCCACCGTTGAGCCATCTTGATCTACGAACGTCGCTTTCTGCTGGCCTGGTTCAATAGCTTTGAGCGTGTGTTGCATCGCCGTATTGATGCCCCGATCACCGAACAACATCCGTACCTTTTCGGCAACGATCGGAACACCAAACAACGAGCCTTGTGGGGCCGCATAGGTGATATCCATGTTGCCACGGTTGTCTGCACGGCGGGCAAGATCATCGATCAAGAAGGTGTGTTTAAGCGGTGCACCCGCGCATTTCATCTCCGTTTCAGGACGGGTGAAAAGACCCACACCGCCGTCCTCAGTGAATTTCCCAGCGGCGTCCCATGTTTTTGCGGCATACTGCGGGCCTGCGTAAAGCGCGCCGATCCCGTTGGTACCAACCATATCGAGGTCAAACCCATCAATGGCATCGTGATCAAGGACCAAGCCCGGTGCGACCACAAGGTAGTCGTAGGACAGAGTTTCGCCGCCCTCAGTCGAAACAGTCTTGGCCTCTGGATCAATTGCAGCGGCTTTTTCTGGGATCAAGGTCACGCCAGAGGGCAACCAATCCGTTGTCAGTGTCGTTACATAATCGGCGGGTTTCAGGCCTGCCGCCACGAGCGTCAAACCCGGCTGATAGAGATGCTGGGGGCGAGGATCTATGAGTGTAATCTGGGCGCCATCCAAGCGATCCACAAGACGGTTTGCCAATGCAGTGCCGCCGGCTCCAGCGCCGATGATAACGATCTTTGCGTTTGTTGCGATGGGAGCCGCGTCACTGGGTGTGACGGACGCGATGGCGGCACCTCCGGCGGCAACGCCCAGAAATGCGCGGCGACTTAGGTCATATTTATTCTTGGTCATGGTGGCCTCTCTTATTCGAGGCCGATGGTTAACTTAAATCCATAAAGATACATTTGATATATATCAAATAACGATCAGATTGTCCGAGGGTGCAAGTTTCTGAGCATGAGAGCCGACAAACGCTTTCACAATCGACACAGGTCAATCGTCACAACAGACATTAATGGGGACATCGGTGTAAATGGCGGAGAGACAGGGATTCGAACCCTGGGAACCCGTAAAGGCTCAACGGTTTTCGAGACCGCCACGTTCGACCACTCCGCCACCTCTCCGCGTCAGATGATCGTTTTTGATCGCGGCGGTGTTAGTCCCATGTGGACAGCCGTGCAAGAGGTATTCCTGACAATCCCGTGCGTTGGTTCACATGCCCCTTGGAAAGGGGCGCGGGCGACCTTATTGCTATAGAATCCCAAGAAAGGTTCTTTGATGTTCAATCGCTTCGCCACGCTCGCAACCGTCCTGACACTCGCACTGCCAATTATGCCCGCGATGGCGCAGGACAGTGACACGGATGTTTTGTTTGAACTGCTGATGCTGCCCGAAATTATCGACATTATGCGCGAAGAAGGGATGAGCTACGGGGGAACAATCGGCGCCGATCTGTTCGCAGGTGAGCCGTCCAGCGATTGGGATAACACCGTCGCGAACATATACAATCAGGACGTCATGTTGGGCATGGTCCGCGAAGATTTCGAGATATCGCTCTCGGATTTTGACCTTGGCCCGATCATTGATTTCTTTGGGTCTGATCAAGGGCAGATGATCGTCGGCCTCGAAGTCAGCGCACGTCGTGCTTTGCTGGATGACGCGGTTGAGCAGGCCAGCGAAGACGCGGCCGCCATTGCATCAGCAGACGACAATCCACGGTTTGCCTTGGTTGGCGAATTCATTGAAACCAACAACCTGATTGAAACCAATGTCGCCGCTGCGCTTAATTCAAACCTCGCGTTTTATAACGGGTTGCTGGATGGCCGCGCCTTTGACGGGGCCTTAACCGAAGAACAGATCCTATCAGATGTCTGGAGCCAAGAGGCCGACATCCGCGACAGCACAACGAAATGGCTCTATTCGTTCTTGTTCATGGCCTACGCGCCGCTGGATGACGCAGACTTGCAGGCTTATATTGCGTTTTCGGAAACCGAGGCGGGTGCTCAGGTGAACCGAGCGATGTTTGATAGCTTTGATCGCCTGTTTACTGGGATCAGCCGTTCCTTGGGGCGGGCCGCCGCGAATGAGATGACCAGCCAGGAGCTTTAAGTTGCGCAGTCTACTTATTGTTTGTGATGATTGGTGATGCAGCTCGCGCAATCGCAAACGTCAGAATAAATGCCAGAACGGCTGTCGCGACGATGAAAGCAATATCAGAGTTCGGTAGAACATTAGCTTTCCAAACGAGCATCACAGGAAAACCGTGCAAGACGTAGATCGGCATCGTGTTTTGCCCCAGTAACGTCAGGCCGTTTGAACGGCGCGGAAGCACCGCAAGAAACGCAATCGATGTGATTAGACCCATCGCGATCGTGCCTGCCCGATACAATATCTTCGGAGAGCTATTTGGTATTTCGCTGTAAGAATTGACGGCCCAGAGCCAACGAATGTCCACATGGTCCGATAGGCCGATCGCACCACACATGAAAGCGACGAACAGAATGCAAAGCGCCGGCCGGTGTTTTATCACCACTTGAAAAATCTGGTCTTTGTAGAGGTGGCCGAGCAAGAAGGCTGGAAAGAATACAACAGTTCTTGAAAGGCTCAATGCGGTACCGACGCTATCGATATACCCTATGACCAAAGCAACAACGATACTTAACGGGATTGGGTAGGGTACTCGGACGGCAAAAGGTAGGATCAGTTTCCACGTGATAAGGCTCAAGAGAAACCAGATTAGCCATGCAGGTGTCAGAACGTCCGTTACACGGTCAGGTGAAACAACGCTAAGGGCATAAAAGTACGCGAGTTGAAATGCGATTAAGGGAAGAACGAATTTCTGAACGATCACTATTAGGTCATGAGCATTCAGCCTCGCTGACGAAAACATACCAGCCAACATGACAAATGCAGGCATGTGAAAGGTATAGATCGCAAAATAGATCCGGCTGTCGGGACCTTTCGCTTCGAGGAGGTGCCCCCAAACGACCAAAAGAATGAGAGCCCCGCGCGCGATGTCGGAGAGGTCATGTCTTTGTGTCAATAAGTTCACCTTGTTCGGTCGTGTGAAAGGCTGGATGATTGATCAACACTGCGCTGGGGCGCGGTTGCAGTCAATTCCTACCATATGGTCAATCATTGTGTTGCTAGACTTGTAGATGGTCCATTAATTCGACACGACCATGATCGCGACAACCAGCGCGCCGAGGTTATTCGTATACAGCGCCAAGTCCGATTGCATTTGAAGCGTATGTGGTGCGCGGGCGGCGGGCGGCACATTGGCGATGTCGAAAGCTTCCGTTAGGGTTACGCCGCCGCCTGCGCGAATATCTGTGATCAGGGCAGGGTGGTTGGTTTTGACGAAAACTTCAACTTGGCCACGCCGCTGTCCATAGGTTGCATTGGACACAGCATTTCCCACCGCGTGGATTGGTAACAACAGCGGATTGCCGATGTGATTGGCCTCCGTGCTGCAAGCAGACAGAAGAGTTAAGAAAACAAAGGGGTATTTGCGCATGTCTTACCTGTCATTTTGGTTGACTTGATACCCAGCCTTCGCGATAAGCCGCCATCCGAGCAAGGTATTTGTTCGGGTTAAGCAAAATCTCGCCCTATGATGGGCGCGCTGTTTACGGGCCGCATATGCGCTGAACGCCTTTGAAATAAGGGGCCCCAGAGACGCGATTGAAAAGGAAAACGATATGTTTGCGGTTCTCAAAACCGGTGGCAAACAGTACCGAGTCGAATCTGGCGATGTACTGCGAGTCGAAAAAGTTGCTGCTGAAGCTGGCGACACAGTTCAATTCAACGAAATTCTGATGGTTGGAAACACAGTGGGTGCACCACTTGTTGAAGACGCAGGCGTGCAAGCCGAAGTGATCGACCAGATCAAAGGCGACAAGACAATTAACTTCGTTAAGCGTCGTCGTAAGCACTCCTCCAAGCGTACCAAAGGCCACCGTCAGCAACTGACACTGGTTCGCATCACTGACATCCTTGAAAAAGGTGCAGGCAAATCTGGTGTTAAAGCTGCTCTGAATGGTTCCGGCTTTATGTCCGCATCCATGATCGAACGCGCTGCAAACCCTGGCATGCCATCTTCTGACAAAGCCGCCGCTGCTGCTGAACGTGCGTCCGCACCGAAGAAAGCTGCAAAAGCTGCTGCGCCAAAGAAAGCTGCGGCTCCTAAGAAGGAAGCGAAGCCAGCTGCCGAAAAGAAAGCCGCACCAAAGAAAGCCGCGAAAGCTGCTGATGGCGCAGACGACCTGACACGCATCAGCGGTGTTGGTCCGGTTATCGTTGGCAAACTGCACGACCTCGGCGTGACAACATTCGCCCAAATCGCAGCATGGACCCCAGAGGACATCGCTGCTATGGACGAGAAACTGAATTTCAAAGGTCGCATTGACCGCGACGAGTGGCTCAAGCAAGCCGCTGAATTCGCGAAAGCGTAAGGAGAGACCTAATGGCACATAAAAAAGCAGGCGGTTCATCCCGTAACGGTCGCGACTCAGCTGGTCGCCGCCTTGGTATCAAGAAGTACGGCGGCGAAGCTGTCATCCCAGGTAACATCATTGCACGCCAGCGTGGCAACAAGTGGTGGCCGGGTGAGGGCGTTGGTGAAGGAAAGGATCACACGATCTTCGCTGTCACTGAAGGCGCAGTGTCCTTCCGCAAAGGCTTCAAAGGCCGCACCTTTATTTCGGTTCTCCCGGTGGCGGAGGCCGCTGAGTAACCGAACCTTAGGTTTTTAAGAATTTGAAGGGGTCGGTGTAAACCGGCCCCTTTTATTTTGTTCATTCGGTCAGGGAGGATCGCATGATTACGACAGAACGTCTTACATTGCGTCGGCCCATTATGGCTGATGCGCACGCCATCACGGCCATCTTGCAAGATGTCGAGGTGGCGAAATGGCTTACGAACCCGCCGTTTCCTTATACTTTGGCGGATGCTGAGGCGTACATCGCGCTTGACCACGAAGAAGACGTCTATGCGATTGTAGACGAGGCTGGCATATGTGGGGTGATCTCTTTGCGCAGTGAGCTGGGCTACTATTTAGCGCAGGACAGATGGGGGCGTGGCTATATGAAAGAGGCGGCCTCGGTATTGGTGGACGCCCATTTCGAGCTGTCCGATAAGGATCTGGAAAGCGGCCATTTCGTCGATAATACACGATCAAGGGCTGTTCTGGTGTCGCTCGGGTTTAAAGACACTGAGGTCGATCGCCACTACTGTCCCGCACGAGATGCGGCTCTGGATAACCAGAAAATGGTCCTTACCCGCGCCGCGTGGGAGGCAAAGTCATGAGCGTTGCAGTTCTGCCATTTCTTGCTTTTGGCGCATCACAGGTCGGCACGCCGGGTCCTGCGAACATGGTTTTGCTGGCCACGGGGGCCCGGTTCGGGCTGCGCCGTGCGCTGCCGTTCGTGGCTGGTGTCGCCTTCGGAAAACAGTTGATTATCTGGCCGCTGGGACTGGGTCTTATGGCAGTACAGGACGACTATCGATTTGTTTTTGAAGTTCTAAAATGGATTTCCGTCGCCTACATCTTGTATTTAGCGTACCGCGTTGCAGGTCTGCGGCTCAAAGTCGGTGAGGCCATGGGTACACCTCCTGGTTTCTTTGCCGGGCTGATCGTGCATCCGCTTAATCCCAAAGCATGGGCCATGATCACAACGGGGTTCACAACCTTCGTGAGCACTGGAACACCGCCCTTGCAAGCCACAGCAACCATCGCCATCTGTTTGTTGGGACTGCAAATCGTGTTGCACCCCATTTGGACCTACGCGGGACAAAGGGTTGCAACTGCTTTGGCCGGAAAACCGGCGGAGAAATATTTAATGTGGACGCTTGCTGCTCTGACCGTAGCGTCCGTGATCTATGCACTATTTGCAGGAGGCACATCATGAACAGCAATGTTGAGTTGGCCCAGACCCCAGACCAAACCGTGATTGAGGCGGAGCGCTTTGTATTGCGCCCATTGGCAGTGTCGGACGGTGGCCTTTTGGAACGATATCTCGGGGATGAGCGGGTCGCCACAATGACTCGTGTCATCCCGCATCCCTTGCCGCCCAACTACATTGCGAACATGTTGGATCGGGCCCAAAACCCAACCCGAACGGAAGATATTTGGGCGATCGACGGATCTGTAAATGGCCACGCCGAAGTAATGGGTGTGATTAAGCTCCTGCGTTTGGACCGTGACCAATGCGAAATTCGGTATTGGGTGGCCCCAGCATTCTGGAATGGTGGGATCGCTACGGCAGCGGTGGAGGCCATTTTGGCGGCAAACCCACAAGGGTCCAAAGACGTCTATGCAGAGGTGTTTCAGGATAACCCGACATCGGCCCGTGTGTTGAGCAATGCTGGGTTCTCCTACCTCGGTGATGCAGAGACGTTCTGCGTTTCCCGCAATGCCGTAATCCCCACATGGACATATGTCCGAAAGATGACTGCCGCTTAAGGGCGGCAAATGGTTGAGGCAAGCGCGGCTTTCGCGTATCGGCCTTACTAAACAGTTAGAAAGCGATCCCGATGAATTTCCTCGACCTTTGCAAAGTCTACATTCGGTCCGGCAGCGGTGGAGGCGGGTGTATCTCGTTTCGGCGGGAAAAATACATCGAATACGGCGGCCCGAACGGCGGTGACGGAGGCAAAGGCGGTGATGTCATCGTTGAGGCCGTCGACAACCTCAACACGTTGATCGATTTTCGCTATCAGCAACACTTTTTCGCAAAGAACGGTGAGGCGGGCAAAGGCCAGCAGCGCACAGGTGCGGATGGTGATGATATCTTGCTGAAGGTTCCAACTGGGACCGAAATTTTGGACGAAGACCAAGAAACCGTCATCGTCGATATGGCCACCACAGGCCAACGGGTCGTTATCGCCAAGGGCGGCAATGGTGGTTGGGGCAATCTGCACTTTAAATCTGCCACCAACCAAGCACCGCGGCGCGCCAACCCGGGCCAAGACGGCATCGATCGCACGATCTGGATGCGTCTAAAACTGATCGCGGATGCGGGGCTTTTGGGATTGCCAAACGCTGGTAAGTCCACATTCTTGGCCGCGACATCCAATGCCCGTCCGAAAATTGCGGATTATCCGTTTACGACTTTGGTCCCGAACCTTGGTGTTGTCGGCGTTGACGGCTCTGAGTTTGTGGTTGCCGATATTCCGGGCCTGATTGAGGGCGCATCCGAGGGCAAAGGGTTGGGCGATCTGTTCCTTGGTCATGTGGAACGCTGTTCTGTGTTGCTACACCTGATTGATGGCACGTCTGGCGATCCGGTTGGCGATTACAAAACCATTATTAGTGAGCTTGAGAATTACGGCGGCCATCTTGCAGATAAGCCGCGTGTGACGGTTTTGAACAAGGTCGACACCTTGGATGCCGAAGAGCGCCAGTTCATTGTCGATGAGATTAAGGCCGGAACCGGCGTTGATGTTATGTTAATGGCGGGCGCAACCGGTGAGGGCACTGTTGATGTGCTACGCGCGCTTAAGGTCGAGATCGAAGCAGACAAGCTACGCCAGAAGACCCCCGAGGAGCAAGAACCGTGGAAGCCCTAAGCACTGCGAAACGGCTGGTCGTTAAGATTGGGTCAGCGCTGCTTGTCGATCAGGATCAAGGGTTGCGCACGGATTGGCTACACGCACTTGCACAAGACGTCGCGACGATCCGCGCACGTGGTACAGATGTAATACTGGTGTCTTCCGGTTCGATCGCGCTTGGGCGCGGTGTCTTGGGTCTTCCAATGACGGAACTGGCGCTTGAACAAAGCCAAGCAGCGGCAGCGGTTGGCCAAATTCGCCTTGCACGCGCTTACGAAGAAGCTTTGGCACCACATGGGATCACAACGGCTCAGGTTCTTGTCACGCTTGAAGACTCAGAGGATCGTCGGCGTTATCTTAACAGTCGCGCTACGATGGAGACGCTATTGTCACTAGGCGTGACACCAATTGTGAATGAGAACGACACCGTTGCGACGGATGAAATCCGTTATGGCGACAACGACCGTTTGGCGGCGCAGGTCGCTGTCACGGCCGGGGCAGATTGTTTGGTTCTGTTGTCGGATGTTGACGGGCTTTATGACGATAATCCACATCTTAACGCCGGCGCACAACATTATGACGTTGTTACAGAAATTACGCCTGAGATTGAATCCCAGGCAGGGGATGCTGGGTCTGGCTTGTCAAAGGGCGGGATGAAAACCAAGATTATGGCGGCGCGCCTTGCCACTGATGCAGGATGCGCGATGGCGATCACCTTAGGTACACCAAACAACCCATTGAAACTGCTTGAAAATGGTGCAAGAGCAACGTGGTTCACGGCGCAAACTAACCCTAAGGCGGCGCGTAAGGGTTGGATTGCAGCAATGAAACCGCAGATGCAGGTTACGATTGATGCCGGCGCCGAAGCCGCGCTGAAGTCAGGCAAGTCTTTGCTACCAATTGGGATTACAGCCGTAAAGGGAACCTGCAATCGCGGTGATCCTGTTGAAATCCTTTCGGCGGCGGGCGAACGATTGGGGCTTGGCTTGTCCCGCTACTCCGGCGCTGAGGCGCAAGCGATCAAAGGATTGCGAAGCCAAGACATTGCTGCGGTTTTAGGTTACGAAGGCCGCAGTGTATTTATCCATCGCGACGATATGGTGATCTGATGAAAGACCTCGACAACATTCCCGAACTCATGGCGGACATTGGTGCGCGTGCAAAAGCAGCTGCCCGAGTGCTGGCCAGCGCCCCGTCTGACGCCAAAACTGCAGCATTGAATGCGGCGGCAGATGCCGTTTGGGCGGCCCGGGCTGATATTATCGCCGCGAACGAAAAAGATATGACGTTTGGCCGTGATAAGGGGCTTAGTGCTGCAATGTTGGACCGCTTGATGCTGGATGAAGACCGCATTCAAGGCATGGTTGACGGATTGCGCAGCGTGGCAGCACAGGACGATCCAGTTGGTGCCGTGACTGAAGAATGGACACAGCCAACCGGCTTGAACATTCAACGTGTTCGCACTCCATTGGGGGTGATCGGGGTGATCTATGAAAGCCGCCCGAATGTGACAGCAGACGCAGGTGCGCTGTGCCTCAAAGCGGGCAATGCTGTTATTCTGCGCGGCGGGTCAGAGAGTTTCCATAGCTCAGGAGCGATCCATGCAGCATTGCAGGCGGGCCTGCGGAGTGCAGGTTTGCCCGAGGACGCAGTGCAATTGGTGCCAACTCGCGACCGTGCGGCGGTTCGTGAGATGCTCACAATGACGGACACCATTGATGTGATCGTTCCACGGGGCGGTAAGGGACTTGTCGGTCTGGTACAACGCGAAGCGCGTGTTCCTGTGTTCGCCCACCTTGAAGGGATCGTGCACATCTACATCGACAAAGATGCGGACGCCGAAAAAGCCCGCGCCGTTGTTCTGAACGCCAAAACGCGCCGCACTGGTATTTGTGGCGCTGCCGAATGTTTGCTGGTGCATCGTGATGCGACGGCGCTTGGCCAACAGATCGTCGATGATCTGATGGCAGCTGGTGTTGAGGTTCATGCAGCCGGCCTATCAGGCAACACTGTGGCCACCGAAGATGATTGGGGTATGGAGTTCCTCGACATGAAGATCGCGGCAAAAACCGTTGATAACATTGATGAAGCAATCAATCACATCCAGACTTACGGGTCCAATCACACCGATTGCATCATCACAGAAGATGCGCAGGCCGTATCGAAATTCTTTGCGGAATTGGACTCGGCCATTCTGATGCACAATGCCTCAACTCAATTCGCCGATGGCGGTGAGTTCGGCATGGGCGCGGAGATTGGTATCGCGACCGGCAAGATGCATGCGCGTGGGCCTGTTGGGGCCGCGCAGCTTACGAGCTTTAAGTATTTGGTCGTTGGCGATGGCGCCGTTCGCGCCTAAAACGCAATCTTGACCCAATCGGCGCCGTGGCTGAGCTTGAGTTCGTGTCCAGCCTCGGTCGTCATATCTGGCAGTAAGCCAAAGTGTACTTGTGCACCGCTTAGCGTGTCAGGCACTGCGTTTTTGCTGAGCGGTACCCAAAGGGCTGGGTCGAGATTAAGTCGTTCATGTTGCGAATATACCGTCCACGTAGACCCGTCCTTCTCGATCTTAATGTCGCCGCCGAGCGGGAGCGCTGTTTCGACGCACATCGCCGCAAGGAAAGCGACACGGACGTCGAGGCGACGGACGTCTTCGAAGACCATCCATGAATAGTTTAACCGACCACCAACGGCGACATTGTCGAGCGTTGACACAACCTCAGCGCGGCCACAGACCTGATCGGCGGATGCTTCGCCAAAAGCGAGCCTAAGAAACTTTAGCCGCGCAGTCGCACCCGCAACGCTATCGACCACCAAGTCCATTTCTGGCCCCGTGCTCGATCCTGTCAGCTCAAGCAGCTCAATCCCATTGCCGATCGCGCCCAATGGGTTAATGAGGTCATGACAAATCCGAGAGCCCACAAGTGCGTTTAGGTTCGGGGCTTTTGGTTTAGTGGTATTCGAAGTGGGCAAGGGAGGCTCCAATTGGATAATGAACGTTCGATTTTCGAACCAGGTATGATTGTGGCCCATCCAGACGAGCCTGATTGGGGTTTAGGACAGGTACAATCGTCGATAACTGGTAAAGTTACGGTTAATTTCCGTGAAGCTGGAAAGGTGGTTATTGACGAAACCACTGTGTCACTCCGGATTGTTTTTGACCACTGACATACACGTCTAACTTGTATTTTCTTGCATTTGTGTCGTGAACGACCGCATTTAAAGCGGCACTAAACAAGAGGTTGGGAGGCCATGGGGCAAACTACGCCGATATTCGAGACTCGCTTGGCAGTGACCGACGATGACATTCGGGCAGCGCAGGCTTTGCGCTATGACGTCTTTGTGACTGAACTAGGCGGGGATGGACCTTTGGTGGATCATACGGGTGCGCTGGAACGCGACCGTTTTGATGAATACGCCGAACAGTTGATCCTGCTGGATTTAACACGTCCTGCTGGCGAACAGGTTGTTGGCGTCTATCGGTTTATGGATCAGGAGGCCGCGAAGGCTGCTGGGCAATTCTATTCAGAAAACGAATACAATTTAGCCGCGCTAAAGACATCTGGGCGGCCCTTGTTGGAAATGGGTCGGTCCTGTTTGCACACCGATTATCGGGGCGGGGCCGCGATGGTGCACCTGTGGCAGGGATTGGCGCAGGTCGTGCGAACCAAGGGGGCCGAGGTACTGTTTGGCGTTGCCAGTTTTCACGGGCAAGATCTGCAGGCACTTGCCCAACCTTTGTCCGTGTTGGCGCGCGATCATCTTGCACCAGAAGAATTGCGCGTGCGGGCAACACCTTACCAAAGCATGCAGCTGGTGAAGGAAATTGATCGCGTGACTGCCGTGAAGCAGATACCAGCCCTGATCAAAGCCTATCTTCGGTTGGGCGGATTTGTCGGGGATGGCGCATTTGTCGACCGCGAATTCAACACGACGGATGTGTGTTTAGTGTTGGATGTTGCGCGAATGAACGAGCGCCAAAGCGCGATTTATGGGGTTCATTCGGAGGAGAGTCGTCCATGACATGGGACTCCGATCATACGCCACCGAGCGAAACCATTACTTTGGCAGGCTGGGCGCGAGTTGTGGTTCGCGGCTTCGCGGTTGGAACACTGACCTTTGGTGGGCTTTTGGTGTTACTGTTGGTGCGTTTGGTTGAACGGCCTTTGTTTGGCCAAGGGCGCCCCGTGACGCCGTTTATCACGCAATTCGTTTGCCGCTGTGCATTCTGGTTTCTGGGTATCCGTTACCGTCGTATCGGCACGCCAATGGCGGGTGCGGGTGCTGTGGTTGCCAATCACTCATCATGGTTGGATATTTTCGCACTAAACGCCGCAAAGCGCATTTATTTCGTTAGCAAAGCTGAAGTGGCCGGCTGGCCGGGGATTGGCTGGCTGGCACGCGCCACGGGCACTGTCTTTATTGCGCGGGATCGCCGTCAAGCGGTCAGCCAAGTGGAGGTCTTTCGCACGCGTCTCAGCCACGGTCACAAGCTGTTGTTTTTCCCTGAGGGCACATCCACCGATGGGTTACAGGTCTTACCCTTTAAGCCGACTTTGTTTGCCGCGTTTTATGATGACGCCTTGCGCGACACCTTGTCGATCCAGCCTGTGACAGTGGTTTACCAATCACCAGAGGGCGAGGATGCGCGGCTTTATGGATGGTGGGGTGACATGGATTTCGGCCCGCATTTATTGCACACCCTAGCACAATCTCCCCAAGGGACTGTCACGGTTGTCTATCATGATCCCGTCAGGGTGGCCGATTTCGAGAACCGAAAGGTTCTGGCGGCGCACCTCGAAGAACAGGTGCGTGGTGGTTTAGCCGATCATCGCCGCGGCATAGGCGCTTAGGGCAGCAGACGGATCATCAGAACCCCAAATTTCGTCGCCAATGCCGAAAAAGTCAGTATGTGGCGCAAGCGTTTTGATAAGCGCATCGTCCAACATGCCCTCAGCCACGACTGGAACTTCGATCATCATCGACCACCACTGGAACAGCTCCAGTTCGGCCTGACGGCCATCCCCAAGCGAGGACGCACCAACGGGGCCAAAGCTGATGTAGTCAGCGCCCAGTTCACCAGCTGTCATGCCATCATGACGCGAATTGCCACAAAAGCTTCCGACAATGGCATCTACACCAAGATCATCGCGAACTTTTTTCACAGAACGCGCCCCATCCGTGAGATGCACACCATCTAGACCAAGACGATCCACCATCAAGACATGCGTATCGATGACCAAAGCCACATCGCGTTCATGGGTCACGACGCGCAATGCATCGGCAGCCTTGGCAATACGGGCTTCGTCCGTCGTTGACAGTGCAAGGCGCACGCAAGCAATTTCCGTCGTGTCAAGGCACCGCGCGAGCATGTCTGGAAACGTCGATAGTTCGAATTCAGACGGTGTAATGAGGTAAATTTGCGGTTGATCGGGTTGGTCGGTCATAGATAGGTCCTTAAACGTTGCGCCCGCTATAGCGGTCATGTTGCGCATTGAATAGGGGTGCGTTACTTCGACGACGAATTTGGAGAAACCTGATGCCTACTGACGCCCCCCAGCCAAGCTTTGTCCTGATCCGCCCCCAAATGGGCGAGAACATCGGCGCAGCAGCCCGTGCGATGTGGAACTTCGGGTTGGACCGGATGCGCATCGTCGCCCCGCGTGATGGCTGGCCAAACCCCGCAGCGGATGCGTTGGCCAGTGGTGCAGGGCGGTTGCTTGATGAGGCAGAAGTTTCGCCAGACGTCGCGAGCGGGATTGCCGACCGGACTTATGTTTATGCCACAACTGCACGCCCCCGCGAGCTGACAAAGCCGGTGTTCTCACCAGAGGCGGCCATGAAAGACGCTGCCGAGCGGATTGCACGTGGTGAAAAAGTCGCTGTGATGTTCGGACCTGAACGATCCGGCATGGAAAACGCGGATATTGCCCATGCCAATGCGATTATCACGGTGCCTGTGAACCCCGAATTCCCGTCCTTGAACCTTGCGCAATGTGTCTTGTTGGTTGGGTACGAATGGCGCCGAGCAAGCGAAGAGATCGTCGATGTTGTTGTTCAAGGACAAACAATTGAGACAGCGGATCAGCGCGATATCGAAGCTTTGGCGCGCCACTATGAAGATCGTCTTGAGGATGCAGGGTTCTTTTATCCAGACCACAAAGCCGAAAACATGAAGGTCAATCTACGTAACCTCTGGAGCCGGATGCCACTAACGCGGGCCGATGCTCAGATGTTACATGGTGTCTTGCGCCAGCTGTTACGTGGCAAGACTGATTAAGACCGAGTGCTAAGCACCTTTCATTTAGTTGGAATGAAGCGAGCGAAATGCTGCAGTTGGGTTGCCCAATGACAAGGTGCAGCCTAGGTTTCGCGTAAGACATATTTTGAGGTGAGAAGATGGCGACCAAGCCGCGTAGTATTTTTGAAGAGGTCAGCGACGTTCAAAAGCCCGTTGCCGCCCCAGGTGGCATCGACGGCAAGGGCAAAGGCGCGCGTGGCGGTATTCGTGTCTGGTTAATGATCCTGTTTGCGATGGTTGTTGCGATGATCGCAGTTGGGGGGCTGACACGGCTGACCGACAGTGGACTGTCGATTACCGAATGGGCGCCACTAAGTGGCGCGATGCCACCGATGAGCGCCGAAGCTTGGGATGCCGAGTTTGAGGCCTATAAGCTGATCCCTGAGTACATCGAACAAAATGCGGGCATGAGCCTGAGTGAGTTCAAAGAAATTTACTGGTGGGAATGGGGGCATCGTCAACTGGGCCGTGTCATCGGTCTGGTTTGGGCCGTCGGGTTCCTGTGGTTCTTTGTGCGCCGTCAAATTCCGGTCGGTTGGACTGGGCGTTTGGTTCTCATCGGTGCTTTGGGTGGCTTACAAGGTGCGATTGGCTGGTGGATGGTACATTCTGGTCTGCAGGCTGGGATGCTTGACGTTGCATCGTATCGTTTAGCGACACACTTAGGATTGGCATTTGTCATCCTAGGGTTCATCGCGTGGTACGTGTTCTTGCTTGGCCGTCGTGAGGCGGACTTGATGCAGGCGCGCCGCAGCGGTGAGGCCAAGCTGTTTTCGATGTCCACAGGGCTGATGCATTTCGCATTCCTGCAAATTTTGCTTGGCGCTTTGGTGGCCGGGATTGATGCCGGACGTGCTTTCCCGACTTGGCCCTTGATGGGAGATGGATTCTTCCCGCCTGAGCCGTTCCAGATCACGCCGATTTGGCGCAACTTCTTTGAGGATGCGGGGCTGGTACAGTTCATCCACCGCATGTCCGGCTATCTGCTGTTGGCGTTTGGCGTGGTTGTTTGGCTGCGCGGGCGCAAGTCCGCCAATGATCAGACGCGATTTGCAGTGAACATGGTGTTTGCCGTCTTGCTGGTACAGATGGTGATCGGCATCGCTACTGCGCTTTATTCAGCACCTGTTCACATTGCCATTGTTCACCAGTTTACAGCGATCCTGCTTTGGGTCGCGATATTGCGGGCGCGCTATTTGGCACGGTATCCGCTTCCTCAATCGATCAAAGGAACCTGATCTATGACCGCTTATGAAGACCTAATGGCCATGCAGCGCGAAACCGAAGCCCTGTCACAGGTTGCCGGACGTCTGGGTTGGGATCAGGAAACCATGATGCCGCGCGATGCGGCTCCTCAACGCGGTGCGGAGATGGCAGCGATGGAATCTGTTCTCCATGCGCGGCGCACGGATAGTCGGGTTGCGGACTTGCTGGCCGAAGCTGAGGCGAGCTCGGATGTAGAGGCTGCGCAGTTGCGCCACATCCAACGCTCCTTTGATCGCGCGAGCAAGGTTCCAGCGAAACTGGCCTCCGAGATTGCGCGGGTGACATCTGAGTCCCAAGGCAAATGGGCTGAGGCCCGCGAAGCCGATGATTTCGAAGCCTATGCGCCCGTCCTGAAAGAGGTTGTCGCACTCAAGCGTGAAGAGGGCGCAGCTCTGTCCGCAGGTAGTGATGTTTATGACGCGATGCTGGATGATTACGAACCCGGCGCGACCGCGGCAGAGTTGGGGGCAATGTTTGATGCCCTGCGGCCCCGTTTGGTGGATTTACGAGCAGCCGTTTTAGACGCACCAGCGCCGCCAGCCTTGCAAGGCAAGTTCGACGAAAACGCTCAGATGAAACTCAGCCGCCAGATCGCCAAAACCTTTGGTTATGACATGGCAAAGGGCCGCGTAGATAAGGCGGTGCATCCTTTTTCCAGCGGGTCTGGGTTGGACGTGCGGATCACCACGCGGACCAGTGAGACCGACCCGTTCAATTGTATCTATTCCACGATCCACGAGGTCGGCCACGCGTGTTATGAACAAAACATCGACACCGCATATCTCTTAACGCCTCTCGGTAATGGCGTATCGATGGGTGTTCACGAAAGCCAAAGCCGCATTTATGAAAATCAGATCGGGCGGGGCCGTGCGTTTACGGGATGGCTTTATGGTCAGATGCGCGATGCCTTCGGGGACTTCGGTATTGAGGACGAGGATGCGTTCTACGGCTGCGTGAACCGCGTCGAAAACGGGTTTATTCGCACAGAAGCAGACGAGGTTCAGTATAACCTCCACGTCTTGCTGCGCTTTGATCTGGAACGCGCGTTGATCGCTGGTGACATTGAAGTCGATGATCTTGAGGCCGCGTGGAACGAACGGTTCGAGGCTGACTTCGGTTATCCCGTCGACAAAGCCAGCAATGGCGTGTTGCAGGATGTCCATTGGTCCGTGGGGCTGTTTGGCTATTTCCCGACCTATTCATTGGGCAACGTCTACGCTGGCTGTCTGAACCAAGCGATGCGCAAAGCGGTTCCGGACGTCGATTTGGCACTGGCACGAGGCGAAACCCAATACGCCACAGGCTGGTTGCGCGATAATGTGCAGACCCATGGCGGATTGTACAAGCCACGAGAAGTGATCGGGAAAGCTTGTGAATTTGAGCCGAGCGAAGCCCCATTGCTAACCTACCTTGAGGACAAGTTCCGCGGGATTTACGGGCTTTAGGACCAGTCAGGTTTGCGTTTCTCCAAGAAGGCAGTGATGCCTTCGTTGGTTTGTGCCTCGAGCATGTTTTCGACCATCCTTGCACCGGTGTAGGCGTAAGCGTCGGCCGTTGTCATTTGGGCCTGTTCGTAAAAAGCTTGTTTGCCGGTTTTGACCGCGACGGGCAGTTTTGATGCAATGGTCAGGGCAAGGGCGCGGGTTTCTTCGGCAAGATCAGCCTCGGGCACAGCACGGTTAATCAAACCTAGTGTTTTTGCCTCAGCGGCATCAATCAGGCGGCCCGTGGTCAATAGCTCGAACGCGGCTTTGCGGCCAAGGTTGCGGGTCAACGCGACCATGGGCGTTGAACAAAACAACCCGATGTTCACGCCATTGACGCCAAAGCGGCAAGTATCTGCAGCAACGGCCAGATCACAGCTGGCGACCAGTTGGCAACCTGCAGCTACGGCAACACCATGGGTTTGCGCAATCACAGGCTGCGGCAGTTTCTGAAGCGTCTTCATCATCGTCGCACAACGATCAAACAGATCACCGAGGGCCGCAGCACCCGCGTCTTCGGCTTGGCGAGCGGCTTGCATTTCTTTGAGGTTGTGGCCCGCGCAGAACCCTTTGCCCGCGCCGGACAAAACCACCACACGAGTCTCTCGGTCGTTCATCAAGCCGTCAAATTCATCCTGCAAGGCCGCGATCATCCCGTCAGACAGGGCATTCAAACGTTCAGGCATAGTCATTTCGATGTGGGCGATGCCGTCTGCATCGGTGCGGGTCAAATGGGGCATCTTGTGTCCTTCTAAATTCTAGGCAAGCTTAGGACAGAGGGCAGGGGGAATGCTATGGAAATTAAGATGGACAAGGCCGCGTTGCAGGCTTTTCTAGAAACGGACTTTGCACAGGTCGCGGATCAATTCGGATTTGTTGAGGTCGCACCGCCGTTTTTGACGCTAGAACTGATCGCGTCGGATCAACATTTACGACCGGGAGGCACAGTGTCAGGCCCGACAATGTTTGGACTGGCCGACGTTTGCGCCTATTTCTGTATCCTGTCCGTGATCGGCCCCGTGGGTCTGGCGGTGACGACCAATTGTTCGATCGACTTTATGCGCAAGCCACAAGCGGGGCGGTTGCTGTGTCGTATGGAGTTGCTGAAACTTGGACGGGCTTTGGCCGTGTGTGAGGGGCGGATTTACAGCGAAGGTGCCGAAGACAAACCCGTCGCACGGGCGTCTTTGACCTATTCGATACCGCCCAGCAGATAGCGCATAAAAAAACGGGCCAGAGCAATGACGTGCAACTGGCCCGAGGTAGGAAGTTCTATTGCAATCAGTCTTGCCAGAAGGGTTTTTGCCCTTCGCGCTGCGCTGAAATCGGGTCAATCCCGATGTCGCGCAGAAGATGTGGCTCAAGGCGGGTCAGGTGTTTTCGTGAGCGTTGGCGGGCATCCCATTTCGTCACCATAACCGCGATCGTCACTGCGACGCGGGCCACAAACGGAAGGCTGTGGGCGGCGTTGAGGTACTGGATCTGGGTCGCATTGGTGGAGAGTGACATGGGGATGCTCCTTTGTGTCACGGGGTTGATTGTATCAATACAATTTGGCATTGTGCCGTAAGTAATTGATACAATGCAGACACCAGGCGGTAAACGAATTGATTGTACCCGATACAAAATGGTCCCCAGACCTCAGCGCTGCTGGCCGGTCCAAATACAAAGCCCTCGCCGAAGCGATCCGCGAAGGGATCGTGTCAGGGCAACTTATGGCCGGCACAAAGCTGCCGCCAGTGCGCGAACTGGCCTATCAGATTGGTGTCACACCGGGGACGGTGGCGCGGGCCTATTCCATGATGACGGATGAAGGGCGTTTGATCGCGGAAATCGGGCGCGGAACATTTGTTGCAGGGCGCACCAAGGTTGAACCGGTCGCGGATGTACCATTGATTAACACGGTCGATGAAACGATCGCAGATTTCCGCAGCAGCCGTGTGCCCGATGTGGGGCAGGGACTAATCATTGATGCCGCCTTGATGAAGATCGCGCAATCACACCGCCGCAGACATATTAATTATCCAACGCAAGAAACCGATCTAGAGGCCCGAGAGGCTGTGGTTGACTGGCTTTCTACTGTCGAGCTTGGGACTGTGGATGCGGATCATGTTGTTTTGGCGAATGGAGCTCAGAACGCATGCATCATGGCATTGCTATCCGAATTGAGCGGGCCGACACCCGTGATCCTGACCGAAGACCTTGCCTATCCAGGTGTGCGCCATGCTGCGCGCCTTTTGCGGGCAAAAGTCTTTGGTGTTGCGATGGACGATCACGGGATTATCCCAGAAGCGCTTGCGGCGGCCTATCGCGAACACGGCGGACAGGTACTGGTTACAGCCCCCGAAGTGCACAGCCCGACAACAATCAAAACGCCGCTTGAGCGCAAACAACAGATCGCTGAAGTTGCGCGGGCCCTAAACATTGTCATCGTCGATGATGATTGCCACTCAACCGTGAAATCCGATGTGCCCAGCTACCGCGCCATTCTGCCGGAACAGACGTATTATGTATCGTCACTCACAAAATCTGTGACGGGCGCACTGCGGTTCGGGTTTGCTGTCGCACCGCAGGGGCGGGGTGCGGTGCTGCGCCAAGTGGCCCAAAGCGCCCATTACGGGGTGTCTCAGCCTGTTGTCGATCTGTGTTGCGCGCTGATTAGGTCGGGCGATGCCGCCAGAATTCGGGCGGATGTTGCCGAGGCGGTCGCGCAGCGGGTACGCCATGCGGTGAACATGCTTGGGCGATGGAACATCAAATGGCGCGAAGATGCTCCGTTTATTTACCTGCAATTGCCGACCGGTTGGCGCGCCTCCAGCTTTATGGCAGCTTGCGAAGTCCGCGGCATTTTGGTGAAACCCGCCGATGAGTTTGCCCTGCCTGAGGATCGAGCCCCCAATGCCGTACGCCTTGCGATTGGAACATGTGTGTCCGAGAAGCGTTTTATCGCTGCGATCGCGGAAATCGACACGATGTTAGGCAATCCTGAGAGTCGGATCGATAATTGATGGGGTAAAATAATACCGTTTTATTAAGCCCTTGAAAACGCGTCACAAAAGGTGTCGCAAGGCACTTGACCGTAAATCCAACCCAGCTATAACCCCCCAATCGAATGTCGGGCCGGCCCTAAATACGGGGTGCGGTCCTTTCACTTAGGAAAAACCGATGAAAACTTTCTCTGCTACACCAGCGGACATCGACAAGAAATGGATCCTGATCGACGCTGAAGGCGTTGTTCTGGGCCGTCTTGCTTCGATTATCGCTATGCGGTTGCGCGGCAAGCACAAGCCGTCCTTCACGCCACACATGGACATGGGCGACAACGTCATTGTTATCAACGCTGAAAAAATCCAGCTGACAGGTAACAAGCGCGAAAAGCCTAACTACTGGCACACTGGCACTGTTGGCGGCATCAAGTCCCGCACAACTGGTGAGATTCTCGAGGGTGCACACCCCGAGCGTGTTGTTATGCAGGCCGTTAAGCGCATGCTTCCGGGCAACCGTTTGTCCCGCGTTCAGATGACACACCTGCGTGTGTTCGCTGGCGAAGAGCACGGCATGGACGCGCAAAAACCTGAAGTTCTGGACGTTAAGGCCATGAACAAGAAAAACACGAGGACTGCGTAATGGCTGATCAAGTGAATTCCCTCGAAGAATTGGGCGCAGTTGCCGAAGGCGTTGCACCTGCTGAGGTTGTGGCAGAAGCCATTGCACGCGAGCCTGTCAAGGACGAGCTTGGCCGTTCTTACGCAACTGGTAAACGTAAAGACGCTGTTGCCCGCGTTTGGATCAAGCCGGGTTCCGGCAAGGTCATCGTAAACGGTCGCGACCAGTCCGTATACTTTGCACGTCCGGTTTTGCAGATGATCCTGCGCCAGCCGTTCGAAGTTGCAGGTGTTGACGGTCAGTTCGACGTTATGGCGACAGTCAAAGGCGGCGGCCTGTCTGGTCAAGCTGGTGCGGTTAAGCACGGCATCTCCAAGGCTCTGCAATTGTTCGACCCAGCCTTGCGCGCACCACTAAAAGCTGCTGGCTTCATCACACGCGACAGCCGTGTTGTTGAACGTAAGAAGTACGGTAAGGCGAAAGCCCGTAAGAGCTTCCAGTTCTCCAAACGTTAAGGTTTTGGATTATATTTTGGAAAAGGGCGTGCTGCATGGCGCGCCCTTTTTCGTTGAGTGGTGAATCAACGGTAAAGGTCTGCTTTGAGCCCAAAATGCCCAATGCTGCGACACTCACCAATGTCCGGTCTTTAGAGAGAGCTGCAAATTTAGTCTCAAAAACTTGCCCCAAAGTCACGATGCCGGAAGGTTGGTTTGCCTTACTGGTTCGAGTTTCGGCCCCCTCTCATTCCCAAAAGTGATGAGGTTCCCACCAACTAAATTCACTTTTCATTTACATCAAGTTCATCAACGATACTCGCAATAATCTCGATTAAAAAAACTAAAACACATCTGACACTCACCAGGAGGGAATACCTATGTTTAATCGTAGCATCGCAATCGCGGTTTTCGCCGCAAGTCCTGCACTTGCTGAAAATTGGGATCTGCCGTTGGCATGGCCTGCGGACAACTTCATTAGCGTTAGTGCAAGTACCTTTGCTAGTGAAGTCGCCGAAGTGACCGAAGGCCGTGTAAGCATCACAACGCATCCGGGTGGTTCACTCGGGTTCAAGGGCCCTGAAATGCTCGGAACTGTTCGTGACGGAATTGTGCCTATTGGCGACCTGCTATTGCCGCAACAGGTCGGCGATGAACCACTTCTCGGCTTGCCGGGTCTTCCATTCCTGTTTGGCTCATACGATGAGCTAGAAGGCTTTGATGCGTACTTTCGCGAAGAGCTCGAAGGCATCATGGAAAGTCACAACCAAAAAGTACTTTATACAATTCCATGGCCTGCGCCTCAGGCTTGGGTGAAGGTTGAGCTTGCCGATATCGATTCATTTGAAGGGATCAGCATTCGTACTTACGATCGAACTTCAACTGAGGTCTATGAAGCCGCAGGCATGACCGCCGTTCAACTGCCTTGGGGCGATGTTATTCCATCATTGGCAGCCGGTACGATTGATGGGGTAGTGACGTCTTCCTCTTCCGCGATTGACGGCTCATTTTGGGAATTCCTGAGTGCAGGCTACCCGCTGGCCCATTCATGGAACGTCAATGCGACAACCGTAAACCTCGATGTCTGGAATGCTCTTAGCGCCGAAGACCAAGCTGCGATTGAAGAGGTGTCAGCGCGTTTGCAACCAGAATTCTGGCTCGCGTCTCGGGCAGAAGATGCCAAGAACATGGAAGTTTTGGCAGCGAATGGCATCGTCGCCGGCACGGTCTCGGAAGAACTGCGGGCTGAAATCATTGCCCGTTCCGGTCCAGTTCGTGACGGACTGCTTGAGGGCATGGGCGACGAAGCCGCAGCGATCATTGACGGTTTCGTCAACGCAAACTGATTGCTCCCACACACCAAAAGAACAGGAGGCGACTTACGCCTCCTGTTCATCGGCGCATCGCGAGGTTTAATTAAATGTTGAAGGCTATTGATCGTTTGTCATTTGTAATGGCACTTGCTTCCGGTGTGGCCTTACTTGTCATCGCGGTGCTGATCGCTGCAGAGATCATTTTACGGAAATTCTTTGGTATTAGCATGCATTTCCTTTGGGAAATCGCATCGTTCATTCAGCTCACGGCCGTCTTTCTTGGTGCCGGGTGGACGTTAAGAACAGGTGGTCATATTCGTGTTACCATCATCAGTTCCAAGGCACCGCGCCTATTTGAATGGCTCGCGACGCTGTTTGGGTTGGCAATCTCCGCATATTTGACAAAGGCTTTAGTTCTAATGGCTTGGGGCTATTTCGAGACTGGGCGCACAACGGGCACAGTCACAGATACGCCGCTGGTTTATCCCGCAGTTTTGGTTGCGTTTGGCGCAGCCATGCTCACGTTACAATTGGCCCTTCGGGCGCTGAGATTGGCGACGGGCGAAGAAACTGAAACCGACCAAACAGGCGCGAGCACTGACGTGCTCACAATGGAGTAATATCATGGGTAGTACTGCCGTTGTCCCGCTAATCCTTTTGATTGTCGTTCTTGGTTCGAGTGTCTGGGTTGGCCTTGGCTTGCTGGGCGTGGGAGTCATTAGTCTTGAATTGTTCCGGTCTATGCCGGTCGACAAATTGTTGGCACAGGCCGTCTGGAACGGGTTGTCATCCCCGGAACTGTTGGCGTTGCCACTGTTTATCCTGATGGCCGAATTGCTGATGCGTTCGAAGTTTATCGACGGCGTGTTTGGCTCGCTTGAACCATGGCTGCGAAATACGCCCGGTGGTCTTTTGCATACAAACATCGTTGGCTGCGCACTCTTTGCGCTTGTCTCTGGGTCTTCGGCAGCCACCACCAGCTCTATCGGTCGGATCACCATCGGCGAGTTAAAAGAGCGGGGCTATGATGAAAACGTTACGATCGGAACCTTAGCGGGTGCGGGAACATTAGGTTTCTTGATCCCACCATCGATTGTGATGATTATCTATGGCGTCTTATCTCAGACCTCTGTTTTGAAATTGTTTGCTGCTGGCCTTTTGCCTGGCCTACTACTGACACTTTGCTTTTCCGGCTACGTTGGCATCTTGTCCTATTTTCGCCCCAGCATCGTCGGCCCGCGCGTAGAAACGTCTAAGGCCGATCTTTGGCGCGCGCGCCGAGAACATCTCCCTCAACTTTTGCCCTTTCTGATTTTGATCCTTGCTATCCTCGGTTCGATCTACGGCGGATTGGCCAGCCCAACAGAGGCAGCAGCCTTTGCGGTCATAATGACGGGGATCATCATGATGTTTGAGGGCACGATGTCCGTTCAGATGTTACGTGACGCCTGCATCGGGACCGCGCGTATCGTATCGATGCTTGGTCTGATTATTGCAGCGGCTTCGTTCCTATCGGTCACCATGGGCTTCCTTGGAATGCCGCAAGCAATTCTGAATTTCATAAATGGCTTAGATCTGGCACCGCTCGCTCTTATCGCGTTGCTCATCGTAATCTACATTGTGCTCGGCAGTTTTCTGGAAGGGATGTCGATCATCGTGATGACTATCCCGATTGTGTTGCCACTTGTTGTTGCCGCTGGCTATGACAGTCTTTGGTTTGGCGTTTTCCTGATCCTAATGGTCGAACTTGCGCAAATATCTCCGCCTGTCGGTATGAACCTCTTTGTTCTGCAAGGCCTTACCAAGAAGCCACTTTCCGAGATCACGCGTGCAGCGTTTCCGTTTTTCTTGATAATGTTGGCGTTTGTTCTTTTGTTGGCCGTATTTCCGAGCATTGTGGCGTTTATTCCGAATCTTATTTCATGATAGATTTTCGTGGGGTGTACGTTGCAAATTGACCTAAATTCAGATCTCGGTGAAGGTTTCGGGCCGTGGCGCATGGGCGACGATGCAACGATGTTGACGCTTGTCAACTCTGCAAACATTGCTTGTGGCGGACATGCCAGCGACCCCGAGACCATGTACGACACACTTATGCTCGCCGCCGAGCACGGGGTGACGGTTGGCGCACACCCGGGATTCAATGACCGCGAAGGATTTGGCCGGCGCCTGATCCCAATGTCGCCTGATGAAATCACACGAATGATCGCTGCGCAGGTCGGGGCATTGATGGCCGTTGCAAAACTGATCCCTACTAAGGTGTGCTATTTCAAAGCACATGGCGCTCTGGGAAATCTCGCGGCACGGGATATGAATGTGGCACAGGCCGTCGCCACTGCGGTTCGCTTGATTGACGAGGAGTTACCAATTCTTGCGATCTCGGGGACCTGTCTTGAACACGCCGCACGTTCGGCCGGCGTCACTGTTTTTTCAGAAATCTTTGCCGACCGGGGCTATCTGAGCACCGGCCAACTTGTCCCTCGCGGCACGCCCGGCGCGATGATCCATGACGCGAAAGAAGCGGCAGAGCGTTTGATTGGCTTCTTGAAAACCGGCAAAATGCCGGTGATTGACGGCGAACCAATCGAGCTTTTGGCGCATTCAATTTGTGTGCATGGTGATAGCCCGACCGCTGTGGCCATGACCCAAGAGATACGGCAACGACTCATGGCGGAAGGCGTCGAATTCCGCGCCTTTCTAGTTCCCTAGGCAATGCAAAAGGTTTCCTTTTATCCCGTTGCCGATCATGCGCTTCTGGTGCAGCTCGGGCCCGAAATCAGCGATGCTTTGACGGCGCAGGTTCTGCGGCTTGATCGCGCGATTGCCGCCAACCCACCTTTGGGTTTGCGCGAAACCGTCCCTGCGTTCGTCAATTTGCTTGCTGAATTTGATCCGTTGGTCACCGACCATCAGGAAATGGAAGCCGCCATTCGAAGCTTGTTTGATGCCGAGGTTGGCCCAGCCCCAAAGGGGACCGAACGAGAAGTTCTTGTATGTTACGAGGACGATTTGGCCCCTGATCTGGATGCCGTGTCCAAAGCCACGGATATGAGTCCGGAAGCTGTCATCAACATGCATCTTTCAGGTCGCTATCAGGTTGGCATGTACGGATTTGCACCCGGGTATGCCTATCTGTCCGGCGTGCCAACAGCTTTGCAAGTACCGCGAAAGCCCGCAGCAATTCGCGATATTTCAGCAGGAAGCGTGGTGATTGCGGGGCCGCAATGCCTTGTGATGACACTGACCATGCCAACAGGGTGGTGCATTATTGGTAGATCACCGACCGAAATTTTGAGATCCGACCCCGACAAACCGTTCCTTTTTGATGTTGGCGACAGTGTGAAATTTCGCCGCGTAGGCCGATCTGCATATGACAATTTAACGAAGGGACGCGAAACATGACCGACGCAGTTTTACGCGTTTCTTTCGCGGGGCCGCTTGTCACGTATCAAGACGCTGGACGTGTGGGGCAAATGCGATTTGGTGTGCCGGCCTCTGGCCCTATGGATCGTCTTTCGCACGCCGCCGCCAACACGGCTTTGGGAAATGCGCCAGATTGCACAGCGGTAGAAATATCCGTCGGCGGGCTGTCGTTGGAATGTATCTCCGGCGCGTTATCTCTTGGCGTTGCAGGTGGCCATTTTAAGGTGAACCGGGCTGAAGAAGGCATCGGTGCATGGAGCGTTTTCGCCCTTCAAAAAGGTGATAAACTTACCATTCGCGCCGGTTCTAAAGGCAGCTGGGCCTATTTGGCCTTTGCCGGAACGGTAAACGCACCAAAATGGTTGGATCACACCGCAACACATTCGGCCTCAGGCTTTGGAGGAGGCGCGTTATTGGCAGGCTCTACAATCCGCGTCTCGGACACCAATATTCGTGAAGAACGTCATGGCGATATCGAGCGACCTTCGTTTCTGCCCCCAAAGGACAGGGTTCGGGTGGTGCGCGGCCCGCAAGACAGGTTCTTTACCGATACCCTCATCGAAACGTTCTTTTCCGCACAATATACATTGACGGGCTCATTTGATCGTATGGGGGTTCGGCTGTCCGGGCCAAAATTGGAAGTAGGCGGTGCGCTGTCTATCCCTTCAGAACCCATCACGCGCGGTTCTGTTCAGGTTGCCGGAAACGGTATTCCTACTGTTCTGCTTGCCGACCATCAGACGACTGGTGGGTATCCGAAAATCGCGACCGTGATCTCGGACGACATCGACAACGTAAGTCAGATGCGTGCCAATGACCGTTTGAGTTTCGTCGAGATATCACCACAAGACGCAGTACAAGAAATCCGTAAATCAGCGACAGATCGTGCTTTGTATCTCGCAAAAATTGCGGAGCCTAAAGGAACTTTGGGCCAACGCTTGATGCAAGAAAACCTAATCAGTGGTGCAATCGCCAATGATACGACGCCTTAACGGAACGCTTCGCCGGCGTTGTTCTGATCTGACATCGAAAACGCCCCAACAACGACGCGTGGATGGCCGCCTCCCTAAGTTACACTATCAAGTGAACTCTTTCATTACGGCCAAGAACTGTGCGACCTCTTCAATGGTGTTGTAATGGCACATTGAAACACGGACGCAATCCGGCAGTTCCAACGGCTTAAGAATATTGCCGCTATAATGATCGGCCTTACGAATGTGGGTGCGAATTCCCGCGTCCTTCAAAGCTTTCACTATTTCCTCTGAAGGAATCCCCTCAAGCGCGAATGAAACCGTGCCCTCACGCGCGGGATTATCAGCGCCAGCCAAAATTGTTACACCCGCCAGTTCCCGCAGCCCTGGAAGATTTCCAGTCCCGCCAATCAACGCGTTTGTAAGGTGGGTTTCATAGCTTCTGATCGCTTTGCCTGCGGCCTCGATGCGCTTACGGGCGTCGGTTTCGGTTGAAACCTCTCCTCCAAGCCAATCAAGATACGCTATGACATCCGAAGTCGCCGCATAGGAACCGGTGTCGCGTGTGCCGAGTTCCCAGTTGTTCCTCGGTCCACCTATCAAAGCTTCGTGCGGCAGTTCCGTCAACTTGTCAGATATCCACGCGAGTCCATAACCATGGCGTGAAAAGACTTTATATGGGGAGACGGCATAGCCATCGACGTCATAAGCGCTCAAGTCCATCTGGCCATGGGCGGCATGTTGGATGCCGTCGACGATAATCAGGCAATCGGGGGCGACAGCACGGATCGCTTGTGCAATTTCGGCCACATCCATGCCGATGCCCGTTACTGGTGACGCGTGCAGGATTGTTGCGACGGCAACATCGGCCGTCACGTGCCGAGTGTAATCATCAGCAGAAACGAGACCCGTCGCATCATTATGGGGAACATTTACATACTCCATTCCGACAACCCCAGCCCAATGAAGGGCCGCGCTTCTGCTGGAAGGATGTTCAATTGAACTCCCAATGATTTTGGACCCTTTTGGAGCGTTCAGACAGGCCGCGCGGATCATGCGGAATAATAGCTCAGTTCCAGTTTCACCGAATATGAATTGCCCAGATACTGGGTTCATCAACACAGACAGATTGGTCTTGGCTTCGTTGATCGTACCGACAAGTGCTTCGGCAGCGGGGTTGTCGCGCCCTTGGTTATCGGGAATTGCCGCATATTTGGCAGAGGTTTCGGCGACAGACTTCAGCGTAAGCGCGCCTCCACCATTCTCAAAATAGATACGCGGCCCTTGAAACGGGCAGCTATGCACGTGGGCGAACTTATCTCGGATGGCTTTGATGAGGGCTGGGTTATCTTGGATCATTGAGCTGTCCTGTACAGTCTGGTGCACCGTTGAAAACGGGAAGACGCAATCAGAGAAGCCCTAGATCACTTGATTGATGATTCAATCTGTTGCGTTATCAAGCGATTGGCGCAGAATGAAACCCATAAAGTTCTACCTAAGACTGCAAATCCCTGACCTGGTTATTAATGTCAAAAGTTGGGTTAAATCTAACCAACCTAGATGGTCGCGGAAAACGACTAATCGGCATCGGGAATGATCTAAAAAGCGACTGAATCGGATCTGGTGTTCTTCGACATTTGCACTAGCTCTGAAAGCTACGCCCAAAATCACAAGCCGATTTTGCAAGCTCCGCGATCCCATGAATGAACGAATGAGGCCGATCTTCACGGTACATTGCCACATAAGGAATAGCTGGCAGTGGTGTTTCCGCCTCGATTACTTCTAGCGTCCCGGACTCTTCAAACCGACGACAAAGTTCATACGGCAGGTAGGCAACACCCAGACCAGCAACTGTCAGCCCCAACAGAGCAGTCATAGAGTCGCAAGCTAAAGTTTCCTCAAAAACGACGCCTCGCTCCTTTAGCCACTTATTGAGGAACAGACCGGATCCGGATGCCTGCCCTTGAAGTAGAACTGGATACTGGGCCAAGTCCCTGTGTCGGATTGGGCCCGACAAGTTGACCAATCCTTTCTTCGCCATCCAGACATTCTGTACTTCTGCAATCGGAACAGATGAAAACTCGGGCAAAGTAAACGTCGCCGGAATGATGATTAGGTCAAGCAGGCTATGCTCAAGATCATTGAAAAGTGCGCGCGCCATATCGACTTTTGGCGAAACCTGCACGTTCCCGTATTCTGCTTTTATGCTCGAAATGAGTTGTGGTAGCCAAGTAATGGTCGTCAGTTCTGTCACACCTATTCGAAGCGTTCTCGGCTGGTTCGTTTCGCCGTGCCGAACTTCCATAATCTGATCATGCAGGTGGAGAATTTGCTTTGCCATTTCGAACAGCTCTTCGCCCCGTGCAGTTAGCTTGGCACCACGCATTGAGCGATCAAAGATCTCAATTCCAGATCCACGCTCAAGCTCTTGCACACGTTTGGAAATCGCGGATTGAGTTGTATACAAATGTGAGGCGGCGCGCTCAAAAGTGCCGAGCTCAGAAATCCAGAAGAGCGCTTCAAGCTGTTTCAGGGTAATTCTAGTGTTCATGACTTACCCTAAGTATAAAGAGTCGCGGTTCATTCCTCCAAGCGAAGCTTAGTGGCAAAGTAAGTCGCCATAAAGGAATGAAAGACAATATAAGAGAAATTTGTAAAATTAAACCAGCGAGTACCAAGGGAAATCACATACTGGCACGTTTCAGGTTGTTTATGCCATCAATATGCGGCCAGCTCACGAAAGCAGACCGTCATTGTGTTAAGGTGAATGGCGGCTTCGTCCCGCAAAGCTGACCATCGCCACGCGCCTTGGGCCTATTCGTCCGGCTTCACCAGACCAAGCCCTCGTAGGTAGACGCCGATGCCGCTTTCTAACAGGTCTTCGGGGGGGAAAGGGGATTTTGTCCCGGGTGATCCACGGGCAAACAATTCAACCACGCCGTGGGACATCGCCCAGATGTGAGCGCTGAACATCTGCGGAGGAGGGCGTTTTTCTTCGGGGATATGCTTGGACAGTTCAACGGCAGCTTTCTCAAGCACCCCCATAGCGCGGGTTGCGGCGTCGTTGAGTTCTGGCGTGCGTTGGATCGAAATGCCGGATTCAAACATCGCGACGTAGTGGCCAGGGTATTTTCGCGCAAAGGCGAGGTAGGCGCGACCAGTTGCTTCGAAACTGGCAAGTGCCGACGGCTGGCCTTTGTCATAAGCGTATTCCATCAGGTCACCAAAAATGACGTAGCCCTGACGTGCGGCTTCGGCGATCAGGTCTTCGCGACCGTCAAAGTGGCGATAGACAGCAGCCGGCGTTACGCCAGCTTCGCGTGCGGCCTCTGAAAGGGTGAACCCTGTCGGGCCCTTTTCTTCGATCAGGCGTAAAGCCCCATCGACAAGCGCACGTTTCAGATCGCCGTGGTGATAGCCGCGTTTAGCCACCCGCGTTCTCCGTCATGATTTCGGGTCCGCCAGCTATCTTTTGATCGACCAAGCCAAGGGCTTTTGCGTCTTTTCCAGTGTAATCCAGCTGGTTCAGAACGGCGCGAATGGCGTTGACGCGCGCACGGCGTTTATCCGCACTTAGCACGGCAATCCACGGTGTGTCATCGGTATGGGTCTTGGACAGCGTTTCTTTGATGGCGGCCGTGTATTCATCCCACTTTTTGAGACCCTCAACGTCGATCCAGCTAAGCTTCCAATGCTTTAGAGGATCACCTTCACGGTCCATAAATCGTTGAAGCTGGGCGGCGCGATCAACATTCAGCCAGATTTTGAATACCTTGATGCCTTCATCGACCAGCATTTGTTCAAACGGATTGACCTGCTCGAACCACTTTTCACGTTGCTTGTCAGAACAAAATCCAAAGACGTTTTCGACAACCCCGCGGTTATACCATGATCGGTCGAAGAACACGATTTCGCCCGCAGTGGGTAGATGCTGGATATAACGCTGGAAATACCATTGGCCCGCTTCGGCGTCCGTGGGTTTAGACAACGCGACAACGCGCGCGCCACGTGGATTTAGGTTTTCGCGGAACCGTTTGATCGTGCCGCCTTTGCCTGCAGCATCGCGGCCTTCAAACACAATCGCAATCCGCTGGCCTGTTTCTTTGGCCCAACGCTGCATTTTCACCAGCTCAATCTGAAGCGCGGCGAGCGCTTCCTCATATTCGGACCGTTTCCATTTCTTGTCGTAGGGGAAATCCGTGGCGAGGATTTCGCCCTTTTTCACACCTTCGATTTCCGCGCGAACATCGGCGGGCGCGTCTTCGCGAAAGTAGCGGCTGATTTCGCCGTCAAAGGGCAGGTCGGTCATGGTTTGGCCTCGTGTTTCAATGAGTTGCGCCACTATGGGGATGTGCGCGGCTTAGCGCAATCCAGCTTGCGTGGCGATCCTGTCGATTGCAGCCTCGACAAGGTCTGGATGAGCGTGGTGTGGCATGTGTCCAACTCCGTCCAAAACTGTCAGGTTCGCGTGGGAAACGGCTTGGTTGAGCGGAATGGAGTGAATGTCGAGCGGCACGGTTGCGTCTAGATCACCGTGCAAAATCTCGAGCGGGCGGGTGAATTCACTGGCGTAACGCCCAGCCATATCCACGATGTGTGGCCGCAGCGTTGTGACCTGACGTGCATTAGTTCGCAAATTTGTCGGCCGGATGGTAAGCGGCGCACCGATGTGATCAATATAGCCGTCCGGCACCGGCTGGGGCGCAAAGACGCCCGCGATGGACGTTTCGATCTGCTGGGCACTCGCGTAGGCCGAAATCATGGGTGGCAAAACGGCACAGCCCCAAAGTGACGCGTTCACTGTATAAAACGGGCCTAAATTGCCGGGCCAAGGGTGGCTCGGCGCCGCGAGGTTCACAACGCCTGCAATGGCATCAGGATGGTTAAGTCCCCACGCCAAAGCAACAGAACCACCAAAGGAATGCCCAAGTACGATAGGTTTATGCGCGCCAAGGGTTGCCGCAGCCGCTTGTAGCATTTCAGCCTGTTCAGCGGGGCTTTCAGCGGTCGTATTGAATACACCATCATAGGTATCAGACGTGCGGTCTGTGTACCCCAAACCCGGACGATCAAAAATGATAACACGGTAACGATCCGTCAATCGATCCATGAAATCAAAGGTAAATTCGCGGGTGTTTCCACCAGCACCATGGAGCAAAATAACATCAGGTCCTTCACCGCGAACAACCGCGTGAACCTTGCGGCCGCCCACGTCAATAAACTGCCCCTCAGGAGGGTAGTCTTGTTCTGCTGTGTCCTTACGCGCATTGACTTGGCTTTTCGTCACTGCGGCAACGCCCGCGACGGCAGCAAGAGACAATGTCGCAATCAGATTTATGGCCACGGTGGTGTCCTGCGTTATGTTTCCCTCATTAACATAAGCGCGGGACATCAAAACGCAAACATCGCCGGGCAAGTTTTCCCTATTCCGTAACGTCGTCTGTGTTTGTACGCAGGTCGGTGGTCTTCAGGCCGATTTCGTCGACATTGTAAGGCGTTGTCAGATAAATCTCTGAAATCCAGTTGCCATAAAGCAGGTGCGCATGGCTGCGCCATGTATTCGGCGGCGCCTTTGTCGGATCATCGGACGGGAAATAGTTCACCGGAAGCTGGATTTCCGCGCCTTGAACTTGGTTGCTTTCTAGATCGCGTCGATACTCTTGCGCCAGCGTGTCGCTGTCATATTCAAAGTGGTTGAAAACATAGATTGCGCGATGTTCTGGGTCCTCTACCAAGGCGGGGCCGACTTCGTTTGAATGTAGCAGAATTGGCAGACCAGCGGCCTCAATTTCATCCTTACGCATCTCGGTCCAGCGGCTGACAGGCATGGACATTTCGTCAGAAAACCCTCTGAGATAAGGACTTTGCGGGTCGAAGTTCATGTGTCGGTACAGACCAAACAGCTTTTCATCGAGAACATGTTTACGCACCCCATGAAAGTGATTGATCATCGCCATGCCGCCCCAGCACACACCAAAAGTGGAATGCACATTGGTTTGGGTCCAATCCATGATCTCTGACAGTTCATTCCAATAGGTCACATCCTCAAAGTCGAGGTGTTCAATCGGGGCACCGGTAATGATCAGCCCATCGAACTTCTGGTCCTTCACCTCTTGGAAGGTGCGATAGAATTCAGTCATGTGGTCAGCGGCCGTGTTGCGGGCCTGATGTTCGCTCATCCGGATCAGGGTCAGTTCGATCTGCAAAGGCGTTGCGCCCATAAGCCGAGCAAATTGATTTTCCGTCTGAATCTTCTTTGGCATCAGGTTCAGGATACCAATGCGAAGGGGCCGAATGTCCTGATGATCGGCAGCGGACCGTCCCATCACCATCACACCTTCGCGCGAAAGCACGTCATAGGCGGGCAGGGATCGAGGAAGACGGATGGGCATTGTATTCAACCTGTATTGGAGTTCGTAAGGAAATAGTAAGCTTAGCTGCGCATCTCAAGGGTTTGAGCGACACCCTGAGCGATCACGTTCGTGAAATCGGCCTCATCGCGCACGCTGGCCATATCAGAGGCCTGCACCGTTACGCCCCAGTTCTTGGCCATGGCTGCATAACGCGGTTGTCGATGGGCAAGGGCGCGCGCATAGGTCCAACGGATAAACGTATCGGGATCAACCGTATTTGGGTTCTGGTCGTGAACCTTGAGAAATTCAGCCCAAGTTTCCATTAGAAACGTTGGATCGTATGCCATCGGCTTTGGCGCCTTGTCGAAACGTTCGATCAGGTCGGCGGTGTGTTCTTCGCTGCCTTCGATCCAGACCATAAGACTTTGAGAAGACAGAGCTTTCAGCAACGCATCGTCGGGGTCTTCTGGGTTAACCCATTCGCAAATCGAACCGCCAGTGTCACAGACGAAGTTCTTGTACCCGTAAAGCGCCTGCGAGCGTTCCATAAAATAGCCGGTATCATGGAGCGCGGAGATTTCAGCGCGTTGGAACTGATCCTGACGACGGCGATATTCTGACATTGGCAAACCGCCCTTAGCCGGATCGCCGGGCTTTCCAAGATAGGTGCTGACGGTGCTTAAATCATCAAACGATATATTGGAGCCGATATAGATGCTGTCAGACATCAGCAATTCCCGCAGAAACGGGACCTTCATCGCCTCTGCTTTGGCATTATCGGCAATGAATTCACCCATGTAGCGGGTGCCAATGCGGTAATCGACAGAATAGTGGAACCAATCACCTGTATCGCGCAACATATTGGAGACATGGGTTTTTCCCAGTCCAGACATTGCGAATATCAGTACACGCTTTTGCGCGGCGTCGGTCCATTTAGAGGCGGAATTATACAACATGGGCTAGGGGTAGCCTGAGACGCGCAGTGGGGCAATAAAAAAGCCCCGACCGGTTGGGTCGGGGCTTTGATGTGTTGTTTTTGGCTGCCTTAGAAGGAGTACGCAACCTTCAAGCCGACACCAATTGCCGAGTTGTCATTAAACGCCGAACCGATCGTTGTCGTTGCATCACCGATATTGACATAACGGACACCGCCAGACACTTCGACACCGCTGTCCATCGTATAGGCCGCGCCAACTTGGTAGCTGATGTAGCCGTCTGTTGGCCCAAGGTTACCGGTGGGGTCACCAGTTGAATTTTCGTAACCAATGGAGAATGAAGCGGCGAGTTGGTCTGTCAGACGCCGACCAACACCTACGTTGTACGTGACCACATCATCGTCATAAGTCAGGATGTCACCCGCGAGAGAGTCCGTCAGCGCAAAACCATCCCAAGCGACATAGCGAATAGAACCGAACAACAGTGTGTCCGCCGCAATGCCTGTTTGGAAATCAAGGTTAATCGATTCAGGCAACGTTGTATCAAGGTCGCCAACAGTACCTTCAAGTGTGCTCAACTCAATTTCGCTTGAGTAAGTCAAAGCGACACGAAGCGCGATGTCTTTACGCTCATATGCGGCACCTGCCACAAATCCAACGCCGTCACCGGAAGAATAAGTGGAAGAATACGCAGGTGATCCACCGAGAGCGGCAGGCAGGGCCGGAACGGTATAGACACCATTTGCTTTCAAGTAGCGCAAACCACCGTGAACACTGAAGTTGTCGTTGATGTTGTAGTTCAAAAGGGCCGTTACCGCATCGCTTTCAACTTGCGCGTTCGCGCCGTTGAAAATGTAACCTGCTGTGTCATATGTTACGTCGGCACCGTACGGGTTATCAAAGATAATGCCGAGAGCAAGTTGATCGCTCAACTGCGTTTTATACGCCAGCCCAAACTGCGTGTAGCTGTTGGCCATTTCGCCCGAATTTGTGCCGCCAAGTGCGGCTTGAGCAACACCAGTTACGCTCGGTGTCACCGACCCAAAGCTCAGCTCAGCGTAGTCGCCGTCTTCAAAAATAACACCTACGCTCTGCCCAGAGCGGTCAAGACCGCCGGCGGTTGCGATGCTGGTCGTCAAAAGCAGGGCTGCGCCTGCAGTTACAAACTGTTTCATTTTTCCCATTTTTCCCTAATACCAAAACTTTTCAGTCTCGGACGTTTCCTCACGATCAACTTAGGGAAGGTGCGACGTTTTGGTCAATGAATTTGATTGTCTTACGCTACGTCCCTATCGTCTGTTCGGCGTCTGTGTGATGTTTTTGTGACCCCGTTTTTGCCCGTGAAATATTAAGATAGTTCGCACCAAAGATCACTGCAGCGCCGACAAACACCCAGATATCCAAGGGCTCTGCGTAAAAAAGCGCCCCGACAATTGCGATCACGGGTAAACGTGCAAAGTCGATAGGCATCACGATACCGGCAGGCGCGAGAGACAGGGCGGTCGTGAGACAGAAATGCGCTGTCAGCCCCGCGAATCCAATCAAGATGACCCAAGGGAGTGCGGAGAGTGACGGCAGCGTAATCTGCCCATCATAGCCCGCAGCGATCAGCCCAAAGGCGGCTTGGGTGACTGTAAGCCAAAACAAAATACAGGTGATTGTTTGGGTCCGCGTCAGTTTACGAGTGAGAAGGGCGGTCACCGCAAAACCGATTGCAGCACTCGCCGCCGCGACTGTCGCCGGTGACAGCGGCGTACCGATGGGCCGCGTCACGATCATAACACCGACAAAGCCGATCGCAGCGGCCAACACTCCAATGGACGTGATCCGTTCGCGCAACAGCAATGGCGCCAGAAGGATCACCCAGATTGGCGTGGTGAATTCCAATGCAAAGACCTGCGCCAACGGCAGCAGAGGCAAGGCGTAAAACCAGAGGTTTTGACCCGTAAAATGTGCAAGATTTCGAGCGCCATGCAACGCGAGCTGTTGGCTATTGATTTGGCGGTAAGCCCCCGACGCTCCCGCCACCGTCACGACGACAATCACGCCAACAAGAGACCGGAACAGCATAATCTCGAAGGTGTCCAGCTCGTGACTGATCTCTCGGCCAG
Source organism: Octadecabacter algicola (assembly GCF_021532625.1). Lineage (GTDB taxonomy): Bacteria > Pseudomonadota > Alphaproteobacteria > Rhodobacterales > Rhodobacteraceae > Octadecabacter > Octadecabacter algicola. Next base: position 602,519 of record NZ_JAKGAR010000001.1, read on the forward strand.
CAATGGCCATAGATGTAAAGGCGATGATAGCCCCGATCATCCAAAGTGCAGCTTTCAGTGTGTCGGTCATGGGCACTTGCTGTCAGCTTGACGGTCGGCGCGCAAGAGGGCGGTTCAATTACGCAGGCAGCAACCGACCAGCAACAACGGGGTTTCGCCTCTTTGGGTCAAAACACGCGCGCCATGATCGTAGCCATTACACAGGCCCTGATCGACGATCAGGATCGCGCTGTCGCCGCGCCCGATCAGAGTTAGTGCGACGGGCCAGTCGCGCCCCTCGGCCGGAGTCACCAACATCACATCCATTTCAGAGCTGCGCTGAAAGTCGAGCGTGGCGGTCTCGCCAGCGACTTCCAGCGTCCACGTCGGGTCGCTTCCAGAGCAGATCAGGGGGTATGTCAATTCCTGCGCTGAAAGCGGCAAGGCAGAAAAAGCAAGGTAACAGGCAATGGATCGCATATCAGGATGCTAGCAGCGCGGCCTAATGAAGCCAATCCACAGATGGCTTCAGAGCGAGCGAATAAACCGAAGCGCGGGCGGCGTTAAACCAGATCGCGAAGCTTTCGCGAAACAGGATGTTCCAGTTGACGGCGCCCGTTAATGGATCGCGGCGCACGTCTTCTGATTTCACCAAGGCGACCGACACATCTGACTGATCCTGTTCCCAAGACGCCCAGTGAAATGACGCCCATGAACGAGGTAAATGGAATGCTTCGGTGACAACGATCAGTCTGCGTGCCTCTGGAATAAGGGCTAATGAAAACAAAGCATTCTGCAGCGTTGATTGTGCTCGGCCTTCTTCGATAACGGCGCTGACAGGAAGACCAAGCCCGACGGCATAACGCCCCATCTGACCGCCGGCAGTGACGCCATGGGGGGTCGCGGTACCACCCGTGAACAAAATCACGGGGGCGAGGCCGGCCTCATAGAGTTGTACACAGCGTTCGATGCGGGTCAGAACGGGCGCACCTAAGGTGCCATTCGATGACATGCCACCGCCCAAACAGACAATAGCGTCCGCCTGTTTCAAATCCGCCATGTCAGATTTTGGCCAAAGGAACGTCCAAGCAAGCATCGCTGCCGTCATTAAGACATAAGCAGCAACACCCCATTTAAGAACCCGAAGACCTAGGCGGGTTATTCCCACTCAATCGTGCCCGGAGGTTTGGACGTGATGTCGTAGGTGACGCGATTGATCCCCGGCACTTCGTTGATGATCCGCGTGGCCGTTTCGCCCAAGAATTCATGGGTGAACGGGTAATAATCCGCAGTCATGCCGTCCACAGACGTTACCGCGCGCAACGCACAGGCAAAATCATACGTCCGGCCATCGCCCATCACACCAACGGTACGCACAGGCAGGATTGCGACGAAGGCTTGCCAGATTTCATCATACAGGCCGTGTTTACGGATCTGGTCGATATAAACAGCGTCCGCTTCGCGCAAAATGTCGAGCTTTTCGCGCGTGATTTCGCCAGGGCAACGGATCGCAAGACCCGGACCAGGGAAGGGGTGACGTCCAATAAAGGACGCAGGCAGGCCAAGTTCGTGGCCCAACACGCGGACTTCGTCTTTGAATAGTTCACGCAGGGGTTCGACCAGTTTCAGGCCCATCTTTTCCGGAAGGCCGCCAACATTGTGGTGGCTTTTGATGGTCACGGACGGGCCGCCAGAAAACGACACAGATTCAATGACATCTGGGTACAACGTACCCTGAGCAAGGAACTCCGCACCCTCAATCTCATTCGCGTATTTCTGGAACACGTCAATGAACAGCTTACCGATGATTTTGCGTTTTGTTTCCGGGTCGGATTGGCCTTCGAGTTCACCAAGGAACAGATCAGCTTCATCCGCGTGAATGACTTTGAGGTTCATGTTGTCGCGGAACATCGCAACAACGTCGGCACCTTCGTCAAGGCGCAGCAAGCCGTGATCAACGAAGACACATGTCAGCTGATCGCCAATTGCTTCGTGTAGTAATGCCGCCGTAACGGATGAATCCACGCCGCCGGACAAGCCACAGATGACCTGTTTGTCACCAACCTGTTCACGAATGCGCGCAATCGCGTCGTCTTTGTAGCCCGCCATCGTCCAATCACCAGAAAACCCAGCCAAGCGGACAAAGTTTTCATAAAGTGTGGACCCGTTTGGGGTGTGGTGCACTTCGGGGTGGAACTGAACAGCATAGAAATTGCGTTCAAGATCAGCGGTGATGGCGTAAGGCGCGTTAGGCGATGTGCCATAAACCTCAAAACCGGGGGCGAGTTTGGCAACGTGGTCGCCGTGGCTCATCCAAACTTGTTCTTTCTTCTCAAGGAACCAGCCAGCCAGTAGATCAATGCGATCCTCTGTTGGTGTCACGTAAGCGCGACCAAATTCTGCCGTACCGCCGCCACCTGTATTCTTGCCACCGTGCACTTCGCCGCCGAGCTGCTGCATCATAGTCTGTTGACCGTAGCAGATGCCCAGAACAGGGATGCCCATCGTCCAAAGACTTTCGGGGGCCCTTGGGCTGCCTTCGCGTGTGACTGAATCTGGCCCACCCGAAAGAATCACAGCCTTAGGCGCGATCTGTGCAAGAACGTCATCGGTGACGTTCTGATAGGGGTGAATTTCACAATAGACATTCTGTTCGCGCAAGCGGCGCGCAATCAGCTGCGTCACTTGGCTACCAAAGTCGATGATAAGAAGGCGGTCGTGTTCGATTATATCCATGATGCGTCGTAAAACGCGAGCGGCGCGGACGCAAGGATTCGGGGTGTCGAAAATCGACAGGTAGAATGTCGCATTTGCCTCGTATAGGCCGCTTCTTTGGGACGAGCGGGCGCTTGGCCCGTGTAGTTTTTGGATCAACAGGATTCTTACGGGGTAATCATCATGTCAGAGACAGCAACACCAGCACGCGGACGACGGGCACGTGGTGGCGGCGGTGCCGCACGGCGCGCCGAACGTACAGCGGTAAGCTTTGAAACTGCGCCGACAATCGTGCGCAATATCCCCAACCTTGAAATGTTGAGCGATGAGGCCTTGGATATCATCGAGGCCAATGCGGAAACCGTGCTTGAAGAAATCGGTGTCGCGTTTGTCGATAACCCAAAGGCACTTGAGCGCTGGAAGGCCGCTGGGGCAATGGTAGACGGTGAACGGGTCCGTATCCCAAAAGGATTGGCGCGTAAACTTTGTGAAACAGCGCCTTCCGAATTTACCCACCACGCCCGAAACCCCGAAAAATCCGTTCAGGTGGGCGGCAAGAATTTGGTTCTGGCACCAGTCTACGGCCCTCCGTTTGTGCGCGATGCCGATGGCGGTAGGCGCTACGCGACGATTGCCGATTTCCAGAAGTTCGTAAAACTCGGCTATATGTCCAAGTGGCTGCACCTTTCAGGCGGCACCGTGTGCGAACCAACAGATGTTCCGGTGAACAAACGCCACCTTGATATGTTGATGGCGCATATGACGCTGAGCGATAAGCCCTTCATGGGGTCCGTTACCGAACCAAGCCGCGCACGTGACAGTGTAGAGATGTGCGAAATCCTGTTTGGCAAAGAGTTCGTTGCCGAAAACACAGTGATGACGTCGCTCATCAATATTAACAGCCCGCTCACGTTTGATGAAACAATGATGGGCGCGTTGGAAGTCTACGCGGAAGCAAACCAAGCCAGCATCATTAGCCCGTTTATCGTAGGTGGGGCCATGGCGCCGGTATCTGTCATGGGGACTTTGACACAAGTCTTGGCGGAAGTTCTGGCTGGCGTGGCCTATAGCCAGTTGATCCGCCCAGGTGCGCCTGTGATCTTCGGGACCTTTGTGACCTCGATCGACATGAACTCGGGTGCGCCGACATTTGGTACGCCAGAGGCTGCACATATCACAAACGGCGCAGGACAATTGGCCCGCCGTCTTGGGTTACCTTATCGCTCGGCCGGGTCGTTCTGCGGTTCTAAACTGCCAGATGCACAAGCCGCCTATGAAACGTCAAACAGTCTGAATATGGGGCTGCTGTCCGGTGTGAACTTTATGCTGCACGCCTGCGGCTGGCTTGAAGGCGGCCTTGTCGCTGACTTCGAAAAGTTCGTGCTGGATGCCGATCAGCTCGGCACGTTGCACCACATGGCCAAAGGTGTCGAGATCGACGAGAACGCCCAAGCCATGGATGCGATCCGTGAAGTCGGGCCGGGTGGGCACTATCTTGGCTGTGCCCACACGCAAGCAAATTTCAAAACGGCTTTCTGGCGCTCCGAAGTGTTTGACTACAAGCCGTTTGAAACATGGGAAGAAGAGGGCGCGCGCGACAGTCAAACGCTTGCCTCTGAACGGGTTGCAAAACTGATCGACACCTATGTCGCCCCACCGATGGATCCGGAAATCCTGATCAAACTGAATGCCTATGTCGACGAGAAAAAGGCATCCATGCCAGACAGCTTTATGTAAAAATACGTTTAGGGCCGTCAGACGACCGTCATGGCGGCCCTTCGTTTTTCTGCATTAGACCTCTTAAGGATCTGCGCCTCGCACATCAGTGCTACGATAAGTTCAATGTGGCGTGCGATTGAATATTCGGCGCTGTCATTCAAGCGGTGATCATTTGTCGTCGCTTCGATATCCATTAAGCGCATGATGGCCTGACTTGGACCGGGAATGGTTTCACATTTTAAAAGGCGTCGTAGGTGCACAACGCGGTTGTAGTCCTCAACCCCATGTCGGGCTGTGCTGACCAAAAGTTTCGGTCGGTTCAGGCGAGAAATCTGGGTTAGTACATCTTCCATAGCGGCTCTCCAGTTTGATCAATGTCACGACAATGACACAACCCAAAGTAGTGTTGCGTGTGTATAACTCGCGGCGAACGGTAGGTTAAAGAATGTTTATCTTTTGGAAACAATTCTATGCGCCTGTGGATAACATTAACGAAACGGAAACAATTGCCCGCCAAGATTGCAGGGCTTGGCGGGGCAGTCGTTAGGCAAGGGAATTGGGAAACAAAATGATCGAGAGCAGACGCGCAAACCGCGCGATCCCATCATGGGTGCCTGTTGAGGTGCGCAATTACATTTTTCATACAGAAATGGGACAGGCAATTCGTGTGCTGGCACGTGGGCAGAACTGTCATCCGTCAACAATCATGCGTCAGGTTCGCAAGGTCGAACAAAGACGGGATGATCCACTTGTTGATCGGGCAATCAAGATTTTAGCGGAGGAGGGGCCAAACGCCCTGACGCCGTCCTCTCTTGAATTGATGCAGGCGCTCCGCCGCCTTGCATCGCCGGATGTACTTTTGGCTATCGCGTTAGGAATGGATCAAGGCGTCGTTCTAAAGGACAATCCGACAGGTGAACCAGACCACAGCAGCAAGCTTCCTATGCAAACGGCGACGACACTGGCGTTGCGAGGGTGGATTTCAAGTGGCCAAACAACGACGCGGGTTTTGCGCTACCGGATCACTGCCGGGGGACGTGTGGCACTGCGCGAACTTACGGCCATGTCCGAAAACAACGCCCGTGAAATGGCCGAAGGACCTGCCAGCTTTACTGGTGCGCCCAAAGGCGTCGGAACATGGGATGAAAAACCGGTTCCTGTGCGCGCAGCCACGCAAGACAGCCCAGTTCTTGCCCTTTCACGGCGCAAAGATCTGGATGGCAATCCCTTCATCAACCGAAGTATGGTTCAGGCGGCCGAACGTTTACGAGAAGGCTACGAGCTGTCCTTGGTCGGGCGTTCTATGGGTACAGACACGTCACCGGACTGGGACAGCATGCTGGCCAAGATTGAGGCACATGAACCCATTGAGCGGTTGAAAAACCCCTCGGCGGATCAAGTCGCAAAAGCACTCTCGTATCTGGGACCTGGATTGTCGGCGATCGCATTGCGGTGTTGTTGTTTGCTTGAAGGACTTGAAACGACAGAAAAGCAAATGGGTTGGGCTGCGCGGTCTGGCAAGGTCGTTTTGCGGATCGCATTGCAGCGGTTGGTTTTACATTACGAAGGTGTCGGCGGGCTCGGTCCAAAGATTGGCTAAGCTGCACGATATGCACAGCGCACAAACCCGCGACCCAGTGCATTGAGACCCTTGGACAAATCCTCTCAAACGGCCTAGATAGGTCGCAAGAGGAGACCCACATGACCACGCGTGATCTGAAGATTCCGGCCCAACGTCACCCTGAGAAGCAGCGGCGCCCAGATGCGCCGCAGCCCAAAAAGCCAGATTGGATCCGTGTTAAGGCCCCCGTCAGCGAAGGCTACATGGACACGCGCGACATCATGCGCGAGCACAAACTGACAACAGTCTGCGAAGAAGCAGGTTGTCCAAATGTGGGTGAATGTTGGTCTCAGGGTCATGCGACCATGATGATTATGGGCGAAGTTTGCACACGGGCCTGCACCTTTTGCAACATTGCGACCGGCAAGCCACCAGAAGCCTTGGACGTTTTTGAACCGGGCCGTGTTGCGGATGCCGTTAAGAAATTGGGCCTGAACCATGTTGTGATTACCTCTGTGGATCGCGATGACGTAGAAGATGGCGGCGCGGAACATTTTGCGCAGACCATCCGTGCCGTGCGTCGCCAATCCCCGAACACCACCATTGAAATTCTGACGCCGGACTTCATCCGCTGTGATCCAAGTGTTCTTGAGATCGTGGTCGAAGCGCGTCCTGACGTTTTCAACCACAACCTTGAAACCGTTCCAGGGCTTTATCCAGAAGTGCGCCCCGGTGCGCGGTATTTCCATTCCCTGCGTCTTTTGCAGCGCGTCAAAGAGCTCGATCCGACGATGTTCACCAAATCTGGGATCATGGTTGGCCTTGGCGAAGACAAACAAGGTGTGACGCAAGTAATGGAAGACATGCGCGCGGCTGATATCGATTTCCTGACCATCGGTCAGTATTTGCAGCCAACACCGAAACACCACAAAGTGGATCGTTTCGTGACGCCTGAAGAATTCCAAACCTATGAAAAGACAGCTTATAACAAGGGCTTCTTGATGGTTTCTGCCACGCCTCTGACGCGATCCAGCTACCACGCTGGCGATGATTTCGCGAAACTTCGCGCCGCGCGGATGGATAAGCACGGCTCTTAACCCTAGGTTGAACCGCCTTAATCGCCTAACCTTTGCCCATTATGGACGGAGGCGATTATGGATTTGAAAATACTGACATGGAACGTCGAACATTTTAGCGGCACCAAAACGGCTGCAAAAGCCGGACGCGTTGACCGCGTAATTACAGAGCTTGAGGCACAAGACCCCGATGTCTTTGGCTTGCTTGAAGTTGAAGGCGCGGAGAGTTTTAACATTATCGCCCAGAGAATGACGGACTATACCTTTATGCTGACCGAAGGGCGGCAAGTTCAGGAAATTCTCATCGGGTTCAAAAAGACATTGCGTGCATTCATCACGCAGAAAGGGGAGTTCAAAGAGAACAACCTTGATCTACGGCCCGCGGCGCTTTTGACCATTACGTCTGATACCGGCAAACATCTTCCAATCCTGTTTGGACACTTCAAATCCGGCAGCGACCCAAAGGGCTGGGGGCTGAGAGTATCGATGTTTGAAAAGGTTAGCAGCCTAAAGAAGGTCATCAACAAGATCGCCGTCGCACAAGGGGATGCGTCGGGCGGTATGGTCGTTCTGGGCGATTTAAACACGATGGGGATGGTTTTGACGGATTCGGATGGTGATCTTGATGCCGACGCCGAAATCATAAGACTCAACAAAAGATTTGCCCGCGTTGGGTTGCGCCCGTTAGTAAAAAGCCACCCACATACGTTTTCTAACGGCACTGGCAGCAGTTATCCCGATAGCGATTTGGATCACGTTTATGTGGACGAAAACATGACCATTGAAACAGACGCCAATGGGCATGAGGCAAACGTCGGGGGCTGGGCTTTACTGCCAGCGGGCTCACAACGCGATGCATGGATCGCGTCAATGTCCGACCACGCGCCGGTGTCGTTCACGGTACTGAATTTCTGATTTTAAGGCAGCGCGACCAGATAAGCCGCGATGGCGGCTCTGTCTTCTGGTGGCAGTTGTGCTGTGTTTTCAACTACGTCCACCATTTCACCGCCCACACTATCAAAATCCGGTGTGAAACCGCTGTCGAGGTAAATGGCGATGTCCTGTTCACTCCACCCAAGGTCATCGGGATGGATAGACGGGATGCGACCCTCGCCAGATGGGTTCGCCGCGCCGCGCAACCACTGAGCCGTTTGCGTACCACCTAGGATGTTACGCGGAGTGTGGCATTCGCCGCAGTGGCCCAATGCTTCAACCAGATAACGGCCGCGTTCGATTTCGGGTGTCGGGGCGTCCGCGACAACCCAATCATCGCTTGCGAACAAGAACTTCCAACCGCCAAGGCTGCGACGGATGTTAAAGGGAAACCCGACATCGTGATCCCGCGACGGGGTCGCATCAGCGGGCAGGGTCCGCAGATGGGCGATAAGATCCACCGCGTCTTGCGGAGTCATCTTTGAATAGGTCGTGTAGGGAAATGCGGGGTAATAATGTGCGCCGTTTGGCGACACGCCAGCCATCATCGCGTTGACGATTTCATAATCCGTCCAGCCCCCGATACCATGATCTGGGTCGGTCGAAATGTTGGGCGCATAGAAGGTTCCGAAATCACTGACAAAGGCTTTACCCCCGGCCAAAGCGTCACTGCCTTCAGCACTGTGACACGATGCACAGCCTGCTGCGGCCATCACCAGTTCACCGCGTGCGGGGTCACTTTCAAACGGGGCATCCGTCAGGACTCTTGGGTCAAGGTCTTGAGGGGCCGTTACGTAAAACGCAACAGCCGCCCCAACTACGCCAACAGCTAAGACGAAGGCTCTTTTACGCATTACCGTGCGCGGTATTCGCGGTGACAGGCGGAGCAGGTGCCACCAAGGTTGCCCATCGCGCCCTGAAGGCTGGCGAGGTCATTGCCCGCGACGTCGGCCATACCTTGAGCCTCAAACGCAAGGTCTTCGCCTTTGGACATGAAGTCATCCAAGTTTTCCCAAATAGCAGGTTGGGCCTTGGTGCCTTCGGCGGTTCCTTCAGGCCAGAAGCTCGCCGTGTTCATTGACGTTAGGGCCACCATATTGTCGGCTGCCGTTTGCGCCGCTTCGGCATCATAGTCAATTTTGCCCTGTGCCATTCCACCCAGAATGCCAACATTATACGCGTAAAGCTGCATTTGAGCGTGCCGCGCAACAACAGTAGGATGCATATCTTCGTCAGCGTGTGCGGTTGCGATCGTGGCAACCGCAAGAACAGCGGTGCCAGCAAGAAGAGAAAGGGATTTCATAATTGGGCCTCCATAAAAGTGAATAATCATGAGAACGGTAACATGGAAGGGTAGGTTTCAAATTCAACTTTATGTGCAATTACGCACAATCGATGTGACTAGGTAAACCGTACTTTACCGATAAATGGCAGATTCCGATTTCGCTGCGCATAGTCGATTCCATAACCGACAACGAATTCATCAGGGATTTCAAAGCCGGTCCAATCGGCTTTCATGTCGACCTCGCGGCGTGATGGTTTATCGAGAAGCGCAATAGAGCGAAGCCGCGCAGGTTTTCGGGTGTTGAGCATATCAATCACTTGATGCAACGTATGGCCGGTGTCGACGATGTCTTCGACAACCAACACATCGCGCCCTTCGATCTGGCCGCGCAAGTCCTTGAGAATACGCACTTCACGCGAACTTTCCATGCCGTCGCCGTAGCTGCTAGCCTCAAGAAAATCGACCTCGACCGGAAGGTCCAGCTCGCGAACGAGGTCCGCAATAAACACAAATGATCCGCGCAACAGGCCAACCACAACAAGCTTATCGGTGTCTTTGAATTCACTCTGAATGGTTTTTGCCAGATCTTCGATCCTTGCTGCGATCGATTTAGCAGAGATCATCACGTCAATCACATATGGCGGAGATGCGGGGGCGGTGTCGTTTGCTTGCGTCATTCGGGCCGGACCTTGTGCAATTGCTTGAAATTCCGCACAAACCATACGACATGGTTCAACAATGTCACCCGTGAAAGCGACCAATGCCTGCCCATTCTGAAACCAAACACCTGCCGTACTCAGCGGCGCAAATGTATGACCTCGTCGGGGACGTGGCGAATTATCCAAAGTTCCTGCCATGGACCGCCGCTGCCCGCATAAGATCGCGCAATGATGAGGGCGACCACGAGGTGATGTTGGCCGACCTTGTGGTCAGCTTTAAGGTCTTTCGCGAAAAGTTCGGCAGTCGTGTCGTGCTTTGGCCTGCAGAGCGTAAGATAGAGACCGCCTACATCGACGGCCCGTTCAAGTTTCTAGAAAGCACGTGGCGATTTGAAGATGTAGAAGGCGGTTGCGACGTTCACTTTGAAGTAGACTTCGAATTCAAGAATAAACTTTTGCAAGGCGCCGCTGGCATGTTCTTTAATCAAGCGATGCAAACCATCGTGCGCGCCTTTGAAACCCGCGCCAAAGAACTCTACGGTTAAGAGGACCAGTACTGAAAGGCGCGCCATGCAATCCCTCACAACGGCCCCGACGTTAACAAGCGAACGGTTGACCCTACGAGGGCCCGAACGGAGTGATCTGCCAGCTTTTACCCGCTTCATGACCAGCGCCCCGTCGCTGGCCGCACAGGGCGAAACCGGTACGGCGCAACAAGCATGGTTTGGCTTTATTGCCGGTATCGGCCACTGGCAGTGGCACGGGTTTGGGTTCTTCATTGTTGTGGACAAAGCGACAGATGAACCCGTTGGCCGCGTGGGGTTACTCAAACATGTCGACTGGCCGGACGTTGAATTGGCTTGGCATCTGTTTGAAGGTGCCGAAGGCAAAGGGTTTGCCACCGAAGCCGCAACGGCGGTCAAGACATGGGCCTATGGGGATCTAGGTCTTGATCGACTGTACAGCTACATCGATTGCGACAACTCCCGCTCACAAGCGGTGGCAAAACGGCTTGGTGCCAGCACAGACGGAACACGCGCGGCTCATGAACCGGACGCCGAAATCTGGCACCACACTCGGCCATAAGCGAAGCCAAGAACGAAAAAGGGCGCCGGTTAGGGCGCCCTTTGTGTTGTTAGCAGATTGAATTAGCTGCTCATGTCGTAGGCGCGTTCGCCGTGGGACGACAGGTCGAGGCCTGTGTGTTCGTCTTCTTGGCTGACGCGGATCGGGAAGATCGCCTTGACGACCAGAACGATCGCAACCGTTGTGACAACTGTCCAAACACCGACAACTGCCAAACCGCCAAGCTGTTCCGTCCAGCCCGCGTGGCCAAAGACAGCCAGCATAATGATACCGAACATACCGCCAACACCGTGCACCGCGAAAACGTCCAGCGTATCGTCGATCTTCAGCGTGTTCTTTACGATGGAACACAGCTCCTGACACATGACGCCAGCAACAGCACCGATGATCAGTGCTTCGATTGGGCCAACAGAACCAGAAGCAGGTGTAATAGAAGCAAGGCCCGCAATCGTACCTGTCACCAGACCCACGAGGGACGATTTACCGTAACGAATACGTTCCCAAAGAACCCAAGTCAGGGAAGCAGTCGCCGCAGACAAATGCGTGACAGTTATTGCCATTGCGGCAGACCCGTTGGCCGCCAATTCAGACCCACCGTTAAAGCCGAACCAACCAACCCAAAGCATCGCGGCACCAATCATGACCATACCAGGATTATGAGGAGGCTTGGATTTGTCAGACCGACCGCCCAAGAAAAACGCAACGATCAAAGCCGCAAGACCTGCTGTCTGGTGAACCACGATGCCGCCGGCAAAATCGTTAACGCCATTCGGGAACAAGGACCATTCCTCGCCAGCCAACAAACCGCCGCCCCAGATCCAGTGAGCAACAGGCGCGTAGCAAATCAGCATCCACAGTCCCGAGAACGTCATCACAAAGGCAAACCCGATACGTTCAACATATGCACCAACAATCAGAGCTGGTGTGATGATCGCAAAGGTCATCTGAAATGCGAAGAAAAGAACTTCGGGGATGTTGCCCGACATAGTGTCTTCGGTCACACCATTGAGGAAAGCCTTGCCGAGACCGCCCCAGTAGGCATTCCCGTCGCCGAACGCGATGGAGTACCCAACGGCCAGCCAAAGTACTGACATCAAGCAGGCAATTCCGAAACACTGCATGAATACGCTCAGCACGTTGCGGGCGCGCACAAGGCCACCGTAAAATAAAGCCAACCCTGGCAGGGTCATAAACAGCACCAAGGCTGTTGCGACGAGTATCCAAGCGGTGTCCGCTGCGTTCATTGTTCCGTTCCCCTTTTTCGTTTGGGGCGGTTAATCGTAAACGAACTGCCTTAAAAAGGGGCGCGAAGGACTCATGCTGCTTAAATTTGCCGCTTTATTAAAAATGCCGCGTAAATAGGCGGGATTTGGTGCTAACGGCTAATTTATGAGCAATCCTGAATCAGCGCCGCATTCAAAAGCTCGAGCGCTGTTTGGACGCTATTCTCGCGGACTTGGCCGCGGCCCAATGCACCAAAGTCATGCGTTACGGCCTGAACACCATCCGCTGTTGCCACACCAAAACACACGCGCCCCTCGGGTTTGTGCTCGGACGGGCCCGGACCAGCAATACCTGTGATCGATACCGCGATGTCCGCCTTCGCAGCGCGACGTGCACCATGGGCCATTTGGGCCGCAACCTCTTCAGAAACAGCTCCGACCTGATCCAATGTCAGAGGTTCAACACCCAGCATTTCAACTTTAGCGGCGTTGGAATAGGTGACAAAGCCGCGCTCAAACATTGCGGAACTGCCCGCAATATCGGTGAGTGCAGCACTCACCATGCCGCCGGTACAGCTTTCGGCCGTGGTTAGGATCACGCTTTTGGCAATAGCGAGCTCAACAATTTCTTGTGCAAGGCTCACAGCAAAAACACGTGCCATATGATGGCCAAAAGAACCACAAAGAGTGCTGCAAACACACCAGCGATCACATCATCCAACATCACACCAGTTGCATTGTCTTTGCGATCCGCCCAACCGACGGGGCCGGGTTTGGTGATGTCAAACAGGCGAAACAACACAAACGCCGCAACCCAACCGGGCCAGAGGCCGAGGACATCCGCATTCACCCAGTACGCACCGAAAAACACTGGAAGGAGCGCGATCCACTGTCCGATAACTTCGTCGATGACAATTTCGGACGGATCGTGATTATCCGCACCTTCAGTCATCCACTTCGTCGCGATGTAGCCCTTGATGTAGCCTGCGGGGATAGCAATCAGGAACAACCAAAAGCCGCCGATCCAATAGATCAACAACGCTAAGGGCAGGGCGGCCAGTGACCCCCATGTACCCGGAGCAGGTTTCATGTAGCCGACGTAGAACACCGTCGCTGTGATTTTTGCCCAAGTGTCTTTCATGTCTTCACCAATGTTACGGTTGCGATGGCAGCGATCCCTTCGCCGCGCCCAGTAAAACCGAGCCGTTCCGAGGTCGTGGCCTTTACGCTAACACGATCAATATCCAGTTGCATTATCTCGGCCATGCGGGCGCGCATGGGCTGTGCGACTGGCCCGATCTTGGGGAACTCGCAAATCAAAGTGCAATCCATATGAGTGATTTCAAATCCCATATCACGGGCAAGGCCGCACGCGTGGCTCAGGAAAATATGGCTTTCTGCGCCTTTCCATTGGGGATCACTGGGTGGGAAATGTTGGCCAATATCACCACGACACAAAGCGCCATAAATCGCGTCCGTTACCGTATGCATACCCACATCGGCGTCTGAATGGCCTTGCAAACCGCGCTCATGTGGGACTTTCACGCCGCAGAGCACCACGTGATCGCCCTCGCCGAAACGGTGAACGTCAAAACCGTTTCCGGTTCGAATATCTGGGATCATTTGTGGCTCCAAAAGAAGGGATGCGGCGCGGTCAAAATCCGCGGGTGTTGTTATTTTGAGGTTACGCTCATCGCCATCGACGATTGCAACAGTAAGCCCCGCACGACGGGCGACTTCAACGTCATCGGTTGCACCCTGCCCATATTTGACGTGGGCCGTGCGGATCGCATCAAGGTGAAACCCTTGCGGGGTTTGTGCCCGATAAAGGCCATTGCGATCCTGAAGCCCTGTCACAACCCCATCTTCGCCGCGCCAAAGAGTATCAGACACTTGAACAGCTGGCGCTGCAGCGGGTGAGGTTTCAAGTGCGTTCAAAACGCGATCAATTACTTTGGCAGGCAGGCAGCACCGCGCAGCGTCATGCACCAACACGATATCTGCTTGCGCTTCGGCCAATCCCGCGAGGACAGAAAGCGAGCGTTCCGCGCCACCAATGACGATCTGGGCGCGGTTCTCGAGGCCCAAAGCGGCGACATGTTCAAGATCATCGGCCGACACCACTAGGATTATGCGGCCAACGCGCGGATGGCTTTCAAATACCGCAAGCGTGTGTTCCACAACAGTTTTCCCGGCAATGAGCTGCCATTGCTTGGGGACATGCCCGCCAGCGCGAGCTCCGCGTCCTGCTGCAACGATAAGGGCGTCCACTGTCATGAAAATTCCTTTGTGTGTCTTGGGGTGGTTCTAGTCAGTCACGCGGAAATGGGGAAGGGATTAAGGGTGAGTGCTTAAAAATTGTGCAAGTGGTGTTTTCCGCCTATTATTTGAACTCACTTTCCTTGAGGTCTTACCATCGCCGCGCTAATTCATGCCCATGACACAACAAATGCCCTTACCTGATCCTGATAGCCCCGTCGCGCTCGCGCCGTTGGCCGGAATCACGGATTTGCCGTTTCGCCAACTGGTGGCGTCATTCGGTGCGGGTTGGGTTGTCTCTGAAATGGTAGCGAGTCAGGAAATGGTTCAAGCCAAGCCCGGCGTGCGCGAGAAAGCAGAACTTGGTTTTGATCAAGCCGCAACAGCCGTGCAGCTTGCGGGGCGCGACGCCTATTGGATGGCAGAGGCCGCCCGTCACGTCGCAGCCAATGGGGCCGCAATGATCGACATCAACATGGGCTGTCCGGCCAAAAAGGTAACGAATGGCTATTCGGGCTCAGCATTGCTGCGCGACCTGGATCATGCATTGACACTGATTGAGGCCGTGGTTGATGCCGTTGATATTCCGGTCACGTTAAAAACGCGTCTGGGTTGGGACGATGCGCTGCTGAATGCGGCGGATCTGGCTGTTCGCGCGGAAAACGCGGGCATTGCACGGATTGTGATCCATGGGCGAACACGGTGCCAGTTTTATAAGGGCCACGCCGATTGGAATGCCATCGCCAAGGTTAAGGATGCGGTGCGCATTCCAGTGATCGCCAATGGCGACATCGTTGATGCCAAGACAGCGCGCGCCGCATTGGCGGCGTCTGGTGCGGATGGCGTGATGATCGGGCGCGGCGCGCAAGGGCGACCTTGGATTTTGGCACAGGTGGCTGCGCAGCTGGCGGGTGCCCCTATTCCAAACGCTCCAAGCGGGCGGGGTTTTATCGACATGGTCTTACAACACTACGACGCGATGCTTTCATTTTACGGAACTGAACTGGGCGGCAAAGTCGCCAGAAAACACTTAGGTTGGTATATGGATCAGATCACGCAAGAACCTGCGCTTCGCAAAGCGGTGCTTACGGAACGCGACACAGCGAAGGTTTTCGACCTTCTGCCGGAGGCACTGGCAGCATGAATGCGCTTTGGACCTCTTTACCCGTACCAGCGTTGTTGCTGAACAAAGACGATACAATCGCCGACAGCAACCCTGCCGCTGAGAGCTTTTTGAACCTGTCCACAAAATCACTTCTTGGTGCGTCCTTGTGGGATAAAGTGATGATCGACGCTCCACTAGAAGGCGCGTACGCACGGGCGTCTGCGAACCGCTCGTCTTTGTCTGTCAATGACGTTGATGTGGGCAGCGGTGAACGTCCGCCAGTTCTGTGTAACATCCAGTTCGCGCCGATGGTTGGCGAAGACGATCAAATGCTGATGCTGTTTGAACCAACAGAGACAGCAGCCCGCCTTAACAAATCAACTCAGTCCGCACGGGCCGCACGATCAGCAATCGGCATGGCCGAAATGCTGGCGCACGAAATCAAGAACCCACTTGCGGGAATTACAGGTGCCGCACAGTTATTGTCGATGTCACTGTCGACTGAAGATCGCGAAATGACCGATCTGATCGTAGAAGAATCCCGCCGTATCGTAAGCCTGCTGGAACAGGTCGAACAGTTTGGAAACCTTCAGGCGCCAAACCTTGCCCCAGTGAACATTCATGATGCCCTTGATCGCGCGCGACAATCTGCGTCTGTCGGGTTCGGTGCTCACATGATGATGATCGAACAGTATGATCCGTCCCTGCCTCCTGCTTTGGTAGACGCTGACCAGCTGCTACAAGTGCTTTTGAACCTTCTGAAGAACGCATCTGAAGCGGGTTCAGCGGGTGGATCGATCACGCTTCATACGTTTTACGACCCGTCTTTGCGGGTAAAGGGCGGCACTGGCGCGTCTGCGCGGCTGCCTCTTCAGATTGAGATCATTGACGATGGCCCTGGATTGCCGCCCGACATTGCGGCGGATGTGTTCGAGCCCTTCGTGTCCGGCAAAGAGAACGGCACCGGGCTCGGGTTGGCGTTGGTCGGCAAACTGGTGGCGGATGTGGGTGGCATGATCACCGTTTCCTCCGTCCCCGGTCGCACAGTTTTTCGGGTATCGTTGCCCGTCGTTCCAAAAGATTACCAAGGAGAGAACTAGATGGATGGCACAGTACTCGTCGCGGATGATGACCGCACAATCCGCACCGTTCTAACACAAGCGTTGACGCGGGCAGGCTGTAAAGTCCATGCGACGTCTAGCTTGGTGACGCTTATGCGTTGGGTCGAAGAAGGCAAGGGTGACCTTGTGATCTCTGACGTTGTAATGCCCGACGGGAATGGTCTTGAACAACTACCACAGATTTCCGCCATCCGGCCTGACCTGCCTGTGATCGTGATTTCCGCGCAGAACACTATCATGACAGCAATTAAAGCCGCTGAAGCCGATGCCTATGACTACCTGCCCAAACCGTTCGATTTACCGGATTTGATGAAACGGGCGGCGCGTGGCCTTGAGATGAAACCGCGCCGCACACCTGCGGCCTTGGTGAATGACGCGGAACCTGACGATCTGCCGCTTGTCGGGCGCACGCCCGCGATGCAGTCGCTGTACCGACTGGTCGCGCGTGTGATGAACACACCCTTGTCCGTTTTGGTGACAGGGGAAAGCGGCACGGGCAAGAGCCTAATCGCCAAAGCCATTCACGATTTTTCTGATCGTCGCACACAACCTTATGTCGTGGCGAACGCCGCCGACTTAGAAGGCATGGATGGCCCACAGGCGCTGCTGTCGCGCGCTAAGGGCGGCAGCTTGGTTTTTGACGAAGTCTCTGACTTACCCGAAGCAATGCAAGCGCGTATCGTGCGCATGTTAGATGCCTTGGGCGAAACTGCGCCACGTATCATGGCCACATCTCGCAATGACCTGATGCAGGCGCTTGAGGATGGCACATTGCGCGAAGACCTCTATTACCGCCTTGCAGGGGTAACAGTGTCGATGCCGCCGTTGCGCGATCGCGTCGATGACATCCCGCTTTTGGCGCAACACTTCTTGGCACGCGCTGAACAGCAGGGCACACCGCCACGTCAATTGGGCAGCAGTGCCATTGATCTAATGCGGGCCTACACTTGGCCAGGAAACGTCCGCCAACTTGAAAACGTAGTGCACCGTTTGGTTGTGACGTCCAGCAACGCCGAAATTCATCGCCCCGAAGTGGAACAAGTTCTTGGTTCGCAACCCGCGATCGAACCGTTGCAAACTGGATCATCTGAAAAGCTGTCAGGCTCAGTTGCCCAGCACCTGAAACGCTACTTTGATCTGCACGGCGGAACCCTTCCGCCAGCCGGCCTTTACCAGCGCATTCTGCGCGAGGTTGAAGCGCCATTGCTTGAAATCGCGTTAGATGCGACCTCCGGCAACCAAGCTAAATGTGCCGAGCTTCTTGGCATCAACCGCAATACCTTGAGAAAAAAGATCACAGAGCTGGATATCCACGTGACACGCCGCCGCAAAATGATGTAAAAGGGCAACATAACCGTGACCCTCTGGCCCCACTCTTGGGTTCAGGGCAGGATCACATCAACAGGCGGTGGGCGAAGGGGTGCTAAATAGCACCTAATAAGCCCCTAGGAAGTGGGGCTTTTCGCGTGCAGCGATCCCTTATTGGTACAGCAATGCTGGCGTTTTCGCGCTGGCGCCGCAAGAGCAGCGTTCGCAACGCTTCTACTGTGTTGCTGGTGGCGTTGGCACCTGTTCTGGTGATCCTGACGATCACGGCTCTGCGTCCGCTTGACCAGACAGGCCGCACAGACGTTCTACGGCTGATTTTGCTGGCCGATATTATTTACGTTTTGATTATTGCTGCCTTGGTTGCCTCACGCGTGGTTGCCATGATCGCGGCGCGACGCAACAAGTCCGCGGGTTCAAGGTTGCACCTACGATTGACCGGAGTGTTCGGCCTTTTGGCATTGATCCCAACCGTGGCCGTTGCGGTCTTTGCTGTTTTGACCATCAATATCGGGCTTGAGGGATGGTTTTCTGAACGGGTTCGCAATGTTTTAGGCAATTCTCTGTCCGCCGCCCAAGCCTACGAAGAAGAACACCGCCAAGAAGTTGCCCGCGACGGCATTGCACTGGCCGGATTTTTAAACACCGAACGTCTACAGACATTCTTCATGCAAAGTGGCGAAGTCCGACAGGCGCTTGCTCGGGTCCAGCCCCAAATCGAGCGTGGGCTGACAGAAGTGTTTGTTCTGGATTCCGCTGGCGAAATTTGGGCGAGGGGGGAGCAGTCCTACGAGTTCTACTTTGAGCGCCCCGAGCTGGAACAACTTACAGAAGCCCGCCAGATCGGCATGCTCATTATCGAGGACTATTCCAACAACGAATTCCGCGCTTTGATCCCGCTAGAAGCCTTTAACGAGAAGTATCTTTACGTCACGCGTGAAGTCGATGGCGAAATTTTGGCTTTGTTGGACAACACTCAAGAAACCGTGGTGCTCTACGGCCAACTGGAGGACGAACGCGGTCGGGTCCTGTTCGAGTTTGGTCTAATTTACTTGGGTTTCGCGCTGATCCTTATCATTGCTGCCGTCTGGGTGGGTCTTTGGTTTGCGGAACGCTTGTCACGTCCCATCGGACGTTTGGTTGGCGCATCCCAGCGGGTTGGTTCCGGTGATTTGACCGTGCGCGTCCGGGAAGAAGACGGCGAAGATGAGATTGCGCAACTGGGGCGTTATTTTAACCAAATGACCGAACAGTTAAGCACGCAACGCGAAGAACTGTTGGACAACACACGACAGATTGAACGGCGCAGGCGCTTGTTTGATTCCGTTTTGTCTTCGGTTCCGTCAGGCGTGGTTGGTCTGGACGAAGAAGGGCGTGTAACGTTTGTAAACCGCTCGGCAGGGCGTTTGCTTGAGGTGGATGGGGGCACACAGACAGCCTTGTCAGTCGCCGTTCCCGAGTTCGCAGCGCTGTTTGATGAGATGACGTCAGAAGGCAAATCTGTGGTGCAGGGACAGGTAAACCTTGTTCGTGGCGGGAAACAAGAGAGCCTCTTGGTGCGCATGTCCCACCGCTCGCGCGAGGATGACTCTCTGGAAGGCTATGTTGTTGCCTTTGAGGACGTGACCGATCTGGTGTCAGCACAGCGTATGGCGGCCTGGGGCGATGTTGCACGTCGGATCGCCCACGAAATCAAGAACCCACTAACCCCGATCCAACTGTCGGCCGAGCGGATTAAGCGCAAGTTTAGTAAGGAAGTCGAGGTTCCGGGTGACCTTGAGCAACTTACAGACGTTATCGTACGCCAAACCAATGACTTACGCCGCATTGTCGATGAGTTTTCCAAGTTCGCGCGGATGCCGGAACCTGACCGTCACGTCCATGATCTGGCAAATATTCTGCGCGATGCAGTGACTCTGCAAGATGCGGGTCAGCCAGATGTGACGTTCAGTAGCGATATCCCTACGGGTGAGGTTTGGGCGGATCTGGACAGCACGATGATGTCTCAGGCGCTGACGAACCTGATTAAGAACGCAGGCGAAGCAATTGAAAGCTTGCGAGAAAAAGAGCCTGACCTCAACATCACGCCGCAGATCAAGATCGCAATGTCGCTGCGAAATGATGTTGCCGAAATTACCATTGCGGACAATGGGATCGGCCTACCAGAAGACCGCGCCAAGCTGTTTGAACCCTATGTCACGACGCGTGACAAGGGCACGGGGCTCGGCCTGCCAATCGTAAAGAAAATCATAGATGAACATAGCGGAACGCTGACGTTAACGGATGCGCCCGTCTTTGATGGTGGCACGCGTTTCGGCGCGATGGCTGTCATCACACTTCCAATCCAGGCTGCCACAACGCAGCCGATAAAAGAAACTGCATGAGGACCACTGTTATGGGCGATATTCTGATTACCGACGATGAACGCGACATTCGCGAATTGATTTCGGACATCTTGAAAGACGAGGGTTTTAGCACGCGTTTGGCTGGTACGTCGGATGAGTGCATGGCTCAGATCGAACAGGAAACGCCTGCGCTGATGATCCTTGATATCTGGCTGAAGGACAGCCGGATGGACGGGATCGACATTCTCAAGCAAGTCAAACGGGATCACCCAGAAGTGCCAGTCGTCATCATTTCCGGCCACGGTAACATCGAGATCGCCGTCGCCGCGATTAAACAAGGTGCCTACGACTTTATCGAAAAACCGTTCAATATTGACCAGTTAATGGTCGTTATTCGCCGCGCCATGGAAACCAGCCGTTTGCGTCGGGAAAACATCGAATTGAAACGCACGGATGTTGCACCCTCCGAAATGTTGGGTGAAAGTGCTGCGTTTCGCACACTGATCAGCCAGTTGGAAAAGGTCACCAAGTCAAATGGTCGGGTTATGCTTTCGGGTGAAGGTGGCGCGGGCAAAGAGACGGCCGCACGCTACATTCACATCAATTCCGACCGCGCGGATATGCCGTTTGTTTCCGTGAATTGTGCGTCGATCGAACCAGACAGCATGGAAGAAACCCTGTTCGGGCGTGAAACCGAAGGACGCGGTGTTGAGCGCGGTCTGTTGGAAGAGGCCAACGGAGGGGTAATATACTTCGACGGAGTCGCGGATATGCCACTCGGCACCCAGACAAAACTGCTGCGCGTCTTGGTTGACCAGAAGTTCCAACGCGTTGGGGGAGTGGATAAGGTACAGGTAGATGTACGCGTTATTTCAAGCACTAACAAAGACTTGCAAGTCGAAATTGAAGCAGACCGTTTTCGCCAAGAACTGTATCACCGCCTTAACGTCGTGCCGATCCATGTTCCGAGCCTTGAAGAACGCCGAGAGGACATTCCTTTGCTTGCTGCGCATTTCATTTCCGAGCTGAATGCCTCTCAGGGACTGATCGCCAGAGAGATTAGCGATGAGGCCGACGCCTTGCTGCAAACGATGCAATGGCCCGGCAATGCCCGCCAGTTAAAGAATGTGATGGAAAGGGTTTTGATCCTTGGCGACGGAACCGGCCCGATCGAGGCCAAAGAGCTACCAAATCAGAACGAAGGTCCGTCCGAGGAAGGCCGCGTGTTGCTGTCTGGCAGCCTTGCGACTTTGCCACTTCGCGAAGCACGAGAGCTGTTTGAACGGGAATACTTGCTGACACAGATCAACCGTTTTGGCGGAAATATCAGCCGTACAGCCAGCTTTGTCGGGATGGAACGGTCTGCTTTGCATCGTAAACTCAAGACCTTAGGGGTTGTTACGTCCAATAAGGCGGGTGCACGTGTTGCCTATATTGAAGACGACGCAGAAGCATAACCAGAGTTGACCGTCGTGACCTGTTCTGTCACCACAATCCAATCGCAACCATTCAAGGGTAACCCATGAAGGTCATCATTTGCGGGGCAGGTCAGGTGGGGTGGCAAATCGCCCGTCACCTCGCGTCGGAGCGAAACGACGTCACCGTCGTTGACAACAACCCCGAACTCGTCGCCCGTGCGACGGATACGTTGGATGTGCAAGGCATCGCTGGTTTTGCGAGTTATCCAGACATTCTGGAACGCGCTGGCGCAAACGATGCTGATATGATCATTGCGGCAACCCATTCCGATGAGGTCAACATGGTGACCTGTCAGGTGGCGCACTCGGTCTTTGCTGTGCAGCGCAAAATCGCACGTCTTCGTGGCCAGAGCTATTTGAACGCGATTTATTCCGACCTTTATAGGCGCGACCACCTACCGATTGATGTTGTGATTTCGCCGGAAATGGAAGTCGCCGAAGCGGCGTTGCAACGTTTGGCGGCGCCTGCGGCTTTTGACACAGAACGGTTTCTAGAAGGTCAGGCCCAATTGCTGGGAATCTCGATTGATGAAGATTGCCCTGTCATCAATACGCCGTTGCGCCAGCTAAGCGACCTATTCTCGACCCTTAAGGCCGTGGTTATTAGCATTCGGCGCAACGGAGCGCTGTTCGTTCCAAGCGCAAACGATCAGATTTTCGCCGGTGATGAATGCTACGTCATGACCGAAAACAGCGACATGGCCCGCACCCTAGAGATTTTCGGTAAGACACAAGGCACGTTGGAACGGGTTGTTGTGATCGGCGGCGGGAACGTGGGCCTAGCCGTGGCCCGCGCCCTTGAAGCCCGAACAGAACGGGTTCGGGTACGCGTAATCGAACGCAACCGCGAAATCGCGGAACATGCCGCGGACGCCTTGGAACGGACGATTGTACTGAATGGCGACGGGCTGGATTCTCGGTTGCTGGAAGAAGCCAACATCAGCAGCGCCGATGCGGTGTTGTGCGTAACCGATGACGATAAAACCAACCTTTTGGCCGCCGTGCGCGCTAAGGGCTTGGGTTGCCCTATGGCGATTTGTCTGACCAATGATCCAACGCTGGTCCCACTGATGGGACCGCTGGATATCGATGCCTATATCAACCCGCGAGCAACCACCGTGAGCTCAATCCTGCGTCACATCCGCCACGGACGCGTTCGCGCTGTCTATTCCGTCGGTGATGCCGAAGCTGAGGTGATCGAAGCACAGGTTCTCACCACAAGTCCGATTGCGGGCAAACGTTTGCGCGACATCGACTTTCCAGAAGGCGTTCTGCTTGGCGGTGTTTTAAAAGCAGGCAAGATGCACAAGCCACGGGGTGACCTGCGCATTGACGAAGGCGATGTTGTCGCAATCTTTGCCATGGCCAGCCAAGTGGCCGAGGTCGAGGCACTTCTACAAGTGTCCATCGACTTTTTCTAATGGCCGTGCGCGGGCAGGTGTCCCATGATTAAGGCGCTGTTCAGGCGACCGTTTTCCGTTGTCCTTATGGGGATCGGCGCGCTGGCGATGCTGGTGCCATCTATCCATGCGTTCGTGATTGACGATGACACCGTCGGGCGGGCGTTCTTACATTCATCGGTTTTGTTCTTTGTTTTGGCCTTGTTCATAACTCTGGCGACGGCAAACTATACCCAAGGACACCGCTCTCGCGGGTATTTAATGTCCCTTTTGGCCGCCTTTCTGGTTCTGCCAATCATGCTGGCCGTGCCCATGTATGAAGCCGTGCCGCAAATGACGTTCTTTGAGGCCTGGTTTGAAACGGTTTCGTCGATCACAACGACGGGGGCGACCCTTTATGACAGCCCGCGGGATCTGCCACCATCGGTGCATTTATGGCGTGCTTTTTTGGGATGGCTGGGCGGTTTGCTGATCTGGATCGCGGCGATCTCGATCCTTGCTCCATTGAACATCGGCGGTTTCGAAGTCCGTGCGATGGGGACGGGCGATCGCACCTATGCGCAAATCGGGCGGGTCTCTGACCCATCAGAACGCTTGATCCGTTTCGGGGCAAAACTGGTGCCACTCTATACTGCGTTAACTTTGATGGTCTGGCTGATGTTGACCGCCACAGGAGAAGTGCCGTTTGTTGCCTTGTGTCATGCAATGTCCGTGTTGGCGACGTCCGGCATTTCACCCGTCGGGGGTGTTATCTTTTCTCCGGCTGGGTTCGCGGGAGAGTTCGTGATCTTAGTTTTCATGGTCTTTGCTTTGTCGCGTGTCTCTTTCTCTCGCGGGTTGTCGGGCCTCGAAATGAGGCCCCTCCATAAAGACAGCGAATTCCGGATGGCCCTAAGCCTGATTAGCCTTTTGACACTAGTTCTATTCGTTCGCCACGCACTGATCGCCTTTGAGTCCGACGCCATCAACAGCGCACAGCAAGCCGCCCGCGCCGTTTGGGGTGCGCTGTTCACAATAACCAGCTTCCTCACCACGACGGGCTTTGAATCCGCCGATTGGTCGGCGACGCGCAATTGGTCTGGCCTTGGATCACCGGGGTTGATGTTAGTCGGGCTATCGCTGATCGGCGGCGGAGTGGCCACAACAGCAGGCGGGATCAAACTGTTGCGGGTCTATGCTCTTTGGAAGCATGGCCAACGCGAAATTGAACGGCTGGTGCACCCGTCATCGGTTGGTGGCGCGGGCGCCGAAGCCCGCCAAATTCGCCGTCACGGGGCGCAAATCGCGTGGATCTTCTTTATGTTGTTCACCATCTCAATTGCAGCGGTGATGGTTCTGCTGGCCTTGTCTGGCGTGCAATTCGAAACTGCTATGGTTCTCGCGGTTGCCGCTTTGTCGACCACTGGGCCCTTGGCCGCCATCGCTGGCGAGACGCCAATTTCCTATGCGGGCTTGCCTGACTTTGCCAAAGCGGTGCTGGCCTTTGCTATGGTTTTGGGCCGTTTAGAGGCGCTCGCAATCATCGCATTGCTGAATCCAGGGTTCTGGCGTCGCTGACACACTGCCATAGCATCCTTATTTTTGGGGGTGGATGTTCAGAAGCCATCGCGACATAGTGCGAAAGGATGGATGAAAAATGGCTGCAACGTCAGCCACAAGAACAATAAGGGACGGGGAATAAAATGGCCTCAGACAAAGCAAACCTGCAAGACGCATTTCTAAACAATGTGCGAAAAGCGAAAGTTCCGGTCACGATCTTTCTAATCAACGGTGTGAAACTGCAAGGCGTCATCACATGGTTTGACAGCTTTTGTGTATTGTTGCGCCGCGATGGTCAAAGCCAATTGGTGTATAAATCCGCGATTAGCACAATCATGCCATCAACACCGATCAGTCTTTATGACGGCGAAGAAGCCTAATCATGGGTGAGGAGCGGTCCGCGACGCGGGCCTTCGTTCTGCACCCCGAGATTAAGTCCGACCACATGCGCCGAGACGCTCAAGCGGCCCTTGATGAAGGGGTATCGCTTGCGCATGCCTTGCCGGAATTGGACGTCGTCGGGGCAGAAGTCATTAGATTGCCTAAAGTCCATCCAGGGATGCTTTTTGGCAAAGGAAAGATTAAGGAAATTGGCGACTGGCTCGAAGAGACCGAGGCTGGCCTTGTTCTGATCGACGGGCCTGTTAGCCCCGTACAGCAGCGAAATCTGGAAAAAGAGTGGGGCGTAAAGCTCCTCGATCGCACGGGCTTGATCCTCGAGATTTTTAGCGACCGTGCGCGCACCCGTGAAGGTGTACTGCAGGTAGAAATGGCCGCATTGTCCTATCAGCGGACACGTCTGGTGCGGGCTTGGACCCACCTTGAACGCCAGCGTGGTGGTCTTGGATTTGTGGGTGGTCCCGGTGAAACCCAGATTGAGGCCGATAGACGGGCCATTGATCTACAACTGAACCGCCTGAAGAAATCCCTCGAGAAAGTGGTTAAAACCCGAGAGCTGCACCGTAAGGCGCGCGCAAAGGTGCCATTCCCGATTGTTGCTTTGGTTGGCTATACGAACGCCGGTAAATCCACGCTATTCAACCGTTTGACTGGCGCTGACGTCATGGCCAAGGACATGTTGTTCGCCACACTGGATCCAACAATGCGTCGCGTGGAACTCGAAAGTGGTGACGAAGTCATCCTATCGGATACGGTTGGATTTATCTCTGAGCTGCCAACACAGCTTGTTGCGGCCTTTAGCGCCACGCTTGAAGAAGTTCTCGAGGCTGATGTCATCTTGCATGTGCGCGATATTAGCCATGCGCAGACGGACGCACAGAACCGGTCCGTTAAAGCAACGCTTCAACAGCTCAAAGTTGACCCCGATGTGCCGATGATCGAGGTTTTAAACAAAATCGATCTTTTGCCCGAAGAAGACGCCAACTACCTGCGTGCCACCAAGGGATCAGACGATACGACCTTCCCGATTTCAGCTGTTACAGGGCAGGGGCTTGATGCTCTTCTTGAAGAAGTTGCAAACCAACTCAAGGGCCAAACCCGCGAGGTCACCCTGACACTGGATTGGGCCCAAGGCGGCGCACAAAGCTGGCTACAGCGCGAGGCCGTTATTCAATCCGAAAAGCAGACCGACACAGGTTGGACATTGGATATTCGTTGGACACCAGTCCAGCAGGCGAAATTCGAAAAGCAGTTCCCGGACGCTTTCAACGACGCCTGACAACTTCAGTACCTTGGGGGTCTGGGGGCTAGCCCCCAACTCTATTGCGCTGGCTGCAAGACCGTAATGCCAACAGCACCCCCGCGCGCCAAAGCGGGATCCAACGACATCGGGATATACTCCCCACGCCGCCACAGATCCCCAAGGTCGTCATAGTGGCGCGACAAGAAATGCCCTGACTGACCAGTCGACGTGATAAATACCGAACTGTCAGGGTCCGCGAAATCATAAACGCCTCGGTAGGCTGCGGCATGAACGTTCTGGAACGGATGCTCTCCGTCGCCGCTGGTACGACCACGCATCAAGGTGTTGTCGCCGCCTGACGTTGATTGACGAATGTTGACAAACCAATGTAGCACAGGCGCTTCTCCAAGGACTGCGTGATCATGTGTGGCCTCATGGGCATCGCCCCAGCGCAGGGATTCTAGCGCATCACTGTGGTTCTCGGCCACCCAGATCAAGGCATCATCCAGCGCGATACGTGCAATGTCGCTACAGGTCTCGGTTGGTGCGGATTGCAGAACATCACACCACACAGCAGCACCATCCGTATTGCGGAACACCCGTTCAATAAACAACGGCTCAACATGGGTGAATTCACGCGACAACGGTCCCAGTTCATCGCGGATCAATCGATCCTGCAATGCACGCATCCAAGCAGAATACAGCAACGGTTCGGGTAGGTGTTCGTTCATCTCACCGTTCCATTCGCCCAATAGGGCGAGCGCATCCTGACGCAAGCGTTCTGGCGTGCCATCTGGCGCTGCTTCGCCCGTAAACCAAAGGTCAGCGCCGATTAGCGGCAGAATAGACCGCGCTGTGTAACTTACGGTGTCTAACTGAGCCTCAATGAAACTGTCGCGGGTGTGGACTTCGCGGGCCTGCATCAGCAACCGCCAGCGATTGACCCGCTGGCTGTCGCCCCACATGAAACTGACGTGTGCCGGAAACGGTTCTTGCACGACTTTGTTGTTGGTGTTGCCGACAATGCCACCTGTTGGATCAATCCACTCAGGGTTGGTGTCATAAGGTCGTCGTCCGTCCCAGCGATTTTGCGGCAAATAACCAAAGTGCGGCAAACGCCCTTGTGTCACGTGATCTGGGCTGCGGTTTGGCACATGCCCGATCAGTTTTAGGCCGACCGAATTGCGATCCGCCAGCGTTAGCATCTGGCTGGGCGCGACGTAATCTTCTGCGGCCGCGATACCTGCTTCGACATTGCGAGCGCGCATCAGGGCCATCGCAGCCTGAATGGTTGTGTCTTCGCCAGAAAGCGCAGTCCAACCCAATGCCGTCACATGCCCAGCAGGGCGGATCGAGGCGAGGTCATACTGGCTGGGCGGAAGAACAGGGCCGTTGACTGTCCATTGCAGTTGCAACGTGACCGATGGCGCGTCTTTGATCCGGATAATACTGTCACGCGTTTCAAAAGACGCCCAACCGTCAGGGGTGCGGTATTGGCTGGCGTCGCTGGGGTTCACTTCTTCGATGTAGATATCCTGATCATCGAGATAACTGGACGTGATTCCCCAACCAAGGTTCGATGAGCGGCCAAGCATCACAACGGGAACACCGGGGATGGTGCCGCCGATGACACCGCCCTCGGACAGTTCCAAGCGTGCCAGATACCAGATCGACGGAGCCGTCAGGCCAAGATGTGGGTCATTGGCCAACAAGGTCGACCCCGTGGCAGAGCGGTTCACACCTGCTGCCCAAGCATTTGATGCACCCGCAAGATTGCGCGGCACAACTGGCGACATCGGGTCAAACGCCATACGCGTGTTCGGGGTAAAGGACGGAACATTCGGCATCAGGCTTGCGTAATTCGGCAACGCCGCAAGACCAGACCCCGGTGTAAGCGGTAGAATGTCATTCAACCGTTCATCATTATTCAAAAGCAGAGAGGTACGCGCGCGTAGTACTTCTTCTTCGAGATGACTGCTTAACTGGACGGCCATAAGTTTGATAATCGAAACGGAATCGGCAGGTTGCCAAGGCGCGATGGCGTGGTTGAACATCCACATTTCTGGTGCGCCGCGCCCACGAGCGCCTGCGTTCACCTGATTAATCCAAGCGTTCACACCGTCCGAATAAGCCCGCAAAGCGGCCTGCGTTTCATCGTCCAAAGCCTGCACAGAAGACTGGGACAACGGATAAAGATCAAGACGACGGATCAGGCTATCGATCGGCAGCGTGCGTTCCCCAAAGATTTCTGACAATCGGCCTTGGGCGGTGCGGCGTAGCATTGTCATTTGCCACAGGCGGTCTTGGGCATGGGCCATGCCGAGCGCAAAGAACACGTCTTCGTCTGTCTCCCCAAAGATGTGGGGCACATTGGCGTTGTCGCGCACGATTTCCACTGGCGCGCTGATGCCAGCAACCTCAACGGTGCCATCATAGTCGGGCAGGGAACGGGAGGCGAAATAATACGCCAGCGCAAACGTCGCCACAGCCAACATAATCAACGCCGAAGCGAGTCGAATGAGCCATCGAAAGATCAACGCCATAGTCTAGTCCTTTGCCCTAAGGGATGTGGAGAGGCGTGCAACTGGTTGACGCCCGCTAAGGGTCCGTTACCTATCTTCTAACAGCACTTCTTATGCAAGCAGGAGAGAGATCATGGCAGTAATCGCATTTTTGGGACTTGGGGTCATGGGCTACCCGATGGCGGGGCATCTGGTGAAGGCGGGCCATGACGTAACGGTTTATAACCGCACGACGGCCAAGGCCGAAGCTTGGGTCGCGGAAAATGGCGGAGCAATGGCCGCCACGCCTGCGGACGCGGCCGAGGGTGCAGACTATGTGATGGCATGCGTCGGCAACGATGACGACCTGCGCGCTGTTTGCATTGGTGAGGACGGCGCGTTCTCAACAATGTCCAAAGGCGCCGTCTTTGTGGATCACACGACAGTGTCGGCCAAAGTCACCCGCGAATTGTATGACGATGCCGCGACGCGCGGATTGTCGTTCGTTGATGCGCCCATCTCTGGCGGGCAAGCAGGGGCCGAAAACGGCGTGCTTTCTGTCATGTGTGGAGGCGACGCGGACGTCTATGAAGCCGCTGAGCCCATTATTGGCGCATATGCGCGTATCTGCCGCCGGATTGGTGACAGCGGTGCAGGCCAGATGACAAAGATGTGCAACCAGATTGCCATCGCGGGTTTGGTTCAGGGCCTATCAGAAGCATTACATTTCGCCGAGCAGGCGGGCCTAGACGGGAATGCAGTGGTCGAAGTGATCAGCCAAGGGGCTGCGGGATCGTGGCAGATGCAGAACCGGTATCAAACCATGCTGGATGACAAGTTTGATCACGGGTTTGCAGTCGACTGGATGCGCAAAGACCTTGGCATTTGCCTTGATACTGCGAATGAAACAGGCGCATCGCTTCCGGTCACGGCCTTGGTCGATCAGTTTTATAAGGATGTGCAGAAACAGGGTGGCGGACGTTGGGATACATCAAGCCTTTTAAAACGTCTGCGTGGTTTCAGCTAAGCCAGTGTTTACGGCTCATGTAGCCGCATGCATGATCCGGTGGCGAAGTGTTCGACAATCCCTTCGTCACCCACCGCCGATCCGATGAAATCAAATTTTCGGTTGCGCAACAGCACAAGTGTGCCCGAGATTTCCCCGCCAGAGGTTTCAAACTCCAGGCGGTTGTCGAACCGTTCCATCGCAGTGATTGTGCTTGCGCCGGGCATCTCAAGGCGCGGGTTGCCGTCTTCGTATTCGAGATAAACAACGAAAGAGACGTCGTCCCTGTTGCATTCACTGCCTGCGCAATAGCTGTCAAAGGTGCAGATATGATGCGGGTAGGCGGGGTTTCCCACTACTCCAAGGTCCTTTGGACCACCTGTTAGAATTGCAATCAATGCAAGTAGGGCAATCACTATGACCATTACGATCGGAAGCATTGTGTGGCGTTTGGTCATTGGGTCCTCGTTAATCGACGGCTTACAGGTACTTATATAGACAAACGTGCCGCATGGGCACCTCGTTCGCGATAGGGTGTTGTATCGTAGTGTGCGCGGTAACACTTGGAGAAATGGCTCGGCGAGGCAAAACCACACGCCAAGGCCACGTTGATCACTGACATGTCCGTTTGCATCAACAGGTTACGGGCTTTTTGCAAGCGCAGTTCCATATAGTACCGCTTGGGGGAGCGGTTCAGATAGCGACGAAACAAGCGTTCAAGCTGGCGCGTCGACATGCCCACGTCTTTGGCAAGAATACTGGGGCTGATGGGTTCTTCGATGTTGAGTTCCATCGCTTGAATAACACGGCTGAGTTTGGGGTGGCGCACACCAATCCGGGTCGGGATCGACAAACGCTGGGTGTCTTGGTCGGTGCGAATGGCCGAATAGATCTGCTGATCCGCCACAGCATTGGCCAGCTCTTCGCCATATTGATCCGCAATGATCTGCAAAAACAAATCAATAGAGGATGTCCCGCCCGCCGTCGTAAGGCGGGTGCCGTCCTTCACAAATACAGATTTGGTCAATTCAACCTCAAGGAATTCTTCCGTGAAACTGTCGTGGTTTTCCCAATGGATCGTGGCCCGTTTGCCGTCCAACAACCCGGCCTTGGCAAGCGTATAGGCCGCCGTACACAAACCGCCAATAACCAAACCACGCCGTGCTTCGCGGCGCAGCCAGTTTAACAGTTTCTTGGTTGTCGCAGTTTGGACGTCACGTCCGCCACATATCATCACCGTGTCATCGCGGTGAAG
Organism: Octadecabacter algicola; assembly: GCF_021532625.1. Classification (GTDB taxonomy): domain Bacteria; phylum Pseudomonadota; class Alphaproteobacteria; order Rhodobacterales; family Rhodobacteraceae; genus Octadecabacter; species Octadecabacter algicola. The sequence goes on from NZ_JAKGAR010000001.1 coordinate 633,732, forward strand.
TTCGTTCAGATCATCATCAAGCTTGAATACCGTGCCTGTAGAACAACTGACGGTGTCGCCACCTTCGCCAACAAGGCGCCAGCTATAAAGCTCTTGGCCCGACATCTGGTTTGCCAAACGCAAACAATCTATCGCTGCCGCAAAAGACAACAGCGTAAACTGATCCAACAGAACAAACACGAACCGGTGCGGCGCGCCGCGTGTTGTTTCCACATCAATGATATTGTGACGCTGCATAAGGGCTGCCAATTCTATTCAGATAAGAATGCTCACCACCTTTCGCTTGGGGGATCAAGTAAATTGAATCACGAAATCGTCCAAAGCTGTCGCTTTTTGTCATTGGACCTTATCCACAGCTTCGTTATAAGCGGGGCTGGTATCGCTAACGAGCCAATAGAAACTTAATAACTTGCGGAGCAAGAACATGACGGACTGGAAAAAATCTGACTGGCGCAACAAGCCCCGGGTTCAGATGCCCGACTATACCGACGCTGCGGCACTCGCCGCTGTTGAGGAAAAGTTGGCGAGCTATCCACCGTTGGTTTTTGCAGGCGAGGCACGCCGTCTTCGCGCCGAATTGGCAGATGTGTCCCGTGGGGATGCATTTCTGTTACAAGGCGGCGATTGCGCCGAAAGCTTTGCGGCGTTTCAGGCGGACCCGATCCGCGACACATTCAAAGTGATGTTGCAGATGGCAATGGTGTTGACATACGGCGCCAAAGTGCCTGTCGTAAAAGTTGGCCGCATGGCCGGGCAATTCGCCAAGCCACGCAGTGCAGACACCGAAACGATTGATGGTGTAGAACTGCCAAGCTACCGCGGTGACATCATCAACGAGTTGGACTTTACGCCAGAAGCCCGAATCCCGAACCCTGAAAAGATGCTGCAGGCCTACACACAGGCTGCGGGCACGCTGAACTTATTGCGCGCGTTTTCAACGGGTGGGTATGCGGATGTGCATCAGGTACACGGCTGGACGCTGGGCTTTACCGGCGCTCCAGAAGCCGAAAAGTACCGCGCTATCGCTGAGCGAATTTCGGACACGCTGGACTTCATGGAAGCCGCTGGTCTTACGTCTGATCAAAACCACGAGCTGAAGACAGTTGATTTCTACACCTCTCACGAGGCGCTGTTGCTGGAATACGAAGAGGCGTTGACGCGTCTTGATTCCACGTCTGGTAAATGGCTAGCGGGTTCTGGCCACATGATCTGGATCGGTGATCGTACACGTCAACCTGACGGTGCTCATGTTGAATTCTGTAGCGGCGTTCAGAACCCAATTGGCCTGAAGTGCGGCCCGACTATGACGTCTGGCCACCTTAAAGCGTTGATGGCTAAGTTGAACCCAGAGAATGAAGCTGGCCGTTTGACGCTGATCGCACGTTTCGGAGCGGGCACAGTAGGCGAACACCTGCCACGCCTTATCAAAGCTGTCGAAGAAGAAGGCGCCAAGGTAGTTTGGACCTGTGACCCGATGCACGGCAACACGATTAAGTCGTCGTCTGGCTACAAGACTCGTCCATTCGAATCCGTTCTTCGCGAAGTTCGTGAATTCTTTGGCGTTCATAACGCCGAAGGCACGATCCCAGGTGGCGTTCACTTTGAAATGACTGGAGCAGACGTAACAGAATGCACCGGTGGTGTTCGTGCGGTCACGGATGAAGATCTGTCAGCGCGCTATCACACAGCATGTGATCCACGCCTGAACGCGTCCCAGTCTCTCGAACTGGCGTTCCTAGTCGCCGAAGAGCTGTCCGCGCGACGCAACAAGGTGAAGGCCGCGCAGTCAGCGTAAGATCAGTCTACGGATTAGAAACAACAAGGCGGAGGGCAGGGATGTCCCCCGCCTTTTCTCTTTGCGCCATGACGCCCCTTTGGGGGAGAAGACCTGAGCGCAGGGGTGTTTTGGGGAGGGACGGGTTTGACACGACCTCTCGCAATCCATGGGCGGGCACAAACCGAGGTTCAACATCCTCGCATATCGAAAATCGCCGTCCGCCAATGCCGCGAATGCCGCTCATGACCAGAACGCCCAAGGCGCGGCTGACGCGCCCATGATCGTCACGTAACGGCAACATCAGTATTTTGCCCGTCAAAAGAGGCTGACCCACAGCGCGTGGCGCTTCTAACGTCAATTCCACCAAACCGGGCGAGGTGAACACTGTTTCCAAATGGCGCCCCATAGCAGCGCGCGATTGCGGAACAAAAGCAGTCGTAATCGGCAAACCACGCGGTTCAACACCGATCAACCTGCCAACATTGCGCCCCGCAACACGGATGCGCGCAACACCAGAGGCCACCCGTTCAAGAATAAAACTGTTCTCCAATAGACCGCTCATCGCCGCAGGATCCACGTCCCTGCGCAATGGGACGCCATTGCGCCGCGGCAGTGAAGACCAATAGGCTTCGAGTTCATTCAACTCTGTCGGATTGGTCATCAAGACATCCTTTGCGTCATCAGCGGTCACTGAATGTCTGTTATGTTTTTCGATGAAACCTCTCACGAAGCGTCTCCCTTTGCTGTACTTACTGTGGCGCGGATTGATCTGCCTTACCGGTTCAACATCCTACATTTGCGTTTCAATTACCCTAAACAAAGTATTAACGGGTTAACCGGTTAACGGATTTCGCTTATTTTTTCAGTGCTCAGAACCGCGCAACGCTTGCCCATGTGTGAACTTTACCTTTAGGTGCAAGGACATACCGAAAAGGGGACAGCTGTGATCCGATCCATGACTGCATTTGCCACTCAGCAAGGACACGCCGATAGCGCAACTTGGACGTGGGATGTCCGAAGCGTGAATGGCCGTGGGCTTGATATCAAAGTACGTGTGCCAGATGGAATCGATGGGCTCGAAGCCAAAGTTCGCGCAGCCGTGACAAAATCAGCAACCCGTGGAAACGTCACGATCGGGCTTCGATTGGCCCGCGAACAAGCAGACGGGGCCTTACAGATTGATCCTGCACGTCTTGATCTTATCCTTGAAGCATTAGATGCAATCCAAGACCGTGCCTTTGATAAAGGGGTCACATTGGGCCAGCCAACCGCGGCGGATGTCTTGGCGCATCGCGGGGTTCTTGTGGCGGCCCAGACGGATGTAAACGTCGATCTAGCTGAACCGATATGGGCAGATTTTGAAACCGCCTTAAGCGCTATGATCGACATGCGCGAGGTTGAAGGGAGGTCTTTGTTGTCGGTCATAACCGCACAAGTTGATCAGATTGAAACGCTCACGGCTCAAGCGGTTGATGCCACGAAATCCCGCAGCGACGGGGTTAAGACGCAGATGGCCAAGGCGCTTGGCCGCATCATGGAAGACGCCACGGGCGCAGACCCTGATCGTGTGGCCCAAGAACTGGCATTGATCGCCGTGAAATCCGACATCACCGAAGAAATCGACCGTCTTGGTGCGCATGTGAAGGCCGCGCGCGACCTGCTGGCCACAGGCGGGCCATGTGGGCGCAAGCTCGATTTTCTTACGCAGGAATTCAATCGCGAAGCCAATACATTGTGTTCAAAGGCGCAAGATGTTGCAGTGACCCAGATCGGTCTTGCGCTTAAGGCTGTGATCGATCAACTGCGTGAACAAGTTCAAAACGTGGAGTAACAGCATGACGCGGCGTGGCCTACTAATCATCCTTTCATCGCCATCTGGCGCAGGAAAATCCACCCACTCCAAACGGTTACGCGCGTGGGATCCTACGATTGAATTTTCTGTGTCCGCGACCACGCGAAACCCTCGCGACGGGGAAGAGGACGGAAAGGATTATCACTTCCGAACCGAAGAACAATTCCGCGAACTTGTCGCAGATGGCGAAATGCTAGAACACGCCCATGTTTTCGGGAACTTTTACGGATCGCCAAAAGGGCCTGTTAAAGCATCCATTGATGCGGGCAATGACGTTTTGTTTGATGTGGATTGGCAGGGCGCCGAACAGATCAAGGACTCGTCATTGGGCCAACACGTTCTAAGCGTGTTCTTCCTGCCGCCCTCAATCGCGGAATTGCGCCGCCGTCTAGAATCACGCGGGCAAGACGATAAAGAAACTATCGACAAACGCATGACCCAAAGCTGGGACGAAATCAGCCACTGGCGGTCTTATGACTATGTTTTGGTCAACGATGATTTGGATGCCACCGAAGCGCGCCTGCGCACAATCGTCGAAGGCGAACGTCAGCGCCGCGATCAACAACCGGATTTGGCGGATCATGTGCGTGCACTGCATGACGAATTTACAGACGGGCTGAGCAAAGGCCGGTAAACGGAGGCAACAATGCTTTATGAATTGGACGGCCACGGGCCGGATGTACATACAAGTGCGTGGGTCGCGCCGGGCTGTCATGTGATCGGCGATGTTGAAGTTCTTGATCTGGCGTCCATCTGGTTTGGCGCAACCCTGCGGGGCGATAATGAACGGATCACTGTTGGTGCGGGCAGCAACATTCAAGAAAACAGTGTCCTTCATACGGACATGGGTTTTCCCATGGTCATCGGCACCAATTGCACGATTGGCCATAAGGCGATGCTTCATGGCTGCACCATCGGCGACAATTCATTGATCGGGATGGGCGCGACTGTGTTGAACGGCGCTGTTATCGGCAAAAACTGTCTAATCGGGGCAGGGGCGTTGATTACCGAAGGCAAAGTCATTCCTGACGGGTCTTTGGTGATGGGAATTGGCAAAATTGTGCGTGAACTTGACGCGCCAGCCATACAACGGCTCACCGCATCCGCTCTTCATTATCAAGAAAACGCAGCGCGGTATCGCGCAGGCTTGAAGGAAATCCCAAATGACTGAAACTCCAAAATCCCTCGCACGGCGCCCTGAGTGGCCGAGTTCTGTTTCAAGGCCTGTGGCTACGCCGCTGCAGCCAAGTGTTGTGTATTCTTCTCCAGATCCGACCGCTTTGGACAAGCAATACGCCGAAGGCACTGGATATACCTATGCCCGTGAAGGCCACCCAAACGCGACCGTTCTGGCGCAAAAGATCGACATGCTCGAAGGGATCGACATGCTCGAAGGGGTTGAGGGCGGTATCGTCAACGGGTCAGGCATGGCCGCGGTGTCTACGGTGCTGTTCGGTTTGCTAAAGGCGGGCGATCACGTAATCGGAGCGGACCAGCTTTATGGGCGCACCTTGCGGTTGATGACTCAAGACCTGCCGCGTTTTGGCATTGAAACAACATTGGCGGACCCAACGGATGCAGCGTCGTTTGAGGCCGCGATCCAACCAAATACCCGCATGATGATTGTTGAAGTCGTATCGAACCCGACAATTCGTATTGCCGATATGGAAGGCATTGCAAAAATCGCCAATGAACGTGGCATCCTATTGATGGTCGACAACACCTTTACCACGCCGCGCGGGTATCGCCCGTTTGATCATGGCGCAGATATTGTGGTGCATTCGGTGACAAAACTGCTGGCGGGGCATGCTGATGCAACTCTGGGGTATGCCGTCGCCAAAGACCCAGCCCTGAACGAAGCGATTTACATCGCCAACACGACGTTCGGCATGACGGCCAGCCCGTTTGATTGTTGGTTGGCGGAACGTGGTCTGCAAACATTCGAAATCCGATATGACCGCGCAGAGGCTACGGCGACAACTTTAGCGGAGGCATTAGCGGGCGTAAAAGGTGTCAAACGAGTGTTCCACCCGAGCCGCAACGATCACCCTGATCACAATCGCGCCCTGCAAATTCTGGGGAACCGCCCCGGCAACATGCTATCCATTGAAATCGAAGGAGGACGTCCGGCAGCGGATGCCATGACACGCGCCGCGCCAGAGCTACCTTTTGCGCCGACCTTGGGCGATGTGGGCACCACGCTAAGTCACCCTGCGTCCTCATCTCACCGAGCGCTTACGCCCGAAGGGCGTGCTGATCTCGGCATTTCCGAAGGCTTCTTTAGGGTATCCGTCGGCCTTGAAGACCCAGATATGTTGATCGCCGAATTCACCAAGGCAATCGCCGAAAGCCAAAAGGCCTAGGCGCGCGGCATGATTGATACCCATGCCATGGTCAAAGCGCTTCCCAACCCAGTTATCTTGGTTGGGCCCGACGGGAGGGTGGCCTGTGCAAACAGTCCCGCGCTGAGCTTGCTCGGCACGGATGCGACAGGCTGGTCATACGTAACAGCGTTACGCCAGCCGGCGATTCTGGAAGCCGTCGAAATCTGCCTATCGGGCATTGGCAGTCCTGTGGTCCGTTACACCAGCAATGACGGCGCACGTGACACGCTTTGGGATGTGTCTGTAACGCCACTGAGCCTTGAGCATGACGGTGGGTTTGGTGGTTTTTCGGCACTGATGAGCTTTACGGATACAACCGCTCAGTCGGATGCCGATGAAAAGCGCCGCGAGTTCGTCGCGAACGTCAGCCATGAACTCCGCACCCCTTTGACATCGCTGGTTGGGTTCATCGAAACCCTACGCGGCCCCGCGAAAGATGACCCTGCAGCACAAGATCGGTTCCTTGCGATTATGGAACAAGAAGCCGGCCGAATGCATAGGCTGGTTGAAGATTTGCTGTCCCTGAGCCGTGTTGAAGACCTTGAGCGGATCAGGCCGACGACGAAAGTTGTCTTGAACCAATTGGCCAAAGACATCGTCGCAGGATTGGAGCCAGTCGCAGCCCCACAGAACGTTGAGCTGGTTGTTGATGTTCCGGATCAAGACGTCGAAGTTCTTGGAGATTGGGATCAGCTGGCACAGGTTCTGCGCAACCTCGTTGAGAACGCCATCAAATACGGTGGCGAAAATCGTACTGTGACTGTTCAACTCACAACGCCCACCGAACAGACCGCCTCATTAAGCGTCATCGACCAAGGAGAGGGCATTCCTCCCCATAACATTGCGCGTTTGACGGAACGGTTTTACCGAGTCGATTCTCATCGCGGGCGCGATAAAGGCGGAACCGGGCTGGGTTTGGCCATCTGCAAACATATTGTCACCCGTCACAGAGCCCGATTACGTATCACCAGCACATTGGGTCAAGGGTCTGAATTTGCTGTTCTTTTCAAGACGATTGGATCCAGATCTTAAGTGCAAAACCCGACACAAAGCGACTGTCATATTACTTTTACATAAGTGTCACAAAAGCGTTTTGCAGCGCCAGTAGTCATCGCCCTGTAAGTCCCGCGACACGCGTGGGGCGACATCTAAAATCACTAGGAGTGACACATGTCCTTTCTCAAACTGACTGCCTCTACATTGGCCGTCGCAGCCGTCTCCGCTACATCCGCTGCAGCACGTGACAACGTCCAGATCGCTGGTTCGTCTACAGTTCTGCCATATGCGTCCATCGTCGCAGAAGCATTCGGCGACAACTTTGATTTCCCAACACCGGTTGTTGAATCTGGCGGTTCTTCTGCTGGTCTTAAGCGTTTCTGTGAAGGCGTTGGCGAAAACACAATCGACATCGCAAACTCTTCCCGCCCAATCCGCCAGTCCGACATCGATCTCTGCCTTGAGAACGGCGTGACAGACATCATCGAAGTGCGCATCGGTTATGACGGCATCGTTTTTGCATCACAAATCGACGGCCCTGATTATTCAGCATTCGAGCCAGCTGACATCTTCAACGCACTTGGCGCGACTGTTCTGGTTGACGGCGAAGTTGTTGCGAACCCGCACACACAGTGGGCTGACTTCAATGCTGACCTGCCTGCAGAAGACATCGTTGCTTTCATCCCAGGCACGAAACACGGCACACGTGAAGTGTTCGAAGACAAGGTGCTGATGGTTGGCTGTGAAGAAACTGGCGCATTTGACGCGATGATCGCGACTGGCATGTCCGAAGACGACGCAGAAGACGCCTGCATCGAAGTCCGCGGCAACGGCATCACAGTCGACATCGATGGTGACTACACAGAAACACTCGCCCGCATCCAAGCGAACCCGAACGGGGTTGGTGTTTTTGGTCTGGCGTTCTACGAAAACAACACGGACACGTTGCAGGTTGCGACAATGTCCGGCGTAGAACCAACAACTGAAACAATCGCTGCAGGCGACTATCCAGTTTCCCGCCCATTGTTCTTCTTCATCAAGCAAGCGCACATCGGCGTTATCCCTGGTGTTAAAGAATTCGCTCAGTTCTTCATCGCGAATGAAGTTGCAGGCCCTGACGGTCCGCTCGCTCAGTATGGTCTGGTGTCCGATCCAGAATTGGCTGCGACACAAGCGGCTGTTGAAGCGGAAGAAACACTGGAAATCCAGTAAGCGATACGAAACATGGGTGGCCCAATGATTTGGGCCACCCAACCACCTGAATAACCGAAAGACAGACCATTGTCTGCGTGCCCGAAAGCGGGCACAAGCCGTGCCGGGGGGCACATAATATGTCATTGATCTTTATCGTCAGCATTGTCATCGCTTTAGCAGCCATTGGCTACGTGCTTGGTGTGCGCCGCGCCGTATCTTCGGCGGACGGGGATCAACGTATCCTTCACTCACTTAAGGGCTACTACGGCCAGAACGTTGCGCTGACGGTTCTTGTGCCATCCATGCTGGTTCTCGCGATTTGGGCGATTGCGCAACCTTTGTTGATTGATCAATCCGTATCCGGACTTTTGGATTTGGAAGAAGGCCGCGCGCAGTCCTTGGCAATGGCCGATGTGCGCCGTGTCGCGGAAGGGCTTGATACTGCCATCGCTCAAGGTGCGCTGACCGCCGATGCCGCAGCCAACATGGACGCTGATACGACCGATGTTCGCGACCTTCTGGGCGACATCGGTGTTGCGATCGGGTCTGACGTCACCGCAGAAACACTCAACGCAGCTCAGCGCTATCGCGGTCTATCGAACACCGGCAGCTGGGCGCGCGGGTTTGTCGTGCTGGCAATTGCGCTGGCGGGCTTTGCCTTTGCGCTTAGCCGCATTACCAAAGATTTCCGTGCCCGCAACATTGTAGAACGTGGTGTTCTCGTGCTGCTGATCGCAGCGGCATCTGTCGCGGTCCTGACGACCATTGGCATTGTGCTAAGCCTGATCTTTAACACTATCAACTTCTTGCAGGCCTATCCCGCTGCTGACTTCTTCTTTGGCACCCGCTGGGAGCCGAGCTTCTCTGGTCGTGGCGGGTCGTCTGAACTGGGCTTTTTGCCACTGATTTGGGGCACGATGTTCATCTCGGTCATTTCCCTGATCGTGGCTGTGCCGCTGGGGTTGTTTTCTGCAATTTATCTGTCTGAGTATGCGTCGCCTCGCGTGCGTTCGATTGCCAAACCCATGCTTGAAATCCTCGCGGGTATTCCGACCATCGTTTACGGTCTGTTTGCGTTGCTCACGGTCGGGCCGCTGTTGGTCAGCGCCTTCGGGCAAGGAGGATTCTTTGGCGTGGACTGGATGTCTGGTGGTACGGCCGCGATGACGGCTGGTTTGGTCATGGGCATCATGTTGATCCCCTTCGTATCTTCATTGTCAGATGACATTATCAACGCGGTGCCACAGGCGATGCGCGACGGGTCTTACGGCTTAGGCGCCACGCAAAGCGAAACGATCCGCCAGGTCATCATGCCAGCTGCGCTACCGGGGATCGTCGGTGCGATCCTTTTGGCCGCGTCCCGCGCCATCGGTGAGACCATGATCGTGGTGCTTGGGGCAGGGGCCGCAGCGAGCCTATCGCTCAGCCCATTCGAAGCCATGACAACCGTGACCGCCAAAATCGTCAGCCAACTGACAGGTGACGGTGAATTTAACAGCCCTGAAACGATGGTGGCTTTCGCGCTGGGGATGACGCTGTTCGTGATCACCCTCTGCCTGAACGTCTTCGCGCTTTATATCGTTCGTAAATATCGGGAGCAGTACGACTAATGACTGATCTTTCTTCCACAGAACCCGCGACACATCGATCTTTGAAGGTCGCGGATGCCCGCACCAAAAAGCGCAATGCGGCTGAAAAACGCTTTCGCGCCTACGGGATCGTTGCCATCGCGATTGGCGGCCTGTTTCTACTCGCCCTAACCTACAACATTCTGAAAGCGGGCCTTCCGGCCTTCACGCAGTATGTTGTTGAACTTGAAGTCACATTGACCCAAGACGAATTCGACGCCGCCGAAAGCCAGATGCTGAAAACGGCCGCCTACACGGACATCTTTATCGGAAACTTTGAAGCCAACCTAGAAGAGCGTGGTGTTGAAGTCCCTTATGATGGCGACGCGATTGAGCGCCTTCTTGGTAAAGTCGGCGGCGACATCCGGTCCTATTACCGTGAAAACCTTGATGACATTGGCCAACCCGTCACGTTCCAACTGCAAACATCATCCCGTGTTGAGGGCTACTTTAAGGGCCGCGTAAACCGAGACACGATTGTCGACAGCCGGTTCTTGATGGGATCTGACCTCGATATTGTGGACGCGCTGCGCGATGCGGGTGTTCTCACATCTCGGTTCAACTGGGCCTTTGTAACAGGCACGGATTCCGGAGTGGACAACCCGGGCGGGGCTGGGATCGGCGCATCTGCGATCGGGTCATTCTTTATGATGCTGGTGGTCTTGTTCCTTAGTCTGCCAATTGGTGTCGCAGCATCTATCTACCTCGAAGAATTCGCACCTAAGAACCGACTGACCGATCTGGTTGAGGTAAACATCTCAAACCTTGCTGCGGTGCCGTCAATTGTGTTCGGTATTCTGGGCCTGTCAGTGTTCATCCAGTTCGCGCATTTGCCGCAATCCGCCCCTTTGGTGGGGGGGCTGGTCCTGACCCTTATGACATTGCCGACGATCATTATTTCCACCCGCGCGTCTTTGAAATCCGTGCCGCCATCCATCCGTGATGCAGCCCTTGGGATTGGCGCGTCTAAGATGCAGTCGGTGTTCCATCATGTGCTGCCTTTAGCGATGCCGGGTATCCTAACGGGTACGATCATTGGATTGGCCCAAGCCTTGGGCGAAACAGCGCCGCTGCTGCTGATCGGGATGGTGGGCTTTGTTGCTCGCGAATATCCTGATGGTGTCGTCAGCGGCTTTATGGACCCGAACTCGGCCATGCCAGCACAGATTTACACATGGGCCGCACGAGCTGATGTTGGGTTTTACGAAAAAGCATGGGGCGGTATCATCATATTGTTGATCTTCCTCCTTTTGATGAACGCGCTGGCCATCTTCCTGCGCAAAAAATTCGAGCGCCGGTGGTAAGCAGATGAAGGATACGAGCCTAATGACCGACTACAAAATCTCCGCCAAGGGCGTCCAAGTCTACTATGGCGACAATCACGCAATCAAAGACGTAAATGTCGATATCGAAGACAAGACTGTAACGGCGTTTATCGGCCCGTCAGGGTGTGGCAAATCCACGTTCCTTCGTACGCTGAACCGCATGAATGACACGATCGACATCTGCCGCGTCGAAGGCGACATCCTGATCGACGGGGAAGACATCTACGACCCCGCAGTCGACCCGGTGCAACTGCGCGCTAAGGTGGGCATGGTGTTCCAAAAGCCGAACCCGTTCCCGAAATCGATCTACGACAACGTGGCCTATGGTCCGAAAATTCACGGATTGGCCCGCAACAAGGCCGAACTGGATGAGATCGTCGAAAAATCCCTACGCAAGGCCGCGATTTGGGACGAAGCCAAGGATCGCCTGAACGCGCCTGGTACGGGCCTGTCTGGCGGGCAACAGCAGCGACTGTGTATCGCTCGCGCCATCGCGACAGCACCAGAAGTGTTGTTGATGGATGAACCCTGTTCTGCGCTGGACCCGATTGCCACGGCGCAGGTTGAAGAACTCATCGATGAGCTACGCCAATCTTTCAGCGTTGTGATCGTGACCCACTCCATGCAGCAGGCCGCCCGTGTGAGCCAGAAGACAGCCTTCTTCCACCTCGGCAATCTGGTCGAGTACGGCGAAACAGATAAGATTTTCACCAACCCAGAAGATTCACGCACGGAAAGCTATATTTCCGGCCGGATCGGGTAAGGAGCAAACGCTATGAACGAGCATATTTCATCCGCTTTCGACCGCGACCTCGAGAACATTCAATCCCAGATCATGAAGATGGGTGGACTTGTGGAACACGCCATTCTGGAAGCCGCTCAAGCGCTGGAACAGCGCGATGTGGCCCGCGCAGATGTGGTTCGTAAGGCCGATAAAGTCATCGATGCCCTTGAAGAACAAGTTAATGAAGACGCAGCGCGCACCATTGCCTTGCGCGCACCTGTCTCCAAGGATTTGCGGACGTTGTTGTCGGTTCTCAAACTTGCAGGATCGCTCGAACGTGTCGGCGACTACGCCAAGAACATGGCCAAGCGGACACCGATTATCGCAGATATGTCCCCGCTCAGTGGCACTGACGCCGCCCTGCGCCGTATGAGTAAGGAAGTCCAATCCATGCTTAAGGACGTGCTGGATGCCTATGTGCGCCGTGACGTCGATCTGGCCGAAACCGTGCGCCAGCGGGACCTCGAGGTGGATCAGATGTATAACGCGCTGTTCCGTGAATTCCTGACCTTCATGATGGAAGACCCGCGCAACATCACCGGTTGTATGCACCTGCACTTCGTCGCCAAGAACGTTGAACGGATGGGCGACCTTGTAACGAATATGGCCGAGCAAGTGATCTATATGGTCACTGGTGAAATGCCAGATGATGAGCGCCCCAAGCTGTCGAGCACCGCGATCCAGTCGGACGTTTAAGACCATGACCCAACCTCATATTTTGATCATTGAGGATGAACCGGCACAGCGCGAAGTCTTGCGCTATAACCTTGAAGCCGAAGGTTACCGTGTCAGTTCCGCCAGTGATGGTGAACAGGGGCTGCAGATGGTCCCAGAGGATGTACCCGATGTCATTGTGCTGGATTGGATGATCCCTTTGGTGTCCGGCATCGAGGTATGCCGCCAGTTAAAAGTCAACAAAGACACGCAGTCCATTCCAGTGATTATGCTGTCGGCCCGTTCTGAAGAAGTAGACAAGGTGCGCGGTCTTGAAACAGGCGCGGATGATTACGTTACCAAGCCCTATGCCGTTGCAGAACTGATGGCTCGGGTCCGCACGCAATTGCGCCGAGTCCGCCCATCATCCGTGGGCCAAATGCTGACCTACGAAGACATCACTTTGGACAGCGAAACCCACCGAGTGACCCGCGGTGATATGGATTTGAAACTCGGGCCGACCGAGTTTCGCTTACTGACTACGTTCATGGAAAAGCCAGGCCGAGTCTGGAGCCGTGAGCTGTTGTTGGATCGTGTGTGGGGCCGTGACATCTACGTCGACACCCGCACCGTAGACGTGCACATCGGACGGCTGCGCAAGGTTTTGACGTCAACAGGTGGCCAAGATCCACTGCGGACAGTCCGCGGCGCGGGCTACGCGCTCGGCTAGGATTGTTCGGCCGCGCGTTCATCCGCGCGTGCCTTGATGGATGTTGCCCGTGAGATGAGCGAGGCCGTGATCACCCCAATCGTTACCAGCGCGATCATGATCGTCGAAAGCGCATTGATCTCGGGTGTCACACCAAGACGAACTGCAGAGAAGATACGGATCGGCAGGGTGGTTGATGACGGGCCTGATGTGAATGACGCGATAACCAGATCGTCCAACGACAGCGTAAAAGCCAAGAGCCAGCCAGACACGACTGCAGGCATAATTATTGGCAATGTCACACTGCGAAATGCATCAAACGGCGTGCAGCCTAGATCGAGCGCTGCTTCTTCTAAGGATCGATCAAAGCTCACCAAACGGGACGTCACGACGACACTGACAAAACACATCGCAAAAGTGGTGTGTGCCAAAACGATCGTGACCACACCACGATCCAAACCAATTGCGATAAAGAACAGTAACAGCGACAGACCTGTGATGACTTCGGGCATCACCAGCGGCGCGTAAATCATACCAGAGAACAGACCCCGTCCACGAAATGGGCCAGAACGGACCATGATATAAGCGGCCATCGTGCCCAAAATCGTGGCACAGGTGGATGACCAGAATGCCACTTTTATCGTTACCCAAGCGGCATCAAGGAACTGTTCGTTCTGCAACAATTCCCCATACCATTTCGTCGAAAAACCCGCCCAAACTGTAACCAGCCGACTTTCATTGAACGAATAGATGATCAGGATCAGCATCGGCAGGTAGAGGAACGCAAAACCAAACGTGAGAGCCGTAGCGTTGAACCAAGAGAACTTTCTCATTGATCTGCCTCCTGTTGGTTGCGCTGGAACAGAACGATGGGGATGATCAGGATCAACAGCAGGATGACGGCCACCGCACTCGCTACTGGCCAGTCGCGGTTGTTAAAGAATTCTTCCCACAGAACTTTACCAATCATCACGGTATTGGATCCGCCCAGCAGGGATGGAATAACGAATTCACCCAGAACAGGGATGAAGACGAGGAAACACCCCGCAATGATACCAGGTTTCGAAAGAGGCGCCGTGACGAGCCAAAAGGCAGACAGCGCCGAGCAGCCCAAGTCTTCTGCGGCTTCGATCAGACTGTCATCCATCTTTTCTAGCGCGGCATAAATCGGCAGCACCATGAACGGCAGATAGGTATACACGATGCCGATATAGACGGCGATGTTGGTGTTTAGGATCGTGAGAGGTTCGCCAATGATACCAGCACTCATCAGCATCTGATTGAGGTAACCTTCTTTGCTGAGAATGCCGATCCATGCATAAACGCGGATCAGGAACGACGTCCAAAAGGGCAGGATCACCAACATCAATAGCGTCGGGCGCCAGTGTTCAGCAGAGCGCGCCATCGCATAGGCAATTGGGTAACCGATCAGCAACGTGAGGAAGGTCGAGATTACCGCAATCTTGAGCGACGACAGATACGCCGCGAAATACAAGAAATCAGGAATATCAACAAAGCCGGCAAGGGCAGGGAACAAGAAACTGAGCACCGCCACAAGCAACGCCACATTGACCACCGCGACAGCAAGCGCCGTCAGCGCACCTGCGGCACTGTCAAAAAGACCCGAGCGTGCATCGCCCATCATGGCGCGTCTGGCGCGTGGATAAACGACACGAAACATCCCGATCAACGCGACAAGCCCGACGAACGCCGCAAATACCGCGCCCGCACCGATGAACGCGTAGTTTTCCAAATCTAGCCCCGCGAGCATGGTCCAGAACCCATCCTTTAACGTCGGCGTGTAAGGTGGAATGGCCAGCGCAATATCCGAAAGCGATATTTTCAGCACGATGCCAAACGGCACAAGGAACAGTAGAAATAGCCAGAAATAGGGTGTCGCGATCAAGGTTTGGCGTCCCATCTCACGACGTAAACGGTGTGGGAGTAAGTAAAGTGCAGCCACCAAAGAGGCCGCGATCAAAAGAACAACCCACCACGTCAATATGCCCGCGATCCATCCATAGGCCACCGTCACTAGAACAGCGAGAATGATGGTCACGAAGAAAGATGAGGCCGTGCGCGCTGTCATGATCTACTCCGTCAAAACAACACCAGCGGTGTCGGTCCAGCTGAGGTAAACATGGTCTTCCCACGTCAGGTTACGACGTGAAATCCGGCGGTTGTTGGTCGCTTGGGCCTTGATGATCAGACCGGGTGCGACTTCAACGTGGTAGGTGGAGATATTGCCCAAATAAGCGATGTCGAGGATTTTGCCCTCCATCACGTTGGCCGCCTCTGGTCTCTCGTTCGAGATCGCGACTTTTTCTGGTCGTATTGCAAATGTGACAGTGCTGGCCGCTGGCGGAGGCGTGTCACTTGTAGCATCGATTGGCGTTTCGGTCGGCGACCATTTGATAGACACGTCAGTGGGTTTGGCCCCTTTGGCCTGCACCTCGACGGTGCCTTCAATCAGGTTCACATCTCCAATAAAATCAGCAACATAAGTGGAATTCGGTGCTTCGTAAATCTGATCAGGTGTTGCGACTTGCGCCAATTTTCCTTCGGTCATGACCGCAACCCGCGACGCGACGGTCATCGCTTCTTCTTGGTCGTGTGTGACGATCACAAATGTGGTGCCCGTGGTTTCCTGAATGTCCATCAATTCAAACTGGGTTTCATTGCGCAACTTCTTGTCCAACGCGCCCAAGGGTTCATCCAAAAGAAGAAGCTTAGGGGCCTTCGCCAAAGAACGTGCGAGGGCGACACGCTGGCGCTGTCCGCCCGAAATCTGATGCGGTTTGCGTTTTGCAAATTTACCAAGCTGCGTCAGTTTCAGCATCTTTTCGACGCGATCCCCGATCTGGTCTTTGGGCATATCAGAGCGTTTTAGGCCAAAGGCAATATTGTCCCAAACCGTCAGATGCGGGAACAGCGCATAAGATTGAAACATCATGTTCACGGGGCGCTCGTTTGGGGGGATGGGGCCAATGTCGACACCATCCAGCAGGATTGTGCCCTCCGTCGGGGTTTCAAATCCGCCCAGCATCCGCATCAGCGTGGTTTTACCGCAGCCCGATGGGCCGAGAAGAGCGAAAAATTCTTGGGCGTAGATGTCGAGGGTTAAATCATCGATGGCTGTAAAATCGCCAAAACGTTTTGTGACATTTTTAAACTGGATCAACGGCTTGGCGTCTGGTTCGTCCCATGGGGCGAAAACTGTATCAGGTCTTGGCTGCGCCATTCAAACGTTCCCTTGCTGGCAATCCCCCGCGCAGGTTGGCGCGGGGAACAATCTTATGACGGTGCTTACTGGCCAGACTTAATCGTCGTCCAAAGACGGGTCACAACTCGCTGGACACGCGCATCATATGGCGTGGTCGTGAAGAGATTTTCCAGCGTCGCGGCATCAGGGTAAACAGCCGGATAATCGAGGATCTCTTGATCGATGAATTCCTGCGCAGCTTCGTTGCCGCTTGCGTACCAAACATAGTTGGTAGCTGCAGCCGAGTTCTCGGCGTCTAGCATGAAGTTGATAAACGCGTGGGCGGCGTCTGGGTTTGGCGCATCGGCAGGAATAGCCATCTGGTCAAACCACATCTGTGCGCCTTGGCTCGGGATAGCATAATCGATCTCATGGCCGTTCTCGGCTTCTGCGGCACGCAGCTGCGCGAGGAAGACGTCGCCAGACCAGCCTACTGCAACGCAGATGTCACCGTTGGCCAGCGCGTTGATGTATTCCGAGCTGTGGAATTTCTGGATATAGGGGCGAACCGCTGCGAAGACGTCTTCGGCTTTCGCGATCACGTCTGGATCGTGGCTGTCAGGGTCTTCGCCGATGTAGTTCAACGCCGCCGGAATCATTTCGGTCGGAGCATCAAGGAAATATACGCCGCATTCAGCCAACTTTTCCATGTTCGCCGGATCAAAAACGAGGTCCCAGCTGTCAAACGGTGCATCTTCACCCAGAATCTCGGTCACTTGACCGATGTTGAACCCGATCCCGGTCGTGCCCCACATATAGTTTACAGAGTAGGCCCCATCAGGATCATACTGGTCGGTACGTTCTTGAACCGCACCCCAAAGGTTTCCGTGGTTCGGCAATTGGTCCAAATCAAGCGGCTGAAATGCGCCAGCAGAGATTTGGCGTTGCAGGAATGTGGCCGAAGGCACGACGACGTCATAGCCGGAACTGCCGGACAGCATCTTGGTTTCCAAAAGCTCGTTGGAATCAAACACGTCGTAAATCAGGTCAATGCCGGTTTCTTCTTCAAACTGCGTCAGCAGCTCTTCGTCGATGTAATCGGACCAGTTATAAACGCGTACTTCTTCGGCCATCGCGCTTCCTGCCACGAGGGCAAGCGTCGCAATTCCGGACATAAGTTGGATGTTTTTCATGAGTTTTCCCTGTCGTTTGAGTGGCGGGTTTTCCCGTCGCTGACAGAGACTATGAATATCGTTGTCAGGATTGGCAATATGGACCGAGATTCAAAACCTTTATAAAACGCTCAACCGATTGACTTGGACATAGTTGAGCATAGTCTGGCGGCAAATGGCGACCATGCCGCTCAAATTTCAGGACATTCGCAATGAACGTGATCTCAAACCACATGCCCACGGCCGATCTACAAACACTTGATGCAGCCCATCACATGCATCCCTTTTCGGATGGCGCTGATTTGGCCCGCGTCGGGGCGCGGGTGATCACTGGCGCAAATGGCGTGACGCTTACGGACAGTGAAGGCCACAAGATCCTTGATGCGATGGCGGGGCTCTGGTGCGTTAATATCGGCTACGGACGAGACGAACTGGCAGATGCTGCCGCGCGCCAAATGAAAGAACTGCCATATTACAACACGTTCTTTCAAACGACTCATGTTCCCGTCATCGCACTGTCCGCAAAGTTAGCCGAACTTGCACCGCGCGATTTGAACCACGTCTTCTATGCAGGTTCGGGATCTGAGGCCAACGACACAAACATCCGCCTTGTGCGCCACTACTGGATGGCTAAGGGCCAACCAGATCGCAACATCATCATCAGCCGCAAGAATGCCTATCACGGATCGACATTAGGCGGTGGCAGCCTCGGCGGCATGTCGGGCATGCAAAACCAAGGCGTGCCAGTAATCCCTGGCATCCATCACATCGACCAGCCAGACTGGTGGTCTGAGGGCGGCGACAAGACACCAGAAGAATTCGGTCTTGAACGCGCGCGTCAGTTGGAAGCCGCGATCAAGGAACTTGGCGCGGACCGCGTTGCCGCGTTTATCGCTGAACCGGTGCAAGGGGCAGGGGGCGTTATCGTTCCGCCCAGCACCTATTGGCCTGAAATCCAACGCATCTGCGACGAATACGGCATCCTACTGATCGCGGATGAGGTGATCTGTGGGTTCGGGCGTACAGGCCATTGGTTTGGCAGCGAATACTACGGCATCCGCCCGCACATCATGACCATCGCCAAAGGTTTGTCATCGGGGTATGCGCCGATTGGTGGATCCATGGTTTGTGACGAGGTGGCCCATACCATCAACGAAGCGGGCGATTTTAATCACGGCTATACCTACTCCGGCCATCCTGTGTCCTGTGCCGTAGCATTGGAAAACCTGCGGATCTTGCAGGAAGAAAAAATCGTTGAGACTGTCGCGAATGAGACAGGCCCATACCTGAAGGAAAAATGGGAGTCGCTGACGGATCATCCGATGGTCGGTGAGGCAAACATTGTCGGTATGATGGGATCAATCGCATTGACGCCCCACAAGGAAAGCCGCGCGAAGTTTGCTGCTGATACGGGTACTGTCGGGTTGGCGTGTCGCACACGTTGCTTTGCAAACGGGCTGGTGATGCGCCACGTTGGGGACCGGATGATTATCTCGCCACCTTTGGTAATCTCAAAGGCCGAGATCGACACCTTGATTGAACGTGCACGCCTGTCGCTGGATGAAACGTATGAACAAATCAAAACGGATGGGTTGTTTGTTGCAGGTTGATCGCAGGTCTTAGCGCACGGTTTTGCTGGCTTGCTCCAGAATGCTGACGATTTCCCGGTACTGCTCCGCCAATGGGGAGGTCTTGCGCCAAACCATACCGATGGTCCGCTTGGGTTGGGCTCCCTTAAAACTGGCGACAGCGACGTTTGCGGATTGCGTTTCTACGCCAATGGCCATGCGTGGGATCAGGGTGACGCCGATCCCTGCGCCAACCAGTTGCACGAGGGTCGACAGGGATGATCCATCCATGCTTTCGCGCGGCAGTGAAGACCGAAGCGAACAGAACGCCAAGGCCTGATCTCGAAAGCAGTGACCTTCTTCCAATAATAACAGCTGCATCTTTGCAAGGTCTGCAGCATTAGGGACCGGAGCATCGCTATCGGCCACAGGTCGTACCAACACGAAATCCTCTTCGAAGATTGTGACTTCTTCTAATGTCGGCTCAGAAACCGGTAAGGCAACGATCGCCGCATCCAAGCGACCGTGCGTCAGTTCTTCGATCAGTGTCTGTGTTTGAGTTTCCCGCACATGCACATCCAAAGTGGGATAGGTGTGTGTCAGGTGGCCCAGAAAAGACGGCAGCAGATAGGGGGCGATGGTCGGAATCACCCCTATGCGCAAACGACCGGTCAATGTGTTTTGGGATTGCCGCGCGAGGTCTTCAACCTCATCGACGGAACGCAAAATATCCCGAACACGCGGCGCCAGATCTTCGCCAAAAGCGGTCAAACGCACTTGACGTGCAGACCGTTCAAACAGCTGCGATCCAAGGCTGTCTTCCAACTCTTTGATCTGCATGGACAATGCAGGTTGCGAAATACCGCTGACATCTGCGGCCCGCCCAAAGTGACCATGCACGGCGAGCGCATCAAAGTAGCGAAACTGTTTTAGGGTCAGATTAACCATAAGATATACTTATCGTTACAATCAGAAAATACAACTTAAACTAATCATTTGGGGTTGCTAAACTTGGCCCAAATTCAACACTTGGAGGATTCTCAAATGGACGGCGCTGAAGTCAAAGGTATGAACGAAGACGGGGGCAAATGCCCCTTCGATCACGGAACATCGCAGGAAACAGGCTCTATCGCCAACAATGGCTGGTGGCCCAATGCCCTGAACCTGAAACCACTGCACCAAAATAATCCCCAGTCCAATCCGATGGGCGGTGCATTTGATTACGCCGAAGCCTTTGAAGGGCTCGACTTGGACGCGGTCATTGCTGACCTGACAGCCCTGATGACGGACAGCCAAGACTGGTGGCCTGCAGACTACGGTCACTATGGTCCGTTCTTCATCCGTATGGCGTGGCACTCGGCTGGGACATACCGTGTGGGTGATGGCCGTGGTGGCGCTGGTTCCGGTTCGCAACGTTTTGCGCCGCTTAACTCTTGGCCAGATAACGGCAACCTCGACAAAGCGCGTCGCCTGTTGTGGCCGATTAAGCAAAAATACGGCAAAGCCTTGTCTTGGGCCGATTTGATGATCCTGACAGGCAATGTCGCACTGGAAACCATGGGTTTTGAAACTCACGGTTTTGCAGGTGGTCGCGCCGATATCTGGGAGCCGGAAGAAGACATCTACTGGGGTCCTGAAACAGAATGGCTGGGCGATGACAGCGAGCGCTACAAGCAAGACGCACGCGAACTGATCGGTGAACTTGGTGCCGTGCAGATGGGTCTGATCTACGTAAACCCAGAAGGTCCGATGGGTAACCCTGACCCGTTGTTGTCTGCCAATGACGTGCGTGAGACGTTCGCCAAGATGGCAATGAACGATGAAGAAACGGTTGCACTGGTCGCGGGCGGTCACACCTTCGGCAAGACCCATGGTGCAGCCGACCCTGAAAAGTATGTTGGCCCTGAGCCAGAGGCCGCTGGCCTGACAGAAATGGGCCTTGGCTGGGCCACTTCTTTCGGCACAGGCAAAGGCGTCGATACGATCACTTCTGGGATCGAAGGCGCTTGGACGCCGACCCCGACAAAATGGGACATGTCCTATTTCGGTGTGCTGTTTGGATATGAGTGGGAACTCACCAAATCGCCAGCAGGTGCAAATCAGTGGCAGCCGAAGGACTTGAAAGAGTCCGATATGGCACCGACGGCAGATGGAGCGGGCAAAACCCACATCGTGATGACAACTGCCGACATGGCCATGCGGATGGACCCTGCTTACGAAAAAATCTCGCGTCGGTTCATGGAAAACCCAGCCGAGTTCGCCAAGGCCTTTGCAAAAGCGTGGTACAAGCTGACACACCGTGACATGGGCCCATACGAGCTTGGTCTTGGTAAACTGGTCCCCGCGACCGCTGAAAGCTGGCAAGACCCAGTGCCTGCTGTCGATCACCCGTTGATTGATGGGGCTGATGTTGACGCGCTAAAGGCAGCAATTGCTGCATCTGGCCTGACACCGGCACAGATGGTTACGACCGCTTGGGCATCCGCTGCATCTTTCCGTGGCTCTGACAAACGGGGCGGGGCCAATGGCGCACGTGTTCGTTTGAGCCCAGCCAAGGATTGGGATGTAAACGATCCAGCAGAACTGGCGAAAGTACTGGCGAAGCTGGAAGAGGTGCGCAGCGCCTTTGCCAAGCCTGTGTCGCTGGCGGATACGATCGTGCTTGCGGGCTCCGTTGGTGTGGAACTGGCGGCGAAAGCGGCTGGTAAAGACATCACAGTGCCGTTCAACGCAGGCCGCACAGATGCCAGCCAAGAGGACACGGATGTTGAATCCTACGCGTGGTTGGAACCAAAGGCTGACGGTTTCCGCAACTACATCAAGCCCGGTGCCACACGTTCAGCCGCAGAGCACCTTGTTGATCGCGCTCAGCTGCTGACGCTGACAGCGCCTGAGATGACCGTTCTGGTCGGTGGGTTGCGCGTTATCGGTGCGAACACGGGCGGGTCATCACTTGGCGTTTTGACAGAAACACCGGGTGCATTGGATCAGTCGTTCTTTAACAACCTGCTCGATATGGGCACGGTCTGGTCCGAGAACGGTGATATCCTTGAAGGGCGCCCACGTGCTGGTGGCGACGTGAAATGGACAGCGACTGCTGTTGATCTCGTGTTCGGATCCAACTCAATCCTGCGGTCCTTGGCTGAGGTATATGCCTCCGCTGATGCTGGCGACAAGTTCCTGAACGACTTCGTTGCCGCATGGGTTAAGGTTATGGAGCTCGATCGCTTCGATTTGAAGTAAACCCATAATACAGTCCAAATGAACGGCGCCCCAAGCTTTGGGGCGCCGTTTTTCCTTTTGACGCAGGGATCAAGCAGCAAAATCAATTTTGAGATGGATTAGCGGGCCTAAGATTGTTAGCAGTTTAAGACTGATACGCGGGCACAAGACCTGCGGCAGGCAAAATCCTTTGTGGGAGAGGGTACGAATGGCGAACGATATTGTCCTCAGCGTTGCTGGGCTGGCCAAAAGTTTTGGCGGGCTGCATGCTGTTCGAGGCGTTGATTTTGAGGTTGAGCGCGGCGCGATCGTCGGACTGATCGGACCCAACGGCGCAGGCAAAACCACCACATTCAATATGATCGCAGGTGAACTGCCGCCCACAAGCGGTAAGATTACATTGCTCGGCGAAGACATCACCGGCCAGCGAACGGATGTGTTGTATCACAAAGGACTGATGCGCACGTTCCAACTGTCCCATGAATATGCACGCATGACGGCGCTTGAAAACCTTGCCGTGGCAGCGCCGGATCAAACGGGCGAAAGCATTTGGTCCACGTGGTTTACGGGCGGCAAAGTACGTAACCGAGAGGCAGAAGTCATTGAGCTTGCCCGCGAGACGTTGGAATTTCTTGGTTTGACCCATGTGGGCCACGAACTGGCGGGCAATTTGTCAGGTGGCCAGAAAAAGCTGCTCGAAATTGGTCGCACTATGATGAACGACTCTAAGGTCGTCTTGCTGGACGAACCCGGCGCGGGTGTTAACCCGACTTTGATGCGCAAAGTCGCTGAAATGATTGAACAATTGAACGAAGAACGCGGTTACACGTTCTGCATAATCGAGCACGACATGGATATGATTGCACGGTTGTGCGGCAAGGTTGTCGTTCTCGCCGAAGGCCAAGTTCTGATGGAAGGCACGATGGATGAAGTCCGCAATGACGAACGGGTTATCGACGCCTATTTCGGGGGAGAAGTGGTATGACGCAACCTGTGCTGTCACTGAATAATCTGAAGGCTGGTTATGGCCAGACCGAGATCCTTCATGACCTGTCCATTTATGTGAACCCGAACGAAATCGTCGCGATCATCGGGCCAAACGGGGCTGGGAAGTCCACTGCGATGAAGTCTGTCCTTGGCCTATTGAATATCCGCGAGGGTTCCGTGGTCCTAAACGGCGAAGACATTACCGACACGCCCGCGCAAAAGGTAATCGAAAAGGGCATTTCCTATGTGCCGCAAACAAACAATGTGTTTGTGAACCTGAGCGTACAGGAAAACCTCGAAATGGGTGCTTGGACACGTCCGAACGGCGTTGAGGCACGTATTGCCGAAATGTATGAGCTGTTTCCCGACCTCGCCGAAAAACGCAATCAGGCAGCGGGAAGCCTTTCAGGCGGTCAACGTCAGATGGTTGCGATGGCGAAAGCGCTGATGGTGGATGCGAAAATCCTGTTGCTGGACGAACCAACCGCAGGACTGTCACCCAAGTATCGCGGCGAGATTTTCAGCACCATCCAAAAGATTAAAAACACAGGCGTTCCTATTCTAATTGTTGAACAAAATGCCAAACAGGCGCTCGGCGTATCGGATCGAGGCTATGTTCTGGTAGACGGTGCAAACCGCCATACCGGCACCGGCGAAGAGCTGGCAAACGATCCAGAAATTGCGCGTATGTTCTTGGGCGGGGGGCACTGATATGTGGGATGCTTTCGGATTTGAATTCGTCAACTTTTATCTGATCCCCGGATTGGTCCTAGGCTGCATCTATGCGCTTGGTGCGATCGGGATTACGCTGACATTCGGCATTCTGCGGTTTGCCAACTTCGCCCACGGCGAGATCATGATGTCGGGCGCGTATCTGACTTATACAGTTATGGCGATCGTAGCAGGGGCAGGGTTGTCGTTGCACCCTCTGGTCGCGATGGTGCCTGCCGCGTTTATGGTGATCTTGCTGTTTCTCGGCACAGACCGCTATTTTTACAAACCATTCCGCAAAGAAGACACCATCAAGGTTGTGATGGCGTCCTTTGGTATGATGTTGATCATCCGCTCTGCGGTTCAGGTCATTTGGGGGCCAAACCAGATCGCCTTTGTGCCTGGTATCGCGAAACCAAACGCGTGGCTGCAAAGTTTCACCGGTGATCTTGGTGCCATGATCATCATGCCTAACAAGCACCTGTTTATCTTTGCGGGTACAGTCATCATCGTGATTGCACTTGGATATCTGTTGAACCGCACGCGCATCGGTAAGGCTATGCGCGCGGTGTCAGACAGCCCTGATCTGGCCCATGTGACTGGCATCAACGTCGACAAGGTCATTAACGCCACATGGATCGTCGGCGGCATCTGCGCCACGGCCGCAGGGGTGTTCTTGGTGATGGATACACAGACTTTGGAAACCACGATGGGGTTCCGAATGTTGCTGCCGATGTTCGCCGCCGCCATCCTTGGCGGGATCGGCAAACCCTATGGGGCGGTCTTTGGTGGCTTGGTCATTGGACTGGCGGAAGAGCTGTCAGCCTATCCATGGATCGGCGACGCGCCACTGTTGTCACCGGGTTATAAAACAGGCGTGGCCTTTGCGATTATGGTCATCATGTTGATCGTTCGCCCACAAGGTCTGTTCAAGGGGAGGTCGTTCTGATGGAAGCTTATCTTGGGTATTTCCTGTATTTTCTATCTCTTCTGACTGTTGGCGGCATCTACGCGATCTTGGCGCTGGGTCTGAACGTCCAATGGGGGTTTGCTGGTCTGTTTAATGCTGGCATCGTCGGGTTTGTCGCCGTGGGGGCGTATACCTACGCGCTGCTGACGACAGCTGAATCCACGTTCCATTTGGGTGGCTTTGGCTTGCCACTGCCCATTGGTATGGCTGTTGCGATGCTGGCATCGGCACTGGTTGCCGCGTTGATCGGGCTGGTCTGTATCAGGCTCAGGTCTGATTATCTGGCGATTGCAACCATCGGTATCGCCGAGATCATCAAGCTGATCTTCAAGAACGAGACCGAGGTCACCAACGGCCCGCGCGGCATCAACAAGATCCCGCGCTCTTGGGAACATTTCAGCGAAGAACGCTTCTATTCCAGCTGGCCCATGAGCTGGTTCGGCACGCCCGAAAATTGGGAAGCCTTCTTTGACAGCCTACCAAATTGGTACTGGCAGCCACTGTTTGCTGGCACGATTATTCTCGTGGTATTTGCCATCTACAAGATGCTGGAACGCGCTCGTACATCGCCGTGGGGTCGCATGATGACCGCCATTCGTGAAAACGAGCCTGCATCACGCGCGGCCGGTAAGAACGTCACACGCCGCCGGATTGAGGCCTTTGTTATTGGCGCTGCAATCATGGGGCTTGGGGGGGCATTTCTAGCCCAGCACCTGCGCCTTATCGAACCTACAAACACCTTTGACCCGAGCAAAGTGACATTCCTTGTCTGGGTCATGCTGATCGCTGGCGGATCTGGAAACAACCGAGGTGCAATCCTTGGTGCGTTTTTGATCTGGACCATTTGGTCGGCTTCTGAATTGATGATTTCAGGGATTATTGATCTCATCACCGCTATTTTCTCCACGATGGATGCAAGTATTTTGCAGACACGGGCAGGGTTCTTGCGCATGATGCTCATCGGTATTCTGATGCAAGTGATCCTCCAACGTTATCCAGGAGGGATACTACCTGAGGTGAGACCCGCATCACCAAAGGCTGACACTAAGACTGCGGACCCAACGGGAGATACAAAATGAAAACGACACTACTCGCGACTGCCGCAACTCTGCTGGCGACAACTGCAATGGCCGACGTCACAATCGGTAACCCAATGGCGATGACAGGCCCAATTCCGGACCTCAACGCGCCAATCGCGGCTGCGGTTGATCTGGCTGCAGCCAACATCAACGAGCAAGGCGGCATGTTTGCAGGCGGCGAAGCACTGGTTATCGAACGTGCCGACTCGGCGTGTGACCCAACGGCGGCTGTCGATGCTGTGACCAAACTGATCAACGTCAGCGGCGTTTCCGCAATCGTTGGACCTGTATGTTCCGGCGCCACAATCGCGCAGGCTGAATCCGTATCGATCCCTGCCGGCGTTATCACGCTGTCCGTTTCCGCGTCTTCACCGGCGATCACAAACATGGAAGACGGTACAGACCTCGTGTTCCGCGCAGCCGCATCTGACGCATATCAGGGCGTTGCATTGGCTGAACTGGCGATGGCGAACGGTTACACAGAAATGGCCGTATCTTATGCCAATGACGATTATAACGCAGCTATCGCTGAAGTATTCGCTCAAGCTTACGAAGGCATGGGCGGCACCGTCACAGCAAACGAAGCACACGAGCCAAACAAAGCGTCTTACCGTTCTGAAGTTGCGACGATCGGCGCAACATCCGACAATCTAGCGCTGTTCTCTTACTACGGTTCTGGCGGCATCACACTGATGCGTAACGCTCTGGAAACTGGTGCGTTCACAAACTTCATCGGTGCGGACGGAATGTTGTCTGATGAGCTGATCGAACAGATCGGCGCTGAAAACCTTGCAAACGCAACCTTCACAACATCTGCATCCGACGACAGCACACCGTCATTTGGCGCATGGAAGGCAATCGCAGACGCAGCAGGCGTTCCAGCGGGTGATCCGTTCGTAGCCAACGGTTATGACGCAACCTTCATGATGGCATTGGCGATCGAAGCTGCTGGTTCTGGCGACCGTGAAGGTCTGGCCGAGCACCTGCGTGCAATTTCATCTGCACCGGGCGAAGTGATCCTGCCTGGTCAGTGGGCCGAAGCCAAAGCGATCCTCGCTGCAGGCGGCGAGATCAACTATGAGGGCGCCGCTGGCAACCAAGACTTCGACGAGAACGGCGACGTCGCCGGTAACTTCTCCAAGTCGACCATCGTAGATGGCGCATGGGCAGCTGAACTCATCGAGTAAGCTGAACTAACTTAGAAAAAAGAATGCCGGCGCTTTTGGGCGCCGGCATTGTTGTTTGTAGGAACGTGTTGCAATCAGCCGTTAGCCCTGACGGCGCACCCAAACTTCGACCCGACGGTTGTTTGCACGACCCAGATCGGTTTCGTTGCACTGCACTGGCATTTGTTCGCCAAAACCCATGCTGATCAGGCTAAGCTGTTCCAGTTCTGAAGGATTGAACTCCTGCGCCAAAGCACTCCGCACGGCTTCCGCACGTCGCAAAGAGAGAGCGGAGTTAGGGCCCGCAGGACCCGTGTTGTCCGCAAATCCAACCAAAAGCACGTCATGCCCGCCAAACTGTGCCTCACGAATGCGCTGTGCGAGGTTTCTGACGCGCTGCGCGGAACCATCATCAAGAACCGTTGACCCCGAGATAAAGGTAAAGGTCATTGAAAGCCTGTCAGCAGTTCGCAGTTCACGCATCATGTTTGAAAACTCGGCACCGTCAAAATCGGGTTCCGACGCGGCAGCATGAATAACGGCGTTACCCATATCTTCAATGCGCGTGCGTTGCAGCGATGCGCCGGTGTAGCCCCATTCGGAAACAGCAGATGACGCTAACGGCGTTTGGGTCCATTCAAGGAACGACAATACAAATGGTGCTGCGCTATCGACACGGGCGTATGAACTGATCGGCTGCGTGAACGGGTAGTGTTCAGTGCGCAGGCCGAATTGGGTCGGTACTGCGGTAAGCCCGCAAACGTCCCGTACGGCCAGCATTTTTGCATTGTCGCGCGCGGCAGTTGTTTGGTGAACAACACCGATCGCATTGCGGTCCGCGTTTACGGCCTCGATGACTTGTTCCTCGGTTTCGTGGGTTACAACACCAAGAGTGCTAGCCGCGATTGTGCCGTTCAACCAACGTGGCGCTCCAAACCCATCTTCCAGCATATGAACCGAAATCGGAAAGTCTCCGCCTCCCAAACCTTGCCAAGATGTAAGATTTTGGGTCGCAATTTGACCAATCTCTGCAAGGCTGAGGTCACGGACAGGGTTGTCTTCGTTCCCGACAATGACTTCGCCATCATAGGCCAAGACATTTCGCAAAACAGTGTCGAGCCCATCAATGGACGCCAAACGCGTATCGATCTGAAGCTGGTTGTAAAATACAACATCCACCGAACGATCCGAAAGCGCGGTCGCGGCCTGATCAGGACCACTAACGGTCAGATCAATTTCAGCGACCAGTTCTTGTTCTTCGCCCGAGAAGAGTTGAACGGACTGCGATGTGTCACCGTCAGCAGTAGACGAGAACGTGTACCCTGCGTCTTCGGAATAATCGCGCAGCAAATCAACCATCATGTCGCCCACTTTGGCCGAGGGGACGTGGAAGGCGAATTCTGTTTTGATGATTTCTATAACGGGGCAGGCGGCTCCTTCGCAGATCACACCGTCTAGCTTAATGCGAAATTCACCCAGCGGGTTGCGAATGACATAATGGGTGTCGTCAACATCGACCAATTCACCGCTGATACGGGTTTCATCATCAACGGAATGCAAGACGATTTCACGTGTTGCGACAACAGGCGCTGGTTCCTCTACAACAACGGGACATGCGTCTCCGGAGCAATCAACTGCACTACGTGGGACACGAATGACGCCAAGTTGGCCCTCGACGGTGTAAAACTCGTCATCCAAACCAACCAAAGCACCGCTGATTGACATGCTACCATCCGGAGATTCGAGCAGAACGTCCTGTGCAAAAGCAGGTGAGCTAACAGCCAACGCAAGTGCTGCAGTGCCAGACAAAAAGGATGGGCGGATTACTGGCCCAGGCATACCCAAAACACTAATTTTCATGTGGAAGATACTTTCAATGGATCGTGAATTCTAATTAACCTTGGGAGCCCAGCTCGACGTACATATGTTCAATATGTTGCGCTGCCTCGAGCAGGGATTCTTCTTGCGATGCAATGGAATAAAGCTCGAGAGGGCCGGGTTCAGCACCATCTGCGATTCCGCGCACGATTGGGCCTAGATCGCTCCAGCGGCTTTTCTCCTCGAGCAGCGCCAATTCGATGTGTTCGGGGGGCGGTGGCAGGGTCAATGCCGGAACGCCGCCGATCAGGGCTTGCAATGAATTCTCGTAGAGGTCGATTGTGCCCGCAAGGATCGCGCGGTTTTCCTCGGGTTTGAAGCCCAGTGCGATATTGCCAACTTCTTTGGCCATCTTTTGGGTCAACATTTCTTGACGGGCGGCCAGTTCCACGGAGATGAGAATACCAAGTTTTTCAGTGCTGTCGCCGTAGACGGACAACAGGCGTTTCTCTACGTTTTCTGACATGAACAACAACGCGGAACTTGCACGGGCAATCGCATCAAACTCGGCCTCTTCAACGAACCCTTGTGCGATCACTGTTTCGACGGCGGCCTGCATGCTGGGCCAGACGGCATCAACGGCCGACAAAGCCTCAAGGACTTCGCCATTGGTTTCGGCCACAATGCCCAGATCGGCATCGCCATTGCGTAGACCGGTCAAGACCTGTCCAAACCGCTTTGCCGCGTCCTCGATGTTCACCATAAACCGGGACGGCTCAACGTTGAGCTTGATGAAGTTAGCGCACATTGGAATGCGCTGCGTTAGCACGGCCTGTTCTTCGGCAAGACCAACACGAAGCACAACGCCAGCGAAATCGGCATCCTGTGCGTATGTCATTGAAGAGCTTGTAGAAAGGGCGCCGATTGCAGCGGCCCCAAGGCCAAATTGTCGACGGGTACAGGTCATTGGGTTACGGGTCATTCTATTATCCTTGTCGTGGCGGGGTGGCATCAACATGTTGAGCCGCCGTAAAATTCGTTCAGGCTTCATCGGCCTGTTTGATCAAGATTTCATTCATCGCATCAAGCGCTGCGAGAATAACGTCAGCCTCGTGCGCTAGCTCCAAGACTTCGGCGTATTCAACCGCGTGTGTCTGGTCCAGTTTCTCGAGGATCGGCTGTAGCTTGACCCAGCAGTGTTCGGCATGTGTCAGGTGCTCAGCGAATTCGCCGGTCGCGGCGGGCAGGGTGTGTTCGTTGTGCGCCATATTTCCGGCCAGTTTATCGAGGTCAAAGCGGAACAACTGCATCGATCCGACCAACATCTCGTGATGGGCTTCCGCCTCGAATTCCAATGCAACAAGGATCGCTTCCTTGATCATTTTCTGGGACAACATTCGCAACGAACCAACCACGTCGATCTGATAGGCAAGGTCGAGGGGAATTGCGTCTTTATACTCAAGCAAAATGCGGTGGATCAGGCTATCGGTCAGTGTCATCACCTGTGTGTTGACGTGTTCGATCGCCGAGAAATGTTCATCGTCGACGGTGCCCGTATCGATTACATCCTTGAGCGGGGGCCCAAGCACCGACCATCCAAATTCAACGGTATTGATCGCCTCAAGAACCAGCGCATTCTCTTCAGGCGCCATTGAAAATTCCGGATCACCGTTACGCAAAGCATCGATATCATCGGTGAATTCATCGTACTCTTCGGTCAGGACCTCAAGGTAGTGATCCTTTTCAACGTCAAGCATCACAAACGCTGCGGATAGCGCCATGCGCTGCGTGAACATTCGCAGATCGCCAGCAATCTTGATCTTGTGACTGATATCAACAGCGGCTGCGGCTTGCGTGGCACTAAAGGCAAGAATGCCGGCTGAGGCGAGGGTTAAGGTTTTCGCGAGTTTCAGGGAATCTCGACGATCTACTTTGGCAGAAGTATTCATGCGGTCTCATTATATTTTCTGAAGGTTTTTTGTGTACGGGGAAGGGGCAGTCGATGCCAGATTTGAGGCGAACAGAGCCTCATTACAAACAGGTCCTTCCATACAAACATCTGCTTGTTATGGTCGCGTCTATTGCAGAATAGAACACGACTAGAAGCAGCACACGTCACCACATATATGGCTTTTTTCAGCCGGTCACCATAGACTTTGATACAGTTGACTGTATTTAGACGCCTGTGGAATACCAGAAGAAAGCCGTCGGATACGGCTTCGTAAAGAGTTTATCGATGTCGAAAGCAATGAGTATGAGTGGTAATGCCGATTGGCGTCTCGTTCAAAAGCAAACGTTTCTTAAAGTCAGTATTTTCAAGACCGCAGTCGCTGTGACTTTGGCTGCATTTTTGGGCGCATCCCAATCATCCGCGCAGGCCGCGGACTTTGTAACGTTGCAGACTTTTGATGGCAGCAATGCAATCTCGGGGCAGTTGGTTGGCGTAGAAGGCGACTACTTCCGAATCGATACGCTCGTTGGGGTTCTTGAAGTCAGGATCGACACCGTGGAATGCGTCGGCGCGGCATGTCCTGCACTTGTTCCGGATTTCGTCGTCGGTGAAGTCGTAACTTTAACGTCGAAGGACCGCACGACAAACATTACGGGCCAAGTCGTTTCGTTGGACGACGTCTACGTGACGGTCAATGCGGGGTTGCTCGGCGAGGTGGCTCTGGAGCGTGCAAAAGTCGATTGTTCCGGACCGAACTGCCACCCGACGCTTATGGTCGAAAGCCAACAGGAACCTGCGTCCACGTCATCCATTCTTAGGGCATTGCTGGACGACACTGGGAACTAATCGACGCCGTAGGTCGATCTTACGACTCGATCACAAGAGGATAGGCACATCGTTGATATGTGCGATTCATTTATTCAGACCGATGTCCGGAGCGCACGGGCAGCCCGTAAGCCTCCGTACAATATTCTTATAATCAGTATTATGTAAAATATAGACGCGAGGTAATCCTATGCTGACTTTAATTAAACGCAGCCCCATCAAATACTTACAAACGCCTCTTAAACGACCGCCCATCGCTGCGGCACCAATTTGACCAAAAAGTAAATTCTCTTTCAACCTAAGCGAAAACAATGCTACTCCTATTCCATGTCAAGTTTTGTCGAACATCTTGAAGCTATCGCCAGCGCCCCGACCGTCGAGGCTCTTTGGGCGCTGCACTCTGAGAAAATGGCGTCTTACGGGTTCGACAGGTTGATCTACGGTTTCACACGGTATCGCAGTGGCGGATCTCTCGGGGATCCTCAAGATTGGGTTTTACTGACGAACCACGGCGACACCTACATGGAGCAGTTCCTGGGCAAAGGATTGCTAGCGAACGCCCCAATGACGAACTGGGCGCTGGAGAATACAGGATCTTGTTCGTGGCGCTGGATGTCCGAGACGGATCATCTAACCGAAGCCGAAAAAGCTGTTGTCGCGTTTAACCTTAGTCAAAATGTCGCAGCGGGCTACACAGTGAGCTTTATCAGCACCAATGAAAGATCCAAGGGTGCGGCCGCGCTGACCGCAAAGCCCGGAATGACCCAAGACGAAGTCGATACGCTGTGGGAAACTCACGGGCGAGAAATCGAGGTCATGAACAACATGATGCACCTCAAGATCCAAACCCTGCCCTATAGCCAGCGCAACCTGACCAAGCGACAACGTGAGGTTTTACAATGGGTTGGCGACGGCAAAACGACCCAAGATATCGCAATTCTACTAGAACTAACGCCTGCGACGATTGAAAAACACCTTCGACTGGCGCGTGAAAACTTGGACGTAGAGACAACTGCGCAGGCAGTTTTGAAGGCCGCTTTCTACAATCAGATGTTCGTAATTGAATCTGAGGCTGCGTAACGGCACGCCTGATAGATTCAATCAAAATTTCCCCTAGATTTTTCAAATTATTACTATGGTAGGGAATCCCTGACTGGAGCTTTCCTTACGTTAATGTCAATCTAACCTTGTTCCGTGAGTGGTGGCCTAAGGCCTGGGAACAGCGGCTAGGATACCCGTTGTATTTTTTGGGTTCTTCCTTTTCGTACCGGGAAACCGGACGCTGATCTGATCGGGCTAAGCCCGTATTGGATCAGCACCCTAAGGGACGTGGAATTGTGCCATTTTATCCCTGTGGTCCACGTCTTGAACGACCCTACCAGTCCCATGGAAAGGGTCGTTCACCCCTCCCCCTAAACGCAAAAAGCCGCCAACTTAATGGCGGCTTTTCAGTATTTTATCACTCGAAGGTAACGGGTTACCTTAGCTGTTCATCTTTGCAACTTCAGCTGCGAAGTCTTCTTTTTCGACTTCGATGCCTTCGCCAACTTCAAGACGAACAAAACCAGTGATCGTTGCGCCGGCGTCAGCTGCCGCCTGCCCGACTGTTACGTCAGGGTTCACGACGAAAGCTTGGTTCAACAATGTTGATTCACCGATGAATTTCTTCATACGGCCAACGATCATCTTTTCGATAACAGCTTCTGGCTTGCCGCTTTCGCGAGCGATATCCATTTGAACCTGCTTTTCTTTTTCTACGACAGCGGCATCCATGTCTGCTTCGGACAAAGCAGCTGGGTTCACGGCAGCGATGTGCATCGCGATCTGCTTACCGAGAGCTTCGTCGCCGCCTGTCATTCCGACCAGAACGCCGATTTTACCCATGTCTGTTGCTGCAGCGTTGTGAACATAAGATACAACATTGTCGCCTGTCAGCGCATCCATACGGCGCACGGACATGTTCTCACCGATGATCGCAACGGCGTCGATAACCGTCTGTTCAACAGTCTTGCCGTCAAGATCAGCCGCGTTCAGCGCAGCAACATCGTCAACGGTCAAAGCAACACCAGCAATGCCGGATACCATTTTCTGGAAGTCCGCATTTTTGCCAACGAAGTCAGTTTCGGAGTTCACTTCAACAGCGATACCCTTGCCACCGGAAACAGCAACCGCAACCAAGCCCTCAGCAGCCGTACGGCCGGATTTCTTAGCGGCTTTTGCCAAACCTTTAGTACGCAACCAGTCAACAGCAGCGTCCATGTCGCCATCTGTTTCTGTCAGCGCTTTTTTCGCGTCCATCATGCCTGCGCCTGTGGAGTCACGCAGTTCTTTTACCAATGCAGCTGTAATCGCCATCTTTGGTCTCCTTAGATATGAATAGGGTCCGGGCGCAAATAGGCGCGCCCGGTATCAGTTTTGTGA
The DNA here is from genome assembly GCF_021532625.1 of Octadecabacter algicola. GTDB lineage: Bacteria > Pseudomonadota > Alphaproteobacteria > Rhodobacterales > Rhodobacteraceae > Octadecabacter > Octadecabacter algicola. The sequence goes on from NZ_JAKGAR010000001.1 coordinate 668,127, forward strand.
AACGTTAGCGCTTATTCAGCGGCTGGTGCTTCTTCTGCTGGTGCTTCGGCGGCAACTTCTTCTTCAACAGAAGCTTCCATTTCGCCGATGTCGATGCCAGCTGCGCCCATTTGCGCTGTCATGCCGTCAAGGGCAGCGCGTGCAGCAAGGTCCGTGTACAGTGCGATTGCACGTGCCGCATCGTCGTTGCCTGGGATGATGTAATCAACGCCCTTAGGGGAGCAGTTTGTATCAACAACAGCAACAACTGGGATGCCAAGTTTCTGTGCTTCTGCGATTGCCAGATCTTCTTTGTTTACGTCGATGACGAACAGAAGGTCAGGAACACCGCCCATTTCACGAATACCACCGAGAGAGGCTTCGAGTTTGCCTTGCTCACGTTCCATGCCAAGACGTTCTTTCTTGGTCAGGCCTTCGAAGCCGCGCTCAGCTGCTTCGTCGATCGCTTTCAAACGCTGGATGGACTTAGAAACAGTCTGCCAGTTTGTCAGCGTGCCGCCGAGCCAACGGTGGTTCATGTAGAACTGTGCGGATTTCTCAGCAGCGTCTTTAATTGGCGCTTGCGCCTGACGCTTGGTGCCAACGAACAGAACACGGCCGCCTTTAGCGACTGTATCACGAACGATGTTCAACGCAGCGTCCAACATAGGAACCGTCTGTGTGAGGTCCATGATGTGGATGCCGTTGCGGGCGCCGTAGATAAATTCTTGCATTTTCGGGTTCCAGCGCTGTGTCTGGTGGCCGAAGTGTACGCCTGCTTCAAGCAGTTGGCGCATGGTAAACTCTGGAAGAGCCATGGTCGTTTCCTTTCCGGTTTCATTGCCTTGGACGGGGGTATCAGCATTCGCCAACCGGTGGATGTCTTGGGATTTCTCCCCAATGCACCCGCCCCCGTCTGGGGATTTCGTAGCGCGCGTATAGGACGCCAAGATTTGGGGTGCAACCCCTTTAACAACGCACGAAACGGTGAGCGTGCGACAGAACCATAACTGTGAATTCACTTTGACCTTCGGCCCGCGATGAATGCAATGATCAGTGCGAGCAATGACATTAACACCCCTAGTGCGAAACCAAGAAGCTGTCGGTTCTCGATCGAATAAACATCAGCGTTGGATGCGTTTTCTCCCAATTCCGCGAAGTCAACAGAAGCACTTATCACCAAGTTCCAAGCGAAAATCGATCCAACCCAAAAGGTCACGACAATGGCCACGTAAACAAATATGCGCAAAATCTATACTCTGTTCTATTCAACTCAAACGTCGCTAAAGTGAAGTGGAGTGTCAAACGGCCTCGTGCCGCCTTCTGTGGCTATTTGCGAATGAAAGACGCCCTAAAGAAAGACCCGTTCCACAACCCAATACGCGCCAATCAGCGCGATCCCGATGCTGGCTGGCATCGCGACCATATGACGGTAGGTTTCAAACCGTTCTACCGCACAGGACGCCGCACATAGGCCGGACAGTGCCGCAACCATGAACAACAGTGGCAGATAGGCCTCTACCGCGTCGGGGCCCATGGCGCTGATCGGGATTATAGCCAAAGGCACAACCAAAATAGCGATACCCATATAGACCCAAGCCGCACCCTTGTTCACCTTACCGTCTTCGGAAAGACGGATAGCGGACACCACGATGATGAATGCTACAGCGATACACAGCAACTGCCCCAATTCGACGCCGATGTTAAAGCCGATCAACGCCGGAAGAACGGCTCCATCCGGCAAGCCGTAAGCTGTCAGGACCGACGCAAATCCAAGCCCGTGCAGCAACCCGAAACCAAAGATAATTGCGGGTCGCCATGGGTTTAGGCCATCGGTAAAGATGTTCTCAACGGCGACATACACAATCGAAGCCGCGATGATGGATTCAACGATCCACATGTAATCGTCAGGAATGTTGACGAAACCCATGGTCGCGAGTGCCAATGTCACCGTGTGCGCCGCCGTAAACGCCGTGACCTGCCACAACAACGGGCGCATCCGTGTGGACAAAAAGAACAAACCCAACACAAACAGAATGTGATCCAGCCCCAGTGGCACGATGTGTTCGACGCCAACAGGAATAAACCGCATGAAAGCCTCGCCGCCTGTCATGGCATCGCCACCACCCAGTTTAACAGGGTCCGTTATGCCACCGCCGGACAGATACCCATCCCAACCGGATTCGACGCCCATCTGACGCAAAACCAACACGCCATATTCCGCAGGCCACGCGATTTGCATCGCTTCCGCGCCCTCAGGCAATGTGGCTGTAAATTCCAAAGTGGAGGTCCGCACGATATCAACGTTGCCGACTTCCGGCACTGCAATACCAGTTAAGGTCAACTCAACAGGGGCACCATCCACCAAAACCTCTATGCTGTCGGCCATTTGCGGCCAGTAGGCATCAATCTCTGCGATGAAGTCGTTGGGGTCTTGGGCACGCAACTCGGTGTAGCGATCTGCCTCTGGCGCGGTCTCCGTGTCTTCTAGACCGTCCAGATTGATCCCGGCAACAATGCTCTCGAGGTTTCCGTCCAGCTTAAACGTCAACTGGCCGTCTACGACTTCCATATCGCCGATTGTTGGGAGCACTTCATGGGCCTGAGCCGCTAACGCAAGCGTGATCCAAATCACGGCGGCCATTGACACTGACAGCAGTCGAGCCACTGTACTCATAACTATATCGGAGAATTTAATGCGCATTTATGCCGCCCTTTCAGCCTTAGCACTTAGCTTTACCCTACCATCTGCTCTCGTCGCTCATGAGTTCTGGATCGAGCCTCTCGCCTTTCAAATCCAACCTGACGCTCGGATGCAAGGCCAACTCCGCAATGGAGAGGATTTTTCGGGGGTAGAGCAAGCGTTTTTGCCGCGACGCATTGACCGTTTTACGGTTTCAGCAGGAATGCAGCAGGCAACTGTCGAAAACCGCATTGGGGCGCGTCCGGCGTTGGATATGGACCCGTTGAGCGAAGGACTAAACATCGTCAGCTACAGCGCGCGCCTATCAAGGATCACTTACACCGAGTGGGAAAAATTCCTACGCTTTGCAGAACATAAAGACTTTGTAGACGTAGAAGCCCGTCACGACGCACGCGGCCTGCCCCGTGAAGATTTCACCGAAGGCTACTGGCGGTTTGCCAAAAGTCTTATAGGCGTCGGTCATAGTGTTGGGCGCGATTACCGTGTTGGACTGGCTGTTGAATTTGTCACGCTCGACAACCCTTACACGGACCCTCTGTCCGATGGGCTGCGTGTGCAGCTTTTCTTCTTGGCCGACACGGTTGCGGATGGTCAGGTTGAACTGTTTGAAAAAGCGCCCGATGGAACTGTGAACATTACATACCACCGCACAGATGCTAACGGGATCGCCACCCTGCCCGTTCAAGCTGGACATAGCTATCTGGTCGATCACGTCGTCCTGCAAGAACCTTCAGAAGCCCTCGCCGCACAGGCAGACATCGAATGGGAAACCCTATGGGCGGCCCTGACATTCGGCGTGCCGGAATAAACTAGAGAACGGGAAAGCAGCGAACGGCAGCTCAGAGCAGATGTTATCAATGCTCCGCCATACACCAATCTCTGGCCATGGGAAGCGCTTTAAACTCGCATTAAATTTCGAACCAATCCTGCCATTGGAACACTGCGGATCGTGCCTTGGTGTGACCCGCGAAACAAGGGGTGCGCCGCACCAGAAAAATCGGATGTCGATCTTCCACAAGAAGATCTATTCAGGAATTAGATTGAAGGTTTCACTCTACCAATTTCCTCGTTGTCGCTCTTTGATATCTTTCTAGTTTACCATTCTTCAGTAGTTACGATGAACCACACTCCTTGTTGTAGCAATTGGCCTTATTTGCCTCATAAGACAAACCTCGGACATGCTCCAAATTGGGTGCACACAAGCGGTTTCTAGAATTCTTCTATAAAATGGACTTGCAAGTTACTGTGATGCATTGTGTAGATCTTAGCGTTGCATGACCTTCGAAAACTTCGACCCAAGGATTTCCAAAAGTGGCTGTGAATGAAGATAACATCCGCCTAGCGTATAAGCTTTTTCTTGATCGAACGCCCGCACCTGAAGAGGTTCTGCATCACTTTGAGAAGAACCAACCGCTGACGGATCTCGTATTCAATTTCCTCGAGTCGCCAGAATTTAAGGTAAAAAACCCGAACGCCGCCAAAAGTACAAACAGACCGCAAACGCAATCTTCGTCTCTTGGACTGGGAAAGCGGACTCTAATCCATCTACACATCCCAAAAACTGCGGGCACAAGTTTAACCGCTATTCTGGCTGGGGGCTTCCCCGATGGTACACATCAGCCCATCTACAGTGAATACTTCGACAAACCAGATCAACAGGTTAGAGAAGAACTGCACGATAAACAGTTCATGTTCGGCCACGTTCAACATGGCGTCGCGCGGCAGCTGGAGCAGGACCACCTTTATATCTGCACATTGCGCAGCCCTGGTCCCAGGCTGCTAAGCTACTACAATTACGTTCGTCGAACTGAAAGTCACTATTGTCATAAAGCTGTGGCCGGACAGAATATGTCTTTTGGCACATTCCTAAAATGGGCTTCTAAACGAGGAAACCCATTTAAATTTGAAGTCGATAACGGCCAAGTAAGGCTTTTGGCCGGCCAAAATCGACAAAATAGAGAGAAGATAGACACGGATATACTGCATACGGCCGTTTCTAATCTCTTAAGCCAAGACATGATTTATGGACTAACGGAATATTTCGATGATTTTGTCAGAGTTCTCGTTGAGAAGGGAATAGTCGCCGTCGATATCAATATTCAGCGAAACGTTTCGCCGAACTCGGCTAATTTTGAAGATGAACTCAAGAATTTAACCAGAAGCCAGAAGAAAATATATGATGCTTTCACTTACTGGGACGAAATCATGTATGATCTCGCGAAAAAAAGTTACTTCTTAGCGCACAACTGAAAATAGCAGGCCGTCCATAGTGATGCTTCTGTTCTCTTCTAACGAATAATGTTCACGGGCAGCCCGTTTGCTGTCGAAGATCAGCTTTGCTTTATAACATCTTGGAGTATTCCCCACAGCGAATGTTCAGGAACCGCTCTTTAGTCCTGTCATCTGCGTTATGGCATCGAAAAAGTAATTATTGGCGCTGTGGAGAGGGCAAGGTGGCTTGTTCCTGCAAAGCTGACCTTCAAGCCCATTTTCACCCATTCAGCAACCTTTCCAATTCAGCATTGAACTCAGCCAGCTCTAACCCCGCGTCCAGCTCTATTGGTTGCAGATCAAGACTGACATGGCGACGGCCCTTTTTGCGGCCGATAAAGCTCCAGAACAGATCGTAGGTGGCGCGTTGGAATTTACCTAACCCGTCAAGGCGCAGCAGCATAACTGGGGTATCCGGTTCCGCACGAAGGATTTCGTGCACACCGGACAAATACGGCGCGACGATTTCTTCCGGTTGGCGGCGGACTTTGCCTGCGGGAAACAACAGGATTGAATTGCCCTGCCCCAACAGGTCGTGAATTTTGGATAGAGTTTCTTCTTTGCGAGCTGCACGGCGCTCCTCTGGCCAAGACTTTGGCGACGACATCGGGACCGCACCTGCCACATACATAGGAAACCATTGGGCAGGATTGTGATATTCATCGTAATGCACCGTCGGGCGAACCCGTTTGGTGGAATAAAGCGTGGTGGCGATCAGCGGCCCGTCATGACGGCTGACATGCGTGGCAAGGATCAAAACGCCGTCTGTATCTTGCAGCAGATGTTTGCCCGCTGCACTGACGTTGTAGAACAACCCATAATAGGTTCGCAGCAGCACGAAAAAGAAGTGTCGGGTCCATTTGCCCAAGGTGTTGTCTAAGAAACGTTTCATATGGGTAAACCTTTGCAGATTGATCGCGCTAGGGGAACTGTAATTTCAAATCATGAACAATGTTCAATTAAGCGTTCTACTGCCCCGTCGACAAGGCCATAAATACAAAAGTAAGGAAACCCAGACCCCATTCCATGTGTTGACCTCCCAGACGCCGCAAGCCATCAACACCTCATGACACAACCAGACATCCTTTGTATCGGCTCGGTCCTTTGGGACATCATCGGGCGCTCTTCCAGCCACATGCGCGCAGGGTCTGATGTACCCGGCCGGATCACCCGCATTCCGGGTGGTGTGGCAATGAATATTGCAATGACGCTGATCAATTTTGGCCTGACGCCTGCACTGCTGTCCGCTGTGGGCCGCGACCCCGAAGGCGATGAATTGGTGGCTGAGGCTGATCAACTCGGGATGATTACCAACACTCTTTACCGATCCGAGGACCTGCCGACCGACTCCTACATGGCCGTTGAAGGTGCGAACGGACTGATTGCGGCGATTGCCGATGCCCATTCACTGGAACGGGCTGGGACCAAAATTTTGCGGCCAATGTCTGAAGGTCCGCTTGGAACGCCAGACGCGCCTTGGGACGGCCTTGTGGCGCTGGACGGCAATTTGACCCGCGAGCTGTTGGGCGACATCGCGAAATCCCCGTTATTTGCCAAATCCGACCTTCGGGTCGCGCCTGCATCACCGGGAAAGGCCGAACGCTTGCTCGCGTTGGTCGGGCATGCGTCCGCGACTCTTTATGTGAACCTCGAAGAGGCAGGGTTGTTGTGCCAAACTACGTTCGATCTCGCCACAGACGCAGCAAAGGCGCTGACAGTACGCGGCGTACATCGCTGCCTTGTCACCGATGGCGGCAACCTTGCCGCAGAAGGCCATGGCAACAGCATTCGCACCGCACAACCACCCGAAGTCCTTGTCACCCGCGTTACGGGTGCAGGTGATACTTTTATGGCAGCCCATATCGCATCCGAAGTGCAAGGTATGGACCCACAAGCTGCCCTTGAACGCGCGCTCAACGCTGCCGCTACTTATGTTTCAGGAGAGACCCCAACATGATCCCACTCCACTACGCCCCCGAAGTTGCCGCCGCCAAAGAAGCAGGCAAAGCGATTGTCGCACTGGAATCCACCATCATCACCCATGGCATGCCCTACCCCCAGAACGTCGAGACCGCGCGTCTGGTGGAAGGTGACATACGCGATACAGGCGCAGTTCCTGCCACAATCGCGGTGATGGATGGCAAGCTGCACATCGGGTTGACGGACGATGAATTAGACACTTTGGCGCAAACCAAAAACGTCGCCAAGCTTAGCCGCGCGGATATGGCGGCCTGCATCGCCACAGGCGGCACGGGCGCTACAACAGTCGCTGCTACGATGATTGCAGCGAACCTTGCAGGCATTCATGTCTTTGCCACAGGTGGTATCGGTGGTGTGCACAAGGGGGCTGAGACCAGCTTTGATATCTCAGCGGATCTTCATGAACTCGCCCAAACTCCCGTCACCGTAGTCGCCGCGGGTGCGAAGGCGATCCTTGATCTAGACAAAACCTATGAGGTTCTTGAGACCCTCGGCGTTCCGGTGATCGCCTATGGTCAGGACATGTTGCCAGCCTTTTGGTCCGCCACATCACCCCTGCCCGCACCTTTGCGCATGGACACACCTAGCGATATCGCAAGCGCTGGGCAGATGCGCGCGGCCATGGGCCTTCCGGGGGGACAGTTGATCACCAACCCTATCCCAGCCGACGCCGAGATTTCTGCCGAAACCCTTGCGCCGATCATTGCCCAAGCCCTAAACGAGGCCGAGACCCAAGGCATAGCCGCCAAGGCCGTTACACCCTTTTTGTTGGGACGTATTTTTGAACTTACCGATGGCGCGTCCTTGGTGGCCAATATCGCCCTTGTGCGAAACAATGCACGCTTGGCTGCTCAAATTGCGTGCGTTTGGACACCTTAACAGGCGTCAAATCACGCCATCCATTGCCGTTCCAGAGGTCGTACCCTACATAAACATTTAATGTATCTAATGGTTTTCCAAAGGCCCTAACTGTGAGCACACCCCAAGACCCAAAACCGCGCCGCGCCATTCTGACGGCATTGCGCAACAACTTCATCGCGGGTTTGGTCGTGATTGCGCCCATTGGTCTAACGCTTTGGCTTATTTGGACAGTCGTCGGTTGGGTCGATAGCTTTGTTTGGCCATTTGTGCCGAACGCCTACCAACCAGAGGAATTGCTGAACCGTTTCTTGGGCAACTCCCAAGCGGACGACAGCTGGATCACAGTAAACGTGCGCGGCATTGGTGTTGTGATCTTCTTGGTCTTCACGATGCTTGTCGGTTGGGTCGGCAAAGGTTTAATCGGACGCAGTTTTCTGCGCTGGGGCGAAGGCTTGGTCGCACGTATGCCCGTGGTACGGTCTATCTATAACGCCGTGAAACAGATCGCCGAAACGGTTTTTGCGCAGTCCGAAACCAGCTTTGATAAGGCCTGTATGATTGAATACCCACGCAAGGGAATTTGGGCGATCGGGTTTATTTCAACGGCGACAAAGGGCGAATTGCTGATCAAGGCCGACACTGGACCAATGACGTCTGTCTTCCTGCCCACGACGCCGAACCCGACGTCAGGGTTTCTGTTGTTGGTTCCGACCGAAGATATCATCGAGCTAGACATGAGTGTCGAAGACGCAGCCAAGCTCGTTATTTCGGCAGGACTTGTTTATCCAGGTGAAAAGGACGCGAAACTGCCGGACGCAATGGACAAACTTGCCGACAAGATCGCCCATCAGCGCACGCCTGAGTCCTGACATCAAGCTTTAAACATTGCCTCAAAATCGACGGTGTCACGCTCACCCAGATCGTCAAAATGAGCGCTTAAGAAACCGTCTGCCGCCGCACGACCAGCGGCCTTAAGCCGTGACAAAACCACAGGGTTCGGCACGGATTTCGTCGCCACACTCAGATCATTCATCAACGCGTCATCTGAAATCATATGCACGAGAACGTTTTTCATGACATCTTCGGACACTGAACCAGCGGACAGCAAACGTTTCACGAACTTGATCGCCCGCAATTCGCGCAAGAGCGAGGAATTGAAACTGATTTCATTGATGCGATTTTGAATGGCCTGCGGGTCTGTAGGAATATCGTCGCGATGTAAGGGATTGATATTTACGACAACGACATCCGCGGGCAAATGCCCCTCAAACAACGGAAACAGCGCGGGATTGCCGGTGTAGCCACCATCCCAATAGGCTTCTCCGTCGATTTCAACTGCCTTATAAACCGTCGGCAGGCAGGCTGACGCCATCAACGCATCACTTGTAATCGCTGCGCCTGAGAACATCTTGATCTTGCCCGTGCGCACGTTCGTTGCACAGACATAAAGCTCGGGACCGGTATCAGCGCAGACCGCATCAAATTTCATCTGATCGACGATAGGTTTCAACGTATTCGTATAGAAAAGCCCTGCCCCATACGGCGACATCAGCCGCGACGTAAAATCAATAGCCGCATATGCTGGCGAATAAGACATTGCCGCCGAAAGGATTGATGTCGCAGGCGACATTGCATCCATCCAGCTGGATAGACTGTCATCCGTGACCGCACCGACCTGCGCCCAGAACCAATCAAGGTTCTCGCGCGCGCCGTCACGGCCCCCGTTCATCATGCCTGCTTTTAATGCAGCACCATTCATGGCCCCAGCAGATGTGCCCGAGATCGACGCGATCTCGATACGCTCATCCTCAAGGATGCGATCCAGCACCCCCCACGTGAACGCCCCATGTGCTCCACCGCCCTGAAGCGCGAGGTTGATACGTTTTACCATTGGGCTGCCGCCATCACGCTGCGGATCACAAGGCTGTCCAACCGCCATCAACGCTGATGGTCGTACCTGTGATCTGCGTCGCAGAATCTGAAGCAAGGAACACAGCCGTTCCACCAAGCTGTTCAACCGTTGCGAACTCTTTAGACGGCTGTCGTTTCAGCATGACGTTTTTGATCACCTCTTCACGGCTCATGTTGTATTCCTTCATCGTGTCGGGGATCTGAGCCTCAACCAAGGGTGTCAGAACATACCCCGGACAGATCGCATTGCAGGTGATCGGTTCTTCTGCAGTCTCTAGCGCTGTCGTCTTTGTCAGGCCAACAACCCCGTGCTTTGCTGCGACATAGGCAGATTTATAGGGCGATGCAGTTAACCCGTGGGCCGATGCAATGTTAATCACCCTGCCCCAGCCTACCTTGCGCATCATCGGCAAAGCCGCTGCGGTGGTGTGAAACGCAGAGCTCATGTTGATTGCGATGATCGCGTCCCATTTTTCAGTCGGGAATTCATCAATCGGTGCGACGTGCTGGATGCCCGCGTTGTTGATCAAGATATCACACGCACCTGCGTCTGCGACCAAACGGCGGCAGTCGTCGGCTTTGGACATGTCGGCGGCGACGTATTTAGCCTCGACGCCAAATTCCTTTGCGATCTCGGCCGCAATTGCGTGATCTTCTTCGCGATCCGTAAAGGAATTCAAAACAACATTGGCGCCAGCTTTGGCCATCTCACGGGCCACGCCCAAACCAATCCCCGAATTCGATCCCGTGATTACTGCGGTCTTACCTGAAAGAGGTGCGTTAGACGTCATGGTGCTCTCCTGCAAATCATGTTGCAATGCAGCATAGGCTGATGGATACAAACAGCAACAGGCCTCGCGCCATAGTTGTGCCTAATTCGATAACTAAATCTTTAGTAACAGTTATTTCTAGTGAGAATGCCCATGGAACCGATCGTTATCAAATCTACACCTAAGACTTTCCAATTCGGAATTATCGTCGGGGGCACCATTTTCCAAGGCGTCACAGTCAAAGGGACTGACCTGACGTATGACCCAGTGACCGGACTTCCGATCACTGGAACCGTACGATGGATGGAATACATCAATTACGGAGCGCTTATAGATGCCCCTGAAGGCATGTATGGTCTTCCTGCACTGACTGAAACGGATGTTGCAACTCTGAACGCAGGGACGATTTTTTGGTTTGAACCGGCTAGCTTTTTGGAGTTCGTCGCAGCGCAAGCTCCGCTGACGATGAACCTGACATTTAGCGACGGTGAATTTGTCGGAACAGGTGGAGATGATCGGATTACCCTGACTGACCACACCTATTTTGAAAACCGTGCTGTTGATGGTGGTCTGGGTGATGACATCCTAAAGGGATCGGAAACCGCTGACACCTTGTCGGGCAGCGAAGGGGCAGACCGTCTTTTTGGATTCGACGATGATGATTCACTCTATGGCGGTACCGGCGATGACCAGATGTTCGGCGGAAGCGATGATGATTCAATCCTTGGCGGTGCTGGAAATGACCGCATTTACGGCGGAGACGGACACGACTGGCTGCTTGGAGACTCGGATTTCGTCCACGATTACGGCGTCACCGACTTCGGGCGGGACGTCATGTTCGGCGGCGATGGGGACGACATAATCTTAGGTCACTCAGGCAATGATCGTCTACTCGGCGATGGCGGCGTCGATACTATTTTGGGTGGCGAGGGGGCAGATGACATCTTTGGCGGCGACGGCAACGACGAATTGAGCGGCGATACTTACTCTGCTTCAAACGGTGCAGGCGACAGGGTCTTCGGCGGCAATGGCGATGACGCCCTATTTGGCGGCGCCGGCGATGATCGGTTGTTCGGCGGCAATGGCAACGACGCAATCATTCTAGACGAAGGTAACGACGTGGCCAACGGCGGTGCTGGTGATGACAAGTTTGAAACACTGGGCGGAGGCACGGATATTTTGACTGGCGGCAGTGGGTCTGACCAGTTCCTCTTTGTTTCGAGCACAACGACCTATGCTACAATTAGGGACTTTGATCCCGCAGAGGACGCTCTCTCTGTATACTATACCTACACGTCCACCCAACAAGAACAATTTGACGCCTTTATGGCTGGTGCGACGCAGGTCAATCAGCACGTTATCTGGGCAAGTGACACCGCTACGATTGTTTTGAAACGATTAGATATCCAAGACCTGACTCTCGACAACTTTATTGGCAACCCAGGAGAGGGTGACGGTATCTACAACTAAAGGTCCCAAAAGTCGCCAAGCCGCCGCAAAGGCGACCCCAAACTACAGAGCGCGACACGCCGCCACATGATGAACAAATTCGCGCTCTGATTGTTTCCCTACGACACCCAATCTCCTGTTTCATGACATATTTCTCCCTAAATTGATGGGTATCTCTTCCGGTGAATTAACCAACTTTCACCACCGGAGGCAGATATGCCACTTACTGAACCTGTGATTTCGAATACCCACGAGAGCCGTTTTTTGTTTGGCTCATTTTCCAACGAAGGCACAGAACCGGTTTTCTTCGGTGTCGTCGTGTTTGGGTCCGACCTGACATATGACCCAGCAACGGGCTTGCCCAATGGCGGTTACATCAACCGCATCGAATTGCAGACTCGTACTGAAGACGGCATGCAAACCCTGCACGCGGAGTTCACTGATTTCGACGCGTCGGTCACCCATTTGGACAATGCCTTCGCAACAGCGGGCGCACCTTGGTATGACCCCAGCCATTTCTTTGGCACCGAATTGATGTCCCTAAATTACGAAGTAAACTGGAGCGGCGGCATCGGTGGCGACACGTTTACAGGAACCGACAAAGGCGAAACCCTTCTGGGCCGCGATGGTGATGACACGCTTAACGGTGCCGCTGGCGCAGACGATCTGCGTGGCCAGACTGGGAACGACGAAATCTATGGTGGCGACGGGCGCGACTATGTCGCCGGTGGGTTAGGACACGACACACTGTTTGGCGAAGCGGGCAAAGATTCCCTGCTTGGAGGCAAAGGGGATGATGTTCTTTACGGCGGCCAAGAAAACGACGTGCTGTATGGCAATGACGGCGCTGACACACTCTTTGGCGGTGACGGCAAGGATGATGCTACCGGTGGTGCCGGAAATGATTACGTCGACGGAGGCGCAGGCGCGGATTCCATCCGAGGGGGTGCGGGCGACGACGAACTCTATGGTGGCGATGATAACGACCGCCTATCCGGCGGCGACGGCCTTGATGACCTTTATGGTGGCCTCGGCAATGACACCTTGAGTGGCGGGGGCGGTGAAGACACCCTGTCCGGTGATGACGGAAATGACCAAATCTATGGCAACGACGGCGACGATACCGCCTACGGCATGACTGGCGATGATCGCATCACCGGCAACAACGGCAATGACGCGCTTTATGGTGGCGAAGGCCGTGACGACATCAGCGGTGGGTACGGTAATGACGTTCTGGATGGCGGAGCCGGCAAAGACAAATTGTCAGGCAACAGCGGCGACGATGTTCTCATCGGGGGCGCAGGCAATGATCGAATGACAGGTGGTGATGGCAACGACGTCTTGGTTGGCGGAGACGGCTATGATCAGGTCGCGGGTAACGACGATTCTGATACCTTCCTTCTGGATGAGACCCTTGCTGGTGGAAACATGACCGTTCGCGACTTTACGGATGGTGAAGACAACCTTTACCTCAACACGGGTGATATTCTTACGGCAGAAGAAATGTTTGATATCTTCATGGCTGGAGCGACCCAAACAGGTGAAAGCGTAACCTATGATAATGGCGAAGGCAGCGTCATTTCCCTGCTGAAGACATCTATTGAAGACATCACTGTTGAGGACTTTTACGCGCTCGACGTGCAAGAAGACGAAGACACCGGTGAGAGAACCGTTGCGTCCGAAGGTCTCGTTGAGGACTTCATGCTCGGGTTCCTTTAATCCAGCAGCCCTGCGGCGGCATCCCAACACGAAAACAAGCGGCCCCCTGTCACCGACAGCGGGGCCGTTTTGTTTTTTCGTTAACGATTCTTAACGGCCCTCAAACACCGATTCCATGCGATGGAATCGCGCTTGTTTCTGAACGAATAAAAATGCTCTCTCAACCGCCAAACCCCCAATAAATGCGGGCAGAAAAAAACCCCAGCCGAAGCTGGGGTTAAGTTATTGAGGCAGGTTTCATACAGGCAAGAAACCTATCGAGCAGTGCCCTCGTTATAAGCAATTGGCCGCCCGCATCCAAGCTAAAAGTTTGAAAAGGTTTGTTTCCCCATCTAGGTTGGTTTCAATGCCACCGAACACAGGTGGTGGAAATCGGGGGAGCGACATCAAAATGTCCGTACAATTTCTAACAACAACGGCGACAACTTTGCGCGTATTCGCGCTAGCAGCGTCAACGTCCGTCCTAGCAACACTTGCGGCAGCCGAGCCCGTACATGGCATAGCTATGTATGGAGACCCTGCTCTACCCCCAGATTTTGCGCATCTCCCTTATGCAAATCCCGATGCACCAACAGGCGGTTCTATCATTACAGCCAACATCGGTGGCTTTGACAGCCTGAACCCTTACATCGTCAAAGGCTCGGTGCATTGGCAGCTGCGGTTCTTGATGGGCGAAAGCCTGATGGCACGTTCCTTGGACGAACCTTTCTCGCTTTATGGCCTTCTCGCCGAATCGGTTGAGACCGCAGATGACCGTTCTTGGGTCGAATTCACGCTTCGACCTGAAGCCCGATTCTCTGATGGGAGCCCAGTTACGGTCGAAGATGTGATCTGGTCATATGAAACGCTCGGCACCGTGGGCCACCCGCGTTACCACGGGTTCTACAATAAGGTCGAAAGTATTGAAGCCGTTGGCGAACGTGGCGTGCGGTTCAACTTCGCAGAACAAGACCGCGAATTGGCGCTCTTGGCTGGCCTGCGTCCGATCCTCCAGAAAGCACAATGGGAAGGTCTCGATTTCGCCGAAAGCGGCCTCGACGTTATTCCGGTGACGTCATCGCCTTATACGATCACTGATTTCGAAGCCGGTCGTCACATCGAGCTAACCCGCAACCCAGACTATTGGGGCTATGACGTCGTGCCGTTTGTAAACGGGCTTTATAACCTCGACACTATCCGCATGGAGTTTTTCGGAGACGAAACCGCGGCGTTTGAAGCGTTCAAGGTCGGTGACGTAAACACCAACCGCGAATTCAACGTTGCGAAATGGGACAGCCAGTATGATTTCGCCCTGATGCAATCTGGCGAATATGTGCGTTCGATTTTGCCGCATTCTCGCCCCAGCGGTATTACCGGTTTCGTAATGAACACCCGCCTGCCCCAGTTCGAAGACATCCGTGTGCGAGATGCAATGATGCATGCGTTCAACTTTGAATTCATCAACGACGCTATGACAGGCGGCGCACAACCGCGGATCACCAGCTATTTCTCGAACTCACCGTTGGCGATGCAGGATGGCCCGGCAACGGGTCGTGTTCTCGAATTCCTTGAACCCTTTGCCGATAGCATTCCAGCGGACGCGATCAGCGGGTATTCCCTTCCTGTTTCTGATGGGTCCGAACGCAACCGCGCAAACATCGGCGCGGCTTTGGATCTAATGGAACAGGCTGGTTACACTGTTCAGGACGGCGTGATGACAGGGCCAGATGGACAGGAATTCACTTTTGAAATCCTGCTCAAATCAGGTTCCAGCGAGAACCAGTCGATTATCGACATGTTTACCGAAAGCCTTAGCCGTCTTGGCATTACACCGACGATCACCGTGGTGGACAATGCCCAATATAGCGAACGCACAGACATCTACGATTTCGGTATGACCTATCACCGCCGTGGGCTGTCGCTTTCGCCTGGCAATGAACAATACCTCTATTGGGGGATCGAAGCTGCGGACGTCGAGGGTGGTCGCAACCTGATGGGTGTGCAATCGGAAGCGATCGACGAGATGATCAACCTGCTTTTGACGTCTGACAGTCAGGACGATTTCGTCGCCGCGACCCGCGCGATGGACCGGTTGCTCACTTCGGGCCGCTACGTCATTCCGATCTATCAGTGGAACATCAGCCGCATCGCCCATGATGCAGACCTCCATTATCCCGACACCATGCCGATCTTCGGCGACTGGCCCGGTTGGCAGCCAGACGTGTGGTGGTACGACGAAGGTTAAGAGAGGTTTGCATACCGTTCCAACGGACCATTCTGTCGGCGTCGCGCTAATCGGCGCCGGCATGATCGCCCCCTCACATATCAAAGCGCTTTCCGCGATGGGAGCTGCAGTACGGCTCAGCTATGTTGTCTCGCGCAGCCCCGAACGCGCAAAGCATCTCACCAAGTACTATGATGGCCCCGCACCGCATTTCACTAGTGATCTAGAAGCAGTCGCCAATGATCCGTCAGTGCAGTTCGTTATCGTTGCCACGCCACCCAGCGTGCGGGCGGATCTGATCCGGACACTTGCACAGGCTGGCAAGCACATCCTGTTGGAAAAACCGGTGGGACGCACCTTGGCCGAGGCAAAACAGGTCGTCGATATCTGTGAACGTGAAGGAGTCACGCTCGGGGTGTTGTTTCAACACCGCGCCCGTGCGCCGTCGATTGCGGCAACGCAGTTGATCAAGGAAGAAAATCTTGGCCCCTTAGCCCATGTCGAAATCAGCGCGCCTCTTTGGCGCGAGCAAAGCTATTACGACGAACTTGGCCGAGGCACTTATGCCCGCGATGGCGGCGGCGTCTTGATTACGCAAGCAATCCATACCATTGATCTTGCCCTTAGCTTTACTGGCCCCGTTAAATCAGTGCAGGCCATGACCATGACAACAGATCTACACAAAATGGAGGCGGAAGACCTTGCTGTGGCGGGCCTACAATTTGTCAACGGCGCGGTGGGCACTCTGCTTGCCAGTACAGCGATCGCGCCGCAACGACCCGAAACAGTGATACTACATTACGCGCAAGCCACGGTAACCATTAGTAAAGACCAGCTCGCCGTTTCATGGCGCGACGGGCGCAATGCTCCTCTTTCTGCATTGCCTGCTCCTGATGACAAATTCCGGTGGCACCAAGTCCTAATCGAAGATTTTCTATCAGCTATTTCCCAAGGCCACTTGCCGGAAGCCACCGGACACGCGGCGCTTACCTCCCATGTGTTGATCGACGCCATCGAACGCTCGTCTCGACTAGGTGCGCGCATCAATCTCGATCCGACTTGATTAAGCTGGGACCTTTTTGCTGTGCCTGACGCTCCGAAACGAAGCCAAATTCTGTGCAGGCGCAAACGGACTATAGAGCCTCGCCCGCAAAGGCAGCAGCATTGATGGCCTGCCCGCTAAACGATATGGGTCGTTCAGGCTTGGAAACTGAACTGAACAAGATTGCTGATGTATGACGTCTCAAAAACTCGCCTCTGAGGGCCTCGGAACTGCGCTTTTGCTCATCGGCGTTGTTGGCTCGGGCATTATGGCGCAATCGCTGACGGATGACATTGCGCTTGCGTTGTTGGCCAATGCGATTGCCACAGGCTGCACACTCTATTTCATCATCACTATTTTTGGGCCGATTTCAGGCGCACATTTCAACCCAATCGTAACGCTGGCCTTTGCGCTAAAGGGCGAACACCCTTGGCGATTGGTGGCCAGTTATATTCCCGTGCAGATCATTGGCGGCATCGTGGGTGTCTGGCTGTGCCATGTGATGTTTGACCTTGATCTTATTCAGGCGTCCACGACTGCGCGCACAGGTGCGAACCAGTGGACATCAGAAGTCTTTGCAACCGTTGGACTGTTGCTGGTGATCTTTGGCGGGCTCCGTAGCCGCCCAGATACGGTGCCCACATTGGTTGCCGTTTATATCACAGGGGCCTATTGGTTTACGTCATCTACCAGCTTTGCCAACCCTGCTGTGACAATCTCTCGCGCGTTTTCGGATACCTTTGCAGGGATCGATCCCGCCCATGTTGTCGGCTTCATTCTAGCACAGCTGATCGGGTTGGCAGTCGCCCTGCCCGTCATCCGGTTCCTTTTTGACAAGAGCGACTATTAACCCCGGTTTAAGGCGACTGTGATGATCTAAATCTGCGCTGACGGTATGTCAGGGCAGAAAGGCATCTTATGACACGGACCGACACACTGAAGTTCAAGCCGGATTTCCCCACTGTGATGTGCCAGGATTATTCGCTTCTCGATCAACTCACATTACATGAGCGGCAAACTGATTGGGACGATATCGTGCGCTACTTCGCCGAGGTCTATTACCTCACAGTCACCGAAGGCCATGACACGTTAGGCGAATGGGCCACACGCCGACTTGAGCCAATGATCGAAGGCGCAGCGGCCTGACCAATACAGGCGGTTGCACCTGCTGGTGCGGATAAGATACCGCTTGGGCATGACACATGATCCTGTCCCTTCGCCCTTTAACCTCGCGGCCTATGTCCTTGGGCGCGCATCACAACTGCCTGATAAAACCGCGCTGAGCATTATTGGTGCAGGCGGCGTCGATGTCTGGTCCTACGCACGGCTTGAACGCGCCATTCGTGGGGCTGCTACGGGATTGCTGGCGATGGGTTTAACAGCTGGGGATCGGGTTCTCTTGCGCCTCGGAAACACGCCAGACTTTCCAATCGCGTTTCTGGCCTGTCTGGCTGTTGATCTTGTTCCCGTGCCTACCTCAGCACAACTGACCGTGTTTGAAATCACCGCAATGTCACAGGACATCGCCCCCAAGGCAATCATCGCGGGAGATGGCATCACCCTGCCCGATCACCCTGCACCCGTCATCGAAACCGCAACCCTGCGCGGGTTTTACGGACGTGAACCTGCGGCTTTCGTTTTGAGTGATCCCGACCGCGTCGGGTATATCATCTTCACGTCTGGAACCTCTGGCAAACCACGTGGTGTTGTTCATGCACACCGCGCAATTTGGGCGCGACGGATGATGACAGATGGCTGGACAGGCCTGACGCCCAATGACCGCATTCTCCATGCGGGTGCGTTTAACTGGACCTATACGCTGGGCACCGGATTGATGGACCCTTGGACAATCGGGGCAACGGCCCTTATTCCCGCAGCAGGTACTCCCATCGCAGATATCCCTTCGCTGCTACGCGAACATCACGCGACGATTTTTGCTGCAGCACCAGGCGTTTATCGACAAATCCTCAAGTGCGAGCTGCCCCAACTTCCGTACCTACGGCACGGATTATCGGCGGGTGAAAAACTTCCCGATACGACACGCACAGCTTGGGAGAGCGCCACCGGAACGCCCATCTTCGAGGCCTATGGCATGTCGGAGTGTTCCACATTCATTTCGGGTAGCCCAACAACCCCAGCCGAGGCTGGAACCCTTGGGCAGCCCCAGAAAGGCCGGCGCGTTACCCTGATGCAAGACGGTGATCCAATGGCATCTGACGGCCAAATCGCCGTTCACTGCAGCGATCCGGGACTTATGTTAGGGTATTTCAACGCCCCCGCCGACACAGCCGCCCGATTTGACGACGACTGGTTCTTAACGGGGGACATGGGCCACCGCACTGAAAGCGGCGCAATTGCCTATGCTGGCCGCGTCGATGACATGATGAACGCAGGCGGCTATCGCGTCTCACCTATTGAGGTTGAAACGGCCCTTACCCTTCATCCTGCAATTGACGACGCCGCCGCTGTAGAGGTGCAGGTTAAATCCGACGCATCCGTAATTGCTGTCTTTTACACCAGCGCAGGTGTGATAGACCAAGACGAACTGGCAGCACATGCAGCCACGCACCTTGCGCGATACAAATGTCCGCGCTTGTTTATTCATGCCGACACACTGCCTCGTGGGGCGAACAACAAACTGCTGCGCCGCGCGCTCAGAACCCAATGGGAGACCGACCATGGTCAAGCTTGATATTATCTCCGATCCTATTTGCCCGTGGTGTTACATCGGCAAAACCAATCTGGATCGCGCATTGGAACAAATCCCTGATCACCCCTTTCAGATCGAATGGCATCCGTTTCAGTTGAACCCTGACATGCCAGCCGAAGGCATGGATCGCCGCGAATACCTTGAGCGCAAGTTTGGCGGAAAAGAAGGTGCCGTGCGTGCCTACGCACCCATCGTTGAAATGGCCGAAAAGGTCGGACTTAAGATCGATTTTGAAGGCATGAAACGCACACCCAACACTATCAACGCGCATCGTTTGATCCATTGGGCCGGCATCGAAGGCCGCCAAACTTTCATTGTGCATCGCCTGTTCGAGGCCTACTTCCGTGACGCCCGTGACATCGGCGATGTAGAAGTCTTGGCCGATATCGCAGACAGCTGCGAAATGGACGCTGGCGTCGTCACCAAATTGCTTTCTTCTGATGCGGACATAGAGGGTATTCGCAACCGCGATGCGCACAGCCGCGAAATGGGTGTCAATTCAGTCCCAACCTTTATTATCGACAACAAACACGCGGTTCCTGGCGCGCAACCGGCTGAACTTTGGACAAAAGTAATCGGCGAAATCATGGAGCAGA
The DNA here is from genome assembly GCF_021532625.1 of Octadecabacter algicola. GTDB lineage: Bacteria > Pseudomonadota > Alphaproteobacteria > Rhodobacterales > Rhodobacteraceae > Octadecabacter > Octadecabacter algicola. The sequence goes on from NZ_JAKGAR010000001.1 coordinate 688,322, forward strand.
TCGAGGCCGCCGAGTGACCCGAGACGTCATAATTTTTCTTGTTGCAACGCTCGCGACGATTGTCGGCTTGGGCACCGTCTTCTTTCACTTCGTCGAAGGCTGGAGCTGGCTGGATTCTTATTTCTTTACAGTCGTAACGCTCTCTACCGTTGGTTACGGATCACTCGTGCCAGCGACGGCTGTCGGTAAGATCGGCACAACCATCCTGATATTTGTCGGGTTGATTGTTGTCGCGGCCGTTATTCAGCAACTTGGGTCCTTCACCCTAAACAATCGCATCAAGGCACGAGAGGCCCTTACCGAGGCCCGTCATCGCGCCGCCTTGGCCGAAAAACGTGCCAAAGCCGCGGAAGAAAAAGGGCCAGATGCGTGATCACCGCTCACATTCCTTCGGGGTATGTTTTCGGACGATTGCTTCAGAATAGCGGTGCCCGATGGCCTTTGATCCTTCCTGCAGCCGTGGTTGGCGGAATACTACCCGATTTCGACATGATATGGTTCTACCTGATCGATGATCGCGCATTTCATCACCATCGCTATTGGGTGCATATCCCAGCATTCTGGGCTTTGGTTGCAATCGCCGTCTTGCCGCCACTCGCATTGACCGCTAAGCGTTTCCTACCAGCCGCTTTGGCGTTTTTTGCAGCACTCTTTTTGCACTTATGCCTCGATACATTGGCTGGCGATATTTTATGGCATTGGCCTTGGTCCAATGACTTCACACACTTCGTAACGATCCCCGCAGTTTACGACTGGTGGGTTCTCAATTTTGTTCTCCACTGGGTATTTGGGCTGGAAATACTTATCTGGGTCGCTGCAGTCTGGCTTTGGATTAAAAGATGAAAAACACCTCAATGGCCGTGTCCAAACCGCTTGGGCAAACCGAATTCATTGCTCTTGTGGCAATGCTTGCGGCGACGGTGGCGTTTTCAATTGACGCCATGTTACCCGCCCTGCCCGAGATCGCAGAGGAACTCACTCCCGGAAATCTCAATCGGGCCCAATTGATCGTCACAAGTTTCGTGCTTGGGATGGGTTTGGGTACCTTTTTCACCGGACCCTTGGCCGACCGTTTTGGGCGCAAAGCTGTCATTGTAGGTGGTGCTGCCCTTTATATCACGGCCACAATGATCGCTTTTTTGGCACCGACTTTGGAAACCATGATCGCATCGCGCGTTTTGATGGGACTTGCTGCCGCCGCGCCTCGCGTCGCCTCCATCGCCCTTGTCCGCGATCTGTATTCTGGCCGTGAAATGGCGCGCATCATGTCATTTGTTATGCTCATCTTCGCGTTGGTGCCTGCTCTTGCCCCAACGATTGGTGCCGGCATCATCTCGTTTTCCGGCTGGCGCGGGATCTTTCTCGCCTTTGCGGTGTTTAGCAGTTTGGTGACGCTCTGGCTGATGTTGCGGCAACCCGAAACCCTCTCAGCAGACAACCGACGTCCACTCAGCTTCGCCGCGCTCGCGTCCGCCGCCCGCGAAGTTGTCTCACACCCAACCGTGCGTCTATCGATTTTCGTACAGACGCTTGGATTTGGGATGCTGTTTTCCGTTCTGAGTTCGACCCAACAAGTTTTTGACCAAACCTACGGTCAAGGCGAGACGTTTCATTACTGGTTTGGCGGCATTGCAGTTCTCGCATCTACAGCATCAATCATCAATGCACGCCTAGTCGGGCGACTTGGAATGCGGCGGATCGTCAAGGCAATGTTTATTGTGCAGGCGGTCATGTCTTTGCTTATGATCCTCGCTGTTTCTTTGCATTTACCGAACCACACAGAGCTGTTGATTTACGCTGCCTGGACCGTTTCTGTGTTCTTTCAGGCGGGTTTGACAATCGGCAACCTGAACGCACTGGCAATGGAACCAATGGGCCACATCGCCGGATCTGCAGCCTCCATTGTCACCGCAACTTCTACGGTCGGCGCTGTATTGATCGCTGTTCCCATCGGCCTGAGTTTCAACGGCACGCCCATGCCGTTAGCGATTGGCGTTTTTGTCTGTGCCGTGCTCGCCTTTTGGCTCACGTCCTTGATCCGGCGCGACAGCGACTAGAAAGCTACGCTTTCTTTGCTGTCGCCTCTTTCACCTTGGCCGCAAGGTCCTTGGCAATCGCAAAGGCGCCTTGGATTTTCAGACGGTCGGTGCCCCAATCCCGCTGAACGACGATCTTGTTATCTTTGACCTTCGCCAAGCCACGTTGATCCTCGATGAATTCGACCAACCCTTTGGGGGAAGCGAACTTGTCGTTGTGGAACCGGATAACTGCGCCCTTGGGACCACCATCCAGCTGGCTGATCCCTGCCCGTTTACACATCGCTTTGATACGAACGACCAACATGAGCGTGTTGACCTCTTTGGGGAGCGTACCGAACCGATCGATCAGTTCAGCCGCAAAGCCCTCCAGTTCGACCTTAGTCGTCAGATCGCTCAGACGGCGATAAAGACCCAGTCGCACATCAAGATCCGGCACGTAGTTTTCAGGGATCAAGACTGGCACACCAAGGTTGATCTGCGGCGCCCACTGGCCATCTTCAACCAATGTCACTTCGCCCGATTTAATCTTGGCGATTTGTTCTTCGAGCATGGACTGGTACAGTTCATAGCCGACTTCGCGCATCTGGCCGGACTGTTCTTCGCCCAGCAGGTTGCCTGCCCCGCGAATGTCCAAATCCTGCGACGCAAGCGTGAACCCAGCACCGAGGCTGTCGATGGACCCCAACACGCGTAGCCGTTTCTCTGCCTGAGGCGTCAATTTCTGGCGCGGCTTATACGTTAAATAAGCATAGGCGCGGGTTTTGGATCGCCCAACACGACCTCTGATTTGGTAAAGCTGTGCAAGGCCAAACATGTCAGCGCGATGCACGATCATGGTGTTGGCCGTCGGAATATCCAGACCGCTTTCAACAATCGTGGTGGCCAATAGGACGTCGAATTTCCCGTCATAGAACGCATTCATCCGGTCATCGAGCTCACCAGCCGCCATTTGACCATTGGCCGTGACATAAGTGACTTCCGGCACTTCGCGTTTCAGGAAATCTTCGATCTCGGGCAGGTCTTTGATGCGTGGCACAACGAAGAACGATTGCCCGCCGCGATAGTGTTCCCGCAGCAAGGCTTCGCGGATCGTAACCGTATCAAATTCGCTAACGTAGGTCCGGATCGCGAGGCGATCCACAGGCGGCGTGCCGATGATACTGAGTTCTCGAACACCAGACAGAGACAATTGTAGCGTGCGTGGGATTGGCGTCGCGGTAAGCGTCAGCACGTGAATATCCGTGCGCATCTGCTTCAGGCGTTCTTTGTGCTGCACGCCGAAGTGTTGTTCTTCGTCGATCACCAGCATGCCGAGGTTCTTGAACCGCACATTTTTAGCCAAAAGTGCATGGGTGCCGATGACAATATCGACGGTCCCCTTGGCAAGACCTTCTTTGGTTGCCGTCGCCTCTTTTGCACTCACAAAGCGCGATAAAGGTCTGACATTGATCGGAAAACCACGGAACCGTTCAGCAAACCCTTTGTAGTGTTGGCGCGCCAGCAAAGTGGTCGGCGCAACAATCGCGACCTGTACCCCAGACATCGCGGCCACAAACGCGGCGCGGATTGCGACTTCGGTTTTGCCAAAGCCCACGTCGCCACAGATCAGACGGTCCATCGGTTGACCGGACCCGAGATCTTCAAGCACGTCTTCGATCGCCTGCAACTGGTCTTCGGTTTCCGCATAAGGGAACCGCGCAAGAAACTGATCCCACATCCCGTCAGGCGCTGTCAGCGCCGGTGCCGTACGCAAAGCGCGTTCGGCGGCAACACGGATCAGCCGTTCGGCCATCTCGCGGATACGTTCCTTGAGCTTGGCCTTTTTGGCCTGCCACGCACCACCCCCTAATTTGTCGAGCAATCCAACGTCATGCCCATAACGGCTAAGAAGTTCGGTGTTTTCAACTGGCAGATAGAGCTTTGAATTTTCGGCATATTCCAAAAGCAGGCATTCATGCGCGGCCCCTGCCGCGGTGACCACTTCCAGCCCCAAATAGCGTCCGACACCATGATCGACATGGACCACCAGATCGCCGGGGCTAAGGCTTTGGGTTTCTGTTAAGAAATTTTCGGCCCGGCGTTTCTTTTTGGTTTGGCGGATCAGGCGATCCCCCAGCACATCTTGTTCAGAAATGACAGTGATGCCATTGCTTTCAAACCCGTGTTCCAACGCCCAGACCGCCAGATGGAGGCCAGATTTTCCAACGCGACTGAAATCAGTGACTGGTATTGTTTCAGCGATGCCTTCGTCTTCAATCAGCCCCATCAGGCGTTCGCGTGCGCCCTCGGAATAGGAGGCAACAACGACAGGCCCATCGGCCATCTTTTCTTTAAGGTGCTGCGCCAATGCACCGAAAAGGCTGATGTTTTCCTGCTGACGTTCCGGCGAAAAGCTACGCCCGATCCGCCCACCGGCATCCGTTACGCCCAAACCTGTCGGCAACGGCAGAGCATTGAATTGCAGGACCCGGAACGGCGCGACGGCGGCATCCCATGCAGCACTGTCCAGATATAACCCGTCAGGTTGGGCGGGTTTATAAACGGAATCCATCCGCCCTTTGGCAAGCATTGCTTCGCGGCGAGCATCATACTGATCGTCGATGGTTTCCCAACGTGCCTGTCGTTGGGCGGCGTTTTGTTCATCCAATGTAATGGTTGCGCCTGTCACGTAGTCAAAAAGCGTCTCGAGGTTTTCGTGAAAGAACCCCAACCAATGTTCAACGCCCGAGTGTTTCTTACCCGCAGAAACCGCCTCGTACAGTGGGTCATCCGTCCCCGCCGCGCCAAACTCTAAACGATAACTCTGTCTGAACCGCGTGATCGCGGCCTCATCAAGGATCACCTCTGACACGGGTGCGAGTTCGACCACATCAAGCTTTTCAATCGTGCGCTGGGTTGCCGGATCAAACCGGCGTGCCCCATCCAGATCATCGCCAAACAAATCAAGCCGCACAGGCCCCGATTGCCCCGGAGGGAAGATATCAATGATCCCGCCACGCACCGCGTAATCGCCCGGTTCCGTGACAGTTGGTGCTTGGGTGAACCCCATACGAACCAAGAACGCCTTAAGCGCAGCCTCATCGATACGGTTTCCAACGATAGCTTTGAATGCGGCTTCTTGCAAAACAGCCTTTGCGGGCACCTTCTGTGTCGCGGCATTTAAGGTGGTCAACAGAACATAGCGGTCCGGCATCCCACCTTGATCCGCATGCGCCAAACCCGCCAGAACAGCCATACGCGCGGCCGAAACATCAGCGTTCGGGGACACACGGTCATAGGGCAAACAATCCCACCCGGGAAATACGATTACGGGCATATCAGGCGCAAAGAACGCCAAAGCCGCGCGCGTGGCCTCAAGGCGCTTATCATCGCGACAGACATGTACCACGGGGCCGTCTTTCGCCTCAGCTAGAATGAGGCGGGCATCAAACCCTTCGGGGGCGCCGGATACGGTGATGTGTTTGTTTTCGGACATAAGAACCGACCTACTGTGCGCGGCCCGAGTGTCAACCGCTAGAACGGCAATTAAAAACCCGGTCCAACGGCAAGGTTTTGATACATCCCAAACATCGCCGTCACAAAGATCGAAAACATGCCGATGAACTGGGTAATAACGCGATGCTTTGTTAGCCGCGCAAACAGGGCTTCGCCTTGAGGCTGTTCACGAGCGATGACGTTTGCTGTCGCCATACTAAGCGCCCCAACCAAGGACATCGGAAAAACCAACAAGAATACGGCTTGAGCAAATTCAACGTCATAATAGAACGCCATAATCCCCAATGAGGTCAGCGCAAAGGCCAAAAAAACCAACAAAACAAGGCCAGACACCTGCCCGATATATAACAAGCGATTAACATTGATGCGTACCATGTCTTGCAGGTCGGACTCGGCTTGATCACCAAGCTTGCGGGCCTTCTGGATCATGTCAAACGGGACACCCAAAACCCAATGGCTTACCGACGACCACAGAACGGCCAGCGCTATCCAGTACCAAAGGTTACTGAACGATCGCATGTCGATGACTTCAAAAAGAGTATTTGTCCAATTCACGGTGCGGCAGCCTGAGTTGATTTTCTCGCAACCTAACCGTGACGTGCGCCAATGCCCAGCCTTGTGAAGCGACGAATTCCATGGCAGCACATAGGTGTGACCAGAAAGGCCCGATTGCATATGAAACCTGTCGTCCCCCCCTTCCCGAACGCGCGCCTGCGCCGCCTACGCCAAAGCCCTGCGTTGCGCGCAATGGTCCGTGAAAACGCGCTCTCGCCGTCCGATTTCATCTGGCCGGTTTTCGTCATGGAAGGCACCGATGCTGAGGAACCAGTCGCATCCATGCCAGGCGTCATGCGCCGCACGGTCGACCGCATCGGGGCCGCCGCCCGAGAAGCCTATGGTCTTGGCATTCCGGCAATCTGCGTGTTTCCATATACGGGGATGGAACAACGTACTGAAGACTGCGCGCTGGCATGGTCACCGGACAACATCGCCAATCGCGCAATCCGTGAGATTAAGTCAGCAGTACCCGAGATGGCTGTCATGACGGATATCGCGCTGGATCCTTACAATATCAACGGCCATGACGGCTTTGTTGAAAATGGCCAAATCATCAATGACCGTACGGTAGACGCCTTGGTCAAGATGGCGCTTACACAAGCGAAATGTGGCGCAGACATCCTTGGCCCATCTGACATGATGGACGGCCGTATCGGTGCGATCCGCGCAGCACTTGAGGCCGAAAGCCACCAGAACGTCACCATCCTGAGCTATACCGCGAAATATGCTTCCGCGTTTTATGGACCGTTTCGCGATGCGGTTGGCGCGTCCTCTGCGCTGACAGGCGACAAGAACACCTATCAAATGGATCCCGCCAATACAGACGAGGCCATGCGACTGGTGCAACGTGATCTTTCTGAGGGCGCCGATATGGTCATGGTCAAACCAGGTATGCCCTACCTCGACATCGTGCGCCGCGTGAAAACTGAATTCGGCGTGCCGACGTTTGCGTACCAAGTGTCCGGCGAATACGCGATGATGCAAGCTGCGGCCGCCAATGGCTGGCTGGACGGAGATGCCGTCATGATGGAAAGCCTTATGGGCTTCAAACGCGCTGGTTGTGATGGCGTGCTGACATACTTCGCTCCGGCAGCGGCCAAGCTGTTGAACGGCTAGGCATGCTCAACACTGCCATCGACAACAATGTTCACTTGTGTCGCACAGTGCTGTCACAGTTTGGTATCAAAGCGCACTCTCACGGTTGCGCCACCCTATTTTATGGCGCACCACGTCCGTACTTTCCGAGCGTTATTACCCACAAGCCCAAGCTAGACGACCGGACGATTGCTCATATCGACACATTGCCCGTTGGTGCTGGGGTCAAAGATAGCTTTGCGACGCTCGATCTTTCACAAATGGGGTTTACCGCTGTGGTTAATGCCCATTGGATTGCACGGGCGCCAACGCCCGTGACAGGGCGACCCCTTTATCGTGTTGAGGATGCATTGAGCATGCGAGCTTGGCTAGATGCATGGGATTCCGGAAACCCGATCGCAAAAGCCAACTTTACACCGGACATTCTAGCACGAACTGACATTCAAATGCGCGCAACACCCGATTTTCATGAAGGTGTCATTACGAACCGGCATAAGGACGGCGTCACAGGCATTTCCAACCTGTTCGGTTCGCCAACCCGCGTCCTCGATGGTCTAAGCGATCTCCCCGTAGGCGACAGTTTGGTCGGTTATGAAACGGACCCCGCCCCATTTGTAGCTATCGGGTTTACCTCACTCGGCCCGCTCACCGTATGGATCAAAAAGGGCTAATTCTCGCCGCCCTGCATCTAGCTGCTGACAGAACGCGAAATACCGCCTATAGTACGCGCATAACGGGGAAAAACCCCGATCCTAGAGGCGAGACAGACATGACCCTAATTACAAGACGCAGCTTTGCGCTTTCTGCGCTGGCGACATCCACCCTTTCGGCCTGTGGCAACGGCATCGGCGGCAATGGAGCCGCTGTGATCGACAGCCGCGTCGAAAGCACAATCAGTTTTATGTACGACACATATCCAGGCACCCGCGATTTGGCCAACAAGGCCAGCGGCATGCTGGTGATGCCCGTTATAACCGAAGCCGGCCTTGGCCTTGGCGGTTCTTACGGGCGCGGTGCACTGCGCATCGGGCAAACGACGGTTGACTACTATTCTTCCGCTGCCGCCAGTGCGGGCCTTCAAATCGGCGCACAGCAATTCTCTACGGTACTGTTTTTCATGACCGAAGAAGCGTTGACAGATTTCCGCCGTGCAAACGGTTGGGCTGCCGGTGCCGACATTGAATATGCGTTGCGCGATGACGGCCAAACCCTTCGCGCGGAAACGACAACCTCGCTGGCGCCAGTGATTGCTGTTGTTTTTGCTCAAGCTGGCTTTCGCGCTGGTGCCACCATCGAGGGCACCAAATACACGCGCATCATTCCATAAATTATGCTCTGAGCCGCTCTCCTTTGGGATCAAAGGGCGGCTCAGCCAAAACCACACCGCGATGCGGTTTTCCGAGGATCATCACATCCACCTCGGTGCCAGTTGGTGTGTCTTTCAAATAGCCAAGCGCCAAGCTCATATCGACCGAGTATCCAAACGTACCAGACGTTACGCGCCCAACCGGCGTGCCGTCTGGCAGAAAAATTGGTTCGCCGCCTGTAGCGTCTGCCGTTGTGACGTCTCGTACATGGATCAATGACAAAACTTCGCGTGGCGCATTGCTTTCGACCTGCAGGTATTTGTTTTTATGTAAAAAATCTTTATCCAATTTTATCAGTCGATCAAGGCCGACTTCCTGTGGCCAGTATTCAGGCGAATACTCACGCCCCCAAGATCCGTAGCCTTTTTCGACCCGAAGGGACATCAAAGCGCGACTACCGACCGGACCGCCTCCTTCGCCATTGGCGACCTGCAACAAGGCGGCGTAAACAGCGGCTTGATCTTCGGCCTTACAATGGATTTCCCACCCCAAGTCGCCCGTAAAGGATACGCGCAGCGCCAGACAGCGTATTCCTACAATATCCAACCATTTGGAACGCATGAACGGGAAATTGGTCGTATCCAAGGATGTATTCGTTAGCGTTTGCAGTGCCTTACGGGACGAAGGCCCAGCAACATTAAATCCACACCAACTCTCTGTCATGCTTTCAAAGGAAACATTGTCTGGCATCGGCACCATCTTCCAGAACCGCTGGTGATACCGTTCCGCCATACCGGACCCAATGATCCAGAACTCGTCCTCATCCAAACGGGTGACCGTAAAGTCCCCTGCAATGCCGCCATTCACACCTATCAGTGGCGTCAAACAGGATCGCCCGACAGATTTCGGCATGTTGTTCGCAAACACTGCGTTCAACCACCCTTCAGCCCCATCCCCCGCAACGCGGTATTTTGCGAAGTTTGAAATATCAATAATTCCAACAGCTTGCCGCAGCATCTTGGCCTCACGCCCAACGCTATCAAACCAAGGCTGACGCGTGAAACCCGCGCTTTCTGGCGTTTCCTTGTCGAAATACAGCGGATGTTCCCAGCCGTAGTTGAGCCCGAACACGGCGCCCATGTCCTTTTGTTGCTCATAAACAGAACGAACGCGTACCGGACGTCCTGCATCACGTTCCTCGTTCGGGAAATGGATCTTAAAACGATGCGCATATTGGTCCCCAACCCGCGCTTTGGTAAATTTCGCATCGGCCCACTTTCCGAACCGCGCCACATCCCATGCGAACATATCATATGAACTCTCACCCTTGGTGATCCATTCCGCCGCCATAAGCCCCATGCCACCAGATTGGCTGAACCCCGGGATGATGCCGTTACAACAGAAATAGTTCTGTAGATCAGGGTGCGGGCCGAACAACACATTGCTGTCGGGTGACCAAATCATAGGGCCGTTGATGACCCGTTTGATCCCCGCCTCACCAACCGCGGGGACACGATCAATGGCGCGCATCATGTTGTCCTCGATGCGTTCCAGATCGTCTGCGAACAACTCATGGCCGAACCCTTGCGGAGTACCGTCCTCAGCCCAGAACCGAACATCCTTTTCATAGGCCCCAACAAGCAGGCCCTGACCTTCCTGGCGCAAGTAATATTCCCCGTCTCGATCCGCGACTGATGGCAAACGCCGATCCATCGCGGCGATTTCCGCGATGGTTTCGGTGACGAAATACTGGTGCTCGGTTGGCAGCAACGGCAGTTCGATCCCAGCCATTTTGCCCACTTCGCGCCCCCAAAGGCCCGCGGCGTTGACAACCCATTCGGCAGCGATATTGCCCTTTTCAGTTTCAACGATCCACGTGCCGTCAGGTTGTTGAACCGTCGCTGTGACGGGGCAAAAGCGGATTATTTCCGCGCCACGTTGACGGGCTCCGACGGCATAGGCATTGGTCACGCCAGATGGGTCAACATTACCCCCGTCTGGTTCATACATAATGCAGCGGATGCCATCGTAATTGACCATCGGGTGCAGCTCTTGCGCTTTATCGCGGCTCACTTCGTGGAAGTTCATGCCGTAAAACTTGGCCTTAGCTTCTTGCAGGCGAAGCTGGTGTTCGCGTTCTTCGGTTTGCGCCAAATACAGGCTGCCCGGTTGAAACACACCGCAGGACTGGCCCGTCTCGGCCTCCAGCTCGTTATAGAGATTCATCGTATAATGCTGAATTCGCGAGATATTCGTACTGTCGTGCAGCCCATGAATATTAGCGGCCGCATGCCATGTGGACCCGCTCGTTAGTTCATCGCGTTCCAACAAAACAACATCTGTCCAACCGAGTTTTGCCAGATGATACAGGATGGAACATCCAATAACGCCGCCTCCGATAATAACGGCTTGGGCATGGGAACGCATGAAACTCTCCTTTTGTTGACCCCAGACTGAAAGCCATAACAGTCCATGGTTTGCCGCAAGGCGACATTTACTGTCGCGAATGGCCTTCCCCTGCAGATCATTCAAAAATAGCCTGAACCCAACAAAGGAGATATCTATGAAAACCAGCACGCGTGTCGTTGTCATCGGTGGAGGCGTCGTTGGGGCGTCCGTACTGTATCATCTGACCAAGCTCGGGTGGTCTGACGTGATGCTGTTGGAACGCGCGGAGCTAACCAGCGGGTCCACGTGGCACGCCGCTGGCGGGTTTCATACGCTAAATGGTGACACCAATATGGCCGCGCTTCAGGGCTATACCATCAAGCTTTACAAAGAACTCGAAGAGCTCACTGGCATGTCTTGCGGGTTGCATCACGTGGGTGGTGTAACCTTGGCCGACAACAAGGATCGGTTTGATATGCTGGTCGCGGAACGCGCAAAGCATCGCTACATGGGGCTTGAGACTGAAATCATCGGCCCAGATGAGATCGCAATGATTGCACCAATTGCAAATACGGATGGGATCATTGGCGCGCTTTACGATCCGCTTGATGGACATTTGGACCCAAGCGGCACAACCCACGCCTATGCAAAAGCGGCCCGCATGGGAGGCGCTGAGATTGTAACCCACTGCATGGTAACGGCGACAACCCAGCGTGGCGATGGCACATGGGATGTGGTAACGGATAAGGGCACGATCCATACGGAACACGTGGTCAATGCGGGCGGGCTTTGGGCCCGCGAGGTCGCCGCCATGGCAGGAATTTATGCGCCGCTACACCCGATGGAACACCAGTATATTGTTACCGATGATGTGCCCGAAATTGTCGAACGTGACAGCGAACATCCCCATGTGATGGACCCCGCTGGTGAAAGCTATCTTCGCCAAGAAGGTCGCGGGCTTTGCATTGGGTTTTATGAACAACCGTGTCGGCCTTGGGCTGTTGACGGCACGCCGTGGTCCTTCGGCGCTGAATTGCTGCCTAACGACCTTGATAAGATCGAAGACAGCATTGAGTTTGCTTACAAACGTTTTCCGGCATTGGCCCGCGCGGGTGTGAAATCTGTAGTGCATGGCCCGTTCACCTTTGCGCCGGACGGGAACCCTTTGGTGGGCCCTATTCCTGGTGTGCAGGGCTATTGGTCTGCGTGCGGTGTAATGGCAGGGTTCAGCCAAGGCGGCGGCGTTGGATTGATGCTGGCCCAGTGGATGGTTGAGGGTGAATGCGAACGCGATGTGACAGCCATGGATGTGGCACGTTTTGGTAATTGGATCACACCGGGGTATACGCGGCCAAAAGTCGTTGAGAACTACCAGAAACGGTTTTCCATTGCTTATCCCAACGAAGAACTTCCCGCTGCGCGACCCCACCGGACGACCCCGATGTATGACATCTTCACAGAGCATGGTGCTGTCTGGGGGCATCAATACGGATTGGAAGTGCCGAACTATTTCGCGCAAGGCGACGAACCGACGTTCGAAGCCCCGTCTTTTCGCCGATCCAACGCTTTTGCAGCCGTCGCGCGAGAAGTGAAATCCCTGCGCAATGCAGTTGGCATTACCGAAGTGCATAACTTTGGAAAATTTCGCGTTAAAGGTACGCGTGCGCGCCAATGGCTCGACCGGATAATGGCCGGTCGTATCCCAAAAGTTGGGCGCATTTCACTTACGCCGATGTTATCGCCCAAGGGTAAATTGATGGGTGACTTCACAGTTTCCTGTCTGAACGAGACCACATTCATCCTCACCGCGTCCTACGGAGCGCAAGCCCAGCACTTGCGCTGGTTCTTAATGCACCAAGACGACGGCGTAACTATTGAAAATATAAGCGATAAATTGAATGGCTTTTCCATTGCGGGGCCGCGCGCTCGCGATCTGCTGAAACGTTGCACTCGAGATGGTGCAAACCTTGCGTTTTTAGACGCAAGACAAATGACCATTGGCCAGACCGCCTGCACCGTCAATCGGGTCAGCTATACAGGTGATTTGGGTTATGAAATCTACTGTGACCCGATGGATCAACGCGCCCTGTGGACAACCTTGTGGACAGAAGGTCAGCCCTTGGGCCTTTCCTTGTTTGGCATGCGCGCCATCATGTCGCTTCGACTTGATCGTTTCTTTGGGTCCTGGATGCGCGAATTTTCACCTGATTATACAGCGGCTGAAACAGGCATGGATCGTTTTATCAAATGGGATAAGGACTTTATCGGAAAGGAAGCAGCGCAAGCGGAGCAACCTACCCGTCAGCTTGTCACATTCGAGGTTGATGCAATCGATGCCGATGTCACAGCCTATGAACCTATCTTCATTGATGGCACCGTCCAAGGATTTTGTACCTCGGGTGGGTTTAGCCATCACACGGGCAAATCCATTGCTTTTGGGTTGGTGCCCAAGGATCAAGCCCACGCTGGTCTCAAGGTCGAGATCGAGATATTAGGCAATATGCGCCCTGCAACCCTCATTACCGATCCCATCTTTGACGCCGACGGCGCGCGGTTGCGCGGATGATCGCAACGCTCCTCCTCGCGGCGGGTGCGTCGTCACGCATGGGCGGGCGCGACAAACTGCTAGAAGATGTCGGTGGCGCACCACTTTTGCAGGTCATGGCCAAACGTGCGCTGTCCGCCGGACCAACCTACGTCACGCTTCCCTCGTTCAGCCATAAAAGAAACGATATCTTGCCAGCAGCGGTGCAAGTGATCGTCGTAGACGGCCAGATGAGCGACAGCATAAAGGCAGGGATTGCCGCCCTGCCCGCGACCACCACAGGCGTCATGATTCTGCCTGCGGATATGCCAGACATCACTGCCGATGATTTGGCGTTGATCCAATCTGCAGCACATCAATCGGATGCGCCAATCCTGCGCGCCATGACCGAAGACGGGCGCGCAGGCCATCCAACCTATTTCGCCGCCAGTGAATTCAATGATCTTTTGACGATTTCCGGGGATCGCGGTGCATCCGGCCTTTTGGCGCATCGTGCGGCAGACATCGAATTCGTTGCGTTAAAGGGGGATCGAGCGCGGCTTGATCTGGATACGCCCCAAGACTGGAACGCCTACCGCGCCCGTTCATAAGCGTATCAAAACCAAGCATTTATTGGAGGGTCGTATCAGGGGTGCGTGCCTTCCCCTTTAAAGTGGTACCGGTGGCCGGACTCGAACCGGCACGATGTCACCATCGGGGGATTTTGAATCCCCTGCGTCTACCATTCCGCCACACCGGCACGCATGCAACCATGTGGGCTGCATTGGTATGCGGCGTGCAATAGCCGTCCCATTCGGGGACGTCAACGCCGCAATTTCACCTTTTGCATTCCGTCCTAAAGATCGTTCGTGGAAAACGTATCGCAAGCTGCCACTTGCGCGGTGTCATAACCTGTTTGAAACCACCGCTGACGTTGCGCGGATGTGCCATGTTCAAAGGTGTGCGGTTGCACCGTTCGGCCTGCATTACGCTGTAACGTATCATCGCCAATTTGGGCGGCTGCGTTCATCGCTTCGGCTATGTCGCCGCGTTCCAAACTGTTGAACCGTTCTTGGGCATAACGCGCCCAAACACCGGACAAACAATCTGCCTGCAATTCCAAACGAACGGAAATTGCGTTGCTTTCGACCTCGCTTACTTGTTGGCGGATGCGGTTGGCCTGCCCGAGAATACCAAGTTCGTTTTGGACGTGGTGTGCCACCTCATGAGCAACCACATAAGCGGCCGCAAAATCACCACCGGCACCAAGCTGGCGTTCCATGGTCACAAAGAAATCTGTATCCAGATAGGCCTTGCTGTCTGCGGGGCAATAGAATGGCCCACTTTGCGCGGTTGCCCCGCCACAAGGCGACTGCGTCGCGCCCTTAAACAACACCAAGGTCGGCGCAGCGTAGGTTTCACCGATCTGTGTCTGAAACACTTCGGCCCAGATTTCTTCGGTGTCCGCTAGTGTTACAGACACAAACTGTGCAGCACGTTCATCCGCCTCGGTTATCTCGCCACTGGACTGCACCTGTGTGCCGCCTAAATCAACAAAACCTGACGTATCAAACCCGAAATACATACCTGCGAGCAGGATCAAGACCCCTGCGAGACCGCCGATGCCGCCCGCTTTGCGCACACCGCCAGAACGGCGTCGATCTTCGATATTGTTACTGCCGCGTCTACCTTGCCATTTCATGACTGCACATCCTCTGCATAATACTACGGTTGACCATATCGCCTCTCTCTGGCCTAAGAAACCAAACAAATAAGAGCAGACCTAAGGTAAACCACATGATCCGACGCCTCTATGACTGGACCTTGTCCCTCGCGACATCGCCCTACGCACTTTGGGCGTTGGCATTTGTAGCCTTTATCGAAAGCTCTGTGTTTCCGATTCCGCCGGATTTGCTGATGATCCCTATGATCATCGCGACCCCGCGCCGCGCCTTCTTGATCGCAGGTATTGCGACTGTGGCATCCGTATTGGGCGGACTCCTTGGGTATGGCATCGGGATGTTTGCTTTTGAATCCATTGGCCAGCCTATCCTGGAATCCTTGGGCAAAGCCCATTCGATGGAAGAATTCAGCACGCAGTTTAACGATTATGGGTTCTGGGCGGTCTTGATCGCAGGCCTGACACCCTTCCCATATAAGGTCATCACGATCATGTCTGGCTGGACGGCGATGCCACTGGGCACCTTTATGGTCACATCGATCATCGCCCGCGCCTTGCGGTTCTTTATCATCGCGGGTTTGTTGTGGAAATTCGGCGCCCCAATCCGTGATTTCATCGAAAAACGCCTTGGCCTCATGTTCACGCTTTTTTGCGTTGTGTTGGTCGGCGGTTTCTTCTTAGTGCGGTACCTATGACAAAACCAAAACTCATCGCCCTCGCCGCCTTTGGTAGCTTTGCCCTCCTCGCCGGAGCTTTCATGTTCCAATTCATGGGCTACCCGCCCTGCAAGATGTGCCTGTGGCAACGCTACCCTCATGCGGTCGTGATTGTGATTGGCATTTTGGCGGTTCTGTTGGGGCGGTTACAAACGCAGCTTGCGATCTTGGGCGCGATTGCCGCGCTTATTACTGGTGGCATTGGTCTCTATCACACGGGCGTTGAACGTGACTGGTGGGAAGGCCCGACAAGCTGCACAGGCGGCGGAGCGCTCAGCGGCGATCTCCTTAGCACTGACATTGCACCTATTGTGATGTGCGACGATGTTGTCTGGTCGCTTCTGGGCCTGTCTATGGCATCTTACAACGCGCTGATCTCGTTTGGGTTGGCCGCTATTTGGATTGCAGCGGCACGGCGCTAACGCCCTGCCCGCCGCGTACTTAACAGCAAGCTCGTTTCCGATCGCGTAACGCCGTCCAAACGGCGGATGCGGAATAACACTTCGTCCAAAGCATCCAAAGTCTCGGTTCCGATCTCGACGATGAGATCCCACGTTCCATTCGTGGAATGAACGGCCTGCACCTCTACCATGCCCGTCAACGTGCGCATTACTTTTTCTGTGCCACGCCCCTCAATTCCGAGCATCATAAGCCCGCGCACCGCATGGGCAGCAACATCACTGCGCGTCACAACCGTGAAACCCGCTATCTCACCGCTGTCACGAAGCCGATCCATCCGCGCCTTCACTGTTGCACGTGTCACGCCCAAATCAGCACTCAGCTCGGACACACTGGCGCGACCGTCACGCTGCAACGCCTTAACCAGCTTACTGTCCATTTCATCCATTACAGCTATCCATTTTGTACAATCTTCGCTCATTTTGGACAATGCGCGGGCTATCGCGATCAATCAAGCCCCGCAATGATGGTCAAAACAACAGGAGTCCCCCATGACCGCGCAAGACATCATCCTCATCGGAGCCCCCGTAGACAGCGGCAAAGACCGCAAAGGCTGCATCATGGGGCCGGACGCTTACCGCACCGCACGCCTTGAAGAGACGTTAGCGGGCCTTGGTTGCAATGTTATAGACAACGGCAACCTCTCCGCTGAAACCACAGATATCCCAGATCACGATCACCTTGTTGCCTTGCCGCAAACCGTTGGCTGGACACGCACCCTGCATAATGCTGCGGTTGAAGCCGCGCCCAAAGGATTGCCGATCTTCCTAGGTGGGGATCATTCATTGGCCCTTGGTACTGTGACGGGGATCGCCGATCACGCGGCGAACGTCGGCAAGCCTTTGTTTGTTCTTTGGCTGGACGCACACACAGACTACCACACACCGGACACCACAAGCAGCGGCAACCTGCACGGTACTCCTGTTGGCTATTTCACAGGCCGCGATGGCTTTGACGCCTTTCCTGTGGTCAACAACCCAGTCCCGACAGCAAACATCTGTATGATTGGCCTGCGATCTGTTGATCCAGAAGAACACGCCGCACTTGCGGACACGGATATGCACATCGCAGATATGCGCGCCATTGATGAATTCGGCATTCGCGCACCTCTGGCACATTTTCTGGACCGTGTCGTTGCCGCAGACGGACTGCTACACGTTTCTTTGGATGTGGACTTCCTCGACCCTGACATCGCCCCAGCAGTTGGCACCACCGTACCCGGAGGCGCAACCCTCCGCGAGGCCCACCTCATCATGGAAATGCTCCACGACTCTGGTCGTGTGACCTCCCTCGATCTGGTCGAACTCAATCCCTTCATGGACGAGCGCGGCCGCACCGCATCTCTGATGGTCGATCTCACAGCATCGCTCATGGGACGCCGTGTCTTTGACCGTCCAACACGTTCTTTCGTCTAAGGAAAACCTCCATGCAATCTCCTTCAAACCTCGCTCTCGTGCCGTTTGTTTCTGTAGAAAACATGATGCGATTGGTTCATACTAACGGGCTGGACAGCATGCTCACACGCATCGCGGATACAATCGAGCAAGACTTTCTGCGTTGGGATCAATTTGACAAAACCCCACGCGTTGCGTCCCATTCTGACGTTGGTGTTATCGAACTGATGCCGACATCGGACGGTGAGATGTATGGTTTCAAATACGTTAACGGCCACCCCAAGAACACTGCTGAAGGCCTGCAAACGGTTACCGCCTTCGGATTACTTGCCGATGTCCATTCCGGCTATCCGGTGCTGCTTTCCGAAATGACACTTCTGACCGCCCTACGCACAGCTGCAATGTCTGCGCTGGCTGCCAAACACCTCGCTCCCAGGGGTGCGACAACCATGGCGATGATTGGCAATGGCGCGCAATCCGAATTCCAATGCCGCGCGTTTCAAGCAATCTGCGGTATCACCCATGTGCGCCTCTATGACAGCGATCCGGCGGCAACTCAGAAATGCGCAGCCAACCTCGCGGGTTCAGGACTGCACATCACTTCCTGCACCACCCCCGAAGACGCCGTGCAAGGCGCCCAGATCATCACCACCTGCACGGCAGATAAACAAAACGCGACAGTCCTGACCGACAACATGGTCGGCGCAGGTGTGCATATCAACGCAATCGGCGGCGATTGTCCGGGCAAAACCGAACTGCACAGCGATATCCTGCACCGTTCCGACATTTTCGTTGAATACCCGCCCCAAACCCGCGTTGAGGGTGAAATTCAGGCCCTACCTGAAGACCACCCCGTCACAGAATTGCACAATGTATTTGCCGGGCGCACTGAAGGACGTAAAACCGACAAACAGATCACCCTGTTTGACAGTGTTGGCTTCGCTATCGAAGACTTCTCAGCCCTGAGGTGCATCCTGGATGCTATCCAAGGGACCGATTTCTACATCGACCTTGATATGCTCGCCGATCCGGATGATCCGCGCGATCTTTACGGCATGCTTAACCGCGCCAAATAGCGATGGCTGCGGACCTTTAATGCGCATTTAGTTCGGGGCCACAAAGATTGGCCCCGTCTCATCGAATTTGCTTTGGTAAAATCGCTCCTTAAACGTTTGCACCACCCCTAGCCTCTGATAGTCTGTCCTCAACTAAATATAGAACCCGCACAATGCGGCGAATCGGACGGGCACACGACATGAGCGACACTCCAGAAACCCCTGAAACAACAGAAGAAATGCCGCCTGAGCGCCCTGCGTATGACGGCCCGCAAATCTCGATCACCGCCGAGATGAAAACGTCCTACCTCGATTACGCCATGTCAGTGATCGTTTCTCGTGCGATTCCCGACCTTCGCGACGGGTTAAAACCGGTTCACCGCCGCATTTTGTATGCGATGTATGAAGGCGGAAACACCCACGACAAACCTTACCGCAAATCCGCCCGTGCAGTGGGCGACGTTATGGGTAAATATCACCCGCACGGTGACAGCGCGATCTATGATGCCTTGGTGCGGATGGCCCAAGATTTCTCAATGTCGCTGCCGCTTTTGGACGGTCAGGGCAACTTTGGTTCCATGGACGGCGATAACCCCGCCGCGATGCGCTATACCGAAGTCCGCATGGATAAACCGGCGGCCTACTTGTTGGCCGATATCGACAAAGATACCGTCGATTTCCAAGACAACTATGATGGCAAAGACCGCGAACCCACGGTTCTTCCTGCCCGCTACCCCAACATGCTTGTTAACGGTGCTGGCGGTATTGCGGTTGGTATGGCCACCAACATCCCGCCCCACAATCTGGGCGAAGTCATCGACGCCACTTTGGCTCTGATCGTAAATCCTGATCTTACGTCTGAGGAACTGATTGAATACGTGCCTGGCCCTGACTTCCCGACGGGTGGCATCATGTTGGGCCGTTCCGGTGCGCGCAAAGCCTACCTAGAAGGTCGCGGTTCTGTTGTGACCCGCGCCAAGACCAAGGTCGAGGAAATCCGCAAGGACCGCTGGGCCATCATCATCGAAGAAATCCCATATCAGGTGAACAAATCCACCATGGTAGAACGCATCGCAGAAGCGGCGCGCGACAAAAAGATCGAAGGCATCGCTCACGTACAAGATGAATCAGACCGGAATGGCGTGCGCGTCGTGGTCGAACTTAAACGTGATGCCACAGCCGAAGTCGTGCTAAACCAGTTGTTCCGCTTTACGCCTATGCAGACCAGCTTTGGCTGTAACATGTTGGCGTTGAACGGCGGTCGCCCTGAAACGCTCACTTTGCGCCGTTTCCTAACCTCCTTCCTCGATTTCCGCGAAGATGTTGTTATCCGTCGCACCGCGTTTGAATTGAACAAAGCCCGCGACCGTGCCCACGTCTTGTGTGGTTTGGCTGTGGCTGTGTCCAACGTTGACGAAGTCGTTGCAACCATTCGTGCATCCGCAGATGCGCCTGCCGCACGTGAGGCACTGATGACCCGTGCGTGGCCTGCCGAAGAAATCTTGCCATTCATCGCGCTGATCGATGATCCAACCCACACGGCCAACGACGACGGCACCTATAACCTGTCCGAAATTCAGGCCCGTGCGATCCTTGAATTGCGCCTACAACGCCTGACACAGATCGGCGTTAAGGAAGTCACGGACGAGTTGGAAGAACTCGCTGGCAAGATCAAAGAATACCTCGCTATTCTGTCGTCTCGTGATCGTATTCTCGGGATCATCCGAGACGAACTTCAGGAATGCAAAGACTTGTTCGCGGTTCCACGTCGCACCGAGATCGTTGACTGGTCTGGCGATATGGAAGACGAAGACCTCATCGAGCGTGAAGACATGGTAGTGACGGTTACAGAATCCGGCTACATCAAACGCACCGCACTGGCCGATTTCCGCGCGCAAAAACGCGGCGGCAAAGGCATCTCTGGCGGGTCTTTAAAAGAAGACGATGTCGTCACACAGTTGTTTGTCGCCAACACCCATACGCAGCTGTTGTTCTTTACGACAGACGGCATGGTCTACAAGCTCAAGACATGGCGCCTGCCCCAAGGGTCGCGCACGTCTAAAGGTAAGGCCATCGTCAACATCTTGCCGATCCCGACAGGTGTTTCGATTGCGGCCATCATGCCGGTGGATCGCGACGAAAAAGAATGGGACGATCTTCAAATCGTCTTTGCCACCTCCGCAGGTACCGTACGCCGCAACAAGCTGTCCGATTTCACCAACGTTATGCGCAACGGTAAGATCGCGATGAAGTTCGAGGGCGAAAACGAAGGCGTACAGCTGATCAACGCACGCATCTGCTCAGACGATGATGATGTTATGCTTGTGACGAACTCGGGCCGCGCGATCCGCTTCCCAAGTACGGATGTACGCGTCTTCAACTCCCGCAATTCCCTCGGGGTGCGTGGCATTAAGCTTCAAGGTGACGACAAGATCGTTTCCATGTCCGTAATCCGCCACTTCAAAGCGGAAGCCGACGAACGCGCCGCCTACCTCAAGATGCGACGTGCTATGGCGGGTCTGGCCGATGACGCCGAAGTCGAAGATGAAGAAGCGCCAGCCGGTGACATTACGACAGAACGCTATGCAGAAATGTCGGCAGCCGAGAACCTGATCCTGACGATCACGGATGGCGGTTCAGGTAAACTGTCGTCAAGCCACGATTACCCCGTTCGCGGACGTGGCGGCATGGGTGTTACTGCCATGGATAAGGCAATGCGCGGTGGTGAAATCGTCGCGTCTTTCCCTGTGGAACTCGATGACCAGATCATGCTCGCCACTTCCAAGGGCCAGTCGATCCGCGTTCCAGTAGAAGGCATTTCGTTCCGCAGCCGGTCCGCCGGTGGCGTGAAGGTATTCAATACAGGCAAGAACGAAGTCGTTGTTTCTGTTGCGTATATTGCGGATCAAGCCGACGAAGATGAAGCCGAGGATTCAGCAGACGAATGAACCCCGATATCTTTCTTCCCATCGCTTTCACGATCATGATCGCCCTTTTGGGCCTCATGGTCGCGGTGGGAATTCCACGGGGCAAGCGGATGCAAAAGACGAACGAGCGGATCGAAGCCAACCAGCGCAAGCAGATGGAATTGGCCGAACGTCAGACAGCAGCGGTCGAACGCATCGCTGCGGCCCTTGAAAAGCGCAGCTAACCTAGCGGCAGTATTCTTCGGAAACGAGCGCGCCACCGTTGGTCACGGTTCGAGTTTCGAAGTTGTAACACCCAGCGGTCTCACTGGGTGAATACCGCATGTAATAGGCTTCACCCTCATAAGTGTAATCCATGCTGCGGGCCCCGTCCGGCGATTGAGTGAAGATCAGATCCTCGACACCACCGCGCGGCGGACGGCCAGGTTCGATGCCACCGCCCCCTGCCGCGGATGTTAAAGGCGCAGTGCGCGGAAGATCACGCAGGTTAGCGACCTCACCCATCAAACATTGCACGATATACGGAGCCTCTGGCGACGTGTGATAGCGATAGCCAAAGGTTTCATCGGGTTGGCCGTTACAGAGGTCAAGGTCCCCTGCGGCGATCTCGGAGCCATCGGGGTTCTTGTCGCCGTAGATCGGAAACCCATCAAACGCCCAGCCAATGATCGCATCATCGCCGGCGTTTTTCATCTGCTCGATCATGCAAGTCGGTGCAACATGGTAGTGGTAATCATCACCACGCCCTGCGTGGCCGCCACAAATATCAAGCTGCTGGGTCGCTAAAGTATCATGCTGTGATTGGTAATGAAGCAAGTCATCCTGAGTCATCTCACCGCCGCCTGTATAGTCGAAAATCGGTACACCATTCACTGCAACTGCAAGCGCCGCGTCGCGCGTTTGCGCCGTATCTCCAAGGACAGGCTGCAATGGAATGGGCGCATCGTAACTTTTTGCTGGTACCGGAACTTGTTCGTTCGTGGCAACGATGCCTGTCATCAACTCATGATCGGGATAGGTGTCTGAACTTATAATTGCACTGCCACCGACACAGCTAACCGATACAGAATCCAAGAACCCCGCCTCGGACACAGAGAGCCGCACGGCTTCGCAATGCTCTGCATCGTCATGGGCAAAGGCCACCTGCGGGGCAATTAGTATGGCCTGAACCGCGATCAATCCTAAGTGAAGTCGTCTCATGTTGAACCTTATCCAATTGCCGTAACTTTTATGGGTAACTTTTATGGTACGTGCCGCGCGTGCGATTTGGTCGCTTATCTTTCATTTTCTATCCTGATCTAAGGATGCCGACCCAAGCTAGCCACGCGCAAGAGCCAATTCATCTCTTTTCAATAGGACACCAAGCGCCTAAGTCAGCCCCATGACAAATACATTGCACATCATCGGCGGCGGAATGGCCGGATCAGAGGCCGCTTGGCAAGCGGCCAATCAAGGCATTCAAGTGGTCATCCACGAAATGCGCCCCAAGGTGGAAACCTTCGCCCACCGTACGGGCAACCTCGCGGAGATGGTTTGTTCCAATTCTTTCCGCTCGGATGATGACGAACAGAACGCCGTGGGCCTGCTGCACTGGGAAATGCGCGCCGCTGGCGGGGTCATTATGACGACAGCAGACAAGCACAAACTTCCTGCTGGCGGTGCATTGGCAGTGGATCGCGATCCGTTCTCTGAGACCGTGACGGCAACATTAACGTCACACCCTAACATATCGGTTTCATACGAAGAAATCGATACACTTCCAGACGACGGTCAATGGATCATTGCGACCGGGCCACTTACATCTGGTAAGCTGGCTGAAGCGATTGCCGCCGAAACGGGCGCCGAAGCCCTCGCGTTCTTCGATGCCATTGCACCGATCATCTACCATGACAGCATCGACATGACCAAAGCATGGATGCAGTCGCGCTATGATAAGGGCGAAACCGAAGAAGAACGCACTGCCTACCTCAATTGCCCGATGAGCAAGGACGATTATGAGGGCTTTATCGACGCTCTGCTGGAGGCCGATAAAGCTGAATTTAAAGAAGGTGAAACAGCCGGTTACTTTGATGGCTGCCTACCAATCGAAGTCATGGCCGAACGAGGCCGTGAAACATTGCGCTTTGGACCGATGAAACCTGTCGGCTTGACCAATCCGCATGACCCTGAAAACAAGCCCTACGCTGTCGTCCAGCTGCGCCGCGATAACGCGCTTGGCACACTTTACAACATCGTCGGGTTCCAAACCAAGATGAAGTACGGCGCGCAAACCGATGTTTTCAAACGTATTCCGGGACTCGAGAATGCAAGTTTCGCCCGTCTAGGTGGTATCCACCGCAATACATTCTTGAACTCGCCAACCTTGCTCGATGATCAAATGCGCCTGAAATCCAAGCCAAACATCCGCTTTGCGGGCCAGATCACAGGCGTTGAAGGCTATGTTGAAAGTGCTGCAATGGGGCTTCTTGCGGGCCGCCTTGCTGTTGCAGAAATGAAGGGTCAAACCTTGGGAGCCGTGCCAGACACGACCGCCACAGGCGCCTTGGTCACGCATATCACTGGTGGTGCTGAGGCCAAGACATTCCAACCCATGAACGTCAATTTCGGGCTGTTCCCCCCTGTTGAGGGCCTCAAGGGTGGGCGACGGGGCCGCAAGGACCGTTACAAGGCCTATACCGACCGCGCTAAACTCGATTGGCAAGGTTGGCTCGACGCATCAAACATATGATTACACGTTTCGCGCCATCCCCCACAGGGCCACTGCACCTTGGCCACGCTTATTCCGCGCTTTTGGCATATGACATGGCGCTTGAGGCTGGAGGTGATTTTCTGCTGCGAATTGAAGACATTGACCAATCCCGCGCACGCCCCGAATGGGAAACGCAAATATTCGACGACTTGAAATGGCTTGGCCTTTGGTGGCCTGAACCTGTGATGCGCCAGTCGGATCGTCTCGGGGTCTATCACGACAAACTGCGTTGGCTATGGAACCATGGCTATGCCTTTGCCTGTTCCTGCTCGCGCCGCGACATACAGAACGCAATGTCGGCCCCCCAAGAAGGCGTGTCGCATGGCCCCGACGGGTTGATCTATCCAGGCACATGTCGGGCACACCATTGCCAAGGCAGTACCGTCCCATTCCCTGAGAACACCGCCATTCGTTTGTCGATAGAGGCCGTTGCGCGCAAACACGGCAGTGCTTTGACGGGGGCTGAGACCTTCTCGTTCGTCGAAACCGGTGAAGGCCCAAACGGCGAAACTGGACTGATCGAATTCACTCTGGAAGACGCCATCAAGACCATCGGGGATGTTGTACTTGCACGACGCGACATGGGCACGTCCTATCATCTGTCGGTGGTCCTAGACGATGCAAAACAAGGCATTACCCATGTCGTTCGTGGGCAGGACTTGTTTGAGGCGACGAAAATTCACGTTATTTTACAACGCATTCTGAAACTGCCAACGCCGATGTACCATCACCACAAACTTATCCGCGACGACGCGGGCAAACGCCTTGCCAAACGCGACGATGCACGCGCTATTTCGAAGTACCGCCAAGACGGCGCCAGCCCTGATGATATCCGTGCGTGGGTCGGGTTTTAGTCTTTCAACGGTTTCATCAGTTCGATTTCTTCTCCGTCCACGACAGACGTGTAAAAACATGTCCGCCGGTTTGTGTGGCACGCAGCCCCGACCTGATTAACCACGGCCAACAAACAGTCGCGGTCGCAATCCACCCGAAGATCAATCAACTCTTGGGTATGACCGGATGTTTCCCCCTTGATCCAGAACGACTGGCGGGACCGCGACCAATAAGTGACGCGCTTTGTTTCTAATGTCTTCGCAACGGCTTCAACGTTCATCCACGCCATCATTAGCACTTCGCCCGTGCCGTCTTGCTGCGCAATGCATGGGATCAAACCATTGGAATCATAACGTAATGTTGAAGGATCGAAATTCATGACATGTTTTCCTTTGGCAATGGGTGCGCGCGGCCCTATCTAGGTGGAGTGATCCGCAAAGGCAATTGAGATGACCGCAGATACCGACCTTATAAAACTCTACTCGACCCGTATCTTGGGAATGGCTGCGGATATCCCCCACCGCGAGCGATTGGAAATGCCGGATGGGACCGCCAAACGCCGCTCCCCCCTGTGTGGTTCAACCGTAACCGTGGATCTAAACCTAGAAGACGGCAAAATTTCCGCATTCGGCCAAGACGTAAAAGCCTGCGCCTTAGGACAAGCAGCTGCTTCTGTGGTGGGTCACAACATCATCGGCCTCGCTGAAACTGATGTGCAATCGGGCCGCGATCAATTGGCCGCCATGTTAAAGTCCGGAGGCCCAGCACCCGATGCGCCCTTTGATGGCCTTGGCGTTTTGGGGCCCGCTGCCGAATACAAAAACCGCCACACCTCTATTTTGCTGACACTAGACGCAACGCTGGACGCCATTGCCGACGCACGGAACGCAAAAACCGCCTGATCCCTACCCCAAAAGAAAAAACCGCCGCTTTCCGGGACAGTGGAAAGCGGCGGGAGATATGCGTTTCGTGTGGGACCGGTGAAATCGGGAAAGGCAGTTTCCCAGACGGTACTTTGACAAGGCAGTGTCGGACGTCAGCAGATCAGGTGGGACAGAGATCTGAGGGCACCGGCACGAAACGCGAGGGTTGGACAGACAGTTAGAAAAAATTCGGTAGGCTCAACGCAGCAAACATCATCACAACGAGAGCGACCATTCCAAGGGCGTCGGCAATGATCGTGTCAGATGACCGAACGATGACGCTTTTGATTTCCTTAGCCATTTTGGTGCTCCTCAATGATGTTCTCTTTGTTGCCTCTTTGTTCTCATTAACCAAATCTAAAAGCAAGAACTTTTTAAGAACAAAAGTGAACAAAATGCCCGCGCAGACACTAACCCACTGAAATTAAACGAACAGCCTTATCCTGTTCCATCAGCCAAAGGAGAACACGCGCTGCTTGCCCGCGTTCTGTTGTCAGGTCGGGGTCATCCAAAAGCAGTTTTCGAGCATCAGATTGCGCTAAAGCCATCAAAGCCGTCTGGCGTTCCAAATCCGCGATGCGGAACCGCGGCAGACCGGATTGAGCCGTGCCAATCACATCGCCTGCGCCGCGCATTGCAAGGTCTTCCTCGGAGATGCGGAACCCGTCTTCGGTCTCGCGCATAATCTCTAGCCGTTGACGCCCGCTTTCGCTCAGCGGTGCCTGATACATCAACAAACAAGTGGATTGCGCTGATCCGCGCCCGACACGGCCCCGCAATTGGTGCAGCTGCGCCAGCCCAAAGGATTCAGCCCGTTCAATCACCATGATCGAAGCGTTTGGTACGTTTACCCCGACCTCAATGACCGTCGTAGCCACCAACACGGATGTCTCGCCGGCCACAAAGGCCCGCATGGCCTCGTCTTTTTGACTTGGCGGCATTTGACCGTGGACAAGCCCGACGACGCCTTCGCCCAAGGCCGCACGCAGTCGTTTGAACCGCTCCTCTGCGGCGGTCATGTCGCTGACCTCGGATTCCTCGACCAAAGGGCAGACCCAATAGCATTGTCGCCCTTCAGCCACCGCCGCCCGCAAGCGATCCACCACCGCGTCCAGTTTGGATGTCGCCACAAGGGCCGTTGTTACAGGCGTTCGACCCGGAGGTTTTTCATCTAGAATACTGACGTCCATGTCGCCGTATTGCGCCAGCGCAAGGCTGCGCGGGATTGGCGTGGCAGTCATTACCAAGACGTCTACCGCGTCCCCCTTCGCGCCCAATTCCATCCGCTGTGCGACGCCAAAACGGTGTTGTTCGTCGATGATGGCCAAGCGCAAATCATTGAAAACAACATCCTTCTGGAAAACCGCATGGGTGCCCACAAGGATCTGAATATCACCAGCAACGAGTGCGGCAAGTTTCGCCGCCCGATCGCTGCCCTTGTCCCGACCTGTCAAAATTTCGAGCACGACGCCCGCGTCTTCAGCCAAAGGGCGCAGGCCCTCAAGGTGTTGCCGCGCCAGAATTTCTGTCGGGGCCATCATGACGCCCTGCCCGCCAGCTTCAACTGCGATCAACAAAGCCATCAACGCCACAAAGGTTTTGCCCGATCCGACATCCCCCTGCAAAAGCCGGTTCATCTTATGGGGCTTGCCCATGTCCTCCGCGATCTCGCCGACCGCGCGGGTCTGGGCACCTGTCGGGGCAAACTCCAACGCAGCCAATACCCTTTTCTGTTTACTGTTATCACCGACAGTGCCGCGCCCTTTGCCGCGCCGAGCCTGAGCGCGCGCCAAAGCAAGGGTCAACTGGTGGGCCAGAACCTCGTCATAGGCAAGCCGTTGTCGCGCAGCCGCCGTTGGTTGCAGTTCAGCGGTCGACATCGGTCGATGGGCCTGCTGCAAAGCGGCCTTCCATTCCGGCCAACCTTCTCGGGCGCGCAAAGCTGGGTCAATCCATTCAGGCAGATCAGGCGCCTTGGCCAAAACATCTCCCGTGGCCTTGAACATCGGCTTTTGCGTTATCCCAGCGGTCAGCGGGTAAACAGGTTCGAATACCGGAATGTCCGCAGCGTCATCGGGTGTGAGGATATGATCCGGGTGCACCATTTGCCCAACGTTATCAAACAGTTCAACTTTTCCGGATACGACACGACGTTGCCCTGTCGGCAGCAGTTTTCGCAGATAATCGCCGTGGGCGCGAAAGAACACCAACTGGAACGTGGTCTGCGCATCCTCAACCATGATCCGATAAGGCCGCCCTCGCTGTGCTGGCGGGTTATGCTTGCCGACAGTGACTTCGACCGTGCACACCGCAGGCGCCTGAACCTCAAGGATAGAGGCCCGGCGACGGCGATCCACACCCGAATGTGGCAGCGTAAACAGCAAGTCACGCGGCTTTTCGATGTGCGCGCCAGCCAAAGCCTGCGCTGACTTTGGCCCGATCCCGTCTAGGGTTTCGAGGTCCGCAAACAGCGGCCAGAGTATCTCCGGCCGACCGCTCATGCGTCCGCTATCAGCGCCAGCCAGCCGTCCTCATCCAAGGTTTCGATCCCAAGTTCGGCAGCTTTCGTCGCCTTTGACCCGGCCCCCGGGCCAGCAACCAAAAGATCGGTTTTTGAGCTAACCGAACCGCTCACCTTTGCGCCAAGCCCTTCGGCACGGGCCTTGGCTTCGGCTCGTGTTGTCCGTTCCAACGTCCCCGTAAAGACGATCGTTTTGCCCGCAACGGGGCTGTCCGTTCTTTGGGCCTTTGGGGGAATGATCGTTGTCAGCTGGTCAATCAAACGCGTAATAGCGCCGCTTTCATCAGGGTTCGCCAGGGCGTCCGAAAGTGACAGCGCAACCGTTGCTCCGATCCCGTCCGCATCAATCAGGAACGACCAAGCCGCATCAGCATCCAGAGCGACTTCACACCTTTCGATTGCCGCCTTTCGGACCTCAGACAGGCGCGGCTTGCGGCCCGCTTGCGCGGCTACGTCCCGTTCAACCCGTTCCGCATCATCGGCGGCGCGGTGCGCCAAGGCGACAGGCCGGGCCGTTTCGACATTCCGTTGCAACGCATCCCAACTTCCGAAATGTCGCGCGAGGTCCTGGGCGGTTACTTCGCCCACATGGCGTATACCAAGTGCGAAAATCAGCCGGTGCAGTTCAATTTCGCGTTTATTATCAATCGCGCGCCACAGTTTCTTAACACTCGCGTCCCCCCAACCATCACGATTGGAAAGCTTGGCCAAACTGGCCGCATCTCTCTGCTGAAGCGTAAAGATGTCAGCAGGTTCTTTTACAGAAAGCTGATCGTCTTCATAAAATGCTTCCACCTGTTTCGCGCCAAGGCCTTCAATATCAAAGGCTGCACGGGATACAAAATGCTTCAATTTTTCAACGGCTTGCGCAGCGCAAATCAGCCCACCCGTACAGCGCCGAACCGCGTCCCCGTCTTCACGAACCGCATCTGAGCCACATACGGGACATTTGGTCGGGAACACGTAAGGGGTCGCATCGTCGGGCCGTTTGGATAGATCCACATCCGCCACCTTGGGGATCACGTCACCCGCGCGGTAAACTTGCACCCAATCGCCCTCGCGAATATCTTTGCCGCCGCGAATTTCCTCACCTTTATTGCCGCGCCCGGCAATGTAATCTTCGTTATGTAGCGTCGCATTGGAGACGACAACGCCACCAACAGTCACGGGCGCCAAGCGCGCAACGGGGCTGAGTGCGCCCGTGCGGCCAACTTGAATGTCGATGGCTTCAAGTCTGGTCCAAGCGAGTTCTGCAGGAAATTTGTGGGCGATCGCCCAGCGTGGCGTCGTGGAGCGAAAGCCCAAACGCTCCTGCAAAGAAAGGTCATTCACTTTGTAAACGACGCCATCGATGTCATAGCCCAGCGTCGCGCGTTGCGCCTCAATCGTTTTGTAATGAGCTATCATCTCACTGGGCCCATCGCACAGTTTTGTCAGCGGATTGACCTGAAACCCAAGCTCGCCAAGACGCTCAATCGCGCCTGATTGCGTCTCGGCGAGCGGCGCGGACAAATCCCCCCACGCATAAGCGAAAAACTCAAGCGGGCGTGATTTTGTGATGGTCGGATCAAGCTGACGCAATGATCCCGCGGCTGCATTGCGCGGATTGGCAAAAGGTTTGTCGCCCGCCTCAATCTGGCGGGCATTCAAGGCATCGAAATCCGCATGAGACATGTAGACTTCGCCACGCACTTCAAGGATCTCTGGCGCGCCTAAAAGGGTTTGCGGGATGGTCGATATCGTCCGCGCATTTGCTGTTACGTTTTCACCCGTCGCACCGTCACCGCGCGTGGCAGCTTGTAGCAAAATCCCGTTCTCGTATCGCAATGAAAGGGACAAGCCATCAATTTTGGGCTCTGCTGTATAGGCGAGTTTGCCTGCCCCGACGCCAAGGAATTTGGAAATTGAACCGTCGAACTCGGTTACATCCTCATCGTTGAACGCGTTCCCGAGAGAAAGCATCCGAACCACGTGGGACACTTTACCAAATCCGGAGGTCGGGGCCGCACCCACTTGTTCGCTGGGGCTGTCATCCCGCTTGAGCGTCGGAAAACGGTCCTCGATCTCGGCATTGCGGCGTTTGAGAGCATCGTATTCAGCATCTGAAATCTTAGGCGCATCGGCTCGGTGATAATCTTGGTTTGCCCGCGCCAAAAGCGCTGATAGCCGCGCAAGTTCCTGCGCGGCTTCTTTTTCAGCCAAATCACCAACCGAAATCTCTGCGGTCACACCCTACCCCCCGTTATGGTCAGTTCCTGCAAACTAACTAAGTGATAGGTCTGTGTATTCGGCAGGTCCAGCCCCCCAGTTTCGTTTAAGGCCGAAACTTGGAACCTTGTGCTAGGCGCCGATCGCAATACGTTCCGGATCGCTCATGCTCACGGGGTCTGGGTCGCGCAAAACATAGCCACGGCCCCAGACGGTTTCGATGTGATTGCCGCCGCCCGTGGCTTCGGACAACTTCTTGCGCAATTTGCAGATAAACACGTCGATAATCTTGAGCTCAGGTTCGTCCATCCCACCGTAAAGGTGATTGAGGAACATTTCCTTGGTCAAGGTCGTCCCTTTGCGCAGGCTTAGCAGCTCTAACATTTGATATTCTTTACCAGTCAGGTGCACTGGGGACCCTTCGACTTCGACTGTCTTCGCATCCAAATTCACTGCAACCGCGCCGGTCTTGATGATGGATTGTGCGTGCCCTTTGGAGCGACGGATAATCGCGTGGATGCGGGCGACCAGTTCTTCGCGATGGAACGGTTTGGTCATGTAGTCATCTGCCCCAAACCCAAAGCCTTTAAGCTTGCTTTCAGTTCCATCCTCGCCGGACAGGATCAAAATCGGTGTTTCTATTCTGCTTAGTCGCAGCTGACGAAGAACATCGTGACCGTTCATATCCGGCAAATTGATGTCCAAGAGGATCAGGTCATAATCATACAGCTTGGCGAGATCGATACCCTCTTCCCCCAAGTCCGTCGTGTACACATTCAAATTGGCATGGCCTAACATCAATTCGATGCTCTTGGCCGTGGTTGGGTCGTCTTCTACCAGCAATACGCGCATTCCGCTTCTCCGATCTCGGTGTGTAAGGCGACCATAAGAAGAGAATGGTTAACCACACGTTACTGGATCAACAAAAGAATGCAACTCCCCTTAAGGTTGTCTATATTTTTGTAAAGCTGTCGCCTTTAACGCGTTAACACCATGGTTGCGGACCGCAGTTTCCCATTCCGCCAGCTCATCGTCCGATAAACCATAGGATTCCGCAGCATCCGCCCTTGTCAAAAGACCACATGCAACGGCCTGCACGACAAGTGCCTTTCTGGATGCAACCCAGCGCCTCGTTTTCGGTGACGGCAAATCCGCGCGGGTCATAATCGACCCATCTGGTAATTTGACCGAGCGCGGCCCCTCAATCTTCTTTAAAAACATCTCTCACACCCCTTTGTGACTTAGGTTTGAGATGTATCGCGCACTTTCGGCTAACGGATCGTAAAGCCGCCCCTTGAGAGTGATTACACTTTTCATATATTGCAGCAGATACCATTAAGGCTGATGCCCTGTCGGGTCAGTCGCAAAGGATATAACATGCCCCTCGATCCCGCTGTAAACTCTCTTGGCTTCGCCAAACCGCCGTCTGAAACCCGCGTTGTCGTGGCAATGTCTGGTGGTGTGGACAGTTCTGTCGTCGCAGCCATGCTGGCCGAACAAGGCTATGATGTGGTTGGCGTGACCCTGCAACTGTATGACCACGGCGCAGCTTTGGCAAAAAAGGGTGCGTGTTGTGCGGGCCGTGACATTCACGATGCCCGCCGCGTGGCCGAGGAAATGGGCTTTCCTCATTACGTCCTCGATTACGAAAACGTCTTTAAAGAAGCGGTCATGGATGAATTCGCTGAAAGCTATCTCGCTGGTGCGACTCCTGTGCCTTGCATCCGCTGCAATGAACGCGTGAAATTTAAGGACCTGCTGGAAACCGCCAAAGATCTGGATGCGGATTGCATGGCCACCGGGCACTACATTCAACGTATGATGGGTGACAGCGGCCCTGAGCTGCATTCAGCGGCGGACCCGACCAAGGACCAGAGCTACTTCTTGTTCTCAACGACACCGGCTCAATTGGATTATCTGCGGTTCCCCCTCGGGCATCACGCCTCCAAGGAAGAAACACGTGCCTTGGCGCGCAAATATGGTTTGGCACTGGCGGACAAGCCCGACAGCCAAGACATCTGCTTTGTACCGGATGGCAACTACGCCAGCGTCATCGAAAAGCTCCGCCCCGGTGCGGCTGAGCCCGGCGACATCGTGGACACCGACGGCAAGGTATTGGCGCAGCATAATGGCGTCATTCATTACACCATCGGTCAGCGCCGAGGGCTTGGGATCGGTGGTCTGTCGACCCCCTTGTATGTGGTGAAACTGGACGTCGACAAACGCCACGTGATTGTAGGGCCAAAAGAGATGCTGACCACACGGACGGTTCCCGTGCGCGAAATCAACTGGCTGGGCGATGATGCCTTTGATGCTGTGGCCGAACGCCATGTGTCAGTCAAAGTGCGCTCAACCAAACCGCCAGTCGAGGCCGTTTTGCGCCCCCTGTCCGCGACCACCGCCGAAGTCGACCTTCTGACTCCCGAAGAAGGCGTGTCCCCGGGTCAGGCGTGCGTGTTTTACGACGGCGACAGCAGCCGCATCTTTGGTGGCGGCTGGATATGGCGCGGCTATTAACACCCTGTTTTCGCCCAACACCCCAAGTCTTAGGATAGTTATCAATGCCCCTGATCGAAATCATCGCCCTTCTTGCTGTCGCCCAGTTCCTGTATTTTGGTTATTTAGTTGGTATGCAGCGCCGCGATTCAGGCCTCAAGGCCCCTGCGATGACTGGCCATGACGGGTTCGAGCGAGCGCATCGCGTCCAGATGAACACGCTTGAGCTTATGATCGCGTTTCTGCCCGTGTTGCTGTTGGCTGGGAAATATTGGCCTGCATGGATGATAGCCCCCATCGGCATCGTCTATCTGGTGGGCCGCACGTTGTATCAACAAGCTTATATGGATGACCCTTCAAAGCGCGGTACTGGCTTTATGCTCACGCTTGGTCCGATTGCTGCGTTATTGGTTTTGGCATTGTTGGGTGCCGTGTGGCATCTGTTCTAAGCGGCTATTTAGCCCCCGGCGCTCGATTGTTCTGTTTCGCTTCAAACTGCTTCCAAACATGCATCCGGCCTTTTTGCCGCGCATCTGCGAGCCACATTTTCTTGCGGGCGTCCGGAACTTCAAGCGCTCGGTATACGCCTTCTGAAAATTTCGGCCAGTCTATGGCCAAGCCCTGCTTGACCATTTCAGCGGACAAGTCCCGACCATCCGGCAGATAGCATTTTGCAACAGTGCGCCCATGAGCATCAACATGGTGAACCTTCGCCTTGATGACCTGTCCTTTGCACAATGCGAGAAGCGCCCACTTAGCACGTTTTCCGAAAGGATGATTTAGTTCAGGCGCATCGACACCAAACAACCGAATTTCGACACTTTTGATAACCAGTGAATCGCCGTCTGTTACAAATGCCCGCCCTTCTATGACCCTCACCGGAGGTTCAGGTGCACGCCATGCCGCATTCGGGCCTGAATTTTCGGGCGCTCGTGCTGGCTTAGGACGTGGAGGGCTTGGAAAATTTAATGGTGGTAAAGGATCATCAATCTTCGGTTCAGATCTCGCCGCCCGTTTTTTAGGAGGTTGGGGCGTTCCGCTGTTTTTGGTCAGCTTTATTATAAGTCCGATCAGCACTCCGAACCCGCACAACAATAAAAGTATTTCCATTAAGACTCGACAAGGTTTTCTTCAAATAAATCCTCAATTCATAATTGAGTGATTTTAATGTATTACACGCATAAGTAATTTCAATCGAAAACGACTAAGCCTCGTGCCGCAGATTCCAGAAAGGTGTTTTGGGTTGAGCCCATTTTGGTTAAACCGTGGCCGGTGCCGCCTGCTCGATTCCGACGGTCTTGCCCCTTACAAAGCGAACGCGGAAAAACTCGTGGCACAAACTCCGCTGGATCAAAAACAGCACGGTTCACAACGCAAAACGCCCGCAGAAAACTGCGAGCATATCGATCCTCTTTAACAAACTCACGAATGGATAGTGGTCGCGATCCGATTTGGCCCCCAAATCAACAGCCAAATTGCAAAGCTAAGTTCGGCCAGCGTTACGATCACCAAGAGACCAATGATAACAATATTCAGCGCTGCGATCTCAACGAACATCAGCTTCGCTATGCCCTGCACCAGATAACCGAAGGCACCAATAAACAGCCCCCAGCCCAAGAGCGCCGGAGCCAAGCCAGTGCGCAAGATGGCCGCGCCGAGCGCCAAAAGATGCACGCCAAAAAAGAGCTGCCAGACAAATATGCCAAGCGCATGGGCATCAAAGAACATCATCATCTGTGCCGTCTGCTCCGATAGCTCGACGAGAAACGTCAATGGCATGACCCAGATTAAAACGTTCAATCCCATGACAATCGCCATGCCAGCCCGCGCGATCATTGCAGTGTTAGCCAGGACGGGGCAGGATTTTTGGAACAAAACAAACAGGATTGCCGTCAGGGCTACTTCGAACAGGATGATAAAAATGTCGGCTAACACACCCAGCTTGAACAGCCCAAGGTTGGCGGACAGATTGCTGGCGGTCGCGGATGCATCACCAGCGACAACGATCGCTTGTGGCACATAACCGATGCTAAACCCTCCGAAGCAAGCGATCGCCAGGTAGAGAGCACCTGCCACGCGCGGCAGTTTGATTGTGGGATATGTTGAGGGCATGTTCTTTCTCCAGAATTCAGGTCTTCATTTGCTTAAACGGTCCCGTCTAAGCAGCTGTCGATTTTGATATGTGTCATTGGTCTGGAGACTGTTTAGGCCAGCTGCACACAGTGCGGAATTGCCGAAATTTTGAGAGTTACCATACGTATTTGTATGGATTACCCAGCAAGGTGACGAAACGCAAAACGCCCGCACAATCTGGCGGGCGCCCTGAGAACTTCAGTTCAGGTCGGGATCAGCCGCGGCGACGCCCACCTTTGCGACCTGCCCGACCGCGGCCCTCTTGGCCTGCTTTCGGGGCTTCGCGGTTCATGGTGATCCACGCGGCACCACCATCGTCGTTGTTGGTCAGGAAGTTGGCTGCGCGGATGGCTTCCATTTCCTTACCCGCACGCGGCATGGTCGATCCCATGCCGAACATCTGAACGAAGGCTTCGTCGTCCATGCCGTCTGGCAGGATAATACCGGATGCGAGGACTTCTTCTTTCTTGGCGGCGATCTTCTTTGGGCCTACGGGCAGCGCCACTGGGTTCATGATCGCTGATGTCATGCCAGCCGTCATCGCCATTGGCAGGAACGCATTGTTGATCCCGTGGCGGTTCGGCAGACCAAAGCTGATGTTGGATGCACCGCAGGTCGTGTTCACACCCAATTCTTCGCGCAAGCGACGGACGAGCGTAAAGACCTGCAAACCAGCCGTCCCCATTGCACCAATTGGCATCACCAGAGGGTCAACCACGATGTCATGGGCCGGAATGCCAAAGTCAGCCGCGCGTTCTACGATCTTTTTGGCGACCGCAAACCGCACATCTGGGTCCTCAGAAATGCCTGTGTCGTCGTTGGAAATCGCCACAACCGGTACGTTGTATTTTTTGACGAGTGGCAGGACCAACTCAAGGCGTTCTTCTTCGCCTGTGACCGAATTCAAAAGCGGGCGGCCTTCGGCAGCTGCCAACCCTTGTTCAAGGGCGCCAGGAACAGAACTGTCGATACACAACGGGGTATCAACAACCGCCTGTACCTTCTCGACCAACTGCCTCATCAAATCAGGCTCAACAAAGTTGTTGTCCGCATAACGCGGGTCGTCGGCCATTTTGTTGGAAAACACAGCGCCAGAGTTAATATCCAGAACCGTCGCGCCTGCCATGGTCTGCGCAATCGCATCTGCTTCGACGCGGGAAAAGTCGCCACGTTCAAGTTCTTCGTTCAGGATTTTGCGGCCCGTCGGGTTGATACGTTCACCGATCACACAGAACGGTTCGTCAAAGCCCATCACGGCTGTCTTGGTTTTGGATTCGATAACAGTGCGGGTCATACTGGCCTCTCCGTAAGTGTGTTATATCCGAACCCTAGAGCGCATTTCCTTGAAGTACGGCGTACTAGCGACATAGCCAGCCCCACCCGCGACGTCACCCCGAATAGTATTCATGTAAATGATGAGGAGATGGCTGGGGTTCTAAGAGACTAACGACGTCGAAAGGTCGAAGGTCTGCTTTGCGGGACTTTGCTGCCTTTCGTTCTCGACGGTCCAATGTCCGCTTTCACGGTTTTTAATGTTCTCTGTCGCACAAATTGTGATCGGCCAGTGACGCCAAAACATAACAATCTTCCGACACGCCTTCACCATCGCAGCCTTTTGATATTCGGCTGAGTTCCTTTTCAAGTGTTCTGAGACGTTTGATCTTGGTGCGGACGCCTTCAAGTTGCGACGTGGCGATCTTCGTCGCAGCTTCGCACGACCGGTCTGGATGCTCTTGCAATTCGATCAATGACGAGATCGCTTCAATCGAGAACCCAAGGTCACGTGCATGGCGGATAAAACTCAGCCGCTCCAATCCAGCTTTGTCGTAGCGCCTTTGGTTACCTGAGGTGCGCTCTGCCTCGGGCATTAGCCCCATCACTTCATAATACCGGATGGTCGGAACTTTGACATTTGTACGCTTTGAAAGCTCGCCAATGGAAAACATGAAGATACCTCTTGAACCTCTAGCCACTAGAGACATTACACTATGATCAAGCAAGAATGAAAGAGGATTCCCATGGCTGGTTGCTGCGGACATGACGCCAAGTTTGACGGCGTTTCAGATGACTACAAAAGACGGCTGTGGATCGTCATTACTCTCAACGCGACGATGTTCTTTATCGAGATGACAGCAGGCCATCTGGCCAAGTCCCAAGCGTTGCAAGCGGACGCTCTTGACTTTGCGGGCGATGCGCTGACTTACGGAATTTCACTTGCAGTCATCGGGGCATCGCTTCGCGCGCGAACGAATGCGGCATTGTTCAAAGGCTTCAGCCTTCTATTGATGGGTCTTTGGGTGTTCGGATCGACGGTCTATCGCGTCTTCTATGTTGGCGTCCCCACCGCTGAGATCATGGGTATGGTCGGCTTTCTTGCGCTGCTCACCAATCTGGCGAGCGTCATGCTGTTGGTCCGCTACAAAGACGGTGATGCCAACGTCCGGTCGGTCTGGCTGTGCTCGCGCAATGACGCGATTGGGAACGTGGCCGTGATGTTTGCAGCACTTGGTGTGTGGGGCACGGCGACGGGTTGGCCTGACTTGATCGTGGCAACTATCATGGCCGGATTGTTCTTGTCATCGGCCTTCCAGATCGTGCGCCAAGCCTTGGCGGAGCGGCGGGAAATGACCGACCATAAGCACGTTGAAGCATAATGCAGGCAGTCTTGGTTCTCATCGGCCTTACCATCGCGGCGGCCACCTTAGCAGCGATACTTTGGTCCATCACATATCCTGAGCGCCGCCATTGGCCGCCAAAGCACTATACCAAAGCGACACCCATTTTAGTTTGGGTTCCGACATTCACGCTATTTGGTATCCTGATCATCCTTGGGGTCTTGAATTGGGGAAGCCTGCCAGTCCCGATCTGGCTGCGGTTCGGTGCTGGCATTCCACTGATCGTTGCTGGCAACGCCATCGTGTGGTCAGAGGTCGCGCAGTTTGGCATAGCTCAGACCGGAGGCGCGCAAGGATCGTTGCGAACTAGCGGCATGTATCGCTATTCCCGCAATCCACAGTACGTGGCAGATATCGCGATGATTGTCGGCTGGATCGTCCTTTGTGCGTCCTCTGAAGCGGTGCTAGTTGGTTTTGCTGGGATAGCCGTCCTGATAGCCGCACCTTTCGCCGAGGAACCATGGCTCAAGGAGCAATACGGTTCAGTGTTTGAGGACTACAGGGCAAAGGTTCGACGTTTCTTGTAGGCAAACGACTAAGTGCACAAAGCAGACCTTCGCCATGGTGCAGAATCTTGGTAGGCATGGGCTCGAACCTGCCGTTCGCTGCAAACCAAAACCTTAGCTTGCCGTAAACGATTAACTCTCAGCAGCAGGCACTGCAGACGCCCCACCATGTTCAATCGCCCAATTGGCGTTGGTTTTGATGCCGCCTAGCGGGAAGAAATGGACCTTCTCGATATTGCTATCGGGGTTGGCCGCTTTGTGCGCAGCCAATTCGGACAGCACCTGTGTTGGTTCGAACGGCAACAGCAGTTTGGTCACATCTTTGGCGCGTTTTTGTAGCACTTTCAGGGACGGGCCAACGCCACAGGCGATTGCGAATTTGATCATCGTCTGAAGTTTTGCCGGACCCGCGATGCCGATATGGATCGGGATCGTGATCCCCGCCTCTTTCAGACTGTCGGCCCATTCGATGATTGGGCCCGCTTCAAATGCAAATTGCGTGGCGAGCGCCATTTCGGCGTCTGTGGTTTCACTAAAAGTCTGCTTCCAGCGCAAAGCGTCGTCCACGTTGGCTGTGCCGCCTTTTGGATCAATATCTTTGTTGCCCTCAGGGTGGCCCGCAACATGAAGCCGTTTGAACTCGCCAAAGGCACCGGTTTCAAGCAATTGCATAGACGAATGGAAATCCCCGTGCGGCGTATCCACGCCACCCGCCAGCAACAGCGCCTGATCAACACCGGCTTCGCCTTGGTACATGGCGATCCAGTTTTTCAACGTCGCTTCGTCTTTGATGATACGGGCCGGAAAATGGGGCATCACAGGGTAGCCATCAGCGGCCAGACGTTTGGCCGTGGCGACCATATCCTCAATCGGAGTGCCCTCGATGTGGGCAATGTAAACGCGCGTGCCTTTGGGCAGCAACTGCGTAAAATCTTCGACCTTTTCGGCGGTACGTGGCATGACCTCAATGGAATACCCGTCTAGAAAAGCTTCAAGATGTGGGTTCGTACCACTTGGTTCTTCGGCTTTCTTGCGGAAATTCAATAGCGCCATCAGTGTCTCCTTTAACGTGCTCACGCACGACCATCGTTGTTGATAAGCTCGATCAGTCGGTCTTTGTCGTATTCCGCTTCCAGACGCGCAGCTTCGGTTGAGGCGACGTCGCCGTCTACGCCATCCACCTGATAAGGTGCGGCCTTGCGCCAATCGGCAAGGTAGTCATCTGTGCCGGCGGCACCGGACTTCATTGCGGCACGGTCAATTGCTTGCTCAAAGCGTTCGCTAAGCTGAACCTTGGTTCCACGACGGCCTTTGCCGACGATGATCTGAGCGGGGATATCCCGCCAGTAAACTACTGTGACATCTGCCATGCGAATCTTGCGCCTTTCTTGCGTTACCCAACACCTAGCTTGGGTTATTCTATCAACGACGCCTATTTTCGACATTGAGCGGGCGATTGGCGACCCCCTAACGCCCAGCTGTGCTGCCAAAATCCTCATGACAAGAATGAGGTGCATCACAACGCTTGCGCCAAACCCGTTGCGGGCATACCTTGGGGGTAACTCGAAAAATGGAGGGCGTTAATATGGCGCCCAAGCGTCCCGATGGTGCGGGCGCGTTCCCAAAACCGGTAGAGCGCCCCGCGCCGACACCGCCTGATCCATCTGCGCTATATGCGGCGCTGGATTTGGGCACAAATAGTTGCCGTATGCTGATTGCCCAACCAAAGGGCAGCCAGTTTCATGTGGTCGACAGCTTTTCCAAATCAGTCCAACTTGGGCATGGTCTGGAACAGACTGGCAAACTCAGCCGTGCGTCTATGGCCCGCACGGTCAATGCTATGCGCGTGTGCCGCCAGAAACTTCAACGCCACAACGTGACAAACCTGCGCCTTGTCGCCACCGAGGCCTGCCGTCGTGCACGCAATTCCCAATTTTTTATCAATCAGGTCAAACGCGAAACCGGCCTATCGCTCGAGATTATCCAACCTGAAGAAGAAGCGCGGCTGGCGGTGATTTCGTGCGCCCCGCTTGTTAGCACCAAGACGGAACAGCTTTTGGTGGTAGATATTGGTGGTGGATCAACAGAGCTGGTCTGGATTGATTTGACCAATGTTCCAAAACGCGAACGCCCCCGCGCGATCATGCGCCTGCATGCTGGGTTTCGACAGGATGCTGGGCCCTTTGCCGCAGCAAAAGTTGTCGATTGGATTTCCGTGCCCCTCGGCGTGGCGACCCTGCGCGATCAGTTCGCCGATGTAGAAGACGATTCCGCCCGTTTTGCATTGATGTCTTGGTTCTTTGAGGAGAACCTCGAAAAGTTCGCACCCTCCGCGATGGAGCAAACTCGCGAGAACTTCCAGATCATTGGCACATCAGGAACCGTAACGACTGTCGCGGCCAGTCATCTGGGGTTACGGCGCTATGATCGCAGCAAAGTTGACGGGCTGCGCATGACGTCTGACCAGATTGATGCGGTGATCCATGGCTATCTGAAACAAGGCGCTGCAGGTCGCAAAGCTGATCCTAGGATTGGCAAAGATCGCCAAGCTTTGATCATGTCCGGTGCAGCTATCTTGCAGACTTTGATGCGGCTTTGGCCCACAGATCGGTTGTCGGTTGCAGATCGTGGGTTGCGCGAGGGTCTATTGTACCAACAAATGTCGGCCCACGGCGTTCTCGAAGACGCACCCTACTAGGTTTATTCTGGCAGATGGGCCGCGAGGTTCTGCAGCCCCACCTGCAACACGAGGCTATCCGACCCCACACCAAGGAACCGAACGCCGCGTTCAATTTGCGACGGGATGTCGGCGGGATCAAACACCACAGTTCCGGCAATTTTACCCGCAGCCAGTGTACGTTCGTAAACATGGTTGATCGCAGCCACGACCTCTGGTGCATCGGGTTGGCCGACAAACCCCATATCCGCGCTTAGATCCGCTGGTCCAACGAACAGCCCGTCCACACCGGCCACGGCAGCGATCGCATCAACGTTTTCGACGGCCTCAGCGCTTTCGATCTGAACGAACAGGCAAATTTGGTCATTGGCCGATCCGACATAGTCGACGATTGCGCCATACCGTGCCGCCCGCGCTAACGCCGCCCCCATGCCACGCGTTCCTTGGCCTGGATACCGCACAGACGCTGCGATCTTTGCTGCCTGTTCTGCCGTATTCACCATCGGCACGACAATCGTCTGCGCGCCTAGGTCCAGCACTTGCTTTAGCAACCAATCCTCTCCAGCAGGCACACGCACAACCGCATGAGCTGCAGTTCCGGCAAGAATCTGCAGCTGCATTTGAATTGTGCTTAGGGTGTTGGGGCCGTGTTCGCCGTCAATCAAACACCACGCAAACCCCGCGTTGCCCGCAATTTCGGTAACAGCCCCATTCGCAAGGGTCATCCAGACACCGCATTGTGTGTCCCCCTTCAGTAAAGCGGCCTTGAGTGCGTTCTTTGGGGCTGGCATATGCGTCGTCCTTTGATTTTGACGCAGCTTCGCCTAA
Organism: Octadecabacter algicola; assembly: GCF_021532625.1. GTDB lineage: Bacteria > Pseudomonadota > Alphaproteobacteria > Rhodobacterales > Rhodobacteraceae > Octadecabacter > Octadecabacter algicola. The sequence continues at coordinate 730,510 of NZ_JAKGAR010000001.1, forward strand.
ACGTTAGATCCGTGCAAGCACTGCCCGTGCTGCGCGAAGACCGGGGCGTTCACCACCACGGCCCAATCGCTCCATCGTGAGATCAAGGGCGGCCAGCTGTGATGACGGGTCCGCGATGGTTTTGCTAAGGGCCTGCGCAATTGGGCCGGGCTGACAGTCTGCACCGATGAATTCAGGCACAACACGGGTTTCACTGACTAAATTCACCAAGGTCACCGTATCCGTTAGCAACATGCGGCTGATGATCTGGCGGCTCATCCAGTTCATATCATAGGCAATCACCATCGGCGTGCCCGCAGCGGCGAGTTCCAGCGACACCGTGCCAGAGGCGGCCAAAGCCACATCCGCATAGGCCATCGCCACAAGGCGTTCGCGCGCGGCGGCTTCTGGCGACAGGCCTTCTCCGTCCAGCAAAACGCCGTTGCAGCGGTTGAGCGTCGGTTCAAAGACCTGAGCCACAGTCTCTCGCAAATGGGGAAGTGTAGGGATGATCACTTGTTTTTCGGATATGTCCGTCGCGGCAATCGCGGCAACAAACGTCTCGCTCAGGCGTTCAATTTCGGAGCGGCGGGAACCGGGCAACACGACGATGGTGTTCGCCCCCAAAGCCGCACCCGACTTGGTCGCAAATGCATCCAGCTCTTTCTGTGATACCCGTGCCTCTGCGGCGACGGGATGGCCGACAAAATCACACTCCATGCCCGCCTCCAGCATGTAGGGCGGCTCAAACGGAAACAGCGCGAGCACATGGTCGATATGGCGGGCCATCTTGGCCGCGCGCCCTGCCCGCCATGCCCAAACCGTCGGTGCCACGTAATGCACCGTGCGAATATCAGAGGCCGCTTTAACCAACCGCGCCACACGTAAACAAAAATCCGGGCTATCGATGGTAATTACAACGTCTGGGTTCGTTGCAAGGATCGCATCCGCAGTCTCACGAATACGGCGTTTCAGGTGGCGATACTTGGGAAGGATTTCCGCAATGCCCATCAAAGACAGCTCTTCCATCGGGAACTGGCTAGTTAGTCCATGGCTTTGCATTAATGCGCCGCCTACCCCCTCAAACGACACGTCAGACACCAGTTCTTTCAACCCGTCCATTAGGGCTGCACCCAGTTTGTCGCCCGAAGGCTCCCCTGCGATTACAAAGACCTTCATGGCACCACCTGCAAGAACATGCCTTGGGCATCCAAGATTGCCACGACCTGCGGCAAATCAAGAACCATGACACGTCCCTGAGGAATGACGATCCCCGCAAGGCCTGCCTCTGCGGCTTGCATCGCAGTGTCTGGCCCGATGAGTGGCATGTCTGCTTTCAATATCTGATCTGGTTTGGGCGCCTTGAACAAGACCGCCCCTTTGGCGTTAGGTGCTTTCTCATCGGGTTTATCCGAAATCCAGTCAATCGCATCGCTCACAAGATCAACCGCGCCCTCAAACAAATCTGCCAAGGGGTCCCCCGTTCCACCTGATTTTTCCAGTGGCTCACAGAAATCCCGCAACATGGCTTCTGTGCCGCGGGCGTCTTCGCGGGCGATCACAGCGCCGTCGCGCAACAGCATCGCCTGTCCTTGATCTGCTTGGCCCATTTGTTTCAGCGCCACTTCCGCCGCAGCAAGGTCCGCTGTCAAATCGGGTCCGGATTTAGTTGTGTGCTGTCCTATGATCGGCAACAGATCCGGTGCGATGTTATGCGCCCCAACAATCGAAAAGCCCCGTTCCTCGAAAATGGCAATGATCTCGCGCAATGTGCCATCGTCCCCCTTGGCCATAGCCCCCATCAAACGCGGTACAAGCGGTGCTGTGGCTGGGTCGATCGCGGTTGGATCAACGTCGGGGCGCTGCATTGCGCCAGCCATGCAGACCTCGGTCACGCCAAGTTCCTTAAGTGTTTCAAGAAACGTCCCAAGGGTTTCAATCCGAAACCCTATCCGAGGGAAATCCCCCACAATCGATGAGGCAAACCCGCGCATTTCGCAGATGATCGGCGTGCGCCCTTGCACCATCAGACTGCCGGCCAAATGGGGCGGCAATCCGCCCGTGCCTGCGATCAAGGCAATCGTCATCGTGGCGTTAGGAAATGGCGATCCGTGTCAGCCATGATGAAATCCATCATCTGTGACACATATTTGCTGTCCGCTTCATCGCCGAGCCGTTTGGCACGATCCATGAACGAACCCTCGCCATCTTTGAGCGTCTGGAAAGCAACCCGCAAGGCCGAGATGTCTTTGCGTTCCACTCCGCGCCGCTTGAGTCCGACAAGGTTAAGACCGTCCAGCTCACCGCGTGGCCCCATGACCAAACCATGTGGGATTACATCGTTGGCAACCATAGAAAGCGCGCCAATAATCGCGCCCTGCCCGATACGGACAAACTGATGAATGCCACAAAGGCCGCCGATGATGACATCATCTTCAACCACGCAATGCCCTGCAACAGCAGATTGGTTTACGATAATCACGCGGTTCCCAATCGTGGCGTCATGGGCCACGTGACAACCAGCAAGGAAAAAGCCGTCATCGCCAACACTCGTAATGCCACCGCCGCCTTCGGTGCCCGGATTCATTGTGACATGTTCGCGGATGCGATTGCGTTCGCCGATCACCAGCTTTGCCGCTTCGCCCTTGAATTTCACATCCTGCGGGATTTCACCAATGCAGCAGAACGGAAAGATCACCGTGTCCGCACCAATGGTCGTATCCCCCGTCACAACGACATGAGACTTCAACTCGACGCGATCCCCAAGAACGACCTTGGGACCGACGATGCAAAATGGCCCGACAGTTACGTCTGCGCCCAATTGTGCGCCGTCCTCGATTATGGCTGACGGATGAATGGCCATGGTTTAGCCTTGCAGGTCCATCATCGCCGTAAACTCGGCCTCGGCTGCGAGTTCACCTTCAACGGTTGCGACGCCTTTGAATTTCCAAACCTTACCACCGGGTTTACCGCGCGTGGTTTCAACCTTCATTTCCAGAACGTCACCGGGGACTACTTTGCGACGGAATTTGCAGCCGTCGATGCCCATGAAGTAAATCAACATATCTTTATCCATCAGCCCCATAGTCGCGCCGACCATGACAGCAGATGTCTGCGCCATTGCTTCGATAATCGTCACACCCGGCATGATTGGTGTACCAGGGAAATGGCCCTGAAAGTGCGGCTCGTTCATGGTTACGTTCTTGATACCTGTCGCGCTTGATGTGCCATCAATATCGATCACCTTATCCACCAAAAGGAACGGATAGCGGTGTGGGATAATCCGTTGGATCAATTGGATATCGGCGGTTGTAATGGCGTCAGACATGAAGCTCTCCGGTCAAAAGACAAGGCGTGGACGTAATCGTTTTATCTGCCTAACAAGCCCGCTGCGTCTGGGCAAGCCGCGAAGCCCAAGAGTGCGTTTAGTTGTCGCCAGTCTCAGCATCTGGTGCTGGGGTCTCGTCGGGTTCATCGTCGAGCGCTGCTGCCGCTTCAGACCCATCGCCGATAGTCTCGTCAATGCGCGCGATCGCATCGTCAGTTATGTCGATACTGCCCAGAGACAACAAAACTGAACGACGATCTAAAATCGCGAACGCGCCTCTTTCGACCATCAATTGACCCAAGATCGGTTGGGTCACCTCAAGGAACTGGGTCCGGGCGTCATTCAGCGACTCTTCTAGAGCCGTTTCTTTAGCATCTTGAGCACGGCGAATGCCTTGGGCTTTCTCGTCAAATGCTTGAGCCTCTGTGCGGAACACATCTGGTTCCATCTCAGCTCGGCGCGCCGTTAGGTCAAGTTCTTCTGCTCGCAGGGCCTCAGCGATGCGGCGGTTCTCAACGTTCAGCTCAATTCGGTCTTGGGTATATGTTTCCGCTATGCGTTGACCAAACTGCGATTGAGAAAACAGTCGCTCGATATCAACAGTTAACAAAGACGGCGCAAGCTGCGCTGGCGGTACTTCGAAGACCGATGGCTCTCTAACTTGTTGTGCACCTACGCCCCCAGCCCCGCTGGCAATCGCCAAAGCGGCCAACAGTCGAGAGGCGTGGCCCCGCATCAAAAATCAGTCGAAATAGTGACGTCAAACTGCTTGGTTTCATCAAATGGCTGTACATCCAACGGTTCGGTCCAGTTGAACCGCAATGGGCCAATCGGCGTGTCCCAGAACACTGATACACCAGCGATCATGCGTGGAGTAAAGTCATCATAGATAACGTCCGAGCTGTTCAAACCTGAATCCCAAACAGATCCGTAATCGAGGAACACACCACCCGAGATCCCGTATTCTTCTGGCAAGCCGAGCGGGAATTCAGCCTCAAGACGCAGTACCGCGAAGGCGTTACCGCCAAGTGCTTCGTTTTCGGCTGATACACTGTCACGCGGACCAATACCGCCCGGTTCAAATCCACGCATGATGTTGCTGCCAAGGAAATAACGGTCAGTGATGCGGCTGTTGCCATCTGAATAGCTCAGAAGACCACCTTCAAGGGTTGCTCGCAGGGTCAACTCTTCGTTCAAGACACGCGTTTGTCCGGTGACTTCGGCGGTTGTCTCGATAAAGGACGCATCCCCAACGCCGAACTTCTGACCGAACTGGAACAACATGCCGGCATTCGGATTAAGCCCCGTGCGACGGGTATCGTAGCTGTAAGCATAACCCAAAGCATGCGTGCCTACCGAACCTTCGTCCGCTTGGATAAACGCGGATGCATTTGTGTCTACGTCTTTGATGTCCGTGTATTCATAAGAGTAATACAGGCTAAGGCGGCCATTCTCAGAGACCGGAAAGCCAATACGCGGCTGGAAAAGCGCCGTGGTGGTATCAAATGTCGTATCGTCGCTGTCGCTGGTATTGTAGCTGGCATTCAGGCCAAACAACAAATCCCGCCCCAACAGACGCGGTTCCGTGAATCCAAAGCTCAGCGTTTGGTCGTCTTCACCCGCTTGCAATGCAAAGCTTAGCGATTGGCCACGACCAAGGAAGTTGCGCTGGTTAAACTTCGCCAAAAGGCTGAAGCCGGTGTCTGTTGAAAAGTTACCACCAAAGGACAGCGATCCGGTTGGAGCCTCTTCGACGTCAACATCAATAACAACCTGATCCGCGCTGGACCCTTCGCGGGCATCAACAGCTGCGCTGGAGAAATACCCCAGTGCGCGAATGCGTTCGGCAGATTCGCGGATTTGGCGTGGGTTGAACGGATCGCCCTCAACCACATCGAAACGTGAACGAATGACGCGGTCCAATGTCGTGTTGTTGCCTTCGATGTCGATGCGTTCAACGAAGATACGCGGGCCATTCACCATGGCAAATTCGACATCCAATGTCAGTGTCCGGTCATTTCGCGTAATCCGTGGCTCAACACGCACAAAGTTTAGACCTTGGTTTAGCGCCAGCAGCTCAATACGGGAAATATCGCGTTCAATGAGTTCCGGCGAATAGGTTACGCCAGTCCGAAGCCGCAATGCACGTTCATAAAACTCGGGGTCCGCGCCAGTGATTTCAGAAGTCAGCGTAATATTACCGAATTCAAACTTCTGTCCTTCTTGAACGTTAAACGTAATCAGGTAGGCATCACGTTCGCGGGTCAAAGATACGTCCACGTTCTGGACTTGGAAGTCCACATAGCCGCGGGATTGGTAAAAGTCGCTCAGGACCTGTTGGTCGAACGCCACGCGGTCGGCGATGTATGTGTCACGTCCAATGACGGCACGCAAAATACCGGCCTGCTTGGTTTCCAAAACGCGGCGCAAACGGTTCTCGCCGAACGAGCGGTTGCCAACAAAGCTAATGCGTTCGACTTCTGTCAGGCCACCTTCGAATACTTCAAACACCAGATCGACGCGGTTATCGGAACGTTCAATAATCCGCGGTGCAACCGTTGCGTTAACACGGCCCTGATCTGCATAGACTTGTGTTATTGCAGCTGTGTCAGCTTCGGCTTGAGATGGACTATAGACACGGCGGGCTTGGCTGGTCACGACGGCCGACAGTTCATCATCACGGACGCGGCTGTTGCCCTCGAAAGTGATGCGGTTGACTGTTGGGAATTCTACAACCCGAATAACCAATGTGTTGCCCTGTGGGACGACATCAACACTCTCGAACAGGCCTGTGCCGCGAATCCTTTGGGCGGCGTCATTGACGGCCCCAGCAGTAACAGTTTCGCCTTGTCCGAACCCGAGATACGTTAGGATCGTACCGGTTTCGATCCTTTGGTTTCCCTCGACGGAAACGTTGGAAAACGTGAAATTCTGAGCAAATACAGGGCTGGCGAGCGCCATCATCCCCGAAACGAGTAAAAAGAGCGCAAAGGCCCCTACCCGAAAACGATCCGAAATTACGATGACAGCCTGCTGCGCGTTTTTCATTTTTTTGCTCGTATGGGGTCCCAGTTACAACTGGTCTACTCCCCTGAACAACGCTTGTCAAAACGAACAAACGCGCCCCGAGGGACGCGCATCTTCATGCCGTTAGGCGACCGTATGGGCCGCGTTGGCGGACGGTTCTAGTGGTAAGATCCAAGCCAAGCACCGCCACCCAAAGCAGCAGCAATAGTAGCGATGTAAATAAGACGATCCCAGTTCAGGTTCACCAAAAGGCTAACGCCTTGATATCCAGCTGTGATTGTTTGCATTTTTACGCCCTTAGGTACTAACAGATATTTATAGACAGCAGAAAGGTCGCATTCAAATGTGGCAACTTCTGGGCAACGCTAAGGTAACTTACGGGCAAAACAGCAGATCATTACCAATTGCGAACAGCATCAATGTGCCGATCATCGCAAGGCCAATGGCCATGAAAACGCGCAATGCGCCGTCACTTGGCATCTTACCTGTCACCGCTTCATAGGCATGAAATACAAGGTGTCCCCCGTCGAGAACCGGAATTGGGAACAGGTTCAACAGGCCAACAGCCGTAGACAGTACGGCGATCAAGCTGATAAAGCTCACCGCGCCCTGACTGGCCATAGATCCAGCGGTTTCCGCAATGCCGACAGGCCCGCTTAAATTACATGTATTGATGTTGCCGATGATCATTTGCTTCAAACCGTTCAAAGACTGAACGATAATGAACCAAACCTGTTTTGCGGCAAGCCCAGCGGATTCCAAGATACCGACGCTGCTGGTTGCTGGGTCAAAGAACAAACCGCCATTGCCGATACCGAGCTTTGGTTCATCCAACATTGACCCGTCTGACTGGGGAATCGCCTGTAAACGTGGTGTTAGTGTTTCAACACGCATCTCACCATCGCGCCAGACTTCCAGCTCGATTGGGTTGGCGCCCGTAGCATTCACTTCGTTAATCATATCAGCAAACTGATAAACCGCTGTCCCATTCATGCTTACGATGACGTCGCCAATCTTAAGTCCAGCATCATCTGCTGCAGAACGCGGTGTAATCGATTGAACGAATGCAGGCTGCGGCTGCGGCCCCTGTACTGTCATTGTCTCACCGTTGCGCACAACCTCATAGGTAAGCGATGGTTGAGACGGCAAATCAGCGATCGCGTCTGCAAAACCGTCTGGGTAATCCAACGCGTTGCCTTCAACGCTGATGACCTGATCACCTGGCAGCAATTGTTGTTCGATGCTTTCAGGGAAGCTTGGCAATGACGAAACAGTCAGCGGCGTAATCGGCTGGCCTTGAAACAGCAGAAGACCCGCAAACACGAAGAAAGACAGGATAAAATTAAAGATTGGACCAGCGGCAACTGTCGCCGCACGGCCCCAGAGTGGTGCCCCCAACATCGTGTTGCGCTTGGTTAGGCCCAAGGCCTCCGCACCAGCACGTGCGTTAGATTGCGCCATATATTCTTCGATGTGTTCGTCTTCTGTTTCCGCGACACTCCCGACAGAGGCCGCATTCGCATCGCCCAAGAATTTAACGTATCCCCCGAACGGTAAAAGCGCGATCTGCCAGACGGTTCCGCGTTTGTCAGTACGGCTCCAAAGCACTTTACCAAACCCGATGGAAAACACCTCGGCGTGAATGCCCGACCAACGTCCAACGATGTAGTGACCATATTCGTGGATCGCCACGATGATCGACAAAGCGACCACAAACGACACAAGCGTCCAGCCAAAGCTGCCGAAAGACGAGATCAACGTATTCAGAATTTCCAAGGTTTAGCCCTTTGTGTCTGTAATTTCTTCGCTTGTGAGTGCGCGCGCCATGGCGTCGGCTTCTCGCACGCTATCTAATGTGATCGTGGCATTTTGCAGCCCCTCTCGGGTCAACATAACGTCAAGCACCGTCTGAACGACCCGCGCCATATCTGTAAACCCACAATCGCCCGCAATGAAATGATCCAGCGCCTGTTCCTTGGCGGCGTTAAAGACTGCACCCGATAGCCCGCCTTCGGCCATAACCTGATCGGCAATGGCAAGGGCTGGGTAACGCGCCGGATCAGGCGTGCGGAAATTCAATTGTCCGATCTTGGCAAGGTCCAGCCGTTCAACTGGCAAAGTTTTGCGATCTGGGTAATTCAGCGCGAACCCGATCGCGTGGCGCATATCGTGCGGTCCGACATGGGCCATCAAAGCCCCGTCATTGAACCCCACAAGGGCGTGGATCAGGCTTTCGGGGTGAACGATTGTTTCGATCTGCGATGCGGAAACATCAAAAAACTCTTTTGTCTCAATCAGTTCCATCGCCTTGTTAAACATAGTCGCGGAATCAATTGTAATGCGCTGCCCCATGTCCCAGTTGGGATGCTGGGACGCTTGTGCCACCGTAACGTTGGCAAGCGCTTCGATCGGATGGTCGCGAAACGCTCCGCCACTGGCCGTGATGATGACCCGCTCGACAGCGGTAATATCCTCGCCAATCAAGGCTTGAAAAACGGCCGAATGTTCACTGTCGACAGGCAGGACTGTCGCCCCTAACCGCTTGGCCTTACCCATCAAAAGCGGGCCAGCCGTAACAAGGGATTCCTTGTTTGCGAGCGCCAAAGTTGTGCCATGCGTGAGCGCTTCGAGCCCCGGCGCAAGACCGGCAAACCCGACAATGGCCGACATGATCCAATCGGCTGGGCGTGCAGCCGCTTCTATCAGTGCTGCGGCACCGGCCGCAGCTTCAATTCCGGTGCCCGCCAGTCCATCGCGCAACTCCGCTAGTCGGGTTTCATCAGACGTGACAGCGATATCAGCGCGCAGGTCTATGGCATCTTTGATCAATTGCTTGATGTTGGTCGCGCCCGTCACGGCAACGACATCGTAATTGTCAGGCGCGCGTCGAATCAGATCAATGGTGTTTTGCCCGATAGACCCCGTCGCCCCGAGAACTGTAATCCGCTTCAAAAGGCCACTCCGGGGACGTTGAAGATACTGGCCACAAGCAGCATGAACAAGGACGCCCCAAGCAAGGCATCAAAGCGGTCAAACAACCCGCCATGGCCCGGGATCAAGGTCGAGCTATCTTTGACCCCTTGGCGGCGCTTCAGCGCACTTTCGGCAATATCGCCCATCTGGCCTGCAAAGCTGATAACGACGGACAAGAGGATGATCGACAGGCCTGCGTTGGTGAACAGTGTAAAGATAAACCCGACAAGTGCTGCACCAATCCAGCCGCCTATTGTCCCGCTCCAGGTCTTCTTGGGGCTGATCGCAGGCCAAAATTTCGGCCCGCCCAGTGATTTACCTGCGAAATACCCAGCAACATCCGTCATGACGACGATGCCAACCAGCCAGATCAACCATGTAAACCCGTAATCAATCCTAAAATGAACTAAGCCCCAGCCCGCGATCTGCAAAGCCAATGCAAAGACGAAAAACGTTATGCGTTCGCGGTTCAGAACCAAAGCACCAATGACAGGCACCACAAGGAAAAGAAACAAAAATTCAGGTGCTTGAGAGCCGCCGAAAACCTGTGCGGACAAAATCGAGGCCACCGCCGCTGCCAACAACATCCCAGATGTTGGAGACGCCCCACGGATCATGATCCAGCATTCCCAAACCATGACAGCTGTCACAAACACCGCAAGCATCTGAAACCAGACACCACCCATAATGATGGCACCAATACCGATTGCCGCCATCCACACGCTGGACAACAACCGCGGTTTGAGGTCTTCCCAGTTGGCCGCCATCAGACTTTGACCGCCCCAAAACGGCGGTCACGGGCTTTGAACCCGTCCAGCACCTTTTCAAAGACCGCTGGTGTAAAGTCAGGCCAAAGCGTGTCGATGAAATCATACTCGGCATAGGCCGATTGCCAGAGCAGGAAATTAGAAATCCGCGCTTCGCCGCTTGTGCGGATCACCAAGTCCGGATCTGGTAGGAAACAGGTATCCAGATACTTCGGAAGTGTTTCATCGTCGATATCCTTGGGCGCCAAACGCCCCTGTTCTACATCATAGGCCAGACGCTTCGTTGCGCGTGCAACTTCGTCGCGCCCACCATAGTTCAGCGCAATCGTCAGATGGACCTTGTCGTTGTCACGGGTCAGCAATTCTAGTTCGTCCATCATATTGACGAGCTTATCGTCCAGCCGAACCCGATCACCAATAAAACGAACCCGCACTCCGCGCGCCAAGAGATCACGCGCTTCGCGTTGAATGTAACGGCGGAACAGTTTCATCAAACCTGCGACTTCGGTTTGAGTGCGCTTCCAGTTCTCTGTCGAGAATGCAAATATTGTCAGATACTTAACGTCAAATCCGGGACAGGATTCAACAATGTCACGGACCCGCTTGGCACCAGCGTGGTGCCCAAAAAGCCGCGGGCGACCGCGCATCTGAGCCCAACGCCCATTGCCATCCATGATGATGGCGACGTGATTTGGCCCGGCTTTGCTGTCTTTGGCCATGAATGTGGCCCCCGCTTTACTCTTAATTGATCCTGACAACGTGTCAGACTTGCATGATTTCCGCTTGTTTCGTCTCAAGTTGCTCATCGACGCGCTTAATGTAGTCGTCGGTCAATTCCTGAACGGCGCTTTCCCAGAACTTCTGGTCGTCCTCTGACATGCCGTCGCTCTTTGCCTTCTTGATCTGGTCCATGCCGTCACGGCGCAGATTGCGAACGCTGACACGGGCATTTTCCGCGTACCCGCCAGCGACCTTGCCAAGTTCGCGACGACGTTCTTCGTTCAGTTCAGGGATCGGCAGCATGATGATCGTGCCATTCAGCTGTGGGTTAATGCCCAACCCACTTTCACGGATCGCTTTTTCGACTTTGCCGACAAGGCCTTTGTCCCAAACGTTCACGGTTACCATACGCGGCTCAGGCACGTTGACGGTGCCAACTTGGTTGATCGGCGTCATTGAGCCGTAGGCGTCAACCATCACGGGGTCCAACATGGAGCCGGATGCACGGCCTGTGCGAAGGGATGAAAATTCAGTGCGCAAGTTGGCGATTGCGCCATCCATGCGGCGCTGCAAATCGTCGGTATCTAGGATAAAATCATCTGACATTGGGCTGCTCTTTTGGGTTCGTTTGAGGTGATATACAGTTATCGGTACGCATTTGTATAGCGGATGTACGCAGAACCTGTGCAGATCGGCGGGCTTCAGTCCGGATAATGGCAAAGCGGCGGACGAACTGGCCCCTCCCAAGAGCCGTTGCGCCAGCCAACAGCTTCTGTAATCAGCTCGTATTCAAAAAACAAAAAGATATTATGAAATGACTGCGGCTCAACATTGGCCCTGTCGTACCCTTGAATTTCGTTCGCCAGCCGAGTGCCTTTGGAGGTCGCTCCTTCACCGCAAACGCTTTGCTCTCCGAGCTCGCGAACGTAGCGAGCGAAACCCGACAAAAGTATTCCATGATTTACTTGGAGGTTGTCAGCATTTGCTGAACTCGCACAATCGCCGCTCGTGAAATGGTAGTCAGCTATCCCGAAAACCCTGCTATTGGTATTATTAAAAAACCGTACATCTCCGGATATGATGTTTGCAGCAAGAAACTCCACATAATCCGCGCGCTGCATTTCTTCTTCAGAATCGCGAGCCAAAGCAAGAAGGAAAAGGTCCTCATTCATCGTGCAATCGTCGGCTACAATCTGGCTAAAGACATCGCCGACCTTTTTGGAAATGTGTGGATACAGTACCCGCGACCCAAAGTCAGAAATCGACAGACTGCTTTCGATCTGCGGTAAGCGGATTGTGCAAACGCTTTCGTCAAAGACAACGAAAGGGCCCTGCGCTTTTGCTTGTCCTGTCGCTTGCGCCGACAGCGCAACGAGCTGTATGACCTCAAATGCTAATCCAACATCCAGCGCGCCAGCAAAGCTTTCATCACTCAGGGTGCAGCCATGCTCGCCTAGAAATTCCAAAGCCTCGAGGTGTTCAACCGTAGCTGGCCACTCAGGTTCTGCAACACATGGCGCGGCCAAGAGAACAAGACCAACGGCCAGTCGCATTAATCACTGACGACAGTAGATGTTCCGGTGCCATCGAGGATACTTTTAAAGCCCCCGTCCGCATCAAGGCTGAACACAACAATCGGCAAGCTGTTTTCGCGCGCCAATGCAATCGCGCTCGCGTCCATCACGCCAAGGTGCTGCGCCAGAACTTCATCATATGTGATTTTGTCATAACGCTTGGCGTCGTCGTGCTTTGCAGGGTCTTTGTCATAGACACCGTCAACCTTGGTGCCCTTAAAAATCGCCTCGCAGGCCATTTCGGACGCACGCAATGTGGCCGCGGTATCGGTCGTGAAATACGGGTTACCCGTGCCCGCCGCAAAGATACAAATCCGTTTCTTTTCGAGGTGGCGCACGGCGCGGCGGCGAATGTAGGGTTCGGCCACTTCGTTCATTGTGATCGCAGAAATGACCCGTGTGTGGATGCCAAGACCCTCAAGCGCACTTTGCATCGCCAACGCATTCATGACGGTCGCAAGCATTCCCATATAGTCTGCCGTGGTGCGTTCCATCCCCTGCGCAGAGCCCTGAAGTCCGCGGAAAATATTTCCGCCACCGATGACCATGCAAATCTCAACGCCCATTTCCTGAACGCTTTGAACCTCTTTGGCGATCCGTTCGACGGTTGGCGGATGCAGACCAAACCCTTGGTCCCCCATCAACGCCTCACCAGAAATCTTCAGCATGACCCTGTTATAAGTGGTCTTTTCGGTCTCTGACATCGCTGCCCCCTGCTGCTGCTTTCCGTTTCGCGCAAAATGTCGCAAAAGGGGGCCGGACGCAATGGGACATATGATGTTTGACCTCACCAAAATCGATCCAGACAAGCCTGTCTTGATTTACGGACCAACTGCCAGTGGAAAATCTGGTCTGGCACTGCAAATCGCTGAGGCCCAAGGTGGCGTGATCGTCAACGCCGATGCGCTGCAGATCTATCAAGGCTGGCCCATCCTGACCGCACAGCCGCCGTCCGAAGATTTGGCACGTGCGCCACATCATCTTTATAACCTCCTTCCTTATGACGCGCCCTATTCCGTTGGGGACTGGCTGCGCGATGTCACGCCGTTCTTAAAGGGAACGCGCCCCATTATTGTCGGCGGGACAGGATTGTATTTCACGGCACTGACCGAAGGGCTCGCGGACATTCCGGCAACGCCCCCCGATGTCAGGGCCAAAGCGGACGCGATCCCCCTACCCGATTTGATCGCGGGATTAGACGCTAATACCGCAGGCGCCCTTGACCTCAACAACCGTGCCCGCGTGCAACGCGCATGGGAAGTTCAACAAACCACAGGGCGCAGTATCCGTGACTGGCAAGCCGACACGCCGCCAGCCTTGTTGCCCCTAGAAGACTGCACCGCCCTTGCCCTGATGCCAGACGTCGACTGGTTGAATGCACGGATCGAACAACGTTTTGGGATGATGATGGACGCCGGCGCCTTGGCCGAAGCCAAAGCAATGCTACCAAATTGGGACCCCCTCGCCCCATCGTCCAAGGCCATTGGAGCGCAGGAGCTGATCCAGCTTTTGAACAACGAAATCACGACCGATTCGGCCCGTGAGGCAATTATCGTGGCCACGCGGCGCTATGCCAAACGTCAGCGCACTTGGTTACGGTCCCGCATGAAGCGGTGGCAAATCGTGCCTCTACCAGATGTAGCCCAGTGACAGATAGCCAACAAAAATAACGTTGATTTACAATTTCTTGGCGTCAAAATTGTCCTAATCGAACATCTTTTTTGATTAAGACTGGACCACACGCCGATGATGACAGACCCGCAAAACCGCCTCGCTTTGACAGCAATCGCCCAAAACGCAGGGCAAGGTCGCTGGCGAACCGAAGCCATGCGGTCGCACGCATCTCCGCGTCTTATCTTCGTGGCTCGTGGTCAGGGTCGTATTACCATCGCCGGACTGACCAGCGGCTTTGGCGCGAACAATCTAATCTATATTCCAGCAGGCACCATGTACGGTTTCGAAGTTGGCCCGACCGTGTTTGGGCAGATGCTGACCATCCCATCGGCTATGGCAACCGAATGGCCTCTGGAGCCGACCCACCTTCGGCTGCGCGATGTCATTGCGCAAAAAGAATTCGCTGTGCATCTGGATGCTTTGGAACGGGAACTGAAGTCCGAGCAATCCGGCCACGACCGCGCGGCCCACTATCAGCTTGGCTTGCTCGCAATCTACTTTGAGAGGCAACTTGGCCTGAGAGCCGACGACAGCAAAGACTCCCGCGCCGATACGGCCTCGGCACGTCTGGTGGCGGCTTATACGGATCTGATCGAACGCGACTATCACCTGCACAGCGGCGTTGCGGATTACGCCGCCAAGCTTGGTGTGACACCGACCCACCTTGCCCGCTGTTGCAAAGCCACAAGCGGGAAATCCGCACTCACGTTGTTGAACGATCGCATTTTATTTGAAGCACGCCTCATGCTGCGAGACAGCAAAGCGCCAGTGAACAAAATCGCGCAATCACTCGGATTTGGGTCTCCGGCGTACTTCACAAGGGCGTTTCAAACGCAGACTGGAATGACCCCATCCCAGTTCCGCAAAAAAGGGCCCTTGGCCTCCATTTAGTGGAACAATTTGTGGTGCGCGACGCTGCAATGCGGCAATCGAGTTTCCCTACAATATCTCATTTGCGACCCGAAAAATGTCGCTAATGGGAAGCGAATTGCCGATTGCAGCCGTTGACCTTTCGGCCAAAACACTGACCTAATGAGATTTCTTGTGGGGGCATGGTTATTGAGCGAACGCGATAAGACGTTTTCCTGACCTGTTAAGACCCCGACCAAACGAGAAATAAATAGTGTCTTCAGGGAGATCACGAATGACCAACAAAACACTTACCGGGGCGCCTATGCATCCGGCCATCGACGTTTATGTCAAAGATGAGAAAGCCGGAAAACTAAGCCGCCGTGAATTCATGGCGCGCACAACCGCACTTGGCGTTACATCCGCTGCGGCCTACGGCATGCTTGGCCTCACTCAGCCAGCGCAGGCTGCAGGCCACGCCCAACAAGGCGGCACCATGCGTATGCAAATGGAAGTCCGCGCCCTTAAAGACATCCGCGCGACTGACTGGACACAGATGGCATTCGTCTATGCAGGTTGGCTGGAATACCTCGTTGAGTATAACTCCGACGGTTCTTTCAACCCGATGCTCTTGTCTAGCTGGGAAGTGAACGACGACGCGACCGAATACACATTGAACGTCCGTCAGGGCGTCAAATGGAACAACGGTGATGATTTCACAGCCGAAGACGTCGCCCGTGTTTTCACTGAATGGTGTGACAAGTCCGCCGAAGGTAACTCTATGGCTGGCCGTATGGCTATTCTGGTTGATCCCGAGACCGATGCCGCAATCGAAGGCGCGATCGAAGTCGTTGACAGCCACACCGTCAAACTGAACCTGCCTGGTTCTGATATCACTTTGATTGCGGGCATGGCCGACTACCCTGCAGCCATCTATCACAGCACGGTTGATCGCGAAAATCCTGTTAACGCGCCCGTTGGCACAGGTCCTTACCTTCCAGAAAGCCACGAAGTCGGCGTCAAATCCGTGCTCGTGCGCAACGAAGGCCACGACTGGTGGGGTTATGCAGAAGGCAAAGGCGCCTACCTCGATCGTATTGAATACATCGATTACGGCACTGACCCATCTGCATGGGTTGCAGCAGCAGCCGCAGACGAAGTCGACATGACATATGAAACGGTTGGCGACTTTGTCGACGTATTCGAATCCATTGGTTACGAGCGTTCCGAAATCGCATCTGCTGCGACAATCGTTATCCGCCCGAACCAAGCGGCCGAAGTTGATGGTATGACGCCATACGCTGATGTCCGTGTTCGCAAGGCGATTGCAATGGCGGTTGATCCTGCTGTGTGTCTTGAGCTTGGCTACGCGAACCAAGGTCTGACAGCGCGCAACCAGCACGTTGGCCCAATGCACCCTGAATGGGCTGACGTTCCCGCAGTGGAATATGACCCAGAAGGCGCACTTGCCCTGCTGACCGAGGCGGGCATGGCAGACTTTGAGATGGAAATCTCTTCCATTGATGATGATTGGCGTAAGAACACAACTGATGCAGTAGCTGCACAGTTGCGCGACGCCGGGTTCAACGTAAAACGGACAATCATTCCGGGCTCTACGTTCTGGAACGACTGGACGAAGTACCCGTTCTCCTCCACCAACTGGAACCACCGCCCACTGGGTACACAGGTTCTGGGTTTGGCATATCGCTCAGGTGAAGCATGGAACGAGTTTGCATTTGCCAACGCTGAATTTGATGCGCTTCTGGATGAAGCCAACGCAATCGCGGATGCAGATGCACGTCGCGAAGTGATGACGAAAATCCAGCAGATCCTCACGGACGAAGCGGTGACGCTCCAGCCATACTGGCGCTCTCTCTATCGTCACGCCAAGCCTGGCTTTGTCGGTTGGGACATGCACATCGGTTACCTGCCGCAGATCTATAAGATCGGCCTAGCAGCCTAACTTACCCAATATCCAAGGCCGTCCGTTCACGCGGGCGGCCTTTTCAAATGACAAAAGATCGCGCAGGCATCGTTTCGGCGCGGCACAGCCAACCAACAGGGGCTACTTGATGGGACTGTTTATTCTGCGACGCCTTGGGGTGATGATCCTCACTGCGCTTTGCCTGACCTTCATTGTGTTCTGGCTGACCAACCTTTTCCCTAATTTGGAAAAGCTCGCTAAGACCCAAGGTAACTTCCGAATGAGCGACGAAGCCGTTGCCACCTATTTGGGCAACCGCGGGTATACTCAGCCCCTCCCCGTTAAATACGGTCAATGGCTTGGCGTACTGCCGGGCTATGTGATTGAAGGAACAGATGGCGAAACCCGCGCCCGCTGCGCGGCCGCCTCTTCACCAACCGAAGACACACCGACATTTTGTGGCGTTCTGCAAGGCGAATGGGGACAGTCCACAGTCTTTAAGGACAGCGTTTCAAAGATTGTCGGCACCCGCCTTGCCCTAACTGGAAAGCTCATGTTCTGGGTGATGATGGTTATGGTGCCCGGCGCGTTGATAATCGGTGTGCTGGCCGGAATGCGAGAAGGGTCGCGCACGGACCGCAGCCTGTCGACCGTTTCAATCATCTCGACCGCGACGCCGGAATACGTGTCTGGTGTTATCTTCATTGCCGTCTTTGCCACCCCCCTATTTGGGATGCAGTGGTTCAAAGGAACCGCCACATCAGCGATGGATGGTGCAAACTTTGAGAACTTCTTCCTACCCGTGATCACCATCGCACTTTACGGGATGGGCTATATCGCACGAATGACGCGGGCCTCAATGACTGAAGTGATGACCGCCCAATACATCCGCACCGCCCGCCTTAAGGGTGTGAGCTTTCCAAACATCGTTATGAAACACGCCTTGCGCAATGCACTGATCGCACCATTCACCGTGATCATGTTGCAGTTCCCTTGGTTGCTGAACGGCGTCGTGATCGTCGAGACCTTGTTCAACTACAAAGGTTTCGGTTGGACGTTGGTACAGGCTGCATCCAACAACGACATCGAACTCCTGTTGGGCGTGTCGGTAGTCTCTGTCTTTGTGGTGCTGTTCACGCAGCTTATCTCGGATATCGGCTACGTCTTCCTCAACCCACGCATTCGCATTTCTTAAGGAGCCAGAACAATGGAACCACTTTCCTGGACCGGCTCTTTCGGGAGCACTCTCATCCCAGCACTGACAATTGCCGTTTTCGTCTTCCTGGCAGGTGTCGTCGTACAAACCATCATGAGCTTTTTCGCCCCAGAGGTGAAACTGCAAGCCAACGCAGATGGCACGATTAAATCTCGTGGCGGCCTACTTGGGCGACTTGAAAAACTGAACCTTCAGATTTTCATGTTGATCGTTTTTATCATCGCCGCCATCATCGTGGTCTCTTGGTTCATGCCATACGGCAAAGCTGGAATCTTGGGCGAAGTTATCAAACGGTTTCTGCCCGTTTGGCTGTCGTTGATCGTCACATTTGCAGTATCGATCACGTTCAAACGCAAACTCGGCCTGTACGGTAAACTGTTCGATTCAATGATCGGTATGATCGGCTTTGGACTGGTGATGTTCTGGGTCTTTACGTCAATATATGTCGGTCTGTTTGACATGATCGCGACCCATGATCCATTGCAGCAAATCTCGGGTATCAAGAATAAAACACCCGGTTTCCCTGTCCCCGAAGGTCAAGACGAAGGATTCTTCCCGCACTATTTGTTGGGCGGAGACAACCTTGCGCGTGACATTTTTAGCCGCATGGTCCACGGGTCGGTGATCGTTATGGTCATCGCACCGCTCGCGACTGTTTTCGCCTTTATGGTCGGCATCACGCTGGGCCTGCCTGCGGGCTACTATGGCGGTAAACTGGACACGCTGTTGTCCTTCCTTGCCAACCTAATCCTCGCCTTCCCCGTGATCTTGTTGTTCTACTTGTTGGTGACACCGGAAATCGTAGCGACAGGTCTGCCAAACTATATGGCGGCATTCCTGTTCATTTTCCCGCTGGTGTTCTTTGGTGTGATGATCAACAGCCGTTTTAAGACCCAACCCAGCAAGAACACGCTTTTGCTGGCGGTGGTCCTAATCCCGCTGGGGCTCCTTTACCTGAACGTGGTCAGCGATGCGGACAGCCCGTTGCAAATCTGGCCAGCAGCTCTTGATTTCATCAACATCCCATCCGGTATCCTTGTGGTGTTTGTGTCGGTGGTTTTTGTGAACTCACCCACTGTGTTCCGTATCGTGCGCGGCCTCGCGCTTGATATCAAAACCCGCGATTACGTGGCCGCTGCGCAAACCCGTGGTGAAGGTCCGTGGTACATCATGCTCTGGGAAATCCTACCCAATGCACGTGGCCCGCTGATCGTCGATTTCTGCCTTCGTATTGGTTACACCACCATCCTGCTTGGCACCTTGGGCTTCTTTGGCCTTGGTCTGCCGCCGGAATCCCCGGACTGGGGCAGCACCATCAACGAAGGGCGCAAACTGTTGCTAATCTTCGCACACCCTGCCCTGCCCCCTGCCATCGCATTGCTGTCTCTGGTGCTCGGCCTCAACCTTCTCGCAGATGGTCTGCGCGAAGAAAGCCTGAAGGATTAAGCCCATGAAACGTGAAACCTACGACGGCCCTATCCTCGAAATTGATCGCCTTTCGATTAGCTTTTTCACACGGCTTCGCGAAATCCCCGCGGTGATGAACTTCTCTGCCTCTATCCAACCGGGTGAGGCCTTGGGCATCGTCGGCGAATCCGGCTGCGGTAAATCCACCGTCGCGCTTGGGGTCATGCAAGACCTCGGCGTGAACGGGCGCATTGTTGGCGGTTCGATCAAGTTCAAAGGCCGCGAGCTGAACGAGATGACACGCGAAGAGCTGCGAGACATTCGTGGTTCTGAAATCGCAATGATCTATCAGGAACCTATGGCGTCGTTGAACCCCGCCATGCGGATCGGCAAACAGCTGATGGAAGTGCCGATGATCCACGAAGGTGTGGGCGAACAAGAAGCCTATGCGCGGGCATTGGAAGTGGTAACTGACGTTAAGCTTCCTGATCCGGAACGCATGCTGAACAGCTTCCCGCACCAACTATCGGGCGGCCAACAACAGCGTATCGTCATCGCGATGGCCTTGATGTCAAAGCCGTCTTTGCTGATCTTGGATGAACCGACCACCGCGCTCGATGTAACTGTCGAAGCCGCCGTTGTTGAACTGGTCAAAGACCTTGGTAAAAAATACGGCACTTCGATGCTGTTTATCTCTCACAACCTCGGGCTGGTTCTGGAAACCTGTGACCGTATCTGTGTGATGTATTCTGGCGAAGCCGTGGAACGCGGTACAATTGCAGGTGTGTTCGACAATATGCAGCACCCCTATACACAGGCGTTGTTCCGTTCGATCCCATTGCCCGGTGCTGACAAAAACGCTCGCCCTTTGGTGGCCATTCCCGGGAATTTCCCACTGCCCCATGAACGCCCGCAAGGCTGTAACTTTGGTCCCCGCTGCGACTATTTCGAAGCCGGTCTTTGCGACGAAGGCGGCATTCCAATGTACCCCGCCGATGACGACGGATCACACGAAACACGTTGCCTACGCTTTCAGGAAATCGATTGGGACGCCCCTATCGAGGTCGGCGAACAAACCGAAAAGCCAGAACCAGGCCGAGTTGTCCTGAAGATGGATAATCTCAAGAAATACTATGAGGTTGCGGCATCTGCGCTGTTTGGCGGTAAGAACAAAAAGGTCGTCAAAGCCAACGAAACCCTATCTTTTGAAGCACGCGAAAGCGAAACGCTTGCCATTGTGGGCGAATCCGGCTGCGGGAAGTCGACCTTTGCCAAGGTGTTGATGGGCTTGGAAACCGCGACGGAGGGGCAAATCCTTCTCGATAACGAAAACATCGAATCCACGCCGATTGAATCCCGTGACACAAAGACGGTCGCGGATGTCCAAATGGTATTCCAGAACCCGTTCGACACATTGAACCCATCTATGACGGTCGGGCGGCAGATCATTCGTGCGCTCGAGATTTTTAAGATCGGCAAAACGGATCAGGATCGTAAGGATCGCATGTTAGAATTGCTTGATCTGGTCAAACTGCCCCGTGCCTTTGCGGATCGTATGCCGCGCCAGCTGTCAGGTGGTCAAAAACAACGTGTCGGGATCGCGCGCGCCTTTGCCGGTGACGCACGGATCGTGGTGGCAGATGAACCTGTATCGGCCTTGGATGTATCAGTTCAAGCGGCTGTCACCGACCTGTTGATGGAAATCCAACGCAACGAGAAAACGACCCTGCTGTTCATCTCTCACGACTTGAG
This sequence comes from Octadecabacter algicola, assembly GCF_021532625.1. GTDB lineage: Bacteria > Pseudomonadota > Alphaproteobacteria > Rhodobacterales > Rhodobacteraceae > Octadecabacter > Octadecabacter algicola. The sequence goes on from NZ_JAKGAR010000001.1 coordinate 751,700, forward strand.
CATCGTGCGCTATCTATCTGATCGCGTTATGGTTATGTACCTTGGACATGTTGTTGAGCTTGGCACCACCGAACAAGTCTTTAGCCCGCCGTACCACCCCTACACAGAGGCGCTTTTGTCAGCGGTGCCAATCGCCGATACCAAGATCAAGAAAAAGCACATCGTTCTTGAGGGTGATATTCCATCCGCGATGAACCCGCCCAGTGGCTGCCCCTTCCAAACGCGCTGCAACTGGAAAGATAAGGCCGGCAGATCCCTGTGTGAAACCAAAGTGCCTACAGTACGCACCTTGGCGAATGGACATCAGATCAAATGCCACCTGAACGACGATGACTTGGCTCAGATGGAACCCGTCATCGAAATGGCCGCAGAGTAATCACTCAACGTTATCAATAAGAAAGGCGTCGCAGCTCATGCGACGCCTTTAAATTTACGAAGCATTCGTTTTTAGCTACCCCAGATGACCCGCACATAATTGCGCGTCTCACGATAGGGTGGCACGCCCCCATGTTGTTGAACTGCGCCCGGGCCCGCGTTGTAGGCCGCGAGCGCCAAACGCCAAGACCCGAATGTATCAAACTGTTCACGCAAGTACCGCGCACCACCATCGAGGTTTTGGTAAGGATCACGCGGATTTACACGCAAATACTGTGCCGTTCCCGGCATCAACTGCGCCAATCCAATCGCCCCTGCATGAGACAGGGCATTCGGATTCCATGCGCTTTCCTGTTGGATCAGACGCAGAAACAAATCTTCTGGAACACGATTCCGCTGCGCTGCGGCCTTCGCCATATTAAGAAATTGGCCACGATAGCTGCCATTATATTGTGGGCCCGTGTTCGTTGTCGTTGGCACTTCAATGCGGGGTGGCTGAAGACGGATCGAGTTGGCGTATTGCGACGCGGCCCGACCATCCAACACATCAAGCTGAGAACTAAATAAAGTGGTGCGATTTCGCGTCGACAAGGTGTCTGCCAAAGCTGGCACCGAAGTGATTGAAATCGTAGTAAAAACAGTAGCGAACGCCGCTACACTTGCCAATACGCGCATAAACATGCCCCCACATTTTGTGAAAACATAACCCATCACCATTGGTTTGACCATATTGCAGCATGGTTTAATCCCGTGCGGAATCCACCCTAAGGTTCCGTTAAGCCTTTCGGGCCTATCACCGGTGCTGTAACAGGGTTAAAACCCTTTAAAGATTCTACAGGAGAGGCGAATAATGGCCGGTTCACTTAACAAAGTCATGCTTATCGGCAATCTGGGGCGCGACCCAGAGGTGCGCAGTTTTCAGAACGGCGGCAAGGTTTGTAACCTTCGCATCGCCACGTCTGAAACTTGGAAAGATAAGAACACTGGCGAACGCCGCGAGAAAACGGAATGGCATTCTGTCGCGATCTTCCAAGAAGGTTTGGTGCGTGTGGCCGAACAATACCTCAAGAAGGGCTCGACGGTTTATATCGAAGGTAAACTGCAGACGCGCAAATGGCAGGACCAGTCCGGCAATGACCGTTATACTACAGAAGTGGTTTTGCAGGGCTTTGACGGCGTCATGACCATGATCGGCGGCCGCGGTGACAGCAGCGGCGGTGGAGGCTACGGCGGCGGTGATCAAGGTGGCGGTTATGGTAGCGGTGGCTACGGTGGTGGCGATCAAGGCCGTGATTATGGCGGCGGCGACAAAGGTGGCAGCGGCGGCGGTAGTGACATGGACGACGAGATCCCGTTCTAAGCCGACACACCAAAGACAATTCATAAGGGGCCATGCAATGCTTGGCCCCTTATCGTTTGTGCAATGATGACAGCAAACCTACCGCGCTGCGAGACCATCGCGCAACACACCCAACACCGTGGCCGCCGGCACGTCAGATGTGATGAAGGCCTCGCCGATGCCACGCGCGAGAATAAAGCGCAGCTTGCCATCAACAACCTTTTTGTCCTGCCCCATGAGCGCCAACAGAGCATCAGCATCGGGCAGATCGCCGTCGATGTCTTTCAGATCGGTCTTCATTCCCATGTCTTTAAGGTGCGCGCGTACGCGGCTCGGCGCTTCTTGGCTGCACAGTCCCATACGAGCCGAAACTTCAAAAGCCATAGCACACCCGATCGCAACGCCTTCGCCATGTAACAGGCGGTTTGAATACCCTGTTGCGGCCTCAAGCGCGTGACAAAACGTATGACCAAGATTCAACAAAGCGCGGTCGCCTTGTTCCGTTTCATCCCGTTCGACGATGTCGGCCTTCATCTGTACGGACCAACGCACAGCTTCGACCCGCGCGGCTATAACGTCATTAGATACCGCATCCGAAGAGACAGTATTATCTCCGTTCAACAGCGGCTTAAGCTTTGGCCCTTGCACTTCGAGCCAGTCAAAGAAGCTTTCGTCACCCAGCAGCCCGTATTTAGCCACCTCTCCATAGCCCGACAGGAAGTCGCGGTTTGTAAGTGTCCCCAGCAAGGCCACATCGGCCAAAACCAGAGTCGGTTGGTGAAACGCGCCGATCAAGTTTTTACCCGCCACCGAGTTGATCCCAGTTTTGCCGCCCACGGAACTGTCGACCTGTGCCAACAACGATGTCGGGATCTGCACAAACCGCACGCCACGGCGGACTGTCGCTGCGGCGAACCCAACAAGATCGCCAATGACACCACCGCCAAAAGCAATCACTATATCGCCGCGTTCAACCTTTTGTGCCAAAAGGAATTCGACTGTTTGTTCTAAGAACGGCCAGCTCTTGGTACCTTCCCCAGCGGGCAAAACCAGACTTTCTGATGAGATGCCTTCCGCTTCCAGTCCTGCGCGTAAAGCGTCCAGATGCAAAGGGGCAACGTTGTCTTCGGTCACGATCACAACGCGTGGACGACGCAAGAACGGAGCGACCCGCGCGCCTGCTTCCGCCAGAAGACCAGGCCCGATCACCACGTCATACGAACGCCCAGGCAGGTTAACGTGAACGGTTTCAATCAAATCGCTCATGTGGCGGGCTCCAGTATGTCAGGGCGTGAGGCAAGTATGTCCATCACGACGTCGGTAGTTTGTTCGATTGAGTACTCGGGCTTGGTTTGGACGCTCAGCTCTGCTTTCGCATAGATCGGAGCGCGCTCCTTATAGATTTCACCCAAGGTTTTTCGAGGGTTAGGCGTGCGCAGCAACGGGCGTGTATCCTTATAGCGCACCCGTTCCCAAAGCAGGTCAAGGTCCGCATCCAAAAGCACCGCAACACCGTGCTGCGAAATCTCGGAGCGATTGCGTTCTGCCAAATAGGCACCGCCCCCCGTCGATAAAATACATGGGTCTGACGCCAGAAGACGAGAGATGACTTCGGCTTCCCGATCCCTGAAGAACGGCTCACCGGAGCGTTCAAAGATTTCCGAAATCGTAGCATTGGCGGCGGATTCTATTTCAGCATCAGAATCGATGTAAGGCACATTCAAACGCTGCGCGAGCGCGCGACCGATGGCCGTCTTGCCTGATCCCATCATCCCGACCAGCACGACTGTACGGTGTAAGACGAAGTCCGGCTTCGGGTCCACTGTAATTTCTGGTCCTTCTGTCACCTGTATATCCCCCAGTTTGGGCCTTGTTTTCATAGCCCACCGCCAAATCGTATCGGCCAAGCCCCGCTTGTTTGAAAAAATATGCTAAGCGGTGGCGTGATCTTGCTGCAAAGGACATATATAACCTCAAGACAAGCGGCAACTAAGGCCGCGCATTTGGGGCAAAGAAACGGGCAAAAGGGTGGACCGAGCAGCATGTGGCGATTGATAAAACTTCTATTGGTGTTGTGCATTCTAGCGGCAATCGCTTTCATCGGCTTTGCCTATCTCGGGCCGATCTTTATGCCCGACGACTTCGCAGCCCCGATCCAACAGGTGGTTATACCGGTGACATTAGGGAGTGAGTGATGCGTGGGTTCGGAGTTTTTACGAGTGTTTTGATTATCTGTTCTGCTCCGATGCTGGCGCAAACTGACGATAATGCGCCTTTGTCGGCCATTGATTGGCTGTCCGAAACCGTTGAACAACCCGAAGTCGCAGTTGCGGCCCCCGTTTTGGGAACGCAAGCGACACGTATCCCCGATGCCGATGAAGATCCGGTCGCTCAATCTGCCACCACACCGAACGTTTCGGTTCAGACGTTGGGCGGCCCTGCCCCTCGTGCTTTGGGCATTTTGGCCCCCGAGATCACGGGCCTACCCGTAGACCTTTGGGAAAACAGCGCACCAGACACCATCGCCGCCCTAATGATGGCACAGCAGGTTGATACGCTCCCTGCTGTGCAAGAATTGATCATGACCCTGTCTATGAGCCAAGCAAACCCGCCGCGCATGGACGCCGGCGATGACGCATTCTTTTTGGCACGCGTAGATAAATTGCTGGATTTCGGTGCGTTAGAACGTGCGCAAGCGATGCTTGAGGCGGCAAGCCCTGATACGCCGGCTTTGTTTCGCCGCTGGTTTGATGTGTCGTTACTGACGGGCACGGAAGACGCTGCCTGCCGTGATTTACAGTCGCGCCCAGATGTGGCCCCCACACCATCGGCCCGCGTTTTCTGTCTGGCGCGATCTGGCGATTGGTCCGCTGCGGCGTTGACGTTGAACACTGGATTGGCGCTTGACGATATTGATGCGGACACTGGCGCTTTGTTGTCGCGGTTCCTTGATCCCGAACTTTTTGAAGACGAACCAGACCTTACCCCGCCTGATCACGCGACTCCGCTTACCTTTAGAATGTTCGAAGCCATTGGAACCCCGCTGACCACGCAAGGCCTTCCGCGTGCTTTTTCTCATGCCGACTTACGGGCCAATGTCGGTTGGAAAGCCCAGCTCGAGGCCGCCGAGAGATTGGCACGCTCTGGCGCGATCGCAAACAACGCGTTGATGGGGCTTTATACGGCCCGTGTACCCGCAGCGTCAGGTGGCGTCTGGGAACGCGCCCGCGCCGTTGATCAATTGACAACTGCGCTGACCAGCGAAGACGAAGGTGCAATAGATGACGCCCTGACGCGCCTGTGGAACGAGGCCCAGTCCGTTGGCGTGACCGTTCAGATGGCCCAGTATTTCGCCCCTTTGATGCTGGATACTGGGGCGGTTCCCGCTGACCCGTTGGTGTTCAAGTTTCTATTGTTGTCCGATCGCTACGAAGAAGCAGCCCTGAACGAAGACCTCGCCATCACCGATCCATCTTTGGCCGCGATTGCACGTGGTGGTGATTTTTCAAACGTCGGCGTTGAGCGCAAACAATATCCGTTGGTGCGCGCCGCCTTTGAAGCAGAACCAGATGCGACACTTGTCGAAATGGCAAGCCAAGGCCGCACCGGCGAAGCAATCTTGCGCAACATTGCGACCCTTCAACAAGGGATCGACGGCGATGCACAGGCCTTTCAAGATGGGATCGCAACCTTGCGCGCGCTTGGTTTGGAAGACGCAGCGCGACGCATCTCTTTGCAATATCTGTTGCTTCCATGAGCGCGTCTGAACGCCCGAACGCCAACTGGATTCAAGCCTTCCTTGAGGCGCAGGCCGCAGAGTTGGACGCTGCTACAAATACCCAATTGGCTTATGCCCGTGACCTGACCGCGTTTTCTGACTGGTTGGACGGACATTTTAGCACCGTCACGCAAAGTGATGTTGAGCGTTATTTGATCTGGTGCGATGACCAAGGGCTTGCAAAATCCACGCGGGCGCGACGCCTGTCGGCGATCAAGCAAATCTATCGGTTCGCCTTTGAAGAAGGCTGGCGCGATGACAACCCTGCAATCCAGATCAGTGGCCCAGGGCGCGACAAACGTCTTCCCAAGACCCTAAGCCATGAAGAAGTCGATGCCTTGCTAGGGGCCGCACGCGCCGCACCCAAAGACACATTGCGCACCACCTGCCTGATGGAACTGCTGTACGCGACGGGCATGCGCGTGACCGAATTGGTGTCCCTCCCTGTTGCCGCCGCACGGGGTGATCCGCGCATGTTGTTGGTACGCGGCAAAGGCGACAAGGAACGCATGGTGCCCCTTTCCCCACCTGCCCGCACGGCCACCGCCACGTGGCTCGCCGCACGCGATGAGGCCGAAGAGGCCGCCGTGAAAGACGGCGCACCACGATCAAAGTTCCTGTTCCCATCCCGCGGTAAGCTGGGGCATCTCACGCGACAAAGCTTTTTCAATCTCATCAAGGACCTTGCCGTTGCGGGTAGCGTATCCCCTGCAAAGGTTACCCCGCACACGCTACGCCACGCCTTTGCAACCCATCTCTTGGCGGGCGGTGCTGATTTGCGATCCATCCAGACGTTGCTGGGCCACGCTGATGTGGCGACGACAGAAATCTACACTCATGTGCTGGATGAACGCCTGAAAGAACTGGTGCTGGATCACCATCCTTTGGCGCAAGACGACTAGCCCCCCTTGAACGTGCCCTCATGCGCCACCATAACACTCCAATGATAAAGATTTACTGCCATGCTTGACGCTGCATTCTGGATCACCGCTGGTGCGATCCTGTTTCTTCTTGTGCTTTCGGGCTTCTTTTCGGGATCCGAAACCGCGCTGACTGCCGCCTCGCGCGGGAAACTGCGAGCAAACGCCGACAAAGGCGACAAGGGCGCTGAGAAAGCATTCGATGTCACCGAAGATCGTGAACGGTTGATCGGATCGGTTTTGCTAGGCAACAATCTGGTTAACATTCTTGCCACGTCACTGGCGACAACCATGTTCTTGCGCCTGTTCGGGGAAAACGGCGTGGCCTTGGCAACAATCATCATGACGTTGTTGGTGCTGATCTTTGCCGAAGTCCTGCCTAAGACCTATGCCATTACAAACCCCGAACGCGCAGCATCGCTGGCCGCACGGCCGATTTCTTTGATTGTTACCATCTTTGCCCCTGTGGTTACGGCGGTACGCACATTGGTGCGTGGTGTTTTGCAGGTGTTCGGCGTTCAGACCGACCCAGACAGCAACATCCTTGCAGTCCGCGAAGAGATCGCAGGCGCTTTGCAACTGGGCCATTCCGAAGGTGTTGTAGAAAAAGAAGACCGCGACCGCATTTTGGGTGCGCTTGATCTGGGTGATCGCACGGTTGAGGAAATCATGCTTCACCGCACGGATATCGAAATGATCGACGCCGCCCTGCCTGTGGCCGAAATCCTGTCGCTTTGTCTGGACAGCAACCACACTCGCCTGCCGCTGTATCGCGATGAGCCGGAAAACATCGTTGGTGTCTTGCACGCCAAAGACTTGCTGCGCGCCATGCACAAGATGCTGGCCGATGGCCGGATCGAGCCACAGGAAATGGCAGAGTTTGATATTCTAACAGTTGCAATGAAACCTTACTTCGTGCCGGAAACCACGACGCTCGATGACCAAATGCATCAGTTCTTGGCGCGACGTCGCCATTTTGCATTGGTCGTCGATGAATACGGCACCCTGCAAGGGTTGATCACACTAGAAGACATCCTTGAAGAAATCGTCGGTGAAATCACCGATGAGTTTGACACCGATGAGGAAAACGACCTCATCGCGGCAGAGGATGGCAGCTATACCGTGGACGGCACCATGACGATCCGCGATGTGAACCGTGCAACCGACTGGAACTTGCCGGATGACGAAGCCAATACCGTTGCCGGACTGGTCATCCACGAGGCTCAAATGATCCCGATGGTCGGCCAAGTGTTCAGCTTTCACGGTTTCCGCTTTGAAGTTATCGCCAAAGATGAAAACCGCGTTTCCGAGCTGAAGATTTCCGAGCTATAGCAACGTAACGCACCAAGACCGCACAGGACAAATTGACATGACCTCTGAGACAATCCTTGCTGACCGTCTGAAATCTGTACGCAAGGCGCGAAAGATTGGACGCCCGAAATTGGCGAAACTGTCGGGTCTGACAGAACGTCAGCTTGCAAAGTTGGAAACAAAGGGCGCCGCGGTGCCCGAACCGGTTTTGTCCAACTTAGCCGAGGCGCTGCACATCACGCCTTTGGCTTTGACAGGTGCCCTGCCCTTGATCGACGAAGATTTACAGCCAGCGGCTAGTACCTGTACCAGCGGCTGCTGTGGCTGATCACTGACAGGTCGCAGCCTCAGGATGATCTGAACCCCATATACGACTGACGTCCTTGGCGACTTGCTTCCGTTGCAAGCGATCTAGCTCCGCCAATGCGCGGTCTTGATCGCCACTGCGAGCCAGCGCCCTGTCATAGGCACGCCTAACAGTTGCTGCGCGCCATGGCAGCAATGCCCCCGAAACCCAAACGCGTAATTCGGGCGGCAGCCGATCATAGTCTTGCATCGGATTTCGTGCACGACGCTTTGTTTTCAGCGTCGTCGCGCCACGGTTACTGCGCATCAAAAAATCCCCTAGCTGTGCTAGGGAATATTTAGGTAACAGTATAACATAACGCAACTGGAAAAATTAGCGCCCTTTGAACAAACCACCCAAAATGCCGCGCACAATGCGTCGGCCTGTGGTGCCCTTAAGTTCTTTGGCGACGGCGGTTGCAATTGCACCGCCCCAGCCATCTTTGGAAGACGAACGACGGCTGGTCGAGCGTTCCCCGTCACTGCCCGTATAGCGACGGCCTTGTTTGTGCTCGCGCTCTTCGGCTTCCAATTTTTCTTCTTGGGCCTCGGCTTCTTCGGCTGCTTTGGCCGCGTCACCTGCCCGTTTTGCCAGCATTTCGGCGGCTGAATTGCGATCTAAACGTTCATCGTATTTGCCCGACATAGGAGATACGGCCATGACCTCGGCGCGTTCGGCTTTGGTGATCGGGCCAAGCTGTGAAGATGGCGGACGGATCAAGGTGCGTTCCACAATGCCGGGCACACCTTTGTCCATCAACATTGACGTGACGGCTTCGCCAGTTCCGACTTCGCGGATGGCTTCAGCGGTGTCGAACAATGGGTTCGGGCGATACGTGTCGGCCGCCTGTTTCAGTTCCTTTTGGTCCTTGGCGGTGAATGCCCGCAGTGCGTGCTGGACGCGGTTTCCGAGCTGGCCCAGAACGTCCTCGGGAACGTCCGCGGGGTTCTGCGTAATGAAATAAACACCAACACCTTTGGAACGGATCAGGCGAGCGACCTGTTCGACCTTGTCCACCAATGCCTTGGGGGCGTCATCAAACAACAAGTGGGCTTCGTCAAAGAAGAAGACCAGTTTGGGTTTGTCTGGGTTGCCGACCTCTGGCAGTTCCTCAAACAGTTCGGACAGCAGCCACAACAGGAACGTCGCATATAGTTTGGGCGACGCCATCAGTTTATCAGAGGCAAGAATGTTGATCCGTCCGCGCCCGTCAGCTTCGGTGTGCATCATGTCGTGCAAGTCCAACGCCGGTTCGCCGAACAATTCTGCCCCACCTTGGTTTTCCAGGACCAACAATTGCCGTTGGATCGCGCCAACGGATGACGACGCCACATTACCGTAGCGCAAAGAAAGGTCTTTGGAGTTCTGACCAACCCAAACGAGCAAGGCTTGAAGGTCTTCCAGATCAAGCAGAGGCAGGCCGTCTTCGTCCGCCACACGGAAAGCGACGTTCAAGACGCCCTCCTGTGCTTCGGTAAGCCCCATAAGGCTAGACAACAACAATGGGCCCATTTCGGCAACTGTGGTGCGGATTGGATGACCCTGCTCGCCCAGCAAGTCCCAGAACGTTACGGGAAAGGAATCGTATTGCAGATCAAGGCCGATCGTCTCGGCGCGCTTCATAAACGGTTCGTGCAGTTTAAAGTCAGCGGTGCCGGATTTCGCCAATCCGGACAGATCGCCTTTTACATCGGACAGAAACACAGGAACGCCCGCAGCCGAAAACCCTTCGGCAAGGATTTGCAACGTCACTGTTTTGCCGGTGCCTGTGGCCCCTGCGATCAATCCGTGGCGGTTCGCGTATTGATACTGCAATTCCTGTGCTGTGCCGTATCCATCGCCGCCGCCACCTACGAAAATTCCGTTGCTCATTTTTTGTTCCCTGCCTCGGTCCATGTCGGACTATCGTTTCATTTCATGGGCTAAAATACATTCTTAACCTTTATGAGCCAGTATATTCGTACGGGCCGCATGAGTCCTCGTGTTGGTCCGTGACTTCCTCCCTGTTAGACCTGCCGCGCCCAGATAAACTCTGAGGCGCGGTTTTTTTACGGATCGATCACCGCAATGACGGTCACGTTAAACCTTCTGGCCGAGGGCTGAATGTCATTATTAAGAATATCAAATGACATTTTTATCAAAAACGTGAAGATCATGCTGTTGACGGGTGCCAAATGGTTTCGTAGCGTCTGCGCAATAAGTCGGCCAAGTCCGATAGGGAGAAGACGAAGAAGGGCCTTTTGGGGCCCTTTTTCTATTTGGGAACAATATGTTCACAGGTTGGGCGGTTCCCGTAAGCGCTGCTTTGCCGAACGTGTCTTTTGCGCTGACACCCCATTCATCCCATGCTAAACCTCGCCAAAGCACCTATACCCTTGCACTTACTTGTATCGGAACGATCTATGACACTATTGAACACGTCCCTTTCTAAAGCCCTGTCTGCTGCAGCTCTTGCCTGCCTCTTGGCTCAGCCAGCTCTGGCACAAGAAGCGACAGAAGACGCCACGACCGAAGACGCCGCAACTGACGAACAGGCAGACAGCGTTTTCAATATGGGCGAAGAAGTGGACGAGAATGGCGATCCAATCGCGCCCGAACCACAAGAACCACAGGTCGGCCAGCAATACCTCAAAGAGGTTCACGGCGACTGGGCTCTGCGGTGTTTGAAAGTCGAAGAAGGCGAAGACCCGTGCCAGATGTATCAATTGCTGAACGACGCTGACGATAACTCCGTTGCTGAGATCGCAATCGTATCCTTGCCAAACAGTGGCCAGGCTGTTGCTGGCGCAACAATCGTTGTGCCACTGGAAACCTTGTTGACCGAACAGTTGACCATGCGCGTCGACGGCGGCACTGCGCGCCGTTTCCCGTTTAACTTCTGTAACGTGGGTGGCTGTGTCACGCGTCTTGGCCTGACAGAACAAGACATCGCTCTGTTCCGCCGCGGCGCGTCTGCGACTCTGTCCATGGCGCCTGCTGCTGCACCCGATCAAACCGTAACAGTGACAATGTCTTTGTCTGGGTTCACGGCTGCATATAACGCAGTATCCGCCCAGTAACACGGAACACACTTATTGAAACGCCGCTCCTGAATGGGGCGGCGTTTTGCGTTCTTAGGCTGATTTCAATGCGATCACAGCGTTTAGGCCACCAAAGGCGAACGCATTGGACAGCACTGCATCAACTTTGACGTTTCGGGCTTCATTTGGAACTACATCCATCGCGCATTCGGGATCTGGTTCTTCAAAACCGATGGTTGGCGCAATGACCCCGTCCCGCACTGCCATGATACATGCCAGAAGTTCGACGGCACCTGTGCCCCCGATCAAGTGCCCATGCATCGATTTGGTCGATGACATCATTAGGTTGTCGGCATGCGTCCCAAAGACATCAGCGACTGCGGCGCATTCAGTCTTATCGTTGGCCGCAGTCCCCGTGCCATGGGCGTTGATATAACCAACGTCGCTTGCGTTAAGTTGCGCATCCTTAAGCGCCCCAGCAATTGCGCGCGCCGCCCCCTGTTTGCTTGGGGTGACGATATCAGACGCGTCCGATGACATGGCAAAGCCTGCAACCTCAGCGATGATTGTGGCGCCCCGTTTGATGGCGTGGTCACGTTCTTCAAACACAAACACGCCTGCGCCTTCGCCCTGCACCATCCCGTTGCGGGTGGCGGAAAACGGACGACAGGCATCTTTTGACATCACGCGCAGGCCCTCCCAAGCCTTAACGCCGCCAAAACAAAGCATGCTCTCGGAACCGCCTGTCACCATCACATCCGCCATCCCGCTGCGGATCATCGCAAAGGCCTGCCCCATGGCATGGTTCGACGACGCGCAGGCGGTGGCCACCGTAAACGACGGGCCGCGCAGATTGTACTGCATCGAAACATGCGACGCGGCCGCATTGTTCATCAACTTCGGTACGATAAACGGATGAACCCGATTTTTGCCTTCTTCATAAACGGCGCGATAATTTTCATCCTGTGTGTTCAGCCCACCGCCCGACGTGCCCAAAACGACACCCGAACGGTCGGCCAAAACACCCGAAAACGTCAAGCCCGCTTCAAGGATGGCTTGTTCGGCGGCTAATAAAGTGAACTGCGTAAACCGATCATAAAGGCTGATCTGCTGGCGATTGAAATGGCTGTGTTCATCATAACCGGTGACCTGCCCGCCGATCTTGACTGCAAGACGGTCCACATCACGGATATCCAGCGGGCCAATCCCACAATGCCCCTCGGCCATTGCCTTCAGAGTTGTTGGCACATCATGGCCGAGAGCATTGATAGTGCCCGACCCCGTAATGACAACGCGTTTCACGATTGATCCTTCACCAGCGTTTCGATGGCCCTGATAATCGTACCGACGTTCGTGATATCGAATTCACTCTCGTTGGGGTCGTTGGCGTTGAAGGGGATCGTGATGTCAAAAGCTTCTTCGATTGCAAAAATGCTTTCAACCAAGCCAAGACTATCAATGCCCAGATCCTCGAGTGTCTTGTCACGTGATACATCTGACGGTTCAAGCAAAGCTTGTTCTGCAATAATCTCAACAACTTGGGATTCAATGCTCATGAGTCATCGTCCATTCAACTTTGGTATTGGCATCCATTTAATGTGCAACCGCCCAATTTGGAACCGTTATTGCTTACTCAGCCGTCGCAAAGCTTTTTGTGCCGCGCGGTGTTCATGGGTCGGCTGAGCAGGATGGCCGGATACGAACACCCCATCCGCCACGTCGGCCAAAACAATCGCACCGCCACCGGCAACGACATCCCGGCCAATGGTTAGGTTATCTGCAACGCCAGATTTACCGCCAAGGATCACTCGAGCCCCAAGCACCGAAGACCCCGCAATCGCCGCCTGCGCACAGAGCAGACAGTCCTCACCGAGAACAACGTTGTGCCCAACCTGAACAAGGTTATCGATCTTGACCCCATTGCCCAAACGCGTTGCACGGATGGTGCCAGCGTCGATCGTGGAATTCGCCCCAACTTCTACATTGTCGCCGATTTCTACACTGCCAAGAGAATGGATGCGGTGCCATGTGCCGTCGATCGGATCAAGCGGTGCACCACGGGCCCGAACGGCACGTTCAACGTTGCTTGGCCCGTCTGTGGTAAAGGAAAACCCATCCCCCCCAATGGCGACGCCCATTTGCGCAATGAACCCGTCACCGATGCGCACTCGAGGGCCTATTCTTACAGCTGGGTGCAGCGATACATTTGTGCCGATCACGACTTCACGACCGATCGAAACATGTGATGCGATCCGCGCATTAGGGCCAATCTGCACCCCCGCTTCAATCGCCACGAATGGGCCGATCTGGGCACCCTCGGCGATCTGGGCACTTGGGTCGATGACAGCGGAAGAATGAATGCCGGATAGCCCCGCAAATGCGGGATCATCATCCATGGCTCGCGTCAGACCCGCCATGGCAAGCCGCCCCCGCGGTGCTACGATTGCCCCATCAAGCCCAAGGTCGTTTAGGTCCGCCCCCGGCCAGACCACGGCGGCGCGAGCTGCTGAGCTTTTCAGGGTCTCGGCAAATTTCGGGGCCACAGCCAGTGCCAGATCCCCTGCCCGTGCTTCGAGAGGTTCGGCCAAACGGTCTACCGAAATAGATGCGTCGCCAAGGGTCTCAGCCCCAAGCGACGCAGCAAGTTCTTGTAATGTCTGTGGCATGCTGTTCCCCTAAACCTTGGGGACAGATTTACCCGCCAATCGAACGGACCGCCACCCCTTCACCAGCCAAAGCATTCCAAATGCGGCTGTCACGGTTGTACACGTCACGACGGAAGTTCAACTGACCCGTCGTGTGCGTGAACGCCGTGCGATAGACTAGGTGAACTGGCACGGGATCATCAAGGTTAACACGTGCTTCGCGACCTGTGCGCAACTGGGACTGAAAGTACTCTTCTGGATCCGTCTCTTGCACCGCAAGCAACGCATAGGCGAAATCAAACGGGTCATTCAGGCGGATACAGCCGTGGCTGAACGCACGCACTTCACGGCCAAACAAAGACTTTGCCGGCGTGTCGTGAAGGTAGATGTTGTACTGGTTCGGGAAAATGAACTTTACCAGACCTAAGGCGTTCCCACGGCTCGGAGGTTGACGCATCGAATATGGGAATGTGCGTTCATTGAACTGGCTAAAGTTCACGTTGCTGCGGTTTACCACTCGGCCACGGCTGTCTGTAATCTCGATATGGCTAACTGCGTTGCGGTTGCGCTGCAGTGCCGGAAGATATTCGTTCACGATGATGGAACGTGGAACATACCAGCTAGGGTTAATGACCATATATTCCATAACATCAGAGAACTCTGGTGACTGTCGGTCGCTATCTGTGGCACCAATAACGGAGCGTGTCTGATAGGTGACACTGTCATTGTCCATGATTGCTGCGGTGAAGTCCGTCAGGTTGACCCAAACGTGACGCTGGCCGCGAGGGCGGTTCATCCAGCGTTCGCGCTCCATTGCGACGATCACTTGCTGCAAACGGTTTGCGACAGGAACATTCACTTCACGCAGTGTTCCCGCACCTGCTACGCCATCAGCCGAAAGGCCATGGGCCGTCTGGAAACGCTGCACGGCGGCCTGCAGTGTGGCGTCATAGGTCTGCGTTGCAGAACGTTCCATGTAGCCCATAGCGACCAAACGATCCCGAAGCGCTATGACGTTGGAACCGGATGCACCTGGTTCAAGCCCACCACCGGAAACAGAAGGTCCCCAGCCGCCAACCGCCAACAGACGTTCAAGACGCAGTTTTTCACGCAATAACCGCGCGTATTCTGGGGAGCTAGGAGCCAAGGAAGACAAATAAGCTGCGGGGCTGGATTGCTCTAGACCTTGCAAATAGCCAAGGCGCGAACGCAGTGGAACCTCTCGACGGATCTCGGCGACGACGTTTCTTGGTGTCAGGATACCCGTCTGAAGGGAGCGCGCGTAGGACAAAAACAGGCGCGACATCTCGACTTCCATGGCGCCTTTTTCGGCTGGGGTGTTTGCCGCTTGCAAGCGCGCCATCAACGATTCAGGATCATATTGCGTGGCTGGCAAACCGTGGTCGCCAGCATTCGCAAAGGCAGCCAGAAGAGCATTGCGACGGGCGCGGTCGCGACTTGAAATACCGGTCCAAATGCCGTCAAAATCCCGCGCGCGGTAAAATTCAGCAAGAGCTTCGTCGCGAGCAGCACCCTCAGCGACAGCTTGGCGGAACGCCGTTGTCTGCGCGTCAGCCGTTTGTGGCGGCATCAACATGACGAACACAGCCGTCAACAGCGCCAAAGCGCGGAAAATTGGGTAGTTTAGCGTAGTCATTTGGTCCCCCCCGGAACATTTTAGCGCGAACACACAGCGCCAACGCATCGTAAATATCAGTAGTGTAGTGAATCAGGCAGCGATCCAAATAAGTCTATTCACATTTGCGCTAGCAATTGAAAGGGTTTTAACCTTGTTACTTCGGCGCAACCTGCATTTTGGCACAAATACAACAAATGGCTAAATGCACACAATCTGCGCAAATAATCGCCTATTTCCCCCTTGATCGGGAAAGAACCCTCAAAGGGGCTTGGTCGACGAATCATTTTGTGGCATAAATCCGGCACACTTGGGACAAATGGCAAAAAAATTCGTGAAATCACGGACTTACAGGTAAGCGACGGGACAGCGCTGATATGACACTGAAGACATCGAGCATCTCTCGGCGTGGTTTGCTAGGCGCATTCGCTGCGACAGCAATCACAGCCGCCCCAACATATTCCAATGCCGCAGGCTTCCTGCGCGGTGGTGGCGATATTCGCCGCCTCAAGATGTACTCTGGCCGCACAGGCGAGAGCATCGATACGATTTATTGGATTGAAGGCCAGTACATTGGCGAATCCATGACCGAAGTGAACCGCTTCTTCCGCGATTGGCGCAATGGCCAGACGCACCAGATCGATACCCGTACGATCGACATCATCGCGGCCACTCAAAACCTTTTGGACAACGACCAGCCTTACACGCTGATTTCCGGCTACCGCTCCCCTCAGACAAACGCAATGTTGCGCGCGAACTCATCCGGTGTTGCACGTAACTCCCTGCACCTTCAGGGCAAAGCGTCTGATTTGCGCATGCAAGGTCGTTCTGTTCAGCAGATGGCGCGTGCCGCAGCAGCCTGCCAGGCTGGTGGCGTTGGCCGCTACTCTGGGTCCAACTTTGTGCACGTAGATTGTGGCCCAGTTCGCGCTTGGGGCAGCTAAGACTGCCACCCCGTACTGTTCGAAAATAGAAGACAATCCATTAGCCCGAACAGAAATGTTCGGGCTTTGTGCATAACACCCCAGACGTAACTGGAAATAATTGCCTTTCCCGCACACCCCTCCTAAAACCTTAGGCGGGGTAAGTTGAAGGTGACGTGGTGGCAAGTAGCTGTCCTTTTTTGGCAAATATAGAAGCACAAGAACGCCTCGTTGAGGCACGCTATGAAGATGGTGTTTCAGAACTGTTCGAGGATGCAGCAGATCCTGTCACGGTCTCCATGGTCGTATTTGACCAAGACGGCGACATGCCGAATTCTGCGGGGCTAAGCACGTTATTCACGACGTTCGGCCAGTTTTTGGACCATGACCTTGTCTTGACACCCGAAGATCACAACGCGGGCAGCATCGAACTTATTGGTATGCCCCATGACATTGATCGATCTCAGGTCGCCGAGGAAATTGGCGACGGTGAAACCATCGCCCCGACCAATGTTGTGACGTGGCAAATTGATGGCTCACAGATTTACGGATCAACAGAGGCACGCGCAGAAGACTTGCGCAGCTATGAAGGCGGTCAGCTGCGCATGCAGGAAGACACCACTTCCGCCTCAGAGATGCTGCCAGATGCTGACCCGGATAGCTTCATGGCAGGTGACATCGAAGGCGATGACCCTGTTTATCTGGCCGGTGACATCCGCGCCAATGAGAACCCCAACCTGCTATCGATGCACACGATGTTTGTGCGCGAACACAATTACTGGGCGGATCGTCTGGCCGAAGAAAACCCTGATTGGGACGATGACCAGCTATATGATGCGGCACGCTCCATTGTCGAATACGAACTGCAACAGATCACCTACAACGAATGGCTACCCCATCTGATCGGCACTGAGGTCGGTGAAGACATGACCGACTACGCGGGCTATGACGCTGATGTCGTTGGTGAAATGTCAGTGGAGTTTTCAACCGCAGCATTCCGGTTCGGGCATACTCTCGTGTCATCCCAAATTGATATTCTTGGCGAGGACGGCACGGATGAAGGGTCGTTGGCCCTTATGGAGGCGTTCTTTAACCACACTCCCGTTGAGGAAAGCGGCATCGATGCGCTGATCCGTGGGCAGCTGGATGCCACGGCACAAGAGCTCGACGCACAGATCGTGGATGACTTGAATTTCTTCCTGTTCACCGAGGACGGCATCACAGGTTTCTCGCTGGCAGCCTTGAACCTCGCGCGGAGTTTGGATCACGGGCTAGAAAGCTATATCGAAGTCCGCGCCGCCCTCATTGGGGACGTCGATCCTGATACGCTGGACCCGCAGGACTTTTCGATCATCACCAGCGACGCGAACCTTCAGGCGCGATTTGCGCAAGCCTATGACGATGTGTTTCAGGTTGAATTGTGGACCGGCGGATTGGCCGAAGACGCGATTGATGGCACGCAAATGGGTCCGTTGTTCACTCATATCATTGCCGATCAATTCACTCGTACCCGTGCTGCGGATGAGACCTTTGGGACGCTCGACTCGGCATTGGGCGCTGAAATACTTGAAGAAATTCAAAGCAGCACCTTCGCGACGATCATTGAACGCACAACCGACGTGGACATGATCCAAGACGATGTCTTCCTTGCCCAAGACCGCAGCTTAAGCGCATCCGGGGATATTGAAACCACGTGGCACGCGGATATCATCGAGCTCGCGGCCAAGACATTGAACGGCACTCTTTACACAGATTCTGGCAATGACACCGTTATCTTGACGGGCGGCACGACCATCGACGGTAATGTCGAAATGGGTCAAGGGGCCGACACGCTGACTGCGTCAAGCGGCGCGATTCTTGGTGATGTTGACACAGACCGTGACGATGATGCAGTCGCTCTGACCGGCACGGCGGATATCGAAGGTGATGTCGACCTTGGCAGCGGTGACGACGTTCTTGCGATGGAAGACATAGCACGTGTGCATGGTAACGTTCAGGCGGGCCACAACGATGACACTGTAGTGCTAGAAGACCGTGCCGAAATCAGCGGCGATCTGGACACTGGATATGGTAGCGATGATGTAACGATTGGCGCACGCACCACAGTCGGTGGAGCCATTGTTTTGGGGTCCGGCAATGACAGTATCCGCGTTTCCACAGGGGCGAACATTTCAGATGTGAACGGTGGCAGTGGCTTTGACACGCTCGAACTGGATGGCCCAGCACGTGTTGAATACGACGCGGACCCAAAGAATGGCAGGGTCTTCTTTAAGGATGAGGATGGAAACGAAACCGGCGAAAGCTTTGATTTCAAATCAATTGAACGGATCACCTGTTTCACCCTTGGCACGCTGATCATCACTGAACGCGGCAAACTGCCGATCGAGAACCTTCAAGTTGGGGATCGGGTTTGGACAATGGACAACGGATTGCAACCGATCGCTTGGGTTGGCCGCGCAACGGTCCCTGCAAAGGGCGCATTGGCTCCGATCATGATCCGCAAGGGCGCGATGGACAACGCGCGTGACTTGCTCGTCTCCCCCCAACATCGAATGATGCTTGATGGCTGGCGGGTGCAAATGCATTGCGGTGAGGATGAGGTTTTGGCCCCAGCCAAGGCCCTGACAAACGACGGATCCATCCGGCGGGTCGAAGGCGGCACCGTGACCTATGTGCATATCGCGTTCGAAGCCCACGAAATCGTCGTGGCCGAAGGCATCCCTTCCGAGAGCTTCTTCCCCGGTGCCGAAGCCCTAAGCGCGCTGGACCACGCTGCACGGGATGAAATTCTGGCGTTGTTCCCCGAATGGCGCTGCCCGCATTTGCGGCCAGCCTCTGCGCGCAAGGTTCTCACCCTGCGCGAAGCGAAAGCATTTATCTAGACGAAATCGATATGTTTGTTGAACGGCATTTCGCGAATGCGTTGCCCCGTGGCGGCAAAGATCGCGTTCGCAAGAGCTGGTGCAGCAGGCGGGACAGGTGGTTCGCCAATACCACGCACGTGATCGCCCAATTCCAGACCTTTTACAGTGATCTCCGGTGCTTGATACAGCCGCATGGCTTCGAACCCGTCATAATTTAGCTGATCCGTCATACCATCTGAATGGGTAATCTCACCCGAAATTGCATGCCCAAGCGCCCAGATGATGCCGCCACTCATCAGACGCGAAAGATTTTGAGGATCAACAACTCGGCCAACGTTGGCGACGGCAAAGACCTTATCAATCTGGATTCCACGGTCGGTGTTCGTGACCTCGACCACCTCCGCGCAAGGAACACCAAAGGACATACAGAACGCAACGCCCCTGCCCCTGTTCGCCCCTATCGACGGACCATCCCAACCTGACAGCTGCGCGACCTCGTCCAGCACGGCGCGGCTGTTGTCGTCCCATGCAAGGCGAATGCGTTCGTCCATCGGATCAGCGCCCGCTGCATGGATCAGCTCATCCAAGGCGCTGTCATGGAAAAATCCATTGGTGGACGCCCCGACGGAGCGCCACGAACTAATCGGCGCCAGGTCGGCGCTGCGATATCCGGTCACGCGGTAGTTGGGAATGCCAAAGGGTTGGTCCCACGCCCCCGCCGTGATCATCGCATCCGGTCCAGGCACAGAAAGCCCCAAGCGTCCCATCTGACTTGAGATGACTGACGGCATAGCAATGCCAAGGTCCAATGCCTCAACCTGACCGTCTTTTACGGTGCCCTGCATCCGCGCCATCGCGATCTGACGTGTATAGTCGTGCGCCATGTCTTCTTCGCGTGAATAGGTCAGTTTGACCGGCGTGTTCTTCATCGCCAGCCCAAGGTGCGCCGCTTGTGTAATAACATCAATCTCAAGGCGATGCCCAAACGAGCCGCCCATCATCAGCACGTGAATATGAACATCGTCTTTGTCTAATCCCGTGATATCCGCCACAGCGTCCTGCGCAAAGCGCGGCACCTGTGTTCCTGTCCAAACGTCTGCACGGTTATCGGTGATCAACACGGTCGCGTTGAGCGGTTCAAGCGGCGCATGAGCAAGATACGGCGCGCGGTATTCGGCCGTGACCACGTCGCCCTTGGACAATGCGGAGTCCGCATCGCCATCATCACGATACTGACTGTCTTGGTGGTCCTTTTTGAAACTTTCGGCCAGCACAGCCCAATGGTCGTCTTGCTCTGCCGGATACTCCGCAGGACCCCACTCAAATGTAATCGCCTGCGCTGCTTGAAACGCACGCCATGTGTTATCCGCGATGACGCCCATACCATTCGGGACCTCAACAACCTTCAAAACGCCGCGCATGCCTTCGGCGTCGGCGGTGTTAGCAGACAGCATGGCCCCGCCTTTGCGCGGGTTGGTGATGACCGTGGCATGGACCATGCCATCAAGTTCCATGTCGATGCCATAGGTCTGGGTGCCTGTGGATTTTGGCACAATATCAATGCGCTGCATGTCTTTGCCAATGTAGCGCCATTTGGATGGATCTTTGAGGGTCACGTTGTCCACGGGATCAAGGCCCGCAGCAGTCGCCGCCAAATCCGTATAGGCCAACTGGCGACCGTCCGGCAAAATTACAGCACCGCGTTCGGTCTGCATGTTGGCCACCGCCACGCCCGTTTCTTGAGCCGCGGCGGCCTTAAGCGTTTCGCGTGCCACGGCACCAGCCACCCGCAGCTTGTCCCAGCTGTCAGCGACAGTGGTTGACCCACCTGTGATCTGCACGCCCATGATTTTCATCGCTGCGTCCATCACAGTGCGGGTCGCGTTGGCCGCAAACCTATCATCCGTCGGCATGAACCCCGGCGCTTCTTCGCTAAGGGCGGTATTGTAAT
The DNA here is from genome assembly GCF_021532625.1 of Octadecabacter algicola. Classification (GTDB taxonomy): domain Bacteria; phylum Pseudomonadota; class Alphaproteobacteria; order Rhodobacterales; family Rhodobacteraceae; genus Octadecabacter; species Octadecabacter algicola. Next base: position 772,808 of record NZ_JAKGAR010000001.1, read on the forward strand.
AAGCGGGCGATGGAGGGCCCGGGTCAACAGTGACCTGATCCAGATCGATATCAAGTTCCTCGGCGATTAGTGCGGCCTGAACATGGTAAACACCCTGCCCTTTGTCCGCCCGTGGCGTGATCAGCGTCACCCCGTCTGCGGTGATACGAACGTATTCTGTAAGTGCCGCGTCACCATCGGCCAGATCATCCACCAGCGGGTTGGCGACAGGTTTCTTATAAAGGTATGCGCCAAAGGCGACCCCACCCAACACAGCTGCTGATCCGATTAGGAATGTACGACGCGCAATTGTTTTGATCCGACCCATGGCTTAACCCTCCCGCAGTTTGGCGGCGGCGGTGACAATCGCGGCCCGAATTTGAGGATACGTCCCGCAGCGGCACAGGTTGCCGGACATCTCAGCATCTATGTCTTCGTCTGCTGGTTCAGGGATCGCAGCCAGCATACTTGCGGCTTGCATGATTTGACCTGACTGGCAGTAACCACATTGTGCGACCTGATGTTCGGCCCATGCCTCTTGGACGGCATGCATTGCGTTTGGCGTGCCTAGACCGTTGATTGTCGTGACTTCCGCGCCAACCGCATCGACTGCCCACGTTTGGCAAGACCGAACAGCGACCCCGTCCAGATGCACCGTGCAGGCGCCACACTGGGCAATACCGCAACCGTATTTCACGCCTTTGACGCCGATTTCATCGCGTAAGACCCAAAGCAATGGCATGTCGTCTTCGACATCGACCTCATGGGTGGTTCCGTCTACATTCAATTGCATGGCTCGCCTCCTACTGGATTCCCACAACTTGACATTTCGTCAAGTTTTGTCAAGTTGATTTAATGAACGCAGAACACACAACAATTCTAGATGCCGCCCTTGAGGTCTTTCTACGGTACGGCTTTCGGCGAACCACGATGGGTGACATCGCCAAAGCTGCCGGCCTATCGCGCCAATCGCTATATTCTCGTTTCGCCAATAAGGACGAGGTCTATGCCGCAGGCCTGGACCTGCACACCCAACGCATCGTCGCGGACCTAAAATCAGCCTTCTTAGAAGCAGCCACGATTGAAGATGCCATGGATGGGTTTGCAGCGATTAGCATCGTTTCCACGTTCGAAATGCTAAACCAAAGCCCCGACGCCTCTGACTTAATCGAGGCGGCGAAAAGCCCAGAAGGCCAAGCAGCTATGGCCCGCTCTTCGCTACTTAAACGACAGCTTTTGGCGGATCTTTTTGAACCCTATACAACTGCCCTCAAGACCCATGGACTTTCGCCATTACAACTTGCTGAGTTTGTAGAGACCAATAAGCTCGCGATCAGTAAATCTGCGCAAACACGCGCACAGCTCGACGCCCAAATAGCGACCCTAAAGGCGTCTGTCGTAGCACTTACAAAGGGGTAATGGCGGACCGTAGAGGATTCGAACCTCTGGCCTCTGCCTTCGGAGGGCAGCGCTCTATCCAGCTGAGCTAACGGTCCATGTCGTCGCTATAGCCTTGGGCTGAGCGTCATGCAAACAACTTGTGGCACAATTCGAGCGCATCAACCAAAGCATCGACATCATCGGTTGTATTATACATTGCAAAAGACGCGCGGCAGGTCGCAGTCAGTCCGAGATGATCCATCAATGGCCCCGTGCAATGTTGCCCTGCCCGAACCGCGACACCCTTTTTATCAAGGACGGTCGAGATGTCATGGGCATGGGCCGCCCCATCCAACGTAAAGCTAAAGATCGCAGCCTTGTTAGCCGACGTTCCTTGCACGTTTAGCCAGTTCAAACCGTCTAATTTGCTGCGGGCGTAGTCGCGCAACGTGCGTTCGTGGGCTGCGATGTTGCCCATCCCAAGGCTCGTCACATAATCGAGCGCGACACCAAAACCGATGGTTTGCACGATACCGGGGGTTCCGGCCTCAAATTTCATCGGCGCGTCGTTATAGATCACGTGATCCTTGTGGACCTCGCGGATCATGTCACCGCCACCCATAAAGGGGCGCATCTCGGCCATGCGTTCGGCGCGAATGTAGATCGCGCCGGACCCAGACGGCCCGTAAAGCTTATGGCCGGTGATCGGGTAGAAATCACAGCCCAAATCTTCGACGTTGACAGGCATATGCACAGCAGCTTGGCTACCATCAACGAGCGTCGCGATGCCCTTTTCACGGGCTGCGTGGCAGATGGTTTTGACGTCAACAACCGTGCCCAAAACGTTTGAAAGCTGCGTTACAGCAATGAGTTTGGTCCGCTCTGTCACAGCATCCAGAACGCGTGCCGGATCAAGATCGCCATTGCTGTCGATATCCACCCAAACCAGTTTCACCCCCATACGTTCACGCAGGAAATGCCATGGCACTATGTTGGCGTGATGTTCCATAACGGACAAGATGATCTCGTCGCCCGCTTTCAGGTTTTCCATGGCCCATGCGTAGGCAACCGTGTTGATGCCTTCGGTCGTACCAGAATTTAGAACGATGGTGTTTTCATCTGTCGCACCTAGGAACTTGGCAATCTTGGCGCGCACGCTTTCGTATTTCTCGGTGGCGAGATTGCTGAGGTAATGTAGGCCACGGTGCACGTTAGAATACTCTTCCGCATATGCGGTCGTGATGGCGTCAATCACCACCTGCGGTTTCTGCGCGGATGCGCCGCTGTCGAGGTAAACCAGCGGCTTGCCGTTCACTTCACGGCTGAGAATCGGGAAATCGGCGCGAACCGAGGCGACGTCAAAAGTCATAGTGTTTCCCCCGCGACGACTGCGTCGGGACCAAGTCCAAACACAGCGCTCAAGACAGTGATAAAGATGTAAACAGCAAGGAACGACAGAACGATCACAGCAACGGTTTTACCCATGTTATTGAAATCGTGCCCAACATTCACAGCATTTCCAAGCCCGCGCAAAAACACAAACCCGCCGAACAAGGCCAAAAGCCCACCTAGGATCGGTTCAATGAAGAATACGACGATCACTACCAAGAAGATCAAAGCCGCGACCAGCTGAATAACCGCCGTCACCGCCATAATATCATTTAAGCCGCCCTGCCCGCCCATAGCTGCACCAATGCGGTGCACCGCAAAGGCAAGTGCGATGCCTTGCAGCGACGATAGTACGCCCTCAGTTAAGGGATTTTGGCTAAGCGGCGTGATCTGCGGCTCAGCGAGTTCTATGTTGGCGAGCATCGCTTCAAACGCATATGAAAAAATGCCGAAAGTGATGCCGGACACAACGCCAGCCAAGACGATCAAGATGATCGAAACCTCAAGCGGCAGGCGCGCCTCTTTCACAAGAGATGATGCCATTCTTGGGTTACGGATCGTTAGCTTGACCCACTCCAACATGCTTTTGAACGTTAAATCCATTAGTCCGCCTTTGAAATTTCGGCCAAGCCGCTGATCCAGAACCACAACAACACAGCCAGCCATATCCCACCGACCAGTGTGGTTCCCGGATGTTCCAAGCCGTTCAACCCGACCAGAAGCCCATAAAACAGGGCAATCGGCGTCGCCGCCAGCCAGCCCCAAAACACCGCGATCCGCGCGCCATACCCTGTCGCATTTCGACGGATCAGCTTGGTCACGGCATACAAAATTCCTGCAATCAAGTAGAACACCAGTGGCAAGAGCATCAGCAACGTAAAGAAGGCATAAATGGTGTCTTGTTGAAAATCACTGCCTGTCTGCACGGCCTGACGCTGCAAACCAGGCAGACGAGAGATGAACATTAAGAAACAGGCAATCATCAACCACAGGATGCCACGATCTTCACGTGGCCCCATGCCGTAAAGCCGCCGCACCACTTGGCGCGGACGGCGATACGTTTCCACTATGTCCTGCGTGACAGGCATCAGCTTGCGCGCCGCGCAAGCCAGCCCTCAAGGCGGTCTAGCATGGCTTCGGCCAAGGCTTCGTCTTCGATCTCTTCCAAGGCTTCAGCCAAGAACGCCAAAACCAATAGGTCAGTTGCTTCGGCTTCCGGAACCCCACGCGAACGCAGATAGAACAATGCCTCTTCGTCAATCGCACCCGTGGTTGACCCGTGCGAACAGATGACATCATCCGCGTAAATTTCGAGTTCAGGCTTGGCGAGGAACTGGCTGTCACCATCCAGCAGCAATGACTGACTGATTTGGTAACCGTCTGTTTTCTGAGCGTCTGCTTTAACAAGGATTTTGCCTTGAAACACACCTGTCGCGCCATTGCGCAGCACTTTTTTGAACACCTGACGGCTTTCACAGTTCACTGCGTCATGTGTGATAAAGACCGTGTCGTCATGATGGAAATCAGCACCATCCCCAACGCAAGCCCCCGCCACAGTGGCTTTTGCATCGTCGCCAGTCAGTTCGATCACGCATTCATTGCGCGTCAGCACGCCATTCATTGTCAATGTGAACGACTTGAACGTGGATTCCGTGCCAAGTCGGGTGAAAATGCCTGTAACCGCGCGGCGTTCATGGTCACGTCCTTGGACGCGCACATGGTGGAACCCCGCATGATCAGCGATCTCGACTTCCATGGATTTGTTTAGCCGAGCCGCAGCCGGGCCTGTTTCCAGAAGTGTCAGATCAGCGCCTTCATCCAGTTTGATGCAGTGATGAAGCATCACATCTGAACTGTCTGATTTATGGAGGTACATGATGTTAATCGGCTTACTTACCTTGCCGGTCGCATGCACGACGATACCGTCAGTCGCAAAGGCCGTGTTCAGAGCAGCAAGTGGGCGTTCAACGACCTCTTGGCCGCGCTGTTCAAGCACGCCGTATTGCTCTTTGGCCCAGTGGATGTCTTTTTGCATGACATCAGACAGGCGTTCAATCGTGACCCCTTCCAATGACAAATCATCGGACGCGTCTGCATCAAACACACCATCCACGAACACGATCTTAAGACGATCAATGTGGTCCCACAGCGGCGCTTCGCCACCGTCAAACGTTGCCGCTTTGGGCGCTGCGGCTTGAACGAGCGTGTCCGGCTTGGTGAATTTCCAATATTCATCACGCCCGTGTGGCAGGCCCATGATTTCAACGCGGGCCAAAGCAGCCTTACGGGCGTCCTGCGCCCACGTCGCACCATCTGGCAAAGTCATCGAGGACAGGCGCGCTTGCGTAGTGTCCTGTTTGATTTGCAACATTTTCTTTGGAGCAGCCATTAAGCCACCTCCGCCAGAATGTCGGCATAACCGTTGTTTTCAACTTCAAGCGCCAGTTCTGGACCGCCCGTTTTGATGATACGGCCATCCGCCATGATGTGAACGACGTCTGGTTTGATGTGGTCCAGAAGACGCTGGTAGTGCGTGATAACAAGGAAACCACGGCCTTCGTCGCGCAAAGCGTTTACGCCTTCGGAGACCAATTTCATCGCATCAACGTCCAGACCGGAGTCTGTTTCGTCCAAGATGCACATCTTTGGCTCAAGCATGGCCATCTGAAGGATCTCGTTACGCTTTTTCTCACCACCGGAGAAACCAACGTTCACAGGGCGCTTCAGCATGTCCGCGTCGATCTTAAGTGTCTTCGCCTTCGCGCGGATTACTTTCAGAAACTCGCCAGCAGACATTTCGTCTTCGCCACGCGCTTTGCGCTGTGCGTTTACCGCTGTGCGCAGGAACGTCATGTTGCCGACGCCCGGGATTTCAACAGGATATTGGAACGCTAGGAACAGGCCGGCAGCGGCGCGTTCTTCGGCTTCCATGTCGAGCAGTTCTTCACCACCCAGGGACGCGGAACCCTCAGTAACCTCATAACCTTCTTTGCCGGACAAAACGTAAGACAATGTGGATTTACCAGACCCGTTCGGCCCCATGATCGCGTGCACCTTGCCGGGTTCAACGGTCAAGTTGACACCTTTCAGGATCTGCTTGTCTTCTTCTTCAAGTTTGACGTGTAGGTTTTTGATTTCTAGCATCTTTTTCTCTTTCCAAATACGGCTAGAGGGCGCGCACGGATGCGGCCCTCATCGTTGTTTTCATCATGTAAGTTGGTGTTAGGTTTAGGTGAGCAGCGTCGCGCTGGCCATCATTTCTGTAACCCACGCGTCCGGATAGAACCGCGCGTAGACCTCGGGTGCGAGTTTCACAAGATCGGCTTCGAACATCGTTGCGCCGACGAAGCCTGCCAATTGCAGTGGCACGGTCCGCTTGGACGTTAGGCCCAAAACGAACATCGTCACGAGGCTGATCAGAACTGCCAATGACAGTGCGATTGGCAAGCTGGACAATACCGAAGCGGCATCCACGCCCTTTTCGGCGGCAAATGCCATTGCTTTGTCGAAGTACGTAAAGTCGATCCACCGAGCGGCGATCACGCTGCCTGCTCCAGCAACCAATGCGGCTACATACATCAGCGGATTGCGTTTCTTCTGGGTGGATTTCTTCATCATTTTGACAGGCGTTTTCTTCAGAAAGCTGCGCTCGTCGCTCGTCGTTGCGAGACCTTGACCGGGAACAGTCCAAGACGTCGTATTGCCGGAGTTGATTTTGCTCATCCGTTCCGCAAATGTTGTGGTGCTGACAGCCATGACCGAAGTTCCCTCTAATTCCTGTCTCAACTTTTAGGAGGGAGTTGAGGCCGAAATGGGGCACACCACGGGCAGCATGGGGGCGATGTAGGATCAGACCTGCCTCATTAGGCATTGTGACGCTACGTCTCTTTCCGATGCGTGCCATTATGCAGCCTCCCTTTGCTTAAGCCCGGCTGGAAAGCTTTCAAAAAGCGCTTCTTTGGCGATGGCGATTCCGTCCGCGTATGGCAACGCTCCGTTTGGAGCGCCAATCGCGACATCCACGATCTCATGCGGTTCGATCGGTGTGCCCAGCGCGCGGCCAATGCCAGCGGCGTAATCATGGAACTTCAGCATGGCGCCCCCATGAATGCCGAGCGGGTCAAGCCAAGTGTTAGGGATACCGTAAGCATCCGCCGTGATCAGCCCGTGCAAGGACTGGCTGATCACATGAGAACAGCTTGCGATCTCGCGCACCACGGCATGAGGGTCAGGATTGCGCACGTCAATCAATTTGATGTGGGGGTTATCAGCCGCGATCTTGGCAAAGCGTTCATCGTCCGCGAAATGCATGTGTGGCACGAGGCCGACAATGTCTTGCCGCTCAGGCGTATCGCCATCTAGCGCGGTCAGCGCCTCTGCAATCAGCATGCCCGTATCACCAAACAGACGATCATCGCGCTGCAGCAACGCCGCTGTAATCGGCCCGCGCAGCAAAGCCACGCGCACATTCTTCAGGAAACTCAGATCCGCAATGCCCGACATTGCCCCGGTGCCCCAAATGAACGGTTTGCCACCCTTCTCGCGCGGTTCGTTCTGGTTGTTCTTGACCATCTTCATCAAGCTGCCCAGCGCATACATCTCGCAGTTCTTATGCCCAGCCCACACAACATCCCGCCCCGCCACATGGGCGACGATGGTAGCGCTGATCGCGTCACCAAAGTTCTGTTCTTTGTTGTAGTAGAACAGTTTGAGGGGGGAGTTGTAGGTCATGACGCCCAATCAGTCCCGCGTGACCGTCACGGCCGTACCTGACGCACTGACCATCAGCATGTTGTTGATAACCTCATAATCAAGATCAACACCAACAACCGCGTTTGCGCCCAAGGACACCGCACGTTCTTCCATCTCATGAAGAGCCGTGACCCGCGCCTTGCCGAGTTCTTGCTCATATGCAGCAGAGCGGCCACCGACGATATCGCGGATCCCTGCAAAAACATCGCGAAAGATGTTGGCCCCAAGAATAGCCTCGCCAGTAACGATGCCTTTGTAATCCTTGATACGTTGTCCTTCGACCGAAGGTGTTGTTGTAACGATCATTGCTTGCCCTTTCTATAAAGGTAGAAGCCGATTTTAACCGCGCCGTAGATCGCAGCAAAAACTAACGCATCCAAAACAGCGTCGCCGATCTCTCTCGACCCGATCATGACGATAAAGCCGAAGTAGACGCAGGATGCGATCAAGATATTCGCAAACAAGGGCAACGCAGTCTGCATGATTTACCCCACAGAGCCTTCAAGGCTGATCGCGACCAGTGCCTGTGCTTCCATAGCGAATTCCATCGGCAGCGCTTGCAGCACTTCCTTTGCAAACCCGTTGACGATCAGCGCGACGGCCTCTTCTTCGTCCATGCCACGGCTGCGGCAGTAGAACATTTGATCATCGTCGATCTTTGATGTCGTCGCTTCGTGCTCTACGCGGGATGAGTTATTCTTCACCTCGATATACGGCACTGTATGTGCACCACACTTGTCACCGATCAACAGGCTGTCGCATTGTGTGTAGTTGCGGCTGTCTTTGGCCTTCGGGTGCATGGACACGAGGCCACGGTAGGTGTTCTGCGCCTTACCCGCAGAGATGCCTTTGGACACGATGCGCGACTTGGTGTTCTTCCCAAGGTGCACCATCTTTGTGCCTGTGTCGGCCTGCTGCATGTTGTTGGCAATCGCGATGGAGTAAAACTCGCCTTGGCTGTCGTCCCCACGCAGGATGCAAGACGGGTACTTCCATGTGACAGCAGAGCCTGTTTCAACTTGGGTCCACATCACCTTAGAGCGATCCCCACGACAATCGGCGCGTTTGGTTACAAAGTTATAGATACCGCCTTTGCCGTCTTCATCACCAGGGTACCAGTTCTGAACGGTGGAGTATTTCACCTCAGCGTCGTCCATGATCACAATCTCGACCACCGCGGCGTGCAACTGTGCCACGTCCCGCTTAGGGGCAGTACAGCCCTCAAGGTAGGACACATAGGCGCCCTCATCACAGATGATCAGCGTACGTTCGAACTGACCTGTGTTTTCGGCGTTAATGCGGAAATATGTGGACAGTTCCATCGGGCATTTGGTGCCCTTTGGAATGTAAACGAACGATCCGTCCGAGAACACGGCGCTATTGAGCGTCGCGTAGAAGTTGTCTTGTACCGGCACTACGGAGCCAAGGTACTGTTTAACCAGTTCAGGATGCTCGCGGATCGCTTCTGAGATGGAACAGAAGATCACGCCAGCCTTTTTCAGCTCGTCTTGGAACGTGGTCCCAACGGATACGGAATCAAACACCGCATCAACAGCAACTTTGCGCGGGGCGTCTGACATCTCTTCTGCGCCTTCAACACCAGCGAGGATCGCTTGCTCTTTCAACGGGATGCCCAGCTTGGCGTATGTTGCCAAGAGTTTGGGGTCTACCTCGTCCAAGGACTTTGGCTTTACTTCCATGCTTTTGGGGCGTGCATAGTAATACTGGTCTTGGAAATCGATCTTTGGGTAATCGACCATTGCCCACTCAGGCTCTTCCATTTTGAGCCAACGGGCGTAGGCCGCCAGACGCCATTCAAGCATCCACTCAGGTTCTTCGTTCTTTTCCGAAATCAGGCGCACGATGTCTTCGGACAGACCAAGCGGCGCATAGTCGGTTTCGATATCCGTGTCCCAGCCATACTTATAGGTGCCAGACAGCGCGACAACCGCATCTACAGTTTCCTGATCGACGCCGTCTTTCACGTCTACTTTATCTTTCACATCCATCTGCTTCACTTCCTTCTATGCGCCACTCTTTCGCGTGTGGCGGGCATCGTTGCGACCAATCCGTTACCCGTGGCGGGCGCGGTGCTTGGCCAATCTGTCTGTCCAGACGTCAACAAATCGAGTGACGTCGTCTAATGTGTTTTCAGGGCCCAAAGACACCCTTATCGCGCTTGCAGCGTCAGTCTCACTATACCCCATGGCTTGCAAGACCCCGCTTGCCTTGACCTTACCGCTGGAACAGGCCGAACCCGCAGAAACGGCAATCCCCGCAAGATCCAAGCCCATGACCTGACGTTCCCCCGTCCATCCCGGCGTGAGAAGGCAAGACGTGTTGGGCAAACGCTTCTGGTTATTTCCGACCAAAATAGTCTCCTTTGACGCAGCCTCAACCCCGTTTTCTAGAATAATTCTAAGTTTTTCGATACGGTCCCAAACTCCGTTCTCCAGATCCCGCATTGCAGCCACGATCGCAGCACCCATTCCCGCAATACCGATGATGTTTTCCGTGCCGGACCTGCGCCCCATCTCTTGGCCGCCACCGGTGATTTGTGCAGCGACATCCGTCCCTTGCGGGAAAACCAAGGCGCCAACACCTTTGGGACCTCCAAACTTATGGGCCGATAAGAACACCATACCTATGCCAGACCAAGAGAATGCAAACGGTAAGCGCCCTACCCCTTGCGTAATATCAGACACAGCCAGTCCTTTGGGCAGGTCTTGAACCACACCCGTCTCCGAATTGGCCCATTGCAGGACACTGGATTCGGGATTCGCAACCGTCACACGGCCTGAACTATCAACGGGCAAGTCCGTTTCAATCCACCCCTTAAGCGCGTCATGCTCGACCTCTGCCCCATGCAGCCCACGCCCCTTACAGGCCAGCGCCGCAGCTTCGGTAGAACCGGACACAAAAACCACGTCCGCACCCGACGCACCGATTGCGTCAGCAACTTGCCCCCGAGCACGTTCCACTAGCGCCTTGGCCGCGCGCCCTTCGGCATGCACGGAACTCGGGTTACCAACCAAATCCATGGCGGCAATCATCGCGTCGCGCGCTTCACTGCGCACTGGCGTGGTCGCATTGTGGTCCAGATAAATACGGCCCATCATGCCGTCTCCCTGAGATCGGCAATTTGATCTCGCAGATCAGCAGCCACATCGGCCCGCAACAAATAATACGACGCCGGAACGATCACGTGTTTCATTTCTTCACCCACGGCCCGCATCACCTGAAGCAGAATGCGACCGGGAACCTGTGCATACCCCGGAAAACGAATGGTCATCCTGTTGCGAATCCGACCAAGCCACGATTGCTCTGCATTCCAGCCACCGACCGCTTCATGTGATGCACGGGCCAAAAACACATGCAGTTCACCAAGGTTCATTCCAGCAAGGGCCACACCCTCTATCCTGGCGCGCCGATGGGCGACACGCTCACTGGTCGAGCTCCATGTTGATAAGTCCTTAACCGGCGCATTCCCATCTGGGGCAATCACCGCATCGAGTTCTTGCAACCGAATAAGGGCTTTGATCTCGGTCATTCATCGACCACTTCGAACAAGTTGGGAACCGCGGGACAAGGCGCCAATCCGTTCTCAACAACATCGCTAAGCCGTGTCTGATGCAGGAACACGTAGACATGGGCGCTTAGTCCCTCCCACAAACGGTTGGTCATACTTTGCGCGCGTGATCCTGATGCTCCACCAGAGGCACCCGCCCCTTGATGCATAGCACTCACGGTCTCATCAACTGCCCCGAGAATATCAACCGCACGGATTTCCGATGCAGGCTTGGCCAAACGGTACCCACCACCCGGCCCACGCACACTTTCGACCAGCCCCGCACGACGCAGCTTCACGAACAACTGCTCAAGATAGGGCAAAGACACATCTTGCCGTTTCGACAATTCCCCAAGACTGACCAGCGTGTCAGCGGGCTGAAGCGCGATATCTGTCAAAGCGACCATCGCGTAGCGGCCTTTTGTACTTAATTTCATAGCTTTCGCCCCCACTTCGGGTCGCGCAGGCGTTGACGTAGCCCCAGCACCCTATTAACTCAGTCAGACAACGCAGCCTCTAGGGCGTGCGATTTAGAATCTTTCTAAGGTGGTCGAGGGTTTTCGTCAAGAATGCCAATGACTCCAACGAAACCGAATTAGTAATGAACGGACTCCTATGCCCGAAGTCATCTTCCCTGGCCCAGAAGGCCGCCTCGAAGGCCGCTACCACCCACAAAAAGAACGCGACGCACCGATCGCCATCGTGCTTCACCCGCATCCGCAGTTCGGCGGAACGATGAACAACAAGGTCGTCTACAACCTGCACTACGCGTTTTACAACATGGGCTTTACCGTTTTGCGGTTTAACTTCCGTGGTGTTGGTCGCTCGCAAGGTGAATATGATCAAGGCGTTGGTGAATTGTCTGATGCGGCATCCGCATTGGATTACCTCCAGTCCATGAACAACAATTCCAAGCACTGCTGGGTCGCTGGGTTCAGTTTTGGTGCGTGGATCGGGATGCAGTTGTTGATGCGTCGCCCAGAGATCACAGGTTTCATCTCTGTGTCTCCGCCTGCGAACATGTATGACTTCAGCTTCCTTGCTCCTTGCCCATCTTCTGGTCTGATCATCAACGGCGCGGCGGACCGTGTGGCACCTCCTGCGGATACTGTGAACCTCGTGAATAAACTGCACGAACAAAAGGGTATCACCATTACGCACGACGAAGTCCCCGGTGCAGGCCATTTCTTTGAAGATCCGCACATGGATCCGATGATTGAAACGGTCCAAGGTTACGTGAAACAACGCCTGACAGAGAATACCCGCTGATGTCTGACACCGTAACCAAACTGGCGGCCAAGCTTGCCGAAGATGTTGTCGAAGTCCAAGATGCGACAGGCGAGAGCCGTTTGTTCATCGAACTTGGCGCAGTCATCGGTTCAGCGTCGCAAACCCTTGAAGAAGCGTTCATGACCGAAGTGCGTATCCGCTTGGCCGAGCGCGTGGCTCGCAAGTATCTAGACAACAAAATTGCCGAGCTTTCGGCAAAAGCGACGAGCCAGACCTAGCACCCGAGACATGCAAACAGCTGACCTTGTTCTTATCCCGCTTCTTGATAGCCAACATGCATTGGCCCAGATTGCGCGGGTAGAGAACGGGTTGGCGTTGCTGTTCTTTACGGATCAGGTTGCCACGCCCCGCAGCAAACCCCATGCGATTGCGGGTGAGGACGTGATTGCGGCGCTTTGCATTCCGGTCGCCGATTTGCCCTCCGACATCTGGCCCATTATCGGATATGAGGCCGTGCCGCGTATTGCGCCCTATCACGACACAGCTCTCGACCGATTGGACATCGTTGACGCAACGCACATCGAAGCCTTTGTGAACGCCGTACAGGGGCTTTACCCGTGGGACGGTTTTCCTGATCCTGACTACTTCACGCTGATGCTGCGTGATGAAAACACGCTCCCGGTTCGTGCCCGCATGACGGCTGATTTCCCAAAACCCGAAAGCCCCTAAATGCAGGATCGCATCGCAGCGCAACTCGACTTCTTGATTGAGGCCGACAAGCTAAAATCCGTAACCCGTGCTAACGTGCTAGCCGACGGTTCGCGCATGGAAAACACCGCTGAACACTCATGGCATGTTTGCCTCTGGGCGCTGATCTTTGCGGATCAATCAGGCGGCGCAAACATTCCACGCGTTATCCAGATGTTGCTGCTGCATGACCTGATCGAGATTGATGCTGGCGATCATCCGATCCACTTACCCCATAATGCCGATGACGTCCGCAAAGCCGAAACCGCTGCCGCTGATCGGCTCTATGCCCTGCTGCCAGATGATCAGGCCATCGCCTACCGTTTGCTTTGGGATGAATTTGAAGCTGGTAAGACTACAGATGCACATTACGCGCGGATGATCGACAAAGCCGCGCCCATGTTTCTTGAGCTTTCAAACCCCGGCCTTGGCCCGACGGAACGCGATATTTTACACGCCATCCAAGACACGGGGCGTTTTGCTGATCTGAAAAACGACTGGCCAGACGCGTACCACCACGCCTCTAACCTTCTGAACAAACGAAGCCTTATGCCGCTTGAGCCCTTTGCATCGCGGCTGCGGTTTGTGATGGAAGCGGATCAGCTTAAGTCGGTACTGCGTGGAACAACACTTTGCGATGGCTCACGGCACGAAAACTCTGGCGAGCATAGCTGGCACATCATGCTTTGGGCGATGACGCTCGACGAACACAGCCACGCCCCCGTCCAATTGGATGTAGTATTGATGATGTTGCTGTTGCATGACCTCGTTGAGATCGACGCAGGCGACAACCCGATCCACGGAGACTATGATGTCGCCGCTGTCGAGGCACAGGAACAATTGGCTGCAGACAGGCTGTTCGGCATGTTGCCACCCACGCAGCGGGATCAGTGCCGCGCTGTTTGGGAAGAATTCGAAGCCGCAAACAGCACAGATGCCATTTTCGCCAAGTCTTTGGACCGCGCTCAACCGCTTGTGTGTAACTTGGAATCCGGCGGCGGGTCTTGGCGGGACTACAACGTCACGCGCGAGCAATTGGAAACCCGCGTTGCAGTTAAAGTGAAGCGTGGCGCCCCCGCGGTTTGGGACGCCATTGCCCCCCGTATTGATGCTTGGTTTTCCGCCAACACCTAAGAAAGGCATGGGATTGGGTGACAGTTTCCAGTAATTCCCCTTGCCAAATTGGGCCACCGGCAAGACTGTATTAACAAAGGTCGCATAGCCGCGGTCTTAGCGTCATGCTCCACATCGTTATTTATGTATACAATTGCATACAGGCCTTTTCACCAGCGCTAACACGCGCTATCCAGTTACCAAATTCGCACCAGTATTAGGATATCCCCCATGGATAAGATCAAAGTAGCCAATCCAATCGTTGAGATGGACGGCGACGAAATGACTCGCATCATCTGGAAGTTCATCAAAGATAAGCTGATCCTGCCCTATCTCGATCTTGATCTGCTGTATTACGATCTTGGAATGGAAAGCCGCGATGCAACGGATGACCAGATCACCATCGATGCTGCAGAAAAAACAAAAGAAGTCGGCGTCGCTGTCAAATGTGCCACGATCACGCCTGACGAAGGCCGCGTCGAAGAGTTTGGCCTTAAGAAGATGTGGAAATCACCGAACGGGACGATCCGCAACATTCTTGGCGGCACGATCTTCCGCGAACCTATCATCTGTTCCAACGTACCACGCCTTGTTCCCGGTTGGACCCAGCCGATTGTGATTGGCCGTCACGCTTATGGCGATCAGTACAAGGCCACGGACATGAAATTCCCTGGACCAGGTAAGCTGACCATGAAATTCGTCGGTGAAGACGGCACCGTCGTTGAAGAAGACGTCTTTGATGCACCGTCCTCAGGTGTCTACATGGCGATGTACAACCTTGATAAGTCTATCGAAGATTTCGCCCGTGCGTCGTTTGAATATGGCCTTAAACGCAATTTCCCAGTCTATCTGTCGACCAAAAATACGATCCTGAAACAGTATGACGGCCAGTTCATGCTCACGTTCCAGCGCATCTATGACGAAGAATACAAAACCCAGTTCGAAGACGCTGGTCTTTGGTACGAACACCGCTTGATTGACGACATGGTTGCATCCGCCATGAAATGGTCCGGTGGCTATGTTTGGGCCTGTAAAAACTATGATGGTGACGTTCAGTCTGACACCGTTGCGCAGGGTTTTGGTTCACTTGGTTTGATGACATCCCAGTTGATGACACCAGACGGCAAGATCGTTGAATCCGAAGCGGCACACGGTACCGTAACTCGCCACTACCGCCAGCACCAAAAGGGCGAAGCAACCTCAACCAACTCAATCGCGTCTATCTTTGCGTGGACAGGTGGCCTGCGTCACCGTGCGAAACTCGACGGTAATGACGCGTTGATGAACTTTGCAGAAACGCTGGAAAAGGTCATCGTGGATACAGTCGAATCTGGCTCCATGACCAAAGACTTGGCGCTGCTGGTTGGTCCAAACCAATCTTGGCTGACCACTGAAGGGTTCCTTGAAAAAATTGATGAGAACCTGCAGGCCGCCCTCGCGGCATAAGGCGACACAGATTGATGAAATTTTGGGCTACCCGCTTGGGTAGCCCATTTTTTATGGCCAACCGCATTCAAGAAACTTGAAAGGTCAGCATTACTGCCATAACATTCCTGTATGGCAACCCAAACAGCAGTTCCTCACCACACGACACTCGACGATGCACAGGGCCTCGCGCTTGGAGTGTTCCTGTCCAGCCTTGGCGTGCATGTTCTGGCGCATCTTGGGCTGGTCACGGGCCAAACTGCGGGTCTCGCTGTGTTGTTCGCCTACGCGACGGGTCTGTCGTTTGGTGCTGCTTTCTTTTTGGTCAACTTGCCCTTTTACGTGATTGCGTACCGAAGGCTAGGCGCTTCTTTTACAATAAAATCAATTACCTGCGTTACGTCTCTTTCGATTATTGTGGAAATGCTGCCGCAGATTTTTCCGTTGGGACCCATTCATCCCGCTATGGGCGCCGTGACCTTTGGCGCTCTCACGGGGCTCGGGCTTTTGGCAGTGTTTCGCCACAACGGCAGCTTGGGCGGCGTTGGGGTTTTGGCGCTTCTCGCGCAGGATCACTGGGGGCTCAAAGCGGGATATGTACAACTGGCAACAGACGCCGCGATCTTTGCTATCGCATGGTTAATCTTCCCCACATCGATCATTGTCTGGTCTCTTTTGGGCGCAGTCGTCCTTAACCTCGTTATCCTTCTCAACCATCGCCGCGATCGCTACATCGCGATCTAACTCACTATCGGCCTTCTTTTTGATAGACAGCCCGAAATCGGACCGATACCCAATTTTCATGGCAAACACTCAAAACATCCCACCAAAGAATCGCCCGCGTAGGCACACCCTTCTTGAAGACGTTCAAGGCTTGGTAACCGGTACGGGCATGGCCGCGACGGGCCTTGTGATCCTGACCCATCTAGGGTTAGTGACAGGACAGACTGCTGGACTTGCAATGCTTCTGTCTTATGTGACGGGCTATTCGTTTGCGCTGACGTTCTTTCTGGTGAACCTTCCGTTTTATTGGCTTGGTTACAAAAGAATTGGGCCGCGATTTGTTGTCAAAACACTGATCTCTGTGATTCTTGTTTCTGTCTTTTCCATATATTTTCCTATGCTTATGACATTCGAGACGCTCAATCCGTTCTATGGCGTGGCCCTATTCGGCGTGCTGACGGGGGCTGGGTTGCTTGCGATTTTCCGTCATGGCGCCTCATTAGGCGGCGTCGGCATTCTGGCGCTGTATATTCAAGAAAGCACAGGCTTTCGCGCGGGGTATACGCAACTGCTGTTTGATGCCTGCATCTTTGGCGCAGCCTTCTTTATCCTAGAACCAAACGCCGTCCTGCTATCGATGCTTGGCGCGTTTATCGTCAATATGATCATTACGTTTAACCACCGCAAAGACTGGTATGTCGCCACTTAAAGGATGCTCCAATGCCTACGCATTTCATCACGCTCTTCGTCGCAGTCATCTTTGAAACCATCGGCACAACCGCCTTACAAGCCAGCCAACAGTTCACAAAATTCGGCCCCTCCGTGGTCGTGGTCATATCCTATGCACTGGCGTTTTACCTTTTGGCCCTCACGCTCAAGCATATGCCTGTCGGCATCATGTACGCGATCTGGTCCGGATCGGGCATTGTGCTTATTGCCCTGATTGGTTGGGTGGTATTCCGCCAAACACTGGACCTGCCCGCCATCCTCGGAATGGGGATGATCCTGTGCGGCATCCTTGTCATTCAGCTGTTCTCAAAAACGGCAGTTCACTAACAGCGCACATTACCCCTTTGCCTTTTGGTGCAAGGCACGGTATGGCCCGCGCAACCACGAATTATGTCTTATCGCTTCGCTACTTGAGGTCGTGTTCAACGTCCCAGAGCGCCTTTACTTAAGGACTACCAATGGAACTGCGTAACATCGCCATCATCGCCCACGTTGACCACGGCAAAACGACCCTTGTGGACGAACTGCTCAAGCAATCGGGCACCTACCGTGAAAACCAAGCGACAACAGAACGCGCTATGGATTCCAATGACTTGGAACGTGAGCGCGGCATCACAATTTTCGCCAAACCAACATCGGTTGAATGGAAAGGCACACGCATCAACATCGTTGATACACCGGGCCACGCCGATTTTGGCGGCGAAGTTGAACGTATTCTGTCCATGGTTGACGGTGTTGTTCTGCTGGTAGACGCGGCCGAAGGCCCGATGCCACAAACAAAGTTCGTAACGTCCAAAGCGTTGAAATTGGGCCTGCGCCCGATTGTTGTTGTAAACAAAGTCGACAAGCCAGACGGCGAACCTGACCGCGCATTGGACGAATGTTTCGACCTCTTTGCTTCGCTGGACGCCACCGACGAACAACTCGATTTCCCATCCATGTACGCCTCTGGCCGTTCAGGCTGGGCCGATCACGAGTTGGACGGCAAGCGCGACGGTCTGGACGCCTTGTTCGATCTAATCATCGATCACGTCCCTGCCCCTGCGCAAGTTACAGAACAAGACAAACCGTTCACCATGCTGGCCACGACACTTGGCGGTGACCCGTTCTTGGGTCGCCTGCTGACTGGTCGCGTTGAAACTGGTACCTTGCAAGCAGGTCAGTCCATCAAAGCAATGTCGCGCGACGGCACATTGATCGAAAACTTCCGCTGCACCAAGATTCTCGCATTCCGCGGGCTTGAGCAGACAGCAATCGACACCGCCGAAGCTGGTGACATCGTTTCCATCGCAGGCATGACCAAAGCGACTGTTGCGGACACATTGGCAGACACGTCTGTGGACGAAGCGATCCCAGCACAACCAATCGATCCACCAACCATTACAGTGACCTTCGGTATCAACGATTCCCCTCTTGCGGGTCGTGACGGCAAAAAGGTTCAGTCTCGCGTAATTCGCGAGCGCCTGATGAAAGAAGCCGAGTCCAACGTTGCGATCAAAATCACCGACACACCGGGCGGTGACGCATTTGAAGTTGCTGGTCGTGGCGAACTTCAAATGGGTGTTTTGATTGAAAACATGCGCCGTGAAGGTTTCGAGCTTTCGATCTCCCGCCCTCAGGTGCTGTTCCAAGAAATCGATGGCGTCCGTATGGAACCAATCGAAGAAGCAACAATCGACGTGGATGACGAATACTCTGGCGCAGTTATCGAAAAGATCACAGGTGCGCGCAAAGGCGAGTTGGTCGAGATGAAGCCAGCAGGTGCAGGCAAAACCCGCATTATCGCCCACGTCCCATCCCGTGGCCTGATTGGCTATCACGGCGAATTCCTGACAGACACACGCGGTACAGGTGTTATCAACCGCGTGTTCCACGACTGGGCACCGCACAAAGGTAAGATCCCAGGCCGCCGCGCTGGTGTTCTGATTTCCATGGAAAACGGTACGTCCGTTGCATTCGCCCTTTGGAACCTTGAAGATCGCGGTAAGATGATGATCGGCGCTCAGGCTGACGTTTACACAGGCATGATCATTGGTGAGCACAGCCGTGAGAACGACCTCGAAGTGAACCCGCTGAAAGGTAAGAAACTGACCAACGTGCGCGCATCCGGTACGGATGAAGCCGTGCGTTTGACGACACCTATGACATTGTCATTGGAAGAAGCGATTGCTTACATCGATGATGATGAACTGGTTGAAGTTACGCCAAACGCGATCCGCTTGCGTAAGCGTTACCTTGACCCGCATGAGCGCAAGCGCCACGCGAAGAAAGACTAATAAGTCTATGGTTTAAAACAAAAGGCCCCGCTAAATCAGCGGGGCCTTTTGCGTTTCTAGTATGGGTTGGCTTAGCCTAGAACGGCCTCTGCCGCAGCAATCGCAGCATCTGCATTCGCTGCATCCTTACCGCCACCTTGTGCCATGTCAGGGCGACCACCGCCGCCTTTTCCGCCAAGTTCCGCAACAGCGGCCCGCACAAGATCAACCGCGCTGACTTTATCAGTCAGATCCGCAGTGACACCTGCTGCAACTGCAGCTTTGCCATCTGCGTCTGCGATCAACAGCACGATGCCGCTTTCCATCGCCGTTTTCATCTCGTCAATCATTGCTGGCAGGTCCTTACCAGTGACGCCCTGAACAACCTGAGCTTTGAACGACATACCATTGATATCTTTCGGCTTTGCGCCTTCTTCTTTGGCCCCGCCACCCATAGCGACCTCGCGGCGCAGTTGCGCCACTTCGTTGGCCAAGGCTTTGCGTTCATCCATCAATGCTTTCACCCGATCTGGCACATCGCCAGCGGGAGATTTCAACAGGCTCGCCGTAGCGGCCAAACGTTGGTCCTGTTCTTGCAGGTAATCCAATGCCGCCTGTCCTGTCAGTGCTTCGATCCGGCGCACACCAGCAGACGACGCGCTGTCGCCAAGCGTCACGAACGCACCAATGTCACCTGTTTGGCGTACATGTGTACCGCCACACAATTCAAGCGACCAAGTTTTGCCATCAGTCCCTTTGCCGGTATCGGCACGGCCCATGGACACAACGCGCACTTCATCGCCGTATTTCTCACCGAATAACGCCTGAGCGCCAATCGCGCGGGCGTCGTCTGGCGTCATGATGCGGGTATCGACCGGTGAATTCTGGCGGATCATCGCGTTGACCTGATGTTCGACTGTTCGTAGGTCTTCCAGTGACAGACCATCGTTGTGGCTGAAATCAAACCGCAAACGGTCCGGTGCGTTCAACGAGCCCTTCTGCGCCACGTGATCGCCCAATCGTTCGCGCAATGCCTCATGAAGCAAGTGCGTGGCAGAGTGATTGGCGCGGATCGCAGAACGACGCGTATGATCGACCACCAATTCAGTGCCTTGGCCTTGCGTTAGTGTGCCTTCGGTTACTTTAGCCATATGAAGGAACAAGCCAGCAACTTTCTTGGTATCGGTGATCTTGGCCGTACCTGTATCTGTCTTCGCGATGCCTTCATCACCCACCTGACCGCCGCTTTCAGCGTAGAATGGGGATTGGTTGAAAATCAATGTGACGCTATCGCCTTTGCTGGCGCTACCCACAGCATCAGACCCAGCAACGATTGCCAAAAGCTGCCCTTCGGCTGCTTCTGTTTCATAGCCAAGGAATTCGGTTGGGCCGTTCTTGTCGGCAAGGTCAAACCAGATCGCGGCATCGGCAGCTGCGCCTGTTCCAGACCACGCTGCACGGGCTTTGTCCTTTTGGGCCTGCATCGCGGCATCAAAGCCATCCGTATCCACGCCGTGACCCTTTTCGCGCAAGGCATCTTGGGTCAGATCAAGCGGGAAGCCATACGTGTCGTAGAGCTTGAAAGCCGTTTCACCTGGAAGATCAGCGCCCTCCGGCACGTCAACCAAAGCGGTATCGAGCAGCTTTAAGCCACGATCCAGCGTTGTTTTGAAACGGATTTCCTCGTTCAAGAGCGTGTCTTCGATCAGCGTTTGACCTTGACCAAGTTCCGGATACGCGGCGCCCATTTGTTGGACCAAAGCCGACACCAACTTATGCATTACGGGGTCTTGTGCGCCCAACAGGTGCGCATGACGCATGGCGCGACGCATGATGCGACGCAGCACGTAACCACGGCCCTCATTGGATGGCAAAACGCCTTCTGCAATCAGGAAGGACGTTGAGCGCAGATGGTCTGCGATAACACGGTGGTGCACATTCTGATCCCCGAACGGGTCGGTGCTGGTCGCATGTGCGGATGCTTCGATCAGCGCCTTGAACAGGTCGGTTTCGTAGTTGTCGTGACCGCCTTGCAGCAAGGCCGCGATCCGTTCCAGCCCCATTCCTGTGTCGATGGACTGCATGTCCAGCGGCTTCATTGTGCCGTCTTCGAACTGTTCGTTCTGCATGAAAACGACATTCCAGATTTCGATAAAGCGATCGCCATCTTCGTCAGCCGATCCCGGAGGGCCGCCCCAGATATGATCACCGTGATCATAGAAAATCTCAGTACAGGGACCGCACGGTCCAGTTGGGCCCATGCGCCAGAAATTATCATCCGTGGCGATGCGAATGATCCGGTCCTCTGGCACGCCGATTTTCTTCCACATATCAAATGCTTCGTCATCGGTGTGATAAACGGTCGTCAGCAGCTTCGACTTATCGATGCCGAAGTCCTTGGTCAGCAGGTCCCATGCGAACGGGATCGCCTCGGTTTTGAAGTAATCGCCAAAACTGAAGTTTCCGAGCATCTCAAAGAACGTATGGTGACGTGCTGTATAGCCAACATTGTCGAGGTCATTGTGCTTCCCACCGGCACGCACACATTTTTGGCTGGTGGTCGCGCGCTGATAGTCGCCGGATTCCATGCCAGTAAAGCGGTTCTTGAACTGAACCATTCCCGAATTGGTAAACATCAAAGTCGGGTCATTGCGCGGCACAAGCGGGCTTGAGGCCACGACCTCGTGTCCCTGACGTTTGAAGTAATCAAGGAAGGTCGAACGGATGTCTGACAAGCTGGTCATGGCGCGGGCTTTCAAGCGAAGTTAATGGTTCGGCCAGAGATAGCCCTCCCTATGGCGCAAGTCCACAGGGCCCGCGAGGCAGCATCAAAGAAAAGGGGCGCAAGGTTTCCCATGCGCCCCATCAGAACCGGTGTCGGTCTACTTAATCTTCTAAAAGCGCGTCTTCGTCGCCATTTGGCATGTCTTCGGATCCGTCGAAATCCAACCCGTGTGCCGCGCGGATTTTATCTTCGATTTCGATCGCGAAATGTTCGTTCTCTCTTAGGAAGTTCTTGGCGTTCTCGCGGCCCTGCCCGATACGTTCATCCCCGTAGGAGAACCATGAGCCTGACTTCTCAACGATACCTGCCTTAACACCCATATCGATAAGCTCACCCATCTTCGAGATGCCTTCGCCATACATGATGTCAAATTCAACCTGCTTGAACGGCGGCGCGACCTTGTTCTTAACGATTTTGACTTTGGTTGCGTTGCCAACGACCTCATCGCGATCCTTGATGGCGCCTGTCCGGCGAATATCCAAGCGGACGGATGAATAGAATTTCAGCGCATTGCCGCCAGTTGTAGTTTCTGGAGACCCAAACATCACGCCGATCTTCATGCGGATTTGGTTGATGAAAATAACCGTACACTTGGTGCGGCTGATAGACCCCGTAAGCTTACGCATCGCTTGGGACATCAGACGAGCATGAACACCAACGGAGTGGTCGCCCATGTCGCCTTCGAGTTCCGATTTCGGTGTAAGAGCCGCCACGGAGTCGACGATAACCATGGAAACAGCGCCAGACCGCACAAGCGTGTCCACGATCTCAAGCGCCTGTTCGCCTGTGTCAGGCTGGGAAATCAACAACTCGTCGAGGTTCACGCCAAGTTTCTTTGCGTATTGAGGGTCCAGCGCGTGTTCCGCGTCAACAAAGGCGCAAACGCCGCCTTTTTTCTGTTCTTCAGCGACGCAGTGCAGCGTCAGCGTAGTCTTACCAGAGCTTTCAGGACCGTAGATTTCTACGATACGGCCTTTGGGAATACCGCCGATGCCAAGCGCAATATCAAGACCCAAAGACCCTGTCGAAGTTGATTCAATCTCTTGCACAGCATTGCCGCCCAACGTCATGATGGAGCCCTTACCGAACTGACGTTCGATTTGTGCCAATGCGGAATCAAGCGCCTTTTGCTTGTCTGCGGATTTCTTATCGGTCATTTTTAAAAGCTCTGCCGTTGCCATGATTTTGATCCTTATCCCACGCCCACCTGAGGGCCGCAATTGATTGCTTCGTTCACCTCTTGTTCTCACCCGTATGAGACCAAAAGTAGAACATTTCAACTAAAATCGTACCTATCTTAGCTTTCGCGTGAAGAAGTTAAGGAGTAGTTTACAGGTAACGACCCCTTCGGAGTTTCACTTAGATGCTTGTATTTGCAAAAGAAAAGCTGGTTTTTCTGGCCTTACCCAAGACAGGAACGACCGCTTTGGAAAGTGTTCTAGAACCACAAGCCGCGATGGTGATGCGCAAGGCTCCGAATCTAAAACACACTCCAGGGTATCGATATGACAAATATCTAAAGACCTATCTTGAGAAATGCGGGCTAAAGAATCTGCAAACCGTTTGCGTCGTGCGCCACCCCGTTGACTGGCTTGGCAGTTGGTATCGGTACCGCGCACGCCCCGCGAAAGACGGCAGTTCCAACAGTACCAAAGACATAAGCTTTGAGGCGTTTGTCGCTGAATTTGCGGCCGATGATCCTGCTGAGTGGGCACGCGTCGGGCATCCACCACGTTTCATTCGCGACAACAACGGGCGCGTTGTGGTTGATCATTTGTTTCAGTACGAACAGATGGATCTGCTGGTGGATTTCCTTGAGGGCCGACTAAAGACAACGATCACCCTGCCCCAGCGCAATGTCTCTCCGCCCAACGACATGACGTTGAGTGCTGCTACAACCGCGCGGCTTGAGGCCAAGCACGCGCAGATGTTTGAAGATTGGGAAAACGCGCGCCGTTAGTAGTTGCGCGTACCGTCATCTGACGACACGCGCGGCACGAGGGCACGCACAAGGGCCGTCATGTCCAGCGTTCCGACCGTTTCGTCACCATCTTTGACGACATAAGCGTGGGATGTATCCCCGCCGGACCGCGCAATCATACTTTCCAGCGTGTCATCGACATCCACGTCACCGTGGGCGTCATCTGGCACTGCCCCATCGCTGAGAGGCGTCATGACAGATCGCACCCTCAACACCCGCGCGCGGTTAATGTCGCTAACGAAGTCTTCGATGTAGGGATCGTTGGGGTTCAGCAGGATGTGTTGTGGTTCACCCTGCTGAACAACATAACCGTCCTTCAGGATCACAAGGTGGTCCGCCAGCTTTAGCGCCTCGTCCAGATCGTGGGTGATAAAGATGATCGTCTTGTGCAGTTCCTTTTGCAATTCAAGCAACAAGTCCTGCATGTCGGTGCGGATCAGCGGATCAAGGGCTGAGAACGCTTCGTCCATCAACATAATATCCGTGTTGGCAGTTAGCGCACGGGCAATTCCGACACGTTGTTGCATGCCGCCTGACAACTGAGCCGGATAATGGTTTTCAAACCCCGCAAGGCCCACACGGTCCAGCCACTTGGTGGCTTCACGGTTGCACACCTCGGCATCTTCGCCGCGCACAGACAAAGGCATCCCTGCGTTTTGCAGCACGGTTTTATGCGGCAAGAGTGCGAACTTCTGAAACACCATCGACATCTTTTGCTGGCGTACCTCACGCAGGCCTGTTTCAGATAGCTGCATGACGTCTTCGCCTTGGACGATAATCTCACCAGCTGTAGGTTCGATCAATCGGTTCAAGTGACGAATGAGTGTCGATTTGCCGGACCCTGACAGACCCATCACGACGGTGATTTCACCCGCCTGCATATCAACATTGATGTCATTCAAGCCCAGTACATGTTTGTGCTCAGCAAGAAGTTCTTCTTTACCCATGCCGTTTTTCACATGATCCATGACGGACGCGCCGTCTTGACCGAAGATTTTGTAAACCCCTCGAAGGCTGACCATTGGTTCTGTCATGACGTCAGCTCCTTAGTGTTTGACGTGAGTCATATCGACCCGCGAGAGTGCAGCTTTGGACACACGATCAAGGATCACAGCCAAAAGAACGATGCCAATACCGGCAACGATCCCGACACCCAGTTCAAGGTTTCGAATACCGCGCAACACGTTGACGCCAAGTCCTGGGGCCGACACCAGCGAGGCAATAACGACCATCGCCAGGCTCATCATGATGGTTTGGTTCACCCCTGCCATGATATTGGGCAAAGCCAAGGGCAGTTGAACACGCATCAGTTTTTGTTTGGAATTCATACCGAACGCATCCGCTGCCTCGATCACGTCTTGATCAACCAGCCGAATACCAAGGTCCGTCAGGCGGATCACTGGCACGATGGCATACAGGATAATTGCAATCCCGTAGAGCTTGGATTCCGTCACCGAGAACAAGAAGATCAGCGGGATCAGGTAAACAAAGGTCGGTAAGGTCTGCAAAAGATCGAGCACAGGGACAGTAAACTTTTGTAATCGATCGGATTTGGACATAGCGATGCCTATGGGCACCCCAAGCAGAACCGATATCGTCGTACAGACAAAGATGATGGATAGCGTCTGCATCGCAACATCATAGTGATCCACCAGCCCTAGCAACATGATCGCCACGAAGACAAAGATCGTCACAGGTTTGGATCGCGACGCATACCAAGAAATGCCGACCAACACTGGGATCATGATGAACCATGGGGTCGCTTCAAACAGCCACAGCGCACCGTCCAGCATCCAGCTGAGTGGTTGGGTCAGCGGGTCCAGTACAGATTTTAGAGCAGGTTTGGCGGCCAGAAAGCCGTCCTCGATACCTTTTGTGACATCGCGCGATTGAAGGATCGCGCTGCAACTTTCGTTCAGGTTATCAAGCGAGGGAAATGGGAAGAACGGGCCAGATGCCGCGTCTCCACTGGCTTGCGCCATCAAATCCGCCATTGATAACGGCGCGCCTTCTCCGGCCACACCGCACCAATTGCTCAGACCTAAGGTCTCGAATAATTTATCGTAAAACGCCATGCTGTCCCCGTCCCCTGGATAAAGCAAAACCCCCCGCCGATTTTTCGACGGGGGGCTCTTAGTAATTTAGTCTAGCAGAGCAGACAGACGCTCTTTGGCCGCGTCGTCCAGCCAGTCAGCCCAAACATCTTTGTAGTTGGTCAGGAAGTAGACCGCAGCCTCATCGTAGGACGCGTTATTGTCCAAGCGCCATGCGAGAACTTCACCCATCTGTTCGTTGGTGAAGGAAACGTTTGCCATCAATGCAGCCGCTTCTGGCTCACGATCGGGGAAACCGTTCGCAACAGCTGTAACAACTTTGGATGCCGGATACGCAGAGAACACAGGGCTCGCGCAGTCTGGATCGCCGTTACATGTGTGGCCTTCTTCGTCGTAGGCAGGCACTTCGACGGCAACCATTGGGTATTTGCCCAGCACCGCTGTCGGCGCCCAGTAGTAACCGAACCATGGTGCTTCTTCGTCGAATGCAGCCGCGATGGATGTCTGCAGCGTCTCACCCGAACCGTGCTGGAAACGCTCGATGCCAGCTTCCTCTGCGCCAGCGGCGATCAGGTTGTTGTTGTTGATGATGTCGCAAGCCCAGCCCGACGGGCAATCGTGGAACTTACCACCAACGAGGTCAGGGTTAGCGATGATGCCTTCCCATGTTGTCAGCTCTGGGTTGGATTCAGCAAGGTATGCAGGGATCCACCATGCTTCGACGCCGCCGTCGGACAGAACGTCTGCCAGTTCGATCAGCTTCCCTTCTTCCAACAGGCCTTCATAGGCTGGTGTGGAGTTCGCCCAAACTTCGGTCAGAATGTCAGGCTCGCCTGTTTCAGTGATCGATGTGATCGCTGTCACTGTAGAGGACGGGATCTTTTGAACGTCACAGCCGTAGCCTTGCTGAAGCAAGAATGCGGAAACGGCAGTTACAACAGCGGACGATGCCCAATCCATTTCTGTAATCGTGACTTCACCGCACTCTGCATAGGCAGCAGAGCTGGACGTCATGAGGGCGGCAACGGCCGCGCCTTTGAGAAGGTTTGTCTTGAGTGTCATAGATCGTCTCCTAGTTGAACGTATTGTTTTTCTTGATCGTTTTTGTCTAGCAGCGTTCATAACATGGGAATTCAGCGGGCGCGACCCTTTCTTCCGAGAGCGATTGATTGCCAAAGAAACATCCCTCATATAGCTTTATTGCCTGCAACAGGACGCACTATGAAACTTACCAGTTACACCAACTACGCCCTGCGCGCGCTTCAGCTCGCGGCGATTAAATCCCCTAATCTTGTGCGTGTGGATGACGTTGCTACGATCCATTCTCTTTCTCGGCCTCATATCACAAAGATCGTCCATGAACTTGGCAAGTCTGGCTATCTTGAAACGGTCAGGGGGCGTGGCGGCGGGTTTCGGTTGGCGCGGGCGCCAACCGAAATCGTCGTCGGTGATGTTGTGCGGATCACCGAAGGCCCGCTTGACGTGGTCGAATGTTTTAATCCTGAGAAAAACACCTGTGTCTTAAGGGGTGTTTGTATTTTGTCGCGCAAATTACAAGAGGCTACCGCCGCATTCATGGCCGTCTTGGATGATCTTACGATTGCGGATATTTCCGCTAACAAGGGGCAGTTGCTTGATCGGATAGCCCCGCTTGAAACACCGGATCAAAAGGTTGCTCAATAATGGATGCTCAAACGGATTGGGTGGAACGCTTCCCTGGCTTATCGCGGCTGGAACCGTCCGTAAAACAGCTCTTAACGAACCGCAGTGTGATCATCGACGTACCCGAAGGCGTAACCTTGTTCGGGCCCAAGAACTCACCCGAGAACATGTTGTTTCTTTTAGATGGCACGGTTCGGGTACAACAGGTGTCCGAAACGGGGCATGAAATCGTCCTATACCGCATTCAAGCAGGTCAAAGCTGCGTTCTGACGACGGCTTGCCTTTTGGCTTATGAAGATTACGCAGCGGACGGCATTACAGAGACCCCTGTTCAAGCAGCAGCCGTTCCGCGCGATGTCTTTGATGATCTTGTGGCGCAATCAAAGTCATTTAGGGATTTTGTGTTCGCGGCCTTTTCTAAACGCATCACCGATCTGTTCCGCATGATCGACGAGGTTGCATTTCAACGGATCGATGTTCGTCTAGCCGACAGGTTGCTTAGCCTTGCCGGAAGCGACGACGTGGTAAAAACGACCCACCAAAAACTATCCGTCGAACTTGGCACTGCGCGTGAAGTCGTGTCGCGCCAGTTGCAAGAATTTCATCGTCGAGGCTGGATCGATCAAGCACGCGGCAGTGTTACCCTATTGGATGTGGACCAACTAAAACGCTTGGCCAAACATAACATTTAAAGTTTTTTGTACGCTTGGTGACAATATCACCGTTGCCAGAAGCGACTCCTGCTATTCAGAATCAAACATCTGTAGGAGAATACAAAATGACCGCAAATATTGGCACGATTGATCGTGTATTCCGCTTCGTCCTAGGCGTTGTCTTGGTCTTGGCCCCATTCGTAAGTGGGATGGCCCTTTTTGCATCCACACCCGCGACTGTCATCTCAGTGATTGTTGGCATCGTGATGCTTGCAACGGCTTCCATGCGGTTTTGCCCGCTGTACCGCATCTTCGGCATTCGGACGTGCCAGCGATGATTGAAACTGCATTCACACCTTTTCAATCCCTTGGTGGCGGTGTCCTGATTGGCCTTGCGTCAGTTCTGCTGATGGCAACCGTCGGGCGCATCATGGGCGCAACCGGTATTCTTGCGGGATTCATGCAGCCCTCCAGTATGTCCGATTGGTCTTGGCGCGCGGCGCTTCTGGCTGGAATGGTCAGCGGCCCTCTTGCTGTGATGCTGGTTACCGGCAGCATGCCTGCGGTTCAGGTGCCCGTTTCGACGCTCATGCTTGTTGTTGGAGGCTTTCTTGTCGGCATCGGCGTGACGTTCGGGGCTGGCTGTACGTCTGGTCACGGCGTCTGCGGCATGGCGCGGCTTTCGCCCCGCTCAATCGCAGCGACCATCACCTTTATGATTACGACTGCGATCACCGTCTATGTGATCCGTCACGTCCTAGGAGCATAACCCATGCGTATGATTACTGTTTATTTGATCGGTTTGGTTTTTGGCATCGGGATTTCGATTTCCGGCATGGCAAACCCTGCCAAGGTGCTGAACTTCTTTGACTTTGCAGGCACTTGGGACCCAAGCCTTGCATTCGTCATGGGGGGCGCTGTGGTTGTTGCCTTTATCGGCTACCGCTTTGTGCTCAAGCGTCCTGCACCGATCATGTCCGAACGGTTTATGTTGCCAACACGCAGCGACCTTGATGCTAAGCTGATCGGTGGCTCGGCCTTGTTTGGGGTTGGCTGGGGAATTGCCGGGTTCTGCCCGGGTGGCGCCCTGCCCGCGATTGGCACTGGCAACAACAACGTCCTGATCTTCATGGCAGCGCTTGTCGCTGGGATATTCGCAGCCAAGGCGCTGCAATCCATGAATACAACCAAACAGGCCGCGTGATGAACTGGCTCACCAACAGCCCCGTTCGCAATGGCGCTGCTTTGGTGGCCGTCGTTGGTCTAGGTCTTGGCGGGGCTCATCTTGCCTCGTCAGACCAAGCTGCAAGGCATCACGACCGCATGATGAACAATCATGTGCATGATGGCGCAGGTCATGATGAGGTCACGATGCCAGGATTGCGCGGCGAAAACGCCAGCCCGCAGGAAAGTGCAGAACTTGAGGTGCTGTTTCGCAACTTTGACACGATCACGCGCGAAGTCGAAAACTTGCCAAATGGCATCCGTACGGTCACGCGTTCTTCGGACCAGACCGTGATGGATCACTTGGTGAACCACGCCGTTGGCATGATTGATCGGGTCGGCCAGATGGACGACCCAAAGATCAGAATACAAAGCCCTACGCTGGATATCTTCTTTCTGCGTGGGGACCGGATCCTTTCTTATATCGAGATGACCGACGATGGTTTGATCATTACTCAGACATCAGAAGATCCAGAGATAGTGGCGGCCCTACAGACACACGCCGCCGAAGTGACCGCAATGTCCGATCACGGCATGCAAGCGGTGCACGAAATGATGATGGAACGCGGGATCAGCCACTAGATAACAGTGCTGCCCGCTAGACTTAAAATGGAGAAACTGAAAATGACTTATCCAATCGACCTGTCCGTCAAACCTGATGTTTCGGCACATTTTGACGAAATGACCAACACGATTACCTACATCGTGAAAGACCCAAACAGCGATCATTGCGCCATCGTCGATAGCGTCATGGATATCGATTACGCTGCGGGCCGGATCACGTATGAAGCAGCCGACCGCCTGATCGAAGAAATCAATTCCCGCGGCCTGACTGTGGACTGGATCATCGAAACGCACGTCCACGCTGACCACCTAAGCGCGGCCCCCTACCTGCAATCCAAACTCGGCGGCAAAATCGGCGTCGGTGAAAAAATCATGGTCGTGCAAGAAACATTCGGCAAAGTCTTCAACGAAGGCACCGAATTTGAACGCGACGGATCCCAATTTGATGCGCTGTTCAAAGACGGCGACACTTATATGATCGGATCGATGCAGGCGTTCGCAATGTATACGCCGGGTCACACACCCGCATGCATGGTGCATGTAGTTGGTGATGCGGCCTTTGCGGGTGACACATTGTTCATGCCTGATGGCGGTTCTGCGCGTGCGGATTTCCCGGGCGGTGATGCGGCCACGCTTTATGATAGCATCATGAAGGTTCTGTCCTTACCGGATGAAACACGCCTGTTCATGTGCCACGACTATGGCCCGAACGGTCGCGCGATCGAGTGGGAAACCACTGTTGCACAGCAAAAAGCGGAAAACATCCACGTTGGTGGCGACAAAACCCGCGAAGATTTCATCAAGTTCCGCACTGAGCGCGATGCCCAGCTGGCCATGCCAAGGCTGATCATCCCGTCCCTGCAGGTGAACATGCGTGCTGGCGAAGTTCCAACGGATGAAGACGGTAACCCGATGCTCAAAGTTCCGGTCAACGCGCTCTGATCCCAAGCTCTAAAGGAGACTCGATATGACAAACAGTACAACGATCGAAAATCTCAACAAAGCACTTCAGATGGAGATGACTGCGTCTCATCAATATCAGCTCCATGCGCATGTGCTCGACGATTGGGGCCTTGATAAACTGGCAACGAAGATGCGCGAAGAGCAAGCCGAGGAAATCGGCCACTCTGACCTGTTCATCGAACGTATCCTGTTTCTGAAGGGTGATCCGGAGATTGCCTTTTCGAACCCGCCCAAACGCGCAGGCAACTTGATTGAGATGTTTAAGGCCGATTTGGCGGACGAAACAGAAGCTGTGGAGTTCTACCTCAAGGCTGCAAGGCAGGCCTATGACGAGAATGACGTCGGCACACGCACCTTGTTTGAAACCATCGCTCTTGATGAAGAAGGCCATAAAGCGTGGCTCGAGCTTCAGCTCGAATTGATCGAACGCTTGGGTGAAAAAGCCTACAGCGCAAAACTTGTCTCGGGCCCCATGGTTGGCAACGAAGACGTTTGAAACGAACCGGAAGGTAAACATTATGGACCTCAGAACCCTTACGGCGACCCTGTCGGTCAGCCCGCAAATCTTGCCGTCCGATCTTAAGGCGATCAAAGACGCCGGATACCGTGCAGTCATCTGCAACCGTCCCGACGGCGAAGGCGCAGACCAGCCAACCTTTGAAGAGATTTCTAAGGCCGCCAAAAAGCTGGGGCTTGAGGCTGCTTATCTTCCAATCGTTGCAGGTAAAGTGTCCGACGATGATGCTTCGGACTTTGACACCGCAATGAACACCCTGCCCGGCCCGGTGCTTGCCTATTGCCGAACTGGTACGCGATCCGCGACGTTGTGGTCCTTGTCACAAGCTGAACAACGCAGCGTTGCTGACATTCTCGCGGCAACCAAAGGTGCTGGCTATGACATGGGCGGCGTTGTGCGCCGCATCGTCAATGGCGGCAAAACGCCAACTGATACAGGCGACGCAAGTTATAGCGTCGTGATCGTTGGGGCCGGTGCTGGCGGCATTGCCGCGGCCGCCAGCCTGAAGTCCCGTAAGCCGGAGCTTGAAATCGCTATCATCGACCCTGCTGACATTCACTACTACCAGCCCGGCTGGACAATGGTAGGAGGTGGTATTTTTGACCCCGAAGATACATCCCGCACCTTGGGGTCCCTGATCCCAAAGGGCGTTCACTGGATCAAATCAGCGGTTGCCGCGTTTGAACCGGAAAACAATGCTGTAGTTTTGGATGGGTGCCGAGTGGTGAAATATGATCGCCTGATCGTCTGTCCTGGTATCAAGCTGGATTGGAACAAGATCGAGGGCCTTGTCGAAACACTTGGTCAGAACGGCGTGACATCGAATTATCGTTACGATTTAGCACCTTACACGTGGAAGCTCGTGGAGGGCATGAAAGAAGGTCGCGCGATCTTTACGCAGCCACCGATGCCAATCAAATGCGCCGGCGCACCCCAAAAAGCGATGTATTTGTCCGGTGACGCATGGCATCGCCGCGGCGTTCTGAACAACATCGACATTCAGTTCAACAATGCGGGTGGCGTGCTGTTCGGGGTAAAGGATTATGTTCCAGCCTTGATGGAATACGTCGAAAAATATGACGCCTCGCTGAACTTCTTCCACAACCTTGTAGCAGTTGATGGCGCCGCCAAGAAGGCATGGTTTGATGTCTCCAAGCCGGACACTCCAGTTGAGCGTGTCGAGATGGAGTTTGACATGATGCATGTCTGCCCACCGCAGACAGCGCCTGACTTTATCCGCGTTTCGCCTTTGGCCGATGCAGGCGGCTGGGTCGATGTCGATCAAGCCACACTGCGCCACAAGACCTATGACAACGTCTGGTCCTTGGGTGATGTGATGAACGCGCCGAATGCAAAAACCGCAGCGGCAGCGCGCATTCAGGCGCCTGTTGTGGCTGACAATGTCATTTCGGACATCAACGGCGGCAACCCTGTTGCGCAATACAACGGCTATGGCTCCTGCCCGCTCACGGTTGAACGCGGCAAGATCGTCTTGGCTGAATTCGGCTACGGCGGCGTTATGCTCCCGAGCTTTCCAAAGTTCATCGTAGACGGCACGAAGCCAAGCCGCGCGGCGTGGTTCCTAAAAGAAAAGATGCTGCCTCCGATCTATTGGAAAGGCATGCTGAAGGGCCGTGAATGGATGGCGAAACCCGAAAAAATCGTCGCCAAGTAAAATCAAATCCGGCCTCCGTGCTCATGCGGCGGCCAGCAATCTACCGAGCACATCATGAAACCTGATCTGACACGCTACTTCCCCATTTTAACATGGGGGCGGACCTATGATCGTTCTGCCCTGTCCAATGACCTTGTTGCGGCCTTGATCGTTACGATCATGCTGATCCCACAGTCGTTGGCCTATGCACTTTTGGCGGGTTTGCCTGCCGAAGCAGGTCTCTACGCGTCGATCGTTCCGATCCTGCTATATGCGGTGTTTGGAACCAGCCGCGCTTTGGCTGTTGGGCCTGTTGCCGTTGTTTCGTTAATGACGGCCGCAGCGCTTAGCAACATCGTCGAGCAAGGCACCATGGGTTACGGCGTTGCTGCGCTGTCTCTGGCGGCATTGTCGGGCATCATCTTGTTGGCAATGGGGCTTTTCCGGCTCGGGTTTATTGCGAACTTCCTGTCTCACCCTGTCATTGCTGGGTTTATCACCGCCTCGGGGATCATCATCGCTGCCAGCCAGCTCAAGCATATCCTCGGGATTGATGCACATGGTCACAACCTGCTTGATATCGTGGTGTCATTGGTTGCCCACCTGCCAGAAATCAACTGGATCACCACGATTATCGGTGTCCTCGCAACGGGCTTCCTGTTTTGGGTGCGCAGCGGGCTGAAACCTCTTCTGGTTCGCATTGGCCTTTCCAGCGGATTGACTGGTGTGCTGGTCAAGACGGGACCCGTAGCCGTTGTTGTAGTTACCACCCTCGCAGTTTGGCTGTTCGGCTTGGCGAACTTTGGCGTCAAAATCGTTGGTGAAGTCCCTCAAAGCCTCCCGCCATTGACCCTCCCCTCATTCTCACCGGCCCTGATCGGTCAGCTGCTTGTGCCTGCATTCTTGATTTCCATTATCGGCTTCGTTGAATCGATCTCTGTGGCGCAAACCCTTGCGGCCAAAAAACGTCAGCGCATTGATCCTGACCAAGAACTCATCGGGCTTGGTGCGGCCAACATCGGCGCATCCCTGACGGGCGGCTTCCCTGTAACGGGCGGGTTCTCCCGTTCTGTGGTGAACTTCGATGCCGGTGCTGAAACACCTGCCGCTGGTGCCTTTACCGCCATTGGTTTGGCAATCGCCGCTCTGGCCCTGACGCCGTTGATTTATTTCCTGCCCAAGGCAACATTGGCTGCGACAATCATTGTCGCCGTGCTCAGCCTCGTGGATTTCTCAATCTTGAAACGCAGTTGGGACTACTCAAAGGCGGACTTCGCAGCGGTACTAGCGACGATCCTGATGACCCTCTTGGTTGGTGTAGAAGTTGGCGTTTCTGTTGGTGTTGGCCTGTCGATCCTGCTGCACCTTTATAAGACATCACGCCCCCATATTGCCGAGGTGGGCCAAGTCCCGGGCACTGAACACTACCGCAATATTCTTCGTCATGACGTCATCACCGATCCAAGTGTTGTAACCCTACGGGTAGACGAGAGTCTTTATTTTGCGAACGCACGCTATCTTGAAAACAAGATCCACAACCGCGTTGCGGGCGACAAAGGCATCCGTCACGTGATCCTGCAATGCGCTGCGATAAATGAGATCGATTTCAGCGCGTTGGAATCCCTTGAGGCGATCAACGAAGCGCTCAATGAGATGGACGTCAAACTGCACCTTTCCGAGGTCAAAGGCCCCGTCATGGACAGGTTGGAAGGTGGGCATTTCTTATCAGAACTGACTGGTAAAGTATTCTTGTCCCAATTCGATGCCGCCAAAGAACTCGCCACCTGACATTGACCTAAACCTGCATCCCCACTACACATTCATTATTCAGAATGTGTGGGAGGACGCAGTATGACCCTTACGAGACGACAGTTCACGACCCTTGGTGCAGCGAGCTTGTTTGCAAGCCCAGCGTTCAGCCAGACAATGATTGGTGAAAACAAGATCACATCGATCTCTGACGGCAATCTAACCCTTCCCGCAGGCATGATCTTTGATCACGTGCCCGAGGAGACGCTTGCGCCCCTACGTGAACAATACGGGCTGACGGAAGTACTTACGCCGCCATGTAATGTTACCTTGCTCCAAACGGGTGATCGCAACGTGTTATTTGATGTGGGTGCTGGATCAGAATTCATGTCCTCGGCTGGGTTTATCCTTGACGCGCTGGATGCGGCGGGCCTTTACCCCGAAGACATCACCGATGTCATTTTCACCCACGCCCATCCCGATCATATTTGGGGTTTGGTTGATGATTTTGACGACCTTCTGTTCCCGAACGCGACTTACATGATCGGCCAAAAGGAATGGGACTATTGGACCGATCCGAACACCGTGGACACAATTGACAGCGGGCGTACCACTTTCGCGGTTGGCGCGGCACGCCGACTTGCGCGTATCGAGGATAACATCACGTTCTTCAATGACGGTGATGAGGTTATTTCTGGTGTCGCAGCACGTGCCACGTTCGGCCACACGCCGGGTCATATGGCGTTCGAAATACGCAATGGCCCTAATGCGCTGATGGTATTGGGCGATTGCATCGGCAACCATCACATGGCGTTTGAACATCCCGCTTTGATTTCCGGGTCCGACCAAGATGGCGACATGGGTGCTGCGACACGGGTCGCGCTGCTAGACCAACTGGCAACAGAACAAATGCAAGTTTTGGGGTTCCACCTTGCGGGAAACGGAATTGGTCGAGTGGAACGGATGGGCGATGCCTTCCGGTTTGTGCAGGACAGCTAGGCGGTGCGACGTAGGGCCGTTGTCTGCATCAAGCGACGGGTCGCCATGGCGCCCAGCCACATGCAAAGCACAGCGACCCACGCCGTAAGCGCAAAAATTGCCCCGCCAGACATTCCTGCTCCGACTGCGCATCCGCCTGCAAGCATGCTGCCAAATCCCATAAGTGCGGCCCCAATCAGGTAAAGTTCCATCGGTGTGTCAGCGCCGAAGCGTTGGAGTTTCCATTCGCCAGTCAGCAGCGCCGTAAACCCTGCCCCCGCGAACACGCCCAATACCAACCCCACGCCAAAACCCATGGGCATGTCACGCGCAGCGACAAGCCCCATGAGCGTATCCGTTGACGGTCCGGTGAAGGTCACTGACGTAATTGGCACTACTTCGAAAGATGACTGCGCGACCCAATAAGTGCCGATCCAGCCCAACGCGACGGCAAATCCGACAAGCGCGGCCGCAATCATATGGGACAGGCGGACGTGCGATCGCCGTGCGAACCAAACAGCTGCGACCAGTGCGACCGCGCCAATGGTGGCTGCCGCCCCTGCGCCGAGGCCTAGCAAGTTCAACATGTCGCGCGCTTCTCCTCCGGGAACTTGCCACATACTGGACAACGCTTCACGAGATGGTGCCAAAATACCCGTCAATGACGCCTGTGCCACGATTGTCAGAACCAAACCAGTCACGATGGCCCGCAAGTTCCCTGTCGCGGACAACACCAACAGACGACTTGCGCACCCCCGTGCGAGGATCATGCCAGCGCCAAACATAAGCCCACCAATGATAGCCCCCGACAAGCTACCGACGTTCGCCAGCTGACGCGCGTCACTCACCCGCAGCCAGCCCATGGCGATTGCGAACTGGACAGAAAAGACCGCTGCTGCAAAGGAGATGAACCAGATGCTCAACCTTGGGCCCGGTGTTGCGTCTGCAACTTCAACGGTCGCCGCACGCAGGCAAAACCGCGAATGCTGGGCCGCTGCTCCAAACAGGAGGCCGACCAAAGCCCCGACTGCCAGCAGTACGGGGCCTTCACCGTAGGTTTCCAAAAGGTTTTCCATTGCGTACCTTTAGTCACCAATTGCAATTGTAATACAAATTATTAACGCCGTTAGTTAAGGTAAAATGTCTATTGCGCGGCCATTGGTATACGCGCCAACTGACACTGTCCCCAAAGGTCCTCAAGCGCTGCGATCAGATGATCTATGTCTTGCGCACTGTGCACGGGTGACGGCGTGATACGCAGCCTTTCTGTGCCCTTTGGAACGGTCGGGTAGTTGATAGGCTGGATGTAAATGCCGTGATCGCGCATCAGTACGTCAGACAGGAACTTACATTTCACTGGATCACCGACCATCACAGGAATGATGTGGCTTGGGTTGTCGATATGGGGAATACCTGCGGCTTCTAGACGCGCGCGGACTTCCGCTACTTTGCGTTTTTGATCCGCACGCTCGGTCGCGCTTGCCTTTAGGTGACGTACTGACGCCGCAGCACCAGCCGCAACAGCAGGCGGTAAAGCCGTGGTAAAGATGAACCCGCTCGCGAAGGACCGCACAAAGTCGCACAGTTCAGTAGAGGCCGCGATATAGCCGCCCATAACACCGAACGCCTTGCCCAAAGTGCCCTCAATGACGGTCAAACGATCCATCAGGCCGCGCTCTTCGGCAACGCCCCCGCCATGAGGGCCGTAAAGGCCAACGGCGTGAACTTCATCAAGATAAGTCATGGCATTGTAACGATCGGCGAGATCGCAAATTTCTTTGATCGGGGCGATGTCACCATCCATCGAATAGACGGATTCAAAGGCGATCAGTTTGGGTCGGTCCAAAGGCTGTGCTGCCAGCAGCTCCTCTAGGTGCTCAAGGTCATTGTGACGCCAAACCTGACGGTCTGCCTTGGAATGACGAATGCCTTCGATCATTGAGGCATGGTTTAGCGCATCCGACAGAACCAGACAGTTCGGGATACGGGCCGCAAGCGTTCCAAGGGCCGCCCAGTTGGATACATAGCCGCTGGTGAACAGCAACGCTGCATCCTTGCCGTGCAAATCCGCCAGTTCACGTTCCAACAGAACGTGGTGGTGGGTTGTGCCAGAAATATTGCGTGTTCCGCCTGCCCCAGCGCCGACGGTATTCAGCGCGTTGTGCATCGCGTCCAAAACATCGGGATGCTGCCCCATGCCAAGGTAGTCGTTTGAACACCAGATGGTGACGTCACGCTTTTCTTCGCCGTCGCGGTTTACTGCCTTGGGGAATGCCCCACGTTCACGTTCTAAATCAGCGAAAACGCGGTAGTTGCCTTCGTCGCGCAAAGCGTCAAGTTCGGCGCGAAAAAATCCAGTGTAGTTCATATCAATCCTATGCGCTTAGCTTAGCCGCCCAAGGCGTCTTGTACGATTTCATCTAGAAGGGATTGCACTTTCTGCATCTCGCCTTCGGGGTAATTCCGATAGCCAATCATGACTTCGCCATCGCGTTCGGCAACAAAGATACCGTAAGGGCAATGCGCAATGTTCATTGGGTCCGCTTCCATCACTTCACGGGACAACGACGCGGAACAGAACACAAAAATATCGGCCTCAGTGAACAACACAATGTCGCTACCGACGTCTTCGCCAGTTCGGTTCAGCATCTCACCGGTATGGCTGACGTAATCAATAACCAACCCCTGCCCGATAATCGCATTTTCAACCGAGAACGTCGCATCACCAAAAGACCCGTCAAATGTGTAATATGTGGACTCTTCTGCGACAGCCATAGTGCCGGCCGCAGTCAGACATGCTGCAATAATTAGGTTTTTCATGAGGTCCTCCCTTGTGGCGTTAAGGAACGCTAAATCACTGGGTTGGGCCGAACCTTGATCTAGATCAGGGTCCGACCCACTTTTTTGGCCCTAGCCGAACATGTCGGCTGTAATGCCGTCATACCAACCTACGGATTCCTCGTAAGTTGCCTGACGCACATCAGAGCTTTCACCCGTCTCAGAGATGAAACCGTCAACCTTGGCGATCTTCTCGTCGGTGGCTTCATAGGTCGCGCCGACTTTGACACCGTCATTGGTGTCGATCAGCGACCAGCATGTGTTAGCGAAACGTGCCGGGAACACAGTGGACCCAGTCAGTGCACCGCGCACAGCATTGGCACAGACTTTTGCCTGAGAATTGGCAGAGAAGCCTGATTTTGGCATATCGCCTTGCGCACAAGCATCGCCCAATACGTGGATGTTTTCATCCATCTTTGAAGACAAGTCAGCCGCGTTTACTGGTGCCCAGTTGCCCTCAGTAATGCCTGCGATATCCGCAATTTTGCCGGCCTTCATGGCTGGGATCACGTTACAAACGTCTACATTGTTCACATCACCATCAATGCTTAGCGTCATGGCTGCTGGATCAACTTCGACGTCGGCGCCACCAAAGTCCGGCCCGACCCGTTCGATCATGCCTGCGTAGTGCTTGTTCCAACCTTCCTCAAAAAGCCCCTGCTTGGAGAAGTTTTCCTTCGGGTCCGCGATCAGGATCTTGGCCGTTGGATTGATCTCTTTCAGGAGGTGCGCGACCATGCTGATCCGCTCATATGGTCCAGGAGGGCAACGGAACGGATTTGGCGGCGCAACCATCGCATACGTGCCGCCAGCTGGCATTGCTTCGATCTGCGATTTCAGCAGTTCAGTTTGTGAACCAGCCTTATAGGCATGTGGCATCGCGTTCTGCGCGCTCACGTCCCAACCTGCAACCGCACCATCAACAAAGTCGATGCCCGGGGACAGGATCAAACGGTCGTAAGGGATCGTGTAGCCCCCTGCTGTTGTCACTGTCTTGGCATCGCGGTCAACTCCAGTCGCCCAATCATGCACAACGTTGATACCCGTGGATGCCAGTGTGCCGTAGGAATGGCCCAAGCTGTCGATCTCGCGGAAACCGCCAAGGTACAGGTTCGAGAAGAAGCAGGTATAATAGGCACGTGTTGGCTCAATGAGCGTAACGTCGATTTCACCGTTGCTGTCTTTTGCGATGTAGCGTGCAGCCGTGGCGCCTCCCGCGCCCCCGCCAACAACAACCACACGCGGTTTACCGTGACCATCTGCACGGGCGAACGTCGGCGCAGCGAGAGTACCCGCAGTTGCCGCCGCCGTGCCAATAAAGGCGCGTCTGTTAAATTTCATAGTTTCCTCCCTTATGTGACGCCGTTCTAGTCGACGTCTTCAAAATATGCGGCAAGCGCCGCAATCTCTTCGTTGCTGAGCCGCTGGGCCATCATTTGCATAACGGGATGCGCACGAACTCCACCCTTGTAGGCATGCATCGCGACAACGAAATCCTCTGCCGGCCAATGTGTGATACTTGGAATACCTGTCGCTGCTCCGCTTGCTTGATGGCAAGACGTGCACTCCCCCGACAGGTATTCGCCGTACGCAGGATCCCCGACAATCGCGAGGATTTCTGGCGCGACTTCATGGTCAACGGCCACAGCCGTTGGTGCAGATTCCGGAATGTCTTGTGGGTTGTCTGAGTAAAGGCGCAAATATGCGAGAACATCGTCACGCTCTTGCTGATCATCCATGCCACGAAAACTCATTCGCGTTTGTGACACCAAGGCACGCGGGTCTTGGATATAAGCATCCAATGACTCGTAGTTCCAAACCAGACCACCAGCCGCCGCCCGTTGCAGACCGTTAGAATAACGAAACCCCTCGGATTCAGCTGCAGGTCGGTCGAAAATACCATTCAGATGCGGCCCAACGCGATTTACTGCGCCTTCACCAACCTGATGACACCCTGAACACTGGCGAAACAGAGTGGCACCCCGTTCAGCGTCCCCCCCGGCCTCTGCATGTGCGATTGTCGCCCCTGTTGAGAGGGCGACAATCAAAGCTGTTGTAATACGCAGTTCCGTCATTCAGCACCGGCGCTTTGAAGATAGGCCAACAGTGCAGCGTAGTCTTCTGGATTGCGAAGCCCACGGAACGACATCTTAGTGCCAGGCATCGCGGCTCGTGGATCGGCAAGGTACGCGTCAAGCGCTTCTGCAGTCCAAAC
Organism: Octadecabacter algicola; assembly: GCF_021532625.1. Lineage (GTDB taxonomy): Bacteria > Pseudomonadota > Alphaproteobacteria > Rhodobacterales > Rhodobacteraceae > Octadecabacter > Octadecabacter algicola. The sequence goes on from NZ_JAKGAR010000001.1 coordinate 813,935, forward strand.
GTCACCTGCTTCGGCGGCATCCTTGAAAACATTGGAATACCGGAAGCCATCAACACCACCGATTGTGCGCCCGATAATCCCGTTGAGCTGTGGGCCCGTGCGGTCAGATGCGCCTGTCCCAATTTCGTGGCAAGACTGGCACTGACGGAACACGCCTTGGCCCGCCTCGATCAGTTCAGGATCGGCAGCAGCTTCAACAACTTCGGCCTCTTGGGGGGCGTCAGCCGTCATCTCGGCTTCCGGCTCTGCCATTGAATGCTCGGCAGAGGCTTCTTCCTCGGTTTCTGGCGTCACATCCACGACAGAGGCGCGCATTGTGATTTCTACCGGGTCCTTACAATCGCTCATGCAAGGCTCGGCGCTCCAGTGTGCGTATTCCAGTTCTGCACGGTCATCCAAAACGAAGCCGCCTGCGTTGGGCATTTCAACGTCAAAGAACGTCTCGTTGCTGAGAACGAAATCGTCATCAACCATGTCGTTGGAATAAAGGATGTAGGCAACGATCGCATATGTATCGTCAGCTGACAGTGTCCCTGCGGCGCCAAACGGCATGGAACGGTTGATGTAATCAAACGCGGTGGACAGATACGGCCAGTAAGACCCTACGGTTTTTACTGGGTCTTCATCGGCTAAGGTTCCGAAACCGCCAGCAAGAACAGGCCAATTGCCGGACCCTTCCGCGAAATCACCGTGGCACGAGGCGCATTGTTCAACAAAGACTTCTTCGCCCGTCCAAACATCGCCACTACCAACAGGCAATCCGCGACCATCCGGAAGAACATCAACGTCCCATGCAGCGATTTCTTCTGGCAACGCTTCGCGACCAAGGTTGAACGGTGCATCGGACGCAGGTGCTGGCTGTGTTAGCCCACCACCGCTTGCGACAGCGGCTTGCAACGCATCGCGTTCCGCTAAAAGCTGCGCAATCTCTTCGTCAGCCGCCCGAACGTTTGCAGAGGCCGTTTCAGCACCCGCTTGGCTGGATGCCAGCTGTGCTTCAAGGTTTTCAATGGTTTGCACACCATAGTTCTTTGTTGCGACGCCGTAAGCGACCCCGACGATGAGTGCGGTGCCACCGAGTGCGGGGACAAACAGATTAAGAGACTTCGACATTCTCGGCGACCCCTTCTTCGTTTACATACCAAGTCTGGATGCAATTGTTGTGATAGACAGAATTTTCACCGCGCGCTTCGCGCAGTGCTTCTTTGGTCGGTTGGACGTAGCCTGTTTCATCAATCGCGCGCGATTGCAGGAACATCGGGCTGCCATCCCACTCAATGTCGAGGTAGAAACGGGTCAAGGCTTTGGTATCGCCCTGTTTTCCTAGACGTGCCGTCTGCCAGTTTACCCCGCCATCAATTGACACATCCACTCGGGTGATTTTGCCATGGCCGGACCACGCAAGGCCAGAAATGACCAACGGCCCTGTGCCATGTGTGATCGGCATTTGCGGGCTTGGCGATGTGACAACGGATTTCGCATCCATTTCCCAAGTCCATTTACGTGCTGTACCGTCTTCATAAACGTCGGTGTATTTCGATGTCTCTTCGCGGCTTTCTACGGCAGCATCGGTGATTTCAATCCGGCGGAGCCATTTGACCCACATGTTGCCTTCCCAACCAGGCACGACGAGGCGAACCGGGTAGCCGTGCTCCATACGCAAAGCCTCGCCGTTGGCTTTGAATGCAACGAGGACGTCATCCAAAGCTTTTTCCATGGGAATAGAACGGCCGTTGGACGACGCATCGGCGCCTTCGACGTAGACCCATTTGTCAGACAGATCGCCTGCTGCATCCAGGCCCGCTTCGGCAAGCAATGCGCGCAGTGGAACACCTGTGTATTCCATGTTGTGGATCATGCCGTGGGTGAACTGCGCGCCGTTTAGCTGTGCGCCCGCCCATTCCATACCGGTGTTGGCCGCACATTCACAGAAATACACGTGGTTTTCACGCGGCAGACGTTCTAGATCGGCATACGTAAACACCAAAGGACGATCCACCAAGCCGTTGATCATCAAACGATAATCGTCCTTCGTCAATTCAATCGCCCCAGAGTGATGACGTTCAAACGCACAGCCCTGCGGTGTGATCGTGCCCTCAAGCGCGTGGATCGGTGTGAAATTGATCGACGAGATCGGAGACGCCGTCAGCCATGCCACATTACGGCGCACAACGTCGTCTTCATATTTAATCGGCAGCCCGTATGGCGTTTCATCAACGCCGTAGCCGGTAAAGGTGGCCCAGTCTTGCAGTTCTGTGATCAGCGGATCAGGGGCGTCTTGCGCTGCCGCCTTCCCCGCCACTGTCCCTGCAGCCACCGCCGCAGAGCCGCGCAGGAACGCGCGTCGGGATGTTTTTGCGAAGTCATCCATGTTCATTGCTCTCCTTATGCACCCACCACGTCGACACTCGTATTCGGTGCCACACTCACGGTGCCTTGATTTTTGATATAATTTTCAACGACATCCCAGATCGGCGGGCCTTCTGTGCCTTCGTTGACGGACGCCCATCCCGCGACCATGTAGGTCTTGGAGGGGTCAATAGAGTCACCGGTTTTCAGCAGCGTCAGATTGCTGACACGCTCACCGATGGGTTTATTGATATCGATCCGGTAACCCATGCCACCAATGCGGACCATGTCGCCGCCCTGCTGGTAATACGGGTCTTCGTTGAACAGATTATCTGCCACATCTTCGAGGATCGTATGAATGAATTCACCTGTCATTTCAGTGCGATACGCGTTTGGATAGGTCATGGAGGTGACATTCCAAAGATCTTCACGCGTGATGTCCTGACCCGGCATAATGGATGGCCCCCAACGCACACCAGGCGACATCGCAATGTCGGCCTCGCGTTCATTGATAAGCGCGTCACAGATCAGATCATCCCATGACCCGTTGAAATTACCGCGACGGTACAGCGTTGTGTCATCAGCGGTTCGACCAAGAACCTCTGACAGTTCTGCCTCATAAGGCGCGCGCTGTTCGTCGATGACGGCGGTGACTTCGGCGTCTGGTTCGATCACATCACTGAAGATCGGGATCAGCTTGTGGCGGAAGCCCATCATCTTGCCATCGCGCACGTCGAGGTCGACGCGGCTGACGAATTTGCCGTTAGAGCCTGACGCAATGATGATCGTGTCACCGACTAACACGGGTTCTGGAAGCGCGTCATGTGTATGCCCTGCAAGGATCACGTCGATCCCTGTGACACGACCCGCCATGGCTTTGTCTACGTCAAACCCGTTGTGAGACAGGCAAACGACCAGCTCGGCCCCTGCTGCACGCACTTCATTGACCATTTCCTGCATGCGCTGATCACGAATACCGAAAGAATACTCCGGGAACATCCAACCCGGGTTGGCGATTGGCATATAGGGGAAGGCTTGACCGATGACAGCGATCTTAACGCCGCCGCGTTCAAAGAACTTATACGGCGCGAAATCCTCAGCTGGTTCGTCCCATTCACTGTCGAAAATGTTCTGGCCAAGCGCTGCGAACGGCAAATCGTTCACGATGTCACGCACCCGACCGCTGCCCAAGGTGAATTCCCAGTGGAACGTCATCGCGTCGGGTTTCAGCATGTTCATGACGTTCACGACGTCCTGACCTTCGGTGTGATAGCAGGTGTAGGACCCGTGCCATGTATCACCACCATCCAAAAGCAGCGCATCAGGGCGCGCCGCGCGGATCTGATTAACGACTGTGGACACGCGATCCATGCCACCCATCTTGCCGTAGGCCTGCCCCAATGCGGAAAAATCGTTGTAAGTCAGCGCATAAGCGGACGGACTTCCATCCTCAATACCGTAGGCACGACGGAAATCCGCGCCTGTAATGTGCGGAACGGCACCTTTGTTACCGCCGACACCAAGGTTTATCTCGGGCTCGCGGAAGTAGATCGGTTTCAACTGTGCGTGGATGTCTGTCACGTGGATCAGCGACACATTTCCGAATGTATCAAACTCAAGCAGTTGATCTTGCGTCAACGCCTGCTGCGCGGCCAATTTACCCCATTCGCCGAAGCCTGATGCGCCGTAGATTGCGCTGGCGGCCATGCTGGCCTGCAAGAAATCCCTGCGTGAGATCATTGTGCTATCCTGTTGGTTAACAGCCCTACACATGCGTAAAGCTGAATGTATCAAATGAAAGAAAGGCCCGCACAAACCAATGCGCGGGCCTAAAGGAACTTAGTTGCGAACGGACGGGCCTTCGATCGAAAGACCGTTGCCGCGCGACATTACATAAAGCTCAAGTGCGACGAACTCCGGGCTGCCAACCGAATAGGTTTCGGCCCGAGTATCGCGAACACAACCGCGGAAGCGGGAATGGACACCGTTCAAACGTGCGTTTTTCAGACGGTAAGTTGGGAAACCGTTGATCTGACCTTGGCTTAGGTGATCGGCACGAATGTTGTTGCCATAGTTGTCTTCGTGGCAATTGGCACAAGACAGATCTAGCTGACCCGTACGGGTGTAATACAGATCACGCCCCATTTCCCATGTCGCTTGTGCTGGTCCGTCGATTGCGACGTTAACCGGCATACCACGAGACACGGACGCCAACAAAGCCGTCATGTTCAACAGCTCTGATTTGTCCAAATTCCACTCTTCAGCGCCCATCTGCTCTGTGCGGCAGGCGTTGATTTGCATGGAGATTGTACGAACTTCCTCGGTTGCATCGTTCCACTTTGGATAGGTCGCCGCGACGCCCGCCATTTCCTCAGGATCCCCGTGACAGCTTGCACAGCTTTCTCCGGCTTCGCCCTCAACAGTGTTCCAAAGGTCATGACCTGAATCAACGAAGATCATACCAGGGTTTTCGAAATCATCCGCTTGCAGCGCTTGAGTTTCGGTCGCCCGATAGACCCAGCCCGAGAAAATTTCATCAAGATTTTCAAGATGATCCGGTGCCGGAGCCCGAACCGTAATCTCGATTTCACCATCGATAATTAGATTTGCGTCTTCGTCAGCCATGACAGTTCCGAACGGGACCGTCATAGCTGCACAAATTGCCGCAGTTGCTAGAAGTTTGGTTTTCATGTTGAAGCCCCTCCCCGGCTGCAAACGATCAGCTGACCGCGATTTCTTTGGTTTCTGTGTAGACGTCACCATCATCATCGTACCAAGTGAAAACAAACGAACCGCTTTCAGGAACAACCGCTTCGAACTCGACAAACGGGTTCGTGGAAATCGCTGGTTCCAAAGTGACGTCAATTACCATCTCGCCGTTAAATTCACATGTGAAACGGTTGATGATTGAACGTGGGATCGTGTTGCCATCGCCATCTTTGCGCTGACCGGATTCCATTGGATGGGAAATCAGCGTTTTGATTGTGATCGTTTCGCCGGCCGTTGCATCACGAGGGACGCGGACACGGGGTGTTACGTTATCTGCCATTGTCTTAGATCCTCTCGCTTAGCCGCCGCAGCCGCCAATAGTAACTTTTACCTCTTGGGAGGCCTGAACGAAGCTGCCGTCGGGCATCCGTGCGATGGCGACAACGTCTTGCGTGCCGGCCAAACGGATCCGGGTAGACGCAAACTGGGACCCGGCAAGCGGACCAAAGTTGAACGTACCAACGGCAGGTGTTGGGTTGCCTGCGGCCAAAATCATAATGGCTTCTGCACCCGGTGCGTTCACTTCGACTGGCACTGTGTTGCCGTTTTCAGCAATTTCCGGTGCAACCAATGTGATGCCTTCGCTACCGATTTCTGCGCCACCTGTGAAAGCTGCGATGTCGGCATCGACATCGGCGAATGCTTTGAATGGTAGAACGGTCGCGATTGCGGTGCCCATTGCCATCCACAGCGTATTTCTACGTGTAAAGTTCATGATGTCTCCTGTTGTCGTGAACACTGATTAATCAGTCAGCGTCATTAGATATGCGACCACGTCTTCAATTTCTTGAGCGGTCAAAAGCGGATCAAGATCGCCCTCAGCGGCGCGACCTGTGTATGCGTCACCGGGACGGGTGAACCCGTCCGTGCGGTAAAATGCTGGCATGATGGATTCTGGGAAAACATTCTTTGCGTTGGCAACGATGCCGCGCAAGTCTGCTTCGGTCCAGCGATCGCCAGCCCCGTCGAGCATCGGCCCAACTTCACCGTGGAATGGATATTCCTGAAGTGCTGTTACTTCGTGGCACGCAATACAATTGCCCTTGCCACGAGACACCATTACTTCGAGGCCGCGTTCTGCGTCGCCTGCCTCACCACTTAGCGATACTTCGATTTCGCCGTAGTCACCGAACGTGACGTCGTTCGGAGCCGTCTGCGCGTAGGCAAACGTGCTAATGCTCGCAGCAGCGGCTGCTAGAACAAAACGTTTCATGGTCTCTCCCTTGGTCGTCTCCCTGCTGTATACCGTAGCGCACGATCCCGTGAACTCGCAACAACAAAATCGACTTTGTGAATATGAGTTTGCCGAGTTACTAAATTATTCAACAATTCCGCGTTCTTGCAGGATACGTGCATGGTAGCGCTGGAACGATTCATCGCCCGCGTAGTGGCCTTCGCGAACCCAGTTGAGAAGATTGAGCGTTGTCCAACGACCGAAGGCACCCGGCAATGTGACGATCGTTGACTGGGATGCAATCGCATCTTCAGGCACCTCAGGTGGGAAGAACATCAGCATCGGTGTGAACTGTGCATTCCATCGTTCGACCATGTCTTTTTCTGGCAGCGTTGTGCCGTCAAAATCTGTCACCTCAACGTCGCCGAACATGTTCAATTGCACAACGTAAAAGCTCTCGTGCAGGGCCGCATCAATCTCTGGATCTGGGTAAACGTTCTCGTGCATGCGTGTGCAGTAGATGCAACCGCGTTGCTCGATGATGACCAAAAGCGTCTTGCCTTGTGCGACCGCTTCTTCGTGATCTTCGCGCAAGTCCTTAAACGTCTCCTGAATCCAAGCGGCTTCATGTAGGCCGTCATCCCCAACCTCAGCCGCGTAGACTGGCGTCATCATCAAGACCGTAGCCAAAAGCAAATTACGAAACATGTCGTGTCCTCCTATCCAATTGTAGCAAAGCCTGGGAACGTCTTGATCAGCCAATCCGCGATCACGTTCACCGAGTTCGTCGCGATCAGGATCGCAAAAACGATCAACATCGCGCCCATCACCTTTTCAACATAGCCAAGCAATGCCCGGTTGCGCGCAGCCCAGCCAAGGAACGGCCGTGCAAACAGGGCCGCAACAATAAACGGCGACGTCATTCCTAGACCGTAAACCAACAAGAGCGCCCCACCCTCCCAGATGCTGCCCATGCCACCTGCGATCATCAAGATCGATGCGAGTGCCGGACCGACGCAAGGCGTCCAACCAAATCCAAATGCCAGCCCCATCAGATACGCACCAACCATCGTTGATGGCGCAGCCGAGCTTTCAACCCGTGCTTCGCGGTAGAGCAGCGGAATTTTCAGGATGCCAAGAAAATGCAGACCAAACAGCGTCAGCACCCCGGCCGCGACCCAGCGCAATTCCTGTTTCCACTGACCAAACATCCCGCCGACGGCGGTTGCGCCCATTCCCAGCAGAACGAAAATCGTCGTCACCCCCAGCGCAAAGGCAATGGCCGATAAAATCAAACGCTTCTGTGTACCCGGTGGAAATTGGTCATCCCCGCGCAACTCGTGCATCGACAGGCCTGCCATATAGCTTAGGTAAAATGGCACCATCGGCAAAATGCAGGGTGTGAAAAACGACAGCAAGCCTGCAAAGGCTGCTCCCAAAAAGGTGATCTCAAGCACAACCAACATCCTTGCAGCAGTGATTCATTCATATTACAATAGTTGAATGTATAAAGCTTTGGCTACCCTCATAATTGCGGCCGCCCCGTTTGTCGCAGCAGCAGACACACAACTCATGATGGCGGAAGAACCGGGTTGCATGTGGTGTGCCCGCTGGAATGCCGAAGTTGGCGATGCCTATCACAAGACCCATGAAGGCGATGCAGCCCCACTTCGCCGCGTCGACATTACGGATCCAATTCCAGACGACATCATATTGGCACGCTCTGTGAATTTCACGCCGACGTTTGTGCTGCTTGTTGATGGTGCTGAGGTTGGACGGCTTGAGGGTTACGCTGGGGAAGATTTCTTTTGGGGACTGCTCGGTGTTCTTTTGAACGAAAACGGCATCGAATTCGAACAACCCATACCCGTTTCCGACGGGCAGTAATGACACATTTCGGTAATTATTTGGGATCTAACCCTCGCCAAATTAACCGCTTGAGATTAAGACATAGCAGCATAAATAGATGAAGTACGTCCAACAACTTAAGTAGATATCTACGATGGCCCTTCCCGTATTCAATGACACCATGAGCGACGATGAGCTCGACACGATGTTGAACAACGCGACAACAGCGACCAACTTTCTCAAGGCCATTGGCCATGAGGGTCGGTTGATGATCCTGTGCCACCTTGTGACGGGCGAAAAATCAGTCACCGAACTCGAAGATCTCATCTCTGCGCGCCAAGCGGCAGTATCCCAACAACTGGGGCGTTTGCGCTTAGAAGGTCTGGTCACGCCGCGGCGCGACGGTAAGACCATATACTACAGCTTGACGGATGACCGCTGTAAGCGGATTATCTCTGTAGTCTACGATTTGTTCTGCAATCAGGACTAACTGGTCGCGCTACTACCATTTCACGACCATTGGGAGCCATATGGGAGGAGACACCGATGCTTGACGCATGGGGTGATGGGAACGTTGCAGCACTTGCTGGAGCGTTCGGAGGGATACTGCTTGGTCTAGCGGCACGGTTAGGACGTTTCTGTACACTTGGCGCAATCGAAGACGTCGTTTACGGCGGCTCGGATTTGCGTATCCGGATGTGGGTACTGGCCATTGGCGCAGCAATTGTAGGCAGCTTTGGTCTTATCGGGCTCGGCCTCATTTCAGCGGAACAGTCCTTTTATCTTGCGCAGTCTTGGTCCCCCATCGCCACAATCGTCGGTGGTTTGGTGTTTGGCTATGGCATGGCCATGGCTGGCAACTGCGGTTACGGCGCGGTCGCGCGTTTGGGCGGTGGTGACTTGCGGTCTTTTGTTATTGTGGTGGTGATGGGGATCTCTGCCTACGCCACGCTTTCGGGTCCTGGTGCGGCGCTGCGTATTGCCGTCTTTCCGACACAAGCGAACGCCGACTCTCCGCAAGGAATTGCACACCTGCTAAGCGGGCTAACGAATGCCCCAGTATCGGCGATCGGAATACTGATTGGCCTTTTGATTATCGGCATCGCACTTTGGACACCTACCCTGCGTAGCAAGCCCAAAGAAGCCTTTTGGTCTGTGATTGTCGCGTTCGCGATTGTCAGCGCCTGGGCCTCCACGAGCTGGATAGCTGAAAATGGGTTTGATGGAACATCCGTCGTGAGCCACACCTTTGCTGCCCCCGTGGGTGAAACGATCTTTTACATCATGACATCCAGCGGCCAAACACTGAGCTTTGCGATCGGTTCCGTTGCGGGTGTTTGGGTCGGAGCATTCATCGGTAGCCTGATCAAAGGGCATTTCCGCTGGGAGGCTTGTGAAGACCCCCGCGAATTGCGCCGTCAGATTATCGGTGCGGCGATGATGGGTGTAGGCGCTGTTGTCGCTTTGGGGTGCAGTATCGGGCAAGGCCTGTCCGCATTTTCGCTACTGGCATTCTCTGCCCCTCTTGCCTTTGCATCCATTGCCGCGGGCTGCTGGATCGGTCTGCGCCATTTGATCGAAGGGTTCTTGCCAGCGGAATGAAATCAGGAGACACGCATTAACGCAGTATCCTAGTGCCAAACTGACGGCGGTAATGCGTTGTAATATTGCCTCACGTTCAAGGTGATGTGTTCCAAAGATTTTTGTGCCGTGGTTGTATGCTGGAGCGATCCGCCCGACGAGCCTACCATTGGCTTCTCGTTGATGACCCCAGTAAGTTCACATGATTAGGTTTCACTGTTCCACTTCCCGGCAAGTTTTGATTGCCGCAACCGCTCTGGCGGGTATTGGGACTGTCCTATCTGGCGAAGGTGAAGGTCCACAACAGCACGATCTTTTTGTCGATACATCAGTACTGGCGTCGCCAAACGCGAATGAGGTCGTCATCGACGTACCAAGTGTTTTTCATTGGTCGCGGTATCAAAAAGGCACCCTCGGAGAATTCACCTACACAATCTATCCCGACGGCACTGCCAAGATCATGTCTGGAACGGATCGGTTAATAGAAACGGCTCGGATCGAATGCGTCGCTGCCGTCATGTGTACCGTGGCAATGGCGAATGGTACTGCCTTTGAGGTTCCCGTTGGACAAGGGCTGCGCCCCACCGTTCCTGAAAGCATCGAAGCGGAAAGCACGGCCCAATATATCGCGCGTTGGATCCTGACCGGCACCGCGCCCGAAGTTGTTGAGCCCCTCCCCGTCGTTGAGCAAGACCAACCCGAGCTTCAACCAACCACACCAGAAACTCAAGCGAGCGCAAACACCGCAACCGAAGTGGAGGGCCCACCCACGGTTATCCCAACAAGTGATAGCGACATCCCCATCGAAGATACGGATCAATTCATCGCGGATGAGACATTGGAAAGCGACAATGAAACTGTGGCCGGTACTGACGAAAATACAACCGAGCCCCCTTTGGCTTCGCAAGACGCAGAAGACCCGACCGTGATCGATCAATCGGCTGAAAACGAGAGAGCGTCATCGGAAATTGAGTGCGATGTCGTCGATCCATTCTTCCCTGATCTTTGCACTGGCCCCAAGCCCCAGCAACAAGCGGTGGCCGAAGACATTGCGCCTCCGATTGCGCCACTCCGCCGCGAACCATCCAGTGTGTCCGTTCAGCCGGCTTCTGCAACTCTACCGGAGACAGAGACAGCCCAGCCACCGCAAGAAGAACGCTGGAGTTTTTCGGACCTTAATTGTTCCGTCACAGCGAGCGCGAGCCTCGCGTTCATTGAAGGAGGCAATGCTAAACCAAGGGTCAGCCTTGGGTGTGGAACCCAGCTAACAGATCGTCTGTCGTTCAGGGGTGCATTAATTGGCTACGCCATTCCGAGCCACCAAGAAGACTGGGATCCAGATTTTACCTACGCCTTTAACTATAAAGTAAATGACCGGATCAATCTGAGCTACAGCAACTACTCAGGTAGTTTTTCGGACAGTGGTGGCACCCTTGCCGGCCTCTTTGATGGAAACTTGCGTGCCAGCTATAAATTGCCGGACATCCGCTTACCAAATGACACACCACTTCCTTGTACTGCCAGTATGGGCTTACCCGACCCCACTACATCCAGTTTGAACCTGTCGTGCGGCTATTCAATTACACCAGACTTACGATTGGGGGCCACTGCCTATATCTATCTATCGGGAGAGCAGGACGAATTCAGCCCTGACTACAGCTATACTGTCAGCTACCGGATCAACGACACGTGGCGCCTGTCCTATAACAATTACAGCAACAACCGGTGGCCGTGGAATCGTGGAGATTCACCAAGCTCGGGGATCACAGGTGGCAGCTTATCATTGACCCATCACATCAGTTTCTAGCGCAGAGATCGAACGCGGTTTAACCTTTTAGGATCACACTTAGTTCGGTCAACTTTGCGCGGAACATTTCGGCAGTCTCCAAAACCGTCATGTCCTCGTGCCCCGTTTCATCAAGTTCGATTTTTCTGGCCCATTCCGCCATGTCCGGAAAACCGAGCGCCTGAGCGGCCCCCTTGAGCGAGTGAGCCTGTGCTCTGACCTCTTTGAAGTCGCCGTCGTCATTTGCACTTACAAGCTTTTCAATCCGTTCGCTCGAGTCTTGCAGGAACTTCCCTGCAAAGTCAGAAAGACCATCAAGCCCGAACATTTCCACAAGGTTCTTGTGTACGTCCGGCGCCATCAAATCGACGAGGGAGCGTGCCTCTTCAATCTGCGGTTTCGCCTTGGCTCGCTTTGGTTTTGAAGAGAACACGGGCCCTGAATTGCTCGAACTCAGATTGCCCGCAACGACATTCTCAATCGCTTTCTTGAGCTCTTCGTAAGGGATAGGTTTCGATAGAATCTTGTCGATCCCGACTTGCCCTGCTTCTTCTTCGATCGCATCCATAACGTGCGCAGTAAGTGCCAAGATCGGAGGGATTTGTTCGGCCGCCCACCGTTCGCGGATGTGACGTGTAGCCTCTAGGCCGTCCATCTTTGGCATCGCAATGTCCATTAGAACTAGATCGTACTTGTCCGGCGCAAATTTCTCGAGAGCGACACTGCCGTCTTCAGCCAAATCCGCGACGAGCCCCATTCGTTCTGCGTAAGTCAAAAGTAGCTTTTGGTTGATAATATTGTCTTCGGCTATAAGCACACGGGTCCCCTGAATTCCCTCAGGTGGAAGGTCGACTGGCGGGTTCAGCCCGTCGGCTCCGCTAACATTCTGCAGATCCACGGTTTCGATCTCAATTTCAAACCAGAACGTCGATCCCTCACCAAATGTGCTCTCAACCGATATTTCACCGCCGACACCATTGATAATGCGTTTACAGATCGCAAGGCCAAGTCCAGCCCCCTGTGCCGCAGCAGTCAAAGGATTTGATATCTGTGTGAAATCCTTGAACAAATTTGAAATGCCTTCGGCATCGATCCCAACACCGAAGTCCTCGACCTCAACGCGAAGAATGGTCTTACCGTCGTTGTCTTTCGTTGTCGCTTTGATAATAATTGGGCCATCAAAAGAATAGCGAATTGCATTGCTGACAAAGTTCGAAACCACTTGCCGGATGCGCGTTGCATCACCAAGAAATAGCCTTGGCACGCTGTCGCTGACTTTCGTAACGATCTGGCGGTCTGTTCCCGTTTCATGAGATGTGGCGAGTATTTTTACGCTTTCAATGAGCGCGCGAATATCCACGTTTTCTTCTTCGAACAGAAACACACCGGCTTCCATTTTTGAGAAATCCAGCACATCATTTACGATCTTACTTAGCCCGACGCCTGCCGTCTTAGCGTAGTTCAAAAGCTCCAGCTTTCCGGGTTCCTTTTCGTCCATTTCCAAAAGGTCAATCATCCCCAAAAGACCACCCAAAGGTGTTCTGATCTCGTGGCTCATAGTCGCAAGGAACCTGCTGCGCGCCGCAGATGCGGCTTCGGTCCGCTCGAGAGCCAGCCGGACTTCGGCTGTCCGTTCAAGCACGGCTTGTTCTAGATTTGAAGAGTACTCTTCAAGCTTTTGATTGGCTAAAAACAGGTCGCGGCTTTTCTCTTCAAGTAAAGCCTCTGCCTCGGCGCGGGCTGCCTTTTCTCTTTCGTATCTCTTTCTCGAGACGCGATCATCCGTGTTTTCTGTCATTGAATGGCCAACCTCATGCGGTCGTTGTCACGTCAAACGTTGTGGTGTTTTCAGCTGTCGGATGTGGCGTGCGAGAAATCTCGCCCTTCTCGTCAAAATGCTCCAGACATGCTTCGATCAAACCCTGACAAAACATATCCAGTGGACGCGGCGATGAATAGATCATCGACAGATGGCTGTCAGAATGACGTTCCGTATCAAAGCGCGGCAGTTCCGCATCCGGATACAGCTTTCGAACTTCAACGTGAATTTCCTGATCTACGGATTCAAGAAGCGCAAATGCGGACGTCTTATCCTTGAAAAACTCAGGGTAGTGTTCGATGAAAAAGGCCATCATCCAATGACCAAATTTGATCTGAAGCACCTCGGGACTAAGGCCAGAATGTTCGCTAAAAGCAACGACGATTTTCACCAATTCAGAACATGGATAATTGCCAACCGTGGTGAAGGCACCGTCATTTTCGAGATCGGCTTTATCAAGAACGTTGTCGACTGCCTCCTCACCGAATGCATCTTCGGCCATTTTCAAAAGCTCGACAAAAACAACACCTTTCATTCCATACTCCTAACCTGATTTGGTCTGATGACACATGGCCGCTATGCCTGCCACAACTGCTTCTTACGAATTTAGAGTAGTTTGCACATAAGGTTGCGCAAACTCAAGATCGATAAACAAACGGTCAAGAATGAAGGCCCAACGGACGTGCACGCGATTGTACCCGCGTTTTCACCTCCCCCCACCTATGGCGAAAACCTACTGCAACGTGAAAGCTGCAAATTGCCACAATTTCCCCGTGTCCCCGTCTAATTTAGCGGTCATTATCAAAGGGCCTTTATATCGGAACCGCCGGTATTCTTTTGGCGGTTTATTGCAAAGCGTTTTATTGGGGATTGATCTAGGTGCGCGAACAGATTGAAGTGATTGTCGCTGAGGACAACATTGTGCAACGCGCATATATGTGCCGTCTGATCGAGAGCATTGGCTTCACATCTCTTAAACTTATTGAAGCAGAAGACGGGCAAGCCGCCTTAGAGTTGCTAAAGACGACGCGCGCTGAAATCCTGATCACAGATTATGAAATGCCATTTCTAAATGGTGTTGAGCTCACCCGCGCCACCCGTTCTTTAGATCTAGATCACTATGTTCATATCATTCTCGTCACGGGAACTGAAACGGATGGTTATGATGTTCGCGCTGACGCTTTAAACGCTGGGGCCGATGATTTCTTGGCCAAGCAGCATGATCAGTCTGCACTCAAGGCGAGACTAAAAACGGCCATGCGCCTCATCCGTCACGGCAAGGAACTGGAAGAGCAGCACAGGGTGCTGAAAGAGGCCAACGACCGGATCAACGAAGATCTAGCCGCCGCCGCCCATGCCCAACGCGATCTCTTGCCGGACATCAACACCAACATCCTCGGCGCCGATATTGCGTCTGCCTTTGTGCCGTCTTCTGTGGTGTCAGGCGACATGTTCGGATGCTTTCCGTTGAACGACAGTCAAATAGGATTCTATGCGGTTGATGTGTCGGGGCACGGCATTCGCGCGTCCCTTTTGTCTGTCGCGATCGGTTACTTAATCACACCGGAATTTTTTACAAAATCGGTTCTGGACGATGACGGGACGCCCCGTCCGGCGCGCCTGGTGCGTGAATTGAATCAACGCTTCTGCACCGATGCCCATGACGATTATTTTACGATGTTTTGCGGCGTGATGGATACGCAAAGGGTTAAGCTGTTTTACTGTCAGGCCGGATATCCATCGCCTTATTACGTTGATGCAAGGGGCCATGTGACGCCTATTGGCGACGGCGGGTTCCCTGTGGGGATGTTCAGTGGCGTGGACTATGAAGATGGGAATATCGACGTCGATCTGGACGGAATGCTTCTGTGCTGTTCGGATGGTGCATTTGAGGCTGAAAACGATGAGGGCGTCCCCTTTGGTGAGCAGCGGATCGAAGCGATCGTTAAAGAGATTTACCACGAACCGGCTGACAAGATCCCTGGCAAAATCATTCAGGCATTGGCCGACTGGCGCGGACTTGAACCACTAGAAGACGACCTAACGGTGGTCGCTGTCAAAAGGAATAAACTATGATCCACTCAACCCAGACTGATGGCGGCATTACAGTCGTTCGACCAGGCGTCGAACGACTAACTGCAATCAATTCAAAAGCGTTCAAGGACGAAGTTGTTGCATTGATCGACGCTGGTAGCAGCGAGTTAATTATCGATTTCACAAGCACGACATTCCTTGATTCATCGGGCCTTGGCGCTCTTGCAGGTGTCCTTAAGAAAATCGGCCACCGCGGCGAATTGGCTGTCTGTGGATTGGGCTCAGAAGTAATGCAAATGTTCAAGATTTGCAGAATGGACAAGGTGTTTTCAATCTACCCTGACGAAGCTGCAGCCATTCGGGCGTTGAGTGAAAAATCGTGATCTCAGAAACGTTCTATTTGGATCATAACCTCGAGAGCATTGATCCAATGGTACAGCTCTTGGTCGCAGCGGCAGAGAGTTCTTTGTCGCAAGATGTGCTTGGCCGCTTTGGCATTTGCACAAGCGAAACATTAACCAATCTTGTGCTACACGCAAAGAACTGTGCGCCGGACGCAAAAATACAGATAACTCTACGCGATACGGAGAACGCGGTGTTTCTGGAAGTATTTGACCCAGAAGGCGCCGCCCCTTTTGATCTTCGCAAATACGCCACAGATTTGTCTGAAATCGATGTCATGGCAGAAGGTGGTCGCGGATTAGGGCTGATCATGGCCTGCGCTGATCACGTCGCCTATGGGCGCGTCGACGGCAAATACAGACTGGAATTGACGTTTAGTAAGTAGACACGCTCGGCTGATGGCGAAGTAGCCCGCGAGAGTTTTGGAGAGAGTGATGAAGATTTCAACGTTCACAAATAAGCTAATGGCCCCTCTTGTGGCTACTGCTTTTGCAATGGTGTCAACGACCGCGGTCTCGCAAGAGGGGGCAAACACGTTAGACCTTCAGCAGATCACGATCGACAATGTCACTGTGGACGGCGCTGAATTTAATTCGGTTACGATCACGTCACAATCCCCGCTTACGATCGAATACGGCGGCGTGTCGACCATGCGCGAATGCGAACGTGGAATTGGCGATGCGTCCACCGTTCATTTTGGTCGCAATGGCGTCCTGACTGAACGCGAGTTTGAGATGGCCAATGTAGCATGGTCCTATTTCGAGCGGTATTTTCAAGAAGAAACCGGCTTGGTTAACGCCGTTGGCAACTACCCGTCGACAACGCTTTGGGACACGGCGTCCTACATCAGCGCCATGGTGGCAGCCTATGAACTATGTGTGATCGACAAACGCGAATTCGACACCCGTGTCACTCGCCTGACGAACACATTGCGCAACCTTGATCTTTTCCGCGGTGAAGCGCCCAACAAGGTCTACAACACCCAGACCGGCGCCAAAGTAAACTACGCCAACGAAGAAGGCGAAGTTGGAATGTCCGCCTTGGACATTGGACGTATGCTTGTTTGGCTGCGCATCCTCAAAGAACGCCATCCGCATTTGGCAAATAGCGTCGACAACATCCCGATGCGCTGGAATTTCTGCAATCTGGTGAGCGATGACGGCCGCATGTACGGCTCGTTTGTTCAAGGCGATGGTGAAATCCGTTACGTTCAGGAGGGCCGTCTGGGTTACGAGGAATACGCCGCTAAAGGATTCGCTCTTTGGGGTTTTGACGTGCCGCGCGCGTTGTCACCCGAACCTTTGAATTACACGACGATTTATGGGATTGATGTGCCATACGATGGGCGCGATCCGCGGATTTTTAAGAACCAAAACTACGTCTTGACCGAAGGCTACATCCTAGACGGGCTTGAGCTGGGTTGGGATCTTCCGACTGATCGCTCGGGCGATGGGATGACGGCCTCGCATGGATGGCGCGCAGAGTTCGCGAACCGTATCTATCTTGTCCAGCAGCGTCGCTATGAGCAAACCGGCATCATCACCGCTCGCTCCGAGCATCAGGTCGATGGGCGCCCCTACTTCGTGTACGACTCCATCTTTGCAGATGGCTACGCTTGGAACACGCTTGACCCGACCGGCGAATACCAACCAGACCGCGCGGCTGTTGCAGCTAAGGCGGCTATCGGACTTTGGGCGCTTTGGGACACCGATTACACGGACCTTCTTTTTGAAACCGTAGCCGATTTGTATGACCCTGAACTTGGGTTCTTCGAGGGCCTTTATGAGAACGGCAACGGATACATTCCTTTGCAGACAGCCAACAACAATGGAATCATTCTCGCCGCGCTTTTGTATAAGGTCCAAGGACCTATCCTGCAGCAAACGAGCGATAACACGCAATACTGGGACACCGCTTATGCCGGAACCGATTTGCGTGACAACAAGTGCCACCCGCGCCAAATGGAAGAGGTCGTCAACTGCTGCAATTGTGCTGGCGTTGAGATCCCACCCGTGATCCCACTTGAAGAATTCACCTACTGTCGCCCAGTTCCTACCGGCGGCGAAACAGCGGCGACTGACTGCGGCACCGAGGAGCATAACTTCCCTCTTCCAGAGCCGCGCGCCGTTTTGCCCCAGTCTTGCAGCTTGCCTCAATAGGATAGAATTATGAGTTCTTCCAAGCCAAGAATGGTCTGGTTTGATGCCAATCGTGTGTTTGCAGCGATGGGCGTCGTTCTGATCCATTCAACGACCGATTTCGGCGGCAAACCATTTGAGAACGCGGAACCCGCAGAACGTTTGGGCCCGATATTTCTACGTTCGATTGGCGAATTTTCGGGTTCCGAGATGTTCTTTCTGTTCTCACTCTTTTTAATGGCGCTACGGGTGGATCGGAAACTCCCCAGCTATCGTGAAACCGTATTGACGCAGGCACAGCGGCTTCTAGTGCCCTTTGTCTTCTGGGTCGTGTTCTACGCGTTCTTTCGCCTTTTGAAGGCTGATACGTTCAATTATTCGGACTACATATGGGCACAGGTTTCGGACCTAAAAAACTGGTATGGCTATTTCTTACTTGGAAAAGTGCAATATCACATGCATTTCCTGCCAACCCTGTTCGCCCTATTCTTGTTCTATCCGATGATGCGTGGGGCCACGCGCTACCCGATTTTTGGCCTGACATTGTTCCTGACCCTCGGGATTATGAACAACACTCAAGGTTTCATCTGGGGTTTGGATCTCAACCCAGATCTTCGCGACTACATAATCCGAGCGATTAAGATCTTTGGCTACGTTGGCTACGGTTTTGCGGCATTCGCGCTTTATGGGATTTGGAAAGACGGCGTACCACGCGGCGAAAGCCGGCTGATGCGGCGTTTCGGACTATACTTCGCAGGATTGGCCTATGTTGCTACGCTACCGTTCTTTGCGACTGCGTGGCAAACTGGTGACTGGGGTGTGCGAAGCGGTTGGGATTTCTACGGTCATTTCTTGATGCCCATCTGCATTTTCCTAATCTTCATGGGCGGGCAATTTCTTGATTGGTCACCGCGCTGGTCAAACTTGGCGAAGTATTCGTTTGGTGTGTATCTGGTGCACCCCGCAGTCATCGACCTGTTTGACATCGCCCTTTTCAAAAGCGGCCTATCTGGTGACATATCCCCTACGGTTATCGTTCTGTTGCGCTACGCCGTGGCGTTGCCGGGGTCGTTTGCCGTTGCTTACGCGCTTTCCAAGATTGGTGTTCTCGCGTGGACCATTGGCCTTGGCGCACCGCCTTGGGAATGGCGCCAAAAGAGGGAGGGCCAGACGTGATCCAAGACGACTATTTTCTTAAGTTCGAAGACCGGACCCCGCCCCCGCCTTTAGACTACAATCCGTGGCGCGAAGCGCTTTGGCAGTTTCTGGCAGTCCTCGCTTTGGTGATCGGAGCTTGGTATATCATTTGGCGTTGGAACGGGTCGCTGAACCCAGATGCGATGTGGTTTGCCGTCCCCCTAGCCATTGCGGAAACCTGCGCCTTTATCGGGATGATCTTATTCGTTTTCAATCTTTGGAAAGACGATCCCATCAAGATCGAAGAACCTCCTGCTTTGTTAAAGGATGTCGTAGAAAGCCACCCAGAAGGCGACCGTCACCTTTCGGTTGATGTAATGTTTGCGACATATGACGAAGACCCAGAATTGGTCCGACTGGGCATCTTGGATGCCAAAAAGATGACTTACCCGCATCCGATTGATGTGCGCATCCATGTTCTTGATGATGGTCGTCGCCCTGAAATGAAGGCGGTCACCGAAAGCGAAGGCGCGAACTATATTTCCCGCACGACCAATGAAGGTTTCAAAGCGGGTAACTTGCGTAATGCGATGGAACAAACGCATGGTGATTTCCTTGTGATTTGCGATGCGGACACACGGCCTTTCCCAACAATGTTGGAACACACTCTCGGATATTTCCGTGATCCTAAGATGGCATGGGTTCAAACGCCGCAATGGTTTTATGACCTACCCGAGGGCGAACGCCTGCCACAAAAACTAGAACGTCGTTTCGGCGAACGGGGACAGAAGTTCGGTAAGGGGATTGAACGAGTGTTTGGCCCTGTCCGCGTCGGCGAAGACCCATTCGTGAACGATCCAAAGATGTTTTACGACGTCATTCAAAGACGCCGTAACCGTGCAAATGCGTCGTTCTGTTGTGGTGCAGGTTCGATCCACCGCCGTGAGGCCGTGATGATGGCAGCGTTGCGCAGCTTTGGTTCTAAGGTTGAACAGCGGACTTGGGATGTTGAAGAGGTCGTAACCGTATCTTCCAAAGAACGTGAACTCGCCCCCGACCTGATGGAAGCCATCAAGACTGAGGCCGCAGCGACTGAAGCCCTCACACCATATAAGTTCCACGTCTCAGAAGACATCTACACATCGATCGTCCTCCACTCTGATCGTGAAAGTGGGTGGAAATCAAAGATGCACCCGATCGTCGAAAGCAAAATGCTGTCCCCTCAAGACTTGCTGACATGGACGGTTCAACGTTTCAAATACGCAGGCGGCAGCCTTGATATTCTAGTTAATGACAACCCGATCTTTCGCAAGGGTCTGACGTTTGGGCAGCGCATGATGTATGCGACAACGTTCTACTCATACCTGGCACCGCTGTGGAACATCATCTTTCTGCTGGCGCCAGCAATTTATTTGTTCACCGGAATTTCACCTGTTGCCGCCTATTCCGCAGAATTTTTCTTTCACCTCATTCCTTTCCTCGTCACGCTTGAACTGGCGATTATGGTGGGGACTTGGGGTATTGCCGGCTATGCTCCGAAGGCCAGTTATCTTGCGTTTTTCCCGCTTGGTCTCAAGGCGATTTATACCATTGCGCGGGGTGAAAAGGTCACGTTCAAGGTCACGCCGAAGGTGCGCCAATCAGGCAACTTCCTTGGGTTGGTATGGCCGCAGATCGGAGTGCTCGTATTAACCGGTTTGGGCGCTGTGTACGCCATTGGCGCCCTTATTTCAGGCGCCACGGATCATTCCATCAGCGGTGTCGTAGCCAACATCATGTGGGGCGTAAACAACTGCCTTGCAATGGCAGGCATGATCGCAGCCGCAATGTGGCAACCCACCAAGACAGAAAAGGAGAGCTAAATGAGCTTTCGTGAAAATATCATCAAAGCACGCGGCAATTTGATCTTCTTGGCTGCATTAATCTGTGGTCTGTTGCTGGTCACGACTTTGGAAAGAAACATGCCATCCACACCCGAAACCGCGGACGGTGCCGACGCGCCTACCGAAGTATCCGCCCCAATCGCGATAGCCGCCCCCATCACGGCCTTTGACGAGGTTGAACCTTTGCCATTGGCCAACACAGGGGAAAGCAAACCGAATGATCTGGACTACGCCCGCATCGCGTGGCGGTATTTCGAGAACAACACAAACCCAGACACGGGCCTTGTGAACTCCGCCGACCAATATCCATCCACAACGATGTGGGAAACGGGTTCTTATTTCATTGCTGTTATCTCGGCCGATCTATTGGGGATCATCGAAACAGAGGAAGCCGTTGCGCGACTATCTTTGGCGTTGGACACGTTGGCAGACATTCGTCTCTTCGACGATATGCTCCCGAACAAAGCTTACAATACGCGCACAGCCGAACTTGTGGACTATTCCAATCAACCCGTGGAACGCGGGCTGGGTTGGTCGGCGCTCGACATCGCACGGATGGTCGCCGCAATGAACCATGCCGAACAAAGCTACCCTGAGTTGGCCGTAAAGGTCGACGCAGTGGTTGATCACTGGGATCTAGACCAGATGGTAGAGAATGGCGAACTGATTGGTGGCAATATCGCTGACGGTAGCCTGCGTCGTGATCAAGAAGGTCGCGTGGGCTATGGCCAATACGGTGCCAAAGCCATGATGTTGCGTGGTTTTGACATGGTTCTTGCATATGACGCAGAAGCCCACTTGATGGTTCAGTCCGTTGATGGCCAGCCGATACCGGTTGATGATCGCTTGCACCGCAACATCACCCCGGCCTTTACCGTCTCAGAACCATATGTTTTCGATGGTTTGGAGTTCGGGTTCGACTACAGATCTCACCGGTTCGCGACGGCAATTTATCAGGCCCAAGAAACACGTTTCCGCGAAACAGGGCAACTTACTGCGGTCAGTGAATCCCATCTCGATGAAGCCCCTTACTTTGCCTATTCGACCATTTGGGGCGGTGGTGCACCTTGGGCGGTAATGACGTTCAGTGGCGATCGCATCGACAGCAAACGGACAGTTACGGTCAAGACTGCATTCGCTTGGGATGCTCTTTTCGGGACAGAATACACTGCCGAACTTGTCGATGCCCTGTCTGATTTGGGCGATCCTGATCGCGGCTGGCCAGAAGGTATTTATGAAATCGATGGGGCAGTAAATGGCTCGGTAACAACCAACACCAATGCCGTGGTTCTGGCATCTCTCGCTTTCAGGGCGTTCGGGCCTTTGTCGCGCGTAAATCAGTGAGATCCGGGATGAGGAGGTTCATCCAACATGGCCTCACGGCTTTGATACTTTTAGGTGGTGCTAGCCAAGGTCAGGCCACCCCCTGCGTTGGGAACGACTTTACGATACCGCTTGCGGGGGCCACGAATGTCACGACCCATGTCGCCGACGTTCCCTCTCCCCGCTTTCCCGGCCTCTGGCAAGAAGGAACAAAAGACGGTTTTGACTATTTTCTGTTTGCCAACGGGGACGCCACCCTACACGCCGGCGAAGACAGCGAATGGCGCATTTCGTTCACTTGTGATGACGGGTCGAGCGAATGTACTTTTGACACAAGTGGCTCACCGCCAGAACCGGCGATGCAAGTTGCCGAGCAGTTGAAGCAGTGTCTTCAGAATGGTGAAATAACCGCCCTCGCCGCCGAACCGGAAGAGGCGATCATTGAAGCCGAAACGGAAGAAGAAAGCCCCGTTAGCGATACGGACATAACTCCCCCCGCCAGCCAAACCGCTGAAGCCTGCGGCGAAGAAACAATCGATGACGATAATCTCACCCGAAAATTGCAACGTATGTTGATCTTGGCAGGCGCCGACCCCGGCCCTGTTGATGGTATCTTTGGGGACATGACAAACGTCGCTTTGGTAAGCGTGCTTGGTGAGCCTGCGCTTCTACTCTCAGCGGATGACGCGATTGGTGCGATCCAAGATCTGATCTGTCCGCCCTCGCCCTAGTTGGCGTAAAAAATGATTGTGACGGGCCGCCAAATCTTGGCGCTCGCAATTGGATCACTTTGATCCCCAACGAAGCCCCCGCAAAACACAGACAAACTCTACTAAAAGCGACTTCTAGAACACTTGAAAATGGGGTGGTGGCGGACAGACAGGGATTCGAACCCTGGAGACGGTCTCCCGCCTACACACTTTCCAGGCGTGCGCCTTCGACCACTCGGCCACCTGTCCGTAGGGGGGCGTTTAGCCAATAATGGGTGGGCTTTGCAAGGCCCCTTTGTACGAAAAATGTTTTATTATCAGCCGTGGCGCATCTGCCGCGAGGCAATGAAGAAAAGAAGCCCCAAAACCAGCTCTGAGAAGGCGGCGATCAGAATGGAAAATCCAGCTGTTCCGCTCAGGTAATGAAAGACGCCCGTAGCTGCGACACCGCCCCAGACCCCTGCCCCGATCAGGCATAAAGTTGATGCAACCGGCCCAGCCGAAAGTCCGCGAGCCGCCCAGATCAATGCGCCCAAACCTACGACCACAGGGCTGAGCCGTTGTGCGGCAAATGCCATGTCTGGCGTGGCGTCCGGCACATAGAGGGACAGATAAAGCAACGGCGCAAAGACTAACACCAGACCTAGTAGGGCGGCAAAGATGCCAACGACGCTCATCAACGGACGATACATCAGTTTTCCAAATGCAGGTAAACGCGGCGGTTTTGCTTACCCTTCTTTTCGACTTTGCCAAGACGAACAGTTCCGATTTCGGAGGTGTAACGCACATGGGTCCCACCACAAGGCTGCAGGTCAGCGGTATTTTCGCCTTCGCCGATCCGAACAAGACGCACGCGCCCTGCCCCTTTGGGTGGCTGCACTGACATGGTTTTGACCAACCCGGGGTTAGCGGCCAGTTCCGCATCCGTTATCCATTCGGTCGATATCTCAAAATCGCATGCGATGAGCTTGTTCAAAGTAGCCTCGAGTTCCGCTTTGTCTTCTGGGGCCTCAGGCATGTCAAAATCAAGCCGCCCCTTATCCGCTCCGATGGAACCTCCGGTCACAGGCAGTGGGATCACGACAGACAGCAAATGCAGCGCTGTATGGACACGCATATGACGGTGACGGCGTTCCCAATCGAGCGACTGTATCACTTGACCACCAACCGGTGGCAGAGGGTTGGGCTCTGCAGGCACAAGAATAATACTTCCACCTTCTCCTTTGACGGTGGTCGCAATGTCGATCTTGCCGCCTGCCCACGTCAATGTTCCGGAATCCCCAGGCTGGCCGCCGCCAGTGGGGTAAAAGATGGTCTCATCCAGAATGATCCCACCCTCATCTGTAACCGCAAAGACATCTGCGGAGGCATCACGTTTATAGGCGTCGTCGATAAAAAGCGGCTTACTCATGTGTCAGGCTTTTCTTTTGGTGGTGATTTCTTTGCTGGCTTACGCGCCGGTTTTGCGCCAAAGTCCAAGGCCTCTGGATTGCGGAACCAGATATCGCGCTGGCCGAACGGGATTTCTATGCCTTCTTCGACAAAGCGTTTTGCAATCGCGTGGTTCATTTCTGATTTAACGCTGAGCACGTAGTTCACATCCCGCAGGATCGCTCTGATTTCAAAATCAAGGCTGTCCGCGCCAAACCCTTGGAACACCACGGACGGCGGCGGGTTCAACAGGACCATTGGGTTCGCCTCTGCGATCTCTTTGAGGATCCCCGTAACCATTTCGGTATCAGTGCCGTAAGCCACACCAACCGGAACGATAACCCGCCCGACATTGTTGCCGCGCGTCCAGTTTGTCACTTGATTGCTGACCAAGTCCGCGTTCGGCACGATGACGTCTGTGCGATCGAAAGTTTCGATCCGTGTGGAGCGCACAGAGATGTCGCGCACATAACCCATCTGCCCGCCAACCTCGATCCAGTCGCCTTGACTGATCGGACGTTCGATCAAAAGAATGATACCAGACACAAAGTTCGACACGATGTTCTGAAGACCGAAACCAATGCCAACAGATAGAGCACCTGCGACAATCGCAAGGCCGCTTAAGTCAATACCGGCGGTGGTGATCGCAACAATCGCCGCCAAGAAAATGCCTATGTACCCCATGCCGGACACAACCGCATTTTGCCCACCTGCATCCATCTTGGTGCGCGGCAGAACCGTTGAACGCAGCGCGCCCTGCAGCAAACGGGTAATCGTGTAGCCAACAACAAAGACTACAGCGAGCAAGAGAAAGCTTGTTGGGGATATCTGGGTATCTCCGATTGAGAAACCTTCCCTGAAACGCGTCCAAAGCTCGGTGATGTCTGTCACTTGCGCGCCCCAGATCAAGGCCAGAACCGGCACGGACACGAGGATCAACAAGAACCCGATAAGAACTGGAATAAGCGCGTCCTGCGCACTGTTTTCCCGCTTAGATAGCAGTGTATAGGCGTCCACTGACAACCGTTGGAGCAAGATCAAGACACCAAGCACATAAAGTGTTTGCGCGGCGGGCTCTGTGATCATTTCAAACGCGTTGGAATATCCAAGGGCTGCAAAGATGAGCCCCGCAATTGCAGCAATCATCAAGCCACGACTGATGATCGCGCGCAGCGCCACCCGAAAGGATCGCGGCGCATCCTCAGCTTCGGGTGCTGATGTTCGCCTCAATACATGGCCCAGCCAATAAAGCGTCCACGCCAACAGCACTCCGACAGGGAACAACAGAACCGCACTAACAACCGTGCTCAAAGCATTGGCATCGCCGTAAGACTGCACCAAGCCAAACACCATCAACAGATATCCCATCGTGATAAAACGCCGATGTGCACGGGCCGATGTTTCGGGTTCTATGTTGAGCGGATGGGTTTCCGGCGCTGAATTGGTCGGCATCAAGTGACCCGCCAGCCAATGAGCAAGGATCGGGAACAACGCCAAGCTCGGAATCGCGTCAACTACGACTGTCGTGCGACGACCTAGCATTCCCGTCGCGCCAAGCGCTTCGGCCAATGCCAACACCCCAAGATACGGCAGAACGACCTGCCCCAAAGACAAAGCAAAGTCCCAGACGCCCTGCCCCCGCAGCGATTGCGCGCCAAATAAACCCGACACCCAACGACCCCCCGCACGTCCGCGCGTGATCAAAACCAATGCTGCAACGAGCAAGGCCAATATCGCTGGGAGATTGTTTAGTAACGCCGTCTGACGACTGGGGTTTTCGACCTCTCCGGTGATTTCGGCACCAATAGACACAAAGGACGTCTTTACCGCCGTCCATGCGGTGGACCAGCCAGACGGCACCAAGGGGGATTGGGATCGTTCAGTGAATTCATCGGTTTGACGATCACGCAGCGTTGTGTCGATTTCACCGATTAGGCCGTCCGCCTGCGCATGGGCCTCAGCTGCAAGGATCACAGGTGCTTGAAGTTCTATCAGTTGCGATGACAGCGTTGCCCTGCGTGCTGTGACGGTCACGTCTTCATCCGTGCCATCTTCGGGCGCATCTCCTAAGGCCGCGATTTGAGATTGCACAGTATCAATCCGTCCGGCGTTGACCGATTGAAGATCAAGAAACGTATCGCGCCAATCTGCCAGTTCAGAGCGCAATTCGCCGAGAACCGAATTAGACGTTAGCCCGCTTTCAACTGCAACTTCGACACGACCTGCTAGGGCTTCCCACTCTGCCTGATTGGCAAAAGTGTCCGCCAGTTGCGTTACCTCGGCTACAGTCGCATCGGTCGTTTCGACGTCAATAACGCCATCATCCTGCGCAAAGAGCGGAACAGCCCAAAGCGCAACCAGAAGAACAAGAACCCGTTTCATACGTCTTCAAATACCGTTGGGATCACGGCCGGTTCTTTGTCCAACCAGCTTGGTACAGGAAGACCCTTTTCGCGCAGGAAATCCGGATTATACAGCTTTGACTGATACCGCGTGCCATAGTCACAAAGGATCGTCACAATCGTATGTCCCGGCCCCATTTCTTTGGCCATGCGCACAGCCCCAGCGATATTAACACCGGAAGACCCCCCAAGGCACAGGCCTTCGGTTTGCAGGATGTCGAAGACGTAGGGCAACGCATCCTTGTCATGGATGTTGTAAGCATAGTCCGGCTTCAGGTCCTCGAGGTTCTTGGTAATCCGGACCTGCCCGATCCCTTCATTGATTGACCCGCCGTCGGTCATGTTCAATTCGCCTTTGGTGTAGTAGTTATACAGCGCGGCACCGTCTGGATCAGCGATGCCGATTTTCACGCCCTTTGGCTGCAAGGCCATTGCGACGCCCGCCAAAGTGCCACCTGATCCAACCGCACAGATGAACCCATCAATCTTGCCGCCGGTTTGCTCCCAAATCTCGGGGCCTGTGGTTTCGATATGGGCCTGACGGTTCGCTACATTGTCAAACTGGTTCGCCCAGACCACGCCTTCGTTTGTTGTGCGCGCCAGTTCTTTGGCCAAACGTTCTGAATAGCGTACAAAGTTATTGGGGTTGCGGTACGGCGCGGCTGGGACTTGAACCAGTTCGGCCCCCGCAAGGCGCAACATTTCTTTCTTTTCCTCAGACTGGGTTTCAGGAATGACGATCACCGTCTTGAACCCCATCGACGCGCCAACAAGCGCCAGACCGATGCCTGTGTTACCCGCTGTGCCTTCAACGATCGTCCCGCCGGGGCGCAGCTCGCCTTTGGCGATGGCATCCTTGATGATGTAAAGCGCTGCGCGGTCCTTAACTGACTGACCCGGATTCATGAATTCCGCCTTGCCCAAAATCTCGCATCCAGTTTCTTCGGACGCGGCGCGCAGGCGGATGAGTGGCGTGTTGCCGACGGTTTCGGCTAAATCGGATCGGATTGTCATATTGGAGCCTTTCACATTTGTAATAAGGTGTAGGCGACAGGTCGGCGGCCTTCAAGCAGCAGCGCGCAAACGGTCACGATTTCGTGCCAGCCAATGCCCCACGACCAGAAGCGGCAAAAGCCGGAATTTACCGGCATTCAAGGCCTCATCAAAATCGACCCAGTCCATAACATAAGACTGGATGTCCTCATCTTCCGCATCTTCACCGCCGCGCCCTTCGGCCCCGTCGGGCAGATCACACAGGCCAACATACAGGTAAAAATGTTCGGTCGTTGTGCCCGGACTAGGATAAGCCGCAGAAACACAGGTGAGGTCGCGCAAGGTGATGCCTGCCTCTTCTTTCGCTTCGCGAATTGCGGCCTCTTCCGGGGTTTCGCCGGGATCGATTATTCCGGCAACCGGTTCGATCGTCCAAGGGTTCGCGTCCCCGCGTAGATAGGCACCCGTGCGAAACTGTTCGACCAGTAAGACACGATCACGAACAGGATCGTAGGGCAGTACAATCGTTGCATCGACCCCGACGAAAACCGCACGATTAACAGGTGCCGACATCGCCCCATCAAAACGGCGAAACGCGAGATCCACCTCTTCGACATTAAAAAAACCCGCATATCGGTTTTGCGACTTTAGCAGGGTCACATCACCCTGCACCATGTCGCCGCGCCCGACTGCTGCATTGTGTGCTGTATTCTTGGCCCGCAAATGGGACGCTGCCCGCGCCATCATCTGCCGGTACCTACGGCCCATTGCCTCAGCGGGAGTATGATCGATCCCTGACATAGCCTCGCGGGCTGTCAGGGTCGTCAATTCCCCCATTGCGGTAATCCAACCGTCACGATCCCAGCTTTCGGCTGGGGACCACAGGCCTGGCTCAGGAAGATAGGCTGTCGCCTCGCGGGGTTGTTGGTCCGCGTCGAGCACCACAAATTCCATGCGTTCGTAGCCAAATGCTTTCTCGTAATAATCCAGCCGCGATAGCGCTTCGTCACTTAGCCCCGAAACAATCACGCCTTCTGCGACGCTGCCCTTAGCCTCGTGCATGATCGGAAACACCTGCCCCTCAACACGGCTTACCTTGAAGTCGACACGCGTCGCGAACGTGACACGCTCGCGTACCTGAGAATCGCCGCTTACCACCTCCAAGAGTGGCATGTGCAACAATGTCCCAAATAGAAACAGGTCCATTAGGTGAACCTTTTGCCAAAGAATTCAACGATGAGACCCGCGCCAATCCCACCAATCAGCAATGTGCTAATGATCTCAGATGTCATAATCATTTCGCCGTGTTCCACGAACATCTCAAAGACTGCAGTCACAGCTTCACCGGGGCCGTCATAGCGGCGGCGCAGGGATTGATCGACCATCACAATGGCTGAGTTAAAGAAGTTCGCCGTTACGACCATCGCAATTGTCGCCGTTAGTCCGTAGCTGAAGGCCGCCGTGTAGCCAGTTCCTGCCCGCGATCCAGCAATCGTCCACCCGACCCATAAACCAAACACGGTGTTGATTTCTTGGAACCAACCTAAGTTGGTGCCTTCGGGAAACAGCGGCACAATCAAGATCGTCGTGTACCACGCAAGCGCCCCATAAAGGAATGCCCCAACCAGTCGTCCCATCGTCGGCATAGTACTGCTCCTTCGGCTTCGCAGGATACCGGACAAATTCCACCAATCTACGTCAGCTGTGTCAGGTCATAGCGATTTACATTCCTTCGCAAATACCCCCCCGCAAGCCCCCCGCGCAAGAGGCGAGGTAAAAGTTCCGCGATCTAGTGAGGTTTCGAATACGATTTTTGCGTCTTTGTTTTCTGCACTATGAGGCAAAAAGTATCTCTTTTACGCTGTGCCATCCGCTTAAGCGTCCCTCGCCTGATAGGCGCTGAGCGCGCGCGCGCGCCCTTCTGCTAGGTCTACCACAGGTTCAGGATATGGGTCATCTTTTGTCATCCCCCATCCCTGCGGGATTGCTTGATAGTATGACAGCGACGTCTCTGATGGGTTTTTTTGCCCTTCGGCAATCCAGCAGGCTGCGTATCCCCCTTTGGGGTCAAACTTGCTTAGCTGTGTAACGGGATTGAAAATTCGAAAAAACGGTGACGCATCCGGCCCTGACCCAGCGGCCCATTGCCATCCCATTGCGTTGCTCGCGGGGTCCCAATCAATCAGGCAGTCCTCAAACCATGCCTGCCCGATCCGCCAATCGGTCATCAGATGCTTGGTCAAATAGGATGCAACAATCATACGGCCGCGATTGTGCATAATCCCTGTCACATACATCTGGCGCATGGCCGCATCGACAAACGGCACGCCTGTGCGGCCTTGTTTCCATGCGATGACATCTGCTGTGTCTTGAGTGTTCCACGGAAAGCTGTCCCAGCCGGCTTTCCAATTGCTGTCCAAAATATGCGGCGTGTGATGCATCAGATGGTAGGCAAACTCGCGCCAAACAAGTTCTTTGCAAAAGACTTCGGCACCTGACACCCCGCGGTGGATCGCTGCCCAACCAGCATGCCAACAGGTCGCGGGGCCGATTTCCCCATAGGTCAGGTTTTCTGACAGGCCCGATGTCCCATCCACGCTTGGATGATCACGATCTGTCGGGTAATCGGCGGCCTTGTGTTCGATAAATTCCGCCAACCGGTCTTGCGCGGCCGCCTCGCCTACACACATATGAGGCGCAAGCACAGACGCGCCGCGTTTCATTGCGGCTCCCATTTCCCAATCCGCCAGATCATCGCTCGCGGGGAAGGTTTGAGGGGCAAAAACCTGTGACGGTGCAGGTACAGGTGACGCAACATCGCGGCTGCGTACGGCCTTCCACATTGGTGTGAAGACCTTGTAAAACCCGCCCGTTTTCGTCTCGACCGTCCAAGGCTCAAACAACAAATGCCCGGCAAAAGACCGCGCCTCAATGTCGTTTGATTTGAGAGTAGACTTGACCTCTGTGTCGCGGATTTTTGCGACGGGATCATAAAGCCTGTTCCAGTAGACGGCCTTTGCCCCAGTTTCGGAAATCAGTTGGCGCAAAACCTCCAAGGCATCACCACGCCGTAAGACTAACTGCGACCCGAGGTCCCCGAGCGTTTTTGCAAAGACACGTAAGCCTTCGCCAAACCGAAATTTAGCGGCAGCCCCAAGACCGTCTATTGACGCATCGTTGATAAAAACAGGAATGACCGGCCGGCCCGACGCAAGTGCTGCATTTAATGCGGTATTGTCCGCCAAGCGTAAATCACGTCGAACCCAATAGATGACCGGCTTCATATTATTCCTTAAGCATTTACATCAACGACCACACGGCCCCGAACCTGCCCTTTCAGAATATCACGGCCCAAGGCTGGCAGATCGGACAGAACTGCAGGTTGCACCATCGCATCCAGCTTATCCATCGGCAAATCCTTGGCAATCCGTTCCCACGCGCGCAGACGATTGTCATAGGGCTGCATCACACTGTCGATGCCGAGCAAGTTAACACCGCGCAGCAGGAACGGAATAACCGTCGCCGGAAGCCCTGCACCACCGGCCAAACCAACTGCCGCAACTGACGCCCCGTATTTCATCTGGCCAAGAACGCGTGCCAGCATTTCACCGCCAACAGCATCCACGCAGCCGCCCCACGTCTCCGCCTCAAGCGGGCGTTTTGTGGTTTCATTCAATTCTTCACGGGCCACGATCTGGGTCGCACCAAGTGATTTCAGGTAATCAGCGGTTTCAGGCCGCCCCGTGACGCCTGCAACCTCATGCCCAAGACTG
Organism: Octadecabacter algicola; assembly: GCF_021532625.1. Taxonomy (GTDB): domain Bacteria; phylum Pseudomonadota; class Alphaproteobacteria; order Rhodobacterales; family Rhodobacteraceae; genus Octadecabacter; species Octadecabacter algicola. The sequence goes on from NZ_JAKGAR010000001.1 coordinate 845,487, forward strand.
GCCAAAATAGCTGTTGCGACCGAACCAACGCCACCCGCAGCCCCTGTTACCAAAACAGGACCGTCTTTGATGCCGTGATCCTCAAGCGCCATAACGGCCAGCATCGCAGTGAAACCCGCCGTCCCGACTGCCATTGCCTGCTTTGTGTCCAAGCCGTCTGGCAGAGGCACAAGCCAATCCGCCTTGACGCGCGCCTTTTGGGAATAGCCACCCCAATAGGCCTCACCGACACGCCAGCCTGTCAAAACGACCTTGTCACCGGCCTTGTAGCGTGGGTCATCAGAGGTTTCGACGGTGCCCGCAAAATCGATACCCGGCACATGCGGGTAGTTGCGCACCAGCCCGCCGCCTGGCCCAATGCACAACCCGTCTTTGTAGTTCACTGTGGAATATTCGACCGCGACCGTCACATCGCCCTCAGGTAAGCGATCTTCGCCGATCTGCTGAACAGATGCGCTTGTTTTACCGTCGTCGTTCTTCTCTACCACCAAAGCATTGAACATGTGGTGTCTCCTCTAACTGTCTAAATCCAAAAGGTTTCGTTCACGACCGCCGGAAACACTCCGGCTTGTGTGACGACATCTACGTCTGTCTTTGCGTCCCAATGGGTCATGCGAACCATGCCGATTGCGACGTTCGTTTCAAAATCCGGCGACCTTGCGGATGAGGTCACGGCCCCAACCTGCATTTGCCCGTCCATGATGGGCCAAGCTCGATCGCACGGCGGCAAATCGCCTTCGATCCTTAGTGCGCGAACCTGTTTTACAGGCCCTTCTTTGGACACCCGCAACAGCGCATCGCGCCCAACACAGCCAATTGCTGTTTGTGTAGAACAAAACCGTCCTAGGCCCGCTTCGTGGGGGGTATTATCCCGGTTCATGTCATTGCCGTAAGATAATAGGCCGCCTTCGATCCGTTCAATCAAGTTCGGGCAGCCCGCATGGACATCCAAATCACGCCCAGCTTCCATCAAAGCATTCCAAAGCGGCATACCGTTTTGGGTCCCCTCGACATACACTTCAAAGCCGCCTTGTTTGGAATAGCCCGACCGCGCAACAACCATCTGTTGGCCTTGAAAATCAAATCGCCCGTAGCGGAAGAACCGCAGGTCGCGCACGGCGTCACCAAAAACACGCGCTGCCAGCTCATCTGCTTTGGGTCCTTGAATGGCCAAGGGGGAAACATCGGGTTCATCCACAAGAACATCTAGACGAAGACCGTAGGCCAAACCCTTGATCCAGTATAATAAATCACTGTCAGCAATCGACACCCAATAGCGGTCTTCATCCAGCATCACTGCAACAGGATCGTTAAGCATTCCGCCCGTCTCATCGACCATCGGCACGTAGTAACACATGCTAGGGAGCATCGCGCGCAAATCACGCGGCGTGAGCATTTGCATCAGCCGCCCCGCATCAGGCCCGCGAATTTCAACCTGACGCTCGACAGCGACATCCCAAACCTGCACCGCTGATTTCAGGTGATGGTAGTCTTCGACCACGGACCTAAAAACAGTGGGCAATAACATGTGGTTATAGACCGTATATCCCTTAACCCCCGCGGCCTCTACGCCGTCAGAAAACGGTGTGCGGCGCAAACGGCGCGATCCTGCAATTGTTGCCATATCTTAGGTCTCCGGCATAAATACGATATCTGTGTCCATCGTTGCGCGCCCCATCCCAGTGAGCATGGCATGAACCTGTCCTCGATGATGGGTTTGGTGATTGAACATATGCATGATGGCTAACCCACGCGGGTTGCGGAACGTTTTGGCGAAAATTTTGGAGTCCCAAACGACTTCGCCTTGCATGTCTGCATTGCTTAACGTTTCGGTCCAATCGATTAGCTGCTGGTCGAATGCTGCCCTTTCACGGGACCAATCTGCGGAAAGGCGATCGGTATCCTCGTCTGGGGAATCCGGGACGCGGATTTTGGGATCAACACGGTTCACCCACAAACGATCCGCCCATAGGATATGATCAAGTGTAGCCAAAATTGACCCAAAGAAGGCCCCGCGATCTTCGCGCAGTTCATCCTCAGTCAAGGCATCAACATGATCCCTCAAGCTATTGTTTTGCCATTGATTATACTGCGCCATAGTTTTGCAGTACTCAGGCGAGATCACGCCTTTGGCCCTTTCCAATCAATCGGACAAATCTCGGCTGACATGCCGCCAAAATCCCAAACACGTCCATAATCGCGCACTTTGGACTTCAGACCCTTAGCCGCAATAATATCCGGCCCCATCCAGTACTTAGAATTGGTGATCATGACTGGATGATCTGGGTTTCCGCCGTCGATCATCTCAATCTCACCGGCTATCTTGCGGCCGATATATAGCCCGCGTTTCTTACCCTCGCGTGTGATTTCGACTTTTTCGCGTTCAGCACCAATGATTTCGGAAACAAGGAATGTGAACAGTCCCGTTGTGCCACCTGCGGCCCCGCTAAAAATCTTCAGCAAACCGTTATAGGCTTTCTGCGTTGAACGTTCATCCACATATGCCGCCACGCGCCAATTGCCTTCGCCCATGCGTCCGGGGATATCGACCAGCAGCCCAACATTCAGCCCACTCAGGTCTTCGCCCTCAAAATGGCCCTCATCAATCGCTATCGCCATCCACGCATGACAATGCCCTTCTGTGGGCGGGTGTGCGCCAAGCGACACGACACAAGGGCAGAACATCGTGCAGGAACAGTTCAAAAACAGCTCGCCCTTGATCGCCCAGTCTGTAGGCCGCATCTTACGGCGCAACGGGTGGCTTTCCACTTTGCTATCAATACGTTGGCTAACCGGCAGGCGGTCAGACGGTGCGCGTGTTTTTTCGGCCATGTGGCGTACTCCTTAAAGGTTTGCCCAAACGGGCAATGCAAGTCCTGCGGCGATCAATGCGACCCCCATAGGCTTCGTTACGATATGCCCAACGCTGGGCAGTTTCTCTAAAATCATGAAAACAGTCGCAAGCCCCATCCAAAGCAGGCTCATCACACCGCCCACAAAGCCGAGCGCCATAAACCCCCAGCAGCAGCCAACGCAGAACGCGCCAAGCCCGAGACCCATTCGCAACCCACCTTGAAAACCTGTTTTCCAGTGACCAACGAAATACATCATCGGAGAATGGCAAACCCCGTGGCACATTTCCTTAACGCGGCTGAATTGGAACAATCCGACGACAATCAGCAAACCCGCCGACACCCAGACGCTTTTCGCAATCCCAAGCATGTCCACGACACCGCCAAACAGAAGCCCCAATTGAACGGCCGTAATCAGAGCCGCGAAGCCGACCCAAACAACAGAATACCCCAACAAAACACCAAGCCACCCTACCCGTGTGCCATTCGCGCTGACCATCAGATCTTCGTAGGACCGTAATGTTGGGATCATTGTCGGCAACATCATCGCCGCCATCATAATCGCCCACATCGCAAAAAGTGGACCAAACCGTGCCATTGGCATATCCATTGGCATCCGCGGATCCATTGCGGCCATCGCCGCCCCCATCTCCCCGGGACGCCCGATAAGGTCGAGGTCCATGCTGATTGCCATCATGTACATCATCGCCCACGACAGCAAAATCGCGGCAAAGAACGCAATCCAAAGCACTGAACGGATGTTTAGTAGTGATGACACAGGCGCCCTCCCAAGCGACTCATTCCTTGCCAAACAAATGTCAGACAATTAAATGTCTGACAAATGAAAAATGCACCTGACCTCTCCGCCCAAATCGCCAAGTCCATTCGCGACGCCATTGTTTCAGGCGATTTGCCTGTCGACGAACGCTTGCCAAGCGAAGCCGAGTTGAGCGAACAGTTCGACGTGTCCAGATCAACCGTCCGCGAGGCTTTGAAACGGCTGGCTGCGCAATCACTGATCCGCACTCAACGGGGTGCAACGGGTGGCGCCTTTGTAAATCGCCTGACGTTTCAAGACGCCTACGGCCAACAAATCACAACCTCTGCCCTGCTTCTGAGCATGAATGAAGTGGATTTCGTCACCGCCTGCGAAGCCCGTTTTGCACTAGAACGTGCCTGCGCCCCTCTTTCGGCACAACGTAGAACGGCGGATCACCTCGCAACCATGCGAGCAGAAATCACCCGACAATCCCAACCGGGCCTGAGCGACGAAAGCTTTTGCGCCTCCGATGTCGCGTTTCACCGCGCTTTGGTGGATGGAGCCGGCAATCCGGTCTTGTCGTATCAATTGGCCGGCGCTGTCGAAGCAATCGAACCCTTGATGAACATGATCACCTTTACCGCGCGCAGCCGCGACCACATCGTCGCAATGCACACTCGCATTGCCGATGCGCTCGAGGCATCAGATGCCGAGATCGTCGATAAACTCTTGGCAGAACTGGCGGATTATACCGCCGAGCTAGGCCAATCCGTGGCCTCGGCTAGCGCAAAGTAGCCCGACTGCCCCCTTGTAAAGCACCATCAGCCCGCCTATTTGTGGAATGTCCTTCGGGACTATGAACATAAACGCGCTCGCAATAAGCGGATCGGACCCGGGGGCGGTACCCGGCGTCTCCACCAACACCCAAACGTCCGTCAGGGCATGCGGGAAACGGCTCATTTGGCCAGTCTGGGGACGAAATAGGATCGACGAACGTCTAAAGGGGTTAGCTTTGTTTCGGTGAGTTACCACCGTTATCGGTACGTTTAAGCTAGTTGCAAATGACAACAATGCTCGGGTTGCTCTCGCTGCGTAAGCAGTGCGAAATATCCAAATTTAAGCCCCTACGCTTTGCAGCCTAGGGCGGGGTTCGCAGGTACCTGGCAACAGAAACCTGCACTTCCCACACCAAGATTTATGCGCCACACTGCCCTGATGAAGGGATGGTTTACTGCATTCATGTTGACGGCATCGCAGGCTTTCGCTTGTGACACCGCCTTACTGTTAACTATCGATGTGTCCAATTCAATTGATGGCGCTGAATACGATCTTCAAACAAATGGCATGGCGGATGCAGTACTCGACGGCGAAGTGTCCGAGGCGTTGATCCAAGGGCAAGTGGCTGTCGCAGTCATGCAGTGGTCGGGCGTCGGGCACCAAGAAGTGTCGATCGCTTGGCGCCAAATACACTCAATTTCGGACATTCGGGACTTTGCGGTGGACGCTCGCACAATGCCGCGTGCCTTTGTACAATCCGATACGGCCCTTGGGGACGCGATCTATTTCGCGCTAGATCAGTTCGGAAACGCCCCAGCCTGCGACCGCCAAGTCATTGATATATCAGGGGATGGAACGCCAAACGCCGGCAGTGACACCCGCACCGCCGCCCGCGAGGCTGAGCGGCGTGGCGTCACCATCAACGGCATCGCAATTGAAAGCATGGGGATAGCAATCACCACGTTTTTTACCCGCGCCGTGATTACCCGCGACGGGTTTGTTATCACCGCACGGCGGCACCGCGACTATCCCCGCGCGATCCGCGAAAAGATATTGAGAGAGGTCTCCCGCGTCTTTGGTTAGAGCGGTAATGCAACTGTTGATTTGATCTCTTCCATGCTGAGCAACGCCGTGACGTTGAACACCCGTACTTCGGAAATAAGCGCCTGATAAAACACATCGTAAGCGCGGGCGTTCTTGACCCGCACTTTCAAGATATAATCGATGTCCCCTGCCAGCCTGTGTGCCTCTTGAACCTCATCGCGTTCCATTAAGGCTTTCAAGAACTTAGCCTGCCAATCTGCCTCGTGTTCCGATGTGCGGATCAGGACGAAAAAACACGCTTCAAACCCCAGCGCCTCTGCATCCAGCATCACTGTCTGCTGCCCGATCACCCCCGCCTCGCGCATTTTACGAATCCGATTCCAAACTGGGGTCTTTGAGGACCCGACAGATTTGGCAATTTCGTCCAAAGACTGGGCTGCATCCGCTTGCATGGTGCGTAGGATTTTCCTGTCTAACTCATCTATCCGAACATCCATTCGCTTTTCCTTCAAAAACAGAAATTATCTGACTTACTTCACCACTACGGCGAACGAACGTCCCTTTCAACCACCCATATGGCGCAATTCATGGAATAATATTCTATATTGAGGGCAAGCAACCGGAAAGAGCGTCATGAACCACTTCCCAATCTTCCTCGCCACGCAAGGGCGCCGCATTGTCCTTTCGGGTGGTGGCGACGCGGCATTGGCCAAATTGCGCCTGCTGCTGAAGACCGAAGCCAAGGTTACAGTCTTCGCGGCGAAACCCGCCCCTGAACTGCAAGCATGGGCCGCAGCGGATCAATTGACCTTGATCGAACGTTCCATGGACGTGGGCGACACCCTGTGTGCCGCATTGTTCTACGCCGCCGATGAAGATGCGACGGAAGACGCTCGCACCGCCGCCATCGCCCGCGCGGATGGGGCGCTTGTGAATATCGTGGACAATCTGCACGACAGCCAGTTCATCACACCGGCTATCGTTGATCGCGATCCTGTGACCGTTGCAATCGGCACCGAAGGCGCAGCCCCTGTGCTGGCCCGTGCGATCAAGAAAGACCTCGAGGAGAAACTCCCCGCCTCGCTCGGCACGCTCGCCCGCATCGGCAAAGGCTTTCGCGCAATGGCGGAAAAGCTGCCGTTCGGCGTCGCGCGCCGTGATTTCTGGGCGGAATACTACGACACAGCAGGCCCGCGTGCGATTGCACATGGCGAGGCCGAAGTCGAAGTCGCGCTTGATACTCTGCTGGACAAGCACCTGAACACACAGGCCAAAGCGGGCCACGTGGATCTGGTCGGCGCAGGCCCCGGTGATCCTGACTTGTTGACACTTAAGGCGCGCAAGGCCCTCGATAAAGCCGATGTGGTGATCTACGACCGTTTGGTCACGCCGGAAATCTTAGAACTTGCCCGTCGCGAAGCGATCATGATCGATGCTGGCAAAGAAGGGTTCGGCAAAGCCATGGCGCAGGACGATATCAACGCGTTGATCGTCGAACATGGGTCAAAGGGCCATCATGTTGTGCGCCTCAAGGCTGGTGACCCAACTGTCTTTGGTCGGTTGGATGAAGAAATCGAAGCCATCGAAGCGGCAGATCTGTCTTACACAATCGTGCCCGGCATCACGGCGGCCTCTGCTGCGGTTGCTGGTATCGGTCAAAGCCTGACGAAACGCGGTCGCAATTCTGCGGTACGTTTCATCACCGGTCACGACACTAAAGGCTACGCTGATCACGACTGGCGCGCACTGGCCGAAACCGGCCAAGTCGCCGCCATCTACATGGGCAAAAAATCTGCGCGTTTTGTGCAAGGCCGGCTGCTGATGCATGGCGCAAATCCTGACACGCCCGTCACCGTTATCGAAAACGTCTCACGCGCGGATCAGCGCGTCTTGGCGACCACTTTGGCAGAAATGGAACCGACTATTTCGGCAGCGGGGCTATCAGGCCCTGCCCTGACATTCCTGGGGCTCGCGCCCCGTGCGGCCGTTGCCGCGGCATCTTCTTACGACCTACAACAGGAGGCCCTATAAAATGGCCCGCGCATTCACACCTAAAGTGATCACATCCAACCTTTTGATCGAAGGCGATGCGGTTTGGTTCACAGTCAACGACACTTGGTCCGGCAATATCGCCGACGCCGAGTTCCTGACAGACGAAGCCCATGCCGATCTGCGCCTTCTGGAAGCAAACGCACAAAAGAACGTGATGGTTGGCGCTTACTTGGCTGATGCCAAGCTGGGCGAAAATGGCCCAGAAGCCACCCACTTTCGCGAAGAATTCCGCACACGCGGCCCATCCAACTATGCCCATGGCAAACAAGTCGAGCAGGTTTAATCATGTATAAATACAACGATTTTGACGAGAAATTCGTCCGTGAACGTGTCGCCCAATTCCGCGGCCAAGTGGAACGTCGTATTGATGGATCTTTGACCGAAGACGAATTCAAACCATTGCGTTTGATGAACGGTCTCTATCTGCAACTGCACGCTTACATGCTGCGCGTTGCGGTGCCGTATGGCACGCTGAACAGCAAACAGATGGATATGCTCGCCCACTTGGCTGAGACATATGACAAAGGCTACGGTCACTTTACCACGCGCCAGAACATTCAGTACAACTGGCCCGCGTTGAAAGACGTGCCTGACATGTTGTCAGACCTTGCAGATGTGGAAATGCACGCAATCCAGACATCCGGCAACACGATCCGTAACGTGACCGCTGACCACTTTGCTGGTGCCGCCGCTGATGAAGTCGCTGACCCGCGCCCAGTGGCTGAATTGCTGCGCCAGTGGTCTACAGACCACCCTGAATTCCAGTTCCTGCCGCGTAAGTTCAAGCTTGCAGTGACGGGCGCTGCGGCCGACCGTGCCGTGATCAAGGCACATGACATCGGTATCCGCATTCTGGAACGTAATGGCGTGCGCGGGTACGAAGTGCTTGTGGGGGGTGGCCTTGGCCGTACACCAATGATCGGCAAAGTACTGCACGACTTCTTACCAGAAGCTGACTTGCTGCCGTTCGTCGAAGCCACGGTTTCGGTCTGGAACCGTCTGGGGCGTCGCGACAACAAGTATAAAGCGCGCATCAAGATCACTGTGCACGAGCACGGCATTGATGAAATCCGCCGCTTGGTTGATGAACGCTTTGCTGAAATTCGCCCGACATTTAACGGTGTGGACCAAGAGATACTGCGTACGATTGAAGCACAGTTCGCGGCACCAGAATTCAAAACCGCCAGCACAGACGGATTTGAGACCGCTCGCCTTGCCAACCCAGCATTTCGAAGCTGGACCGACACCAACCTGACGGCGCACCGCGCGGATGGTTACGCAATCGTGTCGATCTCGATCAAGAAACACGGCGACACGCCGGGTGACGCGACCGCTGACCAGATGCGCGTTATGGCTGACCTTGCGCGTAAATACGGCCACGATGAGCTGCGTATCAGTCACGAGCAGAACGTTATCCTGCCGCATGTTCATAAATCTGACCTTTTGGATATCTATCAGATATTACGGGTAGCCGGGCTAGCGACAGCCAACATCGGACTGGTATCGGACATCATCGCCTGCCCTGGCATGGATTACTGTGCGCTTGCTACCGCTCGCTCTATTCCAATTGCACAGCAGATCGCGACACGTTTTGACGAGCTGAAATTGGAACACGACATCGGTGAACTTAAGATAAAAATCTCTGGCTGCATAAACGCCTGCGGCCACCACCACGTGGGCCACATTGGTATTCTTGGTCTCGACCGTGCTGGTGTGGAAAACTACCAGATCACTCTGGGTGGCGATCATACAGAAACGGCCGCCATCGGCGAACGGGCTGGTCCGGGCTTTAGCGCAGACGACATTGTGCCAGCGATTGAGCGTCTCGTCCTAGGCTATATGGACCTGCGCAGCAGCGCGGATGAAACCTTTATCGAGGCTTACCGCCGCCTTGGTGCCGCCCCATTTAAGGGCATATTGTACCCAAAGGAGGCTGCAGATGCCGCTTGATGGACGATTAAGAACGCTGAACCGCATTTATGAGGGCAAAGAAGCCGTCGATGTGCTGGCCTATGGATTAAGCAATTTCGATGACACTGCTCTTGTCAGTTCATTTGGGGCTGAGTCCGTCGTGCTGCTGCACATGGCCGCGCAAATCGACCGCAATGTGCCTGTTCTGTTTATCGACACTGAAATGTTGTTCGCGGAAACGCTAACCTATCAACGCGACGTTGCCGCCCATTTGGGCCTGCGCAACGTGCAGGTTATTCGTGCCTCCCGTGAGGCCGTTTTTGAACGCGACAATGAAAACCTGTTGCACCTGCACGACCCCGACGCTTGCTGCCACCTGCGCAAGACTGAACCATTGGAGAAAGCCCTTCAGGGCTATGATGCTTGGATTTCTGGGCGCAAACGGTTTCAAAGCGGCAGTCGTGCTGCTCTAGAGTTCTTTGAACTTGAGCGCCCACTTGGCCGTCTTCCACGTACCAAGATCAACCCACTGGCCCATTGGGACAGCGATGATCTGCGCGCCTATATCAGCGATCACAACCTGCCGCGCCACCCGCTTGTGGCAAAGGGCTTTCCGTCCGTCGGCTGTACGCCTTGCACCACCCGAGTGGCCGCAGGCGAAGACCCGCGTGCAGGTCGCTGGCGTGACCAAGGAAAGACGGAATGCGGAATTCATTTTGGCGGCGGCAAAGCCCAACGTCAAAGCGCGTAACGCGCGAAAGGACAAAACAATGACTGTAATTATTACCGATACGGGCTTTGGCACCGACGATTGGGCGACTGATTTTGTTGCGCTTGATGCATTGGTTGCAAACGATTGTGGGGCAAAGGCCCTTGATCTTGCATCCGACGCTGAACCGCACGACATCGCCGACCGGATAGACCATTTCGAAATGATCCGCGTGGATTTCCCTAGCTTTGCCGATGGCCGTGGCTTTACCATCGCCGCCCAATTGCGCCGCTTGGGATTCACGGGACGTTTGCGGGCACGTGGCCATGTGATTGCCGATCAATACGCGATGGCACGACGGGCCGGATTTGATGAGGTTGAAATCTCTGATGAACTTGCTGCGCGCCAGCCAGAACCCCAGTGGTTGGCCCGCGCAAATTGGCAGGCCCATGATTATCAGGCGCGCATGCGCGGCTAAACGCCAGCCCCCTTTAACTGACATAGATCAACGCGTAACAGAGGAGCGCGGGCTAAGGCTCGTGCCAAAGACACATGACAGAGATGACGCCCGTGACTGATACAGCAACTGCACCAAAAGCCGTTCCCGCCCTGCCCGATGCGCAGACCGTAACGGAAGTAAAACACTACACCGACCGCCTGTTCAGCTTTCGCTGCACACGCCCCGCATCTATGCGGTTCCGGTCCGGTGAATTTGTGATGATTGGCTTGATGGGCGATCCGCACCCAGAAACAGGCAAGGTGAAGCCCTTGTTGCGCGCTTATTCCATTGCCTCACCAAGCTGGGACGAAGAACTTGAGTTCTATTCCATCAAGGTGCAAGACGGCCCGCTGACCAGCAAGTTGCAGCATATCAAGGTCGGTGATGAGATCATCCTACGCCCGAAACCCGTAGGCACCCTGGTGCACGACGCATTGCTTCCAGGAAAACGGATCTGGTTCTTCGCAACTGGCACTGGCTTTGCCCCATTCGCGTCCCTGCTACGCGAACCTCAGACCTATGAAGACTACGACGAAGTCATCATCACGCACACCTGCCGTGAAGCCGGTGAGCTGACTTATGGCCGTGATCTGATCGAGGCGTTGAAGACAGATGAATTGCTCAATGAAGTGATCGGCGAAGGGTTTTGGAAGAAGATCAAATACTACCCGACCACGACCCGCGAAGAGAGCCCAAAGATGGGCCGCATCACAGACCTGATGAAGACCGGCGAAGCTTTTAAAGACCTCGGCGTGCCGCCTCTGAACCCAGAAAGCGACCGCGCGATGATCTGCGGCAACATGGCATTCAACCTCGAGCTCAAAGACATGTTCGAAGAGTATGGCCTTGTTGAAGGCGCAAATTCCAACCCGCAGCACTATGTGGTTGAGAAAGCCTTCCTAGACTAAGCACTTGTTACAGAATGCAAAAAGGGCCGCTCAATCGAGCGGCCCTTTTCGTTTGTCATGCCGTAAGGCTTACATGCCTATCGCAGCTTTGATCTGATCGATAACGCCAGACACGAGGTCAGGGTTGTCGCCAGCAGCGCTTACAGCGGCCTTGAGCGGTGTGGACACCAGCGCGCCAAGGTCGGAACCATCGATCCATTCGTTAACCTGATCGGCGTTGAATGTTTCTGGTGTCAGCAAGCTTGTGATGTCGATGCCATCAGTTGCAGCTTCGACAGCGGCTTCAGTTGCTGCTTCAGTTGCAGTGTCCGTCGCAGTTTCAGTCGCAGCATCAACAGCGCCTTCAGCTGTGTCCGTAACAGCGTCAGCTGCATCGGATGCCATTTCAGTCGCACCTTCTACAACATCGCCAGCTGTATCAGTTGCCGCGTCAACAACGTCACCAGCTGTGTCCGTAACAGCATCAGCCGCGTCAGATGCCATTTCAGTTGCACCTTCTACAACGTCGCCAGCTGCGTCAGTTGCAGCGTCAACAGCGCCTTCAGCAGTGTCAGCAACAGCATCAGCCGCGTCAGATGCCATTTCAGTCGCGCCTTCAACAACGTCGCCAGCCGCATCAACTGCGCCCTCAGCCGTGTCAGCAACAGCGTCTGCTGCGTCGGATGCCATTTCTGTCGCACCTTCTACAACGTCGCCAGCTGCGTCGGTTGCCGCATCAACGGCACCTTCGGCTGTTTCAACAACAGCATCAGCCGCGTCGGATGCCATTTCAGTCGCGCCTTCAACAACGTCGCCAGCCGCATCAACTGCGCCTTCTGCAACGTCTGTTACTGCATCAGCCGCGTCAGATGCCATTTCCGTCGCACCTTCTACAACGTCGCCAGCTGCGTCGGTTGCCGCATCAACAGCACCTTCAGCCATGTCAGCAGCGCCTTCAGCTACATCGCCAGCCGCGTCCATTGCGCCTTCAGCGGCATCGCCAGCCATTTCAGCTGCGCCAGAAAACACCTGCGCCGGGTTCTTGCCATTTACGCCCCACTGGAAGCCAAAAAACCCCAGCACTGCGATAACGATAATTGCGATCGTCCCTCTCATCATCTTCGTCCTTTTAATACATGGCCACCAAACTGGACCTCGGCGCGAGGTATGTCATGCTGCGTTTGCAAAGAAAAGCGGGAAGCGCCGCTTCGCATTCCCCCTTTGCGATAGTTCGCAACCAACATACTGAATCCGACGTTTGCGCCTTGAAGTGCGCACTCCACACAGTTAGTTCTAGTCACCAAGGCAAAACAATTTAAGGACAAGTCCAATAGCCCGCAGACCTCATAATGCGCCGCCACAGCGCGACACCGGCCCTCGTATCAATGATCGCATCCGTGCATCCGAAATCCGCCTGATTGGCGCCGAGGGTGAAAATGTCGGCGTTGTTACGCCCGAACGCGCCATGATAATGGCCGAAGACGCAGGCTTGGACCTGGTCGAGATCTCTCCGAACGCATCGCCGCCCGTGTGTAAAATCATGGACTTTGGGAAATTCAAATACGAAACCCAAAAACGCGAAGCCGAAGCGCGTAAGAAACAAAAGATCATCGAGATCAAAGAGGTCAAGTTCCGGCCGAACACAGATACCAATGACTACGACGTCAAGATGCGCAATGTGTTCAAGTTCTTGGAAAACGGCGACAAGGTAAAGGTTACCCTGCGATTCCGTGGCCGTGAAATGGCCCACCAGAACCTTGGTCGTGAGTTGCTGGAACGTGTTGCCGAAGACACCAAGGAACACGGTAAGATCGAAAACTTCCCGAAAATGGAAGGTCGCCAGATGGTGATGATCATCGGACCGTTGCCACAAAAAGGCTAAATCGCCGGCACATCAAATTCGAGAGCGTCGCACTTTGCTGTGCGGCGCTCTTTTCATTTGTGGCATTGCAGAGAGCTTAGTCGTTATTGGTCTCCGGCAAGGAGCTTAGCAGCCCACCTACCCCCATCGAGCCAATCACATCGCTGCCGCAGGGCAGCCCACACAAGATGCGTTCCATAACGAGATCGGCGCCAGTCATCCCGAGAGCCCGTGCGCATGCAGGCAATCCAATAACAGGAACATCACCGATCTTGCCTGTGAACAAAAGATGCCCTGGGTTTACAGGTATACCAAAGTGAAGAACGTCCCCACCGACAGCGCGCAATGCACATGGTGCAATGTCTTGTTCGTCTAGCGTCGCGGCGGCTGTCAAAATGAATATCACTTGACCTTGTGCGTGCGACAATGCCTCGACCATAGCGGTGCTGGTATCGTGCGGCACATCAATGACTTCCTGCAAGGTACATCCAAGGCGATCCAACCGTTCTTCAAGGGAACGGCGGCCGTTTGGATGGTGACGCGCGCCTGCATGATGGGTTTCAATCAATGTGGCGCGTGTCAATTTTGCCTTACGCACGTTTACGGCAGGCAACCCGCCCGCCACCGCATCGCACACACGCCCTAAACTGGCTCTGCTCACCCCGTAGGACATGACATTGATATTGGCGAGGACCACACCAGCAGTCACCCGATGCAGGTTGGGTAGCGTAGCCAACGCGATCCGCGGGTCAATTCGGTTCAGGGCATTAAGCCGTGCAACGTCAAGTTCAAGCAATCCCGCACGATGGGCGCGAATGGAGATGTTTCCCAATTTTACCTTACTTAGGTAAAGGCCTTGTCGTTCGGGGTTTGGCACCAGAGCCTCTGCGACTTGGGTCGCGGCATCGTCTTCGGGGATATCGTTGTCCCCCCGCCGGACAACTGACACGTTAAGCAAACCAAAAGCGGCAAGGGTTTCGAGATGCCCATCGCCCAGCACGATGCCTTTGCTTAGGCTTGCGACAGGCACGCCGTGTGCCAGAATCGCGCCAGCAGCTTCGGCCAATGGAACGGATCCAAACCTCATGGTTTATGCCTTATGTAGAACTTGCGTGATTTCGGCCATAATGCTCACCGCGATCTCAGCAGGTGCGCGACCACCAAGGTCCAAGCCAACCGGCGCGTGAATTCGTGCAATTTCTGTGTCATCGAACCCAGCCTCCCTTAGCCGTTCCACTCGTTTTGCGTGGGTCCGTGTCGACCCCAAGCACCCGAGGTAAAACACATCAGTTCTTAAGGCGGCCTTAATCGCAGGATCATCTAGTTTGGAATCGTGGGTTAGCGTTACGACAGCGCTGCGACTGTCCAACTGTGCCGCGTTGAGGGCCGCATCGGGCCAGTCGTCACTTAGCTCGACGTTTGGGAACCTGACCACTGACGCAAACGCTGGGCGCGGGTCGATCAACTGAACGTCAAATCCGCAGGATTTCGCCATTGGGACAAAGTGCTGCGCAATGTGAACGCCACCCACCACAAACAAGCGAAGGGGCGGAGTATGGACCGCGACAAAGATTTCACCGCCCTGCTCCAGCCCCGAACGGTTTGTTCGGAACCTATCAGCGTAGCGGTCCGGCCCGACCAGATACCGCGTTCCACTGCGCAAGTCGGCGACATATCCAACTGGCACTCGTGTTTTAATCGCATTCACTAGGTCTTCGAGGGCGTCCAATGGCATTGCCACTTGGCCCTTTCCGCCAATGGGCTCGACCAAGATTTTCACCCGCCCGCCGCATGCCAATCCCACGGCAAAGGCGTCCTCGTCACTGACACCATACTCCAACACACGGGCTGTGCCATCTTCCAGTACCTCAAGTGCCTCAGTGACGACCGCACCTTCTACACACCCACCAGAGACTGACCCCATCATGTGACCATCTTCGCGGATAACCAACTGGCTGCCGGCGCCACAAAGAGCGGAGCCCCAAGCCTCAAGAACAGTGGCAACAGCGACGCCCTGCCCAGCCTGAACCCATTCAAGGGCGTCTTCTAAAACTCTGGCATCTTTGGTCAATTTTCGTTTCCAGAGTCATCAGTTGGTATGGTGAAAACTTGTCCAGGATAGATCAAGTCCGGGTCTCGGATGCTGTCACGATTGGCTTCAAAGACCTTCACATAAAGGACGCCATTGCCGTAACGCTCCTCTGCGATTGCCCACAACGTGGCGCCCGGTTGAACAGTGCGGGTTGCGACCGTGAATTCAGGGTTTGCAACGTCGTCGGCCATGGCCTCGATGACATCTTCAGGGGCTTCGCGCAGAAATGGTGTTTCGATCCGACTGATAACATCGCCCTCTGAATCCAGCTCATCAATGCGCAAGGTGTACACACCAGTATCAACGTCCGGCAAATCCCCGCGCCAGCCGCCATCAGCATCAACCGGCAAGCGGCTGACAGGCGTGTTATCCACATAGAACTGAACGAACCCGTCACCCACTGCACGCCCCTGCAACACGACTTCGCCGTCGGGGTCGTAGGTGATCGCATCCAAAGCGACCGAGGACATGACTTCGGGTGGGCTGTTAGATGCAATTGCTGGCTGGACAACGTCCACACCGTCTTCGGTAATGGCCAAGACCGCAGGGGCCGCGGGGGTGACCGTCACGGGGTCCTCGTCTGCCTCAAACTCAACTGTCACATCTACTGCGGGTTCGGTCGACTCGGGCTCAGCTTCTGGTGGCTCAGGCACATTCTCGGATTCGCTTTGGGGCTCGCTCGTCGTTTCAGGCGCTGGTTCCGGTGTTGTCTCTGGAATTGGTTGCGGTGTTGGTTCAGGCGCTATATCCGCAGCCGCGACTTCAATCGGTGCTGGGTTTGCATCCAGAATGAACCTGCGATCAGCGAGACGTGCAGCACCGTCAGGATCGCTTTGCAGTTCCATTATCCTTGGGGTTTCGGAATACCCGATGAAGCCAATCACAACAAAGGCCCCATCCGCGCCAGCATCCGCTCGTTCGAACTCAGTGCCGTCAATCAAGACGGCGACGGGTGTGTTTGGTTCTGACAGCCCTGACACCAGCAGGCTTCCATCCGCTTCGAAACGCCGGTCCGTAAGCTCGGGCGCACGTATAGGAGCGACCTCAGCTACGGCGTCATCCGCCTCAACCGCCGCGTCATTGGCATCAACGGCTACCTCGTCGGTTTCAGTTACCGCATCATCGGTTGTAGAAACTTCAGGCTCAGGTGCCGGCTGAACAACTAGTTCAGCTGGATCAGCACTGCTTTCTTCAACAAGAATCTCGGCCACAGGCATTTGTTCAACAACGTCGTCTTGTTCAGCTGTGGCCAAATCGGACAGTGGCCGCATGTAGATCGCAGCTACGATTGCGACAGCGACTGCACCGCCCCCGACAATTGAAAGTGTCTTAGTCTGCACGATTTTCCTCCCCAACCGTTGGCAGACACTAGCAACGCAGCTATCACGGGTCAAAGCTGCAATGCGCAGCACCCGTTTAACGTGACTGGAGCTAATCTGTGGCCGGAATACCCTTTTCCGTTTGTGTCTACTGTGGATCACGCGATGGCGCTGATCCGGCTTATGCCAAAGCTGCCGAAGATGTCGGCACGATGCTCGCGGCTAAAGGCTGGCGCTTGGTTTACGGCGCCGGAGATGTCGGTCTTATGGGCCGCGTCGCCCGTGCGGCACAGGCCGGTGGCGGCAATACATTTGGCGTCATCCCCCAGCACCTGATGGATTGGGAGGTTGGCAAGACGGACCTGACGACTTTCATCGTCACCGAGACCATGCACGAACGCAAAAAGGTCATGCTGATGAATGCAAACGCCGTTGTCGTGCTCCCTGGCGGGGCTGGCAGCTTGGATGAATTGTTCGAGGCCCTGACATGGCGCCAGCTTGGCCTCCATTCAAAGCCGGTCTTCCTTTTGAATACTAATGGCTATTGGAATGCCCTACTGGCGCTCATGGATCAGATTATCGACCAAGGTTTTGCGGATGCGGCCCTATTGGATTACATGACAGTCGTGGACAACGTCGAAGAGTTGGAAACAGTGCTGAAACCTAACACCGCGGGCGCATGACTTATTAAAGCTCGCTTTGAGCCTATCTATCCATCGCGACGGACGCTGCAGCTAACACAAATCAAAACCTATCCTTTTGGATCAATTTTTATACTTTTTCGGTTTTGTAGAATGGGTCTCTATCTGAGAACCTATCTGTGTAAAGCAACATAAACTCCTCAGGATGCAGGACAGCTCATGACGACATGAGCGGTCCTGCCTTCAGGCCAAAACTTTAGCGCTGATGCGTGGGTTCGGACTACAGACGAAGGAGTGTTTCCAGCTAGGAAAACGGATATGAGCAGCAGCGCCCGATTATTAGCAAGCGTCATAATTGCGATGGTCGGCGCATCGATCCTAGCGATCTTAGCATTGAGCTTTGGCTTTCAACCATTGAGTGCAGGTCTTACATACTGCCTGAGCGGCTCCGTAATACTGGTACTCGCGGCAATGTCCCTGCCCACCTGTTCCGAGCACGATGCGGAAAACGAACGCTAGCGTTAGTGTGTCACCCAATCGGACATGCACAGGCAAAACAACTGACGGCGTGAATGACGCTAAGCGAACCAGCCCTATCTTCGCTCAAACGCCCGCATTCTTGCAATAAATTCCGATGTCTCTCTCATGCATGACAAACGGTATTTGGGGCCGATAAAATCATTATAGATTGAAAGGTGAGCGTTGTACGACGACTGTGATTTTCTGTCCCAATATCCTGATGACCACTCTTCCAACTCTACAAAGTTGCCAGATGAGCCACGCGCCAATTCTCTTTCAAGCAAATTCTCACGGCTTTCTGACCACGGAATGTCAGTCCAGATTACGCAGGTAACCCGATCTATGATTGGGCTGACCAACCAGCCATAGACGCCTTCGATAACCCATTGATCGCGCTCGGCCTCTTTACGGGTCTTGGCAATAGCGACCAGCGTGTTCTCTTTACGGCTGTAGTCCCCATCGACCCAACGTATCTGATCAAGATCTACAACACGGACTGACAATTCTTCACCCAAGCGTTTGGATAACCAGCTTTTGCCCGACGCTGTGTTGCCAAAAATTACCGTTCGATCAAATCGGTTAGGCGGGAAACATTGATCAATACCGTCTTCCAACATTTCAAATACCCTCATGAAACCAGGTCTGAATAACGTGCGTTTGTTCATCGTACAACGACCGCAACATCCTTCAGAACGGGCACTTTCCAAACGAAAAAGGCCCGCCAAACTGGCGGGCCTCCTCTATGTCAAGATCGTTCAAATCACATACGGGATGCGACATTTTCCCAGTTCACAAGGTTGTCGAGGAAGTTTGTGAGGTATTTCGGGCGCGCGTTGCGGAAGTCGATGTAATAGGAATGTTCCCAAACATCACAGCCCAGCAATGCTGTCTGGCCAAAGCAAAGTGGGTTCACACCGTTTTCAGTCTTGGTCACAGCCAAAGACCCGTCCGCGTTTTTCACGAGCCATGCCCAACCGGAACCGAACTGGCCAGCGCCTGCTGCGGAGAACTGAGACTTGAAATCATCAACAGAGCCAAAGCTCTCTTTGATGGCTGCTTCCAGCTCGGATGGCATAGAAGACGTGCCTGGGCCCATCATTTCCCAAAACTGGTTGTGGTTCCAAAGCTGGGAGATGTTGTTGAAGATGCCGTTTTGGGCAACAGCGGATGCATCATATGTGCCAACGATGATCTCTTCGAGGGATTTGCCAGCCCATTCTGTGCCTTCAATCGCCTTGTTACCATTGGTGACATAAGCGTTGTGGTGCAGGTCGTGGTGGTATTCCATCGTTTCAGCGGACATGCCTTTATCAGCAAGTGCGTCGTGAGCGTAGGGAAGATCTGGAAGTTCGAAAGCCATCTGTAACCTCATTGGATTAAAAGTTTGTCTGCCACGTAACAAAGCTGTTGGAGCGCGAACGTCAAGGTTGTTTGCATCAAAATGGTCGCATTCGGCATTGTTTCCCCCTTAGCGACAGTGGACTTGAGAGGTAAGGTCGCTATGCTACGGCCCAAGGTCGGACTAATCGGCACCAGCGCGGAAATTGCGCAACGAGAGCAGGTATATTGTGAATTCTAACCAGCGGGGCCGCATCTAATGGCCAAACATACGTACACCATCCTTTCTATGATGAAGGATGAAGGCCATTCACTTGTCGAATGGGTCGCCTACCACAAACATATCGGTTTCGATAATATCTGCGTTTATACCAACAATTGCGGTGACGGCACCGATAAGATGTTGATGCGCCTGCAAGAACTCGGCTGGGTGCAGCATTTCGAAAACGAAGTCCCGGCCGATAAGAAGCCGCAACCAAACGCGCTGATGCTGGCGACCAAGAATGACGAAGTAATGGATTCTGACTGGATCCTAACGATGGATGCCGATGAATTCCTGTCTGTTAAGGTGGGGCGCGGCTGGGTCAGTGATCTCATTGAAAAGATGGATGACGACGCCGATGCCATGGCAATCACGTGGCGGTTCTTTGGGGCCAATGACATCACAGATTGGAACCCTGGTCTGGTGATCGAAAACTACACCCGCGCGGCACCTGACATGTTTAAAAAGGGTTGGGGCGTGAAAACGATATTCAAGCCCTACCGTGACATCAAGCTCGGCATCCACCGACCACACATTAAGAAAGCCAAGCAAGAGCCTGCAAACGCTAAACTTTTGTTCGATCAAAAGTGGCTGAATGGGTCCGGCAAACCGATGCCCGATGAGTTCTCTTTGTCTGGCTGGCGCTCGACCAAGCCAACGCTTGGCTACAAATGGGCCGAACTAAACCACTACGCTGTTAAGTCCTATGAGGCTTATTTGCTGCGCCGTGTGCGGGGCAACGTGAACAATAAAGAAGACAAATATAACGCCGCCTACTTTGCCTTGTTTGATCGTAACGAAGAAGAGCACATGAACGTGACTCGCCACGCGCGCGGCACCAAAAAGAAGATGGCGCAAATCCTGTCTGATCCAATCATGCGAGAACTGCAGGACAAAGCATTGGAATTCCACGCTAATCGCGTGGAAATGCTGCGGACGTCTGGTGAGTACGACCAATGGGTCAAGGATCTAAAAGAAGCATCCGAGGTGCCACTTGATAAGCTGGATGAGGTTCTGTTCGTCCAGCACCTGCCAAAAGAATGGCAGCAAAAGGTCAAAGAACTTCAGGCCGCAGGCATTCCGGACAAAAAGATCGCCAAGATGATCGCCCAGACCCAGACCGCCAAGAAGGGCGATACGCGTAAAGCGTTGCTTGAAGCGGCTGGTGAAAACGCCGAAGAGAAACTTGATGCACACCAGTTGAAGGACAAATCGTCTAAAGGAAACACATTGGATAATCCGTTCCTGAATACGGATGCTGCGGCCGGACTTGGCGTGCCATTGATGAATGAACGCACACAAAAGATCGCATTGGCCGCCCAAGCTGCGGACCCGAATGACGCGTCCAGTGCACGTCTTATCGCCAAGGCCGAAGCCGCGCGAAAAGCACTGGCAGCTGTGCCCAAGCCCGAGAGCGAAGCCCCTAGCACAGCGACGATCGACCTCGACCAACCTGCCCCGTCGATTGATAAAATTGTTGCGGCATCAACGCTTGAAGCATCAACAACGATCGAAAGCCCCGAGGATACGGTTCCAGTTCCAACCGATGTGGTAGCAAAGAAACCGGCCCCCAAGAAGCCCGCACCTAAAAAGCCAGCAGCGAAGAAACCAGCGGCCAAGAAACCGGCAGCTCGTAAGCCCCCCGCGAAAAAGCCAAGCACGTCACGTCGCAAGACACCTGCGCCAGCTAAGAAACCGGCCACAAAAACGACAGCTGCAAGAACAACGACGACCAAGTCCACCGCAGCAAAGAAAACAACAGCCAAGAAACCAGCGACCAAAAGCAACGTCGCGCCTAAGAAAGCGACATCCAAATGAGCACTGCTCCCAATGCTGGCCGAAAAGTTCTTGTCTCTACGATGAAGAACGAGGGGCCTTATCTGCTGGAATGGCTGGCCTATCACAAATCCATAGGGATCACTGATTTCTGCATCTTTTCAAATGATTGCACCGACGGCACTAACTTGATGCTGAACCGTTTGGACCAGATGGGCGTGGTAAAACACTACGATAATCCACAAGGGCCACGTATGGATCCGCAGCGATCTGCCTATAGCCGTGCCAACAAGTTGGAGTGGGTCAAATCCGCCGATTGGGTACTGATCGTTGACGCAGATGAATTCCTGAACATCCATATTGGTGATCACAGCATTGACGCGTTGATCGACGCGTGTGGCAGCCCTGACGCGATTTCTGTGAACTGGCGCCTGATGGGCAGCCAAGGACAGTCCAAAATGTCCATCGACCCGTTTAAGGGGGAACTGGTCACGGAACGTTTCACCAAGGGCTCTAGTTTTGAGGACCCTGAAAACGGCCTCGTGTGGGGGTTCAAAACATTGTTCCGCCCCGACAAGTTCAGCTATTTCGGTGTGCACCGCCCCAAGTTCGATCGAAAAATCGAAATCACGCCTGGCATGGTCACTTGGACCAACGCCGCAGGGAAACCGATGGGCGACAAGTATCTTGAGAAAGGCTGGCGCGGCAATTCCGAGAACGTCTCCAATGAGTTCGCGCAGGTGAACCACTACGCGATCAAGTCGCGCGAAGATTTCTTGCTCAAGCGTTTGCGCGGGACTGCCAATTCAAAGAACAAAGACCGGATCGACATGGAGTATTGGGACAAATACGACATCAACACCCATGAAGATACAACGATTCCGACTGATAACGTGCGCGCGCAAATGGATGAATGGTTGAAGGACACCGATCTGTCCGCCCTCGCCCGCGCCTGTGTGGATTGTTCCCAGCGTGTCCTAGATTACCAGCTTACGGTTCCTGAATTTCGCACATTCATTGATACCGGCCATTTTACCCCAATGAAGGACAAGGACTCATGACGCCTGTGACCAAAACAGACGCACGCTTTCTTTGCGTGGGCACCCATCACAAGACGGGTACAATTTGGATGCGCAAAGTTCTGCGCGCGATCAGCAATGACCAAAACGTGCCGTTCATGCAGTGTTACCGTGCAAAGAAACTGGCGGAGGCCGCTGAAACGGGTCCACAGATCATCGTCAATTGGTCGTCGTCTTTCCCCCAACAGTTGTTGGAGATGGGGCATGCGCGGTTCATCCATATCATCCGTGACCCACGCGACGTGCTGTTGTCTGGCATGCGTTACCACCGAATTGCGCCGCTGGGGAATGAAAAGTTCCTGCGCGAAAAGCGCGATGAATGGGGCGGAAAGAACTATCAGGACCATCTGAACGCCCTGCCCGACGATCATGCGCGTTTGATGTTCGAGATGGAAAACAAACACGACAAAACCGTGCAGGAAATGCTCAATTGGCCGTATGAATATGGGGTGCCAAACGACCGTGTGGCCGACATCAAGTACGAAGACCTGATTGAGGACACAGACTGCGCCATCTTCCGTGGAATGCTTGAAGAGTGCGACATTGACGGCATCGACATCGACAAAGCCGTCCAAAGCTATTGGGATCGGTCCTTGTTTGGTGGTTTGGCCATGAAAGATGATCGCGAAGATCGTGTCGCGCTACATGTTTCTTCTGGCAAGAAGGCACAGTGGGTTACCAAACTACCACGCGAGATCGCCGAACCTTATGCGGAGCGCTACGCCGATGCACTTAAGACGCTTGGCTATGCGGAAAACTCTGACTGGGTAAAAGACTGCTTGCCCGCAAAAGAAATCGCGGCCTAAGGCCGCGATCCTTTTTTACTTGTCCGCTGCTAGGCGCGTGGTTCTAGGTGATCCGCGTGACTTCTGGCATCTTTCTGTCCCAGAATGAACACAGGTACTCGTCCAGCTCGGGCGATTGAACCGCGCGACGGCCCGCGTTTGGCAGGAAGGTCAATTCGCCCAGAATGAGTGATTTGTTCTGAACATAAAGATCAACGCGGCAGTATTGGAACGGCGATCCAAGCTGGATCGCGGCGGCCTGTGCAGCCTCGGTCATCTCTGGCAACGGCACCTCGTGCAGGTTTTCGCGCAGAAATTCATGAGGCATATAGTTCAGCTTTTCATCATAAACGGGATTATGACGATCCTCGGTGCCAAGGCCCACGTCCAACTGCAACAATGCCGAACGCCCATTGATGATGTGAAACCGGAAATCTTGTAGCGGGCCATCATCTGGATTGGATGTCAGACTTTTCTCAAGGAATACTTTGCGGTCGATAAATCGATACCACCACTGGCACGAATTTTCACCGTATGATGTGCCAAGCCAGCGGTCTGCCTCACTGCGGATATGGGCCATTTCGTCATCAGAGCACGGAATAGTAACCTTGATATTGTAGGCGCTGCCGTGGTTGGCCTTAAAGTAATAGACACCTGGCGTGATGCCATCAAAATTGACCTCATCGCCACTGTCCCAAGTCTGTACAACTTCAGCGGTGCTGACCTGATCGGTCAGTGTCTGAGGAATAAACTTTCCAACATGGAGCTTATCTGCGGGCTGGACCTTGGGCATTGGCATGGTGATCGCGTGCAGAATGTTCATCGCGGCAAAGGATTTCGGTGTGTAGAAATCCGGCCATTCCTTGATGCTGTTGCAATAGCCGCCAATCCCGCGGCGGGCGGTCTGGCGAAACTGTTTTGTGTTCAGGATACTTTGCGCCGTCATGTAGTCACGCCCGTCTTTGACGTTCGTGGTTTCGGCGAGGTTCTCGTCATTCCACTTCACAAAATCCGTAACGTACTCAGGGATGTAGCGCGGTCCTACCTTTGAGATAGGTCGGTTGTAATAGTGGTATTGTTCAAAGAACTGTCGCATTTCGTTCCAACCTTTATCGTCGCACTCGTTACTGGGTATTTCTAGCGCAAGGGATAGCGCAAGATTGGGACCATTTTGGCAACCAATCTCAGTTTTGAACCCAATATTGTCTCTGACTTGTTTACAGTGCGCCTGTCTTTCTGGCCAGTGCTGAGCGTTGCAAAACGCCTTCTGCGTAATCAGCAACCGAGCGGAAACAAACCAAATCAAATCCTGTGTCATGTCTCCAGAACGCTGCGGCCACCTGCGCCAGCCGTGTGCGTCGAAAACCCCCGATTGCAAAACTGTCTTTGTGCAGATCGACGGGACACAGGCGCGCCAAAACTTCGTTTGCGTCTGGTCCTGTGATACTGAACACCGCACGGGCGTCTGACACATCAACTGTCAGGTAGTGCGTATCGCCCATGTCGGAGGCGATGTTATCCACGGTAGATGCGACATCCTCGTAAGGTACCATCAACAACAACTCGTCTGGGGACATCCACGCGACGCCCTTATGGCCATCGCCCGCAATCCGACCCGGCTTGGGGACGGCATGACCTGTTGCGGCCTTTACGGCCCGTTTAAGTTTTGACGAGGTAAAATCACCGCGCAGTGTGATCATTCCGCGCGCCGGTGCGCGGTCAACTGTTGCCAGATCAGACATTCTGTTTTTCCCCTGCTGGGTCATAGAAAACCGCATTCACAATCTTGGCCTGAACTTCCGTGCCATCGGTTTTGGGGAAGGTAATCACTTCACCCATTCGATCCGGTCCGTTGTGCACAAGGCCCATGGCGATCCCGCGTTCCAGATTTGCGCTGTAATAGGTGGATGTGATGCGCCCTTGAACATTGCGCTGCCCATTAGCGTTTGTCCCATCAGCGACCGCATAGGCCCCATCAGGGATCACGGACCCGTCCGTGCTTTCAAGCCCGACCAGTTTCCAGCGGTTCGGGTCAACCATATGGCTGCGCAACTGGCCACGTTTGCCCAAGAAGTCCTCTTTCTTTTTGGAAATGGCCCAGTTCAACCCGAGGTCTTGCGGGATCACGGTGCCGTCGGTCTCGTCACCAATCATGATGAACCCCTTTTCCGCTCGCAACACATGGAGCGCTTCGGTCCCGTATGGCATCACACCAAATTCCTGACCCGCCTCAAACAGCGCATCCCAGAACGCCTGCCCCTCACTGGCTTTAACAGCAATTTCGTAAGACAGCTCGCCCGAGAACGAGATCCGATAAGCGCGGCAATCAAACCCGCCAATCGTACCATCTGCCCACTGCATGAACGGCAAAGCATCTGCACTGACATCCATGCCGCCCAGTTTTTCTAGAACTTTGCGGGCATTGGGTCCAACAACCGCGATTTGAGCGTATTGTTCGGTGACATTGGCAACGTAGACGTCCCAATCCCACCATTCGGTCTGCAACCATTCTTCCATGTGCGCGTGAACGCTATCTGCCCCGCCCGTTGTGGTGTGGCACAGCCATCTATCATCGCTGATCCGTGCGACCACGCCATCATCGCTCAGGAACCCTTGTTCGGTGCACATCAGCCCGTATCGACATTTGCCGACAGGCAGCGTCGACATCATGTTTGTGTACATCATATCGAGGAACTTGCCCGCGTCCGGCCCACTGACGACCAGCTTACCCAATGTAGAAGCATCTAGCAGGCCAAGGTTCTCGCGAGTATTTTTAACCTCACGGTTTACGGCATCCTCAATGCTCTCTCCGAGCTTCTGATAGGTATAAGCACGTCGCCACTGGCCCACAGGTTCCCAATAGGCACCATTGGCATCCGACCAGTCATGGATCGGAGTTTTACGCAGCGGTTGGAACAAATCGCCACTGGCTTCGCCGCCGATCGATCCCATCGAAATCGGCGTATAAGGCGGGCGGAATGTTGTTGTTCCGGTCGCGGGAATGGGTTGACCCAAAGCATCAGAAAGAACGGCCAAGCCATTAATATTACTAAGTTTACCTTGATCGGTCGCCATACCCAACGTGGTATAACGCTTGGTGTGCTCAACGCTTTCGTAACCTTCTTGCGCGGCCAATTGTACGTCGCTGACCTTTACATCGTTTTGATAATCCAACCACATCTTGCTGCGCAACTTATAGCTCGCGCCTTGTGGCATCATCCAAACCGGCGCCATTGGGGCTTCAACTGCGGCGTCCCCGACCGGTGCAGCGCCCGCGCGGCGTTTGTGGCCCGCAGCGGCAGCCGCGTCGACACCTGCCATATGGCCATTGGCCACGCAGTCGCGTGTCGTCATCTCGCCATGCGCGATGCCAGCCGTGCTGACAAACCCTTTGCCGTCTGCCCCCAAAGGTGGACGTTCCGGATCGGGGCGGAAATGGCTTTGCGCCTCGTCCCAGATCAGTTTGCCGCCACAGTGGGACCACAAGTGCACAACAGGGGACCAACCGCCCGACATTGCAACGGCCTCGCATTCGATTTCCTCAAGCACAGTGCCCTCACCGGCTTGCGAACAAATGCTCACGCCTTCGACCCGCTTACCGCCCTTCACGGAGGCAATACCTTTACCAAACAGCACACGAATACCAAGGCTTTGCGCCTTATCGGCTAAAGGCCCCGCCGCATCACGCGCGTCAACAATCGCAGGAACAGTCAATCCAGCCCGAACGCAAGCAATCGCAGTACGGTATGCGTCGTCGTTGTTGGTGACGACAACTGTGCGATCCCCAACAGATGCGCCGTAGTTCACTACGTAATCACGCAGCGCGCTGGCCAGCATTACACCAGGCACGTCATTTCCGGCCATGCTCAGCGGGCGTTCGATTGCGCCCGTTGCTGTAACGATCTGCTTGGCACGGACGCGCCAGAGACGATGTCTTGGGCCGGATTTATCGGCTGTGTGGTCCGTCAGACGCTCATAGGCCAAGGCATAGCCGTGGTCGTAAACCCCTGCCCCCATACAACGTGACACGCAGGTAACATTATTCATGTCTTCAAGCGCTTGCAGGGCATTCTTCACCCACTCACCCGCATCAAGACCATCAATCTCAGCGCCATCCACAGGCGCACGACCACCCCAATGAGACGTCTGTTCAACCAATAAGACCCGCGCGCCAGCACGGCCCGCCGCCAGCGCCGCTGACAAACCTGCCACACCGCCACCAACAACCATCACGTCCGCATGAGCGTAGAAATGCTCGTACGTATCCGCGTCACGCTCTTTAGGGGCTTTGCCAAGACCCGCTGCACGGCGAATGATCGGTTCATAGATGTGTTTCCATAGCGGGCGCGGATGAATGAACATCTTGTAGTAAAAACCCGCAGGCATGAACCGCCCCAGCTTGGCGTTCACAGCGCCCACATCAAATTCCAAGGACGGCCAGTGGTTCTGGGACGTTGCCGTTAGCCCGTCAAACAGTTCTTGGGTTGTGACGCGCTGGTTTGGTTCAAACCGTCCATCGCTGCCCAGATTGACCAAAGCATTGGGTTCTTCGGCACCACTGGCGACAATCCCACGCGGACGGTGATATTTGAAAGACCGCCCAACCATCACTTGATCGTTCGCCAATAGCGCGGAGGCCAAGGTGTCCCCTTCGAACCCGTGCATCTGCTTGCCGTTGAACTGGAACGCAATCTTTTTGGAGCGGTCAATCAGCCGCCCTTCTCTGGCCAGACGTGTGCTCATGAGAAATTCCTCCAAGACCAGCCCGGTCGTTTATCTTTGATCCGTTCAATGATGTATTTTGGTGGTGCAAGGGTTTGTGCGGGATAAGTGCCAAACACCTCAAGCGTCATGGTGCAGCGCGCCGCGTGAAACCACTTGCCGCAGCCCGCCGAATGACGCCAGCGTTCCAGATGCACCCCCTTGGGGTTTTCACGCACAAACAAATAGCCCTCGAAATCTTCTTCTGAACTGTCTGGGCCAAAGCGTTTCAGGTGCGCTTCTCCGCCTGCGTGCAGTTCAGTTTCATCGGCTTGGACGCCGCAATATGGGCATTCTAGGATCAGCATGGGGAAACCTTCGACGCGAAGGCAACGCCCCCACGATTGATGTTGAGGGTACGCAAGACGAAGGGCGCAGCCACATGGGCGCGCCCTCGGTTCATGAGTGGTGGTTGGATGTTACTCGCTTGGGACTGTCGGAACAGGTTCATCTGCAACGGGGATCGGTGCCGCAGAGCCGCCGAAGACGGCGTAAAGAACGCTAAGCAAGATGACAGCGCCGACAAGCATAAAGCCAAGCCCGCCCATGCCGGACCCTTCTTTGATCGGGACACGGTGCGTGCGGTCAGGCGCCGGTTTGGAAAAATCGTAGTCAGCCATTTCAAGTCCTCCTGTTTGGGAGAGGACAGCATGGCGGGATTTTGGAAGCTTGGAATATGAGCGGAAAACGCCGGAACGTTTGGGCGAGAGGTGGCCGGAAGCGCTGCCTTGAATGGGCCAAAGTCTGCCACTACCTTTATAGGATGACAGCAAATCAAATCATGATCCCGCTTGCTGGCCTTTTTTTGGTCGCTTGGTTTTTCTATCTTTTTGTAAGATCCCGCCAGCTTGCTCGACGAAAGGCTCTGAACGCCCAGCGCGAGCACCGCGCCAATGCGCCTGATACTGGGCACGATCGCGCTGCGATTGTTCGCAGCATCATGGAAGGTTATGCAGGGAGCGACAGGTAAGCTTTGATTCACACGATGATACTGCTTTGTATTGTTACGGTAATGGCGATACTCATAATTTTGATTTGCAACTGGCAATCTCACGAGGTCGCGTTTCCAAACGACCGCTTCAAAGGCTGCGCACTTATTCGGTTCGTTAAGTATGTTGTTACGAGACTCGCAACCTTGGTTATGCATCTTTTCTATTAACTGCCCACAAGTACGGCCCATCAGTGCGCCACCCCCGCCGCCACTGACTCGTCGATAAACTTCCCTTCCCTGAACCGGAACATGGAAAACTCATCCGTCAGCGGTGACGCGCCTTTGGCCATCAGTTCGGCCATTGCGAAGCCTGACCCCGGAATAGCTTTGAACCCGCCGGTTCCCCAGCCACAATTAACAAACACACCCTCAACAGGTGTTTTGGACAGGATCGGAGAGCGGTCCCCAGTCACATCTACGATCCCGCCCCACTGGCGCAGCATCTTTAGGCGGCTCAGGATCGGGAAGGTTTCGTTCAGCGCGCGCACGGTTTCCTCGACGTGGTGGAATGATCCGCGTTGGGTGTAGTTGTTAAACCCGTCGGTGCCGCCGCCGATCACCATCTCGCCCTTATCAGACTGGGACAGATAGCCGTGCACTGTGTTCGCCATCACAACGATGTCCATGCAAGGTTTAATCGGTTCTGACACAAGCGCCTGCAACGCGACGCTTTCCATTGGCAAACGGAACCCAGCCATTTCAGCCAGATGGGACGCATGACCAGCTACGACCATACCAAGCTTATCGCAATCAATCGCGCCCTTAGTGGTATCGACACCAACGACCTTGCCGCCCTCGGATCGTACGCCCGTGACCTCACACTGCTGGATGATGTCCATGCCCATGTCGCTACACGCCCGCGCATAGCCCCATGCCACAGCATCGTGACGCGCCGTGCCGCCGCGCGCCTGCCACAGGCCACCTAAGACAGGATAACGTGGCCCTTCGATATTCATGATCGGGCAGAGTTCTTTGACCCGCTTTGGAGTGATCCATTCGGTGGTCACACCTTGCAACGCATTGGCGTGGGCCGTGCGTTGATAGCCGCGGACCTCGTGGTGGGTTTGGGCCAGCATGATTACGCCACGCGGGCTGAACATGACGTTGTAGTTCAAATCCTGCGACATGGTTTCATAAAGGCTGCGGGACTTCTCATAGATCGCAGCAGACGGGTCTTGCAGGTAGTTTGACCGAATAATGGTCGTGTTGCGGCCCGTGTTGCCGCCGCCAAGCCACCCTTTTTCTATGATCGCCACATTGGTGATGCCGTAATGTTTGCCAAGGTGCCACGCAGTCGCCAGCCCGTGGCCGCCTGCGCCAACGATAATTACATCGTATTTCTTTTTTGGTGTCGGGTTGCGCCAATGACGTTCCCAGCCGCTGTGATAGCGTGCGGCCTCTCGTGCGATGGCAAAAGCTGAAAAACGGCGCATGGCTGATCCCCGATCCCTTAGGTGCTGACTTTGGTTTTGGGCCTTTTGTCGAAAAATAGGATACTCAGCGCGGCATTTAAACGCGTTTTTCCGACACGCGGCGCAAACGTCGCATCTAAAGATGCAGTTGGTGCTTTTGCGGCGGCGAATTAATCATTACATCGGTGCTATGACAGGTGAATGGATCATTTTCGGGCTAATCTGTGCAGCACTACTGGCGCTCGCTGTTTTGGCAATGTTTGGACCTATGTGGCGCACGCGTCTTAAGGATGCAGAGGGCAAGGTTGATACGGATATCGATATCTACCGCGACCAACTGCGCGAAGTGGATCGTGACTTGGAACGTGGTGTCCTAGACGAGGCTGAAGCCGCCCGTACCCGCACGGAAATTTCCCGCCGCCTTTTGGCTGCAGACGCTGGCGCGCGAAGCGAAGCACAAGATGCGCCGCGCACCGCCAGTCGCACTGTTGCCGCTGTGTTGAGCATCGGGTTGATTGGTGCTGCCGCGGGCCTTTACTTCTCGCTTGGGGCCTTTGGGTATGGCGACGTGCCCCGCGCTGTGCGTCTGGCCGCATCAGAAGAACGCCGCGCTGAACGCCCTCTTCAGCTTGAGGCGGAAGCCGCAAACCCGATACTGGACGCTATCACACAGGCCGAGCCGGAAACCGCTGAAATCCTACAAGCGCTGCGCGGTGCCACTTTTGAGCGCCCCGACGACATCCAAGGCTGGGCCTATCTTGCACAGGTCGAAGCGAGCATTGGCAACATGCAACGCGCCGCCCGCGCTCAAGAACGCACCATTTCAATGTTGGGCGACACCGCCACAAACGAAGATTACGTCCGCCTACTGGATTTCCTTGTCATCGGAACGCGTGGCTATGTCTCTCCGGAGGCGGAAACGATTGCGCTGACAATCCTACGCCGCGACCCGACCAACCTGCCCGCGCTTTATTACGCCGGCCTGATGTATGCCCAAAACGACCGGCCAGATCGCGCCTTTGATCTGTGGCGCCGAGTGGTTGAAGGTGGGGATCAATCCATCTTTCATTGGCGCCTTGCCGCCAGCCAGATTGAAGATGTCGCCGCGCAATTGGCGATTGATTATGCGCTACCCGATCAGCGCGGCCCGTCGGCTGAAGACCTTGAAGCCGCCGAAGATATGGCCCCTGAAGATCGTCAAGCGATGATCCAAGGTATGGTCAGCCAGTTGGCCGATCGTCTTGCGACCGAAGGCGGCCCACCCCAAGATTGGGCCCGGTTGATTTCGTCTCTCATGGTGTTGGGTGAAGAAGATACCGCTCGCACGATCTTGGCAGAAGCCGAACTCGCGTTTGGCGGGGATGTGCAGGCCGTGGGCATCGTGCGCGCCGCCGCGAGAGAAGCAGGCCTGATCGAATGATTTTTGAAGACCCCATTGATTTCGCCGCCGCCCTGCCCAGCTATGCGCCCCTTACTGGGCTGGACCTTGGCACCAAGACAATTGGTGTTGCCGTGTCTGATGCCGGACACATGATCGCAACGCCATTGGAGACGATCAAGCGCAGTAAGTTTCAGGCGGATGCAGCGGCATTGCTGAAAATCATTGAGCATCGCCAAATTGCGGGCATCGTTCTTGGCCTGCCGCGCAATATGGATGGCTCTGAAGGGCCGCGCGCGCAATCCACACGCGCCTTTGCCCGAAATTTGACGGGGCTAACAGATCTGCCGATCACCTATTGGGATGAACGTCTGTCCACGGTTATGGCTGAACGCGCCCTGCTTGAGGCGGATACCTCACGCAAACGCCGCGCCGAAGTGATCGATCACGTCGCGGCTGGCGTGATACTTCAGGGGCTTCTGGACCGCCTACGAAACCTCAAGACCGCATCATGAGCGACGATCCCAACACCGACCACATCTGGCAGCGCGACGAAATCGAAAGCCCCTGCATCAAAATCTGCGTTGTGGAACCCACGTCGAGGCTGTGCACAGGCTGCCTGCGCAGCATTGAAGAAATCGGTGCATGGTCAAGCCTATCTGGCGATGCACGCAAGGCTGTGATGGACGACCTGCCCAATCGCACGAAACTGATCACCAAACGCCGTGGCGGTCGTGCAGCTCGGTGGAAACGTTAGCCGATCAGCACTTTGCGCAGCATGTTCAGCGCAACCAAAATCAGAAAAATACCGAACACCCGCTTAAGAGGCTTTGGGTCCATCTTATGTGCCAGTGCCGCGCCCCAAGGCGCGGTTATCAACGTCATGCAAACAACGACAGCAAAGGCCCCAAAATTGACGGCCCCGACCGTCAGCGGAGGTGCGACATCAATATCGGCAAACAAGAACCCGATAACGGCAGGCAGCGCAATGATCACGCCATAGCCGCTTGCAGTTGCGACAGCGCGGTGAATGGGCACGCCAAAAAGCGTCATTGTAGGAACCCCAAACGATCCCCCACCGATACCCATCAACACCGACAAAAAGCCGATCGCCGGCGATCCGATAATGCGGAAAAGCCCGCGCGGCATCTCATCGCCCAGACGCCATTCCGATTTTCCAAAGGCCATGTAGATACCGATGCAAATCCCAAGCCCGCCAAACAGGGCTTGCAACACGACAGACCGCAGTTGCGTTGCAACCATCACACCGATGATCGCACCGATGACAATTCCGACACCCCACCCTCGCAAAATATCCCATTCAACCGCACCCTTTTTACTGTGCGAGTTCAATGATCTAAGAGACGTAACAATAATAGTCGCAAGGGAGGTCGCCAAGCAGATCTGCATCAGTTGTGGGCTGTCATAGCCCAGCGCGCTGAAGGCATAAAAAAACGCAGGCACAAGAACGATGCCACCACCAACACCAAGCAACCCAGCCAATACGCCAGCAAAAGCCCCGATCACCATGAGCAACCCGATGAGGGGTAAAAGGACAGACATTTCAGGCATTGTAGGCTCCGGTTTAGGTGTGCGTTAGCTTTGCCCTGAAAACAGCGGCGCGACAACCATTAGGCTGCGGCTTGTTCCATAGCAGCCAATGCATCTTCGACAACGCTCCATCCTGCTCCGGCACGGTAGGCGTGTTCTGACAGGTGGCGCCGCCATTGCCGCGATCCGGGCTGTCCGGCAAACAGGCCCAGCATATGGCGCGTGACATGGGCCAGCTTACCGCCGCCCTTGGATTGATCTGCGACATGGGCTTCGATGTAGTCGCGCATTTGCAGCACAACATCCACGGGGTCCGGGCCCATGGCCTCACCCCAGATTTCGGCATCCGCCGCGCGCAAGATGTCTGTCGGGTTGTGATAGGCCGCACGGCCAATCATCACGCCATCCAACCCGCCGTCCAAAAGGGTCTTTGCGTGTTCCAAGCTCGCGATACCGCCGTTGATTGAGATGTGCAGATGCGGAAACAGCTGCTTCATCTCAAACACCAGATCATAATCCAGTGGCGGAATGTCCCTGTTTTCTTTTGGTGAGAGCCCCTGCAACCACGCCTTGCGGGCATGGATCGTGACGCGTTCTACACCCGCCGCTACAATCTGCGCCAAGAATTCAGGTAGAACTTCTGCGGGATCTTGATCATCCACACCAATCCGGCATTTCACAGTCACTTCTGCGGGTTGGGCCGCAATCATGGCACGGCAGCAGTCGGCGACCAATGCGGGTTGCGTCATCAAAATCGCCCCAAACGCCCCCGATTGCACACGATCAGACGGGCAGCCGCAGTTCAGATTGATCTCTGGGTAACCCTCTTCGGCGCCCATCACAGCGGCCTTGGCCAATTCAACCGGATCAGATCCGCCCAGTTGCAATGCAACGGGCTGTTCGCTCGGGTCAAATCGCAACAAATGCCGCGCATCACCACGGACCAACGCAGGCGAAGTGACCATCTCCGTATATAGCAACGCACGCTTGGACAGCAGGCGGTGCAGATACCGGCAATGACGATCTGTCCAGTCCATCATGGGTGCAACGCTCAAACGGGCGGCCGAGTGCAAAAGATGTGGGTTCGAATAGGTCATGGGCGGGCATATAGGGCGTGAAGCCCCTGCTGTCATCCCTTGACGCGCCTTATGCGCGAGGCCACCAATGACGAATGACACATTCATTGCTGACCCAAACCCAGATCGACGCTTACCAACGGGACGGCGTTGTGCTGATCAAAGGCTTGTTTGCCGATCACGTAGATACATTGCGTACAGGCGTTGATCGCAACATGGCCGAGCCCGGCCCCTACGCCGCAGAGAACCTGCATGATCACGAAAAGGGTCGCTTTTTCGATGATTACTGCAATTGGCAGCGTATCCCCGAATTTGAAGACGTCATTCGCAACAGCCCCGCCGCTCAGGTCGCGGCTGACCTCATGCAAAGCCAGACCGTTCAACTGTTTCATGACCACGTGCTGGTCAAGGAACCGGGAACGAGCAAGGCAACCCCTTGGCACACCGATGGGCCCTACTATTTTGTCGAAGGCAAGCAGACTGTCAGCTTCTGGTCCCCCCTTGATCCGGTAACCGATGCATCGCTACGTTGTGTAGCGGGATCGCACCTTTGGCCTAAGCCTGTACTGCCGACACGCTGGCTCGCCGAAACCGCGTTCTTCCCGAATGAGGAAGACTATATGCCCGTGCCGGACCCAGACGCCGAAGGTATGGATATCCGTGAATGGACCATGGAACCCGGCGATGCAGTGGCGTTCAACTACCACATCCTGCACGGCGCACGCGGCAATGAAACCACCAGCCGCAGGCGTGCGTTCTCGCTGCGCTTGCTTGGCGATGATGCCCGTTTCACCGAACGTCCCGGTCCGACTTCACCACCCTTTCCGGGGCATGACATGGTACAAGGACAGCGATTAAGGGACGATTGGTTTCCGGTGATCTATAACCGTTGAACGGCTCTAAACATCGTTGGCGCCGCAAACATCTGCTTCGAGCCCAAAGTACTTAATCCTGCAGCTTAGCCGGTAGTCGGATTTTCTACTGGTTCTTGTCTCTTGCCCCGCAAGCGGCTCATTGTGACAGGCGTGACGCCCAAAAAGGAGGCGATCAGACTATGGGAAAAGGTGCTTTCATAGCTTGGGAACTCTTGGCGAAACCAGACAAGCCGTTCGGCCCCGCTAAGTGCGGCTAGGCACCACTCTCGATCGGCCTTCCGGCTCAAGGCTTCGCGCAGAATACCATTGGCCCAATTTCGGACCGGTTCAGACGAAACCATCCAATTTGTAAGCTCATCACTGTCAATTCGTGCCAGCAAAGCGTCCGTCGTTGCAACCATGGATACGAGTGATAACCCGTCGCGCGTTCTTGCTATATTTGGTGTGACGACACATGGCCCCACAAATAATCCGACGCAGACTTCCTTGCCGCCTTGGTCACAAATGCTACTCACCAGCCGCCCTGACAACAAAATGAATTCACCAGTTTCGGAGTCTTCTTGCCTGGTCAGATGCGCGCCTTTGTTCAAACGAACTCGTTCCCAATCAGATGAGAACTCGTCAGCGCAAACCCCGCCCGAGAGGTCGGGCGACTGCAAAAGAAACGTCCGTAAATCCATATTGGCGTCCCTTATCAAATGATAATGCAGGCGAATTCGTTTGCGGGCACGTATGGCACAATTCAAGGAGTTTACAAAATGACGAACGGAAGACTGTCAAAGCACGCCGGATCGATTGCGGTTAGCTCGGGAATGATAGCCGCATCACTGTATATGCTAATGATGACTGTTACGCTCGCCCATATCCAAGCGGTTTCGGGGCAAGTACCATTCGACATGCGTCCGACTGGCTATGGCCCCACGGAGGCCACTGCTCTCCTTGAAGCCTTGGGCGCGGAAGGACGCGAGTACTATCTTAATCGCCAGATCACTTTGGATACCCTTTATCCTGGGATGCTCGCGTTAACACTAAGTGCCACAATCCTCTGGTTTGGACGACGCCTGCCAAACAGACGGCTGATCCACATTGGAGTTGCACTTTCGATCGGTAGCGCTTTGCTCGACTATACCGAGAACCTTGGCATTGCAGCCATGATTTGGAGCTGGCCAGAGGTCTCTGTTCTTCTGGTGTTTGCTGTTAGTACGTTCACAATTCTAAAGTCCGTGGCAACAACGTTGACTGTGGCTCTCGTTTTTCTGGTGGGTTTTAAATGGATGCGGCGATCCATAGCAGACCTTCGTTCATAGTCGGATTGCGGCAGCAAAGCCCACACAGGGGACGTTAGCCGCGGGTCCCTATAGATCCACAGCCTGCCCCGTTTTCGCGCTTTCTTGGGCCGCGATCCCCATGGCCACTGCTTTGGCGCCATCACTGACCGTCACCTCGACAGCACCCTGCCCGCGCACAACGGCGTTGAACCTTTGATGCTGGTAGAACGTCGACCCATTATGATCGCCTGCTTCCAAAAGCGTTGGATCAACGGGTATTTCAACCAAGGTCGGTCCTTTGGGCGCGCGCGGGCTGACAATCAATTGCGGGATCGGCGCAGGGCCAAGATCGGTGGGCCAGAACCGTCCTGGTCCAGGAACGCGGCATTCGATCTTACCCTTGGGTCCAACGGCGCTGATTTCTTCTTGGTACTGTGCCCCTTCGGCGAACATGCAAAGCTCAAGCATCGCGCGGCTGCCATTATCGAAATCTACAATCACATAGCCGTTGTCCCAAATGTCAGGCACCCGTCCATCATAGGTCTCGTCTTTGTGGTTCAGTGTCTGCCCCGCACTGGCCATGACCCGCACAGGTTCTGCCTTCAGGATCAGGCGCATCAGGTCAAAGAAGTGGCAACATTTTTCAACCAAAGTGCCGCCGGTGTTTTCGTTGAAACGGTTCCAGTCGCCAATCTTGGGCAGAAACGGGAAGCGATGTTCGCGGATCGTGAGCATCGCGATCCCGCCTGTCGCGGCTTCGGCTTGTTCAATCAGCGCCGCAACAGGTGGCATGTAGCGGTATTCCATCGCGATCCAAACGGGATGGGGATACTCCTCAAAAAGAGAGATGAGCTCTGCCTTGTCTGATGGATCAGTATAGAGGGGCTTTTCACACAGGATGGGCAATGGGCGCGTTGCAACGATCTGACGCAACTGATCGGCGTGAATGTAGTTCGGGCTAACAATCACAACGGCGTCCAAATCCGCGTGCGACAGAAGATCCTCTAGGGTTTCCGCCACATGGGCCGGCGCAGTATTGCCGCCCTTACCGGCCAGTTCCGCGGCGGCTTCGGCCAGTTCGCGTACAGGATCAAAAACAACCGACACACGGCCGTGGGGCAGCAATGCGATGTTTTGGATGTGCTCGTGGGCCATCATACCGCAGCCAATAATTCCGTAGTTCACCATGTCCATCGAGGTCAGTTCTTTCCTAGTCTTGAGACGTAATTGATTTCGCTTGGATCAAACCAAGTTCGAGAAAACTCCACGATCCGCCCGGCGTGATTGCGGCCGATCCGTTCGATATATCCGGCCATCTCTCCGGCGGACAGCCCGAACCGTGGGTCAACCCAATCCGGTGTCGCATCGACGTTGATATGATCTTGCGCGCTGGTGATAACGACCCCCAGAACGCTTGAATAGTAGTGATATAGGCTTTCTGAGACGGCGCTTTCATCCACGTGATCCGTCACCGCACCATCCAGCCAGATTTCTTCCATCGCGGCAGGTACGCCATCCATGAACCGCAATCGGCGAAACCTGAACCCGTTAGGATCTTGGAAGCTCGCCTCGCTTGGCGCTGCCATATGATCGATCGACAAAACTTCAGCCGTTGGCAAACCACCGCCTTGTTTTCGTTCGATCCGCAAAAAACGATAGATCGCCGGTACATCGCCACGTGCCCGCACATAATTGCCAGACCCCTGCACTCGTTCCAGAAGCTTCTTCTCCTCCAAAACCTCCAAGGCATGGCGCAGGGTTCCCACTGCGATGCCCAAGCTGTCGGCCATCTCTCTTTCTGGTGGCAAGCGTGCGCCATCAGCCAAACGACCAGCCGCGATATCACGCACAAGCATCTCGGATATCTGCACGTATTTGGGCAACGCTGAGGGGCGCTCACTGTCTGTCATGTTCGCCTCCCTTGTACAGCGACGTCAAATTGATACAGGATTGATACACAGCATATTGAGTGCTACGCAAGACCCCAGACCATATCTCACGAGGAGGGAATCATGACAGTCGTACCTGTAACATCCGCCGACCTAGCTGCATCCGAGGTTAGCTGGTTTTCCGCTTTGTGTTCAGATGATTACGCCTACCTTGGAGTACCTGACGGCGCGTTGCGTTCGTCATGGGAGCATTGCCGCGACATCGTTCTTGAGGCCGAAAAGCAAGGCTTTCGAAATGTGTTGGCCCCATCCAGCTATCAAGTTGGTCAGGACACGCTAAGTTTCGTCGCTGGCATGGCGCCCCTAACCGAAAAGATAAACATGCTTGCAGCGATCCGCTGTGGTGAAATGCAGCCGATCATGTTGGCCCGCACAGTCGCCACCCTTGATCATATGATGAAGGGCCGCCTGACGCTCAACGTGATTTCATCGGATTTCCCCGGCGAAGTGGCCGAAAGCGGCTTTCGCTATCAGCGTTCACGCGAGGTCGTGCAAATCCTCAAACAGGCATGGACGCAGGACGAGATTAATCACGATGGCGAAGTCTACCAGTTCAAAGGCGTGCCAACAGCCCCAGCAACGCCGTATCAAACCGGCGGTCCATTACTGTACTTCGGCGGCTACTCCCCCGCCGCGCTTGAGCTGTGTGGTGAACATTGCGACGTCTATCTGATGTGGCCGGAACCGGAAGAAAACCTCGCGCAGCGGATGAGAGACGTGAACGCGGTTGCCGAACGCTACAACCGCACCTTGGATTACGGGCTGCGCGTCCACATGATCGTGCGCGACACAGAGGCCGAGGCCCGCGAGTACGCCGACCATCTGGTCAGCAAGCTGGATGATGAATACGGCAAACTGATCCGCGATCGCGCCCATGATAGTATTTCCTTGGGCGTCTCGCACCAAGCTAAAGCACGGGAACTGGCTGATAAATTCGGCTACGTTGAACCGAACCTTTGGACGGGTGTTGGGCGTGCACGATCTGGCTGTGGTGCGGCATTGGTTGGGTCCGCCGACC
Source organism: Octadecabacter algicola (assembly GCF_021532625.1). GTDB lineage: Bacteria > Pseudomonadota > Alphaproteobacteria > Rhodobacterales > Rhodobacteraceae > Octadecabacter > Octadecabacter algicola. The sequence continues at coordinate 884,929 of NZ_JAKGAR010000001.1, forward strand.
AAGTGCTGTCCAAAATTGAAAACTACCGCAAGATGGGCATCCGTTCGTTCATCTTTTCGGGCTACCCGCACATCGATGAGGCCAAGTACTTCGGTAAACTTGTCATGCCAGAGCTTGAAACCTGCTCTCTTCCTCATGCATATGGCCGCGTGCCAAGTGACATCCCTGCAACCCCTCTCGGAAATGGACCTCGCATCTAATGGAACGTGTTAACCTAACAAACGACCTCTCACTTTCTCGTATGGTTTACGGTATGTGGCGGCTTGGCGATGTGGACGACACATCCCCCAAAACCGTTCAAGCCAAGATCGAAGCCTGCCTTGAACAAGGCATCACCACGATGGACCAAGCCGACATCTACGGCGGCTACATGGCCGAAGAAATCATGGGCGCTGGCCTGACCCAATCCATCAAAGACCAGATCGAAGTTGTCACCAAATGCGACATCCTGATCCCAGCGGGTCGTTATGAAAACGTGCCAGGAAAATATTATGACACCAGCCGCGAACATATCCTCGCGTCTGTTGACCATTCTTTGCGGCTCATGGGGATCGATAAGATCGATGTATTGTTGATCCACCGCCCTGATCCGCTGATGGATCACCATGAAACAGGTGCGGCACTGGATGAGGTCGTTGCATCGGGCAAAGTGCGCGCGGTTGGGGTTTCCAACTTCAAACTGCACGACTGGACGCTTTTGCAATCCGCTATGAAGACACAGCTGGTCACCAACCAGATCGAAGTGTCTTTGTCGGCGCATGACGCTATGACCAATGGTGACCTCGCATTTCTGCAAGAACGGGGCATCGCACCGATGGCATGGTCCCCGCTTGGCGGCGGTGCATTGATGACTGAGGACAATGCCCTTGGCCGTGTGATGGATGAAGTTGCTGGCGAAAATGGCGTGGATCGCGCGGCCGTTGCTGTTGCTTGGTTGCTTGCACACCCTTCCAAAATCCTACCTGTCATGGGAACAAATAACCTAAGTCGTATCAAAGGCTTCTCTGATGCTTTTAAAGTAGACATGAGCCGCACCACTTGGTTCAAACTCTACGAAGCAGCACTCGGTCATGAGGTTGCATAGATGACCCCGTTCGATCCTGTTCAAGATCAGCGTGCGTTTCGCACGGCGTTGGGCGCCTATGCGACGGGGGTGACTGTTGTAACGGTGCCGTCAGCGGACGGCCCGATCGGCATTACAGCCAATAGCTTTGCTTCGGTCTCCCTCGACCCGCCATTGGTACTGTGGTCCCCTGCCAAGGCGTCCAAGCGGTTCAACTATTTTTCGGGCGCGCCGCATTTCGCGATCCATGTGTTGGACAGCCATCAACAGGAATGCTGCAACGGCTTCACCAAGGATCGAACCGCGTTCTCAAAATTGGACTGGGAAACCGGAGACCACGACGTGCCCTTGATCAACGGTTGTTTGGCGCGTTTCGAATGCACATTGGACGCAGAGCATGACGCGGGCGATCATACAATCCTGATTGGCCGTGTCACACGTGCGCAATCCCGTGACGGGTTGCCACTGCTGTTTCAGGCAGGTCGGTTTGTGTCCCTAAAGGGTTAGCAAAACGGGCACCTTTTGCGGGTGCCCGCCCCATACAAGATCATTCAACTGAACACGGATTGCGCATCCATGCCGCTTGCTCCTTACAAAGCAGCCCCCGATTACAGACCACTGCTTAGCAAGAGCTTAAGCGAAAACATTGGAAGTAGATAACGGGTACACCCCACTCCTTGACGCCATCCAACCTTATTTTTTTGGTGTTTTCCGGTAGAACCGCGCATTTGCCTGAACAAACTCTTCAAGTATTTTGCCGAGTCCACCCAACTGGCGGCCCTTCAGATATAGATAACCCGAAAACGCACCGATTGCAGCCCCAATGGCGTCCACAATCAAGTCCTGCATCGTGTCGTCGAGTCCGGATTTTTGCATGTTCATCCCAAAGAGTGAGTCCATCGAATATTCAAAAATTTCCCATAAGCCGCCAAGAGACATGCCGACACAAAACGCCAGCGTCGCAAGTGCCCATGCAGGGGCCGCGTAGCGGTCGCCTTCAAACAGCATGAAAATCAACAAAAAGCCCATAGCGCCAAAACTAAGGGCGGACATGAAGTGCAGCACGACATCCCACCACCAAAACTTTTCGTAAAAGTCGCCTACCTCGCCCAAGAACAAGGTCGCAAAGATAAATACGACGATCGAAGCCAATACCGTACGCGGCAAAGATACCCCAAAGAAACGCGCGAACCGACTTGGCAGGAACGTCAGCCCCAAGGTGACAGAGGCCACAAAGATTGCCGCCAAATTTTGCGTCAGGACACCCGTAAAGATTTCCACGCCAAGCACCGCTTGGATCGCCAATACGATATAGTTCGATGTTGTTTTGGGCATGGCACTACATTTCTGTCGTCTGAGCCCTAATATAGATTATATGATGAAAAACGCACCCCTTCGATTGGCCAGCTATAACATCCGTGCGGGGCTCGGCATGGATCTGCGCCGCGACCCTTTGCGGGTTCTGGACGCAATTGCCTCGTTTGATGCAGACATCGTCGCCCTACAAGAGGCCGATTTTCGCACAGGTAAACGGCCAACCGCCCTGCCGCGTGATGCAATCCAAGAACGAACGTCCCTTGTTCCTTTGCCCGTTGCAGAGAATGGAGTGAGTTTGGGTTGGCATGGGATTGCGCTGCTCGCACGACCCAATCTGGTCGCACAACAGATACATCGCTACCCTTTGCCAGGGTTAGAACCACGCGGTGCCGTCGCCGTTGACCTGCCAGACTTACGCATCGTCGGTGTTCACCTTGGACTGCTGCGTCATTCACGCCGTGCACAACTGGATCATATCCGAGAAGAACTGGACGCCCTGCCCGAACGGCCTACTGTGATTTTAGGGGACTTCAACGAATGGTCTCGAAAGGTCGGATTGGGGCGTCTCGCGCGGCGCTATACCATCCTGACACCGGGGCGAACGTTTCCAGCTAGCTTACCGCTCGGCGCATTGGACCGCGTTGCACATTGCTCTCGTCTATCTGTCCGAATGCTTGATATTCCCCAAAAGGCTAAGGGCAGACACGCGTCAGACCACCTCCCGATATTGGCAGAGGTCGAACGAAAGGAAACCGTAACGGCAGGCTAAATGATCGGGCGGCGTTCTTAACATGACGCACGACTAGTTTTGCAGTCCTTTTGCCCCTGACAAACCTGCGCACCGGATGTGGAATACACACTCAATCTCCAAGCCGGTCAATAATCACTTAAGTTGTGAACCCCTATTGGTCGTAGCTAAAGAAGCGTCTCGTGGAGCGGACGTCTGGCGCGGGTTGGCGCAGGGCCAGACGGAACACCAAACCGAATAGCTTGGATAAGGCGTTGGCCTGCGGGGATCCCAAAACGGTCGCAGGTTTCTTGATGGGTTTGCGCACAATCAGACAACGCGGCCATAGGCCAGCCCGCCAAACCAAGCGACGCAGCCTCAAGACACAAACGCATATATGCTCTGCCAGTAATGACGGGATTTTCGACCTCATTACGATGAAATAGCGCTATTATGGGCGATTTCAGAGTCAAATTGGATTCCGATGTCAGCTTCTTGGTTTGACGCAAGAGCGACAGGATCTTCCAGAACTTGATCAGAACAAAAGGCACGGCAAAGGCTTCGGTCTTGGTCATATGCATAGATGCGCGATCCATACCATCCAGCCCAGCCCGCGGGTGCTGGGGATTAAGACGCATCCAGCTGACCAGCTCGCGGCGAAACGCGGCCGCTTGCATTATTTCATGGCTGGCAAAATCGTTTCGTTCAGCAAGCCAAGCGCGCGCTGGCTCATCAAAGACCAGACGCGTGTCGTCACGGGTCCAGCCAAACAATTGAACAGGTTGATCTGCGAAACATGCCCGCCATGTGAACCGGTTCTCGAGCTGATTGTGCAAGCCGTCTACATCGCCCTGCGACAACGTTAAATGCGCCACCGCAACAAGACCTGCCCCATGAGATGTGTCGCCTTCTGTCAGCGTGACATGCGCAGCGATGTGATGCGCCGACAGTGCCAAAACCATCGCTTCGAGCACAGCACCGCAAGACAGCGCCGCATCGCGCCCAGATGGGTCCCCGACCGCAAGTCCTACGTTTGTGTCACAGAACAAGGACAGCACATCACCGTCGCGCACCCAGCGGGCCGGTTGTGTGTTGTGCACGGTTGGCGCAAGGCCAGCTCGCATGACGCATTGTTCAATTATGTCCTGGGATATTATCATACTAATCAATCTGCCGCACTGACATCAGGCGCGCCATACGCTGGACCGCAGCCAATTCCAATTCCGCCCGAGGCGAGGTCGCCAGCGACGGCATCGACAGTGCCACAAGGGTAAGCGGCGCATCATCTGCGATCAGAATGTGGCTCGCATCAAACAGGTGGAAAAGATGTGCTATATGATCGCCTTCGGGCCCGTCCTGAAACGGCGGGTCAGATCGGCGCAACACCGGTGCTCGGCCGAAGATATGGCGTAAAACAGGTCTGTCAAAATCCTTGAGCTGCGGGTCCGAGATGAGCGCTGCGCCTTCAACCAAAGGATGCGCCTGAAGTCCACGTAAGAAGACCAACGCGTCGCCAGATCGATCATCTGCGATGTGGCGTAGCAGTGTCTGAGATTGTTCTTCTGCCCGCAGTGTCTGGGCTTCAATGAACAACACGGCAACCAGTACAGCAGCCAATATGACTACAAAGGTCAGAATCGTCGTGTCGCGATCCATTGCGGCAATATAAGCAACGACGCCACCTGACAGCCCTGCACCAATAACAATCGCTAGAAACGACACCAGCGGTGCACGGTGCTGCGCCTGCGCCCGCCCCAAGGACACCGCCAACCAACACAAGAACAGCACCCCAAGGGCGGATATTTGTGCCGGAAGTTTCAGATAAAGGAACAGGAAATCCGCGGCCGCCAAGGGGATCAACAACAGCAACGACAACGCCAAACGTTCAACGGTCTGGTTTTCGGCGACAGAGAGGCTGTCTTTGTCTCGTGTCAGGACCAACCACGCGCCAATCCCGAACCCGCTGAGCTGAAATACCAACAGACCCACAAGACGCGCAGGGTCGATGCTGTCCGACCACCACAAAGACAGGACGGCAAAGGCAGTAGTGCCGCCGCCAACCCAGATTTTGGCCCATCTAGGCGCATGGCGCCGCAAAAGCCCTTCGGATAGGAGCAGGACCGACAGTGGAATAAGGCTAGCGCCTAGCAGGATGAAAAATCGAAAGACCTCCCACCCCGTGAGGACCAGCAACGCACGCCCTGCAAACAACATGATCATAACGCGCAGCCCCATCAGGAACCGACGGTTCAAAGGCGCCCATGGATCACGTGCGCAGATGACACGCTGCAAAATAAACACCCCCGCCAATGCGGCAAGCGACAGGAACAGATTGACTGTATCAGCGGCCACAAGCGTCACGACATCAACCCATTCAGAAAGCGCCGCACGATTGGACGCATCAAGGCCGCAACAAAGGCTGGCTTGGGCCGTTCAACACGCGCCTTGTAGGGGTTGAAAAAATAGCCACGGTTGTCGGTGCCATGCGGTCGGCCAAGAATTGCATTCACTACCTCATAGCACATCAACTGGCCCGTCGTTATGACCATTGGTCCGAACGACATGCGAGAACGTTTGCCCGCCACAACATCACCAACGATATCCAGATCAATGTAATTTCGAGATGAGGAATGAATTACAACCCATTCTGATTCCTTGATAAAAGCCTGGGACCTTTGATCATCGGACACAGCATCCCAAGACGTGTCATTCGTCGGATAACCTAGTCGTTCTTCATGGGGTGTGTCACTGGCCAAAGTGACATAAATCGATGGTAGAGGCGACGCATAAGCGTCAATCACAGTTTTCCCAAGGGCGCGCGCACGACGATAAAGCAGCAGAGATGCGCCAAGATCATCAGTCCCGTTCACAACAATTACCGAGCGGGTGATCAGGTCGTCTACATGTTTGGTCCAATCGGCGTGATGGACCTCAACCTCGATTTCTGGATTGATCTGTCGCGCGATCTCGGCAGTGACTTCGGCTTTGTGGCCGTCAATCGTGTGGGTGAACGCGAACACCTGACGGTTAAGGTTACTAACCTCAAACTCATCCAGATCCGCGATGATAAGTTTACCTACCCCAGCGCGAACAAGGCCTAGGATGCAGGCCCCGCCCATTCCGCCCGTGCCGCACACGAAAACCGTCGCGCCGAGCAGTTTGTCCTGCTCGGCCCGCGTGACAAAACCAATGTTGCGGGTGGTGAATTCTTCATACTCAAACATCACTTGTCCCCTTTTGCGGGGCGCAGGATCGAAAACGGACGCGTGCTGTCGGACCAATACAACACCGGAAGTATCAATCGACGCAGCGCCACATAAAGGCCCGCCCCGATAACGCTCAACACCGCTGTGCGTGGCACTTCGCGGGTTAAATAGCGGCGGATCGCGGGCAAATCCATCTTGCCAAGCTGCAGCACATCATCCCCGCGTTCGTAATCCAACTCGACCTCACAAAACTCGTTGAACTGAGCATCACGATGTTTCGGAGCGTCTTCCCATGTCTTTTTCAGATCATCCGAACCGCCTGTGTAGGCGTTGGTGATGACAAAGCGGTCTTCGTCAAATTCGGCGTCAGCGCCCACACCAAAAACATGGCGGTGGTTCGCCATGATCCGGCGCGCCATTAATAGGTGGTTCAGCGTGCGCCTGTCAGCTTCGGGTTTCGGCCAAATATCGGAAAACATCTCAGAGACCATGCCAACCACGGCCGGCACTTGGGTTACATTTGAAATCCAAAGTGGGCGAAATTGATTGCGGGTGAACAGCAAGAAACATGTCAGACCATACAGAACCCAAGACAAGCCACCCGAGCGCTGATCTGGGTCCACCATGACGAGACCAAGGTGCAACACATCGACAGGTTCAGGCTGGACCTCAACGGTCATGATCGCCAGCGCATTAAAGGCAATGGGCGTGCCGTCCTTTAGGGTAACAAGGGTGACGATGGTGTCGCGCAACCTGTCGCGATCGCCCGAAAATACGCCATAGGTCAAATCGCCCTCATCCAACGTCTTACTGGCGATCTGGCGCAAGTCCGACGTCAGGGTTTGCAGGTCTTGATCTGACATCCAGCGACCGGGGCGTTCCAAAATACGCACCACACGATCCCGCCCATTGCGCATCGTCACGTCCATATAGGCATGGCGAAGTGATTTTAAGATGGGTCCGAGCATATTTGCGCCTGATGTTGTTCACATCAAACTATGGGCGGGTTGGCAGACAGGCAAGCAAGGAAAGCCTGACCCCGTAACACATTAAGCAGTTAGGCCAAGAACCCGTTTGCTACCCTCTGTAGCCAACGGGCTAAGACCATCCTCCCCACTGCTTAGATGATCGGCAAGTTGCTCCAGCATGCGCGGCTCCCAGAATTCCTTTAGATGTTCGGCAACGCGGCCGGCTTTGTCGGCGTCGGGCTGGCTTTCAAAGAAGGTCGCGATCTGATTGGCCATACGGACTAGTTTTTCATGCGACATGGGAAGCGTCCTTTGTCTGAATGCGGTGGGGATGGGTGAAAATCTCAAAACCGTCATCGCGCGCTAGGGCGACTAGGGTAATGTTGGCGGCCTGTGCGGTTTCAACCGCAAGGGTCGTCGGGGCGGACACAGCGAAGATCACGGCGCATCCCGCCATTGCGGTTTTTTGGACCATTTCGACCGAAACACGAGACGTCAGAACAACAGCCCCTGCGCTACAGTCGGCTGTTGCGCCAATGAGTTTGTCCAGCGCATTATGGCGCCCCACATCTTCCCGAATGAGGCTAAGCCCCTGCCCTGATGTGTAAAATCCGGCCCCATGGACTGCACGAGTTGTATCATGCAGGTCTTGCCCGCCACGCAGGGCTTTCATTGCTTTGGCGATATCTTCGGGCAAAAAGGAAAGGTCAGCGGCCACGGGCGGAACGACCCGTGCGGCCTGTTCCAGACTATCAATCCCGCAAAGTCCGCACCCAACCGGGCCCGCCATCGCACGACGGCGGGTGGCCAATGTTTCTGCTTGGTCTTCCGGCAGCCACATCTGCACTTCGATACCGTTCGGATGGCTAACGACCTCAACGCTGTCGACCTCGCCCCACCCTTCGGTACGCGTGAATCCACGACCAAAGTCCTCAAGATCACAAGACGTGGCCATCATGACCGCTTGTGTCGTGCCATTATAGACAAGCGCCACGGGAACCTCTTCTGGGAGGTTGCGTGTGGCGGGTTCTGCCAAACCACCCCGCACGACCAAAGCATCGGTCGCGCGTGCGCCTTTGCTTGATCGGCGCGGTGTCATTCGGCGGCAGGCAGGATACGGCGCGACTGTTCAGCCTGTGCATTGTAGTCTTCTTGCCAGTCTGACGGCCCGTTGGACAAAGCCACCTGTACTGCTGTCACCTTGTATTCCGGACAGTTGGTGGCCCAATCGGAATAGTCTGTTGTGATGACATTGGCCTGCGTGTCTGGGTGGTGGAATGTCGTATAGACGACACCCGGTGACACACGATCCGTGATCGTCGCTCGCAGCGACGTTTCCCCCGCGCGGCTGGCAAGACGCACGAATTGCCCATCCTGAATGCCGCGTACTTCGGCGTCGTGCGGGTGGATTTCAAGCAGGTCTTCCTCGTGCCAAACCGTGTTTTCTGTCCGACGCGTTTGCGCGCCAACATTGTATTGCGACAGAATGCGGCCCGTTGTCAGCAGCAGCGGGAAACGTGGGCCGGTCTTTTCGTCCGTCGCCACGTATTCAGTGATGATGAACTGGCCCTTACCACGCGCGAAACCGTCGATGTGCATGATCGGAGAACCGTCCGGTTTGTCGTCGTTGCACGGCCACTGAACAGACCCACGGGTTTCCAACATCTCGTAGTTCACATTGGCAAAACCCGGTGTGGTTGACGCGATTTCATCCATGATCTGGGACGGGTGTGTGTACGTCCAGCCTGACCCCATTGCATTGGCCAGCATCATGGTGATTTCCCAATCTGCATAACCGTTTTTCGGGGCCATGACTTTGCGCACACGGTTGATGCGGCGTTCCGCGTTGGTAAATGTGCCGTCCTTTTCAAGGAACGTCGACCCCGGCAAGAAGACATGCGCGTAATTTGCGGTCTCATTAAGGAAAAGGTCATGGACGATTACGCATTCCATCGCGGCTAGGCCCGCTTGGACGTGTTTGGTGTCTGGGTCTGACTGCAAGATGTCTTCGCCCTGACAGTAAAGGCCCTTGAATGTGCCATCGACCGCCGCATCTAGCATGTTCGGGATGCGCAAACCGGGTTCTGGGTCGATCTTAGTGCCCCAGATCGCCTCGAATACGTCGCGGGTCGCATCGTCCGACACGTGGCGGTATCCGGGCAATTCATGGGGGAATGACCCCATATCGCAGGCGCCTTGCACGTTGTTCTGGCCGCGCAACGGGTTCACGCCAACTCCGTTCTTACCCAAGTTGCCTGTCATCATTGCAAGGTTAGCGATCGCCATAACCGTCGTGGACCCTTGGGAATGTTCGGTAACGCCAAGGCCGTAGTAAATCGATCCGTTGCCACCTGTGGCGAACAGTTTCGCCGCCGCGCGCAGTTCTTGGGCGTCTACACCTGTCAACAGCGCCGTCGCTTCGGGCGCATGACGAGGGTCGCTGATAAACTCGGCGTAATGGGCGAACTCGTCCCAGTCACAACGGGTGCGGATGAATTCTTCGTCCATCAAGCCCTCGGTCACGATGACGTGGGCGATGGACGACAAAACAGCGACGTTCGTGCCCGGTAGCAACGGCAAATGATGCTGTGCTTCGATATGCGCAGATTTCACGATGTTGGTGCGGCGCGGGTCGATTACGATCAGCTTGGCCCCTGCCCGCAGACGCTTTTTCAGACGGCTGGCAAAAACGGGGTGCCCATCGGTCGGGTTGGCACCGATGATGATCACGACATCTGTTTCTTCGACGGAATCAAAGTTCTGCGTCCCAGCGGATGTGCCGAACGTTGTCTTCAATCCATAGCCCGTCGGCGAATGACAGACGCGCGCGCAAGTGTCCGTGTTGTTGTTGCCAAACGTGGAACGGATCAGCTTTTGCACGAGGTAGGTTTCCTCGTTCGTGCAACGGCTGGACGTGATGCCACCAATAGATTTCACGCCATGCTTGTCCTGAAGATCGCGAAGGCGCGTAGCAGTGTAGCTGATTGCCTCTTCCCATGACACTTCGCGCCATGGATCGGTGATCTTGTCGCGGATCATCGGGTTCAAAATGCGATCGCTGTGATTGGCATAACCGTAGGCAAAGCGCCCTTTGACGCAAGAATGGCCGCGGTTCGCTTCGCCGTGTTTGTACGGCACCATGCGCACAAGTTCGTCGCCGTTCAGCTCGGCCTTGAACGAACACCCAACGCCGCAATAGGCGCATGTTGTGATGACAGATTTATCTGGTGTGCCGAGTTCGATCACAGATTTTTCCTGCAACGTTGCCGTTGGGCAAGCCTGCACGCAGGCACCACAAGATACGCAATCCGAGCTTAGGAAATCATCGCCACCCGCGCCCGCAGAAACGCGGCTGTTGAACCCTGATCCTTCGATGGTCAGCGCGAACGTCCCCTGCACTTCTTCACAGGCGCGCACGCAGCGCGAACAAACAATGCACTTAGACGGATCGTATGTGAAATACGGATTGCTGTCGTCTTTCGGAATAAACTGCGGGTTCACATCGCCAGCGGTATCGCGGGCTTCAAAGTGATTTACAAAGCCGCCATTTGCGGGCGCTTCATAGCGCACATCCCGCAGACCAACCATTCCGGCCATGTCTTGCAATTCACAATCGCCATTGGCGGCACAGGTTAGGCAATCCAACGGATGATCGGAAATGTACAATTCCATCACGCCTTTGCGGATCTTTTTAACCTGAGATGATTGCGTTTTCACAACCATACCCGGTGCAACCGGCGTTGTGCAGGAGGCTGGGGTGCCACGGCGGCCTTCGATTTCCACGACGCACAACCGGCAAGACCCAAACGCTTCGACGCTATCGGTTGCGCACAGTTTAGGAACCTTGATCCCTGCTTCAGCGCTGGCCCGCATGACAGACGTGCCTTCGGGCACCGTCACATCAAATCCGTCAATGGTCAGTGTTACCATCTCGGTGGATTTGGACGCAGGAGTCCCCATGTCCATGTCTTTGGTCGGGATAATGAAGTCTTTCATGGCCGAACTCGCTTTTTGTGGAATTCAATAATCGCGCGGGCTGCAGTGAGCCGCTTGGTTCTTTTGGAGAGGTCAAATCGCACGGGTGCGAAAAACTGGTCGACATTGCGGTTATCGATCATAGAAACCTCACCGTCTTGCAGGTCCGCACCTTCCTCGAATTCGAGGATCAGTTTGCCGCCGTCACGGCGTTCAAAGAACAACCGCAGCCCGTCGTGAAACGGGAAAAAGAAATAGCCTAAGAAATGCAGCTTTTCGCCCTTTGTAACTTCGCCGTGGCGGTTGGCCGCAAAGGATTGCAAGGCCAGATACCGTTGGCCGAAAATCAGCCGTCCGTAATCCAGACCGCTGCTTAACTGGCGCAACCACATATCCACGGGTTCCTCAACGAGGTTGAATTTCTCCACCATCGCATCAAGGGCGTCATGCCTGAGAGGGATGCCGGTCATTGCGTTCACTCCGCAGCCTCTTTGGCGGGGGCGAAATCATCTGGAAAATGGTGAAGCGCGCTGAGAACCGGATATGGCGTAAAGCCCCCCAACGCACATAGCGATCCGTCTTTCATGGTCTCACATAGGTCTTCGAGCAGCTCGACAGCAGAGGCATCACCCTGCCCGATCCGGTCAAGAGTTTCGACGCCGCGCACAGAACCGATGCGGCACGGTGTGCATTTCCCGCAACTTTCAATCGCGCAAAATTCCATCGCAAAACGCGCCATGCTCAGCATGTCGGCGCTATCATCAAAGACAGCAATCCCCGCGTGACCGATCAAGCCACCTTGACCGTCGAATTCTTCGTAGCAGAATTGCGTGTCAAACTTTTCAGCCGACATGTAGGCACCCAACGGCCCCCCAACTTGCACGGCTTTCACGGGACGGCCCGTCAAAGTGCCACCAGCTACGGTATTAACAACTTCACCCAAAGGCATGCCGAATGCAGTTTCATAAAGCCCGCCGTATTTTACGTTCCCCGCAATCTGCATCGGGATCGTCCCACGCGAACGGCCAAGGCCAAAGTCCGCGTAATACTGCGCGCCCTTCTCAAGGATCACTGGCACAGTGGCGAGGGATATGACGTTGTTCACGACAGTCGGCTTACCCAAGAACCCTTCGAGAGCAGGAAGCGGCGGTTTCGACCGCACCACACCACGTTTGCCTTCAAGCGAGTTCAAAAGCGAAGTTTCTTCGCCGCAAACGTAAGCGCCAGCACCAACACGAATTTCCATATCAAACGCAAGGCCAGAGCCGAGAACGTCATCACCAAGAACGCCAGCCTTACGAGCTAGAACGACGGCTTTCTCCATAATATCAATGGCGTCGGGGTATTCAGAGCGTAGGTAGACATAGCCTTTGGTTGCCTTCACCGCGAGGCCGGCGATCGCCATCCCCTCGATCACAGTAAAGGGGTCGCCCTCCATGATCATGCGGTCGGCAAATGTACCGCTATCGCCCTCATCGGCATTGCAGACGATGTATTTCTGGTCGGCTTCTGCGCCCAAAACGGTGTTCCATTTGATCCCCGTCGGGAACCCTGCACCACCACGACCACGTAGGCCGGATGTCGTCACTTCTTCGACGACCTCTTGTGGTGTCATCGCCGCAGCGCGACGCAGGCCAGCCAAACCGCCGTGGGCTTCATAGTCGGTCAGGTCAAGCGGATCAATCACGCCACAGCGCTGGAACGTCAGACGTGTCTGGCCTTTCATCCATGGAAAATCATCAACCAAACCAAGGCTCTGCAGTTTTCCGTCGAGCAATGCAGGCACATCATCCACACTGACGGGGCCATATCCAACACGCCCTTCGTCGGTTTCAATCTCAACCAATGGTTCAAGCCAAATCATCCCACGCGTGCCGTTGCGCACGACGGTAATATCCAGATCGCGACTTTCGGCTTCGCGCTGGATCGCGGCGGCGATATCGTCAGCGCCAAGCGCTTTGGCAGCTGAATCGAGAGGGACGAAAATCTTCATGCGCCTGCCTCCGCCAAAAGTTGATCAAGCTTAGCTGTATCCACCCGCCCAACGACCTTACCATCCACCATGGCGGCAGGTCCGCAGGCGCACAGGCCAAGGCAATAAACCGGTTCCAATGTTACGTTACCGTTGCGTGTGGTGCCGTGCCAATTCACGCCCAACTTTTCAAAGGCACGTTCAGACAACGCGTTCGCGCCAACTGCCTGACAGGCTTCAGCGCGGCAAATCTTGACGACATGCTTACCTGCAGGCGCATCGCGGAAGTCGTGGTAAAATGTGATAACACCGTGCACTTCTGCGCGGGTGATGTTCTGATGATCCGCGATGATCTGAATGACGTCGTTGGGAATGTAACCAAACTCGGCTTGAACCGCATGCAAGATGGGCAGCATCGGACCTTCTAGATCGCCATGTTCGGCGAGGATCGCGGCCATAATCTCAGTCGTCGCAGTATCAGCCATCAAAGTCACTCCATCGGGATGAACTATCTTTGCGGTTTTTACACGGGTAATCAATATCGTTAACCCGTATAGTGATAGAAGAAGTCTATCAATTAGACACTGCGGCTGAAAGCGCCCTTGCACGGTCCAAAAGCGTCGCGAGCACCGGCGTAAACGGTTCTCGCTGTGGTGCTACAAGGCCGACAGTATGGCTGGCATCAGGCTTAATCAGAGGCACAGAACCAAGGTCATCCCCTTTCAGGAAAATCTCGGCCGCGCGAACGGGAAGAATTGTTGCCAGATTGGAATTCACAACCTGACTAACAAGAACCACGATCGAGGACGCTTCGATCTGCGGCGTGACCTCGACACCCGCCTTGGCGAGATGTTGATTGATGATCCTTCGGTTTTGCATATCCGGTGTCATCAAACACAATGGGACATCCGCAAGGTCGGCCCACCGCACAGGACCACCCAGCAAAGGATGCCCCGCCTTGGCCACAAGAACATAGCGTTCGGAATAGATTGGCACTGTCGTCACACGGCCCAAAGGTTCATTGTCTAAATACGTCAAACCAGCATCTATTTCTAGGTTTTCCAACATGTTAAGAACCTCAATAGATGTGTTCGATTGCACCGAGAACCGCACATTAGGATGGGCTTCTGCGTAGCCCGCAATCAGATCACTAACGACGGTTAAGGCTGTCGGGATAACAGCAAGGCGCAGATCCCCGGAAAGCCCTTGGCGGGCGACGCGCATTTCTTGTCGCAGTGATCGGGCATCGCCAACGATACGACGCGCCCAGTCCAATGCACGCTGCCCTTCGGGCGTAAGCCCGCGATACCGCGAGCCGCGCCAAACCAACATGACCCCCAGCTGATCCTCAAGCTGTTTGATCGCGGCCGACAACGTGGGTTGAGTGACCCCTTGGGCATTCGCAGCACGGCCAAAGTGTTCCTCGCGCGCGAGAGCAATGAACATTTCCAATTTGTCGATCATTTCAAGGCCTTTCGATAGAAGACCTCTATCAAGCAGACCTAACGTAACCAATGCAAGCGTTCAAACTACAGATCGCCAACTTTAGCCCTGTGAAACCAGCTTTCGCCGTTGCATCACAGCAACTTAAGACTAGTATTCCAGATATAATTTCATTCCTCAACTCAGGCTTTATTTTGTCCTCCCACCCTCAACAGACGGGAACGTTTTCGACTGGCGCGCTTTTCGGGCTCGCTTGGCCTTTGGGGCTGAAAACAATCATGTTGCAGGGCATTATTGTCATAGACGCGCTTCTTGTTGCACCTTTGGGGGAAGCCGCACTGGCCGCTATGGGCCTTGCCGGAGCCATTGGCGGCCTGCTGATGGGCGTGCTGTTTTCCTTTTCTACAGCAACACAAATCAGAGTGGCACAGGCATTTGGCGCAGCGGGGCCAGTCGCGCTCAAGACCAGTCTTTATTGCGGTCTTCTGATCAATGTGATCGCGACGATCCTCGGCATTTGCCTTGTGTTTGTCTTTGGCGACCGGATCATCGATGGGTTTGCCCATACACCTTGGATTGCGGAACAGGCTTCGAGGTACTTGCACGTTTTCCTTTGGGTGGCTGCGTTTGAGGCAGTGGGCCAATGTCTCGCCAGCCATTTTAATGGCTGCGGTAAAACACGTATTCCCTTTTACAGCTACCTGATCGCTGTGCCGATCAACATCGGCGTCAGTTTGGTGTTGATTCACGGGCTTTACGGTTTTCCCGAACTCGGCGTTATGGGTGCCGCCGTCGGGAGCGCCACATCATCCGGCGCACGGCTGATGTTTATGGGGTGGCGGTTCTTTATAGAGGACGGCGAAATTCTAACGGCCAAAGGCTGGTCGAAGCAAACATTCGCACTAGCTTTAAGACGGCATTGGGCGTTTTCATTGCCAATCGCGGGGACGTTTATCAGCACGTCGATCGGCAATCAGACCTGTGTTTTGATCTACGCGACGCTTTCGGTGAATGAATTCGCAGCGATGACTTTGATGTTGCCTTGGGTTCAAACTGCAGGAGTCTTTGGCATGGCATGGGCACAGGCGACCGGCATTGCCGTGGCTCAATTGCTTGGTCGTTCTTTGGGCGAAAACGCGCTAGACGAGTTTCTAAGCCGAGCATGGCGCGCAGCCTTTTGGGCTGCAGGGGTTGTCGCGCTGGCCTATCTGTTGCTTTGCCTGTTTTCTGGCAAAATCTACAGCAATCTAGAACCAGAAACGACGGCGATCCTGTTGACGTTCCTGCCCGTTTTGTTGGTTCTACCCTTTCCCAAAGGGTCCAACGCGATTTGCGGTCAAACGCTGCGCGCCTCGGGCGACACGTTGACTGTTATGAATATCTTCATCATCGGCCAATGGGGGTTCAAAGTCCCCGTCACTGCCCTGCTGGTGTTGGTATTTGATGTGCATGTCGCGTGGGTATTGTCGCTGCTCTTGTTCGAAGAGCTGGTCAAATTCCCACTGTTTCACAAACGCTTATGGCGCGGCGATTGGAAACGCGCGGCGGTGTTTGACGACTAATCCTTAAGGATCGAAGTAATCCGCATGGGCATCTGAAACGGCGTCAATCGTCGCATCGAGCCGGTGCAGGTGTTTCATACCGGCTTCAACAGCGCCCTCCGCGTCATGCTCCTGAACCGCTTTGGCGATTTCTCTGTGATCGTCCAACAGCTGCGGCATTCGGTTTTCTTGCGCAAGCCCGAGCTGGCACAACCGATCTACGTTCGCCTTCTCTTGCTTGATAACCTCAAAAGCGAAATCAACATGCCCAATGTCACAAAGGATTTGGTGGAACTCATAGTCCATCTCACCGAACTTATCGTAGTCGCCGATCTCAACGATGGCAGCTTGCAGCTCTAGGCTCGCCTTCAATCGCGCAGCACCCAGCGCATCGCAATTGGCCGCGGCAAGACGCAAGACTTCCGCCTCTACGGATGACCTTACGAAACGGGATTTCGTAATTTCGCGCATCGAGAACCGTTTTACCTCGGTAGAGCGTTGCGGCCGGATCAAGAGTAGGTCCAAATTTTCCAAACGGCTAAACGCGTCGCGGACGGGTTGGCGGGATATACCGAATTTAGCAGCGATTTCGGATTCAGAAATCTTGTCGCCAGGCAAAAGGCGAGATTCAGAAATCTCTGCTCTAAGATAGTCAAATACCTCATCGACGCTTGTGCGGCGGTCCCGGGTTTGGGTGGAATTCGACATATGTATCTCCAAGTTTCGGCTTGAATAGCCATTCGAAAAACAAATGGCCAATAAAATTGTGATGGAGACGGCCCGCTCGAACGTACCAGTCAGCTGTTGGTCCCCGCGCCCAAGCACAAGGTGCCGCAACTGGCATGTCAAACGTCTCTCCCCCCAACCCCTTTTCCTGTTGCTTTGCCTAAGCAAAACGAACAGTCTCCTCCGAGGCCTTTATACAGTCGACACTCTTTTTATTAGAAAATCAATACTAGTATTCCAGATTCCCAACTGGCATACTAGTTGGAACGCGGTGATTCTAGCGCCGTGTATGGGAGATTTGCGCACAGCGCTATAACTAAGGGGGGCGACCATGTCTGGCGTCAAGCTACAGAGTATCGTCAAGGCCTATGGCGCCGTGCAGGTTGTGCACGGGATTGATCTTGAAGTTCAGGAAAAAGAATTCGTTGTTTTGGTTGGCCCATCCGGTTGCGGCAAATCAACAACCCTACGGATGGTCGCGGGCCTTGAAGAGATTTCCGGCGGTGAGCTGACGATTGACGGCAAGGTCATGAACCGCGTTGCACCTAAGGATCGCGATGTAGCGATGGTGTTCCAGAACTATGCGCTCTACCCGCACCTGAATGTTGCCAACAACATCGCATTCGGCCTGAAAATCCGCAAAGAAACCAAGCAAGACATCGACGATGCAGTTGCTGAGGTCGGCGGTATCCTTGGGCTGACAGAATACCTTGATCGCAAGCCATCTGATCTATCCGGTGGTCAGCGCCAACGCGTTGCAATGGGCCGTGCAATCGTTCGTCGCCCAAAGGTGTTCTTGTTTGACGAACCGCTTTCCAACCTTGACGCAAAGCTGCGCACACAGATGCGCGCAGAGATTAAACGTCTTCACAAACGTCTTGGCGTAACCAGCCTTTATGTAACCCACGATCAGGTCGAAGCGATGACGCTGGCTGATCGAATTGTTGTGATGAACGACGGCCGGATCGAACAAATCGGCACGCCGATGGAATTGTTCTTGAACCCTGTAAACTCATTTGTTGCGGGCTTCCTTGGCGCCCCGCCTATGAACCAGATCAAAGCCACGATCGCGGCCGGTGATACTGGCCCATTGGCACAGTTTGAAGGAGGCGAATTGGCTTTGGCCCCGTTGGCCGACCTACAGAATGCAGTTGGCCGTGAAGTTATTGTTGGCATCCGCCCTGAATACGCACAGATCGTTACCGAACCGACCGCTGGTTCTGTTGCCTGTAATCTTGACCTCGTTGAAACGCTCGGCTCTGAAGCCCTGCTTCATACCACTGTTGGGGATGACCCGTTTGTCATCCGCACCGACACACTTGGTAAAATGGGGACGCTTGACGCCGTGACTGGGTTTACAGCCCAGCCCGACCTGATCAAGGTCTTTGATGCCGACACAGGTATGGCCCTTGCCGGCCAGACGCGTGCAGCATGAGCTCTGAACCTGACACCAAAGAGATCGGAGCCCTGCAAATACAAACGCGCGGCCGGATGGAGCGCCTCGTTGATCACGTAAAGAAAGACTGGCAGCTATACGTTCTGTTGCTGCCGACAATCATCTGGCTTCTCGTGTTTCTTTATAAGCCGATGTACGGGCTGCAGATTGCATTCAAAGACTACAGTATCTTCCGCGGCGTCGCGGCTAGCCCTTGGATCGGGTTTGAGCACTTTGAAACTTTGTTTAGCAGCGAAGGCTTTATGCGGGCCTTACGCAACACGATTGCGATCAGTTTCTGGAGCCTGTTGATCGGTTTTCCAATGCCTATTTTCTTGGCGTTGATGTTCAATGAGATCCTTCACCGGAAGTTCAAAAGCACTGCACAAACAATTGTTTACCTGCCGCACTTCATCTCATCTGTGATTATTGCTGGTATCGTTATCACGGCGTTCTCACCGGGTGCGGGTATCGTGAACACAGTTATGGGGTGGTTCGGGCTCGACCCGATTTACTTCCTCACCAAACCAGAATGGTTCCGCCCGATCTTTATCGGTACGACCATTTGGCAAGAGGCAGGTTTCCAATCTATCGTGTTCCTTGCAGCCATCGCTGGCGTGTCCCCGACTTTGTATGAATCTGCTGTGGTGGATGGGGCAAGCCGCTGGCAGATGATGTGGAAGATCACTATTCCATCTATCCTGCCGACGATCATCATTATGTTGATCATCCGCATCGGTAACATGCTCGAAGTGTCCTTCGAGATGATCATCCTGCTTTATCAGCCAAGTACTTACGAGACCGCGGATGTTGTGAACACCTTTATCTATCGTCAGGGTTTGCAGAACGGGCAATATGACTTTGCCGCTGCTGCTGGTCTGTTCAACGCTGTTGTGGCCTTCGTTTTGGTCATCGGTGCAAACACAATCGCCAAGCGCTTCTCGCGCACATCGCTGTGGTAGGGGAGAAAACCAATGGCTAATCTTAATCTCTACTCACGCAGTGACAAACGTTTCGTCCTGATCAACATGTTCCTGATCGCGATCTTTACGTTGTCCACGATGTATCCGTTCATCTACATCGCCTCATTGTCGCTTAGCTCTGGCTTTGCAGCACGGGCAGGTCAGGTTGTTCTCACACCAATCGATACAACGATCGAAGCGTACAAATACATCTTGTCGCAACGGATGTTCTGGGTCTCTTACGGGAACACGTTCTTCTATACGATCTTTGGCACAATCACGTCGTTGCTGTTCTTGATCCCGGGTGCCTATGCCCTTTCACGTCCGCAGCTTTACGGTCGCCGCTTCTTTAACCTGATGGTCGCCTTTACCATGTGGTTCAACGCGGGCCTGATCCCGTTCTTCTTGAACATGCGTGATCTTGGCTTGCTGGACAGCTACATCGGTATCTTGATCGGCTTTGCGGTAAACGGGTTCAACCTGATCCTACTCCGCAACTTCTTTGAAGGCGTTCCAAGCTCATTTGAAGAAGCCGCTCGTATGGATGGCGCAAATGACTTCCAAGTCTTGTGGAAAGTCTACATGCCGCTTGCCAAACCAGCCATCGCCACAGTCGCCTTGTTTTGCTTGGTGTCGCGCTGGAACGGCTTCTTTTGGGCTATGGTGTTGTTGCGGGACGAAGAAAAAATTCCGCTGCAGGTATACCTGCGCCACACCATCGCGACACTTTCTAACGATGACGAATTCGGGGCAACTCTAATTGATGCGCCCTACTCTGTCGAAACGGTGTCTGCCGCGATTATCGTATGCTCGATTATTCCGGTGCTCATCGTCTACCCGTTTATCCAGAAGTACTTTGAAAAAGGTATCATGCTGGGTGGGGTGAAAGAATAACTAACGAAACGCAACTTCTGGGAGGAAACCTTATGCGTAAACTAACTTTAACTTCAGCTTTGCTTGCGGGCACAGCATTGGCGGCTCCGGCATTTGCCGACGGTCACCTGCTGATCACAGACGAGCCACTGGAACTTACGATCCAGATGAACCACGTACGTTACCCGACGTACCAAGAAGACTGGCCTGTTGAACAAGTCGCTCGTGAGCTGACCAACATCCACCTTGTTGACGACACCGTTGGCGCGAACATGCGTACAGACGAAAACACAGGTAAAACAGAAGCGTTGAACCTGATGCTTGCTGCTGGCGCGATCCCTGACATCGTCGGTTCCAGCCGCATCAAAGACTTCGTGAACCAGTATGGTCCAGAAGGCGCATTCTTGCCGTTGAACGACCTGATCGCTGAGCACGCTCCACACCTGACAGCGTTCTTCGAAGAGCGCCCAGAAATTCAGTCTGCGATCGCAGCATCTGACGGCAACATGTACTACATTCCGTACCTGCCAGACGGCAAATACGGTCGCGCATACTTCATCCGGACTGACTGGTTGGAAACACTTGGCCTTGAACGCCCCGAAACAGTTGAAGAACTCGAAGAAGTACTGATCGCGTTCCGCGACGGTGATCCAAACGGCAACGGTGTAGCGGACGAAGTTCCATACTTCGCACGTCAGTGGCCAGAGCTTATCCGTCTTGTCACACTGTGGGACGGCCGTTCTTCCGGTTCGGACACATACCACGACTTCTACGTAGATGACGGCCAGTTGCTGCACCCATACGCACAAGACGGTTACCGCGAAGGCATCGCAAACCTGTCCCGCTGGTATGCTGAAGGTCTGATCGACGCAGAAATCTTTACTCGCGGCTCTTCTTCACGTGACTATCTGCTGGGTGAAAACCTTGGCGGCATGACACACGATTGGTTCGCATCCACATCCGGCTACAACCGTCTGTCCAGCGAGATCGAAGGCTTTGCAATCGAAGCACTCGCACCGCCAGCATCCGTATCCGGCGTTCGCATGGAAGAGCACCGTCGTATCCCGATCAAGCCTGATGGCTGGGCAATTGGTGCAACCAACGAGCACCCAATTGAAACCATCAAATACTTTGACTTCTGGTTCTCCCCTGAAGGCCGCCGCTTGGCTAACTTCGGTGTAGAAGGTCAGCAGTACACAGTCGTTGATGGCGAAGCGATCTTCACGGAAGAGTTCCTGACAAACGGTGAGCCGGTGAACAACCAGCTGTATCGCGTTGGGTCCCAGCTTCAGGCGCGTGGTTACTTCCAAGACTACAACTACGAAAAGCAGTGGTCCAACGAGTTCGCACTCGAAGGTATCGCCCTTTATGACGAAGGTGACTACCTGATCGATCAGTTCTTGGGCGTTGCATTCACGGCTGACGAACAGCGCGTTTATGACCGCACGTTCTCGTCTATCCGTGACTACATGCTCGAGCGTCAGCAAGGCTGGATCCTTGGTAACTCCGACGTCAACGAAGACTGGGATGCTTACCTCGAGACACTCGACTCCATGGGCTACCAGGACCTTCTTGAGGTCATGAACTCTGCTTACACACGCCAGTACGGCGGCTAAGCGAGCTCTCTAAAATATTTGGGGGGAGCGGTGCTTCTGCTCCCCCCTATTCAACTCTCAGTAAATCAGAAAGCAGTCGCTCCATGTCCGGCCAAACCCTCACGACCCTTGATGAACCAAATGCAGGCCGCCTGACGATTGACTATGCGCCAAATGGCGATGACATCGCCGAGAACCCGCCACGCTTTAGCTGGCTCCCTGTGATCGAGGATGAGGCGCAATATGTGCTGCGCATCTCTGGCGATCCGAAGTACCCAGCCAAGACCACACATACCTATCCTGGTATCACCTTGAATTTCTTCACGCCTGACATTGCTTTGCCAGCTGGCGACTATGTCTGGTCTTACGCTGTATGGGACGCCGAAACCGGCGCACCATCAACAACTTGGAGCAAAGACCGCGCCTTTACTGTCGCTGCGGACCTGCCCGAAGTGCCCCTGCCCCTGCGTGCCACCCGTCTGGACCACGTCAGCAAAGCCCACCCGCGCCTTTGGCTAACAGCCGATCGTCTAGATCAATTCCGAAAGGATGTAGCAAAGGACGCAGACCACTGCACATGGTCGAATTTTTACGAAAAGTCTGTTCTGCCTTGGATGGGTAAAGACGTCTACAAAGAGCCCGCGGGCTATCCGAACCATCAACGTGTCGCCCCAGTTTGGCGCCAGACCTACATTGACCTGCAAGAAGTCATCTATGCTACACGCCATCTGGCAATCGGTGGTCAGGTCACAGGCGATCAAGCGATGCTGGACCGCGCTAAGGAATGGTTGCTGGAGGCCGCATCTTGGGACCCAATGGGGGTCACATCTCGCGCTTATACCGATGAATGGGCCTACCGTGTTTGTAATGCGTTGGCTTGGGGCTATGACTGGCTTTATGACCAGTTGAGCGATGAGGAACGCGCAACCGTACGCACCGCATTGTTGGAACGTACACGCGACATCGCAGAACATGCGATCATCAACGCCAAGATCCACCTGTTCCCATATGACAGCCATGCTGTTCGTTCGGTGTCGTTGACGATCATTCCGGCCTGTATCGCGCTGCTTGGGGATGACGAGGACGACGAAGCCCGTGATTGGCTGAATTACTGCATCGAATTTCTGTTCACCGTCTATTCGCCTTGGGGCGACAGCGATGGTGGCTGGGCTGAAGGATCGAATTACTGGATGATGGGCATGGCCTATCTGATCGACGCGGCCAACCAGTTGAAGGCCTACACAGGCTTTGATCTTTATAGACGTCCGTTCCTTCAGAACACGGGTGATTTCCCGCTGTATTGCAAAGCGCCGAACACGCGCCGTTCGACGTTTGGGGATGATAGCACGCAGGGCGATCTGCCCGGCATCAAGACTGGCATCAACCTGCGCCAGTTTGGCGGCGAAACCGGAAACGGTGCGTATCAGTGGTATTACGAAGAAAACCTTCGCATGAACCCGGGCACTGAAATGGCGTTCTATAATTGGGGTTGGTGGGACACCAACTTTGACGATCTCGTCTACACGTCCAGCTGTGCACCGGTTGAGGCCTCCCCTCCGCCAAGTGGCTTCCGTCACTTCAAAGGCATCGGTTGGGTCGGCGTTCAGCACGCGTTGGGTGATGACGACAATCACGTTCAATTCGTGTTCAAGTCGTCCAAATTCGGGTCCATCAGCCACAGCCACGGCGACCAAAACGCATTCTGTATGGCCGCCTACGGCGAAGATATGGCAATCCAGTCGGGTTACTACGTCGCGTTCAATTCTTCCATGCACCGCAAATGGCGCCGTCAGACGCGATCCAAGAACGCGATCCTGATCAACGGCAAAGGCCAATATGCCGACAAAGATAAATCCAAGGCCATGCGCGCCACGGGTAAAATCATGGCCGCTGAACAGCGCGAAGATCATATTTTTATCAAGGGCGATGCTACGGCGGCCTACCAAAGCCTATCCCCGGAAGTAACGCTGGCCGAACGCGAAATCTATTTCGTGCGCGGCAGCTACTTCGTGATCGTGGATAAGGTCGATGCAGAAACGCCAGTGACAATCGATTGGTTGCTGCACGCGAACAACCCGTATGATCTTGGCAAAACGTCGTTCCGTAATACGGGTGACAAGGCCGGATTCTATGGTCAGGTTGTGTGGTCCGAAGCGGGCAAACCGACCCTGACACAGGAAACAGGTTTCCCAGACGTGGCCCCAGAGGATTACAAAGGCCTGCACGAAAGCACCTGTCTGCACGCGCAATATCCGGCGTCGACTCGCCACCGAATTGCCACGCTGGTTGTTCCTTACCGCCTTGCCGAACCGAAACGGATTTTCCACTTCATGGATGACCAAGGCTATGACGCGGACCTCTATTTCACTGACCCAGAAGAGAACACCTTCAAGGTGGTTATGAAAAAGCTGGCCAATACTTAAGCCGACCCAACAAGAATATTGAAATTGGACGAAGCAATGACTGTAAAAAACTACTTTCCAGCTCAAGAAAACGAAACCTTCGACGCGGGCGGCGGACTGACACGCAAAGTCGGCGCCTACAACGACAACATGATGTGCGTCGAAGTGAAATTCGAAACGGGCACAGTTGCTGCAATGCATAACCATCCCCACGAACAGATCACCTACGTTATCTCGGGAAAATTTGAATTCACCGTTGGGGATAAGACCTACATCGTGACGGCTGGTGACAGCCTCTACAAAGAACCACACATCATGCACGGGGCCACATGCCTCGAGGCGGGAACGCTATTGGATATGTTCACGCCTCATCGTGAAGATTTTCTATAATAATACAAATAAAAGAACACCTTAGGGAGAAATGGCATGACTAAGCCTACAATCGGATTTATCGGACTCGGCCTTATGGGCGGCAACATGGTTGAGAACCTTCAGACACGCGGCTTTGAAGTCGTTGTTATGGATCTCAACAAAGACGCCGTGAAAGCGGTTCTTGATCGCGGCAACGCTTCCGAGGCAAGCACACCAAAAGAACTGGCCGAAGCAAGTGACATTGTCATGCTGGCCCTGACAACATCTGACGTCGTTGAAAAGATCGTTTACGGAGATGACGGCATTCTGGCTGGCATCAAAAAAGGGTCTGTATTGATCGACTTTGGCACCTCCATCCCAGCGTCCACTCGCAAGATTGGTGCCGATCTGGCCGCCAAAGGTGCGGGCATGGTTGATGCGCCACTGGGCCGTACACCTGCGCACGCCAAAGATGGCCTACTGAATATCATGGCAGCTGGCGACAAAGCGACATTTGACAAGGTGAAACCTGTCTTGGACGAACAAGGCGAAAACGTTTTCTACCTTGGCGCACTAGGTGCTGGCCACGTTACCAAACTGATCAACAACTTCATGGGCATGACAACTGTCGCAACCATGAGCCAAGCGTTTGCTGTAGCAGATCGCGCAGGCGTTGATCGCCAGCAGTTGTTTGACATCATGTCCACTGGCCCATCGAACTCCCCTTTCATGGGCTTCTGCAAGAACTACGCAGTTGATGGCGTCAGCGATCTGGGCTTCTCTCTCAACAATGCCAACAAAGACTTGGGCTATTTCCTGAAAATGGTCGAAGACATGGGCACCCGTGCAGAGATTGCCGAAGGCACATCCCATAACCTGCAAGCGGCTGTTGATGCCGGCATGGGTGACGGCAACGTGCCAGAAATTTTCGATTACTTCATGAAGCTTCAGGGTTAAGCCTGAACTCAAGAACGAAGGACAGACTATGAAACTTCAAGGCAAAACAGCCATCGTTACTGGCGGCGGGCGCGACATCGGGCGTGCAGTAGCAATCAAATTGGCCGCCGAAGGCGCGGCCGTTGCGATCAACTACTTTTCCAGCAGCGAAGGCGCAGACAGCGCCGTTGCTGAGATCACTGCAGCAGGCGGCAAAGCGTTCGCCTTGCAAGGTGATCTGAACACGCAAGAAGGCGTCGATGCTTTGGTCAACAAAGCCTATGACGAATTCGGCAGCGTTGATGTTCTGGTGAACAACACAGGCGGTTTGATCGCACGTATCAAAATCGCTGAGATGTCGCTTGAGCACTGGAACAATGTGATGGATCTGAACCTGACCAGCACATTCATGATGACCAAAGCATGCTTGGCCAAGATGAAATCTGGTGCGATCGTCAACCTTGCCAGCCAAGCTGGTCGTGACGGCGGTGGCCCCGGTTCAGTTGCGTATTCCGCATCCAAAGGTGCAGTCATGACATTTACACGCGGCTTGGCCAAAGAGCTCGGCCCCGACATTCGTGTAAACGCACTCTGCCCTGGCATGATCGATACGGATTTCCACAACATCCACACGCCAGACGCGGCGCGCCGTGGCTTGGAAGCAAACGCACCCGTGCGTCGCCAAGGTCTGCCGGAAGATGTGGCAAACCTTGTGCTGTTCCTTGCTTGTGAAGACTCCGCCTTCATCACGGGTGCGAACGTCGACATTAACGGCGGAATGCTGTTCAGCTAAGACCTCCCGATAAGGGGCGGCGCATCAAACGTTGCGCCGCCCTTTGTTCAAATAGGACATCGCCAAGACATGCCAAACTCTTCCGCTTCTGACGCAACACAGACACCGCGATTTGTTTCGATCGGCGAATGCATGATCGAAATGGCCCCCGCCTCTATTGATGGCGAATACAAATTGGGATTTGCCGGTGATACGTTTAACACCGCTTGGTACATCAAGGCGCTGTCCCCATCCGCCCAATCTCGCTTCGTGTCCCGTGTGGGCAATGACGTGGTGTCCGACCGCATGTTGGCAATGATGGAAGGATCGGGCATCGATTCCAGCCATATCCTGCGCAGCAAAGAACGGTCTTTGGGGCTGTATATGATCAGCCTCAAGAACGGCGAACGCAGCTTTTCCTACTGGCGCGACAGTTCTGCGGCGCGTCAATTGGCGGATGATCGTGAAACCCTTAAGGCCGCAATAGATGACGGCGACGTGATCTATTTCTCTGGGATCACCATGGCGATCCTCGATACGGTCGGGCGTGATACATTACTGGATGTGGTCCGCGATGCCCGTGCTGCGGGCAAGACGACCGTATTTGATTCCAACCTGCGGCCGCGGCTGTGGGCGTCCAATACCGAAATGACCGAAGCGGTTATGCGCGCGGCATCCGCCTGTGACATTGTGCTGCCATCCTTTGATGATGAACAAGACCACTTTGGCGACGCTGACATTACGGCCACCCGCGAACGTTACCTCAGCGCGGGGGCGACGACCGTCATTGTCAAAAATGGCGAAGGCGACGTGCATTATACCCATGACGGCAAAACCGGCATGGTTACACCACCTGCCGCAACATCCGTTGTTGATACCACGTCTGCAGGTGACAGTTTCAACGCAGGGTTCCTTGTGGGGATTACCAAACACGGCATTGCAGCTGATGCGATCCTGCAAGCCTCAGCGGTGGCGCGCCACTGCATCAGCCAAAAAGGCGCGCTAGTGCCCCTGCCCGCTGACATGGTCCTCGACTGAGATGGCCAAGCTGGCCTAGCATTTAGGCAGCACCAAATGGAACCGAAAGACACGAGAACATCATGAGAGAAACTTGGCGTTGGTACGGGCCGTTTGACGGGATCACCCTGCCCCAAATCACACAAACTGGCGCGGCAGGAATTGTCACGTCATTGCATGAAATCGCCTACGGAGAGATCTGGCCTCAGGCGTTGATTGCTGAACGCAACGCCGAGATCAAAGCCGCTGGGTTCACTTGGGATGTTGTTGAAAGCCTCCCAATCCACGAGCGGATCAAGAAAGGCGAAGGCGACCTTGAAACGCTGTTTGCAAACTACCGCCAATCAATGGCCAATCTCGCAGCCGAAGGCATCAAGACAATCTGCTACAATTTCATGCCTGTTCTTGACTGGACACGGACGGACCTGAAATCCCCTGTTTCAGGGGGCGGCACCTGTTTGCGCTTTTCAGCCCCGAAAATGGCGGCCTTTGAATTGCATATGCTGGGCCGTGACGCTGCTCGTGATGATTACAGCGCGGACACCATCGCCGCCGCTGATGTCTGGTTTCAAGCGAGCGATGAAGCCATGCGCGCGGACCTTCTACGATCAATTATGTCAGGACTTCCGGGTGCGTTTGATCGCTACGACATTCCGCAATTGCGCGAAGTTCTGGCCACCTACGACGGTATCAGTCGTGACGATTTAAGAAGTAATTACAAACGGTTCCTGCAAGAAATTATACCAACAGCGCAAGAGTTGGGAATGAATTTCTGCGTCCACCCAGATGATCCACCCCGCGACATCTTGGGACTGCCGCGCATTGTGTCCAACGCCGATGACATCGCTTGGATCATGGATGCGTTTGATGCGCCTGAAAACGGGTTGACACTGTGTTCCGGTTCGCTTGGGGCGAACCCGATCAACGATGTGCCTGATATTGCCCGCCGCTTTGGGGACCGAATTCATTTCGCGCACTTGCGCAACGTCGCGAAAGACCCTGACGGTTCGTTTGAGGAAGCCGCGCACCTTGGCGGGGATACGGATATGGTCGCACTGGTTCGTGAACTTCTTAACGCACAAGCCAAACGCGGCGTGACGATCCCCTTCCGGCCTGACCATGGCCATGACCTATTGATGGACGATCAGATCGAAACCCAGCCGGGATATCCGATTATCGGACGTCTTCGTGGCTTGGCGGAAATGCGCGGTGTGATCGCGGCCTTGGGTTAACCCAAGGCCTTTTCGATCGCTGCACGGGTACCAAGCGCCCAAACGTCCTGTGCTGCCGCCGTAACAGGCGGGCTGAGGCGTGGTGCCAAATCAGCGGGCACAATTTCACGGATCGCCAATACAGCAGCAACTTTGTCAGCTGGCGATAAGGCCGCATCTAGGACATCGCGCAGCTTATCAGCCAATGGATCTCGAACATCGATCGGCGCGCCGGTCTCGTCCATTCCGCCCACATATTTGATCCACGCCGCGACGGCCAAAGTCAGCATCGGCGCGCTACGCCCCGCCTGATAGGTCTCGCGCAAAGTTCCAAACATTCGTTGCGGCAGTTTTTGACTGCCATCCATAGCAATTTGCCACGTCTTATGGCGGATATTTTGATTGGCATACCGATCAAACAACGCATCTGAATACCCAGCTAGATCCACCCCATCAGGCGCGGCAACATTAGGCACAATTTCCCCCCACAGGGCGCGAACATAGGTCGCAAAGACAGGGTCAGCCACGGTGTCTGAGATCGTTTCATGACCAGCCAAGTACGCCGTATAAGCAAGCGCAGAATGGGTGCCGTTCAGCATCCGTAGCTTCATGTCTTCAAACGGTTCCACATCGCGAACAAGCTGTACGCCCGCTGCACCAAGGTCGGGCCGCGCATCGTCGACGAAGTCATCTTCAACAACCCACTGCGAAAACGGTTCATGCAGAACGGGGGCCGCGTCATAGGTGCCCTCTGCATCGGTCAGGCGCGCGATATCGGCGTCTGTTGTTGCGGGCGTAATGCGATCCACCATGGTACTTGGAAAGCGGGCTTCAGATGCGATCCAACTCGCCAAATCAGGGTCCAGAAGTTCTGCAAACTCAAGAACCAGCCCGCGCAGAAGTTGGCCATTTTGCGGTAGGTTATCGCAGGTCAAAACTGTAAATGGGCGGGTGCCAGCGGCGCGACGGGCTGCAAGCGCGCGCACCAAATACCCAATGGTCGATCGCGGAAGATCATGAGCCAGATCATGAACGATATCAGGATGATCGTGGTTCAGTTTTCCGCTTGCGGGATGGTGACAATAGCCCTTTTCTGTTACTGTCAGCGATACGATCTGAACCCCTTCGCTGACCATCGCATCCAGAACCGCTTGCGGGTTTTCTGGTGCTACAAGGACGTCATTCAGAACATCAATGATGCGGCTGCTTTCACCTTCTGCGCCAAGGGACACGGCACGATACGCCCAGTCCTGGTCACGCAGTGCGTCGCGGGTGTCAGGGCTGCGCAATGATACGCCTACAATACCCCAATCCCCGCCACCCGCTGTCATAGCGTCCATCACATAGGAACAGCCGAACGCGCGAAAAAATGCACCCAAACCAAGGTGCACGATCCCTGTTGCAGTGCGTGGGGTGTCTGGTCGTTTCAAGCGTGGTGCAGTCATAGTTTATAGGCCTTCTTGGCAAGCCCGTAGGCGAGATCATGGGCGACGTCAGGTGCTTCATCAAGGTCAAGACGACCCGTTGCAACAAGCGTCGCGAGAAACGCACAATCCACGCGGCGGGCCACATCGTGGCGGGCGGGGATCGAACAAAATGCGCGGGTGTCATCGTTAAATCCGACGGTGTTATAGAACCCAGCTGTTTCGGTCGCCGTTTCACGGAACCGGCGCATGCCTTCGGCACTGTCATGAAACCACCACGGCGGCCCTAATTTCAACGCCGGATACACCCCCGCAAGCGGTGCTAGTTCACGCGGGATCGACGTTTCATCCAGTGTGAACACGATGATAGTCAAATCGGGTTCTTGGCCGACAGCATTCAACAACGGTGCCAAAGCGTGCACGTAATCGGTGCGCATCGGGATGTCGTAGCCTTTGTCGCGCCCGAACTGCGCGAATATCCCACCGGAATGGTTTCGATAAGACCCGGGGTGGATTTGCAGTACCAGCCCGTCATCCAAAGACATCCTCGCCATTTCCGTTAGCATATGTCCGCGAAAGGCATCGGCCTCGTCCGCAGTGCAGGTTCCTGCGCGGGCCTTGTCATATAGGGCGGCGGCAACATCTGTTGGCAAATCTTCGGTGCGCGCACTTGGGTGCCCGTGGTCCGATGACGTCGCCCCATAGGATTTGAACACAGCGCGGCGGGCGCGGTGCGCGGCAAGGTACCCTGCCCAAGTTGACGTATCTTCGCCCGTCATCTCACCGAGGATTTCAATGTTTTCGGCAAAGCCTTCAAATTCAGGATCAACGACTGCGTCTGGGCGATAGGCCGTTACGACCCGCCCCGCCCAACCGCTTTCGCCGATCATCTTGTGCCAGCGCAAATCATCAATCGCACTTTCGGTGGTTGAGATGGCTTCAATATTAAACCGCTCAAACAATGCACGAGGACGGAACGCGTCCTGTGTCAGGCAATCTGCGATCTTGTCATAAATAGAATCAGCGGTTGTGGCGGACAGCCGGTCCGTGACACCAAAAACCGTCTGCAACGCGTGATCGACCCAAATCCGCGAGGGCGTCCCGCGGAACAGATGGTAATTTTGCGCAAACAGCCGCCAGATCTTGCGGGGATCAGTTTCAATAGCACCCCCGTCAACGCGCGGCACGCCCATTGCCTCAAGTGGGATTCCCTGAGAATGCAGCATCCTGAAAACATAATGGTCCGGCGTCACAAAGAGTTGAGCGGGATCAGCAAAGGGTTCATTTTGCGCAAACCAGCGCGGATCTGTGTGGCCATGTGGGCTGATAATCGGCAAGCTTTTCACGTCTTTATACAAAGTACGCGCGATTTCACGAACAGCTGGTTCCACCGGAAACAGACGGTCCTCATTCAACAATGTCATAGCTTCCCCCGCTTAGCTCAACTGGTATCCTAGTTGCCTTGGTGCTAGCTGTCACCCAAGATGCGAACCTGAACACAACATTTACAAAGGACATGCAGATGCCAACATCCAAACCAGTAGCCGGCAGTATACTGGCACCAATGTCGTTCCCCAAATTGGGCGGCGGTGAGCTGTCGGTCGGAGGCGAGAACGACAAATGGACGCTCTTTATAGTCTATCGCGGCAAACACTGCGGTCGTTGTAAGAAGTACCTGAAAATTCTCAACGACATGCGCAGTGATTGGGCCGATGCAGGTTTTGACGTGGCTGTCGTGTCTGCAGATACCGAAGCCAAAGCACAGGCAGATGTTGCAGAATTCGGTTGGGAATTCGACCTAGGGTATGGCTTAACAGAGGAACAAATGGGTATTTTGGGCGTTTACGTGTCCGATCCGCTCTCTCCGACTGAAACAGATCGCCGGTTTGCTGAACCGGGTGTATTCGTGCTGCGCCCTGACGGTAGCATCTTATTGATCTCGATCTCAAATGGGCCATCTGCACGCCCAGACCTTGTTGAACTGCTGGACGGGATGATCTTTACTATCAAAAATGACCGCCCTCCACGTGGTACAGCCTAAGACCTATGAATAAAGTGCTGAGCGGCGCTTTCACAATTTCGCTCGGCACTCCCTTCCTTCTTTTTTCGACCATTTCCAAGAAAAATTACTGGCAATGTTTGACTTGGCGTCATCTTCCCAATACTAGTATACATGTTTCCACCTGCTCGATAGGGATTCGAGTAGGGGCAAAACGTAAAATGTATCTGGGAGGATCACATGACTAAAACATTTACACTTAGCAGTGCCGTTGCTGGCAGCTGCCTCGCACTGGCTGCGACAACTGTTTCCGCTGAAGAACTTCGCGGCTGGAACATCCACGTAGAAGACTACCCTGTTTCCATCGCAATGGAAGCCTTTGCTGAAGAAGTAGCAGAGCGCACAGGCGGCGACCTTACACTGAAAACGTTCCACAACGGCGTTCTGGGCAGCCAGCCTGACGCGATCGAACAGCTGCGCCTCGGCGTTCTGGACTTTGGTGAATTCAGCCTCGGCCCATTCGGTACATCCGTTCCAGAAGCCAACGTTGTTTCCCTGCCTTTCATCTTCCCATCCATCCCAGCGATGTATGAAATGATGGACGGTGAAGTCGGTGAAGCTATCTCCGAAGGCATGCGCGCACGTGGCGTTGAGCCACTCGGTTGGTACGATGCTGGTGCTCGTTCTTTCTACAACTCCGTACGTCCAATCAACACACCTGCTGATGTTGAAGGTCTGAAAATCCGCGTCATGTCCAACGATCTGTTCGTTCAGATGGTTGAGTCCATGGACGGTAACGCGACACCAATGGCGTTTGCGGAAGTTTACCAGTCCATCCAGACTGGCGTTGTAGACGGTGCGGAAAACAACCCACCATCCTACGAATCCACAAGCCACTACGAAGTAGCGTCTTACTACTCTTTGACAGAGCACCTGATCATTCCTGAGTGTCTCTGCATGTCCAAGATCACATTCGATGGTCTGTCCGAAGAGCACCAGGCTATCCTTCGTGAAGCTGGTCACAACTCCGCTGTCTTGCAGCGCGAACTGTGGCAGGCACGTGAAGCGGCATCTATGGAAATCGTAGAAGCTGGCGGCACAGTCGTAAACACAATCGCTGACAAGGGTCCATTCCAGGACGCTATGGCGCCAGTTTACGAAGGCTTCCTCGAAGCGAACCCTGACCTTGCTGATCTGGTTAACCTGATCCGCAACGGCGGCTAAGCTAAGTTGCTTTAGCAGACGGCCCGTGCCTCAATATGGCATGGGCCGTTTTGCAATCTATCTACCAAAAAACGTGAGGGGCAAAGATGAGTGGTCGTAAATCCATAATTGACAAGTGCGAGACCGTGTTGGGGGCGGTCCAATGGGCCAGTATCTTTACAGCCTCGCTTGCCCTTGCAATTTTGATTGTCACCTTCGGGTGGTTGGTCTTTGGCCGCTATGTTCTCAACGTAACACCCACGTGGGTTGAACAACTGGCATTGATGTTGATCTGCTACATTGCTTTTCTCGGTGCGGCCGCTGGCGTACGCGACGATACGCACCTAGGCGTATCTCTGTTTCGTGACATGGCCCCAGAAGGCGTGCAAAAAGTTCTTATTGTTTTCATCGACTTCATCCTTGCGGCCTTTGGAACAGTGATGTTCCTGGCGGGCACAGAGTTGATGAGGTTTGGTTGGGATTCGTTCATTCCAATGCTGAACGTCCCTGAAAGTTTCCGGACTTTGGCGATCACACTTTGTGGTGCGTTGATTGTTCTGCACGCTGGTTCGCGTGGGATCATCCGCCTGCTTACTTTCTCACAGTGGCACCCGCTGCCCCAAACTCAGGAGTCCTGATATGGGTCTGCTCATCTTAATGCTCGTTTTTGGTGTCGGTGTTGTCATCGGCATGCCGGTTGCTTTTGCCATGGGGATCGCTGCGGCGTCTTCCTTCTGGTACGAAGGCTTCCCGATGCTTATCACCTTCCAGCGCGCGACAGCTGGTGTGTCTGTTTTCTCCCTTCTCGCCATTCCGTTCTTCGTATTGGCTGGTGAGATCATGCTGCACGGCGGTATCGCCGTGCGGCTCGTAAAACTCGCCTCTGCGCTTGTAGGTCACCTTAAAGGTGGTCTCGCGATGGTGAACATCTTCTCATCCATGCTTTTTGGCGGCATTTCTGGGTCCGCTGTTGCGGATATCTCGGCGCTGGGATCGATCCTTGTGCCTGTTATGAAGGAACGCGGATATCGACCTGACTTTGCAGTCAACGTGACAGTGACGTCCTCTATCGCGGGGATCGTTATTCCGCCGAGCCACAACATGATCATCTTTGCGGTTGCAGCCGGTGGCGGCATTTCGGTGTCTGGCCTGTTCCTTGCTGGCGTTGTGCCCGGTATGTTGATGTGCTTCAGCCTCGCGGTTGCGGCCTATATCCTGTCGATCAAACACGGCTACCCCGCTGAGCCCTTCCCCGGTTGGCGCGAAGTTGGTCGCAGCGCTGCTGACGCCATCCCAGGTTTCTTTACGGCTGTGATCATTGTTGGCGGCACGTTGTCCGGCATCTTTACGGTTACAGAATCCGGCGCCTTTGGTGCGATCTACGCGATCCTGCTAACGACATTCTATTACCGCACGCTGACGCTTAAATCGTTCATCACGGCTTTGACGGGTACCGTTCGCACGACATCAATGGTGATGATCCTGATCGCCTTTGCCAGCTCGTTTGCCTATCTTCTTGCGCTTTACCAAGTGCCGGAACGTCTGAGCAACGCATTGGTTCTGATTTCGGACAACCCGATCATCATCCTGCTTATGATCAATGTGATCTTGTTGATCCTCGGCATGATCATGGACATGGCTGCGCTGATCCTGATCTGTACTCCGATCTTCCTGCCGATCGCCAAAGGCCTTGGCATGGATCCAACACAGTTCGGTATCATGATGCTGATGAACCTAGGTTTGGGCCTGTGTACGCCACCTGTCGGGACCTGTTTGTTCGTGGGTTGTGCCGTGGGCAAGATCAAGATCGAACAGGCGTTGAAATCCATCTGGCCGTTCTATCTGGCAATGCTGGGCGCGCTGATCTTGGTGACTTACGTCCCTGCAGTGTCCTTGTGGCTGCCTGAAAACCTGCCAGTCTTCACAGCTTGGGTGAAATCGTTCTTCTCATAGAACGGTTTCGCCTGCGGGCTGCTCATTTCATTTGCTAGGACGAACATGTCGACAGTACCCAAATCCGCCCTGCACTACCTCAAGTGGCCCTTGATCGTAACTGTTGTCGGCTTGGGATTGTCGGCATGGCTTGGTTACGCAACGCACGGAACATTCGGCGCGGTGCTGTCCTTTTTGATGATTGGACTGGTGTTAGCAGCACTGGAAATCGCGCTGTCCTTTGACAACGCAATCGTCAACGCCAACAAACTGGAAGATATGACGCCCATCTGGCGTCAACGGTTTCTGACATGGGGTATTCTGATTGCCGTCTTCGGCATGCGGATCATCTTTCCGCTGGCGATTGTCGCCGTCTTCGCCAAGATAAATCCAATACAGGCGATGCAGCTCGCGATTGCACAGCCGGACGAATACGCCCGCATCATCGAAGGCGCACATAAATCGATTGTGGCCTTTGGCGGGACGTTCCTGATGATGGTCGCGCTCAGCTTTTTCCTTGATCCAGAAAAAGAAATCGACTGGGTTGGCCCTCTTGAAAAACGGCTGCGCCAGTGCGGATCTGTTCGTGGATTGGAAATCGCCTTTGTGCTGGCGATTGTGGCTGGGGTCTCCCTCGCCCTGCCCGTAGCAAAGCAGACCGGCTTTTTGTTGTCTGGCATCATGGGCATCATCATCTTCACAATGGTTGAAGGCCTCGGCAAAGCGCTTGATGGTGTTGCAAGAGACGCCACCAAGGTAGGCGCCGCGGGTGGGTTCGGGGCGTTCATGTACCTCGAAGTGCTCGACGCCAGTTTCTCGTTTGATGGTGTGATCGGCGCTTTTGCCCTGACGACCAACATCCTGCTGATCGCAATCGGCCTTGGGATCGGTGCGATGTATGTGCGTTCCATGACCATCATGTTGGTCGAAAAAGGCACGTTGAAGGAATTTCTCTACCTTGAGCATGGCGCGTTTTATTCGATCTTTGCGCTCTCCATAATCATGTTTCTGCAGGCGCTGTGCCACGTCCCCGAAGCCATAACCGGTTCTATCGGGGTCGCTTTGATCGGCGTCTCGTTGTTTTCGTCGATCCGCTACAACAAGCAACAGATCGAGACAGGCTGACCCCGAGTTTCACAGAGGTACACTATGAAAGTCCTAATCCACGGAACCGGTTTTGCAGGGCAAGGCCATACAGATGCGTTCCGTTGGGCTGGGGCTGATGTGGTCGGAATGGTCGGACGCACCGAACATGTGGTGCAGGAAGTCGCCGGCAAGTTGGCAATCCCTTACGCTGGAACGGATTGGGCCGCCGCCTTGGATGCTTGCCAGCCTGATATCGTATCCATCGCCACACCGGGTGGTGCGCATTACGAAGTCATCAAACAGGCCTTAGCGCGCGATTGCCATGTCTTTGTCGACAAACCCATGACACATAGCGGCGAAACGGCGGTCGAACTGCGTAACCTCGCACAGGCCAAAGGCGTTAAGACCGCTTACGCCGCGTCGTTTCGCTATGCCCCCAGCATCCTGCACGCAAAACGCCTCGTCGCTGACGGCGCAATCGGAGAACCGACCGAGGTTGAGTGCATCTCCCACTTCAACCTAGATCGTAACATCCCGTTTGGGTGGTCTCATGAGGCCGCCGCTGGTGGTGGGCGGCTCAACAACAACTTTACCCATACCCTGTCTATCGTGGCCTCGGTTGTCGGTGATGACATCCAATCCATCATTGGCGAAGTGCGCGATGACCTTGGCCGCGCGCCAATCGTCGAAGGTGTCCATAACTTCATGACGCGGCGCGATTTCATCCCCGACGATCTGAATGATCCGACACTGAAATGGGGCGATAGCGATGTGGAATGGTCCTATACCGTTCTGGCAAAGCTCGGCAGTCCTTTGGCGTCAAAACCAGTTTCAGTCTTGTTCAAACACGGTGGCTTGGTGCCTCGGTTCCATGAAGATCACATTGTGTTCTACGGCGCAAAAGGCGCAATCTACA
Source organism: Octadecabacter algicola (assembly GCF_021532625.1). Lineage (GTDB taxonomy): Bacteria > Pseudomonadota > Alphaproteobacteria > Rhodobacterales > Rhodobacteraceae > Octadecabacter > Octadecabacter algicola. The sequence continues at coordinate 921,981 of NZ_JAKGAR010000001.1, forward strand.
TCAAAGGCCATTATGGCAGCGGTCAGCTATCGCTTTATCTAGACGGCGCTTGGGTCGATCAAGACTTGCCCGAGGATATCAAAGCAGCCAACCCTGATGTCAAAGGCGAAACCGAACAGTGCTGGCACTACTTGGCCCGCGAATTTTTGGCTGACATTCAAGGCAAAGACGTTCCCCACTATCCGACCTTCAAAGATGGGGCGCAGTATCAGCAGATCATCGATGTGATCCGTCAAAACGACAATTGGACGGACATCACTGATCTGGCATGATCGGCCATTAAGACGAAAGGGAAAACAGTCATGAAAATCACGAGTGCACAGGTCTTTGTAGGTGGTCCCGGTAAGAATTACGTCACCTTGAAAATCATGACTGACCAAGGCGTTTATGGCCTTGGTGACGCGACCCTGAACAACCGAGAAACCTTGCCCGCAGCCTATCTTCAGGACTACCTGATCCCTGCTCTAATCGGCATGGACCCACGGCGAAGCGAAGACATCTGGCAGTTCTTCTATCGCGGTGCCTATTTCCGCCGTGGCCCCATTGCGATGGCCGCATATGGTGCGATCGACATGGCGCTTTGGGACATCAAAGGAAAGATCGCGGGGCTGCCGTGCTACGATTTGTTTGGCGGCAAAAGCCGCAATGGAGCGATGGTCTATGCCCATGCCACGGGCGCCGATCTTGAGGACCTCATGGACTCGGTCCAGCATTTTGTCGATGACGGTTACAAAGCCGTTCGAGTTCAATGCGGTATTCCAGGCATGCCCAGCGCCAGCTATGCAGTCCCCGAGGAAAAGGGATCTTCAACCGAATACATGACCAATTTCAGCGGGATACGACCCAAAGTTGAGACATGGGACACCGGAAAATACATGCGCTACATGCCGCAGGCTTTGGCCGATATCCGTGAACGGTTCGGCCCCGATTTGCATATCTTGCACGACGTCCACCATCGCCTTACCCCGCGCGAGGCCGCAGCCTTTGCAAAAGACGTCGAACCCGTGGACCTGTACTGGCTCGAAGACCCGACAGTTGCCGACGACCAAGATGCGCTGAAACTGATCCGTCAGCATTCAACAACCCCCATCGCCATCGGCGAGGTGTTCAATTCAATCTGGGACTGCAACAAGCTGATCGAAAACGAGCTGATCGACTTCATCCGCGTGGCCGCGACCTACGGCGGCGGTATCACCCAACTAAAGCGGATTATTGATCTGGCTGGCCTGCATCATGTCCGTACGGGCTTTCATGGCGCACCGAGCCATTCCCCCATCAGCATGGCTGCGCAATACCATTTGAACGCGTGGGCCCCTAATTTTGGCATTCAGGAATATCTGGTGCTGGGAACGCCCGAATGCGACGCCTTGTTCCCCCACGATCACCTTATGGAAAACGGGATGGTTTACGTCAGCGATGCACCGGGCCTCGGGGTGGATTTCGACGAAAGCGAGGCCACGAAGTACAGCTACAGTGCTGGCAGCCATCCGGTCGTGCGCCTGCAGGATGGTACACTGTGGAATTACTGATGGTGCTTAAAAATTAGGCACTCCGCCTTGGTTCTGTTTGAATTTTCAAGTCTTAGAGTGGAGGTCTCTGGCACTCCCCAAAACGCTCTCTTATCGTGATCCGACGAAAATTGAATGCCGGAGAAAATCATCACTCAAGCCGCCCCGATATCATTGCAAGGTGCTGATGCGTTGCAACCTCGTGCCATCGGTGCGGCGTCACTTTCAGTGAGTGCAGACGATACAGGCCGCACGCGCTTGCAGACAATGCGGCAGGCTGGTTCGACGCGCTTGGTTCTACCACAGACGTTTCGCCCAGACCTTGAAGCTGTGATCGTCAACACTGCTGGCGGGATCACCGGAGGCGACGCCTATGAATTTGCTTTTGAGGCTGGGCCGAACGCGACGCTAACCCTAACAACCCAGGCCGCCGAACGCGCCTATCGTGCGCAAACCGGTGAAACGGGCCGATTGAGCACGCAGTTAACCGTCAACGCGGGCGCGCGGCTCAACTGGTTGCCACAAGAGATGATCCTGTTTGAAGGCTGCAACCTGCACCGCTGCCTTGAGATCCAGATGGACGCCTCGGCAGAACTGTTGATGGTCGAACCCGTTGTCTTTGGCCGCACGGCTATGGGCGAAACCCTACGCGATGTGCAATTCAAAGACCGCATCAAGATTACCCGTGATGGCGTGCCAATCTATGTCGACGGTGTGGACCTGCGCGGTGATGCTGCGGCCCACCTTGCCACGACAGCAACGGCCAAAGGCGCTGGGGCTATGTGCAGTGTCGTGATGGTCACCCCTGACGCTGAACGCCACCTTACACCAGTACGTGCCTTGCTGCCCGATACCGCAGGCGCCAGCGTTCTTGGCAGTGACGTTTTGGTCATTCGCCATCTTGCACCGGACAGCTATGATCTACGCCGCGATCTGATCCCCGTTCTTGAACACCTTAACCAATCCCCTCTCCCCGCGTCATGGAGGCTTTAAGCCATGCAACTTACCCCGCGAGAAAAAGATAAACTGCTGATCGCCATGGCAGCCGAAGTCGCCCGCAAGCGATTGGCCCGTGGCGTAAAGCTGAACCACCCAGAGGCAATTGCCCTGATCACGGACACCGTGGTTGAAGGCGCGCGCGACGGACGCAGCGTTGCTGACATGATGGAAGCCGGAGGGCTGGTCGTGACCCGCGATCAATGCATGGAGGGCATCCCCGAGATGATCCATGAAGTTCAAGTCGAGGCCACGTTTCCCGACGGCACCAAGCTCGTCACTGTTCACAATCCGATTAGGTAGGAGAACAACATGATCCCCGGAGAGATTTTCCCAGCCGATACCCCTTTGACCCTGAACGAAGGCGCAGAGGCAATTACGTTGCAGGTTGCCAATACCGGCGATCGCCCTGTGCAAGTCGGCAGCCATTACCATTTTGCAGAAACCAATCCAGCGCTGGATTTTGACCGCGCCGCAGCCCGCGGCATGCGTCTTGATATTGCCGCAGGGACTGCTGTGCGGTTCGAGCCGGGCCAACGCCGCGACGTCCAGCTGATCCCCTTTGGTGGCGATCGTAAGATTTTTGGTTTCAATCAAGAAGTCATGGGAGACCTATAGATGCCTCGTGAAATCCCCCGCCCCCAATATGCTGCCATGTTCGGCCCGACGACTGGCGACAAAGTGCGCCTTGCGGACACCGACCTGATCATCGAAGTCGAACGCGATCTTACCACCTATGGTGAAGAGGTTAAGTTCGGCGGCGGTAAAGTCATCCGTGACGGTATGGGCCAAAGCCAAGTCACCCGCGCAAACGGTGCTGTGGATACGGTCATAACCAATGCGTTGATCGTCGACCATTCCGGCATCTACAAAGCGGATGTCGCGCTGAAAGACGGCCTAATCCATGCCATCGGCAAAGCAGGTAATCCTGACACCCAATCCGGCGTCGATATCATCATCGGACCAGGCACAGAGATTATCGCAGGCGAAGGCCGCATTCTAACAGCGGGTGGTGTGGACAGTCATATCCACTTTATTTGCCCGCAACAGATGGAAGACTCGCTGCATTCCGGCGTGACGACCTGCTTTGGTGGTGGCACTGGCCCTGCGCACGGCACGCTCGCCACGACCTGCACGCCGGGTCCATGGCATATCGGGCGGATGCTCCAGAGCTTTGACGGTATTACCATGAACATCGGCCTGTCGGGCAAAGGCAACGCAAGCCAACCAGACGCTCTGGTTGAGATGGTTCAGGCCGGTGCTTGTGCACTGAAACTGCACGAAGACTGGGGCACCACCCCTGCTGCGATTGATTGCTGCCTTGGTGTTGCGGATGATCTCGATGTGCAGGTGATGATCCACACGGACACACTTAATGAATCCGGCTTTGTTGAACACACAGTCGGTGCGATTAAAAACCGCACGATCCACGCCTTCCATACCGAAGGCGCAGGCGGTGGGCACGCACCAGACATCATTAAGATCTGCGGCCATGACAATGTCATCCCAAGTTCGACCAATCCAACGCGCCCTTTCACGGTGAACACGTTGGAAGAACACCTTGATATGTTGATGGTGTGCCACCACCTCGACAAATCGATCCCCGAAGACATCGCCTTCGCCGAAAGCCGTATCCGTCGTGAAACCATCGCCGCCGAAGACATCCTGCATGACATTGGCGCGTTTTCGATCATCGCGTCTGACAGTCAGGCCATGGGTCGTGTTGGCGAAGTCCTGATCCGCACATGGCAAACCGCCGACAAGATGAAGAAACAACGCGGCGCGCTGGCAGATGAAACTGGCGACAACGACAATATGCGCGTGCGCCGCTACATCGCGAAATACACGATCAACCCCGCCATTGCGCAGGGCGTTGGCCATGTAATCGGCGATATTTCTGTTGGAAAACGGGCTGATCTGGTCCTATGGGACACCGCATTCTTTGGTGTTAAGCCTGAAATGGTTTTGATGGCGGGTACGATCGTCGTGGCGCAAATGGGTGATCCCAACGCGTCTATCCCCACCCCACAGCCCGTCTATACGCGCCCTATGTTTGGCCAGTATGGCAGCGCACAACAGCATACCTCTGTCAGCTTCGTGTCAGGTGTCGCACAAGACGCAGGCCTGCGAGACAGCTTGGGACTAGGGAAACAAACGGTTGCAGTGAAGAACACGCGTACAATTGGTAAATCGGATATGGTGTTGAACGACGCCACGCCCGAAGTCGAAGTTGATCCCGAGACCTATGAAGTCCGCGCGGACGGTGAATTACTCACGTGTCAGCCAGCAGATGTGCTACCCATGGCGCAACGATACTTTATGTTCTGAAAGGCGCCCCAATGGCACATGTTTTCCAAACCCTTCGCTCTTCTTTTGTAGCTGGCTTGTTGCTCGCTCCGATCAGCGTGGCTGCGCAAACCAGTTGCCCAACGGCAAACATGCTGAACGGGCAAGGTATCCGGTTCACGCAAGACAATGGCGACTATGAAATCCACCGCATGGCGTCCAATGGATCGATCCAGCAGAACACGTATTTTAGTGGCGATGAGAGCCTGAATTATCTCGCTCACGGGGTTCATGTGCTTCAGTTGAGTTCGATTGAAAACGGGCGGATCATTCCAGATTCACTGTGGCAGTTTGTATTCGAAGAACCGATTGCAGACCTACCCGCCCCGGTTGCTGGTGGGACGTGGTCCGCACGGACAACTCAAATCCAGATGGGTGAAACAACCATCGAACGAGTGCGTCATCGGTGGGGGGCTGCAACCCAGTTCACGATGGGCGGCTGCACGTTGGATGCGATCCCCGTCAGCGTGAAATATACCAGCCGGGAATACGATCACATCGAAGAAGCGCTGTATTTTCCGGACCTCGGAACGGCAGTTCTGACAGCCTATTCGGATTCCGAAGGCCGAGATGAGTTCACCTTCGTTTCTGTTCGGGCGCAGTGAGACACATAAATGACGAACCCAACCGCACAGACCATCAAAAGGCACGCCCATGCAAAGGACCCTATGGGCCATTGCACGCTGACCTATGATGACCGTTTTTTGCGCCGCAAGATGCTGGCGACAGATGACGGGGTGAAATTCCTTGTCGATCTAGAAAACACCGAGTCCCTGAACCAAGGGGACGCATTCGTGCTGGGCGATGGCCAGATGATCGAAGTTCACGCGGCCCCTGAACCACTTTACCAAGTGACGGGCGATAATCTGGTGCAACTGGCGTGGCATGTTGGCAACCGCCACACCCCCTGTCAGATCGAAGCCGATCACCTGTTGATCCAAGCGGACCCTGTCATTGGCCATATGTTGGAACACTTGGGCGCTCAGGTGGCAGAGGTAACGGCCCCCTTCACACCAGAAGGCGGCGCCTACGGTCACGGGCGCACCCACAGCCATGAACATGTGGCAACCGCACATGACCACTAACCGCGACGTCTTAACCCTGACGCAATGGCTTTCCCCGAGTTTCCCCCTTGGGTCCTTTGCCTATTCCCACGGTCTGGAAACCGCGATTGCGAACGGCACCCTCGCGACAGCCACAGACCTTCAAGACTGGCTGACAGACCTGCTGGCACACGGCAGTGGCCGCAATGACTGCATCCTGCTGCGCGCGGGATATGACTGTGGTGATGATGGATTGGCAGATGTGAACGCAACCGCCCTCGCCTTTGCGGCCTCATCAGAACGTATTCAAGAGACGCTTTTGCAAGGGGCGGCGTTTTGCCAGACCACGGCGGCGATCTGGGGTGATAATACCCTTCCTGAACTTGCCCTACCTGTGGCAGTTGGGATGGCAGCAGCGCGACAGGGCATCGACCAAACACTTACAGCCTCAATGTATCTACAGGCCTTTTGCAGCAATCTGGTGTCTGCCTCTGTACGGGCGGTGCCGCTTGGGCAAACCGAGGGCCAAGCAGTACTGGCCGCCCTCTCCCCCCTGTGCATCGAAATTGCCGAAGACACCGCAAACGCCACCCTCGATGATTTGCAGAGCACGGCGTTCCTGTCTGACATCGCAGCGATGCAACATGAAACACTACAACCAAGGATTTTCCGCTCATGAGCAAACACGGCCCCCTTCGCATTGGTATCGGCGGCCCCGTTGGTGCGGGTAAAACCACGCTAACGGCGGCTTTGGCGCGGGCGCTGCACCCACGGTTGTCCATTGGTGTCATCACCAATGACATCTACACTCAAGAAGACGCTGAAGCGCTAATGCGCATGCAAATCCTACCGCAAGAACGTGTGATTGGCGTTGAAACCGGCGGATGCCCCCATACTGCAATCCGCGAAGACGCATCAATCAACCTCGCGGCGATTGCCGAGATGCGCAAACGCTTCGATGACCTAGACGCCGTAATGATCGAAAGCGGTGGCGACAATCTGTCGGCCACCTTCAGCCCTGAATTGGCAGATCTGACGATCTACGTGATCGATGTGGCAGCAGGCGAGGAAATCCCGCGCAAAGGCGGACCAGCGATTACAAAGTCGGATATTCTTGTCATCAACAAAACCGATCTGGCACCACATGTTGGTGCCTCACTTGACGTTATGGACCGCGACGCCACCAAAATGCGCGCGGGCCGTCCCTTTGTGTTCTGTTCCTTGCGAAATGATCAAGGCGTCGATGAAGTTCTCAGCCTCATCTCTGACATTGGCGGACTGCCGTTAGACTGACACCAGTTCGAGCAGTTGTTCACGCCCGACGTTGGCCGACACATCATCTAACGTGACTGTGCCGCGATCCATAGTCACGAACCGATCGCCCAGTTCAAAGGCGAAATCAAAGAACTGTTCAACCAAAACAATCGCGATTTCTCCTTGGTCCCGTAGCTTTTGAATGACCTCACCAATGTGTTTGATGATGTTGGGCTGGATCCCCTCAGTCGGTTCATCCAGCAGCAAGACAGATGGTTTGGTGATCAATGCACGCGCAATGGCCAGCTGCTGTTGTTGCCCCCCAGACAAGTCCCCGCCGCGACGTGCGGACATGTCCCGCAGCACGGGAAACAGATCGTAGATATGGTCTGGCACACCGTGGGCACGGCCCTCAAGGCAGGCAAAACCGGTCTCAAGGTTTTCGGTTACGGTCATCATCGGGAACACTTCGCGCCCCTGCGGGACATATGCAATCCCTGCCCGCGCGGCGTTCACGGCTGAATGCTTGCCAAGAACCTGACCGTCCAGTGAGATCGCGCCAGATGCAAACGGATGACGCCCTGCAATGGCTTTCAGCAAAGACGTCTTGCCCACGCCGTTGGTGCCCATCACGGCCGTAATCTCACCCTTCTTGGCGGAGAGATTGATGCCATTCAGAATCTGGCTTTGGCCATATTTCAGCGTTAAATCTTTGACTTCCAACATGATTATCGCCCCAGATAAACGTCAACGACGTCTTTGTTTTTCGTCACGTGATCCAAGCTGCCCTCGGCCAGAACCGAGCCTTCGTGCAGTACGGTCACTTTGCAATTCAGCCGGCGCACAAATTCCATATCGTGTTCAACAACGACGACAGCGCGTGTCTTGGCGGCCCTAACCAACAGATCAGTCGTGTGTTCACGTTCGGCTGGCGTCATCCCAGCCGCAGGTTCGTCTACCAGCAACAGGCGCGGATCCTGCGCAAGCAACATGCCAATTTCCAACCACTGTTTCTGACCGTGACTGAGCGAACCTGATTGTTGATCCAGCGCGTCGGTCAAACCGATTTCATCACTGATACCGCGAATGCGATCTTCGCGATTTTCGGTCTTGCGACGCAACAGAACATCGAACGGACCTCGTTTGTTTTTCAACGCCATGGCGATGTTTTCACGCACTGTCTGCGCTTCAAACACTGTGGGTTTTTGGAATTTGCGACCAATACCCGCCTGTGCGATCTGGCTTTCGCTCATGCCAAGAAGTGAATCTCCGCGATCACCGAAGACCACACGGCCTTCGTCGGGTTTCGTTTTGCCCGTCACGATGTCCATAAACGTGGTCTTGCCTGCACCATTAGGGCCAATGACGGCCCGCAGTTCAGGCTCGGCGATCTGGATGGACAGGTTGTTGATCGCGCGAAACCCGTCAAACGTGACCGAGACGCCGGAAACTTCAAGAAGCGTGCTCATGATGGCTCCCCCTCTTCATTGCGCCACGCGCCTTTGTCGGGGCCAAAATCGCCTTCGCGATCTGGTGGTGTCTTTTTGGCCAAAGCGTCAAAGATACCGCCGATGCCTTTGGGAAAGAACAGCGTGACCAACACGAAGGACAAACCAAGCAGTACCAGCCACCAATCGGTCCATTTGATCACATAGAAGCCAAGGTTGATGTCAGGTGCGGAACCACCTGTAAACCACGAAGACAAAAGCGATACCAAAGCCGCGCCAATCACCGCACCATAAAGTCGTCCACGCCCGCCAATAGCGACCCAAACCGCAAGGTAGATCGATGCAATTGGCGCGATTTCGGCAGGGTTAATAATGCCGGCTTGCGGGTAGTAAAGCGCGCCTGCCACGCCAGCAACCATAGCCGTCAGCGTGAAGACAAAAAGCTTATAATGTTCAACGTGGTAGCCAAGGAACCTAACGCGGGCTTCGTTGTCGCGGATGGCACGAATGACGGACCCGAATTTACCAGACACCACATACGCAAACAGTACATAGCCAAGCGCCAATGCGATCGCAGAAGCCCAGAAGAACCAGAGCGAAACAACCGCTTGGCTTTGGTCTTCAAGACCAGGAATATTTTGCAAACCTGACAACCCGTTGTTGCCCCGCAAACCGGTGTCGTTTTGGAAGAAGTACAATGACAGTGCTAACGTCATCGCTTGGGTCAGGATGGACAAATAGACCCCTGTCACCCGGCTGCGAAACGCCAGCCAGCCAAACACCAATGCCAACAACCCGGGAACCAAGACTACGGCCAGCAGTTGCAGTGGCAGGCTGTGTGAGAACGCCCAAATCATCGGGAATTCCGAACTCCCTACAACACCGAAAATCTGACCACCAACAGCGTCTGTAATCTCGGTCACAGTCGGAGGAAGCGCGTTCGCCTCTAGCGAGGTCAGCACGATCCCTTCGGTGCGCGCATACATCAGCCACATGCCGATCGCGTAACCACCAATGCCGAAGAAAGCGAAGTGCCCAAGTGAGAGGATACCGCAGTACCCCCAGACCACGTCCATGGCAATCGCCACAAGACACAGGCACAGCGTCTTACCCAAGGTCTTGAGGAACGAGGTAGAGATTAGGCCTAGCCCCGTGGCTTCGCTCATGACGGTCACAAGGATCGTGAAAATCGCCAAACCAGCAAGGAACCACAGAACTGACGGATTGCGCGCGATGAATGTATTTTTCATGATCTAGTCCCCCGCCGCACGACCCTTGAGGGCAACAATACCCTTGGGTCTGAATTGGATGAACAGGATTACGAACAGGATCATGTAGGTCTGTGCGGCCAGCGTATTCGACGGGTTGAAGAATTCGATCCCCTTCTGTGTGAACCCGATCAAAGATGCACCAGCCAGCGTGCCCCAGACATTACCAACACCGCCGACAACGACCGTCATGAAAGACTGAACGATGTAATCCGCCCCCATTTCAGATGTCACCTTGGCATAAAGCCCGATGGCAACCCCAGCGATCCCAGCGATGCCGGACCCCAGCCCGAACGTCAGCATATTGATGCGGTCAGGGTTGATCCCCATGCTTGCGGCCATGCCGGGGTTTTGGGTCACAGCGCGGACTTCTAGCCCAAGCCGCGTGCGTTTCAGAATAAACAAGATCAGCCCCAAGAACAGCAGCGCCAGAACGAAAATCGCAATACGGATATAACTGATCTGGATCACATCATTGACCACCCAAGCACCAGCCAACCAGTCTGGCGACGTAAGCGGGCGGGCTTGCGTGCCAAAGATGTTCTTGGCCAGTTGCTGCAAGACGATGGCGATCCCGAACGTGGCAAGCAACGTTTCCAGCGGGCGGTGATAAAGATGCCGGATCACCAACCGCTCCATCGCGACCCCAGCAGCAAAAGTTACCGCAAAGGCTACGGGCAACGCGATGATGATCGACAACGTGTAATTTGGCACAACCTGCTGCACGACGTAGCCTGTATAGGCCCCCATCATTATGAACTCTCCGTGGGCCATATTAATGACCCCCATGACACCAAACGTAATCGCTAGGCCAATCGCTGCTAGGAAATAGATCGATGCGAGTGACAAGGCATCCATCGTGAGGTCGATCGTTTGCCCAGCCCCAAGATAACCCGCAATCGCGGATTGCGCTTCTTCAGCGGCCGCCGTGATATCGGCATTGTCTTCGGTATAGGCGAGGTAGAACGTATGGGCGCTGAGGGCCGCTGCGCGTTCATCTGGCAAAACAATCGCGGGTGCGTCACCACTGGCGACTAAGGTTTCATAGGCAGCAATCCGTGCGGCGTCAGTGTCGAGTGTGGAAACGTCCACACCAGCGACCTGCCCGTCGGAAATTTGCGCTGTAAGCGTAGCGACGACATCATCCAGCGAGACCGTCGCAGGCGCGAGGTCCGCTTCTACCAACTGTTGGTAGGCGTCATCCGCTGACAGGTCTTCACCGACTTCAAGGATCCGAGCGAGGTTTGTGCCCTCAGGAACGTCCACGGCCACGAATTGGCGTGTGGCCAGAACTTGGCTGATTACGCCGCGCACTTCGACGCTTACGTCACCAGACAGATCATTGATCGCTGCAATCCGCGCTGCAGGGTCTTCGTCAAATTGCGCCGTAAGCTGGCGTTCAAGTTGTTGTTTGCGCGCAAGGATGTCTGCATCTGGCTCACCCTCTAGGCTGGCCCGTAGTGGCGCAAGCTGGTCACCAGACGGGTCGCGGCCAATCGCATCAAGCGCGGACTGGCGGCGGGTGATGTCCGGGTCAGACAACAGGAACTGAACCAAGGCGCTGCTGATCACGCGGCGCACACCTGCATTGGGTTTGGATTGGGTGAACCCGTCATCATCGGCGACGGTCGTTACCTCGGCCGTGTCCAGATCGGTCAGGATCAACCCGTCACCGTCTTCTACCGCACGGAAAAACACCCCGTCAGCGTCGCGCTGCCAAATCTCTTTTTCACGCCACCCTTCTAGGAAATCAGGAATGCCGGTAGCGGACGATGCCACCAAAGCGGCAATCACATCATCAACTGTACGGCGGGAGGGTTTGGCGACGGCCTCTACATTGTTTTGCAAAACGTCTTGGAGGGTTTGCGCTTGAGCGGGTTGGCCAAAGACCAGCACCATACAGAGCGACAGGCACGCGAGCAGGAGGCGCAGCATTAGGTATTCTTTCTTTGAAAATAGTTGAGGTGGGCGAGGCACCTGCCCCGCCCGCCCCAAAATGCATCTTAGTAGTTAGATGTCAGCTGAACGCATGTTTCAGTTTCTGTGTTGTACATGCCGCAACCGAGGTCTTTCCAATCGGAAACAAGTACCGCAGATTCCGGCAGATAGTCTGTCCATGCATCGCCAGGAACTTCTTCCGTTTGGCTGATGATGTCGAACTGACCGTCTGCTGTGATCTCACCAATTAGAACTGGCTTCGACAGGTGGTGGTTTGGCAACATAACAGCTGTGCCGCCTGTCAGGTTCGGAAATTCCTGACCATACATTGCTTCACGCACGGCATCGACTTCAACGGAACCGGCAGCTTCAGCAGCGTTCACCCACATGTTGAAACCGATATAGTGGGCTTCCATTGGGTCGTTTGTTACGCGTGTGTCGTCACCAGTGTAAGCTTGCCAATCAGCGATGAACTGCGTGTTGGCTTCTGTGTCAGCGGACATGAAGTAGTTCCATGCAGCCAAGTGGCCAACCAGCTCGGATGTGTCAAAGCCGGACAGCTCTTCTTCACCAACAGAGAACGCAACAACTGGGATGTCGTCAGCAGATACGCCAGCAGCAGCCAATTCTTTGTAGAAGCCTACGTTTGCATCACCGTTGATTGTGGAGATAACACCAACTTGGTTGCCGTCAGCACCCAGCGCAACAACGTCGCCAACAATCGTCGCCCAGTCAGAATGACCGAATGGTGTGTAGTTCACGAAGATATTCTCGGGCGCGATACCTTTTTCGATCAGGTAGCTTTCGAGAATGTTGTTGGTGGTGCGAGGATAGACATAGTCTGTCCCCAAGAGCGCAAATTGCTCAACGCCCAGCTCTTCGAGGAAATAATCGACAGCCGGAATGGCCTGCTGGTTTGGTGCGGCACCGGTATAGAATACGTTCTTGGAAGACTCTTCGCCTTCGTACTGAACAGGGTAGAACAGAAGACCGTTCAGCTCTTCGATAACAGGCAATACAGATTTACGGGACACAGATGTCCAGTTGCCGAAGATCACGTCGACTTCGTGCACAGTCAAAAGCTCGCGTGCTTTTTCAGCGAACAGTGGCCAGTCGGATGCAGGGTCTACAACGACCGCTTCCAGTTCACAGCCCAGAACACCGCCTGCATCGTTTTGTGTGGCGACAAGCATTTGCATAGTGTCAGCCAAAGTTGTTTCGGAAATCGCCATCGTACCTGACAGCGAGTGCAAAACGCCGACTTTGATGGTGCAATCTTGCGCCATCGCGCTGCTACCCGCAGCAATCAAAGTCATTGTTGAAAGAGTAGAAAGAAGTTTTGTGGACGTCTTCAAAGGATCGTTCCCCCATTTGAAATGCGACCGCGGTCTTGGCCCCATAGTTACGCCTTTTCGAAAGGCGAAAACCACGGTATCCCTATTGCCGCAGCTTATTGTTGCAGCCATGCGAGGGTTGTTATCTTCCAGGATCGCGCCCTCGCTTGGCACTCGTGCCTCTCATGAAGAGGCAGGGCGACATTTGACAAAGCACGGAAGCAAGGCAACGTATCGGGACAGGAAACACGCCAACCCGATGTTGCTCGCCTAATTTTTAACCAGCAAACCGCAATTCGCCCAAAAATTAATCTCGAATCCATCGCATCTTGCGCTACTAGTATGTCGTAAGGCTTAAAAATCATTAAAGCGGTTACGTTTGAGACGCTCGTGTGTCCCCGCTTTGGCCCATTTTTTTTCAATTCGATCTTTGGAAGAGCATAAAGACGCTGATCAAACTTGATGGCAGTGGCATAAACGAACCATCACCATTTCAAATTACCCCTACCACACGCGCAAGCCACCCTTCTGTTGTCAGTTGCAGTTGACCCGCGACATAGACTTCATGCGTGCGGGAACCGTTACGTTGGCTTTCGCACTTCGCTTCAATCTGGTTCTTGTTGCGCAAAAGCAGCGGGATCCGAGCGGTGATGGTGCGCTCTTTCAGTTATAAATCCGGCAAAGCGCATCATGGCGCCTGCCGGCTTTTATCATAGACCTTGCTCTTGGAACTGTGGAATTCGCGTAGCCCAGATATGATCGCGCGCGTGGTGTGAAAATACGTAAGCGTCGCATCAAGGCATTATGTCGACGACCCTGCACTGCTCTTAGCAGATGCAGGGCCTCCGAAGTATCCGGCTGCTAGTATTGGTTTGGTTAAGCTAAACTCTTGTGATCGCTTAGAACCAGATGCAATCTACCAATTGATCGACATAGTTTTCACCAAGGTTTCGGTGATCTTCAACAAGGATAGATTGAGAGTTCGACAATCGAATGGACACATCGCCGTTCTCTTGTTGAGTGATATTTTCGGAAATCCATCCCGTCAGATCAGGCACGGCCGCTTGAATATCAAAGGCGGTCAAATCCAAGACATCCTGCCTAAGGCCAGTCGTTTGGAAATCTGTGACCCTGTCTGAAAAGAAGCTAGCGTCAGGCATGAAAACAAATGTGTCTGCGCTGTTGCCGCCCGTCAGCACGTTCAAACCGGACCCACCGTACAGAATGTCACTGCCGGAGCCACCTTGCAGGACGTCGTTGCCTGCTCCACCATCCAAAACGTCATTACCCCAAGAGCCGTCCAAAACATCGGCTCCTGCATCACCAAACAGGTGATCGGCCCCGGCGTTACCATTCAGATTATCCCCACCGGTACCACCGCGCAGAGTATCAGATCCATTCCCACCGCGCAGATCATCCATACCTGCGCCGCCGTTCAACGTGTCATCGCCCTGCTGACCGATTAGTTCATCATTGCCGCTGCCTCCGTCCAACGTGTCTTGTCCACGGCCGCCGCTGAGGTAGTCCGCGCCGACATCACCCGAAAGAGCGTCATTGCCTTCGCCACCGAAGAGACGGTCGTTTCCCCCGCCCCCGGCCAAAAGATCGTTGTCAGCTCGGCCATACAGCGTGTCGGTACCAAGTCCTCCGTACAACGCATCATTGCCCGCAGCGCCGCCTAGAACGTCATCGCCTGCGCCCCCACTGACAACGTCATCACCCGCACCAGCCCAGACGCGGTCTGCGCCTATGCCACCCTCAATGGTATCGTTGCCTGCACCGCCATAAAGTCGATCGTTTCCACCATCACCATAAAGAAGGTCGTTCCCATCAGCCCCATGAAGCCGATCGTTGCCTTGCGATCCTGACAACATGTCGTCGTCGCTGCCGCCATGAAGCAAATCGGCGCCTGTGCCACCCGTGAGAGTGTCTGCACCCGCGGCACCGTACAAACGGTCCACTCCGGCGTTTCCAGCCAAGGCATCGTTACCCTGACCACCGAAAAGAACATCATTTGCACTACCTCCGGCCATGTCGTCGTTATCGCCTGCGCCAAAAAGTCGGTCTATGCCTGCGCCACCCAGCATCGTATCTTGCCCGATGCCACCATAGAGCAGGTCGTTACCACCATCGCCCATCATAAGATCATTGCCCGTCCCACCCCACAGGCGGTCGTTGATACCGCCTCCGGAACCGGCGTAATTCCCACTACCGCTGGAATCGCCGCCCGACAGGACGTCGTCTCCACTGCCACCATAAAGCCGGTCTTGCCCTGCTTCACCCATGACCACATCTTCACCTGCGCCGCCTCTTAACCGGTCGGCGCCGAACGCGCCGTAAATGGTGTCGTCACCACTTTGGCCAAAAACATTGTCAGCGCTATTGCCCGACAAAATTTGATCATCCCCAGCCTTCCCAAGGATGTGATCCCGCCCGGACCCGCCATCAAGTTGATCGGCTTCGAAGGTTCCATAAATACGTCTGACCATTTTTTAATCGCTTTCACATAAGGTTGAATTTTGCACCCCGATGCAAAATCAATCTTCCTGAAGCGAGATGCACGACTGAATAAGCATAGTCTCGCGCACTTTCGGATAGGTCACATGCTCGAAAGGAAAGGCTGCGGCGATAAGCGTCCCATGCAAACAGTACACATGGTTTCGGACCATTTTCTGCGCTGCCTTTGCACTGCTCGCTTCGAATTAGTTGCAGCGTAGCGTGACGGGCATTTCCGCATAATGAGCGTCTGGTCGATTTCATCAATTTATCCGTAAGCTTCAACACCCGTTTCGCTTGGAGCGGTGCATTAGAATGTAGAATTCGGGGACGTATGCTCGTGTCATAAACGGCAATTTCTGACCATACTTTCAGCATGGTAATTGATCATCTGAATAGATAGAAAAACACAAAAGGAAGTTAACGGATAAAAAATGGTTATGTTTATGAATAACAATCGTATCTTTAAATTAATTGCTGCGGGTTCGGCACTCGCCATCACGGCAGGTTGTGTCAGTGGTGGTTTGGCCGACAGTAAGACTGCCAGCCGTACCGCGTCAGTTTCAAATGGGCAGGTCAATGCGAACCTCTCATCGGAATCAAACGGTTCCGTTAGTGATCCAGCCGTCGGATTGGTGGCTTATGCTACCGGTGTAGATCAAACCCGTGGACAAATCGTGGCTGTTGCTGGCATCGAAGACAACCCTACCGTCGGTGCGCCTGTGACGACGAATGGTGTCGTAACCTATTCAACCCGTTATAATTATCAGATCGCGGACAATGTGACGCGCAGCGATACGTTCATTAGCGGCGAGCGGGCAACGCGAGTTTTTGATGGTCAAACAACGCTCACCGCTGATTTCGGGACCGGCCAATTAACGGGCAACACATCGGATTTGGACGTTAACGGAACCATTAACGGTCAAAACGTAAGAGGTAATGTAGTTGTCAATTACAACGTACCTACAAATATATTTGGAACGAACACTCTGACCGGATCAGTCGACGCTGATCTGACCGGTAAGATTGGTAGTACGGGTGTTATCGGTGCATTTACGGGTTCGGACAGTAACACTGTGGTTGCCGGCGGAATAGTTGGAACTGCAAACTAATGTTTCGAAAAATACGCGGCGCCTTTCAGAAAATGATTGGCGGCGCGTTTCTTTCTGCAACGCTCTGGTCAGGTGTGCACGCGCAAGACATCGATTACCCGTCGAATTTTAGCCAAGCACAGATACTACGCGATGCGGGCAATTATGATGCCGCTATTCCAATGCTGCGGTCCCTATTGCGGGACATACCCAACAATCTCTCAATTCGCGAGGAACTTGGGTATGCCCTGCTTTTGGATGGGCAGTTGGCAGCAGCGCAATATCAATTTGAAATACTGAAAGAACGCAGCGCAAATCCTGAAAAGCGCGCGCTCTATATGGCTGTTTTGCGCCGCATAACCGCCGAGAGGCCGATTGGCGTCAGTGTCATCCTCAGCTATGCGCCCACTTCCAACCTCAACCAAGGGACCGATAACACTACGTTTATTTCGAATGTTCTGGGAACTGGTATTATTGCGCCCGAAAGCCGCAGAATATCCGGCTGGGAAAGCCGTGTCGGGCTGAATGGATATGTACGCGGAAATTTGGGGAGCAACGGACGCCTTGCTTTTGATTGGCGTGGTGAACGCCGCTTTTACTCCACGCTTTATAGCCCCGAGACCGAAGTAGAAGTCGGCCTGACGGCTTCGCAAAGTTATCAATATGGTGATTTTGGCACGCGTGTATTTCGAATAGATCGCGAACGCGAACGTGGAGATTATACGAGAACGGGTATCTCGTTGTTCTCATCCAGACAGATCACCCCTACTCAGCAAATTAACGGGTTCATACAGTTTTCGGATTTAAAGTCAGAGGGTTCGACCAGCAGCGACGGCCTGCTGACACAAGTTAACTTAGGCTATACCGTCACCCCAAACCCCGCACTGTCGGTTCGGTTCGGGCTTCTGAGTGAGCATACAAATACACAGCTGGTATCGCAAAGTTACGCAAGTCTCGCCACGACGCTTCAGGCAAGCACTGCATTTCAAGGTGGATATGAACTGTCGGGCCAAGCCGTAGTGGGTAAACGCCAGTTTGACAGCGACCTCGGCTTTGCGCGCGAAGATAATTTCTCGAGCCTTTCGGTCACAGTATTCAATAGTCAGTACAGTTTCAGCGGCCTTGTGCCAAAGCTGACCTGCACATTGGCTTCGACAAGATCAAACGTTGCTTTGTTTGACGCGCAAACCCAGACATGCGGCATCGCTTTATCGCGCAGGTTTTAAGTTACATCCCCCAATATCCTAGTCCGCCATCCCCGTTGGTCTTATTTGGGTAATTGCGCCGCAAGACGTTCAGCAATGGATGCCCGGTGTGCCGCTTTCATCAATCACCGATCACGTTTCTAAAAAAACTTGTGCGTCAGGACCGCACCGATGTGTCCGTGATTGTCTGTTGTGATAAAGCACGCTTGAAACTTCCGTCCCTACGCCGCTAGAAGGGCTTTAGCGGTCCGGTAGCTCAACTGGATAGAGCACCTGACTTCTAATCAGGATGTTGAGGGTTCGAGTCCTTCCCGGATCGCCAAATTGATATGTTGATGACGTTAGACAGCAAGCAAAACGCTTAACGTCTGGTACTGAGGCTTGGCACCATTACCAATGCCGAAACGCCACGCTCTGGTTTGTTGACGACGTCAAGTTCACCGCCGTGGGCTACAATGATGTCGCGCGCAATTGAAAGACCTAGCCCAGCCCCTCCGGTTACTCTGCTGCGGCTCGCCTCGCCGCGGACAAATGGATCAAAGATCGTTGAAAGCAGCCCAAGTTCAATGCCGGGGCCGTCGTCTTCAACTTTGATGATTGCTTTGCCCCCCTGCACAGAAAGCACGACCTCGGCCTGACCGGCATAGGCGAGCGCATTCTCTACCAAGTTTCGGATCGCGCGGCTAAAGCTCACCGGACCTGCCGTGATGACGGGATCGCCCGTGGCATGAAACGGGACATCCAACTCCTCGCACAGCTTCGCTAGAAGCTCTTTCAACGACACGCTTTGCGTCAGGTTTTCGGACTGCCCTGTGCGCGCATAGGACACCAACCCGTCCGCCATGGCGGCGACCTCGTCGAGCGTTTCAATCATTGGTTCGCGCAACTCCCCTTCGATCATTTCGGCCCGAATACGGAGGCTTGTGAGGGGCGTGCGCAAATCATGGCCGACTGCAGCTATCGTGCGGGTTCGCTCCGCGTCAAATTGCGAAATGCGTTCCTGCATGGTGTTAAAGGCTTTCGCCGCTTGTTGAAATTCAAATGGGCCTGCCTCACGAACGCGAGCAGAACGATCGCCTTTTGCCGATCTTTGGGCGGCAATCGCCAGCTCTTGGATGGGGGAAATTGTCTGGCGCAGGAAAATCCAGACCGCACCCAAAACAATGATCAAGGAGCAGGCATAAATGGACAGCAAGTATCCAAGTTGCCCGTTAGTGTGCCAGCTCAGTGGCTCTCGCGCCGAAAAGTTCAGCCAGCGATTGTTATCCAACTGTAAGGACACCAAAACCACTTCACGATTGAGCCCGAAGTTGCGTGAATCCTCTGGCAGGCTAGGCTCTGCTCTGGACAGGATCGACACGCGCACATCGTTTTGCCCAAGGTCCTGTGCAATGCGCGCGGCCAGCAAGATGGAACGATCATCCGCGGAGGTGTTTAAGACGGCGGGATCGGCCGCGATTTTGATTGTCGTCACTCTGTTGGAGGCATCGGCCGCGAATTCGGCCTGATTTTCCGGCGCAAGGGCGCTTAGCGTCAGAACCAGCTCTTCGATGCGGTTGGTGACAAGCGTATCGCGCGCGTTTTCATCATTGGCACGCTGAGCAAGGACTGTGACAGCCAATGCCCCGACAAAGGCAATGCTCATAGCGAGGCTCAACAAGACCAAAAGCTGTGTCGCAAGCGGGAGACGTTTCAACACGGAACCACCGTTTCGACGGCCAGAACGTAGCCACCGCCGCGCTCGGTGATCAGCAGCTTGGGCGCTTTGGGATCATCTTCGATTTTCTTACGCAGCCGCCCGATTTGATTGTCGATTGTGCGATCAAAGGCCTTCTCTTCCCGCCCCGCTGTTATATCCAGCAAGCGCGCCCGACTGAGAACGGTATTCGGGTTCTGCAAGAAAACCGCGAGTAATCGGTTCTCACTCGTCGTCAATGAAACCTCACGCCCATCGACATGGTTGAGCCATTTGCGAGCTCCTTGATGGGTCCAGCCAGCGAAACTATTGTTATCGGACTGATATTGACGTTCGGGCATCCTGCGCAAAACAGCCTTAATCCGCGCCAATAATTCACGTGGGTTGAAGGGTTTGACAACGTAGTCATCCGCGCCCAGCTCTAGCCCAACAATGCGGTCTGTTTCGTCAGCCATGGCCGTCAGCATGATCACAGGAATGTTGGTGTTGGCCACCATCCAACGGCACAGGCTTAGCCCGTCTTCGCCTGGCATCATGATATCCAAAATTGCCAAATCAATTCCGGCCTGTTCGATCAACTGTCGCGCTTCAATGGCATTTTCTGCCAAAGATGTGCGAAACCCTTGCTTGCGCAGATATTGCCCGAGCGGCTCACGTATGCCGCGCGCATCATCAACGATCAGGATATGGTGGGATTTCTGGGTCATGGGGGCGGCGACTTCGGTTGATCACTTCGAGAATGAATGGCGCGTTGAGGCCGCCATCCTCGTTGATACCGCTCCTTCTCGCAAGGTGGCTAGGATCTCGTTCTAACCTGTGTGCCCGCGTCTTGGTTGGGTTTTCGTGTCGCAAAATGTATCAAAACGCGACAGCGGTTACATTCTGCGACAGGCTTCCCTTTGGGTTTGGCGGTGCAACGGGCCAGAGTACGGCCCGTGATTGAGGGTGAAATTTACCTTGCGTGGGGACGCCAAAATGCCGCTGAGCCGATGCTATAGGAATGGAACGTGCCGCATTACTGGCGTGCCGGACAATGGATAGCCGCGCGCTTCCCGTTGCCTTCTTGGCCATGGCGGCTCTCACGGCTTGTTTGGTTATCGCGACGTCCGAAACGCTCTGGGTAAAGCGCCAGCAGGCCGACCTGAGTAAGTCCCAAATCTTAGTGTTTAAAGAGAGGTCCAAATGATGCGATTTATATTGCCGACATTGGCTTTGCCGCTGTTTCTCATGGCTCAGGTCGCCCACTCCGAAGCGCCGGTAATGCAGACACCGGCCCCTGTGATCTACCTTGCGGATAACCTCGACGAGGCGGACAGCCTCGGTTGGTGCATCGACACCTTGGGCCGCGGTTTTGCTGAGGAGTTGCAGGCGCATTCCTGCAATCCACAGGGCGGCGACGTGCAGTTCACCCTTTTGGAAGACAGCGGTCTGATCCGCTCTGTTGAGTATCCTGATTACTGCGCAGAGGTCCTCCAAGGTCGCGAGGCTCAATTTGGATTGACGATCTGCGATGCTGAAAACCCGTCTCAGCAGTTCCGCTATGACCGCGAAACTCTGGCCCTTTCACCCGCCAATGACGAGACGCTGTGCATGTCCGTTGGGTCGGCCAGCCGATCCGCTGGGCCGTTCATGTCGCGCGATTTGCTGCTGGAAGGATGCGCTGACATCGATCCGGATCTGCGCGCCTGGATCATTGTGAACGAATGAAACGATATCGCGACCGCATGACAGGTCGCCAGAACTGGGAGGACTTCCTATGAAACGGGGCACTAAATCTATGGTACCAAAAGGATTTTCGCGGCGTAGCGTGTTGCAAGGCAGCGCGGCAATCGGGGTTGCATCGGTGATTGGTGGTACTTTGGGCTTGGCCAAAAACGCGCGCGCGCAGCCCGCGAACGTGCATTATGAATTGGCGATTGATTTCCTTGACGATGCGCGGGTCTACAACGGCAATTTGCTCGGCCCGACGATGCGTATTCGCCCGGGCGACACATTAGATGTGGATCTCATCAACAATTTGCCTGCCTTGCATGACGATTGCACCGACAATCACAACCAAGAGCACGGGCTGAATACGACCAACTTCCACACACACGGGCTGCATGTTTCCCCAAGCACAGACAGCACCGGTGAGTTCGACGCGGACAATGTCTTCGTCAGCCTTGTTCCAGAAGATCAGATCGTAGCCTGCGAAGAGGTCTGCGGTGTCGATGTGAAAACGATGTTCCGCTACGGGAGCAATAGGTTCCGTTTTGAGCTTCCGGACGATCACATCACCGGAACGTTTTGGTATCACGCCCACAAACATGGCTCTACCGCAGTGCAGGTCGGTGATGGGCTGGCTGGACCGTTGATCGTCGAGGACGAGCCCGGGGTCATGCCCGACTACATTGAGCAGGCCGTTGAGCGGATTTTCTTTGTCACCAATCGCGGCATGATGCTGGTTGATGAACAGGGCGGCGGTGAGATGAACCCGGAGATCACCATGCGTCCGGGTGAAGTACAGCGCTGGCGCGTGATCAACGGGACAGGCAATGGCACAGATTTCGCCTTTATGCGCCCGAACATCGCAAACCTAGAGATGCATCTGATTGCGTTTGATGGGGTCACGCAGGATCGTCGCATCCCCGTTGACTATGAGGCCCTTGATGAGCCTTGGTTTAACCCGTCCGCGCTTGCGTCTGGCAACCGCGCGGATTTTATCGTGCGGGCACCTTCTGTAGCGGAGCCGCGTGATACGCTGAGGAGCACCAACCTTTCGCGGGTGGTCGACATGCCCATCAAGATCGAAGGGGCACCAGTCGATGCGCTTTGGTCCAACGAGGACACGCTCCCCGGGCGCGGGGCTTATCCCGTTCGACGATACTGAACTGCCCAAGCGCGAAATCGACTTCACCCGCAACCAGACCATTAACCGCGAAGCCTTTGACGGTGAGCTGAAGCAAACGATGACCCTCGGAACCGCCGAAGCATGGACGGTGGGCAACAACACTCAGGTGATGCATGTCTACCATATCCATGTGAACCCGTTCTTCATCACACATATCAACGGCGAGGCATTGCCCGAAGGCAGCCCATTGGCCCGTTGGCAGGATACCCTTGGTGGGGACGTTGGATTCAAGACGCGCTTTGAGAAGTTCACCGGCTCGTTCGTCATCCACTGTCACGTGCTGCCCCATGAAGACAACGGAATGATGCAAATCGTCGAAGTTGTGGAGGCATAACCGCGCCTCGATACTACGTGCGGTTCTGGACGCGCCGCACGTTTGAAAATCTCACCCATAAATCGCCGAAAATCTTGCGGCGGAACGTACCACCCTTGAACGATCGTTTTGTAGAGGACTGAAGATGAAACTCACCGCCGCCGTAACCGTCGCTTTCACGGCACTCGCCAGCACCGCAACAGCAGAGTCTGTCGAAGTCATGTTGTCCGACCGTCTTGATGGAAACCTTGATTTTTATTGCCTCGACATCTCTGGCAGTAAAGAAAATGCAAACGTTGAACGGGGCCTTCAGACCCATACCTGCTATGGCTATCAGGGTGAGGCTGGTATTGATCAGGTGTTTGACGTGGCAAGCGTCGAGGAGGGCAAGCTTTACATGCCCGAATGGGACGTTTGCGCGACTGTTTCTGACCTTGCTGCTGGCGCAGGCATCGAATTGGCGGCTTGCGACGGTGGTGAGACGCAAAACATCACGCTGACCGAAGACGGACATTTGTCTCCGGTCTCTGCAATGGAATTGTGTTTCACCGCCGGAGAAGAAACAACGCGCGGTCGCGGCGGAACCTCCGACCACCAGATCAAATCGCTGACGCTTCAAGCCTGTGGCGACGACCTTGCCCAATACCAAGCATGGGAACTGCGCGCCGAATAACGGCGACGGCTCCCTTTCAAAGCTCGCTCAGCGGAGCGGGCTTTCCCTCAAGCGTGAGCATGCATGTCTCGACAGCTGGGCTCGCAGATTAGCAAATCACAGTCACTCGGACGTTCATTATGAAATCAGTTACGTATAAATCCCTTACCCTCAGCGCTCTGTTTGCATCGGGTGTTTTCCTGCCGACATTTGCGAGCAGCGAAGACCTGAGCATCGACACCTCGCGTACTTTTTCCTCCGGCGCCTCCCATTTATGTGTCTTGGATGAGGATCAACAGGCCGTCTGTTGGGGGTCCAGCGGCAGCGTTGGCACGCCTGATGACCCGTTTGTCAAAGTGGCCGGTGGCGGCCGCCAAAGCATCGGCCTGAACGCGGCTGGCACCCCGAGCTGTTGGGGCAACTACAAAGAGCTTTGCCCAAGCGATCAGACCTTTATCGATGTCGACGCCGGTTACTACCACGCCTGCGGAATTGACACCGCGGGGGCATTAGTCTGTTGGGGTGATACCGGAAACGAAAACGCGGTCGCCGAGCTATTCAACCCTCCGCAAGGCGAGTACGTCTATGTGACGAATGGCTGGTTCCACGCCTGCGCTTTGACGGCTCAAGGCGGAGTGGACTGCTGGGGGGAAGACACCCGCAGCAAGCTCGACGTGCCTGAGGGCGTGGTCTTTACCCAAATCTCCGCAGGCCGTGAATTTACCTGTGGCTTGGACACCGATCAAGCGATGCACTGCTGGGGTGAGCCGCGTAATGATCGGGGACAAGCGCAAGCTTTGGAGGGGCGTTTTCAACAGATCTCCGCAGGCTATTTTCACTACTGCGCTCTAACGCTTGATAATCAGGTCCTGTGTCGGGGCCGTGTATTTGATGAACCATCCGGCCCCCTCCAATCGCCTGCCGATCCCACCGCTGCCCCTGAAGGGGCCTTTTCAGCCTTGCCCGCAAAGCTCGGCTACGCCCACAGCTGCGCCATTGAAACCGACACGAACGATGTTGTCTGCTGGGGCGCTGACTATGGTGGCCAACAAAGTGATCTCCCAGAGGTCAATGCGCAGTATCCATAGCGAGCCAGTATCGCGAAAGGATTACAGAACTAAACAGTCGCGCAGAAAAACGCATACCCTGTGCAGGGCACCGAATGGTGGCGCTGCGTGGACGGCGCTAATTGGCGCGCTATCAATGGCCTTGAAACACCAGATGGTCTGTTCTTGCCAGATCACCCAGTCCTCCATGTCTTTTGGGACGATGCTACAGCCTTTTCCGCGTGGGCCGGCGGGCGATTACCTTCGGAAGTAGAATGGGAACACGCCGCCCACCTTCAAGGTGCTCAAAGGGGGGCATTTCTTTGCCACTGCAGCTATTGCTACCGCTATCGCATCGCCACACGCACTGGCAACGCGCCCGATAGCACGACAACGCATCAAGTTTTTCGCGTTGTCTGGAATGAACCTTCACAAGAAGGTCGGTAACTTTCGAACCGCAAAGTCAATTGGTTTGTGTTGTCGTCGTGACGTGTTCAAATTAGGAAAACTGCCGGTAAGTGTTACCGGAAGCTTCAGGGTATTTCGTGCTTATCACAGTATTCGAACACTTTTCTTTTGATCTAGGTTTGCAGGCTTTCCTTAAAAACTGGAAAAGCCCAATCTGCGATGATGCCGTGCAGTTGGACAAAACTTTACTTTCGACGCACCGCAGACACTATTGGGCGTCGCAGCATTGCGAATGGCGCGGTGGTTCCTCGTCAGTCTGCTTCCAAACCTACTTCAGATTCATCGACCAACCAAAGTCGCTCGACACTCCTTATCCCAAGCCGTGTTTTTGAGTTGGTCCAGTAAGTCTTGTTTGGCATTTGCCGCTGCTTCTGCATGAGTACCAAAGGCGGCGAATTCATCGGGCTGCAGCTCAAAATCGTCCAACTCTTGGCGCACATACAGGGCAAAATCCTCAGGCGGCAAAGTCTGTCGCGCTTTCTCCAGAAGGCCCGTGTGCACCCAGTTGGAAACCTGTTGGCCCTCACTCACGACACTCCGCCCATCACGTCCAAACAGCAAAGCATACAGAATTCCCAGCCGCCAAAGCTCAGGCCCCGAGAACCCCGTACGATCTAGGAAAGATCTGAGCACAGTATCACGCGAATAGCTTTCGTGCTCCCCGTCGCGCAACAGGCAATAATTCCGAAGCTGTTCCGAGCAGTTACTATCGCGCTCGGCAAGGTACTCTAGGAAATAGCTTAGCGGGCCCGCGCCTTCTGAGTTTCCCGAAAACAAAAGGCTGTGTTGACGCAGTGTCGCATTCCAGCCGTCAATAACATCTTTGACTTCTTTTGTTACGTCGATGCCTTTGTTTGACAGCTTCTCGATGAATTCTCTCTCGGAAAGAAAACTGGAACGCAACTGAAAGACGAGGCTAATACCGTTGGCCTTGAGGCTGAAAATATCATTGCGAAGCGTGTCTGCCAGTCTCTTCAAGCCAGCGGCAACATCATCTTGCCCCCAAGACTTAATCTTGACCAAGCCTGGTATTTTGTCAGCGACGTCTTTCGCCGCAAGTTTTGGAATACGAGCAACGGAGATCATATCATCCATCAAAAGCGTCACCGGTACATCAGACATAGCAACGTTTTTGGGGAAACGAATGACTTCACCGTAAAAGCTGATCTCGACGTCGTTGACGGTAGTCTTTATGGCCTTAATTATCGGCATTTGCACTGCGGGATAGACTTCGCCCACTCCAATATCTGTGCCCGCAGGTCGCTTATCCAAAATCGCGCGGTGCTCATCATTTAGAAACCGATCGAAAATCAACAAGGGCCCCCGCACTCCGTCTATTGTTATTCGGCGCAAGCTGTATCTTGAAACAACCCAAAAGGCAGAACTGTCTTCTTCCCAAAATACCCTTAATCGGTTGTGTTCTTGCAGGTTGTGTAAGTCGCGCAGTGCGTCATGGCCCGCGTTTAGTTTCGCGGTGCCAGGCGGCATGCGAAACGGCATCCTAAACCGGTCTTTGCCCTTTTGGCTCCACGCAGCCAAGCCCCGCAATTGGTTTTCTACATCGCGGCCCTGACGTCCAATATACTTGAATGCCGGGATGTCTGACACATGCAGCCTGCTTTCAGGTTTTTGGTCAGACAAGGACCAAAGGTCCAAGTTCTTACGGTTGATCAACCAAACATACTTCGACGAGTCATGGCCGGCATCATATGCAGGCCCGAGGTCCCATTGAGGAGATTCCCTTACGATCAAGCGCCCATTAGGGCTTATTGCCAACGAATTCGGAGCTCCCCAAGGCGAGAACTCGATAGGGTGATATGACGGCTTCTGCGCATCGACATCGAACGATATGACACCGACGCTGTTGCCTAGAATCTCGTCCTTCAATCGGTCTCCCCATTCTGATGACGAGAGGCCCCAAATCTGTCCTCCTTCATCTTCAAACACGCGGCTCCCAACATACACACGTCCGGGTGGGTAAGGAAAAGTATCGAGCGGAACTTCGCGATACCTTTGCGCAATAGCCCCCCAACCAAACAGCCACTTCTTCTTCAGCTGGGGTGCAAAAAGGGGATTGGTTTGCCAAAGCACCTCAAGCGTTTTCGCATTCAAAAAAGAAATAAAGCGATTGGATTGTTGAACAGCGAGCATGCCGTTTTTGGGCAGATGCGTGATCGTATTCGCACGAAATGGAAGAAGGCTCCGGCGTATCTCTTCGCCGGTTGAACTGTCAAAAACTGCCAATTGCGTTGAATCTGTTTCTTGCGCGCGATCACGCAGTGATGAAGCAAGGCAAAACAGGTTTCCTTCGGCTTCGACAACATCGCTAACATGAGTGTCTTGAAACGGGCGCAACACAAACCTACGGGACATGTCATCATTCATGACGTCCACGAATTCCATGCTGTGTTGACCAAAATCTCGAATATAAATGTGCATCTCTAACCTTGGTCACTGACGTATGTTCATTCTGATGTCATCTTAACAGCTTCCCAAATGCAAGTTTGATCTGCCGCCATCCTAGGCCCTCGTTGGCGCAGCTCATCCAAAGCCGACATCTGCGCATGACCACGCATTGATCAAAGTGGGCTCTATGCCGCCGTTAGATCGAACGCAGCCTATTGCTCAACAAACCCGTCCAAACGAGCTATTAAAGGCCCAAGCCGGGTTTTCACCAAAGGGTCAATATGCTGCGATAAAAGCCCCAATAGCGGGCCTTCATCACATGTGCGGGAATTGAAGAAGTCCTTACAATAACATCACAGCGTTTGTAACCGTTTGGACGGTCGCAAAGCCGGCACGAACGGACATTCGCGGCAAGTGCAAGTTCTAGGCTTAGTCAAATACGCTACGCGAAGTTACAAAGTTAGGTGAAGAGCTATCGCATGACAAATGGGTTGCTCATGGGCTGATCAGAGGTATTGATCCACACGGTCTGCGTTCGCGTGTAATCTTCGATGGCCCCTACCCCTGCTTCGCGCCCGTAACCGGACTGGTTATATCCACCAAAGGGCGCGATAGGTGAAACTGCCCGGTAGGTATTCACCCAGCAGATACCCGACTTAATCTTTGCAGAGACGCGATGCGCCCGTGCAATGTTTTGCGTGAACAGGCCTGATCCGAGGCCGAAGGGGGTGTCATTCGCAAGTGCAATCGCTTCTTCCTCTGTGTCAAAAGCCAGTAACGACATGACAGGCCCGAACATTTCCACTTTCAGTGTTTCTGTGTCAGGCTGGAAACATTCCACAAGCGTTGGCGACATGAAGTTGCCGGGTCGGTCCAGTGGAGCGCCACCGAACCTAATGTGTGCCCCTTGGGCTTTCGCCGTGGCTAGCGTTTTTTCGATCGTCTCAATCTGCGCCTTTGTGCAAAGCGGGCCGATGTGGGTCGTCGCCGCGAGCGGGTCACCGATCTGCACCGCTTTCATCTTGGCCTCGATCCGCGTGGCAAGATCATCAAGGATTGAGCGATGTACAATTCCACGCGTCCCCGCCACGCAACTTTGCCCCGACGCGCCAAAATTACCTGCGATGAGCCCGTTGGCGGCACCATCTAGATCAGCGTCGTCGAAGACGATGATTGGGGACTTACCACCAAGCTCTAACGTGGTGACCGCAAAGTTCTCTGCCGAGTTTCTGACCACATGGCGGGCGGTCTCAGGTCCCCCGGTAAATGCGATGCGATCAACATCAGGATGCCGCGTCAGCGGTATCGCACAGTTTTCCGC
Source organism: Octadecabacter algicola (assembly GCF_021532625.1). Classification (GTDB taxonomy): domain Bacteria; phylum Pseudomonadota; class Alphaproteobacteria; order Rhodobacterales; family Rhodobacteraceae; genus Octadecabacter; species Octadecabacter algicola. The sequence goes on from NZ_JAKGAR010000001.1 coordinate 950,700, forward strand.
ATCGCCTGTCACAACGGATACAACACCAGGTGGAAAACCCGCTTCTTCGATCAGCTTTGCAAATTCTAACATCGGTGCGGGGGCCATTTCCGACGCCTTCAGAACCACCGTGCATCCCGCAGCCAAAGCTGGACCAAGCTTTGTCGCCGTTAGGAACATCTGTGCGTTCCAAGGTACGATGGCCGCAACAACACCAATCGGTTCGCGCCGTGTAAAGACGTGCATATCAGGCTTATCGATGGGCAAAACGGCACCTTCGATCTTATCAGCAAGCCCAGCATAGTAACGGTAGTAGTCACCGACATAAGCCGTTTGACTTGCGGTTTCAGCAAGCAATTTACCGCTATCTGTCGTCTCGATCGCACCGATCGCCTGCGCGTTTTCTTCCACAAGGTCAGCGAGGCGGCTCAGCATTTTTCCCCGCGCCGTCTGCGTGATGTCACACCATGCGGGATCGCCCAAAGCACGTCTGGCGGCGTGGATCGCACGCTCAATATCTTGCGGCGCTGCACAGGCGAAAGTCGCCCATGGCTCACCCGTTGCTGGGTTCTCGGTGGTCATGACTTGACCTGTTGCGCCTTCGGTCCAAGCACCGTCGATGAAGAGCTGAAAGTGTTTCATGTGCGGCCTTTCTCAATGAAACTTCGGCATGACGTCGTCGATGAACCGTGCAAGCGAAGCCTTTTTCCGTTCAAAAGACATGCCACTGTCGATCCAGAATGAAAATTCGTCATAACCCAAGTCTTCGATCGACTTGAGACGATCCGTCACTTGTTCGGCTGTTCCTATCGTCAAATCACGAGCGAGGTTTTCGGGAGACATCATTTTGTTCGCCGCGATTTCTGCGTCACTAAGTTCTTTGATCAGGCCCTGTGTCACGGGGCGCTTGTTCTGAAACCATGCCCCGAAATAGTTATAAAATCGGGACAGCTCTTGCGCCGCTTGCCTAGCATCGTCGCTATTGGAGGCGACGTAAGTGTGATGAAGCAGCATGATCTTTGGGCGCGGGCCATCGTAGGTATCGCATGCGTCGTTGAACCGCCCAATGAGTGTTTCGATTTCCTCCATGCCCTGCCAAAGCGGCGTACATTGAATGTTAAAGCCATTGTGGACGCCAAATTCGTGACTGTTAGGATCGCGCGCGGCAATCCAAATTGGCGGGCCGCCGACTTGCGCCGGTTTCGGCGCAGAGGTGGTCGCGGGAAACTGAAAGAAATCCCCTTCATGCGCACAATCGCCTTCCCATAATTTTGGTAAAAGTGGCGTAACCTCCCGCATCCTTTGACCCGCTTCCCAAGCATCCATGCCCGGCACAAGACGTTCGTATTCGTAAGAATAGGCACCGCGCGCCACGCCAAGTTCGATCCGCCCGCCGGTCATCAAATCCGCAGATGCGGCCTCGCCGGCCAATTTGATCGGATGCCAGAACGGCGCAATGACTGTTCCCGTTCCAAGGCGCACGTTCCTAGTGTGGTGTGACAGGTTCACAAGCGACATCAATGGATTTGGGGCGATGGTGAAATCCATACCATGATGTTCACCTGTCCAAACTGCGCGCATTCCCGCATCATCAGCCATCTGGCAAAGTACGATGAACTCCTCCTGCAGTTTTTCTTGAGAGGCCTCCGCGCTTTGGCGTTCCATATGGGCGAAAAGGGAAAACTCCATAATGTGCTCCTTTGGTCAGGCTGAAATTGGATCGTCGTTAAGGTTGAAATACTGACCGCCTGCATAACCAAGCCCCGTGCCATCAGCGTGCGCATAGGCTTTCACACGTCCGATCAAGACAAGGTGATCGCCCGCTTCCACGCGTTGCTCCGCGGCGCAAGAAAACTGCGCCAGCGCATCCGTAATAAGAGGCAGGTCAAGTGCATTCGTATCGTGGGCGACTTTGGCAAACCGCTCTTCATGATCGCCAGCGAAGATTTCAGAGATATTTTTTTGACGTGCCTCCAGCACGTTAACTGCAAAGTGACTGCAGCTGGCAAAGGTGTCATAGCTGGATAAGCTTTTGCTCGGACACACCAGCAGAAGTGGCGGATCAAGTGACACCGAAGTGAAAGAATTCGCAGTAAAGCCGACCGGAATACCAGCATCGGTACGAGCGGTAACCACTGTGACGCCGGTTATAAAACTGCCAAAGGCATTTCGAAGGGCACTACGGTCATGCAGGCTCATGACGACACCTCGGAAATTAGGGAAACTAGGGCGGCGTTAACTTCATTGGGATGTGTCATTGGCATCATATGCGCCGCACCATCGACAATGATTGATCGCCCCTTAGGCGCCAACGCAGCCATTGCTTTGGACATCGCAGGTGTAGAGTTGGGTTCCTCAGAACCAGTGATAAATAATGCGGGGCAAGTTACCTGTGAAAGGCCTTTACGATCCGGACTCTGGCTGGTTGCAAAGGCGGTGTAGGCGCATTTGTAAGCGGCCGGGTTAACATCGCTAAGCCAACTGGCACAGGCCTCACGCGCGTCGGAGGCGGCGGTACCGAACCACCGCTCCAAAGTCGGTGTCTGATCTGTTATCGATTTTCCGTCCAGCTGTGCAGCGCGTCCTTGCACAAACTTTTGCGCTGGCTGGCTACGTTCAAAAATAGCGTTCAAAGCGGCAACCCCTTTCACCAAGTCAGGGGCGCGGCTGGCCAACTCTAAGGCAAGCATTGCGCCCATTGAATGCCCAACCACAATGGCAGGCGCATCCAGATCCTTAAGCAAGTCCAGCGCAGCGAGTGCATAGTCCTCTAGCGACATTTTATCGCCGCTCCATGGGCTTTCCCCATGACCGGCCATATCCGGTGCAACGATCCGTGCTGGTAGATCTAACTGTGCACCCCAAGCTTCGGCCCGCAGACCAACACCGTGCAATAACAGCAGTGTTGGTCCTGCGCCGCGGGTCACCGCGGCAAGTCCGCTTAGGTTAGACCGAGGCTGGGTTGTCCAGGTCATGGCCTAGATCCTTTAGATCCTGATAGCGGTCGCCAATACGATGATGTGGACGACCATTCATCGCGGCACCCAGAACCACGGCGATTTCATCGTCTCGCGGTGCGTCTGGAATGGCGAATTGGATAGTAAGATAGTGAGACCGACGCCCTGCATCATTCTTATCCATGAGCGGCACCATAATCGGTGCATTTGGTCCGCCACGGGTATTTGTGAATGCCAGGTACGATTTCGCACCAACCGCTTCGCGGTAGAAGTTCCCAAACCGCAGTGTGTGGATCAGGCCAGAGGCATGTTCTATTTCGCCATTAACGCCAACCACAGCCGCCTTGCCATAAGCTTCGATTGCCTCGCCTGATCCGGCAAGAGCGATCATGCGTTTGGTCATCATTTCACCCAGAATGGGACCAAAGGCGTGAATTTCAGGTTTTAGATCTTCGACGAAACGGCCCGCCCAGGGATTCTTGACGATGGCTGCCACTGCAAACATCCGCCATGGGGTATCTGCGGGCTTAAAGCCTTCGATTAAGACCTCTTCGTCATAGGTTACAATCTTACGAATTTCCGGCTGCATTTCTTTATCCTTGCGTTGTGATTTGAGCCTACGGAATGCAATTGGTTTTTGACAAACGAAGGATTCATCGGCTTAGTCATTAGAAAGACTAATAGGTAGCTTGCCCACATGCGACGAAGCACTCCCCCTCTCACTTGGTTCCGCTCTTTCGAAGCCGCTGCGCGAAATCTCAGCTTCACGGCTGCGGCAGATGAAATCGGCCTAACCCAATCTGCCGTGAGTCAGCAGGTAAAGTCCCTAGAATCGCGCCTTGGCGTTCCTTTGTTTCTGCGAAAACCAAGAAGCCTCGCGCTGACTGACGAAGGTCGCAAACTGCTCCCTCAGGTGGCCACGGCCCTTGGATCGCTTGCCGCAGCAACCGAAACCTTTGACAGAGGTATCGATACAAAGGTGCTAACCGTGACAACCTCGGTCAGTGTTGCCCAATGGTGTATTTCTCCCCGCTTGAGTGATTTTACTCAGAAACACCCGAACATCAGTGTGCGCCTTCTGAGCGCTGTGTGGCCAGATGATTTCCAAACGAGCCAAGCTGATGTTGAAATACGATTTGGAACAGCTGCCCAGGCTGGCGAGGATGCCACATCTCTCGGTCCCAATCGCTTGGTTGCAGTTAAGTCACCGCGCTTAGAAGGCGGACTGAAAGACTTGCCACTCATTGAAGTAGTCGGGACCTCGACGGGATGGAATGCTTGGCAAAAACAATTTAGCACACTTAGAAAACCCGTCATTTTCGCTGACACTTATGGGTTGGCCCTTCAATTGGCTGAAGACGGCAACGGTGTCACTCTTACTAGTGAATTCCTAGCTGCCACAGCTTTGAGTACTGGCGCATTGGAACAGATCGGCGACGGCTTCATTGAAGCCAAAGAAGGGTATTTTCTGTCGTTCAATACGAAAGCTGATGGTGCTAGTACTTTTGCCGATTGGATCAAGGAAAGTATGGCAGATCTAGCGTGTTCGTAGCCACCAACAAAGAAATTTACTCGAAACGCATTTTGTCCTTCTGATCATCTTAAGGTTCTCGCCCCTCGTCAATAAATGATGAAATCAGAAAGCAATTTCGGACTACAAAACTGAGATTCAAAAGCTTCGATCTCAACATCTGCCTTGTGATCTTGGGCACTCCAATTTTCATTTGCAGAGAAGGTCCGGTTTCCGCTCTCACCTACAACCCTGAACTCGGCTTTCGGGACGAACCTCAACTGTCGAAACCTCATCCAAGAATCCGGCCCACCAATCCGCCACCCCCTCAAAGTCGCTGACTTTATTTACCTTATCACCGGATTTGAGGTTTCGAATCTTAGTGTCGCTAAGGGGCACGGTGGGGTACGCTGCTGGACGTCACAAAACAGCGCTGGACAAACAATCTCGACATTCACCCTATAAACAAGGCTCAATCGGATGTTCTCGGATCAATCTGGATGGTAAAGTGGTGCCCCCACACGGACTCGAACCGCGGACCTACTGATTACAAATCAGTTGCTCTACCAGCTGAGCTATAGGGGCACTGGGCGGTCGTTTAAGGGAGAGTTTCGGGACACGCAAGAGGGTCTTTGAGGATTTTCTCACATCATCGCAGGTTCCACTGCTGCCAATTCCCCCCTATGCTCGTTTTCAACAGTAAACAGTTCCAAAGACAGGCCCAATTTTATGCAAATCGTCTATCATATCGGCGCCAATTGCACGGATCAGGATCGTTTGTTGAAATCTGTTCTCAAGAACGCCGAGACCCTTGCAAATCAAGGTGCGAAGGTCCCTGGACCCGGCAAGTACAGACGCCTTATTCGCGAAACAATTCAAGCACTTGATGGAAAACCACCCGCAGAAGATACACGCGAAATCTTACTAGATGCGATTCTTGATGACGAGCAATGCAACCGACTTGTGATGAGCCATGCGCAGTTTATGTGTGTGCATCGGCGTGTCTTTGAGGAAGGAATCTTTTACACTTTGGCGGAAGATAAGCTCACGGGCTTGGCCAACCTCTTTCCCGAAGATGATATCGAAATTTTTCTTGGGATTCGGAACCCAGCAACATTTATTCCCGCTGTTTTCAACGACTCGAATGTCGATGATCTTGAGTCGTTCCTGAACGGCTTTGATCCGATGCAATTGCGATGGTCTGATTTGATCGCCCGCATCCGAAAAATCCTGCCTAATGCGTCGGTAACGGTGTGGTGTAATGAGGATACCCCGATGATTTGGGCGCAACTGATCCGAGAACTCGGCGGTATTGATCCATTGGTGAAAATCACAGGTGGTTTCGATTTGCTAAGCGCGATCATGAGCCCTGACGGAATGAAGAAATTTGTGACCTATCTGCGCGCGAACCCGCCACAAACGGAATCACAGAAGCGGCGGATCATCGCAGCCTTCTTAGAAAAGTACGCGCTTGAAGACGAAGTCGAAGATGAAATCGACCTCCCCGGATGGACTGAGGACACCGTGGCCACATTAACCGCCAGTTACGATGATGACGTCTATCGTATCGAACGGATGGACGGGGTGACTTTCATTGCCCCTTAATCCACGCACTTTCATGCAATGCGATGTGTTCAGCACAACGCCGAAGGGCGGCAACGGGCTGGCCGTTGTACTTGATGGTGACGGTTTGGACGATGAGGCCATGCAGGGGTTTGCACGCTGGACGAACCTCGCGGAGACGACGTTCGTTCGGCCACCCAGTCATCCTGATGCAGACTACGACATTCGTATTTTCACGGCCCAACGTGAATTGCCGTTCGCAGGTCACCCGACCTTAGGAACAGCGACCTGTTGGCTTGAGGCCGGTAACACCCCAAAGGCGGACGGTGTGATACGTCAGAACTGCGGTGTGGGGATTGTGGACATTGACTTAACCGGTGATCAGCCTGCGTTTGTGGCGCCCCCGACGGCGATTTCAATCTTACCTGATCGTATCATGGATTCTTTGGTTGATGCCTTCGGCTTTGATGCAACGCGCGTGCTTGGTGGCGCGGTCTTGGACAACGGCCCAGTTTGGCACGTTCTGGAATTGACCGATGCCAATGATCTGTTGGATTTGGATGCGAGCAAAATCTCGGCAGACGACAGCTTGAACGGGTTCGCCGTTGGCTTGATCGCCCCCCATGCCAAAGGCGATGTGGCGTTTGAAGTTCGGATGTTTGATCTTAAGCGCGGCGCCCATGAGGACCCGATCACTGGATCATTGAATGCCGCACTGGCCCATTGGCTGCAATCACAGGGCCGCGTGCAGCAGCCCTATGTCGTGGCGCAAGGAAGTTGTATTCACCGCACTGGCCGCGTTCATGTGATCCCGAACGATGCGGGGGAAATCCGCATCGGTGGGCATACCAATATACTGATAAAAGGCACTGTGACGCTCTGAACGAGATCACAGCAATGCGCCTTACATGCCGAGCGCTTCTTTATACATTTCCAACACCGCTTCTTCTTCTGCGATGTCGTTTTGATCGCGCTTACGCAGTGCAATCACCTTACGCATGACTTTGGTGTCGTAGCCGCGGCCTTTCGCTTCTGCCATGACCTCTTTTTGCTGCTCAGCAAGGTCTTTCTTTTCAGCATCCAGACGTTCGATCCGTTCGATGAACTGACGCAATTCGTCGGCTGTTACGCGGTAGCTGGTATCGGAAGACATATCGGACATATCGGGCCTCATCTGGGGGTACATGAATAGGGTCGGCCCCTTCCCTAACCGCCCCCGCCCAACTCGGCAAGCGGTTGCGTGCGTGATGCTGACACGATACGCAGCGCCATCACTGCGGAGGCGAAGATGGAACTACTTGTTGGAATTGGCGCACTACTGTCCTTGGTCGGGATCATCGGCATCATCTGGAGTGTCGTAAAAGTTCGGCGCGCCAAGGCAAACAGTGCAACAGACGAAGAATTGCGTGCTAAAATTCAAGCCGTTCTTCCGCTGAACCTTGGCGCGTTCTTGCTGTCTGTGCTTGGTTTGATGTGCGTCGTGGTCGGCGTCATTCTAGGCTAACGCGTCAAACCCCTTGGCGTCCTTGATCACAACATCGAGAAGCTCTGGTGGGGCCCAGATTTCGGCGTCTTGCGCCCAGTCCCGCAAATTACTGCGGACCCCGATAAGCCCCATCGTTTGTGCCGCCCGCAATGGGCCACCGTTGCGACGCGGGAACCCAATCCCATGAACTGCCAAAACATCAATGTCCGACGGGCGCTGCACTGCTTGTTCTTCGACGCAATGCGATCCTTCGACGACAAGAGCCCCAACCAAGCGGCGCGCGATTTCATCATTTTGCGCACTGGCGTCGCGCCCACCGAACGGCCCCTTGCGAAAGCCATATGCGACCATCGCCGCGTCAATATCAGCTTCGGAGTACCCTTGCTCCAAAAGGGCTTCGGCGGCGGTGCGCATTGCCTTACGAAGACGTAAAACGACGGCCTTTCCCATCGGCACGACAGGCTTAAAGGCGGCTCCGTCGCGTTCTATCAATGCATCGTCAACTTTTCGTTCCGCCATAAATACATGACGAAGGGCCAAGGATTGCGGATGCGCCAGACAGCGTTCAAATGCATCGCTTTCTAACGTCATGGCCGTCTCGAATGGCAACAAGGCTGCGGCTTCGACACAATCGACAACCCGATCTGGCGCGTGAAGAGGATTAGACGCCAAAGCCGTGCGTGCCTTTGTGATGGCTGCTTGATAGGCGCGACCATCGCGCATGTGGGCTCGGTTGGCGCGTGTCGGACGGGGGCCTTTACCGTTTTCGATCAGACCCTGCGCAAACGCGATCGCTCCAGATCCCAAATCACCTTGAACGATACCGTCAATCAAACCGACCCGCTGTGCGGAACCCGCATCGATTGAATTGGTCGAAATCATCATCTGCAGGGCGCGTTCGGGTCCGATAAGGCGTGGCAGTCTTTGGGTGCCGCCTGCCCCTGGAACAAGGCCCAGCGCGACTTCTGGCAGACCAATCCGTGCGTCTGGCGTTGCCAGCCTGTAATGCGCCGCCAAAACCAGTTCCGCTCCGCCGCCCAACGCTTGGCCTTGAATGGCCGCGACGACAGGTTTCGCGCAATTTTCGATATGATCGCAAAGCTGTCGCAATGATGGTTCCCGCACCGAGCCGCCAAATTCCCGAATATCCGCCCCAGCTGAAAACAAACGGCCCGAAGCCATCAAAACCCCAGCCTTGATGTCTTCATTGCTGTTGATACGGTTGAAGACGTCCCAAAGGCCCGCTCGCATGGCACCAGACAGGGCGTTTACAGGCGGCGCGTCCAGCGTCACGACGGCGACACCGTCCAAGACCCGAAACCTAACCAACTTTGCCATGTACCTACCTTCGTGCAGTCGACTCTGCGCGATCCGTCGCACAGGTTTGCCCCAGAATGCAGGTCCTTTTGCGAAAGGGAAAGCCCCAGTTTTCAGACCACATCCAAATGTGACCACTGGACGCCGCAGGCAGCGCCGCCTAAAAAGCCACTATGGATATTCGCCCGCTTACCCCCGCCTACGCCGTGTCGCCACAAATCAACCCCGAAGACCTGCCTGCTATCGCTGCAGCTGGGTATACAACGGTGATTAACAATCGGCCTGACGAAGAGAACCCGCCGTCCCATCAAAATGAGGCTATGAAAAAAGCCGCCAAAGATGCAGGCATCACGCTGGTGACCCTTCCGGTTTCGCATGCGACACTAACGCTCGAAACGGTTGCAGCCCAAAAAGAGGCCATTGCCGCATCCACTGGACCGGTCCTTGCTTATTGTGCTTCTGGTAACCGCTGCACGATTGTTTGGGCCTTGGGTCAAGCTGGCCAAATCGAAACTGACGAGATTGTACAGATCGCCGCAAACAACGGTTACAACCTAAACCAACTTCGCGGCCAGTTGGACATGCTTGCACAACAAGGGTGATCTTAGGATCGTCTATCATTCGACCATATCAGTCGCCAAATCACCCTTGATCGACGCCGGTTGCCCTTTCGCAAGGTTTTGAACCTGAGCGGGTTTTGGGATGTCGTCCTGCAATTGCATATCTATGATTTCGGTTCGCACAGCGCGTTTTCCGGCCACTTGTCCCAACCGCGCAGAGGCAACGGACTCACCGGCGGGACCTGTTAATGTCACAGATCCGACGGTTGCCCCAGCGAGGGTCATCACCTGCCCGACCTCAAAGCGTTCAATCTTACTGATCGGCAAGGAAAACTTCGTCAAAACTGCGTCTAGATCAACGGACGCTTCTTCGAGAGCAACGCGGAGCTTTGTTGTCCATTCGATCCCTTCATTCTTGGCAGCTGGAGCTTTTTCCACTTTAGGACGTATCGCGATCAACACTTCACCTTGGTGTTCGCCCCCTGCGATATGGACCGTCACGCGCCACACGCGATAACTCCCCTGAATCATCATTAAGCCAGCCGTGCGCAAATCTTCCATTGGGCCGATATCATAGGCTGCCGGATCAATATCATCTTGCCCAAAACCCGTGTCCGCCAGTTCTTTAAGGAGTTTGTCTGCAAACGGGACCGACATTACTGCATCTGTTCTGGTGACTTTGCGTTGTTCTTTCGCTGGTGGCAGCAGATGCCCCATCGTTTGCATTTCGACCAAGGCAGACCGCAACGGCGGGTCTATTAAGAATACGCCCGAGAGCCCAGCGCTACCAACATCCCGAAGCCCTAGAACGATCCAGTCCTCTGGCCCGTCCTCAATCAGGTTTTCGGCTTCGCTGTCCTCAACGGCGACACTGCTGACAGAGGCGGACAGGCCGACCGTTTCATCCAAAGCCCGTGGCAAAGCCCGCCGCATCTGCCGGACTGGGGAACTTGGCTTTGTTTCTTCGGGTTTGGATGCCGCGTCAGGCGGCGCAAGACCCATTTTTCGGGAGAGAATTGGGTTTATCCCATCCATGGTGACGTCCTACTTGGCGTTGCATAGCCCGTCATAACTCAATCAAGGTTACCAACCTGCTAATATTCCACAAGATTTAGTCGATTGCGGATACAGCGTTAGTCTGTCGGGATCGTAACCCGGAAAGCTGCGCCGCCTTGCCCCGGAAGGTATGCGATCCCACCGCCAATTGCCGTCATAATCTGACGACAAATCGCGAGACCAAGCCCCGCACCGCCAGCTTTGCCTTCATCCTCTAAACGTGAGAATTTCTCAAAGATTACCGACTGGCTTTCTTGTGGAACGCCCGTGCCGTTGTCGCAGAAATCGACTGCCAGTTGGCCGTCCATCGGGCGCACGATGATCCGCAATTCCGGTTCATCCGCATCACAATACTTGGCCACATTGCTGATAAGGTTGATAAACACCTGTGACAAACGATCCATATCGGTCGACAGCGTTACCGCCTCAGCATTCGCACGCCGAGAGATCGAAACCTTCGTTTCATCAATCCCCGACGCCAAGACCGCGCGATCAATAACATCCGCCAATGTGCCCTCTCCGATATTGAGCTGCACCTGCCCGCTTTCCAAAACACCCAAATCCAGCAGGTCATCAAGCAAGCGCGTTAGGCGATTGGTCTCATCGTGGATGATCCCCGCAAACCGCCGACGTGCATCTCCATCGACTTCGCCATCACGCAGAATATCCGAGAATGACCGGATCGAGGTCATAGGGGTTCGCAATTCATGGCTGATCTGACTAAGGAACGCGTCCTTCTGGATCGACAGTGCCGTCAACTTGTCATTGGCTTCTCGCAAAGCGCGGGCGGTGCGTTCTTGTTCGGCGCTCTTGGCTTCGAGCTGGTTGGAATATTCAACGATTTGCGCGGTTTCATCGGCCACCGCCATAAGGTCATCAACGGAAACTGTGGCGCCTTCCGTCAGCTGACCGATCATCGCATGCGCCGCCGCCGCCCCAATAGAGCCAGACATTTCGCGTTCCAACTTACCAATAAAATCTGGCGTCACGTCCGGCAGAAAACCTGACTTACCCTGCATCTGTGCTTCGGCACGGAAAACCGTCTGAGCTTCGGCGCTCCCCAAGATCCGCTGGGTCATGACCAGTAAATCTTCGGCTTGGGCTGCAGATTGGGACCAAGCGCGCGCATCGCTCGAGTAGTCGTAGACATTGACAAATTGTGCACCTTGCAGGCGCTCAAGCGGGTTCGGGAACGTCAAGACGGACACCAGAACCACTGCACCAGAATTCAACAACATCGACCAGAACGCGACATGCACCAACGGATCAATTCCTTCGATCCCGAATAACGCATGGGGGCGCAGCCAATTGATCCCGAAGGGACCGTTGTCGAACACCGCCTGAGAGATCACCCCATCAATCCCGAAACTCGGCAGGAACTGCGTCCACGCCCAAACCGCGAACCCAATTGCGATCCCTGCCCCAGCGCCCCAGCGGTTTGCACCCCGCCAAAAGACGCCGCCGATCATTGCCGGAAGAACTTGCATGATGCCCGTAAAGGACACCAAGCCGATCGCGGCGAGTGCAGTGCCACCACCAGACAAGCGGAAGTATATATATCCCAAGGTCATAATGACCCCAATCGCGATGCGTCGCGATGCGACCACCACGCCACGGACGTCACCGCTTACGGCGGCACCCGTCGTGCGGGACGTCAACCAGCTTGGGGCGACAATGTGGTTACTGACCATTGTCGCCAACGCCAATGTCGCGACGATCACCATGGAAGTCGCCGAAGAAAAGCCCCCCAAAAACGCGAGGATCGCCAGCCCTTCTCGTCCCTCGCTAAGGGGCAAAGTGACCACGAAAAGATCGGGGTTTGATCCTTCCGGCATCAGGTCCAACCCAACAACAGCAATGGGAACCACGAAAAGGCTCATGAGCATCAAATAGGTCGGAAACGCCCAACTTGCTGTTCCCAAGGCCCGCTCGTCTGAGTTCTCAACGACAAGAACCTGAAACATCCGCGGTAAACACAGGAATGCAGCACCGGATACAAAGATGAGGCCAATCCAACGGCTTGGGCTTGGAGCCCATTGTGATTGCGCCGACGCGTCGATGAGATCCATCGTCGCGCCAACACCGCCGGCAACGCCCCAAACCACAAAGATACCGACCGCGATAAGAGCAAAGAGTTTCACCACTGCTTCGACAGCGATGGCCAAAACGATCCCGTCATGACGTTCATGCGCGTCCAAATTTCGGGTGCCAAACACCACCGTGAAGACGGCCAGACCAATCGCGACCCACATCGCCGCCCCATCCAAATCCCGCTGGGCCCAAACTTCGCCACTGCCTGCCGCAAATACCGCGATGGATTGAGTAACCGACTGAAGTTGCAACGCAATATAAGGTGTGATGCCGATAATCGCCAAGACTGTAACCATAACACCCAGCCCAGTTGATTTGCCAAACCGCGATGAGATCAAATCCGCAATAGATGTTAGGCGTTGCGCCCGACCAATCCGCACAAGTTTACGAACCAACCACCACCAACCGATCATGACCAATGTTGGCCCAAGATAGATTGTCAGGAACTCCAGCCCTGATCTGGCAGCGTAGCCCACAGCACCGTAAAACGTCCAAGCCGTGCAATAGATGCTGAGTGAAAGTGTATAAATGGCCGACGAACGCAGCCATCCCGTTTTCCCCAATGCCGCCCGCCGTTCAGCCACAAAGGCCACAATGAACAGAAACGCAACATAGAGCAGCGAAACGAGGACCAGCAGGTTAAACGAAATCATTCGCTACCTCTTTCATCGGTGCCTTCATCCCCGTCAATGGAATCCGAAACCCGCAGGACAAGGTTCAGCACAAACGCCAAGACCGCAAGAATAACCCAAAGCGCAAAGAGATAGATCATGCTGGAACTGGTCAGGCTTTGATCCAAAGTCTCGCGGGGCCACATCAATGGAAAAACCATAAAGACCGCACCGAACAGCGGCAGCCAACGGGCCGCATCTCGAAATCGGCGTTGCCGGTAGTTGCTTCGCTCCAGAAACTTGGTCCGCGGTCCCGTTTTGATCGGTGACTTGGGCGGGCTGTCATTGGGCGGAGCTTGCGTCATGATGTGCTTAGGAGCCTGCCAACGCGCGAACGCTTTCTAACACTTCGGCATTTGAAAACGGTTTGGTCATGAATTGCGTCGCCCCAAGGCCAATCGCAAGTTCGCGATCCTTGGCCTGCCCCCGTGCGGTCAACATCATAACCGGAGTGTCCTTGGTTTCCGCAGCTGCGCGCAAATCACGCAAGATATCGTAACCGGAGCGGCCTGGCAGCATGACGTCCAAAATGATCAAGTCAGGGACACCCTGCATAACCTTCTCGATAGCAGTTTCCCCGTCCGAATGGGTATGAACGGTCCAACCATCACGGCTCAGAATATAGCTGACGGCCTCAATTATATTTGGCTCGTCTTCAATTAGCAGGACACGTTGCCCCATATAGCTTCCTCCCCCAAAAGCGACGAACACCTCCCCAGTGTTCGCATATAACTATCGCGGGTTGAGGCCATAGTGTCAAAGGCAGGATGCCGTTTATCCCTTAGGTTGCACCACACTAGGCTGCCGGCGACTGGTACAGCCCTCAACGGTGCAAATTCTACAGCCAGGGCCTACAGGGTTTGGCGCCTCATCGCTCTGGGCGGGGCGAACCAACATTGTCGCCTCAATCCGCGGAGGCACCCCGAAAGCGACCGGCCCCACGGGGGCTGCAATCGAGAAACATTCAAAGGTCGTTCGCGCGGCTCCACTCATACGAGCTACACTTCGCAATGCGTGACCCGGTTGAGAGAGCGCTTGGAACAGCGGCCACAAAGGACATGCCGACCCCGCACGTGGCAACCGGAAATCCAGAATGGGTTTTTGGAACGTAATGACCCCTGCGCTATCACACCTGACCAACCCCATAGGAGGAACCGCTGCCGACGCCGGAAGCTGCGCCAATCTCCGCAAGATTAACTCAACAGGCACATCAAACCGCGCCGCCAATCGCGCAGGGTCAAAGGCCATTTGCTCTGCAGCAGGGCTAAACTGTGCAAGCGGCAATCTAGCGGCGTCAGCGATGTAATCCCGTGCCCAGCCCGAAGCAATTTCACCTGCGACGCCATCGACACCGTCCGGCCAATCGGGTTCATCTCCGTTTTCACACTCGGGAAAATGAAACCCACGCGCAGCAAAAAGGGCTTCTGCCTGCTCGACGACGGTCGAGACGTCCGATGGGTCACCGCCGGTTTCGATATCCAGTAACCCCAGCAATGCCTGCGAACTTTCGGCCAATCGGGCACTGTCGGTGTCAATGTTGGTGTGGAACCTGCCTTGCCATTCTGAATCTAGATCAGGGGTTTCAACCAAGATTGATGCGGTTGATCGAATAGCCGTCGCCGTGGAGATGACCTCGTGCAGGGACGTCGCGATTTTGGTGTCATGGGCCAGACGGTTTGCCAAAGCGTCGACTTTGGCCGTGAGCCGCTCGATATGGGCCTGTTGCGAATTGATGACCCCTGCCCACCCCGGAAATCGCGATGCAAACTCTTCTGCACTTTCGGCCCCGACGGCCAGACTAGGAAACTCTACCGCCGCTACCTTTAGGGGCGTGATCACGGATGCGGATGTCTCGTCTTCGAGCTGTGCCTGATCAATTTCAAGGACCCGAGCAAGCCCCCCCAAAAGCTTACCGCCGATTCTGCGGCGATTGTGTTCAATAAGGTTTAAGTAGGATCCAGAAATCCCAACTCGCTCGGCAACTGCGGATTGTCGAAGCCCCAAATCCAGTCTGCGATTTCGAACACGAGTGCCTGTAAGTATGCGATCCGCCATTAAGAATCCTTTAGTGTTTTCATCAGCATGCTGCAGCGCATTGACAAGATATTTACAAAATACCGCAATGCAGCGTCGAAGTCTTTACAAAAATAACCTTTCTCGTAGAGGCCTTGTTGTGAAATTTTCTAATCCCCCCTCTAATGATCACGCTACTAAAAGCACGTGCGGATCTAGCTGGGAGGCTTTCCGCATTTCTCTAGGGAGGATACTATATGTCCAAATCAAACTTCACACGTCGTGGTGTGCTTAAGACTGGTGCCGTTGCTGGCGCTGGCATGGCGCTTCCACAATACTTGCGCGCTCAAGAGTCCGGCTTCACGAACGCGCCTGGCGCAAGCGAAGTCACATTCGGCTTCAACGTTCCACAAACTGGTCCATACGCGGACGAGGGTGCGGACGAACTTCGCGCATACGAACTTGCTGTTGAGCACATCAACGGCGGTGGCGACGGCGGCATGCTGAACACGTTCAGCTCCAAGGCGCTCGACGGCACAGGCATTTTGGGCCGTGAGCTCAAGTATGTAACTGGCGACACACAGACCAAATCCGACGCGGCGCGCGCATCTGCACGTTCCATGATCGAAAAAGACGGCGCAATCATGATTACTGGCGGGTCTTCCTCCGGTGTGGCTGTTGCTGTTCAGGCTCTGTGTCAAGAAGCTGGCGTCATCTTCATGGCTGGCCTTACACACTCCAACGACACAACTGGTAAAGACCGTAAAGCGAACGGTTTCCGCCACTTCTTCAACTCCTACATGACCGGCGCTGCTCTCGCGCCAGTTCTTGCAGCTCAGTATGGCACAGACCGTAAGGCCTATCACCTGACAGCTGACTACAACTGGGGTTACACAACAGAAGAAGCCATCCGCGCATCTACAGAAGCTGTTGGTTGGGAAACTGTAAACTCTGTCAAAACACCACTGACACAGACAGACTTCTCCTCCTACATCGCACCTGTTCTGAACTCAGGTGCTGACGTTCTGGTTCTGAACCACTACGGCGGGAACATGGTCAACTCTTTGACTTCTGCTGTTCAGTTCGGTCTTCGTGAAGCTCAGGCCAATGGCCAAAACTTCGAAATCGTTGTTCCACTGTTCTCTCGTTTGATGGCACGTGGTGCCGGTGAAAACATCAAGGGTATCCTTGGTTCCACTGGCTGGCACTGGTCCCTGCAGGATGAAGGTTCCCAAGCGTTCGTTCGTTCCTTCGGTACTAAGTACGGCTTCCCACCATCCCAGGCTGCACACACATGCTACGTACAGACACTTCTGTATGCAGATGCTGTTACACGTGCTGGCTCTTTCGCACCTTGTGCGGTTGCTGAAGCTCTCGAAGACTTTGAATTCGACGGCATGGGCAACGGTAAGACACTTTACCGTGGCGCAGACCACCAGTGCTTCAAAGACGTGCTCGTTGTGAAGGGTAAAGAGAACCCAGAGTCCGAGTTCGACCTTCTTGAGATCGTCGAAGTCACACCTGTTGATCAGGTTATGTACGAGCCAGATCACCCACAGATGGGCGGCGCTGAAGCCACCCTCGGTGAGTGTAACAACGGCGCGTAAGCGACTGTTCTCAAAACACTTCGGATGCGCGGCTTTGGTCGCGCATCCACACCAAAACGTTGCACCCCCCTTTCCTATTTCTCCTGAACCGAGGCGCCGTCCATGGACCAGATCATCGTTCAAATTCTCAACGGTCTAGACAAGGGCTCCGCTTATGCGCTGATTGCTCTTGGTCTGACCCTCATTTTCGGCACGCTCGGTGTTGTGAACTTTGCGCACGGCGCGTTGTTCATGCTGGGCTCTTTCTGTGCCGTTATCCTGTCACGTCTTTTGTCATCGTCGCACGAAGTTGCCGATCCTGACCGCCTGGACTTTCTGGGCAATCCCGCGATGAACAAAGTGTTCTACGTCCAAGACATTTTTGGTGAAGCCGCCGGCGCCGCCATTATGGACTGGGCTGTGCCTTTGGCGATCCTGTTCTCTATTCCGGTTATGATCGGTGTCGGGTTCATCATGGAACGCGGCTTGATCAAGCACTTCTACAAGCGCCCACACGCGGATCAGATCCTTGTGACCTTCGGCCTTGCCATCGTTTTGCAGGAAATCATCAAGTACTTCTTCGGAGCAAACCCGATCCAGACCCCTGCCCCTGAGGCGTTCAAAGGCTCTTTGGATTTCGGTGTGTTCCTTGGCTACGAAGCCAACGCGATCATGTATCCGTACTGGCGCTTGGTCTACTTCTTCTTCTCCGCTGTTATCATCGCCGCTGTGTTCGCTTTCTTGCAGTTCACCACCTTCGGGATGGTTGTGCGTGCCGGTATGGCTGACCGTGAGACAGTTGGCCTTCTGGGCATCGACATCGACAAACGCTTTACATTCATGTTCGGCCTTGCAGCCGCGGTCGCAGGTGTTGCCGGTGTTATGTACGCGCCTATTGTTGCTCCAAACTACCATATGGGCATGGACTTCTTGGTTCTCAGCTTTGTTGTGGTGGTTGTGGGCGGCATGGGCTCGCTGCCTGGTGCTGTTGCTGCAGGCTTCCTGCTCGGCATTCTGGAAAGCTTTGCCTCGATGCCCGTCGTCGTCGATATCCTTCCAGGTATCAACCAAATCATCATCTACCTTGTCGCAATCGTTATCTTGTTGACCCGCCCTCGTGGCCTGATGGGTCGCAAAGGCGTGATGGAGGACTAAACCCATGCTCGGACTAACTAAACAAGACAGCAAACTTATGCTGATCGTCATCGGGCTTGTCGTTTTCGCGCCCTTTATTCTCAACCCCTTCCCTGAAGGTTCTGCTATGGCGCAGTTCAACGCGGGTTACCCCGACTTGATGCAGCGTTTCGTGATCTTCGGTATCTTTGCGATTGGGTTTAACCTGCTGTTCGGCCTCACTGGCTACCTCAGCTTTGGACACGCCGCTTTTCTGGGTGTCGGTTCCTACGCAGCGATCTGGTCGCTGAAGCTGATTACCCTGAACGTTCTTCCAGGGATCGTCTTTGCGATCATCGTTGCAGGTGCCTTTAGCTTTGTGGTCGGCTATGTGTCACTGCGCCGCTCGGGTATCTACTTCTCGATCCTGACATTGGCTTTTGCGCAGATGTCTTATGCCCTCGCCTACTCCGTTCTGACGCCTATCACCGGTGGTGAAACAGGCCTTCAGATCAAGAACACCGACAATCCTTTGATTGGTGGACCTACAGATGGCAGCATCGGCCGCGCGAACCTTTTCGGGGCTGAGATGGGCAATTCGTTTGAGCTCAACATCGGCAGCTGGTTGTTCACATTCAACCTTGGTTACTACATCGCCGCTGCCTTTATGCTGGTCGCGTTCTACCTGAGTATCCGTATCTTCCGCTCCCCTTTCGGGATCATGCTGCGGGCTGTTAAGTCCAACCAGCAACGGATGAACTACACGGGTCTGACGCCAAAGCGCTACACGCTCTCCGCGTTTGTCATCTCCGGCATGTTTGCTGGTTTGGCGGGTGGCCTGATGGTTGCGATGGATACCCAAGTTGGCCCAGAACGCATGTTCTGGACAGCCTCCGGTGAGGTCGTGATCATGACCATCCTTGGCGGTGCTGGTACTCTGCTAGGTCCAGTTCTCGGCGCGGGTTTCATCAAGTACATGGAAAACATCGTGTCCAAGATCAACAAAGACATCCTGCACGAATGGTTCGCCTTCATGCCTGATGGTCTTGAAGATGCGATGGTTGCCTTTGTCTATCCGTTCATCGGTAAAGGCTGGCACCTGACACTTGGCATCATGTTCATGTTGGTCGTGATCTTCCTTCCTGGTGGTCTCGTAGAAGGTGGTCAACGTATCGCCGCTAAGTTCCGCCGCACCAAAAACGCTGAAACGCCTGACGGCGCCAGCAAGCCCGCAGAATAAGGAGCCGAAACAATGGCACTACTTTCAGTAAAAGGCGTGAACAAACGCTTCGGTGGTCTGCAAGCCCTTGGTGATGTGAACCTTGATGTTGCAGAAAACACCTGCCACGCAATTATCGGCCCGAATGGGGCCGGTAAATCCACCCTCCTCAACGTGTTGGTTGGTAAATTGATCCCAGATTCCGGTTCGGTCGTGTTTGACGGGCAGTCGGTTCTGGGGCGCAAGCCGCACGAAATCAACCAGATGGGCATCAGCCGCGTTTTCCAAACACCTGAGATCTTCGCGGACCTCAGCGTTATGGAAAACATGTTGATCCCGTGCTTTGCGAAACGTGATGGTGCATTCCGTATGCATGCCATCGAAAGCGTTCGTCACGAATCCGACATGATCGAAAAAGCCGAAGCCATGTTGGACGAAGTGAAAATGCTCGATAAGCGCGAGATGACCGCATCGTCCATGTCCCGTGGTGACAAACGTCGCCTCGAGATGGCCATGTGTCTGGTGCAGGAACCTCGCCTACTGTTGCTCGATGAACCAACAGCCGGCATGGCCCGTGCAGATACGGAAAACACGATTGAGTTGCTGAAAACGATCCGTAAGGAACGTGGTGTGACAATGGCGATCATCGAACACGACATGAACGTTGTGTTCTCTTTGGCGGAGCGGATCACTGTTCTTGCCCAAGGTACGCCACTGGTCGAAGACACGCCAGACAACATCAAAGGTCACCCAAAAGTCCGCGAAGCCTACCTTGGCGAAGCGCAGGTCTAAGGAATTATTATGACACACGTTGAACATCTGGACGCCGAAGGCTCCTTTAACAAAAACCGGAATATGGCTGCGACTGCTCCTAAATTCCTTAGCGTTTGGGACATCGAAGCTTACTACGGCGAAAGCTACATCGTTCAGGGCGTTAGCTTTGATATCCACGAAGGCGAAATTCTCGCCCTACTGGGCCGCAACGGTGCGGGCAAAACATCCACTTTGCGCACAATCGCACGAATGGATGATCCCCAACTGAAGCACGGTGAGATCTGGCTGGACCACAAACCACTTCACGAGATGCGGTCACACGAAGCATCGCAGGCTGGTATTCAGCTGGTGCCGGAAGATCGTAACATTATTCCCGGTCTGACCGTGGAAGAGAACCTCAAGCTGGCGCAAATCGCACCACCTAAGGGTTGGTCTTTGGACCGCGTTTACGACCTGTTCCCGCGCCTTAAAGAACGCCGCAGTCAAGAAGGCGTGACGCTTTCTGGTGGTGAACAACAGATGCTTGCCATCGCTCGGGCCCTATGCCGGGACATCAAAGTTCTGCTTCTGGATGAACCATACGAGGGCCTCGCCCCTGTTATCGTTCAGGAAATTGCCAAAACACTGGAACTGATCCGCGACCAAGGTATCACAACAGTGATCGTTGAGCAGAACGCCGTTGCCGCGCTTAAGCTGGCTGACCGCGCTGTGATCCTCGACATTGGTAAGGTCGTCTATGACGGCTCTGCAAAAGAAGTGCTCGAAGACGAAGCTCTTCGCTCCAAGTACCTCGCTATCTGATCATATTGCGGGGTCACCTTGGCCCCGCAATTACCATACCGTACCCATATGGTTTCCATATGCATTCCATACGGGTTCCCTATTGCTCTTTCGACCTAAGGAACGCCCATGTCAAAGACCTACCCCCCCACCGCAGAAGTTGCCAAACGCGCCCATATCGACGCTGCTGGCTATGCTGAAATGTATGCTAAGTCAGTGTCCGACCCAGAAGGGTTCTGGGGTGAGCACGGCAAGCGTATTGACTGGATCAAGCCCTACACCAAGGTAAAGAATACGTCCTTTGAGCCGGGCAATATCGATATCAAATGGTTTGAAGACGGCACGCTGAACGTCAGCGCCAACTGCGTGGACCGCCACGTTGCGACTCGTGGTGATCAGACGGCGATCATCTGGGAACCGGATGATCCAAACACAACAGAATCCATGCACATCACATATGCTGAACTTCAAGTTCACGTTTGTAAGATGGCAAATATCCTTCAGGAATTGGGCGTAGGCAAAGGCGACCGTGTTGTCCTTTATCTCCCGATGATCCCAGAAGCCGCCTACGCCATGTTGGCCTGTGCGCGGATCGGTGCGATCCACTCAATCGTTTTCGCTGGCTTTTCGGCAGACGCGCTTGGCGCACGGATCAACGGATCTGACGCCAAAGTTGTCATTACGGCTGACCACGCGCCACGTGGTGGTCGCTCTACCCCATTGAAATCTAACTGTGATACGGCACTGCTGCATTGCAAAGAGAGCGTCAAATGTCTTGTTGTGAAACGCACCGGTGAGCAGACCACATGGACCGATCGTGACTATAGCTACAATGACATGTTGCTTGAGGCTGACGACTACCAAAAACCAGAAGAGATGAACGCAGAAGACCCGCTGTTCATTCTATATACGTCTGGTTCTACAGGTCAGCCAAAGGGTGTTGTTCACACGACGGGTGGATACCTCGTTTATGCGGCGATGACGCAGCAATACACGTTTGATTATCACGACGGCGACATTTTCTGGTGTACCGCTGACGTTGGTTGGGTCACCGGACACAGCTACATCGTGTACGGTCCACTGGCGAACGGTGCGACAACGATCATGTTTGAAGGTGTTCCAACTTACCCTGACGCGGGTCGTTTCTGGGAAGTTTGTGCCAAGCATAAGGTCAACCAGTTTTACACGGCGCCGACAGCTATTCGCGCCCTGATGGGCGCTGGTAACGACTGGGTTGAAAAGCATGACTTGTCCGACCTGCGCATTCTTGGGTCCGTGGGTGAACCGATCAACCCTGAAGCTTGGAACTGGTACAACGAAGTGGTTGGCAAAGGAAACTGCCCGATTGTGGATACCTTCTGGCAAACAGAAACAGGCGGTCACATGCTGACCCCCCTCCCCGGAGCAACAACATTGAAGCCGGGTGCCGCACAGCAACCATTCTTCGGAGTTCAGCCCGTGGTTCTGGACCCACAATCTGGCGTCGAAATCGAAGGCAACGGCGTCGAAGGCGTTCTTTGCATCAAAGACAGCTGGCCGGGCCAAATGCGGACCGTCTACGGCGACCATGAACGCTTTGAGAAAACGTACTTCGGCGATTACGCTGGCTACTACTTCTCTGGGGACGGCTGCAAACGTGACGAAGATGGCGATTACTGGGTCACGGGCCGCGTGGATGACGTGATCAACGTATCCGGTCACCGCATGGGCACCGCAGAAGTCGAATCTGCTCTTGTGGCGCACGTCAAAGTCGCCGAAGCCGCCGTTGTTGGCTATCCGCACGACATCAAAGGCCAAGGCATCTACGCTTACGTCACTTTGATGAACGGCGAAGAACCAACTCCAGAACTGCGCAAGGAGCTCGAGGTTTGGGTTCGTTCCGAGATTGGCCCAATCGCAAAACCAGACCTGATCCAATGGGCCCCCGGATTGCCAAAGACCCGTTCAGGCAAAATCATGCGCCGAATCTTGCGCAAGATTGCAGAAGACGACTTTGGTGCCTTGGGGGATACATCCACATTGGCGGATCCGTCGGTTGTGGATGATCTGATCGAAAACCGGATGAATAAATCCGACTAAGACCACCGCTTTGGTAACAAAAAAGTCGCGCAGCATGTGCCTGCGCGGCTTTTTCTACGTCTGCTTCATACTTTCTTAAGGCCTCGCACCCCATATTTTCATTGGTGGGGGCTCCTTTTGAGTATTGGAGCTTAAGAAATGGAACTTCCAAACACAGTGGCTCAACTCGCCACCGCGCCGACAGCAACGCAAACGGTCCCTCCCCCTGTTGAACAAGATGGTCGTGCCTCGGCGGACGTTGCGGCTATCGCAAATGACCCAAGCCCAGAAGTGGCGTTTCCGATGCCAGCAAACCAATCGCAGACCGGGTTGGTCAGCAAAGCGTTGATTTCCGATAAAGAAGTTGCGCCAAAACTGGACACATCGGGCGTTTCATCTGCCGAACGGGTCCTAAAGCCATATGGCATTACTATGTTGCCCGAAAAACAGGATGCCACAGAGCAATCCACCCCCAAAGAAAGTTGACTGCGTTAACGCCACGTAATTTTCCCCGTTTGCCGCGCTTCCCCCTCTCGCCACCTTGGTGTAGGTGTTTGGCATTGATTGCGATAACAGCACCGCAATCGCACCAACGATAGGCAAAGAGCTGGGAAAAAAATGACAAAAAAGACGCCTCAAGACACCGACGTTAGCTTTATCCAAGCGCTGGCTGAATTGCTTCGCGAAAACGACCTGACAGAACTTCAGGTCAAACGCGAGTACGGCGAAAGCGATAGTTTGAACGTGCGGGTTAGCCGCCATCAGGCGACCCAAGTGGTCAGCCAGATTGCCGCCGCCCCTGTTGCTGCGGCTCCGGTCCCAACGGCAGCACCAGCAGCCCCCGCCGCCGCTGCCCCCGAGGCAAGCGCGGATCCTGCAAGCCTGCCAGGTGCAGTGACATCTCCGATGGTCGGCACCGTCTATATGGCACCCGAACCAGACGCGCCTGCCTTTGTAAAAGTTGGCGACACTGTCAACGAAGGCGACACGCTTTTGATTATCGAAGCCATGAAAACCATGAACCACATTCCCGCGCCGACCTCTGGCACGGTTAAGCGCATCGTCGTCGCCGACGGATCCGCTGTGGAATTCGGTGCCCCCTTGATGATCGTCGAATAGGGGCCACGGGAATAACATGGCCATGTTTGATAAAATCCTCATCGCGAACCGTGGCGAAATCGCCCTGCGTGTCATTCGTGCCTGTCGCGAAATGGGCATCGGGTCGGTCGCAGTTCATTCCACTGCAGACGCCGACGCCATGCATGTGCGCATGGCAGACGAAAGTGTATGCATCGGACCACCCGCGTCCCCACAAAGCTACCTAAGCTTTCCTGCCTTGATCTCCGCTTGTGAGATCACGGGAGCACAGGCCATTCACCCGGGTTACGGGTTCTTGTCCGAGAACGCTCAGTTCGTACAAATCGTTGAAGATCATGGACTTACGTTCATTGGTCCGACAGCAGAACACATCCGTACGATGGGTGACAAGATTACAGCCAAGGACACCATGAAGGCCCTTGGCGTGCCCTGTGTTCCTGGGTCAGAAGGCGGTGTCGACACCGTTGAAGACGCTTTGAAAATTGGCGAAGAGTTCGGATATCCGGTCATCATCAAAGCCACCGCTGGTGGCGGTGGCAAAGGGATGAAAGTCGCCAATTCTGCTGAAGAAATGAAATCGGCATTCCAGACGGCACGTGCCGAGGGCAAGTCGAACTTCGGCAACCCTGATGTCTACATCGAAAAATATCTGACCACACCGCGCCACATCGAAATTCAGGTGTTTGGCGATGGCAAAGGCAACGCCGTTCACCTTGGCGAACGCGACTGTTCCTTGCAGCGCCGCCACCAAAAGGTGTTCGAGGAGGCCCCCGGCCCCTGCATTACACCTGAAGAACGTGCAGCGATTGGTAAGGTTTGCGCGGACGCTTGTGCACGCATCAACTACATCGGCGCTGGCACGATCGAGTTCCTTTACGAAAAGGGCGAGTTCTATTTCATTGAGATGAACACGCGTTTGCAGGTGGAACACCCTGTAACGGAAGCGATTTTTGACCAAGACCTCGTGCGCGAACAAATCCGCGTCGCGGCTGGGTTGCCAATGTCGTTCACGCAGGATGATCTGAAAATCCGTGGCCACGCCATTGAGGTTCGCATCAACGCTGAAAAACTTCCAAACTTCTCGCCTTGCCCAGGTAAAATCACGCAGTTCCACGCACCCGGCGGGCTGGGCGTTCGCATGGATTCGGCGCTGTATGATGGCTACTCAATCCCGCCCTACTACGACAGCTTGATTGGCAAGCTGATCGTACATGGCCGCGACCGCCCCGAAGCGTTGGCGCGTCTGGCACGGGCCTTGGGTGAATTGATCGTAGATGGCGTGGATACGACCGTGCCGTTGTTTCACGCTCTTTTGCAAGAAGGCGCCGTGTTAACAGGGGATTACAACATCCACTGGCTGGAACACTGGTTGGAAGAAAACCTCGCTTAAGACGTCATAGGACGCAGTGCACAAGTGCCGCGCCGCATGTCTTTCTCGCGATAATAATCAGAGACCCCGCGCCGATCATTTTTGGCGCGGGCGTCCCAATCCACCCACTCCGTTTTGTATCCTAAGGCTTCGGCGATGTGATCCATCGCCTTGAAACTTGGTACAGCCTTGATGGCCCGTTCTTGCCCTTCAAACTGCGGAATGGCGTTCAACACATTGGATGTGCGTTCAGTTTTCAGCATCATCATCGGCGCGGGTCGCATCATAAATTCGCTGTCCACGATCACCAGTTTCGGCTGCAATTTCCGTACCAATTGGAACAAGCGGAAATGGTCCATCACATGATATAGAATGCCGAATACTCCAACGACATCATAGGTTTCACCGTTTTTGATCGCGGCTTCCATGCCTTCAAACAGATCACCGACACGCAACTCGATCTTGTCGCGTAGGTCTGCATCCGGGAAGTCAGGGAATTTATCCACCATCTCTTGGCGCCCTTCGATCCCGACAACAGACACAGCCCCCGCCCCTGCAAAGGCATAGCACCAACGTCCATCGTGAGACGCGAGATCAAGCACCCGTGCACCGTCAATTTCATCCGCAAAGGGCGCTATCAACGCCTCATATCGCTTGTTCATCCGCGGAACCGGTGCTGTGTGATCCTGATAATGCGGCAGATCAGCGATGAAATCGAAAAAACCCAATGACTTAACCCTTTGTATGTTCGCGAGAATTATTTACGAAGCCCGCCAATCATGCAACAACCGTGGCGTGAAATAGGGCCATTATGACCACGACGTTAACACCGGAACTTTTACTGTCTGCCTATGCCAACGGGGTGTTCCCGATGGCAGAACACCGCGATGATGATGATGTTTTCTGGGTGGACCCCCGTCATAGGGGCATTTTGCCTTTGGACGCTTTTCATATCTCTCGATCTTTGCGCAAAACGATCCGCTCAAACCGGTTTCGAGTCACCTTTGACCAAGATTTCGACGGCGTTGTTACTGGCTGTGCGACCCGTGACGAGACATGGATCAATGATATGCTCACCGATCTCTATGGTCAGCTCCACCGCGGCGGCGTGGCTCACTCGGTCGAGGTTTGGGATGGGGAAACATTGGTCGGTGGCGTCTTTGGAATTGCTTTGGGTGGTGCGTTTTTTGGGGAAAGCATGTTCAGCACACGAACCGATGCGTCCAAACTGGCGCTGGCCTATTTGGTGGATCGTTTGCGCGTTGGCGGATTCACCCTGTTTGATACGCAGTTCATCACACCACATTTGGCGAGTTTGGGGGGGCTCGAAATCTCTCGCGCTGCCTATCGCGCAAGTCTAAGCGCCGCTCTAAAAGAAGATGCTGCGTTTGATCGCCAAGGCAGTGTAACGGACCCTTATTCGCTGCTGCAGCGCAACGCCCAAACGTCATAGCGTGGGTGGTCCAACGCATTCAGTGCGGGGGCCGAAGCGATCATCCAACCGCGAAAAACGGGATCGGCAGCATTGCTATAGACAACTGTGAGAAGCGCATAGGCGTCCCCCGAGCGGTTTCCACTCGGGTAGCGGCATTCGCTCATCGTGATCGCGAGCAGGCCCACGACCTGTGTCTGACCATTGCGAAAGTCCATGTCTATCGTGCGGCCCGTGATCTTATCCAGCACACGCAGTGTACCACCTGGTGCCGAAGTGGCCTGTTGCGCAGATGCAGGAGCAGCCACGGCCACGAGAAACGCCAATGCTGTCAGAACCGCTTTCACGCCTCGTCTCCGCTGACGAATTTCATCAGTAATTGGATCAGGCTCACTGCGCCTTGCGTGTCTTCGATCAACGCGCCGTCTGTAAACATTTCAAACGAACCACCGGGGACGATTTCAACAAATGTGCCGCCCAATAGGCCTTCGGATGCGACGACAGCCGCGCTATCGTCTGGAATCACGATGCCTTCGTTAATCGCGAATGAAGCTTCTGCACGGTAAGTCTCGATGTTGAGGTCCAGCCCATCGACAGTGCCAATGGAAACACCAGCAAGACGAACGTCTGTGCCAACGCTCAACCCTTCTGCGGATCGAAAATTGGCCTGTAGCGTCATGCCCGGCGTGCCACTGCTTAACCCTGTGGCGCTGAGGAGAAACCACAAAAAACCAATGGCGGTTGCAAGAACGGCAGCGCCGACGACAACTTCTGTGGTGTTTTCACGCATGGATTACTCCGGCGTCCACGCTTCGTAATCGCTGCGTGGTGCTGGGTCTTTGCGACGCAAGGAGCCGGCCGGCGCGTAGGCCGCAGCCGTACCAGTCAGGTTTTCGACATGGGGCTTTTCCCATGACTTATGCGTCAACTGATCCGGTGTCTCGTCGAACGTGTGATGCAGCCAACCGTGCCAGTCAGGGCTCACGCGGGACCCTTCAACTTCACCGTTGTAGATCACCCAGCGACGATCGCCTTTGGCGTTGGTGTAATAGATATTGCCGGCCTCATCTTCGCCGACCTTTTTACCATTGCGCCAAGTCCACAGCTGGGTGCCAAGGGTCTGCCCGTCCCACCAAGTGAAAATGCGTTTGATAAAGTTAAGGGCGCCCATGGCTATCGCTCCGAATTGCTTAGTGTGGTGATGCCCGATAAAGCCGCCAAGGTCCAGAGGGCCTGTGCTGCCTATCGGCACTATCCCGCGAGTGCGGTCACTTCGATTTCGATCCGGTACTTTGGGTCAATCAAACCGCACTCGATCATTGTCGCGGCGGGTGGGTTTTCACCAAATGCCGCGCTTAAAAGCGGCCAGCAGGGTTCGAATTCTGCGGCGTCGGGAAGGTAGTAGTTAACCCGCACAGCGTTTTCGAGGCTTGTGCCCGCCTCGGCAAGTGCAGCCTTGATGACATCGAGCGCCGACGCGCACTGAGTGACCACGTCATCGCCCTGCCCCACAGTTCCAGCAACATGGACGAATCCACCAGCGACAACCGCACGGCAATAGCCGATCTTGCCTTCGAACTCTCCGCCGGAGTGGATTCGTTTGATGCGCATTAGCCGGCTGACGCTGGTTCGGCTTCTTTTTTGCTGTCGTCGTGGATCATCAGCGGTGACGCATCTGGGCCAACGGCTTCTTCGTTCACGACAACTTCGGTCACTGTGTCCATGCCAGGAAGGTCAAACATCGTATCAAGCAAGATGTCTTCCATGATGGAGCGCAGGCCACGTGCACCTGTCTTGCGTTCGATCGCGCGTTTGGCAATCGCAGTCAGCGCGTCGTCGGTGAACGTCAGCGTGACGTCCTCGAGTTCGAACAAGCGTTGGTACTGTTTGACCAACGCGTTCTTTGGCTGGCTCAAGATCGTGACAAGCGCGTCCTCATCGAGGTCTTCAAGCGTCGCGATAACAGGCAAACGACCAACAAATTCAGGGATCAGGCCGAACTTCAGCAAATCTTCTGGTTCGAGGTCTGTGAAAATTTCGCCAACACCGCGATCATCAGGGCCGCGTACTTCGGCACCAAAGCCCATGCCAGCACCTTTGCCGCGCTGAGCGATAATCTTGTCGAGGCCCGCAAATGCGCCACCGCAAACAAACAGGATATTTGTTGTGTCGACTTGCAAGAATTCCTGCTGCGGGTGCTTACGCCCCCCCTGTGGAGGAACGGAGGCTACGGTGCCTTCCATAATTTTCAGGAGGGCTTGCTGCACGCCTTCACCGGATACATCACGGGTGATGGACGGGTTGTCAGATTTACGAGTAATCTTATCGACTTCGTCGATGTAGACGATGCCGCGCTGTGCGCGTTCGACGTTGTACTCAGACGCCTGAAGTAATTTCAGGATGATGTTTTCAACGTCTTCGCCCACATAACCGGCTTCGGTCAGGGTCGTCGCGTCGGCCATTGTGAACGGCACATCCAGAATGCGCGCCAATGTTTGGGCCAGCAATGTCTTACCGCAACCCGTCGGGCCGATCAGCATGATGTTGGATTTCGCCAATTCGATGTCGGATTTGTCGGCGTGGTTCAAACGCTTATAGTGGTTGTGAACCGCAACGGA
This sequence comes from Octadecabacter algicola, assembly GCF_021532625.1. GTDB lineage: Bacteria > Pseudomonadota > Alphaproteobacteria > Rhodobacterales > Rhodobacteraceae > Octadecabacter > Octadecabacter algicola. The sequence continues at coordinate 979,950 of NZ_JAKGAR010000001.1, forward strand.
CAACACGCGTTTGGCGTGGGCCTGACCGATGACGTAATCGTCGAGCACCTGACTGATTTCGAGGGGCGTTGGGACCCCTTCGCTGGACTTCAAGCTGGAGGATTTGGTTTCCTCGCGAATAATGTCCATGCAGAGTTCTACACATTCATCGCAAATAAAGACCGTTGGGCCTGCGATCAGCTTGCGCACCTCATGCTGGCTCTTACCGCAAAAGCTGCAGTAGAGGGTATTCTTGCTGTCACCGCCAGACGTGGTCGTCATGTCAATATCCCTTGGCCAAATCCCTCATGCGGGTGGGCGCTAAATGTGTTTCGGGCTGCTTTGGAAGTCATCCTAAGGCAGCCCGAATTGGTCCACAATGTCAAAAAGACGCCAAGTGGCTTATGAATCGTCGTCCATTTTGCCACGGCTTTCGACGATCTCGTCGATATGGCCCCAGTCTTTGGCTTCTTCGGGTGTCATCCAGCTGTCGCGATCCAATGCTTCACGGATCACTTTCGCGGATTGGCCAGTATGTTTGTTGTAAAGTTTGTACATCCGTTCACGTGTCTGTTCGATGTGACGCGCTGAAATCAGAATGTCAGAGGCTTTACCTTGCGCCCCGCCAGACGGCTGGTGCACCATGATTTCGGAGTTTGGCAGCGAGAACCGCATGCCTTTTTCGCCACCAACAGCAATTACGGACCCCATTGAGGCCGCCATACCGCAGATCAGCGTGCTAACCTTGGGGCGGATATACTGCATGGTGTCATAGATGCTCATGCCGGCATGCACAGCGCCACCGGGGCTGTTGATGTACATGGAGATTTCTTTTTTCGGATTCTCTGCTTCGAGGTGCAGAAGCTGTGCCACGATAAGCTGGCTCATGCCGTCGTGGACGGGGCCATTTACAAAGATAATCCGTTCTTTCAGCAGGCGGCTGAAAATATCATAGGCACGTTCGCCACGGCTGGTCTGTTCGACCACCATCGGCACGAGGTTCATGTAGGTTTCGACAGGATCATGCATAGCTTCGGCCTTTAGAATTGGGGCGACTTCGCGCCCGTGTATGGGATATTCGTTACGCAAACCTTAGTGGTGCATTTCGGGGGCTACAAGGGGGCCACACGGGGTTTGAGCAGGTGCTAGATAAAAGCATCCGACAGACTGAATTCAACCAGTTGCAAATTAAATGGTGCGGTTCGCCTATGGCTCGCGCAGCGCCTCCTGAGAGCGGTACAGCGGCTTGGTCAGATATTGCAGAACGGTCTTGGAACCGGTGTGCAATTCCACGTTTGCCTGCATGCCCGGACGGACTTCGATCTGTGATTCACGTGGCCCCAGATCTGTTGTGTCCACACGCAACGTTACGCGGTAGTGCGGCGGTGCGTTGGGGTCGCGTTCATCTTCAAACGTATCCGCAGAAATCAGGTAAACCTCAGCCGACAGAGTGCCATAAATCGTGTAGTCATAAGCGCTTAGCTTAATCGTTGCCGCCTGCCCCGGGATAACATTGGCAATATTAGATGGGGACACTTCGGCTTCTACGAACAGCTCGTCATCCAGCGGGATGATCTGGAAAATCTCTTCGCCGGGTCGAATAACACCACCGATTGTTGTCACGCCAAGGTTGTTGACGATCCCACGCATTGGGCTTGTGATGATCGTGCGATCCAATCGGTCTTCTGCAACACGCAGGTCTTGGCGCAGCGTCGCAAGGACAGACAGCACTTCGGAATGTTCAGACGCGCGATCGAGTTCCGCACGGGTGACGATTTCGTTATAAGTGTTAAGGGCGTCAGAGTTCGCCTTGCGGGCGCGGGTGACCTCGATCAGGGCTGCGATGTCACGGTTGTACAAATCTTCCATCACGCCGAGTTCGCGGCGGGTTTCAGTGACAATCGCTTGCGCGCCTTCTGTGCGGCTAACGTAGTCGGACTGACGGGCGTTCAACAGCGCACGTTCACTGGCCACCATATCGGGGCTAAAGGATGCGATGGCCTCAGGCACTTCAAAATCAAACATGCCGCTGATTTCTGCATCAAGACGCAGGCGGCGAATTTCGGCTGCTATCACTTGTTCGCGCAGATCTGTCACCGAAGTCTCAAACTGTGTGCCACGCAGACGCGCCAGCACATCGCCCGGCTCAACGGAGTCGCCCTCGGCAACCAGAAGTTCAGCCAAGATACCGCCTTCGAGGTTTTGAATGATCTGCGGGCGGGAGGCAGAAACAATCGACCCATTGGCCCGAACGATTTCATCGATGGATGCAAATTTTGCCCAAAGGATAAACACCAGAACGGTTACACCGATCAGCCAGATCAGCAGGCTAGGACCACGTGCACGGCTTTCGAATTCGTCGGTAAAGGTAACCATCAGGCGCTCGCTTTCTTATTGTTTTTCTGCAAGTGCGCCAGCACTTCTTGACGGGGGCCATCCACAGCCAAACGGCCGTTCTGCAGGATGACAGTACGCTGTGTAAGTTCGAGGATCGGAACACGGTGTGTCGCGATGATCGCGGTGCGCCCTTTCAGCCATGTTTCAAGACGGCTAACCAAGGTCGCCTCAAGCGTTTGGTCCAGAGCCGCTGTTGGTTCGTCCAACAGGCATACTTTTGGGTCCTGCAACCAAAGCCGCGCCCAACCGATGGATTGACGCTGACCAATGGAAAGACCTTCGCCGCCATCAGAAATCTCAAGGTCCAGCCCTTTGGGGTGGTTGCGAACAAACTGACCAAGGCCCGCAAAATCAAGCGCCGCCAACAGGCGGTCATCATCGCGTTCCAGCAAAGTCAGGTTCAGGTTTTCGCGCAGCGTGCCAGAGAACAGGCGCACTTCTTGGCTAAGGTAGCCAATCGAACGGCGCAGATCGCGCGGCATCACCTGCCCCATATCAACGCCATCAATCAGAACACGACCTTTGGTCGGACGGTAAATACCAGACAACAATTTCAACATCGTTGACTTGCCGGACCCGTTGGACCCAAGCACAGCAATATGCTGACCCGGTTCGATCTTGAGGCCCGGAATATCCAGTGTCTGGCCGCTGTCTTCGTTGTAACAAAACGCGATGTCGCGCAGCTCAAAGCCGCCCTTCATGGTTTCACGACGTAGATATGTGCGGTCTTCTTCTTGGTCTTGTTCAGCGTCGGCGATTTCGCCCAATGCTTCGAGCGCGGCTTTGACGTTGGACCAACGCGCCAATGTCGCGGCCAGTTGGGTCAATGGACCAAGGGTACGGCTGGTCAATATGCCGACGGCGATGATCGTACCGACGGTGAACTCACCTGTGAACACCATGAACGTCCCAGCAACTACCGCGGCAACATAGGTCGCCTGCTGAACGCCTTGCGCCCAAAATGTCAGTGTGCTGGCCAGTTTACGTTGCTCGGACGTCGCAAGAGAGGACACAGCGGATAGTTCCGTCCAAAGACGGCGGAACCGATCTTCGCCGCGTTGTGCTTTGATCGTGTCGGCTTCGTAAATGACTTCGTGAAGCAGTTTGTTGGATTTGGCACTTGCCCCTTGGGTCTGGTGAGTCAGCGCGATCATCTTCTTTTGCAAGAAGAAGCTCGGCAGAACCATCAGCGTTCCGCCGATAAACAGAACCCAGACAACATTGCCGCCAATGGACGCCACAAGTGCCAAGAACAGAACAATAAAGGGCAAATCTGTTAGTGTGCCGATGGTGGACGCGGTAAAGAATTCCCGCACGGAACCGAATTCGCGCACAGCGGAAAACAGACCGGACGGCGTTTGGCCCTCTTTGCCGCGACGCATCCCCAAAAGGCGGTCCATCAACAGGCTTTGCACCTGCAATTCAATCTTGCGCCCTGCCCCGTCCATCAGACGGGCACGGGCAATCCGCAGACCCGCTTCAAGCAACATCGCAAGGCCAGCACCAATCGCCAGCACCCAAAGGGTGGCGGTGGACTGGTGTGGAATAACGCGGTCATAGACCTGCAAGGAAAATAGCGCGACGGCGACAGCCAAAAGGTTTGCCACGAACGATCCCAGAGCGATCTCGAGAAGGTGGCGGCGGAACTGGAGCATCTCGCCCCAAAACCAATGCGCTTTGTTGCCTTTGCGGGCGTGTTTCGCGGCCAAGTCTTTAACGGCCATGTCGGCACGCAGGATCAAGCCGCTGAAATGTGGCATGAATTCTGTCAGGCTGACTTCGGCGCGGTTGTCTTTGCATGTGGTGTCGAACACGATGAACGTGTCGTCTGTTTGATCCAAGATCAACAAGATCTGACCGCTGGTCATCTCTACCAAAGCGGGCCACTGATCCGGTGTTGGTTTGGCGTCCAACGCCACGGACGTCACCATGCCAGCCTCTTTGAGGGCCTTGGCGATGGCGCGCGGTGTAATGTCGTCACCGTCTTCGGTGGTCATCACCTCAAGAAGGTCAGAACGCACGATATCCACGCCCAAAAGTCCAGCGTAGGTCGCGGCTAGATCGGCACGTGACTTGGCTTTGTCGCTGTAGCGGTCATCGCCAGTTGACGTTGGGGCTGCAATAGCCCGTTCGACTTGTTCTACTTCGGCTCGGATCGGTAATTCGACGTTAGAGGCAGGTGCCGCATCGGTCTCTGCTTCTGGCTTGGCGACGCGGGTCAACTTGCCGCCACGGGTGGCGTTAATATCGAATGCAAGGACCGGACCGCTCATATGTCATCTCCATCGACCAAAGTGCCGTAAATGCGTGCCAAGATCAGTTCTTGGCGGGCAAGGTCATACCGCAACGCAACCGCTTCGCGTTCTGCATCCAGCTTTGTGCGGAAAACGCCGACGACTTCTGGAACAGTCCGCTGGCCTGCACGCAGCTGTTCTTCGAACAATGTGTAGTTGTCTTGCGCCTGCGAAATGATTGTCTGGATATTGCCCTGCTGGCGGCGCAAGGACGTGATCTGCCCTTGAACTGCGGCCACTTCACGGGCGCTGTCTTCGCGTTGCTCGGCGATCTGCAATTCTGCGGCTTCGCCCATTGCGTCAATAGCAGCCATGTCAGCACCACGACCAAAACCGAGGCCGTTTGGTATGCCAACATTGATCCCAGCACTGTCACTAACGCCCACGGTACCTGACGCGGAAATATTTGGCATGTAACCAGCCTGAAGCGCGCGCGCTTCGGCAAGACCACGGGTGCCTTCTGCTTGGGTCTTCATCACGTCAAGCGGTTGAGCGGTGCCAACAACATCACCCAAAGAAGAAATGCCGGAGACACCATCAAGCGGGGTCGCTGACATCGCGGCCAGTTCGGCGCGGGCGGAGTTTGCGTTTTCGCGGTCTTCTAGAAGGTCCGAGCGCATCTGTGTCAGCTTTTGCTGCACCAGTTGCAAATCAGCGCGGTCATTGATGCCTGCGTTCACACGCTCTGACATTACGTATTCAAACCGTTCCATCCGCGCCATGCCACCTTCGTTAACGGCGGCGCGGGCTTCGGAGGCTTGTGCGGTCAAGTAAAGATCTAGCGCCTGATAGACGCGATCATTTGTATCTTGAGCAAGAGCGACAGCGGCGACTTCGACGTCGGCGCGGGCGAATTCACGTTCGGCGCGTTTCGCGCCACCGTCAAACAAAGTTTGATCGATCAAAAGACCTGCAACAACAGATCCCAAAGAACTCAACGAAATAGACGGGCCAACGGACGGGAGCCAGTTCAGTTCTCGGGCTTCTGCACGCAGCATCGCGGCGCGCAAGTCGGCCTCTGCTGCGCGTGAGTTTGCCTCTAGAACGCTTTGTGCCACCTGAGCATAGGGGCCAGATGGCAAGACAGATTGGCGAATAAGAAGAGCGTCGATCAAGGCGGACCGTTCGCCGTTGGACAGCTCTCCATCCAAGGCAGCAGCATCATCTGACGGGGCAGCAACTGCGTTATCATTTCCTAGAATGCCGCCTGCGCGTGAAACGATGTCTCCACCAAAATTCTCAGCCATGCAGCCGCTCAAAACTCCGCAGCATACAAGCGCTGCAAATGATGTTTTGATTTTAAAAGCCTGTCCCACTCAATACCCCAGTTCGCTTATATTTTGCGGAGCGGGGGCCGGTTGGTCCGGCCCTCCGCAAGTGTCGTGCGCCCTCCCCTACCGCGAGGAGAGCGTGGGTCTTAGATGGTCACGTTGACGCCGTCTTCGATGAAGATCTGAGCATCGTCACCCATTGTGTAGACATCGTAGGACTTGCCATCGATCGTTGTTGTCTGGCCGCTGTTAGATGCGCCAGCCAGAGTGACGGAGTCGTCGTCGCCACCGTGGATCACAAGGTTGTTGTCCACATCAGACAGACCTTCGAGCGTAGAAACATCCAACGTCAGTTCGCTGTCCTTAGCAAAGCTCAGGTCAATCGCACCGATGTCGAAATCGCCCAGACCGCCCGTATCAACAACATCCGTTCCGGTTTCTTCCATCACAACATACGTTGCGTTTGAGTTGGAGGAGCCGTCAGTTTCGTTGACCACAAGGTGTGTGCCATCTGACAAAGCAGGGTCGAAGTTGAACAGTGTTTCACCCCATGGGAGCGTCGCGCCGTCGTCTTGATCCGCAAGCTGGTTCACAGAACCAGAAGCTGTGACTTCGCTGACCGTAACGTCGTTGTCCGTTGTATCGATACCGAGGTATTCGACACCGTCAGCCGTCAGCGTAACACTTTCAACACCGGGTGCGTCTGGCGCAACCGTGTCGACCTCAAAGGTATCCGTGATCTCGGAGTAGTTGCCGTTGGCGTCCGTAGCACCGATTGTGATGCTGGCTGTGTATTCGCCTGCTGGGAACTCATCCGCGTCGTATGTGACAGACCAGTTGCCAGAGCTATCGACAGTCGCTTCACGTGTGATGGAACCGGAACCGTAGTTGTAAACGACACTCACCGTAGAGCCCGCTTCAACAGTCCCGTTCAGTGTTACACCATCCGCAGCTTCAGCGTTGTTAACAACGTTGTCGCCTTCAACCGGATCAGTCGTTGTAAGCTCGTTAACCCACGTATCGACTTCAACTGTGCTTGTGATGACCGACACGTTCCCTGCTGGGTCCGTTGCCGTCGCTGTCATGTTAGCTGTGCCCTCGTAGTTCGCTTGAACCGAAGAGGAAGAGAAGTTCGCACTCCATGCGCCACTTGCGCCGGAAATCACAGTCACTGTCTCACCGCCGAATTCGACAACAACAGAGGAACCAGGCTCAGTTGTGCCAGACAATGTCACACCGTTCGCAGCTTCGGCCGCGTTGATGATATTGTCACCTTCGATAGGCGCCGCAGACCATTCGTGTGGTTGAACGATTGTATCGATTTCGACAGTGTCGCTGACTTCTTTGTAGTTGCCCGCAGCATCCGTGATGGAGGCCGTGATCGGCGCCGAGGCCGTGTCAGCAGGAACTTGTGAAGCTGGGAAGTTCGCGGACCATGTGCCGTCAGCTTGCGCCAAGACATCCATCGTCGCATCACCAAAGCCAACCGTTACAGTCAGACCTGGTGTTGCTGTGCCGTTGATCACAACGCCATCGCTTGCTTCGTCGAAGTTCACAACATCGTCCAACTCGATTGGCTGTGTGGACAATGCAAGATCGCCAGCAACCGTATCAACATTGACCGCTTCGGAGATAGACGAGCTATTACCCGCTGCATCCGTCGCCGTCACAGTGACGGATGTTTCGTATTCGCCACCCTCAAGAGTGCCGCCTGGGTATGTCACAGACCAATTTCCGTCCGCATCAACCGCGGCCGCCATAACGACGCCATGCAGGTTTACGCTTACGGTGGAACCGGGCTCTACGGTACCAGTCATGGTGATGGCCTCACCGGATTCGTTGAAGTTAACAACGCTATCGGAACCACCAGAAGAGTTGGAAGTCATTTCCAGTTCGTTGACATAAGTATCAACAACAACCGTGCCGGAAGAAGATGCGGTGTTGCCCGCAGCATCTGTTGCCACAACAGTTACGTCATGTGTTGTTTCGCCAGTGCCAACCTGCGCTGCGGTATAATCCGCAGACCATGTGCCGTCGCTCGTTGCTGTAACGGTTTGGGAATAACCGCCCATTGTCACAACAACAGATGCACCTGGCTGCGCTGTCCCCGTCAGGGTTACACCGCCCGGCTGCTCAGAACCGTTTACAACATTGTCGGAACCGCCAACTGCGGATGTATCCAAGGTGACGCTTGTGACGGTATCAACGACAACCGTCGCAGATGAGGAAGAAGAGTTCCCCGCCGCATCAGTTGCTGTGATTGTGATCTCTTGGGTGTATTCACCCTCGCCCATTACGTCACTACCAACATCGAGCGTCCACGTGCCGTCTGTAACCGTGGCATTGTAATCAACACCATCGATTGTCACGACAACAGTTTCGCCGCCAGTCACAGTACCCGTCAGCGTAACGCCACCATCATATTCAGCAGCATTGATGACCCCATCAGCGCCACCAGTGGCTTCGACATCCACACCAATAACCGTGTCTACGATCAAGGTATCAGTAACTGTCGTAGACCCACCGTCATTAGTGATCGTGACCTCAACAGGCGTCTCATACTCACCAGTCGCAACATCTTCAGGATCAAAAGTGACCGTCCACTCACCATCCTCAGAAACAGTCGTTGTTTCAGTTACGCCATCGATCACGACCTCAACAGTCGCACCCGGAGTACCCGAACCACTAATATCAACGCCATCAGCGTGATCTTCTTCGTTCACAACATGCTCTGCAGCTTCCGTGCCGGCCGTAACCGAAACAACCGGAGCAGCAACGCCATCATCATCACCGCCGCCAGAAACCAGCACCGCTGCACCAGCAGCCGCAGCCGCCGCAGCACCACCCCAACCAAAGAGAGGAGCCATCGCACCAAGCATGCCGACCCCATCATCCTGAGGAACATATGAGTCCGCCAGCATCACCTCAGCATCACGCATGAAGTACAAATCGTCGTTTGTGGCGAACTTACCAATCGCCGCATCACCACCTGTGTAGGTGGCATAATAGTCAGACCCAGCACCAGCATTCAGCTCTACTTCGGTCAAGAAGCCATTGGCGGACAGGAACAATTCGTTCTCGCTTACGCCATCCATTGTGAAGAAACCTTCAATCACAATCGTACGCCCGTCGACCAACGTGATCTCTAGCGCCTGACCCTGACGGGTATAAGAAAGGATCTGACCTTGGCTCAGGTTCAGCGACACATCGGCCCCCGCCCCAACAATCAAAGAAGAAGGAACACCTTCTCCGGCCACAGATCCTCTGGAAATATTGCCCGCAACATCACGGACAACGAAATTAATCGCTGACATGGTACTCACTCCGCCTCATGTTCACGGCTTTTTTGCCGCGTTATATACATTGCAGATACCATATGTTGATTTCTTAACTATTTCTAGGGGGAAATTTCCATTACGCGAATCATTTGTAAATCAAAGTATTTCAGTATGTTTCAAAGGGGTTTGCGGCGATCCAACGTCACATTCAGGGCCCCGCCTAACAAGATCAGATACGCGCTTAGGTAGAACCACATCAACAAAGCGATAACCGCACCGATCGAACCATAGACTTCGTTATAAGTTCCGAAATTGGTGACGTAGGCTGTAAACGCAAGCGACATCGCGATCCATAGAACCACCACCAAAACAGCCCCGGGCGTCACCCACCCCAGCCGCGACAATCGTCGATTTGGCCCATAGCGGTACAGAACCCCCAACCCCATCAACAACACCAAAATCGCGACCAACCAGCGAACGCCCTCTAAAAGAAGCGCACTATCCGTTTCGAACGGGATAACTGCCAACAAAATAGGCGCAACCACGACCATCAACAGCGCAATAATTGAAATCCCGACAAGGCAAATGGTCATAAAGAGCGCCACAAAAAGATGTCTGATGCTGCCGCGGTTAGGTCGATCAAAAATAGCATTCAACCCACGGATAAGCGCCGCGACACCTGTCCGCGCAGACCAAAGCGCCACACCAATCGATATCAATGTCGTGACACCGAGCGTCGCCCCGCCCGCACTCAGCAACCCATCTATCTGAGCCTCAAACAAACGGAACACGCCCGGCGGCATAAGTCCGGACATCAAATCAAGCTGGCTGTCGACCACGACGGGGTCAGCAAACAGGCCAAACAACGAAATAGTTGCTGCGATGCCTGGGAAAATCGCAAAAAGCCCGTAAAACGCCACACCCGCTGAAATAAGCCCCGCATTCTTTTCCCCTAAGTCATCAATGACTTGTCGGGAAACGGCATAGGCGGACCGCAACATTCAGCTAGGCTCATTAGTTGGCATAGACCGTCACTTCCGGCAGCCCCGTTAGGGGCGCTTCGATCAATCGCATCGCAGCCAAGGAAATCTGACTGCCTGAACCAACAACGCCGCCAGAGGGGCGCAGCTCAACCGCGACGGAATTACCGTTATAGACCACGCGACCTTGGGTCACCTCGCCCACCAAAGGTGTTTTGAACCAAATCCCGGGATCAGTGGGGCTGCCAAGGCTGGCAATAGTCGTGCCCAAACGTCGCTCACCACTGCTGACGGGTGTCGCAATGGCGGCGGCACGATCTTCGGCGGTTGTTGTGTCAAACTGCTCAACGGTGCGCGCCGTCGCGGATGGCGGCGGCGGAAAATCGGGGCGCGTCTGGGTTCTGTCCAAGGTCGGACGAACAGGAGGCGCAAAGGCCTCCCCCAATGACGGCGACAAATCAGGCGTCACAGCGGCGACGGCAACAGGTGCGACGACCGCGGGATCAGCATTCTGAAACGGAGAGTTAAAGGACCCATTCGCACAAGCGGAAAGCCCAACAAGGGCCGAGATTGTAAACAACTTATTCATACGCCAGAACCTACGTTTGCCCAAAGTCGCTGTCGAGGGGGAATTGAGGGCGCAATTCCCTTGCGCGGGCTGTTGCCCGTCCGTACGGTCACGTTATGACAACGCCACTTATAGATCCCTTTGCACGCGCGATTACATATCTGCGGGTTTCGGTCACAGACCGATGCGATTTCCGCTGTGTTTACTGCATGTCTGAAAATATGACGTTCTTGCCCAAAAAGGACCTTCTTACGCTCGAAGAACTCGACAGACTTTGCTCGAACTTCATCCGTTTAGGCGTTGAAAAACTTAGAATAACAGGCGGCGAACCTTTGGTTCGACGCGGCATCATGACCTTCTTTGATGCGATGACACGCCATCTGGAAACTGGCGCCCTCAAAGAGCTGACACTGACCACCAACGGGTCCCAGCTGGAGAAATATGCCGCCGACCTTTATGCAGCGGGCGTGCGCCGGATCAACGTCTCGCTCGACACACTTGATGACGACAAGTTCGCTGAAATCACCCGCTGGGGTCGCCTTCCGCAGGTGATGCGCGGCATTGACGCAGCCCAGAAGGCGGGACTGCGCGTTAAGATCAACACGGTCGCTTTGGCTGGTTTTAACGAAAGCGAGTTGTTTACCCTGCAGGCGTGGTGCGCCGAACGGGATATGGACCTGACGTTCATCGAAGTCATGCCAATGGGTGACATCGGAAACGAAGACCGCATCACCCAATATTGGTCGCTAAAGGACCTGCGCACGCGTTTAGAAGAACGCTTTACAGTCAGTGACTTGGCTGAACGCACTGGCGGACCTGCCCGCTACATCCGGATCGAAGAAACTGGCCAGAAAATCGGCCTCATCACCCCGATGAGCCATAACTTCTGCGAAAGCTGCAACCGTGTGCGCGTCACTTGCACGGGCGAAATCTACACCTGCCTTGGGCAAGAAGGTCATTCAGACCTGCGCGCACCGCTGCGCGCCAGTGCTGCAAACGGTGGTGATGACGCGGTGCTAGAAGAAGTCATTCGCGCAGCAATCGGCCTGAAACCAAAAGGCCATGATTTCGACTATTCCCGTCAAACCGTCGACGGCCAAGTCTCCCGCCATATGAGCCATACTGGGGGCTAACGACATGGCCAAGATCCTGCGCAACGCAGTTCTTCTTGCGTTGATCACAGCACTCTGGTGCTGGATCATGAGCGCGCTTCACGGGATTTGGTCTTTCGGCATCATACGCGACTATTTGGATGGCGGTAAGATTCCACTTCACCCTTCATTGCCAGTAACTTACATAACGTTCTTTATGTATACGACGGGAGCTTTCGTGGTTGCTTTCCTGACCGTCTTTTCGCTGTGCATCCTAGTCCCGCCCAAATTCAGAATGGCAATCGTTCTGGTCGCGTGGCTTATGGGTGCGTGGATGGGGGCTGCGAATATTTCGTTCCTGTTCCAGATGGATTTCGGCACCACTTGGCGCACATGGGAAGCGATCCTTGGTCTTTACGTTCACGGGCTTTTCACACCAGTCTGGCTTTTCATTGGGCTTTGGGGGACAGAAGCTCTCACCCGTCCTTTGCGCAAGGCGTAAGGCGCCCGACCTTGCAACACATCAGGTCTGTCCGCCAAAATTCTTGAATTTTGGCCCCCGCCCGCCGCAGGTGCCGACCGAAGGTCGTCCTAACCGATATTCAATGTAAGGCGTTTCTTATTCGTCGCACCATCAACCAAACCAAGCCGATGACGATTGGGGTTAGAACAGCCTTTAGCCCTTTGTCGCCAAGGCCCAGTTCATAAGCAAACGGGGCTGTCACGTTCGCCGCAAGGTTCACCCCGTAGTAAGATATCGCTACGATCGACAGCCCTTCGACGGTTTCTTGCAGGCGCAGTTGAATATCTGCCCGCCGGTCCATGCTTTCCAACAGCGCTTTGTTTTCGGCTGAGCGTTCTACATCTACCCGTGTTCGCAGCAGATCCGACGCACGGATGGCGCGGCTCGACATGGCGTCCAGCCTCTCTTTGGTGCTGGCCACTGTGCGCATTGCGGGATCGAACCGGCGCATCATGAACTCACCAAATGTTTGCCGACCCTCAAATCGAGATTCCCGCAAAACCTCAATCCGTTGATTTACGATCTTCTCATAAGCCGCTGTGGCACCAAACCGGAACGTTGAATGCGCGGTCAGTGACTCGAGTTCACCTGAAACCTGTAGCAAGGCATCCAAAGTTTCTTCTGTTTTCTCGGGTGCGCCGCTCAATGCCTCAGTAAGGCCATTCAGGCGCCCATCAAGTGCGCCCATGTCCCGGCCCAGGTCGCGACAGCGTGAAAAGCCGAGCATCGCCATAGCCTTATATGTCTCAACCTCACACAAGCGTTGCACGATCCGCCCCACCCGTCTCTCTCCGGTTTCGGGGCGGGCAAACACCGCAAATCGCATATGGCCGCCTTGATCGATCCTGTAGTCCCCAGCAATCACGGCATCGTCGTCCAAGACACGGCTCACAGCGACGCTTTCGGGAACGAACCACTCGGCAACTTTGTCGCCGATGCCCGCGTCACCACTTTGCTGTTCCACACGGATCAATGCTGACGTCACCCGTGTACCGGGCGCGCGGGCCAACCATTCATCTGGAAACATCCCAAAGGTCGCTGCATCAAAGGGGGTCTTTGCGACACCCTCGTCGAACACTGTATAAGTCACGAATTCTGTATGGCTTTCCCACTTCAGCAAATGGCGACCAACCTGCCCAAAATAATGCGTCGCCCCCTCTTCGGGGTGTGGGGCCGCGTAATGATCGAGCAATGCCTTTAGGTGTTCCATATCCGCCGCGCGGTCGCGCCCAGCAGCATTTTGCGCGGGCTTTATCGCTAGGTAGGCTGCACGACACGGCGCATCCAATGTTGGAAACGGTCGGGCGTGTAATTCATTGGCCAACGCATGGCGCAACGGATGATCGGCGATCGGGCTCATATCAGTCTTTCCGAAAAGCGTTTCGAAGCAATCTAAGCTAAACTACATCAGAGTAAAGAAAAACGTTTAAATTCATGCAATTAGCGGAATACCATCGCATACAATCACCGCAACACGACGTATATCTTTGCTTTCCTTCCGCATTTGACAGGTCTACGAAACCCAAATGACCACGATCTTGTTCAACAAACCCTTCGGTGTTCTAAGCCAGTTCACGGACGTAAAGTCACCGACCGAACGTCCAACCTTATCGGGATTTGATCTACCCAAGGGCGTCTATGCCGCTGGCCGATTAGACCGCGACAGCGAAGGGTTATTGGTGCTGACTGATGACGGAAAGCTACAGGCAAAGCTGTCTAGCCCGAAATTCAAGACCCCCAAAACCTATCTGGTGCAGGTCGAAGGCGACCCATCTGAGGCTGACCTAGCCCCCCTTCGCACGTCCGTCACCCTAAAAGACGGCCCCACACTGCCAGCGAAAGTGCGGCTGATCGATCCGCCCGAACTATGGTTGCGCGACCCACCTGTGCGGGTGCGCAAATCCATTCCGGATCGCTGGATCGAGGTTACGATCACCGAAGGCCGCAATCGGCAGGTCCGCCGGATGTGCGCCCATATCGGATTTCCCTGCTTACGGCTTGTGCGCTGGTCGGTCGGCGCGTGGACATTAGACGGGTTGGCACAAGGTCGCTGGCGGGACGAACGCGCAAAAATGTGAATTGCGGCTTCTACAACCTGAGGTAACGTAAGCGCAGCCGACCACGGCCCCACCTGAGGAGACCTACAATGACCCGCATGACTGCCAAAGACTTCGATCAAGAACTGCTCGACCTGTATGACTTTTATGCCCACGGCAAAATCACCAAACGCGAATTCTTAAACCGCGCCGGTAAATTTGCTGTCGGAGGTGTGACCGCCGTCGCCCTGTTGAATATGATGTCGCCGAACTATGCGTTGGCACAGCAGGTTTCTTTTACGGATGAAGATATCTTTCCAGAATACATCACCTACCCATCCCCCAACGGCACAGGTGACGTGCGCGGCTATCTGGTGAAGCCCGCCAACGTTACAGGCCCCGTGCCGTCCGTTCTGGTGATCCACGAGAACCGCGGCCTTAACCCCTATATCGAAGATGTGGCGCGCCGCGTGGCTAAGGCGGGATTCATCGCTTTGGCCCCAGATGGTCTGACCTCAGTAGGCGGTTATCCGGGCAATGACGTCGAAGGGCGTGAATTGCAAAGAACTGTCGATGGCACGGAGTTGATGAACGACTTCTTCGCTGGGTTCGAACACCTGATGGGCCGCGATGACACGACCGACAAGGCCGGCGCTGTGGGCTTTTGTTACGGTGGTGGCGTGTGCAATGCACTTGCCGTTGCCTACCCCGAAATGGCGGCTTCTGTTCCGTTCTATGGTCGCCAACCCGCCGCTGAAGACGTGTCAAAAATCCAAGCCGCTATGTTGATGCAATATGGTGAGCTAGATGAACGTATCAACGCAGGCTGGCCTGCGTATGAGGAGGCCTTAAAAGCCGCTGGCACCACCTATGAAGGCCACATTTACGAAGCGGCCAACCACGGGTTCCACAACGACAGCACGCCGCGCTATGACGAAGAAAAAGCCGAGCTTGCGTGGTCCCGCACGATCGATTGGTTCAACACCTATCTAACCTAAGTTGGCAAGCGGCCCGTTTCCCGGAGTGGGTCACGGGTCGCCCCATCTCGTTAAGAAATGCAATCTGGCAATGCGACACGTGCTACGCCGCTGCTGTCGAACGTCGCCGAATAGCTGGCGCCATCAAGAGTAACGGATGCTGTCACGCCTTCCATTTCCTGACCGCTGACAGTTATGCCGCGCGGCCCCAAGGTGTCATCGAGGTCCGCCGTAAAAACAACCGGCACCCCTTGATCCACGCCGTTCAGCGAGAGAGATACCTCTGTCCCGCCATCTGATATCTCTGAAACCTGCAAAACTCGCTTGCCTTGCTCCACGAGAACAAGAGGCTGGTAAACTTCAACGCCCGCGCCTTGCGCAGTTACATCAAAGATAAGCCCTGCCGCAGATCCGCTTAGATCTAATGACAAATCAAACGGGGTGCCCATGCATCCATCGCTCGCTTGTATGGTAAATCGATCAACGGGTGCGCCGTCTTGGAAAACAACGTTGATATCAGCGTTTGCCGCAAATGGCTGCGCCAGCAATGCACCCAACAGAACAATAGATCTCATAAGGAATTCCTTTCCAGTTTACCTTACTACGCGTCCTATTTGGGATTAGATCAAAAAAAGGGGCCGCAGAAATCTGCAGCCCCTATTCAGTTTTGGGCCTGAAGCCCTTTTGATCAATCGATCTTGGTCAGCAGCGCATCCAAGGACGCTTTCGCATCACCGTAGAACATGCGTGTGTTCTCTTTGAAGAACAGCGGGTTTTCGATGCCGGAATAGCCGGTACCTTGACCACGTTTGGACACGAACACCTGTTTGGCTTTCCAGCATTCCAGAACCGGCATGCCCGCGATTGGGGAGTTCGGATCATCCTGTGCGGCTGGGTTCACGATGTCATTGGACCCGATCACGATGGCGACGTCCGTTTCAGGGAAGTCCTCGTTGATCTCGTCCATTTCCATGACGATGTCATATGGCACCTTCGCTTCGGCCAACAGTACGTTCATGTGACCCGGCAATCGACCCGCAACTGGGTGGATCGCAAAGCGCACGTTCTTGCCCTTAGCGCGCAGACGACGTGTCAGTTCAGCCACGTTCTGCTGAGCCTGTGCAACCGCCATGCCGTAGCCTGGGATAATGATGATGCTGTCAGCTTCTTCCAAAGCCGTCGCAACACCGTCCACGTCGATGGCGACTTGCTCACCTTCAACGGCCATCTGCTCACCCGCAGGGCCGCCGAAGCCACCCAAGATAACGGACACGAACGAACGGTTCATCGCCTTACACATGATGTAGGACAGGATCGCACCCGACGAGCCAACCAGCGCACCAACCACGATCAACAGGTCGTTCCCGAGGGAGAAACCAATCGCCGCAGCAGCCCAGCCGGAATAGCTGTTCAACATGGACACCACGACAGGCATATCCGCCCCGCCGATGCCCATGATCAGGTGGTAGCCGATGAACAGCGCCGCCAAAGTCATCAGGAACAGTGGGAAGAACCCGCCCGTGTTGAAGTACCAGATCAGCGTGATCACGGCGACAGCCGCCGCTGCGATGTTCAGCATGTGGCCGCCCGGCAATTTCGTTGCCGCGCTGTCCACTTTGCCAGCCAGCTTACCGTAAGCAATGACCGACCCTGTGAACGTAATCGCACCGATAAAGATGCCGAGGAAGAGCTCGACCCGCAGGATCGCGATCTCGACGCCGTCCTTTTTGGCGAGCAAGGCTGCGAAACCCTCAAGGGCTTTGCGTGCTTCTTCGTCCATAGCCATGACACGACCCAGTTCGATGTGCGCAATAAAGCCAACAAAGACCGCAGCAAGGCCGACCAAAGAGTGCATTGCTGCTACCAGTTCGGGCATCTGCGTCATCTGAACTTGTGTGGCCAATTTATAGCCGATGAAGCCGCCGCCCGCGATCAGGATGATCGACAAGAGCCACAGACCAGAGCCTGGACCAACAAGCGTTGCTGCCACGGCCAAGGCCATACCAACGATACCATACCAAACAGCGCGTTTTGCGCTTTCTTGGCCAGACAGACCGCCCAAGGACAGAATAAAAAGAACTGCAGAGACGACGTATGCCGCTGTTGTGAAACCAAATTCCATTATCCAGCCCCCCTTAAGATTTCTGGAACATGGCAAGCATGCGCCGTGTGACGAGGAACCCGCCAAAGATATTGATACCAGTCATGAACACCGACAAGGCAGCGAGCAGAATCACAAGGAACGACCCTGATCCAATCTGCATCAAGGCACCCAAAATGATGATCGATGAAATCGCGTTGGTGACCGCCATAAGTGGCGTGTGCAGGCTGTGTGCAACACCCCAGATGACTTGGAAGCCGACGAAGACCGCCAACACGAAGACGATAAAGTGCTGCATGAAGCTTGCAGGCGCCACAAGGCCGACCGCCAACAACAAGAAAGCACCGATACCGATTAGTGTGACCTGAGATTTGGTCTGTGCCTTGAACGCTGCAACTTCTGCCGCACGTTTTTCTTCTGGTGTCAGTTCAACCACTTCAGCCTTTGGCTGGGCAGCAATCGCTTGCACCTTCGGTGGGGGGGGTGGGAATGTCACTTCTTTGTCGTGGGTCACTGTCGCGCCACGGATAACGTCATCTTCCATGTTGTGATCGACGACACCGTCTTTTTCTGGTGTCAGGTCGGACATCAAGTGACGGATGTTCGTCGCATAAAGCGTAGAAGACTGTGCCGCCATGCGGGATGGGAAATCCGTGTAACCGATGATGGTCACACCATTGTCGGTCACGATCTTCTCATCCTTGATGGTCAGCTTACAGTTGCCACCCTTTTCGGCCGCCAAGTCTACAATCACGGAACCAGGCTTCATGGATTTCACCATGTCCTCGGTCCAAAGCTCTGGCGCTTCGCGGTTCGGGATCAGCGCTGTGGTGATA
This sequence comes from Octadecabacter algicola, assembly GCF_021532625.1. GTDB lineage: Bacteria > Pseudomonadota > Alphaproteobacteria > Rhodobacterales > Rhodobacteraceae > Octadecabacter > Octadecabacter algicola. Next base: position 998,281 of record NZ_JAKGAR010000001.1, read on the forward strand.
ACGATATCCATGTCCGGTGCGATTTCGCGGAACTTGGCAAGCTGTGCCGCTGCAAATTCGGGCGAGGATACAGAAGCATAGCCGCCTGACGACGCGCCATCTGCCTGTTCTTCTTCGAAATCGAGGAACACAAACTCAGCGCCCATGGATTCGACCTGTTCAGCCACTTCAGGGCGAACGTCGAATGCGTAGGTGATCGCACCAAGCGATGTTGATGTGCCAATGGCCGCCAAACCAGCAACCCCTGCCCCGACAACCAGGACCTTGGCTGGTGGAACCTTACCGGCCGCAGTGATCTGACCTGTAAAAAAACGTGGGAAGTTATTACCTGCCTCGATAACGGCACGGTAGCCCGCGATGTTCGCCATGGAGGACAAGGCGTCCATTTTCTGAGCGCGCGAAATACGCGGGATCATTTCCATAGCGACAACCGTCGCACCTTTGCGGGCAGCGGATTTCATCTTGGCTTCGTCAGCGACGGGGCTGAAAAATGAGATCAAAGTTTGATCAGCCCGAAGACGTTTCATTTCACCGTCATCGGGAACTCGCACTTTTGCCACGATGTCGGCGGCTTTCCAAAGCGCGGCGGCGGTTTTGACAACCTCAACGCCTGCATCTTTATAGTCTTTGTCTGAAAAACCCGCGGCAGCGCCGGCTTTGGTTTCGACCACACATTCATGGCCCAGTTTCTGTAGTTCGAGCGCAGATGCCGGCGTCATAGCGACCCGATTCTCACCCTCGAATGTTTCTTTTGGTGTTCCGATTTTCATCCAAAATCTCTCTCTTCATCCCAGTTAATAAGGTCGTTAGCGTCCGAGTGTCCGATTCACAAGTCCACGATGGGTATTCTTCGGCATACATTACGGCACTGTGGCGCAATAATCTTGCGGCAGCATTGCTAGAGCCATCGTCTCGTCTTTTCCGTGTAACGATAGAAATCCTGCCTGAACTTGCGGCGCAGGCGGTCTTCTTCTGGGATGACAAATCGTGTTTCAAGCACCCAAAATAAAATCGGAATTAGCGGCAGCGCCAGCGGCGCATCCCATCGCAGAACGAACCCTGCTAAGATCAAGATATCACCAAGATAAATGGGATTTCGAGAGCGTTTGAAAATACCGGATTGGACCAGTTTCTCAGCGTCCATATGCGGGACGATCGTCGTCTTTTGACGCCGCATTTCAAGCACCGCCAACAGCATCAGAATCGCCCCACCACCGATCAAAACTGCTGCCAGAAATTGCGTAATCGGATGTGCCAGGCTGAGGCCCAGTGGTCGCCACTGACCAACCCAATAAGTCAGAACTAGTGCCGCGATGAGCCACATAGGAGGAATATTTAACCATTTCATGGCATTGTCTTGCCAGAGACCGCTTGGTTTCTCCAGCAAAAACACGTTGCACGTGTGCGACACTTATTTTCGCCACAATCTTATCAAAATTCAGGAATAAAAGGCCTTCTTCTCACCCCAATCATGCCGCCGATGCCCCGTAGGTAACCCGTTAAAGGCCGAGCTGTGCGCTGTGCATGGTTTGTTGAGTAGAATATCGGGTCAAAAGCCCACGCAAAGAGGTTTAAGTTATGCCAACAGGTTATTTGGTTACGTTAGGTGATGGAATTCTCGACGCTGGAGACGCGATCAGTGGATCCCAGTCTACATTCACGACATCCAGTTCAATTGGTGCAGGCAATTGGATCTGGAGCGGCACCTATGGCAACAACACCTACAACAACATCCAAGACTCTGGCGTCTACTACGAAGCCACCGATGGCAATGTTTACTTTGTTCCCGACAATTACTTTATAACCAGCGGCACTGCCCAAGCCGACGGTCCGCCAACCTACCCTGTCTTGTCATCCGACGGCACGATTGACGGTACATCCGGCGATGATGACATCGACTTTAACTATAATGACACTGGAAGCAGCGACAAAGTTGACGCCGGCGACAGTAGTGGCACCGATGAAGACATTATTGTTGCAGGCGCGGGCAACGATACGGTGGATGCGGGCGACGCAAATGACACCGTTTATGGTGGCACTGGCGCTGACACACTCTCGGGTGGTCGCGGCAATGACAGCATTGATGGCGGCACGGGGAACGACGTCATTTACGGCGACGCCGACGGTTCAAATGGCGGCAACATCGAAACTGCATTTCGTTGGGATGAACAAGGTGTTGCAGATGAAACAAGCATCACTGGTGGACTGACAGGAAACTCTATCAGCGGCGATATTCAAGTCGCGGTATCCGTTACGCAGGAAGAAAACTTTACTGGCGCGTCAATGGAAACCAATGACTCGTTGTACGACTATGACGAGCGCAGCGATTCATCTTCTATTGAACTTTACGGCGGCGGTAGTGGCACGGGGCAAAACGCATCGACGGTCACGTTCGATTTCTCAGCCAACGACCCTGCTAGCTTTAGTGACGAAGTTACGGATGTTACCTTTGGTATCCATGACATCGACGAGTTGCAGAACCAATTCATCGACCAAGTCATCATCACTGCTTTTGACGCTCTAGGTAATCCTGTCCCCGTTGTTCTTACAGCAGGTGACCCGACGACGATCACCGTTGATAACTCAACTGGGACGGCGACCTCGATTGTGAATTCTGGTGGTTCTGGCCTTACGTCTGCCCAGACAGGTTTCATTCAGGTCTCTATTGCCGGTCCAGTCGCGCAGATCGTGGTCGACTATAACAACGTTGATTCAGCCTACGGCAACCACGCGATCCGCATTGGTGACGTTGAATTTAGCCAGATTCCGGTCGCGGAATTCAGCGACGCTGACGATGTGATTTCTGGTGGCGACGGTGCCGATGTCGTTTATGGCGGCGAAGGCAACGACACAATCCAAGGTAATGCAGATGGCGACACCATTTATGGTGGAACTGGTGATGACACCCTTAGCGGTGATGCAGGTATTGATACGCTTTACGGCGGTGAGGGTGCTGACAGCATCGACGGCGGTACAGGCAACGATTCTGTATCTGGTGGCGACGGCAATGACACTGTTGATCTTGGTACTGGCAATGACACCTTTGGTGATGGAACGACCGAAGCCGGGAATGACACTGTTTACGGTGGCACAGGCAATGATTTCCTGAACGGCGGCGCGGATGACGACGAGCTGTACGGCGGCGCAAACGACGACACACTGATTGGTGCGTCTGGCGACGACACGCTTTATGGCGGGGACGGCTCTGACCAGTTCTTGATCAGCGACGAACACGATGCCGACACCATTATCGGTGGCGAAGATTTGGGCGATGGCGACATTGACACCGTCTCCTTCTCTGACGATGCCACAACGGCCGGCGTTACGATTACTGCGACGGGCGACGAAGCCGGCACGTATGCCTTCAACGGCACCAGTGCTTCTGGCTCGTTCATCGAAATCGAAGACATCGACGGCACTGAAAACGACGACATTATTGATATGTCCGCCGACACAAGCGGCATGGACATCGATGGCGGCGCGGGTGCGGATGCACTTACTGGCGGTAGCGGTGATGACACCATCAATCTCGGCGAAGACAGCCCTGGTGTGTCCGACGGCGACGAAGATGTCGTCACGTTGGTAGATGGTTTCGGCAATGACATCCTTACCAATTTTGACGCCCCTACTCCGAATGGCGACGGAACTTTCACAGGCATCGATACAGTTGATGTGTCCGGCCTGTACGATCTGCCGCTCGGCGATCCAGATCGCACACCAGTTCTGACCAACGATGTTGTGGTTTCCGATGACGGGTCCGGCAACGCGTTGCTGACTTTCCCGAACGGTGAAACCATCACTCTTGTTGGCATCGACCCAACAGATGCAGACGATCCGTTCTACCTCAATGCGATTGGCATCCCGATGCCAGACGGAACTGTCGAAGGTACAAGCGGCGCCGACACAATCGACGCAAGCTACACTGGCGATCCAGACGGCGACATGGTCGATGCGGGCGATGCGATCTTGGCTGGCGACACCAACAATGACGACTTGATTTACGGCTACGGTGGGAATGACAGCATCACTGCAGGTGCAGGCGATGATGAAATCTATGGCGGTACAGGAAGCGACACTATTGATGGTGGCACAGGTGATGACACAATCACTGCTGGCACTGGAAATGACACGATCGTCCTGAACGAAACCAGCGGAACGAATGCAATCGACGGTGGCGAAGATGGCAACTTGGCCGACATCGACACGCTTGATTTTTCATCCACTTCAGTTGACCGGGTCATTGTTCAGGTCACTGGCGATGAAGCAGGCACTTACGATGTCGATAATGGTGCTGCAGACGGCACGTTCACAAACATCGAAGCGATTGTTGGTACGGATGGTGGCGACTTCATTGATAGCGCACTTAACACATCAGACATCACTGTCAGCGGTGGTGATGGCGACGACTTCATTGCAGGTGGCTCCGGTGACGACGTCCTGAACGGCGATGCGGGCGACGACACTATCGAACTGAACGACAGTTTCGGCGACGACACAATTACCGGTGGCGAAACTGGCGAAACCAACGGCGACTCCTTGTTTGCCGGGAATGTCACCGACGACCTTATTGTCGATTTGCAAACGTTGAACCCTGCCGATCCTGAATCCGGCACAATCAGCGATGGCACATCAACGGCAACTTTCTCCGAGATCGAAAACATCTATCTCGGCTCTGGCGATGACAGTGTCACTGGTTCTTCTGGCGACGACAATATCGCACTTGGTGAAGGCGCCGACACGATCAATGCAAGCGCAGGCGATGACAACATCGATCTGGGTGTAGGCACTGATACGCCAGATGGCGATGCAGATGTCGTCGTGTTGGAAGACGGATTTGGCAACGATACCGTCGAAGGCTTCGACGCCCCTACTCCGAATGGCGACGGCACCTTTACGGGTATCGACACATTGGACGTGTCCGGCCTGTATGATCTGCCGCTCGGCGATCCAGATCGCACACCAGTTCTGACCAACGATGTTGTGGTTTCCGATGACGGGTCTGGCAACGCGTTGCTGACTTTCCCGAACGGTGAAACCATCACTCTTGTTGGCATCGACCCAACAGATGCAGACGATCCGTTCTACCTCAATGCGATTGGCATCCCGATGCCAGACGGTACTGTCGAAGGTACAAGCGGCGCCGACACAATCGACGCAAGCTATACTGGCGATCCAGATGGCGACATGGTCGATGCGGGCGATGCGATCCTTGCAGGTGACGCAAACGATGATGACCTAATCTATGGTTACGGCGGCAATGACAGCATCACGGCTGGCCAAGGCTATGATGAGGTTTATGGCGGTTCCGGTGCAGACACGATTGATGGCGGCGATCAGGGCGATCTGATTTATGGCGGCGCGGGCAACGATACGATCGAAGCTGGTGAAGAAGCCAACATCGGTGACGACGACATCATTTATGGTGGTACCGGTAACGATACCATCACCTCAGCTGAGGCGGCCGACACATCCAATGACACGCTCTATGGTGAAGACGGTAACGATACCATCACGGTTACTGGCGGTAGCAATAACCTTCTGGATGGCGGCGCTGATGATGACACCCTGACGGGCGGCACGGGCAGCGACACAATGCTGGGTGGCACAGGCGACGATAGCCTGAATGTGGCCAGCGGCGGTGATGTCGATGTTATCGAAGGTGGTGAAGACGTCGGAAATGGCGATGTTGATACCCTTACATTCAGCGACGGCAGCGGCACCGAAGGCGTCGACGTAACAATGTCCGGCGACGAAGCTGGTAGCTATGCGTTCCCAACGGATGGCGGCTCTGGCACGTTCTCTGAAATCGAACAATTCAACCTGACAGACCTAGACGACACATTCGATGGCGTTGCGGTAACAGGCGGCAGCACCGTAGATGGTGGTGCCGGTAACGACACCATCACTGGTGGCGCGGGTGCGGACAGCTTTATCGGTGGTGCTGGATCTGACGAAATCTACGGCGGCGACGGCAACGATGCTATCGATGGCGGCGATGATGCCGATACGATTGATGGCGGCGCGGGCGATGATACGCTGACAGGCGGTGATGGCGCAGACACCATCACTGGTGGCGCGGATCAAGACGTTATCTATGGCGGTGCGGGCGATGTTATTGACGGGTCCGAAACCGGAACCGACAACGATACGCTGATCGTATCTGGCGTTGATTACATCGATTATGACACCAACCCAGAAAACGGCATCGTCTACTTTGAAGGTGGCGGCAGCCTGACGTTCTCCAACATCGAGAACGTTGTTGTGTCTGACCGTGACGGCACCGTCAGCGGCACAGCAGGCGACGACACGATCGATGCGTCTTATGTTGGCGACCCAGACGGCGATCAAGTTGACGACACTGACGCGATCCTTGCAGGTCATGAAGCTAACGACGACCTGATCGAAGCTGGTGCGGGCAACGACACCATCATCGCAGGAAATGGCGACGATTCCATCTATGGCGAAGCTGGGGACGACCTCATCTTTGGCGGCGTCGGTGGCGATACAGCCTTTGGCGGGACAGGCGACGACATCATCAACGGTGGCGACGAAGCTGATACCCTCTACGGTGGCGACGACGCCGACACATTTGTCCAAGAAGCAGGATTTGGTTCTGACGTTATCGAAGGCGGCGAAGGCGGCACAGATAACGACGAAATCCGGTCCACTCAGAACATCGATGTCAACGTCACCGCGACGGGCGATGAGGCTGGCTCAATCACTGACGGCACGTCGACAGCTACCTTTAGCGAAATCGAGGCCATCGAAACCGAAGGCGGCGATGATACGATCAATCTAGCTGCCGACAGCGCGGGTATGACCGTGGATGCTGGTGCGGGTAACGATGTCATCACAGGTGGTTCGGGCGATGACAGCCTTGTTGGCGGCGACGGCGCTGACGCCCTGACAGGCGGTGCTGGCAACGACACCATGAGCGGTGGCGAAGGCAACGATGCATTCGTACTGGGTGAAGGATTTGGGGTCGACACCATCACCGGTGGCGAAGACGATCCTTTCGTCGACGTCGATACGCTCGATGCGGGCGGCATGACGTCTGATGTTGTCCTTGATTTCACAGCCGATGAAGCAGGCACCCTTACGGAAGGCGCCAATGTTGCGACCTTCTCCGAAGTTGAGCTTTTCAACCTTGGGTCTGGTGATGACTCCGTCATCGGCGGCGCAGGTGATGATCTGGTTTACGCAGGGGCTGGCGCTGACACCATGTCAGGCGGCGAAGGCGCTGATACTTTTTATGGTGGCGCGGGCGAAGACGACATCACGTTCTCTGAGGGCGATAACATGTCCGGTGGTTCAGGTGACGACGAGTTTACGCTCGTTGACCTGAATGAAACCAGCAATGGCACCATCACGATTGATGGTGGTTCTGGTGACGAGACTGCTGGCGACACGTTGAAACTGGGCACATTGGGTATCCTGACACAGGATGTCATCGACACGTTTGTTGACGATGGCACCGGCAGCTATTCTGGTTCCGTAACGCTCGATGACGGCACGATCCTCAACTTCTCCGAGATCGAAAACATCATCTGCTTTACTCCGGGAACGCGCATCGCGACACCGCGCGGTTTGGTGGCTGTTGAGGATCTTAAGATCGGCGATTTGGTGGTTACACGCGACCACGGTCTGCAGCCAATTCGTTGGTCCGAAAGCCGCACCGTGCCTGCCGTTGATCGGTTCGCCCCCGTGCGCATCTCGAAAAACGTTCTTGCCGGTCAGGATCGCGACTTGATCGTATCCCCTCAACACCGTGTCCTGTTCCAAGGCTATCGTGCCGAATTGCTGTTCGGCGAAAGCGAAGTATTGGTCTCAGCGAAGCATTTGGTCGACGGCGTGGATGTGGTTCAGAAAGACACCGGCATGGTCACCTATGTGCACATCATGTTCGACCAACATGAGATCATTTACGCAGAAGGTGCCGCTACCGAAAGCTTCCACCCAGGTGATATCGGCTTTAGCGCAGTATCTGACCAAGCCCGCGAAGAACTCTTTGCGATCTTCCCTGAGCTGCGTGCTGAACCTTCGTTCTATGGCTCAACTGCGCGTCGCAGCCTGAAAGCCCACGAGGCACGACTGATACATTTGTAAGATCCGCACTTGAATGAATTTAGGCATCGGGCCAGTGTTCTTGAAACACTGGCCCGGAGTCATTTATGCGCTATCTCTTTCTTGCTTTGCCTGTTGCAGCTTTGTCGGCATGCATCGCCCCTGCCCCACAATCCACGTCTGACGCGGCCGTCGTCGCGCAACCCTTCACAATGCCGATGGATCCGGGTCTTGTTCGCTGTGATCAACTGACCAACCCAGCCGCCTTGGCTGCGGCTACTGATTGGGCGCTTGGACGCGCGCGCGCAGCTGTGCTCGCGGGGAGATTATCCACTGTGCCTGATGCAACGACCGTTTCAGGAGCGCTCGCCGCTCACTGCCAATCAAATCGCAATGACATTTTACGGAACGCAGCGGCATCCGTTGGGGCATAGCCCCTAACCGGTTTTGCGCAACAGTGCTGTTTCTCGGTTAGCCCAATTGCGGACAGCTTCGCCGAATGCTTCGAACAAGGGGCGCGACACGGGGTCTTCGCAGGCTTGATATTCGGGATGCCACTGAACGGATAACGTAAAGCCAGGAGCGTCACGAACGTAGATCGCTTCTGGTGTGCCATCGGGCGCATAGCCATCGATGACGATCTTATCGCTCGTCTCCATGATGCCCTGACCATGCAAGGAATTGGTCATCACTTCGGTCGATCCCAAAACCTGATGGAACTGGCCTCCTTCTTGCAAGGACACAACGTGGCGCAATGCGAACTTTTCGTCCAGCGTGCCATCCGGCGGCATGCGGTGATTGTCTCGCCCTTCGATATCCCGAATTTCAGGGTGCAGCGTGCATCCCATAGCGACAGCGATTTCTTGAAATCCGCGGCAAACGCCCAGAATAGGCTGCCCACGCTCAACGCATTTGCGGACCAACGGCAGCGCCAATCCGTCACGTTCACGATCAAAATCACCGTGGGCTTCGGTAGGTGCGTGGCCGTATTCTTCGGGGTGAACGTTTGGACGGGCGCCCGTAAACAAGAACCCGTCGCAAACTTCCATCAGGTCATCGACATTCACTAGGCTTGGGTCAGACGGCACAATCAGTGGCATGGCACCGCAAACGTGCGCCACAGCTTCGGAATTCATGACACCCGTCGAATGAGACGGGTAGTCGTCCCCGATCATGTAGAAGTTGCCAATGATACCAATAACTGGCTTACGCATACGTCACCTCTTTTGCCTCTACCTAACAAGATGCACGAGTTTTTCAAAGCTCCGTTAGGTTGCCGCTCCTATTTTCACCCCAAAACGTTAAATTTCCGCCGACAAATTGGCTGCTTCGATACCAAAAACAGCACAAATCGCATCATTATCGGACGTATCGCCTGTTACGCCGACGGCGCCGACTACTTTTCCGCGTTTGTCCAACACCAATACACCACCCGGAAGTGGAATCATTTTACCGCCAAACGCGCCGTTTGCCGCCGCCATGAAATAGGCTTGGGCTTCTGCCCGTGCCATCTGCGCGGTCCCAGCCATTCGAAGCATCACAGCGCCGTAAGCTTTGCCCTGCGCAATAGTGAAACGTCCGGGAGGTGCATCATCTTCGCGTTCGAATGCGATGACATGACCGCCAGCATCCACAACAATAATGCCCATCGGGCGGAGTTCGAGTTCCCGCGCCTTGGCAAGTCCTTTGCGAATAATGGTGCGTGCTTTGTTCGTGGAAATATCAGCCATTGGATGCTCCGATTGGTTGGTTAGCCGTTTTGTTGTGCTTTTAGCTCAAGTCGACGGCGGTGCAAAACAGGTTCTGTGTAACCCGAAGGTTGTTCACGCCCCGTGAAGATCAAATCGCACGCCGCCTGAAACGCAATGCCGCCAAAGTCGGGCGCCATTGGGGTGTAGTTTTGGTCGCCTGAGTTTTGCTCGTCGACGACAGCCGCCATTTTATGCATGGCCTTCATCACCAAATCTCGATCGATGATGTCATGGTGCAGCCAGTTAGCAATGTGCTGCGCCGAAATCCGGCAGGTCGCGCGGTCTTCCATAAGCGGGATGTTGTTGATGTCTGGCACTTTGGAGGCCCCCATCCCCTGATCGATCCAGCGCACAACATATCCCAAAATACCTTGAGCGTTGTTTTCTACTTCGCGGGTGATCTGTTGATCCGTCCACGCACGGTAGCTTGCCAACGGAATCTCCAAGAGAGCGGGCAGATAACTGCGGCGCCCACCGGCCTTTAGTTTGGCCTGTACGGCAAAGACATCGATCTTATGGTAGTGAAGCGCATGCAGTGTCGCGGCAGTCGGGCTTGGCACCCATGCACAGTTTGCGCCTGCCTTGGGATGGTCGACTTTTTGTTCGATCATGCCCGCCATATCATCTGGCATCGCCCACATGCCCTTGCCGATCTGGGCACGGCCGGACAGACCACATTCCAAGCCGATATCAACGTTCTGGTTTTCATAAGCACCGATCCAGCCTTTGCGTTTGATGAAATCCTTACGGCTTACAGGCCCTGCTTCCATCGAGGTGTGAATTTCATCACCTGTGCGATCAAGGAACCCTGTATTGATAAAAGCAACGCGTGACTTCGCGGCGCGGATGCATTCCTTGAGGTTCGCCGACGTGCGCCGTTCCTCGTCCATGATCCCGACTTTGATTGTGTTGGCCGGCAAATTCAGCACGGTCTCAACATGGCTGAATATCCGGTTGGTAAAGGCAACCTCATCAGGGCCGTGCATTTTTGGCTTCACGATGTAAACGGATCCATGCACCGAATTGCCACTGTCGCGGGCTAGGTCATGCTTTGCGATCAGTGTTGTGATCATCGCATCCATCAAACCTTCAAAGGCTTCGTTGCCGTCACGGTCCAAGATCGCCGGGTTGGTCATCAGGTGGCCAACGTTGCGCACCCATAACAATGCACGCCCCTTGAGCGTCAAAGAACCGCCGTCAGGCGTTGTAAATGTACGGTCGTCATGCAGGCGACGGGTCATGGTCTTGCCGTCTTTTTCGAACGTGGATTCAAGATCGCCGCGCATCAGGCCAAGCCAGTTGGTATAGGCCACGACCTTGTCTTCGGCATCCACGCAGGCCACGGAATCTTCGCAATCCATAATCGCGGAAACCGCGCTTTCCAGCCGCACATCGGCCAAGGACGCCCGATCATGGGACCCGATCACATGCGTATCATCAAATACCAATTCCACATGCAGACCGTGGTTCTTGAGTAAGATCGTTTTTGGTTTGGCCGGATCACCCGTGTAGCCAACAAACTGCTCCGGCATCATCAAGGGGTTATCATCAATCAACAACGCGCCATCAACAACCGTGTAGCGCTCGACATCCCCGTGAGAGGCATCTTCAATCGGGAACGTGTCATCCAAGAATACCCGCGTGCGGGCAACAACACGGCTGCCATGGCCGCGATCATAGCCTTTGCCTTTCGGTGTTCGCCCCATGGCGTCCGTGCCATAGAATCCGTCATAAAGGCTTCCCCAACGTGCGTTTGCCGCGTTCAACGCAAAGCGGGCATTGGTGATTGGCACAACCAATTGTGGGCCGGGAACTTTGGCAATTTCAGGATCAACGTTGGTGGTTTCGATCTCGAAGTCGTCTCCGTCAGGCACCAGATAACCGATGTCGCGCAGGAAAGTGTCGTAGGCTTTCTCGTTGTGCAACGTGCCGATGCGCGCCTTGTGCCAGTCATCTATCTGGCTTTGCATTGTGTTACGCACTTCTAACAGTGCATTGTTTTCAGGTGCAAAATCATTGATCAGATCAGAGAAACCTTGCCAAAACGCATCCGTACTTACCCCTGTGCCCGGAAGTGCCTTCTGTTCGATAAACTCGACGAGTTCGGCTGCAATTGAAAGTTCACCGCGCTTTACACGATTGGTCATGGTCTTCCCCCCTTGGGTCGAAATCAGGAGCCAAATAATGGCTTTGCCCTAGAGCTACGCGTTGAAACCCTGCTGCGCAACACACAGGCTAAACTTCTGTGTTGATGCACTTCATAAGGAAACTTGATAATCGGCAGCGCATATACGTCCTTCGTCTTGTAGCCCTGTGATCAGCACCCTAGGTTTGAGCGAACCCAACGGAGTCCCCCATGAAAGACGCAGCCCCCCAGACTATCTATCTTAGCGACTATCGCCCGTTCGGGTATCTGGTGGATGACGTCCACCTGACGTTCCAGCTGGCCGAAACCGCGACGCGTGTGATCAGCCGCATTTCGTTTCGGCCCAACTCGGACCACCCCGGTGAGTTTTTTCTGCATGGGCAGGAGGTCACGCTTGTCTGGGCAAAGATCGATGGCAAAGACGTCACCCCCATGATCACGGACGAAGGGCTGACCTGCGATGTTCCCGACGGCCCCTTCGTGTGGGAAGCCGAGGTCGAAATCTCACCCGCAACAAATACGGCTCTCGAAGGGCTTTATACGTCGGGCGGAATGTACTGTACCCAATGCGAGGCAGAAGGCTTCCGCAAAATCACCTACTACCCTGACCGCCCCGATGTGATGAGCGCCTTCACCGTCCGCATTGAAGGCGACCACCCCGTCATGTTGTCCAACGGCAACCCTGTGGCTTCGGGCGAAGGTTGGGCAGAGTGGCACGACCCTTGGCCCAAACCGGCCTACCTGTTCGCCTTGGTCGCCGGTGATTTGGTGGCCCATTCGGGTACTTTCAAAACCATGTCCGGAAAAGACGTGGACCTGAACATCTACGTTCGCCCCGGCGCAGATGAGGACAAATGCGCCTTTGGCATGGAAGCGCTGAAACGGTCGATGAAATGGGACGAAGACGTTTATGGCCGCGAGTACGACCTCGACATCTTCAACATCGTCGCGGTGGATGATTTCAACATGGGCGCGATGGAAAACAAAGGGCTAAACATCTTCAACTCCAGCTGCGTTCTGGCCTCGCCCGAGACCAGTACGGACGCTAATTTTGAACGCATCGATGCGATCATAGCCCATGAATATTTCCACAACTGGACGGGCAACCGGATCACTTGCCGCGACTGGTTCCAACTGTGCCTTAAAGAAGGGCTGACCGTGTTCCGCGATCAGCAATACACAAGCGACCAAGGCAGTCATGCTGTGAAACGGATCGAGGACGCAATCACACTGCGGTCACGCCAATTCCGCGAAGACGGCGGTCCCCTCGCCCATCCAGTGCGCCCAGAAAGCTTTATTGAGATCAATAACTTCTACACCATCACCGTTTACGAAAAAGGCGCAGAACTGATCGGGATGTTGAAACGTCTGGTCGGGGATGAGGACTATTACAAAGCGCTCGATCTTTATTTCAGTCGCCATGACGGTGACGCAGCAACAATCGAAGACTGGCTAAAGGTATTCGAAGACAGCACAGGCCGTGACCTGTCGCAATTCAAACGCTGGTATTCGCAGGCCGGAACGCCGCGATTGACTGTATCAGACAGCTATGAAGACGGCACCTACACCCTTCATTTCACGCAAGAAACACCGCCCACTCCAGGCCAGGATCACAAAGACCCAATGGTCATCCCGATTGCCGTGGGCTTGCTGTCCCAAAACGGTGATGAGGTGCAGCCAACAACCGTTCTGGAAATGACGCAAGTAAGCCAAAGCTTCAGCTTTGACGGCTTGGCGGGCAAGCCTGTGCCCTCAATTCTGCGCGACTTCTCGGCTCCGGTTATCTTGCAGCGCGACCAGACCAATGCGGAACGTGCATTCCTAATGGCTCATGACACGGACCCCTTTAACAAATGGGACGCGGGCGAAGCATTGGCACGGGAGGTTTATAAAAAGGCGGTGACAGATGGGGCCGCGCCAGACAAAGCCTACCTTGATGGAATTGCTGCTATATTGCGGGATGACGCGCTCGACCCAGCATTCCGAGCGCTTGTCCTGACATTGCCCTCCGAAGGCGACATGGCGCAGGTTCTGTTTGACGCGGGCGTTACGCCAGACCCGATCGCGATCCACCATGCGGGCGAAGCGCTGCGCGTAGCCATGGCGCAGCACGTGCAAGACATCCTGCCCCGCATCTATGCCGACTGCATGAACACTGGCCCGTTTTCACCGGATGCCAAATCAGCCGGAAAGCGCAGCCTTGGAAACACTGCCCTTGGGCTGATCACTCGCCTTGATGGCGGCGCAGCCGCGGCCAAGCAGTTTGCGGATGCGGATAACATGACGCTGCAACTCGGCGGCCTTGCTGCTTTGTTGCGCAACGGCACTGGCGAAGAAGAAAGCAAAACGTTCCGCACCCAATGGCTGAGCGATCGATTGGTCATGGACAAATGGTTCGGCCTAACCGTCTCTGCGGCGGGGCCTGACGCAGCGGCGTCAACGGCACAAAAGCTGACCGAAGAACCCGATTTCGACATGAAAAACCCAAACCGCTTTAGAGCCGTCTTTGGCGCTCTGGCCGGTCACGCCGCAGGATTTCATGCGGCGGATGGGTCTGCCTATCGCCTTCTTGGGGATTGGCTGAAAAAACTGGACGCGATCAACCCACAAACCACCGCACGCATGTCCACGGCCTTTGAAACATGGCGCCGTTATGATGCCGACCGCCAAGCGCAAATTCGTGCGGTCCTTCAAGACATTGCAGGCACGGCGGGACTTTCACGTGACACTTCCGAAATGGTTGGGCGAATGCTGGAATAGCAGACTTTCCCGACTGCAACTTGGACGATAGTGTCACTGAAAGTTCTAAAGGAGTTTAACAGTGCCGTTTATTATTGCCCTACTTGGAATTGTCGGAGCCGCATATTTTTGGGCCCAGCGCGCACGCAACGCCCGCGACGTCGTCGGGGATGTCGCAGACATGGCCAATGATGTTCGACTGGCAGCGCGTCGGTTCGGGTTTAGCCGTAAGTTAAACGTTCATCCCGTTGAAAGCATTGAGGATCCCCGCCTTGCGATTGCGTCCATCGCGACTGCATTTATTGAATTGGACGACCTACCAACAGCCGAACAACGGCAACTTTTGACCGTGCAAATTCGGTCCGTCCTTCGCGCCAATGCGGAAGAGACCGAAGAAATGGAAGTTCTGGGCCGCTGGTTCATGACAGAATGTGGCGGCGCAGAGCCTGCCATCGCACGTATTTCGCGCAAACTTTATAAACTGGGCGGAGCAGAACAAATGGATCCGTTGATGACCGTCCTGAAAGGCAGTGTGACCTCCCTTAGTGATCGTCAACGAGAAGCACTTGAAGACATCACACGTGCAATGCGCGTTCGGTGATCTACGCGTTTGAACGCAATGGACGGCGGGCATCGGCCATTGTGACGATTGCAGTTACTTGGGTGATCCTTATCGTTCTTTACGTCGCCTTAGATATGTCATTGTGGATTGCTGGATTTCTGGCCGCATGCACACTCCCCACGCTGTGGGACATTATCCGCGACAGCCGTGCCCTTGTTGAGGTCTGGCCCTCGCGCCTTGTTTGGAAAGCTGCATTCAGTGAAGGCGAAGCCAAAGATATCGACCACGTGCGTTTGAACAGGCGTTTTGACGGGTCCGTCAAAGTGACAATCGTGCATGTTGGCGGGGCGACAACCCGCCTGCCCCCAGACATCGGACCACCTGTGGACGTCTTCGAAACTGCACTGTCGGATGCTGGAATATCGGCACAAAGGCACCCATTCTCCATGCTATAGGGGCGGTTTTTTGCCCAAATCAAATGCCGCCGCTGCCCTCCCATAGAACCGTTACAATCCTGTGGTTCTTATTGCGGCATGAGACATCGCATTGACCCCTTGATCAAAGAACGTGCGCCTTGGCTTTTCAAAGACGGGATCGCGCATCGTGCGGCACGTTCGGTTTTGAACCGTGGCCTGTCATATGACGAAACCGTCAAAGTTGCGACGCAGCTTCAGGGGTTGGACACGGCGGACATTATGGCGGCCATGTTTCAGCGGATTGGCAAAGAGGTTTCGGTTTCGGGCTTGGAAAACCTGCCCCGTCAAGGCGCGGCGCTGATCGTTGCCAACCACCCGACGGGGATCGCGGATGGTATCATGCTACATGGGCTAATTGCCCAAATGCGGCCGGACGCATACTTTTTTGCGAACAAAGATATCTTGCGGGTCATGCCGCAAATGGAAAACATGATTGCCCCTGTCGAATGGCGCAAGGATCAGCGATCCCACGGGAAAACACGCGAAACCATGAGCTATCTTCGTAAGGCGGTGGCCGAGGACCGTTTGGGAGTGATCTTTCCGTCGGGCCGTTTGGCGAAACGCCGCGGGCTACGCCTGTTTGAACGCCCATGGATGGGATCAGCGGCAATGCTGGCACGCAAATTTAAGCTTCCGGTTATTCCCGTGAACATCCGTGCCCGCAATTCCGCGATGTTCTACCTGTTCGACTTGATCCATCCAACGCTGCGGGACGTCACGCTGTTCCACGAGACTTTGAACAAGGCAAAACAGCCCTACTCTGTCACCATCGGTGAGGCGATATCACCCTCGGCGTTGCCAGATAAAACCGAAGACGGGATCGCGCTTTTGCGCAAAGCGACGCTGGATTTAGGGGATGAAACAGGTGCGCAAACGGTCAGCTTAGTCAAGACATCGCGCCGATTGCTTTGGTCTTAGGGATTAGCCTTCGTTCATTGTCGAAAGCGTTGCTTGTACTTGTGGGCGTGCCGATGGACGGATGCTGCCGATGTTCACAGGCGCCTCACAATATTCTTGCTGCCGCGTCCATGCCGACATTTCGGCGATCTTGCTCGGGCGCGTCATAGGCCCCCAATCGGCAGCAACACCGCGCCAACGGCTGTCTCGCACTGCAATCGCGTTATCGCGTGGGACGGTTACATTCATAATGCGGATGGCACAGCTTAGGTTGTCCTCGGGGTCTTTCAACGCCTCACCCGTTGTCGCGCGACAGCCGTAGCGGCGGGCGGTGTCTGGGTAAATCTGAAGCAACCCATACCAAAGGTTCGGGCCACCAACAGCTTCGGGGCGATAGGTGCTTTCATGTTTTGCAAGCGCCGACATCATGCCGACCCAGAACGCACGACGCAGGTGCGGCGGGTTGTCTTCGTAGGCAGGGCACCAATTTTCGATATCACGTGGAACGGTTTCTTCCATCCGTGTCCCGTGACTGCGCAATGCGGCCAGTGCTGCACGCGTCCAACTGTCGCTACCGCTTTTGAAATCCCAGCGGGCATCGGGAATGTAGTTAGTCCGCATCACTGGGCGCTGGGTCGGGTTTTCAGAAATTACCACAGGGTAGCGCAGCATGTAGTCAGGACGGCTCAACGGTTTGAACGAGGCAAGCGCAGCGCGCGCAGCTTCAACCCTCTCAAACGCCGCGTTGGCGCGCAAGACAACCGCATCAGCGCGGCTAAAGGGGCGTGTTTCGCTTTCAGGGCCACCCACAGGCCATTCGGCCAGCGCAGCAGTTCCCATTGTGATCGCGAGAATCCCCCCCAGGAGAGTTCTTAGTGCAAACATCGGGCAGAACATGCCGTGGAGCGGTGAGATTTGCAAGAAAACTGCACCAATTCGGGGCGTTACGGGCAGTTTTTCGCTAGGACCTACCAGATATAGCGGCCAAGTCGAAAAGAACCGCAACTGCCCCGCTTGAAGCCCGCCCCACTTGGGCCTATTCAACACTCAAACACCGATGCGGAGCACACCATGCTAGACCTCACCTACGAGACCCCAAAAATCAAAACCATTGCCGGAGCAACTGGCGATTGGGAGCTTGTGATCGGGCTTGAGGTCCACGCGCAAGTCGCCACAAAGGCGAAACTGTTTTCCGGCGCCTCCACACAGTTCGGCGCTGAACCCAACAGCAACGTGGCTTTCGTGGACGCGGGCATGCCCGGCATGTTGCCGGTCATCAACGAAGAATGCGTAGCATATGCTGTGAAAACGGGTCTCGGCCTTAAAGCTGAAATCAACTTGATGAGCGCCTTTGACCGCAAGAACTATTTCTACCCTGACCTGCCGCAGGGCTATCAGATTTCGCAATTGTATCACCCGATTGTCGGCACGGGCGAAGTTCTGGTCGAAATGGGCAATGGTACTGCGCGCAACGTGCGTATCGAACGCATCCACCTTGAACAAGACGCGGGTAAATCCATTCACGATATGGACCCAACGATGTCCTTCGTTGACCTGAACCGCACAGGCGTTGCCTTGATGGAGATTGTGTCCTTTCCTGACATCCGCGGCCCTGAAGAAGCGGCTGCTTATGTGTCCAAGCTGCGTCAGATCATGCGCTACCTCGGCACGTGCGACGGCAACATGCAGAACGGCAACTTGCGGGCCGACGTGAACGTGTCTGTCTGCCGCCCCGGCGATTATGAGAAGTTCCAAGAGACTGGCGACTTTGGCGTTCTGGGCACCCGTTGCGAGATCAAGAACATGAACTCCATGCGCTTTATCCAAGCCGCTATCGAACACGAGGCTCGCCGTCAGATCGCGATTATTGAAGACGGTGGAGAGATCGTTCAGGAAACTCGTCTGTACGATCCGGACAAGGACGAAACACGTTCCATGCGGTCCAAAGAAGAAGCGCATGACTATCGCTACTTCCCTGATCCCGACCTTCTGCCATTGGAAATCGAACAGGCATGGGTGGATGACATTGCGGCATCCCTGCCCGAACTGCCTGACGACAAAAAAGCACGTTTCATCAAAGACTTCGGGTTGAGCGATTATGATGCTTCCGTGTTGACGGCCGATGTTGAAAACGCGGGTTATTTTGAAGCCGTTGCAGATGGCAATGACGGTAAGCTGGCCGCGAACTGGGTGATCAATGAACTGTTTGGCCGTCTGAAAAAGGACGACAAAGACATCGGCGACAGCCCTATCTCTGCGGCCCGTCTTGGTCAGATCGTTGCCCTGATCAAATCCGACAAGATCAGCGGCAAGATCGCAAAAGACGTCTTCGAAATCGCCTATACATCCGACCGTGATCCCGAAGAAATCGTGAAGACTGAGGGCATGGAACAAGTCACCGACACGGGCGCTATTGAGGCCGCAGTGGACGAGATTATTGCCGCCAATCCCGATCAGGTCGAAAAAGCGAAACAGAACCCGAAACTTGCGGGCTGGTTCGTTGGCCAAGTGATGAAAGCGACTGGCGGTAAGGCCAACCCAGCGGCTGTAAACAAGCTGGTTTCGCAAAAACTGAACGGCTAACCCGTAGATGTGGGGGTCGCATGCGCGGCCCCTACCACGGATGGTATGCGTCCAAAAAACTCAATGATGCCTTTGCGTTGTAGGCCTTTCTTGTTAGAAATACCGCGGGACAATTGAGGTGAATTATGACAGGTTTTGAATACAAAGTAGTGCCAGCCCCGATGCGCGGCCTTAAGGCGAAAGGTGTCAAAGGCACTCCCGCACGGTTCGCTAATGCTTTGCAATCTGTCATGAACGAACTGGGTGCGGAGGGCTGGGAATATCAGCGCACGGACACCCTCCCCGTCGAAGAACGCCAAGGCCTGACTGGCAAATCCACCTCGTTTCAGAACATGCTGGTGTTTCGCCGTGCCATCGAGATTGACGACACCGACACCGGACCAGTTGCGGCTCTGATCGAAGATCAAACACAGGTCGAAGAAACCGTCGAAACGCCGCTCCCTTCACCGGACCACATAGAAGGTGAGGCCGCCGGGGCCGCCCAACAGACTGCGGAGACATCTGCCGAACCTGTCGTCGAAGATGAAGCACCCCAAGCGCAAGACCGCGTTGAAGAAACGCTTCAGGCGCCCTTTGCATTTCCTTGGAACAATCGTGTCACTGCGCAAAACTCAAAGAAAAGCGCCGACGACGACCACGTCGCAGCCGAGTAACCCCAGCCCTAGCTAATCTGCAACGACAGCGCGTGGATGCGGCTGATGATATCTTCACCTAGCGCTGCGTGAATCGCGCGGTGTTTGGCTATTCGGGATTTCCCGTCAAGCGCGGCTGTCGAGATCTCAACCCGCCAGTGGCTTTCGCCCGACCCATCATCGCCTGCGTGGCCTGCGTGCAAATGGCTTTCATTAATGACCGCCAGAACCGTTGGCGAAAAAGATGCCTCTAATGCATCACGAATTTCTGTTTCCAAAGTCATTATTTTTACCTCTGCCCCCTTCAATCCTGCTCTGCATGGTTTAAGGTCTCACGTCCGAGTCGGAAAGGTTATGTGATGAACAAAGACGATCCATTTGGCTTTAATATGTCGGTTTCAGCCAGCAAGAAGAAGAACCCGCGCGGACGGCGCGGGATGTCTGGCGCGTCCGAAACGTCTAATCGCGTTTGCGAAAAGCCGGGCTGCGAAGAAGCAGGCAAATACCGTGCCCCCAAGAACCCTGATGTCTTGGATGATTTCTACTGGTTCTGCAAAGAACACGTTCGCGAATACAACCTCGGTTGGAACTTCTTTGACGGCACCACCGAGGCCGAGATCAACGCACAGCAGAGCAAAGACCGTGTTTGGGAACGCGATACAAAACCGTTCCGCAAATCTGACGAGCAACGCGCATGGGCGCGTTTGGGCGTAGATGATCCCCATCAGGTGCTTGGTGAGAACGCGACGCAAAACCCAGGCCGTTCGGTCACAGGGTCTACGCGCAAGCTGCCCGCCACAGAGCGCCGCGCGATTGAAGTGTTGGAAGCCAAAGATCATTGGACAAAAGCCGAAGTTCGTAAAGCCTACAAAAAGCTTATCAAGGTGCTGCACCCTGACATGAATGGCGGAGACCGGTCACAAGAAGAACAACTTGCCGAAGTTGTTTGGGCTTGGGATCAGATCAAAGCCAGCCGGCATTTCAGAGCTTAACGAAATCGTCCACCGGTTCGAACCGCGACTTCATTGGCATGGCCTGGAATCCTCATCCTCTCGGGAGTGAAAATGGAGTCGCGTTCGCGTTGGTGGATGCCCAACAGAATATGGATGCCGAGCAGGTTAAACATCCAGAGCATTGCAAGGATTGGCGCGCCCATCAGAGTGACGCAAACAATAAACGGGCCAAACATCGTGCCATAAAACGGCAAGCTTAGCGTGCCGCCGATCAGAGCACCGATAAAGGTGACCCAGATTGCCCCTGCCACGCCGCGCCTTGCACCGACCGCGCCAGATTGGCCCAAGCGATCCCCAGACAAGAACAACGCGACGGTTCCACCGATACCAGACGCAATAACAATCCAATACTGATACAAGCTGAGCCCGTTAAACATCGCCGCGCGATCAAGGTGGAGAACGGCCAAATACCCCAGTCCAGCACTGCAGACACCGCACAGGAAGAACGCCAGAAATCGGGCGCGTTCTCCTTCGGTCGGTTTTCTAAATCTGCGTAAGCCGTAGCGCATAGGTACTCCATATTTGTCGAATGGGTATGGAGCCGCTTTAGGGCAGCGGTGTGGCATCGGATAACCAATAGGGAAATGAACTGTTTCAGCACAGCGAACAGTTCAACACCGCTTTCCAATTAGCGTCGTCAAATTTGCGCCCACGCCTGCGGCGAACCACCCCCAAAGGCGCACAAGTTGCCCGCCCCGCCAAATACCAAACCAATTAATCTGAGAACCATAAAACCCTCGCTCAATTGTATTGAACGAGGGATATCAAGCTATATCCAGCACCCGATGAAGGGCCTTTGCAGGGATTGCTTAGGCCGCGCGGAACACGAGGCTAACACCGTTGAGGCAATGGCGCAGGCCTGTCGGTGCAGGCCCATCATTGAAGATATGCCCTAAATGGCTGCCACACCGGTCGCAATGGCATTCCGTGCGTGTGCTAAACAGGCGGTTGTCTTCCATGGTTTCAATGGCATTAGGCAACACGTCATAGAAGGACGGCCAGCCCGTTCCGCTGTCATATTTATGTTCAGACGAATACAAAGCCTGATCGCAACCGCGACAGTGGTAGATTCCCGGCGCGTAATTCTTATCCAAAGGAGATGACCCGGCCCGTTCGGTCCCTTCTTCGCGCATGACGTTGTACTGAGTGCGCGTCAGCATCGCGCGCCATTCGGCATCGGTGCGGGTGACTTCGAAATTGCCTTCGGCGGCAAAGCCTCGCCCAGCAAACAGCGCTGAGATCGCGGCTGTTGTAAAGAAATGGCGACGGTTCATGGCAAAGCTCCTACTTGTGTTAGGACTTGCATAATGCCCACCACACAAATTGAGGACTGTTTTCTGGCAATGGGCACGCAGTTGTGAACGTCCCGTTACAACGGTTTAGCCACGCCCCGAAAAAATCAATAGCAGAATGCCCCAAACGAAGGCGCCAATCACTGCAAACAAAACATCCGTGCGGACAAGAATATTCCGCCAACTTTCAGGGTACGACCGCTTTGCAACTTTTTTCCAAATCTCGTCGGTGATCTCGACTGGGGGATACGATGAGGGCATGCGAGTTGCGACTTCGGCCATTGCCATGTCGCAGAACCAATCTTGGATCGACTGATCCGGCCTGATCGGTGCAAATCCGTCATGTACCCAAATGTTGGCAAATACCTCAACAATAGCGCTTTGGGCGGGGCCTTGCGGCACACCAGACGCGCCCAAATGTGCTGCCATCTTTGGTGCAAGTTCGTCAAAAAGCGCACGGTGAGACCCACGGTCCCAATTGCTGGTCCCTATCAATAATTCATCGAGTCGGTCATCTGACATAGCGGCCCCCTTCAGAACGAAATGGTCTGCCATGTTAAGGTGACGCACAAGCCCCCGTTCCCCTTGCGGCCCCCCAATATATGTTGCATCCAATTCAAATCGACATTCGCGTAAAATCCATTCAGAAAAGGCACCAATATGGCCGACGGAAACCTTGACCCAATGATGAAACCAACCGAAGAAATTTCGGTTCGCGAAGTGTTCGGTATTGATACTGACATGAAAGTCAAAGGGTTTCCTGCTGGTTCCAGCGATCGTGTGCCTGAAATCGATCCGACCTATAAATTTGACCCTGACACCACCTTGGCAATCTTGGCCGGCTTTGGCTACAACCGCCGCGTCATGGTTCAAGGGTACCACGGCACAGGTAAATCCACCCACATCGAACAGGTAGGTGCGCGTTTGAACTGGCCAACGGTGCGTGTGAACCTTGATAGCCACATCAGCCGAATTGATCTGATCGGTAAAGACGCCATCAAGTTGAAAGACGGTGTGCAGGTTACAGAATTCCACGAAGGCATCTTACCTTGGGCGCTGCGCAACCCTGTCGCGATCGTCTTCGATGAATATGACGCAGGCCGTGCCGACGTCATGTTTGTGATCCAGCGTGTTTTGGAAACCGACGGTAAACTAACGCTGATGGATCAGAACGAGATCATCACTCCAAACCCGAACTTCCGCCTGTTCGCAACGGCCAACACTGTTGGCCTTGGCGACACAACGGGCCTCTATCACGGCACACAGCAGATCAACCAAGCGCAGATGGACCGGTGGTCCCTCGTGGCGACGTTGAACTACCTCAGCCATGACGCGGAAACCAATATCGTTCTGTCCAAGGCACCAACGTTCAACACGGAAAAAGGCCGCAAGACTGTCAGCCAGATGGTCACGGTTGCCGACCTGACCCGTACTGCGTTTATGAACGGCGATCTGTCGACTGTGATGTCCCCACGGACCGTCATCGCATGGGCAGAAAACGCACGTATCTTCCAAGATGTCGGCTATGCGTTCCGTCTGAGCTTCTTGAACAAATGTGACGAACTAGAGCGTCAGACAGTGGCTGAATTCTACCAACGTTGCTTTGACGAAGAACTGCCAGAAAGTGCGGCGAGCTTGAGTTTGGGATGAAGATTTTGACGAAGTCGCTTTTCCTTACTGCAGTCGCGGCAGTCTTAGCGCCTTTGACATACGCTTCGGCCCAATCCAACGATTTGACCTATGAAGAACACATCGCGTATTGCGCCGCGTGGTTTATGGGAGATGACCTGCTGGACTACCCGAACGAAATCTCACGCACACATGCGCCTGCAATTATGGAAGAGTTTAAGCGTCTCTACCCCAACGGGGAAGAACAACGATCCGACGCGGTTTCTGAAACGATTGGTGGATTGGTTTTTGTGTTCGGCCACGAAGGCACTTCCGTCGGCCAGAAAAACCAAGTTATGCTACGGTCCGTTGCATTGTGTGATAAGCCCGTCAGCGACATTCAAAGCGATGCGTCTAGATAAACGAAAAAACAATCCGGCAACCCTGCTGATCCGTTCAAAAAGGCGATTGCCGAGGCCACGAAGGTCATGGCGAATGATCAAACAGGCGAGACAAAATAATCGCGCCGACCGGCTGCCCCGATTGCACTCTTCCAAAACGATAACGCGCCTAAACACGGCTAAGCGCCCATAAAAGTTTTCATTCTGCACACTTGACGTGCGCCTTTTGGCCGTGCTTGCATAAGATATGGGCGGAATAAAAACATACACCCCCATCGGGCTGATGGCGTTTTTTGCGCTAACTGCCCCTGCCCCCACCTCAGCCGACATAGAAAACCCCCTACACTATTTCGCATCATGCACAGGGAGGCTTTCGGCACAGATGGAACATGAATGGTTGTTGTCGGATGAAAACGCTGAGCAAACAGAAGACCAACGCGCGGCTATGATTGATCTACTATTCGCAACCATGGAGCCCGACGAAGGCAGACAGGTTTTGGCATGGCGAATTGAGGCCAAGTCCGCCCACGCGGGCCTCCTGACACGCGCAACATTTCGCGAAGACACATGGGCCGCCCAACGGGCTGTACAAATGGTGCGGGCCTGTACGGCAATTATGATGTCTTGAAGGTCTACGCGCTCTGGTTTTCCTAAACTTTGCGCACTAGATTGGCCGCGAAACGTGTGCCCAAAGGACCACCATGCAAAAGCCAACCGATAACCCTGCTGATCCGTTCAAGAAAGCGCTCGCTGAGGCCACTAAGGTCATGGCGGATGATCCTGAATTGACAGTCAGCTTCACCGTGGACCCTCCTGGGGCGACGGCGGAAACGGTGCGCTTGCCGCAGGTCAGCCGTCGGATGACCCGCGAAGAAGTCTTGATCGCGCGGGGCACGGCGGATGCCTATGCCCTGCGTCACAAATACCATGATGCTGGGGTTGCCGCGAAATACATGCCAAACGGGCAGTTGGCGCAAGACCTGTATACCGCGATGGAAAACGCGCGGGTTGAGGCAGTGGGCGCACGTCATATGCCCGGCACTGCGGGCAACATCGACGCCAAGATTGGCAACGAGGCTTTGCGCAAAGGGTACGATCAAGTCCGCGAAGCGTCTGAGGCGCCCTTGGCCGCCGCAGCTGGCTATTTGATCCGTCACCTTGCGACCGGTCGCGACATGCCCGGTGGTGCAGCCAATGTGATGGACCTGTGGCGCGGGTTTATCGAGGACAATGCAGGCGGCACGCTGGAAGGTCTGGAAGACACGCTCGAAGACCAAGCAGCCTTTGCCAAATTCGCACGTCAAATCATCCAAGACATGGGCTACGGCGACCAGTTGGGCGACGACCCTGATGACATGGGCGATGACCTCGAAGACGAAGCCAACACTGGCGAAGAAGAGGAAGAGCCCGAAAGCACGGGCCAAGACGACGGCGACGAAGACGAGACCGAAGGCACGCCAGAGCAGTCCCAAGAAGAACAGCAAGACGCTGCCGAAGCGCAAGTCAGCATGGACGAATCCGCTGAAAGCGAAATGGCGGAAGAAGCCGACATGCCCGAAGGCGAGGCCCCGATGGAGCCCCCCGCCCCGCAACCTGTGTCGGATGCGGATCCCAATTACGTTGTCTATACCACCGAGCACGACGAAGAGATCGGCGCCGAAGACTTGGCCGAACCAGCCGAGCTGGAACGCTTGCGAGCCTATCTTGATCAGCAGCTTGAGCCCCTGAAGGGCGCTGTTTCGCGGCTTGCCAACAAGTTGCAGCGCCGTTTGCAAGCACAGCAGAACCGGTCTTGGTCGTTTGACCAAGAAGAAGGCATTCTCGACGCGGGTCGTTTAGCGCGTGTTGTCGCAAATCCCACTACGCCGCTAAGCTTTAAGGTCGAACAAGACACAGAATTCCGCGATACCTGCGTGACGTTGTTGTTGGACAACTCAGGCTCCATGCGAGGCCGTCCGATTTCCATTGCTGCTATCTGTGCCGACGTTCTGGCGCGCACGTTGGAACGGTGTTCGGTTAAGGTCGAAATTCTGGGTTTTACAACCAAAGCATGGAAAGGCGGGATCAGCCGCGAAGAATGGCTTGCCGAAGGCCGCCCGCAACATCCCGGTCGCCTTAATGATCTGCGTCACATCATCTACAAGCGTGCAGATGCCCCTTGGCGTCGCAGCCGCGATAATCTTGGCTTGATGATGAAAGAAGGCCTGCTGAAAGAAAACATCGATGGTGAAGCACTGGAATGGGCGCACCGCCGCCTGACTGCGCGCCAAGAGGCCCGTAAGGTTCTGATGGTGATTTCCGATGGCGCACCGGTGGACGATTCCACGTTGTCGGTGAACGCTGCCAACTATTTGGAAAAGCACCTGCGCGATGTGATCGCCATGGTCGAAAAACGCAAAGCCGTTGAATTGGTCGCGATTGGCATCGGCCATGATGTGACTCGTTACTACGACCGCGCGGTGACCATTACAGATGTCGAACAACTGGCGGGCGCAATGACAGAACAGCTGGCGTCCTTGTTTGACACGGACCCGCGCAAACGCGCTCGGGTCTTGGGGATGCGCAAGGTCGGCTAACGGGCCCTGCTCGCTTTTGGCGAAGGTATTTTGAACAACGAAAGAGATGGCCGGATGTTTCAGACATTTGACGTAACTTCGAGCCCCGAAACGGGGCCTGCCCGTCTGGCCACACTTCGATCCGCGATCACCGACCAAAAACTAGACGGGTTTCTGGTGCCGCGAGCGGATCGGTTTCAGGGTGAATATGTTGCGCCTTGTGATGAACGCTTGGCTTGGTTGACTGGGTTCACTGGGTCGGCCGGCTTTTGCGCAGTTCTACCTGATATCGCAGGCGTTTTCATCGACGGGCGTTACCGCGTGCAGGTTCGTGATCAAATCGCGGATGTATTTACACCTGTGCATTGGCCAGAAACCTCTCTCTCCGATTGGCTGAAAGAACAACTGCCAGATGGCGGCGTTGTCGGTTTTGATCCGTGGCTGCATACGGTCACGCAGATTCGAGACCTCAAAGCTTCGCTAGACCCAGCAGGCATTACACTGGAACCCGTCGATAACTTGGTCGATGCCATCTGGGGCGACCGTCCCGCCCCGCCGCGCAACCCTGTCCGTGTGCAGCCTGACGAACTTGCTGGAGAAAGCCATAATAGCAAACAGACACGTTTGGCTGCCGTGCTTAACCAAGACACCAGTGCGTTTATTGCATTGCCGGATTCGATCTGTTGGCTATTGAACATCCGCGGCACTGATATTCCGCGCAACCCTGTGGTTCAGGCCTATGCGATCTTGAACGCCACGGGACACGTTGCGTTGTTCAGTGACGCGACGTTTGATGACGCGGCAGTCTCGCATCTTGGAACGAACGTGACTGTTCACGGGATCGAAGGTCTGAGCGGCTATATCTCGACGTTGGATGGCTCTCTGCAAATTGCGCCGACATCCACGCCCCACGCAGTGCTTTCACTAATGGCTGTCGCGGCGGTAGACGGCGTTGATCCGTGCATTATACCTAAGGCATGCAAAAACGATGTTGAGATCGCGGGCAGCCGAGAGGCCCATTTGCGCGATGGCGCGGCAATGGTCCGCTTCTTGGCTTGGCTGGATGATGAGGCCCCCAAAGGTCAGCTGACCGAAATCGATGTGGTTAAATCGCTCGAAGGATTTCGGCGCGATACGAATGCGCTGCAAGATGTTTCATTTGAGACCATCAGCGGCGCAGGCCCGAACGGGGCCATCGTCCATTACCGCGTAAACGAAGACACCAATCGCCCTGTGAATGTCGGTGAACTCTTGTTGGTGGATTCTGGTGGCCAGTACCTTGATGGAACCACCGATATTACCCGCACCATCGCCATCGGTGATGTCGGATCCGAGGAAAAAGCCTGCTACACCCGTGTCTTGCAAGGGATGATCGCGATCAGTCGCGTGCGGTTCCCCAAAGGTGTTCGAGGCCGCGATCTGGATGCCTTGGCGCGCTATCCTTTGTGGCTGGCGGGGCAAGACTACGATCATGGCACGGGCCATGGCGTCGGATCATATCTATCCGTCCATGAAGGGCCGCAGGGTTTATCGCGTCGTGCTGATACCGTGTTGGAAACAGGTATGATCCTGTCCAATGAACCGGGCTATTATCGCGAAGGCGCCTTTGGCATACGGATCGAAAACCTCATCACTGTACGCGAAGCTGCGCCCGTAACCGGCGGCGATGCCCGCGACATGTTGGATTTTGAAACACTTACCTTCGTACCGTTTGACCGCACCCTAGTCGAAGTGACGCAGCTAACCGATGACGAACGCGCTTGGATTGATCAGTATCATTCTGATACGTTACGCAAAATCGGACCGCGCGTGGATGGGCGGGCGCTAGAATGGCTAACGGCAGCATGCGCGCCGCTGTAGCCGCTTGGCGTTCACATAACCTTTAAACTTGGGTCTTAAATACACTGCCGTGGTCGGGGGGATCATGGAACATGAAATGGGATCACACGATATGACGAAACACATCGAAATTCGGCCAGCTACGGGTACTTGGGTTGTTCGTGCTGCAGGCGCTGTCTTAGGTGAATCCAGCGAAGCCCTTGAACTATCTGAGGCCGGCCATGATCCGGTGATCTATTTCCCGCGCAAGGACATCTCTATGGCGTTCTTTGACACATCCGACACTCATTCAGTCTGCCCACATAAAGGCACTGCGACCTACTATAACTTTGAGGCCAAGAGCGGAACCTTTGCCGACGCGGCATGGTCCTACGAAGATCCCAAAGCTGATGTTGCCGAAATCAAAGGGCATCTGGCGTTCTTTGGCACAAACGTAACTGTTGAACAGCTATAGCGCCAAATCAGGAATGTTCTTCGGCTGCGGTTGCGGCCAAAGCACGATTAAACGCACGCAAAGCATCCAGTTGAAACAGGGCACCGCGCAACATCGGTGGTCCGTCGCCTTTGGCTGCGGTGACAACAGGAATGAATGTTGAGCCTGTCGCTTCGAGGATCGGCATAGCCTGATCGAGCGTCATGGTTTCAAACACGTAGGTGCCCTCATTGATAAGGTTGGTGCAAGCTTCTGGATCCGCAGCGCGAGGGTGGTCAACGCCGCGCATCACCGTTGCGACCTTAAAGGTGCCAAGCAGGTAGGCCTGTGGGCCTGCAGCCAGGTGAACATCACGACGTTCCAACTGCGTCAGAAAGAAGCTGCGATCAACAAGTCGGGACGCCAGCGCGGACGACAACGACACCGACACCATCACAGCAATCCCTGTCTGCCAGTCTCCCGTGAGTTCAAACACGATAAGCGTGGTCGAGATAGGAGCCCCTAGCACGGCAGCAGACACCGCCCCCATGCCCGCCAAGGCATAAAGCGTCCCCTCACCCGAGAATTCAGGGAGAATACCCGTCGCAACAAACCCGAATGCAAGCCCAGTCAAAGCACCAATCATCAACGCTGGCGAAAACACCCCGCCCCCCATGCGCCCGCCCATGGTGATGGCGACTGCGATGATCTTGATAATGACAAACACGATCGCCTCATGCATTAACAGGCGGCCCGTCAAAGCGTCCGACGTCGTTTCATAGCCAACGCCGATGATATGCGGATAGAAAATCGCAATGCCGCCCAGCATTGTACCGGCCACCATGGGCCGCAAATAGCGTGGCATTCCGATACGATTCTGAAGAGCGCTGCCAATTGAATCCGCCCAAAAGATCGACCGCATCAACACCACAGCAATCAGCCCGCACAGCAAACCAAGGATCAGGAAGGCAGGCAATTCGACATAGAATGCCAGCACGTTCTGGTTCGGGATCAAGAACTCGGTCACGTCGCCATAGATCAAGCGGTTGATCACAGTGCCCGCCACAGACGCGATCACAATCGGCGCAAAAGCATGGACCGCAAAGTGGCGCAAAACCACTTCGAGCGCGAATAAGGCCCCTGCAATCGGTGCGTTAAAACTGGCCGACACCGCCGCCGCGACGGCACAGCCTAACAAGTCGCGCCCTGTAATGCCGTCCGCGCGGATCAGCTTGCTGACCCCCGTTGAAATGATCGCCGCAAGGTGAACAACTGGTCCTTCTCGACCCGTCGATCCGCCCGTGGATAGCGTGATGAAAGACGCCAATGTTGACGCGATCCCCTTGCGTCGTTCTACCCGCCCTTCATAAAGCGCAGCACCTTCAATCACATCAGCAACAGATCGTACGCGCCCATCATCCGTGAACCGGTTTAGGATCAGCCCGACCAACAGCCCACCCGCCATGGGAATAACCAGCACCCACCACCAGTCCAGACCTGCTGCAAACGTGTGCAAGTTCGTGATGTCATCTGTCCCGTAAATCCACGCTTGTAGGTTCTCGATTCCGAAACGAAATCCGATGGCTGCAAAGCTCGCGGCGATCCCGACAAACAGGGCGATGAACCAGAACTGCACCTGTGACGGGCCACGGGTGCGGACCACTGTCCAGCCGTCGCGACAGGCGCATAGGGCGTCTTCGACCCCCTGCCCGATCAGCGATTTTTGTGGCTTCGCCATAACTTCCCCTTCGCGCGAAGCTGCCTTAGTGTCGCGGCAACCAAAGGGGGAGAATTCCATGTCCATTGACGCCGCTATTCGCGCGCTTGCACCAGTGTTAGGCGATCGGCTGTCGCTGTCCAAGTCCGATTTGGCTGCTCATGGCCAATCAGAGACACACTTTGCCCCGACACCGCCTGACGCTGTGGCTTATCCGCGAAATACTAAAGAGGTCTCAACCATCGTAAAGATTTGTTCTGAGCACAGCTGTCCTGTCATTGGCTACGGCGCGGGCACCTCGCTTGAGGGACATACCTTGGCCATTCAAGGTGGTATCACCATCGATTTTCGCGACATGGCGAACGTGATTGAGGTCCAACCCGAAGACATGTGCGTGCGCGTCGGACCCGGCATCACCCGAGAAGCCTTGAACGAGGACTTGCGTGCGACGGGGCTGTTTTTTCCTGTTGATCCTGGTGCCAATGCGTCGCTTGGCGGAATGGCGTCGACGCGCGCCAGCGGAACGACAGCCGTTCGCTACGGGACGATGCGCGATAACGTCATGGCGCTCGAGGTCGTGCTGGCCGATGGGCGGATCATCCGCACCGGCAGTGCCGCACGAAAATCCAGTGCAGGCTATGATCTGACGGCATTGATGGTCGGAGCCGAAGGCACATTGGGCTTGATCACCGAACTCACCTTGAAACTGCAGGGCCAGCCCGAAGCTACCGCAGCGGCCACCTGCGCTTTTGGGACAATCAACGCGGCCGTAGATGCTGTTACAGCGACCATCGCCATGGGCATCCCCATGGCGCGGATCGAGTTCTTGGACGCCGCCAGCGTTGCCGCCGTTAACGCCTATTCCTCAACCGCCTATCCAGAAACGCCCCATCTTATGGTCGAATTCCATGGCACCGATGCAAGCGTTGCAGAACAGGCTGAACGGTTCGCCGAAATCGCTGAGGACTTTGGCAGCACCTCGTTTGAATGGGCAAGTAAGACCGAAGATCGCAATCGCCTATGGCATATGCGTCATCACGCCTACTGGGCTATTCTGGCATCGCGCGCGGGTGCGACCGCGATCGTCACCGACGTGTGTGTCCCCATGAGCCGACTGGCCCAAGCGGTTCAAGAAACCCAAGCGGATATCGATGCATCATCAATAACCGCCCCAATCTTAGGCCACGTTGGGGATGGTAATTTTCACGCGATCCTATTGATCGACCCCGACAACGCCGAGGAACGCCAAGTCGCACAGGACCTTTCAGCGCGCATGGCGAAACGCGCTTTGGACATGTCGGGAACCATCACGGGGGAACACGGCGTTGGCATGGGGAAACTCACCTATATGGCGGACGAGCATGGTGCTGGCTGGGATGTGATGGGTCAGATCAAACGCGCCATGGATCCCCATAATATCCTCAATCCAGGAAAAATTGTGCGCTCCAACGGGTGAGTGACGTGCAATCAACAGCCTGCTACCGTTGGGTAAAGTAGGATTCGAATGGCACAAGACGATAAAACGCCTCAGCTCCCGTCTGACGAGATGATCGATCGCCTCTATGAGGTGGCCGTCGATCCCTCTCGTTATGAGGCTCTCTTGGATCATTGGGAAGCAATGATCGCCCCCCAGCGAACCCAAACGGCAGCGCAAACCTCGCCGATCCTCAAGCTCGATTACCTTACTGGACACGTCGAACGCGCTGGCCAAGTGCTCGATCGCGTTCTCTCAGCGGATGACCCATCCGGTCAACGTGGCCCGCAGGCGGTACTGGATAAGATCGACAGGTCTGCCGCCTTTGCTGTGGATCGCGACATGAATGTTATCACAGCCAATGAAAGTGCTACCCAGCTGCTGAACTTGCGCACGGGTAACAAGTTGTCGGATTTGGTTTTGGGCGATGGTGACGTAGAGCAACTCACCCATCATATCGGTCGCTTGCTATCGGCCAATCGCGACGAACCGCTGGTACTGCGGGGCCGCCTAAAAATTAGTGAACGGGTCATCCTGTTTCATTTGCGCGTTGTACGTGCAGAAAACACCGCCCCCTACGTCATGGTCATTTCATCGGCCATTCAATGGCCAAACGGGTTCAGTGAGATGCTTCGCGCGGCGTTCGAATTTACACCCGTTGAATCTGAAGTTGTCCGCGCCCTCACCGAGGGCCAAACCCTACAAGAAATCTCGGAAGCTCGTGGCCGCAGCGTCGATACGATCCGCGCCCAGTTAAAATCAATTATGGCTAAAACCGAGACACGCAGCCAATCAGAGCTTGTGCGACTGACGCTTTCGACCATGGAAATCGCGCAGTATTCCACGTCAATCTCGGACACGGCTGAAGATATATCTCAAGGGTATGGCGCGTTAGAACCGCGCCCGTTTCAAACGCTGAGTTTGGTCGACGGGCGGCGGATGGACTATCTCATTTTAGGTGATCCAGACGGGGTTCCGCTTGTTTACTCTCCTTTGGATTACGGTTTAGTTCGCTGGCCCGCCAAAGCCGAAGCAGAGGCGGAACGCCGCGGCATCAAAGTTATCGTCCCGATACGCGCTGGGTACGGGCATTCGACATCTTTACCCAAGCGGACACCTTATGTGCCCCAACTCTGCGATGACTACGCGGCCTTGTTGGATCACTTGGGTGTGGATGCCGCACCTTTCCTGACGCTTGGGGGTGACAGTCATATAGCGGCGCAGTTCAACGTATTTCACCCCGGTCGGCTCACCGCGCTTGTCGCGTGTGCGGGCGTTCTGCCCCTCACCCGCTCCGAGCAGTACGACCGAATGGACAAATGGCACCGCTTCATCCTAGCGGGCGCGCGATACACGCCGCACTTGCTCCCATTCATGGTTAAGGCAGGCTTTGCCTTGGCCAAGCGTCTGGGGAAACAAGGGTTTCTTCACGCCGTCTATGGCAAATCCGACGCCGACATGACCACCATAGCCGATGTTGAAGCACTCGAAGCGCTGGTCGTGGGATCTGAAGTGGCCCTTTCAGACAAACACAGCGCCCATGACGCCTTTGCCCGTGAGGTTATCGCCCACGAGACGACCGATTGGACCGAATCCGTTCTCGCGTTCAAGGATCAGATTCCACTGATCTTGATGAACGGTCTGCAGGACCCTCAAACGCCACCAGAAACCCTTGCAGAGTTTCGGCGCGACTACCCTTGGATCGTGTTCGATGTTTTCCCGGATGGTGGTCAATTGCTGTTTTTCTCCAAATGGCAGCACGTACTAGATCGCTTGTCCCCCTTCTTAAAGGGCCGGTAATTCATAGTTATTCATCGATTTACCCTATTTGGGGTAAGCGGAAAGTTGACCAATTGGTTAACCTGATTCCATTGAACGGATAATTTTCTAATTTGCCTACCAGCACAGAATTTTTTTTAGCCGTTGTGGAACGCGTTGGCGCAAAGCAACTTTTTCAGATCAGTCGGGCAACCGGCGCAAATATCGGCCGATGGATGGCAATGACGCGGGTATTAGAGCGTTAAACATCCATCGGTCGTTTTTGTTTTCGCAACAATCTTACAGCGTTTAATGGGCCAAAGACGACCCAGACTATTACTTTTGCAACCTTACGCCGATTGCGCTGTCAACAAAGCGATCGCAGCAGCACGCGCTTCATCGGTGATGCGATCACCGCTAAGCATGCGCGCGATTTCATCGACACGATCCGTTTGTTCCAGCCCAATCACTGTCGAAAGCGTCGTCTCTTTGGTTTGACGTTTTTCAACGCGCCAATGATGATCCCCGAGCGCCGCAACTTGCGGGCTGTGAGTTACGACAAGCACCTGCCCTTGCTGCGCCAACTGAGACAAGCGACGCCCAACGGCATCCGCTGTGGCCCCGCCTACTCCGCGATCGATCTCATCAAAGATCAGGGTCAGGCCAGAATCTGTTCCAGTTAAGCACACTTTGAGCGCCAACAAGAACCGGCTCAATTCGCCGCCCGATGCGATTTTACCGATAGGGCCGGAAGGCGCGCCTGGGTTCGTGGCAACAGAAAACGCCACATCATCCACACCGTCAGGTCCCGCTGCTACTTCGGATATTTGGGTTTGGAACACGGCGCGTTCCATTTTGAGCGGGGCCAATTCCTTTGCCATCGCTTTATCCAACTTCACAGCGGCTTTGCGGCGCGCATCAGTTAGATCGTTCGCGGCGCTGTCATACGTCGATTGTGCGGCTTTTACCTCAACGGAGAGGTCCACCAAATCGGTTGCGCCGCGATCCAGCGTCGCCAAACGGTTCCGTAGCCCATCCGCGAAAACGCCGAGTTCATCCGGCAGCACGTTGTGCTTTCGCGCCAAACCACGAATGGCGAACAAACGCTCTTCGATTTGCTCAAGTTCCATCGGATTAAACGCCAATGCATCTATACAGCTTTCGACACCCGCCTGCGCTTCGCTGAGTTCTGCCATCGCGCGATCAAGCGCCGCCAGAGGCCCTTCAAGCGTGCCCTCGGCTTCGCCAGCCGCATCCGCAAGCCATCGTGCCGCATCGCCTAGGTTACCTTCGGCTCCGTTGAGGCCAAGTGCCTGATGCGCCTTAGAAATATCTTCACCAATCTTTTCGGCGGCCTGCATTCGGCGACGTTGTTTATCTAGGCTTTCATCCTCACCGGCCTCAGGGGATAGCCCGTCCAGCTCGGCAACCGCGTGACGCAAGAACTCTTCTTCTGCTTGTAATTCAGCAACCAGTGCTTCGGCCGCGGACAGCGATTTTCGGGCCTCAGACAAAGTACGCCATGCTTTGCGTACTTTGGTCAAACGGCCTGACAGGCCGCCAAAATCATCAAGCAAAATCCGGTGGCCACGTGGGTTCAATAAGCCACGGTCGTCATGTTGCCCGTGCAGCTCCACCAGAGTTTCCGACACCGCGCGCAGGATTTCACCGCTCACACGACGGTCATTGATCCACGCTGTCTTGCGCCCGTCTTTCGAGTTGATCCGTCGCAGGATCAACGCATCATCGTAAGTGAAACCGGCTTCGCTAAGAACTGCCCATGCACGATGATCTTCCGGCAATTCGAATTCAGCAATGACTTCGCCTTGCTCAGCACCTTGGCGCACCAGTTCTGCACGCCCACGCCAGCCGAGAACAAAGCCAAGCGAATCCAACAAGATAGATTTACCCGCGCCAGTTTCACCGGTGAGAACATTCAAACCCGGCTGAAACGCAAGTTCCAGTCGATCAATGATAAGCATGTCTCGGATGTCTAAGTGACGCAGCATGTTACACCAAGGAACGGTCTATTTGCAGACCGCTTTTTACAGCCATTCGCCGCGCACCATTTGGCGGTAAATAGCGGACAACCAGTTGTCACCGATCGAGATCGGCTCAAGGCCCTGCCCTGTCAACAATGCATAGCTATCCTCGTACCATTCGGTTGATTGGTAGTTGAATCCAAGGATCGCACCGGCGGTCTGCGCCTCTTCGACCAAACCCAGTGATAGATAAGATTCAACCAAACGGTGGAGTGCCTCTGGGGTGTGGGACGTCGTCTGGAAGTCCTCAACCACAATACGAAAGCGATTGATCGCCGCTGCAAAATGATCGCGTTTTATGTAGTAGCGACCGATTTCCATCTCTTTGGCGGCGAGATGATCAAAGGCGAGGTCAAATTTCAAAACAGACGAACGTGCATATTCCGTGTCAGGGTAGCGTTCGATCACAACACGCAGAGCCTGCAACGCTTGGAACGTGAGCCCCTGATCCCTACCGACCTCGTCAATCTGATCGTAGTAGGAGAGAGCCAGCAGGTATTGTGCGTAAGCTGCGTCTTCGTCCACAGGATAAAAATCAATGTAGCGTTGCGCTGCTGCGCGGGAATTCGGGTAGTCTTCGTTACGGTGGTAAGCAAACGCTTGCATAATCAACGCGCGTTTGGCCCATTCGGAATAGGGATAAAGGCGTTCGATTTCACCGAAATAGAAGGCTGCATCGTCGCCGCGTCCGCGCTCAAGTTCAAACTCTCCGCGTTCGAAAATCTCTTGTGCTGAATAGACTTCGAGATTTGCATCAAGGCCCGGTTCAAAAAAGTCGCTGCACCCGGACAAAAGACCAAGCGCAATGACGCCTGTTGCCAGACTCATCCGAAGTTTTGCAATGCTGCTGCGACCCGACATGGAGGCGCCCCCGTTTACGATTATTTTCCGAAAATAGGTTTCGGTTGGCTTTGTCTAGCACACAAAATTGGGGTGCAAAACGCCTTTTGCGTCAAGCTGATCACGATTGAGAAAAGGATGTTCGGAATAAGTGGCTTTACGCCACATCAGGAAGGTCGGACCAGCGCAAACCGACACCTGGAAGACGCGCTGCTGTGCGGGCATCTACGTCTGCCCAACCCCAAGCATCAGGATCTTCAAACAAGGCGCACAGCAAGGCATTCGTCACAGCGTGACCAGCCTTGGACCCAGTATAGCGACCAAGAATTGGCGCGCCAGCAGTGTACAAATCACCCAGTGCATCCAACATCTTATGGCGTACAGCTTCATCAGAGTGGCGCAGGCCACCCGGGCTCAATACGTCTGCACCATCAACAACGACCGCATTTTCCAATGTGCCGCCAAGGGCCAAGCCCTGTGCACGCATAGCATCTACATCAGAAGAGCGGCAGAATGTGCGGCTGTCGCAAAGCTCGCGAACGAACGCGCCATTGGCCATGTTCAGGGTCTTCGTCTGGTGCCCGATCGCGCGATCCGCAAAATCAATCTCGAACCGGATATGCAACGTGTCAGACGGATCAAGTCGCGCAACAGCGTCGCCAACTTTGACAGTCACGGGCTTGAGAATTTCGATAACGCGAAGTGGAGCACTTAGGGTGCGGACCCCTGCCCGCAAGAACCCTTCGACAAACTCTGCGGCGGATCCGTCTAGGATTGGCACTTCTGGGCCGGACACCTCAATCAGGGCATTGTGCAAACCACAGCCCGCCAAAGCGGCCATGATGTGTTCGATTGTGGAAACGGATGTTCCGGCGGCGTTCTGAATGCGTGTATTCAGCGGGGATACGATGACATTGTTCCACAGCGCAGGAATGTCCGCATTGGCCATATCCACGTCCGTCCGGCGAAAGACGATACCGTAGTCTGCAGGTGCAGGACGCACGACAACAGACACGGGTTCCCCGAGGTGGAGCCCCTTGCCTTCAAATGCCACTATGGAATCTACAGTCGTCTGCACGTTCAAAGCCTTTATTGGTTGATAATGACTTAAGACCCGCAGCCCGTTCCCTCAACACACAGTTTGCAACGTTCTGAAACATGTCTGTTACATTCCGGCGCAATAATGCTGACCCTTTTGCCGCGCCGCAGCAACCTCCTGTTATAAAACAGAAAAGGGCCGCCCAGTTTCAAAGGTGGGCGGCCCTTCGTTATAAATTGTGACCGTACGTCACATGGGTCTTAGTTGGCCTGACGGCGCAAGAATGCAGGAATCTCGATGCGTTCTTGGTCTGGATCGACCTCTGCTGCAGGTGCTGGCGCTTCTTCACGAAGTGTCGCAACTGGTGGCTGTGGGCGCTCTTTTGCGCCGCCTTCAGCGTGGCCCGTCATGCGGCTGATCAAGCTGTTAAGCCCACCCATGCGTGGCTTTGCCTCGTCTTCGGACTCAGCTGGCGCCATTTCTGGGGCTGCTGGCGCGGAACGCGCTGCAGCTGTACGCAAACGATCCAGAGTTTCTTGGCTTGGTGTGCCAACTGCTGGACGCTGTGGCGCAACAAATGCATCTGTCGGCGCTTCGATTTCGGCTGGCTCTGCGCGTGGCTGATACGCGGCTGGCGGCAAGTCGGATTCAGCGGCAGCGGCTGCTGCAGGTGCATCAAACGTTGGCGCTGGCGCTGGTGCGGCGGCCGTTTCGTCAAACAAAGACCGTTCTGGCGCAGCTTCTGCAACCACTTCAGCAGCAACAGGCGCTTCAACAACAGCAGCCGGTGCTTCGTCTTTGGCTTCGGCCGTTACATGCTGCGTCAATGGTGCGGCCATTGGGCGGCGTGGCACTGGCATGTCGGATGTTTTCGCGACAGCGTCGATACCCGTTGCAACAACAGACACGCGCATTTTGCCTTCCATGCCAGTATCCAGCGTGGAACCCACGATGATATTGGCTTCTGGATCGACCTTTTCACGGATTTTGTTGGCTGCTTCGTCGAGTTCGAACAACGTCAGATCGTAACCACCTGTGATATTGATCAACACACCGCGTGCGCCTTCGAGGGAAATCTCGTCGAGAAGTGGGTTTGCGATGGCTTTTTCTGCCGCCTGAACCGCACGATCCTGACCTTCAGATTCGCCTGTACCCATCATCGCCTTGCCCATTTCGTCCATAACAGCGCGAACGTCAGCAAAGTCGAGGTTGATAAGACCCGGACGGACCATCAGGTCTGTCACGCCTTTAACACCTTGGTACAGAACGTCATCTGCAAGGGAGAAGGCTTCGGTGAATGTTGTGTTTTCATTCGCAAGACGGAACAGGTTCTGGTTCGGAATGATGATCAGCGTGTCGACAACCTTCTGAAGGGCTTCGATGCCTTCATCAGCTTGCTTCATGCGCTTGCCGCCTTCAAATTGGAACGGCTTGGTGACGACACCAACGGTCAGAACGCCGAGTTCACGTGCTGCCTGTGCGATGATCGGAGCAGCACCCGTACCGGTGCCCCCGCCCATACCCGCTGTGATGAAGCACATGTGTGCGCCAGCAAGGTGATCGACGATTTGTTCGATTGATTCTTCAGCGGCGGCCGCACCTACAGTTGCGCGGGCACCAGCACCCAAACCTTCAGTTACTTTCACGCCCATCTGAATTTTCGCATCAGAACGAGACTGCTGCAGTGCTTGCGCGTCTGTGTTTGCAACAACGAATTCAACACCTTCCAGTGCTTCTTCGATCATGTTGTTTACTGCGTTGCCGCCTGCGCCGCCAACACCGAATACGGTGATACGTGGCTTAAGTTCTTCCTGTCCGGGCATAGAAAGGTTCAATGTCATTGTGCTGTCCGCCTGTCTGTGTTGGCCCGTCCCACCGAGCGTTCTTCAATATACTTTTACAGGACCTTAACGGCCTCTTCCCCATGGGTCACGTCCAAAGTACCAAAAAACCGCAAAATATGGGCCCTCAGTCGTGATTTTCCGCCGTATATGGGGGTATCGGCGAAATCTTGCGTAGTGCTGGCCCTGCTGGACCAGTTAATTACCAGTTTTCCCTGAACCAACGCACTGCGCGTTTGAAAGATCGTGCTGGGTATTTTTCGGCGGGAATATCGAAATCCCACCATTCATCTTGTGGATGTGCCGCAAACAGGCTGAGCCCAACCGCGGCAGAAAACGCTGATCCTGTCGCCGCTTGTGGCAATCCTTGCACACGTAACGGACGACCAAGGCGTACTTGCTGGCCGAGGATTTTAGTCGCCAAACCATCAAGACCCGGAATCTGGCTCGCGCCACCGGTCAAAACGATTTGTTGGCTTGGAAGGTGTTCAAACCCTGCTGCGTCCA
Source organism: Octadecabacter algicola (assembly GCF_021532625.1). Classification (GTDB taxonomy): domain Bacteria; phylum Pseudomonadota; class Alphaproteobacteria; order Rhodobacterales; family Rhodobacteraceae; genus Octadecabacter; species Octadecabacter algicola. Next base: position 1,038,469 of record NZ_JAKGAR010000001.1, read on the forward strand.
GCCGAACGCGGACCTCTTCGAGGATTTCTTCAACGCGCGGACGCATGATGCCAATCAATTCGGCACGGCTAACGGTGCGGCGATCACGCTCCCAGTCGCCTGTGTCGCTACCGACTTCGATCATTTCGCGATCATCCATGCCCGTTGCCAGAACGCCGCCATAGAATGTCTTGATCCGCTCCGCCATGGCAGGCGCAACCTGTAGGCCCATGGAAATGTCGGATGTGACGTGGTCACCGCCCATGCGCACACAATCCGAATAGATCATGTGTTTGCGCATGAAGATCGAGATACCGGTCGAGCCGCCACCCATATCAATACATGCCGCACCAAGTTCCTGTTCGTCTTCAACGAGGGATGAAATGCCAGCGGTGTAAGCCGATGACGCAATCCCTGCGAGTTCAAGATCGCAGCGCTTGATACAATACAGCAGGTTTTCCAACACGCTGTCTTCAACTGTCATCAGGTGCATATCTGTCGTCAGGCTTTGACCGATCTGACCGCGCGGGTCAGCAAGGCCGCTTCGGTTGTCCAAAGCAAAGTTGATCGGCTGCGCGTGCAGAACTTCGCGACCTTCGCCGATGTCTGGCACTTCGCATTCAGCCAAGACGCGACCGATGTCACCTTCGGTGACCACCTGCCCCATCACATCAACCTGCCCATCAAGCCCATAAGACCGAGGACGCCCACCGCTGAGACACGCAATCACATGATCAACACGTACGTTCGCCATTTTCTGTGCCGCTTGCACAGCCGTGCGAATTGCGCGTTCTGTTTCGGCCATGGCGTCAACTTCGCCAAAACGTACGCCGCGGGACCGCGTCGTCGCTGCGCCAATCACGCGAAAGCTGGATTGCCCAGCCATAGACCCAACACCGTCAGCATCGCCAAACTGTTCCGGCCCATCAAAACGCAATACAAGGCAGGCAATCTTAGAAGACCCGACATCCAAAATCGCCACCACGCCGCGCTGCATAGCAGCCTGACGCATATTCCGCATGGCCCGCTGGGATTGATAGAGGTCTCTCATATTCTTTACCTATTCTTACTCTTGTGGGGCGCTTGTTTGACGCAAATTCGTCACGGCCTGCTCGTTCATTCTAATGGTGGGGCGGGTTGGATTGCGCATGTCGACAACAGCGACATCGCGTTCAAGAAGATCCTGCGCTTGGTTCAGGGCAACCACCCGTTCAAATGCAATCACGGGATCTGCGTATGGCAACAAAATGCGCTGCCCGGATTCCAAGATCACATCCCAACGACGTTCGCCCATACGAACAACACCCCGCATACGTGGCAGCAAAGGCCCAGCGACCCGATAAATCTCAAGGCCTTCGCTCAAGAAATCGCGCGCGCCGTCACCCGTAATAAGGGGCAAGTCCGAGCGATCCGCACGCGCGACGATCGCTTGGATAAGTACACCTTCGGCATCAATCAGTTTCAAACCATCAGGCCCGCGAAACACAGCCACGGGCTGGCGCTGGGTCACGCCAACTTGCAAGATACCTCCGGGGCGCACACGCAACGTTGCATCCGCCACAGCGGGCAAAGCGGCGACTGTCTGGCGCATCTCTTCGAGGTCGAGATCAAAGCTCGACACAGGGAATTCTATTGGCAAAACCGTGCGCACATCCGCGCTTAGGGTTTCGTCCGCACCATCCACGGCCATGACTTTCACCATGAACTCATCACGTTGCTGGATCTGCGTCTTCATGTCGTTGTAGGCGTCAGCCACCATTTGGCGGTTCGCTTCTCGGGCGCCCCAACCAGCAACAAGACCACAGACCACAAGCGCCGGAAGCCCGACCTTGACCAGTTTGCGGAACCCCGGCGTTAACATCAAACGCTGGTAGCGATAGCCCCAACGCGACGGTGCCGGATCACGGCGTGGCTGATCAACGCGGTCTGCCTTTAACGATCGCATGACGCGTCCTCCACCATCCAGGTCATCAAGTCTGGAAAGCTAATGCCACAATGGGCCGCCTGTTCGGGAGCCAACGACGTCGGCGTCATACCGGGTTGGGTGTTTGTTTCCAGCAAGATCAAACCGTCTAAACCGCGGGTTTCATCCCAGCGGAAATCTGTGCGGCTTAGCCCACGGCATCCCAGTGCATCATGGGCACGTTGGGCATAATCCATACAGGCGTCGAAAATCTCGGACGGAATGTCAGCGGGCAGGACGTGTTTTGATCCGCCATCACCGTATTTGGCTTCGTAGTCGTACCAGCCATCGACGATGATATCAGTCACGGTCAAGGCGCGATCAGACATTACAGCGGTCGTCAGCTCGCGCCCTGGCGCGTAAGCTTCGACCATCATGACGTCAGGCAATTCTGGTGCAATTTTTGGTGTGCCGTTGGCTGCCTCATGAACAAGGTAAATGCCAACGCTGGACCCTTCATCAAATGGCTTCACCACATAGGGTGGCGTCATCACGTGATCTGCTTCGATCTGTGCTTTGGTCGCCAAAACGCTATCTACAAACGGCAGCCCTGCCGCGCGATAGATATCTTTGGTCTTTTGTTTGTCCATGGACATAGCAGAGGCCAGAACGCCGGAATGCGTATACGGCAGGCGCAGCCACTCCAGCACGCCTTGCACAACGCCGTCTTCGCACCAACGACCGTGCAACGCATTGAATACAACATCAGGCTTGGCGGATTTCAGCTGCTCGACAAGATCAGCGCCCGCATCAATCTCGACCACGTCGAAACCTGCGACCAGCAAAGCGGCCGCACATTCCTTACCCGAACTAAGAGAAACCTCTCGTTCAGCCGATGGGCCGCCCAATAGCACAGCCACTGTTTTGGGTGTCCTGCTCGACACACTACCGCCTTTTCGCAAGCCTTTTTGGCCTGTCTTTTGCTTACTTTACCGTCTTTTCTAGCGCCCCCGCCTATGGGACGATGATCCATTATAGGGGATCAGTCTTTCGGAGCCGGTTCACCGACCCTCATGATTTCCCATACTAGCGTTAATCCACTGGTTTCGTAAACCTTTTTTCGGACATCTTCGCCAAGTCCCTCAAGGTCCGCCGCGGTGGCACCGCCCGCGTTGGTCAGAAAGTTAGAATGCATGGTGTTCATGACTGCACCACCACGGGTCGCACCGCGCATTCCAGCGTCATCAATGACCTTCCACGCCTTCAAATCCATCGCATCATCCGCCTTTCCCGTGCTGGAAAATCCAGCCGGATTGCGGAATGTGCTGCCTGCAGTTCGGTCTTTGGTCGGCTGCGTCTCATCGCGCTTGGTTAGCTGCGCGGCCATGCGCTCCTCAAGCACAGCGGCATCCTCGCGCGGGGCTTTCAGCGTGGCCGACACAATCACCGCGCCCTCTGGTAGCGATGATGAACGATATTGCAGATCGAGTTCGGCGGCAGGCAGAGTTTGCACAGTTCCATCCCGAAGGATCACACGCACATCTTGCAGTACGTCAGCAACGTAATCACCGTAACAGCCGGCATTCATCCGAACGGCGCCACCAATGGATCCGGGGATGGTACGTAGGAACGTCAGGTTTAATCCTTCGCTCGCCGCTTTACGTGCCACATGCGCATCCAGCGCTGCGGCCCCTGCCCGCACAATATCACCGTCAAACTCAATACCATTGAAGCCGCGCCCTAGGCGAATGACGACACCGCGCACGCCACCATCACGGACAATCAGATTGGACCCGACACCCATCGGGAACACAGGAACCTCAGAAGGCAAAGCCGCAAGAAACGCGCTTAGGTCGTCTTCGTCGGCGGGTTGGAACAACACATCTGCAGGGCCACCCACACGCATCCAGGTCAGGCTTGAAAGGTCACGGTTTGGGGTCAGAACCCCGCGTACATCGGGCAAATCAGTCAACATCATGGGCACCGTTTAACGCGACACACTACCTCTGCCAAGTCACCCGTTTGCACGGCTAAACAACCTACGCACCCAGCGGGTCAAATAAATGACGGGCCAGCGCAGCACGCTGCAGGCGGCAATCAAGAACACCAACCCGATCCACGGCCCATTTGTATAGCTAATATATCCCAACAACGGGATGCCGACCGCTATCAACCCATAGGCGCGGGCCCAATGGTTGTCTTTACTTGGTAAGAGGGCCAACACATTGGCCGTGATCAACCACAAGAAACCTAGTCCAACACCAATCATTTCGGTAACTCCGGTTTTTGTCCGCGCGCACGCGCTAAGAAATATCTAAGAGGATTACGAAACATGGAAACAAAAGCGGCAAGTGCCGCAATGCTCCAGCCCCAACCAAAATCGTAGCCAAGCCAAACAATCAGCACTGGCGCCAAGATCAACAAAGTTACACCGGGAAGATACTGCCGCCGCATCGGCAAAAGCGCGGTCCCCGTCGCCGCAAAAACCCAAATCACCGCTATGATGAGTGATACCTTCACCTGCTATGCCAACCCCGCAAAGACCAAACGACGAATTGGGCGCGCAAACATCAAACCGCCCCCCATTGCACCAAGCGCCAACGTCGCTTCACCTGGATTATGCTGCATATGAACCAGCAACATCCCGACAAAGGGGATCATGAACGCCCATAACAGGCGGCGAAGCCATTTGATCATAGGCAGAACAGAGACAACGACAATCGCCCCAAGGATCAGCCATTCATAGGTCACGCTTTAAGCTTCTCGGGCAAGGCATTGGCCCATGTGGAAATGGAACCAGCACCAAGGCAGACAACCATATCGCCCGACTTGGCTTGCTCTTTGACCAAGCGCACGAGATCATCTTCGTCGGTGATGGCCCGTGCATGACGGTGGCCCGCACGGATCAATCCAGCGACAAGATCGTCGCGGGTTGCGCCTTCGATTACGTCTTCACCGGCGGCGAAGACTTCGGAAATCGCGACGACATCAGCATCATTAAAGCAGGCGCAATAGTCATCGAAATGGTGGTGAACACGGGTGTAGCGGTGCGGTTGGTGCACGGCGATGATGCGTCCGTCACAGGCTTGGCGCGCAGCTTTTAGGACTGCAGTAATCTCGGTCGGGTGATGCCCGTAGTCGTCGATAATGGTCACACCATCGACTTCACCAACGCGGGTAAAACGACGATTCACGCCGCCAAAGCTTGCCAAAGCGGCGCGGATTTCTTCGCGTTTCATCCCAAGATGACGCGCAACGGCGATGGCCGACAAGGCATTGGACACATTGTGATCCCCCGGCATCGGCAAAGCACAGTCCTCAATCACCAAGTCTTCATTCTGTAGGACCACGTCGAAATGGGCGACGCCGTTCTTATAAGTTAGGTTCGTCGCACGAACATCAGCCTGCGCGTTAAACCCGTAAGTCACGACGCGGCGGTCTGTGATTTTACCAACCAAGGCCTGTACGTCACTGTCATCAGTGCAGCACACAGCCAGCCCGTAAAATGGAATATTGGACACAAAATCATAGAAACCGCGGTGCAGATTTTCTTCCGTGCCCCAGTGTTCCATGTGCTCAGGGTCGATATTGGTCACGATCGCAATGGTTGCGGGCAAACGGTTGAATGTGCCGTCGGATTCATCGGCCTCTACGACCATCCATTCGCCATCACCAACGCGCGCGTTAGATCCATAAGCGTGAATAATGCCGCCGTTCACAACAGTGGGGTTAAAATTGCCACCATCCAGCAATGCCGCAACCATCGTTGTGGTCGTTGTTTTACCATGCGTCCCCGCGACGGCGATGTTGGATTTCAAACGCATCAATTCGGCCAGCATTTCTGCACGTCGAACAATCGGAAGGCCACGTCGACGGGCTTCGTCCAGTTCTGGGTTGCCCGGTTTGATCGCGCTTGAGATCACCACAACTTCTGCATCTGCGATGTTTTCTGCCGACTGGCCGACAAACACGAAAGCGCCAAGTTTCTTAAGCCGTTTCGTGATCGGGGTTTCCTTAAGATCGGACCCCTGCACAACATACCCATGCGACAGCAAGACCTCGGCAATGCCGGACATGCCAATACCACCAATTCCAACAAAATGGATCGGACCTACGTCGAGTGGGAGCTTCGTTGCTGAGTTCATGATTGGATTTCCGTCCATACTGCTTCTTACTATTTTACGGTGCCGGTGTGGCCAATTCCAGCGTCATATCCACGAGAGTTTGCGTCGCATCGGGCTTGCCGCAGCTTAGGGCGGCTTGTGACATTCGAAGTGCCAAATTTGGATCAGCCAGAATGGCTGCGATCTGTTCTGACAGGCTGTCCACATGAAGATCAGCTTCCGTGACCATTACAGATGCGCCTGCCTCTACCAATTGTTTGGCGTTGGCCGTTTGGTGGTCAGACGCTGCTGCAGCGTACGGCACAAGAACAGACGGGCGCCCAATGACGCTTAGGTCGGCGATTGATGACGCCCCTGCTCGTGTCACAACCAACTGCGCTTCGCTCATGCGCGTTGGCACGTCATTGAAAAATGTTTGTACGTCCGCTGGGATACCTTCATCCGCATAATATTGCGCCACGCGCGCAAGGTCTTCTTCGCGGGCCTGATGGGACACCCGAATGTTGCGGCGAATTTCGCTCGGCAACGCGCTGATTGCAGGTGGGACCACATCGGACAAAATGCGTGCGCCTTGGCTTCCGCCCATCACAAGGATCGACATTGGATAGTCACCCGGTGCGATATAACCAGCCCCTGCCCGTTCCAAAATTGCACCGCGCACGGGGTTGCCGACGGGCACACCGTCCACACCATCTGGCAGCGTTGTCGGCCAAGTGCCGCAAGCAACTTTGTTCACACGTTTTGAGAAAATCTTATTCACGCGCCCCAGCACGCCGTTTTGTTCGTGGATCATTGTGGGCTTACGCAGCACCCAAGCCGCCGACATCGCGGGGATAGTTGGATAACCACCAAAACCGACGACAACACGCGGCTTATCGCGCAGCATCTTCAGAACAGCAGACGCCACGCCGCCAATAATGCGAAATGGGACGAGCGCCTTAGCAACAATTCCACCCCGCGCAAAAGTAGCGGACCCGACTTGTTCAATTTCAACTGCATGAGGAAAGCCGCTGGTATAGCGTGCGCCACGGGCATCCGTGGACAGTTTCACCCGCCAGCCGCGTTCCAACATGGCCTCAGCCAATGCTTGCGCGGGGAACATATGTCCACCCGTGCCGCCCGCAGCAATAATCAATAGTGGATCCGCCATTAGCGTCCTCGTCTCAATAGAATGTCACCGATCTGGCCCTGTGGCCGTGTCCGTGTGAACGCCAAAAGCATGCCGACGGCAATGGCAGACGCAATTACAGACGACCCGCCATAGCTGACGAAGGGCAAGGTCATGCCTTTGGCTGGCAGCAAACGTACAGCAACACCCATGTTGATCATCGCTTGTACACCAACGATGCAGGCCAACCCGCATCCCGCCAAACGGATGAACGGATCGCGTTCTTTCATCAGCCGCATCAGCGATCGCACAACAATCGTGGCATAAAGAAAGATAATCGCGAGCACGCAAATCAGCCCGTATTCTTCGGCCGCAACCGCGATGATAAAATCTGTATGTGCATCAGGCAGAGACCATTTGACCTGCCCCTCACCCACGCCAACACCAAAGAATCCGCCTTCGCGGATCGCGTTGGTCGCATATCCAAGCTGTGTCGTCGGGTCGACATCCGGGTTCAAGAACCCATCAATACGCCGCGCAAAGTGCTCGGAGTTGGAATAAGCAACAGTGCCGCCGAAAACCACAATACCGGCGATCCCGACCAGTAAAACAATCGGTGCGCCTGCAATGAAATACATCACGCCCCAGCCGAACAAGATCAACGCGGATTGGCCAAAGTCAGGCTGCATGGCCAACATCAACACGATCACAACGGTCAGGATTAGCGAATAAGTTTTCCCTGGAGGCCCACCAATTTCCTTGCTCGCGGCCATAAACCATGCGGCAACAACAATAAATCCAGGCTTCAAGAACTCGGATGGCTGAACAGACGCAAATCCAAGCGAATACCAGCGCGTCGCGCCTTTACCAAAGTCAGTACCGAAGAACGGCAAACCAGCGAGCGCAATAAACGCCCCCAAAAACCCAAGAACGGCCAAACGCCGTACTAAAGTCGGGGACATCATCGATGTGACAAACATGACAACAATAGCCATCGCGCCAAAGAACGCCTGACGTTGCACATAGTGGAATGGTTCAAACCCGTTTTTGGCGGCCAAAGGTGGCGACGCAGCCAGCCCAAGCAGTAGGCCAATGCCAAACAACGCCAAAATGCACGACAACGTCCATTTATCAACTGTCCGCCACCAACGTGGAAGAACCGGATCGCCCGATTGCACGGGGATCGCTCCGAAAACCATCTCTGTCATGGTTACTACCTACTGCCTCTGTTCGCCCGTTTTCCGGGTCTATTTCGATGTGTAACCCTAAAACGTTCACGATTCCAGTGAAATGAGGGGAATTTTGTCCACCCTTGCGTTGCTCGTGATTTCAAGGCACCTGAGAGCCATGCAAGTAAACACCCTTATTCTTGGCGCAGGCGCCGCTGGATTGCACTGCGCCGCACACGCGGGGCCACAAACCTTAGTCGTCGATCATGCCAAGGCGGCAGGTGAAAAGATCCGTATTTCCGGTGGTGGGCGATGCAACTTCACCAATCTTGGCACCACCCACGCCAATTTCATCAGCCAGAACCCGCATTTCGCGAAATCAGCGTTGGCGCGCTATACGCAATGGGATTTCATCGAGCTTGTGGACCGCCACGGCATCGCATGGCACGAAAAGACGCTGGGCCAATTGTTTTGTGACGACAGCGCCAAAGACATCATAGCTATGCTGCTGGCGGAAATGGCCCCGAATGCAAAACTCTGGCTCAATACTACGATCGGCAATATCCGCCACGACGGTGAGGTTTTCCACGTCGCACTAAAACGCAAAGGTGAGGTTCATACGGTTGAGGCAAAATCCCTCGTCGTGGCCACTGGTGGGAAATCTATTCCGAAAATGGGGGCGACGGGGATCGCCTATGATATCGCAACCCAATTCGGGTTAGGCATGACCGAAACCCGCGCAGCGCTTGTGCCCTTCACCTTTTCGGATGAAAAATTCAAACCCCTCGCCGGTGTAGCGGCCCCCGCCCGCGTGACCACTATCGATGGAACCAGTTTTGAAGAGGCCTTGCTGTTCACCCATCGTGGGTTGTCGGGCCCCGCAGTTCTGCAAGCTTCAAGTTATTGGCGTGAAGGCGATGACATCACCGTGGCCCTGTCGCCGGATTTTGATCTTGCGACAGCGTTGAAAACGGACCGCACGCAGGAAGGTCGCAAAGCGTTGAGCACCACACTGGCGAAATACCTGCCTGCCCGACTGATCGACTTTCTTTCGGCCGACCTTCCCCTGAGCGGCAACACAGGGGATTTGTCGGACGCCCGCATCGACGAGCTGACAGCCGCTTTACGCAACTGGTCCCTGAAACCCTCAGGCACCGAAGGTTACCGTACCGCCGAGGTCACATTGGGCGGCGTTGATACGAACGGGCTTTCGTCCAAAACCATGGAAGCCAAAGCGCACCCCAACCTGTATTTCATCGGCGAAGCCGTGGACGTTACGGGCTGGCTTGGTGGGTATAATTTCCAATGGGCGTGGTCATCGGGATACGCTGCGGGCACTGCCATCGCGCAGAACTCGTAACACAGAGCACACCAATGTGACTTCTCGTTGGCTTGCTTTTAAGCCCGTCCCCTCCTTTATCAGTTCAAGACCACAGTCTGATATTGGATACACGAAATGCCCAAAGCAACTTTGCACCGTATGGACCTGCCCAACTACACATGCGGCTACGGCACCGCTGCACGCGACCTATTGCGCGCGAATGGGTTCGAAATCGAAGAACATATACTTCGCACACGCCGCGAAACGGATGCCTTTAAGGACAAGCATCACGTCGCCACAACGCCACTTATCGTGATCGATGGCGTCAAAGTCGGCGGGTATACCGAGCTTAAGAAGCACCTAAAGGCACAAAAATCGAAACAAAGGCGGGGTTGAACCAAAAGAACGCCTAGAGCGTTTTCGCAACCTGTTCTACGAAATCATCGCCGCGTTTTTCAAAGCTATTGTATTGATCAAACGATGCCGCAGCAGGCGCCAGCAGAACGGTTTCGCCCGTCTTCGCCTCTGCTGCGGCCTTTGCCACAGCCGTCGCCATATCGCCGCAGACTTCGACATCAAGCCCTTTAAGTTTCATGGCAAAGGCTCCTGCTTCGCGCCCGATCACATAGGCTTTTACGACAGTCGGCGCAGGTAGCAGGGCCTCAAGGCCGCCCTCTTTTTCCAAGCCCCCACAGATCCAGCGGATCTTATCGAACGCCGCCAATGCTTTGGCCGCGGAATCGACGTTGGTTGCTTTGCTGTCATTCACAAACCGCACCCCATCGCGTTCAGCGATCACCTGGCTGCGGTGCGGTAAACCCTTGAAACTGTGCAGGGCTTGTTCAATGACACGCGGCCCGATGCCAAGACTGCGGCAGGCTGCAAAGGCCGCACACGCGTTCTGGTGATTATGGGCACCGGGCAATCCAGCGATGGCGCGCAAATCAATCGAAGCCACTTGCCGCCCTTTGCGTGTTTCGCTCAGGAACCCTTTGCGGGCAAAAACATTCCAGCCGTCACCGCCAAGCTTTTGACCGGACGAAACACGGATGACGCGATCATCGGTTGGCCCTTCGGACATCTGGTTTGCAATATAAAGGCCCTCGGGTTCATCAATGCCAATCACGGCACGGTCGGGACCACCTTCGGAAAACAAGCGGCGTTTGGCGGCAAAATAGCCACCGTGGCCTGCATGGCGATCCAAGTGATCAGGCGACAGATTGGTAAACACAGCCACATCAGGCGTCAAAGACCGCGCAAGATCCGTTTGGTAACTGCTGAGTTCTAGCACGATGACTTCGCCGTCATGGGCTTCGTCGATGTCCAAAACACCGCGTCCGATGTTGCCCGCCAGCTGTGTCGGCCTGCCGGCTTCTTCCAAAATATGATGGATCAACGCCGAGGTCGTGGACTTACCGTTGCTGCCGGTCACGGCGATGATTTTAGGGATGGTTTCGAAATTGTCCCACTCGGAGGTCGCGAAGCTGCGAAAGAACAGCCCGATGTCATTGTCCACGGGGCAGCCTTCGGCCATGGCGCGCGCGATTGCGGGGTGTGGTTCCGGGTAAAGATGGGGGATGCCCGGGCTGGTGATCAAAGCGGCCACATCTTTATAGGCATTCGGTTTGGTCAAATCACGCAGGCTTGCGTCCGCATTATCCGCTTTTTCCTGCGCGTCTGGGCTATCGTCCCAAACGACGGCATCCGCCCCGCCCGCTTGCAAAGCGGTAACAGTGGCAAGCCCCGAACGACCTAGCCCCAAAACGGCAACGGTTTTACCGGCAAAGCCCTGCACTGGAATCATGATTTTGCGCCCTTTTCTAAACTTGCCGCAGAGTGCCGTGCGCGGGTGCGCGACGCAAGGCAGCTTAACGTTAAATTCCGCTTAGCCCATAAGCGATTTAACTTGTTCTACATCAAGGCAGCGAAGATCGCGGGTTGGTAAATATGACAAGAACCAAGAGGAGGTCTAACCGATGTTAACGATCCACAAAACAAGCCCCAACCGTCTCGACCTTGAGCTGAGCGCCGTTTTAGATGGCGACATGATGGCCCTTGCGCTGGATGATCTGGTCGAGAAATCCAAAGACATTCAGAACGGCGTCATGATGTATAAGATTCCGACGTTTTCCATGCCGACTGGCGGGGCCTTGGTCGCTGAAATGCTGCGCCTGCCCAAGCTGTTTAAAGTGATCCATCACTTTGATGTCTGCGCTGTTGTCACAGACATCGCTTGGGTGCGCACGGCGGCCGAAGTAGAAGGCGCGATCATCCCTGGACTGGTCATCAAAGCCTTTACATCAGATCAAGAGGCCGATGCAGAAGCGTGGCTTTCGCAACATGACGGCACGGTCAATACTGATCTAGAAGAAGATGATGACGAATGGAACGTGCCCGTTTAGGTGCCTAGCGCACCTTCAACGTGGCAAGACCAATCACCGCGAGGATAAGGGAAATGATCCAGAAACGGATTACGATCTGGGGTTCTGCCCAGCCCTTTTTCTCGTAGTGGTGGTGGATTGGAGCCATCAAGAAGACGCGTTTTCCAGTGCGCTTGAAGTACAGCACTTGGATAATGACAGACATGGCTTCGAGCACGAAGAGGCCGCCAACAATCGCGAGAACGATCTCGTGTTTTGTTGCAACTGCAATAGCACCAAGCGCACCGCCCAAAGCAAGCGAACCCGTGTCACCCATAAACACCGCCGCAGGTGGCGCATTATACCACAAGAAACCCAAGCCGCCGCCAATTAGGCCGGCAGCAAAGATCGCCAGTTCGCCCGTTCCCGGCACATAGTGGAGGCCCAATTCGGTCGTGAAATCGACACGTCCAACGAAGTAGGCAAAGACGGCGAATGTACCAGCCGCGATCATAACCGGCATAATCGCAAGCCCATCAAGCCCGTCTGTCATGTTGACCGCGTTGGCTGCGCCCACGATGACGATCATCGCGAATGGGATAAACAAGAAGCCAAGATTGATTAGCGTATCTTTGAAAACGGGAAGCGCCAGTTGATAAGCAAGGCCATCTGGATGGTATTGTGCGGCCCAATAGGACGCGATGCCTGCAACGATAAACCCGAGAAGCAGGCGCAATTTACCAGACACACCAGCCGTATTCTGCTTGGAAACCTTGGCGTAGTCATCGGCGAACCCGATCAGCGCAAAGGACATTGTGACAAACAGCACCATCCAGACAAACGGGTTATCCCAACGCGCCCAAAGAAGGGTTGAGGTCAGCAATGCCCCAACAATAAGCAAGCCACCCATCGTCGGTGTGCCCGCCTTGGCAAAATGGGTTTCAGGACCGTCATCACGGATTGGCTGGCCTTTGCCTTGGCGTTTGCGCAAGACACGGATCAGGCTCGGTCCGAAAACAAAGCCGAAAATCAGCGCCGTCAGAAAGGCCCCACCGGCACGAAATGTGATGTAGCGAAATAAGTTAAAGACATCGCCGCCATCAGAAAGTGCCGTTAGCCAATACAACATATGCGAAAACCCTTTTTGTGCGCTACTATATCATGTCGGCTGCGAGGCAACCGCTAGAGCGTATCGGGATGCCCCAGTTTGCGGATGGCGTCAACGACAAGGCTGACTTTTGATCCCTTAGAACCCTTAACCAGCACAACATCGCCACTATCCACAAGCTGCGATACACGGGCTGACAGTTCGGTTGCGGTTTCGGCCCATTCGCCGCGCTGGCCTTCGGGCAAAACATCGTAAAGGCGACGCATACGTGGCCCCGCGCAATGAACAAGTTGCAGCGCCGGAATGGACGGATCATCAGCAATGGCGGAGTGCATCTCCATCTCATTGCTGCCCAGTTCCAGCATGTCGCCCAAAATAGCCACGCGGCGCCCCTTTACGACGCGGCCCACATTATCACGGGGGGTATATGACGCGAGAACCTCAAGTGCGGCCGTCAAAGATGTCGGGTTCGCGTTAAATGCATCATCTAACAGCGCCAAGGTTTCCCCTTGGGTCGCAGGATCGATCGTCACTGTTTCAAGGGTTCCGCGCCCTTCGGGTGGCGCCCATAGGCCAAGATCAAGTGCCGCTTGGACCGGATCAGCGCCCATGGCATCACAGGCAGCAAGAATGCCCAGCCCGTTCATCGCAAAATGCCGCCCCGCAGTGGACAGTTTAAACATCAACGGCCCGTTCGGGGTGTTGGCTTGAACCAGCGTCTGACCTTCGGCCAAGGACACATGTTCCAATTCCCACGTGCGCGACATTTGCCCGAACAGCACCTGACGCACTTCGCGTTTGGATGCGTGGTTTTGCAGCACCGCGCTGGTTTCCGAGTCGGCATTCAAGACAGCAACCCCGTTTGAGGTCAGGCCATCAATGATTGACGCTTTTTCGCGGGCGATTCCTGTGATGTCGTCAAAAGCTTCGAGGTGAGCCGCCGCGACGGTTGTAATCATAGCCACATCAGGACGTGCCATGCGGGCGAGCGGCGCGATTTCACCGGGGTTGGACATGCCGATTTCGATCACAGCAAAGTCGGTATTCTTTGGCATCCGCGCCAGCGTTAACGGCACACCCCAGTGATTGTTATAAGAGGCTTCAGCGGCATGGGTCCTGCCTTGGCGCGACAAAACAGTGCGGGCCATTTCCTTGGCGGAGGTTTTGCCAACCGAGCCAGTAATCGCAAGAACCTTTGCATTGGTTCGCGCCCGCGCCGCCCGCCCGAGGGCTTCGAGCGCCTTTAAGACGTCAGAGACAATCAGCAATGGCGCATCTTCTGGCACATCGTCAGGGCGATGGGTCACAAGGGCCGCTGCAGCACCTTTTTCCAACGCCATTTTAACAAAGTCATGGCCATCGCGTTCTGCCTTGAGCGCGACAAACAGATCACCCTGTGCAATCGTACGTGTATCAATGGAAACACCCGACGCGTCCCATTTCACATCAGACGTTCCACCGGTTGCTTTCGCAGCATCTGCCGAAGTCCAAAGGATCATAGCAAGTCTCCATCCAAGGCGCCGACAGCGACGCTTGCTTGTTCCACATCATCAAAGGGTAGCACATCATCGCCAATGATCTGTCCGCTTTCGTGGCCCTTGCCCGCAATCAAAAGCGCATCACCGGGCCCAAGCGCATCAACCCCGCGCAAGATCGCTTCGGCGCGGTCGCCGACTTCAATAGCATCAGGACAGCCTTCCATGACAGCGGCACGGATGGTGGCGGGGTCTTCGGAACGCGGGTTGTCATCGGTCACAAAGACTACGTCGGCATGTTCAGCTGCAGCGGCCCCCATCAGAGGGCGCTTTGTCGCGTCGCGGTCGCCCCCCGCCCCCACGATCGCAATCAATTTGCCCATCACATGTGGGCGCATCGCCTTGAGTGCGGTCGCCACAGCATCAGGCGTGTGGGCGTAATCCACAAAGACAGAACCACCGTTCTTGCGAGTCGCTGCATGCTGCATGCGTCCGCGCACTGTGGTCAGGTAAGGTAATGTGTCAAAGGCTTCGTCTGGGTCGCCCCCTGCCGCAATGACCAATCCAGCGGCCAGCAAAACGTTATCAGCCTGAAAACCACCGATCAGGTTCAGCCGTGCTTTGTGGCTGCCACGCTGCCAATCAAATAGGATTTCCTGCCCCGTCGCGTCGTAACGTTGCGCCGTCAAACGCAAACGCGCGTCATCGCTGCGACCGACTGTGATGACCTCAAGCCCGCGGGCTTCTGCGATACTCACCACTTCAGGTCCTTTGGGGTCGTCGATATTAATAACGGCGACGCCATCCTCAGGAAGCAGCCGCGTGAACAAGCCCATTTTGGCGTCAAAATAGGCCTCAAACGTTTGGTGATAATCCAGATGGTCTTGGGTAAAGTTCGTGAACCCCGCCGCTGACAACACCACTCCATCCAGACGACGCTGGTCCAGCCCGTGTGACGATGCCTCCATTGCGACATGTGTAATGCCATTCGCCTTGGCCTCAGCCAAGGTGCGGTGCAGCGTGATGGGTTCCGGTGTGGTGTGTTTAAGCGGATGCGTCCATGCGCCTTCTACGCCCGTGGTACCTAGATTGACTGCAGACAGCCCCATTTCGATCCAAATTTGGCGCGCAAATGTCGAGACTGATGTTTTGCCATTGGTGCCCGTCACAGCCATCATCGTCGCAGGGTGCGCCCCGAACCACAGGCTCGCGGTTTGCGCCAAAGCGCCGCGTGGGTCTTCGGCAATAATCAATGCCACATCGCTGTCGGCCAGTTCTGCCGCGGCGATCTCCGCGCCCTTGGCATCTGTCAAAATAGCCGCCGCCCCCATGCGTAACGCATATTGAATAAACTCGCCGCCATGCACCGTGCTGCCCGGAAGCGCGAAGAACAACGTCCCTTCACGCACCTCGCGGCTATCCACAGTCAGGGATGTAATTTCAGGATTGCGTCCACCTTGGGCACGCAGACCAAGGGCAGATAGCGCCATTGTCTTTGGAGTTGTGTCGTTGCTCATGGCTGCCCTCGTGGTTGGTGGTCCAGCCCACCGATCCTAGTTTGAGGTCAGTGTTACACCTGTTGGCGTGCTGGTTTCAACGTCCGGTCGCATCCCAAGCAAAGGAGCAACGCGGCGGATCATCTCTGCTGCCACGGGAACGGCTGTCCAACCGGCTGTGCGTCGTTCTTCGCCCAAGGCGTCAACTGAGGGTTCATCGAGCGTAACGATCAACACATATTGCGGATCGGACGCAGGAAATACGCTGGCAAACGTCGCGATTGTGCGATCGTCATAATAGCCTCCAGAGGGGCGCGGTTTGTCGGCTGTGCCTGTTTTACCGCCAACCTCGTAGCCCGCTACATCACCAAAGGATGCCGTTCCGCGATCTACAACCGCACGCAACATATTACGTGCCGCCGCTGAAACGGATTCGCTTACGATCCGCTCACCGTGCTGGGGGCCGTCCTGACGGATCAGGGTTGGTTCTACACGATACCCGCCATTCAAAAGGCTGGAATACGCAGTAGCAAGATGCACCGGAGAGGAACTCAGCCCGTGCCCATAAGAGATTGTCATCGTTGAAATTTCTGACCAGTTCGGTGGAAGCAGTGGGCGGCCTGTCGGCGCCTCAACCATTTCAACGGGCGTTGCCTCAAGGAAACCGAGGGCTTCCAAGAAATCGCGCTGACGTTCAGCTCCGATCATCATCGCAATGCGGGCGGTCCCGATGTTAGAGGATTTCACGATGACATCCGTCGCAGTCAGTTCAGCGCCGTAATCATGGAAATCGCGAATTCGGAAACGGCCCCATTCAAGCGGCCCACGTGTGTTGATCATCGTATTGGCATTGATCAAACCAAGTTCCATACCCTGCGCCGTGGCGAAGATTTTGAAAACACTGCCCAGCTCGTAGACGCCTTGAACCGCACGGTTGAACAACGGGCTATCAGACTGATCCCCCGCCCCATCGGCAGCCGTCAGAACACGCGGGCGGTTATTGGGGTCAAAGTCTGGCAGCGACACCATCGAAACAATCTCGCCTGTGTGCACATCCATCAACACAGAAGACGCGCCTTTCGCAGACATCAGCATCATACCGCCCTGCAACACGCGTTCACTTGCGGCCTGTACTGTTAGATCAATAGACAATTCCAGCGGCGCGCCTTCATTGGCGGGGTCACGTAGGAAGTCATCGAAGTATTTTTCAACGCCTGCTACGCCAACAACTTCTGCGCTGTTTACGCCTTCGCGGCCATAAGTCGCGCCACCAAGGATGTGCGCGGCAACGGACCCATTCGGGTAAAGGCGCATTTCACGGGGCCCAAACAAAAGACCAGGATCGCCGATGTCGTGCACGGCTTGCATCTGTTCTGGGGAAATTTCACGTCTGATCCAAAGGAAACGGCGCTGGCCGGTGAAGTCCTCAAGAAGTTCTTCGGCATCCAGTTCAGGGAAAATCGCAGCCAGATCGGTCGCCGCCTTTTGCGGATCGATCATGTCAGGGATTTGCGCATAAAGGCTGTGCGTGTCGAGATTGGTCGCCAAAACACGACCATTTCTGTCAATAATATCAGCACGCTGGCCAACAATCGGTGAACCTGAGGCTTGCGCTGTTGGCTCTTCCGGGACGGAGCCCGCCAGTGTTCCCATACGCGCACCAATAACTACGAACGCACAGAAGAACGCGATCCCCATAACCAACAAACGCCCCTCAGCGCGAGTGCGGTCACGGTCGCGATCATCCTCGTGGCGTAGCCTGATATTTTCAGCCTCGATTGCATCAGGGTTTTGCCCCTGATCGCGGGCTTTCAAGATACGGGCAAGCGGACGAAGAGGTGTGCGGATCATTGCGAGGGTTCCACGGGTAATTGAGTATCAAGAAGCGGAGCGTTGTCAGACGACACAGTCACAGAATTGGCGATGTCAAAGACGATACCTGTTGGATAGGCGATCTGTTCGACCCGCCCAAACGCATCTGGCATCAGCGGCAAAAGACCAAGACGGTCAAAGTTCAGCTCGGCAAGGTCACGCAAACGGTCGGGGCGGTTCAGATAGGCCCACTCGGCCTCAAGAATATTCAGCCGCTCATGCGCCGCGCCAATCTGGCGGTGCAGACTACGTACGTCTTTCAATGAGGCCTGCGTTTCATAGTTTTCGTGATAGGCCCAATAGCCTAGCCCAATAACAATCATTGCCGACAAAATGTAAAAAATAGAACGCATTACCTATGGCCTTTCAGCTGCGGCATACCAAGTTTATTGCGATCGACCGGTCCCGCTGGGGCATCAGTGCGACGTGCAACACGTAACTTTGCAGAACGCGCGCGCGGGTTTTGCTCCAGTTCGGCCTCATCAGGGCCAACCGCTTTCTTTGTAAGAATTTCGAACGCTGGTTTTACGGCTTCGATTGCAGGCGCGTAACGGTTGGCGTTCCCAGTGCCGCCGCCACGCTGCTGCAAGAACCGTTTGACCATGCGGTCTTCGACGGAATGAAAGGTCACTACCGCAAGGTGCCCACCGGGCTTAAGCGCGCGTTCAGCGGCCTCAAGTCCTTCTGCAAGCTGACCATATTCGTCGTTCACTGCGATGCGGATCGCTTGGAAGCTTCGCGTGGCGGGATGGCTTTGCCCCGGTTTGGAACGCGGCAAACAGCCTTCAATCAGCTTCGCGAGGCGGAGCGTGGTGGTAATAGGCTCACGATCACGTTCTGAGACGATTTTACGGGCAATGCGCCGCGACGCACGTTCTTCCCCATACGTAAATAAAATGTCAGCAAGATCGGTTTCGGTTGCTTCATTGATAATGTCAGCTGCACTTTGTCCCTCCTGTCCCATCCGCATATCCAGCGGACCATCTCTCATGAATGAAAACCCACGCTCTGCTTGATCAAGCTGCATGGACGAAACCCCAAGGTCGAGAACGATCCCATCCAAATTGGATGCAATCACGTCAAGATTAGAAAATGTATCTTCAACAAGCTCAATTCGGGGGTCATCGACCGCCCATTGTGCGTTTTTAAAAACATCAGGATCGCGATCGACGCCGATAATCTTGGCGGCACCTGCGTCCAACAGCTGTTTGGAATAGCCACCAGCACCGAAAGTGCCATCAAGCCACGTGCCCCGAACAGGCGAACAGGCCGCAACAAGCGGCCCGATCAATACGGGAATGTGGGGGGGAGAGGCGGCAGCGTTCTCCATCTATTCGGACCCTGGTGGGTAAATCAGGGAAAGCGGATCGAAATCACCGTCGAACTCTTCTTCCATCGCTGCAGCCTCGGCCGCCTCGGCTTCGGCGTAGGTTTCGGCGTTCCAGATTTCAAAGAAGTCCCCCATGGCGACCATTGTGGCCTCACCTGTCAGGCCGATCTGCTGGCGAAGACGCTGGGGCAAAACAATGCGCCCATCTTTATCAACTTCGGTGTCCCATGATTTACCAAGGATCATACGGCTTGCGCGCTTGCGGGCTTCAGACCCACGCGGCAAGGCTTTGATGCCCTCTTCAATCTCTTCCATCGCTTCAATCGTATAAGCGTGAAGTGAATCTTTCAGGTGAGTGCCGTGCAACACAACCATACGCGGGAGAGGATTTTCAGGGCATCGCGGATCGCCGTCTGCAAGCACAGAACGAAAATCGGCAGGGATCGACATGCGTCCCTTTCCGTCAACCTTTTGGTTGAATTCGCCTCTGAAACTCAGACCCACTGTCCCGCGGCTCCCTCACTCGTCCCCCGATTTAAAAACTTGGTTTAGAACGGAAAACGGCGGATTGATCTGCTGCCACTGATCAATCCGCCGCCCTCGTCCCGCTTTGCGGGCTGTCCAGCTGCGCGCGCCACCTGGGGGGATGTCTGCTCGCTCGCGCGCCGGATCTCTTCGTTCAAGAATTTGGGTGCCTGTATGAAACCTGACCTAAGTTTTCTTAGTGTCGGTGGGGTCGTTTGGTGCCCCGTATTGTCTGCCCGTCTTCTTGTCATCATGTATGCACGGGAATTCATGGTCCGCCAAGTACTTTCTGGGACTTCATGGTACTAGATGGTGTTTTCAGGGCCCTTCAAACACAATATTTTGTGTCGAAATCGCCAAAATTATGCAAAATGCTGTGATAGAAACTCAAGCAGGCACAAGATGTAGCCCTACAAGCCGCGTTGAAAAAAGTTCCAGACTTTCCCAGAATTTTTGTCGATTTCCGTAAAAACCGCCATACTGGGGACAAGAATCTTGCTCTAAACACGAATCTACGGCGTAAATTCGTCCGATTTTGTGAATTTGATTCGGATTTAGCGAGTAAGTGCCATGGTTTCCCAAAAATGCGAAACCGCCCTCTCCGTCAGAGCGTCTTCCACATGACGTGCGCATCAACGAAGCCAAGCTTCGGATGATCAAAGACGGACGGCAACGTACCGACGATGTCGAAACCTAATTTTTGCCACAGCGCCACAGCGCCGACGTTGGACGCCAACACAAGATTAAACTGCATCGCGCGGTAGCCAAGATCTTTGGCCTGATCGAGGGAATGCGAACACATCGCCCGCGCGATCCCCCTGCCCTGAGCCGCCGCCACTGTAACATAGCCGCAATTGCAAACATGGCGCGCGCCGCCCGCATGGTTGGTCTTAATATAGTAGGTGCCCAAAACCGCACCGTCGTCCGCAACAAAGGTGGCGGTAGGTGCGTCCATCCAGATCGCCTTTGCGGCGTCCTCGGATATGTCGCGATCCACGGCATAGGTCTCGCCCGCTCGAAACACGGGTTCAAGAATTGCCCAGATAGCGCGCCAATCGGCGTCTGTGGCGCGGCGTATCAACTCATGCCACCATCTATCAGCCGTTTGGCAAGCACGGCATAGGCCTGCGCCATCTCATTGTCACCGGCTGCAATTGGTGTACCAGCATCGCCAGCCAACCGCGTATCCAGATCAATCGGCAGCGAACCAAGGAAAGGCACATCGATAGCGTCTGCTTCTTTGGCAACGCCACCATGGCCAAATAGATGTGCCTCGTGGCCGCAACTAGGACATATATATGTAGACATGTTTTCGATCAGCCCCAGCACAGGGGTTTTCAGTGTGTTGAACATGTCCAGCGCTTTACGGGCATCAAGCAATGCCACATCCTGCGGTGTCGAAACAACGATAGCCCCCGTCAGTGCCGTTTTCTGACAGAGAGTCAGTTGCACATCACCCGTGCCGGGCGGCAGATCAACCAGCAAAACATCCAATTCGCCCCACTCCACTTGCGTCAGCATCTGCTGCAACGCGCCCATCAACATTGGACCACGCCAAACGACCGCCTTTGCCGGATCGACCATAAGTCCAATCGACATCATCGTGACGCCGTGCGCGTGCAGGGGGGTAATGGTTTTACCGTCAGGCGATGCAGGGCGCTTATTGACCCCCATCATGCGCGGCTGACTTGGACCGTAGATGTCGGCATCCAACAAACCAACCTTGCGCCCTTGCTTGGCCAACGCCACTGCGAGGTTACTGGACACGGTTGATTTACCCACGCCACCCTTGCCGGACCCAATCGCAATAATGCGTTTCACACCTGGCACACCCTCTGGCCCCGCTTGCGGGGTCGGGTGACGTCCGATGGTCAGGTTCGGCGGCGTCTTATCAGCAGGTGGTGGCGGCTGATTTGACGTCCCTGCGGCGGTGGGCGCCGTCAACACGACAGATGCAGACGACACACCATCCATTTTGGAGACGATCATTTCTGCGGCTTGGCGGATAGGTTCCATACGGCCAGCAGTTGCGGCGTCTGGCGCTTCAATCACGAAACGAACCGCATCGCCCTGCACCTGCAAAGCTCGAATCATATCGCGAGACACCAAATCACCGCCATCAGGCAATCCAATTGTCTTAAGGGCCGCGAGAATAGTTTCATTATTTTGCGTCATGGATTCACCTGCCTGAGTTCACTGGATACTTAAACTGCCTGACGTCAGGACAACAACGGTGAACTTTTGTGCAATTTCAGGGGTGACCCTACGTCCGATCACCTTGATGGCGCTAAATGTAACACTTTCAAGGCACTAACCATGCAGTTTCTGCATAGCGGCATTGATCATCCGAGGGATTGTGCAAGTGCAGCAATTGCCTATTTTCAATCAGGAAGGCGCAATACGGCGCTACAGCAGAAGGCCCCGAGATTGGGTCTAACTTAGAAAAGAGACTTAAGATGGCACACGCTACTGACACAAATTTTTCCGCTGGCAACGCACAAGCAGTTTCCAACGCCCGCACATTCGCTTCTGGCTTGGTCCAGTCCATCCGCACAAAGATGGAACAGCGCCGCGTCTACAACACAACACTAAACGAGCTCCTGTCTCTGACAACTCGTGAGTTGAACGACCTCGGCCTGCACAAAAGCCAACTGAACACAGTCGCTCGTGAGGCTGCTTACGGCAAAGCATAACGAATACCGGAATCGATGCGGCTTTACCTCCCTTTAGACGCATCGTGATCGCACCTAGCTCCGCTTCTCCTCCCTAGGGGTCGGGTGCACAGATCAAGACGCGGCGGTGTCTTCCTCCTCCCTGACACCGCCGTGCTTGATCTCAAGAATACAAGGATCGGGGCTTTTCTTCCTCCCAGAAGCCGCCCTGAGATCGCGCCCTACCCGTCCTCCCACGGGGATCGGCGCATAGATCAAGACGCGGCGATGTCTTCCTCCTCCCTGACATCGCCGCACTTGATCAACCCAGAATGGGCCGCCTGTCCTCCCACAGGCTGACCCAACACAAAGGCGATGAAATCCTCCTCCCAGGGTTTCGTCGCTTTTTTGTTTTCGGCTCCCAACTTTTGGAAATTTTAAGCGCGGGTGTCTTTGGGCGACCCCATCACCATATGGCTTGTGATAGATCGGACATGGGGAACTGTGCCCAATTTGTCTGTATGGAACGTCTTATAAGATGGCAGATCCGCCACCTCGACTCGTAGCAAATATTCAAAGGCACCGGCGATGTTGTGGCACTCCGTCACCTCATCGAAACGCTCCATAGCAATTTCAAATCCCTCTTGTGCTGACTTGGAGTGCTCTGCAAGGCCCACAGCCACATACACGACGTAGGCCTTACCGGTTTGCACGGGGTCCATTTGTGCGCGATAGCCGGTAATCACGCCACGGCGTTCGAGATCATGGACACGTCGTAGGCAGGCCGATGGCGACAACCCCACCTTATCAGCTAAGGCCAAATTACTTATTCGGCCATCATCACGCAGCGCGCGCAATATCTGAGCATTTTTCGAGTCAATATCCGTCATATGTTGTTAAATTACAGATCAATGGCACAACTAAGCAATTACATTGTGCCATTTTTCGCATAAATTCACACCATGTCGTTTGAAACATTTCTCGCCCTCATTAGCTTTGCATTCGTCGGAACCGTTACACCGGGGCCTAACAATGCCATGTTGATGGCATCTGGCGCCAATTTTGGCGTCTGGCGGTCCCTACCCCATATGGCGGGAATTTCTGTTGGCTTTCCGCTGATGATTGCCCTCGTCGGCCTTGGTCTGATGCAGGTGTTTGACGCCTTTCCAATAGTGGACACCGTGCTACGGGTCGTCTCAGTGGCCTATCTTTTGTGGCTGGCATGGAAGATTGCCACAGCCGCTCCGAAAATCGGGGATGCCCCCGACACGGGCGGCACGCCTCTGACGTTTTTACAAGCGGCGTCGTTTCAATGGGTAAACCCCAAGGCATGGTCGATGGCCGTCTATGCAATCACGCGGTTTGCGACGGATGCGGATGGCGCGCGATCGCTGGGGGCGGTTGCGGTTGTTGCAGGCGCGTTCTTTGCGGTCAGCCTGCCATCGGTGTCGGCGTGGACAAAACTGGGACAACAGATGCAGCGGTTCCTGACATCCCCGCGCCGATTGCGGGCGTTCAACATTACTATGGCCGTACTGTTGGTGCTGACACTGGTGCCGCTATTCTTTCCAGAGCTGTTCGCAAAGCTGCAATAGGTCGCCCTAGTGCAGTTCGATTGATCCTGCAGCAAGCGGAACGAACCGCATGGGCCAAACGCCAGAGTCTTCGCCGTATTGAAAATTGCTGATCATATCGCCAAATGAACCGTCCTGTGTGATCCAGCCATAACAGTAGGACATCGCCCTCCTGTCAGCGTAAGCCGCGCGTAGTTGGATGGTGTCAGCCGCGGACATCTGTGTGGCATTGGACAAATCAAATTGCAAGGTGCGGTCTGACACCGCCAAGGTCCATGCATCAATCACACCTTCAGCCGTGTCGGGGACACAAATTTGGTTTTCGCGCCAGGTTGCGCGTTCCTGCACAATCGTAAACGATCCGCCGTTGTCGACCATGTAAACGATATCGACAGTTTCCTTGCCAATGTTGCGATAGAATTCAGCGGCGTAGCAATCACCCTCTTCGGTGGCATAGCAGGTCGCATTCTTCGCCATCATTGTGATCATTTCGGCGCGATCTAGGGCGCGACTCTCAGCTTGCGCAGCTCCGGCCCAGACGAGGACAATCAGGACGCTAGAACGGAACATTGTTCGCATCGCTCGCACCAACAACGAATTTCGCTACGACCTTTTTCTCTCCGGCTTTGTCGAATTCAATGACAAGCTTGTCGCCCTCGATTTCCATCACTTCTCCGTAGCCGAATTTTTGATGGAATACCCGATCACCTGTGGTGAACGAACTGGTTGCCGTCATGTCGATGACGACGCTGCGGCTCTCTTTGGGTTGGCTGACAGGGCGCTGTTGGCTGCGTTGCTGCAAGCGGCGCCAACCTGGGGAATTGTAAACATCCGCGCTCGCAACTCGATCATGTAAGTTGGAATGCATACCGTCGCTAGCTGGGTTCGCTTGTGCGGACATACCGCCCATTCCTGCTGCGCCATAACCACCGCCATATAGGCCCGGCGGCGTGAGAACTTCGACGTGTTCCTCAGGCAGCTCGTCAATGAAACGGCTTGGCATCTGGCTTTGCCATTGACCGTAAACACGGCGATTGGCCGCAAACGAAATTGTGCACAATTCCTCGGCCCGCGTGATGCCCACATAGGCCAAACGCCGTTCTTCCTCGAGGCCCTTTAGCCCGCTTTCATCCATTGACCGCTGCGACGGAAACAGCCCGTCTTCCCATCCGGGGAGGAACACAGCGGGGTATTCGAGCCCCTTGGCAGCGTGCAGGGTCATGATGGTGACTTTGTCGTCTTCTTCTTCCTGTGCGTTGTCCATGATCAACGACACATGTTCGAGGAACCCCTGTAGGTTTTCGAAATTTTCCAACGCTTTGACGAGTTCTTTGAGGTTTTCCAACCGGCCCGGACCTTCGGGCGTCTTATCGTTTTGCCAAAAGCCCGTGTAGCCCGATTCATCTAGGATCACTTCAGCCATCTCAACGTGCGTATCCGCCTCATCGTGCAATTGACGATGCCAGCGGTCCAACCCCTGCACCAGTTCGCGCAGGGCATTGCCGCCCTTCCCCTTGATCAAGGCCCCTTCGACACAAAGCCGCGCGCCTTCGACCAAGTTCACACCGTTTGCACGTGCGGTTGTCTGGATCGTCTGTACAGCTTTGTCACCTAGCCCGCGTTTGGGGGTGTTAACGATCCGTTCAAACGCAAGGTCGTCGTCTTGGGACACCGCCAGCCGGAAATAGGCCATGGCATCACGGATCTCCATGCGTTCGTAAAAACGCGGACCACCGATGACGCGGTAAGGCAAACCGATCGTCAGGAATCGATCCTCAAACGCGCGCATCTGGTGGGAGGCGCGCACAAGGATTGCCATACCATTTAGCGGCAATGGTGGATTGCCACGTGTGCCGCGTTGCATGGATTCGATTTCTTCACCGATCCATCGGGCCTCTTCTTCGCCGTCCCAATGGCCAATCAGGCGCACTTGGTCGCCGTCTTCGTCATCGGTGAACAGGGTCTTGCCAAGGCGGCCTTTGTTGGCGGCAATCACACCAGCCGCAGCCCCAAGGATGTGACCCGTAGAGCGGTAGTTCTGTTCCAGACGTACCACATGGGCGCCGGGGAAATCTTTTTCAAAGCGTAGGATGTTGCCGACCTCGGCCCCGCGCCAGCCGTAGATGGATTGGTCATCATCCCCGACACAACAAATGTTTTTGTGGCTTTGCGCCAGCAGGCGCAGCCATAGGTACTGAGCGACGTTGGTATCCTGATATTCGTCCACAAGGATATATTTGAACCAGCGTTGATACTGCTGCAGCACGTCTGGGTGGGTCTGGAAGATCGTCACCATATGCAAAAGCAGGTCACCGAAATCGCAGGCGTTCAATTCTTTCAGGCGGAGTTGGTAGGCGGCATAAAGTTCAATCCCCTTGCCGTCGTAAGCGCTGCTTTCGGCGACGGGCACTTGGCTTGGCGTCCATGCTTTGTTTTTCCAACCGTCAATAATTCCAGCCAACATGCGTGCAGGCCAGCGCTTGTCGTCAATCTCTGCTGCGCGGACCAGTTGCTTCAACAGGCGCAACTGATCATCGGTATCCAGAATCGTGAAACCTGATTTCAAGCCTACAAGTTCCGCATGACGGCGCAATTGTTTCACACAAATTGCATGGAAGGTGCCCAACCATGGCACGCCTTCAACGGCTTGGCCCATCAAAGCACCCACACGGTTCTTCATCTCGCGCGCGGCTTTGTTAGTAAACGTCACCGCTAGGATTTCATTGGGCCGTGCCCTGCCCGTCACCAAAAGATGCGCAATGCGGCAGGTCAGCGCTTTGGTTTTACCGGTTCCAGCACCCGCGAGCATCAAGACGGGTCCATCCAGCGTTTCGACGGCTTCGCGTTGGGCTGGGTTCAGCTCATCCAGATAGGGAGCCGCGCGTGCGCCCATCGCCCGTTGTGATAAGGATTGCCCGCCGGATTGTTGCGGGGCTGCGGCGGCCTCAAAGGCGTCTTCGTCGGAATAACTGCTCATACCCGGCAATCTAGCGTTAATGCCTTGGCAAGAAAAGCCCATGTTCGCGCTATGTTCGCAAACACAACTATCGGTTTGAATTTTTCCTCGTATCAAAGCAAAAGCTCGTTAGCGCTAAATACCCAGTATCAACCAGTTTACACTTCTGGGAATATCGATTTTATTGCTGCACGTGCAAAATAGAGGACCCAAGAATGGCCGACTTTAAGAAAATCCTGATCGCAAACCGGGGTGAAATCGCCATCCGCATCATGCGGGCCGCTAACGAGATGGGTAAAAAGACGGTCGCCGTCTTTGCCGAAGAAGACAAACTAGGCCTGCACCGTTTCAAAGCAGACGAAGCCTACCGTATCGGCGAGGGCTTGGGTCCGGTCGCTGCCTACCTCAGCATTGAAGAAATCATTCGCGTCGCGCTTGAGTGTGGCGCAGATGCGATCCACCCGGGCTATGGTCTGCTGTCAGAGAACCCTGATTTTGTGGATGCATGTGAAGCCAACAACATCAAGTTCATCGGCCCAAAGGCCGAAACCATGCGCATGTTGGGTGACAAAGCCAGCGCGCGTAATGTTGCAGTAGACGCAGGCGTCCCTGTTATTCCGGCAACTGACGTTCTTGGCGATGATATGGCCGAGATCAAAAAGCAGGCCGCTGAAGTCGGCTACCCGCTGATGCTTAAGGCGTCATGGGGCGGCGGCGGTCGCGGTATGCGCGCCATCAATTCTGAGGACGAGCTGGAAGAAAAGGTTCTTGAAGGGCGCCGCGAGGCCGAAGCCGCATTCGGCAATGGCGCAGGTTTCCTTGAAAAGATGATCGTGCGGGCCCGTCACGTAGAAGTACAGATCCTTGGCGACAGCCACGGCGCGATCTACCACCTGTGGGAACGCGACTGTTCTGTTCAGCGTCGCAACCAAAAGGTTATCGAACGCGCCCCTGCCCCGTACCTGTCTGGCACCCAGCGTGAACAGCTATGTAACTTGGGTAAGAAAATCTGCGAACACGTGAACTACGAATGCGCCGGTACAGTCGAATTCCTGATGGATATGGACAGCGGTGAGTTTTACTTCATTGAGGTTAACCCACGCGTTCAGGTGGAACACACCGTCACCGAAGAAGTCACCGGCATTGATATTGTACAGGCGCAGATCAAGATTGCCGAAGGCAAATCCTTGGTCGAAGCCACAGGCTGTGCATCCCAGTATGACGTCAAACTGGATGGTCATGCGTTGCAGACCCGTGTCACCACGGAAGACCCAACCAACAATTTCATTCCAGACTATGGCCGCATCGGAACATACCGTACGGCAACCGGCATGGGCATTCGTTTGGATGGCGGCACGGCCTATAGCGGCGCAGTTATCACCCGTTACTACGACAGCTTGTTGACCAAAGTGACCGCATGGGCGCCTACGCCCGAAGCTGCGATCGCCCGAATGGATCGCGCCTTGCGTGAATTCCGCATCCGCGGCGTCAGCACAAACATTGCTTTCGTTGAGAACCTCCTGAAACACCCGACGTTCTTGAACTACGAATACCACACCAAGTTCATCGACGAGACACCGGAGCTCTTCAATTTCAAGGCGCGACGTGACCGTGCGACTAAGATCCTAACCTACATCGCGGATATTACGGTCAACGGGCACCCTGAAACGCAAGGCCGCGCCAAACCGGGTGCGGATGCTTTGCCACCCAAGGCGCCAGAACCGCGCTCCAAAGACAATACACCAGGCACACGTCAGATCCTTGACCAGTTCGGGCCCGAGGCCGTGGCGGACTGGATGCGTGATCAGAAACAACTGTTGATCACCGATACAACTATGCGCGACGGTCACCAGTCCTTGCTCGCGACCCGTATGCGGTCCGTGGATATGATCCGCGTTGCGCCGACTTATGCAGCAAACATGTCTGGCTTGTTCTCCATGGAATGCTGGGGCGGTGCGACGTTTGATGTGGCCTACCGGTTCTTGCAGGAATGCCCATGGCAGCGCCTACGCGACATCCGTGAAAAGATGCCAAACATCATGACGCAGATGCTTTTGCGTGCGTCCAACGGGGTTGGCTATACCAACTATCCTGACAACGTCGTTCAAGAATTCGTGCGCCAAGCCGCCACGTCCGGCGTTGACGTGTTCCGCGTCTTCGACAGCCTCAACTGGGTTGAGAACATGCGCGTCGCGATGGATGCCGTTATCAAGGCCGAAAAGGTCTGCGAGGGCACGATCTGTTATACAGGCGATATGATGGACCCTGACCAGTCCAAATATGACCTGAAATACTATGTCGCGATGGCTAAAGAGATGGAAAAAGCCGGCGCGCACGTGCTGGGCCTCAAGGACATGGCAGGCTTGATGAAGGCCAACACGGCAACAGCCTTGATCAAAGCGCTGAAAGAAGAAGTCGGGTTGCCGATACACTTCCACACGCACGACACATCTGGTGCTGCAATCGCCACGGTTCTCGCGGCATCGGCTGCGGGTGTTGACTGTATCGATGCGGCCATGGACAGCTTCTCTGGCAACACATCCCAGCCGACGCTGGGATCTATCGTTGAGGGGCTAAAAGGCACCGAACGCGATACGGGCTTGGATATTTCTGCAATCCGCGAGATCTCGAACTACTGGGAAACGGTTCGCGCCCACTATGCACCGTTCGAGTCCGGCCTGCAGGCCCCTGCTTCGGAAGTGTATCTCCACGAAATGCCCGGCGGTCAGTTCACCAACCTTAAAGCACAAGCGCGTTCTTTGGGTCTTGAAGAACGCTGGCACGAAGTTGCCCAGACCTATGCAGATGTGAACCAAATGTTTGGCGATATCGTAAAGGTCACGCCGTCTTCCAAAGTGGTTGGCGACATGGCGTTGATGATGGTCAGCCAAAACCTGACACGCGAACAGGTCGAAGACCCAGAGAC
This sequence comes from Octadecabacter algicola, assembly GCF_021532625.1. Lineage (GTDB taxonomy): Bacteria > Pseudomonadota > Alphaproteobacteria > Rhodobacterales > Rhodobacteraceae > Octadecabacter > Octadecabacter algicola. The sequence continues at coordinate 1,068,346 of NZ_JAKGAR010000001.1, forward strand.
AGATGTGTCCTTCCCTGACTCCGTGATCGACATGATGCGCGGCAACTTGGGCCAGCCTCCGGGCGGGTTCCCAGACACTATCATCAAAAAGGTCCTAAAGGACGAAAAGCCGAACCTCGAACGTCCGGGCAAGTCGTTGAAACCTGTTGATCTGGAAGCTGTTCGTAAAGAACTGTCAGAAAAACTGGACGGCGCCACGATCGATAACGAAGACCTCAACGGCTACCTGATGTACCCAAAGGTCTACACCGATTATGCCGAACGCCACGAGACCTACGGCCCAGTGCGTACCTTGCCGACGAAGACGTTCTTCTATGGTATGGAACCTTCTGAAGAAATTTCAGCCGAGATCGACCCCGGCAAGACATTGGAAATCCGCCTACAGGCCGTGTCCGAGACCACCGAAGAAGGTGAAGTAAAAGTCTTCTTCGAACTCAACGGTCAACCGCGCACGATCCGTGTGCCAAACCGTGCGGTCACGTCTTCAACCCAACAGCGCCCTAAGGCGGAAGCTGGCAACGAAAACCATATTGGCGCGCCAATGCCGGGTGTTGTGGCAACGGTAGCCGCGACTGTCGGCAAAGAGGTCAAAGAAGGCGATCTGTTGCTGACCATCGAAGCGATGAAGATGGAAACGGGTATCCACGCCGAACGCGACGCAGTGATCAAAGCTGTGCATGTTCAGGCAGGTGGGCAGATTGATGCCAAAGACCTGCTCGTTGAATTGGAGTGAATATGCGCGTGACCAGGGCGGCGGTTTTGATCGCCTTGGTTTGCGCAACTGCATCTGGGGCGCAGGCGGCGTGTTCACCTGCCATAACGGCTGATGATCGCGCCACCCAATCTCGCGCACAGACCACCGTGCCGCTGATGTTGCGCAACGCCTTTGATGCGGATGGGAAAGAAACCGTCGGCCTTGCGCTGATCGTGGAATTGCCCCGCACTATTGCGCCTGATTGCGCCCCGTCGCGCGAAACCGTCTTTAACGTACAAAAAGACAGCGACCTTGTGTTGCGCGGAACCGTCCTAACCAATTTTTTGTCCGAAAACACCGCGCTGTTCATGCAAGAGATAACGTTTTCGCCGGATGCAATCCTTGATTGGTCTTTCAACGATTTTTCGAGCTTCCCCGTCGTTCAATACCGCCTTTATTCCCAGCGTCCTGTGACCGAGGACGGACGGATGTTGTATAACCTGACTGAACAGGCTGTTCCCGACAACTGGAACTAGCCAATATTGGGCTTGCTGCTCGGCGGCGAAACATGTGTGATGTCTGTACCCAACCCAAAGGCCAATCCTATGACACTTCCTAAAACAATGTCCGGCGTTGCCACACTTGGCCACGGTGGCCCTGAAATGCTGCAATGGCGGGATGACCTTCCGGTCCCCGTTGCGGGTTCCAATGAGGTTGTGATCAAGGTCGCAGCGGCCGCTGTAAATAACACCGATATCAACACGCGGATTGGCTGGTATTCCAAAACGGTTACAGGCGCGACCGATGCGGTTAGTGATATGGACGCCGACGATGGGGGGTGGGCCGGAACACCGTTGAATTTCCCGTTGATCCAAGGGGCCGATTGCTGCGGCTATATCGTCGCCGTCGGGTCCGATGTGGACCCTGCCCGCATCGGTGATCGTGTGATCGTGCGGGCAATGCAATCCACTGGATCAGGCAATCAGCCGTTCGTTACGGATACCTTTGGATCTGAACACAATGGCGGTTTTGCCCAATACACCAAGACCTATGACGCCGAAGCCTTTCGCGTTGATGACAGCCTGAGCGATCTTGAATGGGCAACGATCCCCTGCGCGTTTTCCACGGCAGAAGGTATGTTGCAGCGCGCATCGGTCGGGGCGGAAACCGTGCTGATAACGGGTGCGTCCGGCGGTGTTGGGGCCGCGGCGGTTCAGCTTGCCGCCTTGCGAGGGGCTGACGTCACGGCCATGACACAAGACATCAAAGCCGACGCCGTTCGCGCTCTCGGTGCAAAGCACACAGTTGAGCGTGACCCAGTGCTGCCCAAGCACCACTTTGACGTCGTTATCGACCTTGTCGGTGGCCCCTCTTGGCCTGCTCTTTTGGAGTGCCTGAAGCGTGGCGGGCGCTATGTAACGTCCGGCGCGATTGCGGGACCTATGGTCGAACTCGACCTGCGCACGCTTTACCTGAACGATCTGACGTTGTTTGGCAGCACTTACCAACCCGCGTCAGTGTTTTCCGATTTGATCGGCTATGTGCAAGCTGGAAAGCTGCGCCCTGCAATTGCGGCTACTTATGATTTGCAGGACATCCACGCCGCACAAGACGCATTCGCGGCCAAAGCCCACGTCGGGAAAATCGCCTTAAGGGTCCCACAATGAGCAAACGACTGTCGACACTATCAATCCTCGTACCCGATTATGAAGCAGGGATAGCATTCTTTGTCGGCCAATTAGGGTTTGATCTTTTAGAAGACTCCGATCATGGCGGCGGCAAGCGCTGGGTCAAAGTGGCGCCGCAAGGTGCAGAAACCGCGTTCCTGATCGCAAAGGCTTCGACGCCAGAACAGGTCGCGGCCATTGGCAACCAAGGCGGCGGACGTGTTTGGTTGATACTCGAGACGGATGATTTCGGGCGCGACCACGCCGCGTTCACAACCAACGGCATCGTATTCGAAGAACAGCCACGCCATGAACCCTATGGCACCGTAGCGGTTTTCAACGATCCTTTCGGCAACCGGTGGGATTTAATCGAGTTCTCGTAGACGCCTATTGCAAAAAGATACGCTGCTTAAGCATACTTCAATTCCAGATTGAAAGGTTATCATATGCTGCGCTTCCTAATCGCCGGTCTTTTATTGGCAGCACCGAATGTCGCGCTCACCCAAGAAGGCGACCCGATCACGAATTTTGCGACCGACGATACCGCAATGAGTGAAGCACAAGAGGTCGCCCGTGAGTCCCTGCCCCTTTTTCTGGTGAATGGAACGGACTCAGATGGTTACGGCCTCGAGGGGTCTGCGGTGAAGGTCGCCTTTGACTTAGGAGGCAATGATGCAGAGGTGATTTGGGTCGCACCGTTTTTGTGGGATGGCGATCAGCTCATGATGGGGCTTTTGGCCAACCAGCCAAACTTCTTAGGCAACCTCAACGCGGGAGATCGAGTGGACTTTGACATCTCGATGGTGCGCGACTGGTCGCTCCCAGCGCCGAACGGGCAGATCTACGGCAATTTTACGACGCGTGTAATGTTGCCACATCTTGATGCTGCAACAGCTGCCGAATTGAATGCAGCGCTGACAAAAAATCCCGTCCCCACGGATTGGTAGCGATCGACCGTCGCCGAAAAGGGGGCCAAGAATCTGACTTGCCGCCATCTTCGGTGTGGAATTTTTTAACTTCCGTGGCGGCAGGTGAAAACAACAAGTCACATTCCGCCGACCGCCCCCAAAAAGGTGGAGCTAATCCGCCTATTCTTGTTCGTCCAAAGTGCACATTTTTTGACCAGATGCCTGGCAAAAACCCGCCTACACGCGAGGTTCCCTAACGGCGATGTATCCACATAACCCAATGTAAATAATTCATTTTAATACAATCTCGCCCAAAAATTTGAACAGCCAAACAGCCCCCTTCAGACATCCATCACGCTCTCGAAAAATCACAACGCGTTCACAAAAATGGGAATGTTATGGAACGGTTTCTTTTCCCCCTCGTTTCTCTCTCAGGTGGCTCATAGGTCTCCTACTCAGCGCACCTCTCCCGTGCGCAACAAAGCATTGAAGGAACGAAAACAATGAAAAATACGACCCTCTTCTTCGCGGGCACAGCACTGTCCATTCTTGCGACTGGCGCGACAGCCCAAACATTCGGCGACAGCGCCGTTGATACACGCAACGAACAGCTGGCCGAGAACATCGCAGATGACTTTGACCGCGATGTCAGCACGTTCGGCAACACAGGCCGCGCATTGGGCTTTGAAGGCTCCATGTCCTTGCAAGGGTCTGCTACGTCCGGCAACACAGACAGCTCCTCCATCGGCATCGGCGCTGACTTCGGCTATTACGATGGCACAAACGGCTACACCGCTCAGCTGAGCTACCTATTCTCCGAAAATGAAGGCACAACAGACGAAGACAGCCTGCTGTACGATCTGGAATACACACGTGACCTCGGCACGTCCTACTACGGCTTTGCAACATTGCAAGGTAGCGTCGAAAGCATTCCTTTCGACACATCCGACAACTTCCTCGGCTTCGGTGTCGGTTACCGCATCTACGACACAGATCAGACATACTGGGCCGTTCAAGGTGGTGTTGGTTACCGCGTTGCTGACCTGACTTCTGCTGATGATCTGGACGAAGGCGCGATCACAATCGGGTCCGCGTATTCCAATCAGCTGAACGAAACGCTGGCATTGACGATGGATACAGACATCATCTCATCTGACAGCGACACTGTGGTCTACAACGACTTGGGCTTGAACGTCGCGATGACTGAAGTTCTCGCGCTGCGTACATCCTTGGTAACAGAATATCACACAGAGCCAGACGCTGGCCTTGCTAGCACTGACAACACATACGGCGTTTCCCTCGTTTACAACTTCTAAACTAGGCAACACGTGTTTGCAGGAAGAGGCGGTTGCATCAAGCAGCCGCCTCTTTCATGTTTGGGGCACCCCTATTGATCGGAGATCTCCATGATTACTGGCTTATATGCCGCACTCGTCGCCATCGTTTTCATCGCTCTTAGTGCTCGGGTTATCTTGTTCCGTCGCGCTCATCAGATTGGCCTTGGGGACCATGGGAACAAAAGCCTGATGAAACGCATGCGTGCGCAGGCCAATTGTGCGGAATATGCGCCCTTTGGGTTACTTCTGATGGCACTGGTCGAACTTCAAAACGGCTATGCGCTCCTTTTGCACCTTATCGGCGTGACACTTTTGGCGGGCCGGATGGTACATGGGTACGGTTTTTCGACCTCCCCGCCCATCATGGTGATGCGTCAAACAGGAATGATGCTGACGCTGACGTCTTATCTCCTGAGTATTTTGGCTCTGATCTTTCTTGTTTTCTGAGGTTTTTCCAAGCTTTTACAAAAAGGTTCAAGAATTGCGTTTTTTCCTCTTGCGGGGTCCCGCATGACTTTGTAAATGCTGCCTCACGAAACGGTGCGGGCGTAGCTCAGGGGTAGAGCATAACCTTGCCAAGGTTAGGGTCGGGCGTTCGAATCGCCTCGCCCGCTCCATTTCGATCCAGTTTACCCAGCTGGAAGTGCAAAGGCCGCCCTCGGGTGGCCTTTTTGCTTTGGTGCCTCTGAACCCTTCAGATTTTGATTATTCAGGGATGATCGGCAATTGCGGTGCGCTGTCTTTTGGCAAAGCACCCACGAGCCTTGGGTCATCCGCAATTTCGATTTCGCGCTTAAAGGCTTTGAAACCGCTTCGGACGTAGAACGGCAGTGCTTGCGGGCTGTCCAACGTACAAGTGTGAACGTGCAGCCGCGTGATCGGCGCGGCCCATGCCTTGCTCAGGGCCTGCTCCATCAACCAGCGCCCTGCCCCCGTTCCGACCATGTCCGCTGTTAGTCCGAAATAACCGATCTCGCATTCACCAGTGATCCGAAAGTCCAACTCAAGCATCCCAACATCGCGGCCATCAACATTCGCAGAATAGATTTGGTTTGCCGGATCATTCAGAATCGCTACCAATTCATCGTCACTCATCCCAAGCCGCGAAAACCACAGCCAGTCCTGTCCGCCGACACGTGTGTACAGATCGCGATACCAATCAAGGTCAGGTGTGTCGTGGGCGATCAATGTCGCGCCCCCGAAGTGGGTCGGCCGTTCGGCGGGCTTTTCAAACATCTGTAAATGCGTAACCACTGCGGCGACTTTGCCTTGCGGCACATCTAAAAATTCAGATTTCATTGCGGTGCGTCCTTATTCTGCTCAAACCATTACCCGCCAATAACCAAACTCCTGCCCCATTCCCGTCACACCGAAACGATTTGTTCAGTGACAGGAAACAATGAACCGAGCAGGACACGACATGCCTATTGCGACGTTGCACGTATCAGACGCCAAACCAGACGCGACATTCAACCCCGATCAAGGGCCTGACATCCAAGAGGTGCGCAAAAAGCTGGATGAGTATCGCCAACGCCCAAGAATTGGGTTCGAAGCGATCCGTGACAACACGGATGTCTGTGCCGACCCACAGATCGCGGCCGTCTTTGTGGAATGCTGCATCGCTGCTGAACGCCCTGATGTTGCAGAAATTGCTTTACCGCTGGCTGACGACCCGCAAGGATGCTTGGCGGCCACGTTGCACATGCTGAATGACAAACCGGCACAGGCCTTGGCCGCGCTCAAGGGGCGCCCTCTAGATGCCCGTCATCGTTCGCGCATGTATGGGCTAAGGATTCGTGCACATAGCGCAACAGACAACCATATGGGGGCTGTTCAGGCCGCTCATGAATGGTCCAAGGACGCACCGAATTCACCTGCGCCGATGCGGGTTATGGCCAAAACGCTGGCCCAAGCCGGAGATGCACGTGCCGAAGCGTGGTTCAAACGCGCGATCAAGGTATCAGGAGGGCGTCCTGCGCTTATTATGGACCTCGCCGAGTTCTTGATGGAGCACGGCAAGACAGAAGCAGCCAAAGATCACCTCAGCACAATCACGAATGCGACCAAACAAGAAAACCGCCGTAAAACCCGCCTGTTGCAAGCCATCTGATGGCGGTTGCCCGACGGGTCAAACGCGGCCTATAAGGGCGCAAACCTAAGGGACTGAAATTATGCGCAAGGCAACAATCAGCCGGAAGACCGCCGAAACAGATATTTCTGTGGAACTAAACCTCGATGGAACTGGGGTCTATGACAACCAAACGGGCGTTGGTTTCTTTGATCACATGCTGGATCAGCTGTCCCGTCACAGCCTAATTGACATGACAGTGCGCGCCACGGGCGATTTGCACATCGATGACCACCACACGGTCGAGGATGTGGGCATTGCGATTGGCCAAGCTTTGGTCGAAGCTTTGGGTGATAAGCGTGGCATCAACCGGTATGGTGATTGCCACCTGGCAATGGACGACGCACAGATCCGCTGCGCGCTTGATCTCTCCGCACGCCCCTATTTGATCTGTAACTTGGATATTCCTACCGCCAAGATCGGCACGTTTGACACCGAGTTGGTACGCGAGTTCTTTCAAGCGCTCGCCACACACGGCGGCATCACGTTACACATCGACCGTTTGCACGGCTTTAACAGCCACCACATCGTAGAAGCTGCGTTTAAATCCGTGGCGCGTGCGTTGCGGGTTGCGGTAGAATTCGATCCGCGTAAATCGGATGCGATCCCGTCTACTAAAGGCGCGCTGTAACCCCATGACAACGGTTCTGATCGACTACGACAGCGGCAATCTTCATTCCGCCCAAAAAGCGTTTGAACGCATGGCGCAGGAAACCGACGCGGGCGACGTGGTTGTCACCGGCGACCCTGATGTGGTGCGTCGCGCGTCCCGTATCGTCTTACCCGGTGATGGCGCGTTCCCCCATTGTCAGGACGAATTGCACGGGATTTCGGGTCTGGCCGAAGCCATCGTAGAAGCGGTCGAGCGCCGCGCCGTGCCTTTCCTTGGCATTTGTGTTGGCATGCAGATGATGGCCAAACGCGGTTTTGAGTATGAAGAAACACCCGGGTTTGGTTGGATTGACGCCGAGATCCGAAAGATCACACCAAGTGATCCAACCTTCCCCGTGCCACACATGGGTTGGAATGATCTTGTAATCGACATACCGCACCCGGTTTTGGACGGAATTGCGACGGGCGATCACGCCTATTTCGTTCACTCATGGGCTATGCAAATGGGCGACCCAACGCAACGTTTGGCCCATTGTGATTACGCTGGCGACATCACTGCGATCGTTGGTCATGACAACATCATCGGGATGCAATTCCACCCTGAAAAAAGCCAAGACGCTGGCTTGCGGATGATTGCAAACTTCCTGAAATGGGCACCATAGAAAAGCCGCGCTCGGATCGCTCCAAACGCGGCTTTCGTAATTATTATCAAATCACTGCAGATTGACCTTAATGTGATGCCTTAGTTGCGTGTCCACGTGCCGCCATCTCGACAGATACCCAGAACACAACCAGATACGGACAAGGTGTTACCGTTCAACTGCAAGCGCGAGTTGTAGGTCTTGTCACGATCAGGCGACCAAACCTGACCACGGTATTCGCCACCGCCGCTTGGTGTCGTATCAAAGATGATCTGACGGCCAATATTTGCGGATTGCATTGCGGCACCGTTGCCGTCGAATGCCTGTGTCAGCGTGCCGCAAAGCGCCGCGCCACACGGTGCCACGTTTACGATGCCAGAGTTGCCATTGTCGTCCGCAGGTGTGCGCCAGTTGCCTTCCAGCGGATCAGCAAACGCTGCGCCAGCGAAACCCAGCGTCGCCGCTAATGTAAGTGCGATAGTCTTCATATTGATATCTCCTCCCTGAGATTGGACGCAGTTTGCAGGGCTTGGGCGATTCAGATCAAGGATAACGTAGGGTCGCAACAGGTCTGTGCTTAAGCGCACCGTGCGTTGCATCCCCTGCTCACCCGTGCATAAAGCGGCCAAACACGTGAAAGGCACTGCTATGATCCTCTACCCTGCTATCGACCTCAAAGACGGACAAGCCGTGCGACTGGTGCATGGGGACATGGACCAAACCACAGTGTTCAACGACGACCCTGCTGCGCAGGCGCTTGAGTTCGTTGAGGCCGGTTGTGAATGGCTACATTTGGTTGACTTGAACGGTGCCTTTGCAGGCGAACCTGTAAACGCCGCACCGGTTGAAGCCATCTTGAAGGCCTGTAAGGTGCCCGCACAACTTGGTGGCGGCATTCGTGACATGAAGACCATCGAGCGCTGGATTGATCGCGGTCTACAGCGCGTGATCCTTGGCACTGTGGCAGTGGAAAATCCTGACCTCGTGCGCGAAGCCGCTAAAGAATTCCCCGGTCACGTGGCTGTTGGCCTTGATGCGCGCAACGGGTTTGTCGCGACCAAAGGCTGGGCCGAAGAGACTGATGTGCAGGTCACGGACCTTGCCAAGTCGTTCGAAGACGCGGGCATTTCGGCGATCATCTACACTGATATCTTGCGTGATGGCGCCATGAAGGGCCCCAATATCGCCGCCACCGAAGCCTTGGCCCGCGCCGTCGATATTCCAGTCATTGCGTCTGGTGGCGTGTCGTCCATGGCTGATCTTGAGGCGCTCAAAGCGACTGGCGTGATTTCGGGTGCGATTTCTGGTCGTGCCTTGTATGATGGTGCCATTGATCTAAAGCAGGCGCTCAAAACCCTCGCTTAGCAACGCTTAATATCGCATTCCTGACATATAATCTTCCAAATTCACCTTAAATTGGTCGATCCGCTTCCATAATATCCGACTAAGAAACATTAGGATATTCTGGTAACGGTGTCAGCATGGCAATAGGTGAAGCAGGTTCGATCACGACGAATTCTCCAACGGAGAATGCGCCGATTATGGTCACCTTTGATCAGGCGCTGACTGATCCCGTCATCGTCATGACCGGCACCAACAATGGCGGTAACGCCTATACGTTTCGAATTACAGACATCCAAACAGACGCGAACGGAGACGCCACAGGTTTCACATTCATCGTAGAAGAGTGGGAATATCTCGACGGGCCACATACTGCGGTAGAGACGTTTAACTTCCTCGCTATCGAAGAAGGGGTTCATACCCTGCCAGATGGTCGGGTCATCGAAGCCGGCATAACCTCAGCTACCTCAGGAAATTCGACTGTCGATCTACAGGGTACGTACACAGATGCACCTGTCGTGATGACATCAGTGATGTCCGAGAACGACACCACGACAGTGGACAGTGACGCGTGGAACATCACGAACAGCGATTTCACTGTTTCCTTGCAAGAGGAAGAAGCCGAAGCAGATGACCACGGCGCAGAAACCGTCGGTTACATCGCCGTAGAGGGTGGCATCGGTGCCATCGTCCAAAGTGGGGTCGATGAAAGCACCGACACCGTCGGGCTGGGCGGCACTTTCAGTACCCCGATTTCTGTTGCCGACACCCAAACCATGAATGGCGGTGACCCTGGCGCCATCATGATTGACGGTGGAGACGGGTCAACAAATATTGGTCTCTTTTTTCAGGAAGAACAGTCCGCCAATACAGAAGTGAACCACATCAATGAGGACGTGGGCGTCATTACGTTTGATGACGGTGTGATCCTTTGTTTCGCTGAAAACACGCTGATTGATACGCCATTTGGCCAGCGATCAATCACTGATCTTGAACAGGGTGACCTGATCTTGACCGCAGATGCTGGCCCGCAACCCATCCAGATTATTGCCGACACAATGTTGCACAACCCCGCAATCGATCATCGCCCGATTACAATTCGCGCCGGATCCATTTCGGATGGGGTGCCTGCTGTAGACCTTACGGTTTCTCCACAACACCGCATTCTGGTGAACTCTTGGAAAGCGCAAATGCTGTTTGGCGAAGAAGAAGTTCTTGTCCCAGCCAAAGCATTGGTCAACGACAGCACCATCCTGCGTGCCAATACCGCGCAAGACGTGCGCTATATTCATCTGGGGCTGAAGGCGCACCATTTGATTACCTCCAACGGCCTTGTCACAGAAACGCTGCACGCAGGCGACGTCAGTAAATCAGGCATAAGCGCACAGGCCCGCCGCGAGATATTCGACGTCTTTCCAGACCTAAAAACGGCACCACAGGCTTGGGGACCGCCAGCACGACCGTCCTTGTCGGTCAAGGAAGGCCGCCTTTTGGTGGCTTAGCCGCCTGTGGCCTGATTGGTCAAACCATTCAACGCTCCATTGATCCGTTCAATAAATGGGGCGTCTGGGGCCACATCCAAACCTTCAAACAATGAGCCTGCATCCTCAAATCGGATCGTGGTTACACCACTATTGTCGTAGATCAGCACATGTAGCGGCAGGACCAGTCCCGCGCGTAAATCTTGCTGCATGACGGGGGTGCCAATCATAGGATTGCCGAAAATCAACAACTGCGCATCGGGCAGTTCCTGCTCAATAGACACTGCGCCTTGTGCGTGATCGACGCGTGCAAAAACAGTTGCGCCTGCATTCGTCACAGCATTTTCCAAGGCGTCCATCGCGTCTTCCACGTTCAAAGTACTCGTCTTTTCTACGGTTTCCGCCATCAAAGGCTGAACTGCCAATCCAAGAACTGCGGCGGTCGTAAGAACATAATTTTTCATGTGTGATCTCCTTCTGGAGACAGACTAGAAGCAAGCCATGTGCGGCAACACTCACGGTTGCGTGAGAGCACGAAAGCCGCGGCGTTTTGGACGATTGCCCACCGCTCTGAACGCGGCAACACTCCAGTTGAGTTACCTTCTAGGACAAAGCTGATGACCAACCGTGTTCACAAAATTGACCTTCCCACCGAAAGTGCGCTTCACGCCCGTTGCAGAACTGGGGACTTTCTCGATTGCTACTCCGTGGCATCAAACATACCGCCCCGTCAGGCGTCTGATATTATTACAGACTTTCCAAGCTGGGCGCGGTTCCTATTGGTAATCCGAGGCATCGTGACAGCCCCATTTGGGCTCGACAATGACGGCCCAGAGGCCGACGACAAAGCAGGCATTTTTCCGATAGAAAGCGAAACGGCTCAGGAGGTTATCGCGGGCTTCAACGACAAACACCTGAACTTTCGTGTCTCTGTTTTGTCCAAGGACGGCCGTGTGAGCCTTGCAACTTGGGTGTCACCACACAATTGGGGCGGGAAGCTCTATCTTACGGCGATTCTGCCGTTTCATATCTTGATTGCACGAAATGCCCTGCGCCGCGTATCCCGCGCGGGGTAAGCCCCCTTTTCCTTTCACACCAAAGGCCTTACACCAGCGCCATGTTAAAAACCCGCATTATCCCCTGTCTGGACGTCGCAAATGGCCGCGTGGTCAAAGGCGTGAATTTCGTTGATATCGTGGACGCTGGCGACCCCGTTGAAAGCGCGATTGCTTATAACGAGGCCGGTGCAGACGAACTGTGTTTCCTCGACATCATGGCGACCGAAGAAAACCGTGGCACCATGTACGATTTGGCGACACGCACGGCTGAAGCCTGCTTTATGCCGCTGACAATCGGTGGCGGCGTGCGCACCCATGAAGACGTGCGCAAACTGTTGTTGGCGGGGGCGGATAAGGTTTCGTTTAACTCGGCGGCTGTGGCCAATCCTGATGTGCTGACCGAGGCTGCGTTGCGGTTCGGGTCCCAGTGCATCGTTTGCGCTATAGATGCCAAAACCGTGGCCCCAGGAAAATGGGAAATCTTTACCCACGGTGGCCGCCGTGCCACGGGCATTGATGCCGTAGAATTCGCCCTAACCGCCGAAGCCAAAGGCGCCGGGGAAATCCTGCTAACGGCGATGGACAACGACGGTACGAAGTCGGGTTTTAATCTGGAACTGACAAAAGCTGTCACCGATGCAGTCAACATTCCCGTCATCGCGTCGGGTGGTGTCGGCACGCTTGACCACCTTGTCGAAGGTGTCACCATAGGCGGCGCATCCGCTGTTTTGGCCGCCTCGATTTTCCACTTCGGCACCTACACGATCCCACAAGCCAAGGCGCATATGGCTGCCGCTGGCGTTCCGGTAAGGCCCTGATATGTCGGTAAAAGACCTCGCTCAGACGATTGCAGCCCGTGTTGGCGCTGACCCAAGCGAAAGCTGGACGGCTAAGCTATTGGCGAACCCAGACAAAGCCGCCGAGAAATTCGGCGAAGAAGCCGTGGAAGCCATTATTGAAGCCACTAAAGGCGACAAAGCCCGACTGACATCTGAAGCCGCGGACGTGATGTATCACCTGTTGGTCATGTGCGCGGCGCACGGCGTAACGCTCAATGATATCGAAGCGGAATTGGCAAATCGCACCGCCCAATCCGGCATAGCAGAAAAGGCGAGCCGATGATCCGCCATATCGCCTTTTTCTCAGCCATTGATCCCAATGATCTTGATACCATCGAAGCAGGCCTTTGGGTTTTGAAAGACAACCCTCACGCCGAAAGCTTCGCGGTGCATCGCAACCTAAACCTTGATGAGATTCCTGGCCCCCACCCTGACTTCGTGGTCATGGCCGATATCAAAGACGAAGAGGCCCTCGCGGCGTACAAAGCACATCCGCTTTATGCAGAAAGCATCCGCCTTGTTCGCCCACTGCGCGATATTCGCGTGGCTGCAGATTTACGGCTCGATTAAAGCTTTGACGAAATGACGCCGGTGGCAAACCCACCCATGCGCAATTCACCAAACAATCTTTGATACTCGATCTTCGGACAGCGGTTCTGGATGACGGTCACACCGCGCGCCTCCGCTTTTGCTGCAGCCTCGGCGTGTTCAACGCCGATTTGCATCCAGATCGTTTGTAGGTTTGGCCATTTTGCCAATGCCTCATCCACGATGGCTGACACGGCATCCGAACGGCGAAAGATATCAACGAAATCCACATCAAAGGGAATATCGTTCAGTGATCCGTAAACGGTCTCTCCAAACAACTCCTGCCCCGCCAGCCCCGGATTCACCGGCACGACACGCAACCCCCGTCGTTTGAGGTAACGCGCAACGAAATAGCTCGGGCGCACTTGGTTTGCCGACACGCCGACCACGGCCACTGTTTTAGCGCGTTGCAGGACGTCTCTCAGATGATCATCGCTATACATGTGGCTACCCTAACTCTGTTTTTTCAAACAAAAAAGCGCCCGCATCAAAGTGCGGGCGCAAGTGCGGAACGAGGGACAGTGAGACGAAACGAAGGGTTCCAGTCTTCGTTTCCTGACTTTGATATAGGAGCGTTAATGCGAAAAAGAAGAACAGATCATGAAAACGTGATCTAGCCCAAGATCGTGGGCCAATAGCCGTTCGCGAGCTCAATATTTCCGGGAATGTCTTCGGACCACACTTGGCGCACATTAACCGAGTAGTTGAGGTACAGTTTGCCATCATGCACGGTCCACGCCTCGGGCACGGAAGATGCGATCGAACCTTTTGACATCGCAAAGGCGCAGTAACCACCGTATTGCGGCGCGTAGGTTTCGGGGTTGGCCATGAACAGTTCCATGTTCCCCACAGAGGCGAACTGCCATGTTGTTCCACGCCACATCACTGAATAGGCGGGGTCACCCTGCGCGGGCGCGCCTTGGGTGAAATATGCGACAGGGTCAGCGCCGCGAATTGCAAGCCCACCATCGGAAAAGACTTCAGGTTCTGCCGCCATGGCGGGGCGGTTAAACAAAACAGCCAAAGGTGCAGCGGCCGTTGCGGCCAAAAGTGTGCGTCGGGTCAGCATCGCAAACCTCCAATCAAATCAATTGCGTTGGATCATATTTGGCGCATTCGACGCACCAAAAGAACCCACCTCGCCTCCTCGTGACCAAGCGAGAGCAATTGTTTCAATCAAAAATATCTTCGATTTCGTCCCAAATCTCTTCTGCTATTTCATACCATAAGCCTTTGCGTTTCCTTCGCTTTTCCACCTTTCGGGGGCGAGGATGCGGCTGCTTAGGATGGGTCGTTTTAGCCGTTCGTTGTGATTTCACAGAACTGGCTGAACGGGTGTGCACAGCCCGTTTTGGTAACATTTTGAGGTCGTGAAGCGGTGCGCCACAGCTGGAGCAGCTTAATTCATGGCGCCCTTCCTCCGCGAGGACCAACGCGGCGCGGGTCCCACAGTAACAACAGGTTGCTATTTTACGGACAGGCATAACTAATTCCGACCCTTAGCCACGGCTCGCATAAAGGGCGACGGCAGCGGCGTTTGACACGTTTAGTGACCCGAATTCGCCGGCAAAGTCGATCTTGACCAAAGCATCGCATGTTTCTTTTGTTTTCTCACGCAGTCCCGGGCCTTCGGCCCCTAGCACAAGCGCGATTGCACGGTCGCGTTTACCCTCAACAGCCGCTTCAATCGTGCCTTCTGCTTCGCCATCCAAGCCTAGCACCAGATACCCCATTCCCTGAAGTTCTACGATGGCATCTGCCAGATTACGCACACGTAGGTAAGGTTGGCGTTCCATGGCACCGCTAGCTGTTTTCGCCAAGGCTCCGGTTTCTGGCGCCGCATGGCGTGACATGGCCACAACTGCCTGTGCGCCAAATACTTCGGCCGACCGCAAAATAGCGCCAACGTTATGCGGGTCCGTCACGCGATCCAGCAACACTACGCGTGGCGGGCGAACCCCGTCACCCATGCAGCGATCTGCGATTTTGCCCCAATCAAGTGGCTTAACTTCTAGGGCGACACCTTGGTGCACAGATTGGGGATCAATGGGGGCCGCAAATTTCCGCGGATCCGACATTTCCGGTTCTGGACAGCCGTTTTCACCTGGAGTCACAGCATCACCCAAACGGTCCAACGCATTGCGCGTTACCACAAGCCGCAGTTTTTCACGGTCAGGGTTTTGCAACGCATCTCGGACCGCATGCAGGCCAAACAGCCAAACGGTATGGTTGGCTGCGGCGCGCTTATCGCGTTCCTTATCGACGACCCACTGAGGTTTTTTCACGGTGTGCTCCTTTGTGATGGCCCTGCCCTAGCGCTTGGCATGGTTTGGCGCAAGGGAGCGCGGCGCAGACGATACTTTCAGGTCGGCAACGACATCACAAACCACATAACACCAGCCACCATAAGCGTCGTCACAATCAAGACCGACGCCAGAACAGCCGTCATGGTGCCTTGAGTTTGTGAGTCCACCTCACCGTTGGGGCCGACCCCTCGCATGGTTTTACCCATCCATGATGTGTCAGGCGTGCCCTCACAACGTGATTTCAATTGTTTCAATCCATCCTTTGCTGGATTGAGAAACAGGAACGCCAATGCCGTTGTCAGGGTAAGTTGGGACAGATTCTCGGCGTATGTGATACGGGTCTTACCTGCCTCGCGTTCCATCCAGATTTCAGTCGAAACCAAATCTTTGCCAAAAAGCGGCAGAGTCTCTGCATTCAGGTACCCCAACCGCAAATAAAAATTTTCAACCTTCTCTTCAATGACAGCCTCGATGCGCATTGGGATGTCACCATCCGCCGTCAGACGTTCATCAACATGAAGATCAAAGCGGTTCGGTTCGCCGGCGACTGCAGTAATGCGTTTCATTGTTGGTTGATAGTAATCGTCACGCGGACGCAGGCGGACCTCGTCCCAGACTTCGGCGACGCTTGCATCAATATCCAACGTCGCGTGGCACACATAGGGGCCATCAAAGCCGATCATCTTTGCAATCTTGCCCCAGATGTATTGCTTGGGAAGAACGAAAATCAGCGCCGCAAAGACCCATATTCCACTTATTCCATTCAGCCACGGCAACCCAAGAGCATTTCCTATGGCCAAAGCGACAGCACCCCAGATCAAATCTGTGACAACCATCAAGATGATGGCGAGAAGCATTAGCGCGGCGACTGCGGCGAATATCTTTGCAAATTTCATGACGACACCTCGGGACGTTAAAACCTGCCTTTTCATAGTCAGAAACTAAGGCGTCGCCGTGGCAGAAACACGGAACTTTCAAACACACTCATTTTCCGTCCGTTTTGCAGTTGACGCGCATTGGGGCCGCAGCTATTGACGCCGCCAGTGGGCGACAGGCCGCAAGGTGTGGCAGGGGACTGTAACTCCCTCGCGGAGACGCACGCCTGGTTCGATTCCAGGGTCGCCCACCACTACCTCACACCAACGACGATCACCGGTAAATATCGCCAATCGGCGACGTGGCCGCTATGTGGGCCACGTATCAAACGGTTGTTTTTCAAGCTGCATTGACCCGTCTGTGCCTTGGTAGATGTTAATCCACGCGCGCCAGTTCACGTCATCCATATCCGGATAATCCAACCTGTAGTGGCTGCCGCGGCTCTCGGTGCGCATTAGGGACGCGCGCATTTTCATTTCAGCGCTTAGGATCATATTGCGGGTCTCATGGGCCAGTCGCAGCTCATGCATGTTGGCCGCCCTTAGCATCGGCACATGGTGATCGCGAAGCTCCTCGACGTAGGCCAATGCGGCCGTCATCATGGACGCTTTCTTGATATATAGGACGAAGTTGGGAATCATGATCCCCTGCAGAGTTTGCGTGACCCAAGCGGGGCCATAACCCGCGTCAAGCCGTAGAGGCGCAAGGATTTCGTCTACTATTTCAGAAATCCGTACGTCTTGAATAACAGGCGTGTCCGCAGTTTCGGCGTATTCCGCCGCCGCTTCGCCCGCGATTGCACCTTGCACTGCGGACCCTGTGAGCGATGATCCGACCTGTGTATAGATACCGCCAGACATATGGCTGCCCAGCGCGTCCCCTGCCGCATAAAGCCCAGCAATGTTTGATGCACAGCGATCATCAAACGGCACCAAGCCCTCGGACTTATGGATGGCCATACCCGCCGAAGCACCGCCAACATTGGCGCTTGGCTCAAATCCCGGAGGCGGAGCACCTGGCGCGCCACCCTCGCCAGAGGACGGGCCACCGCCTTCGCCGTCCCCGCCAGGGGCGCCAAAATCGCGCTGGAATTCCTCCGGGGTCTGCGGGCCGCCTTCGACCTCTATGGTGTCGCCATCACTTGGTTGTGCGCCCGGACCACCTGCAACGGGGTTGCCAGTCATATAGGCCGTGTAGTTCAAATCCACGCCAAGGTCGTGGTGCACTTCTACGCCATTGGTAGAAGGCACCCGTTCAAACATATCGCCCCAGCCGTCATAACAGGCGGCGGGATTGTCCGAACGTGTCATATGCCCGTCGTTCCATTCCTTGCCCGTGACTTTTGCACCGATTTCATAAGCCATGATCGTGCCGTCATGGGTCAGATCACCCAATGGGAAGCCGTTGGGTTTGAATCCACCTGCCCCCGTGCACAAGATCACCGACTTCGCGCGGATTGTGACAGTTTCTTCAGCGTCGTTTCGAAAGCCTGCCGCACCTGCAATCTTGCCATCTTCTTTGATCAGGTGGGTTACGTGCACCCGTTCCAACAGCGGAATGTCGCGATCTTCGATCGGTTTCATAAAAGGGCGATTGGACAGCGTCTGATCAAAATACCCCCACTCTCGAAGGTCAGCCGCGCGTGCCATTGAATGTTCGGCCATCTGGCGGGTGTAGGCTGGGTTGCTCGTGCCCAGCGCTGACCGCGACACCGTATCGACGAAGTCATCAATCGTGTCGGTTTCAACGTCTGTGTCAAAGACAAAGAACCCCTTCCCGAACGGCGTAAGCCCAGATGATCCAAGTCGCCCTTTTGATACGATCATCGTGGATGCCCCTGCATCATGGGCCTTAACCGCAGCAAACAAGCCTGCCATCCCGCCGCCTATGACCAGAACGTCAGTGGCGAAGTCGGTGTTGGTAATCGCATCGACGTCGACTTCAACGAAGTTCTGCCCCCAAGCGGCCATCCCGAGTGAAGCAGCCCCAGCCGTTGCACCAGACAACGCAAGGAATTCACGACGGTTTGGTGCGGGTTTTTCAGTCGGCGCGGTCATGATGTGGCTCCCTTGGAAACGGGTTTCGGTTTGGGCGAACGCACGCCCCAATACATGTGGGCCAGCATGGCAAAGCCCAAGATGGCAAGAATGATGAAGAAGACGGACATAGCCAGGTCGGTGTGTCGACCCAGCGCAATCGAGTGCCACAACGCAAGCACGGTAAACGCGACGGCAAGCCCGCCATGGAAATAGCGCCAGCCGCGGTATTTGAGCTTGAAATGTGGGATCAGCTTTCTACGAAAGAAGACTGTTACACCAAGAACCACCATCACGACCCAAGCGATCAGACCAAGAACGATACCGGGGTTTCCGAAATCCGTAATCAAAGTGACGAATGCATCCCATGGCTTGATCCCGCCCTCAAAGTAACGCGGCAGAACGATCAGAACCGGATGCACAAAGATGATGGTAATGGCCGAATAGGCGATGACCTTGTGGACCTTCTGGATTTGCAGCGGCTTGAAGAGGCTCAGCAAGGTTTCATTGCTGCGCGCGAGAAAGAATTGGCCAAGCATCATGGTGAACGCCAGCAAAGTAATCAGCGAAATGCCCTCTTTGAGCAGAGTACGCCGCGGCGCATCACCGAGAGCATAAAATAATAACGGCAGGCCGACGAATACGGCGAGAGCAGAAAGGATGGCATAGGTTTGGGCGCTGAATTTCATGACTTACCCCCACGGCACAATGACAGGGATGGATTTTTCCGGCGACATCTCGATGGCGTCGACGGGGCAATACATTCGGCACAAATGGCAAATTTGGCAGTCGGCGGGATATGCGATCACCGCTTTGCCGTGCTCCATTCGAATGACATCGCAGGGGCAGGATTTCACGCATTCCTGACACCCAATGCATCCGTTAATACTTTTGATAGTCATCGATTATCTCCGATACAAAGAGACGCCCCAATGGGGCGATCAATTCTACTACGATTAAGCCGTGGCTCTCCGTCGTAGGTATCGTGCTGCGCTTAGGCCTTCGTTGATCTAACGCAAACAACCCGCCCAGAATGTCTGAGCGGGTTGTCTTTTATAAATGTTGCCGACGTTTAGGGAATGCGGATTTCGTTGCGATCAAACTGGGCGAAATCTTCGGTACCGTCATCGTAAACAATTTCGACGTAGACGCTTTCAACCGACCCCAGCGGAAAGGCAACGTAGGGTCGGTAGTTGTCCAGATCGATCATCACATTGGGTTGGGCGTAGTCCAGATTACACGGCTCCATAGGCATCACGTTCGTCGCAGGCTCTCCGTTGATCCCGTATCGGATATCCCAAAGGCCACAGCGCCACGCCATAAGGTGGCTGAAGTAGACCAAATCCTGCCCCTCGTATTCGCGCACCCCGACCCAGTTGTTTTTGGTCATGCTGAGGATCGCGCGGATTTCGATGGCGGTTGTGTATTTGCCTGTTGGGATTTGTGGTTCTGGTTCGCGATCCGCGTTCAGATCATCACCAGACCCAAGGGCCAGCGGCAAAACCTCTTCTACAGCAGGCGTTGAGGCAGCGGCGGTTTCAGTTTGTGTAGGCTGAGGCGGCTCAATTCCGACCCCTAGCCCGATAATGAGCGGTAAAAATAGATCAATCATTCAGGTCTCCAATGCAAAAAATATGCGGCATTCGGCCCTTCCCTTGGGGGCTGTAGCACCCCTATACTGCCCCTAAAGAGCACACAGGCAAGCAAAATGGCGAAAAAGAAATCTTCCAAGGCGGCGGAACAGCTGTCATCGGACTTTGACATCGTTATCGTCGGACAGTCTGGACGCCTACAGTATGAATGCCTTTTGCTCGCGGCCTCTCTAAAAGAAAAAGCGCCGAGTTTTTCTGGCACACTTTACGTGGCCGAACCCCAAGCGGGACCGCTTTGGGACAAAGACCCAACCATGGCAGGCGATATCAAAGGTGCGTTGACCGACCTTGGCGCAGTTATCTTGCCGTTCGAGAATACTGCGTTCGGGGAAAGCTACCCGCACGGCAACAAAATCGAAGCGCTTTGTGCGATGCCAGAAGGGCGGAATTTTCTGTTCCTTGATAGCGACACTTTGATTGTTGGCGATATTGGTAAGCTGGCGACAGATTTCACCCGTCCATCAGCCTCTATGCGGCGCACCGGAACTTGGCCCGAAGAAGAACTTTACTGGCCGGGCTATTCTGCGATCTGGAAATCACTTTATGACCGTTACGATCTGGATTTCGAGAGCACGCTCGACCTAGATCAGCCGGATGAGTATTGGGAACATTACCTTTACTTCAACGCGGGCTGGGTGACGGGTCATGATGCGCCCACATTTGGCGCGCGTTGGCGCGATTGGGCCGTTGAAACACGCGACAACCGCCCAGAAGAACTTGTGCTGCAATCCCTTGATCCGTGGCTCGACCAAGTCACGCTGCCGCTTGTGATCCATAGTTTTGGCGGCGGCCGTCCAGGTGACGATCTGGCCGGACTTGATGGGGACCTCACCTGTCATTACCGTCTGCTGCCCTTGCTTTATGCCCGTGAGGCCGATGCTGTTGTGACAGCACTAGAAGACGTCACAGCGCCCAACAAAGTGAAAAAGTGGCTCAAGCAGTATGATCCGTTCAAGCGGATGATCTACCAAAAGCGCGGCCAAAAAGTTCGCGACTTGTTTGACCGAAACGACCTACCCCCACGCGAACGCCAGTTACGCAACCGTATCAAGCGCGAAGGCTTCTGGATGCGCTAAGGCTGTTTTATTTGATCGAGCGCAAAGACCGCCTCGATTCTGCGCCTTATCGCAGGTGTATGGAAAATATCGATCTTCTCACCCGCCACGGTTTGTTTGACGCCCAAGTCCCGCGTTACACAAGCTATCCGACCGCCCCCATCTTTTCACAAGACGTCGGCGCTGCATTCCAATCTGTGGCGATCGCGGCACTTGATCCCGCTGAACCTGTGTCGGTCTATATCCATATCCCGTTCTGCGAACGCCTTTGCTGGTTCTGCGCGTGTCGCACCCAAGGGACCCGTACGCTCAGCCCTGTCGAGCAGTATATCGAGACCGTAAAACAAGAGCTCAAGCAGATGGCTGCCCTGTTGCCAGACGGGGTCCGGATGGGGCGTTTACACTGGGGCGGCGGCACTCCGACAATCTTACCCCCTGCCCTGATCCATGATCTGGCCCAAGCGGCAAAAGCCACCTTCCCGCCCGCTGAAGACTTCGAATTCTCTGTCGAGATTGACCCGATTCTGGTGGATGACGCCAAGATCGCAGCCCTTGCAAGCGAAGGCATGAACCGTGCCAGCATAGGCATTCAAGATTTCTCGCCTGATGTTCAGGCCGCAATCGGGCGCGAACAGCCGTTTGAGGCGACACAGACCTGCGTGCAGTCCTTACGCGCGGCGGGTATTACGTCGCTCAATGCCGATCTGGTGTACGGCTTGCCCCATCAGAACGCAGCGAAAATCACAGACACCGTGCAAAAGGTCTTGGCCCTGAACCCAGACCGCATTGCCTTGTTCGGCTACGCCCATGTGCCCCATATGGCCAAACGCCAAAAGTTGATCAAAGAAGAGACCCTGCCTTCGGACATTGACCGTTTCGTGTTGTCTACCCTTGCAGCCGACTTGTTCTGTAAGGCGGGCTACCAGGCCATCGGGACCGACCATTTTGCCAAGCCAGATGATGAACTGGCGCAGGCCGCAGCACGGGGCGACCTGCGCCGCAACTTCCAAGGTTACACCACAGACACCTGTTCGACGCTTATCGGGGTTGGCGCATCGTCGATCTCGCGCTTTGCCCAAGGCTATGTGCAAAACGCTGCCGCGACCGGTGCGTATACACAGCGCATTCATGATGGGGATTTGTCTGGTTTCCGCGGCCACGAGCTCACCGTTGAAGACAAACTGCGCGCGCGTGTTATCGAGATGCTGATGTGCAATTTCGAAATCGATGATGCCGAACTGGCCGAAACCTACGGAACGCTTGCAGCATCACTCGACGTCACTCACGCACAAGTCCTCGTCAAATTCGACGGTGTAACCAAGCGTGGGCCAAATGGATTAATGGTTCTCCCAGAGGGGCGCGCCCTCGTGCGGATCATCGCACAGCTTTATGACGGGTATTCCGACACCAAGGCGTTTTTCTCTAAGGCGTCGTAGTGAGTTCCGCCTCTTTGGCGAGGTCATTGAGGTTGCGGACCTTTGCCCTTACGTTGCCTCCCAACTGAAATTGGGAGGACACCATGAGCGAACAGACAACCTACGGCTTTGACACGCTGCAAATTCACGCAGGCGCGCGGCCAGATCCGGCAACCGGCGCACGCAACACGCCGATCTATCAAACAACGGCTTATGTGTTTCGCGATGCGGATCACGCAGCGGCTTTGTTTAACCTACAAGAAGTAGGCTACATCTATTCGCGCCTGACCAACCCAACAGTTGCGGTTTTGCAGGAACGCATCGCAACCCTTGAAGGCGGTGCTGGTGCGGTTTGCTGTTCTTCCGGTCACGCCGCTCAGCTCATGGCGCTGTTCCCGATCATGTCGCCTGGTAAGAACGTCGTTGTATCCACCCGCCTCTACGGCGGTTCGGTCACGCAGTTTAGCCAAACAATCAAACGTTTCGGCTGGGAAGCAAAGTTCGTAGACATGGACGACACCGCTGCGGTGAAAGCGGCGATCGACGAAAACACCCGCGCGGTATTCGGTGAGGCTATCGCCAACCCCGGAGGTTACATTATGGATGTGCGTGCGATTGCGGATATCGCGGATGAGGCCGGTGTCCCGCTGATCATCGACAACACAACAGCGACTCCCTACCTGTGCCGCCCGATTGAACATGGCGCGACACTGGTTGTGCATTCAACGACCAAGTACCTCACGGGCAATGGTTCCGTGACGGGTGGCTGTGTTGTGGACAGTGGCAAATTTGATTGGGCCGCGTCCGACAAATTCCCAAGCCTGTCCCAGCCTGAGCCAGCCTACCACGGTCTCAAGTTTGCTGAGACGTTTGGCCCGCTTGCTTATACGTTCCACGGCATCGCTATCGGTCTGCGCGACCTTGGCATGACAATGAACCCACAAGCGGCGCACTACACGTTGATGGGCATCGAAACCCTGTCCTTGCGCATGGATCGCCATGTGGAGAACGCGACCAAACTAGCCAACTGGTTGGAAGCAGATGATCGCGTAGATTACGTGACCTATGCGGGTCTTGAATCTTCCCCCTATTTCCACCGCGTCAAAGACGTCTGCCCAAAGGGCGCGTCGTCCCTATTCACCTTTGCGGTTAAGGGCGGCTATGAAGCTTGCGTCAAACTGGTAGATTCACTGGAAATCTTCAGCCATGTTGCCAACCTTGGTGACGCTCGGTCGTTGATCATCCACCCCGCATCCACCACCCACCGTCAGTTGACAGCCGAACAGCAAGAGGCAGCGTCTGCCGGTCCGGGCGTTGTGCGTGTGTCTATCGGGCTTGAAGATGCCGATGATCTGATCGCTGATCTGGATCAAGCATTGGCCAAAGCAACATCTTAAGCCAAAGGCTTTTGCACCATGACAAAGGGCCCTTTCATCGGGGCCCTTTTCTTATGTCTTGTGCGGCCAATTAAACCTCCCTACCAATGTTCAGGATTTGGCATTGAAAGGGACCATAATGCAAAAAACTGTCGTAAACAGCTGGAACGAATGGGACCCGCTTCGCCACGTGATTGTCGGCCGTGCGGATGATTGCCACATCCCGCCCGAAGAACCCGCGCTGGATGCGAAAGTTCCGGAAGACAGCGACATGCGCGGCCAATGGGGCCGTCGCCCACAAGAAACCATCGACCGCGCCAATGAGCTGCTGGATAATTTTGCGTCGATGTTGGAAAAGCGCGGCGTTCGCGTGGATCGCCCAACGTCGATTGACCATTCACTTCCGGCGACCACACCGGATTTCCACACCGACAGCCAGTTCGGTTGCATGCCACCACGGGATGTCTTGCTGACGGTCGGATCAGAGATGCTTGAGGCAACAATGTCTTATCGCTGTCGCTGGTTCGAATATCTCAACTACCGCCCGTTGATGCAGCAGTACTTCAACGAAGACCCTAATTTCCGCCACGAATCTGCGCCCAAACCGCGCCTGACGGATGCGGATTATCACCCTGATTACCTGTCCGAGAAGATTGGCGATGCAAAGCGTCTGCAGTGGGCGGCTGAAAAGTTCTTTGTCACCACTGAGGAAGAACCGCTTTTTGATGCTGCCGACGTGCTAAGGTTTGGCCGCGATCTGGTGGTACAACACGGGTTCACGACAAATCTTAAGGGCATAGAATGGCTGCGCCGCCACTTCCCCGATCACCGCGTTCACACCGTGAACTTCCCCGGTGACCCCTATCCAATCCACATTGATGCGACGTTTACACCCCTACGCCCCGGTCTGATCTTGAACAATCCGCAGCGTCGCCTGCCAGACGATCAACGCAAGATGTTTGAAGATAACGATTGGGAAATCGTCGATGCGGCCCAGCCGTCACACAACACACCGCCGCCGCTATGTTATTCATCAACTTGGTTGTCGATGAATGTTTTGGTGCTCGACCCGAAAACTGTTTGTGTGGAAAAATCAGAGGTTTATCAGGCAGAACAAATGGACAAACTCGGTATGGAAGTGGTCGAAGTTGACCTGCGCGATGCCTATGCCTTTGGTGGCGGATTGCATTGCTGCACGGCTGATGTCTACCGCGAAGGCACCTGCGAGGACTATTTTCCGAAGATGTAGCCCCCCTATGATTTAGCGGCTTCGCCCCCATGGGGCGAAGCCAGTTATTCTATTCGCCAATCGCATAGACCAGTGAAACCGATGCGCGAAGTTCAATCTTCCCCGCAGAGATTGGCACATCGTATTGCGGCGAAGAGGCCGCCATTTCGAGCATCACAGGTTCAGCCCGCATTGGATTGTACCCGCTCGCCCCGCCTTCGGTCAGACGCAAAAGATCGCCAACGGAAACGCCTGCGGCACCCGCGTAGAGATTCGCCAAACGCGCTCCTTCAGCGACAGCACGGCGGCGCGCCTCATCCATGGCTTCGCTTGGGTCCTGAAGGCCAAACTGAACGCCGTCCAATCGGTTCGCTCCGTCCCCGACGACAGCTGCCAGCAATCCACCAAGCTGGT
Organism: Octadecabacter algicola; assembly: GCF_021532625.1. Lineage (GTDB taxonomy): Bacteria > Pseudomonadota > Alphaproteobacteria > Rhodobacterales > Rhodobacteraceae > Octadecabacter > Octadecabacter algicola. Next base: position 1,093,998 of record NZ_JAKGAR010000001.1, read on the forward strand.
CCAAATCATTGACGAGCACCTCAACAGAATTAACCGCCTGATACCCTGCTATCTGGTTGCCAGAACTTAGAACACTTTGGCTGTAGCGTGGGTTAAGTCGGATCGCGCCGCTTCTGATATCTTCGGGCAAAACTCCTTCGATATCCAAAGTCGCCAGAATGGCGCCCGTCGCGGCACTCGCGCCATCTAGTGCTGTTGCAGCGTCTTCGGCTTCGATTTGAACGCCGATATTGATCGTTGCCATATCCGGCTCCACGCTCACTTCGCCTGTGCCGTTGACGGTTATTGTACGAGGTGTTTCTTCCGCCGAAGCAGGCGCGACAAGTGTGGCGCTGGCCAAAGTGGCCGCCAAGAGCAACAGAGCAATAATTGAACGCATAAGGTTTCTCCGAAAATAGGGACTGATACTATGTATGACGCATATCAGACCCCGATCCTTGGGGAGAAAGACAAGATTCTTAACCTTGGCGTGCGCGATTCCTTGCTATACCTTGAATCTATAAGAAAAAGGGGTGTTTGCAGCCTTGATTGAGGATGCTAAGTCACGAAGATGAAAACGAATTTTGCACTGTCTTTGTCGTTTGATGGTTTGCGCCTCATGCACCGCGTTGCGGATGGTTGGCATTTGGTCGGTCAGGTGGCGTTGGACAACCCCGACCTGACTGGCGCTTTGTCCAACCTGCGCGATGCCGCTGAGACGCTCGAGCCCTCAGGAATTTCAACCAAGCTTCTGATTCCAAACGATCAAATCAAATACCTCGCGCTGGACACCACCCGCGCAGAGGAAGCCGATGTTTGGGCCGCCCTTAACGGTGCCACCCCTTATGCAGTTGAGGACCTGTCCTTTGACTACGTTAAGGGTGGAGGTCGCACCTATGTCGCCGCCGTCGCCAAAGAAACCCTAAGCGAAGCCCAGCAGTTCGCGAGCGAACACGGGTTCAATCCTGTTGGTTTTGCCGCAGTGCCCGAACCGTTCACATACGTGGGCGAAGCGTTTTTTGGCGCGACCGAGGGCAACACCGCAGAACGGGATGCCGAACCGGTCATCGTCACGGGCCAGTCGGATGTGGTCATCGAAGCCACTGCCGCACCCGAAACGCCTGAAGTTGAATCGGTTGATGAAGACGCTACAGTGGCGGATGAACAGCCCGTAGTTGATACTCTCGTCGAGGACGCGGGAGACACCGAAACAGTCGATGTCGCAGAACCTGAATTAGAAGAACCCGAACTGGAAGAACCAGTTCTCGACATCTCCGAAGATCAAACGCCTGCAGATCCCGAGACTGAAACGGCCCCTGAAGTCGAGGCACCCGAAGTAGAGGCTGAAACACCTGAAGTTTTGGCTGACGAATTCACGGAAAACGTCGAGGCCATTTCGGACGGGGCTCAAGAGGAAATCACTCAAGAGATCGCAGAGGACGCGCCCGAGGAACGTCCCGAAGAGGCGCCAGTGTTCGCATCGCGCCTTCGCGCAGATCGCACCGATGGTCATCCCGTGCCACAACCTGCCACCGAAGCACCTGCCGCGCCCCAGCGCACGGGACCGGTATTCAGCCGCACGGCCCCGCCGCCGCTTGCGGTTCCGACAGGCAAAGGCACAGACGCAATGCCGCCTGTATCTGCACCGGCCCGCGATGAAACAATGCCGCCCGTGCAGGCGGCAACACCTTCTTTGTCGGCCAATGTACCCGAACCGGAAACGGCCCCAGCGATCACAGGCGAATCTTCAACCGCCCTGCCCGTAGACGCCGCTGTCGCGTCTGCGTCCTTAATGGTTGAACCAGATCCCGCGGAAGACAATGCTGCGGAACCTTCTGGTGGCAAAGGCGCAGCTGCTACGGCCCTTGGCGCGGCGGCAGCCGTTGGCAGCACCGTGGGTGGAATGTTTTCCAGCCGCCGCATGGCCCGCGCCGATGCGAAGACCCAAGAGGCCGAAACAAAAGAAGTCGCCCCTGAAGAGAAATCTCGCGTTACCGTGTTTGGTGCGCGTAAACAGCCCAAACCCAAACCTGTGGTTGGCGGCAAGCCGCGTTTCTTGGGGTTGATCCTGACGGCGGTTCTATTGCTGTTCTTGTTGGCGTTCGCGGCGTTCGCGGCAATGTCAGAAGAAGGCATCGCAGGTTGGTTTGGCTTTGGCAGCTCGGATACGCAAATCGCAGCCGATCCTGATACGACTACGACTGACCCGTCGGCTTCGGAGGTGGCCGCGCTGCAGCCAGACGACGTCGACGCCGCGGTCAATGCGCCAGACGCATTGGCCTCTCCGACACCCCCTTCCGGAGGCCAGGTCCTTTCCCCGGAAGAAGCAACACGCATCTACGCCGCCACCGGCGTATGGCAACGGGCCCCTCGAATTCCACTTACACCTCGTACAACCAGCATCGACGAGATGACGGTTGGTACTACGTCGCAGACGGTTCCTCGTGTTCCGCCCAGCCCCCTGGCCAGTGCCAGCAGCGTGGCTGGCGACGCTCTCATCGCCACACCGATTGACCCACCCGCCCCAGATGAAACCTTTAACTTTGGTGTCGACGGCGTTGTTGTCGCAACACCAGAAGGCAGTGTCACACCAGACGGCATCGTCGTAATTGCGGGCCGCCCAGCCTTAAACCCGCCAACACGCCCCGGCACCATCGCGCCTGAAATTACCCCACAAGATCAACTAGCTGCAGTCATTCCCGACACAGCAGCACCTGTAGCGGATGCACCGGACGGCGTCGTAATCATTAATGGCCGCCCAGTCATTGAACCGCCCGTTCGCACAGGGACCACGGCGCCAGCGCCCGCACCGACAGTTGCTGCTGTTGAAGATGGAACAGGGCCTCTTGTCGCAACGGACGGTCTATTGGTGCTGGCCGGCACGCCCACAGTTCTGCCTCCAATCCGACCTGGTACTGTTGCTCCAGCGGCGGCGCCCACCACACCCGTTGCACCGGAAACGCCAATCGCGACCGTGCCAGAAACAGAGGACGTGCCAGAAACCGAACTCTCCGCGCCACAACCCGAAGGGCTTAACGTCATCGCAGGTGCGCCGCCTGTCCTCCCGCCCGCGCGTCCCGGAACCACTGCCCCCCAAATTGATGCGTCTATAGACGCGCTGTCTAGCGATGTTGCTGCGGCACTTGCGACGGGCACCGCCCAAACACCAACAGCGGACACGCCACGCCCGCTTGTGCGTCCTACTGCCGTAACTCAAGCAGCTGCTGCGGTCGCAAATCCACCTGTCGTAGGCGAACTCACCAACGAGCAAGCCTCTGCGTTTCGGCCGCGCACGCGCCCCGCTGGGTTAGCACCAACACCACAGGCTGAACCTGAACCGGAGCCTTTACCAGAACCCGAAACAGCTACGGCGACAGTTACCCCAACAGGCTTGCAGATTTCTCCGGAAATTGCGGCTGCTGTGCAAGCCGCTGCGAACCGTCCCGACCCCATCATAAACGCGACATCCCAAGCGGTGGCCGTGAGTGAACGCCCTGACACCCGTCCCCGCAATATGGCCCGCATTGTTGAACGTGCGGCGGCCGCTCAAGAACGTGCAGCAACCCAAGTCGCTGCAGTGCCGCGCGCGGCTGCGGTTGCCCCAAGTGGACCGACGTCCGGCTCCGTGGCGCAGAACGCAACACTGGAAAACGCCATCAACCTACGTGAAGTCAATTTGATTGGCATTTACGGCGGCTCGAATGATCGCCGTGCTTTGGTGCGCCTGAGCAATGGCCGCTACGTACGGGTTACTGTAGGTGACCGTCTTGATAGCGGCCGTGTCACGGCCATCAGCGCCAGTGCTCTGAGCTACACAAAACGGGGCCGTGCCATTACGCTTGAGGTTGGCGGCTAAGGCCCGAAATATACCGCAAATCCGCGGACAGGATACCGATGCAAGACACACTCATTCTCACGACATTGCTCTTGGGGGCAGCTGTGGTCGCCGTGCCGATGGCCGCGCGACTTGGGCTTGGATCGGTGCTTGGCTACTTGCTAGCGGGGGTCGCTATTGGTCCCCTGTTGGGGGCAGAAGCCGCAGAGCTTCAACATGTTGCAGAGTTCGGCGTCGTGATGATGTTGTTCCTAATCGGATTGGAATTGGACCCACGCGCCCTATGGGGGATGCGGCACCGACTGATCGGGCTTGGCGGCCTGCAAATCGGCCTAACGACATTGTTGCTGATGTTGGGGTTCATGGCCTTGGGGCAAGCGTGGCAAACCGCTCTGGCGATTGGTATGATCTTTGCGCTGTCCTCAACGGCGATCGTCCTGCAAACCCTTGATGAAAAGGGCCTTATGCAAACGAGCGGTGGGCGGAATACGTTTTCGGTTCTACTGACCCAAGACATTGCCGTGATCCCCATGCTGGCGTTGTTGCCTCTCTTGGCATTGCGTTCGCCGGTTGTAATGCAAGACGACGGTTCTATGGCGCTCGGCAGTGACGTAGACGACGCCGCACATCACACAATCAGCCTTGTTGACGGTCTCCCTGCATGGGGCGTGACGCTTGTGACAATTGGTGCGGTCGCGTCTGTCATCCTCGTGGGTATTTTCCTTACCCGCCCACTGTTTCGCTATATCCACCACGCGCGCCTGCGTGAAATGTACACCGCTTTGGCCCTGCTTATGGTGGTGTCGATTGCTGCGTTAATGAGCCTTGTCGGGCTGTCTGCTGCTTTGGGCACGTTTCTGGCTGGCGTGGTCCTTGCCAATTCGGAATTTCGGCATGAGCTGGAAAGCGACCTTGCCCCGTTCAAAGGACTGCTCCTTGGGCTGTTCTTTATCACGGTTGGGGCTGGGATTGATTTCGGCACCCTCTTCGCCGCACCAGTTCGCATATTCGGCATTACAATCGCCATGATGCTGACCAAGGGCGCGGTGCTCTATCTACTGGCACGGATATTCGACCTGCGCGGCCGTGCACGTTGGTTGTTCACCCTTGGCCTGGCGCAGGCTGGTGAATTCGGTTTCGTGTTGTTGGCGTTTTCAGAACAGCAAAACGTCATCGGAACGGCGCTCAGTGCCGAATTGCTGCTGATCGTCGCGCTCTCTATGTTGATTACACCCCTGTTGTTTATTGCCTATGATCGCCTGTCCCACCGCATGGGATCGGATGCCAAGGAACCGTATGAAGAAGACGACATTGACGAAAAAGGACCGGTAATTATCGCCGGGATCGGGCGTTTCGGACAAGTCGTGAACCGCCTTGTGCAAGCCAGCGGCTACAGCACTGTGGTGCTCGATAGCGATTTGAATACTGTGCAATTGATGCGCACGTTTGGATTCAAAGGGTTCTTTGGAGACCCCACGCGCCCTGATATCTTGCACGCAGCGGGCATTGATCAGGCATCGGTCCTTGTCGTCGCTCTGGATGGCAAAGCCTCGGCGGTGAATCTCGTGAGATATGCCCGCACACACTATCCCGACCTGCATATTGTAGCGCGGGCGCGTGACCGTGTTCACGTTTACGAACTCTATGCGGCGGGCGCGAACGATATTGTCCGCGAATTGTTTGATGGATCATTGCGGGCGGGCCGCTATGTGTTGGAGAACCTCGGGCTATCAGATTACGAGGCATCAGAGGCGGAGATGGCGTTCTACCACCATGACCGCGCTACCCTGCGTGACCTTGCAGAAGTCTGGGACCCCGACATCCCGATTGCGCAAAACAAAGCCTATGTCGAACGCGCAAAGGCCGCGAATCGCGATCTAGAAACGCAATTGGCGCAAGCGTTGGATGAAACAGAACGCAATCAGAGCCGTCTAGGTGGTCGCGCAAAACGACCCAATGAAGACTAACCTGCCGCGACGCCAGCTTCGGCGAATGTTGCCATGCCAGAATGACAGGCGATTGCAGATTTAAGAACGCCAATCGCCAAAGCCCCACCGGAGCCTTCTCCTAACCGCAGCCCCATAGACAGGATTGGTGGTTTTCCCAAAGCATCCAAAAGACGGCCATGTGCACCCTCTGCGCTCAGATGGCCCGCCATTGTGTGATCCAATGACCCTTCAACAGCTTTTTCCAACGTGGCGGCGGCGGCTGAACAAATGAAACCGTCCAAGATCACTGGAATACGATGATGGCGCGCCGCGGCAATTGCGCCAGCCATTGCCGCCAATTCACGCCCACCGAGGCACCGCAAGGCCTCAAGCGGATCACTTAAGTCATGAAGGGCAAGTCCGCGATCAACAACATCAATTTTGCGCGCCAACCCATCGTCATCAACGCCCGTGCCGCGCCCGACCCAGTCTTGCGCTGTGCCACCTAGAACAGCCGCAGCGACAGCCGCAGCCGACGTAGTGTTGCCGATACCCATTTCACCTGTCACGAAAAGATCCGCGGTTGGATCGACGGCGTTCCACCCAGTCGTCAGAGCGGCAATCACCTCGGCTTCGCTCATTGCGGCCTCAACTGTGAAATCTTTAGTCGGCGTTTCCAACTCCAGCGCATGAACATCCATTTTTGCGCCATTGGCCTTTGCCAACTGATTGATCGCGGCCCCGCCATGTTCAAAATTTGCCACCATCTGCACAGTCACTTCCGGCGGAAACGCAGAAACGCCCTGAGCGCAAACACCGTGGTTACCTGCAAAGATCACAATCTGAGGCGCCTCGATGCTAGGGCGGTCCGTATCACGCCAGCCCGCATACCAAATCGCAAGCTCTTCCAAACGGCCCAACGCGCCCGGAGGTTTGGTCAGTTGGTTGTTGCGGTCCTTTGCCCCTGCAATTGATGCCATATTTGGGCCTGTCGCTGCCTCTAACGTGGCGCGGAATTCGGAAAGTGTGGTGAACGGTGCGGTCATGACGTGGCCTCATTGCAAATTTGTGCCTCACTCTCTACCCAATGGAACGGAAATGACCAGACAGGAAACGGCCCGATGACACCTAAGGACGACACAACGCCCCTTTTCACGGTTGGTGACCTGTCCGCTGCGTTGGGATTGTTAAGCCGTCTGCCCGTTCCCGTGAACACAGAGCTTGCAACATCTCGCGGGGGGGCAGCCGCTTGGGCCTATCCTATCGCAGGCTTGGCTATTGGGGTGATCGCATGCTTCGTTGGGCAGGTCGCGCTTTGGTTGGGGCTACCAGCTTCACTGGCGGCGGGGCTGATCGTTGCATCATTTGCCATTACTACGGGCGGGATGCACGAAGACGGACTGGCCGACTGCGCAGACGGGTTCTGGGGGGGATGGGATAAAATCAATCGCCTGAAAATTATGAAAGATAGCCACACAGGCGTTTACGGCGTCATCGCGTTAGTGCTCGGCCTTGGCTTGCGCTGGCAGGCGGTTGCGCTGCTTCTTGTGACACCTTTTTGGCCAGCGTTGATCTGTGTTGCCATGCTAAGTCGTGCGGCGATGGTTCCGATGATGGCCCACCTGCCCCATGCGCGGACCGAAGGGCTGAGCCACTCTGTGGGCCGCCCGCAACCCGCCACAGCTTGGTCGGCCATGGGGATCGCAGGGATTGCGGCCCTCATTCTTTTGCAGCTTGCAGCACTATGGCTGCTAATCGCGACCCTGATGGCGACACTAGCTTGTGCGCAAATTGCACGCGCCAAGGTCGGTGGCCAAACAGGTGATGTCCTTGGCGCGACGCAACAAATCACAGAAATTGCGGCCCTTTTGACGCTCGTTGCAGTGCTGGCTTAGGTTCTAAAGCCCGCAGTCGAGTGCCGTTGCCAGTCGCTCGGGCGTAAAGCCCCCAAGCGATTGCACCTGCCATTCTTCGTCAAACCGGATCACCATAAGATCGCTCCAATCGGCATCTGCTGTGATCATTTCCGGCCCGGTTCCACAATCCCGCATGCCGCTGGAAAAGAACGCATCGCCAATCCGGTGGTTCGTTAGCCCTGACACTTCGGTATCAAGGCTTAAGCCCGCGCCATCCCATTCGAAAATGCGCAGAGTTTTTGCCAAATGGGGACGATCTACGAAAGCCACTTCGACACGCCCATCTCCGTCGAAATCCGCAGCGGCCACGGGGGCCAACCAACGGTTGGACCGACCGATATGCGCCGTTTCAGCAACTTTGCCAGTCTCGTCATAAACCGCCAATGACCCGCCACGCGCCATATCTGTCTCAACCACGACCACTTCGGGTTCACCATCACCGGTGATGTCCCAAAGACGCGGTGTCAAATCCTCAAATACATGATCACTTGGCAATGTGACACGATATTGAATGCGGTTGTTGCCGTCACGGGTCTGGATGACGAGCTCAGAATATTCAATCGCGTCACCCAAAACGCCATGGGCATATCGCTCTGTCGAGCCCGCGAATTCGGCCCCGACAATCTCTTGGCTTGCCGTTTGTGAGGCTGCCCCTAGGCACAACATCACCCCCGCGCCGCGCACGAGCCCTGTCAGAGGTCGCAATGGGTGACGCGGCGCCATTTTATATCTGCTTTTCAGGCATACGAACGATCAGACCGTCCATATCATCCGTAACTTTCAACTGGCATGTAAGACGTGATGTCGTGGCATCCGGCTCAAAGGCAAAATCCAGCATGTCTTCTTCCATCGCGTCTTTGGCTGGAATCTTTTCGACCCATGCCGGATCTACATAGACGTGGCACGTCGAACAGGCGCAAGCGCCGCCGCAATCGGCTTCGATACCGGGGATGCCATTATCGCGGGCACCTTCCATAACGGTCAAACCGTTTGCCACGTCCACGACGTGTTCTGTTCCGCTATGTTCGATGTATGTAATCTTTGCCATTCTGTTGGCCCTTTTCAATCATTCCGTTGCCCATAGATAGGCGGCGACGCGCCCGCCTTCTAGCCCATTTGCGCGAAATTGGTGGCGGATACGACACCATTACCGCTCATTTTTGCGTCATCGGGGCTGTGTGCTTTGTAAAAAGGCGAAATCGCGCTAACACGGCTCAATTATAGGGCGCAAAGACCCATAGGCAGAGCAGATGCAAACATCACTGATCCAGCGTTATCGCATGCCCGCCCGTTTCAGCGCGGTGTGTTCGGTTGCCTTGATCGTAGGGCTGTCAGGCTGTGTTGAAACGCCGCCTACTCGTCTAGATCAAACCCCAGCGGATCACAGCATCGGGCCACTCGAAACGCCCGTGGTCGTGGACTCCAACATCGGCACTTGCTTTGCGCGCGACACGACTCCCGCCATCATCGAGACAGTGACCGAACAGATCATGGTTCAACCTGCTGTCATGCGCAGCGACGGCAGTGTCGAGCAACCCGCCGCATTCCGTACAGTGACGCGTCAACGCATCCTGCGGGAACGCCGCGAGGTCGAGTTCGAGACGCCTTGCGATCACGTTCAAACGCCCGAATTTATCGCCTCGGTGCAACGTGCTCTTGTCGCACGAGGCTATCACCGCGGCACGATTAACGGGACAATGGATGCACGCACAATCTCTGCCATTGAACGATTTCAGGCTGACCACAACGATGTCCACACAGGTGTCCTAACCCTAAAAACGGCGTATGCCTTGGGATTAGTCGCCCTGCCGCGCGACCAGCTTTAAACGAAAAAGGGCGTCCCATTGGGACGCCCTTTCGTTCTAGACTGACGTCTAATTTATTCGAGGCCAAGTGCTACAAACCGTGGCGCGCCGTCACGACGAACCAGCAACAGCAAAGACTTGCGACCTGCGTCTTGGGCTTCTTCCACACGGGCTTCGAAATCAACGATCCCTGTGATTGGTTGTTGTCCAGCTTCGGTAATCACATCCCCCGCCAACAGGCCTTTGGTCTCGGCTTCGCTGTCCACCTCGACTTCGACAACTACAAGACCGCTGCCCAACTCAATGCCCATTTCTTCAGCCATTTCAGGTGAAACCTCAGACAAGGTCATGCCAAGCATGTTGGTTGTGTCAGGTTCACCTGCTTCCGGTGCATCATCTGGGAAGGCAACTGATTCAGCTGTCTCACGACGGCCCAATACGACCGTTAGATCGATCATTTCACCATTGCGCAGTGTCGCAACGGGGACTTCTTTTCCAACAGGACTGTTACCAACGATCTGAACCAGTTCGCGGGTGTCTTCGATATCAACTCCATCGAATGTCAGAATGATGTCACCGGCCTCCATGCCCGCATCTTCCGCAGGACCAGCGGGAACATCCGTTACCATCGCGCCGCGTGCTTCATCCAGCCCGTCAATCGCATCAACCATATCTACTGTAACGTCCTGAATGCGAACGCCCAACCAGCCGCGGCGGGTCTCGCCGAATTCTTGCAACTGATCCACGACGTTGGTCACAACAGAAGACGACATCGCAAAACCGATACCGATGCTGCCGCCGTTAGGTGACAGGATTGCAGTGTTCACGCCGATCACGTCACCGTCCATGTTGAACAATGGTCCACCAGAGTTACCTCGGTTGATCGCGGCATCTGTCTGGATGTAGTCGTCGTAGGTCCCCTGAAGGGACCGGTTGCGCGCCGAAACGATACCCGCAGACACAGAGAACCCCTGCCCCAGCGGATTGCCCATTGCCATGACCCAATCGCCAACACGAGAGCCCGCGCCATCACTGTCGCCAAAGCTGACGTATTGCAGAGGCGTGTCATATTCGACCTTGAGAACCGCAATATCGGTGTTCGGGTCCGTTCCGATCAGCTCGGCCGGCAGAAGTTCGGACGGCTGTCCATCACCGGGGAAGAATTCGATCTCGATCGAATCTGCTCCTTCAATGACGTGGTTGTTCGTAACGATGAATCCATCAGCCGAAATCACAAATCCTGACCCCAATGCGGATGAGCGACGTTGGCCGCCATCGTTATTGTCATTGAAGAAGTCTTCAAATGGCGACCCTTCGGGAACAACGCCTTGCGGTCCCGTCCGGCTGGCGATCACCGTGCTGGTGGTAATGTTCACAACCGATGGGCTGACTTGTTCAGCCAACTCAGCAAAGGTCGCAGGGCGGTTTTGCGCATCAACCGGAACAACCGTCGCAACGGCAAGCGCCATACCGACCAACAAAGCACCCAGCCATTTTTGGCGACTATCTTGTTGTGTTTGGGCACGCACGGCGGCCTGTGGGTGTGATCTCTTTGTCATCTGCACAAAGCGTCTCCTTCTTGAAACTTTAACAAGGGCGCGCGCGCCCGTTGACATAGAATGTAGGTACGTAAGCGCTGGACGCAACGGCAAACACGTAACCGTCACCGAGACGTGAGCAGTCATCGGCCAAAAGTCGCGTCTATCCCAATGCGCCCAGTGCTGACGCCAACCATAACAACGCTACTCCCGCGCAAAGCGCGGCAAACCCGACGATCCGCCGCGCTTCAAGCGGCATGGCTCGCAGCGCCGCAAGCATGTCTTCCACAAGCGAAGGGGCCAGTGCGTACACCAGCCCCTCTACGATCAGCACCAGCCCGAGGGCTAGGATGACTATTCCGATCATTACTCGGTCGCACCTGTAGGTGAACGCAGGTAATCAAAGAATGCTTCCGGTGGCGACATGACCATCCGCGCATTCCCTGTTGCCAGACCTTCACGGTATGCCTCCAGAGAGCGGTAGAATTCAAAGAATTCAGTGTCTTGCCCATAAGCCTCTGCGAAAATCGCGTTGCTTGCCGCGTCGGCTTCACCCTCAGTAATGCGCGCTTGACGGCTGGCGTCGGATTCAAGTTCAACCACGGTACGATCCGCTTGCGCGGTGATCCGTGTCGCGGCTTCGCGGCCACGTGCCCGTTCGTCCTCAGCCTCTCGCTGACGTTCTGAAACCATCCGCAAGAATGTACGTTCAAGGTTTTGGCTAGGCAGATCAGTCCGTTTCAAGCGCACGTCAATCACTGTCAGACCCAAGGAATTGGCCTGAGTAATTGCACCGTTACGGATGCGTAGCATCAATGCGTCACGGTCCGTGGACAAGATGTCACCAGAAGAAACCGAGCCCAAAACCGCACGTGTTTGGGCGTTCAGGATACGTTCAAGACGTTGATCCGCGACTGCAATCGCTTGATCACCACCGGCACCTGTCGCCTGACGGAACAGTTCAACATCGGAAATCCGGTAGCGGGCAAAGGCATCCACGATCAAACGACGGTCATCGTTTGGAATGACTTCCTGAGCGGCCATATCAATTGAAATGATCCGGTCGTCATAGGTCACAACCTGATCCATCATTGGAATACGGAACCCAAGACCTGGATCTTCTTTAATCTGAACCACGCGGCCAAATCGAAGCACGAGCGCCTTTTCACGTTCATCCACGATAAAGATAGAGCTGATGACAGCAGCCAAGAAAATGACGATCACTGGCAGAATATAAAGTGACTTATTCATCAGTTCGACCCTCCTGTTGATGGGCTACGCAGTTGGTCAAGAGGAAGATACGGCACAACGCCGCCCCCGCCTTCGCCGCCTGTTTCGTCAAGCAAGATAATGTTGCCAGAGCTAAAGACATCTTCGACCATTTCTAGATACAGACGCTGACGTGTTACATCAGGTGCCTTTTGGTATTCCTCAAGAACGGAAACAAAACGCGCGGCTTCACCTTCAGCTTCGTTCACCACGCGAGCGCGGTACCCTTCGGCATCTTCAAGAATTTGCGCGGCGTTACCACGTGCGCCAGCTGTTTCACGGTTTGCATAAGCATCCGCTTGGTTTTGTAGCTGGATGCGTTCTTGTTCAGCATCCTGCACGTCACGATACGCAGCCAGCGGCGAAGTCTTTTCTTCGACACCGTCAATGTCCGTCGTAAGTACTTGGGTTGCGGGTGGATCGGCAGCACCAAGGTTGATCCGCACGATGTTCACGCCAGAATCGTAGCTGTCGAGCGTTTCTTGAGTTAGTTCCTGCATCCGTTGTTCGATGCTGTCACGATCTTGGTTCAAGTTCGCCAGCTGAGATTGCGCGATGATTTCTCGCATAACGGACTCAGAAACCGCCGCGATTGTTTCTTCTGGCTCAGCTAGGTTGAACAGGAACTGATCGGGGCGTGTGATGTTCCAAACAACTTGGAAATCGATATCGACGATGTTTTCGTCGCCTGTCAGCATCAAACCGATATCACCCTCGAGCATACGCAACACGGACGGATTGTCGGACAGTTCTTGTGGAACAGGGTCTTCACCGATGTTGATGACTTGTTCGCGTGTCACCTGAACGATCTCGTATGTGACCAATGGCCACGGGGCAAAGTTCAGGCCACTGTCGCCGATACACGGTTCCATACATTCGCCAAGGAACAGCTCAACCGACTTTTCTTCGGGACGAACCGTATAAAAGCTAGACGCGGCCCAAAGGACGACTGCGCCTAATACACCAAGACCGATCATGCCACGGCTGACTTGTGGACCACCGGCCCCACCGCCACCACCGCCGCCGACGCGACCACGGTCATTGCCACCGCCCATCAGAACACGCAGTTGGTCCTTGGTTTTATTGATGATTTCATCAAATTCAGGGATTTGCGGATCGTTCGGTGGACGTTGCCCGCCATTGCGGTTTCCGTCCCCATTTGGTCGGCGACGGTCATCGTCGTCCCCGCCATCATTGCCTCCGCCCCCCCAGGGGCCGCCGTTGTTTCCAGCCATTAAGCCTGTCTTCCCTTGTTGCGACCCATTTCCTCCGGGTCATATTCATCTTGTCTATAAGTGTGCTTTTACGCGCAAAGTTCAAGCAGTTCGCACGGGATCGCGCATTGTCACAAGTTCCTCACTGATCGTTGGGTGAACCGCGCAGGTCGCATCGAACTGTTCTTTGGTTGCCCCCATCTTTACAGCAATGCCCGCAAGCTGGATCATTTCACCCGCATGCGGGCTAACGATATGACACCCCAGAACCTTGCGCGTAGCCTTAGATACAACGAGTTTCATCAACACGCGATCGGGCCGTTCTGCAAACGCCGTCTGCATCGGTCGGAAGGATGTCGCGTAGATTTCCACGGGTTCCTGTTCGGCCGCCTGTTCTTCGGACAGACCCACGGTGCCCATTTCCGGCTGCGTAAAGATCGCGGACGGGATCAGCTCGTGGTCTGGCTTTGTCGGGTTGCCGTTGAACACCGTCTCAACAAAAGCCATGCCCTCCCGGATCGCGACTGGCGTCAACTGCACACGGTTTGTCACATCGCCAACGGCATAGATGCTTGGAACCTTGGTCTGGCTGTAATCGTCAACGATGATTTCTCCATTGCGGCCCAGTTCAACGCCGACCTCTTCAAGGCCAAGTCCATCTGTGTTGGGCACGCGCCCCGTCGCATACATGACCTGATCGTAAACCGCTTCGGAGCCATTGGTGCATTTGACCCAAATTCCGTCTTCGTGTTTTTCCATCTCAAGGACGTTCGTCCCGAGGTGCAGATCAACGCCCTTCTCGATCATCATCTCGGACACCAACCCACGGGCTTCGTCATCAAAGCCTCGCAAGATTTGTGCACCGCGATAGAATTGGGTCACCTCGACTCCGAGACCGTTGAGAATGCATGCGAACTCGGATGCGATGTAACCGCCTCCCACAACCAAGGTCTTCTGAGGTAGTTCTTTCAGCAGGAAGATGTCGTTGGACGTAATTGCCAAATCTGCGTTTTTCATGTCCGGCAAAGACGGTCGGCCACCAACGGCCACTAGGATATGTTTGGCACTATAAGTTGTGCCATCCGCAAGGGTCACTTCATGTGGGCCGCTGACAGTCGCACGAGAATCGTGAATAGAAACATCTGAATTGCCCAACAGTTTACGGTAAATGCCCTCAAGACGGTCAAGCTCAGCATGAAGGTTTGGTTGGAACTTTGACCAGTCGAACGATCCGTCTTCGACATCCCACCCGTAGGCACGGGCATCGGCAAACATCTCTTGATACTCAGATGCGAAGACCATCAGTTTCTTTGGGACACAGCCACGGATCACGCAAGTTCCGCCCATGCGGAATTCTTCGGCTAGTGCAACTTTGGCCCCTGTTGCAGCAGCGACCCGCGCAGCACGCACGCCACCTGATCCGCCACCAATCACAAACAAATCGTAATCAAAGTCAGCCATTTTGGACGCGCCTTTCTTGGGGGAATAATTTGAAACTTGGTAAATCACAGCACTGCAAGCTTGGCCAGTCACAGTACCGTTCATTGCCCGGTGGTGCAGACCTAGTCGTTCAGGTCCGCAAACAGGTTATCGTTCTCGACAAAATCAATGCGGTCTTCTTCGACAGTTCCCTGATTGATGTCGCGAATTTCCACACGACCATCGCCGTGACCGATCACAACCACATCACAGATGTCGATAAACAACCCATTCTCAACAATGCCTGGTATCTGATTGATAACCAAAGATAACTGTCGCGCGTTCCCGATCCGGTTCAAGTGAAGGTCGAGGATATGGTTTCCCTCATCCGTGTAGAACGGAGCATCGCCATTCATACGTAGGCTGACATCACGGCCCAGCACATCCATGCCGATAAGGGTTTCTTCAACCAATGTTTTTGTAGTCTGCCAACCGAACGGAACCACCTCGATTGGGAGAGGGAAACTGCCCAACGTCTCAACCGACTTGGACGCATCAGCAATGACAACCATTTGATCGCTGGCCGTTGCCACGATCTTTTCTTGCAAAAGAGAACCACCGCCACCTTTGATCAGGTTGAGGTTGCCATCATATTCGTCTGCCCCATCAATCGCGATGTCGAGCCATTTGGCCTCATCCAAAGAAATTACGTCAATCCCAACTTCACGAGCGAGGTCCGCCGTGCGAGTGGATGTCGGGATACCTTGGATTTTAAGGCCCTCTTTTTCGACCATTTCTCCCAAACATTTCACCAACCATGCGGCGGTGGATCCAGACCCGAGACCGACTTTCATGCCATCTTCGACGTATTGAGTTGCCTGTTTCGCTGCTACGAATTTGGCTTTGTCGATGGGGGACAGTTCAGACGGCATGGGGCAGCTCCTGCGCGGGAATAAACACTTCCCGTCTATATACGATGCTCGGACGCGCGGCGCTATGGTTCAAATAGGGCTAATTTACGCAAAGCCCTGCCTATCGGTCGCGTTTGGGCGGGTTGGTACGGCAGGAATGCTGAAACCTTGGGCCATGACAAAGCTAATATTGCATTACGCCCCAGACAACGCATCGCTAATAATTCGCCTTGCGCTTGATCATCTGAACCTGCCGTTCGAGACGGTCTTGGTAGATCGCGCCAGTGGGGCACAGCGCGATCCGGCTTATCTTGCGATTAACCCAAATGGGCTGATCCCGACATTAATCACGCAGGACGGACCAATTTTTGAGACCGCCGCGATCTTACTTTGGTTGAATGATCGGTTCGGGGCTTTGATGCCAACAGATCAACCAGCTCGAACGTCAACCCTTAAGTGGCTGATATGGATCGGCAATAGCTTACACCCAAGCCAACGGATGATGTTCTACCCCGACACATATACCGACGGCGACGCCGAAGACCTGCGCGCGCCCACGCGGCGGCGCATCGCACATCTGCTGACGGTACTTTCCGACGCTGATGACGCCGACTGGCTAGAGAAACCACCATCCGCGCCCTCGTTCTACCTTGCGCCACTCCTGCGTTGGTGTGCGATCTACGGTGGAGATCGCTGGTTCGATTTAGCAGATTATCCGCGCCTTTTCGCCTTTGCGCAGCGGATGGAACAAACTGAACCCGTTCTTCGCGCAATCCGCGCCGAGGGCCTTGGGGACCGGCCATTTACTGCTCCCAAGCCTCCAAATCCACCAGAAGGGAGCGCCGTTTAGATGTTCTTATCCGTGTTCGATATGTTCAAGGTCGGGATCGGCCCGTCGTCGTCCCACACGATAGGCCCCATGGTTGCCGCCGCTCGATTCTTGGACCACCTGCGCGCGCAACCGTTTAAAGTCAGCGGGTTACGGGCCAGTCTTCACGGATCCCTGGCGTTCACAGGTGTCGGGCACGCGACGGATCGTGCAACCATACTGGGCCTCGCTGGATTTCGCGCGGATGATTACGATCGCATCAAAGCAGACGCCGAAATGGCCCGCATTTCGGCTGAGGGTTGGGTCGCCCCTGACGGGTTGGGCCAACTGACGTTTGCCCCAAAAGAGCATCTTGAATTCGACTATGGGCCCAACCTTCCCGGTCACGCCAACGGCATGAAGCTTATGGGGACGGACGCGCAGGGCGATGTGGTCACCGAAGTGACATACTATTCGATCGGCGGCGGGTTCGTCCTGACCGAACAGGAACTTGCGGCAGGCGCTGATAAAGACGACGGCGCTCCGGTCCCATTCCCGTTTAAGAGCGCCGCTGAAATGCTTGAAATGGCGAAACAAAGTGGGTTCAGCATAGCGCAGATGAAACGGCGCAATGAACTCAGCCGACGGAATGCCACGGACCTTGATGCAGGGCTAACTCGGCTTTGGTCAGTAATGAACGACTGCATTGATCGCGGGATGAACACAGACGGCATCTTACCCGGTGGCCTGAACGTCAAACGTCGCGCGAGGGGTATCCATGATGCTCTCAAGGCCGAAGCCGGTGTAAACCTAACGGCACCCCATACGATCAATGATTGGATGTCGACCTACGCCATGGCCGTGAACGAGGAGAACGCCGCGGGCGGTCAGGTCGTCACCGCCCCCACTAATGGCGCGGCAGGCGTCGTACCAGCGACGATCCGATACTACATGGATCATGTGCCAAGCGCGACGGCTGAAAAGATTCCGGATTTTCTGCTGACGGCGGCGGCTATCGGCGGATTGGTCAAATTCAATGCTTCGATCAGTGGGGCCGAGGCCGGCTGTCAGGCCGAAGTCGGCAGTGCTGCCGCGATGGCGGCAGCAGGCCTTTGTGCTGTGCTGGGCGGTACCCCCGAGCAGATCGAGAATGCAGCTGAGATCGCATTGGAACATCACCTCGGCATGACGTGCGATCCCGTCAAAGGGCTGGTGCAGGTGCCCTGTATTGAACGCAACGGATTGGGCGCCATCAAGGCGGTTTCTGCTGCGTCCTTGGCGATGCGCGGTGACGGCACGCACTTAGTGCCGCTAGACGCCGCCATCGAAACCATGCGCCAAACGGGCGCGGACATGTCCGAAAAGTACAAAGAGACCGCTCTAGGCGGCTTGGCGGTGAACGTCCCGAACTGTTGAACCGAGCCGATTGTTATAGAAAACGTCGCTTCCAGGCTGGACGCGTTATGCCCCGACAACCATACCAAGCGGATGACAAAAACATCTCAAATTTCACAAGGCCCAGATCGGGTTCCTCTCGGCATGGCTCTGGTGATCGGGTTCTGCGTGGTCGCCCCCATGCTCGACGTGTGTGCGAAGATCGCGGCTGACGCGATACCTGTTGGCCAAATCACGGCCGGCCGGTTTCTGGTGCAAACTGTGTTGATGTTGCCGGTGTGCCTAATAATGGGTCTTTCCTTGCGGTTGCGTATCGGACTTTGGCTTCCGGTCGCGATGCGCGCGCTGTTTTTGATGCTTTCGACCTACTTCATTATCGCCGCATTACGGTTCATGCCCTTAGCGGATGCTTTGGCGATCGTTTTTGTAGAACCCTTTATCATCTTGCTGTTTGGCAAGGTCATGTTTGGCGAAATCATCGGGCCGCGTCGTTTGTTGGCGGCGGCGGTGGGGTTTGCTGGCTGTTTGTTGGTTATTCAGCCCAGCTTTGTGGCCTTTGGTTATGTCGCACTTTTGCCTTTGGGAACGGCCTTTACCTTTGCCGCCTATGTTCTGAGCACACGGTCTTTGCGCGGGCAGCTGCACCCCGTAGAAATGCAGTTTCAAACGGGACTGGCCGCTACGCTGATGATTGTGCCCCTGTTATGGTTCGCCGATGGACGTGGCTGGGATACTTTTGATCCTGTCTGGCCCCAGGGAATTTATTGGATGTTGATCTTTGGCGTGGGTTTCTTTGCAACGGTAGCCCATATGATGATGACCTACGCGCTGTCGATGGCCCCCGCCGCAACGCTTGCGCCCCTGCATTATCTTGAAATTATCATGGCGGCACTTCTTGGCTATCTGTTCTTTGACGACTTCCCCAACGGGCTGGCTTTGGCCGGTATCTTCGTCATAATGGCATCAGGTCTTTATGTCATTCATCGTGAACGGGTAAACGCCCGCCGGATCGAACTTCCTTCGGCACCGATTTAGGGACGTCTCTCTAGACGCGCACCGTGATCCCCCGTAGCGTAACTTGATGACGTCCCAATCCCCTGATCGCCCGTTTCTTGGCATCTTACTGATGCTTGGCTTTTGTGTGCTTGCCCCGCTTGGCGATGCCACCGCCAAACTATTGGGAGACGAAATGTCGGTGGGTTTCTTGGTGTTCATCCGATTTACTGTGCAAGCTGCGCTGTTGCTCCCGCTCGTTGTCTTATTTGGCTACCCAATGCCAAATGGTCGACGGTTGTTGCAACTGACGGCGCTGCGCACGCTGCTGCATATCGCTGGGATTGGATTGATGTTTTCATCGCTTCAATACCTGCCACTGGCCGACGCGATCGCCATCGCTTTCGTCATGCCATTCATTATGTTGCTGCTTGGGCGGGTATTCTTGGGCGAAGACATTGGACCACATCGGCTGATTGCGTGTGCCGTTGGGTTTTGCGGCACGCTTTTGGTTGTGCAGCCGAATTTTATAGATGTGGGCGCGCCTGCGTTGCTGCCTTTGGGGGTCGCCGTTGTCTTTGCTCTTTTTATGTTGGTAACCCGTAAGATCGCCAAGGATGTCGACCCAATTGGCCTTCAAGCTTTGTCTGGCTTGATGGCCGCGCCCCTGATCGGTGGCGCGTTGCTGTTATTCCCGTCGCTCTCGCTACTGGAAACCGGCGCTGTTTCGGGGACTGCATGGTGGTTGCTGTTGTGGCTGGGCGTGTTGGGCACCCTCGCCCATCTGTTAATGACGTGGAGCCTGCGGTTCGCGCCTTCGGCCACATTGGCACCGATGCAGTATCTGGAAATCCCGATTGGAACGGTAATCGGTTATCTGGTGTTCCGCGACCTCCCTAACGGGTTGGCGGCCATGGGCATCGGCATCACGATTGCTGCTGGGCTTTACATTATCTTGCGCGAGCGGGCCATCGCACGGACCCTTGCAAAAGCGCCTGCACCGTAAGTTCCAGCGCGTCACGAGGCAAAATCAACAACAATTTCGGTGCATCGGGCCGCAAAGTGACGGGTCCATCCGCTTTGTTTGACGTTCCGACCCGTCCATCCGGAGCCAACCTCAGCCCATCCGTCGGCCAGTGTAGCCCCTCACTCTCGCATCCGACATCAGCCATCGGAAAAAGCGAGACCAGTGACCCCACATCCAAATCGAGCGTTAGTTCGGGTGGACACAGCAGCGCAAACGTTTCTTCGCCAATCAAAATAATCGGACGGTCAGGATACCGGACCATAACAGTGAGGGACGCCAATTCATGATCTAGTCGGGCACCACTGAACCCCACGCCGAGAACCAAGGGGGCCTCGATGTGGCGCAGCGCTTTATCCAGATCAGTGCTGTCTTGTTCGGGAATATGGTGCAGTACTTCTTTGAAGGCCTGCTTACTCGACTCGGAAATCGAATCCATGTCGCCCACAACTGCGGCAGGCTGTAGTCGCTCTGACAGGGCAATATCCGCTCCACCGTCAGCGCAAACCACAATTTTGCCCCACTTTAAGGCGATAGTAAGGGCACCAGATGCAGGGTTTGCACCACCAATAAGCGTTATTGGACTGGGGTTTGAAACAATTGGCCGGATCACGTTAGATTACCCTCGAGTTGAGAAACTTGCCTTAAAACGGTCACGAAATAATACCCAGTTTATCGCGGTTCTGTTCCGGATTGCGAACCAATTGATGGTAAACAAGGTATCACTGGTTGGTTAGAAAGCGAGCAAACAATGGTTGGAACAAGTAAGATTCTTACCGTCTCATACGGCACTTTCTCGTGCACACTTGAAGGTTTCGACGATTCCTTCAGCACGATGAAAGCTATCGCGGAATATTTCCGCGGTCTGGCCGCTGATGACAGGTATTTTGGTGCGGAGCCCCCCACCCCTGATGCAGATATGTTGGCAAAAATCGCAGAGCGTGAAATTTCACGCCGCGTAGATGCTCGCATGGATGATGGCGAAATCGTTCTTCGGGCCACAGCCCTGAGCGATCAGTCTAAAGGCGACATGTCCGTCACCGACGCAGATGCCGACGATATTGCTGAGCGCACTGCTGAGGCAGAAGCCGCCGCAACCGCAGAGGCCAAAGCAGAAGCCGAAGCAAAGGCCGCCCGTAAAGCCGCGAAAGCGGCCGCCAAGGCCAAACGCAAGGCGGAGAAAGCTGCGAAGGCAAAGGCGAAAGCTGAAGCGGAAGCCGACGCAAAAGCCGAAGCCGACGCAAAAGCCGAAGCCGACGCGAAGGCAGAGGCTGATGCGAAAGCCGAAGCCGATGCAAAGGCAGAGGCTGATGCGGCAAATAAACTAGACGAAGACACCTCCGTTTTGGAGTCCGTAAGCTCTGCGACAACAGACGAGGCGGACACGGCACATGGGTCCGATGTCGAAGAAACACGCGATAGCGCGCTGTCTTCTATGCTCGCGATGTCCAATCCAGCGCCCGAAGCAGACGTGAGCGAAACGGTAACAGTTCCGGCGCACCCTGACAGCGAAAGCGTTGCGGCGAAACTTCAGCGTATCCGCGCTGTAGTTGGCCAGTCGCCCGATACCTCTGCCGCTAATGATCACACGGACGATTTGACGGAACCGTTCTTGCCAGATGCGGACGACGCATCTGCGATTGAGGACGGCGATGCAACCGACGCGCCAGACATGATTTCCCGTGTGATGGCACGCAATACTGACGACGCAGAAATCCTCGACGCCCCTGTACAGCCTGAAGCACCACGTGCCCGGGTTGTCCGGATGAAACGTGCGGATTTCGAAAAAGCGATCGCCGAAAATAAGGAACCAGAAGCAGAGACACCGACAGGAACAAATTTTGCCCTGTTGGACGGCGCTGACGATTTGGATGAATACCTTGAAGACAGCGACTTTACGGACACTGACATCAAAGAAGATGCGGACCTTGATGACGAGCTCGCTGAAGATCTGAAGGCGATCCATGAAGATGTGATCAATGACGATGATACGGGCACAATTGATGCACCTGTTGATGACGTTGAAATTGCCGAAGAAGATGAGGCTGAGGTCGACAGCTTTGAAGCTGATGCAGAAGATGATGCAACGGACGCCGATACGACAGACGTTGATACCATGGACGCCGATACCACGCTAAGCAGTGCGATTTTGGGCGTCATAGCGGACCAAGACGAAGATGCTGTGGAAAGCGACGTTGAAGACAGTGTCGAAACTGCTGTCGAAGACGCGCCTGCCGCTTCTGAATTCTTCACCGAGGAACCACAGGTAGATGACTCCGCCTTGGATCGTTTGATGTCTGAAACAGACGCTCAGATGCAAGAACCCGAAGGCAGCCGTCGCCGCGATGCTATCGCACAGCTAAAGGCCGCTGTCGCAGCCAAAGAAGCTGCACGCATGGCTGGTGAGGATGACGACGACGACCAAGACGTCGAAAACGCATTCCGCAACGACCTCTCTGAGGTTGTTCAGCCAGAAAGCAGTGCGATACGTCCACGTCCGGTTATCCGCGACAAGACTCGCACTGAACGCCCTCGCCCTGCTCCGTTGAAACTGGTTGCTGCCCAGCGCGTCGACCTGCCTGAGACTGAACAACGCGATGGTCCGGTTGTCCCGCGCCGTGTTACCGCCCGTAAGGACGACGCACAGCAACAGCAGCCACAGGCCGCCGGCTCATTTGCTGAATTCGCAGAAAACATGGGTGCGTCTGAATTGCCGGACCTGTTGGAAGCAGCAGCAGCTTATACGGCCTTTGTTGAAGGTGCGGATGAATTCTCTCGCCCACAGATCCTGCGCCGTGTGCGCACTGTGGCCAGTGATGAATTCAATCGCGAAGACGGGCTGCGCAGCTTTGCGGACCTGCTCAAGGCGGGTCGATTTACCAAAGTGCGCAATGGTCGTTTCCAAGTGGCCGATGACAGCCGCTTTAACCCTGAGAAGCGCGCAAGCTAATCTCTTGAAATAAGAACACAAACGGCGCGTCGGGACATCCCGGCGCGCCGTTTGTGTTTGAGAAGCCCTCTTGGCAGTAAAGGGCTCAGATCAGCCACAAGTTCCTGTGGAAACCGCGCCGCGCAGCGGCTCCGCTAGGATCGTGTCAGGCGTCAGGGTCCGCTTGGCCAATGCCCTTAAAGACGAACTTGAACGGAAAAGCCCAAAGAACCCCAAGCCCCACATAGATCGCAAAGTTCACCCAGAATGGGGGTTGATCCAACGGGTCAGGGAACAGCGTATTCATCACCGTCACCGCGATCACCAAGTAGGCAGGTAGCCCAATCAACAAGATCACCAGCGACCAGCGTTTGCGGGCTTTGTGACTTAGCGCCATCAGATCAATCCGCGAACGGGTCAGTGACGAGAATCGTATCTTCGCGTTCCGGAGACGTGGAAACAAGCGCCACAGGGCATTCGATCAGCTCTTCCACACGGCGCACATATTTGATTGCCTGAGCCGGAAGCTGCGCCCAAGACCGCGCACCTTCGGTGCTTTCGGACCAGCCTTCCATTTCCTCGTAGATCGGCGTGCAGCGTGCCTGTGCATCTGCCGCGGTCGGCAAATAGTCCAACCGTTCGCCATCCAGATCATAGCCAACGCAGATCTTCAGCGTCTCGAACCCGTCCAGAACGTCCAGTTTCGTCAGGCAGATGCCCGTGATTCCAGATGTCGCGCAAGTTTGGCGCAGCAACGCCGCGTCAAACCAACCACAACGACGTTTGCGACCTGTGGTGGTGCCAAATTCATGGCCGCGCTCACCAAGGCGCTGGCCATCAGCGTCTTCAAGTTCAGTTGGGAACGGGCCTTCGCCAACGCGGGTTGTGTAGGCTTTTACGATACCCAGAACGTAATCAATCGCCGTAGGACCAAGGCCAACACCAGTCGCCGCCTGCCCTGCAATCACGTTGGAACTGGTCACAAACGGATAAGTGCCGAAATCAATGTCCAGCAGTGCGCCTTGTGCACCTTCAAACAGGATGCGCTTACCGGCTTTGCGTTTCTCGGCCAGCACTTTCCAAACCGGCGCGGCATATGGCAAGATTTTCGGCGCAATCTCTTGCAACTGTGCCAAAAGTTCATCGCGGTCGATTTCGTCAAAGCCAAGACCTTTGCGCAGCGGGTTGTGGTGCTGCAATGCACGATCAACACGCGCCTCGAGCGTGGCTGCATCCGCCAAATCAGCAACGCGGATAGAACGACGGCCAACTTTATCTTCATAGGCTGGGCCGATGCCGCGGCCTGTTGTCCCGATCTTGGTGCCCTTGCTTGCGGCTTCTTCGCGTACGCGGTCCAGTTCGCCGTGGATCGGCAGGATCAGCGGTGTGTTTTCGGCGATCATCAGGTTGTCTGGGTTGATTTCAACGCCCTGCGCTTCAATCGTGGCGATCTCTTTCATCAGGTGCCAAGGGTCGAGCACGACACCATTACCAATGACCGAAAGCTTGCCACCGCGCACAACGCCGGATGGCAAAGCGTGCAGTTTGTAGACCGCCCCATCAATAACCAACGTATGGCCTGCGTTGTGTCCTCCCTGAAAGCGCGCAATCACATCCGCCCGTTCGGACAACCAGTCCACGATCTTGCCTTTGCCTTCGTCGCCCCATTGTGCGCCGACAACTACCACGTTCGCCATTTTGATTCCCCTAAGGTGCCAGAGTAATTCCAGAGTGTTCCAGTGTAAGGTCTGAAAACCCGTGCCCCTCTTAGGGCATCATGCACCGGTGTGAAAGCGGACATTTTAGCGATCCTATGGACAGATCGCCTCGCCCCCGTCATCTTGCGCCAAAACAACGACACTCTGAGGACGATCATGAGCGGTTTTGCACTACGTTGGCTATTCGCATTTATCCTGTTGGCCGCCACCTATAATCCAACCCAATGGAATTACACGTCGTGGGTTATGGAAAACGGCTCTGAAAACCTATCGATTGCCGTTCTGTGCGGGCTTCTTTTGATTGTTGGCTACATTATCTACATGCGCGCCACGATGCGCTCTATCGGCGTGTTCGGGATGGCACTTGTGCTTGGGCTTGTCGGCGCCCTTCTTTGGGTCGCTTATGATCTGGGGTGGCTCAATTTCGAAAACCAAACTGCCAACACATGGATCGGCCTCATCGCCATGTCCATCGTTCTGGGAATCGGCCTGTCTTGGTCCCACGTCCGCCGCCGCCTGTCTGGTCAGGCAGATATGGATGATGTGGATGAGTGAAGGGTCAATTTAGATGACTTTAGCCGCAAAGTAATTCCTAAAATACGTGTGTTTGGGGGCATATCGATAGAGGAGTTTTAAATGGCCAGTATTAAGGATCGCTTCTTGTTTCCGAAATTACGAAAACTGACATCACAATTTGAACAACTCGGCGCACCTAATGCCGAGTCTTGGGCGAAATCTCAGCTTCGCGAAGGATTTGACCAGATTTCACGGGCGACATTGTTAAGGTTTTTCGCTGATAAAACAGTTGAAAATGGTAAAGTACCTCAATATTTTCGCGACGCGGAATCCGTAACAGCTCATGTAAAAAATGCAGTCGATCAAATAGACAAAGCAGGGCTAACTGACGAAGTCGAAACCGTACTGAAGTTGGCGTTATTCAATGCGATGTCTGATGTGATGGTTGTTTTGGATGGGAATGCAGCAATCGAAAACAACCCTGAAGACATAGAAATTGGCCTATACAAACTAGACAGCGAATTCAGTCCAGAAACACAGATTGTCGCACTCCACGAAAGTTGGAGCGAATTCGCTGCTGAATTTCTGGGTAAGGATGTAATAAAGCATTACTGATTAGCTCCGCTTCCGTCTTTCCTGCCAACCTTCACTTCCTACAGGGCCGGAGGTGAGATCGCTTGGGCTCTGAAACTTGCTACCGTAGCTATTAATTCCTTGATAGTATTCTTCACTTCACCCCTAACGTTGCGACATACTTCGACAAAGAGACCTCAAACTCTTCCGCGTATAGCCTTCAATTCCCGCTCGATTAACTTTGGAGCAAGGCTACTAATCCTGACTTTCAGGGGTTGCGACGCGCCCCTTTCGCTTCTAGATACCCCCTGTCTCATCGCCAAAGGTCCAATTCATGGAAAACGTCGTTCTTGTTGTTCACCTCTTGCTCGCACTGTCATTGATTGGCGTTGTGCTTTTGCAGCGGTCCGAAGGCGGCGGCCTTGGTATTGGCGGCGGTGGCGGTGGTGCCCAAGGTGGGCGCCCAGGTGCGACGGCCCTTGGTAAGGTCACTTGGATCCTTGCGGTTGCGTTTATTTGTACATCGATTGCACTGACGATCCTGTCCGCTCAGAAGGCCAGCGATGCGTCGGTCGTAGATGGCGCTGGTGTTCCTACGGAATCAATCGACGGCGAAGTTGCGCCAAGCGCAGGCGAAAGCCTGTTGCCGCCAACACCGGACGCAGCAACAGACGAACCGCTGACGCCTGACGTTGACTAAACCGGTCCTTGAGCCCTCAACACCACTAAGGGTTGCGGGCTAAGGCATTCTATCCACAGTATATTGCGGTTTTGCCGTCTAAAGTTGTTCGGGGCTAGTTGCCAACACCACCCGAATCCGACTAGACTTAAATCCCGTGATACATGCTTTCCTGCGGTTATCCGCCGGCAAGGTATTCACTTATTTAGCCAATTCTGGCTGGCAGGCTTCACGGGGGTTTCCTGATTTATGGCGCGTTACGTATTCATCACTGGTGGTGTGGTTTCATCACTTGGCAAAGGCCTCGCGTCAGCTGCATTGGGATCCTTGCTTCAAGCCCGCGGGTTTTCCGTACGGTTGCGCAAGCTAGACCCCTATTTGAATGTCGATCCGGGCACGATGTCCCCGTTCGAGCACGGCGAAGTGTTTGTCACTGATGACGGTGCCGAAACCGACCTCGACCTTGGGCACTACGAACGTTTTACGGGTGTTCCGGCACGAATGACGGATTCGGTATCCTCTGGCCGTGTTTATTCAACCGTTCTGGAAAAAGAACGTCGTGGCGATTACCTCGGGAAGACCATCCAAGTGGTTCCCCATGTGACCAATGAAATCAAAGAATTCCTGCATGTCGGCGAAGACGAAGTCGATTTCATGCTCTGTGAGATCGGTGGCACCGTAGGCGACATTGAAGGCCTGCCCTTCTTTGAAGCCATTCGCCAATTCAGCCACGATAAGCCGCGCGGCGAATGTATCTTTATGCACCTGACTTTGCTGCCCTACCTTGCGGCATCAGGCGAGTTGAAGACAAAGCCGACACAGCACAGCGTTAAAGAGCTGCAATCCATCGGCATTGCGCCCGATATTCTTGTGTGCCGCTCAGAGCACCCGATCCCTGACAAAGAACGCGAAAAGATCGCGCTGTTCTGTAACGTGCGCAAAGACGCGGTTGTTGCAGCCTATGATTTGAAATCGATCTACGAAGCGCCGCTCGCCTATCATGAACAAGGTTTGGATCAGGCTGTCTTGGATGCGTTCAATATCAACCCTGCCCCGCGCCCTGATTTGTCTGTCTGGAATGATGTCAAAGACCGTATTCACCACACCGACGGTGAAGTGAATGTCGCGATTGTCGGCAAATACACGCAGCTTGAAGATGCCTATAAGTCCTTCAAAGAGGCCCTGACCCATGGTGGCATGGCCAACCGTGTTAAGGTCAACGTATCGTGGGTCGATGCGGAGGTTTTCGACTCTGAGGACGCAGCCCCGCACCTTGAAGGGTACCACGCCATTCTGGTTCCTGGCGGTTTTGGCGAACGCGGCACCGAAGGTAAAATCAAAGCAGCTGAATTCGCGCGCACACGCAAGATCCCGTACTTCGGCATCTGTTTGGGCATGCAAATGGCCGTAATTGAAGCCGCGCGCAATGTGGCCGGAATTTCATCGGCCGGATCAGAAGAATTCGACCATGAGGCTGGTAAGAAGCGTTTTGAACCCGTTGTTTACCACCTAAAGGAATGGGTACAGGGCAACGCCAAAGTTAAGCGCAAAACAGGCGATGACAAAGGCGGTACCATGCGCCTTGGCTCCTATGATGCTGTATTGACAGAAGGATCTAGAGTCGCAGAAATCTATGGATCCACCGCCATAGAAGAACGCCACCGTCACCGCTATGAAGTCGACACGAAGTACCGCGCACAGCTTGAAGAAGGTGGCCTGATTTTCTCGGGGATGTCACCGGACGGCAAACTGCCTGAGATCGTCGAATGGACGGATCACCCGTGGTTTATCGGTGTGCAATTCCACCCCGAACTGAAATCCAAACCCTTCGCACCGCACCCATTGTTCGCAGATTTCGTGCGTGCAGCTGTCGAAGCGTCGCGTCTGGTATAAATTCGACGGGGCTGCGCCCATACGCCCTTCGCCTCTTAGGAGTGATTGGGCGCCCGATGAACGACAAGAGGTCATATATGCTGTCTTATCAACACCTCTATCATGCGGGCAATTTGGCGGATGTTCACAAGCATTCCACCCTTGCGTGGGTGTTGGACTACATGACCCGCAAGGACAAACCGCTGAGTTACATTGAAACTCACGGAGGGCGTGGATTGTACGACTTGACCGCTGATGAGGCCGTCAAAACCGGAGAGGCCGAAGCAGGAATTGGCAGCGTTGGCGATTGGTTTGACGAAGGCCATCCGTATGCAGCGGCGTTGAACGCCTGTCGTGACGAATTCGGCGACAACGCCTACCCCGGGTCCCCATGGATTGCGTCCCATCTGTTGCGCGGCGATGACGTTTTGCACGTGGCAGAACTGCACCCGCAAGAACATGCCGCATTAAAACAGGCAGTTGCGGGTGCCCATATTCACGGGCAAGACGGGTTTGAAATGGCGTATTCGCTGTGTCCCCCGACCCCACGCCGTGGGTTGATGTTGGTTGATCCATCTTACGAGGTGAAGGCCGAATATATGGATATCCCACGCCATTTCGCAAAGCTTGCGAAAATCTGGCCTGTTGGGGTGTTGATGCTCTGGTATCCGATCCTTACGGATATGCGCCATCGCGGCATGCTACGGGCCTTGCAGACGACGTTTCCTGAGGCATTGACCCACGAAGTAAGGTTTGCACCAGCACGTGACGGCCATCGCATGGTGGGATCAGGAATGTTCATCGTGAACCCGCCTTGGGGACTTGATGAGGCGTTAAAAGACCTTGGGGATGCTTTTGAGCAGCTTTGAGGCTTGCGAGAATAGTTAACACGCCTAAACTACCCCTTATGTTTGAAAGAATTCTTGCCCGCCTCACCGCCCCTATCGCCGATTTAACGCCAATGCCCGAGGCCGATGCGCGCCATGCACTTGGTGCGCTTTTGGTCCGTGTGGCCAAAGCCGATGGAGCGTATCTGTTCCAAGAGATCGAGGAAATCGATCACTTGCTGGCCGACCTTTACAGTTTAAACGCCATCGAAGCTGCGCGCATGCGAGCTGAATGCGAAAAACTGGAAGCTGCCATGCCTGACACCAGCGAACTGGCCAACATTCTGACATGCGACGTGTCCACGAGTGAAAGAGACGAATTGGTCAGCGCACTTTGGAAAGTGGCGGACGCCGATGGTCAGCGCCATGACACCGAACAACAAGTTGTTGCAATTGCCACCCAGACGTTTGGAATGGCCCCCGAAGCAGCAGAAGCTTTGCGATCGTAATCCAGCCTTGGACTTTGTGAGAAGCGGGCCTATATCCCAATTATGTTTGGTGAACTCTTTAAGCGGCTGACAGCCCCCGACCCTGTCGAATTCTCAGATACCGATGCGCGTGTCGCGCTTGGTGCGTTGTTGGTGCGCTTGGCACGTGCAGACGGCGTCTATGACAGCAATGAAATCGCACAAATTGATGCTGTGTTGATGGATCGTTATGAATTGTCGTCGCAAGACGCCCAGAATTTGCGGGCCCAATGCGAGATTGCCGAAACCGAAGCGCCAGATACGGTGCGGTTTACGAAAGCGATCAAAGAAGCTGTAGCTTATGAAGACCGAGAAGCTGTTGTAGAGGCTCTTTGGTCCGTGGCATTGGCCGACGGTGATCGCGACCATCACGAAGATGCGTTGCTGCGTATGGTTGCGCCTCTGCTCGGCGTAACGGACCAAGACAGCCACAAAGCCCGCCACCGGATCATGAACCGGAAATGATCGCACGACTGCCGATGTATGATCGCCCGGAAAATGCCGCGGCGCATGATGCACTGTGGTCGGGTGTCAGAAACATCCTTGGTTATGGGGAACCCGAGATAGATCGCAAAACCGCTTATGATGATGGCTGGGGACGCGAGGATCTATTGCTCGGGCAGATATGTAACTTCCCCTACCGTGCCAGTTTTCGCGACCGCGTGACGCGGATCGGTTGTGCGGACTATGGCCTGAAAGATACACCCGCAGGATACTATCATTCCGTATTCGTGGTCCGCGCGGGGGAGGCTAGCCGAGGTCTCGCGCCTGCAACGTTGGGGCGGTTCGCCTATAATGACGCCCAGTCCCAATCTGGCTGGGGTGCACCGCTGGCTCGCGTGAGCGAAATGGGCCTTACATTTCACACGACAATCAAGACAGGCGCGCACTACGACAGCATGATGGCCGTCGCCGATGGGCGTGCTGATCTGGCCGCGATTGATGCTGTCACATGGCGCATGTTTGAAGCTTGGGAGCCGCGCGTGACTGAATTGCAGGTCATCGGCCGAACTGGGTTATCACCGGGGATGACATTTATAACTGCGCCACAAAACGACCCAACCCCGATCCGAGAGGCGCTAAAGTCAGCGATCTCAAACCTCGCGCCAGAACACGCAAATACATTGGGCCTGCGCGGCTTGGCTGTTTTGCCAGACGCAGCCTATGATATCGCGCTTGCTTCTGCGCCCTAAGGCACATTGCAATCGCCCGAAAAGTAAGCCCTAATCGCCGCAATCTTCAAAAGAGGCCGCATGACTTCTCCAGTTCTCGAAATCCGAAATCTTCACAAGGCCTATGGCACATTAGAGGTGCTCAAGGGTGTGGATGTTTCAGCACCTGCAGGTCACGTCATCAGTTTGATCGGGTCTTCCGGTTCAGGAAAATCGACGCTGCTGCGCTGTGCGAACCTTTTGGAAGACAGTCAGCAAGGCGATATTCTGTTTTGCGGAGAGCCCGTAAAATGGAAAGGCACAGGCCTTAACCGTCAGCCAAGCGACCACGCACAAATGATCCGTATTCGCACGAACCTGTCGATGGTGTTCCAACAGTTTAACCTTTGGGCGCATATGACCATCCTGCAGAACGTTATGGAGGCGCCCCTTACCGTGCTTAAACGGGACCGCGACGAGGTTGAGGCAAGCGCGCGCAAATACCTCGACAAGGTTGGGATCGGTGACAAATGCGATGTTTATCCCGCGCAGCTTTCCGGTGGACAGCAACAGCGTGCGGCAATTGCACGAGCGCTGTGCATGGAACCCAAAGCCCTCTTGTTTGATGAACCTACGTCGGCGCTTGACCCCGAACTGGAACAAGAAGTCGTTAAAGTTATCAAAGACCTAGCCACCGAAGGCCGCACCATGTTGGTGGTGACGCACGATATGCGTATGGCCCATGACATTTCAGATCACGTAGTGTTCCTGCACCAGGGCATGATCGAAGAACAAGGCCCGCCAAAGGAGCTGTTCAACAATCCGCAATCGGAGCGGTTGCGAGGGTTCCTCTCAGCGACGGTGCCTGCATGAAGGGGCTCGCGATTGTTCTGGCCCTGCTGGGAAGCACGGCATCGGCTGACACGTTGCGGATCGCTACGGGTGGGCATTTTCCACCCTATATTTACGACCCTGAAACCGAACAGGCGCGCGGGTTTGACAAGGATTTGTTGGACGAAATTTGCCAACGCGGCGAATACGACTGCGTCTGGGTCGACCTCCCGATGAACGACATTTTTCAGGCCCTTGCCCGCGGAGACGTCGATGTCGTCACCGGTGGCTTTGGTTATTCATCTGAACGGGATGCGATCGTGGATTTCACCTGCCCTTACGTTTACAGCGGCGAAAGTGCGGGCCATTTTGTCGGCGCCAGTCCCGATGTTGATTTGATCACTTCGCGGATCGGCACATTGGACGAATCTCTCTATCTTAAGGCCATGCAGCAAGCACAACGTGATGTTCGCTCTTACCCGACTGAAGCTGCCGCATTGGATGCTTTGGCCGCGGGTGAAATCGACGTGGTGTTCGGATCGCACAATATGGTGTCAGATTCCGAAGGACGCGGCGGCTTTTACGAGTTGGGTGAATATCCAACATTCTCAGGCGGAACTGTTCTGGGCGTTTCGGAGGACGCTACGGCGTTGCTTGATGACCTTAATGACCTATTGGCAAAGATATCGGCGGATGGAACACTAGGTCAGTTGCAATTGCGCTGGCTTGGTCGAGATTCGGGTGACACGATCTCTCGATGCTTTGACCCCACCGCATTGGCATAAGAAACAAACTAACCAACTTGGAGTAATCAAATGAAAAATATTGTTCTGGCGACGGCTGCTGTCGCACTGACATCCACAATGGCACTGGCTGACGGCCACTCTGTTGTACGCATGGGGACTGAAGGCGCATATGCACCTTGGAACTTCATCAACGACGCCGGCGAAGTTGACGGCTTTGAGCGTGAACTCGGTGACGAACTCTGCGCCCGTGCTGAACTGACCTGCGAATGGGTCACAAACGAGTGGGACAGCATTATCCCGAACCTCGTGTCTGGCAACTATGACACCATCATCGCTGGTATGTCTGTGACAGCTGAACGCGACGAAATCATTGATTTCACACAAGCTTATACACCTGCTGACCCATCCGCTTACCTTGCTCTGGATGCTGATCTGGACATTGAAGGCGCTGTTGTGGCAGCTCAAACGGGTACAATTCAGGCGTCTTTCATCGCTGACCAAGGTTGGACAGTTGTTGAATTCGCAACACCGGAAGAAACTCTTGCCGCGGTTCGCGGTGGCGAAGCTGATGCCGTTCTGGCCGATCAGTCTTTCCTTGCCGGTGCTTTAGAAGGCCAATCCGAATTGGTCATGCTTGAGCGCAAAGAAGTTCTCGGCGGCGGCGTTGGCATGGGTATCCGCGAAAGCGATACTGAGCTGCGCGAAACATTCGACGCGGCAATCCAGTCCATGAAAGACGACGGCACACTGAACGAATTGATCGTGAAGTGGGAAGTTGCTTCTACTTTCGAATAAGACACTAAGAAACCAACGTGCCCGCCCTGATCGACAGGGCGGGCGCACTCCTAACCTTGGATCGAACACCCTATCTTTGAATTTTGCGCAGATCCCGACGTCCTGAGGACGTTCCAATGGCTCAGCTGCTACCTGACCACAGGCAAGCATATGGGGTTCTATTGGTCATTCTTAACAGTTTTGACGTTGTTGGCGATCACTGCCCCGCTCGCATTATCTTTCGGCTTTGGCGGCGCGATGGCCGCCCGCAGCAAAATCGCGCCCCTATCGTGGTTTGGCAAAGGCTACATCGCAATCGTGCGCGGTGTGCCTGACATTGCGTTTTTTCTGTTTTTCGTGATCGCGCTCGATCAAGGCATCGAATACCTACGCCACCAGATAAAATGCCCTGACTGGCCGGATGCTATCCGCCAAGGCAATGACTTTATCGTCTGCACGGCAGCTAAAATGCCGCTCGGCAATGCTCCGCAATGGGTCCATGAGACCTACGGTTTCTTTATTGCCGTATTCACCTTTGCCATCGTTTTTGGCGCCTTTGCGGCCAACGTTTTGTTTGGCGCGATGAAGGCTGTCCCCAAGCCTCAAATTGAAACCGCGCACGCCTATGGCATGAACACCCGTCAAACATTCTGGCGCATTGTTGTGCCGCAAATGTGGGTCTATGCCCTGCCCGGTCTTGGAAATCTTTGGATGGTGCTGATCAAAGCGACCCCATTGTTATTTCTTCTTGGTGTTGAAGACATCGTTTATTGGGCGCGTGAACTTGGCGCGACAAAGACACCGCAGTTCACCAGCTACCCCCATGGCGACTGGCGCATGTGGTATTTCTTGGCGTTGTTGGTGTTTTACCTTGCGTTTACCCGCGTTTCCGAAATCGTTCTGGATC
Source organism: Octadecabacter algicola (assembly GCF_021532625.1). Classification (GTDB taxonomy): domain Bacteria; phylum Pseudomonadota; class Alphaproteobacteria; order Rhodobacterales; family Rhodobacteraceae; genus Octadecabacter; species Octadecabacter algicola. The sequence continues at coordinate 1,128,082 of NZ_JAKGAR010000001.1, forward strand.
GCACTATGCGCCGCTTAACCCGTGGCCAAGCCACGGCAGGTGGCGAAGCCCAACGTAAGGTGGCTGGCTGATGGAAGAATGCATCCAAACCATTACTGACTATGCCTTCCGCTCGATCGGGTTTGGCGAAAGGCTATTACCACGCAGTGATTTTACGCTGTGCCAACAATTCACGTTGATCGGATCAGGCATGATTTGGAACGTGTATTTCGGCGTTCTTGCATTGGTCTCGGGCTTCTTTTTGGCAACGGCGGTGGCACTTGGAAAGGCGGCGAAGAACCCAGTGATCCGCAAAGCCTCTGAATGGTTCATCTTTATCTTCCGTGGCTCGCCGCTGTTCATCCAATTCTTCTTTGCCTACTTCTTCTTTCTTTCCCTCAAGGGGCAGTTCGCCTTTTTCAGCCCCTTCACCGCCGCATGGCTTGGGGCTTTGATCGTGTTGTTCCTCAACACAGCCGCCTACTCGGGCGAGATATTCTATGGTGCGTTGCAATGCATCCCCAAAGGCGACACCGAAGCCGCCGACGCCTATGGGCTGTCCGGTTGGACCCGTTTTCGACGTGTGATCTGGCCGACAATGCTACGCCTTGCGTGGCCAGCCTACACCAATGAAGCAATCTTTCTGTTCCACTCAACCACGTTGGTCTATTTCAGCGGGTTTCCAGCGTGGCAGCAAAAGGGCGATGCGCTGTATTACGCGAGCTTCTTTGCGGACAAGACGTTCAACCCTTTCGTCCCTTACCCCATTTTGGCCTTCTATTTCATTCTGGTAACGCTCGTAATCATCGCAATCATGGGACGCATTGGCCGACGTTTGAACCGTCACCTGCCGCAAGATGCCCCCCGCCCCAAGTTCCGTTTTCGTCCTCAAATCATTAGGTAACACCCTATGTCATGGCTTCATGAAAACCCCGATATCAAAACAATCCGCGTTGCCGCTGCAGACCTGAATGGCATCGCGCGCGGCAAGCGTATTCCGGTGCGGTTTGCTGACAAGATCGAAGAAGACGGAACACGGCTTCCGCTGTCAGTTCTGAACTTGGATATCTGGGGCGAAGACATCGACGACAGCCCTTTGGTATTTGAAGCAGGCGATCCCGACGGCGTATGCTTGCCAACAGATCGCGGTTTCATCCCGATGCCATGGCTCGATAGCCCATCGGCGCTTTTGCCAATGTGGATGCACCGCGAAGATGGCCGCCCCTTTGAGGGCGACCCCCGCCATGCGCTGGCTGCCGTTTTGAAACGCTACAAAGACCGTGGACTTACGCCAATCTGCGGCACGGAACTTGAATTTTACCTTGTGGATGACAGCGGCAAGGACCTTGCTGTGGTCCCGTCCCCTCGGTCTGGCAAACGGCGCCCGGGTGCGGAAATCCTGTCCCTGCGCGCACTCGATGCCTTCGATAACTTCTTCACGGCGTTTTATGATGGCGCAGAGGCCATGGATATCCCCGCCGAGACAGCCATTTCCGAGGCCGGTCTTGGCCAATTTGAAATCAACCTGTCTCATGGCGGCGCGATGAAAGCTGCGGATGATACATGGCTGTTCAAACTTCTGATGCGCGGGCTTGCGCGCCAGCACGGGTTCGCTGCCAGCTTTATGGCGAAACCCTATCCCGAATATTCCGGCAATGGTCTGCATGTGCATTTCTCGGTGCTTGATGCGGACGGAAACAACATCTTTGACAACGGCGGCGACGAAGGCACCCCAGCTTTGCATCATGCCATTGCTGGCTGCATGTCGGCCCTGCCCGCGTCGGCGCTAATCCTTGCCCCACACGGCAATTCGTATGACCGTTTGGTCCCGAATGCACACGCGCCCACATCGATTTGCTGGGCTTATGAAAACCGCACAGCTGCGATCCGTGTACCCGGTGGTCACCACAAAGGCCGCCGCATTGAACACCGGGTCGCGGGCGGGGACGTAAACCCTTACTTGATGTTGGCAGCCGTCCTGGGTGCAGCATTGAATGGTATAGAAGATGGTGTGGAACCACCCGCACCGATCACGGGTAACGCCTATGACCAAGGCCTACCGCAACTGCCCGCCAGCTGGGCCGAGGCCATTGACCGGTTTGAAACGGATCCTGAAATCGCCCGCATCTTTCCCGCTGAACTGATCAACAATTTCGTCGCGACCAAACGGCAGGAATTAAAGGCCTTTGCAGACCTGTCCGCGGAAGAACAGGTTGATCTGTATTTGGACACTGTCTAGCGCGGCACGGGTTGTGCGGCGTGCCCCCTCGGACTAAGTTAAACCCAAGCTAAATACTGGTGTTTCATGAAAATCGGCATATTACAGACTGGCCACTCCCCGGACGAACTCCGGGATGTATTGGGCGACTACTCAAACTTGTTTGAACGCCTTCTTGATGGTCAGGGATTTGACTTTGAGACATTCAACATTGTTGACGGAGTTTTCCCTGAGGGAGTGGACGTCTGTGGCGGTTGGCTGATTACGGGCTCTAAACACGGTGCCTACGAAGACCACCCTTGGATTCCGCCACTGGAAACGCTGATCCGCGACATTTACGAAGCGGGCCGGCCTTTGGTTGGTATTTGCTTTGGCCACCAAATCATCGCGCAGGCGTTAGGCGGTAAGGTTGAAAAGTTCAAAGATGGCTGGGCCGTTGGGCACCAAACCTACGACTGGCAGGGCGAACAAGTTTCCTTGAACGCTTGGCATCAGGATCAGGTTACGCGGCTTCCTGACGGGGCGCGGCCCATTGCATCCAACAGTTTTTGCGAAAACGCTGCTTTGGTTTATGGCGACAAGGCCTTTACCGTTCAGGCCCACCCTGAATTTGGATCTGATGTCATCGAAGGGTTGATCCGCACACGCGGTGGTGCTGTCCCACCCGAACTTATCGCGCAGGCACAAGAGCGTCTCAACGCCGATGTGGAAAATGCCCGACTGGCGGCCCAAATCGGGGCATTCCTGAAAGGCCAATCCGTATGAGCTGGATGACCAAAATCCCACAAGCCGCCCGCGACTATCTGGAAGCCAATCGGCTGGATGAAGTTGAATGCATGATTTCCGACCTGCCCGGCATTGCCCGCGGCAAGGCGGTTCCGGCTGGGAAATGGGAAAAACAAACACAGTTCCACTTGCCAGAAAGCATCTTCTTTCAGACCCTCACGGGCGGTTGGGGCGAAGCGGCTGGCGATGCGGGCTTCACCGAACCTGATATGATCCTCAAGCCGGATTACAACACGGCGACAGCGGCCCCATGGGCCGAGGACGGAACATTGCAGGTGATCCACGACGCGTTTGCGACCAACGGTGATCCGATCCAGTTTTCGCCGCGCAACGTACTGAAACGTGTAGTCGCTCTTTACGAAGCCGAAGGCTGGACGCCCGTCGTCGCGCCCGAGATGGAATTTTTCCTCGTCGCGCCGAACACAGACCCCGCCAAACCGATCGAACCCATGATCGGCCGCTCTGGACGCCCCGCTGCTGCGCGTCAGGCCTATTCCATGACAGCCGTGGACGACTACGGCCCCGTCATCGATGACATTTATGAATTTGCCGAGATCCAAGGCTTTGAGATCGACGGCATTACCCAAGAAGGTGGCGCAGGTCAGCTTGAGATCAATCTCAACCACGGTGATCCTGTTGAACTCGCCGATCAGGTTTTCTTCTTCAAACGTCTGCTCAAAGAAGCCGCGCTTAAACACAATTGCTTTGCCACCTTTATGGCCAAGCCGATTGAAGACGAGCCCGGTAGCGCGATGCACATCCACCACTCGATCCTTGATCAAGACGGGAACAATATCTTCACGGGCCCTCAGGGTGGGGAAACGGATGCGTTCTTCCAGTTCATTGGTGGCATGCAGGAATATCTGCCAAGTGTCGTCGCGATTATGGCCCCCTACGTGAACAGCTACCGTCGCTACGTGAAAGACCACGCGGCCCCTATCAACCTTGAATGGGCGCGCGACAATCGCACGACGGGCCTGCGCGTTCCACTGTCCGACCCCAAGGCACGTCGGATCGAAAACCGCCTCGCAGGGATGGATTGTAATCCATATCTTTGCATCGCGGCGTCACTGGCCTGCGGGTACCTTGGCATTAAGAACGAACGCTGGGCAGACAAACGCTTTAGCGGCGATGCCTATGAAGGCGACGGAGAACTGCCTCAAGGGTTGTTCACTGCGCTTGACCTGTTTGATGCAAATACTGAAATGCACGAAATTTTAGGCCCCGACTTCGCGCGTGTTTATTCAATCGTCAAACGCGCCGAATACGAAGAATTTCTGCAAGTCATCAGCCCGTGGGAGCGTGAACACCTCCTGTTAAACGTATGATCCGCTTAGCTTTTACCGCAGTTCTGTTGCTCGCTGGCGTTCTAGCGTTCTCAGCGTTTTACCTTGCAAAGGGGAGCGAGGGGCAACCGACCGAAATCACCACAGGCACCCCCGATGGCCCCAGCCCAGCCGCACAAGCTCCAGACACGCCAGAGGTTGAAAAACTGTTCTTCCTTCGCGGGATCGATTTCGAAAACGGGGAAATTTCCTTGGTCTTGTTTCAACCAGGAACCGAACACGAACGCCTGATCATTCGCGACCAGGCGGCCCTTCTTGAGGCCCAAGACAAAGCCTTCGTAAACACCACGACACCAGATGGTGAAGAAGCCGGTAGTTTGCTTCTAAATATGATGGGTGCCCCGTCAGAAGAAACCATCGCACAGATTTTTCGTGATGATGTACTTATTGCTGCGGTGAACTGCCCCAATTCATCTTGCGGGCATTTTGCTGACAGCTCGGATATCGATTACGCAGGGCTGACGGATTTCAGCGTGCCGCACCAGACTATCAACGACGAATTTAGTACTTATGAAGCCTACATCGCGACCATCGAAGGCATCGCAGACGATCCGAATTATATGCTGTTGGATCAACGCCCGCTGGTCGATTTCCCATTGGCGCAAAGACCTGCCCATCTGATCGTTGAGCTGCCCAATGTGATCACTGATGACGCCTCGTTTGACCCGTCGTTGCACGAAGCATTGGTGCAATCCGCGATTGTTCCACTGCTGCCAGATGGGGCCGATCTGGACTGGGTGCAAGTGACCGACCAAGGGCCTGCCGTTCTGGCGGACAAAGACAACAATCAGCCTGTCTTGGCAGGAGGAGCGCCTATCGTCTTTACAGGTGCGCAGTTCTATTCGGTGCGCGCCCGCATCAACGGTGTCACGACCCTGCCGACAGATGTCTATAACGCCTTGACCCAAGCCAGCCTGCGTCAGGTCGACATCGACGCAGCCTTTCCAGATTTCGTGACAAGCCGCCTGCAAACCGATTGCGTCGACTGCTATTTCCTAAAGGTTGAGGGCGGTTATTCCGATGAAGCCCATGCGTTTGATTGGCGTAGCGAAGCCTATTACCTGAATTACTACGACCTACGCGAGGCACCGTAACATCATGTCAAATGCTCTGTATCGCAATGACCGTCCCGGCGAGTTCCCCAAAAGTTGGTATGCAGCTACAGCAGACATTCCAGCCCAAAGGCCCGCCCTAAAGGGCCAACATACGGCGGACGTCTGTATAGTCGGGGCTGGGTTTACAGGATTGATAGCGGCTTTGGATCTTGCAGAGGCAGGCATGAAAGTCATCGTTCTGGACGCGCATCGTGCGGGATGGGGCGCGTCGGGGCGCAATGGCGGTCAGGTTGGCAGCGGATTCAACAAAGACCAGCGCTGGCTGTCTGCACGTTTGGGCAAAGGCCCCGCCAAAGCACTGTGGGACATGACCGAAGAGGCCAAGGACCTGCTCAAGGCGAAGGTAGAAAAACACGCGCCAGAAGCCCGTTTTCGTTCTGGTGTTGCCCATGGCGCCTATGACGCTGTGGAGGCCCGAGAGCTGCGCGATGAGGCTGAATTCCTTCGCCGCACGTACAATTACGACGACGTTGAGGGCCTGACCCGTGATCCGTTCCAAGCCATTGTTAAATCACCCCATTATCAGGGTGGTTTGATCGACCGCGGCGCAGGGCACATCCACCCGCTCCGCTATGCGCTTGGGCTTGCGAAGGCCGCTGAACATGCCGGTGCCGAGATTTATGAACGATCCGAAGTGCACCACATCGAAGACGGGGCCACTGTGACCGTCGCAACAGGCCAAGGCCGTGTGCAGGCGCCCTTCGTGATCTTGGCGGGCAACGGATATCTGCCCAATCTTAAGCGCAAAGTCGCGGCCCGCACGATGCCGATCAATTCTTTTATCGCGGCCACTGAACCCTTGGGCGATCGTGCCAAGGACGTGTTGACGCAAGATATCGCGGTCGCAGACAGCAAATTCGTCGTAAACTACTTCCGCCTTTCCGAGGACAATCGCCTGTTGTTCGGGGGTCGTGAAAACTACGGCGTAGGATTCCCGCAAAACATCGAACCTGCCCTGCGCAAACGGATGGAACACATGTTTCCGCAACTTGAGGGCATTGGCATTGATTACACGTGGGGCGGCACACTTGGCATTACGCCATCACGGCTGCCACTTGTCACACGGGTCGCGCCAAACATCGTAAGTGCTGGCGGATTTTCTGGCCATGGCGTTGCCCATTCAGGGTTTGCTGGCCGCCTAATGGCGGAAGCTGTGCGCGGACAGGCCGAACGGTTTGACGTCTTTTCAAGCCTTCCTACACCAGCCTTTCCAGGCGGGACGATGCTGCGGGCCCCGCTGCTGGCGGCGGCGATGTCGTGGTATTCCTTAAGGGATCGCTTGGGCATCTGATCAACCGGGATATCAATGCAACGTTACATTTGAAATGTAATACTTGCAAAACTACCGTAGCATTTGCCTTGCTTCGCACCTATAAGGTTGGGAAAACGCAACTAAGTAAAGTCGAGCGAGATGACCCAGATCCCTAATGTATACGACGCTGAACCCATTCCCGCCGCCGCCCTAGATGAGGTTATGAAACTTCTTACATCCGCGGACCTGTTTCGTTACACGGCTGCCGAAAATGCGCCCGTTTCCTTGCTGGAACAAGAGTTCGCCGCGATGATGGGCACCAAATACGCATTGGCCGTGTCCAGCTGTTCCGCCGCCTTGTTCCTATCGCTAAAGGCCTTGGACCTGCCCCGCGGCGCGCGTGTTTTGATCCCGGCATTCACATTCGCGGCTGTACCGTCATCGGTTGTCCATGCGGATCTTGTCCCATTATTGGTGGAATGCGGCGAAAATTACCGTATCAACATGGACGATTTCGCGGCCAAACTGCCGCAAGCCGATGCCGTTTTGATTTCACACATGCGCGGCCACACCTCGGATATGGATGCGATCATGACGCTGTGCGATGCCGCTGGCATTCCTGTGATCGAAGACGCGGCGCATAGCCTTGGCACAACGTGGAACGGCCGCAAGATCGGCACGATCGGGCGTATCGGTTGCTTTAGCTTCCAAAGCTATAAGATGATCAACGCGGGCGAAGGCGGTATCTTGGTTACAGATGACGCCGATTTGGTAGCACGGGCGATCATTATGTCCGGCGCTTATGAACATACCTGGATGAAGCATGCAGTGCCGCAAAAGGCGATGCAGCACTGGCAAAACAAGCTGCCGCTTTACAACTTGCGGCTCTCGAACCTGTCCGCAGCGATCATCCGGCCGCAATTGGATGAACTCCCGCGTCGCGTTCGCGATGGCTTGCGCAACCATGACCACGTGGCAGCGCAGCTTAATCGTTCGCCCTACCTGGATGTCCCTGCACCACTATCAGGTGAGGCGCGCGCACCAGATTCCATCCAGTTTAACCTTGTAAATATGACGGATGCCCAAACCCAGACCTTTGCTGCCCAAGCGGCGGATCTGGGTCTCAAGGTACAGATTTTCGGCCAGTCGAGCGACAATGCCCGGGCCTTCTGGAATTGGGAATTCTTGGGAGAGGCACCAAAACTGCCAATGACCCGCTCCATGCTGATGCGGGCCTGCGATGTACGCCTCCCTGCCCGTCTAACGCTGGAAGACTGCGACGTCATCGCACAAACGCTCGTTGCAGCGGCGCAGAACGCGACATCGCAAAAGGCCGCTTAACGGGTCGATTACTTACCGAGCTTCGAAAGCTTGTCCTGCAGTGCGGCAAGTTCAGCTTTAATGTCATCAAGATCTTCGGCTTTGTCAGTAGTCTCGCTGGCCGCGCTTTCGGGTGCGGCCTCTTCAGCTTGACTAGTCGGCATCATGCCACCTGTCATCGCTTTCATGAACGCTTCCTGCTGGGTTTTCATCGCGTCAAAACCTGGCATAGACGCCAATGGGTTCATGGCGCCCATGTTTTCCATCATCTTGGACTGACGATCCCGCAACAGATCAAAAGACTGCGCCAAGAACTGTGGAACAACGGAAATGCTTTGGGATGTGTAAGAGCGAACCAAATCTGTAAGCACATCGACCGGAAGCACACTTTCGCCACGGCTTTCGTGTTCCGCAATGATTTGTAGAAGGTATTGGCGGGTAAGATCATCACCAGATTTCAGATCGACGATCTGAACCTCGCGCCCTTCGCGAATGAAGGCTGCGATGTCTTCCAAAGTCACGTAGTCGCTGGTTTCAGTATTATAAAGCCGCCGACTTGCGTAGCGCTTGATGAGTAAGGGCTGTGATGTGTTGGCCAACGCGTGCTCTCCCTAGCAAATGTTGCAGTGCAGAGAAGCCTATGCCGCATGTGCGCAAATGGAAAGGCCCCTGTGAAAACAGCTTATTTGCGTCAAAGACAAAAAAGCCGCACTGCCGGGAGATGAGCAGTGCGGCTTCTTTCTAACCGCCGCGTTTAGGGAGGAGGAAACGCGCGGTCTATTCAGTCACTTACTTAGCAGTGGCTTTTTTGGCAGCAGCAGTAACGTCGTCAGTTGCTTTTTTAGCAGCAGCGGACATGTCTTCGCCCATGTCTTTGCCAGCAGCCATCAGCAGCTCAAGTGTTTCTGTCTGAACTTTTTTCGCGATTTCAGCGAATGCAGCCATGTTTTCAGCAGCAGCTTCTGCAGAAGCGGATGCAAAATCAGTTACGGACTTAGCGTAGTCAGCTGGCTCTGCTTTAGCGGAAGCAACTGTTGTGATTTTAGACAGCGTGTCCTGAGCCCATTTCGCGGAAATCTCAGTGGATTTCTTTGCAGCGTCGATGGAAACAGCGGACAACTTTTCGGAAAGTGTTGTCTGTGTTTTGTACGCATCTTCGAATGCTTTTGTGTCTACTGGCAGTGCACCCATAACGTCTTTGAGTACGGCGGTGAAATCTTGTGTCTTAGCAGCCATTGCGGTGCTCCTTGAATGTGTGCCGGATCAACCCAGCGTTTCTGCGTCTGCAAACAACTTAGATGCTGCAGCGCAGCAAATCAAGCTTTTTCTGCACTGCAGCATAAATCAAAATATCGTAACTTAACGCCCTGATTAAAAATGATAATCACGGGAATTCTCGCAACCTATGCGAGAAAGTTAGATGAATTTTTCATGACAACTCGCCTCAGTCGCGGCCGACATAGGTCCCTGGAGCGGGTGAAATTGGCTGGTGAGTCGCACTTCCTGGCGCACGTGCCTCAACCTTCTTACCGGATTTCTTGGCCAACCACTTACCCCACATCGGCCACCATGATCCCTCATGGGCCGTTGCACCCGCCTGCCAGTCTTCCGGAGAAAGAGTTAGGTCTGCGTTCGTCCAGTGGCCATACTTCTTTTTGGACGGTGGGTTCACGATACCTGCAATGTGGCCAGACCCTGAAAGGACGAATGTTTTATCCTTAGAGCCAAACTTCTGCACACCACGGAACGACGATTTCCAAGCCGCGATATGATCACTTTCGCAGGCAATGGCGAACAATGGGACATCGACGTCACTGATTTTCGCCACACAACCTGCCACATCAAACCCATCTGTCGCGAATTTGTCGCCCTGACACAGCCCGCGCAGATATTCGACGGTCATCTTACCCGGTAGGTTCGTGCCATCACCGTTCCAATAGAGCAAATCAAAAGCGGGTGGTGCTTCGCCTAACATATAGCTGCGGATTGCGGGCTGATAGATAAGGTCGTTGGATCGCAAGAAACTGAATGTCCGGCTCATGTAGAAGCTATCCAAAATCCCTGTTTCAGAAATCTCGGCTTCGATGCCATCGACGAAATCGTCCTGCAAGAAAACCCCAACTTCGCCGCGATCAGAAAAGTCAGTTAGGGTTGTGAACAAGGTGGCCGAGTTCACATAATCAAGGCCACGCTGCTTCATTACCGAAAGCGTCAAAGACAGAGTCGTGCCGGCAATACAGTATCCAACCGCATTTACCTTCTTGGTTCCGCAAATCTCTCGGACAGTTTCAAACGCTGTTAGATATCCATCCTCGATGTAATCGGTCATTCCGATATCGCGGTAAGATGAATCCGGATTGATCCAAGACACCACGAACAACGTGAACCCTTGGTCAACGACCCATTTGATCAGCGAATTCTGCTCTTTTAGGTCGAGAATGTAGAACTTGTTAATCCAAGGCGGAAAAATGATGAGCGGCGTGCTGTGCACTTGTTCTGTGGTTGGCGTGTACTGGATGAGCTCGAACATATGGTTGCGGAAAACCACTTCGCCGGGCGTAGTTGCAAGGTTCTCCCCCACCGTAAACGCATCCTCATCGGCCAAGGACACAACGAGGTCGCCCCCATGGGCTTCCATATCCGCGATCATGTTCTCCAAGCCCCGCACAAGGCTTTCACCTTCGGTTTCGACAGCTTTTGCCAAAGCATCAGGGTTGGTCGCCAAGAAATTCGTCGGCGCGAGCATGTCAACGATCTGGCCGCTGAAGTATTCCAACCGCTTGCGTTCCTCATCGTCCAGACCGTCCATTTCAGCCACGGTCTTGGAGATTGCTTCGGAATTCAGCATGTATTGCTGCTTTAGAAAGTTGAAATAGGGGTGTGTTTCCCAAAGTTCGTTTTTGAAACGGCGATCTGTCTTGGTGTTATCTGCAGGCGCTTCGAGCTTACCGCCAGCGAGGGCCTGTTGCGCGTCCACGAAGTGTTGCAACGTTTTGCCCCAGTACCCCACCTGCTGTTCAATGATCTTTGACGGGTTGCGGAACAAGTCATTCAAATATGACGACGTCGCTTTTGCATAAAGCTCCGGTGCTGGTCCCTGCAAATCCTGCGGCACTTTGCGGGCATGCGACATCGTTTTGACTAAACGTTTGGTCAGCTCTTGAATTCGTTCAAGATTTGCCTCCAACTTAGGTAGAGCGGCGTCTTGTCCAACGTTTTCGCCCGTTGGTTCGTCATTCGTCGAGTCTTTGACCGTCATAATCTTAGTTGCCCCAAACGTTTATTCGTGCATTATGCACCTGCAGCATTTTCAATCCCCACCTCCAAGTTTTTGGGGTTGGGCGAAAGTGACCAAATCGTCGCGCTTCGAGGCTTGGGTTATTCAGACCCATCAAAAGTCAGGTAGCGGCACAAGCTTCGGGACGCGAACACATGAAGTATATGGCAACATATGACGTTATGGAAACTATTCGGAACACTAATGAATGGTTAGGTGCTTCCGCACGCGCCATGGCATCGTATCCCGCCGTCGCAATGTGGCCCGGTCCCGGAATGGAAATGTTGCGCGCATGGGGTGAAGTCACCGAGCGTAGTTTTGCACGAATGGTCACAAAACCTGACTGGGGTATCGACAGCGTTCCCGCAGAAGATGGCAAAGATCACGTTATTCTTGTGCGCAAGGTTGTCGAAAAGCCATTTGGCGATCTCATCCATTTCTGCGCGGTTGGCCGTCAGGAACGCAAACGCAAGGTCTTGTTGGTTGCGCCAATGTCCGGCCACTATGCAACGCTGCTTCGCAAAACGGTTTTGTCCTTGCTCCCAGATTGCGAAGTTTACACAACCGATTGGCACAACGCCCGTGATATCCCCGTCTCTAAAGGCAAATTCGACGTAGAAGATTACACTCTCTACCTTTCTGAATTCATGAAAGAAATGGGCCCAGACACGCATGTTATTGCGGTATGTCAGCCGGTTCCTTTGACCCTTGCGGCGACGGCCTATTTGGCCGAGCAAGACCCAGAGGCGCAACCCCGTTCACTGACGCTGATCGGTGGTCCGGTCGACCCCGAAGCGAACCACACCGAAGTCACCGACTTTGGCCGTTCAGTTACGATGGGTCAGCTCGAAGAAACCATGATCCAGCGAGTTGGCTTTAAGTACCCAGGCGTGGGCCGCATGGTTTATCCGGGTCTATTGCAATTGGCATCGTTCATTTCAATGAACGGCGAAATGCACAGCAAAGCCTTCCAAAACCAAATCATGGCCGTTGCAAAGGGCGAAGGCTCTGAGCACGACAAACACAATGCGTTCTACGACGAATACCTTGCCGTCATGGATATGACTGCGGAATTCTACCTCTCTACGGTTGAACGGATCTTCAAGAACCGCGAGATCGCGACGAACTCCTTTACGGTAGAGGGCCACAAAGTCGATTTCGCCAAGATAACCACAGTTGCGGTTAAGATCGTTGAAGGTGAAAATGATGACATTTCCGCGCCGGGCCAATGTTTGGCCGCGCTAGACCTTCTGACCGGCTTGCCGGACAGCAAGAAAGCGTCTCACCTTGAGCCGGGTGCAGGTCATTACGGGATTTTCGCAGGCCGAAGCTGGCGCAACAATATCCGCCCGCTGGTCTTGGACTTCATTGACGCCAATTCTGAAGCCCCCGCGAAGCCCGCGAAAGCTGTCAAAAAACCCGCCAATAAGAACGCTATCAATAAAGCGAGCTAACCCATGTCAAAGGACGTCCCCTTTAACTGTTCTTGCGGAGCAGTGAGTGGCATTTTGCGCGATATTCGTCCAAGGTCGGGTGGCCATTTGCGTTGCTATTGTGCCGATTGCAAACAAGCTGCCGTCTGGTCAGGAGATGTGACGCCGACTCCAGATGGCATACACTACTATCAGACCACACCAGACCGGATAGATTTCATTGCAGGGCTGGCGGACCTACGTGTGTTCAAATGGAAAGAGGGGCGCTTGCTGCGTTGGTATGCGCCCTGTTGTGGCTCTCCGATGTTCAACACCCTCGACAGTCCCCAATGGGCCTTTGCTAGCATCAATACCGAACGTTTTAACGACCCTGACGCACTTGGCCCTGCTATTGCTTATGCATTCAAGCCTATGCCCGACGGCAAATCAAAAACCAAAGGGTACGGACGTTTCATTATTGGATTCACCCGTCGTACAATATGGGCACGTATTTCAGGAGCTTGGCGCAATACGCCGTTCTTTGAGGCAACTGGTGAAACAATCACCCCCATCAAACAGCTAACCGAGCAAGACCGCTCAGGCGTACGACAGCCCAAGCCCGTTTAACGCAGAACCAGCGGTTGGCGCATCCAAGTAAACAGCGCCTCTGTGGTCCCTTCTGGGTCTTCTAGCATTGTCATATGCCCCACCCCTTCGAGCACGGCCAGTTTTGCATACGGGATAAGCTCGGCGAGAAACTCTTGGCGTTTCAACGGTACGATCTTGTCGTCACGCCCCGCGAGAACCAGCGTCGGCTGGGTAATGCGCCGCAAGGTCGACTGTTGATCACGGCGCCGTTGCATGGCCCTTTCCTGACGGGCATACACATCAGGGCCCAGCGACAACGCCATTTCCTGCAGTTCTGCCATGGCATGGCCCCGTAGCGGCCCCTGCCCGACATGGCTCGGCAATATATCCGTTTCCAATAGTTTTTCGAACCGTCCGGCTTTCGCGCCAATCATGCGAGGTTCGCGATCTGCAGCTTCTTGCGGGGTGTCTGACAACGGGTTCGCACCAATCAATGCCAACCGGATAACCCGTTCAGGAGCACGGCGCACCAATTCGAGGGCAATGACGCCGCCCAAACCGTGCCCACAAAGTGCAAATTTTGCCGGAAGCGAGGACAGCAGTCCTGACGCGATCTCTTCTATTCGATCCCCAACACAGACAGGCGCAATCGTGACGGGACGTTCATAGCTCATCACTGTCAATTGCGTCGCCCAAACGCGCGCGTCCGACATCATACCCGGTAATAAAATAAGGGGTTCGGCCATAGCTTCTTTCTGTCTATCCGGTTGCCTGTTTGGGATGATTGTTCATGCCAAGCGGCCAGACGCAACCCAAATCTACAGTTCACGCAACCAAGTGATGATGCGATCCGCCAAAGGAGCGGTTTGCCGCGGACTCATGACGTCACCGGCCATGACATGCCCGTCGGTGTCGTCGTCGGGGCCATGGACAAGAACGTCTTGTTTCGTCGGGCCCGCCCAGCGCGCCATTACGGCCCGCGTCTTTGCCGGACTGACGACACGATCGGCATCGCAGAATGCAAAATAAGCGGGTGTTGTGATAGTTTCGATGGGCTGGCGAAGCGCATCACGCACTGAATCGTCCATCGTGAACACAGCCTGCGTGTCATATTTGATCGTCCAGAATTGGGCGTGTGCATCTGAACGAGCGTCGAACGAGATGTTCTTTCCAACTACAAAACGACCCCATTTGCGAATTCCGGGCATCCGCAAAAGCATCCGTGCGAAAATATTGCGCATGCCGTAATTGGGCGAGAGATGAACAACCGCTTTCACTTTCGCGCCCTTTGCCAGCGCGCTCGTGAGCAAGGTACATCCGGTCGAACAGCCAATGACAACGACCTCATCCCCGATAGCTGCGCCGATCTCCAACGCCTCGGCAACGTCCGCGTGCCATTCATCGACCGTCGCGCGGCCCATCGCGGCCCCATCTTGCCCGTGTCCGGTCAGCCGCGTGTAAAACAAGTTCGCTCCAAAGGCGTTCGCAATCAGATCCGGAAGCGGGCGCACTTCGCCCAAACTGGCCGAAAACCCATGAACATAGACCACACTGACCTTCGTCTTCTTGGGTCTATCTGCCCAGATGATCTGTTTCTCGCAACCCGTTCGAATACCACCCACCGCGGTTTCGTTCTGGCTGAGATAAGCATCAAGACCGGTAAGCTCTGGCAGTTCAAACGACATCTAAGACCCTTTTCGCTTTGGGACGATAAAACCCCCAAAGCAAAACAACTGAAAGGGCCAATATCGCTGCAGGCACCAATGTGACAGCCCAACGCAATGCATTCAGGGCTGCCTCGGGTTGATCTGCAACGCCTTGTGTCGTTTCGACCCACCCGTAGGCGCCGACAATCAAGCCAAGGATAAGTGGGGCGATTGCATTGGCAGCCTTTTGACCAAAAAGCCAAATGGCGGAAAATGCACCCTCGATAGCTTCGCCTGTTTGATTGCTCGTGACATCCATAAGGTCTGGGTACATCGCCCAAGGGATTTGCTGATACGATCCGTTCGTCATCCCAGCCAGCACGAACATCCCAGCCACGGCCGTAACGTTCACGGAAGGAAGCACCAAAAACAGGCCGTAAAGCAGCGTAATATATAGGCAAAGCCCAAGGACCAAAGCGCCTACTTTTCCAAGCTTGGCTGACGCAAAGACCCAACCAGCTTGGCTGAGAATCGACCCCACCGTAAAGGCCGCAAACATAAGGCTGAGCACACTCAACGCCTTAGCCGCACCCGACAAAAGCGTGTCACCTGTGTCTGTCACCAAATAGATGGCCGCAAATGGCAAGCCCGCAGTGATCAACGCGATAGCCAATGTCATAACCCCATAAAGGACTGCAAGGATCACAAATGCGCGGTTGGACGCAACCAACGACAGCATACGGATCGGACTAACACTGGACGGTTTGGAAACCCGAGGAGCGCGGCGCGTCGCAAATACTGACAGCCAAATCGCACCGATAATCAAAGGGCTCACTTTCAATGCGGCAACCGAATACCCTTCGTTGGCGGCAATGCCAGGGATAAGCGCGCCACCGATCAAGATACCAACTGAGGCAAACCCCATTCGCCACGCCGTCATTGCCGATCGTTCGGTCGGGTCTTTCGTGACCTCGCCTGCCATCGCACCATAAGGAATAGATACCATCGTGAATCCCAAGGTTGCCAACACGAAGAACCCTAAAACCCAAGGGAGGGACGCGACCCCAGTCAGACCGTCCGGAACCGAAAACAGCCCCACCATTCCGACCGACATCACCACTGCGCCTACAACCATCCAAGGTGCACGCCTGCCCCAGCGACTGTGCGTGCGGTCACTAAGATAGCCGATCAACGGGTCGGTAATCATGTCAAATATCAACACGCCTGTCGTCGCTAAACCGGCTATTTCTACAGGGACACCCAAAACGGACGTCAAATAAGCAAATACCAAAAGCTGTTTGACCACGACGAAAACGACAACGCCCATGTCTGCCAGACCCCAGCCCGCCTTTTGCCCGAGTGATAATGCCATGTGCTGTCCCCTCCCAAGGATTGTTGGGGGACATTAGGCCGATGACTCGATCAATCCATAGCGAAACGTAAGGTCACATCCTCGATGGCTTGGGTGATCAGTGGCAAACAGTCTGGCGCGGAAAACGAATGATCCGCACCGTCCACAAGCGTGAGCCGCATATCAGGGCTGTCCGCGTGATCCAAAAGCTGGATCGCCGTCGCTGTCGTAACCGATGTATCGGCTGTGCCTTGTAAGAACCTAACGGCAAACGGCAGCGACAATGGAGTGCGTAGAACCAACCTGTCACGGCCTTCGTCGATCAGGCGTTTAGTGATGATATAAGGGTCACCGTAGTCTGACGGCAGCGCGACCTTACCCTCGTGGGCCAATTCTGCCTTTTGCTCCGGTGTGAAATTTGCCCAGAAACCGTCTTCTGTAAAATCAGGCGCAGCAGCGATCCCGACCAGCCCCGCCACTCGTTCGGGATGCGCACGCGCAATTTGCAATGAAATCCAGCCACCCATGCTGGAACCTACCAAAACCAACGGACCATCGATCAGCTCGATCGCTTCACAGGCATCCTCAAACCAATCACCGATGCAACCATCCTCAAAGGCTTCGCTGCTTTCTCCGTGGCCCGAATAGTCGAATCGCAGAAACGCGCGGCCCTGATTCTTTGCCCAATCTTCGAGAAAAACAGCCTTTGTGCCGGCCATATCCGACTTGAAACCACCCAAGAACACCACGGCTGGGCCCTGTCCTTCAGTCAGATTATAGGCAATCTTGCGCCCCTTGGTGGTGGTGAATGTATCAGTCATTTCAAAGCTCTACTTATTATCACGGCGATCCTAACGCAGACTTAGCACGAGGTAAATCACGTTACCCTATTGTCACGTGATTAAACACTCACATATAAGAGCCCCATGGAAAACATCTTCAAAGCCCTCTCCGATCCAACCCGCCGCGAATTGCTTGATGCACTTCGCCGTCGCGATGGTCAGACTCTCACTGAGCTCGAAGCCTCTTTGTCGATGTCGCGGTTCGGGGTGATGAAACACCTCAAGCTGCTGGAGGATGCGAACCTCATCGTCACGCGCAAATCCGGTCGGTTCAAGCATCATTACCTCAACGCGCTGCCCCTGCAGGATGTCATGGACCGCTGGGTCGCGCCCTTTCTGCAACCCCAAGCCAAGGCCCTAAGCGATCTGAAAACCAAACTTGAAAAGGACACTTCGATGTCAAAACCCGATTTTATGATGCAAACCTTTATACGCTGCACCCAAGACGCCCTTTGGGATGCCCTAACCCAAGCCGATGACATGGCGCGTTACCACTTCGCTTGTAACACCGTGCAAGGCAACGCCACTGTGGGCGAGGAAACGACCTTTATCCTGCCGCATGGCGAAGCGATGTTGCGACAGGTCACAACCGCCCTCGATCCTAAATCCAAAATCGCGATGACATTTGAACCGCTGTTCATGGGTCCCGACGCCCCGCCCAGCCACATGGTGTATTTGATCGAACCGCAGGGCGACACCTGCAAGCTGACAATCGAACACTACGATATGGCACCGGGCCAAGAAGGCTTTGCCGAAGGTTGGGCGCGTTTGGCGGCCTCCCTCAAATCATTTCTTGAAACCGGTGAACCGCTTAAGGCGGCAATGTAAGGACCTAAACTCATGGAAAACTTCCCAACCGAACTTGGCATATTGACCTGCCTTATGATCCTTGCGGCGTCGCTGTGGATTCCGTTTATTGTCGGCTCAAACAATGACGAAGGCGCAGTCGACGGGTTCACCCGCCCTCATGACGTCACAAAGATGAAACCGTGGGTGCACCGCGCGTTTCGGGCACACCTCAACCTGTTGGAACAGGCGTTCCCCTTTGCGATCCTCGTGCTGATCATCGACCGTTTGGATGGCTTCACCGCCCTGACCTACTGGACGGCCATCGCATTTTTCTGGCTGCGCATCGCCCATGCTGTCGGCATGATCACAGGTCTTGCGAAGCTGCCGTTGCGACCAATCATCTTTGTGCTTGGGTATGTCTGCGTCCTAATCATGGCTTATTCGGTGTTCGCTGCAGCGTAAGAAGCTCTGATGTCCTGATGGCAGCCCGTCAGGACATCACTACATCCCACTCAAACGTCCGCTGTGCGGACGAAGCCGACCTTGGCCGAGTTTGCGCTGATAACCGCTTGATCCTATAATGAACGGCAAGTCTTATAGGGTTGCATGCCATGATCATTCCAAAACTGAAGCGGATAAAAGTCTCATCAGAACTGGAGCTTCGGAACTGGCTCGCTAAGAATTCCGAGCAACAGCAGGAAGTGATGATTGTCACCTGCAATAAAAAGTCCCATGACAAACACATCAGCGGCGATCAGGTACGGGATGCTCTTAGTGAAAAGGGCTGGGCTGCTGGTCAAAGTTATACTCTCGACGGAAACCTTGTCGGATACGTCGTCAGCCACACCTGATTCAGCTAGGCGTCCATGGGCCACTCATGTCCTGCATGTATCGAGGACATTGGTTCAGCCCGCAGCATCGGTTTGGCAGGGGTCAAACCTGCCGTTCTCTGCATGTGCAATCTTCTTCTAGCTATCAATACTACATGCCAAAACGCGGCTCACTTCCGTCAAGCTGCGACCGGACTGGTCGACCCACGTATTGAACGCGCCTTGGACCGCTGACATTGCTTTCAGGGATGTCGGGGCTTTGTCGATTACACCTTCGGCGACCAGCCGAGCGACCACATCACGCGACAACAAGAAGCTGTCGGCACCAAGGCGGCGCAGCGCATAAGCGCCCACGGATCCGCCCAAACGCGATCCATTCTTCTTTAGCCAAATCATCAAACCCGCAAAGTCATCCTTGGGCCAGTCGGCGATAAAGGCGCCAAAGTCGCCTGCCTCTTGGATCATCACAGCATTTTCCTGAATGGCGCGGATTTTCGGGGCGCTGCGGATCACCCGCGTGTCGGTGATCAATTCGTCGAACCAGTCAGGCGACATGAACGCAATCCGCCCAACGTCAAACCCGTGAAAGGCTTCCAAAATGCCCGGCCACTTGTTTTGCACGACAGTCCACGCCAAGCCGGTTTGGAATATTCCTTCCGCGAAAGCGGCCAGCCATTGTTCACCCGGAATAGCGGCGATTGCATCACGAGATTTGGGCAGGCTCATGCCTTCCCACACAACGGCTTCGCCCCCTTTACGATCAGCGGAAATGGCGAGGATCTCGTCGAAGTGTCGCATTGGATTGTCTCCTGATTTGCGGCGAGATTGCCACGCGCTTGGCCGCGAAACAAACAGGTCTTGACCCAGACCGCAAAAGTCCCCATTTCAAGCGCGAACACATAACCCGCAACCGGGCGCTTTGTAGGCGCCAAACTGACGAGGAGCCCATAGCATGGCCCAGATCTCCCTTACATTTCCTGACGGCAATTCACGTGACTACGACGCAGGCGTAACCCCTGCTGAGGTTGCTGCATCTATTGCATCGTCCCTCGCGAAAAAGGCAATCTCTGCGACTGTAAACGGTCAGCACTGGGATATGCAGTGGCCGATCGATGCCGATGCATCCATTGCCATCAACACTATGAAGGACCAAGAACCTGCGCTGGAATTGATCCGTCACGACCTCGCGCACATCATGGCGCGCGCGGTGCAGGAACTTTGGCCTGATACTCAGGTGACCATTGGACCCGTTATCAAAGACGGCTGGTATTACGACTTTGATCGTAAGGAACCCTTCACACCAGAAGACCTCGCGGTGATCGAAAAGAAAATGAAAGAGATCATCAACAAACGCGACGCCGTCCGCACCGAAGTGTGGGACCGCGATGTTGCAATCCAGCATTATAAAGACAAGGGCGAACCCTA
Organism: Octadecabacter algicola; assembly: GCF_021532625.1. Taxonomy (GTDB): domain Bacteria; phylum Pseudomonadota; class Alphaproteobacteria; order Rhodobacterales; family Rhodobacteraceae; genus Octadecabacter; species Octadecabacter algicola. The sequence continues at coordinate 1,148,258 of NZ_JAKGAR010000001.1, forward strand.
TAAGGTCGAACTGATCGACGCCATTCCAGGCGACGAGCCATTGCGCATGTATTGGCACGGCGATTGGCAGGACCTGTGCCGCGGTCCTCACTTGCAAAACACGGGCCAAGTTCCGGGCGATTCATGGAAACTGATGTCCATCGCTGGCGCCTACTGGCGTGGCGATAGCGACCGCGCGATGTTGCAACGGATCTACGGTGTGGCATTCCAGAATAAAGAACAGCTCAAGGCCCACATGAACATGTTGGAGGAAGCGGCCAAACGCGACCACCGCAAGCTGGGTAAAGAAATGGGCTTGTTCCACATGCAAGAAGAAGCCCCCGGTCAGGTGTTCTGGCATCCGAACGGCTGGAAGGTTTATACAACCCTGCAAGATTACATGCGACGCAAACAAGAGGCTGGCGACTATGTAGAGGTGAACACTCCACAGGTTGTGGATCGTAAGCTTTGGGAAGCGTCCGGCCACTGGGACAAGTACCAAGAGAACATGTTTATCGTCGAAGTGGACGAAGATCACGCACGTGAGAAAGCGGTCAACGCGCTTAAGCCAATGAACTGCCCGTGCCACGTGCAGGTGTTTAACCAAGGTTTGAAATCTTACCGCGACCTGCCTTTGCGCATGGCCGAGTTTGGATCATGCGCACGTTACGAGCCATCTGGTGCCTTGCACGGTATCATGCGTGTACGTGGCTTTACGCAAGACGATGGCCACATCTTCTGTTCTGAAGATCAGATCACGGACGAAACCAAAACCTTCATCGACTTCCTGTCCACGGTCTACTCTGACCTTGGCTTTGACAACTGGAGCATCAAACTGTCCACCCGCCCTGAAAAGCGGATTGGTTCGGATGAGGTCTGGGACCGGATGGAAGAAGCCTTGGGAGATGCCTGTAAGGCCGCTGGCCACGACTTCGAAATCCTTGAAGGCGAAGGCGCGTTCTATGGTCCGAAGTTGGAATTCACTTTGACCGATGCAATTGGTCGAGAGTGGCAGTGCGGTACTTTGCAGGTTGATAGCAACCTGCCTGAACGGTTGGATGCGAACTATATCGGCAAGGATGGCGAAAAGCACCGCCCTGTTATGTTGCACCGTGCGACGCTCGGGTCCTTCGAGCGATTCATCGGTATCTTGATCGAAGAGCACGCAGGAAAGCTACCGTTCTGGCTTGCACCGCGTCAGGTTGTTGTGGCGTCCATCATCTCGGACGCGGATGATTATGTGCAAGAAGTCGTCGCTGCCTTGAGAGCCGTTGGCGTGCGGGCCGAGGCCGACATCCGCAACGAGAAGATCAACTATAAGGTCCGTGAACACAGCTTGGGCAAGGTTCCGGTGATTCTGGCATGCGGTGCACGCGAGGTTGAAGAGCGTACAGTCTCAGTTCGCCGCCTTGGTGAGAAGCAAACATCTGTAACATCTATGGATGCGATCCTTGAAGACCTGCAAAAATCGGCCACACCACCCGATCTTTTGTAACATTCTGCACCGCAGCAGTGTTACAGGCCCGATCGTCTTTGACGGTCGGGCCTTATTTTTATGGAAATCCGAACCGCTACGTTCTGACATCAGATAACGCACACGCGATACACGCGCCCGTGAATGGCTTGTTAAGCCAGCTCCAGCATAAAGTTAGGAAGTCGCCAATCACGGCGCATATCTGCAACTGAACAACAGGAATTATCCCATGTCCAAGACAACAACTACACTCGCACTCGCAGCTTCCGTAGCAACAGCAATCGCTGGCCTGTCCACAGCAGCTCACGCTCAGGAAAACGAAAAGTGCTTCGGTATTTCCCTTGCTGGTGAAAACGACTGTGCAGCTGGCCCAGGCACAACATGCGCCGGTACATCCACTGTTGATTACCAAGGCAACGCTTGGACATTCGTTCCAGCGGGCACATGTGAAACAACAACAATCGAAGCTATGGGCGACTCCCCAGAGCGCATGGGTTCATTGACTGAGCTGGACCGCGACATCCCAGCATAAGCTGATCCAGATCGTTTCATGACTTTGGCGCCCATCCGCATTAGGGTGGGCGCCATACCTTAAAGGAGCCTGACCATGCTTGATGCCACGCGACACCCCTCCCTGCCCAATCGCCCAGGTGTCGGCTACAAGGCCCAGCACTTTAATGACATCATGAAAGACGCAGGCCCCGTCGGCTGGCTCGAAATTCATGCTGAAAACTATATGGGCATGGGTGGCCGTCCACTCGCGCAATTGCGCCACCTCTCCGAACAATTTCCGTTTTCCGTCCACGGTGTAGGTCTAAGCATTGGCGGCGAAGGCCGCTTGGATGCCGACCACCTTGCACGTTTGAAAACCCTGTGTGACTGGCTGAACCCTGCCAGTTTTTCCGAACACCTTGCGTGGTCGACCCACGAAAGCGCGTTTCTGAACGACCTTCTGCCCCTGCCCTACACGGCGGCAACCGTCACCCGCGTTGCCGATCACATTGACGAAGTGCAATCTGTGCTTGGACGCCAGATGCTTCTTGAAAACCCGTCCAGCTACCTCGCCTTCGCCGAAAGCGACATGTCCGAAACAGATTTCCTTTCTGAAATCGTGACGCGAACGGGCTGTGGGCTGTTGTTGGATGTGAACAACGTTTTCGTGTCCGCCGTGAACCTTGGCTATTCCCCGCAAGGCTACATCGACGACTACCCCCTTAATGCTGTTAAGGAAATTCACCTTGGCGGCCACGATGAGGATGAAGATGAAACAGGTGCGCCCATGCTTATCGACAGCCACGGCGCTGAAGTCGTCGATCCTGTTTGGGCACTGCTTGACTACACCTTGGCCAAATCCGGCCCCAAGCCATTGTTGATCGAATGGGACACCGATGTCCCTGAATGGTCTGTTCTGGTCGAAGAAACCAAACGCGCTGACGCCGCCCTTTCGGTGCTCGCATGATCACGACGCAGACGGAATTTCGGACGGCCCTTCTGGACCCTGCTAGCCCACCGCCAGAAGGTGTGCGAAACCCTGACGGTGTACAGGCCATCAAACGGTTTGACGTATACCGCAACAATGTCGCGGTGAGCCTGACAGACGCATTGGGGGCTGCCTTTCCCGTCGTTGCCAAGCTCGTCGGCGATGACTTTTTTCGCGCAATGGCAGGGGTTTATCTGCGGGCACACCCACCGACTTCACCTGTGATGATGTTTTACGGCGAAGAGATGCCGGAATTCCTTGCGGGGTTCGGCCCAGCACAATCCGTGCCCTATTTGCCAGATGTGGCCCGTCTTGAGCTGGCCTTGCGCCACAGCTATCACGCCAGCGATGCGACCCCGATTGCAGCGGATGCATTGGCCCAAATCGCCCCTGACAGCCTGCCGCAGGTGACTTTCGCCTTTGCGCCTTCTGTTTACCTGATCCCGTCGCGTTACCCGCTACAGTCCATTTGGGCGGCCAATACATCGGGCGGCGATATCGCAAAAGTCGCGCAACCAGCACTGGTAACGCGCCCCGAATTTGACCCAATGGTCGATGCGTTGACGCAAGAACAAGCCGCCGTCACCCAAGCCCTGATCGGCGGACAACCGTTGGGCCAAGCCCTCCAAAGTGGCGACGCTGGCTTTGATCTTGGCCCGCTTCTCGGCCTTCTTTTATCCCGCAATGCACTGATTTCCCTCAAGACCTGAAAGACCAATACCATGTTCGCAACTTATGACCGCATCACCCAATCCCTAAACGCCTCTGCAGCGGCGATCCTACCTACTTTGGCCCGTTTCGTCTTTGCTGCGACGTTGTTGTTCTATTTCTGGAACTCCGCGAACACTAAATGGGATGGTACGCCGTTTTCACCCGGCGTCGGCGGCTACGCGCAGATCTTCCCAAAGGCGATGGAGGCCGTTGGCTATGACATCAGCCAAATGTCGACCTTCCATTGGGCGGTCGTTGTTGCAGGTACCTTGGCAGAATACATCTTGCCCCTGCTGATCGTGATCGGGTTGTTCACCCGCTTTGCGGCACTCGGCATGATTGGCTTTGTAGTCGTTCAATCCCTTACCGACCTGTACGGCCACGGCGGGATTGCGCATACCGAAACGCTGGGCAAATGGTTTGACGGGCTGCCAACCGGCGCGATCTTGGACCAACGTGCGTTCTGGATGGTTGTTCTGGTGACGCTGGTGCTAAAAGGTGGCGGCCCATTGTCCGTGGACCGCCTGCTCAGCAAAAACCGTTAAAAGTGCGCGACGTCTTCATCCGGCTTGCCGGCGGCTATCGCTAGGATGCCGCCCAAGCCGGCGAACCCGATCGGGAACATCGTCGCCACATTAAAACCAAAGGCGGCATAGAACAGCCCTGCACCAATCAGCAGGGCGATCCCGCCCCACAGCGCGCGCGCCTTGGCCATCGCACCACCCGCGATGCAGGCCAGCGGCGCGGCAAAACTTGCGAATTGAACAAATCCGGGGCGTTCAAACATGCCTAATTGGCTTGCTTCGGGCACCTCATTGGTCAGGCTGACCCAGCCGTAGCCGAACAAGCCGACGAAGATGCCCATGATCCCTGCAATGATGCCTAAGATGGCTGCTGCGTTACGCATTATTCTACTCCTATTTCGGCCTTGGTAGCAGGTGTCCAACCTTGATACCATGCGCCATCAACCTCGATCATAGGACGTTTCATCAAGGTCGGGTGGGCCGCCAAAAGCGCGGCTGGATCGCGGGCACGGTCTTCTTCACTTAATCCCCGCCACGTTGTGGATCGGGTGTTAAGAACCCCTGCCCCAAACGCATTGATCATTGCTGCTTGATCTGCAGCACTTACGCCATCGGCACGAACGTCGATGACTTCGACCTCGCGGTCAGCAAGCTGCTTGAGTGCCTTGCGACACGTATCACATGTTTTTAAGCCAAAGAACCGCAAGACTGCCTCCGTTTTAATCATTTTTCGTATCATCCCCTGATTTCTCAGGATTGTCATTTGCCTTTTTCATTCAAGTCTTAACGGTAGCGCAAGGGCTCGCCGTGCGGCGCCCTAAAGACAATATTAAGGAGAAGAAAATGGCCAAAGGCACAGTAAAATGGTTCAACACAACCAAAGGCTTTGGATTTATCGCACCTGAGACAGGCGGTGCAGATGTGTTTGTACACATCTCTGCTGTAGAGCAGTCCGGACTAACAGGTTTGGCGGATGATATGCCTATCGAATATGACCTGATTGAAGGTCGTGACGGGCGTCAGATGGCAGGCAACTTGCAAGCAGGCTAAGCCTTCTTCGCTTCCTGATCTATCAGTTTTCTGAATAAATCTCGTACCTGCTGGGGCGTCAGCGGGTACAATGGGTTGTGCTGTGTTGTTTGATTTTTCATGCAATACATATGACAACCTCCTCGTTACAATATCAGGGGAGAATGGATTTCCCATTCCCCGCACCTGATACATTTCAAATCAGTGGAAGAACCACCGCTTCTTAACAGGCGCAGGCGGATCGTTCTTTACAAGTCCGTCGGCAGTGTCGGACAGGCGGTCCAAAAGATCCGTACGGATTTTAGGAAAAGTATGTGTTGGTTTCGAACTCGTTAATGTCGTTTTCACTTTAGCCCCCATAGGTTTTTGGTGATGCAACCTTTCTACAGGGCGAAACGACTGACCAAAGCGGGAACAATAAATATCCATTCCCCAAAGCACGTAGCGTCACATGTATTGACTCTCCGATTCGGAAAACGGTTTTCTTTTGTTTTCAGTGACTTATAAAAAACGTCGGAAAAGTGCCAATTACCGCAAAAAACGAAACAAATTGAATAATTTTCGCTTATTGCTTCCCAAAAACGGCTGAATAGTTAACAAATTTGGCCGCGAGCAGGCAGGTGCCGCCTCATTTTTGCGCGAATCGACGTGGCATCGTGCAATTCGTTAACGAATTTCAGCGATCTGTGCGCACTAGAGCCATTCTGCTTTCGTGGCTTCGCCCCACCCCACCGTAAACTTGGTTCCGTCCGTTATGACTGGCCGCGCCATGACGGCTGGAGTATCGGCCAGCTGGGCCTCGGCTTCGCTTTCTTTCATCCAAGCGTTTAAGTTGCGAAAGGCTTGGGATTTCCGATCCACCAGATTGTCACCGAACTCAGCTATCAGGGCTGCCCACTCTTCTTCTGAAAGTGGCTCTGCCCGCACATCACGGAAGGTGACCTTGATCCCCTCGTCCTCAAACGCCTTAAGCGCTTTCTTACAGTCGGTGCACGTTGGTAGGCCGTAAAGGATCATGAGGTTTGGCTTTCTGTTGTTTGAGGGACTGTGCCCAAAATTCATCTGAAAAACCACCACCCTATCGGCTAGCGACGCCCCTGACCCGCCATCGGGAGGCAGCAACTCTATGCGCTTTCCGAGCCCGTGTTACGATTTTTCGCATCTTTGGCCAATCTAGCAAGTCGCTGGTTCGGCTGCGCAGAGCGAGTTTCAAAATTAAGAGTCACTTTTCCCGTGTCACGGGACCGAGCGGTGATTTTATCAAAGTGCTTCCTGTCATATTTTTTTTCCGTTTGAGGCGTCGATTTATTTGCTTCGCCAGACTCCGTTTCTTCATCGCTCATAATATTTCTCCAATAATCCAAAATAACATTTGGCAAAAAACCAGTATCGCCGCGAATAAGAAAAGAGACTGAAGCGCTGTCAGCTTTCCCTCGTTTAATTTGTAGTGGTCGAACCTCATTAGTGAGACCATAGCTTTACTTTCAAGCTCATCAACTTCCTCGTCTACGAAAACGTACTTTTCCAAGAAGTCCTTCGTTGAGTTGGAAAAAACCCATCCTCCCTTAGGGATAAGTATCATTATGCAAAGCACAACAGCAACGACGGCGAAGCCGATGGCAATCCAACCGATTAGCAAAGAATCACTCTGTTCAGCGTTGTTAGTGGCCACTCGACCTATTGAAAAGAAATCTCGCGCAAAGAATGATAATACAAGGCCATTGAGTGTGAGCAGGTATGATGTTCTAATTCGCAAATTATGAAGCGTACTACTTTGATCGCGTAGAGCATTTTCCACATCGGCCAATGCATAATTTACCAGTTGAAGTTTCGCTTCACTCACCTCCACAAGCTCCCATAGTCTCACGCTGCTCGCTTTTTCTCATCCCTGTAGCCTCCCGCGCATCTTCACTCATCTTTAAGTATTGACCAAAAGCAGTCAATCTACTTAAGGGGTGGTTTCACCCTCTTCTACCCCCGCAAAAACTCCCGAACCACGCACTTCGGCCCCTCTTCCCGCAGCACCCGTTCATTCACAAGTCGCCAGTCGTTCAGATCGACCTCGGGGAAGTAAGTGTCCGCGTCCTTGACCGTCATCTCGACGTCCGAAATCAGAAGCCGGTCTGCAATCATCAGCATCTCGGAATAAATCCCAGCGCCGCCGATGCCGTAGATGCGGGCGTAGCCTTGATCGGACGCGTATTGCACGGCCTCCGCGACCGAAGACACAACGGTCTCCGCAGCGCCCGGTTGGGACGACACCACCACATTCAGGCGCTTGGGTAGCGGTTTGAACGGTAGGCTGTCCCACGTGTTACGTCCCATGATGAGCGCACCGCCCAAAGTTTCACGCTGAAAGGATTTCAGGTCCTCGGGGATGTCCCAAGGGATCGTCCCGTCTCGGCCAATGGCACCGTTTTCATCGCGGGCGACAATCAATGTAATCATAATCTAAACCGCCACTGGTGCGCGAATTGCAGGATCAGGGTCGTAGCCAATGATATCGAAATCCTCATAGCGGAAATCGAAGATCGAGGTCACGTCGCGATTGATCTTGATCTCAGGCAACGCTTTGGGGGTACGGGACAGCTGCAATTGCACTTGCTCCATGTGGTTGGAATAGATGTGGGCATCCCCCAAGGTGTGCACGAAATCGCCAGGCTCATAGCCTGTCACATGGGCCAGCATCACCTGCAAAAGCGCATAAGAAGCGATGTTAAACGGTACACCCAAGAACATGTCGGCTGAACGTTGGTACAATTGCAGGTGCAGTTTGTTGTTAATGATACGGACCTGCCACATCGTATGACATGGCGGCAAAGCCATGCGCGGCACATCACCAGGGTTCCATGCCGAAACGATAAGACGGCGGCTGTCTGGCGACGTTTTGATCATCTCTACGAGATTGGAAATCTGGTCGATCTCGCGACCTTTAAACAACGGTTCACCGTCGAGTCGCTGATCTGTCGGTTCAAGCGCGGGAAAAGAGCGCCACTGATGGCCGTACACTGGGCCAAGGTCTCCATTTTCATCGGCCCATTCATCCCAGATCGAAACGCCGTTTTCTTTCAGGTATTTGATGTTCGTATCACCAGACAAGAACCACAGAAGTTCATGTATAATGGAGCGCAGGTGCAGTTTCTTCGTTGTGACCAACGGAAATCCGTCCGCGAGACGATAGCGCGATTGCAGCCCAAAATAAGACAGCGTCCCCGTCCCAGTCCGATCCGAGGACTCTTCGCCGTTCTCCAGAATCGTGTTCAATGCTTCGTGGTATTGCCGCACTTTAGTCCTCGTTTCTTATGTTTTCACCCGGCCATCATGCCGAGGATTAGATCGATACGCCATCCGATTATCGCCCCCTTTGGGCAGCAAAAATGCTGCCTGACAGAACGCGCAGCCCGCCAACGGGAGGGAAAGTCATATGAAAGTGGTTGTCCCCTGTTTTGAAACAAATCGCAGGCAGTGATTCTGCCCTGAAGCACCTCACATACTATATCTACGCAATATTGTGGCGAAAACCGCCACATGCGGTGGAGTTTCTCGTCAACCACGCGTTGACTTGGGCGCGTCAATTTCGGACTATGCTCGATAAGAACGCAAACAGCGCAGCATTGATCCGGGGACGGCCGTTATGAGCAGAATTATTACCGCACTTTCGATAGCGGCCCTCTTGGCAGGGTGTGATGGGAAGAATCCGTTTCAAGATGACATCGTGGCAACGAACGAGGATACTGGCGAAACTGAACTGGTGGATGCCAATGATCCCAATACATCCGTAGACAACAAGTTTGCTTATGAACCCACTCGGAACTTGACCATGAATTCGGTCGATTACGATGACAACGACACCCCAAATGACCCGACCGATGATACGCTGGTTATCAACAACCTGCCTTTTGACGGACCCGATGGCGTCTACGATGATATAGCGGGTGCGAGCACAACCAATGCCGATGGTCAAACCACTAACATTTTCCAAAACACCGAAGAAACGATCAGCGGCGAAATGCAGTACTACGCCGTTATGGTCAGAAGCGACTACCTAGAAGCGACGTCCGCTGCTGGCCAGGACTGGGCCAATTTCGGATTTGCTGGCGCCAATGTTAATAGAGATGAATACGACACACCTGACGATTTTCAGGGGTCTTATACCTATGTCGGCGTCTACGCCGGCACGCGTACATATGACGAACGCGGTGGCATTGAGTTGATCCGCGGTGACGTGACGCTCTTTCTCGATGTTCCGGATATTGACCCTCTTGAGGGCCAGCAGGGTACAATCGTAGGCTATGTTGAAAACCGGACGCGGGACGCAAATGGCGATCAAATGGTCGGCGACTTGCCTGATATCTCGATTGAATCCGTGACCTTTGATACCGACACCGGCGTTTGGGCGGATGGCCAGGCCTCGACTTACTACGATGGTTCAGTCCGCGATAACGGAACTCATGACGGCTTGATCGCAGGACCGAACGCCGAAGAGATGGGTGGATATCTCATCATCGAAGGTGTGGCCGACATTCAAACTGTCCAATTCGAAGTTGTTGTCTGGGAAGACTTAGATGGCAATTTGAATGAAACAAATGGCTATGACGTTGCAGATGCCGACACTATCCAAGCGCAAGTCAACGCTGGGATTGACGTAGGTCTTTTGACAGTGACTGCGGCGGATTTGCCGATTGGTGCAAATATTCGCGGCACCTCAACAGAAAGCGTCGATATCGAAACTGAATACCAAGCGCGCGAAATCGGCGTTTATGTCACCGACCTGCAGCCCTAACCCATGATCAAGCCGCGTTTTTCTATCGTGGCTGGGGCGCGGGCCGCCTTTGTCGCTTTGGTGTTGTGTGTTGGCGGGATGCCGACTGACACAACGGCACAGACCACGGGACAACGGATTACACCGCAAGAAGCGCGAACCTTGGCGGGTCAATTGATCGACGCGCGTCAGCCAGCTGCCGCGCGTGAGATCGCATTGAGCCTTGTGAACGCGAACCCAAACGATGTCGCATCGCTGGTCGCACTGGCACGGGCAGAAATTGCGCTTGGCAATCAAGATGCGGCAATAGCGGCGGCTCGCTCTGCCAAAACCGCAGCGCAAACACCGGCACAGAACTACCTCGCCTCTCTCGCCATGGCGGATGTCTTGGCACAATCTGAACGGTTCACGCGATCACAATTTTGGTTACGACGCGCGATCCAGTTCGCACCAAATACCCAAGCCGAACAGGTCGCCGTGCAGGCATTTCGCCGCGTGCGGCGCGCAAACCCTCTTGCCGTAGAACTTAGCTTCGGGCTCGCCCCATCGAGCAATGTAAATTCGGGTAATGCAAATCAAACCATCAGCTTTGCTTATTTACCGGGTGTTTTGGGGGAAATCGAATGGCTAGTCCCAGCCGATGAACGCCCCCTAGCGGGGTTGGAACTGTCGCTCCAGACTGACCTACGCTACCGCATCGCCCAATCGGAAACCAACCGCACATCGCTCGAGTTTGGCTTGTTTGGCCGCACTTACATCATGTCATCTGAGGCACGGGACACTGCGCCCGACGTCACCGGCGAAAGCCTGTCTTACTATAAGGTCTCGACCGGCATATTGCATGAATGGCGCCCACAAGGATCCGCTAACCCTTATTTCGCAAGATTGAGCCTCTCAAACGCTTGGTCGGGGGGGGATCCTTACCAATTCGAAGTCGATGCGACCCTTGGAACAGGTTTTACCTTAGCCAATGAGGACCGCCTGTCCTTCTCTGGCGGGCTGCGCCACACGTCACGCCACGGGAGCGATACGGAAATTTTGACCTATTCAATACGCAGCCGTTGGTCGCGTACGCTGGGCAATAGCGACGTGCTTGGCCTCAATGCGCAACTCGCCCGTGCAACATCCGATACCACCGATCTTGCATATCGCGACACCACGATTGGGGTGAGGTATGACTTCGGTGATATCATCGAAGGGATCGACCTAGAAACTAGCTATTCCGAACAGTTCCGCGTCTATGAAACCTCCGCCTATGACCCCGCAGGTCGCGAAGATCGGATTTCGTCGCTCCGGTTTGACGTCGGCGTTAACAAAGTAGATTTCTTCGGATTCCAACCCGTGGTCACAGTTCTAGGTCGGCGCACAGATTCATCCGTGCCACGGTTTGACACTGAAGGCGTGCAAGTTGGATTAAATTTCCGATCCAGCTTCTAACGACTGGTCGTCTGTTACATCCATGATAGGTTCCGACTAATAACCTAGGAGGTCACATGTCCCTAAAGTATCTACACACGATGGTCCGCGTCAAAGACTTGGACGCTTCAATTGCATTCTACAAACTGCTCGGACTTGTTGAACGAAAACGAACAGACCATGAGGGCGGGCGGTTTACGCTGGTCTTTTTGTGCCCGCCGGATCAGGCTGACGGTCATGCCGACGTAGAATTAACTTACAACTGGGACGGTGATGATGCGCTGCCGTCCGACAGCCGACACTTTGGTCATCTCGCCTATACATGCGAAAATATTTACGATCTTTGTCAAACACTTATGGACAATGGCGTCACCATCAACCGCCCGCCACGCGATGGCCATATGGCATTTGTCCGCAGCCCAGACAACGTATCGATTGAGCTCTTGCAAGAGGGTGACAGACTCGCCCCTGCGGAACCTTGGGCAAGTATGGAAAACACAGGTCACTGGTAAGTTCCAAAAGGCTATTCATAGCTGACATCGACCACCGTCAGATCAAGCCCTGAGGCGCCCCCGAACCATGTTTGGTTTCGTGTGGGCGCCTAAAGCCCTAGTAGATATAGCGAATTTGGTCGGTCCAATATCGCTCAACGCGGCGCAACGCCGTGGCAATCTCATCGAGGCCATTCATATCTAATACACCACGTTCTTGCAGCCCCGTTGCGTGATTTGCAAAGAGGCGCGACACGACATCACGGACACCTCGCCCCTTTTCGGTGAGACGAACACGCACTGAACGGCGGTCAATCTCGCAGCGTTGATGGTGCATGTAGCCCATTTCGACCAACTTCTTGAGATTGTAACTCACATTGCTGCCTTGATAGTACCCCCGGCTTTTCAATTCCCCGGCGGTGACTTCGTTGTCGCCGATATTGAACAGCAACAATGCCTGAACAGCATTGATTTCCAATACGCCAACCCGTTCGAATTCGTCTTTGATCACGTCCAACAGCAGTCGATGCAACCGCTCGACCAAGGTCAAGGCATCGAGATAGGTCGTCATGAATTCAGCCTCAGCCCCGCTGGGGGCCGTGCTGGAATTAGGCGGCAGCGAATGCAGGCTCATCTTAAACTCCGTCACAAAATTGTCTGCGACTCGATTGCCATGCGGAGGTAAAATATTCCGTTAAATTGCTGGAAATTCGATATGATCGATAGAGGGCTTCGAACTAGGGTTTGGTCAGGCCAACGGCACCTTCACGGATCTTCTCCATCAAACCCGAATAGTGGTCCGGCTCTACCACCTGCCCCGTAACCCATTGATATAAATCATGATCGTTTTCTGATAGCAGCGCATCATATTGCTGCAACTGCGGTTCACCCAGATCTGCCAAATGCGCCTCAGAGAAAGCCGTTAAAATGATATCCATTTCTTTGATGCCGCGCCGGATAGACCGCATGTGCAGCCGTTTTCGCATTACGTCCAATTCTTCGCTCATGATTTCCCCACCGCTCGGAACCGTTTTTCCAGCAATGCCAGACGTTCAGCAGACACCGCCATTTGTGCACGTACCGACCGCAGTTCAGTCAGTAATACCGTCATGTCAGGTGCCACCTGGTCCTCTTCTTCGGGAGCCTCGACGCCTTCGCCCTCGCCGGTCAAAAGCCAGCTAAGCGAAACCCCTAGAATGCCTGCAAGAATGCTTAGTCGGTTCGCACGCGGTTCACTTAAGTCATTTTCCCAATTGCGCATCGTGCTGTTTTTGACACCGACCCTCTGTGCCAGCCCTTTTTGGCTCAGCTTGGCAGCCTCGCGTGCTGCAGCCAAGCGATCTCCAAACGTTGCCGTTTCTTCACTGTACCAATCGTGATTGTCGTCTACGTCAGTCATGCTCGTGCCTTATCTGAATTGCGCGTTGCCAGCGCCTACCCCGCCCCATATGACAGGTCTTAACCGATCTTGCTACACGAGGCCCCAAATGCCCTTCCTTTCTGCGACACTCGACCGCGTCAAACCGTCCCCGACCATTGCAATGAACACCAAAGCCGGTGAACTGAAGGCCGCAGGCAAAGACGTCATCAGCCTTAGCGCTGGTGAACCTGACTTTGACACGCCGCAGAATATCAAAGACGCAGGGATCGCCGCAATCAATGCCGGTAAGACGAAATACACGGCCCCTGACGGTATCCCCGAGCTGAAGCAAGCAATCTGTGATAAGTTCGCACGCGAGAATGACCTTTCATACCAACCGAACCAGATTTCAGTCGGCACGGGCGGTAAGCAGATCCTTTATAATGCACTGATGGCCACCCTGAACGAGGGCGACGAGGTCGTAATTCCTGCCCCCTATTGGGTCAGCTATCCCGATATGGTTCTGCTGGCTGGCGGAACTCCAGTTATCGCCGAAGCCTCGCTTGAGGCCGGTTTCAAACTGACGCCAGAACAGCTTGAGGCGGCGATTACCGACAAGACCAAATGGCTGATCTTTAACTCACCGTCCAATCCAACGGGCGCGGGCTACAGCTGGGAAGAGCTAAAGGCGCTGACAGACGTTTTGCTGCGTCACCCCCATGTTTGGGTAATGTCGGATGATATGTACGAACACCTTTCATATGGGGACTTCAAATTCTGCTCCCCCGCGCAGGTTGAACCGCAACTCTATGATCGCACATTGACCACCAATGGTGTGTCAAAGGCCTATGCAATGACGGGCTGGCGGATCGGTTATGCGGGCGGACCAGTTGCTCTCATCAATGCAATGCGCAAAGTGCAAAGCCAGTCCACGTCCAACCCTTGCACCATCAGCCAGTGGGCTGCAGTTGAGGCCTTGAACGGCACACAAGATTTCCTCGAAAGCAACCGCGCACTGTTCCAACGCCGTCGCGATCTGGTTGTGTCTATGTTGAACGACGCCGCTGGCATTGAATGCCCTGTCCCCGACGGCGCATTCTACGTCTACCCAAGCATTGCGGGCTGCATCGGCAAGACCAGCGCTGCGGGCATCAAAATCACCAATGACGAAGTATTCGCTACAGCCTTGCTGGAGGAGACTGGGATCGCAGTTGTCTTCGGTGCCGCCTTTGGCCTTAGCCCGAATTTCCGCGTGAGCTATGCGACGTCGGATGAAGCATTGAAAGATGCCTGCTCTCGCATTCAAACCTTCTGTGCGGGTCTTCGCTAAACCCTAGCGACATCACATTCGCGCTGCTAACATACCGCAAACCAGTGAGTAGGCCCCACCATGAGTGCAGAGCTTCCCGACTATTATTTCCGTGTCCGTGAGAACGGCGCAGCGGTGTTTCGTGTGGACACGGAAAACCGGCAGCGACGCATTGAGATGGACCAGATTGCGGTCATCAACATCAAAAACGGCGAAGTGAAACCACACGGGGATCGCACGCTAAGCGATGAAGACATCGCAGAAATCGAAAGCTGGATGACGGATCGTAAAGCCCTGCTGGCACGCCGCGATATTGACGACATCCACCGTGCTGTGGATTACCTCAATATTACGACACAGTGGGTGCAATCAAAGGCCGAAGACGACCAGTTGGAGGAGGTGACTGACGACCTGCTTTTGGCAATGCATGACCTGCGCTCGCTGCTTGTGCGCAAAAAGGCTGACCGCCTGATGAAGGCGCAAGATGCCGCTGAATAAACAACGCGCGCACTTAGCCGGTGCTGCGCGTTGTTCGCGCCCAAAACCTTAAGCCAAGCAGAATAGCAGCGATTCCCAAGCCCACGGTCAGCCCCAACCACAAGCCCACAGGCCCGACCCCAAATGTGAACGCGAGCAGGTAACTCGACGGAATGCCGATCACCCAATAGCTGACAATCGCCAGCCACATAGGAACGCGCGTGTCTTGCACGCCGCGCAATACGGACAGCGCCACAATCTGCCCTGCATCCACAAACTGAAACAACGCCGACACGATAATCAGCGATATGCCGAGCGTCAAAACGGCATCACGGGCCGGATCGGTCGGGTCAATGAACATGGACACCAAGGTACCTGGCATCGCGAGGTAAACCAAGACGACCAGCAGGCCAAAGGTCAGCGAAACGCCATAGGCTGCGTATGCTCCACGTTTCAAATCAACTTCGTTGCGGGCACCAAAATGACGGCTGGCGCGGATCGTTGCGGCCTCGCACATGCCGACGTGGAACATGAACATGAACGCCGTCAATTGCAGCGCGATTCCGTGGGCCGCTAATTCCACTTCACCGATCCAGCCCATCATGATTGAGGACCCAACGAACAAGCCGCCCTCTGCAAAGGACGTCAGCCCAATCGGTAGGCCAAGCCGGAACACTTCGCCCATTGCTTCGGCGTCGCTGCGCCAAATACGGCGAAACAATTCGGCCTCTGGTTTGGTGCGCTGTGTATAGATCATGAGGGCGATCATCTGGAGCAACTGGATCACAACGGACGCAATCGCCGCCCCTTCGATGCCAAGTTCAGGTGCGCCCAAATTACCGAAGATCAAAGCGTAATTGACCAAGGCATTGGCCGCGAGTGCGATCAGAGTGATCCACAATTGCACGGCTGTCAGTTCCATCGCACCCAGATAGGACCGCATCACTTGCGCGCCCATGGCGGGGAACATGCCTAGCACTGCGATCCGCAGGTACAGCCCACCCTCGGCGGCAACGCTCGGTTCCTGCCCGATCAGCAGCAGCACCTGTTCTCCATACATGAACGGAACGATCAACAGCGTCGAATATATTGCCGAAAGCCACAACGCCATGCGTGTCACGCGGCGCGCGCGAGTCTCATCACCCTGCTCTATGGCTTCGGCAACCATTGGTGTTACCGCACGACCAAACCCTGCGCCGATGATAAAGATCACGAACCACAGCCCGGTCGCCACAGTCGCGGCAGCTAGGGACGAAACCGAATACCACCCAAGCATGATCGTATCCGTCATATGGATCGAAAAGCCTGCAACGTTGGCCCCGACCAAAGGCAGACCCAGTTTCAGCAATCGCGAGACATGCGTTTGATATGACATTGGTGTAGACATGATATCGGCATAGGCTCAATCTTAGCTTGGGTCTAGCCAATGTCTGTTAACCGGAGCACACAATGTTTGATACTTTGATTAACGACGCGCAGACCTTTCTACGCGCCCTGTCACGCGACAACACCCGTGACTGGTTCCACGCCCATAAGGCCGAGTATGACAATAAGTTGCGTGATCCCGCCAAAGCGCTGCTCGACACGATGTCACCAAGGCTAAAGTCTCTGACGGGGTTCGACGTCACGCCAAAACTGTTCCGCGCGCATCGCGACGTCCGGTTTTCCAAAGACAAGACACCCTACACGACCCATTTACATATGATGTGGGCCGTTGAGGCTGGCGCGCGCCAGAACCCCGTCGTGTTCTTTGGTATCAATCTGACTGAGGTCACCGTTGGCACCGGAATGATGGAGTTTAGCAAGGACGTGCTGATGGATTGGCGTAAGATGGTCGACCTTGATGGTGATCACATGGCTGGTCGCATCCGCTCCGTCACTGATAAGGGCTACACCCTTTGGGAGCCCAAATTAAAACGAGTGCCGCCGCCCTTTGACAAAGATCACCCTTATGCTGACCTTTTGCGCCAAAAAGGCCTGGTCGCCACGGGGCAGCCAGAAATGTCGGGCGATCTGGTCGAACGTTTGGATGGCGCCTTTGCTGACCTTTGGCCCCTGTCAGACATGCTGATCGGCGTCGCTGAAACGCCGACGCTATAGCCTAGAGGACCTGATCAGCGACGTCCTTGAATGCTTTTAACGTCGCATCTACGTCGCGCAGTTTATCAATGCCAAACAATCCAATACGGAACGTGCGGAAATCGGCGGGCTCATCGACGGCCAATGGCACGCCAGCTGCGATCTGCATCCCAGCACCAGCGAATTTTGAACCGTTCTGAATGTCTGGATCATCCGTATAACCGACCACCACACCCGGTGCGCCGAACCCGTCAGCGGCAACGGATTTAATGCCTTTGCTTGCGAAATAGGCCCGCACACCGTCGCCTAGTTTCCATTGGGCGTCGCGCAAGGCGTCAAAGCCCATTTCTTCGGTTTCTTGCATGGTATCGCGGAAATCGCGCAGGGCATCTGTCGGCATTGTCGCGTGGTAGGCGTGCCCACCGTTCAGATAAGCCTGCATGATCGAATACCACTTCTTCAGATCAACTGCGAAGCTGTCAGAATTCGTCGCCTCTAACCTTTCCAAAGCGCGCTCGGACATCATGACCAAGCCAGCGGACGGGCTGGACGACCAGCCTTTTTGCGGCGCCGAGATCAGAACATCAACGCCTGTCGCCTTCATATCAACCCACGCGCAACCAGATGCAATGCAATCCAGAACCATCAACGCGCCAACCTCGTGTGCGGCTTCGGCAAGGGCGGTCACATAATCATCCGGAAGGATAATTCCCGCACTGGTTTCCACATGCGGCGCAAAGACCACAACAGGCTTTGCCTCACGGATGGCGGCGGTGACGTCTTCAATTGGTGCCGGCGCGAATGGGGCGCGGCTGTCGTTGCCAGTTTGGCGAGCCTTATGAACCGTCTGCTTGGCCGCAAAATCGCCCGCGTCGAAAATCTGGCTCCAACGGTACGAAAACCAGCCGTTGCGCACGATCATCGCATGCGCCCCTGCCCCGAACTGTCGTGCAACAGCTTCCATCGCGTAAGTGCCGCCTCCTGGAACAATCGCCACGCCGTCCGCGTTATAAACCTTCGCCAACATCCCGTTCAGATCGCGCATGACGCCCTGAAACACCTTTGACATGTGGTTCAACGAGCGATCGGTGAAAACGACGGAAAATTCCATCAAGCCATCGGGATCAACTGGGGAATGATTAGCAGTCATCTGAATATCCTTTACATGTTAAGGCAACGACACTGTGCCCCAACTGGTTGTGCAAAGTCTTTCGCAGAATACTGGAAACTGTCTAGCCCAAATCCGACTTGGCCTAAATGGGACCGGGCCTGCGTTCATCGCTCAACAACACGTTGGCCTCGACATCGCCAACACCAGGCAAGGTCATGACACGGCGCCGCAAGACCCGTTCGAAATCTGCCAGATCACGGGCGACGACACGAATGCGGTAATCATAAAGCCCCAGAACATGTTCAACCAACTGCACTTCGGGGATTGCCGTGACGGCGCGTTCGAAATCATCAAGACTAACGCGCCCTTTCGTCGCCAGCTTTACCCCCAAAAAGACAGTAACCCCAAACCCGAGCGCTTGTGCGTCCAGCGACACCCGTTGTCCCGCAAGAACTCCAGCCTCGCGCAGGCGTTTTATCCGTCGCCATGTCGCAGGTTGGCTTAACCCAATGCGCCCCCCAACAGCCGCAGCGGTCTGCGTGGCGTCTCTTTGTAGTGCTGCCAAAATGGCGCGATCCATGTCATCCAGCGTCATAACGGCAGGCTTTCGTCATTGAGCAGAGTCGCCACGGTCATCAAGGCTTCGATGTCAGCGATATGGGGCAGCGCTAGAATTTGATCGCGGTAAATTTGCTGATAATGCGCCATGTCACGGGCGATCACGCTCAGACGCACATCGACCCGTCCTAGAAACGTCTGGATTTCGGTCACTTCGGCTATACCGCGAGCCGCTTCCATGAATTCGTCAAACGCACGGACTTGGGTTTTGTCCAAGGTGATCCGCAACGAAACCCCGACCGCATAGCCCAACGCTGCCCAATCGATTACGGCATGTTGCCCCTTTAGAATGCCCTGTTCTTGCAATCGTCCTAAACGGCGCGTGGCTTTTAGGGCAGACACGCCAGCGCGCTGCGCCAATTCGGCGGCAGTCAAAGTAGGTTCGGCCTGCAACTGGCGCAGTAAACGGCGATCGGTATCGTCAAGCATGATAATCTCAATTTATCTACAAATCACGAATAACAACTTCATCAAATGAAATAAACCCATAAGAACGCCACTCGCATCCATCCAAAACCTGCGCCATAAGGACCGCAATCTAACCGCAACCAAAGGATTTCCCCATGCGCGTTTATTATGACCGTGACTGCGATGTTAACCTCATCAAAGACAAAAAAGTCGCCATCCTCGGCTATGGCTCCCAGGGCCACGCCCACGCTTTGAACCTGCGTGATTCAGGCGCGAAAAACCTTGTTGTCGCCCTGCGTGAAGGTTCCCCTTCTCAAGCCAAAGCCGAAGGCGAAGGCCTGAAAGTTATGGGTATCGCTGAAGCTGCGGCTTGGTGTGATGTGATCATGTTCACAATGCCCGACGAACTGCAGGCAGAAACATACAAGAAATACGTCCACGACAACATCAAGCCAGGTGCAGCAATCGCATTCGCCCACGGCCTGAACGTCCACTTCGGCCTGATCGAGCCTAAGGAAGGCGTTGACGTGATCATGATGGCGCCAAAAGGCCCAGGTCACACTGTGCGTGGCGAATACACAAAAGGCGGCGGTGTTCCGTGCCTCATCGCTGTTGACACAGACGCATCCGGCAAAGCCCAAGAAATTGGCCTGTCCTACTGTTCCGCAATCGGTGGCGGTCGTTCCGGCATCATCGAAACAAACTTCCGTCAGGAATGTGAAACTGACCTCTTCGGCGAACAAGCTGTTTTGTGTGGCGGTATCGTTGAACTGATCCGCATGGGCTTTGAGACACTTGTAGAAGCTGGCTACGAGCCTGAAATGGCGTATTTCGAATGCCTGCACGAAACAAAGCTGATCGTAGACCTGATCTATGAAGGCGGCATTGCAAACATGGATTACTCCATCTCCAACACAGCTGAGTACGGCCAGTACGTCACCGGCCCACGCATCTTGCCATACGAAGCAACGAAGAAAGCGATGAAAGAATCCTTGGCTGACATTCAGTCCGGTAAATTCGTTCGTGACTTCATGCTTGAAAACGCTGTTGGCCAGCCAACAATCAAAGCGTCCCGTCGTGCAAACGACGAGCACCAGATCGAACAGGTTGGTGCAAAGCTGCGCGCAATGATGCCTTGGATCTCCGAAGGCAAAATGGTCGACAAAGCGAAGAACTAAGTTCTAAGCATTTAGAACGCGATAGGCCGCCCCATATGTGGGCGGCCTTTTGTTTTTCAGGTTCTGTTCACGCCAGATGATGGCCTGCAGTTCAGAGGTTTTGGCGCACATAACCCGGATTGGTGTAAGTGACCCCCTCTTGGTATCCCGTACGCAAGTGAATGCGACCGGCATCAAACAAGGCCCTGCAATCATTTGCATCTGCATATGCATCCTCAGGCAGTAAGACTGTATGCGCACCTGGGCCATCGAAACGCGGGTCATCACAATCACCGTCATTTGCCCACTGGCTTTCATTGGTGCCCCAAACGACCCCCTCAGGAACCGTCATACAGCCAGAAACGGCCCCCAAAAGACAAACCCCAACAATCATCTTCCCAACACTTCCAGCCATTTCGCGAAACTCCAATTCGATAATAATATCACCCAACAGCGGGTGGTTCTTAAGGCCACTCTGCGGAACTCTTTGCGAAGAGACAAGGCAGCTGATCTCCGTCGCCTCGGTCTGAACCGCGCAATCAAAGGTACATGGCAACTGGACACGCCCCTGTCCATCTGTTCCAAGACGGCCATGACATCCCACCCCACGACAACAAATTGGCTCTCTATCTTTTTGCTCGGCCTCATTTGGGGCGGAACTTTTATGGTCGTGGCCATTGCATTGGAAGGGTATGGCCCCCTGACGGTGGCCTGTGCGCGCACGACCTTGGGTGCCGTGACTTTGCTACTGCTTGTGCGGCTGTTGAACCGGCCCTTTCCGCGCGGGCGCGCTGTTTTTGCCTACCTCGGGATCATCGGCGTTTTGAATACGGCCCTGCCCTTTGCGCTGCTGTCTTGGGGTCAGCAGTATGTCCCGTCGGCCTTTGCCGGTATTTCAATGGCCGCACTGCCCCTGTTCGTGCTGCCCTTGGCCCATATTTTTACCGACGAGAAACTGTCTTCCCGTAAACTGCTCGGCGTCATGCTTGGCTTTCTCGGGGCGGCTGTCCTAATTGGGCCAACCGCGTTTGACTTCTCCGAAGGGTCACTCGCTCTGCCACAACTGGCCTGTATCGGAGCGTCTTTCAGCTATGCGATCTCGAGTGTGTTAACCCGTCGCTGCCCGCCGATCGACAGCATCACCATGGCCGCACTGACACTTGTTGTCGGCGCGTTCTGTTTGATACCGGCGATGTTGGTGTTTGAGGGTATTCCCGAATGGACTGGCACGCGTTCCAGCTACGCCATTGTCTTTCTTGGGCTCGTTCCAACGGCGTTCGCGGCCCTGTTGCGGGTCGCGACGATCCGAACCGCAGGCGCCGTCTTTATGACGATGGTCAACTACCAAGTCCCTGTTTGGTCCATGGTCTTCGGCGCGTGGGTCCTGTCCGAAGTCCTTCCGTTGCGCTTCTTCGTGGCACTCGCGATCATTCTCATCGGTTTGGCCATCAGCCAATGGAACAGCCTAAAGGCTATGTTCAGGCACTGACGGTTGCCACAGCTTCGACCTCGGCGACGATACTATCGACAACCTTTTCCAACAGTGCATCATCTACACATTCCGCCATGACACGGATCAGTGGTTCTGTTCCTGATTTGCGGATCAGCAAGCGGCCTTTACCCACAAGGGCTTCCTCAGCAGATGCAATAGCGGCCTTTACTGAAAGCTCGCCAAGTGGATCGGCTCCGTCACCGTAACGCACGTTTTTCAGCATTTGAGGTACTGTTTCGAAAACGCGGCACAACTCGGACGCGCGCTTACCGGTTTCGATCATCGCCGCAAGGAATTGAAGACCCGCCAGCAGGCCATCGCCCGTGGTCGCGAAATCGGACATGACGATATGGCCGGATTGCTCTCCGCCAAGGTTAAAGCCACCTGCACGCATACCTTCGACCACATAACGATCCCCGACCGAAGTGCGCAGAAGCTTTAGACCTTTATCTTCCAAGTGGCGTTCAAGCCCAAGATTGGACATGACCGTGGCCACCAGAGTGCCACCGTTCAAACGCCCTTGCTCGGCCCAACGGGTCGCAAAGAGGCCCATGATCTGATCACCGTCCGCGACCTCTCCGTTTTCATCTAAAATCATCACGCGGTCTGCATCGCCATCAAGACAAATGCCAACATCTGCACCGTGGGTTACAATGGTCTCAGCCGCCGTGCGTGGTGATGTCGACCCGCACCCTTCGTTGATGTTGAACCCGTCTGGCGCAGTTCCGACAGGAATAACTGTTGCGCCAAGCTCCCAAAGGACTTCCGGGGCGACTTTATAGCCTGCCCCGTTGGCGCAATCGATGACCACTTTAAGACCATCAAGGCGCATGCCTGCTGGAAAGGTACCTTTCAGACGTTCCGCATAGCGGAAACGACCATCATCAATGCGCTTTGCGCGGCCAATGTTGTTCGCCTGCGCTGGTTCAATTTCGCTTTCCATTAGACGCTCGATTTCGGCCTCGGCTTCGTCGGACAATTTGAAACCGTCAGGGCCAAAGAACTTGATGCCATTGTCCATCGCCGGATTGTGGCTAGCAGAAATCATAATACCGAGGTCAGCGCGCATTGACGTTGTTAGCAAGCCAACGGCCGGCGTCGGGATAGGCCCCAGTAACAGCACATTCATGCCCGTGCTTGTGAGCCCCGCCGTCAGCGCGTTTTCAAACATATATCCAGAAAGGCGTGTGTCTTTGCCGATAACAACGCGGTGGCCGTTGGACCCGTCATTGCGGAAATATCGCCCTGCAGCCGCGCCAATCTTGAGCGCCATGTCGGCTGTCATTGGGTATTTGTTAGCTGTGCCCCGAACGCCATCGGTTCCGAAAAATTTACGCGCCATCTATGTCTACTCCGCTCAGTGCCTTTTGCAGGCTTAGCGCCTGTCTGGTTTCCTTTGTATCATGGACCCGCAGTATCTGAACACCCTGTGCGGCTCCATGTAGCGCTACGGCAACCGAACCCGCCATACGATCGGCGGCAACATCCGTTTCAGAGATGGTTCCGATGAACCGCTTGCGCGAAGCCCCCAACAAGATCGGCAAGCCAAGGTCATGATAGATCGCCAAGTGGCGAAGTAACGTCACATTGTGTTGCAGTGTCTTACCAAACCCGATGCCAGGGTCCGTGATAATCAAATCGTGCGAAATCCCTGCTGAGACGGCGCATTCAATGCGTTCTGCAAGGTGATCAAAGACGTCCAACACCACGTCGTCGTACTTTGGATCGTCCTGCATGGTCACTGGCGTCTCAACGGAATGCATCAAGCAAACGGGCACCGCAGCATCCGCGACCACCGCCGCCATATCTGGATCGAACCGCAATGCAGTTACGTCGTTCACCATATCCGCCCCCGCCGCGAGGGCCGCAGCAGCAACAGCGGCTTTCCGCGTATCAATCGAGATCGGTGTGGTAATTCCAGCGTCGCGGATCGCCCGAATAACAGGTGCCGTGCGAGTAACTTCTTCTTGAACGTCAACTTCAACCGCACCGGGGCGGGTACTCTCTCCGCCAATGTCAAGAATGTCGGCGTCTTGCGCCATCAGCCGTGCACGAGCTACGGCCTGGTTCACCGTTGCCAGATCCCCGCCATCCGAAAAGCTGTCTGGCGTGACATTCAGAATTCCCATGATACGTGGACGATCCAATGTAAGGCCACAAAGTGGCGTACGCGGTGCGCTTATCCGTTCGCGGACATCTTGCGGTACGTCCTGAAGACGCAGCTCAGTTGGGCTTTCCCCAAGAACGATCTGCTCCAACCGATCAAAATGAACATAGCCACTGCCGCCCAAACCACAGAATTGGGCTTGAGATGCGCCTTGAAAGGTCTCAGGGATCGCGCGACGGTATATGGTCACACGGTTTCTCCTGCGGCCATAACTCGCACGGGAAAACCCACATCAGGTGCATCTGCCCCGATTACGATCATTTCGGCCGCCTGCATTTCGCCTGCAAACCACGCCGCCAACGCCACAGCATCATTCGGCCCTGCATCGGGGCCATCAACGGCATCCAGCACAATCTTGGACGGGGCCCAAACACTGATTTGGCCATTCTTCATAGCCCAATCAAGCTCGGTGCGGGTCCCGACCACAACACAGCGTTTATCGCGCCCTGCAAGCACCCATGCGTTTTGCTCAATGGCCAGCAGATCAATGCGACGCTGCGCTTGTGGGATACTTGAACGAGGTGCGGTAGTGTCGCCAGCCCCAAGACAAAAGATCAATGGCGTCTCATCCTGTAGAAGCTCGTCAATCGTTCGCGCCAGATCATCAGAGGCAATGGTCTCATTGGACAAGAACACCAAGCGCGGATGTGGGGCCTCTACGGTTTGAACAGCGGCATCCAGATTTCCGCCCTTTTCGCGGGCGATCTCAACCCCAAGCGAATACGGCCCACGGTCAATCTTTTCGATGCGCACAAAAACCCGCAACGCCTGTGGTTCCAGCAGAATACGTTCAGCCACGCGGGCCGCCAGTGTTTCAAGGAGGTTCAGCCGTTCATCACCAAGTTCAGCGTCGATTGCTTCTGTAACGCGGTCATAGGACAGGATGCGATCCACATCATCGTCAATGGCACCTGTAAGGGGTTCAACCTCGACAACCACATTAAATTTGATGCGTTGAAGCGTTCCGCGTTCCTGTTGAAATGCTCCGATTTCGACTTCGCGCGTATAATCGCGCAAGGAAATCCGGTCACGTAGCCCGCTCGGGGCAGTTGCCTCTGCCCTCTCGGATGGGTGGGCGAATGCCAATTTGGTGTCACTGCTCATGTCGTCGCCCTTATTGTACCCGATACGGGATACTAAGCGCACAGCGCAACAGCAAGCGCCTGTTGCGGCAGGTTGCCTAGGGGACGCGACTAGCTTTGTCGGTAAAAGTGATGCGACCCGATGGTGGTCGTGCGTGGAAATACACTTGCCCAACGTGGGTTCACGGCACGTGTGTGATAATGCGTTGCGCCGTCCGTCAACGTGCGCGGTGCGCCATCGACCAACAACCGAGCGACCTTACCAACACGGGCCCAAGCGGCAGGTTCATGGATGACCTCAGCGGCACCATCGCAGGTATAAGTGAACTGGCAGGCGTATTGGCGGCCTGTTCCTTGGTTGATCACACCACACAGCGTATTCGGGAAGCGGCCGGAATCGACACGGTTCATGATAACTTCGCCAACTGCGAACAACCCGCGCACGCTTTCACCGCGGGCCTCAAAGTAGAGCGCTTCCGCAAGGCAACGCCATTGGTCGCCACCAGAAGCAGTTGGCTGTTCCGCAAGAAACGCATTGTCGTAAGTAATGACATCAGGAGCGGTCGGGATATTGCGCACGGAGGCAGGAGGCACAGACGTCAACGCCGCGAGGCTCGAGTCTGGCACCTGTTGGATCGCAGCACGTTCTTGCCCAAGCAATGCACCTAAACGGGCAGCTAAGACCTCATCTGCGTTCGCAGGTGCCAATGCCGCAAATCCCATGCTCGTGGCCAAAACAGCCGTCGCACAAATACGCAATCCCAGTCGCTTAATCATCAATCAGTCCAGATCGGCACATGGCAAGCCCCATGCAAGCGCCCCGCCTTTAAGGGAAACTTAACCAACAGTCTAGGATGTCTGATGCGTCAGGAACGCGCACTGCTGTGGTTAAGACACTAGGTAAACTATGACTCACAAGATATTGCGGAATCACAATAATCCCAATCAAGGGATGGACGCTTAGCGAGGATCTTTTTTATCCTCGATTGCCAATTGAGCGGCGGAAAGTCGCGCGACTGGAACACGAAACGGTGAACAAGACACATAATCAAACTTTTGCGCGCGGCAAAATGCGATGGCGTTGGTATCCCCGCCATGCTCACCACAGATCGACAATGTCACGTCCGGGCGGCCTTGTCGGCCCCTCTCAGCGCCAAGCTGTAACAGCTCTCCGACGCCTTCAAGGTCAAGGGTATGAAAGGGATCTTCGGCATATACATGCTGATTGACATAGTCCGACATGAACTTCCCTGCGTCATCGCGCGACAACCCATAGGTCATCTGGGTCAAATCGTTTGTCCCGAACGACAAGAACGCTGCATGCTCGGCAATATCCGCCGCCCGCAACGCGGCACGCGGTGTTTCGACCATGACACCAAGACGGTAGTCAAATTCAACACCGGTTTCTGCATGCACAGCCGCAGCGACAGAATCCACCCGCGACTGAACAAGTTCGACTTCACGCATCGCACTGACCAGCGGGATCATAATTTCAGGAACGACGGCCTCGGCCTCAGCGTTGATAGCCACCGTCGCTTCAAAAATCGCGCGCGCCTGCATTTCATAGATTTCAGGGACAGTGATCCCCAACCGCACGCCACGCATCCCCAACATAGGGTTATACTCGGACAGATCATCAACACGCGCTGTAACCTGCGCCAAAGGCACATCCAATAACTCAGCAAGTTCACGCATGCCCGCTTTGCCCACAGGAAGAAATTCATGCAGAGGTGGGTCAAACAGGCGAATGCAAACTGGCTGGCCTTGCATGATACGGAACAATTCCGTGAAATCGGATCTTTGAAGTGGCAGCAGGCGTTCCAAGACGGCCGCACGACCTTCTGAAGTTTCTGCAAAGATCATCTCGCGCATTAGATCGATACGATCCCCGTCAAAGAACATGTGTTCCGTCCGGCACAACCCTATACCTTCAGCGGCAAAGTTGCGTGCTGTCTGCGCATCTGCAGGCGTGTCTGCATTCGCACGGATGCCGATATCACGCACCTCATCCGCCCAAGACAGCAAGGTTTGGAACCCATCATCGAGAGCCGCTTCCAACATCGCCGTTTCGCCTGCCAGTAATTGGCCTGTCGTACCATCGACAGTCACCATGTCACCGGCGGAAAAGCTGCGTCCATCAGGTACTTTGATGCAGCGTTTGCGTTCATCGACGTCAAGATCCGCTGCACCCACGATACAAGGCAAACCAATGCCGCGCCCAATCACGGCCGCGTGGCTTGTTACTCCGCCGCGCAAAGTTACCACGGCTGCGGATGCATGCATTCCACGAATGTCTTCAGGTGTTGTCTCACGCCGCACAAGAACGCAGGCTTCGCCACGGGCCGCACTGGCTTGTGCTTCACTGCCTGAAAAGACAAGACGACCACTTGCGGCACCTGGGCTGGCGGCAATGCCGCGCACCAAGAAATCTCGTTTCGCACTGCTGTCGACCTGACGGTGCAAGAGTTCTGATAAAGCCGCAGGTTTGACCCGCATCACGGCCTCTTCTTTGGCGATAACGCCGGTTTCCGCTAAATCCACAGCAATCCGCACCGCTGCGCGGCTGGATCGCGGCAATCGAATACCATCCAAAATGGACAGCGCGCCATCACGCACAACGAACTTGATCTCCATCTCTTCGCGCAAGCGCGTGCGAACCAGTTCCCCGTATTCAATGAGTTTTTGATAGGCCTCTGGCGCTTGTTCTTCCAAAGACGGTCCGCGCTTATCGCGCGATAGGAATTCGGCGTTCTTGCTGTCCCGCAAAGATGCGGTTGGCGCTGCCTGCGGGACAAACCGGCCAATGACCTGTTTGCATCCAGTGGTTCCGTCGACGAATTGCACCACGCCAGACCCTGACACCCCTGCCCCTAAGGCCAACGCCATTTCCTGCACCACAAGGCCAAGCCCTGCGTCAGCAGGCGCGCCCTTTGCCTGACGGAGCAACCGCGCAGTCGTTCCCTCCCATGCACGGGCCATGGAACGCAGCACTTCGCTTAACTGTTCACCTGCATCTTGCGGGAACTCTGCATCCATTTCCGACTCATATGTGGCCAACATTGCCTTCAAAGCATCCTGAGACGGGTGATCGGGCAAGTAAAACTCTTCAGGGTCCAGCCGCGCAACTTCGACCGCAAAGGACTGGATGTGGCGCATATAAAGGCGTGTCGCGACGTCTTCGCCCAAGCTTTGGCAGAGTTCTGCGTGCTTGGCATCGTTCAGACCGATGTTAAGCATTGCGCCCGGTCCACCCCAATCGGGATCCATGCTGCTGGGCCGTACGGATAAAAGTGGGGTTTCCTCAAAGTGGCGCAGAATTTGAGGAATATCAGCACCTTGACCAGCGGCAATTGCACGAACTGCATCAAATGAAATCGCAACAGTCGTCGGCACAGGCATGTCCAGACGGATCAACCGCTGAAGACATTTTGCCCGTCCACCATGAATGTCCGCGGCCATCGGCGCGGTCTTGGTGACAAGACATAAGTCTTTTAGCGTAATAACCTTCTGCACTGCAGCATTCCTTTTTCCCGCACCTTAGTCAGGTAGACGGGTTGAGCAAGGATAACCTTAATACGTCCCTAGCCGGCAAGTTTTCTCAAGTCGGCAACACTCAGGCAAATCGTGCGGATGCGGTGCAACAGGTTCAAACGGTTGCGGCGCAACAAATCACTTTCTGCATTGATCTGAACCGTCTCAAAAAATGCATCGATCGGTGTGCGCAAATCAGCCATCGCAGACATAGCGGCCGCAAAGTCCTCGGCCTCCATTGCGGGGGCGATTTTAGCATCTGCAGCATCCAACGCGGCGAACAGCGCTTTTTCCTCATCGGAGTCAGCGAACTTAATGTCTGCCCCAAATGAGTACTCAACACCGTCCTTTTCTTCGGCTTGGGACAGGATGTTGTTCGCCCGCTTAAAGCCTTGGATCAAGTTTTCACCGTCGTCCGTTTTGAGGAACGCAGCTAAAGCTTCGGCGCGGTTCACCAGCAAAAGCAAATCGTCGTTGCCCGGCATCGCGAGAGACGCATCAATCACGTCGTGGCTGATGCCCTCATCACGAAGGTAAACCTTCAAACGGTCGTGGAAGAACGCCAATAGCTCAACAGACTTGTCAGGAACGGACTGTTCAAGCGCACCAAAGCCATCAGACAAGACTTTGTCGGCATTGCCCCATACTTCCTTCATAGTGCGATAGGCGGCGCCAAACACGCCGTGCTTGGCGATCAGTTCAACAAGTTCGTTCACTTCGTCGTTGGTAAGGCTGTCTTCGACTTTAACTTTGTGACGAACCAATTGCGCGTCGATGAACCGATCAAGGCTCAGCCGCAGATCGTTATCAAGCACTAATCTGATAACACCAAGCGCCGCGCGGCGCAGGGCGAACGGGTCTTTGGACCCCGTCGGCTTTTCATCGATCGCCCAAAATCCGGTAAGCTTGTCGATTTTCTCAGCCAAAGCGACAGAGACGGACACAGGCGCAGTTGGCACATCATCGGACGGGCCAAGCGGCGAATAGTGATCCTGCGCGGCCGCAGCAATCGCGTCAGACAGGCCCGCCTCTTTGGCGTAATAACGGCCCATGAGCCCCTGAAGGTCAGGAAATTCATAGATCATTTCAGACGACAGGTCCGCCTTGGCAAAACGCGCAGCGGCTGCGGCTTCGGATGCGTCTGCATTTACCAACGGCGCAAAGTCAGCGCTAAGGGCGGCCATACGGTTGACCAATTCAGCGACAGTTCCAAGCTTATTGTGGAACGTCACATTGCCAAGCGCGTTAAGCCATTCAGCCCCACCTGTCTTGGCAATCCGAAGATCGTTTTCCCAAAAGAATTTCGCATCCGACAGACGGGCGAAAAGCACTTTTTGGTTACCTGCCAAAATCGTCTTGCCGTGGTCTTTGGTTTCACGGTTGGCGACCGTCACAAAGCGCACGACTTGGCCTGTCTTATCACGCACAGAGAAAAATTTCTGGTGTTCTTTCATAGAGGCCGTCAGCACCTCAGGCGGCAAGCCCAAGAAGTCGTCCGCGATGGTTCCCATCAACACAACGGGCCATTCAACAAGGCCCGAGACCTCAGCCAACAATCCCTTATCTTCTACCAGTTCCAAACCAGCAGCAAAGGCTTGGTTCGAAGCTTCCGACCAAATCATGTCAGCGCGCTCATCGGCACGCAAAACGACTTTAGCACGCTTTAGCTTTGACTCGTAATCGTCGAAGGACGTTACAGAAAACGCATTCGGAGCCATGAACCGGTGACCTTGAGTTGCATCACCAGATTTGATGCCATCGATATCAAAAGACACAATTTCAGCGCCAGCTTCATCGGTAAGAATGCAGACAATAGAATGCAACGGCCGCACCCATTTCAGAGAGCCACTGCCCCAGCGCATCGATTTGGGCCAAGGGAAGTTTCGGATCGCATCCTCAAGTACTTCGGCAATGATTTCGGCAGCTTTGCGGCCCGGCTTTTCGATTACGGCAAAATAGACTTCGCCCTTACCAGTGTCTCGCGCTTCAAGGGTTTCGCGTGCAATACCGGCACCACGGCAGAACCCTTCGATCGCCTTCTCGGGCGCACCAACTTTGGGGCCTTTGCGTTCTTCGCGCGTGTCAGGGGATTCAGCCGTCAAACCCTCAACCGACAAAGCCAAGCGGCGTGGCGTAGAGAACGCGCCAGCACCTGAATAAGTCAGGCCTGCTTCAACCAGTCCATTCGTCACAAGCCGTTGCAAATCGGACGCGGCTTTTGCCTGCATTCGTGCAGGAATTTCTTCGGAAAACAATTCAATCAGAAGATCAGGCATCAAGTTTCCTCCGCTGAGATTTCAGGAACATCGGGGCAGCCTTCTGGGTTACTCTCTCCGTCGAAAACCGCTTCGCCGCAGGCGTTCAGCTGATGCCAAACAAAGCCGCGCCCGTCCGGAAGAACCGCAACAACACGATCAACGCCAAACGAAATATTCTCTTCGCTCAGAAAGGCAATTGCGGCGCCCTCTTCTAGGGCAAGGCCGATTTCTTGGGCATTAAAACAGTCAAACCAAGGCGGCGCATTCAGCGGCACGGCATCATCAAAGATCACGAATGTTTCGGACAACATTGCCTGACTGTGCGGTGTGTCAAAGCAGGCGCGGAAAGAAATTGCGCCAGACAGGCGAACACCGTCTTCGACAGTATCAATGGCCTTTAGATTATCCAACATAATCGGTTCGGATTCACCGGAAACAACACTAACAAGTTGGATTTCTCCAACCTCAGAGCGGGTGAGTTCAGCGTAGCCGGCATAGACCAGCTGATAATACATCAAGACAGCGGCAATCAAAGCGGACCCCAATATAGCAACGATAGCAAGGCGAGTCGCATTCATGCTGCCCCCCCCGCTGCGGTCTGCACAAAGGCATCCGCGCAAAGTTTCGAAAGTGTACGCACACGACCAATATAGGCCTGACGTTCAGTGACAGAGATCACTCCTCGAGCGTCCAGCAAGTTGAACAAATGGCTGGCCTTGATCGCTTGGTCATAAGCAGGCTGCGCCATAACGATCTTGTGCCCTGTTTTCGGGTCGATCTGTTCATGGCTAAGGATCGCAGCACACTCTTTTTCTGCATCCTCAAAGTGTTTCAGCAGAATTTCTGTGTCCGCGATGTCAAAGTTGAACCGCGAGTATTCCTGTTCTGCTTGTTTGAACACGTCGCCATAGGACAACGGAATCGGTGCATCCGGATCGTTGAATGGCATGTCCATCACGTGATCCACGCCCAAGACGTACATCGCAAGGCGCTCAAGCCCGTAGGTTAGCTCACCAGACACGGGGTGGCAGTCATGACCACCAACCTGTTGAAAATAAGTGAATTGTGACACTTCCATACCATCACACCAGACTTCCCAGCCAAGACCCCAAGCGCCCAATGTCGGGCTTTCCCAGTCGTCTTCGACGAAACGGATGTCGTGCATTTCCATGTCGATGCCGATGGCCTGCAACGATCCAAGGTACAGCGCCTGAAGATCGGGTGGGCTGGGTTTGATCAGCACTTGATACTGATAGTAGTGCTGCAGGCGGTTCGGGTTTTCACCATACCGA
This sequence comes from Octadecabacter algicola, assembly GCF_021532625.1. Classification (GTDB taxonomy): domain Bacteria; phylum Pseudomonadota; class Alphaproteobacteria; order Rhodobacterales; family Rhodobacteraceae; genus Octadecabacter; species Octadecabacter algicola. The sequence continues at coordinate 1,180,465 of NZ_JAKGAR010000001.1, forward strand.
CCATCTGTCGGGCGGCGGGACGGCTGCACGTAAGCGGCTGCCCATGGCACATTCCCCAAAGATCGCAGGGTCGTGGCCGGGTGAAAGGTCCCCGCGCCCACTTCCATGTCATAGGGTTGCATAATAGCGCACCCCTTAGCGGCCCAATAGGCCTGAAGCCTTAGGATAATCTCCTGAAAACTGCGCGGTGTATCACTCATATCGGCCCTCTTGGCATTATGGCGCTTGCATAGGGGGACGCGCGGTTGGGGTCAATGTTTGCAAATGCCGCTAAATCGGGCCGAATGAGGTTAATTTACCCCCGTTTCATATCACTTTGGACGTGCGCTTTGGCGCTGTGGTGATAAATTGCGCCAAATGTCCGACTCCCTACAGCGGACGACCGTATTTCTAAGGACGCTTACTCAATTATGTTTCGGATTCTCTCAGCACTCGTCGTCAGCCTATTCTTGGCACTGCCCGCGGCAGCACAGCAATCGGTTTGGGTTCAAATCGAAGCACAGCGAACGCTAACCGGCGCGCAAGACGCAGCACGGGGCTATGCGGCGCGCGGTGTCGATGATGTAACAGGATTTGCCCTACCGGGTGGGTGGTACGGAATTGCGTTGGGGCCATATTCCGCTGCTGATGCCGCAAGCCAGCTGCGCAGCTTGCGCGCCTTAGGCTTAATTCCAAGCGACAGCTACACAGTCGATGGCCGACGCTTTCGCACCCAGTTTTGGCCTGTCGGCGTAACGACCTCAACCGACCCAGTTGCGATCCAAACACCGACACAAACAGAACCGGAAAACACGCCCGTCACCACTGCTGACCCTGAACCTGTTGTTGTGCCAGAACCTGACCCGATCCAGACACCGGACGAAACCCTGCGCGAAGCTCAGGCCAGCGAACAAGCCTTGGACCGCGATGAAAAGCGCCTTCTTCAGACCGCGCTTCAGTGGGCCGGTTTTTATAATTCGGCGATTGATGGATCCTATGGGCGCGGGACACGTCAATCCATGCGGGACTGGCAAGAAGCCAAGAACCACGAAGTGACAGGTGTTCTAACAACGAACCAACGTGCTGAATTGCTAAACGATTATAATTCGATCCTTGATGGTATCGGGCTTCAATTGGTCCGTGATGATGCAACTGGTATAGAAATTCAGATCCCAACCGGTGTGGTTGAATTTGCAGAGTATGAACCACCCTTTGCGCGGTTTGATGCCTCTGGTGACCTCAGCGCGCAGGTATTGTTGATCAGCCAACCGGGCGATCAAACACGTATGTTCGGGCTTTATGAAATCCTGCAAACGCTAGCGATCATCCCACCAGAAGGCGACCGCCGCCGCCGCGATCGCGGATTCGAAATCGAAGGCATTGACGAAAACATTCATTCTTACACCTCTGTTGTGCTGGAAAACGGCGAAATCAAAGGTTTCATTTTGGTTTGGCCAGCGGGTGACGATGAACGCCGTCGTCGTATTTTGACCGAAATGCAGGCAAGCTTTGCGACCGTTGATGGTGTCCTTGATCCGGCCATCTCGCGCCCTGACGAAGACCAAGCGATTGATTTGATCGCAGGCCTAGCGGTGCGTAAACCTGTCCGCGATCGGTCTGGCTTTTATATCAATACTGCAGGCGAAGTGCTGACCAGTGTTGAAGCAATCGCCGAATGCACATCAATCACGCTAGGTATGGAACATATCGCGGCTGTCGTTCATCAAGATGATCAACTTGGCTTGGCGGTCTTGCGCCCCACAGATCGCCTTTCGCCGCCAGCGGTTGCGGAATTCCAAACAGGCGTTCCGCGTCTGAACGCGGACATCGCCGTGGCTGGTTTCCCTTATGGTGGCGTTCTGACGACCCCTGCCCTGACGTTTGGCCGATTGGCTGACATTCGCGGCCTGAACGGCGAGGACGAAGTCAAACGCCTGTCTATCTTTGCCCAGCCGGGTGATGTTGGTGGTCCGGTCTTTGACAACGGCGGCGCAGTCTTGGGCATGCTGTTGCCAAAGGTACAGACGAACGGGCAGTCTCTGCCGCCTGAGGTGTCCTTTTCTGTGGATGCCGACCAGATCATCACATCCCTCACGGATGCTGGTCTGGCAGTGCAAACCACCGATTCCCTTGCCTATATGACCCCAGAAGTCCTGACGCTGATGGCCGCTGATATGGCCGTACTGGTCAGCTGCTGGGAAGACTAAACCGCTACGACTGACTTACTGACAAAGGGCTGGCGTCATGCGAATAATCGTCGGCCCTTTTGCGGTGAAGGCCGCGGCAAGTGCGGGGGCGAGTTCGCCTAACGTCTTTGGCTCCACGGCCTCTGCCCCGTAAGCCCGCGCTAGGGCCAGAAAATCCGGATTGCGTTGAATGACCGAGTTTGGCGCGATCTGTGCGGCGATCATGCTGTCCTCAATCGCGCCCAGTTTTCCATTGTCCCACAACAGGATCGCCAAAGGCAGCCCAAGTTCAACAGCCGTCCCAAGTTCTGCAATTGTATATTGGATACCATAGTCCCCGATGATGCAGACCGTTGGTTTGCCCTTACGCGCGACGGCCCCGCCGATTGACGCAGGTAGCGAATAGCCCAAGGTGCCAAAACCGGATGGGTGATGCCAATGACCGGGGTAAGCCATGTCCCAACATTCTTTTGCGGCATAAGCGAATTGGGTCATATCGGAATAGATCATCGCGTCGTCCGGCATGGCATCACGAAGGCTGTCCATGATCGGCAAGATGTTGGGAAACTCTGCGTCGACCTCGGTGCGCCATTTCGCGCGTGTCTTTGCGACATCAGCGGCTGACCAGTCCGACGGCTGGCTGCCCTCCCCCAGTTCGGCCAGCAAAGCATTCACAAAGGACGCGGCATCAGCTCGAATGTTGTAAGATGCATCCGCAAACGTCGTCAGCGCCTCTTGGTTGGTATCCACGCGGATCATCTTGGCGGTGTGGCCCAAGTGTTCGCGCCAGATGTCGACCTCTGCCAGTTGTGACCCAACCACAAGTACAAGGTCCGCCTCAGCGATGACGCGTGCGCTGTCAGGGCGAGTCAAACCCGGTCCGTAGTGCAGGAGGTAATCCAATGGCACAATGCCCCGCCCAGCAAAGGTACAAAACGTCGCCGGATTAACGCGGTCTAGCAGTGGTGTGATGCAGTCCACCGCAAGGTTCTTTGCGCCACCGCCAAATACAAACAATGGCTTTTTTGCTTTGCGCAGCTGTTCCGCAGCAAAGCGCACGTTCTCGGGCGCAGGCGGTTGTCCGGTCTCGCCTCGGAGAGGTGCACCATGTGGTTCGGCCATGCCTTCTAAAGCCGCAATCGGCACATTGATCGTCTTGGGCCGCGGATCACCAAAAGAGAAGTCTGCCAAAGCGCGGTCGATCAACCGATAAGCGGTTTTGGCGTCTTGGGCCGTTTCGGACCAATCGCAGACGGTGGCAGCGGCGCCTTCTTGATCTTTCATCTGATGCAACTGGCCTTTACGCCCCGTCACATCGTCCAAACAACTTGCCAAAGTAAGCACCGAAACACTGTCCGAATAGGCTTGACCAAGCGGTGTCATAATGTTGCACAAACCGGGGCCTGTGATGACATAGCACACACCAAAGCCGCCCGTCGCTCGGGCATAGCCATCGGCCATGAACCCTGCACCCTGTTCGTGGCGCGCTAGAACGTGGGTGATACCCGCCTCTTCGATGCCGCGATACATTTCCTGATTGTGCACGCCCGGAATGCCAAAGATCGTATCAACGCCACGGTCTTTCAACATATGGGAAATCTGTGCGCCCAAGGGCCGCTCAAGGGATTTTGTCATCATGCTCTCCAGAAGTGCCAGCTAATAATCGTGAAGACGGCCATAATCTCGAGCCGGCCCACCAACATTGCAATTGCAAGTATCCATTTTGCAGTATCGTTAAGGCCCGCAAAATTGCCAGCTGGTCCAATTTCGTTTCCGAGCCCCGGCCCCACATTTGCAAGCGCCGTCGCAGCACCTGAGATCGACGTAATAAAGTCGAGGCCTGTGAGAGCAAGCGCAACACCGACAACGCCAATAGCCACCATAAAGGCAACAAAGAACGCCATAACCGAGTTCAAAACGTCTTCACCCACGGGGCGCCCCTGATAGCGAGGCGTAAAGATTCCGCTTGGGCTGTGGATGCGATTGATCTGCGCTTTGATAGAGGTAAACAGCAACTGATAGCGGAAGATTTTCACACTACAGGCCGTTGAACCCGCACAGCCGCCAATCAGGCCGATAAAGAAGAACATCGTGACCGCAAACGGCCCCCATTGCATATAGTCAGCGCTCGCATAGCCTGTACCCGTCAGGATCGAGACAACGTTGAACAGAGATTTACGAAAGGCGGTTTCTGTCATTTCTGCACTGAGAGACCATTGCCAGACCGAGATCAACACGACCAAAATCGCCGCAACGATAAAGAACGTGCGGATTTGGCTGTCTTTCAACATTGGCGTTGCTCCACCACCCGAGATCAGCTGCACGTAGCGCACAAATGGCAACGCGGCCAGCATCATGAAAACGACGCCCGCGTACTCCACCCCGGACCCGAATTGCCCGAACGAGCTGTCGTAGTTGGCAAACCCGCCCGTAGCGATAGTGGTCATCGCGTGGATGATGGCATCAAACGAATTCATGCCCAGCGCCGAATAGGTCACGGCACAGGCTAATGTCAGCCCCACATAAATAACCGAAATACGCGATGAAATCTCAGTCGCGCGTGGTAGGATTTTGCCCATGGTATCAAATCCTTCGCTGCGGAAGATTTGCATACCACCAACACGTAGTTCTGGAAGAAACACCATAGCTACAACAATAATACCAATGCCGCCGAGCCATTGCAGAACGCCGCGCCACAACTTGAGGCCTTCCGGAAGCGTTTCAATGTCACTGATGACCGTCGACCCTGTCGTGGTTAGGCCTGACATGGCCTCAAAGAACCCATCGGTGAAATTCAAGGCCGATCCGCCCAGAACGAATGGAATTGACCCAAACAATGGCAGCGCAAGCCAAACCATCGTCGTCAGCAAGAACGTCTGGCGAATACTAAGGCCTGATGACACACCGTTCTGGCAGGCCAAGGCAACCAGCCCCCCAATCAAGATCGTAATAACCGCGCTTTCAAGGAACACAGGCCAATGGCCATTCCCCGCCATTAGATCCGCCAACAAAGGCGCGAACATGGTGGCCCCAAGAGCCGCGACCAAAAGGCCGATAACATATCCAACAGGACGAACGTCAATCATAGCGCAGGGTTGGCGTGATGGGCATGAATAGTCAAGCGATGGGATGGCGAAGTCTGCAATGCGGAACAACTCTACCGATCGCTGTAGACGCCTGAATGTCAGCTGTTGAGATACCGGTTAACAAATGTAATTTTTGGAAAGGTTTCGGCAAAAGCAAAGCAAGTCATGAAAGCGCTTTATGGCGAAATCATCCGAGAGAGTGAGGGACTAGCTTGGTACCATCGCGCCACGAATTAGGGTGCTTGAGCCCGGACAGGGAGAGTAAAGTGACGCGACGTAGCGCCTAAAAACAGTTAAAAATGAGCCATTTTCGCCTGAGTTCCCCTTTCGCCCAACCGCGACTGGCTTTCTAAGGAGCATGAAAAGAATTTGCTGCTGAACCTCAATGTTTGTGAGTGCCAATTATGATTAAGAAGTATGTAACCGCCGCTTTAATTTGCGCAGCGCCAGTCGCTCAAGCAGCGACGTTGGATCCGCTTGAACTCCTTAGCGGTTTTAACGGCATTGTCCTGAATGACATGACCTCAACAGTTAACCACGTTGAAGGCACGCTTTTTGTTGGTGGCGATCTGGTCGCCAGCTCTGGCTTTTATGCAAATAGTCGTGGTCTCGCTGATGGAACGGTTGGTGACGTTTCGGGCGCGCTAGTTGTAGGTGGCAGCATCACGAACGGTCTTAACGACGGCGGCCAAGGCGATATCGTCGTTGGCGGCGCAGTCACCGGCACTGTTTCTTCTGGTTCGAACGCAAGACTGACGACAGGAACGACCATCGCAGTAAATGATGTTGCGGCAGCGATGACAGAACTGTCCGGCGCTCTCTCGATGTATGACGATACAGCCGGCGCGAGCGTAGATTTCAGCGATCCTAACCTGAAGTCGATCACAAGCGGTGCGGGTGGCACAGATGCATTGGAAGACATTGCCATAATTAACCTTGATGCCGCAGCAACCATGGCGTTTCTTTCCGGTGGCAACTTGGCGAACCTGAACCTCGTCAGCGGTGTGACCACAATTCTAAACCTTGCTGGCGATAACATAACGCTGTCTGGTAATTTCAACCAAGACGACAGCTCCGTGTTGTTCAATTTCTTTGAAGCCTCGGACCTTCAGATCAACAGCACATTCGGATTTTCCGTCCTTTCACCTTTTGCAGACGTGACCTTGGGTTCCGGCGGCATGGACGGCACTTTGGTTGCCTTCAACCTGAATCAACGGGTTGAATTGCGGCCCTATGGAACGACCGGAGTTTTTGACGGGACCCTGCCAGCGGCGCAGGTTTCAGCTGTACCGCTTCCGGCTGCTGCGTGGATGCTACTGGCTGCTCTCGGTGGGCTTGGCTTAATGCGTCGTCGCACCACTTGATCGCACCCTATGCCTTAGGTGGCACGATCCGTCTGCTGCTTTTGCCCTACAAGTTCTAAGATCGGCCCTAGGTCAATGACTTGGGCCATAGGTGCAGCAACGGTCAAACACGGTTCTAAGTGGACCTACGATGCGGTCACACTTTTTCGGGTCGTCCGTCACCCAACATGAAACAACGTTGCGAACAATCGCGGGTCAAGGCTTTCGGCATCAAACGTTTTGCCTTCGGTCAACACGGACACCGCGTCATGGCTGTGTAGGCTTTCTTGATGGCTGGCGATCACGCGATAATCGAGAACGCGCGCGTCCGCATGTAACCCCTCTGCAAACAAGCGTGCGGCATCTTCAACAAAGATCGGGTTGGCGGCGTTGAGTTCTGCAAAGGCCTGTTCGTCTTCGCGCTTCACCATCACTTGGGTTTCCGTCGGAACGGCCACACGGCATAGATCGATCAAGTCCTCGAACCACAGAATTTCACCGTCGGGAGCCATTTCCACTGAAATGCGCGCAACCGAGCGTTGCGAATGCGGCGTCGCGAGTTGGCCACGGAACTGGCGGGCATGTTCGGACAATTCCAGCGAACAAGGGCATGTGCTCGAATAGACGTAGTCAAGATGAACGATCTTTTTGCGTTTGCCTGCGGTTTCGATCAGCTCAAGCGCGATGTCGTAGTATTGATATCCAGCCAGCCCAGAACGCAGTGAATTCACCTTCATCGGAAAGGACATGCGCATCATGATGCGGGCGTCAAAACTCTCGAGGTCAGTCTTATACGCGTCCAGCGCGGCGTCGATGACTTCAAAACTAAACGTTTCTTCCGCGTGTTTGTAGAATGTCCGCATAATGCGGGACATGTTGATGCCTTTCTTTTCCGCCTCAAGGCTAACCGTGCCCGTGACCGAGGTTTCTACAGCCAGATCGGCGCCATCGCGGGTGTGGAACCGGATCGGCAGGCGGAAGTTGGAAATGCCAACATGCTGGATCGCCCGTTTAGCGCCTTTGATCAGGCTGCTTGGGCCATTTTGCAGATCAGGCATCGTTGCGCGATAGATTTCATCGGCTTCGAATTCTTCAGGATAGGCCCGTGCAAGGGCTGGGTAATTGCTCACCTCGCGCCCGGGAACAAGCCGTGACACCAAAGGATCAAGGGCTGCGATTTCCTCATCGGTGACGGTTGACGCCCAATGGCGAAGCCGCTCGAGCGCCTCTGCGGCGTCGTCGTGAGTCAATTCGGTGTCAAAAGACTTGGTGTGTTCCGTCATGTCGGTCCCTTCAGGCGTCGCCCTTAGAACTTCTAAGATGGGTCGTTTTGAGGAATTGTCCACTATACGGCTCCTGAAACTGGTCGCGCAGCGAAGGATGACTGTAAATCGATGGAAACGCCAGACGACTGTGTCAGATCGCGTCTAGCGCTACCATCAGATCGTCGATCAGATCATCTGCGTCTTCTAAGCCCGCAGACAAACGCACCAATCCGCCCGTAATTCCCAACATGTCCTTCTGGTCTTGTGGCAACCGTTGGTGGGTCGTCGTGGCCGGATGGGTCACGATAGACTTTGCATCCGCAAAGTTGTTGGAGATCGTGAACAATTCCAGTGCGTTGAGGAATTTGAAACACGCCTCTTTACCGCCCTTCACCTCAAGCGCCATAACGGTGCCGCCTGTTTCAGCTTGCGCGCGCGCAAGTTCATGTTGCGGGTGCGCTGCGTGGGTCGGGTAGCGGACCGAGTTAAGTTTGGGGTGGCCGTCCAGCGCCTCGGCAATCGCGAGTGTCGTCGCAGATTGCTGATTGACCCGCAGATCAATGGTTTCAAGCCCTTTGAGGTGGGTCCACGCGGTGAACGGGTTCATCGCTCCGCCCGTGTGTTTCATGTAGGCTTCGATGGGACCGCGGATCAGATCCTTGTTGCCCGCAATCAAACCGCCCAACAAACGCCCCTGCCCGTCAGTGTGTTTTGTTGTCGAAACGACAGCCAAGTCAGCACCGCATTTGGCGGCATAAGAATAGATCGGCGTGGCCATGGCATCATCAACAACGACCAAGGCACCAACGGCGTGGGCAGCCTTACAAACATGGGTAAGGTCGACGACTTCGAGCGTCGGGTTTGAGATGCTTTCAAGGAATACCAATGTCGTGTCCGGCCGGATCGCAGCGTCCCAAGCAGCGTTATCGGTGCCATCGACCAAAGTGATTTCAACGCCAAACCGCGCAAGGATATCTTCTAGCACATAAAGGCACGACCCAAACAAGGCGCGCGACGAAACAACGTGATCGCCAGCCTTCAGCAATGCCGTTAACGCACCGGATACGGCGGCCATGCCAGATGTGCAGGCAAATGCATCTTCATACCCAAGAAGATCCGCCATGCGGTCTTCGAACATACGAACGGTCGGGTTGCCGTAACGGGCGTAGATGAATTCATCCTCGCCTAAAGCCTCAAAGCGCGCTTCGGCGGCTTCGGCGGACGGATAAACAAACCCCTGCGTCAGGAAAATCGCTTCACTGACTTCGCCGTAGCTGCTGCGGCGCGTGCCTGCGTGCACGGCCCGTGTGCGTTTCTTCCAAGTATTCTTTTTCTCTGTGCCCATTTGAATTGCCCTCCTACGGCAAACAAAAACCCTGACACCGGTAAAGGTATCAGGGCTGCGCCTGTCCTCTTTAGCGGCATATTTAAAGTGGCCCGCAATCCGGTAACAAATCGCCACTGACGGGGGGATACGCCTGCGACAACCAGTCGTCAACTGCCTTGCGCCCAATCGTGGAACAGGCATTGTGCCAAGAAAAGGAGCCTATGCGATGATTGATCTATATTTTTGGCCAACCCCCAACGGATGGAAAACCACCATCGCCCTCGAAGAGATGGGCCTGCCTTACCGCGTCAACCTGATCGACATCGGTGCAGGTGATCAATTCAAGCCTGATTTCTTGGAGATCGCGCCAAATAATCGGATGCCCGCAATCACCGATCCGGATGGACCGGATGGTGAACCGATCTCGATCTTTGAGAGCGGCGCCATCTTGCAGTACCTTGCCCGCAAGACCGGTCAATTCGGCGGCCCAACTGAACGCGACCGTATCGCGGTGGATCAGTGGTTGATGTGGCAGATGGGTGGGCTTGGCCCCATGGCAGGTCAAGCGCATCACTTCTTGAAATACGCGCCGAACATGACACCGCCCAATGATATTCCTTACGCCAAAGACAGGTATCGCAATGAAACGGCGCGGCTCTACGGGGTTCTGGATCGCCAGTTGGCGAAACACGAATATGTGGCCGGCGATTTCTATTCCATCGCGGATATGTCGATTTGGGGGTGGGCATCTCTTTGGGAAGGCCAGCAGCAAACGCTTGACGACAAACCCCATATGAAACGGTGGTTGGAAACTGTATCCGCGCGTCCTGCTGTGATTGCAGGCCGCGCCGTTGCCGCTGAAAAACGCGGTGATTACAAACCAGATAAAGCGGCCCAAGATACGCTTTTCAAACCACGCAGCTAACTAAATATTAACGAATAAGCACGACCATGGAACGGTGAGTTCAGGAGTGGCCGATGTCAGAACGTGATAAAAGATACCCAACCAAGTATCCTGTCGTGCTTCGCAAAGGGCCCGAAATGTTTGCAGCCACCTTGTGCAATATCAGCCAAGGGGGTGGCTGTGTCCTTGGCGCGCCAGCTGTAAAAAAGGGTGATACATTTGTTCTTGATTACGGATCAGGTCAGACCCGTGCGACAGCTATGTGGACCATGGCACGCATGACAGGTCTAAAATTTGAAAACCGCTTGTCTCGTGAAGGCCTCAACTCGATCCGTGTTCTGACGGCCCCCGCTTAGGTTTCTTCAGCCTCGGGTTCGATCACGTATTGCTGTAGAGTCACAATCTGCGCCCAAAGATACAAGAACAATGCCAGCGGAAAGCCGAAGGTTTCGATCTTAACCCATGCATCAGTCGACATGGTTCGCCAGATAATTTCGTTGGCAATTGCCAATACGGCAAAACCTATCGCCAGACGCTTGGTCAGCTTCATCCACCCTTCGTCTTCCATCGGCAGTACTTCACCCATCACGTATTTCAACAGGCTTTTGCCGCGCAACAGACCTGCGCCAAGGATCACAGCGAACAATCCATTTACGATGCTGGTTTTCATTTTGAAGAAACGCTCGTCGTTGAACCACGCCGTGAGCGCACCAAAAAAGATAACCATAAAGGCGGTAAACACCTGAATTCTGCTCAGTTTTCCTGTGAGGAACCATAGAATTCCCATCGCGGCCAAAAGAATTGGCACAAAGATGATCGTCGCGACAATGAAACCAGAATACTCGGTTCCGGCGAATGTATAGACCTCATCCTTGATCCGCAGATACAACAGGAAGAACACAATCGTTGGCCCAAGTTCGAGGACTTGTTTCAACACGGGGTTTATCTTTTTCTCACTCATGTGCCCCACTTAACCCCCAACTTGGACCATTACAGCCCCCAAAGCGATTAAACCCATCAAGATTAAGCGACGTGGCCCAACAGTTTCGCCCAAAACGAACCAACCAATCAGGGCAGCAAAGACCGTTGATGTTTCCCTTAGCACCGCTGCTTCGCCAACGCCGCCAAGACGGGTCGCAAGCATCACCCCGCCAAAACTGACCCAAGCGATCATGGCGCCGGCCATTCCGCGACGGATCAAAGAACCTATACCACCTGGCGCGCCCGTGCGGCGATATCGAAAGGCCGCCAGAATAGGAAAATCCAGTGCGGTCAGAAAGAAAAACCAAGCCAAAAATGTAAAGGGATCCGGGCTTTGACGGATACCGTAGGCATCCCAAACCGTATAGATCGCAACCAGGATTCCGCCAGCAAAGGCCCAAAGCAACCCGATTTTCAGCCCACGCAGATCAACCTGTTCAGCAGACATATTACGCAGTGCTAGCATCATCATTGCGGCAGACAATAGCACGACACCGGCCCATTGCAGCGGTGCGAAATGCTCATGAAACAATAAGCTCGCGCCGATCACCGTCACCAGTGGCCCCGTGCCACGGATAACCGGATAGACGACCGTATAGGCCGCCCGTTCATATGCCAGCGCGACCGTCATTTTGTAAGCAAAGTGAACTACCATCGCACCAAGCAACATCACGAAGGTTGGGCCATTCGGCCAAGGGACCATGAACAAAGCAACAGGCGCGGAAATGACAATCAAAGACGCATCAATTGACCCACGCATAAGCCACGGATCATGGCGTCCTTTTTGCAGCGCCCCGAACACAGCGTGAGCCAGAGCCGACATCAACGCCAAAGCCGTTGCCCATGCCGCCCCTGCAGGCGTACCGGAAAGATTGATAATCCAATCTGACATCGCGCTTAATCGGCGTTTTGAGCGTCAGGGCTCCAATTGGCAGACACTGTCAGTCCGTGAAACAGGATTTCCATCGGGTTTTGCGTCGCGCTGCCGCTTTCGTCCATTATGTCAGTTGCCATCGTTGCCATCGACATCACGACTTGCATCAAGCCCAAACCAGCCTCTGAGTCCACAGACACTTCAAGGGTGCCAATTGGTTTGGGCAGATCGCTTGCGAAGGCCGTCAATTCCGCACGCGATGCATCATCAACGACGCCGTCTGGCAAGGATGACAGCGTATCAAAGGCCGCATCGAATTGAGCTTGAGGATCTCCGCGCATTTCAACCGAGACACCAAACCCAAATGGGTTTTCATGGGTCCCATCCAACGTCAGGGTCATCAATCCAGCCTTGAACGCGGCTGATCCCATGGAAACTTGCATCATTGACGACGACGACAAGAAGACCCGTTCAAACACGCCTGAAACGGCCAAACTATCGCCTGCACCGTTTTCCATAACGGCGCGTTCAACGACTATCATCCCAGCCTCGGGGATTTGGCGCAATGTCGCTTCTATATCGACAGGTGGGCGGGTTGTTTCACCGCCGCCTTGCATCTCATCAGGACGCACATCAAATACACGCACTTCAACACCAAGCGGAGGTATCCCCCCGTTTGTCCAACGAATGCTTTCGTCCAAACGCCATTCGATTGAGCTGAAGTTCAGGTGGTCGGTCGCGTTTGTGACTGTAAACTCGCACCATCCTTGCGGCGTGGTTCGAATGGTCCGGATTGCATCTTGTATGGCCGCGTTTTTTGTCTCGCTCTGGTACGAGACAAGATCAAAAACCCTTTGCACGCCATCCTGACAATCACTGCGTGACATCCTGTCAAACGCCGCTGCAGGCAAAGCGGTAAAAGCAATAAGCGCAGCTGGTACAAGGTGTCTCATGACTAATCTCCCGTTGGGGTCCAAGTAACAAACAGGTCCACGCCTTCTAGGCCGAGGTCGATAATCTGCTGCTGTGTAGGCTCCCCGCCCAGCAAAGCAAGCGGCGCCATGCGCGCTGCCCCGATCGGTGGGTCCGCATCCAATTGGAACCGCAAGGTTCCGCGCGGTTGAGGCAATGCGTGAATGAATTCCACAAGGGCCTGTTCACTGGCATCCGGCAAGACCGTATCAGGGATTTCAGCAAGGAACTCACCTGCTTGGGTTTTGAGAGAAGCGACCTGCCTTTCTGGTGACGGGCCGTCACTGTCCAACAAAGCCGCACCAAGCGCCATGGCGGCAAATGTTTCGAACCAGCCGTCGAAATCGCTGGTTATCAAAAGGTCACTTAGGCCCATCGAACCAACACTCGCCTGAATTGTTTGGGAATCAGTCAGATCGATATTGTCGATCCGTGCCGAAGCTTCGATCCGGTTTCCTTCATAGATGTCGACATACAGGTCCTCGATCATGAGAGTGTTTTGCACGCCGTCCCAACGCACCAAAAATCCGAACCCGGATTCAGCGACACTCGTTTGCAGCCCGATAAGATAATCCATAACCGCGTCGCCGGTCTGCGGGACGACAGCGAACCCTTCGCCAACCATTTCGATCGACCGCGGAGGCAGCCCATCATCGAGCAACCGCTCGATACCGCCAGCGCGCCACCGCAACGTGTCGATACGAACGCTTTGCCTTGGGTCTGTCTTTAAAATCAGATCTTGGACCGCGCACCATCCTTCGTCGTCTGCTTCAGCATGAACGCCGCTGACAGGAAGGCCGAGCAATGTTTCAACGGCTTCGACCGACAGAAGGCATTCTTCTGAAGACATGCGTTCTTGGGCATAGGTCGGCGTGCTGAACGCAAGAAGTCCGACTAAAAAGAGCTGTTTCATCGGTCAAGTCCAGTCAAAGCTGCGGCAAATTCTTCAGGATCAAACGGGGCGAGGTCGTCAATCTGTTCACCCACGCCGATCGCATGGATCGGCAGGCCGAACTTATCAGCCAAAGCGACCAAGACGCCGCCCTTCGCGGTCCCGTCCAGTTTTGTCATCACCAAGCCACTGACGTCGGCCAGCTCTTGGAACGTTTTTACTTGGCTCAAGGCATTTTGACCCGTGGTCGCATCAAGCACGAGCAAAGTATTGTGGGGTGCGTCGGGGTCTTTTTTGCGGATGACGCGTACGATTTTTGACAGTTCTTCCATCAGGTCGGCACGGTTTTGCAATCGTCCAGCTGTATCGATCATCAACAGATCGGCCCCGTCTTGAGCTGCCTGTTCCATGGCATCATAGGCCAGTGACGCGGGGTCGCTGCCTTCGGGCGCCGTAAGAACCGGAACGCCAGCGCGTTCACCCCACACCTGCAATTGTTCCACTGCGGCCGCGCGGAATGTGTCGCCCGCTGCAATGACAACCTTTTTGCCAGCAGCCTGAAACTGGCTGGCGAGCTTACCGATGGTCGTCGTCTTCCCTGACCCGTTCACGCCCACAACCAAAACCACCTGCGGCTTGGTCGGGTAGAGCGGCATAGGGCGCGCTACTGGTTCCATGATACGGGCAACTTCGGACGCCAATAGCTCTTTGATTTCTTGTGTAGAAAGCCTCTTTCCGAAACGACCTTCGGCCATATTCGCGGTGACACGAAGCGCGGTATCGACACCCATGTCGGCGGTGATCAGAAGCTCTTCGAGCTGTTCCAACATGTCGTCATCGAGTTCGCGACGCACGACGGTCTTCTTTTCACCTCTCCCCAGAAGGCGCCCAATAAGACCGGGTTTAGCTGCTGCCTCTTGGGCCTTTCGGTCTTCTTCAAGTTTGGCATTTTCAGCCTCGCGAATTTCTGCTGCTTTGCGCGCCACTTCTGCTTGCCGCGCAGCTTCGGCGACGCGGGCTTCTTCAGCCTCTCGGGCTTCGTCTGCCAAACGTGCCTCTTGCGCCAGCTTGGCTTCTGCGGCCTGTTGCGCCTCTTCGGCGCGGCGCGCTTCTTCAGCAGCTTGCGCTTCCTGCGCTTGTTTCGCTTCGAGGGCTACTCGTTCAGCTTCGGCGACGCGCTCGGCAGCCTGACGTTCTGCTTCAGCAGCCGCAGCTTGGGCTTCGGCCTTTGCTGCGGCTTCGCTTTCGGCCGCTAACTGTTCTGCACGGCGGGCTTGTTCTTCTCGAGCTTTTTGGGCTTCTGCTTCGGCCTCGGCGGCTGCGGCAGCACTTTCGGCGGCTAGTCGGTCTTGCTCGACCTGTGCTTCTCGGGCTGCGTCAGCTTCGCGTTTTAGCTCTTCTTGCTTTGCTGCTTCTACGCGGCGGGCTTCGTCGGCATCGGCCTGTGCTTGCAATGCGGCTTGCGCCTCAGCTGCGGCTTGTGCTTCTGCCGCTGCCGCCTCTGCTGCGGCAACCGCTTTTGCTTCTGCTTCGGCCGCCGCAATTGCTTCGGCTTCGGCACGTTCTACCGCATCATTATCAACGGTCTCTAGATCGGTTTCGACGTTCTCCTCGACGCCTCCATCGCTGACAATGGCATCCAATCCATCCTCAATTTTGGATGAGGATTTGAACAATCGATCTTTGAGCTTTTTAAAAAACGCCATTCAGGGCTCCGCTAAAGGTTTTGTAATACCTAATGGCCTAATAAGGCAGGTGAAACCCACGGTGCACAATTATTCCACTTCTTGCACGTTTGTCGGGGCCTTCCACCGTACAAAAACCACAATCAATAGGTTAACCTGAAGCCCAATAAAGGTTAACGCCTTGACCACCCAACCTGCAGGATCAGAATTTTGCGAAATCCAATGCCAATATTCACTGCCGTTACTCTCACCGCGCCAGCCTTGGTCGCTGCGGGTGCGATATGGGGCGGTGTTTGGGCCTTGGCTGGGCTGATTTGGATGACCCTTCTGACCGCGTTTTTGGATCGGTTAATTACGGCGACACTGCCAACCGTCGAGGGGGATGAATTTCCAGCGGCGGACCGCCTCTCGATTGCGCTTGCGATAGTGCACTTTGCACTTTGGGTCTTGGTCATTGCTGCATTGTCCGGTTGGACGGCTCTTGTCCTTTGGGAAAAGCTTGCTGTTTTCCAAGGTGCGGCGCTCTTTATGGGGCAAGTGAGCAATTCGAATGCACATGAATTGATCCATCGACCGGGCCGTTGGCTGCGCCGTGCAGGCCGTTGGATCTACATCTCAATCCTTTTTGGCCATCATTTGTCCGCCCATACGCTGGTCCATCATGTTCACGTAGGAACCCCTTCAGACCCAAACACAGCGCGTTTGGGCGAAGGATTTTACCGGTTCTTACCCCGCGCCTGGATCGGAAGTTTCAAAGAAGGACTGCGCGCCGAAAACAAACGGTTCCCGCGATTGGGTCGGCCTTGGTACCGCCACCCCTATGTTGCCTATGTTGGAGGTGCAGTTGGTTTCGTGGTTTTGGCGGCCCTCATAGGTGGACTGAAAGGCGTGCTCGCGGCAATCCTTCTGGCATCCTTTTCACAGACACAGTTGATGCTTTCAGATTACGTGCAGCACTACGGACTGTCGCGACGCATTATGTCAAACGGTAAGCCTGAGCCCGTAAATGCGCGTCATTCTTGGAACGCGCCTCAGCCAATGTCATCGGCTTTGATGCTGAATGCACCACGCCATTCCGATCACCACGCGAATCCAGTTCGCCCTTATCCGACCCTAAGGCTGGATGAAAACATGCCGATGCTACCGAGATCTTTGCCAGTGATGGCCACGCTTGCGCTTTTCCCACGCTATTGGCGTCGGGTCATGGACCCGCGCACCAAAGAATGGCAGGCCCCCGCCGGCTAAGCAGCATGCGATAGTTTAACTAGTAAGCGCTGAAATGCTCTGGCACAGTTGGCGCATGAAATACTTATTGCTCTTATCGCTACTCGCAGCCCCTGCTCTTGCAGAAACTCCAATGTCAGGCGACGAATTCGAAGCCATGGTCGAAGGAAAAACTTTGACGTTCTCGGCAGAAACGGCGCCTTTTGGAACAGAGTACTACGCCCCGAACCGGCGCGTTATTTGGTCATTCGTCGGCGGTGAATGCGTCGCAGGTGAATGGTACGAAGAAGCCCATGACACAGGGCCAAGCATTTGCTTTGTATATGAAAACGACGAAATCCCGAAGTGCTGGTTGGTCTACGATGTGGACGGAAAAATTCGGGCGGATTATGTGAACACGCCCGGAACGACCGTGCTTTATCAGGCTATAGAATCGGAACCTTTGGTCTGTGGCGGCGTCGGCGCGTAATACTGCATTAAAAGAGCGACCCTTGATCAGATGGATCAGGTTTCTTCTTTGCAGGTTTGGCTTTAGGGGGCATTGCCTGACCTTGGCTTCCACCCGTAACCATCGTCCCATCGGCGAATTCAATCTCAAGTGATTTGGCCTTTGCCGCAGTTTTGGTTGTCGTGACGACCTCGCCATCTCCTCGCACAACCGCGTAACCCCGTTTGAGCGTCTCACGATAACCCAGCGTCTCATGCATCCGGTCCAATGCGCGCAATCGGCTGCGGTTGCGTTCGGTTTGTGTCGATGCGGCAGTTGTAAGACGCTGCACGACCGCCGAAAGATCTTTGGTTGAACGGCTTGAAACCGACAAAAGCACGTCAGGTCGCAATCGGCGCGTCTGTTGATCCAAATCCCTTTTGGCCTGAGAACTCGTGCGCCCCAACGCTGGGGCCATTCGAGCGTCCCAGCCCGCAAGACGTTCGCGATGGCGCTGCATTTGTGTGTTCAGCACCGAAGGCCGCAAAAGGCCAGACGCCTCACCCAAACGCAAACGCCCGTCTTTGATGCGTCCAATCAGAACCGAATCCAATTTTTCAGACCAGTAGTCGAACCGTTGGCGCGCATCCTCGACCAATTGTTGTGGCTTGGGCATAACACGCGCCAGATCGGCCACACGTTGTTTGCGCCGCGTGACCCCCTCGCCCACAGAACGAGACGCCCGTGCGCCCAGTTGATCCACTCCTGCCATGAGTTCAAGGCGCACTGGCACAGCCATTTCCGCTGCGGCACTCGGTGTTGGCGCACGCCTATCGGACACGTAATCAATCAAGGTCGTATCAGTTTCGTGTCCAACGGCGGAAATCAACGGTATCTCGCTGGCAGCAGCCGCGCGGGCTACGATCTCTTCGTTGAAGCCCCACAGGTCTTCGATGGACCC
This sequence comes from Octadecabacter algicola, assembly GCF_021532625.1. Classification (GTDB taxonomy): domain Bacteria; phylum Pseudomonadota; class Alphaproteobacteria; order Rhodobacterales; family Rhodobacteraceae; genus Octadecabacter; species Octadecabacter algicola. The sequence goes on from NZ_JAKGAR010000001.1 coordinate 1,198,571, forward strand.
ACCACCACGCGCCACAATGATCAAATCGGGCCGCGGCAAAGCCCCGCCCTTGGACATTGTGTTAAACCCAGCAATCGCGCGGGCCACTTGCGGGGCACATTCTTTGCCCTGAACGGCGACGGGCCAAACCAGCACCTTGCGCGGGAACCGATCCCGCAAGCGATGCAGGATATCGCGAATTACAGCCCCCTGCGGCGACGTAATGACGCCAATAATTTCGGGTAGGTATGGAATCTCCGTTTTGCGGTCCGAAGCGAAAAGCCCTTCGGCTTCCAGTGCTTTTTTGCGCTTGTCGAGCATCGCCATCAACGCGCCGACCCCAGCCACCTGCACTTGCAGCACATTCAAAGAATACTGGGATTTGAACCCAGAGGCGGTCATACGACCCGACACAACGACTTCCATCCCCTCTTCCGGACGCACATCAAGGCCAGACATTTGACCTTTCCACGTCATGCAGGACAGCACATTACGATCATCTTTGAGGTCAAAGTACATGTGGCCAGACCGTGCTAGAACCACACGCCCCACTTCACCTTTGACACGGACATGGCCAAATTCGCCCTCGATCGTGCGCTTCACCGCACCTGACAGTTCGCTGACTGTAAACTCTGGCGTGTTGCCTGCGTTTTCGGGTTCGTCGATCAAGTCCAAGGGCGGCCTCTTGTGCTGGGAGTTCTGGCACCATAGAACGCGCCAAACCAGAAGGGAATTGCCAGATGAACATCCTGATCTTGGGCGGCGGCGGACGCGAGCACAGCCTTGCATGGGCTGTAAAACAGAACCCCAAATGTGATCGCTTGATTGTAGCACCAGGAAACGCTGGAATAGCCCAGATTGCAGATTGTGCTGCGATTAACATTGAAGACGGGGACGCTGTGGCGTCCTTTTGCGTCGAGAACAAAATCGATTTCGTCATCATCGGGCCAGAAGCCCCCCTCGCCGCGGGCGTTGCCGATACGCTGCGTGCTGACGGAGTGTTGGTGTTTGGCTGTTCCAAAGCGGCCGCGCAGCTGGAATCATCTAAATCCTTTACCAAAGCGATTTGCGATGCCTGCGATGCGCCAACCGCTGGCTATGCGCATTTTACGGATGCTGAGGCAGCTAAAGCCTATGTCACGCAGCAAGGCGCGCCAATTGTCATCAAAGCCGATGGTCTTGCAGCGGGCAAAGGGGTCGTCGTGGCTATGGAACTGGACACGGCACTTGCTGCGGTGGATGATATGCTGGGCGGTCAATTTGGCGATGCCGGTGCTGAGGTCGTGATCGAAGAATTCATGACTGGCGAAGAAGCATCGTTCTTTATCCTATGTGACGGCAAAACCGTTCTGCCTGTTGGCACAGCCCAAGACCACAAACGCGCTTTTGATGGTGACGAAGGCCCGAACACCGGCGGCATGGGCGCCTATTCCCCTGCCCCTGTCCTGACAGACGCTATCGCAGAAAAGGCCTTGGCCGAAATCGTGCGCCCAACCGTAGCTGAAATGGCTGCGCGTGGCACACCGTTCGAAGGCATCCTTTACGCGGGCCTGATGATCGAAAACGGTCAGCCGCGCCTTGTGGAATACAACGTGCGATTTGGTGATCCGGAATGTCAGGTCTTGATGATGCGGTTGGGGGCTCAGGCGCTTGATCTGCTTTTGGCCTGCGCCGAGAACCGTCTGGATGAAGTCACGCCAAACTGGGCGGACGATCACGCGATGACCATTGTCATGGCTGCGGACGGTTATCCCGGGGCTTATGAAAAAGGCAGCGTAATTAACGGCTTGGACGATCTGCCCGAGACGTCGTTGGAAATGACATTCCACGCAGGAACCGCAGAAAAAGACGGCCAAGTCATTGCAACTGGAGGGCGGGTTTTGAACATCACGGCGCGGGGCGCGACACTCAAGGACGCACATGCCAAAGCCTATGCCATGACACGCCAGATCAATTGGCCCGAAGGATTCTACCGCTCTGATATCGGGCACCGCGCCCTCTAAGGCCGCACCCATGAAAATACAAAAACCCGCGCTTTCGTTGATGAAAGCGCGGGTTTTTCATTGCCTGAAAGACACTTAAGCGGCGGATGCGCGACTTTGTAGCGTTTCCATGATCTCAGCGTTGGCATCTGTTTCATTGCCATTGCCGACTGCCGCAATTTCACGGGTCAGGCGTTCCAATGCAGCCTCATAAAGCTGACGTTCGGAATAGCTTTGCTCACGCTGATCATCGGCGCGGTGCAAATCACGCACAACTTCGGCAATCGCGATCAGATCGCCAGAGTTGATCTTTTGCTCATATTCCTGTGCGCGACGGGACCACATGGCTTTCTTGACCTTGGCCTTGCCTTTGAGGGTTCTCATCGCGTCCGCAACAACGTCAGCAGACGCAAGGCTACGCATACCGACTTCTTCGGCTTTGTTGGTTGGAACGCGCAGGGTCATCTTATCCTTTTCGAACGCAATCACGAACATTTCCAGTTCGAACCCAGCAATTTCCTGTGTTTCAATCGAAACGATTTTTCCGACACCATGGGCCGGATAAACTACAAAATCGTTCGGGCTATAATCGTACTTCTTCTTCGCCATGAGATTTCCTTTCCTCAAAGCAGCATCACCAGACACAAAAAGACCGGCGGGGACCATGCGGTCTCCGTCAGTACATCTTCATATCTGGATCAACAATTACGCGGCATTGAAGCCACCATATCATAAAAAACGCCTGATTCCCACAGGAAACGAAAGCGTTACAACGTAGCGTTTCAGCCGCCTTCGCCTGGCGCTTCGGAGAACAGCTCCATCTTGCCTTCTTTGCCGTCCATCTCTTCGGCATTCGGCAATTGGTCTTTCTTCGTAATGATGACCGGCCACATCTCGGAATACTTGCGGTTGAACTCAACCCACTTTTCCATGTCCGGCTCTGTGTCAGGGCGGATCGCGTCAGCGGGGCATTCTGGCTCACACACACCACAATCGATGCATTCGTCTGGGTGGATCACCAACATGTTTTCACCCTCATAGAAGCAATCTACGGGGCAAACTTCGACACAGTCGGTGTATTTACAGGCGATGCAGTTATCGTTGACGATGTATGTCATGGGGCGTCCAAATATATGGGTGTAGAACTTGTTTCGCGACGTCTCTAACGCTCACCTGCCCTGCCTTCAAGGGCCGACATGGCGGCAGCATCACCGCGACCCTTTCAGAATGTCCATGTCGCGGCGGTCCTTCTTAGTCGGACGGCCACCAACCCTATGTTCTAAAGGGTTAACTTTCGGTTCTCGCGCTGGAGTTAAATCTTCGTATAGGGCTTGGGCTTCTGGTGCTGGCCCACGTCGAACACCTAGCCCTACGACCCTAATCACCCGTACTTCGTCTTCTTTCGGGAAGGTCAGAACCACACCGGCGCTAATTGTACGGCTTGGTTTGGAAACGGGTGTGCCATCGACACGACACCGCCCCGATTTGACCAGTGCTGCGGCCAGCCCGCGCGACTTAAAGAATCGCGCGTGCCAGAGCCATTTGTCTAAACGGAGTGTGTCCGCCTCGCTCAATCTTTCTTAAGCCCCGCCAAAGCAGCCGCGAACGGGTTGTCCGGATCGATAGCTTTTTCTTTCTTGGGAGGACGCGCAGAGAAGTTCTGCGCTTTGTCACGCTGAGGTTTGCCACCCTTTTTGCCGCCCTTGCCTTTCGGTGGGCCACGGCGCTGGGGTTTGTCACCTTGCGGACGTTGCTGACGCTTTGGTGCCCAAGAGATCGTGTAGAATACTTCCATTTCAGGGGCATCTTCTTCGGCAACGGCTGCCGTCTCACCCTCTGGAATCGGGTTGGCTGGCACGTCATCGGCAGGAGCATCAACAACAGCCTTCACCTTTTCGCGTTCACCTTTTTCTGCCTTGTAACCAAGGCCTTCCATTAGGTTTGCGAATTGCTCAAGCGTCATGCCCGTGATCGACAGCATATCTGCGGTCGCCTCAAACCCAGCGCGTGTGTTCTGGTCGCGCAGCATATCAGCCAAGCGTTCCAACATATCGATGCGGATCGCACGCTCACCAGCGGCGCGGTAGCCAGACATCGCGTAGGTTCCAGGCTCGAGTCCGGAAATCGTTGGTACAGTTACAAGACCCGGGGGCGGAGCTTCTGGAAAGTCCTGCAAACCCTTGGAAAGAGACCACAAAACCAACCGAAGACGCGTCGGCGCTGGCTTTAGCAACAACGGCATGAAAATCGTGAACTGGCCGAAACGCACACCATGTTTGCGCAAAGCACCACGGGCATCTTGGTCCAACGCTTTGACATCTTCAGCAACGTCTCCGCGTGGCAGAACGCCAAACCCTTCGGCCATTCGGAACGCGAAACCTTTCGCGAGACCAGTCAGCGTCTCGTCAGCCTGCATTTTGATCATTGGCTCGAACGCGGACGCGATCTTGCGGTCAATAAAATGCTGCAAACGGCGCTGGACCTTTTCAGCCACATCAGCGCCAGCTTCGTCATCAACAAAGGCTTCAACGCGAGGCTTGAGCGGATCATCGCCGCTGGTCAGCTTACCGACGGCTTCGGCACCCCACATCAGGCCACCTTGCTCGGTGAAATCAATTTCTGTGTCGGGGGCGTTGTAGAAACGATCCGCGCGCAGATGGAACTGCGGCGCCAACGCCTGAATGGACGCGGCGCGAATTGTTTTCGCCTCTTCCGCGCTGGCGTTCTTATCCTGACGGAACCGGAACCCCTCGATTTTACCAACAAACTGCCCTTCGACAGTCACTTCACCTTTGTCGTTTACGTCGGCCACGAGGCCCTCCTTTTGGTTGAGCCGGCGAAGCAGAACACTGGTCCGCCGGTCCACAAATCTTGCTGTCAGACGCTCATGCAGGGCATCTGATAAACGGTCTTCTACAGCGCGCGTCGCGTCACGCCAATGGCTTTCGTCTTGGACCCAGCCATTGCGTTGCGCAACGTAGGTCCATGTGCGGATATAGGCGAGTCTTTTGGACAGAGCGTCAATGTCCCCATCTGTGCGATCAATTCGGTTCACCCGCCCAGCCAGCCATTCATTTGGCACACGGCCAGATTCATGCAAGAAATTGTAAATCTCGGTCAAAAGCAGCGCGTGTTCAGCATGGCTGATTCCCCGAAAATCCGGAATACGACAAACATCCCACAACAAGCGCACCGATGGGCCATCTGTTGCCCGCGCTGCGACTTCTGCGTCTGCGGATAAAGCCTTGAGCGCGCCAAGATCATCGCTTTCGCGCACGCGAGTTAACCAAGGATCATCTGTTCTCTCTTCGAGCGTTTGTATCAGTCGCGCCGTAGATCCGAACTGCAACCGCGCGTTGCGCCACTGCAGCTTTTTGACCGGCGCGAACTGGTTGTTTGAAATTGCATCAACAACGTCTTCGTCCAAAGTCGGGGCTTCGCCCGTGACGCCAAATGTACCGTTGTTCATATGACGCCCTGCCCGCCCCGCGATTTGCGCCAGCTCATTGGGCATCAAATGGCGCATGCGGCGGCCGTCGAATTTGGTGAGGCTGGAAAACGCGACGTGGTCGATATCTAGGTTAAGCCCCATTCCGATGGCATCCGTCGCCACAAGATAATCTACATCCCCGTTCTGATACATCTCCACTTGGGCATTGCGGGTTCTGGGGCTTAATGCCCCCATAACCACCGCAGCACCGCCCTTTTGACGGCGCAAAAGCTCTGCGATGGCATAGCAATTTTCAACCGAAAACCCAACGATCGCGGATCTTGGCTGCATCCGACTTATCTTTTTGGAACCTGAATACGTTAGCGTACTAAAACGATCCCGTTTCAGGAACTCGGCCTCAGGCACCATGGACGCAATCGCGCCCCACATCGTCTCGGCCCCCATGAAAAGGGTCTCTTGCAGGCCACGCATACGAAGCAACCGGTCGGTAAAGACATGGCCACGGTCGAGATCCGCGCACAGCTGGATTTCATCAATCGCTACGAAATCCGCGCCCATATCTTCGGGCATCGCTTCCACAGTGCAGACCCAATAGGCAGCCCGCGGTGGCACGATGCGTTCTTCGCCTGTGACCAACGCCACAACACTCGGGCCGCGAATGGCGACGATCCGGTCATAGACTTCGCGCGCCAATAGACGCAGCGGCAAACCAATAACGCCTGTGCGATGCGCCAACATACGTTCGATTGCGTAGTGGGTTTTGCCCGTGTTTGTAGGCCCCAAGACAGCCGTGATCCGGCCTCGATTGGTCATAGTTACGATTCCGATACCGAATTAGAGAGCTTCGCCAGACAGTTGTACTTCTAGCCGTTCAATCATGGCAGCGACTTCTGGGGCAGACGGGCTAAAGGCTGCAACACGTTGCCAAACTTCAAGCGCATCTTCTGGCCGCTCCAATTCTTCGAGAATCACCGCCACGCCAATCATTGCCCCGAAGTGCCGCGGTTCAAGCACCAAGACCTGACGCAAATCATCAATTGCCGGCCCATAAAGTCCAAGTTGGTAATATGCCGCCGCGCGGGCATTGTAGCCTTCGGCGAAATCTGGCGCATGATCGACCAAAGCGCTGAAATGTTCCAAGGCGACTTCAGGCATGCCCTCATCGATGGCGTCTTCACCTCGGCGCAGCAGCAAATCCATCGCAGGTGATGCGCTTTTGCTCCATTCAGTCATGATTTGGTCTTCGATGCGGGCCACGTCCTCGGGCTCCGCCTCAAGAAGACGTTCAAATAGCGTATCCAATCGTTCGGTTTGCGACCAAACGGGTGTGGAAATCCCTACTCCAAAAAAAAGTGCCGTAAGGATAGAATTGAGAAGCTGTTTCTTAATGCCCATAGTGAGAGTGTAGCGCATCATGCGCATGATACCAGAGGGCCTGAACGCAAACTGTTCACAATACCGAGGCCTGCAACCGAAGGATTGACCAAACTATGAGCGACGTAATTTCCCAAGCTGTAACAGCCCTGAACGATAAAATCGGCGGTTCCGGCTTTGACGGCACCGCAAAGTTCGAGATCGAAGGCGAAGGCGCAATCGTTGTCGACGCTGACGGCGCGCGCGAATCTGATGACGAAGCAGACGTCATCTTGAGCGCTGATGCCGACACGTTCCAAGCGATTCTTGAAGGCGAGCAAAATCCAACAGCCGCATTCATGACCGGCAAACTGACAATCGATGGTGACATGGGCCTTGCCATGAAACTTGCAGGAGCATTGGCTTAACATGTCTCAAGCGGCCCCCTACCACGCTGATATTGCAGGCAATTCCGACGGGATTTGCCATTGGTTGACCACCGTGGATGGGGTCCGCATTCGGGTGGGCCATTGGCCTACCCCGAACGCTCAGGGAACTGTCTTAATTTTCCCCGGGCGTACTGAGTACATCGAAAAATATGGCCGCACGGCGACCGAGCTTACAAAGCGAGGGTTTGCTTGTGTGGCGATTGATTGGCGCGGTCAGGGAATTGCAGATCGCCTTCTGCCAAATCGTGCGGTCGGCCATGTTGATGTCTTTGAAGACTACCAACTTGATGTGAAAGCTGCACTTTTGCACGTCAAATCCCTTGGCTTGCCCGAACCTTACCATCTGCTTGCCCATTCCATGGGGGGCTGCATCGGATTGCGGTCCCTCTATGAGGGTCTCCCCGTCAAATCCGCAGTTTTTTCGGCCCCTATGTGGGGAATCAAAATGTCTCCTGCATTGCGGCCTATCGCTTGGGGTCTCAGCTCGGTCAGCAAACAACTTGGCTTTGGTGGAGTGTTCGCCCCGGGTCAGCAAGCCGAAACATATGTGTTGCGCGCAACAGCCGACGACAACACGTTGACGTCCGACACTGCGAATTTCGATATTCTGCAACAACAGTTAAAGGTGCAGCCGGACCTGGCTCTTGGCGGCCCATCGCTGCATTGGCTTAATGAATCGCTGCGCGAAATGCGGGTGCTGGCTCAGCGCCCGTCCCCTGACATCCCGTGTCTTACATTCCTTGGATCAGATGAGGCTATCGTAGACCCGACCCGTATTTACGAACGCATGGCCAACTGGCCGAATGGCGAACTGGTGGTGCTAGAAAAAGGCCGTCATGAAGTGCTGATGGAAGTGCCTGACATTCGCACACGCGTTCTTGACGGTGCAGCTGCGCTGTTTTCTGCACATTCACCGGAAATGGCCTGACTTTCTGACACTCGGCCACGCCGCCCCATGGTCAAGCCGCCCACGCGCCCCTACATAAGGGGAAACACCAACACGTGAGGCGCTATGTCATTCCCAGTTTTCACTCCCCGTCCCGCAACTGATCCCCGCATGTTTGATGCGAACGCCTCATCTGGCGACGCATTTGGTGATCTTCCGGAATGGAATTTGACCGACCTGTACCCAAGTCCTAACGCCAAAGAGCTTTTGAGCGATCTTGACTGGCTCGAAACTGCCTGCAGCAGCTTTGCTGAAGACTATGAAGGCAAACTTAGCGCCCTAGACGCTGCCGGATTGCTCGAAGCGGTTAAACGATATGAACAAATTGACATCACTGCGGGTCGGATCATGTCCTATGCAGGGTTGCGGTATTATCAGCACACGACAGACCCAAAACGTGCACAATTCATGTCTGATATGCAGGACAAGATCACCACGTTTACGACCCCGCTTGTGTTCTACGGACTTGAATTTAACCGTCTCGAAGACACGCATGTTGACGGTCTTCTCTCTGCAAATGCGGACCTTGCCCGCTACAAGCCCATCATGGACCGGATGCGCGCGATGCGCCCCTACCAACTGTCTGATGAGTTAGAAAAATTCCTGCACGATCAATCCGTTGTCGGGACATCCGCATGGAACAAACTGTTTGATGAAACCATTGCAGGGCTAAAGTTCACGGTCGACGGCGAAGAATTGAACATCGAAGGTACACTTAACCTTCTGTCCGAACAGGATCGCAGCAAACGCGAAGCCGGGGCACGTGAATTGGCCCGCGTTTTTGGTGAGCAGGTCGGCTTGTTCGCCCGTGTCCACAACACGCTCGCCAAGGAAAAAGAGATCGAAGACCGCTGGCGCGGCATGCCATCACCACAAGCAGGCCGCCACCTGTCCAACCATGTGGAACCCGAAGTGGTCGAAGCGCTGCGCAACGCTGTCGTTGACGCATACCCACGTCTTTCGCACCGCTATTATGCGCTGAAAGCCAAGTGGATGGGCCTTGAAACCATGGAAGTTTGGGACCGCAACGCGCCCCTCCCTATGGAAGCCGACCGCACCGTGTCATGGGACGAAGCCGAAACCACAGTCATGGACGCCTACGCCGCTTTTGACCCGCGCATGGCCGAAATCGCCAAACCGTTCTTCACAGACGGCTGGATCGACGCTGGCGTCAAGGAAGGCAAAGCGCCGGGTGCGTTTGCGCATCCAACAGTCACAACCGTGCACCCTTATGTCATGCTAAACTACCTCGGTAAGCCTCGTGATGTTATGACGCTTGCCCACGAACTGGGCCACGGCGTGCATCAGGTTTTGGCCGCGGAACAAGGCGAACTGCTCAGCTCTACTCCGCTGACCCTTGCTGAAACTGCTTCTGTATTTGGGGAAATGCTGACGTTCCGCAAACTTTTGGATCAGGCGGAAACCCAAGAAGAACGCAAAGTTCTGCTCGCCGGTAAAGTCGAGGACATGATCAACACCGTCGTTCGCCAGATCGCGTTCTATGACTTTGAATGCAAACTCCACGATGCACGCGGAAACGGCGAACTTACGCCCGATGACATCAACGAACTGTGGATGTCCGTTCAAGGCGAAAGCCTCGGCCCAGTGTTCAATTTCATGGATGGCTATGAAACGTTCTGGGCCTATATCCCGCACTTCGTCCACTCGCCCTTCTACGTCTATGCTTACGCGTTTGGCGACGGCCTCGTGAACGCGCTTTATGCGGTCTATGAGGATATGGGCGAAGAGTTCAAAGACAAGTACTTTGACATGCTCAAAGCTGGCGGATCCAAGCACCACAAAGAACTGCTGGAACCGTTTGGTCTGGACGCCTCTGACCCTAAATTCTGGGCCAAGGGCCTTGGCATGATCGAAAGCATGATTGATGAACTGGAAGCGATGGAAGGCTAGTTTCGCTTCCTTTACGATAGCTTAGAATTACATCGAGGGAAGAGGCCGCCTCTTCCCTCGATTGCAATCAATCTGTCACCGGTAGCTTGGGTGCGCGCTAGTCTAGTTCGGTCCAAGGCCACGGCTTAACCTCTGATGCAGCCGTCTGATACCGCGTCGCCTTGGCAACCCAAATCCCGACGTCGGTGCCTAGTTCCGCAATCCGCTCGTTGGGCTGTTTATTGCTCGCCAGCATTATTATGAACTGGATCAACGCCAGCACACCAATAACAGTGCCCGCAAACGAGATCATGAACGCAATAATGATCATATAGATAAGCCGCGTGAACAGGTTCTCCTGAACAGGTTCTTCCGGTTCACGGCGGGACGTGTTTTCCGGCATTACGTCGTCAAATTCATGCGGATCAGCCATCGTTCGAATCTCCTTGTTCCGGCAAGTCTAACGTTTGGCGTCCGCCGCATAAACCACAACAATTTTGTCCCCCGAATACAAAAGGCGCCAACCTTGCGGTCGGCGCCTCTGCGGGAGGGAAGTTTATGCCGCTGGCAACATGCCCTTTTCGCGGGCCAATGTTTGCATTTTGGCTTGCAGTTTCTCGAACGCACGCACTTCGATTTGGCGAATTCGTTCGCGGCTTACGTCGTACTGACCGCTGAGTTCTTCAAGCGTCACCGCTTTTTCGGTTAGGCGGCGCTGCATCAGAATGTCTTTTTCACGGTCATTTAGAACGTCCATAGCCTCGGCCATAAGTTCACGACGCATGTCGAGTTCGTCTTTCGCCTCATAGTCACCCGCTTGGTCGGCGGATTCGTCTTCTAACCAATCTTGCCACTGCATGGTGCCTTCGCCCTCGGAACCGACAGTTGCGTTCAGCGATGCATCCCCACCGGACATCCGGCGGTTCATTGAGATCACTTCATCCTCTGTCACGCCAAGGTCATTGGCGATGCGTTCGACGTTCTCAGGGCGCAGATCACCCTCTTCTAAGGCACCAATACGGTTCTTGGCTTTGCGCAGGTTGAAGAACAGCTTCTTTTGCGCGGAGGTTGTGCCCAGCTTAACCATAGACCAGCTGCGCAGCACGTATTCCTGAATGGACGCACGGATCCACCACATAGCGTAGGTCGCAAGGCGGAAGCCCTTTTCAGGGTCAAAACGTTTCACAGCCTGCATCAGGCCAACGTTCGCTTCCGAGATAACCTCGGCTTGTGGCAAACCGTAGCCACGATAGCCCATGGCGATTTTTGCTGCTAAACGCAGGTGTGATGTAACCATTTTATGGGCCGCTTCGGTGTCCTCATGGTCCACCCAGCGTTTTGCCAGCATATATTCTTCATCCGGTTCCAGCATTGGGAACTTGCGGATGTCTTGCATGTAGCGGTTCAACCCCTGCTCGGGTGATGGCGCCGGTAGATTTGAATAAGAGCTCATAGTGTCCCCCTAAATTATTGTCGATCGCCGTTGTTTATATGGCGCAATGCCTATTATGTTTACGGCCTTAACATGGATATGGGTATGCAGCATGCCCAATTCAAGACCGTTTCGTTCAGTTTTCGTAAAATAGATTTAAGGGTGTATGAACAGATGACCAGAGTTGTTTCTGCGCGCTCACGCACATGGGAAAGATTGTTTCAGTAGAATTAAACCGAAACCTTACCCGTCGCATAAGTTTTGGGCAAAAATGCAAGCTCAACCGAACGGCTGCACGACTGCTCAATATGTTGGTCCACAACACTCGTCAGCTTTTCCAACAATGCCTGCATAAACGCGGCATCGCGATGTGGTTTGTCCAAAACCCTAACCGTCAGGAAAACATGAGTGTGATTGAATTCAGCTGCCGGATAGGCGCGCCCCTTGCAGTCACCTGCCCCGCTATCAAAGTCACTTATCTCGGCTTCGATTGCAGCCAACAACGCAACCGCATCAATCTTCATATCCACTGAATACTTGAGATCTGCTTGGGGCATGTCTTAGTCCTTTGACGCGTTTAAGGCGGCGATCAGTTCGTCCATGTCGTCGGGCATCGGTGCCTCGAAACGGATCATTTCTTTGGTTACGGGGTGCTCGAACCCTAGTGTCGCAGCGTGCAGCGCTTGGCGCGGGAATATGCGGGCAGCTTCGCGACCTGCTTCTCCAACGGCTTTTTCAGACAGCTTGCGGCGACCGCCATAGGTCGGATCGCCAATTAAACCGTGACCCGCATGGGCCAAATGCACCCGAATTTGGTGCGTGCGGCCCGTTTCCAGCCAACAATCCAGCAGTGCGGCAACGGCGGGTGAGCCCAATGGCTCAACAATTCGGGCACGCGTGACCGCATGGCGGCCATTGTGCCAAACCACGGCCTGTTTCTGGCGGTCATGTTTATGACGCGCCAGTTGCGTTTGCAGTTTCAAAATATTGCCGGGCTCAAAGGATGCCCCTTTGATGCCCCGCACCCGAGGGTCTGCGGAATCAGGCACACCATAGCAAATTGCACGGTAATGGCGTTCAACGGTGTGGGCCTCAAATTGCGCGGCGAGGCCGTGATGCGCTCGATCGGTTTTGGCGACAACCAAAAGCCCGCTGGTTTCTTTATCAATGCGGTGCACGATACCCGGGCGCTTTTCGCCACCCACGCCAGAAAGCGCGTCACCACAATGGTGTAAAAGTGCGTTCACCAATGTGCCCGACGGCGTACCGGGGGCCGGATGAACCACCATGCCCGTGGGCTTGTTGATGACAATCAGATCGTCGTCCTCAAACACCACATCCAGTGGAATATCTTCGCCCGCGACATGGTAATCATCCGCAATTTCGACAACGATCTCAACGGCGTCGCCCTCAACCGGCTTTGCGCGTGGATCCGTCACAACCGCACCGTTCACCTTTACCGCGCCATCGGCCAACAGCCGCATCAACCGGGATCGGCTAAGCGACGCCTCGATGGGCACATCGCGCGCAAGCGCTTTGTCCAGCCGTGGGGCCGGATTCTCGGAGATGGTGAATGTCACAGTTTGAGAAGTCATAAACGCCTCTTAGGCCAGCGCGACGACCATGTCACGCAACACGGGCTGCGCAAATGCGTCTCATTTACAAATAAGGGGTGGTGGTACCGCCTCCCCGGCTCGAACGGGGGACCCCTGGTTCCACAAACCAGTGCTCTAACCAACTGAGCTAAGGCGGCAACAAGGGGGGATTTAGCGAGGCCCCGCCACGATTGCAAGACAATACAGTGCTCTTTTTTGAAGCTTTGCAGATCGCAACTGGGCCACCACGCGGGGAAAGGGCCTGCCCCCTTGTCATTGGCCACAGGCGCGGGGTAAATCCAAAGGACTAAAACACACCAGCAGTTCCAAGGAACCATTATCATGGGCATCAATACCGAACGCGACATCGAAGCGAACTTGCAAATCGGGCCGACAGATCACGGGCAAGTACGACTGTTTATCGAAGGCGAAGGCATTGAAATCCCCATGGATTTTCTTCCCGAAGAAGCTGAAGAGATCGCCGAGGAAATTCTAGCCGCTGCAAAAGCCGCGCGGCTTATAAAGCCCTGATAACGTGACCGACACTCCCCAAGGGCCACCCTTGTGGCAAGTCGGCGTCGTCATGTTGGCATCGATGACGTTGATTGTGGTTGGGGATGTTGCCGCCAAAGTCTTGTCGCAAGTCGGGATTAGCCCGATATTTGTTGCTTGGACGCGATTTGCGCTAGCCTCCGTTGTCTTAATCCCCTTTAGCGGCTTGCGCCGGAGCGACACCCCTGCCTTGCGCGACCCTGGTGTTTGGTTACGCGCGTTTCTGATTATGGGCGGCATTAGCTGCATCCTGACGGCCCTGCGGACCGAACCTGTCGCCAATACGTTCGGTGCCTTCTTTATTGGGCCAATCGTGGCTTATGTGCTGTCTGTCATCGTGTTGAAGGAAAAGGTCACGGCTTCTCGGACTTTGCTGCTTGGGCTGAGCTTTATGGGTGTTCTGCTAGTCGTGAAGCCCGGGTTCGGGGCAACGGTCGGAATGGGGTTCGCGGTTTTGGCGGGTGTCTTGCACGGCAGCTACGTGGTCGCCACACGCTGGATCGCACCGAGATACCGCCCGAGGCTTTTGCTGATCTCACAATTGGTTCTAGGTGCCATTCTGTTGGCGCCGTTCGGTCTGGCCGCCCGCCCCGAGGCAATTACGTGGGGCATATTTGGGTTGATTGCGATTAGCGCCATGGGGTCGGCAATTGGCAATCTTTTCCTCGTCACGCTCAGTAAGACCACGCCATCTAGCATCATTGCCCCGCTGATTTACACGCAACTTTTGTCTGCAACGGTGCTTGGTTATCTGGTGTTTTCCGATTGGCCGGACTGGATCGCATTCGTCGGCCTGGCAGTTATCTTTGCCAGCGGTGTAGCATCGCTCGCCCTGTCGCGGAGCGCGCGTTAAAGCATACCGCTTTTCATGCGGTGCGTTGGATCACGAAAACTGTGAAGGCGCTGCGCTGCCGTGCGCGCAAACTTGTGCACCATGACTTTGCGCCGCGCGGCTGCCAGTTTGTCGTCTGGTCCCATACGGACGATTTCAGCGTCATAGGCATCGCCAAGGATCAGGCCTGTATCATCGGGCAACAATTCTGTCGGGAAATCCGCATCGACGGCCCAAAAGAACCGATCACACCATTCCAGATAGCCCTGCCATTTGTTGTCCGATTGAAAATCCGCACGGCTGGATTTGCACTCGATTATCCAAACATCGCCTTTCGGTCCCAGCGCCATTACATCAACGCGCAGGCCTCGCGTTGGCACCAGTTCTTCGACACAAACGAAATCCAAGCTGCGCAAATGGCGGCACACACCCCGCGCCAGAAGTTGGCCGGGTTGGTAGGCGGTCAGGTCATCTAGGATCGCGTCATCTGGCATCCCTCAAACATGAACAATATGTGAACATCCGTCAAGACACAGAGCTTTCGTTCAAACACCCTTGACGTAATACCATTTAGTATCACATAAACATGAAACCCTTTGGTATCACGTGAGTCGAAAATGAATGAACCCCAACCACTATTCCGCGCCCTTGCTGATCCAACTCGACGCGACATCCTTTTGATGCTTCGCACTGAGGACATGACAATCGCGCAAGTCGCGGAGAATTTCGACATGACCCGTGCCGCCGTTAAAAAGCACCTCACAGTGTTGTCGGACGGCGGGTTGATTACAGTTCGGGCCGAAGGTCGTGAAAAGATAAACACCCTTAACCCAAGCGCTTTTGCCCCCATCAAAGACTGGCTGTCCTACTTTGACGCCTTCTGGGATGACCGCTTGGGTGATTTGAAATCGGCTATTGAAAAGGACGTCCAATGACCAACATATTGAAAAAGAACATCTATCTCCGCGCCACAAAGGAACAGGTTTGGGCCTATCTGACCGACCCAGACAAGTTAGCGATTTGGTTTCACAAGCCCACCGAGACTCTCGCTGAAGGTTCAGACTATGAAATGCACGGCGTGCAGTCTGGTGACAAATTGATGTGGGGCAAAGTCACAAAATCCCAACCCCATGACCTACTGGAGTATACATTTACGATTGCCCCGATGGGCGATGCAGTCAGCACTGTGTCTTGGACCTTGACCGAGGTTGCAGGTGGCACGCAGCTTTCCCTTAAGCATTCCGGCCTTCCTCAAGGCGAAGACGCCTTCGGTCTAACGCTTGCTCTCGACAAGGGGTGGGACGATCACTTGGGCCGGATGCGCAACGATATTCATACGGTGGAGTGCTAAATGGACTATTCCGCGACCATAAAGGTTCCTGCCGATCCGCAGGTGGTAAGTCATGCGATCCGCAGGGAAATGCACCTCTGGTGGTCAACTCGGGTTGAGATGAAAGAGGATGGCGCGACCGTTCGGTTCAACAACAGCCATGTGACGTTCGCCTTTGACCCTATGGATCCCGCCCTAAAAATGACTTGGCCCTGCACAAAGGCGCATATGATCATTGAAGACGTCCCAGACACCGAGGAATGGGAGGGGACGTCCCTAATCTGGGACATCTCTGCGTCGGTAACTGGCAGCGAAATAACGTTGACGCACAAGGGGTTAAACAATGACCTTCAGTGCCTAGAAGTCTGTTCGCGCGGCTGGGACCATTTCTTTGTCGGATCTCTTCACAAACACTTAAGCGGAAAAACCCCAACACCAGAAACAAGCACTTAGCCCTTGTTTGACCTGCTATGCCACACTAGATCGAATGGTGGCGGGCTTCTGCTCTTCTCGTAAACATGAGGCAACATTCCAGTGGCCTTAAGCAAATCCGAGGTGGCTGGCGCTGTCGGGGCTCTGGCTTCGTTACCTGGCTACCACCTGTACATACAGGTCCTCGGGAATTAGACCTCTACGGTCGCTGCGGGGCCCGCCACCTTGTCCCGAACAGTCATCCTTGACGTCGCTGTGCTGGGCGATCAACACGCACGGGGATCGGTTCTGCCAGAAAGACCTTTACTGGGCGACCGCCGCGTGGCTCATCGTCGTCATCATCCGCCATGCTCATGATTGCAAAGGCAAATTGCACGCCCGCAAAGACGATCCCGTTAAAGATCCAGATCATCATCACAGCAACAATGCCGATGTCAGACCCCATGATCAGGCCACGCAATCCTTTAACATCAAACCCTATCAGCAGCCCTACAAAGACCGCCGACGCAAGAAAGCCGATCAAGCAACTCTTGATATAGAGCTTGATGAGTTCCGGCATTTGATTTGGATGTTTTTGAGCGGACATGACAGTGCCTCCTGCCCTTAACTTAGGAACTTGAGGCGCAATGTCCAAGCGTCAGAACGCCTCAGGCTTGGCCTCTTTTGCCATATGGTCCAGCACGGCGTTGACGAACTTCGGTTCATCGCCGTCCTCAAAGAATGCTTTTGCAACATCAACGTATTCGGTGATTGCAACGCGCGGCGGCGTATCACGACCAATCAGCTCAACGCCGGCCGCCCGAAACAAGGCGCGCAGTGTTGGGTCGATCCGCCCCAATGGCCAACGGGCCACAAGTGCGCGATCTGTCATTTGGTCAATCTCGGCCTGATGATCGACAGCCCGTTCAACCAACATTTTGAAGTGTGAAATGTCGCCATCGATCATTTCGGCACCTTCATAGGTCTCGCCAAAACGGAAATTCAGAAACTCGGCTGTGACTGCGTCAATGGTCTGGCCACTGTGTTCCATCTGAAACAACGCCTGAACCGCATAAAGCCGCGATGCGGATTTCATTTTACGCCGTTGATTACCGGACTGGTTTGATTGGGTCTGCGTCATGCTGTGGTGCTGCCATCCGTATTGCCTGCCATCAAGATATCGTTGGTGAATCCAACGCCCCGGCGAGAGCTGCCCCACTTACGACTGAGTGCGATCAGGTGCAAGGCCGCAGCTGCTGCCCCGCCCCCTTTGTTTTGATCTTTCGGATCAGCACGCACTTCGGCTTGTTTCTGGGTCTCAACGGTTAAGATGCCATTACCGATACACAATCCCTGTAAGCCAAGCAGTTGGATCGCGCGCGAACTGTCATTGCAGACAGTATCGTAATGCGTGGTCTCCCCGCGAATAACGCAGCCCAGCGCGACATAGCCGTCAAAATTGCTCATGCGTTCTGCGATTCCAATGGCTGTCGGAATCTCCAAGGCACCGGGCACGTGAACAACATCCAAGGATGCGCCTGCGGCTTCGAGTTCGGCAACCGCACCTGCGATCTGATTATCGCTGATCTCTTTGTAATACGGCGACGCCACGATCAGAACTTTGACAGGCATGTCAAACGTCGGGCGTTCAAGAATGTGATGTGATGATCCGGCCATTAGCCTAGCTCCGAAATTTTGCGTGTGCCGATGATTTCAAGGCCATATGCATCCAGCCCGACAATCTTGGGCTTGGGTGAATTAGTTAGGAGCTCGATCTTCCCCAACCCAAGCGAGGACAGGATTTGCGCGCCAAGTCCGTATTGCCGCAACGTCTGAGGAGATACCTCATCATGGGCCTGCATTTTCATGGCTGTATCCCGCAAAAGCACGACAACGCCGCGCCCTTCTTCAGCGACACGCATCATAGCTTCACCAAATTCATTAGTGCGCCCTTTGGGGCCAATGCCGATGACGTCTTGCATCGGGTCCATCGAGTGCATTCTCACAAGGACAGGCGCATCGCCGGTAAGGTCGCCCTTGGTCAGAACAATATGTTCGTCCCCATGGGTTTCGTCCGCGTACACCTTCATTTGCCAATCACCGCCAAATTCAGACGTGATGGTTTTCACTTCTTGCACGCGTACCAGATTGTCGTTGCGGCGACGGTAGGCGATCAGATCGGAAATAGTTCCGATCTTTAGGCCGTGCTTTTGCGCGAAGGCCACCAGATCGGGCAAACGTGCCATTTCGCCGTCGTCTTTCATGATTTCACAAATCACACCGGAAGGGTTCAACCCTGCAAGGCGGGAAATATCAACCGCAGCTTCTGTGTGACCTGCACGGACCAGAACGCCCCCTGCTCGAGCACGCAACGGAAAGACATGGCCCGGTGTCGCAATATCGGTCGCGCCTTTTGTCGGGTCGATAGCCACGGCAACGGTTTTCGCGCGATCTGCGGCAGAAATACCTGTGGTCACACCTTCGCGGGCTTCGATCGATACCGTAAACGCCGTTTCGTGACGGCTGGAATTATGCGTCGACATCAGCTGCAAGCCCAGCGCATCAAGCCGTTCTGCTGGTAAGGTCAAACAGATCAACCCGCGCCCATGGGTCGCCATAAAATTGATCGCATCCGGCGTTGCCATTTGCGCAGGGATCACGAGATCGCCTTCGTTTTCACGATCTTCGTGATCGACCAACACAAACATGCGGCCATTGCGAGCGTCATCGATGATGTCTTCGATGCTGGAAATCGCGTCTTTCCAGTCTTCTTCAACTGGGCCGGGGTTTTCGAACGTCTGGTTCATGGTGATCCTCTAAGCAGGTATAGCGCAAATAGCCTTTTGCCCCCCTATTGAAAAGGGGCACAGGGTCGGCTCAGTCTAAAAGCCAATCAACATTACGCATTGCAGCTGAATAGGCAGCGTATTCCGTTTTGTATGTTAGTACTTCGCCGTCGACGGCATCCCATTCGTCGCCTTCGCGGTGCAGTTCGGCATAGGTATAATGCCCCTCTGGGTGGCGTGCGATTTCTACGACGCGTGTGTCGCCATCGTCGTGAAGTGTTTGGACAATCTCAATTGCATCATCGCTCATGGTGTTGCCTCAAAATATTGCGAAGCGCTCAAAACGCCTGCCATGCGGCCCGCTTCGGCCCACTCGCGTTCCAACTCTGTTTCGCAAATCAACACAACGCGGCTGGACGGCGTGCCTGCCGTAGCGAGTACATTGCGCAACTCTGCGCGGGTCCGAACCCACGGGGCCAAAGGTTTTGGCGCGGTGAACGCCGCCTCCAACGGAGGCACCAGCTGTTTAGGATCGACCGGAGCATGCGCTACACCCACCGTCCGCGTATCTTTCAGCGCACTCAATTTATCGGCCTTTGGCGCAGGCACGACGTCTGAGCGGCGCAGCACATCCAGCGCATTGTTGGAAAACATGAACCCGATCAGGTCATCCCCAGATGCCGCACGTAGCCCCGCATAGGTCTTATACGGCAGGCCCAATTCTTTGGCCCGAGCCACGCGGCGGCGGATCACTTCGATCGGGAGCTTTGGCATCAATTGCTGACGCGCCTTGGCCCAAACATGGGTACGCCAGCTTTTGCCCGGCTCATCCACACGGCCCGAGTTGTGGCCGATCCCGCTCATGAGTAATCCTGCAAACGCGCAACGTAGCGTGCCATTGTATCCACCTCGAGGTTGATCGCATCGCCGACTTTCGCATCCCCCCATGTGGTCACCGATTTGGTATGCGGGATAAAGTTAATCCCAAAAGAGGCGCCGTCGACCTCGTTCACGGTTAAGGATGTGCCATTCAGCGCGACGGACCCTTTCGGGGCAATGAAACGCGCAAGATCCTCAGGAGCTTTAAGAGTAACACGGGTGCTGTCGCCTTCATCCACCATCTTGATGATCTGTGCGACACCATCCACATGGCCCGACACAATATGCCCCCCCAGTTCGTCACCAACTTTCAAGGCCCGTTCCAGATTGACGCGTTTCCCGACAGCCCAATCACTAAGATTGGTCAGGTTAACGGTCTCCGCCGAGATATCGACATCATACCAACCACTTGGGTCAGCTCCCTTATCCACAACAGTCAGGCAAACACCATCTGACGCGATCGATGCGCCAATCTCTATGCCTGAAATGTCATATTCTGTGCCGATCCGCGCCCGCAAATCACCGCGGTTCTCGAGCCCCAAAACGGTGCCCACGTCGGTAATGATCCCTGTAAACATGGCATATCCTTTCGAATTTTCCCCGCGTCATGTTAGGCGTATCCCCTTGATCGCGCGGGGGCAAGGTGGCTAGGTAAACCATAGCCCTTAACCTCTCTGTGGTGTCGCCATAATTCGGCCCTACTGCTTAGTTAACCATAGGGAAACCCACACCCGATATCGATGGGACCGAAGTGAGCGAGCACGACACCAAATCCTTCCTGTTCTTGCAGGGGCCTCATGGGCCGTTCTTCCATCGACTGGGCAAGATGCTCCGCGCGGCGGGGGCGGATGTGTGGCGCGTTGGCTTCAATGCGGGGGATCGCGCGTTCTGGTTTCGCGGCAAGGGCTACATCCCGTATCACGGCACACCCGAAGCATGGGTCGAAACATTTCGCCAGATCGTAGCCGAAAAAAACATCACCGATATCGTCCTCTATGGTGACACCCGTCCGATCCACGCAGAGGCCGTCACCGCCGCGAAGGAATTGGGCCTGAACGTTCATGTTTTCGAGGAAGGCTACATGCGCCCCTTCTGGATCACCTACGAACGCGGCGGAACAAATGGGCATTCCAAACTCATGAACACGAGTGTCGAAGACATGCGCGAAGCGCTTGCGCAATCCGAACTCGACGTCCCAGAAGCCCCCGCGCATTGGGGTGATATGCGCCAGCACGTTTTCTACGGTGCAGTCTATCATTGGTTCGTGATGTTCCGAAATCGAGAATACCGCAACTTTCAGCGCCACCGAGAACTTCCGCTTGTCGCTGAAACAGCGCTTTATACGCGCCGTCTTCTCTTGATGCCTGCCATCGCGATGGACCGGATCATTTCAACGTTTCGGATCAAACATGGCGGCTACCCTTATCACATCGCACTTTTGCAGCTGGAACATGACAGCAGTTTTCAGATGCATTCGCCCTTCGACCGGATGGAAGAATTCCTAACAGTCGTGATCGAAGGCTTTGCCAAAGGCGCGCCAAAACATCACCACCTTGTTTTCAAAGCCCATCCACTTGAAAACGGCCGCAGCCCCCTTCGTAAGATCATCCGTCGTCTTTCAAAGGAAAACGACGTCTTTGACCGTGTGCATTACGTGCGCGGCGGCAAGCTGGCGCAAGTGCTGGACCATGCCCGTACGGCAGTCACTGTCAACTCAACGGCGGCGCAGCAGGTCTTGCACCGAGGCATCCCACTGAAGGTCTTTGGCAAAGCCGTCTACTCCAAACCAGAATTCGTGTCCGACTTACCCATTGATACATTTTTTGCCCAACCCGAAAGACCAGACAACCGCGCGTTCAAAGACTACCGCCGTTATCTATTGGAAACATCTCAGGTTCCGGGTGGGTTTTATTCGGCACGCGGTCGACGACAATTGATGCGCCAAGTTGTCGATATGATGCTTGATCAGCGCGATCCCTATGATGCGTTGCGGTCTGGCAAAGCACCCCCACGCCAGCAGTTGCGTGTCGTCAAATAACCGCCACAACACTTAGGGGTAGCGGTGGCACGGCAGCCACACCCAGCCCGCAGTGCAAGGTAAGACTGGATTTTGTGACGGGATTCCGGTAGCTTCCAAACAAAAGGTGAGGTGAATACAAATTCGCCCGCATACGACTGAGGCAGTTTTAAATAGGTCGAGGAGACCGGAGCAGTGAAATCTAATAGATTGCGCCTGACAAAAGGCGTGGCCCTGATTGCCGCATTGGCGGTTGTAGCGTCTTGTGGTTTGCCCCGTTCGGGCCCGACCAAAAGCGAAATTTTTGCCGGCTCAGTAATGGAAGAAGGCGATGCCTTTGTCCTGCTGGTTGATGACCGTGTAAATCGGGTCGCAGGCGTAACCCCCGCCCTCGGCTTTTCCGCCGGCTTCCGCGATGCTGCCGACCTTGGCAGCGACACGATCCGCGCTGGCGACGTTCTTGGCCTGACGATCTGGGAAAACGTGCGTGATCCATTGCTCGTTCCTGCGGGTCAAAACGCAACTGTCCTTGAAGAAGTACAGGTTGACGGCTCTGGCTTTATCTTTGTGCCTTACGCAGGTCGCATCCGCGCTGCAGGCAACACACCAGAAGCCATTCGCCGCATCATCACAGCAAAACTAGAAGAACAAACACCCGATCCACAGGTCCAAGTCCGCCGTTTGGCTGGTGATGGGGCCACGGTGTCAGTCGTTGGTGCTGTTGGCGCACAGGGCGTCTATCCTATCGAACGCCCGACCCGCACCTTGGCCTCAATGTTGGCCCGTGCTGGTGGCGTTGCCGTTCAGCCCGAAATCGCACAGGTCACAGTCGTCCGTGGCAGCCATTCTGGATCTATCTGGTTCGAGGACCTCTATGATCACCCCGGTCATGACATCGCTTTGCGTGCAGGGGATCGTATTTTTGTTGAACAAGACACCCGCAGCTTTACGGCAATGGGCGCGACAGGCGCGCAATCTCGTGTGGCTTTCGAAAGTCAGACTATTTCTGCAATCGAAGCGATCGCACAAGTGGGCGGCCTCAACACCAACCTCGCTGACCCAACAGGCGTTTTTGTGTTCCGCAACGAACCAGAAGAAATCGCCAACCAGCTTGTTGGGCGCACTGACCTGATCGGGACACAGCGTGTTGTCTATGTTCTCGACCTGACAGAGCCCAACGGCATGTTCATGGCGCGCGACTTTTCTATCCGTGATGGCGACACTGTTTACGTCACCGAAGCGCCGTACAGCCAGTTCAGCAAGACGATTTCTGCCGTATTCGGCACATTGAACGCGGTTGATGCAGCAGCCAGCCTCTAATCCATGACTATGGTTAAAGAAGATCCAGCCGCCGTGAGGGCAACCTCACGGCGGCTTTTCGTTTACAACGGTGGCTTTCTGACCAAAACGCGCATCAAACGCATTTTGGCGCTTTCGGGCTATGACGTTTCAATCGGGAAGCCATCGCCAGACGATCTAATTGGAGTCTGGGGCCAGTCCCCAACATCATGGCGCGGCGAAGCTGTCGCCGAACGCACGTCTGCCCCCGTATTGCGGGTCGAAGACGCATTCTTGCGCTCTGTCCTTCCTGGGCGTGATGGGGAACCTCCAATCGGGCTGCACTTGGATAGCCGCGGCGTGCATTTCGACCCATCCAAAGCATCTGATCTGGAAATGATCCTGCGCGAGGAACCTTTGGATGACACCGCCCTGTTGAACCGCGCCCGCGATGCAATGGAGGCGATCAAACGCGCCAACTTAAGTAAATACAACGCTTTCGACCTTGACCTTAACGCGCCCGATCCGGGCTATGTCTTGGTCATTGACCAAACTGCTGGGGACGCATCCGTCACTGCGTCGCGCGCGGACCGCAACACGTTTCTTGAAATGCTCTTCGTGGCCCGCGAAGAACATCCCAGCGCGCGCATCCTGATCAAAACGCATCCTGAAACCGCACAAGGCCACCGAGACGGCCATTACCGAGACGGCGATCTCGGTGAAAATGTTGAATTCTATAGCGATCCGATTTCCCCCCATGTGCTGCTAGACGGTGCCGTAGGGGTCTACACGGTGTCATCGCAATACGGATTTGAGGCGATCCTCGCTGGTCATAAACCCGTTGTGTTTGGCCAACCGTTCTACATCGGTTGGGGGTTGAGCGATGATAGAATGCCGCTTGATCGTCGCCAACGAAAGTTGACCCGTGCGCAACTTTTTGCAGGTGCTATGATCCTTTATCCGCGTTGGTATGACCCGTTTCACGACACGCTCTGCGAGATAGAAACGGCGATCCATTCACTGGACGCAGCGGCCCGCGCTTGGCGCGACGACGCACAAGGTTGGGTCGCCTCTGGCATGCGGCTCTGGAAACGTGCGCCGCTTCAAAAGGTTTTTGGGCAGCACCGTAAGCTCGTGTTTGAGGATAATCCCGAAAAGGGAGACGCGATCGCAGCAGATACAGGGCGTGGTCGAATGGTTTGGGCGGGAAAAGCCGCCGGTCATGACAGTGCCTATCGCGTTGAAGACGGGTTTCTGCGATCTCGGGGCTTGGGCGCAGACCTGATCGCGCCCTTGTCTTTGGTCGTTGATGATCTTGGCATTTACTACGACCCAACGGGCCCTAGCCGCCTTGAGACGTTGATAGAAGCCTCCCCCAATTTACCCGACGGCGCGATCCGCCGCGCGGAAAGCTTGATCACCAAAATCACATCCGCAGGGTTGAGCAAATATAATCTGTCCGCCGATGACCTGCCAGACAACCTGCCCAGCGGGCGGCGTATCCTTGTACCCGGACAGGTAGAAGACGACGCCTCGATCCGTTTGGGTACCACTGACATTAGCACAAATCGCGCCCTACTCGCCGCAACCCGCGCGGCGAACCCTGCCGCAGTAATCTTGTATAAACCACACCCAGATGTAGAAGCGGGCCTACGTGATGGCCACGTACCTGACGCCGCAGAACTTGCTGACGTCGTTTTAACTCACACATCGCCGATCGCCGCACTGGAAGCAGTCGATGCGATCTGGACCATGACATCAACAATCGGCTTCGAAGCCTTGCTGCGCGGTAAAGACGTCACTTGCTTTGGCACACCGTTTTATGCGGGTTGGGGGCTGACGGACGACCGCGCCGTCCCAACGCCACGCCGCACGGCACGACCGACTTTGGCACAGTTCGCGCATGCTGTCCTAGTGGACTACCCAAGGTACTTTGATCCGGTAACTTCCCAGCCTTGCACAATCGAGGTGGTAATCGAACGCTTAGAAACGGGGACACTCCCCCGCCCGACGCGGGCAAATCGCTTACTGGCGAAGTTACAAGGAGTGTTTGCCAGCTATGCGCACCTGTGGCGTTAGGATCGTACCCAGCGATGCAGCGCGTCCGCACCCAGTTGGCGCGTTTCGATTAAGCTAAAGCGTGGCGCTTCGGCCAAAGACTCAATTCCCATCGCACCGATTGATGGAGTGCCTTCTGCGCCCAATGTCACCCCAGCCGTGAACCCGACAAGTTCATCGACCAAACCCGCGCCCAACAAGGACGCCGCAAGGCTGCCCCCCCCCTCGCAAAAGACCCGTGTGAGGCCTGCGGAGGCTAATTTTTGCATCATATCAAGCGGATCAATCTGGCGGCCCTGTGCTGTGCAAGCGATTGGCTTCGCGCCACGATCAGCCCACTCTCCAACGGACGCATCAGGTCCATGGCACAGCCAAAGCGGAGCAATGTCTTGAGTATTCAACAGGTTCGTCGCAGTAATATCCAACTTTCGCGACGCGACAACGCGTCCAGGTTGGTGTGTCACACCTATGTCGCGCACTGTCAGGGTCGGGTCATCGGCACGAACGGTCCCTGCCCCGACCAGTACTGCATCATGACGCGCACGCATGGCATGAACAGCGCGTCGCGCATCGGGGCCTGTGATCCATTTGCTCTCACCGCTTGCCGTCGCGATGCGGCCATCAAATGAACTGGCGAGCTTTAGCGTCACAAAGGGCCGGTTCTGAGTGATCCGAAGAAGAAACCCCGCCATATCGGAGCGGGCTTCGTCTTCCCTCACTCCGGTATCGACCGTAATCCCAGCGGCCCGCAGCATCGCAATACCCTTGCCTGCAACACGCGGGTCTGGGTCACCTGCCGCTATCACGACCCGTGCAACGCCCGCCGCGATCAGTGCTTCACTGCAGGGCGGCGTCTTGCCGTGATGGGCGCAAGGTTCCAGTGTGACGTAGGCCGTAGCACCACGTGCATCGATCCCATCCAGCGCTTGGGGTTCTGCATGAGGGCGCCCGCCATCGGCCGTCCAGCCGCGTCCGATCACGCGTCCGTCTTTTACAACCACGCACCCCACATTGGGGTTAGGCCAGACACGACCAAGGCCCCGCCGCCCGAGCGACAGGGCCATGCCCATGAATCTATGGTCTAAATCCGCGCTCAATCGTCCGGTTTTTCAGGCGGACGCAGTTCGCTTACGAACTTGTCGAAGTCATCTGCAGCCTGGAAGTTTTTGTAAACACTCGCAAACCGCACGTAGGCGACGGTGTCGATGCGGGCCAAAGCCTCCATCACGATCTCACCGATTTGCTTGGACCCAATGTCGGTCTCGCCCATACTTTCTAGGCGACGCACAATACCGGAAATCATCTGATCAACGCGTTCCGGTTCTACGGGGCGTTTCTGCATGGAGATCCGAACGGATCGTTCCAGTTTCGGCCTGTCAAAATCTTCGCGACGCCCGTTGGATTTGATTACGATCAGATCGCGCAATTGCACGCGTTCATAGGTCGTAAAGCGACCCCCACATGCCGGGCAAAACCGACGGCGCCGAATGGCGACGTGATCTTCCGCAGGGCGGGAGTCTTTCACTTGGGTGTCGACGTTTCCACAAAAGGGGCAACGCATGTCTGTCCTCGTTTTTCTGCCTCTGGGGTCTAACGCCCCATTTATCCACAGCCACTATAGGCGTTGGGATAAGTTTTGGGTAGTGGGCAAATCACACCACAACATCATGAGTCGGATGGGCCACAGTCTGGAGCTAGTCTGGCAGTGCGTTCCACTCGCGAGTAAGGTGGTCCCAGACATATCCAAGGTTATTTTTGGCCTCTCCGAGCGCTACATCCCACGTAAAATCAACGGTTTCGCGTGCACAAGACAGATCAGTGATAACCTCATCGCCGCGCGTGACACGGACCCCGCCAAAATTTCTGTGTGGGATGTCTTCGTATTCTTCCTCATCGAACATGCGTTCAAACCCTGCCGAAACCTCATATGAGTATCCGTTGTTTTCAAACTGAACCGTCTCCCAGATCGCGCGCCCTACGCCAGGCCACGGGGTGTAATCGAAGGTTTCGATCGACTCCTTAAGTTCCAGTTCAGGAAGTTGGCCTAGTGCGCCAAACCGATAGTAAGCCGTGTGTTCCGTAAAACAGACACGTAGAACGCTTTCGCTGTTTTCGATCTGACAGGACATGAAGGCGGCTTCCGATGGAAGGCATACGGCCCAAGCAGGATTTGTGATAGCAATCAAAGCAATAGCGAACCTCATAGCGCCTCCAATGTTGAATTATGTCTATCTACCCGCGCTGAGTTTGGGCGTATTTTGACCATTTGGATGGACGTCAGCGTACAAGATCGCCCCCTGCTGGTGAGTGCACGGACAAAACCAAGTCTACATTTTAAGCGTTGATGTGCCACTGCCGTCATATTGCACCGCAGTCGGCTTATGGACAGATCAGATGCGCGCCCGGCAGTCTCTCTGCAATTTTCAGCCGCAATCTGAATCGCAGATTTTCTCAAGACATCATCCCTATAACCTGCCGCCGATGCGGAGCCGTTCTATGTTCAAAAAGGTATATGCCTTGCCACGTTCCCAGCTGCATTCGGCCGTCAATAACTGGAATCTGCAGGCTGGTCGGAAGGATTGCCGCCTTAATATGAGCAGGCATGTCGTCAGGGCCCTCATAGGTATGCCGCAAGTAGGACATGGACGGGTGATCCGAAGGTGGAACGAGCCGCTCAAAAAATGCCGAAAGGTCAGATTGAACTTCGGCGTCTGCGTTCTCTTGAATAAGGAGTGAGCACGAGGTGTGCCGTACAAAAAGGGTCAATACACCCGTCCCGTGCAACCGTCCTGCCACGTCGCGGGTAAATTCATAAAGGCCGGAGCCAGATGTCTGAATATCAAAGTTCATAAGGCAAGTGTCCCTGCCCTATGAAAAAATCTCAAGCTCTTACTTTTTAGGTTTTTCAATAACCTGGTAGCCCGTTTTTTCTAACGTTTTCAGCGCCTTCATGCCGATCTTCGTGAAATCTTTTTGGGCTTCGTACCATGCAGTACGGCGTTCTTCTTTGGTCGCGTTGGGATTTTCGGCCTTAAACCCCGTGAGCCAAACACCGCGTCCAATCGTACGGCCTACACGCATACGCAATTTATGTTCAGGTGTCGGGCCATCTTTTTTGGCGTCGGATGCTGCCGCAGCCTTTGCTGTCGTCGTGCTCTTAGTCGTGGTGGCCATGTTTAGGTCTTCCCTTGTGTTGGGCAAAACGCCCTTTACCGTTACTCGATTACTGATCCAAGAATGACCGCAGACGGCGCGACCGGCTTGGGTGTTTCAACTTACGAAGCGCTTTCGCTTCGATCTGGCGAATACGCTCGCGGGTAACGCTAAATTGCTGACCGACTTCTTCAAGCGTATGGTCAGTGTTCATCCCAATTCCGAACCGCATCCGCAACACGCGTTCTTCGCGTGGCGTCAGGGATGCTAGTACGCGTGTCGTGGTTTCCTTCAGGTTTTCCTGAATCGCGGAATCCAACGGGAGAACGGCGTTCTTATCTTCAATGAAATCACCAAGCTGGCTGTCTTCCTCGTCACCGATTGGCGTCTCGAGGGAGATCGGCTCTTTGGCGATCTTCATGACCTTGCGTACCTTCTCAAGCGGCATCTGCAGCTTGGCGGCCAATTCTTCCGGCGTCGGTTCGCGACCAATTTCGTGCAACATCTGACGACCAGTACGGACCAGCTTGTTGATCGTTTCGATCATATGTACCGGAATACGGATCGTGCGGGCTTGGTCAGCGATAGAACGGGTGATCGCCTGACGGATCCACCATGTCGCATAGGTCGAGAATTTGTAGCCACGGCGATATTCGAATTTATCAACCGCTTTCATCAGGCCAATGTTACCTTCTTGAATCAAATCAAGGAATTGCAGGCCACGGTTCGTGTACTTTTTAGCGATCGAGATAACCAAACGAAGGTTGGCTTCGACCATTTCTTTCTTGGCTTGGCGAGCTTCTTTTTCGCCCTTCTGAACCTGCTGAACAATGCGGCGGAATTCGGAAATATCGACCCCAATGTAGTTACCTACCTGTGCCATCTCTGCACGAAGGTCTTCGATTTTGCCAGTTGAGCGTTCAATCAGCATCTGCCAACCACGACCTGACTTCTGACCCATCTCGTCCAACCACGTCGGGTCAAGCTCACGGCCTTTGTAGGCGTCGACAAATTCACGACGGTTGATACGGGCTTGGTCAGCCAGTTTCACCATATTGCTGTCGATCTGCATGATACGGCGGTTGATGCCATAAAGCTGGTCAATAAGCGCTTCGATACGGTTGTTGTGCAGGTGAAGCGAGTTCACAAGCTCAACGATTTCAGACCGCAATTTCTGGTATTTCTTTTCTTCTTTGCCAGAAAAACTGTCGTCCTCATTCAAGGTCGCGGACATCCGCGCGTCTTGCATGTCTGACAGTTTGGCAAAATCGCGTGCGATCAATTCCAGCGTATCCAAAACCTGTGGCTTCAGTTGCGCTTCCATTGCAGCAAGAGACAGGTTTGCCGCATCTTCTTCATCGTCGTCATCGTCTTTCGCGATCGGGTTACCGTCTGCATCGAGTTCTTGTTTTTCTTCTTTTTTGTCACCGTCACCGGAAGTTACGACTGCCGCTTCCTCGGTCTCTTCCGCCATCTGGTCACCGAACGTTGTCTCAAGATCGATAACATCGCGCAGCAAAATGTCTTCTGACAGCAATTCGTCGCGCCAGATTGTAATCGCCTGGAATGTCAGAGGGCTTTCGCAAAGCCCAAGGATCATTGTATTGCGGCCGGCTTCAATTCGTTTGGCGATGGCGATTTCGCCTTCACGTGACAGCAGCTCAACACTGCCCATTTCACGCAGGTACATGCGAACTGGGTCGTCGGTGCGGTCAAGCTTTTCAGTCTCAGCCGCGCCAAGCGTCACTTCACGCCCGCCAGCCACAGTGGCTACTTCCTTAGACTTGCCGTCGTCATCGACTTCTTCGGACTCTTCTTCTTCGGTGACCTGAATGCCCATCTCGTTGAGCATAGACATCACGTCTTCGATTTGATCCGAGGACACCTGATCTGGCGGCAAAACTGCGTTCAGTTGATCATAGGTGATCGTGCCACGTTCGCGGGCTTCGGCGATCATCTTCTTGACGGCAGCTTGGCTCATATCAAGGGAGTGCGCACCGTCGGCGTCTGCGTGGCGGTCATCAGTGTCTTTGGCGGCCATGTGTCGTTGTTCCTTCGACTAATGTGGGGCGATTCGCCCGCACCTGATTCGCAGTGATTCGGTTAGCCACGAATCAATCAATCTGTAGAGTGATTCGCAATGGCCAAACGTCTTGTTTCTTTGGGCTGTTGCCCCGCGGTAATCCTTGGCGGTTAACCCGCAGTTTCGACCAATAAGGCAGCTTGAACAACCACTTAGGTGTCACGGCCTGATTTTGCAAAGTCGATTTTGTCTAAAAGTGCGTCAAAAGCACTGCGTTCTTCTTTTTTGATTCGGGCTCCGTTGCCACTGGTGTCGTATTCGGCACTGTCGTCATTGTCTTGGCGGCCAGCGTTGTTCATGGCCGCAATGGATTGCGCCAATCGTTGCGTTAACCGCTCATCAGCCACGTCCGAGTTCATCTCTTCTATAGCGTCTTCTACTTCATGCGCATGGCCGCGCCGTGCGGTCAGTTTGGCGAGTTCTTCGGCGAGGCACATACGCGCCATGTCACCATTGTCAGGCCGACGAACCGGAGGTGTAATTGCCACGTGGGCTTGGCTGAACAGCATTTCAAGTGGCTCTTCGCCGATCTGTTCGATCAACTGATCCTGGAGGCCCTCCTCGGCCTCCATGCGCAGTAGGGCTTGGCGTAGGTGATCCGCTTCGGGCGTCGAACAGCGCATCCGTTCTAGAGCGCCATAGAAATCATTCAAAATCAACGGATTGCGGATCAATACCGCGAGGATTACGGCCTCACGAAGGTGATCTTCGGACAGGTTATCCCCAGCAAGCATCGACGCCTTTGTGCTCGATTGCGCAGGCAGTTTTGCGCCTTTCGGCGTCCAAGTATTTCGCGGACCTCCACCGATCGCGGCAGGGCGCTTTGCCCCAAACAAGTCCCAGCGCATGTCCTTAATCGCCTGCCCATAGTGGCTGCGAATAGACGGATCTTTGATCAGCTTGATCTTCTCACGGAGCGATTTGTCCAACGCGGCTTTGCGTTCAGGACTGTCAAAATTCTTACCCTCAACTTCGCGATCCCAAAGCAGTTGCACCATCGGCAACGCGCCTTCGATCTTATCGCGCATCGCGCCTGATCCGGCTGATTTCAAAAGATCATCAGGGTCCTGTCCTTCAGGCATCATCGCAAAGCGGACCGATTGCCCCGCCTCTAACAATGGCAAAGCCAGATCAATTACCCGCATTGCAGCCCGTTGACCCGCTGTGTCCCCGTCCAGCGTGATGACGGGTTCTGGCGAAACGCGCCACATCATCTGCAGTTGGTTTTCGGTGACTGCAGTGCCCAGTGGCGCGACGGCGGCTTCAAAACCCGCCTCGCTTAGCGCGATCACGTCCATGTACCCTTCGGCAACGATCAAGGGCTGCCCTTTTCCGGCAGCCTCGCGCGCGGGTTTTAAGTTGAACAGGTTGCGTCCCTTATCAAACAGCTCCGTTTCAGGAGAATTCAGGTATTTCGCGTTGTCATTGGGGTCCATCGCACGCCCACCAAAAGCAATCGCACGACCACGCGCATCACGGATCGGGAACATGATACGGTGGCGAAACGTATCATAAGGTTTCTTGCCCTGATTGCTTGGCTTGCCGAGCCCTGCGCCAAGGATCAAATCCTCGGTCACGCCCTTACCCGTAAGATGATCCCATAAGTTTTGCCACCCCGGAGGAGCGACGCCAATTTCCCAACGTTCAAGTGCACGATCACCCAGCCCGCGCCCAGCCAGATACGCACGCGCTTCCGCCCCTGCCCCTGTCTTTAGCTGAAGCCGATAGAACTGCACGGCCATTTCCATGACTTCGGCCAGTTGAGTACGCCGGTCGGATTTTTGCTGGGCTTGCGGATCACGCTTGGGCATCGGCATCCCAGCCTCGCCTGCCAAAATTTCAACGGCCTCCATGAACCCAACATTCTCGGTTTCGCGCACAAACGAAATCGCGTCCCCTTTGGCGTGGCACCCAAAGCAGTAGTAGTACCCTTTGCGGTCATCCACGTGGAAACTTGCAGATTTTTCCTGATGGAACGGGCACGGCGCCCAAAGATCGCCTTTGCCTTGGTTGCTCTTGCGTTGATCCCACATGACTTTACGCCCGACGACTTGCCCAATGGACAGTCGCGTGCGCAGTTCATCTAAAAATCCCGGTGGCAATGACATGACGTCTATATTGGGTCTGTTGGCGCTAGAGTCCAGTTACCCTTTGGTTTGATACGCAGATGGTGTGATCCGCCGCTTAGCAACAGCTTCGCGCCACGTGATGAAACTGACCGACGCCAAAATGACGCCCCCGCCCAACAAAACCCAAGCATCCACAGGTTCGTTGAACACGACCGCTCCAAGGATCACGGCCCAGACCAACTGCAAGAAGGTCACAGGCTGTGTCACCGTCAAAGGCGCTGCTGCAAAGGCCAACGTCATAGAATAGTGACCCGCGGTGGCAAAACAGGCGACCAGAAAAAGCCAGCCTATATTGGCCATACTTACAGGTTCCCAAACCATAACAGCGAAAGGGGCCAAACCGATCGTCACCGTTATTGAAAGCATTCCGACGACAACGGCCGCGCTGACCTCTCCGCTCAATTGTTTGGCGATCAAATACCCTGCTGCAAACATCAAAGCCGTGCCCAACATGGCGATATGACCTGAATCGATTTCCCGCAGCCCAGGGCGAAGAATAATCACGGCCCCCAAAAGGGCCACCACCACAGCGGCCAAACGGCGTGGTGGCAATGGCTCCTTCAGTAAGATGGCCGCCCCAAGTGTTATGTAGACCGGTGACAGATAGTTCATCGCGGTGACGTCTGCGATAGGAATGCGTGCCATGGCAAAGAACCACAATATGACTGCAATGGTGTGCATCACCCCACGCGCTGCAAACAGCTTAAGCTGCCGTTTCGTAAGGCGCGCGGCCAGAATGGGCCGGATCATCGGCACCAAAAACACCAACCCTAGCAGATAGCGCAGGAACGCCCCTTGCGCGGCAGGCACGTCTGATCCGACATGTTTCACGAGCGCAGTCACCGCTACGAAGTTCAGCCCCGTTAGGGCCATCCAGAATACACCTAAAAGGGGACGATCTTGAGTTACCATGGGCGCACCAGACGCCCCCGCGCGCGGAAGATCAAGCCCCGCGAATAAGACCGTAAGCGATGGCCCACATCACACAACCAATCAAAGCCTCAAGGATGCGCCAAGACAGCGGCTTTGCCATAATGGGGGCCAACAATCGCGCGCCGTAACCAAGCCCGAAAAAGAAGGTAAATGAAGACGTTACCGCCCCCGCCCAGAACCCAACCTCAAAACCGGAGAACCGTGTCGCTACCGACCCGATCAGCATTACGGTGTCCAAATAAACATGTGGGTTCAGCCATGTAATCGCGAGGCAAAACATCACCGCCGCCTTAAGGCTCAGGCCCTTACCCGATGCTGGATCCAAACCAGCGCCGCCCTTCCAAGCCCGCCAAAAACTAAACGCGCCATAAGCCAGCAAGAAGATAGCCCCAAGCCAAAGCATCACGGGCGCCAAACTAGGCATCACATTCGTAAGGGCGGCAAACCCGAACACACCGACGGTAATCAAAATAGCATCCGAAAGCGCGCAGACCAATGCAATTGGCAGCACGTATTCGCGCCTAAGCCCCTGCTTTAAAACAAAAGCATTCTGAGCCCCAATCGCCAAGATTAAGGAAAACGCAACACCAAACCCATTCAGATATGCCGATAGCACTGCGTAATCCTCTTTGTATCTTGTTCAGAATTACCGTTGCCAATGGCACCGATCAACAACACACGGCACCGCCTATCGCGATTGGCTCACGGCAAAACAACAGCCCAATTCTCATGCAGTGGCGTGAGCCACTCCATTCAGATCAACCGTCGCTTTCAGCAAACGCCTGCATCACTTCGTCAGAAGCATCCAAGTTGGTCGTAACGGACTGGATATCGTCGTCATCTTCCAGCGCCTCGACCAAACGCATGACCTTTTCCAAACCTTCCAAGTCAACTTCGGACTGGATGTTGGGTTGCCAGATGAGCTTGGTGGTTTCAGATTCACCCAGCTCGGCTTCCAATGCATTGGACACATCGTTCAAGTCCGTATCGCCACAGATGATCACGTGGCGTTCTTCGTCACTTTGCACGTCTTCCGCACCGGCTTCGATCGCAGCCATCATGACAGTGTCGTCATCACCAACGGACGCTGGATAAACCACCTGCCCTTTGCGGTCGAACATAAAGCCAACGCTGCCTGTTTCGCCCAGATTGCCGCCCGCCTTGGAAAAGGTGGATCGCACTGTAGACGCTGTGCGGTTTTTGTTGTCCGTCATCGCTTCAACGATCACCGCAACACCTCCGGGCGCATAGCCCTCATAGCGGATTTCGTCGTAATTTTCTGCGTCCCCACCAATCGCCTTTTTGATGGCGCGATCGATGTTGTCCTTTGGCATGGAAAGGCTCTTGGCCTCTTTCACGGCCATACGCAGGCGCGGATTGTTGTCCACGTCAGGATCACCCATTTTGGCAGCAATCGTGATTTCCTTGCTCAGTTTACTGAACAATTTGCCACGGATCTTGTCCTGACGCCCTTTGCGGTGCTGAATATTTGCCCATTTTGAGTGGCCGGCCATTGCTGCTCTCCCGTTCGATCACATCTCGTTTCGCCGCCCTCTATAGGGCACGCGGCGACCTGCCTGCAATCCCATCCGGCGTCAGACCTTCGCCTACTGGCCAATTACGGTGTTTTCGTCAGGGGGCCGGCGCGTTACACCTTTGTCATGAGTACAGATCAAATCATTCTATTCACCCTCTTTGGCGCAGTATTCGGCATGTTGCTTTGGGGACGTTTTCGTTACGATCTTGTGGCGTTCACCGCCTTGATGATTGGCGTAATCTTAGGCGCAGTCCCGACGAAGGACGCGTTTTCGGGGTTTGGCCATCCGGCAACAATCATTGTGGCCTTGGTGCTTGTTGTCTCGGCGGGGCTTGTGCGCTCTGGCGCGGTTCAACTGATCACCAGCACGCTGGTTGATTCCTCAAGGAAGCTTGGGGCTCACATCGCGATTATGGGGGCAATTGGCGGCGTTCTATCTGCGTTCATGAACAACGTTGCAGCCCTCGCCTTATTGATGCCCGTCGATATCCAAACCGCCAAAAAGGCGGGGCGTTCGCCTGGTTTGTCCCTGATGCCGCTGAGCTTTGCGACTATTCTTGGCGGTATGGCCACGCTGATCGGCACGCCGCCTAACATTATCATCGCTTCTATCCGCGAGGAAACACTGGGCGAGCCGTTCAAGATGTTCGATTTCGCACCAGTCGGCGGCATCACCGCAATTGTTGGCCTGCTATTTGTCGCGCTCATCGGATGGCGCTTAATTCCAACACCAGAAGGAAAATCCGCCAGCGCATCGCTCGAAAGCTATACAGATTACCTTGCCGAATTGACCGTTCCTGAAGGCAGCAAACAAATCGGCAAACGCGTCAGCGAACTCTATGAAATCGCAGAAAAAAGCGACGTTGCGATCCTTGGCCTTATCCGAGACGGCAAACGCCGCTACGGCACCGCAAAAAACGCGACCCTTCAAAGTCACGACATTTTGGTCATGGAAGCCGCCCCCGAAGCGTTGGATGAGTTCCGGACGGCATTGAAACTGAATTTCTCCGATACAAAACGCGAAGAAATCCTATCTGCCGCAAACGACGGGCTCGTGAAAATCGAAGTCGTCGCGACAGAAACGTCCCGCATCACAGGCAAGACGGCCGAGTCTATCGGTTTGTCATGGCGCCAACGCACGGTCCTGATGGGACTTTCCCGCAAGGGGAAGGCTGTCAAATCCCAGATGCGCAAAACCGTAATTCAAGCTGGCGACATCTTGCTTTTGCTTGCACCGCAGGATGCCGCAAATGACGTGGTGGAATGGCTCGACTGTCTTCCGCTTGCCGATCGTGGCGTCGCTGTAACTGCAAACTCCAAGGTCTGGCTCGCCATTGGCCTGTTCGCGAGCGCAGTGGCGCTGGCCAGCTTTGGGCTGGTCTACTTGCCTATCGCTTTGGGCCTCGTGGTTGTCATCTATGTGCTGGCAAAAATCGTACCGCTGTCGGAACTATATACTCATATCGAATGGCCCGTGGTCGTCTTGCTTGGCTCGATGATTCCGCTGGGGGCTGCTTTGGAAACGTCTGGCGGCACTGAACTGATCGCTGGCGCCTTAGTGAGCCTAACCGAAGGGCTCGCACCATGGATGATCTTGACGGTTCTGATGATTGTCACGATGACCCTATCGGATGTTCTGAACAACACCGCCACAACCATCGTTGCCGCGCCTGTTGGCATACAGATGGCGCAATCCCTCGGCGTCTCGGCGGACCCGTTCCTTATGGCAGTTGCGGTTGCGGCTTCTAGCGCGTTCCTTACTCCGATTGGGCATAAGAACAATACCTTGATACTTGGTCCCGGCGGGTACTCTTTTGGAGATTACTGGCGCATCGGTCTGCCGTTGGAAATCCTTGTGGTTGCCGTTTCCATTCCCGCAATTCTTGTGTTCTGGCCGCTATGAGTAAACGCTTCCTGATCCTGCAATTGCGTCCCGAAGCCGAAGCCTCGGATGATGAATACGCGGCCTTCTTGCGCTTTGGTGGATTGGCTGCGTCCGACACCCACCGTATTCGTCTGGAACGCGATGACTTGCCGGATCTTGATGTCACCGACTACGCTGGCGTGATTGTCGGGGGTGGCCCCGGCTGCGTGTCCGATGCGCCAGAGGACAAAACCGAACTGGACGCCCGCGCCGAGGCGGCGTGCCTTTCGCTTATGCCGCAGATCACCGAAATGGATCACCCCTTTATGGGATGCTGTTATGGCATTGGCATCCTTGCCCATCACCTAGGTGCGGAGGTGTCTAAAGCTCAGTACGGGGAACCCGTCAGTGCAGTCACCTGCACCCAGACCGCCCAAGGAGAGGTCGATGCGATGCTGCAAGGGCTGCCGCAGCAGTTTGATGCCTTCGTGGGGCACAAAGAAGCGGTGCAGCACCTGCCCGATGGGGCGGTTCAATTGCTAAGTGGGGACACCTGCCCGTTCCAGATGATCCGTTATAAATCAAACGTCTACGCAACGCAGTTCCACCCAGAAGCAGACGGGCACGGTTTTGCGACACGTATTCGTATCTACAAAGACAAAGGGTATTTCCCCCCCGAGGATGCTGAGGCCCTGACAGAGATGGTGCATGCCGCGGATGTCACCGCCCCACCCGCGATCTTGCGAAATTTCGTCGACCGTTACCGCTAGTTCATAGCGGCCAGAAGTATGGGATCGCCGCTGACGCGAGCAACCCAATAGTCAGGTTCAACGGTACGCCGACCTTTAGAAAGTCGCTGAATTTATAGCCACCAGGACCATAGACCAACGTATTGGTCTGATACCCGATTGGGGTCGCAAAGCTCGCCGAGGCGGCGACCATTACGGCCACAACAAGTGGACGCGGATCAAGCCCCATAGCCTGCGCCAATCCAATCGCGATCGGGGTCACAACAACGGCAACCGCATTGTTGCTGACCAGTTCGGTCAGGATCGACGTCAGCAGGTATATGGCCCAGATAATCAAGAACGGCGGAAGCATGGCCAGTGCAGGCGCAACGGCCTCAACAATCAGCGCCACGGCACCTGACGCCTGCAAGGCAGCGCCGATCGCTAACATCGAAAAGATCAGCGCCAGCAGTCGCCCGTCGACGAATGAAAACGCTTCTTCGGCGTCAATACAGCGTGTGATCAGGACCACTGCGACGGCGAAAATGCTTAGCAAGAAGATCGGCGCGACACCAAAGGCCGCGAGCCCGACAATACCAACCAGTGCTATCAGCGCGATTGGCGCATGTGCACGGCGATATGCCCTTTCGGTCGGGTGTGACACGTCAACCAAATCCATGTCAGCGGCAAGGCGTTGAATGTCCTCACTGGACCCTTCCAGCAAAAGCGTGTCACCCACGCGAACGACCAAATCATCCAACTGACGGCCAATATTCTGATTACGGCGATGCACCGCCAAAACGTAAACACCGTAGCGACGGCGCAGGCGCAACGCACCCAGCGTTCGGCCAATCATTTTACAGCCCGGAGTGATCAGCACTTCGACTGTTTGGGTTTCCACCGCAGACACCTGATCCACGCGCCGCAAGTCCTTGGTTGCTTGCAACGACAAGAGTTCTGTCATCGCAGTCCGCAAAACAACTCGGTCTCCGACCGCCAATTGCACGCCAGAAAGGTTGCGGCGCAACGACAGATCACCGCGCACCACATCGATAAGACGCACACCGTCGCGCTTGAACAATTGAACGCCCGTCACTTCGCGACCAATAAGGTTGCTGTCTGGCGGGATCACGGCTTCGGTAAAGAACCGCATCTTTGAACGGTCAGATAGAAGGTTTGCCATGCTGTCGCGGTCCGGCAGCAAGCGCGGCGCGATCACGCCAAGATAGATCATGCCCCAAATCACAAGGATAATACCCAACGGGGTGACTTCGAAAATCGTGAATGGTTCAAGCCCTTCGGCCCGTGCAACACCATCAACCAACAGGTTGGTTGATGTGCCGATCAACGTCAGCGTTCCGCCCAAAATCGCGCCATAGGACAGCGGGATCAGCAGCTTAGATGCCGAAAGCCCCATGGATTTCGCCAGTTGGACAAAAATCGGGATCATAACAACAACGACCGGCGTGTTTGACACAATGGCCGATGCCAAAACAACAAACGTCATCATTGCGCCCAGCGCGACGATGGGTCGATCCTTCGCGTTTCGCTCTGCCATCGCAGTAAGCGCCTCAAGCGAGCCAGTTCGCACAAGCGCGCCCATGACGATAAACATTGCAGCAATCGTCCATGGCGCGGGGTTGGACAAGACGGTTAAGGCTTCTTCGTAGGGCAACACGCCGGATGCCAACAGCAACGATACCCCTGTCAGCGCGACGACCTCTGTGGGGTACGTTTCGCGCAGGAAAAGAACGAACATGATGGCAACCACGGTGAGGGTCATCACCGCTTGGCCTGTTTGTGTTATTCCAAATAGTTCGACCACGTTTTTAGGTCCTTCGCGTGAGTTTAACGCAGTTTCGCTTGGAGGCGACGCCCGCGCAAGCCGCGATTAACGAGGGTGCCACTACATCGGCCCTTGCTGGGACAGCAGCCCGCCCTGTCGAACCTGTTCTACACGCGTGGCTTTGCCACTGCGGTCATCGGTTTCGACGTAAAGGCCAGAAAGGGTCGCCTCGCCTTTGGCGGGTTCAAACCGTGCTTTCGGCATTCCGGTGATGAAACGTCGAAGCGGTTCTTCTTTTTGCATACCGATCACGGAATTATAATCACCACACATGCCTGCATCAGATTGAAAAGCGGTTCCGCCAGATAGAATCATGGTGTCAGATGTCGGGACATGGGTGTGCGTGCCCACAACAATCGAGGCCCGCCCATCGCAGTAGTGCCCCATCGCCATTTTTTCGGACGTGGCTTCGCAGTGAATGTCGATTAGACTGGCGTTGACGTTTCCGCCCATTGGATGAGCACGAAGCACGCTGTCGACGGCAGAAAACGGATCATCAAAGGCGCGTTTCATAAAGACCTGTCCAAGCACTTGCGCAACAAGAACCTTGCGACCGCGCGTGGCCTCGAAGACCCGTGCGCCTTTGCCGGGGGCGGCTTTTGAAAAGTTTAAAGGCCGGATGATGCGTGGCTCTGCCTCGCAGTATTGCATCATGTCTTTTTGATCGAAGGCATGATCGCCCAAGGTCAAAACGTCAGCACCGGCGTCTAGCAATGCTTTGGCGTGGGTTGATGTCAGCCCCATACCGTTGCTGGCATTTTCACCGTTGACCACTACAAAATCGAGTTTCCATGCCTCGCGCAGTTTTGGCAATCTTTCGATGATTGCGGTGCGACCTGCGCGGCCCATGACGTCGCCTAAGAAGAGTATTTTCATGGAGTCGGGTATTCCAAGCCTGTCACGGTTGAGCAAGGATGAAATTGCACAAACGGGGGGCCGTCCCCACGCTCCCGATGTATTTAGGAAACAATGACCGCTTCATGAGGGTTCGATAATGCCGCGTTCCGTCACGATCAGGTCGAGCGGCTGGTCCGTTGGTTCCAGCGGGAGATCGTCGAGCTCTTGCGCTGAAAAGGCATATCCGATGGCGAGTGTCGATTTCTTTGCGCGAAGTTGCTCGAGGGTTCGATCATAAAACCCGCCGCCATAGCCCAAACGTCCGCCATCTCGTGAGAAAGCAACCAGAGGTACGATCAAGATTTCTGGTGTGATCCAATCGCCGTGCTCCGGAACTTGCGCCCCAAACGGGCCATCCACCATCAAGCAGTCCGGCGTCCATTCACGAAACTTCAGCGGTTGTCCCGCGGCTTGAATCACGGGCATTGCAACCGGCCCGTGGGCGCTGGCCTCTGCCATGGCGGGGGTTGGGTCAATCTCGGTGCGCATTTGCGCATACCCAGCAAGGGACACGCCGCGATAGCCCGCTAAAACCGAGGACAGGTGGCCTGCGTAGCTTAGCCCCGCATCGTGAGCCGCTTTGCGAGCGGCGAAGGCCGCCTTACGGGCTGCGTCTTTACGGGACTGAAGGGTCATAACAACATCACCGCGGCAAGGCCAAGGAAGGCAAAGAAACCGACGACATCGGTCACCGTCGTCACGAACGCGCCCGATGCCAGTGCAGGGTCAACGCCCATTTTCTCAAGAACGACAGGAATGGCCGTCCCCGCTAGACCCGCAACAACCATGTTGATCACCATCGCCAGCGCAATCACCACACCCAGCATCGGTTGG
The DNA here is from genome assembly GCF_021532625.1 of Octadecabacter algicola. Classification (GTDB taxonomy): domain Bacteria; phylum Pseudomonadota; class Alphaproteobacteria; order Rhodobacterales; family Rhodobacteraceae; genus Octadecabacter; species Octadecabacter algicola. The sequence goes on from NZ_JAKGAR010000001.1 coordinate 1,239,795, forward strand.
CCAAACCAGACCCAGCCAACGATCCCCATGACGACTGCGAAAATCACGCCGTTGACCAAACCGACGAGAACTTCGCGTCGGATAACGCGCCAGACGTTTGCCCCAGTAAGGTCTTTGGTCGCAATGGATCGTACCGCAACCGTCAGCGACTGCGTGCCAGCGTTGCCACCCATAGACGCGACAATCGGCATCAACACTGCAAGCGCCACAAGGCTGGCGATCGTTTCCTCAAACATCGAGATAATCAGAGAAGCCACAATCGCTGTTGCAAGGTTCACGGCCAGCCACGGGAAACGACGCTTGGTGGTCGCTATGACTTTGTCGGTGAGGCTGGATTCCCCATCAACACCGGCCAAACGCAAGATGTCTTCTTCGTGTTCTTCGTCCAAAACGATCATCGCGTCATCAATGGTGATGACACCGACCAATCGATCGTCTTCATCGACAACGGGGGCGGAAATCAGGTGATATTGGTTGAACGCATAGGCAACGTCTTCTTCGTCTTGATCTACGCGGAACGTGCGGAATTTGTCTTCGGTCAACGCGGTCATTTTGATCTGGCGAGGCGTGCCAAGAAGGCGCCCAAGGGTGACATACCCCACGGGTTTCATCCGCGGATCAACAAGAATGACGTGGTAAAAATGCTCAGGCAGATCATCATTGGCGCGCAGATAATCAATCGTTTCACCGACGGTCCAATGTGACGGCGCGCGCACGACTTCCATCTGCATCAAACGGCCAGCAGATTCCTCGGGATAGGCGAGCGCTTTTTCAACAACGAGGCGATCGCCCGCCTCTAGCGCATCAAGCACCTGATCTTGTTGGGACTGTTGAAGGTCTTCGACCAGATCAACGACGTCGTCCGATTCAAGGTCGCGTACGGCGTCGGCCAATTCTCTTGGCCCAAGGACATCAATAATCTCTTCACGCAGATCATCGCCAAGTTCGGACAGGATTTCCCCGTCCATCCCACCTTCCCAAAGCGCCAGCAAAGACGCACGATCCCGTTCGTCGATTTGTTCTAACAAATCGGCGATATCAGCCGCGTGGAGCGGTTCAAGCAACCCTTCCAATCCAGCGGCATCCCGTGCGCCGACTGCGTCGACAACGGAAGCGACAAGGCGCTTTGGAAGAGCCTCTTTTTCGTCTGTGATGGTGTTGATTTGATCGGCCATAGGACCCCCTGTTGCAGCGCAGCATATCCAGTTGCCAGCAACCCTCAAGAGGTATCCTTGATTTCGCGATTTACGACCATGGGGAGTGGGGCTAGGTTGATGGAATGAAAGACATTCTCCTCATTGGTCAGACTTTGCGCTTCACGGCGGATCCATTTACCGTTCCGCTGGAAGACGCCGCTAAAACAAGCGCTCGCGGGGCTGTCTTGGTGCGTGACGGCAAGATTGCCCAAACCGGTGAAGCCGCTGATTTACAGCGCGAAAACCCACTGGCCGAGGTTATTGATAACGGCGACCACGTCATTACGGCCGGATTTGTTGACGCGCACATGCACTTCCCACAGACAGCCATGATTGCCTCGTGGGGGTTGCGGCTGATTGATTGGTTGAACACTTATACTTTCCCAGAAGAAATGCGGTTTGCGGACCCGACTTATTGCGACAAGATCGCGGACCGTTCTTTGGATCTTGCTCTGTCGCATGGCACGACGACACTCACCAGTTTTTGCACGATTCACCCTGCCAGTGTTGACGCGTTCTTTAGCGCTGCCGCAAAGCGGAACATGGCAGTGGTCGCAGGCAAGACCTGTATGGATCGAAATGCACCGGATGGGCTGCAAGATACGGCACTAACTGCTTATGATGATAGCAAGGCGTTGCTGAACAAGTGGCATGGCAAAGGCCGTGCGACTTACGCGATCACACCTCGTTTTTCGCCGACTTCCACACCGGATCAGCTTGACGCACTTGGTGCGCTTTGGGGTGAATTTCCGGACGCGATGATGCAAACGCATCTCTCCGAACAATTGGACGAGATCGAATGGGTGCGTGGCTTGTTCCCTGACGCGAAAGACTACTTGGACACCTATGAAACCTTCGGGCTTCTTGGTGAACGGGGCCTATACGGCCATGCGATCCACCTTGAAGGCCGTGAGATTGATCGCCTCGCTGAAATGAATGCCGCTGTGGTCCACTGCCCGACATCCAACACGTTTATTGGGTCAGGGTTGTTTGACATGGCGGGCCTAAAATCACGCGGTATTCGCACAGGACTGGCAACAGACACAGGCGGCGGATCGTCCTTTTCCATGTTGCGGACGATGGCAGCGGCCTATGAAATCGCCCAATTGCGCGGGACGGCACTACATCCGGCTCAACTCATGTGGCTGGCGAGCGAAGGATCGGCATCCGCCCTTCATATGTCCGGAGAAATCGGATCGCTGAATGTTGGGGCGGTGGCGGATATTGTCGTGCTCGATCTGTCATCGACCCCAGCCATCGCGCAACGCACGGCTGAGGCGGAAACGTTTTGGGAAGCACTGTTTCCTACCATCATGATGGGCGATGATCGTGCAATCGCGCAGGTCTATCTCGCAGGCAAGCCGGTCTAGCAACCGCGCCCCATCATCAGGACCCACATCGTTCCAACACGCCCGACGCCAATCTCAGTGGCATCCGCCAACAAAATATTGCGCCGATGGCCAGGCGAATTCATCCAGCCAACCACGACTTCACCTTGGGTGTCTTGTCCATACGCGATGTTTTCCGCTGCGGCGCAGTCATACCCTGCAGCACGCGCTCGATCTGTAAACGAAGACCCTTCGAAGCCGGTATGTGAAAAGTAATTCAGCGCAACCATGTCTTGCGCATGCGCCGCCGCCGCCCGACTTAGTCTGGTATTTTCAACAACAGGTCCCAAACCTTGGTCGGCCCGCAACTGGCTTAACGTCGCCGCCATAGACCCAGAAGATGCGCGCGCAGCCATCGGCGCCGGCGATGTGGATACGGACGGGGATTGCGCAGCTGGCTGACATGCCGCCAAAACGACAACCCCAAAGAGTGCTGTGAATCTCATCATGACGTCATCCTTGTAGCTTTTGAACCAATTGGTTTTGACGTTTTATAGCACGCCCCAGATCAAAACTCACCACCACGCCGTCCTCAACGACGCGACGCCCCTCAACCAGCAGGTCGCGCACTTTGGTTGGACCAGCCAAAAGGAGTGCAGCTGGGTCCCACGACCCCGCACTTTCGACACCCGTTGTGTCCCAGATCGCGATGTCTGCACGTTTTCCGACAGCAATTTGCCCGCAGTCATCACGGCCCAATACCTCTGCTCCGCCGCGTGTGGCGATCTCCAGTGCCTCGCGTGCGGACATTGCGTCGGCCCCTTGTGCGACACGCTGCAACAACATGGTTTGGCGGGCCTCTCCGATCAATGATCCAGCGTCATTGGAAGCGGATCCGTCCACCCCCAGACCAACCGGAACACCCGCATCCCGCATCGCCCGAACAGGCGCGATACCCGACCCAAGGCGGCAGTTCGAACAAGGGCAGTGAGCGACACCCGTTTTGGTTCGTGCAAATAAATCAATATCTTGCCCATCGAGCTTCACGCAGTGTGCGTGCCAAACATCAGGCCCTGTCCAACCGAGGTCTTCGGCGTATTGCCCCGGTCGGCAACCGAATTTTTCAAGGCTATATGCAATGTCCTCGTCGTTTTCAGCCAGATGGGTATGCAACATCACGCCTTTGTCCCGTGCGAGGATCGCTGCGTTACGCATCAAATCGCGACTGACCGAGAACGGCGAACATGGCGCCACACCGACGCGCACCATCGCGCCCTCGCTTGCATCATGGTGAGCGTCGATCACACGAATGCAGTCTTCGAGAATGGCAGCTTCTTTTTCGACCAGCGTGTCAGGCGGAAGTCCGCCATCGTTTTCGCCGATGCTCATCGCGCCACGGGTGGGATGGAACCGCAAACCGACTTCAGACGCCGCTGCAATCGTATCGTCTAAACGTGATCCGTTGGGATAAAGGTAAAGATGATCAGACGTCATCGTGCAACCAGACAACGCCAGTTCTGCTAGCCCCACTTGGGCAGAGATGAACATCTCTTCGGGGCCAAATCGCGCCCAAATCGGATAGAGCGTCTGCAGCCAGCCAAATAGCAAAGCGTCTTGGCCACCCGGTACGGCGCGGGTCAATGTTTGGTATAGATGGTGGTGTGTATTGACCAACCCAGGCGTCACGACACAGCCAGCGGCGTTGATAATATCGGCGGTTCCGGCCTCAAGACCAAACCCGATTTCAGCGATAGTGCCGTTCGAAATTAAGACATCTGCGCCCGCCAATTCGCGGCGTGTGTCGTCCATTGTCAGGACTGTCGAAGCACCCTTAATCAAAACATCAGGCATAAGCCCCCCTTTCGATCCCGTTCGGCAAGGAAGATGTCGCCAGAACGGGTAAGGACGCGACGGTTTGAATTAACGAAAAATCAAGGCTGTTTTCAAGTCATCGATGCGTTTGACAGTATCTCAAGCGCGCGTGCGTGGATGTCCGCGTTTGCGGCGGCCAAGACCTGCCCACCTTCATGGGCCGGGCCGCCCTGCCAGTTTGTCACGACACCGCCTGCGGCTTGGATCACTGCAATGGGTGCTTGGATATCATATGGGCTAAGGCTTGCTTCAACGACCAGATCAATCTGCCCCGCAGCCAGAAGCGCATAAGCGTAACAATCCATACCGTAACGCGTCAGCTTACAGTGAGAGGCAACCGACCTGAACGCGGCGCCCTCGGCCATTGTGCCGACTTCTGGGAAAGTGGTCAAAATCGTAGCATCCGCCAGATCAGTTGTCGTTTTGGTGCCAAACGCAGCAATCCCCATGGGGCCAACAACTTCGCCAATGCCAAAGCCGCCTTCAAATCGTTCGCCGATATAGGGTTGATCGATGATTCCGTAGATCGGGCCACTGGCATCACGCACCGAGATCAGAACACCCCAAGTTGGTGTGCCACTAATGAACCCGCGTGTGCCGTCAATCGGATCAAGAACCCATTGCAGCCCGCTGGACCCGTCTTTGGTTCCGAATTCTTCGCCCAAGATGCTGTCATCTGGACGCAGCCGCGCCAAAACTTCTCGCATGGCCAGTTCGGCAGCGCGATCGGCTTCTGTAACGGGATCAAACCCGTCGGCTTCTTTGTTGTCAGATACAATCCCTGTCCGAAACAGGGGTAGGATGGCAGCGCGCGCAGCATCAGCCAATGCGTGCCCGCAGGCACGCAAAGCTGTCTGATCGTCCGAGCTCAACGTAATTTGTTTTAGGGTCATTGTGCCCCCCCTTTGGCTGCCTGTGTCCCAGCGGTAGCGGGACTGGCAGTCAAAGGTCAAGAGGGTCGCTTAAGCGGCTTCGCTTAGGACACGTGCCAGATCGAACAACCGGCGACGCTGGTTTTCGGGAATGGCATAGTAAGAGCGCAGCAAATCCAACGCTTCTTTGTCGGACAGGACATCACTTGGCATGTCTGATCCGTCTGCTTCGATCAACGCGGCATCCAGACCTTCGAAGAAGAAAGAGACGTCGACACCCAGAGCATGAGCGATATCCCAAAGACGGGACGCACTAACACGGTTCATGCCAGTTTCGTACTTTTGAATCTGCTGGAATTTGATTCCAACTTGGTCGGCCAACTGCTGCTGAGTTGTACCACTTACCCAACGGCGATGGCGAATGCGTTTACCAACATGGACGTCAACTGGGTGCTTCATATACTGGTTCCTGTTCTTTCGGCCTGTCCAGGCAACTGGCTTCGCTGTACCTTGCAGACTATTAGGGTGACAGATTTCTCTGCTGATAAGCCTTTACACGACACCAGACGCGGAACACGCAAGGGTTGCACGCCGACCCCTATCCTTTAGGACAGGTTTTGCATCTGTTACCCTGTCGAAAAGGATAGTCTTCCGTTTCTTTGGCCAAAAATAGCCTCCTAATTAACCCGCCCCAATTCAGTATCCCGCCGACTCAAAAGGGTTTAATTCCATGAAAGATCACATGCGCGCCTATCAAGTTATCAAGTCCGGAGCCCTACCTGAGACCGTAAACGCCTCGATTCCAACTCCCGCAGAAGGCGAAGTCTTACTCAAGATCGAGGCCTGCGGGCTCAACTTTGCTGACCTCTTGATGGCCAAAGGCACGTACCAAGACACACCGGACGCGCCATTTACACTGGGAATGGAAGTCTGCGGCACGGTCCTGGCACAAGGTCCGGGTGTAACGACACCGGCCATTGGTGCGCGGGTTGCTGTATTCGGCGGACAAGGCGGGCTGGCGGAACAGGGCGTCTTCCCTGCTGATCTGTGCCAACAAGTGCCGGACGGTATGACATCTGAACAAGCTGCTGGCTTCCAAGTCGCCTATGGCACCTCCCATTTGGCGCTAACGCGTCGTGCCCAGCTGCAAGCCCATGAGACATTGTTGGTACTGGGCGCTGCGGGCGGGGTTGGCCTGACAGCTGTTGAAGTTGGTAAGGCGCTTGGGGCAACCGTGATTGCCGTTGCCCGCGGCAAGGAAAAGTGCGCGGTCGCCAAGGCCGCAGGGGCTGATCATGTTTTTGATGCAAGCGCGGACATCACGGCCGAAGTCAAAGCATTGGGCGGCGCCGATGTGGTTTATGATCCTGTGGGCGGTGATGCCTTTACCGCTGCGATGCGGGCAACCAACCGCGAGGGACGCATTCTGACAATCGGATTTGCCAGCGGCGATGTTCCACCGATTCCCGCCAACCACCTTTTGGTGAAGAACATTAGCGTAATAGGCTTCTATTGGGGCGGTTATCTCAAATTTAACCCTGAAGCGCTCACAACCAGCATGGCAGAGCTGTTTACGATGTTCTCACAGGGACGCCTTGCGCCCCACGTCAGCCACGTTTTGCCCCTTTCGCAAGCGGGTGATGCGCTGGAGCTTTTGCGCAGCCGCAAAAGCACCGGCAAAGTTGTCGTCACGCCCTAGGCGCGCAAACGAGTGTCCTCAACCGCCCATTCTGACATGTAGGAATGACGGATCATGTCATAGAGGGCGGCCTGAACAGGATCGGATTTGGACTGCATATACAGGACAATCTGTGATTTCCCTGGATCTGGCAGGTTTGCCTCCGCAGGGATCGGAACTGTTTGACGGGCATAGACGCCTTTGATGACGGCGTGCACGGCCAAGTCTGCACTCACCACCGCTTGGATGGCCGTGTCCGTATGAGAATCAACGATCATTTCCCATTCGAATTTGGCGTCGTCCATGCGCTTCAAAACACCCGCACGGAAAATGCAGTTGCTGCAAAACGCGACAGGAAGTGGGCGTTGTTTCCATGCGTTGCCCCCTTGGGACCCGACCCAGACCAACGGCAAAGTGACGAGCGACTCGCCCCCTGGGCCAGGTTCCGCTTCGGTGGTGATAATCGCGTCGCACTCGCCGCGATCAAACATCTCGCGCAGGACGCGCGTCGGTTCTGACACCAAATGAATCTTCATACGTGGAAAGTCAGACGCAAAGCGGCGCAGCACCGCAGGAATATAGGGATCGATAATGTCGTGCGGCACACCGAGGGTGATCTCTCCTTCGAAATCATCCGCCGTGAGCCGCTGTAAGGCTTCGTCGTTCAACGCCAGCATCCGGCGTGCATAACTGAGAAGCTGTTCACCTTCGGGCGTGACGCCAATTTGGCGGGCAGACCGATCCAGAAGCGACGCCCCAAGGCTTTCTTCCAATCGCTTTAGCTGCATGGAAACCGCCGATTGCGTCAGGTGCAGAACTCCAGCGGCTTTCGTCACGCCACCCGCATCTGCAACCGTCACAAAAGACCGCAGCGCCGTCATGTCTAAATTTCTCGCCATATCAAATATCCTGATGTTTCATCTATCAATCATTCATTTCACTTATGTCATGAGATCGTGGATATATCAACGTACAACATATGAATAACGCAACACATCACGAAAGGACTTGTAATGACACAATCAATTAGCCGCGCAGAATGCCTGCCACGCACCACATCCCAACCCGCTCCGCGCACGACCCTTGGCACTTACATGGCCGTCTGGAAACAACGCCGCGAACTGGCGTCCATGGATGTTAACCGCCTGAAAGATCTTGGCATTTCCCCAAGAGATGCCGCGAAAGAGGCAACACGCCCGTTCTGGGACCTGCCACATTGACCCCGAAAACGCGGCGCTAAGCGCACTTCCGGCCAAATTCACACCGATTTGCAGCAAAGCGCCGCTGGTTTCCCTTGAAAATCAGGGCAAACGTGCCAATATCCAATCCAAGGGAGTTCATCAGAGGCGTTGTGCCTCTTTTCGGGCCCGTATTTTTAACGTTCACCCCTGGAGGGACTTCATGGCCGACTATAGAAACCCGCAGATGACAGCTGGAGCTGGCGTCCGCACCGCAGAAATCGACGCGGGCCTTCGCGCCCACATGAACAAGGTCTACGGGCTTATGTCCGCGGCCATGGTTGTCACAGCAGCGATTGCCTACTTCATTGGCACAAACAACGCAGCGCTGGCAACAATCTACAACACACCGCTGTTCTACGCCGTGGTCTTTGGCCCGCTGGCCTTGGTTCTGGTGCTGAACTTCAGCTTCGCCCGCCTTTCGGTCGGCGCGTTGAACGGCATCTTCTGGGGCTACGCAGCCCTCACTGGCGCTTCGCTCGCAGTGATCTTTGCTATGTTCAACTTGGGCGAGATCTTCTTGGCTTTCGGCATTACGTCTGTCGCCTTCCTTGGATTGTCGCTGACTGGCTACACCACAAAACGTGATCTTGGGCCAATGGGTGCCTTCTTGATCATGGGTGCATGGGGCCTTGTTGCTTTGTCGCTCGTGTCTTGGATCTTCGGCTTCAGCTTTAGCGGCATGTCATTCTTCATCAACGTTGCCGCGCTGGTGATCTTTGCAGGGCTCACAGCCTACTACACGCAGAGCATCAAAAACGAATACCTGCAGGCCCGTCAGTACGGTGGTCCAGAAGCAGAGCAGTACCTTGAAAAAGCCGCCATCGTTGGCGCGTTGAGCCTCTACATCTCGTTCATTGCGATGTTCCGCTCTATCCTGTTCTTGCTGTCGTCCAACGACTAAAGACCAGCACAACCAAATCCAAAGGGCCGCCTCGGATCAATTGTCCGGGGCGGCCTTTTTTTATTCTAAGACCCGTTAGGCGCCCCCAAAACCCACGCCGCGGCGGCGGTAACCTGCTTGATTACGGCACGCCCCTCCCCGCCCGTTTCTTTGCGACATCCGAGTTGTTAGCATTCCGTACACAGGCGCAGGCGTCTGGACTTGGGGCGATATGGGGCGAGACTCTTGAATTTGATGAAGCGGCTCTTCGGCGATGGCCAACAGGAACAGACCACTTTGGTCCGCTCTGAACTTGCGGCCGCCGATCCTGCCAAAGTGGCTGGTCCATGGGCTCACATCGCCGCTTTGGGCATCCCTTATATCAAAGCGCTCGGGTTTGACCGTGTCAGCGAAGACATGCTGGTTGTGACCAGTAACGGCCAGAGTGTGATCTGCGGCCAAACGGGCGACATCATTTACCGCAACCGTGATGAAGATGGGTTCGACGCTGAGGCGCTTAAGGGGACCCGTTTAGATCACCCTGCAAACGAACGCTTTGACATGGCAGGGCCGTTCGGTGGGGGTCTACGGACCCGCCTTAAGGATGGATGGAAGGTCGAACAATTGGACCAATACCGCGTCCTGACGCCAGCTCTTGGATCGATCCACTTTCGCGGTCCGTCGTGGGACGGGCAGGACCACGACGACACCTTCCATCTCTTGGATCGCTCTGGCGATAGCTTGCAGGTTCTTGGCTTTTCATGGACGGGGCGCACTCTTGTCTGCGCAACATCAAAAACCTTGAACATCTGGGCCCGCCCTGCCCCCTTGACCCTCTGACAAACGAAAACGGGCCGCCGCAGAAATTAATCTGGGGCGACCCGTAAATCCGACCTAGAAAGGCGATCTTACTTGATCTTGCCTTCTTTGTATTCGACGTGCTTACGGATAACTGGGTCGTATTTGTTAACGACCATTTTTTCAGTCATCGTACGTGCGTTCTTTTTGGTCACATAGAAGTGGCCAGTGCCTGCAGTGGAGTTCAGGCGGATTTTAATCGTGGTTGGCTTCGCCATGGTGTGTCTCCGGCTTCGCGCGGCAAAATGCGACGCGTAAATTGAATCTGAACCCGCCTTTTAGGGGGTTTGCCCACCGAGTCAACAGCAATCGGCGCTAAACATCCTCCGAAGACGTCGCCCAGAGGTTTAAGCCTTTATCGCCCGCGAATTTATCGATCTCAGACAACTCTTCTGCGGTGAACTCCAAATTCGAAACCGCACCCGCGCAATCCACAATTTGGCTGGCTTTAGACGCACCAATCAGGGCCGTTGTGATGCCATCGTCGCGCAACACCCAAGCGATCGCCATCTGTGCCAGTGTTTGTCCGCGTGCCTCAGCAATTGCGTTAAGGCCCTTGAGGGATGCAATCATCTCATCCGTTATCGCGGCTGCATCAAGCGAGCTGTCCTGCGTCGCACGGCTCCCTTCGGGAATGCCGCCAAGGTACTTTTTCGTCAAAAGCCCTTGCGCCAGTGGGGTAAAAGCGATCGATCCAACCCCAAGTTCGTTCAGCGTGTCCTTAAGGCCATCACGTTCTACCCAACGGTTCAGCATGTTGTAGCTGGGTTGGTGGATCAAACAGGGCGTCCCAAGGTCCTCAAGGATCGTTACGGCCTCACGGGTGCGTTCGGAATTATAGGATGAGATGCCAACGTAGAGAGCCCGGCCTGACCGCACGATATGATCCAGCGCGCCCATGGTTTCTTCAAGCGGTGTATCGGGATCAAAACGGTGCGAATAAAAGATGTCTACGTAGTCAACACCAAGCCGTTTCAAGGATTGGTCACAGGATGAAATCAGATATTTGCGGCTGCCCATTTCACCGTAAGGGCCATCCCACATATGATAGCCTGCCTTGGAACTGATTATCAGTTCATCACGGTAACCTTTGAAATCTGTCTTGAGGATTTCACCAAAGGCTTCCTCGGCGCTGCCTGCCGGAGGACCATAGTTATTTGCGAGGTCAAAATGCGTAATTCCGTGGTCAAACGCAGTCTGGCACATTTCGCGTTTGGCATCATGCGGCGTTGCCCCACCGAAATTGTGCCAGAGGCCAAAGGAAACAGCGGGCAGCTTTAACCCAGAGTTACCGCAGCGGCGGTAGGTCATCTTGGAATAGCGATCGGCGGCGGGTGTATATGACATCTGGATGCTCCTATTTGCTTGGAGTTTGAGCGAGCGAGGCGGCGGGATCAAGACTGATCATGGTGATCAGTCACTGAGTCACACTGTCTAAGCGGGCTGCGCCCTTGTAGACAAACATGCCTTTCCCATCCGTTTTTTTTGGCCTTAGATCAGAAATACGCGGAGGATCTATAAGCCGGATTTTGTTCCCCGCCGAAACGGTTCGATGACCATTCATCTAAGGTGCCTGTTACCAGACACCCTCTAGCTGCCAACCCGGACCTGCTCGGATCAAGACGATCCTGCGAAGGTTGCCCTTCACGCGCGGCCCCTATTTGGCATTGCTCCCGATGGGGCTTGCCGTGCCAGCGATGTTGCCACCGCCGCGGTGGTCTCTTACTCCACCGTTTCACCCTTACCCACACATGATGGGCGGTCTGTTCTCTGTGGCGCTGTCCGTCAGGTTACCCTGCCTGGGCGTTACCCAGCATCGTGCCTTGATGGAGTCCGGACTTTCCTCGAACAGGTTGCCCCGCTCGCGGTCATCCGATCCTCCGCGTAAGACGTGTCCTAAGAAGTGAGGTTGAACTTAGCAATAGGGAACCGCGCAGCAAGATCAGCGGCGATTGCACAATCCCACCCGTCCAGCGGGCCAACATGCCCCTGACGATGCCGCATCCGCAGCACTGAGATCAGAAGATCCAAGTCGATGCCGTCCCCATAGCCTATAGCCGACATGTCCGTGCGAAACGTGTCTTCGCTCACGGGGGCTGGCGTACTGGGGGATGCCATTACGGCTAGCCCTGTCCTTACCAAACGCGCCCAATCAAACCGCGAACCCGGATCAATCTTGCGACCCGGCGCAAGATCAGAATGGGCAATGACGCGGTCTGGACGGATCGCCCAGCGGTCCATGATTTTTGGGAGCAGTGTTTCGACGGCGTCCATCAGCGGAGCGGCAAACGGCGAGTACCCATCATTGGACAATTCAATCCCGATAGATCGGGAATTGACGTCCGTAACATCACCCCACGACCCTGCCCCCGCATGCCATGCACGTTGGTCTTCATCGACCAAAGATACGACCTCACCCTGTGGGGAAATCAAGTAATGGGCGGACACTTCTGCTTCTGGATTACACAACCAATCCCGCGCTTTGCGCCAGTCAGGCATCGCGGTGTAGTGCAAAACGATAATGTCGGGTGTCGCGCCGTCGCGGCGCGGACCGAAATTAGGCGAAAGACCCAATCTTAGTTTCCAGTTGCGACCGAACGGAACGCCTGAGGGTCCCAGCCGCATGCAAACCCGTCACCGTCAGGGTCAATGCCTAGACGGTCACGCTGTGGGCCGCCACGGGTCAAGAAATCGCGCTGCGCTTCGTCGGGAGTGCGGTACTTGGCGCAATTGCGCTGGAACCGGCTTTCTCCTGAAAAACCAGAGCGATCAAAGACGCCTTCGCCACGATTGTTTGGCGCTTGAAGGGCATAAAGCACGATGTTCGGTTCAACACGGCCATTGCGTACGGGTAATGCTGTCGCTTCGATCAACTGATACGCAGCAGCTTGGCGGGCACGGCGTTCAGCGTCGCTTTCGATGCTTTCGCGGCCAGATACGGCGCTGAAATCTTGTTCATCCGAGATGTCAGGGTTTGACGCCAGCGCGGTCTGCGGTTGAACAGGGTCCGGTGTGGTTGGTGTCGTTCCGATCCCAGCCTCAGCAAGCTCGCTTGTGGTGACAACATTCGTTGTTGGCTGCACAATCGGGCCAGTGGTCAGCGGCGGTGCCGTCCCTCTCAGCGCGGCCTCGCGGCGGGCGCGCTCAATTTCATAGTCAGCATAATCGCTAAAACCAACGCCAGCACCGCTGTCGGGAACCTGCGGTGCACAGGCCGTTAGGGCCAAAAGGCTCGCGCCAAGAATTGCAATCTTCTTCATATACTTTTCCACGAAAACGGCCTTGTCTGACTGACTTCAATCTGTTGCTTTAAGGCGGTTTACCACCAACGGCTTGGTTTTGCTACAAATTGCGCAGCTTTCTCAAGTGCATAGGCAGTATTCAGCAACTCGCCCTCTTCCCATGGACGGCCAATCAGCTGCAAACCAAGCGGCAAACCGTCTTTATCGACGCCTGCAGGCACAGCCACACCTGGTAGCCCTGCAAGGTTCACAGTCACTGTGAACACGTCGTTGAGATACATTTGCACCGGATCCGCATCCTTCATCGCGCCCAACTCGAATGCAGATGATGGTGTAGCAGGTGTCAGGATCGCATCTACACCGTCAGCGAACACGTTTTCAAAGTCGCGCTTGATCAACGCACGCACTTTGCGGGCGCGGTTATAATACGCGTCATAAAAACCAGCACTTAGGACGTATGTTCCGATCATCACACGGTTTTGCACTTCGTGACCAAACCCTTCGGCGCGGGTCTTTTCGTACATCTCGGTGATACCATCGCCCGCATCAAGTTTGGCACGGTGGCCAAAGCGCACCCCATCATATCGCGCTAGGTTCGACGATGCCTCAGCAGGCGCAATTACATAATACGCAGGAAGCGCGTATTTGGTGTGTGGTAGCGTAATATCGCGGATTTCGGCGCCTGCATCTTTCAACATTGCTGTGCCATCGGCCCAAAGTTTACTGATCTCTTCGGGCATGCCATCCATGCGGTATTCTTTTGGAATACCAATGACTTTGCCGCGAATATCACCTGTAAGGGCTGCCTCGAAATCGGGCACTGCGATATCCGCCGAAGTGGAATCTTTCGGATCGTGACCGGACATCGCGTTCAGCATGATCGCGCTGTCGCGCACGTCTTTGGTCATTGGGCCCGCTTGATCCAGTGAACTTGCGAACGCAACGATGCCCCATCGGGAAACACGTCCGTATGTTGGTTTGATGCCTGTGATACCAGCAAAAGCAGCAGGTTGACGGATAGATCCGCCAGTATCCGTGCCGGTCGCACCAAGACACAGATCAGCCGCCACAGCAGAGGCAGAGCCACCCGATGACCCACCAGGTGTCAATTCAGCAGCGTCGTTTCCGCGTTTCCACGGGTTCACAGCGTTGCCATAGACAGAAGTTTCGTTGGAAGACCCCATCGCGAATTCATCCATGTTGAGCTTACCCAACATGACAGCACCCTGCCCGAACAACTGCGTTGTTACTGTCGATTCATATTCGGGCTTAAACCCTTCAAGAATGCCGGACGCCGCTTGTGTCGCCACACCCTTGGTGCAGAACAAGTCTTTAATACCCAACGGAATACCATTCAGGTCTCCGCCGTCTTTGCGCGCATCTGCGGCCTTGGCTTGCTCCAGTGCAACCTCCGGCGTCTTGTGGACGAAAGCGTTCAATGTGCCGGCCTTGTCGATCTCGGACAGGCAAGCTTCGGTTAGCTCAACGGAGGTCACTTCGCCCTTTTTCAAGGCATCGCGCGCTTCGGAAATTTTTAGTTTGCTCAGCTCAGACATTATTCAACCACCTTTGGCACAGCAAAGAACCCTTCGCGGGCATCAGGAGCGTTTTTCAGAACGGCTTTTTGCTGATCGCCATCCGTCACTACATCGTCACGACGTTTCAGTCGCTGGGGTGTCACGGATGTCATCGGTTCGATTCCGTCAACATCAACTTCGTTCAGCTGTTCGATAAATCCAAGAATCGCGCTGAATTCATCGGCCAACTCTGGCAATTTGTCTTCTGGCACCTGAATGCGGGCAAGCTTTGCCACGCGGCGTGCGGTTTCCGTGTCGATGGACATGAAAGGTCTCCGGTTTGACTGTTAAGTTCGCTTTACCTGCGGCGCGGCGCGGCTTCAACCATTGTGGCGTCAGCGATCACGTTTTGCGGCAAAGAAACCCTTAAGCAACTCTTCTGAGGCTGTTGCGGACAGGCCATCATAGATTTCAGGCACGTGGTGGCATTGCGTATGTGCAAAAACCCGAGGCCCCTGCGCGACGCCGCCTGACTTCGGGTCTGCCGCCCCGTAATACAGCCGCGCAATACGCGCATTCGAGATAGCTGCTGCACACATCGGGCAAGGTTCAAGAGTCACATAAAGGTCGTGCCCCGTTAGGCGTTCTTGGCCCAATGCAGCGCATGCCGCGCGGATCGCTAGTATTTCTGCGTGCGCTGTCGGGTCGTTCAGTTCACGGGTGCGATTACCTGCGACGGCAATCACGTCACCGGATGGCGACACTACAACGGCGCCCACAGGCACTTCGCCACGTGCAGCGGCGGATTTAGCCTCTATTAGGGCGGCGTCCATGTGGCTTTTGAAACTCATGCGCTTTGATGGGCTAATGTGGACGACTTTTGCAAGGGGCGGGCACTTGGCGGATAAACTTGCGGCCAAAGGACAATGGGCCGTTTCCCTTGCTGCATGCCCTCGGTAGCATCGTCTTATGATTGATGATCCGTCCTATGACCCCGAAGACGTCGCCGCATTGTTTGACCGTTGTGCAGGAAATTATCGATGGTGGAGCAATGTTTCATCCTTTGGGTTCGTTGAACGGTGGCGCAAAGCCGCAGTGCGCCAAATTCCAAGTGACAATCCCGAAACTATCGTGGACCTGATGGCAGGCACCGGAGAGGCGTGGCCCCATATTTTGGCCCGTTACCCTGATGCCAAAGTCACCGCGATCGACATTTCCCATCAGATGCATCTGCACGCGCTGGACGTTTTGCATAAAGAACGCGCTGACAAGATTACACATATTGAAGCCAATGCGCTGACCACGCCTTTGCCTGACAGCATTGCGGATGTTGTGTTTTCTACGTTCGGCCTAAAGACTTTCAATCCCGAACAACACGTCATTCTAGCGGGCCAAGTCGCGCGATTGCTCAAGGACGGCGGCGCGTTTTCAATGATCGAAGCCTCTGATCCAAAAGGTTGGATTTTGCGCCCCTTTTATCGGTTCTACATGGATCGGGTGATCCCTTTAGTTGAGAAAATCTTCCTTAAGGGCGCCGAGGATTTCAGCATGGTTGGCCCCTATTCGAAGCGGTTTGGCGGCTGTGACGGTATTGCGGATGCATTACGCGCTGAGGGGCTTGAGGTGCAAATAAACCGCCACTTCTTTGGCTGTGCGACCTCTGTGTCGGGGCGAAAGCCTGTTGCGTGAAGGCGGCCGAGTGCTTAGGCGGACATCATGACAGATGAAAAGAACAAGACACCATCAGGTGATCGTATCGCAAAAGTTTTGGCGCGTGCTGGTATCGCCAGCCGCCGCGAGGCCGAAAAGATCATCGAAGCCGGACGTGTGACCGTGAATGGTAAAACCATTCTGACCCCTGCCCTGAATGTGACGCGGCGGGACCGCATTGTCGTGGATGGCAAAGAACTCGCCGAACCCGAAGCCCCGCGCATTTGGATTTATCATAAGCCAGCTGGACTGGTCACGACTGAGCGTGATGAAAAAGGCCGCGATACAGTGTTTGATGCGCTGCCCAAAGACATGCCTCGTGTGATGTCTGTCGGCCGCTTAGATATCAATTCAGAAGGGCTGCTGTTGTTGACCAACGACGGTGCCCTCAAGCGAACGATGGAGCTGCCCGCAACCGGATGGCTGCGCCGGTATCGCGTGCGGATCAAAGGGTCCCTTTCAGAGGCCAAACTGGACGAATTGCGCGCGGGAATCGAAGTCGATGGCGTCCGTTACGCCGGCGTCGAAGTGAAATTTGACCGCCAACAAGGCGCAAATGCGTGGCTAACTATGGGGTTACGTGAGGGCAAGAACCGCGAGATTCGACGCCTCATGGAAGCCCAAGGCGTGATCGTGAACCGATTGCTTCGCATCTCTTACGGGCCATTTCAGTTGGGCACTCTCAAACCCGGTGCCGTTGAAGAAGTAAAACAACGTATTGTGCGCGATCAGATGGGTCTGAGAGACGCTCCAAAGCCATCAAAACCCGTGCCAAAGGGCAAACGCCCACCGCCAAAACGCGGCACTGCTGCCTCTGCCAAGCGCCATACTGGCGGTTCAAGGGGTGGCGCAGGGGGGAAATCTGGCGACAGATGACCCTTGCCCAGATATTATGGCTGTGCATGGATAGGCGTGCTGATGAACGCAGCAAAGTTTGGGGGCACGTTTTTTGCCAGAGATTCAGGACTATTGCGCGCACTATTTACCGTGCGAAACGATGTCGTGGACTCGTAAGACGGTCGTAATGCCCCTATCCTTGTTAAAGATCGCGACTACTGGAGGCGCTTGTGCCTAAGACAACCAAGACAATATCTTTCGCATTGCTCATTGTGCTCATGCTTGGCGTGGTCACAGGCTGGCTTGGAGGGCTTTGAGCATGGCCAAGAAGTTTGGTGGAAAATTTAGCCCCGACGGAACAACGCAAGACGGCATCCGCGAGGCGGTCGTAGATCAGCGCAAGGTTAATGCGGCTGGCGCCAAGGCGAATTTGCTATTTGTACCAGGCGTCTTGCTGGCGTTCTTATCCTTGAACGAAGGCGCAACAGGTTTGCTGATGGGGCTTGGTGGCGCCGCGTTGATGTCTCTAGCAGCTTGGCTCACTCGGGATGGTATGCGCGCTGCGGCGGCTTATGACCTACGCAAAGTGGCGCGCAAGCCCAGCATTCCGCGCAAAATGATCGGGTCCGTACTGACCGGCCTTGGCGTTACTCTAGCGTCTTTAATGAATGATCCCAGCATGTTGGCGGCAATTCTTTATGGAATCGCTGCAGGCGGCCTACACACGATGGCTTTTGGCATCGACCCGCTGCGCGACAAGCGCATGGAAGGGATCGATACCTTCCAACAGGATCGCGTGGCAAAGGTCGTCGACGAAGCCGAGGCAAACCTAGCGTCGATGACGGACCACATCGCCAGCATTGGCGATCGCCACCTCGAAACCCGCACAGCGCAGTTTCAGGCGACTGCCCGCAAAATGATCCGCACAGTCGAAGAAGATCCGCGTGATCTAACCGGCGCTCGCAAATTTCTTGGCGTGTATTTGATGGGTGCGCGGGATGCGGCGGCAAAGTTCGCCGACCTTTACAAACGCCAACGCGATGAAACTGCACGCGCGGATTTTGAAAGCCTGCTCAGCGATCTTGAGCAGAACTTCGCCGCACGGACCGAAAAGCTGTTGCTCGATGACCGAAGCGACATGGATATTGAAATCAAAGTGCTGCGCGATCGATTGCAGCGAGAAGGCCTGTAAGCAGGCCGTATTATAGGGGGACATTATGTCTGACACAGTCGTAAAGAATATGGAGGCCGCGAAAGCGAGCCTTGGACAGCTGGAAAAAGTCACTGCCGTGATCTTGGCTGAGCCAAAAAACGAGCTGGTGCCACTGGCCGCTGCGGATGAACCGACCAGCGCCGAAATCACCAAACGCATGGCCGAGCTGGACATGGAAGACACCAATTCCATTATTTCCTTCGGCTCATCTGCCCAAACGGAACTGCAGACGATTTCACAATCCATGCTGCAAGGCGTGCGCAACAAAGACGTGGGCCCTGCAGGCGATTCCCTTCGCGAGATCGTTACAACGATCCGTGGCTTTAACGTTTCCGAACTAGACGTGCGTCGTAAACGCAGCTGGTGGGAAAAGCTTTTGGGTCGTATGGCCCCTGCTGCAAAATTTGCCGCAAAGTTTGAAACCGTTCAGGGGCAAATCGATAAGGTCACAGATGATCTTCTCAAGCATGAACATGTTCTTCTCAAAGACATCGAAAGCCTCGACGTTCTTTATGACAAGACATTGAATTTCTACGACGAACTGGGGCTCTACATCGCTGCCGGTGAAGCTAAACTTGCTGAAATGGATGAAACTGTCATCCCGGCAAAAGAAGCCGAAGTCGCTGCCGCGCCAGAAGATCAAGGTGTGATGAAAGCGCAAGAACTCCGCGATCTGCGTGCCGCACGTGACGATCTGGAACGCCGCGTACACGATCTTAAACTGACCCGACAGGTCACGATGCAGTCCCTGCCGTCCATTCGTTTGGTTCAGGAAAACGACAAGTCCCTGGTGACAAAGATCAATTCTACGCTGATCAACACAGTGCCATTGTGGGAAACACAATTGGCACAGGCGGTGACGATCCAGCGTTCTGCAGAAGCCGCAGTTGCGGTCCGTGAAGCCAACGACCTCACCAATGAACTGTTGACGGCAAACGCGGAAAACCTGCGCTCTGCGAATAAAATGATCCGCACCGAGATGGAACGCGGCGTCTTTGACATCGAAGCGATCAAACAGGCCAATGCCGACCTGATTGGCACCATCGAAGAGTCCTTGCAGATTGCCGACGAGGGCAAGCGCAAGCGTGCTGAAGCAGAGCAAGAATTGCAAAACATGGAAGCGGAACTGAAAGAAACTCTTTCCGCTGCCAAGGCGCGTGGCACTGCATCCGGCCACAACATCGGTTCTGCCACTGGCGAGGCCTAATCCTTGACGAAGATGGCAAGCGGCATCACAGCGATCAGCATGGGTTTAACGGCCCTGCTGGTGCTTGCCGCTTGCGAGCCAGCCGTTCCTGCGCTTCCACCCGTGGCGCCACAAGAGAGGCCCAACAATTTGGTGCCGCCAGTTGAGCCGCCTGCCCCTGCGATCAGGCCGCAGCCATCGGATGCCAGCCGCGCCCTATCGGTCTATTACAAGCGTCAGGAGAATGATCTCATCGCGATTGGTTCGCTACGTAGCGATGGCGGGGGGCCAGATACGATGTTCACCGCTGCGGAGCTCGCGCGGAACTTCGTTCGCATTGCGCTGTTTGATGAATATGCGACAACTCCAACTGGCCTACGTGCGCAACCTACCATCAGCCGTCTTCGCCGCTGGGAACAGCCCGTCCGATTTACTGTTCAATTTGGGAACACGGTGCCTGACGATCAACGCATGGAGGACAGTCAGAACATTAGAAACTATGTGTCTCGTCTAGAACGTGTGACCAATTACCCGATGAGCATGGACGACACGGACCCTAATTTTCACGTACTGATCCTGAACGAAGACGACCGACTAGGATTTGAAACCCAATTGCGCGCTTTGGTTCCAGGCATTAACGCAACAAGTGTGCGGGCGTTTATCGATGTGCCTCGTGACACGTCCTGCCTTGTTCTCGCGTTTAGCGTGGACAACAGCCCCGAATATTCCAAAGCCATCGCGATGATCCGAGGTGAACACCCCGATTTGATACGACTGGCCTGTATCCACGAAGAACTCGCGCAAGGGCTTGGCCTGGCCAACGACAGCCCTCAGGCACGCCCCAGTATCTTTAATGACGACGAAGAATTTGGGTTGCTGACAACCCATGATGAGTTGCTTCTCAAAATGCTTTATGATGATCGTTTTGAAACTGGAATGTCCGCTGCCGAAGCCGCCCCGATCGCGCGGGTAATTGCAACAGAAATGCTGAACAACGGGCCGTCCTAACTGGCCCAACTGACTTAACTATGAAGGAGTCCTGACATGGGCATTCTCGATTTTCTCACTGGCGAATTTATTGACGTCATTCATTGGACAGACGACACGCGTGACACCATGGTTTGGCGTTTTGAACGCGAAGACCACGAAATCAAATATGGCGCCAAGCTGACCGTCCGCGAAGGTCAGGCAGCTGTGTTCGTACACGAAGGCCAGTTGGCGGATGTGTTCACGCCTGGTCTCTACATGCTTGAAACCAACAACATGCCGATCATGACGACCCTGAATCACTGGGATCACGGCTTCAAATCTCCGTTCAAGTCCGAGATTTATTACGTCAACACAACGCGGTTTAACGATTTGAAATGGGGTACAAAAAACCCGATTATGCTGCGCGACCCTGAATTCGGTCCAACCCGTATTCGGGCCTTTGGCACCTATTCCGTAAAAGTAACTGATCCAGCCAAATTCCTGACCGAGATCGTCGGCACTGACGGCGAATTCACAATGGATGAAATCAGCTATCAGGTCCGCAATATCATCGTGCAGGCCTTTACCCGCACGATTGCTGCATCTGGCATTCCGGTTCTCGATATGGCTGCAAATACGGCCGATCTGGGCAAACTCATCGCAGGCGCGATTGCAGACACTGTTGCACAGTACGGTATCTCGATCCCCGAGCTTTACATCGAAAACATCAGCCTCCCGCCTGCCGTAGAAAAGGCACTGGACACACGCACGTCACGTGGTTTGACAGGCGATCTGGACGCCCACATGAAATACGCTGCCGCCGAGGCACTTCGTGCTGGCGGCGAGGCCTCAGGTGCGATGGGTGCTGGTATGGGCGCTGGCATGGGCATGGCGATGGCACAACAGATGGCGAACCCGTGGGCGAATGCTGCGGCACCGCAAGCGGCCCCTGCCGCTGTTGCACCGCCTCCACCGCCAGTTGAACACATTTGGCACATTGCGAACGCGGGTAAGACAACCGGTCCCTTCTCCAAGGCGGACCTTGGGAAGATGGCCGCTGATGGATCCCTCACACGTGAAACGCACGTCTGGACAGCGGGTCAAGACGGTTGGAAAACTGCCGACGAAGTCGCGGAACTTGCGCAATTGTTCACGGTGATGCCACCACCAGCACCGGGCGCATAATTCGAAAGGCGGCAATTCAAGTTTATTGCCGCCTTCAGCCGCCCGAATTGCATCGGGTATTGCGGCACATGCCGACGATCACATTCAGCTATGAAACGTTTTGATGTCTGAAACATACTTAGAAGACAAACCAACACCGGCCGACGAACACCGTTTCCCTTGTGATCAGTGTGGGGCGGATTTGCGTTTTGACCCTGGTCAAGATCAGCTTATTTGCGACCACTGCGGAAATACGCACCCAATTTCACAGGGACCTTGGCGCGGCGGGTCTTTGGCCGAACTGGATTTCCGTGCGGCCGTTTCTGGCGATATGCCCGAAGCCGAGATCGAGGAAACCCGCGTTGTTTCCTGCCCCAATTGTGGGGCGCAAACTGAATACGACGAAACCGTCCACAGCGCCGAATGCCCATTCTGCGCCACGCCTGTTGTCACCGATACCGGCCTGCATCGGCATATCAAACCCAAAGGGCTATTACCGTTTGCGCTGGATGAACGGGCAGCGCGCGGCACGATGTCGGACTGGCTTGGCTCGCTTTGGTTTGCACCAAACGGGTTGAAAGACTACGCGCGAAAGGGGCGGTCTTTGTCTGGTATTTACGTGCCTTACTGGACCTTCGATGCCGATACCAAAAGTGCATACACCGGACAGCGCGGGACCCATTACTACGAAACCAAAACCGTTGTTCGCGACGGCAAACGCCAACAAGTGCGCGTCCGTAAAACCAAATGGCGCGGCGTTTCTGGCCGTGTAGCGCGGTTCTTTGATGATGTTTTGGTGCTGGGCTCACGCAGCCTTCCGAAACGATACACCGACGCGTTGGAGCCTTGGGACCTGTCAGCGATGGAACCTTACCAGCCGGAATACCTCGCTGGGTTTCGCGCCGAAGGGTATCAAGTGGAGCTTGAGGATGCTTTTAAAGAAGCGCGCGAAGTCATGGACCGCGTGATCCACCGTGATGTTAAATTCGACATTGGTGGGGATGCCCAGCGTGTCGGCACCGTGGACACAAAAATCGGGACGCTCACGTTCAAGCATGTTTTGCTACCCGTCTGGATGGCCGCGTATAAGTATCGCGGAAAAACCTACCGCTTTGTTGTGAACGGGCGGACTGGCCGCGTTCAGGGTGAACGCCCTTACTCCGCAATAAAGATCGCAATCGCTGTGATATTGGGATTGATCCTTGCAGGCTTTGTCGGATTTGTTATCGCTAACAGTCAGTGATAGTACGACGCAAACTTCGGGGAGATAAGATATGATTCTGGCATGTGGTGAAGCGCTCATTGATATGTTGCCGCGCGAAAGTACGGCGGGAGAAGACTGTTTTGCGCCCTACCCCGGTGGTGCTGTTTTTAACACGGCGATCGGCCTTGGTCGTTTGGGCGTCGATGCACAATTCTTTTGTGGCATGTCTTCGGACTTCTTAGGAGACATCCTTCGCAATGCTTTAGACGCCAGCGGCGTTGACCACACTCCTAGCCCTCGCATGGTGGCTCCTTGCACGGTTGCCTTTGTAAAACTCGTAGATGGCCAAGCAACATACGCTTTCTATGACGAAAACTCTGCCATGCGGACCTTGGCCGCCGCCCCCGAGATCGAGGCAAACGCCCTCTTCTTTGGCGGTATTTCTTTAGTGGGCAATGGCTGCGGTGAAGTCTACGAGGCGATGATGCTGCGCGAAGCACCGCGCCGCGTCACGATGATTGACCCGAACATCCGCCCATCCTTCATCAAAGACGTTGTTGCCTATCGCGCACGGATCGAACGGATGATGGCAACTGCTGACGTTATCAAACTCAGCGACGAGGACCTTCATTGGCTGGAAGGCGAAGGCGACTTGGCCGAGCTTGCTCATGGGTTGGTCGCAAAGGGTGCCAAGCTCGTTTGCATAACTCAAGGCGCCGACGGCGTGACAGGTTACACGGCAAATCACGAAGTTTTCGTTCCGTCCGAACGCGCCGAAGTCGTCGATACAGTAGGCGCGGGTGACACGTTCAACTCTGGAACATTGGCTGGACTGGACCGTCTTGGCTGCCTGACCAAACATCGGATCGCCAACTTGACCGAAGACGAAATCCGCGAAGCGCTGCACCTTGGGGTTCGCGTTGCGGCCGTAACCGTAAGCCGAGCGGGCGCAAACCCGCCAACGGCGGCTGAACTTGGCCTCTAAATGCGTGCTCTTATTCAGCGGGTGACCTCGGCACAGGTCCACGTGGACGGTGATCTGATCGGTGAATGTGCGGCAGGTGTTTTGGTGTTGGTCTGTGCTATGCAGGGCGACACAGATGATCAGCCAGCGAAACTAGCGGCAAAGATTGCTAAACTTCGGATTTTCAAGGATGATGACGGTCGCATGAACCGATCGCTCCTCGACATCAGTGGACAGGCCTTGGTTGTCAGCCAGTTCACCTTGGCTGCGGACACGTCACGCGGCAATCGACCCGGGTTTTCTGCCGCGGCATCGCCCGAAGACGGCAATCGTCTTTATGAGTCCTTTGCAACTGAAATGGGGGCTTTGGTTCCGACTCAAACCGGCCAGTTTGGCGCGGATATGGCGGTATCGTTGGTCAACGATGGGCCAGTCACGATCTGGATGGACACCGACGCCTGAACGATCAAACTAAAGCTGTTTGCCAAACAAATGCAGGCGGTGCATCCGGCTGCTGCCTGCCTTTTCAGCCTGAGCAAGCGACATAGGGTTAACATCAGCGATCCACGTGTTGCCGATAGACGTATAGCCCGCGTCACGCGCGTTCTTAAGGACATGATGCAGGATAACAGGGTTCACCCCCTGGCCTTGCAGATGCGGCATGATCCCCGCAAATATCAACACAGCACGTGTATTGGTCATCCGTTGGCGGATGAAATGCCACGGTGTTGTTATCCCGATGCGCGATCGAATACGGCGCAAAAACGGGTTCATGTCGGGCACACAGATCACACAGCCCGCTGGTTCACCTTTGTGATGCAACACCGCAGAAATGCGTTTATCCATCACCCATTTCATGTCCTTAGCCTGAAAATGAAACTCTTCCGCACTTACGGGAACGAACATCGGGTTTTCTGCGAAGGATGCGTTCAGGATCAGACGCGCTTCTTCAAGCCGTTGGCCAATCGTGGCCCGTGTGATGGGTGCAAATGAAAAATCAGGGTTATTGAGAATGGCCTGATGTTTCGGACCAAGCGACATATCGGATGCCGCTTGCAGGTCTTTGGTTTCCATCGTGGCCATCGGAAACGTCGCTGCATAGCCGTTTTCCATAAGCAGACGCGCAATATGGGGCGGTGACCATGTTTGATCCAAGTAGGGTGCATGTTCAAACCCTTCCGTGACCACACCGATTTGCTGCATCGCAGTGAGATTGAAATTTCCAGCAATTTCATCAAGGCCACGTAAGCGACACCAGTTTTCCGCCGCGCTTAGCAGCGCTGCCGCAGCTTCGGCGTCATCGGCACAGTCGAAATACCCGAAATAGCCCCGTTTGACACCGTGAATACGGTTAGAAGCGCCATGTACATGGGCGGTGATCCGACCAACAGCACGGCCCGCCCGATGGGCCGTGAAATAGGTTAATGCCCCCTCGCCAGCGCCGCTGACCAACGGATTGTCTTGCGACAAGAACCGTTGCAAATCCCCCTTTAGGGGGGAGACATAAGGGCTATCTGTCCCGTAGGCATTAAACGGGGCATCAAAGAATGCGTCAAAGTCTTCAGTGCGAATTTCGAGGTCCATACAGTGCAATACCTTTGCTGCCTAATGCGACCATACCCCCAGCTTCGAACGTTTCCCAGAAACTCCGATCAGAAATCAGTCGGGGCACCACCCTCAGAAATGCGCCGCGCAACAAAGTCTTCCAGCTCGGACTTGATACCTGCATCTATGGGCGGTTCTTCGTAATCCGCGATAATCTCTTTGAAGGTACGGTGGGCGCGTTCTGCCGTCCAAACACCTCCGGCAAGTTCCCATGCTTCAAAGTTGCGCCAATCAGACACAAACGGCGAATAGAACGCGTCCTCATAGCGGTCTTGCGTATGCTGAATGCCAAAGAAATGCCCGCGAGGGCCGACCTCTTTGATGGCATCAATTGCGATTTCTTCGGGGCCCGTCGCGGTCACGGAGGGCTCCATATACCGCTGGATCATCTGCAAGACTTCGCAATCCATTACAAACTTTTCAGGGCTGGCAATCAGCCCCCCTTCAAGCCAACCCGCCGCATGATAAACCATATTGGTTCCCGACTGGACCGACGCCCAAAGCGAGTTTGAGGTTTCCCACATCGCCTGCCCATCCGGCACATTGGCCGCACAAACACCGCTTGATCGCAGCGGAAGCCCGTAAAACCGCGCCATTTGCCCCGTCATCTGGGTCGCACGCATATACTCAGGCGTGCCAAATGCTGGGGCGCCGGATTTCATATCAACGTTGCTGGTGAACGTGCCGATCACACAGGCGGCGCCGGGGCGGACATATTGAAACAGCGCAATGGCAGACAAGGCTTCTGCAATGGACAAGGCGACCGCGCCCGACATCGTCACAGGAGCCATAGCGCCCGCCAAGGTAAACGGTGTCACTACAACCGCTTGCCCGCGCCGAACACAGCGCAGGCATCCATCGATCATGGGGACGTCATGTTTCAATGGCGATGTGGAATTAATGTTTGTGTACATCTTTGGGCTGGATTCGAATTCCTCATCCGTCCATCCACCGGAGATACGAACCATTTCCATCACGTCTTCGACGCGTTCCTTACCCAGCGAATAAGCGTGGCTGACTTTGTCGGTCAGGATCAGTTTATCCAATCCTATCACAAGATGCCGATCGCGTGGATGAACATCGACAGCTTCGACGGGATAACCACCCGCAAAATGGATGCAGTTGAAATACTGCGTCAGACGCAAAAGATCGCTGGACTGCTTTCGATTGCCAGTGACTTTGCGACCAATCTCAAGGTCGAAGTAATTCGGGGGCGAAGACACATTCCCAAACAGGATATGGCCCCCGCCGATTGTAATCTTTCGATCCGGATTGCGCGGCGTAATGTCAAACTGCTCTGGCGCTTTGCCGACCATCTCCATGACCCAATCACGCCCCATCCGAACGTTGGTCCCGTCAACTGTGCAACCGGCTTCTTTGAAAATCTCGATCGCTTCTTCATTCAGAAACTC
Source organism: Octadecabacter algicola (assembly GCF_021532625.1). Taxonomy (GTDB): domain Bacteria; phylum Pseudomonadota; class Alphaproteobacteria; order Rhodobacterales; family Rhodobacteraceae; genus Octadecabacter; species Octadecabacter algicola. The sequence goes on from NZ_JAKGAR010000001.1 coordinate 1,266,743, forward strand.
GATCCCGATTTCTTCAAGGATCCGCATTGCCCCGTCGTGGATGGCTTGAACACCATCTTCGCCAAGGGGTTCGGTCGGCCTGTCGATATTGATCGGAATCCGCCACGGCATTTGGTTCAGTTTTGCGGTTTGACGTTTGGCGGCATTGGCTGCACGGCCGCCAGCGCGACGGCGTTTGGGGGCGGTGTCGTTTGACATTTTATGGCTCCGGTTACGGTGCCTTTAGCGTGACAGCCTAAAATCCGAGCGCGGCGCGGTTTGCGACATCTGCTGTCGTAAACTGTGCATCAGGCAGCTAGAGACCCAACCACGCAGGTAATTCGGCAATCGAACCCAAGACGACATCCGCATGTGGTGCCAGCTCATCGTGCCCTGCTACACCTGTCAAAACCGCAACCGTTGTCATCCCCGCAGCCCGTCCTGCGTGCAGGTCGTGGGTGCTGTCACCGACCATGGCACAGACGTCAGGCGAAAGCCCTGTCGTCGCGCAGAAAGCGTGCAATTGGCCCGCTGCTGGTTTGCCGCCAAATCCGGAATCAAACCCCGCGATGAAATCAAAGAACCGCGTCGCGCCTGCGACGTCTAAATGCGCGCGTGCAGGTTCCTCAGCATCATTGGTTGCTACCCCCAGTTTCAGGCTCGCAGTTTTCAAGCGGTCCAGAAATGGCACCAAAGGTGCAGCCTCAACCTGCGGCACATCCATGGTTGCAGCATTGAAACGCGCAATGATTGGGGCCGTTTCACTGTCCGGAAGGTACGGTAAAGCAGCCAAGGCCACATCCTCGATCGTACCGGCAATCACAATACTTTGCGGTTTGAACAATCCAGCATCAAGATCATACCCTAAAGCCTGAGCCAGTGGCGCAAGCATCTCGGGCGCATTTGCAGTCTCGGCCGCCAGCATTCCGCGCGCCCAAGCCCCCCATGTCGCATTGAAATCAAAAAGCGTGCCATCTTTATCGAAGATCACACCTTTGATTGCCTTTTCGGTCATGTCCAATGCACAGCCTCTGCTCCCGGTAGCGCATAACGCGCGGTTAAGGGTTCTTCGTACTTAAGATGATGAACATCGCAGAACTCCACGACCCACGTATCGTCCATTGTTAAGAAATCGAGCACCGCCGCCAGAAAAGCGGGGTTTTCCGCCTGTTCTCTCAACTCATCTGCATTTGCGCCAGAAGCCCCTAAAAACACTGGGAAAAGCTCTTCGTTTTGGCCAAGCCATGACAACGCTAAAATAGCAATTTGTTCGGCACGCTCGGGGGACATCACATTCATTACCTTCACGGAAAGAGTTTCTTAACCATTTAATACGCAAACTTAGTGAACAGTAAATTGATGCAAAGCGTGAAAGGTTTCAAGAATGCCTGGGGACATACTGATCATAGATTGCGCTGCCACGAACCGGATCATCCTGAAAGTTAAACTTCTCACAGCCCAATATCGCGTGCGACCCTGCTCAAATGTCGCTGAGGCGAAGGTCGAAATCGCGGCATCTCTTCCAGATCTCATCTTGATGGACATCGGCACGGACACAGAGGCCATCATGGCGTTTTGCCAATCTCTAAAGGCGCAGGAAGACACAAGTTTGATACCAATTATTGCCACAGGTGGGTTTTCCACCCCACAAGAACGCGTGACCGCCCTTGAAGCTGGGGCGGATGACGTTCTGACGAAGCCTTTTGATGATCACATCCTACAAGCCCGTATCAGAAGCATGTTGCGGGCACGCGATGCACGTCAAGAACTCCGCATGCGGGAAGGAACGAGAACTGCGCTTGGGTTCGCAGAAGCCTGCAGCGACTTTACAGCTCCGTCGACGGTTGTGATTGCCACGATGGACGGTAAGGCCACGGGCGATGGGCTTGATCTCGAAAACTGCCAAGTGTCTAGCGTTGCAATAGAACGGCTAACTTCGGGCACTGAACGAAACACTGCGGCGGATCTCTTTGTTGTTGATTTCAGGTTAGGGCTTCCTGACGATACTATCCTGTTTCGACTGTTATCTGAGCTGCGCAGCCGATCCAAAACCCGGCATTCCAGCATCTTAGCGCTTCTATCGTCCAATACACGCCAAGCAGCAGCGATGGCGCTTGATCTTGGTGCCAATGATATCGTTACATCGCCAGTCGCAGACGACGAAATTCGGCACCGATGCCGCGTTCTATTACAAGCCAAACACGAAGCCGCTGCACTGCGCCGCACGGTCGAAACAGGCCTTGAGGCGGCGATCACGGATCCCCTGACCGGCCTGTTTAACCGCCGCTATGCCCTGCCCCATCTGGCACGACTATCTGAACAAAGCCGGAAGACGGGTCGCCAATTTGCGATTATGGCGCTCGATCTAGATCACTTCAAAGGGATCAACGACACTTATGGTCATAAGGCAGGTGACGAGGTACTGCGGCAAGTCGCGCTTCGGCTGCAAGGAAACTTGCGAGCAGTTGATCTTCTGGCACGCATCGGCGGCGAGGAATTTTTGGTTGCGATCCCGAATAGCGACGTGGTTCATGCGCGCACAGCGGCTGAAAGACTATGCAAACTCATCGGAGACACACCATTTTTCGTCGGCGAAGACGGGACCGAATTAAGCATAACAATGTCGGTCGGCGTCAGCCTCAACAGCGGACCACAGACTGACGACGAAGAAGCCGACCTAGAAGAGCTGGTAAACGCCGCAGATCTGGCGCTTTATGCAGCGAAAAGCGGTGGCCGGAACATGGTTAGCCTTTCAGCCGCTTGATTAGTTCTTTCGAGGGCCATGACGGTCTTCGCGCGACGGCGGTCCCTGACGTGACTGACTTTCAAGACGATCCGCAAAGGCCGACCGTTCTTCTAAAGACATATTGCCGATTTCAGCACTCACCACATCCAGCACTGCGTCTTGCCCAACTTGCAGTCGGCGGCGTTGGCGCTGGAGTATCTCGAGGAATTTTTCACTATCGAATGCCTCAGCACGGATTGTTGCCACGAGGGCCTGCATGTCCTCGTTCATCGCAGAACGATCCCGGCGTTGGAAAACATCGCTCTCGCGCAGCGCCGTGCGGACAGCCGCGCGGTTATCATCATCCATAGCGCGGGTCAGAGGGCCCGCTGTCAAATCGAAACGCTGTGAAGAACCAGGAGGGCCGCCGTTGAAAACAGCACCCGCTACAACACCAAGAACAACAAGGTTCAGCGCCAGTGAAGACACCAGCAAGACACGTTGCCACCGCTTTGTTTTTCCTTGCTCATTCGCCATTCTTAACCCTCCAATGCCGCAAATAGATCGCTTTCAAGAAGCGGCACCTCAATGGTGTCTCCCCATAGTCCTGTCGACAGATCCGTCAGGGCAGCGGGTTGAGCCGCCCCAATCCAAACACCAGCCACTGTCGCCGCTGCGAGGCCCGAAAACGTCGGCCAGCCGCCGATCACGTCTCGGAACATCGCACTAAGCCCACGTTTGGGTCGTTGCGGTACAGTTGCCCCTTCGGCCAAGACCATGTCGGCATCCAGCATAATCCGGTTCATCAGATCCTCTGACGGAACTGGATCAGCAACGCGCATTTGCGCGAAGGTCTCATTCAGCATCTTTTCGTCATTGTCAGTGGTCATCTTCATACCCCAATTCTGCTTTGCGTCCCGCCAGTCGTGCGATCAGGGAACGCTTTCCCCGTGCTATCAGACTTTCGACTGTGCGCACATTCGTCTTCATAATCTCTGCAATCTCCGGATTGCTGCGGTCTTCTAAGTGGCGCAGCGTGACCGCTTCAGCCTGTCGTTCTGGCAGATCACATAACGCTGTGCGCAAGGCCTGTGCGCGCGCTGTGTCCTGCAATGTTTCCGCCACAGATGGCGCTGTGTCGGCGGGTTCTTCGATACTGTCGATATCAACACCGCGTCCGGACTTTCGCAATCGATCCGTACACAGGTTTGCCACAACGCGGTAAAGCCATGTCGTCACTTTAGCCCGGTCCGGGTCCCACTCTGGCGCGATCTTCCACAGACGCAGCATCGCTTCTTGCGCGACATCTTCTGCTTCTGCCCGGTTACCCAGCATTCGATAGGCTTGCCCCATTACACGCGGGGTCAACCGCTGGGTCAATTCCAGCGCAGCACTGCGGTCGCCGCCGGAAAAGGCCGCTAATAAATCCGCGTCGGTTAAGATCTTCGCCGAGTCTGTCATAGAACGTAGTGCTATCCATGTCGTTGGGCCGTCACAAGGTAAGATAGGTGGCACGGCGGATCATCCGCCGTGCCACGGGTCGTTCTTAGTTGTCGCCGCGCGGGCCACGTTCGCCGCGTTCGCCACGCTCACCGCGTTCGGCCATACGTGATTTCGCTGCTTCAAACTCTTCAGCGCTAACCGTGCCGTCTTCGTTGGCATCTACGCGGTCAAACATGCGCTCAAGGTTTGGTCCACGACGACCTTGACGGTCTTCCATCTGGGCTGCCATTTCTTCAGCCTGCAAAAGTCCGTCACCATTGGTGTCCGCATTTTCGATCCGTTCAGCAAGACGTTCGTTGGCACGTTCGGCACGCTGAGCGTCGCGTTGCGCAGTCATTTCTTCGGCAGACAAACCACCGTCTCCGTTTGTGTCTGCTGCTGCAAAGCGTTCTGCTGCAAGTGTCTGCATTGCTGTTTCGATTTCTTCGAGCGTTACGCCGCCGTCTGCATTGACGTCGAGCTGTTCGAATGTTGGCATTTCCATACGCTGGCCACGGTCGTTATCACGCGCATCTGCTGTTGCCGCTACTGTCGCGCCTGCTGCGATTGCTGCCACAAGAATAAAGGTCTTCATTTTTTAGTTCCAATCTTTGGTTTGTATTGAGCGACGTCTTAGCCGCTGATGTAAGTGAAACGGGACAGCTCGAAATTTCCGTCGTTTTTGCACCAAAAAAATTTTCAGACCGTGCGCCGCGACACTTTCGCCTATAGTCTCTGGCCTTAAAAACAGGCCACAAAGACGGGATTAATGTTTAATGAGGTGACCAGATGTCCCAAGACGCTGCCCCGACTGCCGAACGCCCGACAAAGCCCGCAATCTGGAACGGATTGCGCCGCTGCTGCCCAAACTGTGGCGAAGGGAAGATTTTTGATGGTTACCTGAAAGTCGTGGACAACTGCCCTGTCTGCAACGAAGACTTATCTCATAGCCGCGCAGATGATGGGCCCGCCTATCTTACTATTCTGGTCGTCGGACATGTTCTGGCGATCCTTATGCACCTTGGATTTTCTCAATTCCGGCCGGACCCGCTCTTGTTTGCCTCTGTGCTGACGGTGATTTGTGTTGGGTTGTCTCTCTTTCTATTGCCGCGCTTTAAGGGCATGATCATTGGGATTCAGTGGGCCCGCAGAATGCATGGGTTTGGCGGCACCACATAAGCCACGAAAGCAAGCTATTTGATGAGCGATCAAATCGACAAGACAGCGGTACGCGATGCGGCAACCGTCATCGTGCTGCGTGATCGTGAAACAAAACCACGTGTTTTAATGGGACAGCGCGGGGCGTCTGCGGCCTTTATGCCAAACAAATACGTCTTTCCAGGGGGCGCAGTTGATACTGTCGACGGTGCGATAGACTTATCGTTGCCAGCCAAAACACAGGCAAACCTGAGCGAAGACAGCACACGATCCGCGACAGCCCTTGCCGCCGCCGCAATACGGGAATTGTGGGAAGAAACGGGGCAGATATTGGGGCGAGCCGCCAATTGGCCAGACCCGCCCAAAGGCTGGCGTGGGTTTGCAGCATCAGGCCATTTGCCCGACGCATCTGCGCTTGATTTCGTCTTTCGAGCGGTAACACCGCAAGGCCGCCCCCGCCGCTTCGATGCTCGGTTCTTCGCGGTTAATGCGTCCCGTCTGGCCAGCGACCCTGATGATTTCACCCGTGCAGAAGATGAATTGAGCCATCTGCACTGGGTTCCTTTGGATGAAGCCCGCGCGCTCGACCTGCCGTTCATCACAGAAGTTGTCTTGGCTGAAATTTCCGCGTCGTTGCGGCGTGGTCCGGCGCCCAGCGTTCCATTCTTTCGCAACGATGATGAAACGCATTTGGTGACGCGGCTCGGCGGACGTAGCCCGCTGGACGTCTAAGTCACTAGGATCAACGCCAGAACCGATAGCATCAACAAAGCACCACCCCAAAGCTCTCTCGCTGTGATCTTTTCTTTGAAAAAGAAAAACGAGACAAACAACGAAAACAGCAATTCTATCTGCCCCAAGGCCTTAACGTAGGCCACGGTTTGCAATGTGAACGCGATAAACCAGCTGGCTGATCCAATCATACTGGTGATCCCGACCAGCCCCGCGATACGCCAGTTCGCCAAAACCCGGCTGATCTCCCCTGCTTCGCGCAGACGTAGATAGGCAGCCATCGCGATGGTCTGAGCGGTCGTCACACACGCGAGCGTCAACGTCGCCCGTAAGAACACGTCGCCAGTTTCAAGCGACAGCGACGCCCCGCGATAACCAACACCGGAACAGGCAAACAGCAGACCAGATGCCAGACCCAGCCCAGTTGCACGATTTAGGATCCGTTTGCGCCACGGATCGCTGGATACCGTTGGCGGATCAGAAAGCAGCAACACACCCGCCACACCGATTAGGATGACCGCAAAGCCCCAGCTTGAGACGCCTTCGCCCAAAACGATAAGACCAACGAACACGGCCATGAGGGCCTCTGTCTTTTTGAATGTGATACCAACCGCGAAGTTACGGTGCGCAAAAAGGGCCACGACGCACATCGTCGCCAAGATCTGAGCCAATCCACCCGCCAGCGCATAAGGCCAGAAACGTGCAGGAATTTCGGGCAGGTTTTGCCCCGTGAGGGCGGCGTAAATCAGAACGCCAAGCGCGACCAAAGGCGCGGAATAAACGAACCGCGCAAACGTCGCCCCCGCCGTGCTAAGCCGCGTCGCGCGCAGTTGCTTTTGTAACCCGAAACGGGCCGTCTGTGCCAAAGCGGCCAAAATCGTGACGTAAATCCAAGCGTCCATTCGCTACTCATGACGAGTTTGCCGTCCAGAAGCCAGACAGGAATGGTCTTGGCCAAGTATGGACGGGCTGCTTTTACGGCTTTGGGTCGGGATTTTCCGTATGGCCATCAACCGAAATAACCTGCCCAGAAACCCGCCCCGCGCCACTGGACGACAAAAAGACCGCCATATCTGCGATGTCGGATGCCCGCACAAAAGTCTTCATCGAGGTGCCAGCGGCATAACCTTCATAGACAGCATCACGCGACATACCCTTGGCAGCAGCTTCGCGTTCGAGCACGCCTTCCATACGCGGCCCTTCGACAGCGCCTGGGCAAATCGCATTCGCCCGAACACCAAACGGGCCAAGCTCCATCGCCAATGTCTTCATCAATCCAATAACGCCCCACTTGGCCGCCGCATAAGGCGCGCGGTTGGGATAGCCAAAGACACCCGCCGTGGATGACGTCAGCACGATCGCCCCTGCCCCCGCCGTCTTCATGATGGGGGCGGCGTATTTCGCAGTTAGGAACGCACCACCGAGGGTAACGTCAACGCAGGACTTCCAATCGTCCCACGCCACGTCTTCGACCTTAGCCGTTGGTCCCGCGACACCCGCATTTGCACACACGACGTCTAACGGCCCCGTCGCTGAAACCTCTGCAAACAGTGCTGACATATCGCTTTCGGATGCCGCATCTACACGCCGCATCGTCCAGTTATCCGGACATGCCGCGAGCGCGGTTTCATCAACATCGGTGACCCAAACGTCATATCCCGCTGCTTCAAACGCCTGCCCCATTGCATACCCGATGCCAGACGCCCCTGCGGTGATCAAAACACGCATCAGCGTTTGCCGACAGCTGCACCGGCACCAATCGGGCGTGGCAGCTTCGCGTGTGCCGTTGCAAGTTCCGAAAGCGCCGCTGCTACCTGTGGTGCCGGATTGCTGGCCGCGCGGGTTTTGAGGTCGACGTGGATAAGCATATGCTCACCAGTGGCCAAGGCGCGGTCGCCTTCATACATCGTGTGGAACAGTTGCATCTTCTTCCCTTCACCAAGCAAGACCTGTGTCTCAACCCTGATCCGCGCACCTGCGTGCACTTCATCCAGATGGCGGATGTGCGTTTCGGCGGTAAAATAGCTCCCGCCGGACGCTATATAGTCAGGCGTGCAGCCCACAATCAGCATCAAACGATCAGTGGCGTCGCCAAACGCCTGCAGATAGCGCGCTTCGTTCATGTGGCCATTATAATCGGTCCAATCCAGCGGCACGGCACGGTCCACCGTTTTCACCGGGCGAGTTATATCCGCGACATCGGCCAGACTGTTTGGGATCACATTCTGCGCGTTCATGACCTTATCGTGGCCATTCAACACGGCGCCAGCACCCCAATCCCGTGCCTTGAGTGTGCGCATCATACCAACCAAGTTGGCGTCTCGATGGCGTTCTAGTTCACGAATGCTGTACATGCCGGATTGGGCATCTGACTGGTCCGCGATTTGATCGATCAGCTCATCTGTAAGCTCCGGAACATCCATCAGTTTGGTCCACGGCCATGACAGGCACGGGCCGAACTGTTCGATAAAGTGGCGCATACCGGCCTCTCCGCCTGCGATACGGTAGGTTTCAAACAACCCCATCTGTGCCCAGCGCAATCCGAAACCCATGCGGATCGCTTCGTCAATTTCGCTCGTCGTCGCGACGCCGTCTTTGATCAGCCAAAGCGCCTCGCGCCAGACGGCTTCAAGGAAGCGGTCCGCGATATGCGCGTCGATCTCTTTCTTAACGACAAGGGGGAACATACCGATCTGTTCCAATACCGTCTTTGCCCAGTCCACAGCACGCGGGTCATTATTATCGCCCGGCACCAATTCGATCAGCGGCAAAAGGTAAACTGGGTTAAACGGGTGTGTGACCATGATCTGCGTCGGATCTTTGGCGCCCTGCTGAAGCTCGGAAGGTTTGAACCCTGATGTCGACGAGCCAATGACGGCCTCCGGATCAAGGTGCGCCTGCACTTCGGCAAATACTTTGTGCTTTAACTCTAGCCGTTCTGGCACGCTTTCTTGCACCCACGACGCACCCGATACGGCTTGTTCAAGTGTATCGCAAAACGACAATTCGCCTTCGGCAGGCATCGGCATGTCATACAATCCAGGCAAGGACGCCCGCGCATTATCAAGAACCTCACCGATCTTGCGCTGCGCCTCTGGGTCTGGATCAAAAACCCTGACATCCCAACCATTTAACAGGAACCTTGCGGCCCAGCCGCCCCCGATTACACCACCGCCGATGATTGCCGCTACTTGTGCCAAAGCTTGCCCCTTTAATGTCAAAAGCCCCGCTCATGCGAGGCTTTTTTAGTAGGGACGTCAAGCCAATTAACGACCAATTGCGGCGTTAACCGTCGACGACTTCGGCCGTCTGTGGAACAGGACTGCCTGGATGATCAAATTCATTAGCCGGGACAGGTTCGCGGCGCACACGTGGATCACATGCGATCATCGGGCTGCCACTGTCGCGAATGATGATACCGCCACGAGAACGGCACTCTTCGAAACCCATATTGGACCCAAGAACGAGGAATTCCATCCGGCCGTTACCGCCGCCTGTCACCGCGCTCGCCATCGGGAAGCCAGCCCCACCACCAGTCGGCATTGCGATCTCGTCACAGCCCGTCAACGCCAAAGCGCACCCTAGTCCTACAATTAAACGATTCATCTTCTTACCTCTTGGAGTCGTGACACATCATAACCAAACCAATCCATAATGTCCCGTGCCGCAGTGATGCGATCACCCCCTCCGGTCGGATTTTTATCCATGATCCAGCCAAATTCCCCTGTCGGAATGCCTATAGCCACCGTACGGGTATCAAAATCCATCCACATCACCCAGATTTCTCCATCAAACAAAACCGTTTGATCCCCTGTCGGCTTCCAGCGACCAGGGCCAACGGCTTCAAGTAAAACAAGGGTTTCAAACTCTGCGCAGGTGCCATCATCACAGCGATGCGTCATCACATTCATCTGCAAAGCGCCTTGCGGCAGAGTGCTGATGGAGATTTCATGGGCCGGACCGGGTTGGCCAGCAAATCTTTGCCGAATGACCCAATTACCAGCCATTCTGTCAGCCGTAACGTCAGTTTGGGATGCAATTTGTGCCGACTGATCCCTGAATCGTTCCATGACGATGGGAATTTCAGGGCTCTCAGGTTCTTGGGCCAAACAAGCCGCCAAAATGACAAACGGCAGCACCTTAAAAAATCGCTTCATTCCACCCCTCGTCAGGGATCCATCGAGCAAAACCCGCCATCTGACCCCATCACAATACGCCCACCCAAACCGTTACAGGTGGTTTCTTCAACCATTGTCACACCAAATGGTTCCGGCAAAGGGGCTGGGGCCGGAACAGTTGTGCAAGCGGACATTCCGCCAAGCAGGATGGCCCAAATGGCACAGATGACAGGTTTCACGGGTGTTACCCTCGGGGCGCTTGCTTCACCAACCCCAGCTTTTCACGGACTTCTGCTGGGCCAATGACCCGTGCACCAAGGTTTTCAATAATCCCATGCGCCCGCTCAACGAGTTGCGCATTGGTCGCCAGCACGCCCTTATCGAGCATCAAGTTGTCCTCAAGACCGACGCGCACATTGCCACCTGCCAACACGGACGCCGCAACGAAGGGCATCTGGCTGCGGCCAAGCCCGAAGGCGCTGAACGTCCATTCATCCGGCACGTTATTCACCATTGCCATGAATGTATTCAGGTCATCAGGCGCGCCCCATGGAACACCCATGCAAAGCTGAACAAGCGCGTCCGGTTTTAGAATCCCTTCGGCAACCAGCTGTTTGGCGAACCAAAGGTGGCCTGTATCAAAGGCCTCGATTTCAGGTTTCACACCGAGGTCAGTCATCATTTGGCCCATCGCACGCAGCATGCCAGGCGTGTTGGTCATCACGTAGTCAGCCTCGGCAAAATTCATTGTACCGCAGTCGAGCGTACAGATTTCCGGCAAGCATTCAGCAACGTGGGCAACCCGTTCTGTCGCCCCGACCATATCGGTCCCTGCCACGGTGGGCAGCGGGCTTTCAACGCCACCAAAGACGATGTCCCCCCCCATGCCTGCCGTCAGGTTCAAGACTACGTCGACATCTGCGGCCCGAATTCTGTCCGTTAGTTCGCGGTATAGGTCTAGATGCCGGCTTGGCACGCCACTTTCAGGATCGCGCACGTGACAATGGACCACTGCAGCCCCTGCTTTGGCGGCATCAATTGCCGACGCGGCAATCTGTTCAGGAGAGCGCGGCACATGTGGGCTGCGATCTTGCGTGCTGCCTGATCCGGTGATGGCAGCAGTGATGAAAACGTCGCGGTTCATGGTCAAAGGCATTGGGAATCTCCTGTATTTGCCTGAACCCTAGTCCCACCATCTTGACACGCAAGGCCTCAAAACGCCTCTAATGGCTCATGAACGACATCGCCTCCGCCACCCGTGACGACCTACCTGTTCTCTATGAAATGATTTGTGCTCTTTCGGCATTTCATGGGGATGAAGCGCAGGTCTCTTTGGCCCATCTAGATGACATCTTTTTCGGCCCTGCCCCGATGGGCACCGCGTTGATCGCCAAACAGGACGGATCACCTGTAGGTTATGCGGGCCTAACGCCTACAATGGTCCTACACGAAGGCAAAATCCGCGTCGATATTCACCACCTATTCGTCGTTGAAACGCACCGCAGCACAGGCGTCGGCACCGCGCTGATCCTTGCCGCGAAATCGCACGCAAGAAAGATCGGCGCGACCCGATTGACCATTGGGACAGACCCGAGCAACGAAACCGCCATTGCAGCTTACCGAGCGATGGACATCCTCAAAGACATTACAGGCGCAGGTCCACGATTCATGGTTGATTTGACGACCTAATACGGCATCGGGTGCAGACGGTGCACGGCGTCAATATCGGCCTTCGCCTCAGCAGACAGTTCGATGTCTTTACCGTCCAACAAAGACGCCAATTGTTCGGACGTGGTCGCGCCAAAGATCGCGCTCACTTTGAACGGGCGGGATCGTTGAAATGCCATCGCCATATGTTCCAACTTCATCCCGTGTTTGTTGGCTACATCTTGGTAGGCGTCCACGGCCACAAATGCGCGCGGCGTCACCCGCCCGCCAAGTTTCGGCCCATGAGTCATGCGCGACCCTTCCGGAATTGCACCGTTTTGGTATTTACCCGTCAGAAGCCCCGTGGCCAGAGGCGAATAAGAGAAACAGACGACGTCTTCGTTGACCGACATCTCAGCCATGTCGGTGTCGTAAAGACGATGAAGAAGCGAATATTCGTTCTGCACCGACGCCATGCGCGGGGCCCCGATTTCTTCGGCGACATCGATCCACTTTGTCGATCCCCATGCAGATTCATTGGACATGCCGAACGCACGGATCTTCCCTGCCTGTTCCGCCTGTTTCAGTTTCTCAAGAACGCCGCCCATGTGGTCGATCGTCTGCTGGCGGTTCTGTTTGCTTGGGTCGAACGACCAATTTTGACGAAACGCATAAGACCCACGCATGGGCCAATGCAGTTGGTAAAGGTCGATGTAATCAGTTCCGAGACGTTGCAGATTTCCGTCCAAGATAGACAGAATATTTTCGGGGCTATATCCCTCACCGCCACGGATCATCTGGCTATCGCCGCCCGCTTTGGTTGCGATAATAGCATCCTTGCGGCGGCCCGTTTTGGCGATCCAATTGGCAATGCACTTTTCTGAATTTCCGACAGTTTCTTTGCGGATCGGGTTAACGGGATACATCTCTGCGGTATCCATAAAATTGATCCCCGCATCGAGGCACATGTCAATCTGGCGATGTGCGTCATCTTCGGGGGTTTGGGTGGAAAATGTCATCGTGCCAAGGCACCAATCGCTGACATTAATGCCTGTCCGGCCAAGTTCGATCTGTTTCATAGCGCCCTCATGTTTTCTTAGCGGAAACATAACCTTGGAACGGCGCTGCACAACCCGTTGTTCCCGTGATTTGGTCATCCCGGTGTTAAATTCAGCCGATACGACATCCACGACACAATAAGTCGAATTAGCCCTAGCGCTGGCCAGTAGTTCCAGCGCTTATGGCCCTATGCGGATGTTTATCTCTTTTGCAGCCCTGTTTTTAGCGGCTCTTCTCCTGCAGCTCTCTTCGGGGGCTGTCGGACCTCTGGATGCTTTGACAGGGTTGGGAAGCGGTTTCAGCACTGGCGAAGTCGGATTTCTGGGCTCCATGCACTTCGTCGGGTTCTTTGTCGGCTGTTGGTGGGCGCCGCGTTTGATGGGCGACGTCGGCCATTCGCGTGCCTTTGCGGTTTTCACCTCCATGGGCGCGATTGGCATGGCGGGCCATATCCTTGTGTTTGACCCGACGGCCTGGGCTTTCTTACGGGTCATGTCTGGGATTTGCATTGCGGGTTGCTACACCGTGGTTGAAAGCTGGCTACAAGCCAAAGTCACCAATGAAAACCGTGGTCGCGCCATGGGGATGTACCGCGTTGTAGACATGGGCGGCAGCTTGATTGCACAACTTCTAATCGGGAGTTTAGCCAGCATGGAAACCTATGTGGCATACAATCTGCTAACAATCCTGTGCTGCGCTTCCCTTTTGCCACTCGCTCTGACCCGTGTTCCCCAGCCCGACACGCCAAAGGCACCGCGCCTACGCCCGGGCCTTGCATGGCGCATGTCGCCTCTTGCGGTTGCTGGAGTACTTGTGGCGGCCTTGTCGGGTGCATCGTTTCGTATGGTCGGGCCAATCTACGGTCAGGAAGTCGGCCTCGAGGCAAGCCAGATTGGCTTGTTTCTTGCGGCCTTTGTTGCGGGCGGTGCGGCTGCGCAATATCCGGCCGGTTGGCTGGCCGACAAATATGACCGTCGCTGGGTGCTGATCTGGTTGTCTGTGGCGTCCGTGCTGTCATGTGCTGTCACGGTTGCCGCATCTGGACTTGGCACCGTTGGCGTAATGGCCAGTGCAACTTTCTTCGGCTTCACGACATTTCCAGTCTATTCGGTTGCCGCATCCCACGCCCATGACTTTGCCACCTCCGAGGAGCGGATAGAACTGTCTGCCGCATTGATGTTTTTTTATGCCGTCGGCGCAATTGCGGCGCCTTGGGTCACGTCATTGCTAATCGAAAACTTTGGCCCCGCCGCATTGTTCTACTTTATCTCCGCCGGCCATATTCTATTGCTGGTGTTCGGCCTGAGCCGGATGAAAGTGCGCGAAACCCGCGAAGATCGCACGCCCTACATTTACGCGCCGCGTACATCCTTTACGATTGGGCGGCTCTTGGGGCGTTCGCGTGACCAGAAAGACGAAAATTGACACCATCACCGCCCAAATCTGACAGCCGCTACAATCTTATCGGTAGCCTTTGGATGATCGCTGCGATGGCCGCTTTCGCAGTCGAAGACGCACTTCTCAAGGCCGCTTCCACGACGCTACCAGTCGGTGAAATCCTGATACTCTTCGGGCTGGGTGGCGCTTTGGTTTTCGCGGTGATTGCCTTGCTTGGCCGCGACCCGTTATTTCCGGCAGCCGTGCTATCACGCCCTATGCGCATCCGCGCAGTGTTCGAGATTACAGGACGGTTGTTTTATGTGCTGGCCATTGCGTTGACGCCTTTATCCGCGGCCACGGTGATCTTACAGGCGACACCGCTGGTGGTGGTTGCCGGCGCTGCATTGGTATTTGGCGAAACTGTTGGCTGGCGCAGATGGGGTGCAATTATAGTCGGATTGATCGGCGTCATTATCGTTGTCCAACCTGGGGCAGACGGTTTCTCGGCCCTATCAATCTTCGCGATCTTAGGCATGTTAGGCTTTGCGGGGCGCGACTTAGCCAGCCGTGCAGCCCCCAAGTCACTGAGCACGACCATACTCGGTCTTTACGGTTTTCTGGCGGTCGCTGTCGCCGGGGCGATGTTTTCTCTGTGGCAAGCCAAGCCATTCGTGTGGCTTGATTGGCGAACAACGATCTACATGCTCGCCGCGATATTCACAGGCGCTGGCGCCTATGCATGCTTGATGAAAGCAATGCGCACGGGCGAGGTTTCCGCAGTCACGCCATTTCGATACACACGGCTATTATTCGGCATCGCCCTCGGGGTCATGCTATTTGACGAAGCCCTAAGTGGGGCAATGATTTTCGGGTCAGGACTGATTGTGTTGTCTGGATTGTTCATTCTGTGGCGCGCGAAGCAAACGCCTTAGTTTCACATCAGAGTGGGCGGCCAGTTGGTGCAGTAGCGACCCCGCGCACGGGATCGCTCTTAGTGCATGATGGAAAACTCGTCAGAGGATGAAATCATCCGCCGTCAGCGTTGTAACACCTGACACCAGAATACGCATGTCAGCGACCCCGCTGCCGTCTGTATCAAGGTAAACATTCGTGTCCCCACCAGCCGAAACCACTGCGCGCAGTTCGGGTGCAGTGCCCGAAAAGCCCGCCGATCCAATGAACGCAAATGCAGGGCTGCTAAGTTGGCTGACCCCGATCAGATCAACACCCACTTCGAAATCGCGGATGATATCGCGGTCGGTGTTAGTATTGGGACTGTCGGTGATTGAGGTGAACAAAAACTGATCCTCGCCGGACCCGCCAAACAGACGGTCACTGCCAGCGCCGCCATACAGCACATCAAGCCCAGCATCGCCGCGCAGAATGTCGTCGCCATCGCCGCCGAACAGAACGTCTTCGCCTGCTTTGCCCAGCAGAC
Organism: Octadecabacter algicola; assembly: GCF_021532625.1. Classification (GTDB taxonomy): domain Bacteria; phylum Pseudomonadota; class Alphaproteobacteria; order Rhodobacterales; family Rhodobacteraceae; genus Octadecabacter; species Octadecabacter algicola. Next base: position 1,282,461 of record NZ_JAKGAR010000001.1, read on the forward strand.
GATCATCGTCGTCTTCACCGTAAAGCACGTCATCACCGACGCCGCCGTCCAAGACATCGTCATCACTGCCGCCAAACAACACATCATCACCGTCAGCGCCGCGCAGGATGTCATCGCCAGCGTCACCGAAAAACTCGTCTTCGCCAGATGCGCCCGTTAATGTGTCATCACCGCTACCACCCACGATAGACCCAGCCACGGCACCATCCCCGATTGCACGGTAGATATCGTCGTCACCGCCCAAATCGACATCCCCGTCTATGAGGCCGAAGTTAAGCAATTTATCATCACCGTTGCCTAGGTTTACGTCGCCCCCGATCAGCCCGCTGTTGGCCACGTCCTCGATTCCAGCCCCGCCCTGCATGCCGGCAACGTTTCCTGAAATTGTACCGTGGTTGTTGATATCACTGACGAGAATCGTACTGTTAGAATTATTGACAAAGCCGTATGCGTCGCCAACAATTTGACCAAAGTTGTTCAGCGTGAACTCACTCCCAAAAAGATTAGACATGATTACGACACCGGATCCATCTTGAGAGGACGTTCCAATGATCCCGCCATCCAAATTGGTAATGACAGACGCACCACCGCGAACCACAACCCCATGGTCTACAAATTCATCCGTCCGGTCGTTCGCACTTCCCATAATCGTGCCGCTATTTACGATCGTGGCATCCGTATCCCACAAAAGGACGCCGGATGTCCCTGAAATCTGACCGCTGTTGTTTAATGTCGCAGATGGATCGCCGAAGAAAATGCCAAACATGTCCGACCCCAAAATTGTGCCGTAATTGGTAACGGATGCATTCTCCCCTTCGAAATTCAACGCCCCAGTGCCGGCATCTTCTAGAGTTCCGATTACCGATCCAGTTTCCAAGATGGTCAGAGTGATGTCGTCCCCGAACGCCATGATGCCTCGATTGTCGCCGACAACGGTTCCTGCGACTGTGATATCAACGTTGTCAGCCGACGTGCTCCCGTAAATGCCGTCGCCTGTCGTTGAAATGACGTGCACGCCTTCTAGGATTAAAATTTCATCATCGGTCGTAAGGGTTACGCCATTTGCTGTCCCGATGATGTCGCTAGAAACTACGGTAAATGTCATTGATCTTTTCCAATATATCTTAGGTTTCAAATTTATTTGGCTTCAAAGCGGACCCTTGAAAAGGATGCGGCAAACATTCTCTCTGATTGTCGAAATTGACGGAAAGAGATGTTATAAAACAAAAAAAGGAGCAGCTTTAAATTACCGGCACAGTACCGACGTCAACGTTTGAAACAAGGTATTGTTTCACATACCAAGGTGTGTACCCTTCCACTGGCGACACACGCCTCCTTATTCTCATGGCGAAAGAAAACCCGCCGCTCGATACGGTTCATGCCATTGCAAGGCATCCCGCACGCCTGTTGGCCCCTGCGGAAAGTGTTGGAAGGTCTGGTAAGGACCATGCACCCCTGATAAAGCGAAATTTCATTCAGATAATAGACGGTTTACATGGCGCGCCACCTTATCACCTCCGCAATTCCCTACATCAACGGGATCAAACACCTTGGTAATCTCGTGGGCAGCCAACTGCCTGCCGACTTGTACGCTCGCTACCTGCGTGGACGGGGTGATGAGGTTTTGTTTCTATGTGCGACCGATGAACATGGCACCCCAGCAGAACTGGCCGCAGCCAAAGCGGGAAAACCCGTTGCGGATTACTGCGCAGAGATGTGGGCCGTGCAGGCAAAACTCGCCGAAGGGTTTTCACTGTCGTTTGATCATTATGGGCGTTCCAGCAGCGAACAGAACCGCAAGCTGACACAACATTTTGCAGGCGTCTTGGCCGACAACGGGTTGATCGAAGAACGCATGGAAACGCAGATGTATTCCCATGCTGACGGGCGCTACCTGCCGGATCGCTATATTGAGGGCACCTGCCCCAACTGCGGGTATGAAGACGCGCGCGGCGATCAATGTGACAACTGCGGCAAACTCCTTGATCCGGTTGATCTGATCAATCCACACTCCACCATCTCCGGCTCCACAGATCTGGAAATGCGCGAGACCAAGCACCTTTATCTGCTGCAATCCAAGCTGAAAGACGACATCGACGCATGGATCGACAGTCAGGACGGTTGGCCTGTCCTCACCACCTCCATCGCCAAGAAGTGGCTCCATGATGGTGACGGGCTGCAAGACCGCGGCATCACCCGCGACCTTGATTGGGGCGTTCCTGTTAAAAAGGGCGACGACGATTGGCCCGGTATGGAAGGCAAGGTTTTCTACGTCTGGTTTGATGCGCCCATCGAATACATCGCGTGTTCGCAGGAATGGGTCGATGCAGGCAAAGGCGACGATTGGGCACGCTGGTGGCGCACCGACAAAGGCGCAGACGACGTGCGTTACACCCAGTTCATGGGTAAAGATAACGTGCCATTCCACACGCTGTCCTTCCCCGCGACAATCATCGGGTCGGGCGAACCATGGAAGCGCGTCGATTACCTAAAGTCGTTTAACTATCTGAACTATGATGGTGGCCAGTTCTCAACGTCGCGCGGACGCGGCGTTTTCATGGATCAGGCACTTGAAATTCTACCCGCAGACTACTGGCGCTGGTGGTTACTCAGCCGTGCGCCAGAAACGTCGGATTCCGAGTTCACGTGGGACCAGTTCCAAACGGACTGTAACAAAGACCTTGCCGATGTTTTGGGCAATTTCGTCAGCCGCGTCACCAAATTCTGCCGTTCCAAGTTTTCTGAAAATGTCCCGGCGGGCGGAACCTATGGCGACGCCGAAACTCAGCTGATTGCCGATCTTCAGGCCCGATTGACCAGCTATCAAGACGCAATGGATAAGATTGAAATTCGCAAAGCAGCCGCTGAATTGCGTGCGATGTGGGCTGCAGGCAATGAATATTTGCAAGCGACCGCGCCTTGGGCGGTCTTCAAAGAAGACCCGGATCAAGCCGCCGCACAAATCCGCCTCGCGCTAAACCTGATCCGCATCTACGCGGTGCTGTCCGCACCGTTTATCCCGTCAGCCTCTGCCAAGTTGCTGTCCGCGATGAACACGCTGGACACGGAATGGCCCTCGGATATGGCGACCGCCATTGCGGCCCTACCAGAAGGCCACGAATTCACGGTCCCAGACAACTTGTTCGCGAAAATCACCGATGATGAACGCGAAGAATGGTCCGAAAAGTTTGCCGGGAAACGCGACTAACCTTTGACCGCCCGAATAGAAAGGCAATCAATCGCAGCCGTCGTCGCCGCGATGACCATTTCCTGTGACTTTTCACCAGACGTTCAAAGTGTTCTTTTTCCTCTCTTGCATAGTTTCTTGGGCCGTTTGTGTTAGAAGAAATAAGCGATTGCATTTTTCACCTATGGAACTGATGCGACTAGACCCAAGATATATTGCCTTGATTAACTCATAAAACTGCGCAAATTTTGAACATGGCTTTCAAAAATGAAATCAGCTTTGATGATCTCGCTCTCCTTCTTGCAGTCGTTGAGGCAGGCAATCTTACATCTGCTGGACAACGCATGGGGATCCCTTTGCCGACGGTGTCACGCAGAATGAGGCACCTTGAAACAGAACTTGGCAGAACCCTTCTGGACCGTAACGGACCGTCCGTCACCCTCACCGAAGATGGGCGCTCACTGGCCGACGAAATAACGAGCCTCAACGAAGTACGAAATCGCCTTCGGCGTTGGCGCGACAATACAGACCCAGCACCACTGGTTCGGATCACATCCGGCACCTGGACGCTCACGCATTTGGCAAAACACCTTCCAAATCGCCCCGATTGGCGCCCCGCCTTTTTGGATACGATCAACCATCTGGACCTTGCGCGACGCGAAGCGGACATAGGAATTCGAAACGCGCCGCCAGACCACCCTTGGCTGGCAAGGCAAAAAGTTCGCCCTGTAGAATTTGCGATTTACGGAACCGATCCATCAGTTAAGGGCTACATTGCACCGGCCCCGAGCGATCATGCAGGGTCATCCCAACGTTGGTTGCTTCGCCACTATAGCGATCAGATCGTCGCAACGGCCTCAACGCCACAAATAGCGTACGAGCTGGCAAATACTGGGTTTGGCCGTGCTATCCTACCAACGTTTATTGGCGATCCGTCCGAAACCATGGTGCGTCTTTCTGACCCCATCCCACAGCTATCCCATTCACAGTGGATTGTGGCCCATCAAGACGCCCGCCAAGACCCCGCCATACGCGCCGCGATCGATGTTATCGCAGAGATCCTTTCCCTTTGATTGGCGATGCAACGCCGAAAAGAGAAAAGGCCTTGAAAACCTGACTACCCCCTTCACCAAAACATGTTAGCTTCTGGTCAACCATTCAACCGGAGTACTCTTAATGCGTTTCGTTCTTGCCGCCGCTTTTGCGGCCCTCGCCTCACCTTCACTTGCTGCACCATGCGGCAACGACAGCAGCGGTTTTGCCGCTTGGAAACAGGCTTTTGCCGCAGAAGCCGCAGCCGCAGGTGTCGGACAAGCCGGCCTTTCCGCACTGGCCAACGCCCAATACTCCCAATCCACGATCAACGCAGACCGCAACCAAACTGGCGTGCGCTATGAGTTGAACGAATTTATCCGCATCCGTCTTGGCAGCCTTGATAGCTTTGCTGGCCAAATGCGCCGTCAATACAATCAAAACGCTAATTTCTATGCCTCTCTCGAAAGCGCTTATGGCGTGCCAGCGGGTATCTTGCTGGCCATCCACGGGATGGAAACAGGGTTCGGGCGTACAATGGGCAACACACCCGTCGTCGATAGCATCACGACTGTAGCTTATGATTGCCGCCGTTCTGGGTTCTTCACACCACACGCGATTGCCGCGTTGATGTTGGTGGACCAAGGTGGGCTCGGCGCGAACCAGCGGGGCGCAGCCCACGGTGAAATGGGCCACACACAGTTCCTTCCAGGCAACGCGCTACGTTATGGCGTCGATGCAGACGGCAATGGGCGTGTTGACCTCTATTCTGTGACCGACAGCCTCGCGTCTACGGCGAATTTCCTGCGCCAAAAAGGCTGGCAACCCGGACAAGGCTATCAAGAAGGCAGCGCCAACTTCCGCGTGTTGAACGAATGGAATGCCGCAACCGTTTACCAACAGGCCATCGCCCTGTCCGCAGCACGGATGTAATTTCAAACCTATTCAATGGAAAAGCGGCCCCGTATTCCGGCGGCCGCTTTTTTTCATGCCCTGCATGTTTTTTTCATCTGACGTTTCTTGAAGTGAAAACACCTTGGTACCCGCGGCCGGACTCGAACCGGCACGGCCATACGGCCAAGAGATTTTAAGTCTCCAGTGTCTACCATTCCACCACGCGGGCACACGGGTTAGGCAACGAGTGCGAACATAGGCAAATGTTGCGCGGCGTCTAGTCAGATATCGCTTTCAATTGACCCATCCAGCAAATGACGTTCCGCAAGCCACGGATTGATGTCTAAAGCTTCACGCAAAACCAGCTGCGCCTCGTCGTCGCGACCCAATTCTATCAATGTGCGCGCTTTGCCTGTTAGGGCCCCCAAGTGGACGGGCTGCAAATCTATCGCGATATCCAGATCAACCAATGCGGCCTCATAGTCAAAAGACAAAAACGCCGCATAGGCCCGTTGATTATACCCTTCGGCATACCTCGGGCAGTACACAATAAGCTCGCTCAATACAGCGCGGCTCGCATCGTAGTCACCATACCGCTGAGTGGCCAAGCCCTCGTCGAGCATCGCTTGCGCCAGCTCATCAGGTGCATCCAACCAGATTTCCCACATCGCATTCGAAAACTGGCGCGCAGAGGCTTCGCTCGGCGCATCACGCATATTTTCGACGATTTCTACAAGGGCCTCACCAACGCCTACGTCTTCGGGACACACAGCAAAGGCTGGTGAAGCAAAGATCGGGCTCGCTGCTAGGCACAAATGTTTTAGCGTTTTCATGACCCCAAAGAATGGCCCAAAACTGCGCTGCGTCAACTCACGCCTTTGCGATCATCCAACAGGCGGGGCGACAGCCTCTTCTTTGACAGACTGCATCGCGACATATGTCGACGTGTTTGCCAGATAAGGTAGCGTCGACAAACGTTCAGCCAAAACAACGCGGTAGCTCGTCATGGAGGCCGTGCGGACCTTTAACAAATAGTCAAACGCGCCCGCGATCAGATGGCATTGTTCGATCTCGGGGATCTGCAACACCGCATTGTTAAATTCAGCCAACGCCGCTTCTCGCGTATCGGTGAGCTTCACCTCAACGAACGCAACGTGGTCACGCCCTAGCCGAATTGGATCCAGTAAAGCGCGATAGCCGCGCACAACGCCATTTTCCTCAAGCCGCCGCAGACGGGCTTGGGTCGGGGATTTCGACAGGCCAATCCGCTTTGACAACTCGGTCACGCTGATTCTACCGTCTACGGCAATGACGTCGAGAATCTTGCGATCAAACCCGTCCATCTCAAAAGTTCGTTCGGTCACAAATCACTCCACCCTTTAAGTAAATAGACCACGATATGGGACACCTTCAGTCCACTTGAACGGTCATTATAGGATATCAAAGGCAAAAGATACACAAGGATTTTGACAGCAGGAGGCCCTATGTCCCACCGTACAGCAAACCACTTTCGCCAACAGATCGACGCGACCTACCTCCAAGACGAAGTGACTGCCGTTAATTCGCTTATCGAGACGGCCAAGCTGTCACCGCAAGATCGCACAGATATTGCAGCGGCCGGGGCTGACCTTGTTAGCCGCATTCGGGCCGCATCCGACCCCGGTTTGATGGAGGTCTTCTTGGCCGAATACGGGCTTTCTACAGACGAAGGCATTGCGCTGATGTGTCTCGCTGAGGCGCTTCTGCGAGTCCCTGACGCCGATACGATAGACGCGTTGATTGACGATAAGATCGCCCCATCCAATTGGGGCACTCACTTGGGAAAATCCGCTTCAAGCCTTGTGAACGCATCGACTTGGGCCCTGATGTTGACCGGACGCGTGCTGGAAGATGATCGTGGTGTGGCACAGCCTTTGCGCCGTGCAATCAAACGATTGGGTGAGCCCGTCATCCGTACTGCTGTAGCGCGTGCCATGCGCGAAATGGGGCGGCAGTTCGTTTTGGGCGTAGACATTGATTCCGCAATGAAACGGGCCGCCGGAATGGAGGCACAAGGATTCACCTACAGCTACGATATGCTTGGCGAAGCGGCGCGCACAGATGAGGACGCAAAACAGTACCATCTGGCCTATTCCCGCGCGATTTCATCCATCGCCGTCGCCTGCACCTATGACACTGTCGCTGAAAACCCTGGGATTTCCGTCAAACTCTCGGCGCTGCACCCGCGTTACGAAGAAGCCCAGCGCGACCGTGTCATGGCCGAGCTTGTCCCGCGACTGCGCAGCCTCGCCATGCTCGCCAAATCGGCGGGTCAGGGTTTCAATGTAGACGCAGAGGAGGCCGACCGCCTTTCGCTCTCACTTGACGTGATCGAGGCCGTCGTAAGCGACCCTGCCCTTGCAGGATGGGATGGGTTTGGCGTGGTTGTTCAAGCGTTTGGTCAACGTGCCGGTCACGTGATTGATTGGCTTGCCGACTTGGCCCAACGCACGGATCGCAAACTGATGGTGCGGCTGGTAAAAGGCGCCTATTGGGACGCCGAGATCAAGCGCGCCCAAGTGATGGGGTTAGATGGCTTTCCCGTCTTCACATCAAAAAACCACACAGATGTTAGCTATATATCTAACGCGCGCAAACTTCTCGCACTTACCGATCACATTTACCCGCAATTCGCCACGCATAACGCACATACAGTTGCTGCAATCTTGCACATGGCGCGCGACACACCGAAAGATGCCTTTGAATTCCAGCGTCTGCACGGCATGGGTGAAACACTGCATAAGATTGTGCTAAAGGATAACGACACCCGCTGCCGGATATATGCCCCAGTCGGCGCCCACGAAGACCTGCTGGCCTACCTTGTGCGGCGCCTGCTGGAAAACGGCGCAAATTCATCCTTCGTCAACCAGATCGTCGATGAAACCGTCCCGCCCGAAGTCGTCGCAGCTGACCCATTCGAGGACATCGGGAACATGCCTGATCTTCCAAAAGGGCCGCAACTGTTCCTGCCCCAACGCGCTAATTCCCGCGGTTGGGACATCACGCACCAACCAACACTTGATGCGATCGAAGCTGGCCGCAAACCTTTTGAAACCCACCAATGGCATGCGGGGCCTTTGACATCTTCAGACCCGTCGCCCTCTACCCCACACCCCGTGCGTAACCCCGCCAAACCCGATGACATTGTCGGGCATATTACATGGGCCAGCATTGATGACGCACAATTCGCAATGGGCACGGCAACGCCGTGGAATATCCCTGTCAAAGATCGCGCCACCGTTTTACGTGCAATCGCGAAATCTTATGAAGACAACGCAAATGAACTCTTTGCATTACTGCACCGCGAAGCCGGGAAAACCATGCTCGACTGTGTCGGAGAGTTACGAGAAGCCGTTGATTTCTTGCACTATTACGCCTCTGAAGCTGAAGAACGAGGTCCAACGCCACGAGGCATCTGGGCCTGCATTTCACCGTGGAACTTCCCGCTCGCGATCTTCACAGGACAGATTGCGGCGGCGCTTGCGGCTGGGAATGGTGTCCTCGCAAAGCCCGCAGAACAAACCGGTCTGATTGCACACCGCGCGGTGAAGTTGATGCACGACGCCGGCGTTCCGAGCGAAGTGTTGCAACTCCTGCCGGGCGGGGGTGATATCGGGGCGGCAGTAACATCTGATGCGCGACTGGGAGGTGTTGCCTTTACCGGATCGACCGCCACCGCGTTGAAAATCCGCAAGGCGATGGCTGATAACTGCCAACCTGGCACACCGTTGATCGCCGAAACGGGCGGGCTAAATGCAATGATCGTCGATTCCACCGCCCTTCCCGAACATGCCGTGCGCGATATCTTGCAATCAGCGTTCCAGTCCGCAGGTCAGCGGTGTTCGGCGCTGCGTTGCCTGTATGTCCAAGAAGACGTCGCCGACAAAGTGCTGCACATGCTGAAAGGCGCGATGGATGAGCTGCGCATGGGCGATCCTTGGTTGTTATCCACGGATGTTGGCCCCGTCATCGACGAGGCCGCGCGGAAAACGATCCAAGACCATATTGATTTGGCAAAAACCGAAGGCCGAGTGATGCACGCACTAACAGCACCGGCTGGCGGCACCTTTGTCGCCCTAACGATCATCAAAGTGAACGGCATCGCCGACCTAGAACAAGAAATCTTTGGCCCTGTGCTGCACGTGGCCACCTATAAGGCCCGCGATCTGGACAAGGTCATCGAGGATATCAACGCCACGGGATACGGGCTTACCTTTGGTCTGCACACCCGCATTGATGACCGTGTCGAACAGGTTTTGGACCAAGTTGGCGCCGGAAATATCTACGTGAACCGCAATCAGATTGGCGCAGTCGTCGGCAGCCAACCCTTTGGCGGAGAAGGACTTTCTGGGACGGGACCCAAGGCGGGCGGGCCGATGTATATGCCCCGTTTTGCAGCACACGTAGATCACCCGACACCACCAGCCGCGCCAATGGATCTGCCTGGCCCAACGGGTGAATCCAATCGATTGTCGTCGCATCCGCGTGGCCCGATCCTGTGTCTTGGGCCTGATCGACAGGCGCAAGCGGATCAGGTTCTCGAACTGGGCGGGATACCAATGCTGCTCAATGACGTCGAACCCGACCTCACACAGGTAGAATGCGCCGCCGTGGTCTGGAACGGCGACGCAACCTTGGCGCGCCGCTTTGAACAGGCACTTGCCAAACGCGCTGGCCCTATTGTTCCGCTGATCACGGGTGCACTGGATGCAGGACACGTGCTGCACGAACGCCATATCTGTGTCGATACAACCGCAGCGGGCGGTAATGCGGCGCTTCTGGCGGATATGGGCGCATAATTCCTTGACCGTCCGTCGCGATTGGCGGACGGTCACACGATGTTACCAATTCGAGATCACAACCCGTCCGAACGCACGCCTTATGTCACTTATGCCTTGATCGCGATAAACATCGTAATTTTTGCGTGGCAATATGGCGTACTCACGAATGTCAGCGCCTCAAATCAGTTCCTGATTGACTACGCATTCTGGCCCGTACTGTTTGAAACCGGTGAAGGCTACACAGGCATGTTTACCCATATGTTCTTGCATGGCGGCTTTATGCATCTCGCTGGAAACATGCTGTTTTTATGGATTTTCGGCGACAATATGGAAGAAGAGTTCGGGCATATCCCGTTCTTGATGTTCTACATCGCCAGTGGGCTTGCGGCCGCTTACCTGCAGTACCTTCCCAACACGAGCAGTCAAATTCCTATGGTCGGTGCATCCGGCGCGATTGCTGGCGTTATGGGAGGCTATTTACTGCTGTTTCCAAAAGCGCGGGTCGATATTTTCTTCTTCTTTGTGATCTTCTTTCGCATCTTCTCATTGCCATCGTTCATCGTATTGGGTGTCTGGATGGCGTTGCAGGTGTTTAATGGCCTCGGCAGTGACCTGAATGGCGGCGGCACCGCCTACTGGGCACACGTTGGCGGCTTTATCGCAGGACTGGTGATTACAATCCCGATATGGTTGCGCCGCGGGGCCACCAAGTATTGGGATCGCACCCACGGCCACCCACCGCATCCCGAAACCCACTATCCGACATCAAATGTCCCTCTTGTTAGGAGAAACCGATGACCAAAGTGACATGCCATTGCGGCGCGGTTGAGCTCAAGGTCACGCTCGCGGATGGGCTGAACACTGCACGGCGGTGCGACTGTTCATTTTGTCGGCGCCGTGGTGCCGCTGCTGTCACCGTGAATGTCGGCGATTTAGAAGTGGTAAAGGGTGCCGAGAACTTGACGCTTTATTCCTTTAATACCGGCACTGCAAAACACCATTTTTGCAAGGTCTGCGGAATTTACACGCACCACCAACGTCGCTCGAACCCGAACGAATATGGGGTCAATATGGGCGGTATCGATGGCGTGAACCCAGCAGAGCATGAACCCATCCGATGGGACGACGGTGTTAATCACCCCTCTGATCGAAAGGCCTGACATGATCCGACTAGATGCTGTTGCTGTTTCCACCACAGATATGGCCAAAACAGTCGCGTTCTACGAATTACTGGGGTTTGAATTCCCCGAATGGGGCGCGGAAGATCAGCACGTTGAACCCATAACCAAACAGGGCGATGTGCGCCTGATGATCGACACCGCCGCTTTGATGGAACAGCTTACGGGGCATGCGCCCGTGCCGCCCAATCATTCCAGTTTTGCAATGCTGTGTGACACGCCAGCCGAAGTTGATAAAGCAGCTGCGGCGCTCAAGGCTGCGGGTCATACCCTAACGGTTGAACCTTGGGATGCTTTTTGGGGTCAACGGTACGCCACGGTCAAAGACCCTGACGGATATCAGATCGATCTTTTCGCCGAACTTTGATGCGTGAGCTTAGTTGCGGATAACTTTCGCGAACTGATCAAAGATTGGTTCTGCGGCACAAATCACGGCTTTGTCGCCCATGATGTCACCACCGACAGTCAACGGCTCAACGATGCCACCTGCTTCGCGCACGATCAGCAAGCCCGCAGCCATGTCCCATGGGTGAAGGCGACGTTCCCAGAACCCATCGTAACGGCCAGCTGCAACATAGGCCAAATCAAGCGCAGCAGCGCCCCAACGGCGCACACCGGCACAGGTTGGCAAAATGCGTGCAAGGTCCTGCAACGTTTCTGGCAAATCAGACCGGCCAGCAAATGGCAGACCCGTTGAGAAAACACTCTCGATCATCTTGTTGCGGCCAGACACGCGCATACGCTTTTCGTTCATCCATGCGCCAGAGCCTTTTTCCGCAAAGAACAACTCGTCCTTTACAGGGTCATAAATCACGCCGATGACAATCTCGCCTTTGTGCTCAAGCGCGATCGAAACGGCCCAGTGCGGCATCCCGTGCAAAAAGTTGGTTGTGCCGTCCAGCGGGTCAACGATCCAACGACGCGTCGGGTCTTCGCCTTCGACTTCTGTGCCTTCTTCGCCCAAGAACCCATAGGTTGGGCGCGCTTCCATTAGCGCTTCTTTGATCATATATTCCGCGTTGCGATCTGCGCGGCTTACAAAGTCGCCCGGCCCCTTTGTAGAGACCTGCAAATTCTCGACCTCACCGAAGTCCTTAAGCAACGCGCGACCTGCGCGGCGCGCCGTTTTCATCATCACGTTTAGATTTGCACTTAAAGCCATGGTGGTCTCCTTGGTGTGCTTGGGCCGCATTGCCCACACACTCATTCGAAGCGGCGTATAGGGGAGTGCAGTTAAACCGACAAGGGGCAGCAAGATCGATATTGAACGGTTTTAGCCCACGGCGACTGGAATTTGGACGATCATGCTGTCTAAACGGTATCTGGCCGTTGAAGTTTCACTGCTTCTTGGCGGGCATTTCGCACAAGATGCGCCACATATGGTAGGTCTGCCTCTTCTTCGCGTACCGCTGCATAAAGGCGTCGTGTCAGACCCTTTTCTGTCAACGGACGCGTGATGTAATCCGACCCGTATGAGGCTTGGCGAACCACCCAATCGGGCAAAACAGCTACCCCGCGATTAGACGCCACCAACAACAGGATCACCGCTGTCAGCTCAACTTGGCGCAGGTCCTTTGGCGCGACCTTCGCTGGGGTCAACAACTGTGAAAACACATCAAGCCGTGCCCGTTCAACCGGATAGGTAATTAACGTTTCATTTCGGAAATCTTCTGCATCGATCCACTCTTTTGCTGCCAAAGGATGATTAGTAGCCGCCACGAAAATAGGCTCGTAATCAAACAACGGCAGGAACGTGATACCAGGAATGTCTTCGGGGTCCGATGACACGACCAGATCCACCTCTTCTTTGCGAAGCGCGGGTAGTGCGTCAAACGCCAAACCCGGTCGGATATCGACATCCACGTCAGGCCAAGCCTTACGGAACCCTTCAAGAACGGGAAACAGCCACTCAAAACACGCATGACATTCGATCGCAATATGCATGCGCCCTGCCCGTCCTTGCACCAAGCCGGTGAATTCCTGTTCTAAAGCAGCCACCTCTGGCAGGATCCGTTCAGCCGCAGCCAACATCCGCAATCCAGCCGCCGACAGCTTTAAAGGCTTAGAGCGGCGCACAAACAATTCCACGCCAGCCTGATCTTCAATCCCCTTAATTTGATGGCTCAACGCTGACTGCGTAATGCCCAATGTCTCGGCGGCGCGTGCCAATCCGCCCGTGTCGTGGATCGCCTTGATTGTGCGCAGATGACGGAACTCAATGTGCATTTCCCAACGATCCTCATGATCTTATTGAAGGTTATGAATTTGCTTCACATACACCAATCCGAGATAAAGGCGCAACCTTCAGGAGAACCTCATGACCACCCCGTCCGTCTCATTCGAATTCTTCCCGCCCAAAACTCTGCAAGCCTCGTTCCGGCTGTGGGACTGTGTGCAGGTCTTGGCACCGTTTGCGCCTGAATTCGTATCGGTAACGTATGGCGCTGGCGGCACGACCCGCAAACTCACCCATGAGGCCGTGGACACAATCGGCACAACGACAGACCTCAAAGTGGCCGCACACCTGACCTGCGTTGATGCCACCCGCGAAGAAACCCTGTCTATCGCGGACAGCTATAAAGCGGCTGGCGTAAACCACATCGTCGCATTGCGCGGTGACCCGCCAAAGGGCAGCGGCGGCTTCACGCCCGCTAAAGACGGCTTTTCTGGTTCAGTTGAACTCACCCGTGCGCTTGCTGACAAAGGGTTTGACGTGACCGTGGGTGCCTACCCTGAACCCCACCCTGACGCCACAAACCCGCAAGCCTGCATCGATCACCTCAAGGCTAAGTTTGATGCTGGTGCGACGCGCGCCATCACTCAGTTTTTCTTTGAACCAGACACGTTCTTGCGGTTCCGTGATGCTTGCGCAGATGCCGGCATTACTGCGCCCATCCTTCCTGGCATTCTGCCGATCGAAAACTGGAAAGGCATTCAAAAATTCGCCTCCAACTGTGGCGCTGCGATCCCAAAGGTCCTCGCGGATGCATTCGCCCATGCGGATACACAGGAAACGGCTGATCTCCTCGCCGTGGCGCAAGCCAGCGAGCTGTGCGACGATTTGCTGAACGAAGGTGTCGAACACCTGCATTTCTATACGCTCAACAAACCGGAACTCAGCCGCGACATCTGCCGCGCTTTGGGGCTGACGCCACAGGTTCGGCTTGAAAAAGTAGCCTAACAGCGCGCGCGACCACCCGAGATGAGCTCAGCTCAACCAAACGCGCCAATGAAAACAGCAGCTGCCAATGGCGGCTTCAATTTGGTAATGGCACGCGACGTATGCGTGTTTTGCGACCAAGTAGGGATGGGTGCAGCCGTTCCGAAGGGTCGCGCCCCACGACACGGGCTTTGCGGGACAAAAACAATTTGGACCATCCTTTCCAACGGCCAATCGAAGGTGCCGTTTGATCTGTCGGAAATCGACCCAGCCAATCGTCGGGCAAAGGCAATCCACAGGCCTCCAAACGGTCCAGCATCCAAACCAGCGACATGTTTGCTAATGGACGGACTGCGTCCACGCCGTCAATTTGCCCGCCAACATCACCGTGTGTGCCAGGGAACCAAAGTTGCTCGACGCGCCCTTCCCAACCCGGGGGACAGGACCACAAAACGGGTGTGTATGCCTCTCTCGTTTCATCAATGGCGAGGGCATGAAACCCGTTCTTCACGGAGGGGCCCAGCGCATGGTTGTGGAATTCATGATCAACAACGGACCAACGCCATAGGATCGGCAACCGCATCCCAAGGGCCTTGACCGTGTCCCATACAGCGACCGCTTCGATCTCTACGTCAGTATGGCACATACGTTTGCGAAAGGCTTCGGCCGCCGCGCCGCGACCGCCACGGCGATAATGGCGGTAGGCCAATTGAATGTTTCGTTCGGTTGCGCAGTCAGATTTCACAAGTCCGACCATATCCACAACGCCCGCCAACGACCGCACGGCATAGGCCCCACGTGAATACCCCGCCAACACAATCGTATCGCCAGCTCGGTAGCGCGATGCCAACACACCATACGCCCGTTTGATCTGCCTATTGATGCCGCGACCTTGCATGACGTCCAATGTCGCGCGCCATTCTTTCCATTGGATGCCAGGTTCGTAATAGACTGTCAGGTTCGCCCCGGTCCCAGCCTCACGTAATAGCTTGTAAAGCTGGCCCGCGTGGGTCTCATACCCATCTTCGAGCGATGACATCGTACCATCCAGAATGATTACATGAGTGGCTGGCCCCCGTTTGCGGATGCCCCCTGTCTCACTATGACCGTGCCGACCAAATAGTGATCGGACAAACCTAGTCAGCGACATAAGCGCCCCTTTGAGGTGTCAGCATCAATCCAGATGTCTCAAGTGTATTGTCGGCTTCGTGCATGGGTCCAGCATCTCCCAAGACGACATCACTGTCTATCAACGAAACCGAGAACACCTAAGAATACCAGATGGGTCATATTCATTGCGCCGTTTCCAAACCGCCGCCATGATAGCCCTGACATCAGGTCACCATCCCGTATCGAAAGGCCCCATATGGATCGTGTAAAGTTCACCCAAATGAAAGACGGCGACGCCGAAGACTATGCTTTTCTGACGAAACATGAAGTCGAATACACCAAGGGCACCGCGGACCGCCTCTTGAGCGCGCTGGTCAGCTTGGACGAAAGCCTGTCGGGATATCAGATCACCCGCCTTGGCCACTCCTTGCAATCGGCTACCCGCGCAGAGGCCGATGGCGCAGATATCGACTGGATTGTCGGCACGCTCCTGCACGACATTGGTGACATCTTCGCCCCTTACAATCACGATGAATACGCCGCGACGATCCTGCGCCCATTTGTGCGCGAACAGGTCACATGGGTCGTCGAAAAGCACGGTGATTTCCAGCTGGTGTATTACGGCGAACATGTGGGCGCAGACCCTGAAAAACGCCAAGCCTACGCAGGCCACCCCTATTTTGAGGACTGCGCGACCTTCTGTGAACGCTGGGATCAGTCGTCATTTGACCCCGACTACACGCACAAGCCTATCGAATATTTCGCCCCCATGGTGAACACAGTCTTCGCCCGTGAACCCTATGATCCTGCCGTTATTCGCGAAGGGGAACGTGAACCACTTATCAGGGGCTAATGCCCCGAGCATGGGGGAGGCAAAACAGGGTCCATGCGTAGACGGAATTTCTGGGTAAGTGGTGCCTACATACGGGTCGATAGGGATACGTATTACCATGCACCCTGTTTTGCGGGGGTGCAGCCCATCCCGCTGCATCCCCAAGTTGTTTCTGCAACGGGAACTACTAACAAACCGTTAACATTTGTTCATATTCCATTAACCGGTGCCAAATTTCTTGGTTTCCGCCCGCTGCCGCTTTCCCTTTCCGTCCCCTTTGGCTATTTCATGCCCAACTTGATGAAAGGCACACCCCCATGCCCATGGAAAAGAAATTTGACGCTCACGAGGCCGAGGCCCGTATCACCGACCGCTGGCTGTCCGCTGACGCCTTTAAGGCTGGTGCTAATGCCAAACGTGATGACACTTATTGTGTGATGATCCCCCCGCCTAACGTCACTGGCGTTTTGCACATGGGCCATGCCTTCAACAACACGCTTCAAGACATCCTTGTGCGCTGGCACCGGATGCGCGGGTTCGACACCCTTTGGCAGCCGGGAACGGACCACGCGGGCATCGCCACGCAAATGGTTGTGGAACGTAAGCTTGCCGAAAACGGTGAACCCAAACGCACCGAATTGGGGCGTGAAAAATTCCTAGAAAAGGTCTGGGAATGGAAGGGTGAATCCGGCGGTCAGATCATCAATCAGCTGAAACGTCTTGGCGCATCCTGCGATTGGTCCCGCGAAGCGTTCACCATGTCTGGCGCGCCCGGTGCCCCTGCCGATGCGCAAGGCAACTTCCACGACGCGGTCATCAAAGTCTTTGTTGAGATGTACAACAAAGGCCTGATCTATCGCGGCAAACGTCTGGTCAACTGGGACCCGCATTTCGAAACAGCGATCTCTGATCTCGAAGTCGAAAACATCGAAGTCGACGGCCACATGTGGCACTTCAAATATCCTCTCGCGGGTGGGGCGACCTACACCTACGAAGAGAAAGATGAAGACGGAAACGTAATACTTAGCGAAACACGTAACTATATCTCAATCGCGACGACGCGCCCTGAAACCATGCTTGGTGACGGCGCGGTTGCGGTGAACCCAAGGGATGAACGTTACGCGCCAATCATCGGAAAACTATGTGAAATTCCGGTTGGCCCGAAAGAGTCCCGTCGTCTCATCCCGATCATCACCGATGACTATCCAGATATGGAATTCGGTTCTGGTGCGGTGAAAATCACCGGTGCGCACGACTTCAACGACTACATGGTCGCCAAGCGCGGCGGCATCCCGATGTACTCCCTGATGGACACCAAAGGTGCCATGCGCGCCGATGGGAAGCCCTACGTTGAAGAAGCAGCCACAGCCCAAGCCATCGCCAACGGCGAACAGGAATTCGACGAAGCGATGATCGCTGCAATGAACCTTGTGCCCGATGCTTACCGCGGCCTCGACCGGTTTGAGGCTCGTGAAAAAGTCATCGCAGACATCACCGCCGAAGGCCTCGCCGTCATGCACGACGTGACCCGCACGGTGAAGAACGACGACGGCGAAAAGGTCGACGTGACCGAGACCGTCCCGATGGTCGAGAACAAGAAAATCATGCAGCCGTTTGGTGACCGTTCCAAGGTCGTCATCGAACCCATGCTCACGGACCAATGGTTCGTTGAAACCGACAAAATCGTCGGCCCTGCCCTCGATGCCGTTCGCGATGGCACAGTTAAGATTTTGCCAGAGTCTGGCGAGAAAACATATTACCACTGGCTGGAAAACATCGAACCATGGTGCATCTCCCGCCAGCTCTGGTGGGGTCACCAAATTCCGGTTTGGTATGGGCCGAAACTGGATTCCTTGAAAGACGATAGAGAACTCGCAGCGGAGCTTGCTCGGCTTTCAGAAGGAAAAGCGCCCAAAGAGAAAATTGCATTCTGCGCATCTTCTTACGATGAAGCACGGGCGATAGCTCAAGAATACTATGTCGGTGTACTTGCTCCAATGGGTGTCCAAGCGATCATTCCCGCTTCAGTGGTTGCGATGGAAGAAAGGGTCTTTAAAGATTCACATGGGCAATGGTTCCACCTGGATCGCGACCCCGACGTCCTCGACACATGGTTCTCCTCCGGCCTCTGGCCCATCGGCACCCTCGGCTGGCCCGAGCAAACCGAGGAACTGGCGAAATACTTCCCAACATCCGATCTGATCACCGGACAGGACATTCTGTTCTTCTGGGTCGCTCGGATGATGATGATGCAGCTCGCCGTCGTCGACGACATCCCCTTCGACACCATCTACCTCCACGGCCTCGTGCGCGATGCCAAGGGTAAGAAGATGTCGAAATCCACGGGCAACGTCATCGACCCGCTCGACATCATCGACGAATACGGTGCCGACGCGCTGCGCTTTACAAACGCCGCCATGGCGTCCCTTGGCGGTGCGCTAAAGCTCGATACGCAACGCATCGCGGGGTATCGAAATTTCGGAACCAAACTCTGGAATGCCTGCCGTTTTGCCGAAATGAACGGGGCCTTCGGGGCAGATCGCGCCCATACCGGACCCATATCGGACCCATACCCGACCCATATCACGCAATCCGTGAACAAATGGATCATCGGAGAGACCGCGACGGCACTGGCAGACGTCAACGCCGCGCTTGATACTTACCGTTTCAACGACGCTGCCGACACGCTGTACAAATTCGTTTGGGGCAAGGTTTGTGACTGGTACGTAGAGCTGTCCAAGCCATTGTTGATGGACGGATCGGACGAAGAAAAGCAGGAAACTCAACAGGTTATGAATTGGGTCTTGAACCAGTGCCTGATCCTGATGCATCCGATCATGCCGTTCATCACCGAAGAACTATGGGCGCTGGATGGGAACACCAACCTCCTCGTTCATCAGGACTGGCCCGAATATGGCGCTGATCTGATTGACAAAAATGCCGACGCCGAGATGTCATGGGTGATCCAGATCATCGAAAACATTCGCTCAACTCGCGCGCAGATGAACGTGCCTGCAGGCCTTTACGTGCCGTTGATTCAGACAGAAGCTGATGACGCCGCAAAAGCCGCTTGGGCGGGCAATGAAGCCCTGATCAAACGTCTTGCGCGGGTTGATAGCCTGACTGTTGGTGCGGCCCCTAAGGGGTCCATGATGGTTGGAACCAAGGGCGCGACCTTTGCGCTGCCATTGGCCGACATCATCGACGTGGACGCAGAAAAAGCGCGTATCACCAAGTCTTTGGGCAAAGTTGAAAAAGAGGCTGGCGGTTTGCGCGGGCGCTTGGGCAACCCCAAGTTTGCCGAAAACGCAACTGTTGAAGTGGTCGAGGAAGCTAAGGCAAACCTCGCTTTGCGCGAAGAAGAAATCGCGCAGCTGTCCGCCGCTTTGGCCCAGCTCAACGAAATCTAACTGGGGGGGGTGGTTCCTAGCGAACCACCCGTTCCACCGCACGCATCATGCCGAGCGATTTGTCGTAGACCAGCGTCAGAATGCGGCGGCCAGAAACGCTCCGCGCGAGTGGCGCAACGCCACGTACGCTTAGGGCTGCGCCCGATGTGGCAAGAAATCCGCGTCGTGTAAGTTTAGGCATAATTAATCTCCTGAATTATAGGTGGTCGTTGCGTTAACTCTTTTCAAAGGGGAACAGACGGACCAAACTCCCCCCATGTCCAAGACCTCAGAAAATGACCCGCGCCTGACCCCTCTTGCCGCTCGCCTTCCGGCGACGGTTCCCTTTGTCGGACCGGAAGCGCAGGAACGCGCTGCGGGTGTTCCCTTCAAAGCCCGCCTTGGTGCGAACGAAAACGCATTTGGGGCATCTCCTGAAGCGGTCCGTGCCATGCGAATGGCCGCCAAAGAGACGTGGATGTATGGCGACCCCGAAAGCCACGATCTACGCAATGCGTTGGCCGTAAAACATGGCGTTGCCGTGGACGAGATCGTGGTCGGGGCCGGCATTGACGGATTGCTCGACAGCCTTGTGCGCCTCACCGTGACCGAAGGTACGCCCGTCGTGACGAGCGCTGGCGCCTATCCGACGTTCAATTATCACGTGACGGGCTATGGTGGGGTGATCCACACCGTCAACTACACAGCTGATCACGAGGACCCCGATCACTTGGTCGCAAAGGCCCGTGAGGTAGGCGCAAAACTGATTTATTTATCTAACCCAGACAACCCGATGGGAACGTGGCACACCGCCGGAACTCTCAAGCAGATGATCCAAAGTCTCCCCGAAGGCTGTCTCTTGGTGCTGGATGAAGCCTATGTTGAACTCGGGCCCGACGGGATCGCGCCGCCAATCAACACGGCCGATGAACGCGTCATTCGCTTGCGAACCTTTTCAAAAGCATACGGTATGGCGGGCGCGCGGGTCGGTTATGCTATCGGCCCCAAACGGCTGATCGCGGCCTTTAATCGCGTGCGCAACCACTTTGGCATGAGCCGCGTCAGCCAAGCTGGTGCATTGGCCGCTTTGGAAGACGAAGATTGGCTTGAAAAAATGCGCGCAAAGGTCTCGCAAGCCCGCGAGACGCTTTATCAAATCGCCCAGGATAATGATTTGAAGGCGGTGCCGTCGGCGACCAATTTTGTGGCAATCGATTGCGGCGATGACGGTGATTTCGCACGTACTGTACTTGCGTCGCTGATCGAACAGGGCGTTTTCGTCCGTATGCCATTCGTCGCACCCCAAGATCGCTGTATCAGAGTGTCGTGTGGGCCGAACAAGGACCTGAAGCTGTTCGCCAAGGCGCTTCCTAAGGCGTTAGCCGCCGCGAAAGACAGCACACAAAAGGTTTAAGTGATTTCCCAACCCACCGCGCTAAGATGAAGTACCATCTAGCCGGAGGATCAAAATGAGCCGCCCAATTCAACGCGTCGAAAACTACACCAACGCCTTTTTGGTAACGGCGGGAGTGACGCTCTTTATGGCGTTTTTTACCCTTGCCGCGATTAAAGGCATTGTTTGGGTTATGCTATCCGCAGCATTTCTCGACGGGCTTATCCGTATTCGCGCGGCTCGTATCAGCGCCAGCTAGGTCGGCCAAAACAGCGGATGCGGCCTCGAGAGCGCCTTTGCCGTGAGGAATGCCCAGCGCCTTTAGCCCCGCATCAATGGTCCCCAAAAAACCCATAACCATGTGACCATTTACGTGGCCCATGTGACCCAATCGGAAATACGCGCTTGCGGGTGCACGGCCTAGACCGATCCCCAAAGTCACGCCCATCTTGTTTTCGCACCATTCCCGCAAGGCATCGCCCTGCCCTTCGCCCAACTTTACAGACGTCACTGCGCGAGACCGTTGCGACGGTTCAGCGACATTGATTTCAAGCGGGCCATCTGCCCCCCACGCATCAGCTGCCGCCCAAATCGCACGCGCCAAGCCTTCGTGGCGGGCCCACACATTTGAAAGGCCTTCTTCTTTGATCATATCGAGGGCCTCGCGCAGCCCATAGATGTGGTGCGTAGGCGCGGTACCATTAAAGTACTGATAGTATTCCTCTGCGGAGGTGCGCGGCCGCCAGTCCCAATAGCGGGACACGCGTTTCATGTCGCCCCGCACAGCGTCGGCTTTGCCATTAAACCAGACGAACCCAATTCCTGGCGGCGTCATCAAGCCCTTCTGGCTTGCGGCGACGGCAATATCGACACCCCAATCATCCATGTGAAATTCGTCACAGCCCATGGATGCGATGCAATCCACCATGAACAACGCGTCATGCCCCGCCGCATCAATTGCGCCACGTATTCCTTTGATATCATTTAAAACGCCTGTGGATGTATCCACCAAAACCGTCATGACGGCTTTGATCTTACCTTCGTTATCCGCCTTCAATGCGGCTTCGACCTGCGCAGGATCAACTGCGTTGCTCATACCAAAGTCGATCGTTTCTACATTCGCGCCAAGCCCGTCCGCCATTTCGCCCCAGCCAACGCAAAAACGACCCGTCGCAAGAACAAGAACAGTATCGCCTTCGCCAATCACGTTGGACAAAGCCGCCTCCCAGACGCCATGCCCGTTCCCGATATAAATAGCGACATCGTGTCTAGTCCCGGCAACGGCTTTTAGATCAGGGATCAAACCGTGCGTGATGTCGTGCAATTCACCCGTGTAAATATTCGGCGCTGCCCGATGCATCGCGCGCATCACACGGTCGGGCATTACGGAAGGTCCTGGAATGGCAAGATAGGGCAGACCATTGGCAAACATGCGATACGTCCTTAACTGTGAGAAATGAGGTGTCTTTAGGGCGACACTATCCTCACCGCAGGCCGCGTCAATGCTCGTTATTGTGCCAAACCTTCCCCCCCTTAACGAATGCGCGTAAACCGAACGAAACAAGGCGACGGAACCAAGATGACCGACATACCTTCAAACCAAGAACGCACCAGTAAGGCCATGTTTGGCTGGTTGTGGAACGGCTACCTGAAAAAGCAGGCAGGATGGCTTATCTTTGCGACGGTCTTGATGATGTTCGAGGGCGCAACGTTTGGCTCTCTGAGCTATATGATGCAGCCTATGTTCGACAACGTGTTCGTTGGCGGTGAACGCAGCAGTATTTGGATCGTTGGACTTTTGATCTTTGCGATCTTTGCAGCACGGGCAGTGACCGCCTTGGCGCAGCGTGTGATCATGAAATACGTGTCTGAAAAATGCGCGGCCGAGATGCGCGGTGACCTAATGAACCACCTGATGCGGCTGGATTCATCGTTTCATCAATCCCATCCCCCAGGACAATTAATCGAACGGGTGCAAGGCGACGTGCAGGCCTTGGGAACCGTTTGGACCAGCTTGCTGACAGGGCTTGCGCGTGATCTTGTCGCTGTGACCGGTCTATTTCTTGTGGCCGCGATGATTGACTGGCGTTGGATGTTGATCGCGTTGATCGGCATGCCGATTGTTGTGTTGCCGTCTTTTGGCCTGCAAACCTTCGTGCGCCGCAAAGCATTAGCCGCCCGCAAGGTATCAGGCGATATGTCGACGCGCCTTGATGAAGTCTTTCATGGGATTTCCCAGATCAAACTGAACAGCATGGAAACGTACCAGTCCAAACGCTACGAGGGCCTAATCCGCCGTCGTATCAGCACGGAAACCGAAGCCGCTGCAGGGCAAGGACTGATGTCCAGTACTGTCGACATCATGGCGGGCTTGGGGTTTCTTGCAGTGATCATCTACGGCGGCTCTGAAATCATTGACGGCGAGAAAACCGTCGGGGAATTCATGGCGTTCTTTACGGCGATGGCAATCGCGTTTGATCCGCTGCGCAGGCTGGCCAAGATTGCGGGCCTCTGGCAGGCCGCAGCTGCCGCGATTGACCGTTTGCTTGATCTGTTCGATGAACAACCAACGTTGCTGTCACCTACCTCTCCCGAAGCCGCGCCGACGGATGCTCCCAAAGTCACGTTCGACAATGTTTCCCTTAGCTATGGCGACTTGCCAGTTTTGAACGGAGCAAGCTTTGTCGCAGAAGCCGGGCAAACCACGGCATTGGTCGGCGCATCGGGTGCTGGCAAAAGCACGCTGTTCAATGTGCTAACACGTCTCGTTGAACCGCAATCGGGCGCGGTGACATTGAACGGATCTTCGATTGATGCGCTGGCACTGACGGATTTGCGCGGGATGGTTTCGACGGTGTCTCAGGACGCAGCCCTGTTTGATGAAACCCTGCGCGACAATATCCTGCTTGGCCGCGAAGACATCAGCGATGACGCACTAAAGGCAACGTTGTCTGACGCCCATGTCATGGATTTTCTCGACAAACTTCCAGCTGGCTTGGACAGCCCCGCAGGTCCACGTGGGTCCAACCTGTCGGGCGGACAGCGTCAACGCGTCGCAATTGCGCGCGCGCTGTTGCGAGATACGCCGATCCTGCTTCTTGACGAAGCCACAAGTGCGCTTGATACGAAATCTGAATCCATCGTTCAGGGGGCGTTGGACCGCCTCGCAAAGGGCCGCACAACGCTGGTTATCGCCCACCGTCTGTCGACGATCCAGAACGCCCATAAGATTGTCGTTCTCGACAAAGGTGCCGTCGTTGACCAAGGCACGCACACAGAATTGCTTGCGCGTGGTGGACTTTATGCTGATCTGTATCGACTACAATTTCGGGACGGCAAACAGGTTGTGGACGGCACAAACCGTCCAGCCCATGTTCCAACCTCTCAACCTGCAACACGCACCAAAGGGACTTGGCTGACACGCCTTTTCCGACGTGGAGAACCACAATGACAAACGATCGCAGCCTCATCCGTCTGTCCGGACAAGACAGCCGTGACTTCCTACAGGGTTTGATCACCAATGATGTCGCCAAGACATCAGACGGTTTGGTTTATGCGGCGTTGCTGTCCCCGCAGGGTAAATACATCGCGGACTTTTTTGTGCTCGCAGATGGGGACGCCTTGGTGTTGGATGTGGCCTCGTCCCATGCTGCCAACTTAGCGCAAAGGTTGGCAATGTATCGCCTTCGCGCCAAAGTCGACATTGCAGAAAGCCCCAAAGTTGTGTCGCGCGGCACGGGCCCTGCCCCCGACGGCGCCTTTATTGATCCCCGTGATCCAAACATGGGATGGCGGGCCTATGGCACCGAAGACATCAGTGACGATACAAACTGGGATTCCTTACGCGTGGCCCACGTTATCCCCGAAACAGGGATCGAACTGACGCCTGACACATATATTCTTGAAACTGGGTTCGAGCGCCTAAATGGCATCGATTTCCGCAAAGGCTGCTACGTCGGGCAGGAGATCGCCGCACGTATGAAACACAAGACCGAGCTGAAAAAAGGGCTGGTTCAAGTTGAGATTGAAGGGGTGGCCCCTGTCGGCACCGAGATTACATCAAATGGTAAATCTGTTGGCACGCTATTCACCCAGAGCGGAAATCGCGCGCTTGCGCATCTTCGGTTTGGCCGTGCCACCGATGAGATGCAGGCAAGCACAGCCACGCTGCGCCTGCCCTAGTCGACGCACTTAGGCGCGTTCGACGTATTCCATTGTTTCCGTGCTTACGATGATGTCTTCGTCCTGACCAACGAAAGGCGGCACCATAACGCGTACACCATTATCAAGGATGGCAGGCTTGAAAGAGTTCGCAGCCGTCTGACCTTTGACCACTGGCTCGGTCTCAACAATCTTGCAGGTCACTTTTTGCGGCAGTTGCATGTTC
Source organism: Octadecabacter algicola (assembly GCF_021532625.1). GTDB lineage: Bacteria > Pseudomonadota > Alphaproteobacteria > Rhodobacterales > Rhodobacteraceae > Octadecabacter > Octadecabacter algicola. Next base: position 1,307,843 of record NZ_JAKGAR010000001.1, read on the forward strand.
AAGGCTTCTGCTTCGTGGAACTCTACAACCGCGATCATCCCGTCCTGTAAGAAGGGACGACGTTCGCCCAAAAGTTCTGCAGGAAGTTCGATCTGTTCGTAGGTCTCGGTGTCCATGAACGTCAGCATTCCGTCTGTTTCGTATAGGAATTGTTGATCTTTTTGTTCCAGACGGACCTTCTCGACCTTATCGGCGGACCGGAAGCGTTCGTTCAGTTTTGACCCATTGCGAAGGTTGCGCATTTCGACTTGTGCGAATGCGCCGCCCTTACCGGGTTTCACATGATCCGTTTTCACTGCGACCCAAAGGCCACCATTATGTTCCAGCACGTTACCGATGCGGATTTCATTGCCGTTGATTTTTACCATGGGCCAAATGTGTCCAAATAATGTCAAAAGGTTGAAGGAAGGTTGACGCGCCCTATATCTTGGGTTGAGACCCCGTGCAAGCCAACCAAATACTGTTCACGAAATGGGAGAGGTATGCAATAAGTGCATATCTGCTATTCCAAATTAAGAACCCCGAATCGGATAAGAATAGGCATATTGCCTCCTACGCCTGATACAAGACTAAAAACAAAGAAGGATCCAATATGCGTGATTTCGTCGACGGCACAGCGTTTAACAATGAACAAGGCAATCGCGCGCGGAAACTCTTCGCTGCTGTGGTACTTGCTGCATTGGATGACGCAATTGCAGACGACAAGAAATACGGCAACGGCCCCGAACAGATCGCCCGCTGGGCGCGCTCTCGTGATGGCCGCGAAGTATTGTCCTGCGCAGGCATCGATCCCAACGAACGTGTTGTGACAGGTCTGATGGACTTTGTCGGCAAAGGCGTACGTACATCCGTGGCTCTGTCACGTGAAGAAAGCGAACGTCGCGCAGTGGCTGAAGCCGCTGAAATGGAAACTCGCGCCGCTTAAACACTTAGATATTTTAGACTGCCATAGAACGCGACCCTCTGCTCGGGGTCGCGTTTTTCTTTTGCCCAGACTGGGGCGCAAGAGTTGCGACTTGAACAAGGCCTGTTTCTCACTCCACGGCACCATAAAATCAAAGATCAGAGGCGCTGTGGCGCTCATAGGTCTTCCCTCGGGCGGCATGGCTGCTAGGTAAGACCGTGGAGGGTTCTCATGGCCAAGGCAATCATGATCCAAGGTGCAGGCTCCAATGTGGGGAAATCCATGTTGGTGGCAGGGCTGTGTCGCGCGGCAGTGCGACGCGGACTGTCCGTTGCTCCGTTCAAGCCGCAAAACATGTCAAACAATGCCGCCGTAACGTTGGATGGCGGTGAGATCGGCCGCGCACAGGCCCTACAAGCCCGTGCATCGCAATTGGACCCGCATACGGACATGAACCCCGTCCTTCTTAAGCCCGAGACCGACATTGGCGCGCAGGTGATCGTTCAGGGGCAGCGGTTCGCCACGATGAAGGCCCGCGAATACGGGAGCCGCAAGTCAGAACTGATACCAAAAGTTGTGGAAAGCTACCGCAGGCTTGCCGCAGACCATGATCTTATCCTGATTGAAGGTGCGGGTTCGCCGGCCGAGGTTAATCTTCGGGCGGGCGACATCGCCAATATGGGGTTTGCGGAAGCCGCCGACTGTCCTGTGGTCTTAGTTGGCGATATCGACCGTGGCGGGGTCATTGCGCAGCTGGTTGGCACCGATGTGATCCTGCCCCCAGAAGACCGATCCCGCATCAAAGCCTTTGCGATTAATAAGTTCCGCGGTGATCCGACGCTGTTTGCTGACGGTCTGACAGCGATAGCCGACCACACGGGTTGGATATCCTTGGGCATCGTTCCTTGGTTTGACGACGCATGGAAGCTTCCTGCTGAGGATGTGATGGATGTCGCGACACGCAAAGGCGGTGCAATCAAAGTTGCTGTTCCTCGTTTAAACCGGATCGCTAATTTTGATGATCTTGATCCGCTAGCTGCCCAGCCGGACGTCACGGTTGAAATCATCGAGGCCGGTCGCCCCCTGCCCGCGGATGCAGACCTCGTGTTGATCCCCGGATCAAAGTCCACGATCGCCGATCTTGCGCACTTCAGGTCCCAAGGGTGGGATATCGACTTGAACGCGCACGTAAGGCGGGGTGGCCATGTATTGGGCATCTGTGGCGGGTATCAGATGCTAGGACAACAAATAGCAGACCCGGACGGAATCGAGGGGGAAGCGACGACAGTCGAAGGCTTGGGCTTACTGGACGTCATGACCACCATGACGGCACAAAAGCGTGTCGCATTAAGCGATGCGCACTATGACGCGACAGGAGACGCTCTGACGGGCTACGAGATCCATCTAGGGGCGACGACAGGTCCTGACATGGAAAACAGCTGGTTAACCCTAAATGGGCGTCCCGAAGGCGCGGCCAGCGACAATGGTCGTGTAAAGGGCTGCTATTTACATGGATTGTTCGCCGCTGACGGATTTCGCTCCGCTTTTATGGCGGCAGTCGGCGTCCCCATTCAAACAATGTCTTATGACGCTGGGGTGGAAACGACCCTAGATGCGCTAGCTGCACACCTTGAGGCCTGCCTAGACGTGGACCGACTATTTGACTTGGCCGAGGATGTCCCAAAAGGACCGTAAAGTGCGAGCGACACCCGTTGTTAGTCGAATTCTTGGCTCGACAACACGCGGTAAATCTCGCGACGGACCAGTTTGCGCACGTTTCGAGTGATGCGTTCGCCCAAAGGCCCTGTCAGTTCTTCGCGTACAACATCGGACACCAAATCGCGCAATGCTTCTTCGTCCAGCGCCACACCACCTGCTTCGAGAAGACCATCAAGATCATCGTCCGCATAAACGTCAGCCTCGGCACGTGCGTCCGTTTGCGGATTTTTCGGCGGGCTGTCATCGCTGGCGGCATCAATCTTGGGCTCGTCAGCGACAATACCGGCGTCATCAGGTGATAGGTCGTCAACGGCCTTGTGGTGGAAATCCATAACCGTTTCATCGTCATGACCGCTGTCGATATCGTTTGCATCTACGGTCTCGGCGATTTCGGCATCTCTGATCTGTTCGGCAGATCGCGCGATCGTCCCCGGCCACGCAATCGTTTCAGCCATATGTTCGCTAACATCAATCTCACTGCCGTCTGGCTCGTAATCGTCTTCACCACTGCTTATTGCGGCCTCTAGCTCGGCGATGGTTGCCACCAACTCAGAGCGATCAGGTGTCTCGACTGCAATATGAACACCGTTGTCACCGTCGTCTTCGAAATCACCCATGTCAGGCTCAGGTGCATCCCAAACCATGTCTGTTAATTCTAACGGGGCAACATCGTCGTCATCATGTGCACTGTCTACAGTTTGATCCGTCTGATCGCCTTCAACTTCTTCTACAGCCGCAACTTGATCTTCATCATTATCATCTTCGGATGCATTTGATTGCTCAGTACCGCCAGCAACAAGGAAGGCTGGCGTCAAAACCAGTTTTCCAGGACGCGCGGCGCTATCCGATTCGGTAGATTTGACGTCCGCAGACGGAACCGTTGGAACTTCTTCGAGTTCCGCTGCAATCGGGGCAGTGTCACGCGTACGCGCCTTATCTCCATCACTCACCAGACGGCGGATAGACGTTAAGACATCCTCGATTTCTACGTTGGTTACCGGTTCGGACATTGCTTATCCTGCGTTTGTACTACTGTTGCCTCAGCGGTGACTTTAACCTGACACCGTGTTTCAAACAACAGATAGTCGGGATTTGAGGCACTAATCCTTACCCCACGCCCGGAGCGCTTAACCACAGGATTTAGCTTACAGGTTGCTTAGTCGCCGATAGATTGCAGCACACGATCCAAAGCCTGCCCCTGACGGGAGTGCGTCGCTGGCGCTTCTCGTACGAGGTTGTAGTAGGCTGCTGGGTCGTAGGACTGAACACCAAGGTTTAAGTGACTGGCTGTCAAAAGCCCCATCGTGGCCAACACGCGATAGCTTGCGACCACCTCATCCGCTTGGGCCGAAATCTGACTGGCTTGGGCATCAAGCAATTCCTGTTCAGCGTTCAAGACATCAAGTGTCGTACGTGCACCAAGCGTTGCTTCTTCACGAACGCCGCGGAAAGCGGTGCGGGACGCTGTGATTTGCAGCCCCGCAGCTTCGCGGCTCGCGCGAGCGACGCGCAGGATAGCATAAGCGTTGCCCACGTTCTGATTCACCGCCTGCGTTGTCACAAGAAGGCCGGAACGCGCTGCATCACGGCGTGCTTGGGCCTGCCGGATCAAGGATTGCAATTGGCCGCCTTGGTAGATCGTACCGCCATACGTAAGGCTGAGACGGCGTGTTACGTCTCCGTCTTCATCAAGGGATACGCCTCCGCCCAAAGTCAAATCCGGCTGCAAGCCCGCTTGAGCACGACGAATATTAAGTTCAGCCGAAGCAACACCATGCTGCGCCCCAATCACATCAGGGTGGTGACGCATGGCAAAAGCCCGTGCGGCTTCAATATTGGATTCAACGCTTGCTGGGCTAACAACATCAAGACGTCCCGGTGCGCGCCCTACGGCTGCGCGAAATTCTTCATTCGCCTGTGCGAGATCCCCTTCCGCGGCAGCCAATAGACTTTGAGCGGCAGCCAAACGTGCCTCAGCAAGGGACACATCGGTGCGTGTCACTTCACCAACGTCAAACCGGTCCCGTGCAGCACGCAATTCTTGGTTGATCACCCCAACATTGCTGCGTCTCAATGCAAGAAATTCAGAAGCACGGCGTACTTGCATATAAGCCTCAACGGCGCGGAAAAGAATCTCCTGTTCAACCTGAACAAGCCCTTCTCGTGTCTGCAACACCAGCTCTTTTTGCGATTCTGTAGCCAGCGCACTGGCTCCGCCATCGGCAAGCAGCAAGCTCATTGAAATAGATGCAGACGCTGTAATGTCGTCGGACAGGCTGCTGGAACCCGACTCCGTCGCGGAATAAACCGCCTGCGTTTGCCAAGTGACGATTGGCCGTAGCGCGGCCAAAGACTGTGCAACGTCTTCATCAGCCGCCCGCAACAACGCACGATTCTGATCGAGAAGCCCTGAATTGTGGTACGAATCCCGCAAGGCATCGGCCAAGCTTTCTGCACGCGCAGGAGAGACCAGAGTGACGCTCAAGAGGCAAATGGCGGTGATTAGTCTGATAGCTGGCATTTCAACGGTCCTTCGATGCTCTCGCAACTATTTATGGGGTTGTTAAATGGCGGCAGCCACCACGTTCTCAGAACGCGAAAGCTGCTACTTTTTCAAAGCCGGACAGGACCGGTGCAGTCGCATTGAATGCCATGCGCCAATTCATTGCTCCATCAATTTTACGCCCGACACGGACCACGCCCAATGCACCTTCTGCAAAGATCGCAACGATGCGGCCGCCTTCTTTGATTTGTGACGTAAGATCGTCAGGAATTTCTTCAACAGCGCCCTGCAACAGAATCAGATCATACGGACCATTCTTGGCAGCCCCTTGCGCAAGCGGCCCCGCAAATACAGCAGCGTTGTCCACGCCATGGGACGACAAGTTTTGCTGAGCTTCTTCTGCGCGGGCTTCATCATCTTCGACGGCTACGACAAATTCCGCCATATGGGCCAGAACCGCAGTCGAATACCCCAAACCACAGCCCAAATCGAGAACCACATCGGTTTTTTGCACGTCTGCAGCATCGAGAATCTTAGCCAAAGTTCGCGGTTCAAGCAAAACGCGCCCCTCACCAAGGTCGATATTCTCGCCAATATAAGCGGCATCGCGCAACGCGTCCGGCACGTACTCTTCACGCGGTACGTCCAACAACGCATCGATGATCGGGAATTTGGTTACATCTGAAGGACGCACTTGCGTATCCACCATCAATGTTCTGCGATTTTGAAAGTCAGTCACGAGCTAAACTCTTTCGTTCAGTATCTGTTGCCCCAACATGCCACACCCCCCGAGGCGGAGCAACGGCCATTGCACACAAACAACCATTGCGCACAACAGTAACGTCGTTGATGTAAAACGGGCTATTGAACCCACCGGACAACGCGGCTAAACGACCACTCAGACCACAGGCGGCGAGTTGGCGGAGTGGTTACGCAGCGGATTGCAAATCCGTGTACACCGGTTCGATTCCGGTACTCGCCTCCATTTACTTTCAATGACTTAGAAAAATTTCGGTAAATGCGCGTCGCGTGCTCTAAACAAATGTCTAAACATTCTGTTTTTGTTCTGTTCGCTTTTGCTGCGCTTGGATAGCACGAATTTTCTGGCGAACCTTCTTTGTGTAGTGCTGCACCATCGCAGGGCTTTGGCCTGTGACTGCCGCCACAAGGTCATCGCCACACCCTGCTTCGACAAGTTCGCAGGCCGCATTGTAGCGCCATGAGTGGATATCGAAGTCCAACGCGCCGACGCTTTCCCTGACCTTGCGCACGGCCTGAGACGCACCCCGATAGGACCAACGGTTTGTACCGCGTTCGTTTGTTAGGATGAAAACTGAATGGCGGCTGGCGGCGTCCAAGGCTGTCTGTAGTTCTGGCAGGATCGGAACCCAGAGTTCCTTTGCCGTCTTATTCTGACGAATAACAAACCCGCCATCTTGAATATCGCCCCAGCGCATTTCCAGCACGTCACCAATGCGCTGGCCAGTGCCGACGCACAGCTCCATCACAAGGCGTTCTCTGGTGCCGATGGGGCAGCGGGTGCGGTAAGCTTCCAAAAGCTCATGAGGCCAAGGCTCACGAGCTTTTTTGTCAGTTTTGATTTCTTGCACACCTTTGGCCGGATTATATTCCGACCACCCCAGATCGACGCAATGTTCCATGAGAACACGCAGAACGCGGAGCGAGTAGTTGGCAAAGTATGGTTTGTCTGCGTTTGCGTCTCGAAGCCTGATGACGTCCTTGCGCTGCATCTTTGCGGGATTGGCATCCCCCATGATGGATTTGAAAAAACTCAGATACTTGTCGTAGTCCAGCGCCGTCCGAGGTTTAAGCCGCCGGTAACGCGGCGACTTATGATAGTGGTCGATCAGCGAAGAAAAGTTGCGGGACGACACAAACTTCGACTTAGGTTTGATAGCGCCGTTAAGTATATCGGAATACTCGGCCCAAAACTCGGGTGAGCCAAACTCGTTTTTGATCTTATAGGAGGGCCAGCCACGGCGCTGAAAATACAACCCATTCTTTTGGCGGTAGATGTGTTTTGGAAGCTCACGTTTTGCCATGTCGCATGTCGATCCTATCAAATTCATCGCGATCATCACCTCTAAGAAGCTCGATCTCAATACGTCGCCCGTCGATGACCACACGGCTGACCGCCCTGCCCGCGTTCTCAAAGGCGTCGAGCATCTGTAAAGCACGTTGCTCAGGCTTAATCGCGGGCATGATCACGCCCCCAAATAATAATATTCATTTTTTGCCCGGTAGAAGCTGATTGCAGGACACTTCTCCCTATCAAACACTGTTGTTCTAGCCTTGAAGTATGGCGCCCTGTCGCAGTGCTCTGAACCAAGTGAAATTTCCGCAAGGTTGAGTCTAGTAACGGAAAATTCGATTTGCTGATACTTGACGGGCAAGCCCTCAAGTCGTTGGTAGCCTCCACGTCCACAGTTCATCCCTTTCACTTTTGTTCGCGCGCCAAATGAGGCGAATGGGGAGCACCCCATGCAAACCGTTCTGAGGGTGAGTTAGGACATTAGAAGTACCTTTCGCAAATCGCAGATCACGGACGCGACCACTAAATGGATAAGAGCATCTGCAACAAATGAAACATATCGTTACAGATCGTGGCCCCATTGAATGGATCTAGAGTGCTGGATGGAGTGGGCATTTGAAAAAATGGGGGATCGACGTGTTATAGCTGATCGCGACCACTAAAAAGATATACTGTCAAGATAGTGTAAGCTCCCTGCCCCAACATCATTATCGAATGAGGTTGGGGCAGGACATCGCGAGAGTACGAGCGCACCCCTTTCTAAGGGGTGCTAGGCTCTCCTAACAAATTGAATGCCTCCGGCATCCAGCGCATCGCCAACAGCGACAGTCAACAAGGCCCGCTCCCAGAACTTGCTTAGAAGGGCGCAGAAACGGCACCTAGAGCGCCGTCGCACCTTGCGGCGAGGGGGCACCGACCAGCGGCACGACTTAAAGCTCTGAGCTATGCTCTAAACAGGTTCACGTTCATTCGGGCGAAAAGCAGACCTGCGTTGCTACTGCACTACTCATTGACCCCAATTGAGCTATCCCAAAACTGGGATGTGAAAGATCGGTAAGACGGCTTAGTTTGGGTCGCAAGCTGTCAAAAAAGCAGATTCAAACGTATCGGGACGCTTCAGCTTTCATAATTTCCGTCAGCACTAAGCTGAACCAGTACAAACCAGGATCAATCAGAATTGAACAAATAGTGTTTGATCCCTGCATGCCGTCAAGTTTGAAGTTTTCATTCGAAATTGCATTGTGGAAAAGTCGATTTCGACAAGACACCATGAAGCTGGAAACAGATTTGAATTCTATTGAAACCCCATCATTCGGGCTTGCAAACCCCGTATGAGAAATGTTTGCGTTCGATAAAACGAAGCTATCAAGTTGCGATCTCAGGTGTGCTCGGGCAGACGCGTCAAATTCATCAAATGAATAGTCAATCGACAGGTCGGAAAAAGAACCACTTTTAGATATTTCTTCTGAAAAATATCTAAGGATAGATAAATCTTGATCTCTCTCGTTCTTTGAAAGTGACTTGATAAATCTGACGGCATCACGAAAATCGGCGACTTTGGTGGCATAGATCAAAGGCAAAGCGACGGAGACAAGTTCAAAGACACGATAGAGGTGCAAGAAAGCCTCGACGTGCCTATGCTTCTTTTTTGCAGATAAGCAAAAGCATATCTCAGTTTTTAGCTCTTCCCAGAAGGCTCGGTTGGTGCTTGCTGACCTTGTTAAGTAAGTTCCAGCGTCTATGGCGCTTAAGTCTCCATCAAATGCCAATTCGACAATCTTTTCAGTTGTATTTCCTGAGAGCCGCCGAGATTTCTGTGAGAGGTAGCAAAACCTGTGCTTAACAATCTTACTGCTGGGTTTATGCTCTACGTCCAGCGACCCAGTAAGCAATCTTAAACATTCAAAAACTGGGACACCATTGCTGCGTACTCCAAATGGACTTGCAAAAGTTCCCGCAGGCAGCGGCTCCAAGAGTCTAAAAGTCGAGGGCATACACTACTCTGAAATTGTCTGTTCAAAAAATGCAGCTTCGATTTCTCCAACCGACGCTTCAGCGTAGGTATCTATGCTTGAAACGAAAAAGTAGGAAAGTTCGCGTCTTATCTTTCCAACATTGACCTTTGAGGGGTTGATGGCGTCAAATGCTTGATCGAACTTTGCTATAACCTGAGCAAAGTCATCGGGCTCAATATTTCTGAGGGCCGCCAAAGATTGTTTTGCGCCAACTGTAAAGCCGATAAGGTTATTCCCCAGCCGCAACCATGTTCTTACTTCGGCTTGCGTAGAAAGTCTTCCCACCTCCTCAAGAATGGCCGAGAAACTAACATCTTCGTCAGTTAGGCTCGATTCCATAACCCGCCCAACTAATATGTCATTAAGTTTAGATTCGATTATTTTCTTATTTTGGTTGTTAACGTTATTAGTCAAATAGGCTGTGTAAGCTTCGATAATATCAGACTTTTTGAATGCTCCAGAGACCTTGATGTTCTCAGTCTCTTTTTCTGTTAGAATCGGAAAATTTACGCCTGAAATATCGATAGCTCCGCCAGTGAGCATCTCAATTTGGTGCCGCGCCGTCATCGGCTTCTGACCGTTGTTGAGCGTTATCATTCGATAGAGCAGCAGGTCATATTTCTTTGCAATGATGACGTTAATATGAATTGGGCGATTGACATCGAACGACAAATCTTCTGACGCATCATGAAGAGTATTCAAGCGCTGCATACCGTCAAGAATATAACCTTCTTTAATATTCTCGTTTATGAATTTCTGGGCCTGCGATGTACTTAAGTCCTTCGTTGAATCTTGGCTCACGAACGCAAGTGTAATCGGCGGCATAATACACCCAGATAGGATGTCTGACTTCAGTCTGGAGTAGAAGCCTTTTGACTGAAGTTTACGCTGTTCGCCAAATCGGTTCAGTAGTGGGTACAGTTCATCTAAAGCAAACGAATAGTTCGCCTTACCAATTGCGACAATGCTATTGATTACATTGTCACGGTCAGTGCTGAAGACTTCTATCACATCGTCACCCTTATTCTATTCTCTGCCTACTTGGTATTGTTACACAGGCACGTTGCCGAGCATATGGCGGGGAGCCTCATTTCACCAGGCACATCATGGGTGTTTGAACCAAAGAAATTTGGGCATCGGCCAATCCTTGATTGAAGAGGGTCACTGCACATCATGTCAGAGGTCGATCGATGTCCGCTTTGGGCCGTTGGCAGCGGTGTGCCTACACCTGTGAAGCTGGACTTGCCGCAATGAAGCGAAGTTCAGCTTCGAGCCTATTTTGGCGAATACTGCGTTGTGGTTGGATGCCTGCAATGCGCAAGCCAGCAGGGAACTTCATAATCCGACTGCAGCCGCGACCACATCAAATCGCTGAATGATGTAATCTAGGCAGAGCATAATTGCCGCCAAGCCGGTGGCATTAGCAGCCGTAGAATTTCTAGTTGCACCACGGGCTGCTCGCAGAGCTAATAGTGCCGCGACACCAGTCGATACTACGACCAGAATAGTGATAATAATCTTAGCGAATTCCATAACTTATCGTCCCATTTTGTATCTGTTTTTTAAAAATCAATTTGGCATGAGGATAGAACCGGCACCAGCATTAAAACGCGCATACACAATTTCGAGCTTCGCGTTCTACAATGAGTGAACCAATCCACCGCATCAAAGAACCACCGTTTTGGGGCCGAATGACCAAATCGGACATTGGGCGCTTGCACCGAAGGTCTGAAAGGCCCCGCATTGCAGTCCTTGGTCTCCCATAGGTGCCGAACGACCGCTTCAGAGAAGCTGCGGCGCAGCGTCGGACCAACTCACGAACGACAGATTTGGGCCGATTTTCTCCGCAATGGGCAAGCTTTTCCAATAGCATAAATCGTTCTTGCGAATTATTGCGAGAAGGAACAATTTAGACATTTAAGAAATCGAACATATTGGGGAAAACTGTGGTGAACGAAAGTATATTCCTATTTATAGTGGTCATCTACTTGGCTCCGCTTGCATTTATCTTATGGGCTATTTTGTCGGCAGTATTTGCGCTTAGGCGGATTGCAAGTGCATTAGAAAATCAAAGTACTGGCACATACCAGAAATCTCAAAAGGCAGTTTCGTTGCCAAAAAAACAGGAACCTAGAATCACTAAAGGAGACGATCCAGCCTTCAAGTACATCCCTAGGTGAACGAGAATTGTCCTGTGCTCACCCGAGAAGTTGAAACACGATGACCGACGAACATCCGCAAAAGAAGCGCCGATGGCCTTGGGTCGTCGGTTTCTTGATTTTACTTGCTATGTGTAGCGATGACGACGACGATAATGATCGCCCTCGACGGTACTGCTATGACTTTTCAAACAACGAAACTCTTTGTTTTGCTAAGCCGCTACCAGCCGATCAATTTTGCTATCTTGAGGAAGACGACAAAGTCAGGTGCTATGATGAACGCAATTCCAATCGATAGAAGAAACAGAAACTGAAGCCCAATGCTTCTGGCTCACAGAAACCTGCTTCATCAACTCTGGATGCATCTAAACATTCTCGCAATGTTCTCACTGCCAAAGCAGCCTACTCTAAGCAAAAAATCACATAAACTCAAAAAGATGCTTAGTCTTGCAAATCCGTGTACACGAGTTCGATTCTCGTACTCGCCTCCACTAAAACCACAATATGCTGTGTGTTTTTCCTAATACCCCCATCAAGACCACAAGCCGCAAGCTGTACACAAATCGTACACACTCCGCATGCAGTTTTCGCTGCACGTTACCCATTTTTCCGTATAGCATTAAATAGAAGGTGTTTGAGGGGAGCGGTACACGATGAGCTACGGCGCAAAGACTGTAACTGTGCACAAAAAGCTAAAGCTCGACCGACGTGCTAACAGCACGAATTGGTATGCACGATTAACGCTTGAGAACGGCAAACGAGTTATCAAAAGCACTAAGACAGACGACTTAGAAGACGCGAAAGAAATTGCGTTAGCGTTATATTATGAGACGCAAGCACGCATCAAAAACCAGCTTCCTGCCCAAACACGCAAGTTCAAACACGTTGCTGCTTTTGCCATCAAACAAATGCAGAACGAACTTGCCGCTGGCAACGGCAAGCAAGCATACAAAGACTATATCTCCGCACTGCAACGCTGGCTCATTCCATACTTTGGCACCTTAGATGTAGCAAAGATCGATTTGGCAGCACTGACTGCGTTTGACGCTTGGCGCACTGAGCAAAACAACAAGCCGTTTTCACAAAGCGGCATCAATAACCACAACGCGGCTTTAAACAGAGTTCTGGATCAAGCCGAATTGAATGGCTGGATTGTAAAATCAATGCGCCCCACCCTGCTAAACAAGGGGACCAAAAGCGAAAGTAGAGGCAGCTTTACGGACGCTGAATACACGAAAATATACACAGCTCTGCGAACTTGGCACAAACAAACTCAGAACAGTAAAGCTGTCGCAACACGTGAAGTTCTAAGGAACTATGTACTGTTCTTGGCAAACACTGGCGTGCGACATGGCACCGAGGCGCTTGGGTTGAAATGGCGCAATATTGAGTGGGAAACAGTTAAGGACGAGCGCTATTTGATGGTGAACGTCGACGGCAAAACGCGAAAACGCAGCGCTGTCGCACGCGACAAAGTCGAAGAATATTTGGACCGTCAGCGCAAGTTTAACGCGCTACTGACCGACGGAACCTTGGATGAGTTGATTGCGGCGCGTAGCGATGAGTTTGTTTTTACGACGCGGCTTGGCGACGTTGCGAATATCTTTAGCCTAAATCGCGCCTTCAATGCTCTTCTAGACACTCTGGACCTGAAACATGGCGCGGATGGAAAACCACGCACTTTATACAGCTTCCGACATTATTACGCGACGCGCGATCTAAAGCGTGGCGTTAGCTCGCATGCACTTAGCAGACAGCTGGGCAACAGCACAGCGATGGTCGACAAACATTACAGCAAATATAGCCCGCTGCTTAACGCTGAAATGCACAGCGCACGCAACATGCGCAGCGAAACCAAGTCGACGCCTAAAACGGGCGCACAAAGCGTCGTTGACGTCGCGTTTACGATGCTTGCGGATGCGCAGCTAGATGAGCATGGGTTGATTGCTGTACTTGGCGTCGGTCAGAACGGTTATTTTGCGACGGACGAAATCAAGCTCAAAGCACTTTCAGCAAAAAGTGCTGAGTTAATCACCAACGATACGTTTCTATTAATTTTGAATGGATAAGCAGGCGCAGGGTTCGCGCCTGCTCGATGTTTAAGCAGCCTTGCGCTTGTTCAACCCAGCTTCGATTGCAGCATCCAGTTCGCCGCTACGTGCGGCTGCCAAAAATGCACTCAGTGCAGTTTCGACTTCCTTCAGCGTTTTAACAAACACAGCGTTCCCGTTGCCAAGATCAAGCACTTTGCTGCCGTAGCGACACTGCACATACCAACCACTGTCTTGCTCAAAAAACCAAGCACGCACCTGCCGCATTTTCTCAATGGCAACTTTTTCGCCTTGCTCGTTCTTCGCCCAGCCCTTTGCACGCACCATGTGCGTTTCTCCCTTAAGCGCCGCGGCTAGTACTTTTACTTGTTCTTCGATTGCAACGACAAGCTTTGCACGTCTTTGCTGCGTCGGATCACTTTTGCTTACCCGCTTAACTGTCTTCAAAGTTAGTTTCGTTAGTTCCGTCATTCGTTCGCTCCTTGCAAATAGATGCTGCAAGTGTGTTTTCAAAATGAGCTTTGAGCTATCGGAAATCACCATAAAACACTATAAAGCCTGTACAAAATGTACAGGCTTTGCTGGTTTAAACTAAGCGCAACGGCGGTTTGGTTTTTGGTGGAGGATTGGCGTTTCGGATCGTTTTATTCACGGCTGTCTGGATCGGTCGGAAGTCGACTGTCGTTGTCTTGATTGGTAGCTGAGCAGTAATTAGTTCCAACACCTTGTCTCGCCCTACATGTAATCCTGCACATGCCAATTTTGACTGAACCAGTGGAACAAAGTTGCTTGGCGCTTGCGGGCGGACTTCGAGCTGGGTGTTGAACCGACTAACTAGTGCTGGTGAAAACACTTTACTTGTCGCTATGCGATCAGACACTTTTACGTTCGTTGTTGCCAGTATCATGCTTCGCAACCCGTCAGAGTTACTCCAATCAATAAACGCCGTAAGTTCTCGCTGTTGCATCCCAGAAAGCTCGTCCAATTCATCAATAATCAAAACGGGACAGTTTGAATAAAAATGCGCTAAGTTATACCAACCTAGAAGCCATTTGCTGTTCAGTTTTTTGGCAACCTCCTTGTCCTTACAGTTCAAAAATATTAACCCGTCCTCTGTCAACGCCGCAGTACTGCATCGTCCTTGCGCAATCGCCTTTGCAATTGTTGTCTTGCCCGTGCCGGGCAAGCCCCACAGAAGCAAATTATCGGTGTTGGCGGGACTTAAAAAATCCCGCGCTTCATCCTCGGTAAACTTGTCAGCGAAAACACATTGCTGAAAGCTAACGGCTTCATCACGCTCCCACTTATCGCTCATCACGCTGCCTCCAGATCAATGTTTGCCGATTCAGAAATCAACTTAGTCGCGTTTGCAGCATCTTCCTTTTGCTTGCGCTCCAATTCATCGGCGCGTTCCTTGCTGTCCTGCACGTCAAGCGCTTTGCCAACACGTGCCAGTGCCTGCTTAGTCAGCGCCGCATTATCTACAGTTGTAACAATGCCAAACGTTCCGTCCGCATTTTTCCGCACGACTGCCACACAGTATTCAGCATCTGGTTCCGCAGCGCCCATCGAAGCGATGTGGGCAGACGCAACAGGTGCTAGCTGGTCGGTGAACTTAAGTTCGGCACGAGCGCGCGCGATATAGTCGACTGGAACTTGTCCGTTTCCACTGCGACGCACTGCATCAATGCCGCCTGCTCCGATGATCCAGTCTACAAAACTAAGGTCAGTATTTGTGTGCAGGTCCTCAGCGAATGCGATGCGAAGCACGCGAGCATATGTGCTTTCACGCTTATTGTTCAGATTACCGCAAACGAAGCGGATAACTTTGAGTTCAAGACTAGTTGCTTGGGTTGCGTGCTTCGCTTTGCTGCTGCGGGTCATCTCGCTCAGCTTGTAATCAAACAGCTCACGAACCGGCTTCGGCTCTTCTGCAGTTTTTAGTTCGACAAGTACAGCGAATGCATTGGATAGCACGTCATAGACGGCGTTATTTGCGCGGGTCAGAAGTGCATCAGCAGACTTGAAGCGCTTTTGAAGCTTTGTGAGGTCGCTAATGGCTTTGATGGCAACGTCGTTGTTCAAGACTGAGTTTTCAGTTGTGGTAGTCATTTTGTTTCCTTTCAAGATCGAAACAAGATTTGGGATATTTCCCTTTTCGCCGAGGCTTGATTGCCAGCGACATATACAGAATACGTCAAATATATGCGCTTTGCGGGCTACCAAAAACACACCGACCTGATATGATATAAAATCTATTAACCAACTGGTTTAAAACAAATGATTGAAAACAGATATGCTGTTGGACGTGTGTTTTACGTTCATGCGCCACCCTTCAAAGGCAGAAGGTCAAAAACAACAGGTGAATTCCTGTCAAAACGACTCGCTCGAATCAAACAACCGTTCGTCGGCGCTGAGCCGTGGCAGTGTTCGATTTATTACTTTTGGTGGGAGTTCTTGCGCCGTCACGAAGGCTATAAGGACTGTTGCCTGCGCGGTGGTAAGGGACAGTATCGACAGCTATTCAAAGACTTTGGTGACATTCACGCTTGTGGCGTCGAGGACTTTTGGGCGTGGTGGACGACAAAGCGCGATGATGGGCTGAAACGCGGTGAGTATCTTTTTGCTGAACCACCTGCTCGGCAATTGCGCGCAACCGATGGGGTGTTGAACACCCAAACTACGGACACACTGCTCGTTGAAATACCACTAGAAGTCAGAACTCCGCAGTTAGTAAAAATGTTTAGGAAAATGCTCCAAGATCACAGTAGCGAAGTCCGTTCAGCCCGAAAGATTAGCCGAGCACGTTATCCTGTCGCGACCAGCGTTCCACTTCATACCCTGCACCTCTCTCTGAGAGCATTGGACACTTGGAATGAGCATCTTCACCGCAAGAAAAAATATGAGCAATGCGACATTGCTGGCATCTACGTCAACGAAGTCGTGCATGGAGAAACCATCGCAAAGTTGATGCGTGCAGACTTGCCATACAAAGATGTTGAACGTGAAGTCCGCAGACGCAAAACGCAGGCGTTCAATCGCTATTTGACTGCCGCACAAGAATATGTCGAATACGCAAGTATCGGGAGCTTCCCTCGAAGAGGTTAGTGGATGCTTTTATAGCCTTCATCCAATCAATGAAGCATTCAAGAATGGGAGCATAAAATCATAGACGTCTTCATACTTGTCTTCCGACAACAGCGACCTCTTGCTATCAGGCTCAATCAGTCTCCCAGGCGGTACAATCCTATTCAAGCTGCCCGTAGCTAATATCAGTTGACTACCGACTGGTTTGTTTTCGATCGCAAAACGTATCAGGCGCTTTGAGTTTTCGGGGTCTTGATCTTGTTGTAGTGGTGTATCAACGACGATCGGGCAGAAGCACGAAGTGGAGAATTCATCTATAGTATGAAGAACCGCATAGTAGTATGCGAGTAGCAAGCGCGGGTTAAGACTACCAGTTTCGCTAATTACTGGACGCACTTTCCCCCAGACCGATGATGGAATGTTGGTAATATTTAGCAACCCGCAAAACTCTCTTAGTTTCGCATCATAAAATTCAACTATTTTTTTCTTTCGTGAAGCCTTGGTTAGGGAATCCATCTCAGCTTTTGCATCACTAGCAGTGACGTTTAATATGCCTATCTCCCCATCCAACACCCGTTCTTCGTCTTCAAACGATTTATCCACTAGCCGTTCGCTCTCGTCTTTCAACATATCGGCAAGCTTCACCTCTCCTCGGGTCTCTTGAAGAATTGCCTTGATCGAAGAAATACGCTTTTCAAGACTAGGCACACTTCTTAAAACCTTCTCGATGTCTCCATCGTGCTTTGCGACCTTCGCGCGTGCCTCGATTAGGACAATACGACATGCATCAGCGTCGTTAATTAATCCAAATCGATTGGCAAAGTCGTTGTCATGAACAGTACTGCAAACTGGACAGACGATTTCATCGTCCGAAAAATCTGTGGCAAACTTGATGTCTGAGTTGAGTTCGCTAAGAACTCGTTCAGCAATATCGACTTCTTCCTGTGCAATCGAACGCAGTGACTGCAAGTCCGAGACTTTCGCACGAAGATCATCATAGAGCGATTGCAGAGCATTTTGCTCTTTCAGCAACGCTTGGATGCGGTCTTTGAAGACTTCAACGTCCAAAGCAATGCCAAGCTTCTTTCGCTTGTCAGAGAACCGCTTTTTAGCCTTGAGCAATGCGCCCTTCTCATCTGAAAGCAACTTCCGCGAAGTTATTGCCTCATCCCGCTTGCTCTTTGCTATATAGTACTGGCGCGGCTTGATGCCCGTGTGGAACTCAGCAATCTCACTTTTATACGCTGGGACCATACCTAAGCCCGAAAAAGACGCCCAAGTGTCGCTCCACCCATTGTCTTGATCTACATAAAACGGCAGGAAACAGAACGCAGGAGGTGGCGTAATTGACTTTCCGCCCTTTTGTTTCAGGGAGATATGGAAGTCCAAAAGTTCACCAATTTTTGGCGCAAGTCCGGCAACTACTGAACTCGCAGTCCACAGCAGTTTCTTTGCATCATCAAAAAGAGCGAAGTAGCCTTCCTGGCGTAAGATATAATATGTTGCGCCGCCTACTGTAAAACGAAGTAGCAGTGCTACTTTTGCATTTTTCCACGCCTCTGGTGTCTTGTAAGGGTCGGCACCAAGTGCGGAGTACAGAGATTTTACTAAACTGGATTTTCCAAACTCGTTGTCTGCAACGATTGAGGTAACGTCTGGATCAAAGCTCTCAGTTCTCGCTCTTCTCTCTTGCGTCGACAGCAGCCAGAGCTTTTCGAATTTCAGCCTTTTCATACTGTTTGGTCCTTAAACTTCGGATAAGTGATTTAAAACTCTCAAGCTTCTTTGTTTGTATACGTTTCATATAGAACCATAGCCTTTATTCGTTCCGTCGAAATCAACGCCAATTCTTGTTGTGCATATTCAGCGACACTGCCATTGACTTGGTCGACCAAGTCAGTAAGACCAAGAAGTTGATATTGCTCCTCGTCCAGCAATTTACTTATCTTACGTCTGACTCTTCGAGTTGCTTCATTAGGATTCAACACCTCAACACGGTAAGCCCCCCAGTGCCTTCCAATCTTAACCACTTCCAAGACAGGCAAAGTCAGTTGCGGCGCAATTACCTCCCAATTGGGGCAATCAACGACTTCACTTACTGTTGCTATCCAGTTTTCCGCATCATTTCTGGTAACACCGCGATCCCTCACGACTTCATCGAAATCGCTCAGCTCACTTGTTGCTCGCGACTTGCGCGTGCATTCATCGGCGACAGCAGTAAACAATGCTGAAACGGAAAATGAAACTTCACCAAGCTGTGCAGCAACAAAAGCCTCCAGCTTCCCTTTTGCATGAGTGTCCATATCTTCAAGACTGAGATCAGAACGCCTGAAATGAATGAGATCCGTGCGAATAACCGACTCATTCGGAAATTGCGCTTCGAGCTTTGCTTTGAGTTTTCCCAAGTCATCAACGGTGCATTCCTCCAAACAAAACTTAGCTTTATTCTGAGAGAATTTCATAGGTGCATTTGAGACAAAGGTTGTTGCTTCGACGGTGTCGCCAAATGCAACAACGTTGTCGTACATCTTTCCAATAATGGACGGCAGCATAGAATCCGACTTTTTAGATTTTCTCTGTCCTGTTAGCGAAGCGTGTGTCCACTCTCCGCTTCCTTTTGTTTTAACTTGATAGAAGCGAACAGAGGTTGGTTCAGAACTGCTGTTGAATACGGCAACATCGTCGTGAAATTCAAAGACTACTGCGTAGTCACCATCCAGAACATGCCGTTCCAGTATCAATGCCATGCCAAACAGCGCTTGATAGCGAAAACGGGCAGTTGTTCGTGCACCACTATCCTCCCGCAAAGGGGTTTGAACCAACTTTTCTTTCAGATCGCTCAAATCGATGCACTCCACTGCTCAATGACACAACCATTGCGCGTGCAGTGAGTTTTGGCAAGTACATGCAACTCCTTCCAGCCCTTTGTGAACTAACAAAATTTCCACTTTGGATGCGTGCTATATACACATCTCATCGAAGCTCTAAGGCTCCATTGGTAGTTAGGCGCTGCCTTTGTCCTCTAATGATAAATATATCAAAGAGGACAACACTATGAACACGAAACCAAACGCAACATCGAACAGACGCAAAGCAAAAAGCCGCGAAACGTCCCTAGATCCAAAACCACCCGTAAAACCCATCTCCGTCGCCGCTCCTAGCAAACCCAAGAAGCCAAAATACAATGGACTTTGAGCAGCAGCAAAAACTGACGCTTGTCGAACTAGTCTACGAGACGCTTGCCGAACATGACCTTGTCCTAACAGCAGAGGATTTTAGCACCGACTGGTGCAGGAAGAGCAAAAGTTGGTACGCTGAACGAAAGCACAACGGGCGAGGGTTTAGCGTTACGGCTGCTATTGACTGCCTTGATGCGGTTAACATGAAATGTGCAATCCTAAGCTTGAGCCAGCGGCGAATGGGTGGGCTTTTAGAAGCCGAGATCAATGCACTTGGCGACATCAGTGAAGCGCTGAAAACTTACTTGGCGGAACAACATCGCATTACCGAAGTCGCACTGCGCAAGACACCAACATCGAAAATGTTAAGAAAGTAGTATTCTCTAACATTATTGTCTAACCACGTTTGTTTTCAATGACTTAGCTAAACTCAAAATAGTGGTCGTCCACAAAAATGTTAGAATTTACAATGCATTACAGTGAAACAATACATTTCAGGTGATGCATGAAACAAGCCAAGCTACTGACAGATGCAGAACGCAAGCGCGTTGCAGCAATAATCAACGCACATCGCTACACAACGAGGAACCATGCAATTTTTGCACTCAGCTTTTATGCTGGGCTGCGTGCATGTGAGGTTGCAGCCTTGCGCGTGGGCGACGTCTTCGATGAAACTGGCACGGTACGCGATACGATCTTTCTAGAGGCAGCGCAGACCAAAGGCGACGAAGCGGCAACGGTGCTTGTGAGCAAAAAGTTGAGCAAGGAACTGTGTGCGTATGCAGCGCATTATCCTCGACATTGCAGCAATCAGAACGCCTCGCTGTTTTTCAGCGCAAAAGGCGGCGGCTTTAGCCCACAAACAATCGTCAACTTGTTCGCGCGCTTTTACAAGCTCGCAGGGATCAAAGGCGCTAGCTCGCACAGTGGTCGTCGTCAGTTTTTGACCGAGCTAGCAGACAAGGGTATCAACGCTCGTGTTATCCAAGCACTTGCGCGCCATAAGCACCTAAACACCACGATGCGCTACATCGACCTAAACGAAAACAAGCTGCGCAATGCAATTGAACTCGTTTGAGGTCAAATTCGCCAAAAACGCTACATTTGACGCGGTGACGAAGTCCAAATGATAAATAAATTAGTCAGCTAAGGCTGTATGAAAAACTGAACCCAAGGTTAGCACGCCAGTCGAAATTGTGCCGCAAGTCCGTTCTGATGTGTGACGGTACGCAAACGCATTGTCAGTTATGCGCTTCAACAGTCTACCCTGCCATTGTGCGCAGGATGCTTAAAGTACGCCGCCTATGCGAGACCGTATCTTACTGTTGTCGGAATGGTTGTAGCGCAGAGATGCGTGAATGAAGTGAGACGGAAAGACAAGCTGCATTGCAGCACCCGTCATCGTGTTGGAACAGCTATGCTACACCAGCCCAACACGTGCGTTGATATCCCAATAATAGAGATGATAGCAAAACCTGCTCTTCCAATATTTGGTTTGGGGAGTGTAGCCCATAATGTGACGAGTAAAGTTGCCAAGTTGGATTGAGCCTAAACAGGCTTGATCCATTGGCTCTAAGTAAAGCCAAAAAAAGACAATAAAACATTATCGCATAATTATATTCTGATGATCGAAATAAATATGCATTGAAGTGAAGCTGATGCTTTGCGCAGCAAAGTTGAAGTATCACAAAGATGCTTGTGAAACCGCAAAGCGGTTACGCAATTACCACGCCAAATTGATAGTTATTCAGCTGCTAAGCTCAAATCGAACTGGCTTTCGCAGTCCGAAAGAGCGATTTCATCTCCGCGAAGTGCGCAGATGATACTTCTGCCGATCATGTTGGCAACTGGAGGCGGAAATGCGTTTCCAATTTGACGG
Organism: Octadecabacter algicola; assembly: GCF_021532625.1. Lineage (GTDB taxonomy): Bacteria > Pseudomonadota > Alphaproteobacteria > Rhodobacterales > Rhodobacteraceae > Octadecabacter > Octadecabacter algicola. The sequence goes on from NZ_JAKGAR010000001.1 coordinate 1,329,392, forward strand.
TACACAGAAGTTTTTTTCCCACTAAACTCCCAGGCGTCTGGAAAGCCCTGAATCCTTGCAGCCATACGCAATGTCAGACGGGGTAAATGGTCTCTTGAATGTGTAGTATTCGGCGGTTCATTCGCGATTCCTTTGCCGTCAACACCCAACTCAGCCCACTGACGTTTTGCTCTTGTTGGACCCAAATCTGCACCGCCATGTTTCTTTGAACCACCGACGATTGTTGGAGCTATAGCGTTTGCCTTCTCAAGCCAACCGTCAACGCCCGACCAACCATCAACTGCCATTAAGTCACCCAATGCTTCGGCTACAGTGAGTTGCTTCTTAATCGGTTCGGGAAACTTAAAATTAGCTGTAAACTCTTGTTTGAGGGCAACCAACACAAAACGAGGGCGCAGCTGCGGCACTCCGTAGTCGCTAGACTTAACAAGTTCCCAAGAAACCTTGTACCCCAACCTTTCAAGATTCTCGACTATGCCCTGCCTGTAACCCTCAAATCTTGGCGACGATAACCCTCTAACGTTTTCCAGTAGAACTGCTTTCGGGTTGCACTCTTCAACAAGCCTTAGTGCTGAGGGGAAAAGATCACGTTCGTCGTCAGCCCCCAACTGTTTGCCTGCGACCGAGAAAGGGGGACAAGGCACACCGCCAGCTAGCAAATCGACCCCTTCAAAAGGCTTTGCGTTAAAGGTTTTCAGGTCGCCTTCAACAACTTCCCAATCGGGTCTGTTTAGACGAAGCGTACCGCACGCATCGCGATCAATCTCGACGGCTGCGGCGGTCTCAAACCCAGCGCTCTCAAGTCCTAGCGCCTGCCCGCCAGCACCGGCACAAATTTCTAAAACCTTGAATTTAATCGACATTATTACCCCCAAAGAGACTCTAATACATTGTAACGCCGTTAGTCTTTGACGCAAGAAGAAGTACAGTCATGTCTGGCTAGTTCAGACATTGAAGGCTACCGTTAGCCCCGAGCACATGTTGGGTAGGCAAGAGAGCGATATGAATATTGACGAGTACATCAAACTAGTAAGCAAGAAAAAGCTGAGCGTCGTCAAAACACTGATCATTACGACGTTGTGGAGCTCCAGTAACACCTTTCCTAGAGCTTGGGTAGCTAGCTCGAGATTGCTGGATCTCACCGGACAAAAGTATTTCGACCGCCGAACCCGCGAGTTGCGTGATGAGTTAGGTTGCGACATTGAAACTCAACATATTGATGGCGAGCATCACTACCGCCTTAAATCCAACCTGCTCACGCAAGCAAATCCCCGCGCTTACTTGTCTAGCGCCGAAAAAAAGAAATTATTCATAGCGGCGGGCAATCAATGCGCGATTTGCGGGAAGCAAACTTCTGCTGGAGTTCGAGGCTTGCAAGCAGACCACAAAACACCCTTGATACGGGGCGGAACTAATGACCTCGGTAACTGGCAAGCAATTTGTAACGATTGTAACGTCTCAAAACGGAGGGCGTGCCAAGGCTGCAATGAAACCTGCTCGTCTTGCTCGTGGGCGTTTCCCGATGTGTTGGGCGTAGGCATTAGTCTGCGGCTACCCGTTTCAACTGTGCAAAAGATACAACTCCAGACCGCTGATGCTCCTAAGTGGATTGCAGACCTGATTAAAGAAAAACTAAAGGAATAGGACGCCTCAGTAAATTCTGATGCTCTGCAAAGCAAAGTAGAAGGATTCCAATGGTGCTTATCAAACCGCACGACCGCGGCGAAACGAGTTAGAGACGCAGGATTGGTTGCCGAAAAAATGCTAAGAATGACACTCATTCATAGCTCATCGCCGCTACTGCCAAACCCCGGATGGAAAAGCCGTTTGTAGAGCTTCTCTGCATAGGCGTCAGTCATTCCTGCGACATAATCACAAACTCGTCTTTCTCGTGTCGCATCGACGCAACCATCGCTCCAAGAACCTTCGGGAATCAGTGCTTCGGGGTTTGAACTCAGCACTTCGAATAATCTCGACACAACCATTTGCCCACGGCGTTCTAACTGTTGTAGTTCTGCCTTCTTTATAACCAGCTTATACGCTAATTTTTTGATCATTTTCAGAAGCCTAAAGTGTTCGTCCGGCAAAACTGCGTTGAATCTCAAAAGAGGGTGTTCAAATTCACCAGCAGTTTCAATTCTGACGCTTGTGACGAACAAGTTCACAAGGCACGAAATCATTTGCTTCCGCTCAAAACTGTTTTCTAATAAACCCGTACAGACAAAGTCCGCTGTAAAATCCGTATTGCCATGGCTCAGTTTTCCGCCAACCTCCTCAAATGCCGTCTTCACAGCGGCTCGAATATCCTCTGAAGTAGCAAGCCCACGTGCTACGATGTCTTCGAGATCGTGGATTCCGTACGCTATATCGTCCGCGAGCTCCAATATACTGCAATCAAAAGTGTGATACTTACCTTTTGCCTTTTCAAGATCCGGTTTCTGAAACTCTGCTCGGTCATCTTCAGTAAATGCGTCAAGCGCCCAATCGACGATTTCTTTCTCTTCTGAATGGTAGCACTTAGGCGGTTCGGACTGATGAGCATTCATGTCAAACGCGTCAATTGCACAGGGGTATTTCAACACACTAAGAAGCAACCGTCTCGTTGGATATATGCCCCTGCCCCGCTGCTTATACTTCTCAAGCCGTGCCAGAATTCTCAAAGTCTGACCGTTGCCTTCGAAACCGCCAAATTTCAACATTGATTGATGGAGCGCTTTTTCGCCTTTGTGCCCAAACGGGGGATGACCAAGATCATGTGCCAAGCCAGCAGCCTCAATCAAATCTCGGTGTGGCAGCCAGCTCTGGATCGCTGCAGGATAAAGTGCTTTGTTTTTCTGCAGTACTTCAAGAATACCGTAACCAATTTGGGCAACTTCAATTGAATGTGTAAGCCGCGTGCGGTGAAAATCCCCTTCACCAACTCCCATAACTTGGGTTTTGCCTTGCAGTCTTCGAAAGGCTGCAGAGTGCATTATGCGAGCACGATCTCTCTGAAATTGATCACGGCGATCACCTGAACGATTTGGTTGCTCCTCGTGGAGGCGCTGTTCAAAGTCTTTAAAATTCTCTGTCAAAGCAAGTCCTTACTAACATAAATTCAATGAGAAACACGTATGTGAACAAAGGCTATCATGACTTGTCAGTCAAAGCGCAAATGCCATGAGCCTAGATTGGTCATATGCCAAGTTCCTCCGTTGTTTGCTGGCTTGGTCTCGCCAGTGAACGAAATATGAGGGATCGAACTGTCCGAAAATAGATTTGAGTTGTCCTTACTCATGTCAATTTCCGGTTCAAGATCGTCTTCTTGCAGTCGATCTTTAGACTGTTTGCGTTCCAATTCAGAGACAGAAATTGCCTGAAGATCTGTAAGTTCAGAAAGCAGAACTTTTCGCCGATTTCCTGCATTGTCTCGACGAGTCACAATTCGAAGGTTATGCGGTCTGTTATCAGACGGGTTATGATTGACATGATCAATGTCAAATTCTCGCGGTGCCCACTTACCCAACGTTACCGCGGCGATAAACCTATGGGTGAGAATAGATTTCCCTGCGTGCTGAAACCAATAATAGTCATTCCCCTCGCGGCTCTTACTTCCGTTCGGTGTTTCGCCCTCTACTGTGCCTAAATCGTAGTCGAACTCAATCAAGTTAATAGTTTCGTCTAAACTTGGGTATGGAATTTCATGATCACGATGCATCTTATAGCTGTCCGTCAAAACAGCTTTAACAAACTCTACGTCTAAAAATTCCATGCAACATACCTCTCAAATCAGCATTAAATTAGGTAAGTATGTGCTTGGCAAAAAACAAGCTAGGGTTGATCTATAGAGCGTGACTACACCGCTCGACATCGACGTACACAAAACTGTACACACCTAAATATTGACGCCAATTTCGCTTGATAATAAGCGATTATAGCAGTGCAATGTTATTGCAAATCCGTGTACACCGGTTCGATTCCGGTACTCGCCTCCATCTTTTCCCGAACTATTGAGTAATTGTCGGCATTTCAGGTGCTAGGCTTTGATCGCTTCGGTTCGCACCAATCGGGGACATCCAGTTTAAGATACTTTGTGGCGGGTGAACGAGATTTGAGCAGCATGACAATTATCATTTGCGTCACACACGGGCTAAGCGCCCGTCATGATGCAAACCATTTACGGGCCTAGGTTGCGCCAAATGTGTTGCACCCAAGCTTTGATCTGCAGGGCTTCGTCCCAGCGGTTCGACATCTCGCGCCCATCAGGGCCGGTCATCGCGTAATCTGGTGGACCCAGTTCGCATAGGAACACACAGTTGCCTTCAGGATTGCGAGATCGCCAGCCGGCAAAACCTTCTTGCCACCAGCCTTTAAACATCTCGACCCATTTTTGGTTCTGCGGAAAGTCTAATTGCAGCTGAATCTGGCTTCGGCTGGCGACGCGACCTTGGAAACTGTCAGACCGCGCGAGAATGCGGCTCATGTGTTCGGCGTCACGTGGGCGTAGCGGACAGGCCATTTCACGCCCTGTTACGTAGTGGGACAAATCTGCACACATCCGCATCTCGGGCACCGCGTCCAGCAGGCAGAGCGTGGAGAAAAGATCATTGGTGATGCAGTCTCGGTGGGTTTCAAACAGGATTGGCATCCCTTCTTGCTCTGACATGTCGATCCATGCGCGGATAACGGGGATCATGCCCTCCACGCTCACAGGCATCACCTGCCCTATCACAACCACGAAAGGCGCGCCGAAGTCTTTCGCCAATTTCAAAGTCGGTCGTAGGCCTTCGATGGTTTTCGGAAAATCAACCAAGAACGGTCGAAGCCCAGCGCGGGCCATCATGGGTTCAATTCGTTTAACGTCTTCAACCGAGGTCGCGCCGAAGTCCAGCGCCATGCCTTGGTATCCAGCATCTGCAACCATTTCGACAACAGCTTCAAAGGGCAGTTTAACACCGCTTGGGTCATGGGGCTGCATCGCCCATAGTGAGGTGTAGATATCGAGGGACTGGGTCATTCGGCTTCCACCCGCATGCTGCGTCCGTTCACTGGAACCACCCAGACTTCGTTCATCGGGTACTTGCTTTCGTCCTGTTGGCGCAACTTTTTGATGACTTCGATTTGGAACTCGATCCACCCCATGCGCCAGACCTCACCGCCGATTTGGGTTTCGATTTTGTCGTTCAGATCACGCAGCTTCCAAAATGGCACGGACGGGAATGTATGGTGGGCTGTGTGGTATGGCATTTGCCAGCACAGCCAGCGAATAAATGCATTTGTGCGCGTGCTGCGGGTGTTTTCCAAGATGTTATCTTCGTGGCTCAATCCCAAATGCTCGATTGTATTTTGAAGCTGGTGAACGGGTTTGGTCAGGATCATCGGCAAAATCCAAAATGTCAGCCACGCCCAGCTTCCTGCAATCAGTGATCCGACAAGGATCGCGACATAAAGAGCGAGGTGGATGCGGCTTTCACGGATAACTTTGGCTTCTTCGTCGGTTCGGATAAAGGGTTCTACGATAACCCCACGCGCCCGGCGCACGACGCCAAATACGCGATTACGCCAATAGGTGACGCCGCTGAGCCATAAAAGATAGGTTGTCAGAGTGTAAGGTTCACGCACCAACTCGCCGTCGCGTTCCCAATCTTGGGTCCATTTGTGGTGGGCAAAGTGCATGACCTGATCAAAGTCGCGTGGAAAGATCATAACGAACCCGATCACACGCCCCCAGATTTCATTGACCTTCTTGGTGGCAAAGACTGTGCCGTGAGATAGTTCGTGTTGGCCTGCGTATAAAAAGTTCAACAACACCCCTAGCACAAATCCGGTCGCCAGAACCCAAACGCTCCCCATCGCCTGTGCATGAAGGATGGCAAACACGACAATGGCACCAACATGGCTTAGAATCTGCATCCATCCACGCAAGTCGGACCGCGCGTTGAGATCGCGTAACTCCTGCGGTTCCAACAACTTACGGCGTGAAAAGCTGGCTTCCATGGCGTGATCCTCATGTTTTTTGCTATTCAATCACTATTCATCTAATTTTCGCATGTCTAATGATTAAATTCACCCGAAATCATGAAGTAACCACATGAGTTTACCCCCTCTTTCTGCCTTGATCGTTTTGGATGCACTGGCCCGAACAGGGACCGTTCGTGATGCAGCGGTCGCGGTTCGACTGAGCCAAAGCGCCGTAAGTCACAAACTGAAGGCCCTTGAGGCGCAACTTGGTTTTGCGTTGACCACTGCAAAGGGTCGCGGTGTTGTCCTCACATCAGATGCTCGACGTTACGTGGCGGCTATTCGGCCTGCCCTTTCGATATTGCATGAAGCGCATAGTAGTTTGGATCAGGCCAAGGGTCCCCTTGAAATCGTGGTAGCATCTGGATTTGCAGCGACTTGGCTGGCACCACGCCTGTCAGATTTTCGACAACGCCATCCCGCGATCTCACTTAGGCTGCGCAGTATTGCAGCTGGCGAAGACATACCGGAATGTGATCTTGCGATCCTGTTTACGGACCGTCCTGCTGAAGGGTCGATACATCTGTTTGATGTCACCTTCTTTCCGGTCTGTAGCCCTGACTTTCTCCACGCGCGTGCGCCGCTGACGTTGGACAGTCTCACAGCGGATATGTTGATGCACCTGAACTCGCAGGACGACTGGAACCAATGGATGGCGCAAACGGGTCAGTCGTTGGCGATCGGTGAACCCAGCATGATTTTCACAGGACTTTTAGCTATGTATGCCTCGGCTGAGGCAGGTATGGGCCTATGCCTTGGTGATGCGGTGACATCAGATCACGCCCTTCGTTCCGGGCGTTTAGTGCGGCCGTTTACGTATGAAATTCCTGTGCGCGCGTCTTATTGGGTAACACCACCGCCGAACGGCTTTACAGCGCCCGCCGCGGCTTTTGCGCGATGGTTGCGCGAAAGGTTTCCCCAAGAAACGCCAAAGGCAATCGTTGGGGCGAAGACATAAAAGTGTCGATAAAAGTCTTTGGAAGTAACAAGGCCAACGGGAAATTCGTTGTAGAACCTGTCTGCCACGTCCCCGCCGACCAATGCTGATCCGCGATAAGCAAAGGATCGTTTCTACGTTTGGTCCAATGACGCATCGATGGCTTCAAAATGAGGGAATGACCGAACATCAGACCCGTTAACCTGCCGACTTTTTGTATACGCAATGAAGCTTTCAATGGCCGGTTCCGGCTGCCAGTCAACTAAGGCTTGGCGATAGCTTGGTCGTTCCGAGACACGCTGGAACCATGCTTCAAGATGTGGCGTCCTCCCAAACGGCCAATCCATCAACTTGAATCGATGCACGTTCGGCATCCAAGCGATGTCGCTGAGGGTGAATTCTGGGCCTTCCAAATAGGTTCGACCGTCCGACAACACTTGGTTCAGGTGCTGAAAACCAACGTCCGTGCGCGCGATTGCGTCGTTGATGCGGTCACTGTCAAACCCGTCGGCAAAGTCTTTGCGAAACTGCTGCAGCCATTCATTCTTGTGGCCTTTTTGAAAGGCTTCGACAGCTTCTGCTGGAGGGGGCGGATCCGCGCGAAACAAGAATTCAAATGTCAACAACTTGAGGTCAAGCTGCGCCTCGTCCGCCATTGTCAGAAGTGTCTTATCCCGAACGCGGGCGAGCGGGCTATCGGCGCCCGCAATATGTCCAATTATATCGATAGACTCGATATATAGCCGCCCGTCTTCAACCAAGGCCGGAACCAACCCTTTAGGATGGATTTTTTGATACTCCGGCGTTGCATGCTCGTCTTTTTCGAGGTTAACAACGTGGCTTTCGAATGTGCGATCGCTTTCGAACATCGTGATCCGGACCCGCTGTGAACAGCTCGACATTGGCGCATGCCAAAGGTGAAGCCCCTTAAGGCTCTTTAGGCTGGTATCCTTTGGTTCGATCTCTGGCACGGCTCGCCCCTCTTAGAAATTCACCCGGTCTCCGCCCTTAAGATCAAGGATCTCACGGGCTTCGTCAGGTGTAGCGACAACAGACCCGAGGTCCTCGACGATACGGCGGATCTTGGCGACTTGTTGGGCGTTGCTTTCGGCCAATTCGCCGCGATTGATAAACAGGCTATCTTCAAGGCCGACACGTACGTTGCCGCCCATTTGGCTAGCTGTCGTGGCCATCGGAATTTGCGATGCACCCGCGGCAAGAATGGACCAGCGGTAATCATCCCCAAACAGCTTGTCGGCGGTCTGTTTCATGAACACGAGATTGTCGATGTCCGCCCCGATCCCCCCCAGAATGCCCATGACGAACTGGATGAAGATGGGGGCCTTAAACAGCCCGATATCCATGCAGAATTTCAAGTTATAGAGATGTCCTACATCGTAGCATTCGTGTTCGAACTTGATGTCGTGGGGGGCCAGCGTTTTGGCCGCTTCTTCGATGTCGCGGAACGTGTTGCGAAAGATATTGCCGTCTGATCCCGCAACATATTCCTTTTCCCAATCAAACTTCCAATCATCGTCGCCATAGCGCTTGGCCAAGGGGTGGAACGAAAAGTTCATCGATCCCATGTTCATGGAACACATCTCGGCGCTGAATGTTGCTGCGGGTTTGATCCGATCCTGAATTGAAAGTGTGAGAGAGCCGCCAGTCGAGATATTCACAACCGCGTCGGTCGCCTGTTTGACACGCGGTAGGAACGCCGCGAAATCGTCGGGGTTCACAGACGGGGCGCCTGTTTCATTGTCACGCGCATGAAGATGCAGGATTGATGCTCCTGCTTCGGCTGCTTCAATTGCTTCGCGCGCGATGTCGTCGTATGTGTAGGGCAACGCATCAGACATCGTCGGCGTATGAATGGCACCCGTTACGGCACAGGTGATAATGGTCTTTTTCTGGCGTGCCATGGTCAGGCTCCTTTGTCGTTACTATCAACCCGAACCCGATAGCTGAGTGGGAAGAGTTCAAGGTCGTATCTGTCACGGATCAGGCCCCAGACGCCTTTAGGCGCTTTGAGCATAACCACGATGGCTACTGCCCCGAGGGCGATCAGGTAAATCGTTCCGTAATCGGCCAGCGTTTCGCGCAAGGCGAAGAACAGTAAGGTGCCGATGATGGGTCCCTCAAGTGTGCCAATGCCGCCGATCACCACGATGAAGATTACGAAAGCCGTCCAGTCATTGACGCTAAAAGCCGCATCCGGTGAAATCCGTAACTTTTGAAGAAAGATCAGCCCGCCCACTATCGCAGTGAAAGCGGAGGTTACGACGTAGACTTCGAGCTTGGTGCGCCAGATATCAATGCCGAGCCCCGACGCAGCGATTTCGCTGTCTCGGATGGCGGTCAACGCAAGGCCGCGACGTGTGCGCAAGAAAGCGTAGACGGCTCCAATAACCACAACGGCCGCCCCGAGTGCCAACCAATAGGATAAGGCCTCGCGCCCCGAACGGGACTCGGAAAGTGACTTAACCACACCAACAGGCAGCGACGAACCGGACCCGCCACCAAGGGCTGATGCTTGTGCAAAGGACAGGCGGAAAACCTCTGCTACGACCCATGTTCCAATGGCGAAATAAGCCCCGCGTAAACGAAAGATCAGGATGGCAATCGGCACTGACAGCACCGCCGCCAACAGCCCGCCAATCAAGATCGCGACTATGGGATGTACGCCCCCGAAAATAGTTAACGCAAAAAGCATGTAGCCACCAAAGCCGACAAAGGCCTGCTGGCCGACAGAAACCAAACCCGCATATCCCGCCATCAGGTTCCAAAGACAGGCCAGCGACAGGTAGAGGAAGATTTCCCCCATAAGCCGCAGATCGGCACGACCGGCCCACCATGGTGCGGCGGCCAAAACGATTAAGGCCAACAGCCCAATGATCATTGCAACGCGCGATGCGCGGGTGGCTCTAGTGACGATACGCGCGTTCAATGGTCTATCCTCGGGAAAAGGCCGTTCGGGCGGACTGCCAAAACGACAAGAAAAGCAATATGTCCGGCCAACAGCTGCCATCCGGGATCAATCTTTGCACCGATCGTTTGCGCGACACCAAGGATGACACCGCCCGCCAATGTGCCCCAAAGGTTTCCGAGCCCTCCGATGATCACCGCCTCAAAGCCAAAAATCAGGCGACCACCGCCAACTGACGGATCAAAGCTGGTGCGCATCCCCAAAAGAATGCCCGCGATTGCAGTGACCGCCAGCGCAAGCGCCATAGCCAGCCCAAAGATGTGCGACTTGTTGAACCCCATGATCTGGGCGATGTCCTGATTGTCGGACACAGCGCGAAACCCGCGGCCAAGGCTCGTGGCGTAAAAAACCCATTGCAGCAGGGCAATCACCGCGACCGCGATACCAAATGTCAAAAGTGGCAAAACACCAAGAGCCAATCCGCCAACCTGCAGACTTGCCGTTTCAATCGCGCCACCGTTCAATTTTTGCGGATCGGCGGTGTACCCTTCTAGAAGGGCATTCTGGATGATGACCGAAAGCCCGAAGGTAACAAGAAGCGGTGGCAAGATGTCATCGCCAAGCGTCTTGTTCAGTAGCCCCCTTTGCAAAACATAACCAAGCCCCGCCATGACAGGGACGACAAACAGCAGCGCAACAAAAGGATGAACGCCCAACAAAACGGTCGTCGTCAACCCGAAATAGGCAGCGAGAACAATGAGATCGCCGTGGGCGATATTCACCAGACGCATGACCCCAAAAATCAAAGACAGCCCTGCCGCAAACAATGCATACAAACCGCCTAGCAGGATTCCCTGCACAATCGCATTGGTCCATTCCATCATTCCGATACCCCAAAATATGCTGCTGTGATTTCGTCTCGACTGACGTCTTCTGTGCGCCCTTCGAGCGAGACTCGACCTTCTTGCATGCAGTAAAAACGAGACGACACACGAAGCGCCCGCGAGATGTCTTGTTCGACCAGCATCGCCGTCATCCCTTCCGAGATGATCCCCGGCAATGCTTTGTAGATGTCGCCGATAATGACCGGAGCCAATCCAAGGCTGATCTCGTCGAACAGGATCAGATCAGGATTTGAAAGGAGGGCCCTACCGATGGCGACCATCTGTTGCTGCCCACCAGACAAAGACGTGGATTTTTGCTTTCTGCGTTCTTCAAGGATCGGGAACATGCTGTAAATCTTCGCAAGGGTCCAAGGACCCGCGCGACCTACGGTTCCACCAACAAGCAGGTTTTCTTCAACGCTGAGTGACGGGAAAAGCTGACGCCCTTCGGGGACCATTGCCAGACCGAGGTACGCGACTTGATCCGCGCGCAAGCCGCCAATGGGCTGCCCGTGAAATTGAATTTGCTCAGATTGGTTTGCCACGAGTCCAGTGATCGACCGCATCAAGGTCGTTTTGCCTGCGCCGTTTGCACCGATAATGGCCACGACTTCGCCTGCGTGAACATCCATATCGACACCGTAAAGCGCTTGAAAATCCCCGTAGTGGGCATCAAGGCCCGCCAATGAAAGCAATGGGTCAGACATCGGGATCCACCCCCAAATAGATTTCTTTTACTTCTGCGCTATCCATGATGGCCTTAGGTTCTCCTTCAGCAATTTTCTTACCGAAATCGATGACGATGAGTTTTTCGACAACGGCGAGTAGCGCATGGACGACGTGTTCGATCCAGATGATCGTCGTACCGGAGGCATGTACATTTCGAATGGTCTCGATAAGGGCAACGCATTCGCCGTCGGTTAGGCCACCCGCGATTTCGTCCAGCAGCAACAGCTTTGGCTTTGCTGCCAATGCCCGCGCCATTTCCAGTCTCTTACGGTCGAGCAATGACAGAGATCCTGCCCGAGTATTCGCTTTGTCGATCAGCCCCGTTGCCTCCAATACCTCCAAGACAAAGGTTTGCGCATCGCGTCCAGACAGACCCGCGCCCTGTGTCGCGCCAACGAGTGCGTTTTCGAAAACCGTCATGCCGCCAAACGGTTGCGGCACTTGGAACGACCGAGCGATCCCCATCTTGCAGCGCTTCGCGGCGGATTGGGCCGTTACGTCCGTGCCCCCAAATTCGATCCGGCCCGCATTTGGCCGCAATGTGCCCGTGATTAAATTGAACAAGGATGTCTTGCCCGCACCGTTTGGTCCGAGGATTCCAACTGCGGAACCTTCTTGGACGTCGAAGCTGGTCTCATCGGCGACCACTACGGCGCCGAAAGACTTGCTAAGTCCTGAAATGGAAAGGATTGCGGGCAAGATTTTTCTCCTTAGTTCAACAGTTGCAAGTCAGCGGTGATCGGGATTTCGGGTGCCGATGCGTTTCCTACGATCTGCAACTCGAAGCCGTCTCCCTGTCGCTGCCACTGACCGCCGACAAGCGGTGTCTTAGTGACGTTGTTGATCGGGCCGTTATCCCAGTTCACCGGGCCAACCATGGTGTTCAAATTGGTCGATGAAATAGCCGCAACAATGGCCGCAGGATCGTCCAAATCTTCGGCGCGTGCGACAACGTCGGCAACGACTTCGAACAATGCGTGCTTGAACCCAATCGGTTGTGTCCATGGACGACCAGAGGCCGCAGTGTACCCTTCGGCCAGATCACGCGAAGACGTGCCCGTTAGAGAAGACGTGTAAGGGTGATGCGGGGACCACCAAACCTCGGTCGTTAGACCATTTCCGCGATCGCCGAGGCCTTCGATAACGGACGGGAACAACAACGCCTTACCGATCGTGACGATCTTGGGGTTAAATCCTTGCTGCGCTGCCTGAGCCCAGAACGTCGCAAAGTCTGGCGGGATCATGTTGCCAGTCACGATTGTACAACCCGCCTCTTTGAATGCGGCGATCTGGTTGGAAAAATCGTCTGAAAGCGGCTGATACCGACCTGGGTCTGTTACAGTATAGCCCGCCGCAGCCATCGCTGGCGGCAAGCCACGTTCTGGATCACCAAACGCGTTACCGTCCGCGTCATTCGGGAACAGTCCAGCAACTTGCGTTCCCATATCCGCTTTGGACCACATATCCAAAGTCGCGGCGATCCAGTCTTCAATACCAAAGAAGAAGTGATAGGTGCTTTGGAAACCTTCACCCGGCACGCCGTTGCGGCCAAAGAAATACGGCTGCCATGGACAGTCAGTCGTAACGCAAGGCACTTCGTTAATCTCGGCTTGATCTGCGACCGGGTTCACTGTGTCAGGCGTTGACGCGGCAACGATAATGTCGACCTCGTCACCAAGGATCAAGTCAGCTGCGACTTCTGCAGCACGGTTCGGGTTCGATTGGCTGTCCTTAGAAATGATTTCAATGTTGTAGGACTTGCCATTGTTTTCGATGCCTCCCGAAAACGCAGCCTGGATACCTTCCAGAATGTAATCGTCAGCTTCCGCAAAGCCAGCCAATGGCCCTGTGCGTGGGCTAACATGCCCGACCCGCAAAGTAGGTGTCTGCGCATATGCGCGCGTCGCCGATAGGATTGCTGGCGCGGCCGCCGTTGCAGCCAACCCTCCGAGTAGTTTCCGTCTGTTTGTCTTGATAGCCATGATTGTCTCCTCCCAAAGAATGATCAGTGTGGCAGTATTGCCTCTAGCTTTTTCAGATGTTGAGCGACGCGGGCTTTTGTTGCCTCTAGATCGCCTTCGTTCCAGTCTCGGAACCCTTTACCGCTCGCCATACCGTCGCGTCCCTCGTCTCGTAGTTTTTGGAGATAAGGGGACGGGTCCGGTGTCGTTTCCAAGTCAAACAAGACCTGAGCATGAATGTCATGGGTCAGTTCAATCCCGACGAGGTCGGCATTTTCCAAAGGCCCCAAAACCGCCAAGCGACGTCCAAAGCTGGCTTTGACGACATCGTCTACAGCCTTGGCCGAACATATCCCGTTCTCAACCAATGAAATGGCTTCGCGCCAAAGAGCGTGTTGCAGGCGATTGCCGATGAAACCGGGCACGTCCTTTTCGACCATCACCGGGGTCTTGCCCGCTTCGGCAAGCAGATCATGCATGCATTGGGCCACGCTTGGATCAGTCCATTCTGTCTTAATGACTTCGACCAACGGGATCATGTGTGGCGGGTTCCACCAATGGGTCCCGACGGCACGGTGGCGGGTCGTTAACCCCTCCATAATTTTGCTGATCTGAATGACAGAGGTGTTTGACGCCAGAATGGCGTCTTCAGGCGCATGCTCTTCCAACTGGGCAAAGATCGATTGCTTCAGCTCCAGCTTTTCTGGTGCCGCTTCAAATACGGCTGTCGCCCCCGAGACGGCCGCTGCCAGAGTGTCCACAGGGCGGATCTTGGCCAGCACACACTCGCATTCTAGCTCATCCACGCCCATTAACTTCAGGCTTTCGGCGACGCGATCTTTGACGGTGGCCAATGTCTCGGCCATCGGGTCCGTGATGTACACATGGCAGCCAGCCCGCGCGAACGTGAGCGCAATGCCATGCCCCATTAATCCAGCACCGATAACCGCGATATCCCGTTTATTGGTCATCCTGCGGTGTATCCGCCATCAGCATAAAGAATATGCCCTGTATAAAAATCGGACGCCTTTGACGCTAAAAACAGGAGTGGACCAGACAGGTCCTCGGGTTCGCCAAGCCGTCCTTTCGGAACACGTGCAAGAAACCCGGCGCGGACTGCTTTTGCCTTTTCGTCGTCTTCGAACATCCACTGCGTGAGTGGAGACCGGAACACAGTTGGCGCGATGGCATTTACCGTGATCCCCGTCGGCCCCAATTCACAACCCAGCGACTTGGTGATGCCGTCTACCGCAGACTTGGACGCACAGTAGGCCGTGTATCCAGCAGGGTGACCAAGGAGACCCCGAGCCGAGCTGACAAGGACGATTTTGCCACCATTTCCTTGCGCTTTCATTTGCGCGGCTGCGGCACGAGCCAATAACCAGCTTTGCGTAACATTGGCATCCATTACTGACGTAAATGTTTCGGGCGACATGTCATTGATCATCGCGATCTTGTTCATACCAGACGCCACAACAAGGATATCGAGCCCGCCAAATTCATCGACCGCTGCTTGCACAAGTTCGGCACAGATAAGTTCATCTGTAGGGCGTTTGTTTACGGCCACAACTTTGGAACCTGCACCGCGGCATTCGTCCGCAATATCATCCAACGCGTCCTGATTTCCTGCGACCAGAACCAGATTACAGCCCGCCCCCGAAAGGACCCGCGCGGCAACCATTCCGAAGGCACCGGATGCGCCAGTAATCAGTGCGGTCTTACCTTTGACGTCGAACATCTCAAGCGGATTGGAAATTGTGCTCATTACTTCGCTCCCGGTGGGTACGGCATAACAACCAGCATCTTACAGACGTGATTGGATTTGTTTTCGATCTGGCGCACTTGGCCGGGTGGGATGGTGCAACTGTCCATTGCGCGCAGCACCTCGGTCTGGCCGTCCCATTCGATCGTCATCTCGCCTTCGAGAACGACATAGACTTTTTCGAATGGCGTGCTGTCTGGCCCTGCCCCGCCGCCAGGCAAGAATTGGGAAAAGCCGATCCATTGATTGGTCGGGCCTCCATCTTCGAAGCCCTGTAACCGCAGCCCTGTAACATCCCAATGATTGGGCGCCTCATAGGTCTCAGCATCGTCATAACGTTTGATTAGCATCATTCCCCCTCCCAAAAGAACGAAGGGCATCGCCATCGGTTGGCGATGCCCAAATGTTCTAGAAGCGTTCGCCTGCTTCGATACGGTACGCCTGCTCTTTGTCGGTGATGGCGACCAAACGGATAATACAACCGTCGCCGCGATCCCAGTTCCACGGGAAGAACGCGAATGTCACGCGCTTGCCTGTGACGCTATCGAGATCACCGCCAACATTTTCGATTCCGAGAATGCCGTTTGAGAACAATGTGTTGTGAACTGGCTCCCACTCAGGGAAGTCGTCTTTCCAATCGTTGCCACCAGACCATTCACGATACTCTTCTTCC
Source organism: Octadecabacter algicola (assembly GCF_021532625.1). GTDB lineage: Bacteria > Pseudomonadota > Alphaproteobacteria > Rhodobacterales > Rhodobacteraceae > Octadecabacter > Octadecabacter algicola. The sequence continues at coordinate 1,345,264 of NZ_JAKGAR010000001.1, forward strand.
AGATGTGGTAGAATTGGACCGTTGCGCTGTGGGCCAATCGCTGTGGCGAGCGGATGATCGTTGGCTTGGGTGTCGTGACCGACAACCTTAACGCCCTTTTCAACCATCCAATCTGCGGCAGACTGAACAAGGCCAGGGCAATACGCAAAGTAATCGCCATCCTCGTATTCTTTGTGCCAGCCAGTGTTGATGATCAGTACGTCACCCTTGCGGATCGCATGGCCACAGGCTTTCTCCAGGTCTTCGCCCGTGATGCTTTCCCACTTTTTCTTTGGAATCGAAACGACCAGTCCAGACCCGAAGAAATGCGGCAATGGCACTTCGTCAATGAAAGGCGTGCCCTGAACAACGTGCGCAGGTGCGTCGATGTGAGTTGTCACATGCATTGTCGTCGTAATGGTTTGCGATAGAACCCCAGACTTGGCCATGTAGTGTTTGCGCTCGATTGCGACGTCTTTGAAGTAAGGCCAGTTCGGGCACTGATACCCGAAACGGTGGCTCAGGTTCACGAACTCGAGCCCCATGTCGTTATCGTCGTTTGCTTGAAAATCAATTCCGCGGATCGTGATGCTCATCTGTTCCTCCCAGTGCTCAATCAGCTGTCCCGCACAATGGTGCACATGTACTGCCAGGCGGTCAAGTATTGATTTGGATTCAGAACGCACCTAGGCTAAATCACCTGCTAACGGCGCACGCATTAAAAGAGGAACAGTTCTTGGACGATCAGAAAGATCATAAAAATCAAGGCATTAAAGTCATCACCCGGGCCGCCGACATTCTTAAGGCGCTGGGGCAATCTACAGCTGGACTCAGTCTCGGTCAGATCGCCTCACGGGTCGAACTGCCCCGTTCTACGGTACAGCGAATTGTTGCTGCTCTGGAATCGGAGGGTTTCATTTCAATTGAGAAGGGCAACGCTGGAATCAGATTAGGCCCCGAAATCCAAAGTCTGGCTCAAGCGCGATCGAGTGCGATCCGCGATAGATTGCGTCCCTTGATGAAAAAGATTTCAGAGACCACCGGAGAAACCGTTGATCTGGCGGTCCTTGAAGGAAAGCGGATGCGATTTATCGATCAGGTTATTGGCAGTCAAAGACTGCGCACTGTCTCAAGCATCGGTGAGTCCTTTCCACTTACAACGACGGCGAATGGGAAGGCAGCATTGGCGACCTTCGATCAAACAGAAGCCACCAAACGGATCATAGAAGAATTTGAAGATCGGCCAGACACAAAGCACGATCTGACCGGCCTGCTCGCCGAAATTGAAGCAATCCGAACCGGAACCCTTGCACGCGACGAAGGCGAACACACCGATGGTGTAAGCGCCTTGGGGTTTGCAATCAGTGAACCAGGGGGTGGTGTTTATGCGATCTCCGTACCGGTCCCGACCTCAAGGTTCGCCCGCAAAGAATCCGAACTCACCACAGCTCTAGAAAAGTTTCGTTCAGGCTACACTGCTTAAGCTGGACTATTAGGAAGCCCCCCAGCTAGAGCACCCAATTCCAGTTGATGCTTACGCATACGGTTCTTGTTCAAGAATTAAGAGCGATTTAGGCCCTGCCCTACGGACACGACATCCTTCGCTATTTAAGGTGCGTCTTGGAGGATTGTTATGGCTTCAGATTCCGCCTTTAGGCTACGCGAATTGGCTTATCTGAAACAATGTCTAGACGAATAACGTGCTCTAGATCCTCTCCCTTCACGTCTACTAAAATGCTCAGCATAGACTCGAGAGTGAAGTATGCGCGAAGCACTCGGAAGATCAGGTATTCGGGCAGCGCAAGAATACCTTTGGGCACCCCATTCAAGAGCGATGCTAGAACAGCCATGATCGCTGGCGCCCCCGTTGTGACAGCGACGATTGATTGCCAAATGATCGGGCTGTCAGGATTAAGTCGAAGCCCCCATTCAAGCACCCCATAGAGAATCAGCGGAACCAACATCGCACGGCGGGCAGAATTGATCAGCATATATGGCAGGATGATCTTACCGCGGAGCGTCTTGTTGGGCCCGTAAATCAAATCGCGGCATCTCGAAGAGATATGATAGATCGAACGGAACCATCTCATCCGCTGCTCACGCATATGGCTATAAGACGACGGAACCTCGGAAATATAGCGGATCCTCGGATCAACGACTGAGTGGAAACCAAGTTCGCCAATACGCAACGAAATGTCAGTGTCTTCGCCATTCATGCCCTCAACAAATCCGCCAAGGTAACGTGGATGGTGGGTCCGATAGACAACGAACATTCCAGGGATGCCCACGACGCCATTCACCGCGCCCATAGCAACCGAGTAGAACCCATGTTTCACCAGAACCTCGAGAAGGCGCGCACGATCAAAGAGCGCCCCGCCGGGCGGAACCGGGACCCCACCAACAACCCCGACTTGCGGGTTGGCAAAGTATGGCATCGCGCGCGAGAAATTATCCTCTCCAACCAATGTATCTGCGTCTACGCGAACGAGGAATTCAGTTTCACAGGCATCCAAGCCAGCATTCAACGCGTTCGACTTTCCAGGCTTGGGAACATTGATCACCCGCCCCTTTGCGGCCTTGCAAGCTGCGAGAGCCGCGCGCGCGATATCTTCGGTATCATCCGTTGAATTGTTGTTCATGATTAGGATGTGAACATCGCCGCCATAGTGCTGTGCCGCGACGTCCATCGCGTTGATGGTATCCTTTATGATGTAGGACTCATTGTGAGCAGGCACGATCACGGAAACAGGGGGCCTAAAGTCCGGCGTTTTGGCAGTCCAAACATCGTAAACAGCCAGCAAGTAAAGCTGCCCAAACAGCGTCGGCAAAAATAAAAATACCCCCGGCCCGATGCCCCCTAACAAGGTCCATTGCCGCAGTACTTCAACAAGCCGAATGTCCATTCCACCGACCCAGATCGAAACAATCGTCGCGACCAGCAATGTAACGCCGATGCGCCAAAATGCGCGCCCCTGACTAACGGGAATATGTTCGATCCGAATGCGCGCAGGCATTAACCCACGTTCAAGCAATTTGAAGGAATAGATCGCAAAGCCGAAAAGCCCCGAGAGGATCGCGCTGAAATGTAACGACAGAGATTGGCCGATAACGCTGTGTGCAGCCAAATTCCCCAAATCGAAAACAGCGCATCCCGCTAGAAACGTGAGAACCATATCGAGCCCAAACAAAACGCGCCCGCGTATGTCTCCATTGCTAAATGCGGCAAATGAGACAAAGAACGAGATTAAAAAAATCCGGATCGCAATCGCATGGCGCCCTTCGTGAGGCGAAAAAACGTAATCATGGTTTGGAAAGATCCGCGCCGCGGCCTCCAAGTTGACGAGCCAAAGCTGCAGCGTTGCAAGCGCCACAAAGACCACTAACATTTTCGGGGCGTGCCACTCAGTCACGGCACCCGCAAATCGTTTCGGCGCGCTATCTACAGAAATGAAATTGATCTGTTCGCGCTTATCATCTGCATCGCTCATCCGGCCACATCCGTCAGGTTGACGCCATTTGGAACAACTAGGATCCCCAGACCATGACGCGGCAATTCGGAACCTTCTTGGATGACTTCTGCCACCAGTTTTTGGGATATGGGATCTCGTGTGACCAACCAAACTGGCCCTGAGCTTGGAAAAGCTGCAATGCTGCGATTGGTAGACGTTAGAATGATGTTTGCGGATTCAGTATTCGGGCCGATAGCAACAGCATCCGGCAGCAACGCCCCCAACATCGCACTCGCCACTTGGGCATCAGATGCTGATAAATCCGCGAAGGCCCAAACATTCAACCGGTCAAGCCACTCGAGTGTGGCCCGAAGTTCATCAATTGAATCGTTATATGTCGCATCGCCATGATAAAGCGCGGTTGTCGGCAATAACTCGGCAATTAGCTCTGGCCCGTTATCGCATTCACCGACGGACCGGTGTGGTGAAATCACACTAATTTCGATAACGTTTTCGCGGGTTTGCATTTCTTCAGGAAGGGGCACAGAAGCTTCAAACTTAGTGTCCTCTGGAGCAACGATTTCTTGATACACAAGGCGGTTATTGAGCGCGACTGTAACGGTCCAGCCCTGAGGGTGTATTTGCCGCCCAAGCGCGAGATGAAGTTCCAAGGTCGCAGGCACTCTTAAGGCTGGGTCATCTCGTAAATCATATCGTTCACGCCATGTTGTACCCCGATAAAAGTGACGAATGCCCGCGTTTGCGCCGCTTTGTGCTAGCTCTTTAGGCCAATCAGCACCCCCGAGGTCATCTTCCTGCGCCTCAAAAAACGGTAATGCATTACGCATATCATTGGTCGTCAGTGCATCATTCGATTGCCCATCGACCATCACGGATTGGATGCCTTCCATCTCGAATTGTGAAGCGAGGATTAGACGCCGAATGCGTTCTTCTTGCTGCAACCAATCTGGCCATGCAACGCGTACTAAATTGCCCCATGCATGTACCCTGTCACGTGGTGTCTCCAACTCACGATCTAAGGTCAGAGCCAAAAGGCTGGTCGTCTCAATCTCAACGACGGCTTCCAAACCTTCGTTCCTAGAACAGGAAGAGCCCGGGCCCTCGCCTTGTAGTGAGAAAGAGACGACCAACTGGTCCCTAACAAAATCCGTCGGTGAAAGCGGAATTTGCAGGGAACGCTCGACCACGCCTGGACGCAGCAACACTTCGCCTCTCTTGGTCCCGTCAATGGAAATCCGAAGAACCCCTTCAACGCCCTCGAGAGCCTGTAGTGTTGCATTGATTTGGAGGTATCCAGATGTAGGTCGCGCATCCAATGGAAGATTGAACTGAATGCTTTGAAAGGCCGGAAGCCCAGAAAGAATAACCGGATGGTTTGGGTTGGATCGATAGACCATCGCAATGTCTTCGCCACTCGATTCAACAGCCTTGCGGTCTTCAAAAACAAGACTTTGATCGTGTTTTAAAGTGCCAACATAGTGTTGCCCTCTTTCCAAAAGCCCCGTCGTTGAAAGCAGGAGAGCCACGCCTGCAAGGAGAATCCCTATAAGCCCAATGCCAATCATTCGCATAGTTTTCACCGATTTGTTCTGAGGTAGAGTCGACTAAATCGCAGCGTTCCACCTCCAAGCGGAACGCTGCGACAGTGCCGACCCGTTAAGCCGCTCGCGAGTTTTCCGGATCAATCACGCCAGGGCGCTGATTGTCGGTCCATGTCGAGACACAAGGGATCATTTTCCGGATGCAACGTCCTGCGTACTTTGCCGCGATGTGCTGCGTTTCATCCATTAAGCCTTCTGCCAGTGTCACAGGTTTTAGGCCCAATGAGATGAAGGTCTTGTTCGAGACACGCAGATCATTTTCTGCCGCTTCGTTGCGCGGATTGTCGACATTCGCAATCTTGGCGCCAGACGTTTCAGAAACAAGCTTAGCAAGCTCCCGCACGGTGTGCGTCTCCGTCATTTGGTTCATGATCGCGACTTTGCCATCACGCACTGGCGGGTTTGCAACAGCCAATGCAAGACATTTCACTGTATCCTGAATGTGAATGAATGCGCGGGTTTGCCCGCCTGTGCCATGCACAGTCAATGGATGCCCAACGACAGCCTGCATCAAGAAACGATTGAGCACCGTTCCGTAATCACCGTCATAGTCAAAGCGATTGATAAGCCGCTCGTCCAAGCGAGTTTCGTTCGTCTGCGTTCCCCAAACAATCCCTTGGTGCAGGTCGGTAATACGCATTTGGTCGTTCTTTGCGTAGAACTGAAACAGCAACTGATCCATGGACTTGGTCATGTGGTACACGCTGCCCGGATTGGTTGGGTACAGGATGTGACGCTGGAATATCTTCTTGTCGTCGCCTGGGATGTAAACAGGAAGGTATCCTTCTGGGATTTCGATGCCATCGTCGTCGTAACCGTAAACACCCATTGTTCCGAGGTGAACAAAGTGCGCGTCCAAGCCGAGCTCAACGGATGCTGCAAGCAGATTGTGTGTGCCAGAAATGTTGTTGTCGACTGTGTAGCGTTTCTCGCTCACGCCTTTCATCGAATACGGCGCGGCACGCTGTTCTCCGAAATGGATGATGGTATCGGGCTTCACTGCAGCCATAAGCTCACGAATGCGGTCAAATTCACGTGCGACATCGATCTTCTCGAACTTGATCGTGAGACCCGTTTTCTCTTTCCAAGCAAGAAGGCGATCTTCCATTGAGGCAATTGGCGTTAAGCTGTCGGCGCCCATTTTTGCATCGATCTCTCGGCGTGACATGTTGTCCACGATAGTGATGTTGTGACCTTGTCCAGACAAGTGCAGAGCTGTTGGCCAGCCGCAAAACCCGTCGCCACCGACTACGATGATATTTTTCATTTTTGTCATTTTCTTAGTCCTTTCAATTGGGCCCCTCCAAGCGGCCCGTGTTGTTGATGAACAAAGAAATAAAGACTGAACGCCTAAAGGCCCCCCGCCCGAGGGTGTAGGTTACAAAAAGAGGGAATAGGTCGACTACTCGGTCGGATAGGTGGCCCGCCGAAAGGATATCCTAGGACGGCACCGACATCCGCACATAGAAGTCCGACTCTGCTTTGCGGGCGCAGCGCTCGAGAACGTCCAGCTGCGCGATGAGGTCAGGAACCGCCCCTTGACGCGCGTCTTTTTCTACCTTTTCCAACAAAGGCTCCAGCTCTTCAAAGCCAAAAAGCGACGCAGCGCCTTTCATTTTGTGCGCCGCCTCTGCAAGTGCCAATGGCTCTCCTTCAAAGAGGCCTTCTCGGGCCTGTGAGGCGAATTCTCCGAGCTCATTAAAGAACTGTTCCCCGACAGCGCTCGCTTGCTCAGCACCAAGTGCATCGCGCATCTCGCCCAACGCGTCTGGGTGCTTAGCAGAAACCATGGGCACAGGATCGGCCACAGACAACTCAGCAATGATTGACCGCAAAGCATCGAGGCGAATGGGCTTGGTATGGAACGTGTTCATTCCAGCTTGTTCCGCCGCTTCGCGATACTCTTCGCGGCCGTGTGCCGTTAGCCCGATAATCCGCGTCTCAGCGTTGGGGCCATTGTCGTGCCTAAGTCTGCGTGCAGCCTCAATTCCATTCATGACCGGCATGCTGATATCCATAAATATGACGTCGAATTCTAACTGTGCAGATTTTTCGATGCAGTCAGCACCGTTGACGGCTTGGGTCACGTGGTGTCCCATTCCTTCAAGCATATCGCTTAACACTTTGCGGTTGATGCTATTATCTTCGACAACCAGAACTTTGCATGGCTTCATGGACGGAGCGACCGGATCTTCGTCCGTTGCATCGCTATTTGGCACCTCTTCCCGGCGCTGCAAAGGGACCGTTAAGGTGAACGTTGATCCGACCCCGACCTCACTTTTCAGGCTGATATCACCGTCCATTCGACGCGCAATTTTTTGAGAAATTGACAGCCCAAGGCCATCGCCGCGTGATTGCCGCCCTTCGCTTGGGGCAAGCGCGACAAAGGCGTCGAACACTTGTTCTTGGTGTTCCGGTTCGATTCCAGACCCTGTGTCAGAAACTTTGAACTTCACCGACGAATGTTCCGGGCCGTGGATTCCGTCTACCTTCACAGTGATTTGGCCACTATCTGAAAACTTAATCGCGTTGCCGATAAGGTTTGTCAAAATTTGGCGAATGCGATTTTTGTCCCCGTAGAAATCCATACAGACAGGATCGCCCAATTCTACGATTAGGCGTAGTTCCTTTTCACGGGCTAACGGTTCAAGGACATCTGCCAGACCATTAACCAATTCCGGTAGACTAAACTGCTGAAGCGTGAGTTTCAGGTCGCCCGTTTCAATGCGCGTAACATCGAGCGCCTCATTTGTGTGTTCCAAAAGAATCTCGCTCGATGCGAGCGCGATGTCGGCGTAACGTTCCTGTACAGATGATAGTTTGGTCGTCTTAAGCAGATCCAACACGCCCATAATACCGTTCAACGGCGTGCGCATTTCGTGGCTAATCAAGGTCAGGAACTGCGACTTGGCCTTGTCTGTACGTTCCGCGCGATCGCGTGCATCTACCAGTTCTTGTTCCGCAATCTTGCGTTCGCTGATGTCCCGAATGTAGGCAATGAATTTTACGCCATCCTCATCCTCGGTAGAGGTGATGTTCAGTTCGACTGGAAACTCTTCGCCGCTTTTGCGCAACGCCGACAATTCAACCCGCCCCGCATCCACAACCCGTGGCTGACCGGTTTTGATATAACGTCGCATCCCATTGTGGTGCGCATCGCGCATATGATGAGGGATGAAAGTTTCCTCCATAGATTTTCCGATAATCTCACTTCGGCTCCAACCAAACACGTTCTCGGCTGATGCATTAAAGTCGATGATCTCACCTGCTCCGTTCGCAGTTACAATCGCGTCGAGCGACGCAGAGACTGTAGAGCTAAGCAGCTTTGCCGATGACTGAAGTGCCGCGTCATTCTTGGCCGCTTGACGGAACATGCGGTCCAGCAACATCAAAAGAGCGCCCATCAAAACAAGCAGTACAATCGCAATGCCCCCGGTGCGCCGCAGTTGTCCAGCAAACTGGGCACGGCGTTGTTGAGATTGCTCGGCTGAAAGGCTTAGGCCAAGCAAAGCTATTCTGCGGACATTGGGGCGTAGTTCTGTGACGATCGTTAACAAATCTGCAATCTGATCATCCGTGAGTGGGTTCGAACTATCCGAAACAGATATCGCCAGTTCTTCAAACTGGCCGAGGTCACGTATCAAAGAAGTAAGCTCATCGTTTTCACCGATAATCCGCGCCGCGCGACCGGAGTTCACGATATCGAGGCGACTTAGCGTAATGTCGACCCGCAACTTTAGATCTTCGTCTGAAAAGCGCCCTGTCGCCAATTGATCTAAAAGGTCCGCATTTAGATTGGCGAATTCCGTATCAAGTTGGGAAATGCTCCATTGCGTGCTGTCACCCTGCGCCGTCGAGAGATCGCGTAGCTGTGACAAAAGATTGGTCACCATTAGACCCAACAACAAGACCAACAGGCCTAGGCCTGCCAGTATCGAGAGTCGGTACTTTCCTGAGTTCATTCTCACGTTAACCCCTTGGACTGAGACCACCCTAGGGTGCGATCCCTCATCAATCTATGATGTTTAAGCGGGTCAATTGCCAAATACTGCGCGCATAGGTGACTTCGGTGCTGTACTTTGTGTCGCTGTCATACGGAAAAACCACCCAAAACGGCCCTTTGTCACGTACCGACATGATGTTCCCATCCATTCTCGTTGCAATGATAGGCGCGCCGTCTTCTAAGTCGGAAATCGGCATCGTCACCGCGTAATCATTAAGTGCGACCATTTCGATTGTGGAGCCGTTTGCATCAATGCTTTCCAACAAGGCCTTAAGCGAAACACCTGAGAAATGGGTGTCACCGTCGGTCCAAATTGTTGTCGTCGTGAACTCGACTTGATCAAACGCATCCAGCGTTTCACGGCTAAACTCAATAATGTCCGAAGACGTCGCGCTTGGCACAACTTGAAGCGCCATCCCATCTTGAGATGCCGCACTCGACGCAAAAAGCGTAGCGAAAACAACAGAAAGGATCGATATCCGTGAGCGGGTTAGTGCAGCCATTTTCCGTTTCCTTTGATCACATGACTTAAATTTAGAAGAAACTCGAAAAATTAGTTTGGGGCATCGGCATAGCGATCTATACTTTGGTATAGGTCTGCCACTTTTAGATCATATTTGATGTGCAAGTTTCGGTGGAAATTAAGGACGATAAACTATGCCTAATATTCTTCTAGCCGACGATCATGATCTCGTTCGCGATACAATCGCGGCTTACCTAAGAACCGTCGAAGAATTCAATGTTCTGACAGCCCCCGACCTGGACGCGGCTTTGGAATTGATGGGCGGGATCGATTCTATCGATCTATTGATACTAGATTACAATATGCCCGGAATGGACGGGCTAGATGGGCTTACGAAAGCACGCGCGGCCCACCCTGTCGCGAAGGTCGCCATTATGTCCGGCGTTGCTAACCGCGACGTGGCGAACTCTGCCATGGATCGTGGTGCGCACGGTTTCATTCCGAAATCCTTGACTGCGGACACGCTGGTAAACGCTATTAAGTTCATTCTCGCGGGTGAGCGTTATATCCCGTTTGATTTCGGGTCGAACGATCCTAAAGAGAAAGCAAGCGGTGAGTTTGCGAATTTGTCTGCTCGTGAAATGCAGACATTGGAACAATTATGCCTAGGACTGTCGAATAAAGAAATCGCTAGAAATCTCGACATTCAGGAAGTCACTGTAAAGCTGCACGTCAAGAACCTTCTGTCAAAGCTTGGCGTCTCAAACCGCACTCAGGCGGCACTCTTCGCGAAAGAGCGCCACCTGTTCTAGGCGGCTACAGAAAAGTGTCATAGTCCGAAACCAAAAGATGTTTGGGGGCTTCGTCCTCTTCAATCGATGCAAACCGCCCGATTTCCATCTTGAACTTATTGTCATTTCGATCGTCGTTGACGGTGGAAACTTCGCCAATTAGCACGTCGCCCCCCTCGCCCCAAAACGCATGCCAGACACCGGGCATCAGCGTGACACTTTCACCCGGTTCAAGTTTCAAAAGTCCGCCAGCAGGCAAGGTCTTCAAACGTCCGTCAACAGGAACAACAACGTCAGCGGATGGGTCAATTTCACCAGTCTTGTCGCTGGAAAATAATTCTAGAACCAAGGTGCCGCCACCACGGTTGATGATGTCTTCGGCTTTTACAAAGTGTTTGTGCATAGGGGACAGCTGCTTATCGCGGCTGATCATGATCTTCTCTGCATATAACATTCCATTGCCGCTTTTTAGATCAGCTTCGAGACCATTGCGGACTGTGAACAAGAACAGTCCCAATTCGTCGAACTTGCCCTGGCCATAGTCTGTGATGTCCCACCCCATACCGCGTTCCCTGATCATAGAATGATCACTCGCCTTGAGTTCGCTAGGTGATTGATAGGCGAACGGTGGCATCACGTAGCCAAAGGACCGAATGAAGGCGTCACCCTCGGTAAGGATCGAATTTATCAGTGAACGTTTCATCATAGTTTCTTTCGTTAAGTATCTTGCAGGCTCCGGCAGACAATTTAGCACTATGCGAGGTGGCGCCGTCGCCTTCGGCCATCAGTGATCCACGCCCCGTCGAACCAGATCTCATGCACTGTGCCATTACACGCTTGAGCTTAGTGTGCATAGTAGGCGGCCATTTTCCTCTAACAATCGAACACTTACGATAGATGCAACGCTTACGGTCAAGTAACTGAGCTCTACGAGGACTTGGCTTCGATCTTGGCTTCACCAATCCCAAAAAACAACAAAACCCACCGTTCTACGGGTGAGGTGTAAGTTGTTTTTGATTGCGGAAGGGCGCAACCGCCGAAGCCTACCTGCGCTGAAATGTGTCGTATGACCTTTAGTTAATAGGGGCCGAAAGCGCTCACCCTTCAGTTTTCGGGTGATGAAGTTGCCTACTAGAAGGCCCCTAGAAAGGGGCTCTCAAGCTTGGGGTCCAACAACGGCTCAAGGAACGGCGTCTCGAGGCCCAAGGGGACGAATTGTGACTTACAGAAGCCAGTTTGCTTCCGCTTTGGGGATCGCTTCCGAGAAGGACATTTCGTGTATGATTTCGCCGGTTGCGACCTCGACGCCGCCATCGAGAGGCACTGTCATCCTGATGTCACCGGCAAGTCGGATATAACCGGGTTGTGCGGTTTCATCATTCGGCTCTTGTTCGGTATTAAGCGCGTCACTCAAAAGGTGATTGCCCGAAATCTCGATGCGGATTTTGTCGCCATTGTAGGGCGTTTCGATCAAGAAGCCGTCCGGCCAGCCGTTCCCGGACTGCGGGCCCACGTGGATTTCACCAACAAAACTGTCCTCGAACGCACCCGTACTCAGCAAGATTTCACTGCCTTTTGCCAACATGAACTTGCAGACGACCTTGTTGCCGTAGTCGGAGTTGTGTTCAATGTACGAAAAATTCAACGTGAATTCCCCACATTCAGCACGGCCCCAGTGCCACGCCTTGAGAACACCTTCGATGCCGGCGTTGCCCCAATTGTGGTCATGGTAGCCCATGCCGTCTTCGATGGCGATGGTTTCGCCCGCGACTTGAATGGTACCATTCACAACGCCACGCGGCGCGGGCACGACATGCGCGTTAAACACGGTCAGAGCTTCATCGAAGTACATCGCACCTGATCCCGCACGCCAAGATTCAACGGTCGCAACAAGTTCAAGGTCCACGACCACATCTTCATGCTCAGCGTGAAGCTGCCAATTCGGGTAGCGCCCTTTAAGCCAGTTGTTACCCAGCCTCACGTCGCAATGATCTTCGGCCGCGATGAAGTCCACGCCAGGGAATGGCACCTGAAAATCACGGTTAGTGCCATCGGGAAGTTCGACATTCAACATCATCATCGGCGGCAGATCTGGGTTGTCCAACATGATCAATGGGCGATCCATAAGGACCACTGCGGCCTTGAGCCCTAAAACGGTAAACAAATCAAAGTACCACCACTCGTAATGGCGCGGGTTTCCGTCGTTGTGATAGCCATCGTCTCGATCTGTCACGATTTCCTGGGCAGCCTGATCGTACAGGCTTGGCGCTTCGTAGTTGCCAATGACGAATTTAGGCGTTTGGGCCATCGCCACAGAGCGCAAGCCTGGCACAAGCAGAAGCCCTGCTCCGAGCGCGGTTGAAGTCAGAAAGGATCTGCGTGAGATTTCCATGGTCTTTCCTTTTGAAGGAGTTAGATGCCAGAGGACGACCGTCCCTGTGGCCGGTGTGTGGGGCACAGGTCGATGCCTTGATCTTTTGGGTCTGAAAAAAGTGAGTGATGCCGGGGCCTTGTGCGCCCCGGCGGTGGCTTTTTAGCCGTCGTACCCGTCATAGTGATCATCTTCGCGGATGGTGAAGACGATCTCGTGTAGGGCCTGTGTTTTGAACTCCTGCGTTTCGCCCGCTTTGGTGATGCGAATGGTTTCGTTCCCAAGGTAGCGGTAGGCGGGTTCCCCGTTGGGGGCGCATTCTTTCAAGGGGCGCTCGACCATAACAAGGTGGTCTTGGTCGATCTAGAATTCAATCGCGAAATCGCCCTGAGCGGCCTGCATTTTGAGGGTTTTGCCGTAGGGCAGCCCCAACTCACTCTCGCTCGCCGGGACCATATCTTCCACCGAACCGGTCATCGTTAAACCTTCGCGGTTAAAGACCGGGTCAATGACCGCGCCATCCTTTGAGAAGACAAGGCAGCTAAACTGTGGCGGGCCGTCACGCAGGATCATGACCGAGTAATCGACGGAATACTCGGGCGTGTGCAGCTTGCCCCAATACCAATTGCGTTTCCCGGCGGACACGGGAACCTTGCCCCAATTGTGATCGCGGTAACCGCTGCCTTTGACGGGCGTTTCAACACCATCTTTCGTCAACGTCCCTTCGGCGCGCCCCTGCGGCACGGCAATAGTCCAGCCCATGGCGGCCGCCGCCATTTCTTGTGGGGTTTTACCAACCACCCAGGACGGGAAATCTTTGTAAAGTTTCAGGTGGACCCCGTGATCATTGCACAGCGCCTTCATCTCGAAGTGGTCACCTTGGTCGATGCAAAAGTCATCGCCAATACGCACATCACATTTGTCATAGGACAGGCTGACCTGATCGTCAGAATAGCGAACCAGCTCGCTGATTTCACGACCGTCAGGTGCGAAGATATTCAGGCGAACGGTCGGTTGGCGCGGCGACACACGGGTGTCATTGGTGGACCACATCACGACGACATGGTCGCCGGTGTCCAGTTCGGCGTCGAAATACCACCATTCGAAATCCGTCTCGCGGTCTTCCATCGGGAACGGCAAATGCATTGCGTCGTGCTTCAAAAACTCCGTCATAATCTTCTCCTAATTACACGAGCCATTCGAGCGGGCGGATCAGCCCTTTCGGCCCAAAAGCTTGTTGTATTTGGTCAAAAACAGGTCTTTGCCCTTGATCCTGCTGGTCAGGAAGTTTCCTGCGATGAAGACGCCAAGGAAGGAACTCCCCAGCTTGGGGCCTAGAGGCACAAGGATCGGCGCCCTGTTGCCCCATGGCTTGTAAGGTTTGATGCCTTCGAGCGTTTTGCCCTGAGCCAAGCCGATCAGCGCGGCCTTAAGCCATGGCAGTTGGCGGCTGATGGCCACGATGGTCATCGCATCGCCCCCATCCGCAACATCACCCGCCGCAAAGACGTTGGGCAACGTCGATGGGCGCATCCACGGGTCGACTTTAATGCGGTTCGCGTTTGATTTTTCGACACCATTAAGCGCCTCCAGCAACTCGGAGTTCGCGCGCGATCCGATGGCAGGGAATATCAGATCAAAATCGTGCTGTGATCCATCGGTGAGCTCTAAGCTGCCCGCATATGGCTCGGTCATGCTTTCAAGGTTCTCTGCCCGTTGGCCGAGGAGGAGTGTAACGCCTGCCTTGCTCAATTTCTTAGCCAGAGAGCGACCCAGCTTTGGTGGCATAGTCGGAAACAAGGTGTCGTCGCTTGAAATCAGCGTCACCTTTTTGCCGGGCATGGCATGGGCGATTTCACCCGCAAGCTCGGTACCGACAGCACCTGCTCCGACAATACCAACGCTCTGCGCTGCTTTGAGTTGCTGATGAATACGCTGGTTGTCCGCCCAAAGACCCGCAATGTCTGCGCCATGTGGCTTGAACGGCATGGCATTGCCCGATCCAGTGGCGACAACGATCTGATCCGCTTCAACCCGTGTGCGGTCGTCCAAGGTTACGCCAGTTGCGTCTATACCCGCTGCCTTGGCTACGACAATCCGGCCATTCTTGAGCAGCCCGTCATAAGGGATGAGCGCACGGTCCAGCAGCGAGGGATCAACAACAGCGCGGATCATTGCCGGCGAGTGAACAAAATGACTACGCGGCTCGATCAAGGTGACTTGTGCGACTTCGTCCAAGGATTTCGCAAGTTCGGAGCCTAAGTAACCGCCTCCGATGATAGCAATTTTCTGTGACATGGTGCTGTCCTGTCCGATCTCTTTGGTTGCATTTCGATTCGCAACACTACATAACGGAAGTTGAATTGGAAAACAATAGACCATGGTCCATGGTTTGGAGGTATTGATGAAGATTGGCGAACTTTCCGAAAGATCCGGCCTGAGCCGAGACACCATCCGACTGTATGAAAAGAACGATTTGATCTCGTCCTCCGCCAGTCAAAGCGAAACCAACAACTACCGCGACTACAGCGACGACGTCTTGTTACAGTTGAAGTTCGTAAGCTCAGGTCGGGAGGCAGGGATATCTATCTCCGATCTACGCGAACTCATGAAGGCGTTTTTCGGCAGTTGTGATCCGTCTGAAGCGGAGAATGTCATCGTCGCCAAAACTGCCGAACTCAAAGAACGGGTATCGCAGATCGAAAACGTGATCGTGTTTCTTGATGCTGCGCTGGTAAAGGTTCGTGAAGGGCTTGATGAGACCTGAAGCGGTAGAAGACGCTTTTGGGTTTCGATCGCTTAAGGTGACACAAGATCGGCCGAGAGGTTATCCGGACACTTTAGACCGCTAGCACCCCAAAATCACAGCCGAGAACCTGTCGTTCGTTATGTGATGGCTCAATTGGGAGCGTTGCGTTGCCCTACCGCGCTTTGATTGCGAGGCTTGGCCGGAGACACCCCGCCCCCCGATCAATGACAAAATAGCCATTGAAGCTTAGGTACGAAAAGAACTCCGTGACGAAAGAAGAGACAGAGTACGGTTGTCCGGTCAATTGAAGGTCCACCAAAAACTCCCAGTATCTGGCAGGTCAGAACATCTGTTAAACGATCAAACAAAGGGCATTAGCCCCGCGCAATTGTTTTGCTCCCACAACGACGGAGCGCCTCCCCAGCGTTAGGGGCAGACAGATAGCTCTCAAAGCTACCTACAGTAAATTCTCAAAACAGCGCCGCCCAATGCCTGCTGGTGACAGCAGCCGAAAACGCAGAAATACTCTGCCAATCAAAGCGGTCTCTGCAAAAGTGGCGAGTGACAGAGATTAGTTTCGTCTACGATAAAATCGGTTGCTGTCTTTGCAAGTCATGATGTTTGGTCCGTGGTCCCAAAGGATCTGACGTTAGTCCCCCAGTAGGGTTCATGCCG
>NZ_JAKGAR010000002.1 GCF_021532625.1 Octadecabacter algicola
CGGCATGAACCCTACTGGGGGACTAACGTCAGATCCTTTGGGACCACGGACCAAACATCATGACTTGCAAAGACAGCGCTGCGTGCTCATCGTAACCTCTGAGGTCGCGAAGATCAGAAAGACGATCCTTTGGTAAGAGTATTGGTGAGGTGATCGCCAAAGATCCCAAACGTGCCTCCGGCACACGCAACTGGTCCGAAGAGACGATACCTAACTAGCTGTATGTCGAAGAGGAAGTTGAGCACACGCTCGCTTAAATTAGTATAGCCGAAATAGTGAAGTGTTTGTTCGGTCTAGAGGTAACGAGAGGTTGCTACAGCAAAGCTTACTATCAACGGACTATAAGATAAGGATCACGCCAATGCACATCGAACCCTTCAAGGTCGAAATTTGGATGAACGAGTGGGAAAACCGCTGCACCTATAATCTTGCGGAAACTTGCGTGGCCAGCATCACGATCAATGAGTTGCTGCAAATGTCCGGTCGCAACAGCGATGATCTTTCTGCGCTTCTGCCGATGAAGATGACCTACGGCGCAATTGAAGGTTCCCCTCGTCTACGTACGGCAATATCGACGCTTTATGACGATCAAAACATCGACAATATCACCGTTACCCACGGGACCATCGCAGCCAATGCGCTTGTTCATAAATCTCTCGTGGCACGTGGCGATCGGGTAGTTTCCATCGTTCCCAGCTACCAACAGCATTATTCCATACCGGCTAGCATCGAGGCGGACGTTCAGCTGCTGCGATTGCGCGCGCAAGATAGGTTTTTACCTGACCTTGACGCGCTGCGCGCCTTGGTGACGCCAGAAACCAAGCTGATAGTTTTAACAAATCCCAACAACCCCACAGGCGCGCTCATTGAGGGTCCAATGCTTGAAGAGATCGCGCAGATCGCCCGCGAGGTTGGGGCCTATGTTTTATGCGATGAAGTTTATCGCGGCACTGCCCAAACGGGTCACGGGATGACACCGTCAATTGTCGATGTTTACGAGAAGGGGATTGCCACCGCCGGCATGTCCAAAGCCTATTCTCTCGCCGGTTTGCGCGTTGGCTGGATTGTCGCGCCTTCGGATGTAACCGAACAGATTCTAGTCCACCGTGACTACGACACAATCTCGGTCGGGATGATTAACGATCACTTTGCAGCCATGGCTTTGGAAAACAAAGATAAGCTTTTGGCGCGTAGCCAAAAAATCACCCGCAGCAATCTTGCACTTCTGGATACTTGGATTGCGGACCAACCGCGCGTTTCTTGGGTAAAGCCAAACGCGGGAACCACAGCGATGCTTAAGGTTGATATCCCCATGACATCACGTGAGTTCTGCGTGGATCTTTTGCAGAAAACCGGTGTCATGATGACGCCTGGCGATGCCTTCGATATGGAGGGCTATGTACGCATGGGCTATTCCAACAACACAGATGTCTTGAAGGCGGGATTGGAAAAGCTTGGCGTGTATCTGGCCGGAATTTCTGCCTGACGTCAGATCAGAGAGGCTATGGATACAGGCCTTTTCTTTCGCTTTTTGCATAGGTTCTTGCAAGCGGGCACCTTATCAAAGTGTTATGGCATCGGGCTAACACTGATGAAGGCGGGGTGCGCGGCGAGCAAGGCGAGATAAAAGAAAACACCGACCATTAGTCGTATCTTGGAAAGACCCGAAAAATTGCCCAACAGTACAGGGCGATCCCGCAGGGCCTGCACAAGCGTTGCCCATTCGGCGCCAAGCGCGTGCTTCTTTCGTTTATCAATTATCTTGCGACCGAGAATTGCGAAAACGGCGAAAGTGCCAAACAACAGGACGTGCGCCAAATCGCCATTCGGAACAATATGAGCGAGGGCCCAAAGGGCCAATGCCAGCAGGAATGGATGGCGCGTAAACCGGACAATGCCGGGAGCCTGTGGGTCAAATCGTTCGTTGTGCGCTCCACCAAACGAAAACGGGTTTGGTTGCCCCGCTGACAGGGTGATTATGATACAAACTGGGAACATAACGATCAGTGGAACGTAAGACTGCCAGGGTGCCCAATTCCAAATTGGTACGAATGGTGCGCCGCCCGCTTCTACAATGAGCCAGACCAGCACAGCGAGCGACATCGCTGAATAAATAAGAGTGAACCCAGTCGTGCCAAGCCGCGCAATCAGCCACGGCCTTAAAGGTGGTCGTACTGGTATCGAGTGACTGAGGAAGAAAACGAAGAACGCTAGTCCAAAGCTTGCCCAGCCCATCTGTCTCTCTCTAAGTAATTTTGGCAGGATCAATTAACATGATATTGAAACCATGCGATAAGCATGCAGTCCATATTGAACCTCGCAATATCAGAATGAGGATAATCCAGATCCAAATACTATCCAACACTTTGGGTCGCGCGATTTGGTTCGTTGTTGGTGCCTTGGCTCTGCTCCTTGGTGTAATTGGTATTGTGCTTCCTATCTTACCAACGACACCGTTCGTAATTTTGGCGGCATTTGCGTTCGCAAAAGGGTCGCCGACTATTGCAAAGTTCTTGGAGAACCATACGATCTTCGGGCCAATCATCGCTGAATGGCGTGCGCACGGGGCCATTGCGAAACGCTACAAGGTGTTTGCACACCTGATGATGTTGGCTGGTTTACTCCTGACTGTCGTTCTGAAGATTGCGCCGATCATTTTGGCAATACAGGTGATCTGTATGGCTTGCGCCAGCCTCTACATCCTCACCCGCCCGAGCGACGGCGGCGCTTAATTAGAGGGCTAGATGGGGGCATACATCGGAAAGCCGCCCCCATCACTAACCTGTCCTTACCTACAGAGTCACTTGAACGTGTCAGGCATCAACGTCTGCGGCAGCCAAAGCGCGATGTTGGGGAAGATGATAATCAAGAGCAAGATCAATAGCATCGGCAGTAAGATAATGCAGACTTCGCGCATGACTTGCACCACGTTCATACCGCCGATTGAGGCCGAGATCAGCAAGCATAGCCCATAGGGCGGTGTCACAAGGCCGAAGGCGAGCGATACGATGCCAATGATCGCAAAGACAACCGGATGAATTTCCGCAGCTGTCGCCACAGGCAGCAGAACCGTGCCGAGGATGATAATGGTCGGGATCGCGTCGATGAACAGACCGAAGAATAAGAACAGGCCTGCGATTACAAGGCAGGTTCCAAAGGTTCCAAATTCAAGACTGGTCATCGTGTCCACAACCAACTGCGGCACATGGTAGAACGCAAGCAACCAACCAAAGGCCGAAGCAGAGCCAATGGCAAAGAGTGAGATCGATGCAAATCGTCCCGTGTCATAGAAAATGTGGCCGAGGTCCTTAACCGTCACTGTACGGTATACAAACATCCCAAGGATTAGAGAGTACACCGCGGCAATGATCGCGCTTTCGGTTGGGGTAACGATACCTCCAACGATGCCGCCGATCACAAAGATCGGAGTGAGCATCGCAAGGAAAGCCCCCTTAAACGCCGTCCAAATTTCGCACAAAGTTGGTTTGCCGATGATCGGATAGTCATAAACCTTAGCGTAGCCATAAACCGTGGCCATCAGCGCGAGGCCAATCATGATCCCGGGAATGGCGCCAGCGAGGAACAGGGCCCCAACCGAAGTTTGCATGACCCCACCCCAAACGATCATTAAGATCGACGGTGGAATGATTACCCCCATAACCGATGAGCAGGCCGTAATCGCGATTGCAAAACGACGGTCATAGCCTTCGTTGATCATCGCGGGGATAAGGATCTTACCGCAACCAGCAGCGTCAGCGGTGGACGACCCCGAAATACCAGCAAACAGCATCGAGACTGCTACATTGACGTGGCCCAAGCCGCCGGGCATCCAACCCGTCAAAACCCGCGAAAGATCGATGAGCTTATCCGTTACCTTACCAGAGTTCATAAGGTTCGCAGCCAGCAAGAAGAATGGCACCGCCAGTAAGATGAAAGAATTGTAAGACTGGAACATGCGATCCAGTACAATGAATGGCGTCAAACGCAGTTCTAAAACCACGATAGGAACGGTGGCAATCGCTAATGCAAAGGCTACCGGGACGCGCATCGCTACCAAGAAAATGAAACCACCCACCAAAATGGCGCAGGCGAGGCCCGTTGAAATAATCATGCTGCGTCTACCGCCCGGTTTCTATATGTGAGGATGGCTTCGTATAGTCGGTAGCCAGCGAAAAAGATCCAGACCACGCCAGCAAGCGGGACCGAGATATAAGTGATGAGCATATTCGCACGCATCATGACCGAATTTTGGATGTACCCGAATTCAGCATACTCAAGCCCATACCACGCAAAAATGAGTGCAAAGGCGAGTACCATGATTAGAACGAACCCGTCCTGAAGCAAAATAAGCAGTGGTCGTTTGGCATCTGGAATGACGCGAACATCAAAGTGTGATCCGTCCCAAACGGCAATCATCGCGCCAATCATGACCGCCCAAACAAAGATAAATGTCGCGAGTTCTTCCGTCCAAAGATAAACGGGAATAACGCCAGTGTAACGGGCGAGAACCTGCATTCCGACGGGAATAGCGAGGGCTGCAATCAGTATGCCAAGCAATATTCGTAGACCATTGCAAAGCCGATCAAGCGCGCGTCCGATCATAGTTCATTCCCTCCCTAAAAAACGATCGGCACCCAATAGGGGCGCCGATCGTCAATTTTTTGATGGCTCGATTACTGTGCGCGGATCGCTTCAAGAAGGTCAGTCGCACCAAGCTCTGCAGCGTAGGCATCCTGAACTGGGATCACCATCTCAAGAAGCGCATCGCGGTTTTCGAACTCAGTTACGAAAACTTGGCCCGCATCGATCATTTCTTGCATCTTTTCACCATCTTGACGGCTTTCGAGCTCACGGCCGAATGCGCCGGCTTCTGCGCCAGCTTCCAGTACGGCGGCTTGAAGGTCAGCAGGCAAAGCAGAGAACGTGCTTTCGGACATCACCAACGGGCGCACTGTGATAGCGTGACGTGTCAATGTGATGTGGGGCGCGACTTCGTAGAACTTAAGGTTCTGGATAGATGCCGCTTCGTTTTCGAAACCCGCAATCACGCCCGTTTGGATCGCGTTGTAAACTTCGTTGTACGCAATAGCAGACGGAGCCGCTTGGATTGCGTCAAAAATTTGCGCCTGAATTGGTGCACCCATAACGCGCATTTTGTGGCCCGTCAGCTCGTCGATGTTCGCGATGGCTTCAGCGGATGCGAGGTTGCGGACACCACCGCCTGCATAACCGATGACGCGGATGTTTGCCTTTTCAAGAAGCTCTGCTTCGAGAGGGGCCATAACGCCGCTGGCAAGTGCAGTGTCCCAGTGCTCAAGGTCACGGAACAAGAATGGCATATCCATCAAAGGAATGGATGGCGCGAATGTTGCCATGTTGGACGGCGCCATGATGGCGTAATCGATCGCAACACCTTGCTGCAGGAACGTAACGAAATCGCTCTCGTCGCCAAGTTCGCCGTTCAGGCTGACGTCAAATGAAACATCGCCGTCATAGCTTTCGCCAACCAAGCGTTCGAACTCCCGAAGGGTTTTGGTGTAGGCGTGCTCTTCGTCGAACAAGCTCGCGCCGCGCAATGCAGTTTCCGCCGAAACTGAAGTCGTCATGAACGTTGTGGCAGCGATAGCGCCGACGGTTAAAGCCTTCATTGATTTGAAATGAAACATTGTGTCCTCCCAGACGTAAATTACCCGCACACAGCATGCGGACTAGTATACTTGTTTGATTTCTCGAGTTGGCCACACATGGGTCGTTTTGTAAACAGTTGTCAGTGTAACGTGATATTTGCGTTATGTCGGGTTCGCTTAAGTAGTTGAATATTATAATAAATAGCCTGCCTCCTCGCCGGCGGAAACGGGGGCGTATCGTGAAGTTTGAGGCTTCGAACTTGGGCCCTAGAACAAGCTACGGTCAGATTTCGCGCTCATTTTCTTATTGGTGTGCGGCCGATTCAAGACCCGAAACTAGCGCCCAAACTAAGGAATCATAGTCACTGACTTCGGGTTCGTGACCGAGAGAGAATTCAAACTGCCGCTCAGTGAAATCTTCGACCACATCAACGCTTTCGCATCTGGCACGCTGGCCTGCACCATTGACACTAAGGTTTCTCCTCAAACAATCGCGCGGCAAGCGGAGCACCAACAATAACCGTTACGATCCGCAGCACGTGATGCGCGATCACGAACGCCATGTCCGCCCCTGCGATCAATGCCAGAACTGTCATTTCTGCCTGACCACCCGGAGCGAACGCCAAGAGGGTTTCCAGCGGTGGTGCCAGTTCCAAAACGTGGATAGCCTCAACAAAAAGCGCCGCAAGAATGAGGAGGATTACACAAAAGCCCAATGCTGCAACAACAACGCGTCGCAGCTCTTCTCCCGTGACGCCGGCGTATTTGGATCCCACCGTCATACCGATATAGAACTGTGCGACCCAGATAGCCTCTGCGGGGGGGCGATATTGTAAGATTCCAAGTAATGCCAAGATAGCGGCTAAAATCATCGGCCCAAGGATAGACGCACCAATCATTCCGACGGCCTTTGCCATTCGCCACCCCGCCAATCCGGCCACCGCCAACAATACCATTTGAGACAAAGGCAAATCCGACGCAGGTGCGCCTGGTGGGTTGCTGAGGTCAACGCCCCAATACCCTTTCAGGATAAATGGCAATGCGGCCACGATTACCATGACTCGCGTAGCATGGATCAACGAAAGGGCCCGCACATCGCCACCTGCCTCTTCGCCGAACAACAACATGTCCTGCAAGCCCCCCGGCATGGCAGAGTAATAACTGGTCGCGAAATCAAATCCCCAAAGCTTCTGGAAATAAGGGACGCCGACCAACCCGATGAGGAAAACCATCACAGGGACAAGGATCAACGTTGTCCACGCCGCGGCCATGCTGACCACAAGGGCGACAGTAAACGTCGACCCAACCGCAACACCGAGGATCGAACGCATGGCATTGTTCAGCTCGGGGATGCCCTGCATTTGCACCCCCAAAAGTGCGGCACTCAAACAGGCTGTGATTGGCCCCAAAAGCCAAGGCAGGGGCAAGCCGAGAAATACAAATAAGGTGCCCCCAAATGCTGCAATGGCGTGCGTGATAAGGACCCGTTTCAACCCCACATTACCTTCAATCTATATCGCAGCGAGGTTTGCAAATGTGTTGCCGCTGCCGCGCCCGCAGCGTCGATATCACCGGCGCCGATGGCCTCCATTATGTTTTGGTGTTCGTCCACGACAATCGCTACGCGCTCTGGGTCTGCCAAGGTCGTGGGCCCTAGCAGAAGCAAGGCGTTATTCATGGCCCGAGCTGAATCCAGCAAAAAGCGGTTGCGCGCCGAGATGTAGATCGCTTGGTGAAATCGTTGATTAATCGCGGCTGCGCGCGCGGCGTTGTTGCGTGCGTCCGCAATGTCATCGTTCATGGCGGCCATCGCATGAACTTCGGCACCTGCTGCATGTTTGGCTGCCATCTCGGCGGCGGTTCGTTCAAGAACCAACCGCATCTCATAAAGCTCGACAACTTCAGCCTGCCCAAGCTTTCGGATCACCGCGCCAAATCTAGGACGATGTTCGATGATGTTCTCAGCTTCGAGCCGCCGGAGTGCTTCGCGGACGGGAGTGCGGGACAGTGATAATCTTTCGGAAACTTCGATTTCGCGAAGCCGATCACCCGGTTGATAGATGCCTGCTTCGATGGCTTGCATAAGCTGTGCAAATGCCACGCCCCCTTGGGACAGGTTTTCTTCATCTTCGGTGTTCATTGACTATCCTTGCATTGTATCCGCTTGGATGCATAACTCATAGGATGGCCGGACCGCTTTGTCAAAGACGGCCTGATGCTCTCTGGCTTCGGTGTTGTCTGCTGCTCTCATGGCCCCTGAAAGGCAACAAAATTTGACTCTCGTTTCAAATTGCTAATGATTGAGGTGGGAGAATTACATCTTGGCACCGCTACCTACATCACATGTTGATGCTGTTATTGCGTCCGTGGAGTCGAAATCGGCTGCAGCGCGGTCTCGGCTTGCGGCGTCTTGGCGTAGGTCAATGCTGTCCCATGGGCTTGATCCTTCCCATGATGCATCACCGTCTTATTTGACGGGGCGTGATGTTGCGGACCGGCAAGACGCGCTGGGTCGCGTTATGGAAATTGCAGCGCCCCAACTGGATCGGCTGTACGACTTAGTCGGAAGTTCCGGCTGCGGCGTCGTGCTAACCGACTGTGATGGTGTGGTTGTTGATCATCGCTTTTCTGACGCAGACCAGACAGTCTT
Organism: Octadecabacter algicola; assembly: GCF_021532625.1. Taxonomy (GTDB): domain Bacteria; phylum Pseudomonadota; class Alphaproteobacteria; order Rhodobacterales; family Rhodobacteraceae; genus Octadecabacter; species Octadecabacter algicola. Next base: position 8,278 of record NZ_JAKGAR010000002.1, read on the forward strand.
TGAAGGGTGGGGCTTGGGCCTCGGTGCGATCTGGAGCGAGGCCGCGGAAGGCACCAACGGTATCGGCACCTGCATTACAGAAGAACGGTCCGTCACCATCCACCGCAATGACCATTTCATGGCTCGCAACACTGCCATGAGCTGCATCGACGCCCCAATTTTTGGGGCTGAGGGTCAATTGATCGCCGCACTTGATGTGTCCTCCGCGCGGGCTGACCAAACTCAGGCGATCAATGGGCTGATTGCAGAGATGGTGTCGCGGATCGCTCGTACGGTTGAGGCTGATAATTTCCGCGCCAATTTTGAACAGGCTCGTATCGTTGTTGCTGATCATGACGACTCAACAAGCTCAATGTTGCTTGCGGTCGATCAAGACGATGTGGTCATTGGGGCGACCCGTGGTGCGCGCAAGGCTTATGGGCTCGAATCTCAAGGGAAACTGACACCTTTGCCCGCCAGCGATTTGTTCGGGCGGGGCGATGGCCCCGTCGGTTTCGAAAAAGCTGAACGCGCTGTTTTAGTGCGCGCTTTGGTGAGGGCAAACAACAACGTAAGCGTCGCGGCCCGCGACTTGGCGGTGTCCCGTGCAACGCTGTATCGGCGCATGAAACGGCTTGGCCTAAACGAATAACTCATCGCGTGTCTCAGATGTGAGACACATTCGATATGTCATGGCGTGACGCCTACTTCCCAGGCCTCTCCAAAATTGCTGCTCTGTCCACCTTGAGGAGACATTGATGGACTGGGAGGCCCGCAATGAAGTTAACCGACCAACGAGAGATCGCTGCTGAACGAAGCGCCGTTTGGAATGCGATCTTGAACCCTGAGGTTCTAAAGGCCTGCATTCCGGGCTGTGAAGAGCTGACAGGATCGCCCGAAGACGGGTTCGAAGCAGTCGTCGTGCAGAAAGTTGGCCCCGTTAAAGCCAAGTTCAAAGGCGAAGTCACAATATCGGACATCGTAGAGGGCGAAAGCTTGACGTTGTCTGGTCAAGGCAAGGGCGGACCTGCTGGGTATGCATCTGGGGCTGCCGACGTGCGGCTGAGTGACATAGAAGGCGGCACGTTGCTGGAATACGACGTGGACGCAAAAGTGGGTGGCAAGCTCGCCCAGTTGGGTAGCCGGATTATTGACGGGTTTGCCAAAAAACTTGCGGGCGAATTTTTTGAGCGGTTCCAAAACGGGCTTGAGCCTGAAACGGCGGACACGGCCGAAGATACTGAAGAACAAGAGACCAAAAAAGGATGGATCGGGCGCGTGTTCTCATCATAACGCGCACCGGTCTTTGATCATTTCTAGGGAGGAAAAGATGCCAAAGATAACCATGAACATTAACGGGCGCGAGACGTCGGCAGAGGTGGAAAACCGCACTCTGTTGTCGACTGCGCTCCGTGAAAAATTGCACCTGACAGGTACGCATATCGGCTGTGATACCAGCCAGTGTGGTGCTTGCGTCGTACATGTGAACGGCAAAGCTGTGAAGTCTTGTACGATCTTTGCATCTGAACTTGATGGGGCGAACATTGATACAATCGAAGGCCAAGCCAGCCCCGATGGAACACTGAACGTCATTCAACAGGCGTTTCAGGATCACCACGGATTGCAGTGCGGATTTTGCACGCCCGGCATGGTGATGAGTGCTGCAGCACTGCTGAAAGAAAACCCCAAGCCAACCGAGGCCGAGGTGCGCGACTACCTCGAAGGCAACATCTGCCGATGCACTGGGTACCAAGGCATCGTGAACGCAATCCTGGCTGCGAGCGGACAAGACGTCCCCTCAATCGCCGCTGAATAAGGGAGGATACCAAATGCCAGACGGAGGAATTGGTGCACCAACCAAACGCAGAGAAGACACGCGGTTTCTAACAGGCCGCGGAAAATACACAGATGATTTCACACCTCAAAACACATCGTATTGTGCCTTTGCGCGCAGTCAGGTGGCGAATGGTGTGATCAAAAGTGTCGACACGAGTGCTGCGGCAGAAATGCCCGGTGTTTTGGCGACTTTTACCGGCGAAGATTTCGTTGAAGTCGGTGGCAACCCCGCGGGTTGGGCTATCGTGAGCCGTGACGGCGAACCGATGAAAGAACCCAAACGTCCCGTACTTGCGCACGGCAAAGTCCGCCATGTTGGCGATGCCTATGCCGCAGTGGTTGCTGAAACGCTGGAACAGGCGCTTGATGCGGTTGAAGCGATCGAAGCTGACATTGACGAACAAGATGCTGTCACGGATATGGCGTCAGCCGTCGCAGGGGCCGGTTCTATGGTCCACGACGAGATCGAAACCAACGTCTGTTTTGATTGGGGCTGGATCGAAGACAACCGCGCCGCTACAGACGAGGCAATCAAGAACGCGCCACATGTGACGACGCTGGAACTGGTCAACAACCGCCTTGTCCCCAACGCTTTGGAGCCACGGGCATCCATTGGTGAATACGATCCGGGCACGGGCGAGTATAAACTGACCACAACATCGCAAAACCCGCACCTGTCGCGGCTTTTGATTGCGGCCTTTGTTCTGGGCATTCCAGAGAACAAACTGACAGTTCTTGCCCCTGACGTTGGTGGCGGGTTTGGTTCGAAAATCTATCACTACAGCGAAGAAGCTTTGGTGCTGGCGGCGGCCAAGAAGCTCGGGCGGCCAGTGAAATGGACAGCGACGCGCACGGAATCTTTCCTTGCGGATGCGCACGGTCGAGACCACGTCACCAAGATCGAACTTGCTTGCGAAAAGGACGGCACGTTCATCGCGTTCCGCACCGAAACAATGGCGAATGTCGGGGCTTATCTGTCGAACTTTTCGACGGTGACGCCGACGTTCTTGCACGGGACACTGATGGCGGGGAACTACACCGTTCCCAACGTCTATGTGAACGTAAAGGCTGTCTTCACGAACACAGCACCTGTGGATGCCTATCGCGGCGCTGGTCGCCCCGAGGCGACCTATTCTCTGGAACGGGTGATCGACAAATGTGCGCGCGAACTAGGCATTGATCCTGTTGAAATTCGGCGCAAGAACTTCATCAAGAAGGACCAGTATCCTTACGCGTCTGCTGCGGGTCTGGAATACGACAGTGGTGACTACGACTCCTTAATGGATGGCTTGGAAAAGGTAGCTGATTTTGCTGGGTTCGAAGCGCGCCGCGCGGAGAGCGCTAAGAAAGGCAAACTTCGCGGGCTTGGTGTCAATGCCTACATTGAAGCATGCGGTATCGCGCCGTCCAACCTTGTCGGTATTCTCGGTGCGCGTGTCGGGCTTTATGATGCAGCGACCGTGCGGGTGAACCCAACGGGCAACATTTCAGTGATGGTGGGGGCGCACAGCCATGGCCAAGGCCATGAAACCGCCTTCCCGCAGATCGTTGCGGATATGTTGGGCGTGGATGCGCAATCGGTTGATATCGTTCATGGTGACACGTCCAAAATCCCGTTCGGGATGGGCACCTACGGGTCACGTAGCCTTGCGGTTTGCGGGTCTGCGGTGTTCCGCGCGACGGAAAAGATCATCCTAAAGGCGACGGCGATTGCAGCGCATATGTTGGAGGATAAACCGGAAAACATCGAATTCAACGATGGCGTCTTTTCGATCAAAGGGACGAACAAGAATGTTGGCTTCGGTGATGTCGCGCTAAAGGCTTATATCCCGCACGACTATCCAATTGAGGATCTTGAACCTGGCTTGGAAGAAACGGCCTTCTATGATCCTGCGAACTTCACATACCCCTCTGGCGCCTATGCCAGCGAGGTCGAAGTAGATCCGGAGACTGGCAAAGTCACGATTTGCTCCATGGTCGCGCTCGATGATTTCGGCGTGGTCGTGAACCCGATGATCGTTACGGGACAGGTTGAAGGTGGTTTGGCCCAAGGTATCGGTCAGGCATTACTGGAAAACGGAGTCTATGATGACACCGGCCAATTGTTGTCTGGGTCCTTGATGGATTACGCAATGCCGAGGGCGGATGATCTGCCCAACCTTGTTGTTGATCACAGCCATGCAACGCGCTGTACCCATAACCCGATCGGGTCAAAGGGCTGCGGTGAAGCGGGGGCGATTGGGTCCCCACCGACCATCGTGAATGCCGTTGTCGACGCGCTTTCGCGTGGGGGGCATGATGTCGATCATATCGACATGCCCGTGTCTCCGTCGCGCGTTTGGGCGGCTATGAACAAATGACTTTCTACTGGCGAAGGGCAGGGCTGCGCCCCTCCCTTTGGCCACAGAACAAGGACATGAAATATGTATGATTTTGATTTGGTAATCCCCGCGACGGTCGCCGAGGCGTCAACGGCTATGAAGGCAGATGGCGCGCAAGCGCTGGGCGGCGGGCAAACGCTTTTGCCGACCATGAAACAACGCCTTGCTGCACCTGAAGTGTTGGTTCGCCTCAGCGAACTGGCTGATATTGTCAGTGTTAATGCGGCGTCTGGCACCCTTAGTATCGGCGGCGCCACAACACATGGGCAGGTCGCGTCTGAAGGGTCTGCTTACCCTGCTTTGGCGGCTTTGGCGGGCAACATCGGCGATCCGGCTGTTCGCAACCGTGGCACCATTGGTGGATCTATCGCCAACAACGATCCGTCGGCGTGCTATCCGGCTGGCGCGCTTGGATCAGGCGCGACCATCGTCACCAACACGCGCGAAATTGCAGCGGACGATTTCTTTGTTGATCTGTTTGAAACAGCCCTCGAAGAAGGTGAAATCGTCACCGGTGTGAATTTCCCGATCCCCGACGCGGCGAACTATCAGAAATTCGACCAACCAGCCTCACGGTTTGCATTGGTCGGGGTTTTTGTCGCCAAGTTCGGGGACAAGGTCCGCGTGGCTGTAACGGGTGCATCTAACGGCGGGGTGTTCCGCTGGTCTGAAGCGGAAGCAGCCCTAAGTTCGAATTTCGCAGCGGATGCGATTGAGGGCTTGGCTGTTGATGCCGGTGACCTCATCACGGACCTTCACGGCACGGCTGAGTATCGCGCACATTTGATCACTGTCCTGACGCGCCGCGCTGTACAAAGCTGCTGATCGCGAAATAGACGGATGCGGCGCCGCTCTCTGGGCGTCGCATCCGTCTACCGTTTCCAGAAAGCGTACTGCCCTTGCAAATGACACCGATCATATCGCCACATTCAGACATCCGTGACCCCTTACTCGCGCTCGCGACTGGGCACGTGTCGGGTGTTTTGGCTTTGGTCATCCGAACCGAAGGACCGTCTTATCGCTCTGTTGGGGCGTCGATGGTTTTTTCCGATAACGGTGTGCGGATCGGAAGCCTGTCATCAGGCTGTATTGAAGCGGACCTCGCTCTGCATGCGGCGCAGGTGTTGTCAGACGGTTCGCCATTGCGGGTCCTCTACGGCACCGGATCACCATATAAGGACATTCGGCTTCCCTGTGGTGGCGGGCTTGAAATCTTGCTGCTGCCGCAACCGCGACCGGATGAATTATCCTTGATTGCAACGGTGGTAACGGACCGCCGGCCAGTTGCGATTTCGATCGACTTTGAAACGGGGCGTATCTCGCGTTCCGCCCCCACGGTGACCGGCATTCATGGCGACCGTTTCGACTTGGCATTAATCCCGCCGCTTCGGTTTGCCGTCTTCGGCAAAGGCCCCGAGGCGACGACGTTTACACGGCTGGTTCAATCGCTTGGCTATGAGGGTGACTTGGTCTCACCTGACTTGGAAACGCTCAGCATTCCGCCTGTAAGCGGATGGGTGACGCACGAAATTCGCAGCCCAATTTGCCCTGAAAATGTAGCTCTCGACGACAGAACCGCTGTCCTCCTGTTTTTTCATGACCATGAATGGGAAGCCCCAATCCTGAAGGGGGTCTTTGATCATGACACCTGCTACATTGGCTGTCAGGGCAGTTGGCAAACCAGTCAAACCAGATTGGCTGAATTGAAAGACTTGGGCGTTTGCGATGAAGATGCGCAAAAGGTGCGCGGCCCGATTGGGCTGATCCCCTCAGTGCGCGACAGCAGCACGCTAGCCGTGTCCGTCCTAGCGGAAATTCTCGCGTCTCAGTAAACCACTTCGCGATCATTCGATAGGACGCGCCAAATATCGCTGACGTTACAGCCACGCACATATTGAAACTTTGCCTTCACGGCGCACTGGCTTAGGGTCCGTCCAAAAGGATTTTGAGTATGAGTATCGATCGCCGTCACTTTATCAGCGGAATTGGCGTGCTAGGCCTTGCAGCATGTGGCGTTAGTGTTCCGACAGCGCAGCCTGTCCGCGCACAGTCACTGCCCGATGACCTTCGCCCTATTCGAACAGACGCTTTTAGTGCTTGGGTTCGCGCGTTCCGCCCTCGGGCCTTGGGGAACGGCATTTCGGGGTCCACCTTTGATGCGGCGTTCGCGGATGCTGGTTACATTCCGGGCGTCGTAGCGAGGGATGGCAATCAAATTCAAACCCGCCGCACCCTCGAAGAATATCTGTCCATTGCGACCTCCGATGAGCGACTTGAAAAGGGTCGTGCTGCGATTGCACGCTATGGCAATACACTTAACGCAATCGAACGCCGCTACGGTGTTCCTGCGCTCATCGTAGCCGCGATTTGGGGGATGGAATCCACGTTCGGTGAAAAACGCGGGCTTATTCCTGTGGTCTCTTCGACTGCAACGCTTGCCTTTGATGGACGACGCGGCGCGTTTTACGAAAGCCAACTGATCGCGGCGCTGAAGATTTTGGAACGCGGTGACACGACGCCAGCCCAATTGACCGGATCATGGGCGGGGGCCATGGGCCATACACAATTCATCCCGACGTCTTATCAATCGTTTGCTGTTGATTTTAACGACGACGGTCGGCGTGATATTTGGTCGGATGATCCTGCCGATGCACTGGCATCTACGGCAAGCTATTTGTCCCGTAACGGATGGCGCAGTGGCGTGCCGTGGGGGGCTGAGGCGGGTACGTCAAACTTGTCCGGCAACACCATCCAGCCACAAGCTGGGGGGGTACGGTTCACGGTGACCCGTAACTTTAACGTGCTGAAGACCTACAACAACTCCGACCTTTATGCTTTGGGTGTGGGCCATCTGTCTGATCGTCTTGGTGGCGCTGGGCCTTTGCAGGGGTCATTCCCGCCAGATGCCAATGGGCTGACAGCTGCGGACCGTATCGCGCTTCAAACCCGTCTGACCGCGCGCGGGTACGATATCGGAACAATAGACGGTGTCATTGGTGCGCGTACCGAAGCGGCGATTTCCGATTTTCAGCAGCGTCAGGGGCTAACCGTGACAGGCCAAGCCACTCGAGACGTTCTAAACGCTCTGCGATAGACGCAACGGCTTTCCCTTTTGCGGACGCCCGACTAGGGTGCCCGCAAAAGGAGGCCGCTGATGACTAATATTGTAGAAGTTCGCGGGCTCACCAAGCGATATGATGGTGGGTTTGAAGCACTGAAATCCGTGGACCTGGATATCAAGAAAGGCGAGATTATCGCCCTTCTTGGTCCCAATGGTGCAGGAAAAACCACACTCATTTCGACAATTTGCGGCATCACACGAGCCACAGATGGAACGGTTTCCATTGGCGGCCATGATAACGTAACTGACTTTCGCGCCGCCCGTAATTTGGTCGGGCTTGTACCGCAGGAACTCAATCTGGAACCCTTTGAAAAGGTGATGAACACCGTGCGGTTTTCACGCGGTTTGTTTGGTAAAGCGCCAGATGATGCCCATCTGGAAAAAGTCCTGAAATCCTTGTCCTTGTGGGACAAAAAGGACGCCAAGGTCATGATGCTGTCGGGCGGCATGAAGCGCCGTGTTTTGATCGCCAAAGCCCTATCTCACGAACCACGCGTTCTGTTTTTGGATGAACCCACTGCGGGTGTGGACGTCGAATTGCGCAAAGACATGTGGGACGTTGTTGCCAAACTAAAGGCCGACGGCGTGACCATTATCTTGACTACGCACTACATCGAAGAGGCCGAGGCAATTGCCGACCGGATCGGGGTCATCGCAAAGGGTGAAATACTACTTGTGGAAAATAAGGACGATCTGATGACCCGCATGGGTCAGAAGACGCTGAAGATCGAACTCGCCGAACCTGTGAACGCTGTTCCTGCGGCTTTGTCGGAATACGACCTTACCGTGGATGGCGAAGGCCTTCTGTATTCCTATGACACGCAGACAGATCGCACGGGAATCACCAGTCTGTTGGCGGATCTGCAAAAAGCGGGACTGAAAATGACCGACCTGCAAACGCGGCAAAGTTCGCTCGAAGAAATATTCGTGTCCCTCGTGGCTGAAAAGGAGGGCGCGGAATGAACCTGCAAGCAATCAGATCGATCTACATCTTTGAGATGGCGCGATTTTTCCGCACGCTGATGCAAAGCTTCATTAGCCCGGTGATTTCAACGTCGCTGTACTTTGTCGTGTTCGGCACGGCCATCGGGTCTCGTATCCAAGAAGTCGAAGGCGTGGGGTATGGGGCGTTCATCGTTCCGGGGCTGATCATGTTGTCCGTGATGACGCAAGCGACCAGTAACGCAAGCTTTGGCATCTATTTCCCAAAGTTTATCGGTACAATTTACGAGCTGTTGTCGGCACCTGTGAATTTCCTAGAAATCACGATCGGCTACGTCGGGGCGGCCGCAACAAAGGCGTTGTTTATTGGGCTTGTGATCCTAGCGACGTCTTTCCTGTTCGTTGATCTGCACATTGCACATCCAATTGCGATGCTGGCGTTCCTTGTGCTTACCTGTCTGTCGTTCAGCCTGCTTGGGTTTATCATCGGCATTTGGGCGGGGAATTTCGAACAGTTGCAGCTGATCCCACTGTTGATCATCACGCCTTTGGTCTTCCTTGGTGGGTCATTTTATTCGGTCTCTATGCTTCCGCCGATCTGGCAAACCATCACCATGTTTAATCCAGTGGTCTACCTGATCTCGGGGTTCCGATGGGCGTTCTTTGACACGGCGGATGTCCCAATCGGCCTCAGCTTGTTTGCTATCGGCTTGTTCACGGCGATCTGTGTTGGCGTCATCGCATGGATATTCCGCACGGGCTGGCGCATCCGGCAATAGCGCTGGGCTTGTTTCCAGTCGCGCTGGGCACTAAATGGTCACTTATGAAACGCTGGATCCCTTTCCTTAAAACGCCGCCTCACGTCGCCGTCATTCGCTTGCAAGGTACGATTGCAACGGGCGGGCGCGGATTGTCTGATCGCGGCCTTGCTGATGTTATTGACAAAGCATTCCGCAGCAAACCTGCGGCCGTCGCGCTTGAGATTAGTTCCCCCGGGGGTAGCCCCGTGCAATCATCTTTGATTGCCGCGCGTATTCGACGTTTGGCGGATGAAAAAGACATACCCGTAGTAGCCTTCGTAGAAGATGTCGCCGCTTCTGGCGGATATTGGTTGGCCACTGCGGCGGACGAGATTTTTGTCGACCGCGGATCTATTGTTGGTTCTATCGGCGTGATTTCAGCGGGATTCGGGCTTACGGGTACGCTTGAAAAGGTTGGTGCTGAACGCCGTGTTTACACCGCCGGAAAATCCAAAAGCATGCTCGACCCATTCCAAGCTGAAAAACCAGCCGACGTGAAGCGGTTGAAAGGCTTGCTGGACGACATGCACGATTATTTCAAAGATCAGGTCACAAGCCGTCGCGGTAGCAAGCTGGCCGATCAAGACCTGTTTACGGGTGAGATTTGGGTGGGTGCAAAATCCATCGATGTTGGCCTTGCTGATAAGATCGGGCACCTCGTACCCGTGATGAAAGACCGCTTTGGCGATAAGGTAACGTTCCGCCGTTTCGGAAAGAAAAAGCCGTTCTTTGGGCGTTTGGGTGTGCAGATTGTTGATGATGCCGTCGCAGGGATCGAAGAGCGCGCAGCCTATGCGCGGTTTGGTCTTTGAATGATTTTTAAGATAGTTTCTTTGTTTTTGGTTGGCATGGGTGTGCTTGCGATGTTTGGTAAACTTACCGTACCGGGTGCAAAACGGCTGGCGGATGCGCGCTGCAAATCTTGCGGCAAATTCACCTTCGGGAAATCCTGCGATTGTAAGGGGCGTAAGTAATGCCTGACTGGCTGATGTTGCCCCAAAGCCCGATGATGGATTGGGTTGCCGTAGTTATTGGCTTGGCTCTGCTGCTTTTGGCGGGGGACAGCCTTGTAAAAGGGGCGGTGAATATGTCGCTGCGCCTTGGCGTTCCCGCGCTGATCGTATCATTGACGATTGTGGCCTTCGGAACCTCAGCTCCCGAGCTTTTGATTTCTGTGCAAGCGATCTGGGACGGGGTTCCTGGGTTGGCGATGGGGAACGTTGTTGGGTCCAACACAGCAAACGTCCTGTTGGTGCTCGGTATTCCTGCCATGCTGGCTGTTATGCACACCAGCGAATGTGATACGCGGGTCAGCTACCTTCAGATGCTAGGCGGAACAATATTGTTTATCGTACTAGCATTTCGCGGCAAATTTGACTGGATTTCAGGTTTGATCCTGCTTGCCGCATTGGCAGCGATGCTGATCCATGCCGCGCGGGCGGCAAATGCGCATCGTAAGGCGGGCGCGGATGAAGTCGACGTTGATGACCTCGAAGGCGCGGACCCTGATTTGCCATGGGGTAAGATCATCCTTTTCTTGGTGCTGGGCCTGATAGGCTTGCCATTGGGGGCGAGCCTGCTCGTGGACGGGGCGTCCAATATCGCGCGCGATTACGGGATCAGCGAAACGGTGATTGGTCTGACATTGGTAGCGATTGGTACGTCCCTACCTGAGCTTGCGACCACGGTTATGGCAGCGTTGCGTAAACAAGCTGACGTAGTTTTGGGCAGTGTGATTGGGTCCAATATGTTCAACCTGCTTGGGATCATGGGGGTCGCGTCTTTGGTAGGGATCATTCCCGTCGAGCAACAGTTTTTGACGTTCGATCTTTGGGTCATGCTGGGCGCGTCCCTATTGCTCATACCGTTCGTCTTCTTCAGGCAGGACCTGACCCGCGGTTGGGGGATTTTGCTGGCAATGCTATACGCGGCATATGTTTTTGTTGTACTGTAACACCCGCCCAAAGTAGTTCCATCATGTGGCGTAAAGTGCGGATTTCCATCAGTGGAGAGCATTCAGCACGCTAGGGTTGCGGCAACTTGTGCACTTGCATACCAGTTCGTCACAATTCGGTTACTTTTCCTTAATGTTTTCAATTGCTTGTTAAGTGGGCGTATTTCTTTCATTAAAATTCAATGGGTTAGGTTGGCGCCTATTTTTTAGGCAGTTCGCGGAACTCCCCATTTTGCAACGAAAAATTGGACCTGCTCAGGATTTGCCCACGAACTTATCCACAGAAACGGTGGGTATGTTAGCGCTTGCAGGACTGTCTTAGCCATTGCAGCGGCACCATAGAATCATAGGTTAGGGCCATGAATATTAACTCCACCGGCCATGAGGTCATTCAAGGGTACCTCCGCACCTTAGACGGATCACCCGGTGTGTACCGGATGCTCGATTCCGAAAGCCGTGTGCTTTACGTCGGCAAGGCGCGAAATCTTAAGAACCGCGTCAGTAACTACGCGCGGCCGGCAGGGCATTCGGCGCGGATTGCGACGATGATTTCGCACACGGCGTCGATGATGTTTCTGACCACCCAGACAGAGACCGAAGCGCTGTTGCTGGAACAAAACCTGATCAAGCAGCTCAAGCCGAAATACAATGTGCTGCTGCGCGATGATAAGTCGTTCCCGAATATACTAATCTCCGGCGACCATGACTTTCCTCGTATCGAAAAGCATCGCGGCGCGAAAAAGAAAAAGGGCAACTATTACGGTCCTTTCGCCAGTGCAGGCGCTGTAAACCGGACGTTGAACACCTTGCAGCGGGCATTCCTGTTGCGCAATTGCAGCGACAGTGAATACGAAAGCCGTACGCGCCCTTGCCTGCAATACCAGATCAAGCGCTGCGCCGCGCCATGTGTCGGCAAGGTCAGCCATGACGACTACAAACAGCTTGTGAAAGATGCGGAGCGGTTTCTGTCAGGTAAATCGACGGAGATGCAGGCGAGCTTGGCTGAACGGATGAACAAAGCCTCCGAGGAGATGGAGTTTGAGCGCGCCGCCGCATTGCGGGACCGTATTAAGGCATTGACGCAGGTGCAGACCTCACAGGGGATCAATCCGCAGAACACAAACGAGGCCGATGTCATCGCCTTGCACCGGGATGGCGGGCAAGCCTGCGTTCAGGTGTTTTTCATCCGCGCCAACCAGAACTGGGGGAATAAGGATTACTACCCGAGGGTCAGTGGCGATGAGGATGCGAGCGAGGTCATGCAGGCCTTTGTCGGCCAGTTCTACGGGGATCGCGAACCACCGCGTCTGTTGTTGCTGTCGCATGGGCTAGATGACGAAGATTTGGTGACCGAAGCGCTGAGTGAAAAAGCGGGGCGCAAGGTTGAAGTTATCGTGCCGCAACGGGGCGAGAAGGCGGAACTTGTCCAAGGAGCTGCCCGAAACGCCCGCGAAAGTCTGGGCCGCAAGATGTCAGAGACCGCCACACAGGGCCGTTTGTTGCGCGGGCTAAAGGAGGCCTTTGATCTGGACGCCGTGCCACAACGTGTCGAAGTCTACGATAACTCACATATCCAAGGGGCGTTCGCTGTTGGGGCTATGATTGTTGCGGGACCTGAAGGGTTCGACAAGAACCAGTACCGCAAATTCAACATCAAAGGTGAAGACCTGACCCCGGGGGATGATTTTGGCATGATGAAAGAAGTGCTGACGCGGCGGTTTAAGCGGCTGTTGAAAGAGGACCCTGATCGCCAGCTTGGTACATGGCCGGGGTTATTGTTGATCGACGGGGGGGCAGGGCAGGTGAGTGCTGTGCGCGAGATTATGACTGATTTGGGCGTGGGTGATGTGCCCATGGTCGGTGTGGCTAAGGGGGTAGACCGAGACCACGGCAAAGAAGAGTTCTATCGCACGGGCAAACCTGTGATGGCTCTGCCTCGTAATGACCCTGTCTTGTATTTCATTCAACGGCTGCGCGACGAGGCGCACCGCTTTGCGATTGGCACACATCGTGCCAAACGTGCCAAGGCCATTGGAGCTACGCCGCTGGACGATGTGCCCGGCGTCGGCGCGACCCGCAAACGCGCTTTGTTGCAGCACTTTGGATCGGCCAAGGCAGTTGGGCGCGCTGCATTGGCGGATCTGAAGGCCGTTGAAGGGATTTCAGATGCGATGGCCGATACGATTTACGGCTATTTCAATGAAAAGGGTTAACCTAATCTGCGGATAAGATTTTTCTTTATTAACAGTTTGTTAATTCTGATTTTTCTTTCGATTTCGACCCCGAAAGGCTGTTTCCCACCCTTCTGACTACCCAGGGACTTTAAGAAAAAAAGGCAAGGTGTGGTGCGTTGTATTGAAACGGACTAGATAGGGGTATGACTTGGAATATACCTAATATCCTGACGCTGTTGCGTCTTCTTGCGGCCCCCGGGGTTGCGATCATGTTTTTGTATTTCGCGCGGCCGTGGGCCGATTGGTACGCATTGGTCTTGTTTGTGGTCGCGGCGACGACAGATTGGATTGACGGGTATTTGGCGCGCGCGTGGAACCAGCAAACCAAATTTGGTGCAATGTTGGATCCGATTGCCGATAAGGCGATGGTGGTGATTGCGTTGTTGGTGATCTGCGGATTTTCCGGCATGGACCCTTGGATTTTGTTGCCCGCGACCTTGATCATGTTTCGAGAGACGTTTGTGTCTGGTTTGCGAGAGTTCTTGGGCGATACAGCGGGCACCTTGAAGGTAACGCGGTTGGCCAAATGGAAGACCGCTGCACAGATGACGGCGATAGCAGTTTTGTTTTCAACGGGCGCGTTTGAGACCTATTTCAATATGGCGATTGAGGGCATGGATCAGGCCACATTTGACGGCATTCGGTCGGGCGAAATTCCCGATGAGGGTGGCGTGATCTGGAAGTTGAATGGCATGACCTATTCATGGTGGGTCGGTATTATTCTGCTTTGGGCTGCGATGGTTTTGACCTTGATCACGGGTGCAGACTATCTTCGCAAAGCGGCGCCACATCTAAAGGAAGATTGATGCAGGTATTGTATTTCGCATGGGTGCGGGAACGCATAGGAGTGCCGCGTGAAGACGTAGAGACGTCGGCGGCGACGGTGAATGATCTGGTCGCTGAGCTGCGCGCGCGTGAAGAGCGGTATGAAGCGGCGTTTGCGGACACCAGTGCGTTGCGCGTGGCGTTGGATCAGGAGTTGGCAGAGTTTGATGCCCCCCTTGCAGGTGTTCGCGAAGTTGCGTTTTTCCCGCCGATGACAGGCGGATGATCCGCGTTCAGGACATACCGTTTGATGCGGGGACTGAGCTTAACAGCTTTTCCAGCCGCGTCGCGGGCTCGGGCGCTGTTGTGAGTTTCACTGGGCTTGTGCGTGATGTGTCTGGCGGGTTGTCGGTCATGGAGATCGAACACTATCCCGTCATGACTGAAAAGGCGCTGGGCAAGATTCGTGACGATGCGATGGCGCGTTGGAATTTAGCCGATGCCTTGGTCATTCATCGGTATGGACGCCTTGAAGCAGGTGAAGTCATCATGATGGTGGCGACGGCATCACGCCATCGCAAGCACGCCTTTGAGGCGGCCGAGTTCCTGATGGACTATTTGAAATCCCGCGCTCCGTTCTGGAAAAAAGAAGTCACCGAGGATGGGGCCGAATGGGTGGCGTCCAAAGATGACGATGAGGATGCACTAAAGAGGTGGTGACGCGAGCGCCTTACACGGGGCGTGTTGCGGGCAGGTGGTTAGGTGGTCGTTGACGAGGCCGCAGGCTTCCATCCATGCATAGACGATCGTTGGACCACAGAATTTGAACCCGCGTTTCTTAAGGTCCTTGGAAAAGGCGAGGGATAGGTCCGTGGACGGCGGCACATCGGCCTGCTTGGTAAAGTTGGTTTGCAGCGGCGCGCCACCGACCCAGCCCCAGCAATAGGCCGAAAAGTCATCTATCTTCAGATAGGCCTGCGCATTGGTAATGGTGGCTTGGATTTTGCCGCGGTGGCGGATGATGCCTTCGTTTTGCAGCAATCGCTGCACGTCGTCTTCGCCCCATGTGGCTATTGTGGCAGGGTCGAATCCTTCGAAGGCGGCGCGGAAGTTTTCGCGTTTCTTGAGGATAGTGATCCAGCTGAGCCCCGCTTGGAAACCGTCGAGAATTAGCTTTTCCCAGAGCGCACGGCTGTCCCATTCCGGAACGCCCCATTCCGTGTCGTGATAGTCCACATAGATGGGTTCGAGTCCGGTCCAGCCGCAGCGTTCAGACATTGTGTCATTCCTCTCGTTAGATGTGTTCAATTGAATTCAAACTTGGGACCTTTACCAGCCCTTAAAGCTTGGCGTGCAATTTGATGGCGAAGAGGATGCGTCATGAGCATGAGTGCTGAGAATAAGGCATGGGACGATCAGACACCGCGCGATCCGTTGGAATATGCGGTCAGCGTGCGGGACAAAGATGTTCTATCAATGGTTCGAGAAGCCTTGGCCACCGACAATTGTCGGCTGGCGCTACAGCCTGTCTGCACCGCCCATGACAACTACCGCATTGCGTTCCATGAATGCTTGATCCGCGTGATGGACGAAACCGGGCGTATCATTCCGGCAGGCCAATTCATGGACCAGATCGAAGAGACTGTCCTCGGGCGCGATATTGATACCGCGAGTCTGCGGTTGGCATTTGGATTACTCAAATATCACCCGGGTATTCGGCTCTCGGTCAATGTGTCGGCTCGGTCGTTGGGGGATGCGGCGTGGCGGCGGGTTCTGGATCAAGAGCTCGCAAGTTTGACGGGTCATGTAGACCGTCTGATTTTTGAGATCAGTGAAGACAGTGCAATGCAATTGCCCGAGGTTGTGATCAGGTTCATGGAAGAAATGCAGCCACATGGGCTTGCTTTTGCGTTGGACAATTTCGGAGCGGGTTTGACGGCATTTCGGCACCTCAAGGATTTCTTCTTCGACTTGGTCAAGATCGATAGCCACTTCACACGCAATATTCACGAGGATCCCGACAATCAGGTCCTCGCAGAGGCGTTGATTACGGTTGCTCACCAGTTCGAAATGTTCGCTGTTGCTGAGGGTGTCGAATCCCAGGAAGAAGCGGATTTTCTAATCGGAATCGGTGTTGATTGTGTTCAAGGCTACCACTTTGGCGTGCCAAAATTCTCGGTCTGAATGTGAGGTTGCGCAACCGTTACCGCTAAAGCGGGCAATTGACGCAGGGTAAGTCCGTTGCGATTGCATTACCAAGAGCGTATTACATCGATAACGGCGGCGGGGGGCGGCGTAATCCACATGGCCCTCTGGTCTTGCCGAATGTCGGACCCTAGAGAGGAATTTCCCATATGACCAACGTAGTTATCGCATCCGCTGCGCGCACCGCCGTGGGCAGTTTTGGTGGCTCTTTTGCCAGCACACCTGCCCATGACCTTGGCGCTGCCGTCTTGAAAGAAGTCGTCGCACGCGCGGGTATTGATGCGTCTGAAGTTTCGGAAACGATCCTTGGTCAGGTCTTGACTGCTGCGCAAGGCCAGAACCCAGCGCGTCAGGCGCATATCAATGCGGGCCTGTCGCAGGATGCGGCTGCTTGGGGCATCAATCAGGTTTGTGGATCCGGTCTGCGGGCTGTTGCGCTTGGTGCGCAGCACATCATGTTGGGCGATGCTTCAATCGTCGCGGCAGGTGGACAGGAAAACATGAGCATTTCTGCACACGCGCAAAACATCCGTGCTGGTCAGAAGATGGGCGACATGAAGCTTATCGACACAATGATCAAAGACGGTCTTTGGGATGCTTTCAACAACTACCACATGGGTCAAACCGCCGAGAACGTTGCCGAAAAATGGCAGATTTCTCGCGAGATGCAGGATGAGTTCGCGGTAGCGTCCCAGAACAAAGCGGAAGCGGCGCAAAAAGCTGGCAAGTTCGCCGATGAAATCGCAGCATTTACCATCAAGACCCGCAAGGGCGACATTGTGGTCGATAGCGATGAATACATCCGCCACGGCGCAAACATCGAAGCCATGCAAAAAATGCGCCCTGCCTTCACGAAGGACGGCACCGTAACTGCGGCCAACGCATCCGGCCTGAATGACGGCGCGGCTGCCACGCTGCTGATGTCTGCTGATGAAGCTGAAAAGCGTGGAATCGAACCACTGGCCCGTATCGTGTCATACGCAACGGCTGGCCTTGACCCGACTGTTATGGGCGTCGGCCCGATCTATGCATCCCGCAAGGCGTTGGACAAAGCTGGCTGGTCCGTCGATGACCTCGATCTTGTTGAGGCCAACGAAGCCTTTGCTGCGCAAGCCTGTGCTGTGAACAAAGACATGGGCTGGGACCCATCCATTGTGAACGTGAACGGCGGCGCAATCGCAATCGGTCACCCGATTGGTGCTTCTGGTTGCCGCGTGTTGAACACGCTGTTGTTCGAAATGAAGCGTCGTGATGCTAAGAAAGGTCTCGCGACTTTGTGCATCGGCGGCGGTATGGGCGTCGCTCTTTGTGTTGAGCGTCCATAAATAAATCGATTCAGTGGCGTAATATTATTGCGCCGCTGGTTTCGTTGGGGTAATTAGATTACCGAACAATCATCTCTTGGAGGAGAACATTATGGGACGTGTTGCACTCGTCACTGGCGGATCGCGCGGTATCGGCGAGGCCATTTCTAAGAAGTTACAGGCTGACGGTTACTCGGTTGCTGCAACTTACGCAGGCAACGACGAAGCCGCTGCCAAGTTTACCGAAGCGACTGGCATCAAGACCTACAAGTGGAACGTGGCGGATTACGATTCTTCCAAAGCGGGCATTGAGCAAGTCGAAGCTGATCTTGGTCCGATTGACGTTGTTGTCGCCAATGCTGGCATCACGCGCGATGCACCGTTCCATAAGATGACGCCACAGCAGTGGAATGAAGTTGTCGACACAAATCTGACGGGCGTGTTCAACACCGTGCACCCTGTTTGGCCTGGTATGCGGGAACGCAAGTTCGGCCGCGTGATCGTTATTTCTTCGATCAATGGTCAAAAAGGCCAGTTCGCTCAGGTAAATTATGCTGCGACAAAATCTGGCGATCTGGGGATTGTAAAATCCTTGGCGCAAGAAGGCGCGCGTGCTGGGATTACAGCAAACGCTGTATGTCCAGGCTACATCGGTACGGAAATGGTGATGGCTGTTCCTGAAAAGGTCCGTGAAAGCATCATTGGTCAGATCCCAGCGGGTCGTTTGGGCGAGCCCGAAGAAATCGCACGTTGTGTTGCGTTCCTTGCGTCTGATGATGCGGGCTTTATCAACGGGTCAACAATTTCGGCCAATGGCGGCCAGTTCTTCGTCTAAGCCACTAGGTCAGAAACGACAAAAGGGCGGGGAATATCCCCGCCCTTTTTGTATTGTGGTCTTCGGTGCGATTAGCGACCGAAGATACCTGAAATCATACGGCCAAAAGCACCAGCACGTTCAACACGCGCACGTGTCATGATTTCGTCGATCTCTTTTTGAGTCAGTTCTTTGTACATATTTTCAATCCTTTGGTGCGTTGTTCGCTCCCTTGATTGAAAGGTAGTGCCTTTGGTGTGCGGTAAAAACCGACGATCTCGCATTCCCGCATTGCGCTGGGCGCAGGGCAGGTTGGTTGGGCCATCCCAAAAGGAATGGCCCGTTCGTTCGGCTGGACGGGTCGTTAGACCTAAGCCTGCCGGAGCGTTCTATTTGCGGCGAAACAAGAGGCGCAGGATGGCGCCGCGTTCAGCGTGTGCGGTGCGGATGGCGTCGCGGGTGCGGGCATTTGTGGTGGCTTCGAACATGGCGGTTTCCTTTGGTGGTGTTTCATTTCTTGTACCTAAGGTGACCTTTTGTGAGTGTACTGACAAACGAGACTTCACAGGGGTTCAGTTAAGTTATACTTATGTGAAATGTCTGATCGACTCCCCCCTTTGACGGCCTTACGCGCGTTTGAAGCCGCCGCGCGGCACTTGTCGTTTGCGCAAGCTGCGGCGGAATTACATGTCACGCCAGCTGCATTATCCTTTCAAATCAAATCGCTTGAGCAACATCTCGGGGAGCCCGTATTCCACCGCTTAAACCGGGCGGTTGAACTAACTGAAGCGGGTAGGGCACTTGCGCCGGGCGTGAATGATGGCTTCGCGGCGATTTCTGCTGCGTGGCGGAATGCTCAAAGGTCTATTAATAACAATGTTTTGACGGTTACGGCGGGGCCAGCCTTTACGTCAAAGTGGCTGGCTCCACGTTTGTTCGAGTTTGCGGAGCGCCATCCGGAGATCGAGCTGCGGTTTTCGGCATCATTGCGGTTGATGGATTTTGAGCGCGATGAAGTGGATGTCGCGATCCGTTTTGGGCTGGGTAAAGATAAGGGCGTTTATTCAGAGCCGTTAGTTCGGGAATGGATGACGCCGATGATGACACCAGAATTGGCCGAGTCATACGACACGCCAGAAAAACTAAGCCATGCGCCTTTGATCCATGATGATTCCTTGGCGTTTCTAAAAGACACATCCAACTGGTCAGGGTGGTTTAAAGCAGCTGGTGTGACCGGCGCGACGGGCGCCGGGGTTCGATTTAGCCAAGCAGACCATGCATTGGATGCTGCCCTATCAGGGGTGGGTGTTGTTCTTGGTCGGGTGTCTTTGGCGACACGGGCGTTAGAGAGGGGCCATTTGGTCGCGCCATTTCGGCTTGGTCTTGTCCCGCCAGCGCACTTTCGGTTTGTTTGTCCCCTAGGAACAGAAAAACGCCCCCATGTGGCGGCGTTTCGATCGTGGATCAAAGATGAAATTCAAAGTTCTAAAGCGTTTGAAGGCGCGCGCGATCTGGTGCCTGTTCAGATGTAGCCAATCGGTGCAGGCGCTGGCGGACCCCGCCAGCACCAAAAAATGATTATGCGGGAGTAAGTCGCGTGATCTCTTCTTTGAGATAAAGTTTTTCTTTCTTGAGGCGGGACACCTCTAGGTCATCGGAGCCGGGGCTCCGCTGTGCCTTTTCCACGGCATCTGAAAGGGTTTCGTGCTTTCTCTTGAGTTCCTCGAGGTGGGACGACAAGCTCATTTTATAGATCCTCCTTACATCGGTTTGTGGTTCTTTTAGATGACCACAGTTTCACGCATCTGTCACGCTGCAGGGCAGCAAACTAGCGGTGAGTTGAGAAGATCGTGAAAAGATTGCCAAATTATTAATCTGGGAAGGGGAACGCAGCGCCTGTACGTAGAATTGCTGCGATTTCGGGGCGGTAATCTTCGCCGTCTGTCAGGTGTGTGGGGCCGACATGCAGGGAAACGGGCGCATGAAGTTTGAATGGGGTCCGGCCTCCTTTGCGCGCGTGGACAATGATGCGGTCGGCGGATCGGCCTTCGCGACCGGTAATCGGGATCACGCTGAGGGATCCAAGCCTTTCATCCATAGCGCGCATTAGTTCAGGCAGACGGTCTGCCTTATGGATCAGTGTTAGCCAGCCTTTGGGTTTCAGGCGACGGGTGGCCGTTTCGATCCAGATTTTGGTGTCGGTATCACCACCGAAAGCAATATCGCGGTCTGGGAGTTCGCTGTGCTTGCCTGATTTGCGATCAAGATAGGGCGGATTGGCGATGACATGATCAAATGTCAGCGCTGTCAGGTCGTGGGGTAGGGCGCCCACATCTGCCGTCCAGATTTGTGCATCGAAGCCATTGGAAGCAGCATTAGCGCGGCAAAGATTGGCGTAACGAGCCTGGACCTCAACCGCGTGAAGATGCAGCCCAGCGACCCGTGTCGCCAAACACAAGATTGCTGCCCCAGCCCCACAGCCCAATTCCAGAACTGACTGTCCAGCCTGCGCCTGCACTGCCGAGGCCATAAGTACCGGATCAACACCAGCTCGATATCCTTTGGCCGGTTGTTCCAACATCAAAAGCCCTCCTAGGAAGGCGTCATTTGTCGTATCGGCATCGCCGTTCATTGGCCCAAATCAATGTTGTTGGCCTTCATCACGGAGGTCGCGATGAAGTGATCTTCGCGTCGGACCATGAGGCGGCGTGGCAAAATGCCCAAGGACCCGTCAAGGATGCTCATATTTACGTCCAACTCGAACACCTCTATATCCTCGCCTTGAAGAAGGGCTTTGGCAAAAGCGATGACAGTCATGTCATTGGTGCGTAGAAGTTCTTTCATACCCCTGACTTAAGGCGCATTGTCGCCCTTTGTCGAGTAATTGACGGAGCTGTGATGAGCTTGGACCACGCCGCAACAAAACCCCATGAACGTTTGGCCGATGCGCTGAGTATTGAAATGGCTGCCGTGAACGATTTGATCCGTGCGCGGATGGCATCTGAACATGCGCCCCGTATCCCTGAAGTGACTGCGCATTTGGTTGAGGCCGGCGGGAAACGTCTACGTCCGATGCTAACCTTGGCTGCTGCAAAGCTGTGTGGCTACGATGGCCCCTTTCACGTGCATTTGGCGGCGACGGTTGAATTTATCCATACAGCGACCTTGCTGCATGACGATGTCGTGGATGAGAGCGCACAGCGTCGTGGGCGGCCGACTGCGAACCTGTTGTGGGACAACACGTCGTCGGTCTTGGTTGGAGATTACCTTTTTGCGCGTTCTTTTCAATTGATGACGGAGACTGGGTCGTTGGACGTGCTGCGTATTCTGTCCAACGCTGCGGCAACGATCGCCGAGGGCGAAGTGTTGCAACTGACTGCCGCGAGCGATTTGGCGACGAGCGAAGACATTTACCTGCAGGTCGTACGCGGTAAAACGGCGGCGCTGTTTTCTGCCGCGATGGAAGTTGGCGGTGTTATCGCCGGCAAAGATGAGGCCACGGTTAAGGCGCTCTATGATTACGGTGATGCGCTGGGCGTTGGGTTTCAGATCGTTGATGATCTATTGGACTATGCGGGTACAGATGCCACGGGTAAGAACATTGGCGATGATTTCCGCGAACGCAAACTGACGTTGCCGGTAATTAAGGCCGTTGCCTTGGCAGATGCGGATGAACGCGCATTTTGGGTGCGGACAATCGAAAAGGGTCGCCAAGAAGAAGGTGACCTCGAAACCGCGTTAGGGCTTTTGGCGAAGCACGAAACACTTGAGACGACACGCGTTGAGGCGCTGGCCTGGATGGACACGGCAAAAGCGGCGTTGGCCAATTTGCCGGACCACGAGATCAAGGGCATGCTGCTTGATTTGGCTGATTACGTGGTTGCGCGGGTCAGGTAGCCGCTTGCGTCGTGGCCTGAACCCACCAATCGGGGTGGACTGAAGATAGCGCCGTTGCGGCGGCACGGCAGCTGGCCGCATCTTTAAAAATCGCAAAACATGTAGCGCCCGAACCGGACATGCGGGCGAGTTGGCAACCGTTTTGATATCCCAAACTGTCCAGAACATCGGCTATGACAGGGGCGGCTTGAATAGCGGGCGCTTGCAGATCGTTGCGTTGATCCGCCAGCCAAATCAGCCAAGCGTTGGTGTGAAAAGGCGACGGCATTTCATCAGGCATCGGTGGATTCGACTTATGAGGTAGCGCCTTGAACACGGACGGTGTGGGGACTTCGACACGCGGGTTAACAAGCAGAACGTCAATTGGAGGTGTTGGCCCGACGAGATCGACTTTGTCACCGATTCCCGACATGCGCGTCAGTTCGGTCGACATGCACACACCCACATCAGCACCAAGAGACATGATGATGTCCCAATCAGGGAGCGGAGTTTCCCAAAGCTGTGACAGTGCGAACAATGTGGCCGCCGCATCCGCCGAGCCGCCACCAATGCCGGACGCAATGGGCAGGTTCTTTGTGAGCGTGATTGCGGCTCCACGATCTATCCCAAAGGCCCGAGCAGCCCGAAGAACGAGGTTGTCATCGCTCGCGCAGAGGTTCGCCCCGAAAGGGCCATCGATCGTGAGCGTAAGGGTATCGGACTCAGCGGCGGACAAGACATCCCCGAGTTCGGTAAACATCACGAGTGAATCCAGCAGGTGATAGCCATCATTCCTTTGCCCTGTAACATGCAGGGTTAGGTTGATTTTGGCAGGGGCCGCTTGGCGGACCGTTTTAGTTGTCATGGGCCATTTCGATTGCAGGGGCAGGTGTTTCACCGTCTTCGGCGTATACCGCATCTAGCCCGATCGCGAGCTTGCGGCGAATGCGTTCGGCCTCGGCCTCTTCGGGGTTAAACGACAGCGCGCGGCGCCATTGAAAGCGGGCTTCTGTGTCGCGGCCAACCATCCAGTAGACGTCGCCCAAGTGGTCGCTGAGGATTGGGTCGTTGGGCACCAGTTCGGCAGCGCGTTCCAATGGTGCAACGGCTTCTTGGTAACGTCCGAGTTTGTAGTAGACCCACCCAAGGCTGTCGATGATAGCACCGCTATCAGGGCGCGCGGCGGCGGCTGTTTCGATCATCTGTAATGCTTCGTCATAGCTTTCCTTAATTCCGCGATCGACCAAAGAATAGCCGAGGTAGTTCAGCGCCGCAGGGTTATCAGGGTTGCGGGACAGTGCCTCGCGAAAGTCAGCTTCGGCTTCGGGCCATTGGTCCAACCTTTCGTTGGTCATGCCGCGCGAATAGTGCAGCCACCATTGAATGGATGCGTCATTGTCGTAGCCTTCGATGGCGTCCGTATAGGCGACTTTGGCTTGGGAGTACTGTTCTTGCTGACGGTAAACATCGCCCAAGGATGCATAGGGCAGAGGGAGGTCAGGATGGCTCCGGGTGAGCTGGGTTAGGACTTCGATTGCTTGATCAAATTTACCAGCAAGGCGCAAAGATTCGGCGCGGCCCATTTCGGCGCTGTGAAAAGCAGGGTTGTTAGTTGAAACCTGCGCAAAGGTTAGCGCGGCTGCATCGTATTGGCCCAGTGCATTCAATAGGCGCGCTGCGGCAAGCTGCGCTTCTGCATTGTGGGGTGAGATGTAGCGAGCGGCTTGCGCATACAGCAGCAGATAGCTCTCGTTTGCTTCGCCCTGGAGGATTTTGGACAACCCACCAAATGCAAATGCAATACCGTCGCCCGCTGACGTCACTGGTGGAGTGAGAGTTGAAGGCGATTGAGTGTCGATTGCCGCACGAAGAGCAGTGATTTCATCGTCTGGCACACCGCCGAAGGCCCGCGTCAGTATATCGTCAGCGCGCTCGTAGTCTCCCATCGCACAAAGCACCCGTAGATGTGCAATGACGGATGTGCGCGACGGCGGAAGGCCCTCGTTCGGGGGAAGTGAGTAAATGGCATCGGCAGCGGCTAAGTCGCCAACCAGTTCTAAGGCGATTGCTTTGTGGTGGTAGCCGAATGCACGAAGACCTGTTGTGACGATAACGTCATCAAATGCCGTCATAGCGCGGGTTTGATCGCCTTTCCCTAAGAAGGCCCAAGCCTGTGATAGTGCGTCCATTAATGGTCCGACCTCATGGCCCGCTTCAAGAAGGTCGAACAATGCGTCCCAATCTCCAATGCGTGCAGCCTGCGCCATAATTGCGATGTTGGCGACTTGGCTTTCGCCGCCAGCGGCTATGAATGGTCGCGCAATGGCGGCGGCGGATTCACCTTGCCCTGTCCCGAGGTAGGCCGTGATGGATTGCTCCATGAGTGTCAGGTTGTTCGGATCGGCAATAAGGGCGCTTTGGAAGTACTCAGACGCTTTAACGTAATCGGCATCAATTCCAGCTTGACGGGCAGCAAGGTAAGCCCCTGAGTCTATTTCTGCGGTGGCAGGTAGGGCTAAGGTCAAAGCCGCACAGGTTACGGACAGTCGAAAGGCGTTTCTTATGCTGTTACTCAAGGCGGGCTCCAGTTTCCGATATATCAACAGCCTAAGGTGGCTGATTCCTCGGGGCAAATGACAATTCGTCCATTGGCGTGTTATTGCGCCCACAAACGCAAACAGGACCCCAGTTGGGGCCCTGCTGCATATGAAATGATCGATGTAGCGCTTACATGTTCGGGTAATTTGGCCCGTCGCCACCCTGAGGAACCGTCCAAGTGATGTTTTGGCTCGGATCCTTGATGTCACAGGTTTTGCAGTGCACGCAGTTCTGGAAATTGATCTGGAATTTGCGGTCCGCGCCGTCGCCGACAAATTCGTAAACCCCAGCAGGGCAGTAGCGCGCTGAAGGGCCTGCAAAGTCAGGGAAGTTTACGCCTGTCGGGATGGTGTCATCTGTCAATTTCAGGTGCGCGGGCTGGCTTTCTTCGTGGTTTGTAAAGCTGAACGCCACATTGGTCAGGCGGTCAAAGCTGAGTTTGCCATCTGGTTTCGGGTAGTCGATTGGCTGGTACTTTACGGCCTTTTCAGTCGACTCCGCATCAGATTTTCCGTGCTTGAGCGTGCCAAACAGCGAGAACCCAAACGTATTTGTCCACATGTCTAAACCGCCACCGAGCAGCGAAGCAACCATGCCCCAGCGAGACCACATAGGTTTGACGTTGCGCACCTTCTTGAGGTCTTGGGCAATAGGGCCTTCGCGGACTTCAGCTTCGTATTCGATCAGCTCGTCGGATGCGCGGCCCGCACCAATCGCGGCGTGCGCTGCTTCTGCAGCGGCGATGCCGGACAACATGGCGTTATGGTTGCCTTTGATGCGTGGGACGTTGACCATGCCAACAGAACAGCCAAGCAAAGCAACGCCAGGTGCTGTCATTTTCGGCATGGATTGATAACCGCCTTCGGTGATGGCGCGTGCGCCATAAGCGACGCGTTTTCCGCCTTCCAACAGGTCCGCAACCATCGGGTGATGCTTGAAACGCTGGAATTCCATGTAAGGGAACAGGTGTGGGTTCTTGTAGTTCAGGTGAACCACGAAGCCGACGTAAACTTGATTATTCTCGAGGTGGTAGATGAAAGAACCGCCGCCTGCGTTGCTGCCAAGGGGCCAGCCGCTTGTGTGCGTAACTGTGCCTTCTTTGTGCTTGGCTGGGTCGATTTCCCAGATTTCTTTCATGCCAAGGCCGTACTTCTGCGGTTCACTGTCGGCTGCGAGGTCGTATTTCGCGATGACTTCTTTCGACAACGATCCGCGAACACCCTCAGAAAGGAAAACGTATTTGCCGTGAAGTTCCATGCCAGGCTCAGTATCCGGGCCAATGGTGCCGTCGGCCTCTAAGCCAAAGACGCCTGCAACCACGCCTTTGACTTCGCCATTGTCGCCGTAGACGAGTTCGGAACAGGCCATACCGGGAAAGATTTCAACGCCGAGAGCTTCGGCTTGTTCGGCCATCCAGCGGCAAACGTTACCCATGGAAACGATGTAGTTGCCGTGATTGTTCATAAGCGGCGGCATCGGGAAATTCGGGATCCGAACTTTGCCGGCTTCGCCAAGCAGGTAGAAATTGTCGTGTGTGACTGGCGTGTTCAAAGGCGCGCCTTTGGCTTTCCAATCAGGGATCAGCTTATCTAGGCCGCATGGGTCCAAGACCGCACCAGAAAGAATATGCGCACCGACTTCAGAGCCTTTTTCGAGGACGACGACGTTCAAATCCGAATCGAGTTGTTTCAGACGGATCGCGGCGGACAGGCCAGCGGGC
Source organism: Octadecabacter algicola (assembly GCF_021532625.1). Classification (GTDB taxonomy): domain Bacteria; phylum Pseudomonadota; class Alphaproteobacteria; order Rhodobacterales; family Rhodobacteraceae; genus Octadecabacter; species Octadecabacter algicola. The sequence continues at coordinate 34,807 of NZ_JAKGAR010000002.1, forward strand.
CCCGCGCCAACGATAACAACGTCGTATTCCATGGATTCACGTTCGATCTCGGCCATATCGGGCCTCCCTGCTGTAAGCGCGTAATTGTTCTAGAACTGCATACCCCATGGGTGCAGGTGCAGCAATCTTGCCGCGACATAAAGTTGCGTGACAGCGACGGAAACGTAACGTCTGCAAATAAAGGCCGAGTGGGTGTTGATGCCCCTTGAGGCCGTAGGGCGGTGCGGGTTATGCATGCGCACTTGAGAAATTGACCAACGGACACGCCGAAATGGAAAAGATACCGCTGACACGGGCTGGATTTGACAAGCTGGATGCTGAATTGAAGCACCTGAAGTCTGTTGAACGCCCTGCAATTATTCGCGCCATTTCCGAGGCTCGCGAACATGGTGATTTGTCCGAGAACGCTGAGTATCACTCCGCGAAGGAAAAACAGTCGTTTATCGAGGGGCGCGTAAAAGAGCTTGAGGGTGCGATTTCCTTGGCGGATGTCATTGATCCCTCAAAGCTGAGCGGCGCCGTGAAATTTGGTGCCCATGTCACGTTGGTTGACGAAGACACCGACGAAGAAAAGACCTACCAGATTGTTGGCGAGTACGAGGCTGACATTGAAAATGGTAAGCTGAACATGAAATCACCCATTGCGCGGGCACTGATCGGCAAAGAAGATGGCGATAGTGTTGAAGTGCGTACGCCAGGTGGTGTGAAGTCCTACGAGATTTTGGAAATCGTCTTTAAATAAGGCTCCTTAACGATGCCGGAAAGCCAAAACACAGCAGACGTTCCGTTGCGCGCGGGTGTGCGCAATGACGGCGTGCGCGTGACTGCAATCGAAGTAATTGCGATTGTCATTAGCATTGTCTGGCTTGTCGGGGTCGCAATTTTCTTCCTTGTCTTGCCCGGAAGTGAAGAAGGTTCGAACGAAGAAACCGTCGACTCCTTGCGTTTTGTGATGACGCTTATGGCGATCTTTCTTCCGATAGCGATGGTCTGGATCGCGGCAATGGCTGCGCGGTCGGCGCGGATTGTGCGCGACGAAAGCCAGCGATTGCAGGCGGCGATTGATGCGATGCGGCAAACCTATGTTGCAGATCGACAGGCGCGGGGCGCGGGGATCGAACCAACGGTTGAAAAGAAACTCAACGAGATCGCACGGGCGACCCAGAAAACCGAAACGGCTTTGGCGACATTCGCGTCGTCTCGTCCGTCTTCTGTCGCGATACCACCGCGGGCGGGTGCAGCTGTGGTAACGCGCGACGATCAGCCAAGCCTTGAATTGGGCACAACGGCGGAAGATATCGCACCCCCCATTTCACGGCCTGATTTGGTTCGCGCATTAAACTTTCCCGACACTGAAGGGGATGAGGTCGGTTTTGCTGCGTTGCGTCGCGCCTTAAAGGACCGAACCGCCAAACAACTGATTCAAGCCAGCCAAGATGTACTCACTCTCCTGAGCCAAGACGGTATTTACATGGATGACCTGCGCCCAGATCGCGCGCGCCCTGAAATTTGGCGCCGTTTCGCTCATGGCGAACGAGGTAAAACGGTTGCGGCATTGGGCGGGATTCGCGACAGATCATCGTTGGCTTTGACGGCAGGCCGGATGCGGGAAGACGCAATTTTTCGGGATGCGGCGCACCATTTCTTGCGTAAGTTTGACCAAATGCTTTTGGCATTTGAGGCAGAGGCCAGTGATGAAGATATCGCAGCACTTGCCGAAACTCGTACAAGCCGCGCCTTCATGTTGTTTGGTCGTGTCACGGGCGCATTTGATTAAGGGCTGACCTGACGGATCATTGTCGTCGCTGAAGAAAACCCAAATACATGACGTAGTGGGCCAAGGTGGTGAATGTCGCCGGCAACAAACCCTTTGCGTTCATAAAGCGCACGTGCGCGAGTGTTATTGTCGATGACGTCCAGACGTAATTCCTTGTAACCGCGCCGTGCGGCCTCATGGCTGATTGCATCAAGCAGCGCCGTGCCGACACCCTTGCCGCGCGCGTGACTGGCGACAAAGACGCCGTCCATAAGGAAACGTTGGTTTTCGGTATCGCGTTCCAGCAAGTGCAAAAGCGTGGCCCGCCATGTGCTCCCGAACCAACCGTAGTGGCGCGTCATGTCGTTCCAAGTGCCATCAACTAAGGCACCTTTGGCAGTCTTAAAGCCGACAACGCCAAGCAAAGTACCGTTTTGGTCACGGGCGCAAATTGCGTGGCTGGGGTCGAGCAAGTCTTCGATGAAAGTTAGAGCCCGTTTCTGTGGCCCCATGACATAGCCAAGTTTTTGGCCGAAGGCCTGCCAGTACATTGCGCTGATCTCAGGGCGTTCATCGTCGTTAAACCCAGCCGAGATTTGCAGGTTCAAACCCATGTTTGGGCCTGCGCCAGATCGTCCGGTGTATTGATGTTGAAGAATACGGGCGGCGTGGTGTCCGGGAACGGTGCCAGTGCCGCGTTTTGGTCCTTAGTAAAGGTGCGGACCTTGCGGCCACCTGACGCCAGAAAAGCTGAGAGTGGGTCACTAAGGGACACGGGCCAAAGGCCAAACGTGCCGTGTTCCCAATCCGGTGTTGTGGCAATGGTCAGGCCGTCCGGATGGCCATCGGCTGCCATCAAAAGGTGAGGCACTAGATCACATGGGAAGAATGGGGTGTCGACGGCTACGGTGACAATATGGCTCGCGCCTTGGTTGGCCGCCCATTCCAACCCTGCGAGGACACCGGCAAGCGGGCCAAGGTGGCCGGGCATTGTGTCTGGTAAGATCGTCCAGTTGCCGACGATAGGCTCGTTCGCGTTCACCGCAATATCGCGCACTTGTGGCAAAAGCCTTTCGGCACACCGATCTATTAGTCGTTCGCCTCCGAGGGGCAGATCAGCTTTTGATGCGCCGTCCATACGGGTTGAACGTCCTCCTGCAAGGATCAGACCTAAGGGTTCAATCATGGGCGATTGTCGCGTGCATTTGCGGCCTCTTGTTGTAACTCATCTTGGCCAAGGCTATGGCGGTGATAACCGAACTGTAAGGCAGGCAAATGGCCGAGGCGACCCAGAAATCGTACTATTGGACGGGCTTTCGCGCGGGTGTACCGTTTGTCTTGGTGGTCGTGCCATTCGGGCTGTTGTTTGGCGTTGTCGCGACCGAGGCTGGTTTCACGAGTCTGCAAACGATGGCGTTCTCATCCGTCGTATTCGCAGGGGCCGCTCAGTTTGCAGCACTCCAGTTGATGGTGGATAACGCGCCAATGGCGATTGTGATCGCAACGGCACTTGCGGTGAATTTACGGATGGCAATGTATTCAGCCTCATTGTCTCTTTGGCTTGGAGACGCGCCGTTATGGAAACGCGCTCTGATCGCCTATGTGAATGTTGATCAAAGCTATGCTGTGTCGATCAATAAATACGAAGACGAACCGCAGATGGTGTTATCGGATCGAACTGCGTTCTTTTTTGGTGCGGTGACACCCGTATGCCCGCTTTGGATTGTAGCAACGGGTTTGGGCATTTGGCTTGGCGATGGCATTCCGGACTGGATGGCTTTGGATTTCGCGGTTCCGATCTGTTTTCTCGCGATTATTGCACCGATGATGCGTACGATGGCGCATATGGTGGCGGCGGTAACGTCGATTGTTGTGGCGCTGCTTCTGGCTGGGTTGCCATTCAACCTTGGGCTATTGGTCGCGGCGGTTCTTGCAATGGTGGTCGGTGCGCAAGTTGAGCTTTGGACAGTACGGCGGGCCAAGGCATGAGCACGGGATACATCTGGATCATTATTCTAATACTCGGCGTCGGAACCTATCTGATCCGGTTCTCGTTTTTGGGCCTGATTGGCGGGCGAGATTTGCCAGAATGGGTATTGCGGCACCTGCGGTACACCGCCGTTGCGGTCTTACCTGGCTTGGTGGCGCCGCTGGTTTTGTGGCCCACGGCGACGGCTGGAGAGATCGATCCAGCCCGCTTGAGCGCCGCTTTGGTGACGTTCGGCGTTGGGTTGCTAACGCGCAATGTCATTGCCGCCATCCTTGCGGGCGGCGGCACATTGTTTGCGATGATAGCGATTACCGGCGCTTATTGATCCGAACTGAGTGCCGCATCAATCTGAGCTGCTGCAACTGATTTGTCGTCGGAGTCGTTCTCACGATGCTCGCGGGCGCGCACGCCTGGGAGCTCCGCAAACTGATCGGACAGATTGTTTGGGAAATACGATTGACGGATGTGACCAAATCCCGGCAACTGCTTTAGCATTCGCGTCGTGTGCGTAGTGCAGGCGGCTTTGGGTGTTGGACCGTTCGCAATGGCGAGGTTCATAGCCATTTCAGCGACTTCAGGTGCGACGTCAATTTCTTGAATAAGAGTGTAGTAGGTCTCTCTCGAGTGGAAAGAGATGTAAAACTCTGCGATCCTCGGCGTGATGCCGAAATGAACGTCATTGCGTTCGGGGATAGAACTATGACCGAACGTCCCCGCAGGATCCCAGAGGATACGCTGGCTGGCATTGATCATCAGTCCTGAGTGCGCGCCGTTGTTAGAGCCGACGTTTTTCATTGTCAGCAAAGTCAGCCGCTTTGGTCCAGGATGAACGTAAGCCACACGATCGATAGCCGATTGTGGTGCGAGTATTTCTTCACGGATCACACCGCGGCCACATCCAGCAAGCACTAAAGGCGCTGACAACATAAAATTACGGCGCCGCATCATCGGATTAGCCGTTGACCAGAGCAATGAAGATAAGAAGAAGGATGATCGCGATTGATCCTTTGGTGACCATGCTCATGAAGCCATCAAATGTCTTCTGTTGAACTTCGATGTTCATTTCGCCGTGCTTGTGATCTGACATATTGAATTCCTTTGTTCGCTTTGGTCCGACTTAACCGATTCATTTGGACTTGTCAGCCCTGTCAGGACGTCGCATCGCCTGCATCAAGATCCGCGGCCAAACGGAAACCGATGCGGTTTGGTTCCGCCTGTTCGACCTGTTTTGGCAAGGCGCGAAGCATTACCGACAATTGCGTGACGTGTTGGACCAATTGCGTCTTGGTGCCAGCGGGGTCAGCACCATAAAACGTTATGATATCTGGGTCGTAATACCCCATGCCCTCAATCCGCACGACGCCAGAACTGTCGCCTGCAAACCCCATGGCAACCTCATGTTCGTTATCCAATGTCTTCTCAAAGTTTTGGATGTAGACGATTAGGCGTTCATAGGCCCATCGCGCGGGGCTTTTTGGTTCGGACGACGCTGGAATGTCGGCAGGGTCTGGCGCACATTTGTCGGGGTCTGTGTGGACTTCGTGGACATCGGGAATGGCCGTGGCCTCCATCGCCTCAACGGATGTGATGATCTTGTCGTCCATGTGCGGTCTTTCTGTCAGAGTGGTAATGCTGTGGTATCCTTGATGTCCTCCATAACGAAACTGGCGGAGATATCCGATACAGAAATTCGTGAGGTCAGCCGTTTATAGAAGTGATCGTAGGCCGCAACATCAGCTAAACGGACGGTTAGGACGTAATCAAGGTCACCGGTCATGCGCTGGGCGGTTGTGATTTCGGGTAATGCGGCAACGGCGATTGCGAATTCACGGCGCCATGCATCCGAATGGTGGTCGGTTCGGATAAGGACTAAAGCCGTTAAGGGGCAACCGATCTTGCTGGCGTCCAACAGCGCCACCCGCGCACGGATAACGCCATTGGCTTCCATTGCTTTGATCCGACGCCAACACGCATTGCGTGATAGGGCAACCTTTTCGGAAATGGTATCGACCGAACACATCGCATCTTTTTGCAAAATTGATAGAATCTTTTGATCAATTGTGTCGAGTTTTTGAGTCATTTTGGGATAGTATCCCAATAGCTTCGGATATGCTTGTGTTTTTTGGGACAAAGTGACGTCGTTCGGCCGGTAGGGTTTGGGAAATCCCAATCTGGAGTCCCCAAATGTCTGATCTTAGCCCACCAAAGCGCCAGTCTATTCTTGATCGCTGGTTTCTGGCCCACCCCGCGACGGTAGACGAAACCTATCTTCAGCACATGCGCTTCGCGCTTGGGTTTTCGTTTTGGTTAATCGTAGCAGGACTTGCGGCCCTGACGCATGCCTTTCTCCCTGCGGTTTGTGAAACGACCGCCAGCCGAATTCTGGCCAAATTAACGGCGCGCATGGCGGCGCGACACTAGGATGTGTCGCCTAACTGCCTATTGCGGCCCGCCAATTCCCCTGGAAAACATAATCGTGCGCCCCAAGCACTCGTTGTTGGAGCAAAGCCAACATGCAACCGAGGCCAAGTTGGCCGTCAACGGGGACGGTTTCGGGATTGCATGGTATGATGACAGAAAAGAACTTGGTCTTTATCGGGATGTGCTGCCCGCATGGTCTGATGGAAATCTGACAAGTCTGTGCCGTATGGTGCGATCACGCTTATTCTTGGCGCATGTTCGGGCGAGTACTGTGGGCGAAACGAGTCGCCAGAATTGCCACCCATTCAAGTTCGGACGCTGGTCGTTCTGCCACAACGGGCAAGTGCCACATTTCCCTGCCATCCGACGTCGACTGGAGGCTGCTCTTCCTGACGATCTTTATGCTGCGCGGCAGGGATCGACCGACAGCGAGATGATCTTTCTGACGATGTTGGCGCATGGTTTGGATGAAGATCCCGAGCGGGCGATCGCCCTTATGTTAGAAGAGATCGGGAATGGACCCGAACCTGTAAAAATAACCTGTGTCTTCAGTGATGGAGAGGATGTCTTTGGGTTTCGCCATGCTTCATCGGGGCAGGCGCCGACTTTGTATATGTCGCAGGGTCTTGATTTTGGTGGGCATGCTTTTGCATCCGAACCGTTGTGCGACACCGATGGGCGTTGGCACGCTGTTCCACAGGATTGCGTCACTTCTCTGGCAAAGACAAATGTTTTCGGGTGCGCTCAGGTTGCCTGAAACCAATGGGTCCCGTCCCGCAAGGTGCGGGTAGCTTGTCCGGTTTGGTGCAGGTGATTGAGATGCGCGAGGGCCTCGACCAGAGCCAGCCCATATTCGCTTTCACCGATTGCGCGCTTGAACAACGGTTTGAAACAATCGCCAGCGCGTTGCGGGGTCGAGATGTGGTCAACCAAACGATCTAGCGCGCTGTGGTGATTTTCTATCAGTTGCTGCATGCGTTTTGGCAGGCCCGTGAAGGGGAGTTTATGACCGCCAAGGACCAGATGGTCGTCGCGGGCAAATGGCGCAAGACGTTCGCAGGCTTCCAACCATTCAGCCAAAGGGTCGGCGTCTGGTTCGGTTGGATAGACGCCAATGTTGGGGCTGATGGATGGCAACAGCTGGTCGCCACCAATCACAAGGTTGTCGTCGCGGCTCCAGAACGTGGCGTGCTCGGGGGCGTGACCATTGCCCATACGGATGTCCCACGTACGTCCGCCGATATCGATCGTGCCGCCTTCTTGTAGGCGTGTGAACCCGAGGGGCATCGGATGGACACAGTCCGCAAAGTTGAATGGGCGGTCATTGCGACGTTTGGCGAGGATGTCTTCGTCCATACCAGCGCGTTGGTAAAATTCAATTGAACGTGTCGGATAGGCGGGTTGTTCGTCGAGAGTCAGCATCCGTGCCATCAGCCATGCTGTGCGTGGCATCGCGAGTTCTGCACCCGACTCTTGGAACCAACCTGCAAGGCCGATGTGATCTGGGTGGTGGTGTGTGCCAATGACCCGCGTGACGGGCTTGCCTGCCAAAGGCCCCGCCAAAAGCGTTTCCCAAATGGCGCGGGTTTTACCGCTGTCAAATCCAGTATCGATTACTGTCCAGCCGTCGCCATCATCCAGCGCATAGACATTCACGTGATCCAAAGCCATCGGAAGCGGCAGGCGCATCCATAACACACCAGTGGCGACTTCGATTGCTTCTCCGGTAGCGGGTGGTTCGGGCCATGGGTAATGGATTTTGTCTGTGCTCATGATCTAGGTGCTTAGCGACTTGCGCCCTAGGACGCCAGATCATCCGCAGTTATAGCCAACAGATCATCCGCCCCTTCGCGCACGTGAGCCAGAAGAGCAGTATGTTCCGGCAGCAAGCGTTTGATATAAAACGTCGCAAGGCGTTTGCGGGCTTCGTCGCCGCTCAGTGCTGCTGTCAAATGGAAGTGTGCACCCAGTACACGTGCAAATGCGCGCAAGTATGGCACGGCTCCTGCAAAGCGGTGATCCATGTCTTGGGTGACAAGCCATTCAGTGGTTTCGCGCAGGCTTTCGCTGGCTTGCCAAACAGGATCGACAAGGTCGGGCAGGGTTGATCTGGCAGCTTCTGCGGCGGCTTCGATCTCATCCATCAGGGCAAAGGCGGCATCGCCGTTGTCCATCATTTTGCGCGCGACAAGATCCATTGCCTGAATGCCATTGGTGCCCTCATAGATTGTCGTGACACGAACGTCCCGGGCGAATTGGGCCGCGCCGGTTTCTTCAATAAAACCCATGCCACCGTGAACTTGGATGCCGGTTGCGGCAGTCTCGACGCCAATGTCTGTGCCAAAGGCCTTTGAAATCGGGGTCAGCAGGGCTGCACGGGCATCCCAAGCAGCATCGCCGGTCGCCGTCGCCATATCAATCGCAACCGCATTGGCGAGCGCGATAGAACGGGCCGCAAAGATCTCGGATTTCATCGTGGCGAGCATCCGGCGCACGTCAGCGTGTTCGATAATGGTACCAGACCCGCCTGCGCGGCCTTGCTTACGGTCCATCGCGTAGGCCAGCGCATGTTGATATGCGGCTTCGGCGACACCAATACCTTGAGTTGCCACGCCTACGCGGGCGTTGTTCATCATTGTGAACATCGCCGCCATGCCGCCGTGTTTTTCGCCGATCAGCCAGCCCGTTGCGCCATCATATTCCATTACGGCAGTTGGGGAGCCATGTAGGCCCATCTTATGCTCAAGGCTAACAACGCGCAGCGAGTTGCGCTCACCCAACGTGCCATCTGCGTTCGGGATAATCTTTGGAACCATGAATAGGCTGATGCCTTTGGTCCCTTGGACGCCATCGGGCAAACGCGCCAACACGAGATGGCAGACGTTCTCGGTGAAGTCGTTATCGCCCCAAGAAATATAAATCTTTTGGCCCGAAATTGCATAAGAACCGTCCTCGTTTGGCACAGCCTTGGAGGCAAGCGCCCCGACGTCCGACCCTGCCTGTGGCTCGGTGAGGTTCATTGTCCCGCTCCAATCGCCCGAAATCAGTTTCGGGAGATAGAGGTCTTTAATGGCATCGCTTGCGTGATGTTCGAGGGCTTCGATTTGGCCTTGCGTCATCAACGGGTTCAATTGCAACGAGAGACAAGCGCCCGCCAGCATTTCATTGACCGCTGTGGCCAGTGTCAACGGGAGCCCCATGCCGCCATTTTCAGGACTGGCCGAGATGCCAATCCAGCCGCCCTCGGCGATGGCTTTGTACCCTGCGTCAAACCCAGGAGAGGTACGTACAATTCCGTTCTCCAAAAATGCTGGCTGCTCGTCGCCTGCGCCTTGCAGTGGCGCGACGACCTCATCGCACAGTTTCGCTGCTTCCGTCATGATCGCATCGCGCATGTCTGAAGTGGCTTCGGAAAAGCGGTCTGTCTTCGCGATCTGCGTGAAGTTCACGACATGATCCATCAGAAACTGAAAGTCGGCGACAGGGGAAGTATACGGCATAGGATCAATCCAGCGCTTGGGTTTATTTAGGTCGTTCTTGGAATCAGCCCGTTTGGGGCGTATGTGGGCAATTCAATGAAAGGCTAAAGACATGGGCCAAACCCGCAACATAAACGCAGCGTCATGAATGAAATCGATACAAAGATTTTGTCACCAGATGCTGTTGGTCTGACGGTCGCCGCTGAGCTGTTAAGCGGTGGCGGCCTTGTCGCGTTCCCCACAGAAACGGTTTACGGATTGGGTGTAGATGCCCGCAATAGCGATGCTGTGGCACGTTTGTATGCGGCCAAGGGGCGACCAAGTTTCAACCCTTTGATCGTGCACGTGGAGACTCTGGCTGTCGCTGAAACCTTGGTCGAATTTGACGAAGACGCGTTACGGTTGGCGTCGGCGTTTTGGCCGGGCGCATTGACGCTGGTTTTGCCGCTGAAAGACGGGGCAGGGATTTCGCCGCTGGTTACAGCAGGATTGGACACGCTGGCGGTGCGGGTGCCGGATCATGCATTGGCACAGTCGTTGTTGGCCGCATACGGGGGGCCGATTGCGGCACCCTCTGCTAACCCGTCAGGGCAAGTGAGCCCTACAAGTTTTGCCCATGTTCGTGACCAGATGGTGGGGCGGATCGATGGGATCGTTGAGGGCGGAACCTGTGGTGTAGGTCTGGAATCGACGATAGTGGCGACACGCCCAGTGCCAACATTGTTGCGCGCTGGAGGCCTTCCAAGTGAGGCGATCGAAGCCGCGTTGGGGCAAGAACTTGCACAAGCAGGTGATGCTGCAGCCCCAAATTCACCGGGGCAACTCGCGTCACATTATGCGCCGAAAGGCGACGTGCGCTTGAACGCTGTGGACGTCAGAGTTGGCGAAACCTTGTTGGGGTTTGGTGCTGTTGAAGCGGCTATCAACCTGTCTGCGTCAGGTGATTTGGTCGAGGCGGCCGCGAACTTGTTTAATGCATTGCATCAGTTAAATGCGCTGGGCGCGGAAAAGATCGCGGTGTCGCCGATCCCCGAGCATGGTTTGGGTCGTGCAATCAACGACCGTCTTCGCCGCGCAGCTGCGCCAAGATAGTGCGGTTAGGCAGAACCGCCTGTAGCTGACAACATCAAAGGGTCTATGCCGAGCGTCTTAAGTGCCGCCGTCCATTTGTGTTCTGCCGCGCGCCCAAAAAGGATGTCTTCATTGGCGTCCGTGACAAGCCAGCCGTTATTTATCAACTCGTTCTCAAGCTGGTGTGGGCCCCAGCCAGCATAGCCAAGGCCAAGCATTGACCTGTTGGGGCCATTGCCCATCGCGATGTCTTCTAGAATATCCAATGTCGCGGTCATTGCGATACCGTTGGACACATTCATTGTGCCTGCGCCAGATGCATAGTCCGATGTGTGCAACACAAACCCGCGGCCCGTCTCAACGGGGCCGCCATAGTGAATGCGAACATCGACCGTTAGCTCCCCCTCGTCGATGGACAACTGTTCGAGGAGATCGCCAAAACGGACTTCGGGAGTGGGTTTGTTGATGATGAGCCCCATAGCGCCCTCCGCGGAATGCGCGCAGATATAGATGACAGAATGGTCGAACCGCGGGTCCCCCATGTCGGGCATCGCAATCAGGAGTTTTCCAAGAAGGTTAGTGCTATCGGTCATTGGTTCAAGATGGGACGCGGACGACGGAGGCGCAAGGGGTTGAGCGCGTTGTCTGACATATCCTTAACCCAAACGTGACTTTCCTTTGAACGCAAGATGTTCGAAGAAGATGCATGATTGAACGAATTTCTGTTTCCTTGATTGCGCTTTGTGTGGCTGCCCCTGTGTGGGCCGGGCCAGCGGATGGTGTGGTTGAACTTGAAGTCTTGCCGGGATGGCGGACCGACAACGGCACCCATATGGCTGGACTTCAATTGCAGCTTGCCGACGGCTGGAAAACCTATTGGCGCGCGCCAGGTGATGGTGGCATTCCCCCGCGTTTTGGCTGGCAAGGATCACAAAACCTGACGGGCGCGGCGTTCCATTGGCCGGTGCCCGAAGTGTTTGACCAAAACGGGATGCGATCCATTGGGTATTCGCAATCTGTCGTGATTCCGGTTGAACTATCGGTCACGGATGACACGGCGCCGGCACTGATGCGAGGCCAAGTACAGATTGGTGTATGTGATGAAATTTGCGTGCCGGTACTCCTTGAATTTGATACGGCGTTACCTGCGGATGGTGCGCGAGACCCCGCAATCATCGCAGCTTTGCTGGACCGGCCTCAGACCTCTGTTGAGGCAGGCGTTGGTGATGTGACTTGCGCAATTGATCCGGTTGAAAACGGGCTACGTGTGACTGCGCGAGTGGACATGCCGCCGATGGCTGGCGACGAAGCCGTGGTGATCGAGGCTGGCGATCAACAAGTCTGGGTGTCTCAACCCCAGACTTGGCGCGATGGTGATGCGTTGTTTGCGCGATCTGACATGATCCATGTGAACGGTGGCGGCTTTGCCCTCAACCGTTCCGAGGTGCGGATAACTGTGATTGCAGGCAATCAGTCGGTCGACATTCTGGGGTGCGGCGCAAACTAGGCTGTTGCGATCCTGTCTGCCTTACTGCTTGACCGCATCACGAATAGAGCCGTCACAAGATAGACAATCAGCAAAAAGATCAATGTCAGGGCTGCAAATACTACGATTGAGATCGCTATGCTGCTGCCGAGCATTGGTATCAACGAGCGACCCGTTAGCATCACGGGGGCGACGATAGCCCCGAAAAGTGCCAGCGCGCCTAGAGCCGCAATGCGTGTCGGCCAAACGGCTGCGCCTGCGCGGTTTGTCAGGGCGCGTTTGGCGGATCGAACCTGCACGGCAACGTCGCTTTGCATCGCCATGAGGGACGGCACGATAAACAACACCAAAACCATGCCAAAGCCCAAGCCGTAGACCAGCGTAATAACTGTGGGTTTCAAGAACTCCGCTTGGCTTGATCCCTCGTAGAGAAGCGGCGCAAGGCCAAGAACCGTGGTCAGCGTCGTCAGGAGAACAGGGCGCAGGCGGTCACTGACGCCATCGATAATGGCGGGTTTCATGCCACGGGTTTCGGCATATTCATCAATGGTTTTCACAAGTACGATTGAATCGTTGATGATGATGCCGGTCATGCCCAGCAGGCCGACCACCGTAAACATAGACAGCGGAACCTCCCAGATAATATGGCCGTAAATGGTCCCGATCAGACCAAACGGGATAATCGCCATCACAACAATAGGCCGTGTCCAGCTTTGAAAAATCCACGCCAAGACTAAGAAAATACCGGCTAAACAGAAGATGAGACCTGTGCGGGCGTCGTTTAGGAACGCGTCCTCTTGCTCGCTAAGCCCGGAAAGAGTGGTTGAGACGCTGTAGGCCGCTTGAATGCGCGGTAGGATATCGTCTTGGATCAGGGTCTGGATTTCCGTGGCGCGGTCGGCGTCGTCTTCGGCAAGATCTGCGGTCACAGAAATAAGCTGGACACCGTTCTCGCGCGTAACCGTCGAGAACCCGTTGCGGGACGTGACCGTTATGATATCGGCCAAGGCCACATAGGCGCCACTGCTGGCGCGCATCTGGCTGCGATCAAGGAAGTCTGCTGTAAGTTCGCCCGCCGGAAGTTCGACGCGGATAGTGGCAGAGCGAGGACCATCAGGATAGGTCGCGGCCTCAATCCCGCCGAGACGGTCGCGCAGCACGCTGCCCAACCCATCAATGGTGAAGCCAAGCGCTTGGCCTTGCGGGGTTAGTTCGAGGACGAGTTCTTCTTTATCGTAAGCAAGAGAGTCTTCAATTGCAGACACCTCACCAAACTGGGCGAGTTCAACTTTGAGCGCTTCGGCGGCGGCTTTCAGGATTTCAGAATTGGCGCCGAACAGTTGCACATCGATTGCATCGCCACCCGGGCCACTACCAAATCTGCGGAAGGACACAGTTTCCAACATCGGGTGCCGGATCACGCGATCCTGCAGCGCGGTTACAAAATCGGAACTGGAATAAGGGCGCAGGTCTGCGTCGATCAATTCAATGGCAATTGACCCCAATTGGTCGGCGTCTTTGGTGTCGGATCCCGCGATCCCACGACCCGAGTTGCCGCCGATTTCAGCAATCACATAGTCGAGCGGGTTTGTTCCGTGTTCGGCTTCGAATTCTGCGCCCAACGTCTCTGTGACGTCTTGCAGGGTCTGCATCATTTCCATCGTGTCCGTTCGGGTTGCACCGGGGAGCATGGCGAAGTTCCCCGTGACGCTGCCCTGTTCCGGCGAGCTGAAGAAGCGCCATTGAACGTCACCTCGGATGAACGAAGCAGCCTGCAATGATAAAAGCACAACAGCCAAAGCCATGACAGGATAGCGCGCCCAGATCACGCCAGCCATGAAGGGGCGGAATAGGGTTTCTTTGAACCAATCGAACCCTCGGTTCACCACACGGGACGGCGCATCGTACCATTTATTTCCGCCCGTGTGTGACAGAGCTTTGTACATGTGGTGGGGCAGGATAAAGAAACACTCAAGCAAGGATGCGATAAGAACGACAATCACCGTGAACGGGATGTCGGAAATAAGATCCCCAAAACGCCCACCCACAAGCACCAGCGCAAAGAATGCGATGATTGTCGTAAGCGTCGCGGAAAACACAGGGCTGAACATTTTCTTCGCGGCGTTTTCGGCGGCTTGGGCGGGGTCCTCGCCAAGTTTACGGTGACGATAGTCAGCGTGCTCGCCGACTACGATGGCATCATCCACCACGATCCCCAATGTAATGATCAGTGCAAACAGCGAAATCATATTGATCGTCAGACCGGCAAACCACATCAGCGCAATCGCACCACACATGGCAGCGGGAATACCTGCCGCGACCCAGAACGCCGTCCTAGCATTTAGGAACAAGAATAACAGAGTGACCACTAGGGCGAGCCCTAGAAGTGCGTTTTCGTAAAGGATGTTAAGGCGGCCAGTGATCTGTTCAGCCCGTGCCCGAATAAGGTCTATACTTGACCCGTTGGGGAGGGTTTCGGCATAGCTTTGGGCGACCTGTTCGACCGTCTCTTGTAGCTTGATCGCATCGCCTGTTGCAGCACGGTCCACGCGGATTGAAATCGCTGGGTTGCCACCAACGAAGTAGGTACGTTCGCGGTCAACCCCTTCCACGAAGACTTGAGCGACGTCGCCTACGGTCAGGGTCGCGCCATTCAGATCGGTGCGAAGAACGATCGCTTCGATTTCATCAGCAGTGCGGCGTTCAACGCCGGTCCGCACGCGCGCAGCGCCACTAACGTCGCCAACGGGGTCAGCGGTGACTTCCTGAGCGATAGCATTGGAAATCTCTGACATAGAGATGTCGTATTGCACCAGCGCAATAGACGGAACTTCGATGATCGTAGAGGGCGCAGCGACGCCGCGGATGGTTGTACGGGTTACGCCTTGCGCAAACAGGCGAACGACAAATTCATCTGCAAAGCGGGCCAGTTGAGCCGGCGCAACGGGCCCAGTTATCACAACGTCCGTAACGCGATCAGACCATTGGCCGCGACGCACAGTTGGGTCTTCGGCGTCATCGGGGAGGTTGGATGTGGCGTCCACGGCCAATTGAACATCTTCTGTGGCTTTCGCCATGTCCCAACCGGGTTCGAATTCGAGGAAAATACGTGCGGAGCCCTCAGACGATGTGGATGTTGTTGTGACAACGCCCTCAACACCTAACAAGGCGGGCTGCAAGACTTGGACGACAGCGTCATCGACGTCTTCTGCGCCAGCGCCTGTCCATTGAACAGAGACCGAAACACTATCGACGATCACGTCGGGAAAAAACTGTGCCCGCATTTTGGGAAAGGCCGCAATGCCTGCTCCAAGCATAATTATCAGCAACAAGTTTGCCGCCGTCGCATGGCGGGTCAGGTAGGACAGGATACCGCCAGCGGACATCTTCATGAGCCCATCCGTTCTTGAATACGAGCGATCACATCACTCGGCACTTCGTCTTGCGCCAATTGTTCCAGCACTCGGGTTTTGACGGGGGGCGGCATACGGGATGCTTCGACAAAGGCGATCATTTCGGCGCGTTTCTCGTCATCCAATGCTACCATTTCGGGCGCTTCCGGGACCACCGGTTCGGCGGTTGGATCGATAGGTTGAACCGCAATCCCCGCGCCCAGAAGAGGGGAGCGTTCGGCGACAATCTGTTTGCCGTACAGGTCGCGTGCGCGGATGATGACGTCATCCCCTTGGCGCCGCAAAACTTCTACATCAACCTCGGACAAACGATTTTCACCGTCCAAAAGCAGGGCGGTTTCATTGGCATCAATTGCTGTAGCTGGGACCAACGCGACGCCGCGCAATTCAGGTTCTGTAATCGAAACAGTCACAAAGTCGCCGGGCCGCAAGCCTGTGCTCGTATCAAGACGCGCAAACAAAAGACGCCCTGTTTGGCCCTCGCCAACTGCGGCGCTTTCGCGTGTGATTTGCCCTGTTGCGCTAAGTGTGAAGCCTTGGGTTTCAAGGGAAACGGTGACAGGTGCATTGTTCAATGCGCCGTCCTCGCCGATCAGACGCGCGTATTGCGCAGTGGACAGACGAAATGACACCTCGAGTTGGTCGTTGTCGATGACTTCGCCAAGGCGTTCATTGGCTGTGACGCGAACCCCTTGGGTGATCGTGACATCGGCCAATACCCCCGAGTAAGGCGCGTGGATTTCAGTGTCGGTCACGACGCGATCAGCGTCTGCGAGGTTTAATTGAGCGCGGTCAAGCCGAGTTGCGGCCTGATCCAATCGCGCTTGCGCTTGTGCTTCGGCTTGTCGGCTGGTCAGCACCGACTGGTTTGCTGCCGAAACTGCAAGTTCGGCGGTTTCTACGGCGGCCGCTGTCCCGACGCCGCGTGTGACCAGATCGTTTTGACGTTGCAGGGCTTGTTGGCGCAGGGTCGCTTGTTCGGTGGCGGCAGCAACTTCGTCGGTTTCGATGATCAAGGCGCGTTCGGCGTCTCGAACTTCGGCTTCTGCGTCTCTTAGGTCCGCTGCGATACGGTCGCGGGCGGATTGGGCATCACGGGGGTCAATTTTGACAAGGAGTTCGCCACTTTCGACGCGTCCCCCTTCGACGAAGTTTTCAGACACGTTTAGTACGGTCCCACCCGTCAGGGCGCGCAGATCAAAGGTATTGGTGCTGCTGAGTTCGCCAAACACCACAAGGGACGGCGCAATCGTTTCGCGTGTCACTTGTACGACGTTGACCGCCATAACCCGTTCGCGTTGCTGAAACCTGCGGGGTTCCGTATTCATGCGTTCCTGTACCGCGAGCCTTACCGTATTGCCGGCCCAAGCGAAGAGGGCCAGCGTCAGTGACAAAAGAAAAATACCGATCAGGCTGCGTCTAAGAAATTGCATGTCATGTGGGCCTTTGATGGCGAATATGGGTGCGCGAACTATGTCTTAATACTACGGACGCATAGAAGAGCTTGGATCTTATACGCACGAGATCGTTACTTCCGTCGCTGATGTTCATCCAAACGGGGTAAAATTTCTACGAAATTGCACGGCATGTGACGATAATCGAGTTGTTTGACCAAGATTTCATCCCAAGCATCTTTGCAGGCGCCGGTGCTTCCAGGCAAGGCGAATAGGTAAGTGCCGTTGGCGACCCCGCCCGTCGCACGAGATTGAATGGCGCTTGTGCCGATCTTTTGCATGGAGACAATCGTGAAGACCGTGCCGAAAGCATCGATTTCTTTTTCATAGACGTCGCGGTGGGCTTCGACTGTCACATCACGCCCCGTAAGGCCCGTGCCGCCGGTGGTTAGAATGACGTCAATCTCAGGATCGGCGCACCAGTTGCGCAATTGCTCGGCGATTTGCGCTCGCTCATCGCGCAGGATTTTGCGCTCTGCCAAGTGATGACCAGCGTCCCGTAAGCGATCCACCAGCGTTTGGCCTGATTTGTCTTCGGCAATTGTGCGTGTGTCCGAAACCGTCAAAACGGCAATCCGAACTGGGATGAATTCACGGGAGGAGGTCATGTTAGGTCTTTCAGTCGCGCCTTGAGCGCCAAAAGGTCTGCCCAAGCATCGCGTTTTGCCGCGTTGTGCGACAGCAGATAAGATGGTGCAAACATAGGCAAGGCGGGCAAGGATGCAGTTTCCACCCAGCGGCCACGAAGGCGTGTCATCCCGCTCTTTTTAAGCAAGGCCTGACACGGGCCATTGCCCATTAGAACGACGATCTTCGGTGCCGCAAGGGCGATATGGCGTTCCAAGAATGGTAGCATCATCGCGATTTCGGCTGCGTTGGGTTCCCGGTTCTGAGGAGGATTCCATGGCAGCACAGGCGCGCAGTAAACTGGGTTATCGCCGCTGCGTCCCATTCCGATTGCGGCAAGCATTTTGTCAAACAGGATGCCACTTGGCCCCGCGAACATCGCGCCTGCGCGGTCTTCGTTGCGGTCTGGTGCGTCAGTGATGAACATGATCGGAGCGCCAGCGACACCGTCAGAAAAAACCATATTTCGGGCTGCGGCCTTGAGCGTGCAGTGTTCAAATGCGTCCAAAGCGCCACGCAATTGATCGAGGTCTTGCGCAGCATTCGCTGCCGAAGTGGCCACGGCGGCTGTGTCGACTTCGACTTCTGCTGGTGGGGGCGGTGGTGCGGCGGGTTTCGCTGAGACCTTTGGCGCAGGCTTTTTGGTTTCCAAAGCATAGCGATCTATCGGGGTGTCTCCGATAGCCTCATCTGCGCCCATCTCGACCTGCCAGTCGAGGAGCGCTTTCGATGTCCAATATTCAACAGCCGATTCCATAACGCATTCTACCGTGCGAAATGAAGGAGTTCACGTGCTGATCTTGCCGCGCCTGCATTGGCCCCATATAAGCGCGTGAACCGAAGGGAAGGGCGCCCATGACATACCGTGCTGATCACTTGCTGGGGATTGAGCATCTCCACCCAACGGAAATTACGACATTACTGGATTTGGCGGACAGATACGCCGAAGATAACCGCAAAGGCCGTGCCCATCGCGATGTGCTTGAGGGGCTAACCCAGATTAACATGTTCTTCGAAAACTCGACCCGAACACAGGCGAGTTTCGAGATCGCAGGCAAACGCCTTGGGGCGGATGTGATGAATATGGCAATGCAAGCGAGCAGTATCAAAAAAGGGGAAACCTTGATTGATACGGCGTTGTCGCTGAATGCTATGCATCCTGATCTTCTGGTGGTGCGGCATCCGAATTCTGGTGCGGTTGATCTGTTGGCGCAAAAGGTGAACTGCGCCGTGTTGAATGCAGGCGATGGGCGGCACGAACATCCGACGCAGGCTTTGCTAGATGCGTTGACAATCCGCCGTGCCAAAGGGCGTTTACATCGCCTGTCGATTGCGATTTGCGGTGACGTTGCGCACAGCCGCGTGGCGCGATCCAACATCATGCTGTTAGGCAAGATGGAAAACCGCGTTCGGCTGGTTGGTCCGCCGACATTGCTCCCGTCTGGGGTAGAAGACCTTGGAGTTGAGGTGTTTCATGACATGCGCGAAGGGCTGGAAGACGTCGATGTTGTGATGATGTTGCGCCTGCAAAAG
The DNA here is from genome assembly GCF_021532625.1 of Octadecabacter algicola. Lineage (GTDB taxonomy): Bacteria > Pseudomonadota > Alphaproteobacteria > Rhodobacterales > Rhodobacteraceae > Octadecabacter > Octadecabacter algicola. The sequence continues at coordinate 54,037 of NZ_JAKGAR010000002.1, forward strand.
GAGCGCATGGACGGTGGGTTTATCCCGTCTGAGCGCGAGTATTTCCACCGTTATGGATTGGATGCGGAAAAGCTGTCTTATGCAAAGGACGACGCGATCGTTATGCATCCCGGCCCAATGAACCGCGGCGTTGAAATTGATGGCCAGATTGCCGACGACATCAACCGGTCTGTTATTCAGGAACAGGTTGAAATGGGCGTCGCTGTGCGCATGGCTGCAATGGATTTATTGGCGCGTAACCTGCGCGCCAAACGCGGGGCCAAGGCCGTTGGGGTCATGGTATGAGCAACCTGCCGCCGCTCGAAGACGGTGAAGTCGTGATGTTTGATCACGTGCCGAGCTTTCGGGCTTTCAAGCGGACGGCGTTGTTGATGATCGCGTTGACGGTTCCTGCTGTCGTTGTGTTTCTGATTGTGTTTCCAGATACTCTTTGGCCCGTAGTTCCGATGTTTGTGACATGCGTGATCTTGATGCAGGAACGGGTCCGGCTGGGCCGATACCGTGCGTGGATCACCAACAAGAGAGTGATTTTCCAAGCGGATCAGTCGGTTGCGTTAGACGACATCGGAGCCGTTACGAAGAACCGAAATGGCGTGCGTTTGGCGTGGATCAACGGCGGCAAAGGGACGAAATTGCTGTACCCAGAAGACGCGAACGCTCTGATCGCCGCGATTGAGACCGCAAAGGGTGCCATATGATTGATCCAGTGAATGTCGGCCAATATGAAAAGGGGCTCTATCGGCTCTACTCTGTTGATCTGACAGCGGATTATATCGCGGCTTTTGCTGACCCGAATTACAGTGGCGATGATGATACCGTCTGGCCCCTGAAAGAAGCGCTGGGTGCAACCCATCTGGACGAAGACTTCGTCGAAGTTTTCGATGTTGCCGACCTCGCTGATATGGGATTGGCCCAGTATATGATCACTGGCAATGGCGTCGCGGAAGCGGACATTGAACCCTACCGTGAGTTGCTAGACGGAATCACAGGGTATGTGGTGATGGTTGCGACGTCGGCGTTTGGTGGCGTCGAGCAAACCTTGGTCCCTGTTGCTCCGTTGCGCTACATCGCAGCTTTTAAAGAAGACGGGATGGAAGTTACGTTTGAACCGTTGCCGAACCCCGACCCTCAAGCTGTTATCGAAGATGCTCCATTAAAGAAGAAACCTTCGGACGCCGCTATGTCGGGGCGGATCGCAACGATTGCTCTTTTGGTTATGGCTGTTCTTGTTTGGGTCATGATCAAGGTGGCAGGATGATGAAGCCATCGTTCACACCTACGACTTCCCTGAATGAAAGTGAGCATGTCTTGCAATCGTTCTCGAGTGACCGAATGACCTATTGGCGCGAAATGGCGTGGATCTCGGTTGTCGCGATGGTTCTGGGGATGTTGGTGCTTTGGTTGATGGGTAATCCTCATGTTTGGACTGGCGCTGTTGGCGGCCTCGCGGCGATTGCGCTGCGTGCGTTTTATTTGGCGTCTGACGAACTCAAAGTTCGTTGGGACCTGACAAACCAACGCCTTTTGGGCCCGAACATGCGGATCACATCGTTGGGCGACATCACCGCCGTCCGTCCATTTCTAAGCGCGGTTCAGGTCGTCACGTCCGCCGGCGACAAACACCTCATTAAATATCAAGCTGACCGCGAAAACGTGGTCCGTGCAATTGAACGGGCGATCGCAGCATGAAACTTATCCCATGCCGCTCGAACTCGTTGAAGGAGACACATGCGCATACTGTTTGAAAACGCCCGATTGATTGATCCAGAGGCCGGCACCGATATGCTTGGGACGCTGATGGTCGAAAATGGCGTGATCGTCGAAAGCGACGGATCGCCTGATGAGGTTATCGACTGTGGTGGCAAATGCCTCGCTCCGGGGATCGTTGATATCGGGGTGAAGGTGTCTGAACCCGGTGAGCGGCACAAAGAGAGTTTCGCATCAGCAGGCCGTGCGGCGGTTGCAGGCGGTGTCACAACAATGGTGACGCGGCCCGATACGACACCCGCAATCGATACGCCCGAAACATTGGAATTTGTCGAACGGCGCGCCGCAATTGATGCGGCGGTTAATGTGTTGCCAATGGCCGCGCTGACCAAAGGGCGAGATGGGCGCGAGATGACGGAGATCGGGTTCTTGATGGACGCCGGCGCCGTTGCCTTTACCGATTGTGACCGCGTTGTAACCGATACTAAAGTGTTCAGCCGTGCGTTGGTTTACGCGAGATCCTGCGGCGCCTTGGTGATTGGCCATGTCCAAGAACCGGGCCTGTCCAAAGGCGGCGCTGTGACGTCGGGCAAGTTTGCGACCCTGCGCGGATTGTCCGGTGTGTCACCGATTGCCGAACGTATGGGGCTGGATCGGGATGTGGCGCTGTTGGAAATGACGGGCGCGTCCTATCATGTGGATCAAATTACAACTGCACGGGCTTTGCCTGCACTGGAACGGGCAAAGAGCAATGGGCTTGATATCACGGCAGGGATCGGCATCCATCATCTGACCCTAAACGAAATGGACGTCGCCGATTACCGCACCTTCTTTAAGCTCAAGCCGCCCTTGCGATCTGAGGAAGACCGTTTGGCCGTGGTTGATGCAGTCGCCTCTGGGCTGATCGACATCATCAGTTCCATGCACACGCCGCAGGACGAAGAATCAAAACGGCTCCCCTTTGAAGAAGCGGCAAGCGGGGCAGTTGCTCTTGAGACGCTTTTGCCAGCGGCGTTGCGGTTGGTTCACGCGGGCCATTTGGACCTGCCCACACTTTTCCGCGCCTTGGCTCTCAATCCGGCCAATCGATTGGGGTTGGACTGCGGGCGTTTGTCGGTAGGTGCACCTGCTGATCTGGTACTTTTTGATCCAGACGCGAGCATTAAGCTTGATCGGTTTGCGCTTCATTCTAAATCAAAGAACACACCGTTTGATGGTGCCATTCTGCAAGGCAAAGTCATTGCGACCTATGTTGCGGGTGTGAACAAAACGAAAGAGTTAGCCAATGCTTGAGTTCGCCAGTACGACGAACACCCTGCTGCTTTGGGCGGCGATTGGGTATCTGGTGGGGTCTATCCCCTTTGGGATGATCCTTGCACGGGTCATGGGGTTGGGAAATCTGCGTGACATCGGGTCGGGCAATATCGGGGCGACGAATGTCTTGCGAACGGGGTCCAAGAAGGCAGCGCTCCTGACGCTTTTATTGGATGGCGGTAAAGGGGCGGTCGTCGTGATCTTGGCGCACAAGCTTGCAGCAATAGATGCGGCGCAAGTGGCAGCCTTATCGGTCATGATCGGCCATTGCTTCCCAGTTTGGCTAGGTTTTCGCGGCGGTAAGGGTGTCGCTACGTTTTTGGGCCTGCTGTATGCCTTGGCTTGGCCCGTGGGCATTGCGGCTTGCCTGACGTGGTTGGCGACTGCGGCTGTGTTCCGGTACTCGTCTTTGGCGGCTTTGGTTGCCGCTGCTTCTACCTTGGTCTGGTCGATCGTCTTGGACGAGCCACAGATTTTCATTATGTGTTCTTGCTTAATGGCGCTGATTTTTTGGCGTCACGCAGGCAATATCCGCCGCCTTGCCGCCGGTGAAGAAAGCAAGATCGGTCAGAAGTAATCAGTTGCAACGGGGCCGCGTTTAGTAGCTGTAAGCGCCGTAGATTTTGCTGAGATCGCCGTTCCAGTCGCCGTTGTAGTCATCCAGCAACTCGTCAGCCGGCGTTTTACCTGTTTCAATGCTGTCTTTGAGCGCATTCAAGAAATGCGTTTCATCGGGCACCAGTCCACCAGCACCCGGCATGGCGCGGTTCTTTAGGCCAAGTTCAGCAATTTTCACGCATTCACCAGCGATGTCGTGCATGGATTGGCCGCCTACTTTGGCCTGAAGCCCGTCTACGGACGCTGCGACGCGCCATTCTTCGCGTGTTTCGGCGTCCCAGTTTTTGCAAAGATCCCAAGCAGCGTCCAAGGCCTCTTGATCGTAGGTCATACCTACCCAGAAAGCTGGCAGCGCGCACAGGCGGCGCCAAGGCCCACCATCTGCACCGCGCATCTCGATGAATTTCTTGAGGCGCGCTTCTGGGAAGGCCGTTGTTAGATGATCGGCCCAATCAGACAGGGTAGGTGTTTCACCGGGCAAAGCGGGGAGTTTGCCCTTTAGGAAATCGCGGAACGATTGGCCCAAAGCATCGATGTAATTTCCGTCGCGATAGACGAAATACATTGGCACATCGAGCATGTATTCGACATAGCGTTCAAACCCGAAATCATCGTCAAACACGAACGGCAACATGCCTGTGCGCGCATCATCTAGATGCCGCCAAATCCGTGCGCGCCAGCTTTTGTGCTTATTCACCTTGCCCTCAAAGAACGGCGAATTCGCGAATAGGGCGGTCGCCACGGGTTGCAGTGCAATGGCCACACGCATCTTCTGGATCATGTCGGCTTCGGACCCGAAGTCGAGGTTCACTTGAACCGTACAGGTGCGTCGCATCATCATTTTGCCTGATGTGCCGACTTTATCCATATAGGCGTCCATCAGCTTGTAACGGCCCTTGGGCATCAGGGGCATTTCATCGTGCGACCATTCAGGTGCCGCGCCAAGACCAATGAAGCCGACGCCAATTTCATCAGCGATAGATTTCACCTCTGCGAGATGGCTGTTCACTTCGTCACAGGTCTGGTGGATGGTTTCCACGGGTGCGCCTGACAGTTCCAGTGCGCCGCCCGGTTCAAGGGAGACATTTGCGCCGTCTTTTTCCAGACCAATTAGAAAACCGCCTTCGGTGACGGGGGCCCAGCCGTAACGATCGCGCAGGCCTGAAAGTACAGCCTCGATAGAACGTTCGCCATGAAACGGAAGCGGCTTATGGGTGTCTTTGCAGTACCCGAATTTTTCATGCTCGGTGCCGATGCGCCAATCCGCTTTCGGTTTGCAGCCGTCTGCAAGGTACTGTGCTAGCTGATCGTGGTGTTCGATCGGGCCGCCGCCGGACTGTGGAATAGACATGACGAAGCGCTCCGTTAATTGGCGTGGACTCTAGACGTGGCTGAGCGTGCAGCCAGTGTCAATGCAACTGTTTGTAGGGTTTGTGATCGGGCGCCATCCACACTGTCATTTGTGCGTTTTGAGGGCGTTCCAGTAGGGAAAGCATGTATTCGGTTTTCATGTGCGGGAGGGCCGTGAAGAAATCAAACAATGCTTCGACGCCGCGTGCGTTGGTCGGGATGTCGGTATAGCTTCCGTCGCGATTGATTAAGCGCCATGCAGGGGCTGGCGTAAGATCCAGCTGCACCATCAGATCAAGTTCGGCCACGCCTCCATCGATCGGCCCTAAATAGGTGACACGCCTTTCGTCCAGCGTCACGACACCTGGGCCATCGCTGTCTGGGCGGAAACGGACTCTTTGGGCGGCCCCGAAGGCAAGGGCAATGCCAAGGGCGGCCAGCCCCCAACCGAGCCATTGAACAATTCCGAAAGACGCGAATGCCCATCGAAGACCGAGAAGGGCCAACGCTATCGCAAAAATGACTTCGCGCCATCGCCAAATGCCTGCTTTGATTTCCGGTCGGATCATGACGCCACCTGTGGGGATGTGAAGAATGTTAGGGCAAAGTCGCCGATTTGTTGAAAACCAAGTGAAGAATAGGCGGCGATTGCGCTCGGATCGCTGGCGAACAACGTTGCCCGTGTTGCGCCGTTTTGGGCTGCAATTTCTAAGTGCAGGGCAACGAGACGGCGTGCATAGCCTTTGCCGCGCAAAGCGGGCGGCGTATAGACGCCGCCGACCTGAACGATATCCGGCAATGTTGCATTAAAGGCCGTCGTCGAAACGAGGGCGCTGTCCTGAATGAGAACCACGCGGTTTTGCGATTCAAGACTTGCTTCAACGTTTTCGCGGGCAATCTTCGGTGCATCCGAAAGCGGCGTACCTAGGATGGTTGCTTGATAGTCGGTCATCCACTCCGTCACTGTTTCTACGTGTTCTTCGCGCAAATATTCCAAACGGCTAGCGCCTTCTGGGACAACCATGTCTGTCAAGTTGAGCAGGAACTGCTGGTCGGGAATATCAAGCGTGGTTGGCGCGTCAATAAACCCCAGTGCAGCCTGAATGCCTCGCGCGCAAGCCAGTGGCGCGACAATACGGGTGATCGTCCTGCCCGTTAGTTTGGCGGCGGCTTCGACATAGTTTTGACTGGGCAGGTAGGGCAGAAGAATGCCGTTTTTCGTAATCGTAAGCACGTCGGTAATTGGGCCATCTGAATTGCGCCACATGGTTGGGGCAAACTTGTGATCGCTCTCTAGTCCATGGGTCAAAAGATTGTTGAGCGGGAACATCGCGAATTCAGCGTTAGCAGTGAGAAACGCCTTTACGGGTTCAATATCGCTTGATCTAACCCGCCGGAATGTCATCCCCAGTCGCCTAACGCCTGTTGCCAAAGGGTCATCGCAGAAACCGCAGCTGTATCTGCTCGCAGTATCCTAGGGCCAAGACTAATAGGATACGCACATTCCATTGCACGCAAGCGGTCCCGTTCCTTATCAGAGAACCCACCTTCCGGACCGATAAAGATGGCCCATGGCCCACCGTCTTTTGGCAAGTCTATAGCTTTTCCGACCAGCGCCTCGTCACAAAACAGGATTCGGCGGGTTGGGTCCCAATTGTCCATAATCTTGGAGAATTTCTGTACGTCATCGACTTGGGGGACGAAAGTTCCGCCACATTGCTCGGCTGCCTCAAGGGCGTGGGCTTGCAGTTTGTCTTGGCGCACACGGTTCGCCGCTTGGGTAAATTCAGTCTGCATTGGGCAAATGCGGGCTGCACCAAGTTCGGCGGCCTTTTCGACTATGAACGATGTGCGGTCTTTCTTGATCGGAGCAAAAACGAGCCATAGATCAGGCGGCATCAACAAAGGCTTAGTTTGCGCAGAGCATTCCAGCACGCCCCCCTTTTTGGTGGCGGCAACAACTTGGGCCTGCCATTCGCCGTCTTTGCCATTAAACAGCAAAACATTGGCGCCCACGTCCAATCGCATCACCCCAAAAAGGTAGTGCGCTTGTTCCCGCGTCAGTGTGACCCTTTCGCGTAGCGCCAATGGGTGATCTACATGAAGTCTAATACGTGCCATTGGGTGAACATATGACCGAGACCAACCGGATGCCAGAGGCTGAAATAGCAGATGCTGTAAAAGGCAATTGGGTGGATACATATGCGCCTGCCCGTGCCCGTCCGTATTTGCGTTTATCTCGTGCGGATCGCCCAATTGGAACATGGCTGTTGTTGTTGCCGTGTTGGTGGGGATTATTGCTGGCGATGCTGCACACGGGGCAGGCTAGTTGGTTTGATCTTTGGATCGCGATTGGCTGTGCAATCGGTTCATTCTTGATGCGTGGGGCGGGCTGCACGTGGAATGACATCACCGACCGCGATATAGATGGATCGGTGGAACGCACCGCTAATCGCCCTATTCCGTCTGGGCAAGTAAGCGTTCGGCAGGCGTTGGTCTGGATGGCACTGCAATCGTTCCTGTCGCTTTTGATCTTGCTGACTTTCAATGGGGTCGCGATTTTCTTAGGATTCCTCGCGATCATTCCCGTGGGGGTCTATCCTTTTGCCAAGCGGTTTACGTGGTGGCCTCAGGCGTTCTTGGGGCTTGCGTTTAATTGGGGTGCGTTGCTGGCGTGGACGGCGCATACGGGATCTCTCGATTGGCCCGCGGTTGTTCTTTATGTTGCAGGCATCGCGTGGACGCTGTTTTACGATACGATTTATGCCCATCAAGACGCAGAAGATGATGCGTTGATCGGGGTGAAGTCCACGGCGCGGCTGTTTGGGGATGCCACATCCAGCTGGTTGCGTTATTTTTGGGCTGCAACGGTTGTTCTTTTGGGGGTGGCCGTGATCCTCGCGGCCATTGGTGGATCAGTTCTTGCGCTGGTGGTCGCCTTGGGTGGCCCTTGGGCGATGGGCTGGCATTTGGCATGGCAGCAACGCACATTCGACGCCGATGACAACGACACACTCTTGCGTTTGTTTCGCTCCAATCGCGATGCGGGGCTCATTCCTTTGCCATTTTTCGCCATAGCGTTGCTGCTGTGATTGAACACTGGGCCACAACCGCCTAAGCAGTACGGCAATTACTTATCAAGGACGCCGTAATGCGCCTCTCTACCCTTCTTGTCCGTCTCGGTGTGTTCCTAGTGGCCGCAATTCTCTGCGGTATTGGTGCGCGCATTATTGTTTCAACCGTCGAAGCACGATCCGTCGAAGCGGTTGAAATGTCGTTTGAAGAACACGGGCATGAATTTGCTACGGTGATTGGGGATGGCCTACAGGTTATCTTGGAAGGCGAAGCCCCATCAGAAGCGATGCGGTTCCGCGCAATTTCGACGGCAGGCGGGATGGTCGATGCGAGCCGCGTCATCGACAACATGACTGTCACCGTGACCGACTCACTGCAGGCGCCAGAATTCTCTTTGGAGATTTTACGCAATGACAGCGGGATCTCCATCATTGGGCTGATCCCAGCAGCCTCTGATCACGAACAGCTTACCGAGACGCTCGCGGGCCTTTCAGGAGAGGACGGTAACTTTGCTGATTTCCTTGAAACGGCTGATTACGACATACCGCTGGATTGGGAAACGTCTGTAGATTTCGCCTTGCGCGCATTGCGTCAATTGCCACGGTCAAAAATATCGGTGCGAGCAGGAAGCGTTGCCGTAGAAGCTATTTCAGACTCGCCGGAACAAAAGGCCCAATTAGAAACTGGACTGCGCAGAACAGCACCTGAGGATCTGTTGATCACGCTTGATATCTCGGCGCCTCGCCCTGTGGTTTCACCCTTTGTAACACGCTTCATTATCGACGACGAAGGCGCGCGATTTGACAGTTGTGTTGCTGACACTGCGGCATCGGAACGCCGGATAGTCGCGGCTGCCCAAGCGGCGGGTGCCGAAGGGCGTTTGGGGTGCACAATTGCACTTGGGTCGCCGACAGTGCGCTGGGCGGATGCGGTTACTATGTCGATTGCGGCACTAGAAGAACTGGGCGGCGGTACGGTTACGTTCTCGGATGCGGATGTTACGTTTGTTGCAAACCCTGGTGCGGTTGAGGGCAACTTTGACCGTATTGCAGGCGAGTTGGAAAATTCGTTGCCAGAAGTGTTTGCGCTTGAGGCGATCTTGCCCGCCGCTCCGAGTGAGATTAGCGAAGGGCCGCCACAATTTATCGCAACCCTGAGCCCTGAAGGTCTGGTTCAGCTGCGAGGACGTGTCTCGGATGATCTGCTGAACTCTACAGCGGAGAATTTCGCCCGCGCCAAGTTCGGCTCGTCCGAAATATCGATGGCAACGCGAGTCGTTGACGGGCTTCCGAACGGTTGGGCCATTCGCGTGTTGGCCGGTGTTGAAGCATTGTCGAAGCTATCAAATGGGTCTGTCACGGTGGAACCTGAATCAGTCGTCGTGCGCGGGAATTCTGGATCGGAAGAAGCCGGCGCTGAGATCACGCGCTTGTTGATCGATAAACTTGGCAGTTCGGAAGAATTTGAAGTCGACGTGACTTATGTTGAGGCCCTCGATCCGATTGCATCTTTGCCGACCGAAGAAGAATGTCTTGCGGGGATTGAGGCTGTAACCCAAGCTCGTAAGATCACGTTTGAACCAAGCTCCGCTACGATCGCTGGGGCCGGTGCGGCGATCTTGGATGACATTGCCGAAGTGCTGCAACGCTGCGCGGATCTGCGGGTAGAAATTGCGGGCTACACCGATAGCCAAGGGTCCGAGGATGGCAATCAACGCCTGAGCCAACAACGAGCCGATGCCGTTCTGGACGGGTTGCGTGTGCGTCGCGTCCCAGTGTCGCGTTTCCGTGCGGTTGGCTATGGTGAGGCCAATCCGATTGCCGACAACGAAACCGCCGAAGGCCGCGAAGCGAACCGCAGAATTGAGTTTTCGCTGATCGTACCCGAGAGCACCGAAGAGCCGACGGCACTTGAACAGATCGAAGCAGAGGCCGAAGAGGCCTCCGAAGAGGGCGCTACAGAATGAACAGAACCGAATTCATCGTCGCAACTGCGATTATCCTATTTGTAGCGTTTTCACTGGGTTGGTTTGCCAGCTGGCTCATCAACCGATTCACGCGGGTGTCCAAAGCCGAAGTGGGGGAGCTGGACCGCATGGCGCAGGCCCTGCACGAAGCTGAGGAAACGCGCGATCAGGCGATCACCTATCTTCAACAGCGAGAGGCCGAGATCACCAACCAACTTAGCCAAACAGAAGCCGAATTGAGGGCTGCGATGGATGGGTTGCGTGATGCACGCCAAGAAGCCGAAGAAATGCGCGCCCACATCGAACGTCATAGCGCCGGTTGATACGAAGCTATTGGAACGACGACGACAGCGGCGACATAAAGTCGTAAATGTCCTGAACTATTTCCGACATTGATGCGGCACCCGCTGCAGGGTCGTTGATGTAATCAACGTCTGTCTCCCAACGTGCGCTCATGAAAATTCGGTCATCCATTGCCAAAACTGGCAACTGGCAGGAATGATTATGGCAATACACGATCAACGGCGCATCGGTGTCATAAGGTGACACCAACTGACAGGCGAAATGCTGCGTCTGGGCTGTTTCAACGCAGACAAATGTATCACCTCGGGTCACTGTTGCATCCGGTTCTTCAAGTCGACGACGATATGCAGTGGCCGATTGGGTCGCGGCCGCCGTCGTGCCCTCGACTGTTCGAACCTTTAGTTCCGTTATGCCTGCGTCGACGGCAGCAGGGTCATATGCGATGGTTGATACTACGGGCATAGGGTTGCCACGCCCGTCTGTCAGGGTCGGCCAAACGGATAAACACTCTGTTTGCTCCTCGAGCAGGAGGCGATCTTCAGCAAAGTTTTCGGCGCGTAACAGTGGCCCTCCTCGATACAGAATGCCGTCGTTGTCTTGCAGTCCAAAGTCTACGAAACGATAAAAGTCGGGGCAGCTTTCGGCGGCCACGACGCTCGCTGTTAAGGCAAAGGTTGTGGCCAGCGCAGTTTGGGTCAGGGATGCTACGCGGGTTTTCATGAAGGTCCGACCAGAGTCTGCAAAATCTCTTTGGCGCTATCGCTCGCCCAATCCGCATCACCAATCAGACGCGCAATTTCATGGCCTTCGGGGTTCAGGATTAAGGTCACAGGAAGGCCGACGACACCAAAGTCACGCGCCAAAGCGCTGTTCGCATCTGTATGTAAAGGCAGATTGTCGACGCCGATATCAGCGAAGAAACGTTCCATAGCAGGACGTTGATTCAGTCCAGTGGCGACGGTGACGACTTCCAGCTCGTCGCCAAATTCATCCTGAAGCTCAGACAAGTGCGGCATTTCCTTGCGGCACGGCGCGCACCATGTCGCCCAGAAATTCAACAGCACGTATTGGCCTTCAAAGGCGGACAAAGCTAAATCCGTTCCGTCTTCGTGAGTGAAAACCACATCAGACCCGCGATCCAAACCAAATTGTAGTTTGAGCATGTCGCCCGTACGCAAGGCCTCAACCTCTGAGAAGTCCTGCGTGGGCAGGGAGGGGGTTTCACCCGTGCGCAAGCCGAAGTATAGCCCAATAGAAACACCTATAACGGCAGAGACGGCGAGAATGGCGGCTTTGTTCATTGGCTTAAGACCCAGTTGGAGACATACCTGATGTCGGATAAATCATCTTCGAATGCAATGTGGGGCGGTCGCTTTGCCGCAGGTCCGGATGCGATCATGGAAGCGATCAACGCGTCTATTGGATTTGATCGTCGAATGGCGAAACAAGACATTGATGGCTCCCGTGCCCATGCGGCCATGTTGGCTGCCCAAGGTATCATTACGGATAGCGATGCGGATGCGATCCGTGAAGGGCTCCTCACGGTGTTGTCAGAGATTGAAAGCGATACATTCCCATGGCGCGTTGAGCTTGAAGACATTCATATGAACGTAGAAGCCCGCCTCAAAGAGATTGTCGGGGAACCCGCTGGGCGTTTGCACACAGGCCGGTCGCGCAATGACCAAGTCGCCGTCGATTTCCGTCTTTGGGTGCGCGATCAGTGCGATGCCGCCGATGGCGCGTTGAAGGCGTTGATCGAGGCGCTGATCGGTCAGGCCGAAGAGGGCGCTGATTGGGTGATGCCCGGTTTCACGCATCTTCAGGTCGCTCAGCCCGTGACATGGGGCCACCACATGATGGCCTACGTTGAGATGTTCGCCCGTGACCGCGCCCGTTTCGCGGACGCCCGCAAGCGGATGAATGAATCGCCTTTGGGCGCCGCCGCGCTTGCTGGCACGTCCTTTCCGCTCGACCGTCAGATGACAGCCGACGCGCTGGGCTTTGATCGCCCTATGGCCAATTCGCTTGATGCCGTCGCTGCACGTGACTTTGCGCTGGAATTCCTCGGCGCGGCGTCCATTTGCGCCATGCACCTGTCCCGTTTGGCCGAAGAACTGGTAATCTGGTCCTCTGCGCAGTTCCGCTTTGTCGCCATGTCTGATCGCTGGTCAACGGGTTCCTCCATCATGCCGCAAAAACGCAACCCTGACGCGGCAGAGCTTTTGCGCGCCAAAATCGGGCGCATCTTTGGGGCGAACGTGGCACTGATGACAATCATGAAGGGCCTTCCGCTGACCTATTCCAAGGACATGCAAGAAGACAAAGAGCAGACGTTTGATGCGGCTGACAGCCTGATGCTTGGCCTTGCGGCGATGACAGGCATGGTGGCTGATATGAAGGGCCGCCCTGATGATTTGCGTGTTGCGGCTGCAATGGGCTTTTCTACGGCGACTGACCTTGCTGACTGGTTGGTTCGCGAGCTTGGCCTGCCGTTCCGCGATGCGCACCACGTCACGGGCACCTTAGTCGCCAAAGCCGAAGAAAAAGGCTGCGATCTGCCGGAACTGACACTTGCGGACATGCAGGCTGTTCATGGCGGCATCTCAGAGGCTATCTTTGATGTACTGGGCGTGGACAATTCCGTGCGCAGCCGTACGTCTTATGGAGGCACAGCGCCCGACAACGTGCGTTCGCAGATTTCCCGCTGGAAGGAAGCATTGTCATGACCCGGCCCATAACAGCTATTCTAACGCTGATCTTTTTGGCGGCGTGCGGTGCCGATGGCCCGCCTGTGCGCCCGACGGCGAATGCTGGCGTGTCGATTGGCCCGAATGGCATTACACCAAACGCAAGCATCGGTGCGACAAACGGCACATTCAATGTCGGGCTTAGCCTTTAGGCTCGTTCAGGGTTGGGCGTGCCGCGTAATCTGCTAGGTCAGACATAACACGATTCTGGAGGGCCTGATGGACCACTTTTTGTATCAAGACGGTCAGTTGATGGCCGAAGACGTTTCTATTGCCGAGATTGCGGCACAGGTCGGTACGCCATTTTACGTTTATTCGGCGGCGACTTTGTTGCGTCACTTTAAGCTTTTTGACGATGCACTCGCTCACTCTGAGCATCTTGTATGCTTTGCCGTGAAATCCCTGTCCAATGTGGCTGTTCTGAAATTGCTGGGTGATGCGGGTGCTGGGATGGATGTTGTATCCATCGGTGAATATCTGCGTGCCAAGGCTGCGGGCGTATCGGGCGATAAGATCGTCTTTTCCGGCATTGGTAAAACGCGTGAAGAAATGCGCATCGCTTTGGAAGGCGGCATTCGCCAGTTCAACGTCGAAAGCGAGCCTGAAATGCAGGCACTTTCTGATGTTGCGGTGTCGTTGGGTGTCCAAGCGCCTATAACGGTTCGCGTGAACCCAGACGTCGACGCAAAGACCCATGCGAAAATTTCGACGGGCAAGAAAGAAGATAAATTCGGCATCCCAATCAGCCGTGCACGCGAAGTTTACGCCATGGCCGCTGAGCTGCCCGGCCTGAAGGTTGTCGGCATCGACGTGCATATCGGCAGCCAGTTGACCGAACTTGAACCGTTCCGCCAAGCCTACCGCAAAGTTGCGGAGCTGACAGAACAGCTGCGCGCCGACGGGCACGAGATTTCCCGCCTTGATCTTGGCGGCGGCCTTGGCATCCCTTATGCGCGCGACAACAACGCGCCACCGCTGCCGATCGAATACGGTGCGATGATTCAAGAAGAAGTCGGCCATCTTGAGTGTGAGATCGAGATCGAACCGGGCCGTTTGATCTCTGGTAATTCGGGGATTTTGGTCACTGAGGTGATCTACGTGAAATCCGGCGAAGAACGCGAATTTCTGATCGTGGATGCCGCGATGAATGATCTGGTTCGTCCTGCGATGTATGACGCCCACCACGATATCGTGCCGGTTATCGAAGCAACGCCAGGACAAGAACAAGCGCCATATGATGTGGTTGGTCCGATTTGCGAAAGCGGTGATACCTTTGCCAAGGGCCGAATGATGCCACAAACCAAGGCTGGTGAACTTGTCGCGTTCCGATCTGCGGGTGCCTATGCCGCTGTAATGGCCAGCGAATACAACTCCCGCCCCATGATTCCTGAGGTTTTGGTCCAAGGGGATCAATTTGCGGTTATCCGCCGACGTCCGACCTTTGAAGACATGATAAACCGCGATAGCATACCTGAGTGGTTGTAACTGATTTGGTGCAGCCTGAGTAACAGGAGAGGTCAGCTGACCACGCACACGCCAATGGGCGGTCCCGCCCCACGGCACCTGAAGGTGCCCGTTGCACTAACGCGTCTCGGCTTGATTGCTGAGCGGGTCACGCAAGCGTTTTGGCCATTCTGGACAGTTCTGTTCATTGCTTTGGCGCCTCTTATTATGGGGTGGCAAGATTTCATGCCGCTCGAAGTGGTCTGGGGTTACGGTGTGGTGGCACTCGTGGCTTTGCTGTGGACCCTTTATCGCGGAATTCGTCGACTGAACTGGCCATCCGAGGCTGAGGCTGTTGCCCGCATCGATGCACGCCTTCCTGGTCGTCCGATCGCGGCGCTGAATGACATTCAGGTTGTTGGTGCAGGTGATGCCGCATCTGAGGCCGTTTGGGCAGCCCATTTGCGGCGAATGGAACAGCGTACTCATGATGCCAAAGCGGTCGAGCCTGATCTGCGTGTGTCAGACAAAGACCCTTATAGCATCCGTTATATTGCTGTGTTGTTTCTGGTGGTCGCGCTGTTGTTCGGATCGATCTGGCGCGTTGGCTCTGTGGCGGAGGCAGGCGTTGGCGGTGAAGTACTTGCCACTGGACCCGTCTGGGAAGGCTGGATCGAACCCCCCGCCTACACGGGCAAACCAACACTCTATCTGGCGGATATCGTCGCCAACCGTGTGCAGGTGCCGCAGGGTTCATTTATTACCATTCGTCTATACGGCGACGTTGGCGATCTAACGGTTTCGGAAACTGTGTCTGGGCGAACAGAGGACCTTGGCGCGGCGACGGACCAGCAGCAGGGGTTTGAGGTTGTCCAAGCAGGGGAGTTGTCAATCGACGGAGAGGGTGGAACATCTTGGCAGATCCTATTGCTAGAAGACGAAGCACCTACCGTTGAACTGACTGGCCCGATTGAGGCAGACGCCCAAGGTGAAATGTCACAACCGTTTTCGGCGTTTGATGATTATGGGGTGCAGTTCGGTACTGCCACGATTGCATTGGATTTGACCGCGCTTGAACGCCGCCACGGTCTGGTCATCGACCCAGACGCACGTGATCCTGTCGTAATCGATCTGCCAATGCCGTTTTCTGGGGACCGCGCCGATTTCGAAGAGTTCCTGATTGACGACTTTAGTGAACACCCGTGGGCAAACTTTCCAGTTACCATGACGTTGCAGGTTGAAGACGCACTTGGCCAGACAGGCAGCACGGACCCAGAGCCGATGATCCTTCCGGGACGGCGGTTCTTTCAACCCATGGCGCGGGCGGTGATCGAGCAACGCCGCGATTTGTTGTGGTCCAAAGGAAACGCGCCGCGTGTTGCTCAAATCTTGCGGGCCGTGTCGAACCGACCGGATGAAATTTTCCCTGATGAAACCACGTATCTGCGTCTGCGCCATATCATTCGACAGTTGGAAAACATGGAAGACGTCGGACTGACGGATGAGGTGCAGGACGAGGTGTCGCTTGCCTTGTGGGAACTTGCTTTGCAGCTTGAAGAAGGGTCTTTGGCGGATGCACGGGCGCGTCTAGAGCGGGCGCAAGAACGTCTTGAAGAGGCCATGCGCAATGGCGCATCTGACGAAGAAATTGCTGAGCTTATGCAAGAGCTGCGTGAAGCGACGAACGACTACATGCAGATGCTGGCCGATCAGATGGAACCGTCTGACAACAACGGCACTGATCAGCCCGATCAGCAGCAAAGCGGAGAGACAATCACTCAAGACGAGATTCAGGCGCTTATGGATCGTATCCAAGAGCTGATGGAAGAAGGCCGCATGGCTGAAGCCCAAGAGCTTATGGAACAGCTTAATCAGTTGATGGAAAACCTTCAGATGGCCGAAGGCGGAGAGGGCGGCGAAGGCGGTCCGCAAACTCCGGGTCAGCAAAGCATGGAAGATCTTGCCGAGACATTGCGCGACCAGCAGGACCTGACGGATGACGCGTTCCGCGATCTGCAAGAACAATTCAATCAAGATCAACAACAGGGCCAGCAGGGCCAGCAGGGTCAGCAACAAGGTGATCAGCAAGGCCAAGAACCCGGCCAGCAGGGCCAAGATGGTCAGAGTGGCCAAAGTGGCGAACGGTCCGGCCAGCAGCAGGGCCAAGGTCAAGGACAGGGCGATAATACTCAGGGCGGACTGACGGACGAGAATGGGTCTGCGGGAAATTCTGACGGAAGCGGCCAAAGTCTTGCAGATCGCCAGCAGGCGCTGCGCGACGGCTTAGACCAACTGCGTGATCGGCTGCCTGGACTAAATGGCGAAGCCGCGGATAACGCGGAACGTTCGCTTGATCGTGCTGAAGGGGCGATGGACGGCGCAGAAGATGCATTGCGAGACGGTGATCTGGCCGAGGCGATTGACCGTCAGGCCGAAGCCATGGACGCGCTGCGGGACGGCATGCGGGAGTTGGGCGAGGCTCTCGCTGAAAATCAGGTAGACGATCTCGAGGAGGGGGAAGGTACACAAACGGGGAATGCCGAAGGCCGCCCCGAGCCGGAACGCCGTGACCCCTTGGGTCGTGAGATGGGCGAAACTGGTCAGTACGGAACTGAAGAAAGCATGCTGCAAGACGACATAAATCGCCGTGCAGAAGAACTGCTGCGTGAATTGCGCGAACGTTCCGCCGATCAGGAACGCCCCCAGTTAGAACTGGATTACCTGCGGCGGTTACTGGATCGGTTCTAATTAGCCATCGGTTGTGGTGACAGGCTCAACCGCTTCGGCAGGGGCGTCAGACGCCCCCTCAACCAGACCCTGAACTTTGCCGTCAAGCCACAGACGCAGCCCGTCGACCCATTCGACATAGGACGTCATGGCAGTTTCGGTCTGCGGGAGCGCAGCGATGATCTGTGGCGCAAAAATGTAAGCTGCCAGCGCCAACAAGGCGAGCACGATCACAAAAATGAAGCCGCGTCTGAAACCGCTTCGTTGCTTGAGTTCTTCTTCAGCGGCGTCGGCGGCAACTACGTGCCCTGAACCGTCATGGCGTAGGGTCGAGTTGATTTCGTCTATGTCGGGCAATAACTCGCTGCGCGGTGTCTCTGCATCATGCGCCATCGTTGCGCCAATAGCTGCGGTTGTTGAGGCAACGTCTGTTTCCCCGCGTAGGCGTGCCAAACGGTCACGCGCCTCGCGGCTACGGCGGTCCTCGTCGGGGTCCTGAGACAAGTCAAGATCAGGCTGTGTTTCGATTGGATCTGCTTCGGCCTGTCGTGCTGCTTGTTCGTAGTCAGCTTCTTCCCGAAGAATATCCGCCACACCTGGATCTATTTCGCGTTGGCGTAATTCGGGTTCGGGGGCCTGTTCTGGCTCTGGTTCAGATATCTGTTCCTGCTCTTGCTCCAGTTTTGGTTCTGGCGCGGGTTCAGGTTCCGGAATGACTTCTGGTTCGGGCTCTGGAACGGGTTCTTGGATGATGTCGGATTCAGGTTCTTGAACGGGTTCTGGCGGTGTGGCCTCAGCCGCGAGTTCGGCCTTTTCGGACGCACCGGGCGTTTCAAACCAAGCGTGCCCACAGTTGGAGCATTGGACGTCGCGCCCAGCTTCCGAGATGACGTCGTCGCCAACTTCATATTGCGCACCGCAATTTGGGCAAATCAGCCGCATCGTCATGTTCCCCTGCCTCAAACGGGCATTCTGCCCGCAACTTTTATGAATCTTACCGCTCTGGACGCAGAAGCGCAAAGGTTTTACGGCAAAGCGCCTGTGCGGCTGATTGCATGTGGCGCTGCTTTCAGCCAAAAACAGGGCAACAAACGGGGGCAGCCGTGATTGAGCTGGACAATGTAGCCTATTCTTATGGCGGAGCGGAGCTTTTCGCGGGCCTTGATCTGACCTTGGCACCAGGGTCGTTCCATTTTTTGACGGGACCGTCTGGCGCGGGAAAGACAACTCTTCTGAAACTGTGTTACGGCGAATTGATCGCGACGGGCGGACAAGTTCGCCTGTTTGGTCAGGATGCACGTGGGTTAGATCGCGATTCAGTTGCGCAAATTCGCCGCCGGATTGGTGTTGTGCATCAAGATTGCCAGTTCTTGGATCACCTGCCCGTTGCTGAAAATATTGCCTTGCCGTTGACTGTCGCTGGGCACGGATCAACCTCGGATGACCTTCGGGATTTGTTGGGTTGGGTCGGGTTATCGAAGCAAGCGGCACAATTGCCACCAGAATTGTCAGGTGGAGAACGGCAACGCGCGGCCCTTGCGCGAGCTGTCATTATGTCTCCCGAAGTGATCTTGGCCGATGAACCGACCGGCAATGTTGACTGGGAAATGTCGCAACGGCTTTTGGGGCTGCTGGTTGAACTGAACAAGATGGGCAAGACGGTACTGATCGCGACCCACGACCTCAGCCTCATTCGGGCCGCTAAGGCACAAGTGTCAGCGCGGGTTTTGCGACTTGCGGATCGTCGTTTGCAATTGGCGGGGGCGAGCCTGTGATGGATATGCTGCGCCGTCTTCTGGAACTCCTTGCGGGTGATCCACAAGCAGATCGCGCTGTGCCGCCAACAGGGTTCACCGCGCGCCTGACGCTGCTTTCTTCGGGGGCTATGGCGTTCTTGGCAGTTTTTGCTTTGGCCTTGTCTCTCGCGACGGGGCGGTTGGCAGATCGGTGGTCTGACGAGCTGGCAAAGACATCGACGCTGCGGATTTCCGCGCCTGCCGATCAAATGCAAGCCCAAACAGACGCGGCCATTGTCGTTTTGGAATCCACACCCGGAGTAGCGCAAGCGCGCGCGTTATCCGCGGATGAACAACGCGAATTGCTGGCCCCATGGTTCGGGCCTGACTTGCCAGTCGAGACCCTGCCTGTTCCCCAGTTGATCGAAGTGATTGAAGACGGCGACGGGTTTGATGCCACCGGATTGCGTGCCCGTCTTCAGGCTGAGGTTCCTGGGGCCATTTTGGATGATCACACAAGATGGCGCGAACCTTTGGTCGAAGCTGCCAATCGGCTCCGGTTGCTTGGGTTCGTTTCGATGCTGTTGATTGCTGGTGCAACGGGCGCGATGATCACGCTTGCGGCAAATGCCGCGCTTGCTGCGAATGCGCAGGTGATCCGCGTGATGCGCCTTGTCGGTGCGCGCGACATCTACATCGCCCGCGCCTTTGTGAGGCGTTTCACCCAACGCGCGTTGATTGGTGCAGCGGTTGGAACACTGGCAGGCACGTTGGCTGTCTTGCTGCTTCCTAGCGCCGATGCTGCGGGCGGCTTTCTCACGGGGCTTGGCTTTCAAGGCGCTCACTGGCTTTGGCCGCTGGTCATCCCAGCACTCGCAGCACTTGTGGCTTTTATTGCCACGCGCCAAGCTGCCCTTCGTACCCTTAAGGAGCAATCATGAGCTACGCGATCCAATGGGTTCGGTCCCTAGTCTTCAACACGTATATGTATTTTATGCTGCTGCCTTGGGGCATTGTGTTTGCCATTCCAGCCGTGTTCTCGCGCCGTGCCGCGATCTATTGCTGCCGATCCTATTGTTGGCACATCACGTGGGCCGCAAGTTGGATGATTGGGCTAAAATGCGAAGTGCGTGGCACGCCTCCGCAGGACGAAGTTTTGATCGCGGCCAAACACCAGTCGTTTCTTGATGTTTTGATGATCTATGGGGATATCCCTGCAGGTCGTTTCATTATGAAAGACATCCTGAAATATGCACCTATCGTCGGCCAGTTCGGCCTGCGCGTTGGTTGCATTCCTGTGAAACGTGGCAAACGAGGGGTCGCCATCAAAAAGATGGTGGCGGATGTGGCGGCAGGGCGCTTGTTTCCCGGTCAGCTGATTATCTACCCACAAGGGACGCGTATCGCGCCGGGGGTAAAAGCGCCCTACAAAGTTGGCACCGGAGTTCTTTACAAAGAACTGCAGCAGGACTGTGTTCCGGTAGCTTGCAACGTCGGGGTGTTCTGGCCGAAACGGGGTGTTCTTCGTAAGCCCGGTACGGCGGTAGTAGAATTCTTGCCACGTATTCCCGTAGGAACCGAATTACCTGAATTTATGAAACAGCTAGAAGAGGTCGTGGAAACGCGGTCTAACGAGCTTATGGCTGAGGCAGGTTTCACGGGTGGTGACGTATGAAAACGATTGATGATATCGCAGCCCTAGAGGCACTTTACGATGCGGCTGTTCCTGCCTCTCTGACTAAAGTCGTTAAGCGCATCACGCCGCACTATGAAAAATGGATCAACGCGGCGCGGTTCTGTGTGCTGACGACGGTTGGACCGGAAGGCTCCGATGGCAGCCCACGAGGTGACGTGGGGCCGGTTGTCCGTATCATTGATGACAAAACGCTTTATTTGCCGGATTGGCGCGGCAACAACCGCATCGACAGCCTGCGCAACATCGTGCGCGACGGGCGCGTTAGCTTGATGTTTATGAATAACGGCTCCGCCAATGTGATCCGTGTGAATGGCACCGCGGTCTTGTCCGATGATCCCGAGGTCACCGGCAGCTTTGAGCAGAACGGAAAACACCCCAAGTCCGTCATCGTGATCACCGTGCAGGAGGCGTATTTTCAATGCGCCAAAGCAATCATGCGGTCCGAACTGTGGACAGGCGAGGCGGCGGAAGGCCTTCCAACCGCTGGGCAACTCATCAAGGAACAGCAGGCCGAATTTGATGCTCAGGGGTATGACGATGGCTATGCGGAATATGCCAAGGGACGAATGTGGTAATGAAACTAGCAGGGTTTCTGGTAGGGGCCGGCGTCGCGGGAATTGGGGTCTATGCGTTCAATGTGCTGACCACCGTCACGGATGATGACTTGCTTAGCACGTACTTGTCCGACCATTGCTTGCCGTACGTGCTGACGGGTGCAACGCCATTTGCGGATATTGGCCGCACACCTGGCGTTTATGATGAGTTAGAGGTTTCCGAAAACTTGGAAAACGCGGGCGCGGCCATTCTTGAAAACAACCGCTTTGTTGCAGAATGGGGCGAAGCCGAAAACCCCAGCGATCCGACCAGCCAATTGCGGGTTTGCACCGTCGAAGTCAGTTATGCTGAAAATTCGGTCGCAGGTTTTGCCGTGGATCAGGACGGTTTCGTGGATCGCTACACAGACGTAATTGCGATCGCTGAACCCTTGGTCCCCGAGGTCGATGCCCTCACGGATGGTCCCAGAACTCTCGGTTGGTATGGCGCTGATCGCGACGCATTTGAGGGGCTGCGCGTGGTAATGATCGCAAGCCCTGGGCGTGTGTCATCGTTCGTGGTTGTCGGGGACGCAAATTAACTCAGCGGGCAGTCAGCCACGTCGACGTTTACAACGATAAACGTTTGTGGCTCGTAATTGATGCCCGCCATGTCCACGTACAATTTTGAACCGTCGACGAAAATCGCGTCACTATCGAGTTCTACAGTCGAGTTTTCCAAGTCTTGCCCTGCGCCGTTGAACAACACGCAGTCGGTCAGGAAGTCGAGAACATAACCATTGAATTCAGCTTCTGGAAACGTTCCGTCGACAGTGTTCGGGTAGGTCACGATGATCTGTTGGTCGCGAATATCGATGATCGCGGGTACGATGTCCCAGCCGTTTTGGGACCCTTCGGGGCCAAGCCCGTATTCGATCGCGTCGGTAACTACGGCAGGGTGGCGTTCGCCAACATAAATCGGCGCTTCGACGTCGTCATAGGCCAGCGCGCCAAACGTCACTGTACGGTCCATCAGCCCACCTGCGGCCGCTGTTTGAGCCGCAAAAATGAGCGCGATGGCCGCGCGGATCACGCAGCGAGGCCCTTGCTGCCCAGATCAAGGTACTTTTGACGGCGCGATTGGCGCAATTCATCAGCGGATTTGTTTTCAAGTTCATCGAGCATGGCTTGGATCGCGGCGCCGACGCCATCAATGGCGATCTTCTTGTGGCGATGCGCCCCGCCTGTTGGCTCACTGACGATACGATCACAGACGCCGAGTTCTTTAAGGTTCTGTGCAGTCAAACGCAGTGCCTCGGCAGCTTCGCGCATCTTTTCGGCATCTTTCCAAAGGATCGACGCGCAGCCCTCTGGTGAGATCACCGAATATACAGAGTGCTGCAACATCGCGACACGGTTGGCCGTTGCAAAGGCAACCGCCCCGCCGGATCCGCCTTCGCCAATAATGACGCTGACCAATGGAACACCAAGTTGCAGGCATTTTTGTGTGGAACGGGCAATCGCTTCGGACTGGCCGCGTTCTTCGGCGCCCTTACCAGGGTAGGCGCCGGGCGTGTCGACCAAAGTCACGACAGGAATGCCGAACCGGTCTGCCATATCCATAAGGCGGATCGCTTTGCGGTAGCCTTCTGGTCGGGCCATCCCGAAGTTGCGCTCGATTCGGGACTTGGTGTCGTTTCCTTTTTCATGGCCGATAACCATCACCGCGCGACCGTCCAGTCGAGCGAGGCCGCCCATCACCGCGTGGTCATCGGCAAAATTGCGATCACCTGCGAGCGGTGTGTATTCAGTAAACAAGGCGTCGATGTAGTCCTTGCAATGGGGGCGATCCGCATGACGCGCGACTTGGCATTTGCGCCACGGCGTTAGGTCCGCATAAAGCGTTTCCATCAGGTCAGCGGCTTTTTTATCAAGGCCTGCGGCCTCTGCCTCGATGTCCATTTCCTCATTTTGGCGGGCCATGGCACGCAGTTCAGCGGCTTTGCCTTCGATTTCGGCAAGCGGCTTTTCAAAGTCGAGGTAGTTGGTCATGCATCATGCTCCTGATATCTTGTGCATGATATAAGGTCGGACGTAGGGGCAATGCAACTCAGCAAGATTTGTGCATCGGGTTATTGTTAGGGATTGAGCATGACCAAGACGCACCCTCATACAGATCGCATCCTTCGTGTTGTTGAATATATCCATGCCCATGCGAGCGAAGATCTATCATTGGATCAGCTTGCCGATGTTGCGGCGTTGTCCCGTTTTCATTGGCATCGGGTCTTTACTGCAATCATGGGCGTATCGCCCGCAGCAATGATTAGATCAGTGAGAATGCACAAGGCAACGATGCTTTTGGTGCGCTCGTCGCAGCCGGTATCGGGGATCGCCAAACAAGTCGGCTATCCCAATGAGCGGAGTTTTGTGCGGGCGTTCAAAGAGGTCTACGACGTCACCCCCGCTGCGTTTCGCAAACGTGGGGTGACTGCACCCATGAAAACCAATCCCAACGGAGAAACCCTAATGTTTGATGTTTCAAATCGCACAATTGATCCAATGACGCTCGCCGCGCTCAGCCACCGTGGCCCGTATTCCGAAGGCAGTGTTGCTTATCAAAAGGTGGCGACGATTATGACGACAGGTGGCCACTGGCCAAACACGCGTGGAATGGCGGGGGTCTATTATGATGATCCCAATGAAGTCGCCCCAGAAAATTTGCGCAGTCATGCCGGCGTAATTTGGGCCGGTGGTGAGGTTCCTGAAGGACTTGAAGCGGTTGATCTTGCTGGGGGCGATTATGCTGTTCTGACCTTTAAGGGACCCTATGCTGGGTTGGGTCAGGCATATGACTACTTATTCGGCGACTGGCTTACGGAGAGTCAGGCAAGGCTGCGCGATTCACCATCATTTGAGGTTTACCTAAATGATCCGACAACGACCGCGCCGGATGATCTGCTGACGGAAATCTTCATGCCGCTTGCTGATTAAATCCCTAAGGCAAATCGCAGTGCTAGTTCCGGCGCTGTAAGAACTGTGGGGTGATCAATTCGCCCCGCAGCGTCTGTCATAGACACTTGCGCGAGAACAACAGCGGTGTGGTCTAACACATGGGCATTTACGCGGTCTGCAATGAACTGCGCAAAACCATCCATGTCACCACTTTCAAACAGCGGCCACGCGTCTGGCATAAGCAATGTGTCGATTTTCGTGTCCGTTTCAGCGGCCTGAATGCTTTCATTGAGGGCGTCTTGGCAGGCTGCCACCGTGCTTTGTAACACAACAGCGAGCAAAACTCGCCCGCCGAGCGTCGCGGCTTTATCCATCATCGGGCGATCAATACGGATCGCGCCTGCGGTTTCGGCGGCGGGGCCAAGGGTCGTGCAGGTGCAAATGGTCGGTCCATCGCCCAGTTCGGCAACAAGGTCTGCTTTGATGGCCTCGGTCACCCCCTTAGCGCGCGCGCGGTCCAAAAGGTCTTCGCGCACGATGTGTGTCAGGGTTACGTCAGGTGCAATCCTATCACGCAACGCATCAAACCGCGTGACATGCACCTGAGCCGTGTGAACAAGCGTAAGGGGTCTTGTCATCGTTGGCCTTTGGTGTTGCTGCGGTTCGGTCTGACTCAGGTAAATCATCGCAAATCGAAAGGGTTAACCAAAGCCATATGGCTGCGGACCCATACCAGAACCATATCAGGACCATACCGGACCCATACTATTGGGTCATGCAAAAATCTTGCAAAGGTTATCGCGTCGGGCTGAATGGCCTATCCTGCTATCATTTCTGATTGTTTTACAATAACTTCCGCCTGTTTGATGCTGGCGATATCGACAAGGCGACCTTTGTAAACAGTCGCGCCTTCGCCTCGTGCTGTTGCTTCTTCCATAGCAGCAAGAATTTCGCGTGCTTCGGCAACGGCGTCTTCGGATGGGGTGAATACCTCGTTGGCGAGCGCGATTTGTTTTGGGTGGATCGCCCATTTACCGACCATGCCCAGTGTTGCGCTGCGGCGTGCTTGGGCGCGGTAACCTTCGTCGTCGCTGAAATCGCCGAACGGACCATCGACAGGCAAAACACCATGGGTGCGGCAGGCCGCGACGATGGCTGTCTGTGCCCAGTGCCATGGGTCAGAGTAATGACGGTTTTCGCCGTGCAGCATGTAGTAGTTTTCCTGCGTGCCGCCGATGCCAGTTGTTTGCATCCCCATCGACGCGGCAAAGTCAGCGGCGCCCAAGGACATCGCCTGCAAGCGTGGTGACGCTGCTGCGATTTCTTCGACGTGGGCGATTCCCGCTGCGGATTCGATGATCACTTCAAAGCTGATCGGCTTGGTGCGGCCTTTTGCGCGCTCAATTGCGGTTACCAGCGCATCGACGGCATAGATGTCGCCCGCGCACCCGACTTTCGGGATCATGATCTGATCTAGTCGGTCGCCCGCTTGTTCCAGAACATCTACAACGTCGCGATACCAATACGGTGTGTCGAGCCCATTGATCCGCACAGACAAGGTCTTGTTGCCCCAGTCGAGTGTATTGATCGCGTCGATCACATTGACGCGGGCGCTATCTTTGTCAGACGGGCTGACTGAATCTTCAAGGTCGAGGTTGATGACGTCAGCCGCAGAGGCCGCCATTTTGGCATGCAGTTTAACGTTGGATCCTGGTCCAAACAGTTGGCAGCGGTTCGGGCGGGCGACGGGGGTGGGTTGCAAACGGAATGACATGGCGGGCCTCTGGCGGTAAAGTAATGATGTTTCGTTTTGTGTTGCTGTAGGGGTAGAATATTGCGCAGCATGCTGCAAGTGCGAATTAGCAACTGCAGAAATTCAAGAAGTGCAAAATTTTCCCGAAATAATTTAAACTTGCGCAATCTTTTCCCATATCGAATGCAATTACGCTGAATTCCGACAGCCCTTCCCGCCCTTAGTCGCCCACATTGTGCAAAACCCCAATGGAGGCTGCTATGATTCCCACACCTTATCTTCTCTTCCTCGGCGATGCGCCGGACCAACTTGCGGCAAAAGTCGCGCAGGGCATTAAAGATTGGCGCCCTGAAAATGCCGTTGGCCAGCTTCGCCTGCCGGGGTGTGGCGCTGATGTAGGGCTTGCAGACACGACATTGCAGCAAGCATGGGATGCTGGCGCGCGGACGCTTGTGATTGGTGTGGCCAACCGTGGTGGGATCATTTCTCAAGCATGGAAAGACGTGTTGATCGAAGCACTGGGCATGGGTTTTGATTTGGCCTCTGGTCTTCACAATCTGTTGCGGGATGAAAACGATCTGGTCGCTGCGGCGCATGTGGCCGGACAAACCCTACATGATGTCCGGATTCCGTCTGTGGCTTATCCGATTGCAAACGGCATCAAGCGCAGTGGCAAACGGTGCCTTGCGATTGGAACGGATTGCTCTGTCGGCAAAATGTACACGGGCCTTGCGATTGATGCAGAGATGCGCAAACGCGATATGAAATCGTCGTTCCGCCCAACAGGGCAGACAGGTATTCTGATAACTGGTGGCGGCGTCCCGTTGGATGCGGTTGTTGCAGATTTCATGGCGGGTGCTGTCGAGTATCTGACGCCGGACAATGACGAAGATCACTGGGATCACATTGAAGGGCAGGGCAGCTTGTATCACGTTTCTTATTCTGGCGTGACAATGGCGCTGATCCACGGCGGACAACCGGATGCTTTGGTTTTGTGTCACGAACCGACCCGCACCCATATGCGCGGCTTGCCGACATATGATCTGCCATCGCTTGAGGACCTGCGCGATACGGCCCTGCCGATCGCACGTGTCGCCAACCCGAACTGCGAAATCGTGGGCATTTCCGTGAACACTCAGCATCTGAGCGAAGAAGAAGCCGCTAAGTATCTCGCAGACGTTGAGGCGCGTATGGGTTTGCCAACTGTCGACCCATTCCGTCATGGCGCTGGGCGGTTGGTTGATGCACTCTGTGCACTATGAAACTGACTGTTACCCAAGATGTCTTTCGATTGGCTGAAGTGTTCACGATCTCTCGGGGATCGCGCACTGAGGCCAAGGTTCTAACCGTTAAAGTTGAACAGGGTGGCCATGTCGGCTGGGGTGAATGTGTGCCCTATGCCCGATACGACGAAACACTTGACACCGTGACCGAGGAAATCGAAGGCCTGCCGTCCGAAGTGTCGCGCGCTGGGTTGTATGATCTTCTAGGGGCCGGGGCGGCGCGAAATGCGGTTGATTGCGCCCTTTGGGATCTGGAGGCGAAAGCCGCGGGAAAACGCGTTTGGGACCTCATCGGGGTGCCAACGCCGAAGCCCTGTATCACAGCGTTCACTTTATCGCTGGATACGCCTGAAAATATGCGTGCGTCCGCGGCCAGGCACGCACATCGTCCGCTCCTGAAGATCAAGCTCGGCACGCCCGATGACATGGCCCGATTAGAAGCCGTTCGCGCAGGTGCGCCGAACGCCGAGATTATCGTGGATGCCAACGAGGGCTGGAGCGCTGAAGTTTACACTGATCTCGCGCCACACCTTTTACGCCTCGGGGTGAGCATGGTCGAACAACCAATGCCTGCAGGACAAGATGATATGTTGGGTGAGATTGCGCGTCCTTTGCCCGTCTGTGCGGACGAGTCCTGTCATGACACCGCGACCTTGGCCGCGCTCAAGGGCAAATACGACATGGTAAACATCAAGCTGGATAAGACAGGTGGCCTGACCGAGGCCCTGCGCCTTAACCAAGCGGCCCGTGCTGAGGGCTATGATGTGATGGTCGGTTGTATGGTGGGGTCATCGCTTGCGATGGCGCCTGCGACGATTGTCGCGCAAGGCGCGGCCGTTGTTGACCTTGACGGGCCGCTTCTATTGGCCGAAGACCGCAACGAACCTTTGATTTTTGATGACGCTGGGGTGCACCCACCCGAAGCCGCACTATGGGGATAACGAGATGAGCCGCACTGTATACCTGAACGGAGAATACCTGCCCGAAGAAGACGCAAAGATCTCGATCTTTGATCGGTCTTTCTTGATGGCAGATGGCGTTTACGAAGTGACGTCCGTTCTGGGCGGCATGTTGATTGATTTTGCAGGCCACGCGAAACGGCTGGAACGGTCGTTGAATGAGCTCGACATGCAAAAGCCAGACGGCTTTGACGACCTGTTGGAAATCCACCGTGAACTCGTGCGCTTGAATGACATCGACGAGGGCATGATCTATTTGCAAGTCAGCCGCGGCAGTGCGGGGGATCGCGATTTCGCGTATCCGTCTGACGATGTGAAGCCGACACTTGTGTTGTTTACCCAGAACAAACCAGGTTTGGCGGACAGCCCAAAAGCCAAAGAAGGTTTTAAGATCATCTCAATCGAAGATTTGCGGTGGGGCCGTCGCGACATCAAGACGACCCAACTGCTTTACCCCTCCATGGGCAAGATGGCCGCGAAGGCGGCAGGTTGCGATGACGCTTGGATGGTTGAGGACGGCGCCGTGACCGAAGGTACGTCCAACAACGCCTACATTGTCAAAGGCGACACGATCATCACCCGTCAGCTAAGCAATGACATCCTTCACGGGATCACCCGTGCTGCTGTGTTGCGGTTCGCCCGCGAAGCCCAGATGAAAGTCGAAGAGCGTACATTCACAATCGCCGAAGCACAGGACGCGGATGAGGCATTTGTGACCTCTGCGTCCACGTTTGTTATGCCAGTGGTTGAAATCGACGGTGCTGCGATTGGCACGGGCACTCCGGGACCGATTGCGGCGCGTCTGCGCGAAATTTACCTCGATGAAAGTCGTAAAGCCGCTCAGTAAGGGTCGGCCTGCTTGCCAGTCGCCCTTATGCGGCGCCATAGTGGCAAAAGGCAAACCATGCCGGAGGGCAATGTGCGCAGATTTTTAGGGTTTCTGGTTTTAGTCTCAGGCGCCGCGGGACTAGGCTATGTTGCGACGACCCAGCAGGCGCCGCGTATGCAGCGAACAATAGCAGCGGATGCGCAGGCTGTAGCTGAAGGTACCCTTCACGGTCTTTCGGCAGATGTGTCGGGCAGGGACGTCCATGTTACAGGGCTCGTGACAGATCCGACAGAATTGGCAGTGCTACAAGCGACCTTTGAAGGGATCGATGGGGTGCGCGATGTCGACATGACGGGTGTTGAAACGCTGCCGTATGTTGATCCGTTTGCTTTGATGGCTGTGAAAGATAGCGAAGGTTCCTTGGAACTAAGCGGCGTTATTTCGTCAGAGGTGGATCGTGCGCAGCTTGGAGCGCTTGCAGCGGACCTTACGCTTGCCGCAGGTGCGCCTGACGCAGATTGGGTTGTTGCTGCAGTGCAGGGAATTTCCGCGCTTGAAGCGCTGAAGTTTGGCGAGATGACTTTGGAAGGCCGCGACATCAGCCTTTCAGGTTTAGCACGGACCCCTGACGTCGTTGCAGGCTTGAGCTCGAATTTGGACGCCTTGCCGAACGGGTACACAGCCAGTCTTGATATTGACGTTGAAGACGACGGCACGCCCATTCGCCTGATGCTGTCCCTGCGTGACGGTGTTGTGTCGGGGGGCGGTAAGTTACCGGCTCAAATGTCGCAAAATGATATTACCGACCGTTTTGAAATCGCTGAACCATTTACGTTAATCGAAGCCGTCATTCCATCCACCCAACCCGACTGGCCTGATGCCACAGGTATCAGCATGGATGCGTTGTCTGAACTGATCGACGGGGAATTGGTGATTGAAGCTCAAGCTGTTTCGCTGGTTGGAACTGGCACGCCTGATGGCGTTACACAGGCGAAAGACCTGCTTGCGACCTTGCCAGCTGGTTATGACGTCACCGCGGATCTGGGGCTTTGGGATGACGGTGTTGCGCTGACGTTGATCATGGAATGGGATGGATCAAGCGCTACGGCGTCGGGCAAGTTTCCTGAAGGGTTTACTGTTCGGGGGCCTACTGGTGTTGCCGTGACCAGTGATGCCGCGTTTAGCTTTCTGGCAGACGGGACTGGTACCTTTACGACCAATGCAGATGCGGGTGTTGCAGCTTTGGGGGTGCTTCAATCGGGACAGCTTGTTGTGTCAGAGATGTCGATCGAATTGTCGGGCGTCGCGACCACACCGCAGGTCAATGTCGTCATGGATGACGTGCTGGCCGTGGTGGGGGGGGATGTGGCGGTTGAACGCAATATTACCTATCTGGATGACGGTTCGCCTGCCGCATGGTCGCTGACATATGATGCCGCAAACGGTGCGCGTGTCGAGGGACGTCTGCCTGATGGAATGGGGGTGCAAGACTTGCAAGACGCCCTAGGGACGGGGGTGACGGGATCGCCGGAAACGGCGCTCGCCGATACCGAAGTAGGCAGCAGCCTTGATGCTTTGGCGGGGGTTGCTGGGTATTTACCTGAATTGGAGGCGCTGACTTTTGCGCGAGATGGGGGCGGGACCGCCCTTGATCTTATCGTTTCCCCCGGCGTTGATTTTGATCTTGTCGCGGGCGATCTGGCCGAAAACCTTCCGCCTGACGTGGCATTCTCTCTCTCGCCTCTCGAAGACTTGCCTGTTGAGGGAACGACTCGCGTGAACGCTGCAACTGGCTTGGATGAAATCTTTAGCCGTGGGTATTGGCTGCCGAACCTTGATTTCACTGCCGACATTGATGGATGTAATACGCAATCTGATGCTTTGCTTAACCGTGCGAAAATTTCGTTCTTATCTGGCTCTGCGCGACTTGATGCGGCATCCATTCGTGCGCTCAATGGTTTGGCTGCGCTTGCCGTTCACTGTTTTGATGCTGATCTGTTGCTCGACATCGGGGGGCATACGGATGCGTCGGGCAACGAGGATGACAACATCGCGCTGAGTGCCGAACGCGCCGAAGCTGTGCGCGCAGCACTGATTGATCGGGGCCTTCCGGCTGCGGATATGTTTGCGACGGGTTTTGGACCGTCCCAGCCTGTTGCCGAGAATGAAACCGCCGAAGGCCGAGCCGCCAACCGCCGCACTACATTGACTTGGGTCGATTCAGAAACCCCTTAACCGCCGATGCAAGGACACGAGATAAATGTTCAAAGACTGGAGTTTCCTACTCGGAGAGATTTGGGTTTTGTTAGCGATTGCCATCGTAATCGGTCTGGTCGGGGGCTGGCTGATATGGGGTGGTCGTGCGGACACTGGCGCTGATGCCGATGAGGTGCGCCGCCTACGGGCCGAAGTTGATCACCTTAGGGCTAAGGAACGCGAAAGTCTTGGCGGACAGTCGGATGACGTTCCCGCCATGGAGGGCGGAGGCTATTCCCGTCCGGTTGCTGTGGCAACACCTCCGTCTGAGCCGATCCCCTTGCCCACGAAGCCGCCAGAGGCAATGACACCTATACGCGCGTTTGCGCCCATTGCTGAGCCTGCGAAGCCGGATGAAACTGCTGGATCAAAACCGGCATCCCTAAGCGAGGCGCGCGACGGGATTCCGGATGATCTGAAGAAGATCAAAGGAGTCGGCGCAAAGATGGAAGCACTCTGCAATCAATTAGGGTTCTGGCACTACGACCAAATCGCCAATTGGACGGCAGATGAAGTCGCTTGGGTCGATGACAACCTTGAGGGGTTCAAGGGGCGGGTCACACGGGACGGGTGGGTGGAGCAGGCTAAGGCCCTTGCGACGAACCAGCCCCCTGCGTTTGTCCGCCGAACGGACTAACGTTACCCCTTTTTGGTTACGTTCTCCTCAAACGCCGCCTTGAACTCTTCTTGTTTGTCGGGCGTCGCGTCGGTCTGATAGTTCGCTTTCCATTCGTCCATCGTCATACCGTAGAACGCTTCGCGGCCTTCATCTTTGGTTATCTCGATGCCACGGTCTGCGGCGGCCTCTTGGTACCATCGGCTCAGGCAGTTTCGGCAGAACCCTGCAAGGTTCATCATGTCGATGTTCTGAACGTCGGTGCGGTCTTCCATCAAATGCTTTTGCAGGCGACGAAAGGCAGCCGCTTCGAGTTCAATCTGGGTCTGGGCGTCGGGCTTGGGCATGTTAGGCCTCCATTCGGGCAAGGGATTGCATCAAAATCGGCGCAAGGCGTTTGCCCCAAGCCACTTGTTGGTCCTCAGTTTCGATGAGGTCACTGCGAATTTCAATGAGCGCATTGGCGCGGCCTGTTTGCAGGGCATGACGATCTACAGAATCCCCGGGAAGGTGGCCCGCGTAGGGTTCGTTGTCGCCAACGCATAAGTCGCCTTGTTCGCCGAGAATGTCCAACAATGGGTCAGACAAGCGATCATCGCCTTCATGCAGAATACCAATGTGCCATGGGCGCGGGCTTCTGCCCTTCAGTTTTGGTGTGAAACTGTGAATTGCAATGATGATCGTGTCGTCCTGCCTCGCCGCTAATTTCGCATAGGCCGTGTGATAGGGCGAGTAGAACGCATCAACGCGACGGGCTTTTTCTACTATATCCGCATCTCGGTTTGTGGGGATAACGGTGCCGTCGTAGAGT
This sequence comes from Octadecabacter algicola, assembly GCF_021532625.1. Classification (GTDB taxonomy): domain Bacteria; phylum Pseudomonadota; class Alphaproteobacteria; order Rhodobacterales; family Rhodobacteraceae; genus Octadecabacter; species Octadecabacter algicola. The sequence goes on from NZ_JAKGAR010000002.1 coordinate 86,711, forward strand.
TTCATCAACAGCGTTGGGTCATTCAACCCACGGTTTGGATCAATGACCATACGTGAAAAATTCGACAGAACTGCGGGTGCATCTAAAGCGTCCGCTAACGCGCGTGTAACACCCGCGGCTCCTACGTCGTAAGCGATGTGGCGTTGCATATCCGCATCCGGAAGACCCAACGATCCATTACCAACACTGGGGGGCACAACGTTGGATGCATGGTCGCACGTTATCAGCCAGCGGGACGTTCGATCTGCGCCGTGCAGATGAAAAGGGTCAAAAGGTTCAGACGTCATGTTAGTGTTATCCAAGTGTGAGCAGTTGTAGCCTGACGTAGATGCGCTATAAGGCCGCATAACTGTTAGCGGTAACCGCGAACGAGAAGCCAAGCCGAACCCGAGGAATACCACCATGAAACGCGACCGCAACGTCAAGATTGTAGCCACACTTGGCCCAGCCTCCGATGATTATGAAATGATCCGTGCCCTGCACGAAGCTGGCGCGGATACGTTCCGTTTGAACATGAGCCACGGCGATCACGCCGAGATTAAGGTGCGCCATGCAATCATCCGTCAGGTGGAAAAAGACCTAAACAGCCCGATCTGCATCCTGGCTGACCTTCAGGGGCCAAAGCTGCGCGTTGGTGTGTTTGCGAACAAAGACGGTGAAGAGCTTGAAGTGGGTGCATCTTTCCGCCTTGATCTGGACGACGCAGAAGGCACCAAAGATCGCGTACAACTTCCTCATAAGGAAATTTTTGACGCACTTGAGCCCGGTGCGCACCTTCTAGTGAATGACGGTAAGATCAAACTGCAAGTTAAAGACTGCGGCCGTGATTTTGCTGATTGTGAGGTTCTGGTCGGCGGGACAATCTCGAACCGTAAGGGCGTAAACGTTCCTGATGTGGTTCTGCCACTGGCTGCTTTGTCCGACAAAGACCGCAAAGACCTCGAATTCGTATGTGAGCTGGGTGTAGATTGGTTGGCACTGTCGTTCGTTCAGCGCCCTGCAGACGTCGAAGAAGCCCGCAAGCTGGCTAAAGGCCGCGCGGCGCTGTTGTCCAAAATCGAAAAACCTGCTGCGGTCAAAGCGTTTGATAGCATTCTGGAAGTCTCTGACGGCATCATGGTTGCACGTGGAGACCTTGGTGTTGAGCTGCCAGTGCAAAACGTACCGCCGATCCAGAAGCGCCTGATCCGCAAGTGCCGTGAGGCTGCTAAGCCGGTGATCGTCGCGACGCAGATGCTTGAATCGATGATTGAATCACCGATGCCGACCCGTGCTGAAGTCTCAGACGTTGCGACTGCGATCTACGAAGGCACTGACGCGATTATGTTGTCTGCTGAATCCGCTGCTGGCGATTTCCCGATCGAAGCCGTGACCACAATGAACAACGTGGCCGTCGAAGTTGAGGCGGACCCGACTTATACCGACATTATCGAAGCCAGCCGCAAAACGTCTGGCCGTACGGTTGCTGACGGTATCGTGGCCGCAGCTCGTGAAATTGCTGAGACCGCGGACATTAAAGCGATCTGCTGTTACTCACAGTCCGGCACGACTGCGTTGCTAACCGCACGCGAACGTCCTCGTGTACCTATCATCGTATTGAGCAGCGACATCCATACGGTGCGCCGCCTCGCTCTGAGCTGGGGCACAAACTGTGTTGAAGTCGTCACCGAAGTTGATCGCTTTAAGACCGCCGTGATCGAGGCCGTTCGTGCTGCTATTTCGTCAGGCATCGCCAGCGAACCGGATATGGTTGTGGTAACCGCGGGTGTTCCATTCAACACGCCTGGCAGCACGAATATTCTTCGCGTTGCTCCTTGTGACGAGAGATTGATTTATAGCGGCGATGCGGGCTAAACTACCTTAACGTAAAGTTGGGGTAGTGGTATGGATCCGGATCTGATGTTGGTAATCGGGTTGGTAATTGGCGGTTTTTCGATTCCGTCGATCATGGGGGCAATGGCTGACGGACGAGTGCCTCGTGCGGCAGCGATTGCGATCATGATTTCTGGTGGTTTGATCGTATTAGCAATTCGCGATCGACCAGGGGGCTACGAACTGGCCGACATTCCGGATGTTTTTGTTAGCGTTGTTGGAAAGTACCTCAACTAAACGTCGCGAATCCCCTTGCTATATTACTGAACGCGGGCTAAACGCCCATTTCCTACCGCGCGACCGGCCGATTTGGCATGCCGAGTTGTGTGAAAACCGACCCAAAGAGGAGACGGAAATGCCTAAGATGAAGACAAAGTCGAGCTGCAAAAAGCGGTTCAAAATGACGGCCTCCGGCAAAGTCAAAGCTGCCCAAGCTGGTAAACAGCACGGCATGATTAAACGCTCTAACAAGTTCCTGCGTAACGCACGCGGCACAACAACACTTTCAGCCCCTGATGCGAAGATCATCAAGGGCATGATGCCATACGCGCGATAAGGAGATTTAGATATGCGAGTTAAAGGTGGTACAGTCACTCATCGTCGTCACAAGAAGGTAACGGATCAAGCGAAAGGCTATTATGGCCGTCGTTCCACGACCTTCAAAGTTGCGCGTCAGGCCGTAGATAAGGCGAACCAGTACGCAACACGCGACCGTCACAACCGTAAGCGCAACTTCCGCGCTTTGTGGATCCAGCGTATCAACGCTGCGGTACGTTCTATCGACGAAACATTGACATATTCCCGTTTCATCAACGGCCTGAACTTGGCTGGTATCGAAGTGGACCGTAAGGTTCTCGCCGATCTGGCAGTTAACGAGCCTGATGCATTCGGTGCGATCGTTGAAAAAGCGAAAGCAGCAATGGCGTAAGCCAAACTGTTTGTTGAATTTAAAGGGCCGCCCAGTGATGGGCGGCCTTTTTCGTTTGTTTGGTTGGGCGTCTATTCAGGACACAGTCGGAGCTGTGGATCAAGCTGAATGGCCTGCTCTGCGGTCACGCGTTGAATGTCGGCCGACTGCGACCAGTCGTCGTTGAAACGCTGCAAAATGCCTGCGCGGTAATGGGCGCTCATAACCTCATTAGCTGCGCCATTCAGCGTGCTGGCATGAAATCCAAACCGACGGCTGGGCAATAGACAAGCATTGGGGAGGGTCATCAACATGGTGCAGGCGGAATTGCACTCCCCCAGTTCAACAACGTCACAAGTCTGAGCAAGGTCTGCGCGAAACCTTTGGTACTGCGCCAAGTTGCCACCAGTATCGTTGAACACCCGGCAAATCCGTCCGTCGGGTCCGGACCGTTCTACCATCGGTGGGGAGGTCGTTGGCCCGCATCCCATCAGCACAGCAAGGATGATTAGTATTTGTTTCATCGGCGGTTAGATCCTCGGCTTTTAGACACAATGCGAGTCTCGGTAGATCTTGCAACCCTGTCTGTTTGGCCGTGAAGCATTTGATTTCGGCAGTTAGAGTGACATTGGGCAACCCGCGTTGAAGTCGGCCAAGGCGGGAATCAAGCTTTAGAATAGAAAGTCATCGACAGTCAGGTCCGTCACGTCAACATTGCGCAGTACAATTCGATTGCTTTGCAGGTCGACGATCACTGTGTTGTTGCCGGTTTGTCTTATGTGGTTCGTCATTAGATCTGCAAAGTCATCAATGGCGGTCACGTCCGCTAATGATATTTTCTCTGCTGCATCGGCTACGTTGAAATCAAGAACGACGTCCGTTCCAAACCCGTCTTCGAATACGAAAACATCGCTTCCGGCGCCGCCGTACATGCGGTCATCGCCATCCATACCTCGTAGGGTGTCGTCGCCATTCATGCCAAACAGCACATCGTCGCCCCCATTCCCGTCCATTTGATCGTCACCATTAACGCCCCAAAGGACGTTGTCAGCATCATCGCCGCGAAGCACGTCATCGAAATTTGATCCGCGAAGGCGCTCGATGGAGGCATACGTATCACCAGCGGCGTCCCCTGTGTTTTGTGTTGCGTCGCCAAGGTCTGCGGTGACGCCTGTGCCAGCGGAGCCATATTGCACGCGATCTTCACCTGCGCCGCCGTCATATGTGTCAGCCCCAACGCCACCGATCATCTGATCGTTGCCGTTACCACCAGACAGAAAATCATCGCCATGTTGCCCGATGAGAACATCATTCCCATCACCGCCAAACAAAAGATCGCCTTCGCGGCCACCTATTAGTCTATCGTTCCCCTCAAGGCCTGACATCAAGTCGACCCCGGTAGATCCCACCAGAACATCAACCAAAGATGTGCCCGTTGTAGTTTCTTCGAAATCGTCAGCCGTCAGGTCAAGTTCGACCTGACCCAATGTGTATGCGAAATTCTGCGTCACGATGATCGATTGACCTGTGTAATCTTCCAGTTCGCCATTCTCGTTTTCGACTTGGTAGGTGTAATCAGCAACAGATATCCCGATGCCGACATATTCGAAGTCAGGATTCAGGATGTTGTCGCGATGGAGAGGGCTATTCATCAAGGCAATGTGCAAGTCCTCAACGTCGTCCATAAACCCTTCTTCGCCACGGGTTGTTTGAATGGCAATGTTTTCACCGGTGCCCCACGACCAATAGAAGTCAAAGCCTGCGGCTACCATGCGCTGTGTTGGGGTCGAGTCGCTCTCTCCTGTGTGTGAAAAAACGTTCGCGTCCAGCATCCAGTCTGAGTGAACCTCAGCGGAGTCGTTCAGATGCAGTTCCAATTCCAACGCGCCCAGCCCAAGGCTTGTGCGTTCCGCGTTGACGAGCTCCAACATATATCTTTCGAATTCATCAGCGTAGCTCATCGTGTCTTCCTGTCTTCTGTGGCGGTATTGGTTGTTTCTTCTTATGTTAATGGGACAAGAGTAAGGCGCTGACTGGGCAATGCCAATGAACTGCGCCTTGAGCCAGCGTCCTGTCGCTGATCTGTAAGCCGATCTCTGCCATACCCATAAAGTAAACAACGTGGGTGGGCGCGATATGCGCGAAACCTTGCAACCCCGCCGCCATTTCGCTACCTGAACCTCAAGCGATAAAGGGCACGCACATGGACGATCTCAAATCAAAATACCTCGACCTGATTGGCAAAGCTGGCGACGAAGCCACGCTTGAGGACCTGCGTGTACAGGCCGTCGGCAAAAAGGGCGAGATCAGCCTGCAAATGCGCTCTTTGGGTAAGATGACACCAGAGGAACGCCAAGTGGCAGGGCCGGCGCTCAATGCCCTTAAGGATGAGATCAATGCCGCGTTGACGGCAAAGAAAGCTGGTCTTGCCGATGCGGCGCTTGATGAGCGTCTTCGCACGGAATGGCTCGATGTGACTCTGCCTGCGCGAGATCGCCGTCAGGGCACGATTCACCCTGTGTCGCAGGTTTGGGAAGAATGCACCGCGATCTTTGCCGACATGGGGTTCGCGACTGCGGAAGGCCCACAGATCGATACCGATTGGTATAACTTTGATGCCTTGAATATCCCCGGCCACCACCCTGCGCGAGCCGAGATGGACACGTTCTATATGCATCGTGACGAAGGCGATAATCGCCCGCCGCACGTGCTGCGCACCCACACCAGCCCCGTGCAAATCCGAAGCATGGAAGCACAAGGCGCGCCGATCCGCATCATCTGTCCGGGTCGCGTTTATCGGGCGGATTACGACCAGACGCACACGCCGATGTTCCACCAGATCGAAGGTCTGGCCATCGACAAAGACATCTCAATGGCGAACTTGAAATGGACGCTTGAGGAGTTCTTTACCGCCTATTTCGGCACCGAGGTTAAGACCCGTTTCCGCGCCTCCCACTTCCCGTTCACGGAACCATCCGCGGAAGTTGATATTCAGTGCGACTTCTCAGGCGGTACCGTCAAAGTGGGCGAGGGGGACGATTGGCTCGAAGTTCTTGGTTCAGGCATGGTCCACCCCAAAGTCTTGCGGGCTGGCGGCATCGACCCTGACGAATACCAAGGCTTTGCCTTTGGCATGGGCATCGACCGCATCGCCATGCTGAAATACGGCATTCCTGATTTGCGGGCGTTCTTTGAGAGCGACCTGCGTTGGCTGAAGCATTACGGTTTCTCTGCACTTCAGGTGCCGACGGTACATGGTGGGTAGACTAGTTTAATCCAGCTAGGCTGGAGAGCGCCCAATTCTCCTGTTCGAGGATGGCGCCAAAAAAAACTGAAAGGGCACAACATGCCTGAATACGAAGATCTCCAAGAAACATACCCCGGCGCAGGGACGTTCAAGCTTGGCCATGATGCCGAAAGCTGCACGGCGCAGATTAATCTCGTGCGTCGTGGTGGCAAGCGGGCAGTTTGTGCGCCGTTGGCGGATTTTGAGGGCGCACCTGAGGCCATGCCCGTCGTGGGTCGTACCGATATTGTTGCCCATTGGAACAACACCCCCGCGTTGATCGTGAAGACCGTCAAAGTTCAGCAGGTCCGTTACTGCGATGTGAACACCAACATGGCGCATTCCGATCTGGGACGGGATGATTTCATTGGATGGCGCAAAGCCACCAAAGCAGCGATTAAGAAGGATCATAAATTTGATCCCGAGATGATGCTGGTGTTTGAATTCTTCCAATTGATCGAAGACCTCGACGGGCGGCAGATCGAGCCGCGTTCCTAAAGGCCCCTAGCCCCTGACACGCCCATAGGGTACACCGCCCGCAACACCTTTTTCGCAGGAACTACGACCATGAAATTCACGCTCTCTTGGCTTAAATCCCACCTCGACACGGATGCTTCCGTGGACGAGATCGCCGACACGCTGACCGACCTTGGTCTTGAGGTTGAGGGGATCGAAAATCCAGCCGCGAAGCTGAGCGATTTTGTGATCGGTAAAGTGACGTCGGCGGAAAAGCATCCCGATGCGGATAAGCTGCGCGTTTGCACCGTGGACGCAGGCGAAGGCCCGACGCAGATCATCTGTGGTGCGCCAAACGCCCGTGAAGGTATTACTGTCGTCGTTGCCAAACCGGGTACCTATATTCCTGGTCTGGATATCACCATTTCTGTCGGCAAAATCCGTGGGATTGAATCCTTTGGCATGATGGCGTCCGAGAAAGAATTGGAACTGTCGGACGAACACAACGGCATTATTGAATTGCCTGCCGGAGAAGTCGGCCAGTCCTTTGCCGATTATCTGGCTGAACATGACCCATCCAAAGTTGACTCTGTGATCGAGATCGCGATTACGCCGAACCGCCCTGATGCACTTGGCGTGCGCGGCGTTGCGCGTGATCTGGCCGCCCGTGGGCTTGGCACAATGAAGGCACGTGACGTTGAACCTGTTCCAGCGACATTCGCCAATCCGGTAAGCGTCAGCATCGATGAAGACACACTAGACCAAGCGCCAGTGTTCTTTGGTCGCCTGATCAAAGGTGTGAAAAATGGCCCTAGCCCTGCATGGTTGCAACAGCAGCTAAGGGCGATTGGCCTGCGTCCGATTTCGTTCCTCGTGGATGTGACCAATTGGTTCACGTATGACCTAAACCGCCCGCTGCACGTCTTTGATGCGGACAAGATCACGGGCAACATGTTGCGCCTGCACCGCGCTGCGGGTGGTGAGACGCTCGTTGGGTTAGATGAAAAAGAGTACACCTTCCCAGAAGGCGCGACGCTGATTTCAGATGCCGAAGGTCCTGAATCCATCGGTGGTGTTATGGGTGGTTTGCGCACCGGCTGTTCCGAGGACACGGTCAACGTCTTCGTTGAAGCGGCTTACTTTGATCCTATCCGCACCGCCTATACTGGTCGCGCGCTCAAGATTAACTCCGATGCGCGATATCGCTTTGAACGCGGTATCGACCCTGCTTTCACGCCAGAAGGTCTGGAACATGCAGTGCGCATGATTGTTGATATCGCTGGCGGTGAGGCGTCCGAGGTTGTGCAAGCCGGTGCGGTTCCTGACACAGCGCGGGCCTATAAGCTCGACACCGATCGGTGTTCGTCGCTGGTCGGGATGGATATTCCTGCTGAAACGCAACGCGAAACCCTGACGAAGTTGGGCTTCGTTATGGATGGCGATATGGCTCAGGTGCCCAGCTGGCGTCCTGACGTTCAAGGCGAAGCTGATCTGGTTGAAGAAGTTGCACGGATTGCGTCACTTACAAACCTTAAGCCCGTTCCAATGCCCCGGGTACGTGCAGGCGTTCCGGCGCCCATCCTGACGCCGATGCAAAAACGCATGCAGATGGCGCGGCGCACGACGGCTGCTTTGGGTTACAACGAATGTGTGACCTACAGCTTTATCGACAAAGCGGCGGCTGAACTTTTCGGCGGCGGCACGGATGCAACAATGTTGGCCAACCCGATCTCAAGCGAGATGTCCCACATGCGTCCGGCGCTATTGCCGGGTCTGTTGCAGGCAGCGGCCCGCAATCAAGCGCGTGGCCAGACCAATATGGCATTGTTCGAGGCCGGTGATGCATTCCATGGCGGTGAACCAACAGAACAGCACAGCCTTGTGACGGGTATCCTCGTCGGCAAGACGGGTCCAAAGGACGTGCATGGCGCGTCGCGTGATGTTGACCTTTATGACGCGAAAGCAGATGCCGAAGCGGTTCTCGCGGCGATGGGCGCCCCTTCCAAAGTTCAAATCCTTCGTGGGGCGGGCGATGCTTGGCATCCTGGTCGCCACGGGATGATCTGTCTTGGGCCCAAAAAGGTGCTTGGCGTCTTTGGTGAAATCCACCCGAAAATTCTGTCGGCGCTGGACGTTAAAGGCCCTGTTGTTGGCTTTGTTCTGTTCCCAAAGGAAATTCCGTTACCCAAGAAGGTTACGGTAAATCGCGGGGCTGCATCGCTTCCGGATTTGCAGTCTGTTGAACGTGACTTCGCCTTCGTGATGGACAGGACTGTTGATGCCCTTACGGCGGTAAATGCCGCCGCTGGTGCAGACAAGGCGCTCATCGCGGATGTTCGCGTTTTTGATGAATTCATTGGCGGATCACTGGGAGAGGACCAAAAGTCCCTTGCCATGACCGTGCGCCTTCAGCCGAGCGATGCGACGTTGAAAGACGCCGACATCGAAGCGGTAAGTGCCAAGATCATCGAGAAAGTAACGAAAGCGACAGGCGGAACCCTGCGCGGTTAACGCGGTGGGTTAGGCTGCGGCACAACGTCGTTGGGCGACACGCATACGGCGTTCGAAAGACCAGTCGTTGTCGCGGGTCAAAATTCGCGAGACGCGTTTCATGCACAGCTCAAGGCTTTCGCTTTGGCTCACGGCGCCCTGACCTACGGATGAAAGAACGGCAATAGAAAGCCCGACTGTGCCAGCCGTCAGGACAATCCAATCGACGGTTACGGCGCCGTCGGTGTCGCGGCGGAAGCGTTTGAAAAAGTTACTCATACAAATCTCCTTGCCCGAAATCCCTCGGGCGATGAGGAGGAATAACCTTACGTCATGGTGAAACTAGGGCAGGCACGTGTCGGCTTTGAGGGTTATTTATGCCGATTTTGTAAGCACATCAGCTAGAATATCGTAGACCAACCTGATGCGTGGGCTTGTGTGGACCTCGCGATGGGTCACCAGCCAAATCGGGAAATTGATCTTGAGTTCGGAGCTCAAGACCCGTTCCATCCCGTCGGTTGTATCGCCTAGTGTTTCGTCCATTGGGCAAATCCCCAATCCCGCACGAGCCATTTCCCAAACGACCAAACCACTTTCTGATCCGGTCTTGAAAGCATCCTCCGTCACGGGAATTCCGAGGGCCGTCATGTAGCCTACATTGCGGGCAACTTCGCCGAACGACACCCAGTCGTGGGATGCCAACTCGACGCGTGACGTGGGTCGGCCCCGTTTGTCGAGGTAGCTTGTTGCGCCGTAGAAACGCCCGCGCGCTTCGCGCACCAATCGTGCAACTAGGTCGGGTTGTTCGGGGCGGACATTGCGGATGGCGATATCGGCCTCGCGTCGCATGAGGTCGGAAATGTCGTTTGTGGCGACGACATCAATCGTCAGCGCCGGCGCGCGTTTCCGGATTTCGGAGATCACCTTGGGTAAATACATGGCAGCAGAGATATCGCTTGCTGTGATGCGGACTTGTCCGCTGATGTCGGATCGCTGTGCGCTGGCGGTAAGGGCAACACGTTCGGCGGCTTGTCCCATATCGCGAACGTGGGCCAACAGTTCGCGTCCGGCGTCCGTCAGTTGCAGCCCACGCCCAACTCTTTCAAACAACATCAATTGAAGGTCGTCTTCGAGGGCGGCGACTTGCCGGCTGAGTGTGGGCTGCGTCAGCCCCAGTTCGCGCGCGGCAGCCGACAAGGACGACGTCTCGGCCGTTGCCAAGAAGCTGCGTAGATGCGTCCAGTCGAGTCTGTTGGCGTCCATATCCATACGAAATTGTATAGATTAGTTGTGAATTTCGTCAATTCCTTGGGGGTCTATGCGTCTGTAGGGTGGTTTCAAAGGAGAATGCTATGAATGATGCCGCTACATTTTGGGATAAGATTGCCCCCAAATACGCCCAAGATCCAATCAAGGACATGGCAGCGTACGAATATACATTGGAACGCACGAAGTCATACCTCGGATATGACGATCGCATTCTTGAACTGGGGTGCGGCACCGGATCGACAGCCCTTCTGCTCGCGCCAAAGGTGAGGGAGATCGTTGGGGCGGATATTTCTCCGAAAATGATCGACATCGCTGACACCAAAGCGAAAGCGGGCAGTGTACACAATGCCACGTTTCGCGTGGCGTCGGCTAAGGATGCGGCAAGCCAGAAAGAACCATTTGACGCAGTGCTTGGGTTTAATTTGTTTCACCTTGTTGAGGGCATGGAAGACACTTTTGCGAGTGTCCATAAGATGCTGCCGCCGGGTGGGTATTTCATTAGCAAGACCCCATGTCTCGCGGATAGGTCCGTGGGGTTCAAACGCTTCTTGTTCAAGGCCATGGTCCGACCCATGCAATGGATTGGAAAAGCGCCTTATGTGCAGTTTCTAACGCACAGTGATCTTGAAGGCGCACTGCGGTTTGCGGGTTTTGAAATCGTCGAGTCCGGTAATTTCCCTGCAATCTCACGTTATGTCGTGGCACGGAAAGTCTGAGTGGGTAAACTGTCGCCAAACCAAGGAGGCAACATGCTAAAAGTTTATCTATCCGGCGAGATTCATACGGATTGGCGCGAACAAATCATTGAAGGGGCCAAGGGTTTGGACGTCGAGTTCAATAGCCCTGTCACCAACCACGAAGCATCTGACGACTGTGGCGTGAATATTCTAGGCACCGAGCCAAATAAGTATTGGCATGACCATAAAGGCGCGATGGTGAATGCAATTCGCACACGAAAAGGTATTTCTGATGCCGATGTGGTCGTTGTTCGTTTCGGCGAGAAATACCGCCAATGGAACGCGGCATTCGATGCAGGGTTTGCTGCGGCTCTGGGTAAGTCATTGATTGTTTTGCAACAACCTGACCATGATCATGCACTTAAGGAAGTTGACGCAGCCGCGCTTGCCATGGCGCGAGAGCCATCAGAAGTGGTCGAAATCTTGCGTTATGTGCTAACGGGAGAGCTCCCCGCCTAATAATGATGTGGCGTGAACGATGACCCGTTTTTGGTTTAGGGGGAACGATTTGCTGAATAAACCCTTTGTGTTGATCAAAAAACAAGCAATAAGCCGCCTACGAGAGCGCTAACGGTAAATCCGAGGCGCGGGAAAAAAAGTGGGACAAAATACAATGCTTAACGAATTCAAAGATTTCATCGCCAAAGGCAATGTCATGGACATGGCTGTTGGTATCATCATCGGTGCAGCGTTCACTGCGATCGTCGGTAGCCTGGTTGAAGACCTTATCAATCCGCTGATTGGTATCTTTATGGGCGGTGTTGATTTTGCTGGTCTGTCTGCCTCCGTTGGCGAAGCGACATTCACATACGGTAAGTTCATTATGGCGATCATCAACTTCTTGGTCATCGCATTCGTGGTCTTCATGCTGGTTCGCTCTGTGAACAAAATGAAGAAAGCTGAAGAAGAAGCACCTGCCGAGCCAGCTGGCCCGACACAGGAAGAGCTTCTTGCAGACATCCTGACTGCGCTGAAAAAGTAAGTTCTATTTGGTTAACGAGTTCTCGAGGCCCGCCATTAAGTTGGCGGGCCTTTTTTGTTGTAGAAAGAGATGGCAAACTTTTCCGCTCTATCGTCTAGTGCTGCAATAGAACACGCAGAATTTGACAACATGCAGGAGATAAGTGCGCCCATGGAGCTTGATGAAACAGATCGTCGCCTTTTGACGGCTCTGCAAAAAGAGGGTCGTTTGTCCAACGCCGAGCTATCCGAAAAGGTGAACCTTTCGCCCTCAGCCTGTCATCGACGGGTCCAGAGATTAGAGAAAGAAGGCTTCATTTCCGATTACGTCGCTCTGGTGAACCCGCGCAAAGTGGATCGTAAGACGACCGTTTTCGTTGAAATCACGTTGCGTGCGCAGGCAGATGATGTGCTGGACGCGTTTGAAAAATCTGTTGCGCGGATACCGGATGTATTGGAATGCCATTTGATGGCAGGGCAGGCGGACTATCTGCTAAAAGTTGTTGCCGAGGACGCAGAAGATTTCGCCCGCATACACCGTCGGTATCTGGCGAGCCTTCCGGGCGTGCAGGGGATGCAATCGTCTTTTGCGCTCAGGACGGTTCGGCAGACGACGGCGCTTCCGGTTTAGTGCGCGTTGAACCAGCGGCCTTCGATCATCGGCTGCTGTTCTCTGTTCATGAGGATGTGCACCAGATTTGAAACCGCGAAATTGCTTTCTGCGTCATGCAGGCTCAAGAGCTGTTCAATACGTTCTTTGTGGCCGAATAGGATGTCGTGGAAGAAGTCATCAGTCCTTAACGTCTCAGACATGAGGCGGGACTGATATTTGCTATGAAGCAGGGCGTATAGAAAATAGCGGCGTTCTTCATCAGCTTTGAGAACCTCGAATTCGTCAACTGAGATGGAGAACTCGAAGTGCTTATCGAAGTGCCCGTTGGCAACGGGCATATGGTAGATTAATGTATCTGCTTGGATTTTGACAACGGGTTCCCAAGACTTTTCCCTGAAAACGTGTGTTACTCCAGCATCAGTCGACATTTTCAGATCCTTTAATGCCGTATTCACCTAGCCAATCAGCAACGCAAGCATTGCCAAAGCAGACGGCACCGACTGAACGAACAGGATGCGTTTGCTAACGGTCAGCGCCCCAAAAATGCCCGCGATAAAAACGCAGCACAAAAAGAACAGGGCGACGGATTGGGAATAGAACGGGTTGCCCAAGAATAGGGACCAGATCAACCCAGCGCCCAAGAACCCGTTATAAAGCCCCTGATTGGCAGCCATTGCCGTGGTCTTGGGGAACAGGTCCGCAGATAGGCTGGAGAAGACTTTGGGGCCACGGCTTTCCCATGCAAACATCTCGAACCACATGATGAAGAAATGCAAAGCTGCGATGAGGACGATAAGGATGATTGCGATGAGGTTCATTTTTGGCTCCGGTCTAGGGTTTCGTTTCCCTATCACCGTGCGCGGCGTCTTCATAATGAAAAACCCCCGAACCTTACGGCACAGGGGTTTTCCTAATTCTTAAACATATCGAAAGGGGTGCTTAGAGCATTCCCTCGCGCTGTGCTTTCTTCCGAGCCAGCTTGCGCTGACGGCGAATGGCCTCGGCCTTCTCGCGCGCCTTTTTCTCGGAGGGCTTTTCGAAATGTTGCTTGAGCTTCATTTCACGAAAAACGCCCTCACGCTGGAGCTTTTTCTTCAGAGCGCGGAGCGCCTGATCGACGTTGTTGTCACGAACACTAACCTGCATGTGGTTTTCACCACCTCTCTAAGTTTGATTTGCAATAAGTTGCAGGAAGCCGCCATATAGCAAGTGCCCCGCTATTTGTCTAGTATTGGGCAAACGCCTGAAAACGGAGCCTGAAATGACCACAGCCCTGACATTGCTAGAAGCGATTCTCCCTCATGTGGCCTTTGATGGCTGGTCTGATGAGGCATTTTTTGCCGCCGCCGAAGATTGCGATCTGACAAAGGACGATGCACGCGCGATCTGTCCTCGCGGTGCGGTGGACCTTGCGGTCTTGTTTCACACCGAGGGGGACGTGGCGATGGTTGCTGCCTTGGCTGCGGCCGACCTGAGCGATATGCGGTTCCGTGATAAAGTCGCCCATGCGGTGCGGCTTCGCCTTGATGCGGTAACCGACAAAGAAGCCGTGCGGCGTGGATCAGTACTGTTTGCTTTGCCTCATATGGCACCTATCGGGTCTAAGTTGATCTGGGGGACGGCGGATGCGATCTGGACCGCATTGGGTGATAGGTCAGATGACGTAAATTGGTACACCAAACGCGCGACGTTGTCGGCCGTCTATGGATCAGTCGTTTTGTACTGGTTGGGCGACGATAGCCCTGATCACAGCGCGACGGATGAATTTATTGACCGACGGATAGAGAATGTGATGCAGTTCGAAACCTTCAAGGCGGCCTTGAACAAGAACCCGCTGACCAAGCCATTCGCGTCTGCCTTGGGGCAGTTCACATCACGGATCAAGGCGCCCACAGCGCCGCCGAGCGATCTGCCCGGCTCATGGGATTTACCGTCATGAAGGCCGTCGAGATTGCCCAAGCGGGTGGGCCCGAAGTTTTAACGCTAACCGACCGTCCATTGCCTGAACCACGTCACGGCGAGGTGCGCATCAAAGTGGCCTACGCTGGTGTGAACCGACCTGACGCCTTGCAACGGGCGGGGATGTATAACCCACCCAAAGGTGCAAGCGATTTGCCTGGCCTTGAGGCCGCGGGCGAAATCAGCGCCATTGGGGATGGCGTGACGGGATTTGCCATTGGAGACGCTGTTTGCGCACTGCTGCCCGGAGGTGGCTACGCCGAAGAAGTCTGTACCCCAGCGGCCCATTGTCTTCCGGTGCCTGATGGCTTGTCGCTAAAACAAGCGGCCTGCCTGCCGGAGACGTTTTTCACTGTATGGTCCAATGTCTTCATGCGCGGAGGGCTGAAAGCTGGCGAGCGGTTCTTGGTTCATGGCGGGTCGTCCGGCATCGGCACGACTGCAATCCAACTGGCAAACGCTTTTGGCGCACGGGTTTTCACGACTGCCGGATCAGACGAGAAATGCGCGGCGTGCCTCGACCTTGGGGCCGAAGTTGCGATGAACTACCGTGAGGTTGATTTCGTCGAGGTGATGAAGGCTGAGGGCGGCGCGGACCTGATCCTCGACATGGTTGGCGGCGACTACCTGCCGCGCAATGTACGCGCCTTGGCAGATGACGGACGGCTTGTTCAGATCGCGTTTCTGCAAGGGCCAAAGATTGAATTGAATTTCGCCCACCTCATGATGCGACGCCTTACGATCACGGGCAGCACATTGCGGCCGCAGTCTGATTTGGCAAAAGCTGAAATTGCAGCCCAACTGCGCGAACAGGTCTGGCCGATGCTAGCGTCAGGCAAAGTTGCACCCGTTATGGATCAGGAATTTGAATTGGCAGATGCAAGCGCGGCCCACACGCGAATGGAAAGCAGTCAGCACATTGGGAAGATCGTGTTGAAAGTCAGCTGAGCCATTGCAGCGAACGGCGGCTTTGAGCCCAAAGTGACGGAATGCTACAGCGCAGCGAATGTCGGTAATGCTCTTGACAGACCTATTCCAATGAGGTCCGGCACTTGGGGTTTGGTACGGACCGCCCCTTGGTTCTGCGTATGGTATGGCACCGTTTATGCAGCCAAGTCGCTAACGCTCCAATCTTATGGTTTCACGAACGCTTTTCGCAGTTTCAGAAGAGTTGCGGAATAAGAATGGCGGAGCACATGGAGCCTGCAAAACTGTTAGTGATTGAGGCTCCGGAGCGGGTAAGATTGTTGCGCTAGGTCCTTGAAGGGGCGGCATTGGAGATTCCGGACGTCTAAAAGCCATGAGAAATTGCTCATTGGACAACAAAGCGGGCTCCGCAAAGGTCGAATTATCCCAAGTTGCCATAAAGCGCTGAGACACGTCTCCAACGATTGTCTCATGAACAAGTACTTCAAATCGCGCATAGTCACTGAGGAGTGATTGGTTTGGGTCGGAATACAATTCTCGAAGGCTGTCGGACAACTCCGGATTTGAGAGCATTCTTTCTCGGAAGGTTATGTCTCTTACTATTTCATAATTCTCGACGGTGCCAACAACGACGACGTCAGCAAATGACACATCGTCGATATTTAAGGGAGAAGCCATAATACATGCTTGTGTCGCTTCCGTAGAAATGACTAGCGCGGTAAGAGAAATTCTAAGGAGATGTTTTTTCATCGAAATTGGCCTCGACCAGCTTTGTTCATCTTCAGTTTTGTCCTGAGGCAGAGTTTGAAGTACCCGTAAGGCTGAGGCAACGGTCTCAACCCAATCGCTCAAAATGAAAAACTGGTGAGATGCGGACATTCGCGCTAGCGCAGCGAAAGCTTACTTTGTCCCGCATTGCGGTCGTAACTATCTAACCGGATCAAACAGCGCATCATCCAGCGTGCAGTCGCGGATGACGTCTGCCCCACAACGACGTGGTTCCAAATCCCGTGTCAGGCAGATGCGTGCTTCTTGGATGCGTTGGCTGCGGCAAGTGATGGTGATCTCGTCGGCATCCAATCCGTCGTTCTCGCGCATGAAGGCTTCTTCGATCAGTGATGCAGGCAACGTAACGGGGTCTTCCAGTCGGCGGAAGACAGCGGGGCGGGTTACGTTTTCATAGGCCTGACGTGACAATGCGTAGTAATCGTCAGGCGAAAGGCCAGAACAGCTGCCGTGTTTGTTCCACTGGTGCCATGCCAAACCGCTGGTCCCCATGATGTCAGCCATCGCCGCAGTGTCGGCGCGTGATGGATTGCGGAACGTGTGTCGGCAATCAGCAGGCCAGCCGTTTTCGTATTGGGGCCAAAGCCCATGCAGCACCCACCCGAAATCTTTGTCGTCATCGCATTGCGGCGAGTTGCGAGAATCGCCCTCGATCGCGCACCACGTTGGGGACCAAGACAGGGACAAAACGTAGTAATCAAACTCCCCCGCGACGTCTTGCGCCTTGGCGGGAAGGGCGATCACACAGAGCAGGGCAAGTATTCGCAGCATTTGGGGTCTTTCCATAAATCAACTTCGCCCTTATATAGCAGTTAAGTTCCCCGACAATGTGAACCCGGCCCGATGCGGTCAGCCCCTTCAAGGGCGTGGGACAGGCATGTCGATTGATGTAGGAGAAGACGAGATGAGCGGCACACCGATTATGGCCAAAGCCACAGCTGTTTGGCTGTGTGACAACACAACAATGACATTCAAGCAGATCGCTGATTTCTGCGGACTGCATGAATTGGAAGTGCAGGGCATTGCCGATGGCGATGTGGCGACTGGCGTGAAAGGGTTCGACCCGATTGCTAACAAGCAGCTGACACAAGAAGAGATCGACAAAGGCGAAGCCAACCCGCGGCACAAGCTGCAGCTTCTATATAACCCAGCGTCTGAGGGCGAAGAAAAGCGCCGTGGCCCGCGTTACACACCGTTGTCCAAGCGTCAGGACCGCCCTGCGTCGATCTATTGGTTGGTTAAGTTCCACCCTGAATTGTCTGATGGTCAGATTTCCAAACTGGTCGGCACAACCAAGCCAACCATTCAGGCGATCCGTGAGCGGACGCATTGGAACATCAACAACATTGAACCCATCGATCCTGTTGCATTGGGCCTGTGTAAACAATCCGAACTTGATGCTGCTGTACAAAAGGCTGCTGCCAAGAAGCTTAAAGAAGGCGGTGTGATGTCTGATGACGAACGCCGGAAGCTGGTCAGCACTGAGCAGAGCCTAGGCCTCGCAGCTGAGCCAAAAATTCCGACCGCGATTGAAGGTCTTGAGACATTCTCATTGGGTACGGATATGCCAGAGCCAGAAGAAGACACGTCAGTTCCAGATGCTGACAGCTTCTTCAACTTGCCCGATGATGCGGGTAACGACGACGAAGACTAAGGTCCGCTGGTCGTAATGAAATCGAAAGCCTCAGCTGAAACGCTGGGGCTTTTTTGGTTTTGGAGCGTTGTTGTGTGGGGTTTCCGCCTAGGGCTAAAGTGCTTTGCGGGCGTTCAGTGCGGCCGTGATTGTCCCATCGTCGAGGTAGTCGAGTTCCCCGCCTACAGGCACACCTTGGGCGAGTGACGTGACCTGCACGCCTTGCAATTCATCTGCGATGTAGTGGGCTGTCGTTTGGCCGTCTATCGTCGCGCCGAGTGCCAAAATCACCTCGGAGATCGATTCAGTGGTAATCCGGTCTCGTAGTTTCGGGATGCGGAGTTCTTCGGGGCCGATGTCATCCAGTGCAGACAAGGTGCCGCCCAGAACGTGGTAGCGTCCTTTGAACACGCCCGAACGTTCCATTGCCCAAAGGTCAGCTACGTCTTCGACGACGCAAATTTGGCCTATGTTGCGTTTCTCGCTTTCACAGATGCCGCAGATATCGGCGGTGCCTATGTTGCCGCAGTTCAGGCATTCGCGCGCCGTCGCGCCGACTGTCGTAAGGGCCTCTGCCAAAGGGTTTAGCAGCTGCCCGCGTTTCTTAATGAGATGTAGCACCGCACGACGCGCTGATCTTGGCCCAAGTCCCGGAAGGCGGGCCATAAGATCAATCAGCACGTCGATATCTTTGGGTGCTTGGCTCACCTTAGAAGGGTAGCTTCATATCCGCCGGAAGACCCAAGCCGTCCGTCAGTTTTGCCATTTCTTCTTGTGCTTTGTCGGACGCTTTCGTTTGCGCGTCTTTGATCGCAGCAAGGATCAGGTCTTCGACAACTTCTTTGTCGTCGCCGTTGAATATGGACGGATCGATGTCGAGCGCCTTGAGTTCGCCCTTTGCGGATGCCGTTGCCTTGACCAGACCCGCGCCGCTTTCGCCGACCACCATCATGTCGTGAAGTTCTTCTTGCAACGCGCCCATCTGCTTTTGCATCTCTTGGGCTTTTTTCATCATACCGGCCATATCGCCGAGGCCGCCTAAACCTTTGAACATCTGTCACTCCTCAATGTGTGTTGCGCCCTAGATAAGGGGGCGGGGGGCGTCGTGCAAGGCAAGCGGCAGATGCTGCACACTAGCTGTCTTCAAAGGGGTCCCATTCCTCGTCGACCTCTGGCAGCGCTTCGAGTTCGGCTTCTGCTTGCATTGATTGATGCGATTTGATCTCGCCGATCTTTGCATTTGGAAACTGGGTAAAGATCGCTTGAACGATAGGATGTGCCTTGGCTTTTTCGCGCAGGGCATTGGCTTCGGCGTCGCGCACTTCGGCGATCGTGTCTTCCCCGCCTTCGTTCACAACAGTCACTGCCCAACGGTTACCCGTCCAGGCCTGAAGCCGTGACCCAAGCCGTTGAGCAAGGTCATTGGTGGCGCTGGGGGACGGAACGAATTCAATCCGGCCCGGTTGGTATGCGGCCAGCCGTACGCCGGTTTCGACTTCGACAAGCAGTTTCACATCGCGATGACGGCGGATGAGCTCAACAACGTGATCAAACGTCGGGTAGAGAGCAAGTGCTTCATCGGTTGCAATCGCAAGAGCAGGACCACTTGCTGACATTGTCGTGCCGCTTGGGCCTGAATGCGTTGGTGCTGGCGCGCTGCCTTGCGCATTTGTCGTTGGGGCCGAGGGTGCTGGGCGTGCGCCGCCTCCACCACCGGGTCCGGCGGGTGGCGTTGCGCCGTCAAGCTTGCGCACCAGTTCTTCTGGGCTGGGAAGGTCGGCGACATGCGTTAGCCGGATGATTGCCATTTCAGCGGCCATCATAGCATTCGGCGCAATAGCGACCTCTTCTAGGGACTTCAGCAACATTTGCCAAAGACGCGACAGTACTCGCATAGGTAGGTCTTGTGCCATCTGCGCGCCGCGTGTGCGTTCATCGGGACCAACTGTCGGGTCTTCGGCGGCGTCAGGGGTGATCTTGATGACGCTGACCCAGTGGGCGATTTCAGCCAAATCCCGCAGGATCGCCATCGGGTCGGCCCCGTCAGAATACTGGCTGGACAGTTCGTGCAGGGCGTCGGCGGCCTGACCTTTCAGGATCATGTCAAACAGATCCAAAACGCGACCTCGGTCCGCAAGCCCCAGCATGGCGCGCACTTGGTCGGCGGTGGTTTCGCCTGCGCCATGGCTGATCGCCTGATCCAGCAAAGACTGCGCATCGCGCGCAGACCCTTCAGCCGCACGGGTGATCAAAGCCAAAGCATCGTCGGTGATCTCAGCACCTTCGGCAGTCGCAATCTTGCGCAGCAGGCCGATCTGGTCTTCGGGTTCGATACGGCGCAGGTCAAATCGCTGACAGCGAGACAACACCGTGACCGGAACCTTGCGGATTTCTGTGGTCGCAAAAATGAATTTCACATGTTCGGGCGGTTCTTCGAGCGTCTTGAGCAGCGCGTTGAACGCACTGGTCGACAGCATGTGAACCTCATCGATGATGTAGATCTTGTAGCGGGCAGATGCCGCGCGGTAATGAACGCTTTCGATAATCTCGCGGATGTCGCCGACACCTGTGCGCGATGCAGCATCCATTTCCATCACGTCAACATGACGGCCTTCCATGATCGCTACACAGTTTTCACATTTGCCGCAGGGTTCGGTTGTTGGGCCGCCAGTTCCGTCCTCACCGATACAGTTCATCCCCTTGGCGATGATCCGCGCGGTCGTGGTTTTACCCGTCCCGCGGATGCCGGTCATGATAAACGCTTGTGCAATGCGATCCGCCGCAAAGGCGTTTTTCAGCGTGCGCACCATGGCGTCCTGTCCGACAAGATCGGCAAAAGTTTCGGGGCGGTATTTCCGCGCGAGGACTTGGTACTTTGGGGTGTCGGATTCGGTCATTTGGTTAAGCTACGCGTTGCCTGATCTGGCGTCCACTAGAGAGACCATAGAATAGCGCCTGTTCCGATTGCAGCCAGCGTCATGATTGCCGCGAGGATTGTGAATGTAGTAGACGACGTCGCCTCGAAGTCGTTCTCTTGCAAGCGAGCCAAAGTTTTGCAGGCGTTGCGTCGTGCCGCCCAGAAAATCAGAACGGCCACGAGTAAGAAAATAGATGCCACTGCTTTGGCCGCCCATGTGGGTTCGAACGCCCCAAACACGGCTTTCATCCCGATAGCGACACCAATTGCACCCAATCCGGTGCCCATCCAACTGGAATAGGTGCGTTCGTTGGCCATCGCAGTGCGGTCCTCGGCCATGTTTGTACGATCTTGAGACGTTTTCTTTTCTTTCATTTGGCCATCTTAACGGCTGCCTTGTTCTTCTCAAGGTTTGCTCGTAGAAATTAGAGGCCCAATAGGGGGGGCACCCAGGTTCGCGGAAAGCTGAGTACGGCACCCTTATCGATCTTAGAACAGGCCTTTTTGGTCTTTCTCATTGTCCCGAATAGCGAACCGTTGGGACCAACTGATGAGGAAGTCCTATGACAGACCCCCTAGAACAATTCCGCCGTGCGGCCAAAACGCTCAAATCTCGTTATGAAATGGGTGACGCTGATGCCCGTGCCCGATTGAAGGCACATCCGCCGCGGGCTGCGGGTGCGCTTAAGCACGCTGATTTTCTGCATGTCATCGCGCAGGAAAATACGTTCAACAGCTGGCCGGTAATGAAAGAGGCGGTGGAAACCGTCGGGTTTGATCGTGCAAGCAAATTGCAGCGACTGAAGATCGCGTTGTTTCATGGCCAGACAGGAGTGGTTCAGCGGTTGATTTCGAACACACCCGATCTGGCGGGAGGCCATTTCGGTTTGTTGTGTTCGCTTTTGGATGTTCAATCCGTTTGGGCGATGCTGAAAGAGGATCCAACGCTTGCCGCGAATGTGGCAGGACCCGTACCGCCTCTGGTGCATCTGTGTAAATCGCGCATGTTTAGTGTTTGGCCCGAGAAGGCGGATGATGCTGTGGCGATTGCGGACATGCTTGTCGCGAACGGGGCTGACGTAAATGCGGGCACAGTAGAAAACGGGGCTCCGTTGTCTCCTTTGTATTGGGCGCTGGGGCATGCGGGGAACATGTCGCTGGCAGAATGGTTGCTTGAAAACGGGGCGAATCCGAACGACGGCGAAAGCCTGTACCATTCGACAGAACTGGGCCACGCAGGCGGCGTTCGGCTGTTGTTGGCCCACGGTGCAGACCCCAAGCAGACCAACGCGTTGCCGCGCGCAATGGATTTTGACAATGCCGAAATGGTTGAACTTCTGTTGAAGGCAGGGGCTGACCCAAATGAGGGTACAGATGCGTGGACAGTTGGCACCGGTGTTCAGCGCGGTGTGCCTGTCCTTCATCAGGCGGCGCGACGGATGAATTCAGGCGCGGTTTTGGATTTGCTGCTGGAATATGGCGCGGACCCAGCAGCAACATGGAAAGGTCACAGTGCTTATGCGTTTGCGCGAGTGTTCGGCAACGACGCGTTGTGCAAACGGATAGAAGCGCTCGGGAGCGTGCCGGACCTGACCGAGATTGAGATACGCCTTGCCGCTGCGGCGACAGGTAAACCGGCTGACGGGTTTATAGACCCCGCAAAAGTCCCCGATGCCTACCGAAACATCCTGCGCGAGGTGCTGCACTTGCCAGAGAAGTTGCCCCATCTAAAGGCTTTGGTCGCGATTGGGATGGAATGGGACCGCCCTGACGGTGAAGGCATAACGCCTGTTCAGGCTGCGGGCTGGGTTGGTTTACCTGATGTGCTCGCGTATTTCCTCAGTCTTGATCCTGACCTTAGTCATGTGAACAATTACGGAGGCACCTTGCTTTCGACAATTGTTCACGGTTCCGAAAACAATCCGAACCGTGGGGCGGCGGATTATGTCGCCTGCCTTCGATTAGTGCTTGATCATGGCGTTGCCTTGCCGCGAAAAACGATTGAGATGGCGGGCAATGATGACGTCCGCAGAACCTTAGAAGACTGGGCGGCGGCAAAGCCGTCGCAAGTGGTGGCACATGGAATTGGCTGAATTCGCGATTTACCCCGTAACGGTTGGGGCAGGGCAAATTGCCCTGTCTCCGATACCCGGGCGGTATGGCACCTATGAGGATAACCTATCTGCAATCTTGCATTGGGGGCCTGATCTTGTGCTGACGATGACGGGGCAGGAAGAACTGGATCGTGTTGGGGCGACGGATTTCGGCGCTGACCTTGAAGCGGCGGACGTTGCTTGGCGGCATCTTCCGATTGTGGATTTCGGCGCCCCGAACGCTGATGTTGATGCTCTTTGGCCTGAAACATCCTCGCTTGCCCATGAAGTACTGGGGCGGGGCGGCAAGATATTGAGCCATTGTTTTGGGGGGTGCGGACGGTCTGGTATGGCTGCGTTGCGGTTGATGGTTGAAACGGGTGAGGCCCCTGACGCGGCCCTTGCGCGGCTACGGTCTGTTCGGTCCTGTGCTGTTGAGCGAGACGCTCAGTTCGAATGGGCGTCTAGCGGCGTTTAAAGCGGCCTTTTTCGGCGCCGTTGTCATACATCTTCTGCATCCGTTTCATATGGGCACGGTTTTCGCCCACAGTCGCGGTGTTGAACCTGTTTTCTTTTTCCAGTTTGCGCCACCTTTCAAGACGATCTGCATCTAGATCACCCGCATCGATGGCAGCACGAACGGCGCAGCCGGGTTCCGTGATATGGGCGCAATCGTTGAATTTGCATTGGGTCGCAAGCTCGGTGATGTCGGAGAAGACCTCGTCGACACCTTCGGTCGCATCCACAAGGCGCAGTTCGCGCATCCCCGGAGTGTCAATCAGCCAACCCCCCGCAAGTGTCGGGCGTAGGTTGCGGTTGGTGGTTGTGTGTCGGCCCTTGGCGTCGTCTTCGCGAATGTCTTGGGTCGTGTCGGCAATCCCAGTCAGGCGATTTTGTATTGTGGTCTTGCCAACGCCAGAGGACCCGACCAAAGCCAAGGTCTGACCGTTAGAGCACCACGCGTTTACACGTTTTACATCTTCGTCATCCGTCGCGTTGATTGCTACAGCGCTTAGCAATGGGGATAGTTTTTCGGCTTGCCGAACATAGGATTGCGGATCGTCGCAGTGATCCGCTTTCGTCAGGATCACCAGTGGTAAGCAGCCTGATGCGGCACACATAGCCAAATACCGTTCAAGCCGCGCAACGTTAAAATCTGCGTTGCAGCTTGTGACTATGCCGAGCGTATCCACGTTGGCGGCAATCAACTGCGGTTTGGATTCTTCGCCAGCGGCGCGTCGCGTGATTTCGGTGGTGCGTTCCAGTGGTCCCGATGCGGCGGCACCTGTAGCAATAACCCAATCCCCAACAGCATAGACGCCGGCTGATTCCGTTGGCGACAAAGACACATCACCCTTTGCGGAAAATCCGTCCAACCGCGAGCGATGCACCGCACTAACGCGAACAGGATGTTGTTCGTCGATCAGTTCGGCTTGCCGTGAAAAATGCGCCGTCCAGCCGAGAGATTTAAGATCAGTTGTCATGGGATGCAGTTATCTTATTTCTGGGGCTCACAAAAGCTGTGCTTTTGCTTCGTCAGAATCCGCAGAAAATGCGATGCATTTGTGCGGTAGGTGAGAGGTTGGACATCGACCCAAGTGGGGCTCGTTGTGGCTGCTTCCTTCCGGACCTGACCAGGTTGGCGAGGCACTTGCCCGCGCCAACCCCTCAACGCTCATATACGAACGAAGAGGCGCTCTTGCAAGGGATTCGGGAAAAGCAGCCAAACCATCGATCAGAGTGTTTGCACCGAACCCATTGCTATGCGACCTAACGGGCATGAAACATGCAGAGACAGTGACATTCGGCGGCTCAGGACTTGATCGCGCGGCACATTTACGCGCGGACGTAACTGCGTTGGAAGCGAACCCAGATGCAAGGTGTATCTTGTTGTGGCGGGGGAAACTGATGGTCGAAGGCGAAGGTCTGGGTCTTGCCCGTGTGCCGTTGGATCATCCGGTGTTGGCTGATGCCGGACCTGTGCGGGTGTTTATGGGGCTCGATAACGAGGGGCCCGTTTTTGCGGCAAACCTGATCCACTGGGACCCAGATGTGCTGGACGAAGAGGCGATGAACACGTTTCTTGATCCTACCACGCAGCATCACCCTGCAATGCCGGACGCGAACCACGCCGCGGAATTACGTGCGATCATGACGACACTGACCGCGCGTGATGCTGAATTGGCAGCGACCGCACGATCTGTACTGCAATGGCACGATAGTCACCGTTTTTGTTCGACCTGTGGTGTTCGAAGCGTTTCCGACGATGGCGGCTGGAAAAGGACGTGCCCTGACTGCGGCACGTTCCATTTTCCGCGCACAGACCCTGTCGTGATAATGTTGATCCTATCGGGGGACAATGTGCTTGTCGGGCGCTCACCTGGTTGGCCTGAAGGAATGTATTCATTGTTAGCAGGCTTCGTGGAACCCGGCGAAACGATAGAAGCCGCTGTTCGCCGTGAAGTATTCGAAGAGGCGGGCGTTGAAGTCGGCGAGGTGGAATATCTGGCAAGCCAGCCTTGGGCGTTCCCGTCATCGTTAATGATCGGCTGTCTTGGGAAGGCGACATCAACAAAGATAACCGTTGATCCCGTTGAACTGGAAGACGCTCGCTGGCTGTCGCGCGCTGAGATGGAGCAAGCGGCGAATGGGGAACACCCAGAGATAAAGCCTGCTCGAAACGGCGCAATCGCACATTTTCTGCTAGAGAATTGGCTGGCAAATACGCTAGATTAATCAGACGAAATTAAACAGGCTGACAAGGCCGGACGAACGAGCAGGATACAATGGAATTTAGCGCACACGACGACATCTCAGCTCCGATTGATTTTGTTTACTCGCAGGTAACAGACTTCAAAAAGTTTGAACGCTCTATCATGCGCCGTGGCGGTGACGTCGAACGCCTTAATGGCAGCGATACGGCGACGGTCGGTACCAAATGGCGTGTGAAGTTCCGCCTGCGCGACAAAGACAGGACCGTTGATGCAGAATTGGTTGAAGTCGACGCCCCGAACTCCCTGAAGATCGAAGTCACATCACCGAGCATTGAAGGAACGATGGTGGTCGACCTTATCTCTTTGTCAAAGACGCACACACGGCTGAGCGTTAAGGTGCAAGCCGTCGCAAAGACGATTCCAGGCAAACTGTTGTTCCAATCCGTTCGTTTCGCCCGCGTAAAAACCGAAAACAAGTTCAAGATGCTGGTAAAAGGCTTCGCCAAAGACGTCGATGCTAAGTACGTCGGTTGATCGGCCCGTTAAGAGGTCGGCTTTTCGTGACGCCGTGGGGCAGCAGGGAAGACACCCATCAGTCGGATGTGATCGGTGAAGTAGTCTAACTCCTCCATAGCGAGCGCAACATTGCGGTCATCAGGGTGGCCTTCGACTTCGGCGTAAAACTGTGTCGCTGTAAACTGCCCGCCAACCATGTAGCTTTCCAGCTTGGTCATGTTGACGCCATTGGTCGCGAAACCGCCCATCGCTTTGTAAAGCGCGGCTGGAATGTTGCGAACGCGGAACACAAAGCTTGTCACCATGCCATGTTTGCCACGTCGAGACAGATCGGGCTCACGGCCCATGATCAAGAATCGCGTTGTGTTGCGGTCATGGTCCTCAATGTGGCGGGCCAAAATGTTCAAACCATAGATTCCAGCCGCCATTTCAGAGGCTAGTGCGCCTGCCGTCATGTCGTCACCTGCTGCGACATCCATCGCGGCGCGGGCATTGTCTGGGCTAATCAACGGTGTAATCCCGTTTTCCCGCAGGAACTTACCGCATTGCGGAAGAATCACGATGTGACCACTTGCTGTTCTGATCTGTTCAACCTGAGCGCCAGGTTTTCCAAGTAGATTAATGTGAACCCGGACAAACGCTTCGTCGACAATGTGCAGCCCGCTTTCGGGCAGCAGAGTATGGACATCACCAACCCGCCCGTAGGTGGAATTTTCAACGGCAATCATACCAAGATCGGCGTCACCTTTGCGGACGGCCTCGATTGCGGCATTGAAGGTAGGGCAAGGAAGGGGCTCATGATCGGGGCGTGCTTCAACGCAGGCTTGGTGGCCATAAGCGCCCGGTTCACCCTGAAATGCGATGCGTTTTGTCATCTTTCCCCCCTAATTTCCCTTTTTCACAAAAAATGGGCATTTGGTCGCGGTGCTACACCTTGATAAATGGCAAGGGAAGCGGATAGATGACGCACAAATTAGGAAGCAAGTGGATCGCGACATGTTCGACACAATGACAATGACCAAAGTTCTTGGCGGCGTATGCGGCACACTATTGGTCTTTTTGCTGGGCAAATGGGCCGCAGAAGAGATTTATCACCCCGGTGGTCACGGCGATCATGAACAGGCTTATGTGATTCCTGTTGAAGGTGGCGACGATGCGGCACCTGTTGAAGAAGGCCCTGACTTCGCGGAAGTTTATGCGATGGCCGACGCTGCAGCAGGTGAAGGCCAGTGGCGTGCATGTGCTGCGTGTCACAAGCTTGAAGATGGCGAAAACGCGACAGGCCCGCACCTTTACGGTGTTGTTGGGCGTGCGGTTGGCTCCGTTGACGGCTTTGGAAACTACTCTGGCGCTTTGAACGATGCCGCCGATGTTTGGACACCTGAGAACCTGAACGCATTTCTTGAAAACCCGCGCGGTTACGCGCCAGGCACGGGCATGACATACAACGGCATGCGCAAGATCGAAGATCGCGCGAACCTTATCGCGTATCTCGACAGCCTCGACGGCTAAGTCAGACACAATCGAATTTATCGAAGGCCGTCCAATTTGGGCGGCCTTTTTCGTTGTGACGTCGGGCAACAAGGCCGCTGTCGGTCCAAATCACGAGGTTGTCACGTAATCTCAACTTGAATGTTAACCCTTCGCCGTCCTAGCTTATTTATAAGGAATTTTCCGCAAGCAGGAGCGCCCAATGGCCAAGACACAGCAGCACCCCCATGCCCCACGATCCAAGGCGGCAGTTCAGACCCAACAATTGGGGCTTTCGAAATGGGGGATGTTGTTAGCTGGCTCAGCACTGGCAATTGGCGCTGCGAGCATGCTGCGCGCCGATAGCCATGAAGAGGTGATCATCTCGCATGGGTATACAAATTTTGGCGAGTTGAAGTACCCAGCGGATATGGCGCATTTGGATTACGTCAATCCAGACGCGCCCAAAGGTGGCGAGATGAGCCTTTGGACGCAAGGCACATTTGATACCTTCAATAATTTCACCCGTGAAGGTGCAACAGCAGCGGGCACAACGATCCTTTACGAAAGCCTTATGACGGCTACGGCGGATGACCCATACGGATCGTATTGCTATCTTTGCACCACGATCGAATACCCAGAGAGCAAAGACTGGGTGATCTTCAATCTGCGCGATGATGTTACGTTTTCTGATGGTTCGGCGTTTACGGCCGAAGATGTAGTGTTTTTCCACGAGCTGATCATGGATCAAGGCTTGCCTGAATACGTGGCCGTTGTCGAAGGCTACATCGAAAAAGTCGAAGTGCTCGACACACACCGTGTGCAATTCACCTTCACGCCTGAGGCCCCGCGCCGTGATGTGATCGGCATCGCCGGAAGCAACCGCGCGTTTTCCAAGGCATGGTTCGCGGAAACTGGTGCAAGGCTGGATGAAAGCACGGATGTACCGTTCCTTGGCACAGGGGCATACGTTCTTGGCAGTTACGACACCAATCGAAACGTTGTCTATCAGCGGGATCCGAATTGGTGGGGCGCAGAGCACCCCATGAACGTCGGACAAGCTAACTTCGACTCGATCCGCTATGAGTATTTCTCGGATAGTGCTGCAGCGTTCGAAGCGTTCAAGGCGGGCGAGTATACCTTCCGCCAAGAAAGCTCGTCGTTGCAGTGGGCCACAGGGTACGAATTCCCCGCCATCGAAAACGGTTGGGTCCGTAAAGAAGAATTGCCAGATGGCACAATTGGGTCTGCGCAGGCATTTATTTTCAACCTACGTGAAGAACGGTTTCAGGACCCGAAGGTTCGCGAAGCTATTAGGTTGATGTTCAACTTTGAATGGTCAAACGAGACCTTGTTCTATGGGTTGTATGACCGCGTTGAATCTTTCTGGCAGAACACGGACCTTCAGGCGCGGGGCGTGCCATCTGAAGGTGAACTTGCACTGCTTCAACCGCTCGTTGATGAAGGGCTTCTTGATGCCTCTATTTTGACGGATGAGGCTGTATTGCCACCGACATCGAATGCAAGCCGCCCTACGGATCGCTCCAACTTGCGCCGTGCATCCGCCCTCTTGGACGAAGCGGGCTGGATTGCCGGGGATGACGGGATGCGCCGAAAGGACGGACAGGTGCTTGAGGTGGAATTCTTGTCTGCCTCTCCAGGTTTTGATCGCATCATCAACCCCTACGTCGAAAGTTTGCAGCGTTTGGGCGTTGACGCGACCCTGAACAGGGTCGACTTCGCGCAGTATGTTGAGCGTCTGGATGCTCCGTCTGATTTTGACATTGTAAACCATACAATGACCCAAGGGTTTGAGCCGGGCAGTGGCATGCGCCAGTGGTTCGGTTCTGAGACGGCTGCTGACAGTTCACGCAACCTGATGGGCCTTGAAGACCCTGCTGTTGATCGCCTTTTAACAAATGTCATTAACGCGACGGGTCTAGAAGAAGTGATCACAGGATCACAGGCGATTGACCGAGTATTGCGGGCCAAGGGGTTCTGGGTGCCGCAGTGGTATAAGTCGACCCACACGGTCGCTTATTACGATATCTATGAGTATCCGGAAAACTTACCGCCGTTTTTACTGGGGCATACTTCGTTCTGGTGGTACAACGCCGAAAGAGCAGAAGAATTAAGAGCTGCGGGCGCGTTCTAGCGCTCCGACAGTTGGCAAAAAGACCAAAAAGGCTACGCTGAATGGGCGCCTATATCCTCAAACGATTGCTTCTTGTGATCCCAACGTTGCTTGGGATCATGATTGTCAACTTCGTGCTGATTCAGTTCGTGCCCGGTGGCCCGATTGATCAAGTTATTGCGCAGATGGAAGGTGGCGGAGACGTCTTTGAAGGCATTTCCGGCGGCGGATCAGAGCTGCTTGAAAACGAAAGCGGAGATAGCGTCGCATCCCGCGGTTTGCCTCAGGAGTTTCTGGACCAGCTCCAAGTCGAATTCAATTTCGCACGGATCGTTTGCGATGTCGGGTTCACAGGTGAACCTGACCTAAGTGCGGATGAATGCAATCCAGTCCCAATCCCCGCAATCGAACGTTTTTTCCTGATGATGTGGGATTACATGCGGTTCGATTTCGGTGAGAGCTATTTCCGGTCTGTGTCGGTCGTCGGCCTTGTCATGGAAAAGATGCCTGTATCGATCACGCTGGGCCTTTGGTCCACGCTGATTGCATATATGGTTTCGATCCCACTGGGTATTCGTAAGGCTGTTCGCGATGGGTCTTCGTTTGATACGTGGACCTCTGCGGCGATCATTGTTGGTTATGCGATACCGGGGTTTCTGTTCGCCATTCTGCTTATTGTTTTGTTTGCCTCGAACAACTGTTTCAGGCTGCCTTTCGGAATATCGGATTTCTTCCGCGAAAATGTAACGTGGCTTTATAATTCGAACCCGACCTGCATGCGATTGTTCCCACTGCGGGGGCTAACGTCATCGGATTTTGACCAGCTGAGCACGTGGGGGCAGATTAAGGATTACTTCCATCACATCGCACTGCCAGTGTTGGCCTCAACCATTTCAGCGTTTGCTACTTTGACGCTGCTGACCAAGAACAGCTTCTTGGATGAGATCAAGAAGCAGTATGTCATTACGGCCAAAGCCAAAGGCCTGTCAGAGGCGCGCGTTCTCTATGGCCACGTCTTCCGCAACGCGATGTTGATCGTGATCTCGGGCTTTCCGGCGCTGTTCATCGGCGTGTTCTTTGGCGGGTCCCTGATTATCGAAACGCTGTTCTCGCTGGATGGGCTTGGCCGCCTCGGGTTTGAGGCGACGTTGCAACGCGACTATCCGGTGATGTTTGGCACTTTGTTTGCGTTCTCTCTGATGGGGCTGGTCGTCGGGATTATCACCGACATTACCTATGTTCTTATCGATCCGCGCATTGATTTCGAGAGGAGAGGGTGATGACTGATCTCGCTCCGCCACCTCCGCAGAAGCGTTGGTATCATTTGTCGCCGTTGAACCGACGTCGGTGGACAAATTTCAAGCGGAACCGTCGCGCGTTCTGGTCTCTTTGGATTTTCTTGTTCTTGTTCGTGATGTCGCTGTTCGCTGAATTTCTGGCCAATGATAAACCCATTCTAGTGAGCTATCGCGGCGAGTTGCGGATGCCGATTTTCCAGTTCTATAGCGAACGGGATTTCGGCGGCGATTTCCCAACGCAGGCCGAATACAAAGACATAGAAGTTAAATGTCTGATCGAAACGGGTGGGTTGGTTGATTGCTTTGACGAACCAGAAACCCTGATTGAGGCAGCCCAAACCGGCATTGATGATCCTGACTTTGAAAAAGGCTGGTTGATCTGGCCACCCGTTCCTTACAGTTACAATACCATTGTCGACATCCCTGGTGTGGCCCCGTCACCACCCGATGAGAACAACTGGCTGGGGACAGATGATACAAAGCGCGACGTGGTTGCGCGGGTGATCCACGGGTTCCGCCTTTCGATCCTGTTCACGATTATTGTCACGTCATGTGCGTCAGTGATCGGGATCATCGCAGGGGCAGTGCAGGGCTATTTCGGCGGCTGGGTCGATCTGGTGTTTCAACGCCTGTTGGAAATCTGGGGCTCAACGCCATCCCTTTACGTGATCATCATTTTATTTGCGATTTTGGGGCGCTCATTCTGGCTGCTTGTCTTCTTGACGATCTTGTTTGGCTGGCCCGCCTTAGTTGGCGTGGTGCGTGCTGAGTTCTTGCGCGCGCGAAATTTGGAATACGTCCGTGCGGCCAAGGCGTTGGGCGTTCGGGATCGCACGATTATGTTCCGCCATATGCTGCCAAACGCGATGGTGGCGACGCTGACGATGTTGCCGTTCTTGATCACGGGCACAATCGCGACGCTAGCATCTCTCGACTTTCTTGGTTTCGGTCTGCCGTCTTCGGCCCCGTCACTGGGTGAGATGACACTGCAAGCAAAACAAAACCTGCAAGCGCCGTGGCTTGGGCTGACGGCTTTCGTCACCTTTGCGGTGATGCTGTCGCTGCTCGTATTTATCTTTGAGGGCGTGCGTGATGCCTTTGATCCGCGAAAGACATTTTCATGAGCGCCCGTGTCCTAGACGTTCAAAACCTTACCGTTGATTTCCGCCAAGACGGCGAGACCACCCATGCGGTGCGCGGCGTGTCATTCCATGTCGATAAGGGTGAAACGGTCGCGCTGGTTGGTGAGTCCGGTTCGGGTAAATCTGTGTCTGCACTTTCGACTGTGCAGTTGCTTGGTGACAGCGCGACTGTTGGGGGGTCGATCACCTATGATGGCACCCAAATGGTCGGCGCCCCCGAGAAAGACCTGCGCCGTGTGCGCGGAAACGACATCAGTTTCATCTTTCAAGAACCGATGACGTCACTCAACCCGCTGCACACCATCGAAAAACAGCTGCGCGAGTCGATTGAGCTGCACCAAGGATTGCGTGGCGATGCGGTGAGAGTTCGTATCATCGAGCTTTTGACACAAGTAGGTATCCACGAAGCAGAACGACGTTTGGCGTCTTATCCGCATCAATTGTCTGGCGGCCAACGCCAACGTGTCATGATTGCTATGGCGCTGGCCAACGGGCCTGAGATGCTGATTGCGGATGAACCAACGACCGCGCTGGACGTAACAATCCAAGCGCAAATTCTTGAATTGCTGGCAGATCTGAAACGTGACCTTGGCATGTCGATGTTGTTCATCACCCATGACCTGACCATCGTGCGCAAGATTGCGGATCGTGTCTGTGTCATGAAGGACGGCGAGATCGTCGAGCAGGGCGAAACAGCCGAGATTTTTGCTAATCCACAGCACCCCTATACTCGCACGCTTCTTGAAGCCGAAAGCACGGGCCATCCTGATCCGGTCGACCCCACAGCCAAAGTGGTCGCAAAGACGAAGAACCTGAAAATATGGTTCCCTTTGACGTCCGGCTTGTTGCGGCGCACGACGGGTTACGTGAAAGCGGTCAACGATGCGACGCTCGAAGTCCGTGCGGGCGAGACGTTGGGTATTGTTGGTGAATCAGGGTCCGGCAAGACCACGTTGGCCCTTGCGATGATGCGTTTGATTTCATCCGAAGGGCGCATCGCCTTTATGGGGCAAGACCTTCAAGGACTAAAAGAAGGGCAAATGCGTCCGCTCCGATCCGAGATGCAGATCGTTTTTCAGGACCCCTATGGATCACTGTCGCCTCGAATGACGGTCGAACAGATCATTGCGGAAGGGCTGACAATTCACGGCACCGCGCAGGGTAAAAATTCGCGTGAGATGGTTGCTGACATCATGAAAGAAGTCGGCCTCGCGCCAGAATTGATGGATCGCTACCCGCATGAGTTTTCTGGTGGGCAACGCCAACGTATCGCGATCGCGCGCGCCATGATCCTTCGGCCAAAACTTCTGGTCCTTGATGAACCGACCTCGGCACTGGACATGACAGTGCAGGTGCAAATTGTCGAACTGCTACGGAACCTGCAAAAGAAGTATCAACTGGCCTATCTGTTCATCAGCCACGATCTGAAGGTCGTGCGCGCACTTTCACACAAGGTCATCGTGATGAAACGCGGTGACGTTGTTGAGGCAGGGGAGGCCGATGCCATTTTTGACACCCCGCAAACGGACTATACTCGTCAACTGATGAAAGCCGCGTTTGACTAGGCTTCGTAGCTGACGGACACAGACGACAGCCCTTCGATTTCACAGACGCAGGTTTGCCCCCGTTCAATCGGACCGACGCCGGATGGCGTGCCTGTCATAATGATGTCGCCGGCCTCAAGTGTGACAAGACCAGATAGGGTGGCAATGATTTCGGGGACGGACCAAATCATCTGTGACAGATCACCGTTCTGACGCACGTCACCATTGACCAAACAGCGAATGGCGCCAGTCGTCGGATGGCCGACCTCGGATACGGGGTGTACAAGGCCGATGTTGGCGGATTGATCAAAGCCTTTGCCCATATCCCACGGCTTGCCGCGTTTCTTGGCAGCCCCTTGAAGGTCGCGGCGTGTCAGATCGTTGCCAACGGCATAACCGTAAACATGGTGCAGCGCCTCGCCCTCAGTGATATTCGTGCCACCGCGTCCGATCACGACGACCAGTTCCGTCTCATGGTGGAGGTTTTCTGTAGCAAGAGGGTAGGGGACGGTAAGGCCAGACGGCACGTATGCGCTCGCGGGCTTCATAAAGAAGATCGGAGGGTCGGCCTTGGGGTCGCCGCCCATTTCGGTTACGTGTTCGGCATAGTTTTGGCCGACACAGAAAATCCGATGCATTCCGACATAGTGGTCGGGTTTGCTGCTTTTCAGTTTCGGGATGCCGGGTGCTTGTACGTCTAGAACCGCCATGGTGTTTCCTCGGGCTGTTATTCAGGCCCGATCATGAAACACGTGGTGCCACGGGCTTGCAAGCGTGCGCATGCGCGTTCCGCACCATCGCGGGTAAGCCCCATGAAATTAGCGTCAAAGCCGCGGCTGGATTGATTTACGCGCCGCAATGATCCGTCCAGCGTGGACATTTCGTTCAGCGCGACACGCAAAAGCACACGTTCTGCCTGATACCGAGACCCGTAGCGGCCCACGTTCACACCCCAAAGACGACTGCCAGAGGTAGAAATACGGGTGACGATTTCAGGTTCGTTGGGTGTTGGGCTGGCTTGTTGGACAGCGGCAAGAACAACATCGGAGGGCCGCGAAGGAGGCGCTTCGCTGGCTTCGGGTGCTGCTGCCGCGGTTTGGATAACGTCTGCGACGGCGTCTTGGACCGCATCAGCATTCACAGCAACGAGCACTTCAGCGACTTCCGGTACATCAGGCACAGCACGTGCTTGTGGGCGCAAGGATCGTGCAACAAGACCGTTTACGCGGACTGTACGGGCGGTCGTGCCTGGAGCAGGGGTGTCAGCACCCGAGGTTTGCGGACCAACAGGGCGTGGACGGTCAATGCGGGCAGTACTTGGCGCACGGGCAAAGCCCATATCAAGCAATTCAGCAACGCGGGCGTTACGGGCTGCAGTTGAAGACCCGCCAAACATTGTTGCGATGATACGTTCTTGGCCACGTTCTGCGGATGCAACAAGGTTAAAGCCTGCGGCACGTGTGTACCCAGTCTTGATGCCGTCTGCGCCGCGATAGGCGTTCAAAAAACGACGGTTCGTGTTGGCAACTTCGCGCACACCAGCGTCGGTCGTGATGCGGCCAAAGATGTTATAATACTGGGGGTAATCGTAGATGATGTGGCGACCAAGCACGGTCATGTCGCGTGCCGTGGACAAATGACCTGCTTCGGTCAGCCCGTGGGCGTTGCGGAATGTTGTACGGCTCATGCCCATGGCTTGGGCTGTTGCTGTCATACGGCGGGCAAAGGCGGCTTCGTTGCCTTCCAAGGCGATACCGATCGCAGTCGCGGCGTCATTGGCGGACTTAACGCCAGCAGCGCGGATCAAGTAGCGGAATTGGATACGTTGGCCTGTTACTAAACCCAACTTGCTGGGCGGCTCGTTCGCAGCCAAAGGCGTGATTGTCACCATGTCATCAAGACTGATTTCACCGCGCTCAATTGCCTGAAACGCAATATAGAGCGTCATCATCTTGGTCAGGGACGCCGGGTGCAATTGCGTGTCGGCATTACGTGAATGCAAGACCTCACCCGTTCGGGCATCCATTACCATAGCGGCGTATGGCGCGGCTCTACCTGTTGCGGGCGCGAGTGCGGCCAACAGGAGTGTCATCAATAGAAGAATACCCGCCAACGCGGGGTGTTGAATACGACGTTTCACGCCACTGCCTCTTTACTGCCTCGTGAGCCCCAGTTTTGTCGGGGTCTCCTTATTATGGATCAAAGCTAACATAGGGTGGCGGCTCAGAAAACACCTTATTTTCAAAGGCTTTTGGTGTGGCATCCCTGCACAGATCGACCGTAGGGGGCCATATCTAGCGGTGATTTCTGATTTTACCCCCTAGATGCTGAAATATGGCAACAATGGGGCACGTGATAATATTGTTGTGACCGATCGCTTGCAGCGCGGTTCGCAGAAGTACGATGGGCGTAAAAGAAACGTTTAGTGATCAAGTCTGCGAACGCCCCCTTTTCATAGGCCCCATGAAGGCTATATTAAGCGGCTGACATCACACTGAGCCGGCGACTCGGCAAGGGAAACGCAATGCTGCAAGACATCATCATGATGGCCGACAAGAATGAAGACGACGATGGCGACATCGGCGTTAAACTTGAAACGCGCCCAAAAACAAAACGCCCACCTTTGTATAAGGTGATGATTTTGAACGATGATTACACCCCGATGGAATTCGTTGTGCATGTCTTGGAACGTTATTTCGGCATGACCCATGATCAATCCGTAGAGTTGATGCTCACCGTTCACCAAAAAGGATTGGCTGTTGTAGGTGTATTTTCTCACGAGATAGCCGAGACTAAAGTGGCCCTTGTGATGGACCTTGCAGCACGTCACGAACACCCCTTGCAGTGCACAATGGAGAGAGAGTAGGCCGCGCGCCCTCCTAACCCATGAAACACTCAAGATTATTCACCGCGTTGAGCGAAGGCCTGACATTGGACGGGCCGTTACATGTCTTACGTCCACCAATGGGGTATGACCTTGCGGGGCTTCAAAACGTTACCGTCGAGGCGACGTTCTATTCAGACCATCAGTATTGGACCTCAATGGGCCTGATAGGCGATGGCGCTGGGTGTATTGGGACACTGGTTGTTCTTCCGCGCTCAAAGACGCTTGCGCGGCAGATGGTTCAGCGGGCTATCGACACGGGCGGCATAGTAATCGTGGACGGCCAAAAAACTGATGGTGTTGAATCGATCTACAAAGACATTCGCAAAACCAGTGCGATCAATGGCGTTGTGACCAAGGGCCACGGACGACTGTTTTGGTTTGAGGCTGGTCAGGCGCCGAAGTGGGACACTTCCGTAAAATCCCCAGCCGGATATGAAACCGTGGCTGGCGTGTTCTCTGAGGCCAAAATCGATGCGGGGTCCGCGTTATTGGTTCCCCAATTGGACCCTCTCAAGGGTGAGGTTGCCGATTTAGGGGCTGGTTGGGGTTATTTGTCCCGAGAGATTCTGGCCCACGACGGAGTGACGCGGCTTGATATGGTCGAGGCGGAACAAACTGCATTGGATTGTGCGATTGCCAATACCGACGATGCACGCGCCCATGCGGTCTGGGCTGACGCGCTGACCCATAAAGGGTCTTACGATGTTGTTGTGTCGAACCCGCCGTTTCATGCTGGCCGTGCTGGCGATCCGGATTTAGGCCGTGGTTTTATCGCCACGGCGGCGAGGATCCTGAAACCGCGTGGCGTGTTTTATATGGTCGCCAACCGCCACCTCCCTTATGAGGCCGATCTCGATGCAAAATTTGCGCGTGTCGAAGAACTGAACGGATCAGGCGCGTTCAAAACATTCCGTGCGACTCGCCCTCGCCGATAATTCCCGCTAGCGTCGTAGCATCTGCGCGGGCGAATAGGAGCCATCATGTCTTTTTCAATCGACGGTAAAACCGCTATCGTAACGGGGGCCGCCAATGGTGTTGGCCTCGCGATTGGGCGGCATTTTTTGTCTAAGGGTGCGAATGTTATCTTTGCGGATATGGACGAAGAACGCCTAGAGGCAGAGCTTGGGGACGGTAAGGCCGAAACCGAAAGCTATCGAACGTTTGCGTGTGATCTGCGAAAGAAGCTCTCCATCAACAACCTGCTGTCCATGACGATCGATAACTTCGAAAAGGTCGACATCCTTGTGAATGCGTCTCGTCAGATCGTGCCATCCGATCCTCTTGACCCAAAAGAAGACAACGTCGAAACGATGCTGAACCAAAACCTGATGACGTCCCTGCGCCTGACGCAAGCGATATCGAAACGGATGATCAAGCAAGCAAGTGGCGACGAAGAAGACACTGGAAATGTCGGGTCTATCATCAACCTCAGCTCAATCGCGGCGCGCCGGGCCAACCCTGATCTTCTGGGGTATTCGATCGCGACAGCGGCTCTCGATCAGATGACACGCTCGATGGCCGTGGCTTTGGCTCCGCACCGCATTCGGGTGAATGCCGTTGCGTTCGGGTCAGTCATGTCCTCTAGCCTCAAGCACCAGCTGCGCGACAACGAAGAGTATCGCAGCGACATTATCGACAACACGCCGCTCGGCCGTATCGCGGGCCCAGGGGAGGTTTCAGACGCCGTGCAATACCTTGCGTCTGATGCGTCCAGCTTTGTGACAGGTCAGGTGATCACCGTGGACGGTGGCCGAACCTTGATTGATCCGGCCACAGCACCTGCACATTAAAATCGCTTACTCAGGGTGAACCGCGATGCATTGCTGCGTGGTTGCCTGTGCCTGTTGCACAGCGGCTGCACGGCGCTCAGTGAACTGCGCTAGCTTTCTGCGCTCGTTGGCGATGTCGATTGAGACAGGCTCTTGGCGCGTGAAGGTCTCTGTTTCATCACAGCGGTAACGGAACCTCGTGCCGTCCTCGCGCACGTCTTCGCAGGTCCTGCGCAGAACACGTACATCTTCGACTTCAACCAAGGCATAACCTCGTTCGATATTGCCGCGGGTGGTCGCTATGAGGCGGTCTAGTGTGGCTACAGGGCGATTCGCACCGGCGATGCAGCGTTCGCGTGGTGTGCCGCAAGCGGCCAGTACGATGAGAGGGACGAAAACGAGGGTCTTGTAAAACATGGGTCTTCCTTTGGCAGCCAAATGGTCGCGTATGTTTGACAGGGTGTTGGCCTGCACGTTTAGTCAATGCTAGTGGTCATTGATAAGCAATAACAAGGGTGCGGATCATGGGTCTGGGCGACATGGAAACCGAAAAAAATGAAGCGTCTTCATGGTTTAGAACTTTGCGGGATGAGATCGTAAAGGCCTTTGAGAATTTAGAAGACAGCCAAGTCACCGGACCATTGTCTGACCAGCCTGCGGGTCGCTTTGAAGTAAGCGAAACCAAACGCAGTGGCGACAGCGGCGAAGATGCTGGTGGCGGTTTGATGTCAGTGATGCGCGGCGGACGTGTGTTCGAAAAGGTTGGGGTTAATATCTCGACTGTTTATGGCACTTTGGGTGAGCGCGCGCAGGCTGCCATGATGGCCCGCAAGGGACTGGCAGGAATGGCCGATGACCCACGGTTTTGGGCGTCCGGCATTAGCCTTGTGGCCCATATGCAAAACCCACATGCACCTGCGGTGCATATGAATACGCGGATGTTCTGGACGCCCCATGCGTGGTGGTTTGGCGGCGGGTCAGATTTGAACCCATGCCTCGAATACGATGAAGACACAGCGCATTTTCATGCCACACAAAAAGCGTGGCTCGATCCCCACGGAGAGGCGCATTATCCTAAGCTAAAGGCATGGGCGGACGAATATTTCTACATTCCCCATCGTCATCGTGCACGCGGCGTTGGCGGTGTTTTCATGGATGATCACTGCAGCGGTGACTGGGTGGCCGATTTCAAGCTTACTCAGGACTTGGGCAATGCGTTCCTGCCGGCTTATGTTCCGCTCGTTGAAAAACGCAAAGGCACGCAGTGGAATGACGCGGATAAGGATGCGCAGCTGGTGCATCGTGGGCTCTATGCCGAATACAATCTTGTTTATGATCGTGGCACAAAGTTTGGTCTCGAAACTGGCCATGATGCGAATGCAGTGCTGATGAGCCTGCCACCTTTGGCAAAATGGGTCTGACGGAACGACGCTCTTGAGGTCCTTCGACCTCAAGACGCCCCGCCCGCCATCCCGTTAATTGCCGCGGACGGTATCGATCATCAGTTGTACATTCTCAGGGTCTGCATCAGGCGTGATGCCGTGGCCGAGGTTGAAAATATGCGGGCCGTTGCTAAGCGCGTCGACAATACGGCGCGTTTCGCTGACCAGATCATCCCCGCCCGTAACCATATGCGATGATTTCAGGTTTCCTTGAACACAACCGTTGACCTGAACTTTTTCCGCGGCCCAATGGACTGTCACGCCATCATCGAGTGCGATGCAGTCTGCACCAATAGCTGCATGTAGCCCGACGTATTTTTCCCCTGCACCGCGTGGAAAGGCGATGATCGGCGTTGTTGGATGTTTCGCCTTAAGCGCCGCGACGATCTGAGCCATTGGTTTGACCGAATAATTCAGGAAATCAGACCCCTGCAGAGATCCGGCCCAGCTGTCGAAGAGTTTCACCACTTCGGCACCAGCTTTGATCTGTTCAGAAAGATAATCGATTGTCCCTTCGGTGATGCGATCCAAAAGAGCTTCGAAGACGTCTTTGTTCGCATCTTTCAGCGCGTGTGCCGGTCCTTGGTCAGGGGTGCCTTTACCTGCAACCATATAAGTCGCGACCGTCCAAGGCGCGCCCGCAAAACCGATCAAAGTTGTTTCGTCTGGCAGTTCGCGGGACAGGATTTTGACGGTTTCATAGATAGGGGACAGCGTGTCGTGGATCGCGGTCACAGGCTTCAACACGTCAAGTTCTTCAGCGGAGGTGATTGTCGAAAGCCGTGGACCTTCGCCCGTCACAAACCACAAATCTGCGCCTAAAGCCTGTGGCAGCAACAGGATGTCCGCGAACAGGATTGCTGCGTCGAATCCGTAGCGGCGGATTGGTTGCAGGGTCACTTCGGCGGCAAGTTCGGGATTGTAGCACAATGACAGGAAATCGCCGGCCTGAGCACGCGTTGCTTTGTACTCCGGTAGATACCGCCCTGCCTGACGCATCATCCAGATCGGTGGCGTTGGCAGTGTTTCTCCTGCAAGGGCTCGAAGTATGGTTTTTTGCGTGCTCATCTGGGCCTCCTAAAGCTGAATGGAGGTCTGTGGTTTGCGGCTCCGCAAGTCAAGGGATTGTAAGGCCGCTAGGGCGCGGCTAATTGTGCTTTATGGATTATGAATTGCCCTCTGCCGTCGCGCCGCTGAAAATTGGCACCCGTGGATCACCGCTTGCGCTTGCGCAAGCTCACGAGACCAAAAACCGTTTGATGACGGCGTTTGACCTGCCTGACGACGCTTTTGAAATCTGCGTTATCAAGACCACTGGCGATGATCGCATGTTGATTGATGCTGATATTGCGCTCAAGACAATTGGCAATAAGGGGTTGTTCACAAAAGAAATCGAAGAAGCCATGTTGGCCGGACGTATCGATATTGCGGTGCATTCGACTAAAGACATGCCAGTAGAGCAGCCAGACGGGCTGGTGTTGGATGTCTTCCTGCCGCGCGAAGATTCGCGGGATGCATTCGTTTCGATTAAACACGCGGGGATCGCTGAATTGCCGCAGGGCGCTGTTGTCGGCACATCTAGTCTGCGTCGCCGTGCGCAATTGTTGGCCAAACGGCCCGATTTGCAGGTGGTCGAATTTCGCGGCAACGTTCAGACACGTCTTAAGAAACTTGGTGATGGCGTGGCTGACGCGACATTCTTGGCAATGGCTGGGCTGAACCGGATGGACATGGGCGTTCATGCGACATGCGCCATTGACGTTGATGAAATGTTGCCTGCCATTGCCCAAGGTACGATCAGTATTGAACGCCGCGCTGATGATCTGCGGGCGAAGGGCATGTTGGCCGCAATCCATGATGTCGCGGCTGGTCAGCAGATGGCCGCCGAACGGGCATTCTTGGGGGCGCTGGACGGATCTTGTGAAACACCGATTGCAGGGCTGGCTTTGATTGATGGCGATGAAATCTGGCTGCGCGGAGAGATTTTGAAACCTGACGGCAGTCAGGTTTTCACAGGCGAACGACGCGGTGCGATTGCGGATGGTGCGGCTATGGGCAAATCACTGGCGCAGGAATTGTTAGATCAAGCTGGACCAGACTTTTTTGAGGCTGTGTCTGCAGGGTGAGTGAAGCCCGTTTCGCGGGTTTTGTTTTTGCCTGCTGAAGTTTCTTAAGGACCGCTTTGATTGCGAAGGGATCATTTGCCTGTGGCACATGGGAAATTCGGTTTTTGCATTAAGTTTAGCCTACATTTCAACCTTGTCTTGTCGCACCCCTGTCGCAAAAGAAATCTGATCTAGGTTCGTCGCGGTCGTAGAGTTTCGACTCGGCAAGGGGAACTTGAAGCCAAAAAAAATCTATATCGCAGCCCGTTTTACAAAAGCTTCACTGTTCAAAGTTTCATAGTTCACATATTCATGAAGTATGGAATCAGTTATACCCCAACGCCTCTCAACACTTGGTCACCCTCAACGGCTGGCTGTCTTTCGGTTGTTGATGCGCCGTTACCCAGACCGCGTTCCGGCCACCGAGCTGGCTCAAGCGCTTGAGTTGAAGCCAAACACGCTCTCCACCTATGTCAACGCTCTGATGCAGGCCGGATTGGTGAGCCAAGAACGTGTGGGAACATCATTGCGTTACGCGATCGACCTGAATGTAACCCGCGAGACGATCGACTACCTCTTGCACGACTGTTGCAGAGGGCACCCTGAAATTTGCACGCCCAATGCCTATTCCTCGTCTTTCGGAGACAAATTAGAGATCGGCCGGAAATTTAATGTTCTCTTCATTTGCACAGGCAATTCCGCACGTTCCATCTTTGCGGAATCCATCCTGCGCGACATCGCGGGGGATCGTTTTGTGGCTTATTCGTCGGGAACAAGACCGCGCTCGGAGCTGAACCCCTTTGCGCTCGATGTGCTGGCGCAGAATGGGCACGACGTCTCTGTCCTTCGGGCCAAGAATATTTCCGAGTTTCAGGGGCCAGATGCTCCGCAATTCGATTTCGTTTTCACTGTCTGCGATCAGGCCGCCAACGAGGAATGCCCCGCATGGCAAGGCCAGACCATCAGCGCGCATTGGGGGCTCCCTGATCCCGTGAAGGTCGAAGGAACGGACGCCGAAAAGAGCCTCGCATTCCATCAGATCTACGGCGCGCTTCGCAACCGGATGACGGGTTTCACGGCCCTGCCTATTGCGTCGCTCGACCGAATTTCCCTCCAAAAAGCAGTCGATAATATCGGCCAATCCAACACCGAAGGATGACTTAGATGACCGTTTACGCCCTAAATGGCCTTGGCCGTATTGGTAAACTCGCCCTGAAACCCTTGCTAGCACGCGGTGCCAAAATCGCATGGATCAACGATGCGGTTGGCGACCCTGAAATGCACGCCCATCTGCTGGAGTTCGATACAGTCCACGGCCGCTGGAACGCCGAATTCGCCCATGACGCGGACAGCGTCACCATTGATGGCACCCGCCTTCCGTTCATCGGAACCCGCGACCTTGGCGCACTGCCACTCGAAGGTGTTGATGTAGTAATCGACTGCACCGGAGTTTTTAAAACCGAAGAGAAACTCGCGCCATATTTCGACGCGGGCGTCAAAAAAGTTGTCGTTTCTGCGCCGGTCAAGGATGGCGATGCCGCGAATATCGTATTCGGTGTGAATGACGATACCTACCAGCCAGACCGCCACCGCATCGTTACCGCCGCCAGCTGCACTACCAACTGCCTCGCTCCCGTGGTCAAGGTCATCCACGAAAACCTGAAGATCAAACACGGCTCCATCACGACCATTCATGATGTGACCAATACGCAAACCATCGTGGATCGTCCTGCCAAGGACTTGCGCCGTGCGCGTTCGGCCCTCAATTCGCTGATCCCAACAACAACCGGCAGCGCCACGGCAATCACGTTGATCTATCCTGAACTAACGGGTCGCCTCAACGGGCATGCAGTCCGTGTTCCGCTGCTTAACGCGTCACTGACCGATTGCGTTTTTGAAGTGGAGCGTGAAACCACCGCAGAAGAGGTGAACGCCCTGTTCAAAGCCGCGTCTGATGGGCCATTGAAGGGTATCTTGGGCTACGAAGAGCGCCCGCTGGTCTCTACTGATTATACCAACGATGAACGCTCCAGTATCGTCGACGCCCCGTCAACGATGGTTATCAATGGCACACAGGTGAAAATCTACGCGTGGTATGACAACGAAATGGGCTATGCGCACCGTCTGGTGGACGTGGCTTACATGGTTGGTGACAGCCTGTGAGCGACACGTCATCGCAGCCTGAGGGTCTGTCGGCCTACATTGCAGTCACTGCGGCCTACTGG
Organism: Octadecabacter algicola; assembly: GCF_021532625.1. Classification (GTDB taxonomy): domain Bacteria; phylum Pseudomonadota; class Alphaproteobacteria; order Rhodobacterales; family Rhodobacteraceae; genus Octadecabacter; species Octadecabacter algicola. The sequence continues at coordinate 130,862 of NZ_JAKGAR010000002.1, forward strand.
GCGTTTATGCTGACCGACGGCGCGTTGCGCATGCTGGTGCTGCTGCACTTTCATACGCTGGGTTTCTCAGCCGTTCAGCTTGCCTATCTCTTCGTGCTTTATGAAATTGCGGGCGTCGTCACGAATCTTTGTGCGGGCTGGATTGCTGCACGGTTCGGGCTGACATCAACGCTCTATGCCGGTTTGGGACTGCAAGTATTGGCTTTGTTGGCTTTGACACAGCTTGATCCGGCTTGGGCGCTTGGCACATCCGTGGTCTTTGTGATGTTGGTGCAAGGCGCGAGTGGTGTGGCCAAAGATCTGGCCAAGATGTCGTCGAAATCGGCGGTTAAATTACTGGCCCCGACCGAAGGCGGCGGGTTGTTCCGCTGGGTCGCACTCCTGACGGGGTCTAAGAACATGGTGAAAGGCGCGGGTTTCTTCTTAGGGGCTGCTCTTCTGGCAGCCGTTGGTTTCGTCTGGGCGGTGCTCGGCATGGCTGCGATCCTGTTCGTAATCCTGCTCGCGGTTCTAACCGTTATGCCCGACGGTTTGCCCAAAGGCAGCAAAGGCACCAAATTCTCCGAGGTATTTTCCAAGTCGGCAAATGTGAACTGGCTTAGCGCCGCTCGGGTCTTTTTGTTTGGCGCGCGCGACGTCTGGTTTGTCGTCGGAATCCCCATCTATTTCTACGCAGTCTTGTCTGATGGCACGACAGAAGGGAACCGCACGGCATTCTTCCTCATTGGGACGTTCATGGCGGTCTGGGTGATCTTGTACGGCTTGGTGCAGGCTAACGCGCCGCGGATTCTACGTGCAAAAACGCGGTCGGAACATGAGTTGATCGGTGCCGCCCGCAAATGGGCTTGGGGTCTTGCCCTTGTGCCTGCGGCGCTCACCTGCGCCGCGCTCGCCGCAGAAGGGCCTCAAACATGGCTAACGATTAGCATCGTGGTTGGATTGCTGACGTTCGGGGCTGTCTTTGCCGTGAATTCCTCTCTCCATTCCTATCTCATCTTGTCCTTTACCAAGGCAGAGCGGGTTACGATGGATGTGGGATTCTATTACATGGCTAACGCAGCGGGTCGTCTTGCAGGAACGCTGTTGTCCGGTTTCACCTATCAGGTCGGTGGGCTGCCACTGATGCTGGGCGTCGCGGCTGTTATGGTTGCGCTTTCTGCTGTGATGGTTGGCTTTTTAAGACCCGAACATGAGCCACCATTATCTCAAGCGCGATGACAACGTGATGGCCCGCGCATGAATTTCCGCTATGCGGACAAAGCGACAACTGCAAACGTTAGGGTTTGGGGTACTCAGAAAGCCATACTTCCATACCAACTTTCACGAGTGTTTGCATCGCGGAGACAGAAAGGATGGCTCCGCCACCAGTCGCGTCCGGCCTTAGGCTAAAACCGATGTCAGCAACGTAGCTCCCCTTCGGAAGATTCGTTCCGTCTTTCTCAAGCCAGCGTTCAAATTCAAAGAGTTGGGCCGGTAATTCCCAGCCATCATCGCAAAGCCATGCTATAGATTTTGGCTTCTCTTTAGAGGGGGCGGCTTCCTCTAAGCTGGCAAAAATATTGATGGGCACTCAGAACCTCATTTCTTAACGATGTGATCAGGATGCAAGCAATACAAGGCGCAAAACAAGAGGAATTCGTTGAGGCTTCTGGCAATCAATTACTGATCAAATGGGCTCAAAGCGGACATTCCCATTCCTTCCCATTCCTTCCCATTAATCTGGGATCATTTTCCCTGGATTAAGGATGCCGTTAGGGTCTAGGGCCGCTTTGATTTTTCGCATCATATCTAACGCCACGGGGTCTTTGCGACGGCGCATAGTGTTCAGCTTGGATAGACCGACACCGTGTTCGGCTGAAAAACTACCGCCCAACTCCTCAACCACGTCTTCGATGGCTTCAACGACTTTATCATTTAAGGCGGTATCATCGCGGGATGGGTAGACGCTGTAATGCACATTGCCGTCACCAAGGTGGGCGACGAAGTTTGGTTCAAAATCGGCATCGAGCGCCGCCATGCGAACAGCCACTTTTTCAAAAAACGCCGGCACCAGATCAAGAGGAAGCGCAACGTCAGTATCCACAATAGGTTGGCGCCAAAACGCGAGCTCTGCAGCCGCCTCTCGGCGCTCCCACATTTCGCGACGTTGACCTTCGTTCTGGGCGACGACAGCGTCAAGTACAGTGCCGTCTTCCATCATGTCGGCCATGATGTCCAAAAGGGTCTCGTTCACATCGAAATCGGTCGTGGTGGCGACTTCGACCATGATGTTGATGTCACGGGGCGCGTCAAAGGGTTCGCGGGCGCCGTCTATGCGGTCCATGTGCACGTCAATGTAGTTGCGCGGCATGTACTCGAACGCCTCAACAGAACGCCCTGTGGCGTCTTGTGCGCGGTTCAGGAGCGTGAGGGCGTCCTCAAGAGTGGGGGTGGCGACCATCGCTGTAGCGTAGCTACGTGGTTTAGGGGCCAGCTTTAGAATGGCTTTCGTAATCACACCCAGTGTGCCTTCTGATCCGATCAGAAGTTGCCGCAAGTTCAGGCCGGAATTGTCTTTGTGCAGGGATGACATCAAGTTCACGACACGCCCGTCAGCCAAGACCGCCTCAAGCCCTAGAACAAGGTCACGGGTGTTCCCGTAGCGCAGCACGTTGGAACCGCCTGCGTTGGTGGACATTACACCGCCAATCATCGCCGATCCACGTGCGCCGAAAGTTAGTGGGAAAATTAAATCCTGCATTTCGGCTGCATCATGAAGGGACGACAGAATCACACCAGCATCCACGGTTGCGGTACGGGCTGCGGTGTTAATCTCATGGATCGTATTCATGCGGTCCAGCGACAAAAGCACCCCACCGGGCGCATAGGTCCCGCCAACCAACCCCGTGTGACCACTGACCGGGGTGATGGATTGTCGTTCTTGATTGGCCAGGGCCATAATCTGCGAGACTTCGGATGTGGACGCGGGGCGCAATACAACACCCGGTTCGGCACAGTACTTACCTGTCCAGTCTTTTGACCAACGGGCGGTGTCCGCGCCAGTCAACGCAAACTTATCCCCCACAATAGCAGCAAAATCTTGCAGCAACGGCATATCAATCTCCCCCAAGCTTGAACCTAGGTAACTACGTCAGTGAGTTAAAGAAAAATACTATGAAAAGGGAGTGCGTGGTGGCGTTACCTGGATTTGAACCAGGGACCTAACGATTATGAGTCGTTCGCTCTAACCAACTGAGCTATAACGCCATGCACAGCGGGCGGGATAGTCGCGCTTGAGCGTCCTGTCAAACCGATTCTGCTGCTTTTGTGGGGTTGTTCTTTCTTCGTGCCCTTGATCAAGTCTACGGACGAGGCGAAGGGGCGCAAAATGACAGATAAACAGTGGGAATTTTGGGTCGATCGCGGCGGAACGTTTACCGACATTGTGGCGCGCACCCCCGACGGAGATGTGCGCACACATAAACTGTTGTCAGAAAACCCTGAACAATACGCCGATGCTGCCGTTCAAGGGGTTCATGACCTGATCGGAACGTCTGATCCAGCGCTTGGATCTATCTCAGCTGTTAAAATGGGCACCACGGTTGCAACCAATGCTTTGCTTGAACGCAAAGGCGAAAAAGTTCTGTTGTTGATCACGGACGGGTATCGCGATCTTTTGAAAATAGGCTATCAGACCCGCCCAGATTTATTTGCATTGGAGATCGTTCGCCCAGAACTGCTGTATTCCGAGGTGGCTGAAGTTACCGAACGATTGGACGCTGAGGGCCATATTCTTGTGCCGCTAGATGAAGACGCGGTTCGTGTATCGCTGCAGCAGGCGTTTGATTCTGGCCTAAGGGCAGTCGCCGTTGCGTTTCTACATGCGTACCTTAACCCTGAACACGAAATTCGCGTGGCCCAGATCGCGACTGAGATCGGATTTACTCAGATAAGCACCAGTCATGAAGTCTCGCGCCTCGCCAAACTGGTCGGGCGCGGGGACACAACGGTGGTGGATGCTTATCTGTCGCCGATTCTGCGGCGCTATGTTGATCAGGTGGCAGGTGCTTTGGATGTGGGGCGTGTGTGTGAACGGTTGTTTTTCATGCAATCCAGCGGCGGGCTGACGGATGCCGCGCGGTTCCAAGGACGTGATGCCATTCTGTCTGGTCCGGCGGGTGGGATTGTCGGCATGGTCAAAACCGCAGAGGCCGCAGGGCATCCCAAGTTGATCGGTTTCGACATGGGCGGCACCTCGACGGATGTCAGCCACTACGCGGGCGAATATGAACGCTCGTTTGAAACCGAAGTCGCAGGCGTGCGTATGCGCGCGCCGATGATGGATATTCACACCGTTGCGGCGGGGGGCGGGTCGATCTGTCGTTTTGCGGATGGACGGTTCCAAGTGGGCCCTGAAAGTGCAGGCGCGAACCCTGGCCCAGCATGTTATCGACGCGGCGGTCCTTTGACCGTGACGGATTGCAACGTTCTCTTGGGAAAGTTGAACCCCGAACATTTCCCCCAGGTGTTTGGACCAAATGGGGACCAACCACTGGACGTGGCGACAGTTCGTGCAAAGTTTGAAGCGATGGCCGCCGACGTGGCACACGAAACAGGCAACGCCCCGCGGGCCGTAGAAGACATCGCTGAAGGATTCCTCGCGATTGCGGTCGATAACATGGCCAACGCGATCAAAAAGATCAGCGTTCAGCGCGGTCATGATGTGACGGACTATACCTTACAGTGTTTTGGCGGCGCGGGCGGGCAGCATGCGTGTTTGGTGGCCGAAGCCTTGGGCATGTCGCGTGTGCTGATCCATCCGTTCGCGGGTGTTTTGTCTGCATTCGGGATGGGGTTGGCTGAGCTGCGGGAACTTCGCGAAGTGCAGTTTGATGCGCCATTGTCGGATGTGAAACGTGCCGAGGGTGAACTGACGGCGATGACCAAAGACGCGCGTGACACTGTCTTCGGGCAGGGTGCCGCTGAAGTGCGTACGATGGCATGGGCGCATTTAAGGTACGACGGAACACAGCAGGACCTACGGGTGGGTTTTGGCAGCGCGGATGCCATGAAGGCCGCCTTTGAGACTGCACACCTCGCGCGGTTTGGCTTCACTAGCCCGAACGCTGATATCTTGTTTGAAATGCTAAGCGTCGAAGCGATTGGAGAGGGCGCGGACCTGCCGGACCTCGGCGTGAAAGCAGCACAAAACCCCGATCCAGTCGCGACCTATGACCGTCCCTTTTATGACCGTGAGACAATGGGTGTCGGCGATAAAATCAACGGCCCCGCGATTGTTCTGGAACCAACAGGTACCAACGTCATCGAGGCTGGTTGGCAAGCCGAAGTAGATACGCTCGGCAATCTGATCCTTACGACGGACAACACCTCACGGTCTCTCAGCGCAAACAGTGACGCGGATCCCGTGGTGCTTGAAGTGATGTCCAATCTGTTCATGTCGGTGGCCGACCAAATGGGCGCAACGCTTGCCAACACCAGCCAGTCTGTAAACATTAAGGAACGGTTCGATTTTTCCTGCGCGATCTTTGACAGCGCGGGTGATCTGGTGGCCAACGCACCCCATGTGCCTGTGCACCTCGGGTCGATGTCAGACAGCATCAAAACGGTGATGAAGGGTTGGCCGGATGTAAAAGACGGCGACGCGTTCATGCTCAATTCGCCGTACAACGGCGGCACCCATTTGCCTGACGTAACGGTGGTGACGCCTGTGTTCATCGACGGCAAACCTCGGTTCTGGCTGGGCTCTCGTGGGCACCATGCCGATATTGGGGGACGCACGCCGGGGTCTGCACCGCCAGACAGCAAGCACATCGATGAAGAAGGTGTGTTGATCGACAACATGAAGCTGGTTTCGGCGGGGCGTTTCCTTGAGGAAGACGCGCGTACGACGCTCGCATCGGGCAAGTACCCGTGCCGCAATCCAGATCAAAACATTGCTGATCTAAAGGCGCAAGTGGCAGCCAATGCAACGGGCCAGGCTGAACTCAACCGTATATGTACCAGCTACGGCGCGGATGTGGTCAGCGCTTATATGGGGCACGTGCAAGACAACGCCGAAGCCAGCGTGCGCCGGGTGATCGACAGCCTTTCGGATGGGATCTTTAGCTACCCAATGGACGAAGGCCAAAGCATTGAGGTTTCGATTACTGTCGACAAACCCAGTCGCTCGGCAACGGTCGACTTCACAGGCACCAGTGCACAGCATGCGGGTAACTACAATGCGCCTTATGCGGTGTGTCGCGCGGTGGTCTTGTATGTGTTCCGCACGCTTGTCGGATCTGCGATCCCGCTCAATGAGGGGTGTCTGAAACCGCTTAACATCATCGCGCCCGAAGGGACGATGTTGAACCCAACTTATCCGGCTGCGGTGATTGCAGGGAATACAGAAGTGTCTCAGGCAACGTGCAATGCGCTTTTCGGCGCACTTGGCGTGATTGCTGGATCACAGGCGACAATGAACAACTTTGTTTGGGGCAATGAGGCGTTTCAGAACTACGAAACCATTGCGGGCGGAACAGGAGCGGGCCCTGATTTCGATGGCTGTGATGCAGTGCAAAGCCATATGACCAACACCCGCATGACAGACCCCGAAGTGCTGGAAAAACGCTTTCCTGTGCGCCTTGATCGCTTTGAGGTGAGGGATGGATCAGGGGGTAAAGGGGCGCATGTGGGCGGAAACGGTGCCCGCCGTATGATGACGTTCCTAGAACCCGTTACCGTTACGACGCTGTGTTCGCACCGAATTGTGCCGCCCTTTGGTGGGGCAGGAGGTGGTGCCGGTACGGTTGGGCGCAACTGGGCTGTTTTGCCTGATGGCACGCGGCATGACCTGAGAGGAAACGATGAAATTGACCTTCCAGCAGGCGGGCAATTCGTGATGGAAACACCCGGAGGCGGTGGTTGGGGCGAACCTTAAGTTACAGGATCACCTGATGCTCGGCTTGCCCGACCGCATCAACGGAGGTCGCGAATGTTTTGCCGTCATCTGGGCCTGACTGTCCTATTCCAGCTGAGGTGCAGAATAACGTCTTGAACCCGACGCCACCAAAGGCAGGGCAACTGGTCTGTTTCGCTGGAAACGAGATGGTTTGCGTGAGCGTGCCATCGGGTGCATAACAGGCCACCCGATTAGCGCCCCACTGAGCGTTCCAAAAGTTTCCATCCAAATCCACGACGGCCCCATCCGGCCCCCATGGAGTATCGCCAAAGTCGAGCCAGACTTCGGGGTCCCCAACGGGCCAACCATCTTTTTCGGCCAGTTTTTGACGCATGATCTTGCGGGTCTTCGTGTCGGTAAAAAAGGCATGGGTGGCATTGGGAACGAAACAAATCGCGTTGGACGTAGAGATACCAGCGAACAGTTTGCGCACTTCTCCACGGTAGTAGCGATAGATCGCGCCAGCCTTGGCTTCTCCGTCCATACCCATTGTTCCGATCCAGAACCCGCCCCAAGGATCGGCGCGACCATCATTTGAACGGGTAATCGGGTTGTCGACTTCGATCTCGGCGATCTGGTCGCCCGTACTGGTCGTCAAATCAAAGACATGCAGTCCGATGCTGTCCGCGATGAGAAGGCGGTTGTCGTCCACCCAGCCAGCGGCGGAAACATAACGGGTAAATTGCCAGTGATGGTCCTTGGTGTGTAGGCGTTTTGACAGGATATCAAACCAATACAGCTCCCCACGCGACGGGTGCCAAAGGGGGCCTTCACCCAGAGTACACTTGGTTTCGTCAAAGATCATGATTGGGCGCCCCTCGGCCCTTAGTACGGTTGTCAGAAGGGCCAAAGCAAGCATTGGATCGCTTTGGCCAATGGTAAAAGTTACGAATTAATTCGAGTTAACAGACGACTAAGCGCTGCTACCGCTTTCCGTAATACAATCCGACGACATGTTCGGCTTGTGCAAAGAATAACCAACGTGCGGTAAAAACACCGACAAGGTGGCTGATCGCGGCCAGTGCAATAAAGATAAACGATTGCCCAAGAAGAACCAAGGCAAGCGGAACAGCAATCATCAGGATCAACGCAATGATGCGAAGTTTCAAAGCATGTTTACGTCCGATCACATAAACGAACTCGTTCAGCAGGTAGTTGGTGCCTGTGTGTGGCGGCTCAAAGGCACGAACTTCACCGCGTGCGCCAAGGCCCGTTGCGGTCGCCAATGTTGTCCCACTTTCTGCTAGGGCGCGATCCCCAAACAACCAATGCCCGATTTGGGCTGCGGCAGCGAGGATCAGCAATGGTACAGCGAATTTGACCTCTCCGGCCAACAAGGCGCCACCAGCAATACAGATGGAAAGGAACATTGCAGGGGTCGTCGTGTTGTTCCAACGCGGAACCGTTTTGATTTGTGTGTAGATCATCGAGGTCGTGAAAACGGTCCCAAACGAGAGGATTGCGCCGATGGTCCCTAACAGCCCGATACGGGTGCCAAAGAACACTAGTCCCGCGCCGTAGATCGCCATGACAACCAGCGCAGCGACGGCGCAAATACCTTCGCGTGACAACCAGCTGGAGCGCCACTGCTTAAACGCCTTCATCGCGCGTTCAGGATGACCAAGGTGGAAGGTCGAGGCAATCAACCCGCCCACCGCCAGTAGATAGGCTAACGCGAAATATCCAAATGCTAACCCACCTGTGACAACGGGTAGGCCAAGACCGAGGAATGCCAAAAGGCCAAAGCCCGCGCCGGACATCGTGGAAAACAGAATAACAGAAGGTGCTGGATGCATCAGTTTGATCCCCCTTTAGGGCCGCCGGGCATGGCATCGAGTGCTTTGTCTAGCCAACCAAGGAAACCCTTGGGGGCCTCTGTGATGGGTTCAAGGAATGGGGCGAGGATATCGACCTCTTCCTTAAGGGATTGGTCCTTGGGCCGTGGTGGCAGGTATTTGTTCACGGGTTTTGTACCCATCTCTGGCATCAGGTCCATACCGCCGCGTTGCGCGGTCAATTGCGAGACATTACTGTCAGGATCTGCGAAGTCACCAAAGTGACGTGCGCCTGCAGGGCAGGTGCGCACGCAGGCAGGTTCACGGTCTTCTTCGGGTAGGTTTTCGTTATAGATGCGGTCCACACACAGCGTGCATTTCTTCATGACCTTTTCTTCGGCATCCATCTCACGGGCGCCATACGGGCATGCCCACGCGCACAATCCACAGCCAATACAATCGCTTTCGTTGACCAGAACAATCCCGTCCTCGACCCGCTTGTAGCTGGCCCCTGTCGGGCAGACGGTGACGCATGGGGCGTCTTCGCAGTGCAGGCAGGATTTAGGGAAGTGGATCAGCTGAGCGGGGGCCGCCTCGGGCTGAATTTCATAGGAATGCACGCGGTTCAGAAACGTGCCGGTCGGATTCGCGCCATATGGGTCTTGGTCTGACAAGGGCGCGCCATAGTTTTCTGTGTTCCACCCTTTACAGGAAATGACGCAGGCATGGCACCCGACACAGGTATCAAGGTCAATCACAAGCCCGAGTTTACGGTCCGTTGATGTGGGAAGCGTTGTCATGTGGTGGCCCCTAATTGAATGGGTCGGATCAAGCTGACGGGTTCTTCCTTGCTGGCGTCCCATGTGGCGACGAACCAGATGAACGATCCAATCATCAAGGCGAGGAAGGCGAAGATGAGGAGCAGGGTGCGGATCATTTGCCGACCTTCCATGCCTGTGATTTGGGCCCTTTTCCAACGGGGGATTCTTGTGGTGAGAATTCCGGTTTGGACTGGTCAGCCGCTGGGGCGTCTGTCTTTTCGATCTTAACGCGCAGGTCGAACCATGCGGCTTGGCCGGTGATCGGATCAGAATTGGACCAGCGCATGCCGTCACCTTTGGCAGGCAGCAATTCGTGGATCAGATGATTCAGCAAGAACCCTTCTTTGGTTTCGGGGGCGTCCTTGTCCAGCGCCCATGCACCTTTGCGTTTGCCAATGGCGTTCCATGTCCAGACAGTGTTTTCGTTCAGGGCCGCCATATGGGCGACGGGGACGGTGATGGTACCGGATGGGCTGGTAACTTTGGCCCAATCGCCGTCCTCAAACCCGTTGGCCTCCCAGATCTTGGTTGGCACATACAATGGGTTGCGTCCGTGGATTTGGCGTAGCCAAGCGTTCTGCGTTCCCCATGAGTGATACATCGCCATCGGGCGCTGGGTTAGCGCGTGGACGTTGTATTCGTCACAGTCGATCATTTCGTCTGACAGCGGCGCATACCAGATCGGCAGCGGGTCCATTGTGTCCTTTACCTGCTGGCGCAGGTGATCCGGTGGTTGGACGCGTCCGTGACCCTCGGCGGCCAATTGCATACGGCGAAGCGGTTCAACGTAGGGGGTGAAAATGTAGGGCTGAACGGAATCATAGAACCCCATTTCTACTGCCCAGTTTTGGTAGGCCATGTTGAAGGGCTTATAATAAGACGCCTCTTCTGGGACGTGAGAGACCCAGAAACCGCCGTTCTGGATGTAGCTGTCCAACTGACCCTCATTGGGGTCTCCACGACCGTCTTGCAGCCCATCTTCGCCCATGCGCCAACCCGCCAAAGGCCCGATTCCGGGGCGGCGGATGTGGTTGGTGATGTAATCTGCGTAGTCTTCGTATTTTTGACTGCCGTCTTCGTTCACAAAGCCAGTAAGGCCAAGTCGCGCACCGAGTTCGCAAAGTACGGATTGAAAGCCGCGCACATCGCGGTCGGGTTCGACCACGGGCCAACGGATCGCGTCAGCCACGCCGTCGGCTTCGCTGATGGGGCGATCCAACAGGCTGATGCAATCGTGGCGCTCAAGGTAGGTCGTGTCCGGCAGTATCAGGTCGGCATAGGCGACCATTTCGGATGAATAGGCGTCTGAGTATATGATGTGAGGGATGACGTAATCGCCGTTCTCATCCTTATCCGTCAGCATTTCCATGACGCCAGTCGTGTTCATCGAAGAATTCCACGACATATTCGCCATATACATAAACAGCGTGTCGATCTTGTACGGATCACCTGCATGGGCATTGGAAATGACCATATGCATCATGCCATGCGCACTGAGAGGGTTTTCCCACGTATAGGCCTTGTCGATGCGAATGGCGGAACCATCTTCGTGCAGCATCAAATCATCTGGGCCATGGGGGTAACCAAGGTGTGGCCCATTGAGAGCGGCCCCTGGTGTGACTTTGCCGTGGGGTTTTGGGTGTGCGGTTGCGGGCTTGGGATAGGGCGGTTTGAACCGCATCCCGCCGGGGGTTTCGACTGCCCCAAGGATGATCTGCAAAGTATGGAGCGCACGGCACGTCTGGAACCCGTTCGAGTGTGCTGAAATCCCGCGCATAGCGTGCATCGACACAGGCCGGCCCACCATCTTGTCGTGCTTCTTGCCGCGAAAGTCCGTCCACGAACGGTCCAGCACAATTTCTTCGTCAAAGGCGACGCGGGCCATATCCGCGGCAAGCCGTTTGATCCGAGATGCTGAAATACCGGTCTTGTCGGCGGCTTCCTCGGGGGCGTATTTTGGATCAAGAAAACGATCTGCCATGAGGTGGAAAACCGGGCGATGTGTAACACCAGCCGCGCGGTGGGTGCCTGAAAGGTCAGGTTCGACCCCTTGGCCATTCCATGGAGCAAGATGACCGGTGTTGCGATCGATTACCAACGGTTCGCCATCATCATCGCGCATCAACAGGCCGAATTGGTCTGACTTAGTGTCCTCATTCACAAGACAGGACGCGTTGGTGAACCGAGCAAGGTAATCAAGGTCGAGCTTGCCCGCCTTAAACAGCTCATGGATCAATGCCATGATTAGCAGCCCGTCCGTGCCCGGAGTGATGCCAAACCAATCGTCCGCCACGGCATTGTAGCCACTGCGGATCGGGTTGACACCAACCATACGTGCGCCGCGGTCTTTGATCTTGCCGATGCCCATTTTGATCGGGTTGCTGTCGTGGTCTTCGGCGACCCCGAACAGCACGAACATCTTCGTGTGGTCCCAATCGGGTTGGCCAAATTCCCAGAATGCGCCGCCCATCGTATAGATGCCCGCCGCCGCCATGTTCACCGAACAGAACCCACCATGTGCGGCGTAGTTCGGTGTGCCGAACCCCTGCGCCCACAATGACGTAAACGATTGCGACTGATCGCGCCCTGTGAAGAACGCTAGCTTTTCGGGGGCTTCCTTGCGGATAGGTTCCAGCCACTCAGTGGCCAATGTTAGGGCTTCTTCCCAGCTGATTTCCTCAAACTCGCCCGACCCGCGTTCACCGACCCGTTTCAGCGGCGCTTTTAGGCGTGACGGCGCGTTAACCTGCATGATCCCTGCCGAACCTTTGGCGCAAAGAACGCCTCGGTTGACGGGGTGGTCTTTGTTGCCTTCGATATATGCAACTTTACCATCCTTCATGTGGACATTGATGCCGCACCGACACGCGCACATGTAGCAGGTCGTCTTACGCACCTCATCAGAGACGGGGGGCGACGTGTCGAGGTTTGGCTGGTCTTTGGGCATTGAAAGAAACCTCTAGCTAACAAGTGTTCGGATGAGCCCAGCAGACGCGAGACCGATCAAAAGGATAAGGCAAAATGGACGATAGTAGGCTGATAGCCGTTCGGTAAAGAGCTGTTGCCCTAAAAGAACGCCAAACATTGTTGGGCCTGCAAAGACCAAACCGCGTGCTGCGCCAGAGAAATCCATCACGCCAAACAGCAGCAGCACAACCATCGACGATGCGGAGCCAAGAAACAAATAGAGCACAAGCGAGGCCCGCATCACACGGGCAGATTGATCTGCAGCGAGAACGTAAAACGCCACGACCATGCCGCCGACATGGGCAACACCGGACACAATTCCGGCGACAATACCCGTGCCATAAAGACCCGGTTTGCTTGCCAAGAAAGACAACCGCACTTTGGCCAGCTGGCTGATCGCAAGAACAACAATAACGCTGAGCGCCAGTGCCTTTGATGTCTCAACCGGAAGAGACAACGTAAGCCACAATCCAATTGGCCAGCCAATCAATGCGCTGATCACGAGGCCATAAGCCATTGGGCGGTCTGCTTCGGCCCAGCCGTTTTTCATCATCAGCAGTGATGCTGACATTTCCAGCCACCACAGCATTGGGATCAGCTCAATCGGGGGCAGGATAACGACGGCTGTGGCCATAACCATTGCAGACAATGCGAAGCCCGAGAACCCACGTACGATCCCAGCCAACAGGGTCAGTCCAACAAGAATGAAGAAATGGTCTCGGCTAAGCTCCGTTGTCTCTAGAATCCAGTCCATCAAGTGGTGACCTGCATCGCATCTTGCGCGATCTGACGCTCTTCGCGGGCCTCTACGGTATGAAAGGGAACATCGCCCAAGAAGCTCAAATGCGCCATTATACGGTCGCGAATAGGTGCGCTGTTTTCACCAATGCCGCCGGTGAACGCCACAGCGTCGATACCGCCCATTGCGACAATCGCACTTCCCGCATGGCGCGCCGCCCAGTAACAGAAATGATCAACCGCAAACTGTGCGTCAGTGCCGTCAGACGCCAGCAAGTCGCGCATATCGTTCGTCCCAGCGAGCCCCTTAAGACCTGATTGTTTGTTGAGAAGGGTACCCGCCGCGTCGATCCCAATCTCTTCCGCGATCCGTAGCACGGCCATACCATCAATGCAGCCCGTGCGCGTGCCCATGGTCAGCCCCTCGAGGGGGGAGTATCCCATGGATGTGGCAACAGATTTACCATCAAGGATCGCACAGAGAGATGCGCCATTGCCGAGGTGAAGCGCCAGAAGGCGCTTGGGAATACCAGCGCCGAAATGATCCACCATTGATGCATAAGACAACCCGTGAAACCCGTAACGTCGTATGCCCGCGTCGCGCTGGGCTTTGGGCAAGGCATAGGTGGTCGCCAAATCGGGTTGTGTGGCGTGAAACGCGGTGTCAAAGCTAGCAAACTGCGGCAGGTCAGGGCGTACGGTTGCCATCGCATGGATGCCCGCCAAGGCAGGGGGATTGTGTAGCGGGGCAAGCGGTACATTCGCCTCGATCGTAGCAATAGCCGCGTCAGTTAGGCGTGTTGGTGCGGTCAGCTTTGTGCCGCCATGCACGACGCGGTGAGCAACGGCTGTAATCTCGTGCCCAGAAAGCGCATCAAGAATGACAGCAATGCCAGCCCCATGATCATGGGCCGCGACAGTCTGTTTTTGCCCTGTGACTGACAGGACAGCGTCACCATCTGCGTCCCCCAATCCGGTGAGGGTCGCGCCTGCAATTTCAGTAAGGGTACCGTCAAAGATTGCGGCCTTAATAGAAGACGATCCGGTGTTGAGAACCAGAATCATCCAGCTGCCCCCGCCAATACGACGCCCAGCGCCGCCGATGCCAAACGCGCGGGCGCTTTTTGGCTACGGGATGTAAGTAGGATCGGGACTTTGGCTCCCATCACGATACCACCTGCGCAGCAGCCCATGCCCAGCACCATCAATTTGAAAACCGCGTTTCCTGTTGTGATGTTGGGCGTCATGATGATGTCTGCGTCTCCGGCGACAGGGTTTTCATACCCTTTCACAGCGGCTGCTTCCTTTGAGAGGATCAAGTCCATGGCAATGGGGCCAGCAACATCCGCATCGGGCAAATGATCCTTTGCCCAGGCCGTAATCGCGGCACTTTCCATTGTGTTGTTTATCGAGGGGATTGGGTCTTCTGTTGGGGCCAACAGTGCCGCCTTTGGCCGCTGTGTTCCAAGAATTTTGGAAAGCTTAACGGCATGGGTCAAGCACGCCTGCCGTGTTTCGATGCTTGGATCGACGTTTAGCGCCGCATCGGTCAGCAGCAACGGGCGGTCGTGCCCAGGTGCCGTGATGTGAAAAACATGGCCACAGCGTGTGCCCTTTTCGCGCAGGCCCGCCTTGGACGGCAGTAGCCCTTTGAGGAACGTCGAAGTGTGGACCTGACCCTTCATGATCGCGTCAGCTTCGCCTTCGCGGGCGAGCTCGGCGGCCTTGACGGCGGCTTCTGCGTGGGGCGCATGGATCACGGGCAGGTCGGAAATATCGTAGCCGATCTCTTCGGCGGCGGCGCGAATCTTTGCCTCATCACCAATTAAGATTGGATTTGCGAGGCCTGCTTCGGCTGCTTCTTTAATACCAGCAAGCGGCGTGACAGCCCCCGCATTTACGAGTGCAACGCGCGGCACAGGCAGGCTACGCGCCTGATCCAGAAGGCGTTGCGGGGCAACAGGTGATTGGGCGGATAGAAACGGATACTCGGACATGAAAACGCGGGCCTTTCAATGGGGGCGGTTCGGGGTGGAGTTCTCTACCCCGAACCTATCTTTCAAGGCCAGTTACGCAAGCGGCTGCTTTTGCATGTCGTCTTTGCTGATGCCTGCAACTTTTACAGGCTTCTTCATAGCGTCGCGACGGAATGGTTCACCAAGCTCTTGGTTGATCATTGCTTCGATCAGAGTGGTGATGCCGTTTTCCATCTGGTCTTTGATCGCTTGATCCAAAGCCGCTGTCAGCTCGTCTTGTGTGCGCGCAACGACGCCTTTGAGGCCACATGCCTTAGCGATGCCAGCGTAGGACACATCTTCGTCTAGCTCAGTGCCGACAAAGTTGTCGTCAAACCACAGGGTCGAATTGCGTTTTTCCGCGCCCCACTGGTAGTTGCGGAATACGATCTGCGTGATCGCAGGCCATTCGCCACGGCCAATCGCTGTCAGTTCGTTGACGGAAATACCGAACGCACCGTCACCAGCAAAACCAACCACCGGAACATCAGGCCGGCCGATTTTGGCACCAACGATGGACGGCAGGCCGTAGCCACACGGTCCGAACAGACCAGGTGCCAGATATTTTCGGCTGTCATTGAAGGACGGGTAGGCGTTGCCGATCGCACAGTTGTTGCCGATGTCAGAACTGATGATTGCCTCAACAGGCAAAGCGGCCTGAATAGCGCGCCACGCCATGCGCGGTGCCATCCAATCTGGCTTGGCGTTGCGTGCGCGTTCGTTCCAAGTGGTGCCCGGATCGTCGGCCTCGTCCGTCATGGATGTCAGTTCTTGTGCCCATGCGGATTTGGTTTGTGCGATGGTGTCTTTGCGGGCGCTGCGGTTTGCGTCGCCTGCGCTGTCAGACAGGTTTGCCGCGATGCCGGATGCCACCTTAGCTGCATCACCAACAATTCCGACTGTGACTTTCTTGGTCAAACCGATGCGGTCAGGGTTGATATCAACCTGAATGATCTTGGCCTCGGACGGCCAGTATTCCATGCCGTAACCGGGCAGGGTGGAGAATGGGTTCAGGCGGGTACCAAGGCACAGCACAACATCGGCCTGTTTGATCAACTCCATGCCAGCTTTGGATCCATTGTAGCCCAATGGACCAGCAAACAGTGGGTGATTGCCGGGGAATGCATCGTTGTGCTGGTAACCAACACAAACAGGAGCATCCAAAGTCTCGGCCAGAACGCGGGAGGCTTCGATCCCGCCTTTGGACAGGATTGCGCCAGCGCCGTTCAGGATCACAGGGAATTTCGCATTGGACAAAAGATCAGCCGCTTCTTGCACGGCAGCCTCGCCACCTTGTGGCAATTCAAAGTCCACGATGACAGGCAGTTCAATGTCGATGACCTGTGTCCAGAAATCACGTGGAACGTTGATTTGAGCCGGCGCGGAGGCGCGTTTGGCTTGCATAATAACGCGGTTCAGCGTTTCGGCGATACGGGACGGGTCGCGCACTTCTTCTTGGTAGGCGACACAATCGGCGAACAGGTTCATCTGTTCCATCTCTTGGAAGCCACCCTGACCGATTGTTTTGTTCGCGGCTTGCGGTGTCACAAGAAGAACAGGTGTGTGGTTCCAATAGGCTGTTTTAACAGCTGTCACGAAGTTGGTGATACCGGGACCGTTTTGCGCGATCATCATGGACATCTTACCAGTTGCGCGCGTGAAACCGTCAGCCATCATGCCGCCAGATGTTTCGTGGGCGCAGTCCCAGAACTTGATCCCTGCGTCAGGGAAAATGTCTGAAATAGGCATCATTGCGGAACCGATAATCCCAAAGGCGTTATCGATGCCATGCATCTGGAGTGTTTTTACGAAGGCTTCTTCGGTCGTCATTTTCATATGGGAATCCCCTGTGTCCAAGCTTGTTGCGAAGGTAAGGTTTTTGGCGGGTTTGGGTTAGGTCCAGTTGGGCGGCCCGCTTATGGCCACTTGGCTGTTCTTACCCCATCTCTTGCAGAGTTCGCGCCAGAATGTCGATGCCTTCCGGGATACGGGCGGACGGGATCGAGCTATACGCAAGTCGATAATAATTCTGCGGCGCATTCTCACCGGCAAAAAACTTCTGGCCGGGTTCGATTAGGACGCCCTTGGGGCGCAGCCGTTCGGCAAGTTCCGCTGTATCAATATGATCGGGCGCACGCATCCACTGCGCCGACCCGCCAAAGCTTCCTGCGCCAGCAACGGTAAGGCCGTGGTCTTCTACGGCTTGATCCATCACTTTACGTCGATCGTGAAAGGCGCGGCTCATGCGGCGAACAAGGGCGTCGTAGTGTCCACGTGACAGGAAATAAGTAACCGTGCGCTGAATGTGGCCTGGTGGATGGCGCAAAACGGAGGCCCGAAGGGCGCGCGCTTCGCGGATAAATGGCGCAGGCCCCACGAGGTAGCCCAACCGTAAACCCGGAAAGATCGATTTCGAGAAACTGCCGACATAGATGACCCGCCCATTCTGATCGAGCGATTTTAATGCGGGTGATGGGGGCTTGAGAAAGGACATCTCGAATTCATAGTCGTCTTCAACGATGAGAAAATCATCGGCTTCCGCTTTGTCGAGTAAGGCCCTGCGCCGTGCCATCGGCATGGTCGCCGCTGTCGGGCATTGGTGGCTTGGGGTTGTGAAAACAACATCTGTGCCATCAGGAAGTGCATCAGGTGGCAACCCATCACGATCCACTGGAATTGAGTGCAGGTGGCAGCGCGATTGTTCAAGAATGCCGCGTAGGTTCGGATAGCAGGGATCTTCTATAGCCGCCGTACGGCGCTGTGTTAGCAAAACTTGCGCCGTGAGCCATAGCGCATTTTGCGCACCAAGCGTCAGCAGGATTTCGTCTGGCCTCGCGAGGATACCGCGACGCGGCAGAGTTTGACGCGCGATGAAATCGAGCAGTTTCGGGTCATCACTATCAAAATAGTCGGCCGTCAAGGCGCCGAAATCTTTGCGGCCCAATGCTTCGAGCGCGCAAAGCCGCCAGTTGGCTGTATCAAATAGGGTAGGGTCGGCTTGTCCGTAGATGAACGGGTAACGATAGCTGGCCCAGTCAGATGGTTTCGTCAGTCTATCGTCCGTCGTGAATTTTTGGCCGATTGCACGGGACCAATCGACTGTGCTGTTCTCGCTTGCGGTGGCGGGAAAGGCTGGAGGTTCAGGGGCGTTTTCGGACACAAAATACCCAGACCGACCCTTGGCCACGATATAGTCATCCGCAAGAAGTTCCGTGAACGCCAAGGTGACAGTGATGCGGCTTACGCCAAGGTGGTGTGCCAATTTACGCGACGAGGGGAGCTTTTCTCCCGCACGAAAACGGCCTGAAAGGATGCCCTCAGCGACCAGTTGGCGGATTTGGGTTTGCAGGGTTCCCTCTGCATTGGATTCTAAGAAAAAGGTTTCAACAGGAAGAGCCATGGGACCAGTTTATCTGGCTCCATGTGTCGCGTAAACTGGTCTTATTGCCTTATTGGCGCGCAGCAACTTCAGCGGCAAACGCACGGCTATCAACTGCAAGGTTGGCTTGGCCGAATGGTGATTTTTCATCTTCTGCGTCAAAGAACTGACTGTCGAGTGCCACAACGTTCCATTCCCCATTCAGGTTCAACAAGAATGGCGATCCGCTGTCTCCTTTCGCTGTATCGCATTCATGCAGAACGGAACTGTCGTTGAAGGCTTGAACGATGCGACAGCCACTATTGCCAGACAGGTTGTCGCCCGTGTCCCAAGAATACCCAGCCTGATTTACGATCAATCCGGAACGGCCGATCTGTGTCAGTTCCGTCGCTGTCAATTCATGGACGTTCAAATATCCAACTTGGTCGCCAAGCGGTGAGGCGAGTTCAAGCAACGCCCAATCGTCGCCGTTGCCACCGCCCGCTGGGGCCGAATCCGGTGTGTAACCGGGGAAGGCATAGGCGCTGCGCACCTTGGCTTCGCCCATGTTGTTGCCAAGGGACTGACCTGCATAGAAGAAATCCGGTGTGATGAGGTGGTTGTCTTCATCAAAGACACAGTGTGCTGCGGTCAGAACCAAAGACGGCCCAACAAGCGTACCTGTGCAATACCCGTCGATCGACCCGATCGCCCGCCAAGGCATTTGGGTTGCATCGACTAGGAAGCGATCATCACGCCCAAAGAAGTGATTTTCCAAACCCGCCGGACGTGATCGGCCAAGGCAATCGGCCGTGTCCGTGAATGCTTCGCACGTGTTGTCGCCGCCGATGGCCTCGTTGCAGACACCATCAAAAGCGGTGCTGCAAGTGTCCGTACGGTTGCGAAGATAGGCCACATCGGCACAGTCTGTGACGTCGGTTCCGGATGTGCAATTGTTCGTCCCGATACCGGGTTCGTCGCATTCGTTGTCATTGGCCCAGCGACACGAATCTTCACCGCCCAGCGCCATCGCTCGGCAATCGGACGCATCCGTACCCGGCGTACAATAAACAGTCCCGCCGAAGTTCACATCATCGCATTCCGCGTCATTTGCATATTCGCAGCTGTCATCGCCCAATTGGGCGCGCAACGTATCTGGGACCAATTCCAGCAGACGCGCCAGTGCCTCGGGCGAGTTGCCGTAGTTGTTACAGTCAGTGGAATCCGACCCGTCTACACATGCGCCGCCACCACCGTAGCGCAATTCGTCACACTCGTTGTCATTGGCCCATTGGCAGCTGTCATCATCAAGGCCGGCGGCCAGTTGACGGCAATCCGTGGTGTCTGTGCCTTCGGCGCAATAATCGCCTCCGCCGTAGCGGAGCTCGTCGCATTCGTTGTCATTTGCGTATTCGCATGTATCTCCGGGGCCGCCTGTGGGGGTCTCGGAAATGTTGGCCTCGCCAGCGCTACAATCATTCGCGTCCGTGCCGTCAGCGCAATATCCACCGCCGCCGAACCGCGCTTCGTCGCATTCATTGTCGTTGGCATATAGGCAGGAATTGTCACCATCAGCCGCTCCTGCGGAGCCGTTCACCAAAGCGATACAATCGCTTGCGTCTGTTCCGGGTGTACACGCACCCGTTCCGCCGAGGTTCCCGTCGTCGCATTCGTCGTCATTGTTCCAGCGGCAGGTGTTGTTGCCAAGGCTGCGGATCACGTCATTCTCAAGCTCGAGAGCCAAGGCGCGTTCCATGAAATTTCGTTCCCGATCCGCTTGCCACTGCAGGCAGTCTGTCGTGTCAGACCCATCCAGACAGGCCCCGCCGCGACCATAGCGAAACTCATCACATTCGCCGTCGTTCGCCCATTGGCAGCTGTCATCCGAGATGCCTTGGCTGACCAAACGGCAATCGGTGGTGTCCGTGCCATCATCGCAATAGCCTTGGCCGCCGTATCGAACTTCATCACATTCATTGTCATTGGAAAATTCGCAGCTGTCTTGGGCATTAGCCGGAAGCGCGATCACAAATGTCACGAGGATGATGAAATATCGAAGCATAAGAAAACCTATTGTCTAACTTGAATTGGTTCATCATGGGCAAAACAAAGGGCTGGGTCCACTAAGAACCCAGCCCTCAATTGAAAATCCGGAGCGTCGTGCGCTTCGGGCCTTAGTTTACAGGCTTAGCCGCTACGCAGTCCATTGCGTCGGTGCCTGCATCGCACGCGCCGGTGCCGCCAAAATTCGGGTCATCACATTCGTCGTCATAAGACCAACGGCATGAGTTATCGCCCAGCAATGTTACGACAGGGGCAGCCACACCAAGTCCTGCAGCGCGTTCAAGGAACGTCGCCTCACGGTCGACTTGCCAAGCTGCACAGTCTGTCGCGTCAGATCCATCCTGACATGCGCCGGACCCGTTGTAGCGGTATTCGTCACACTCGCCATCATTTGCGAAGGAACAGCTATCATCGTTAATCCCAGCGCTGAGCAATGTGCAGTCGGTGGTGTCTGTTCCATCGTCGCAGTAGCCCATACCACCGTAACGCACTTCGTCACATTCATTGTCGTTGGCGAATTCGCAGCTGTCATTTGCAAGCGCTGGCAAGGCGATAACGCAGGTAAGCAATATGAGGAGAGACCGAAACATGAGGGAACCTTTCAAGGTATTAAAAACTGTGCGCCCACCATGCTCAAAACCAAAGGGCGGGTCCAGTAGTGAACCCGCCCCTTGCCAAACTTAGTTTTGCTGCTAGCCGAAAACGCGACCCAAGGCGTTGCCAACGGCGTCGGTGATCTGGTCAATGTCGTCTGCGGTGGCAATCAATGCAGGCGAAAAGCATAGCGTGTTGTTCTTGCCCGGCACTGAGCGGTTTGTCGCCCCGATGATCACACCATTCTTGGCGCAATCGGCGACAACTGCGCCCACGCGCTTTTCGTCCATTGGCTCTTTGGTTGTGCGATCCACGACCAATTCAGCACCAACAAACAGCCCTTTGCCGCGAACATCCCCGATCACATCGTACTTTTCAGCGAGCGCTTTCAGGTTCACCACCATACGATCGCCCATGGCGACGGTGTTTTCCAACAGGTTCTCGTCTTCGATGATCCGCATGTTTTCAAGCGCCGCGGCAGGACCTGCCGTGCAGCCGCCAAATGTCGAGATATCGCGGAAGTAGTTCAGCGGATCGGACGGGTCGTCCTTAAACAGCTCGAATACCTTTTCAGAGGTAACACAGCACGAAATCGCCGCATAGCCAGAGGCCACACCTTTGGCCATCGTCACGAAATCAGGTTGGACATCATAGTGCTGATATCCGAACCATTTCCCAGTGCGGCCAACGCCGCAGACAACTTCATCGATATGCAGCAAGATGTCGTACTTCTTGCAGATTTCTGAAACGCGCGGCCAGTAGCCTTCGGGTGCTTCGATCACGCCGCCACCCGCAGTGACAGGTTCAAGGCACAATGCGCCGACTGTATCAGGGCCTTCGCGCAGGATCACTTCTTCGATCTGGTTTGCAGCCCATTCGCCATAGTTCTCGTCCGGCGCGCCATCCTGTTCATGCTTGCGGTATTCCATGCAGTGGGGCACGCGAATGAACCCCGGTGCAAAAGGGCCGTACTGCGCGTTGCGTTCATCCTGACCACCCGCCGACATCGCGGCAATTGTAGAGCCATGATAATCACGGTCCCGATAGAGGATCTTGTGTTTCTTGCCGCCGTAACGTTTGTGCGCGATCTGGCGCACCATCTTAAAGGCTTTCTCGTTCGCTTCGGAGCCCGAGTTCGCGTAATAGACCCGCGTCATTCCCGGCATTTTGGACATCAGCTTTTCCGCGAACAAAGCACCCGGAATAGATCCGACCGTGCCACCGAAGAAATTCATCTTCAGGATTTGGTCGCGGACGGCATTTGCGATGCTTTCACGGCCATAGCCAACATTGACGGTCCAAACACCGCCAGACACGGCGTCGATGGATTCTTTGCCGTGTTGGTCCCAAACGCGCATGCCTTTGCCTTCGACGATGATCCGCGGCTCGCCGTCTTCAAAGGGCTTGTGCTGAACAAGGTGGTGCCAAACGTGGGCGCGATCGGCGTCAACTACGTGGCTCAGGTCGTTTGCAGTCATTCCGTCCATTGGGACCTCCGTTTGGAATCAGGGGCATTGAAGGGGTGGTTCCAAAACTATCACGGTTTTGTTGTGCGGCAGATAGGGCCAGCTACCTACCGCTCATAGGTCCAATTGGGCGATTGCCAAGCGGGTCTTGACCTTCCTGTAACTGGAACCTCTATATGACCTGCATAAACAAGGATCCCCCATGGCAACTCTACGATTCGAGATTGAAGGAATGACCTGTGGCGGCTGCGCTGCGCGAGCCCAGAAGGCGCTGGCTGGGGTCGAAGGCGTGATCTCGGCGAATGTGAACTTGGCGGATCACACAGCAACAGTGGATGCGCCTGCGAAACTTGCGGCCCAAATAGCGGCCGCGTCCACACGAGCAGGGTATGCAGCCAAACCTTTGGCCGCTGGTGATTTGCCACAAGATAACGTCGACGAAACGCCTGCCTTATTGCGCAATACCTTAATTGCGGCGGCCCTGACACTTCCAATCTTTGTGGCTGAGATGGGCGGACATGTGTTTCCGAGCGTCCACCATTTCATTGCTTGGGTTCTTGGGACACAGAACAGTTGGCTGATACAATTCGCATTGGCGACGCTTGTTCTGATCGGCCCCGGCCTGTCATTCTACCGTAAAGGCGTGCCCGCCTTGTTGCGCCGTGCACCAGATATGAATTCTCTGGTTGTGCTCGGGGCCACAGCCGCTTGGTCCTATTCGACCGTTTCGGTATTTCGCCCCCAGTGGCTGCCCGAGGGGTCTGTCGCCGTCTATTTCGAAGCCGCCGCCGTGATCGTGACGTTGATCCTGCTGGGCCGCTATCTTGAAGCCCGCGCCAAGGGACGCACGGGGGTCGCAATCAAACGACTTATCGGCTTGCGCCCTGACACTGCTCGCGTCGAAAGGGGCGACACGCTAGAAGATGTCCCGCTTGATGCTGTCCAAATTGGCGATGTGATTCACATCGCGGCGGGCGGGCGGATTCCGGTTGATGGTGTGCTGCGCAAGGGCGCGGGGTATGTCGACGAAAGCATGATTTCGGGCGAACCGATGCCTGTTGATAAGGCCATTGATGATCATCTGGTTGCAGGCACAATCAACGGTACATCTACCCTCGTGATGGAGGCTCGCGCAGTAGGGTCGGACACGATGCTTGCGCGGATCATCGCCATGGTCACGGAGGCACAGGGCGCGCAATTGCCGGTGCAAGACCTCGTCAACAAGATCACTCTTTGGTTTGTGCCCGCAGTCATGGCCATCGCAATGGTGACTACTTTGACGTGGCTCTTGTTTGGCACTTTACCGCAAGCTCTTGTTGCGGGTGTCTCTGTGCTGATCATTGCGTGCCCTTGTGCCATGGGGTTGGCCACTCCGACGTCGATAATGGTTGGCACAGGTCGCGCAGCGGACCTTGGCGTGTTGTTCCGACGTGGTGATGCGTTGCAGGCGCTACACGGCGTTGATGTTGTGGCGTTTGATAAGACTGGGACCTTAACGATGGGCAAACCTGCTGTGGTCTCTTCTACGCTGTCTGATGTTGATCTCGCTGCCGTTGCCGCTGTCGAAAGTGCTTCCAACCATCCATTAGCAAGCGCCATAGTTGCCTTTGCCAATACGGTGTTGCCCGACGCTGAGAATGTGGAAACCATTCCCGGTCACGGGGTGACAGGAACCGTTGATGGGCGCCAAATTGTGATCGGTAACGCCGCAATGATGGAACGTTTCGGGACTCACGATAAAATAACGGCAACCGCTGGCCTGACACCTGTGTATGTTTCAATAGACGGACAGGTCGCAGGCATTCTGGCTTTGCAGGACGAGGCAAAGCAGACAGCCGCTGCAACCGTACAAGCGCTGCAGGATCGCGGGGTTGAGGTTGTGATGATTTCTGGCGACGCGCAGGCCGCTGCGGACGCGCTTGGCGCACGATTGGGTATCGATCAGGTCGTCGCGGGCGTGCTTCCTGAGGGGAAGGTCGATGCGGTTCGTGCACTCCAAAAAGGTGATCGTACGGTCGCCTTTGTGGGGGATGGCATCAACGACGCGCCTGCATTAGCAACGGCGGATGTCGGCATAGCCATGGGTGATGGCACCGACGTAGCTGTTGAAAGCGCAGATGTGGTGCTGGTCTCGGGCAACCCGCTGGGCGTTTTGCGGGCCGTTGAAATCAGCCGACGCACCATTCGAAACATCTGGCAAAACCTTGGCTGGGCCTTTGGCTACAACGTCGTATTGGTGCCCGTGGCCGCGCTCGGCCTGCTGTCGCCACAACTGGCCGCCCTCGCGATGGCGGCGTCCAGTGTGTTGGTGGTTAGCAATGCCTTGCGGCTGCGTTGGGTCAAAGGAGGAGTCTGATGAACATTAAAGACGCAGCAGAAAAATCGGGACTGCCCGCCAAAACGATCCGCTACTATGAGGATATCGGGTTGGTCACGCCGGACCGCGCTGTCAATGGTTACCGCGACTTCGATGCGGCGCATTTGCACAAACTTACCTTCTTGGCGCAGGCCCGCGGCCTTGGGTTCTCGATTGAGGACTGCCGCAACCTTCTGGCGCTTTGGGAAGACCAAGACCGCGCCAGTGGCGACGTGCGATCCATTGCAAAACAGCATCTCGCCGAGATCGAAAGCAAAATATCAGGGTTGGAAGCCATGCGTGCAACTCTTGCCGATCTTGTGGAAACCTGCGCTGGGGATGACCGGCCCGATTGCCCGATTATCGACCGTCTGCAAGGCCCTGCGAAGTAAGTTCCGCGAAAAAACGACTCGAATGCGCCTAAATTTTGCCTAACATGTTTGGCAAACTGAGGCCGGTTTTTTCGTAAGGAGCGGTTTTGATGGCACTTAGTTTTGCAAACGATAGAATGATCGCGCGCGCGCCGCTGGTGCTTGGCATGATAGCTCTTGCCGTCTTGGTTGCAGGGGCTTTCATGCAATCATTTGGGATTGGTTCGGGCCTCCTCGAAAAGGTTTCGATTGGCGCGACCACTATTTTCGGGTTGATGGCAAAAATCGCTGGCGGTGTCGGGTTCGCTGCATTGGGCGTGTTCGTGCTGCATTCCCGTCCGACGGACACACCGTCCGAAACCCAAGACTTATCACCGAACACCCCCGAACCGATCCACGCCTACGAGGCGACCGACGCGGACGACGTAGTTCCAAAAACCAGTGCAGGATTCGGAATACGAAAAATGCTGATCGTATTTGTAGGGGTTCTGTTCCTGTTGGGGCTGGCCGCTGTACTGTCCGATTTTATGGGTTCATCGGCAACGGGCCTTAACCCAGCTTAGAAATCGACGGTGACACCCGGCAAGTTCAGCGCCTTGATCAGGTCGCGTAGTTCTTGGCGGGCTGCGACGTTCGAGATGTTCAGACCTTTTACGCCCAAATCGCGCAGGTCCAGCAAGGTCAGGCCACGTGGGAACAATTCACGAAAGATGACCCGCTCGTTAAACCCGGGTGCCGTGCGAAAGCCGATCCGCTTGGATAGTTTTTCAATCGCGGCTTCCATCTTTTGTTTGTTCACCATGTTCTGCGCGCCCATCCGGTTTCGGACGACAACCCAATCGATGGGTTCGAAACCTGCCTGCGCCCGCAGCTGACGCGCATTCCAGACCATTTGGCTATAGACGGCAGGACCGGTGATCGTTTCACCGTCGCTGTCGATGTGGGCCAACAGGTCAAAATCGATGAAGCTGTCGTTCAATGGGGTGATCAACGTGTCCGCCAGCGAATGCGCGACTTGGGACAGGCGCGTGTGGCTACCTGGGCAATCGATCAGGATGAAATCATTGTCAGGTTCCAAACCCGCGACCGCAACAGATAAGCGGTGGTCAAAGATGTTCTCACCATCGCGCAAGGTTGCAGGATCTACCTCGGGGAGGTCGTGGTACGTGGGCGTTGGCAGTTCCAAACCCTGTTCGGCCATGTATTTCTGACGATTGGTCACATAGCGGCCCAGCGTTTTCTGGCGCAAGTCCAGATCAAGCGTGCCAACCTTATGGCCCATGCGTGAAAGGGCTGTTGCTACGTGCATCGATACGGTTGATTTACCCGCGCCGCCCTTTTCGTTCCCCACGACGATAATATGTGCCACTGCCATTTGCCCCTTTGTTGATCCGGATCGTTGTCCGAAGTGCGTGGCGTAACTATAGGCGCGGCGGGACGCAAGGCAAAGAGGGATTGACTT
The DNA here is from genome assembly GCF_021532625.1 of Octadecabacter algicola. Classification (GTDB taxonomy): domain Bacteria; phylum Pseudomonadota; class Alphaproteobacteria; order Rhodobacterales; family Rhodobacteraceae; genus Octadecabacter; species Octadecabacter algicola. Next base: position 157,786 of record NZ_JAKGAR010000002.1, read on the forward strand.
GTGGGCATATAGGCCCCATTTGGCCCTCAGGTCTGATACCGGCTGCCGCGTGAGCAGGCGCCCCGAAAAGCAAATGGGGCGCACAGGAGTATCAGCCAAAGGTTCCCACCATCACGCAGGGGCGCCGCGCCAGTCGGCGGGCCTCGATTTTGTTAGGCATGGGCATTCGGCCCACCGCGAGCCTTTGGCGCATCCCTTTTGCGATGCCGCGGCCGTTCGGGCCTGTGGCGACATTTTTACGCGGGTGCTGATGTGTCCGCCCCGATCCAAGGAAAATACATGGATTTCGATATGCTGGGCCTCGCGCCCCGACTGATTAAAGAACTGGAACGCCAAGGGATCACTGATCCAACGCCGATCCAAGCCCAAGCCATCCCGCATGCTATGAACGGCCGCGACGTGATGGGCCTTGCCCAAACGGGCAGTGGTAAAACGGCGGCCTTTGGCTTGCCGATGATTGATATGCTTTTGAAAGAACAGGGTAAGCCTGACCCGAAAACAGCCCGTGCGCTGATTTTGGCCCCAACCCGTGAGTTGGCAAAACAGATTCAAGAGAACCTCGCGGCTTACACAACAGGCACACACCTTAAGACGATGTTGGTCGTTGGTGGTGCTGGCATCGTTGGCCAAATCCGAAAGCTGGAACGCGGTGTTGACTTGTTGGTCGCAACGCCGGGCCGTCTGATTGACCTGCTGGACCGCAAGGCCGTGCGCTTGGACGACACCAAATTCCTCGTTCTCGACGAAGCTGACCAAATGCTCGACATGGGGTTCATCCATGCGCTGCGCCAAATCGCTCCGCTGTTGGCCACACCGCGTCAAACAATGCTGTTCTCCGCGACAATGCCAAAACTGATGGCTGAACTTGCAGGGGCCTTCCTTGATAACCCGATGCGGGTGCAAGTGAATGCACCGGGTAAAGCCGTCGATCGGATCGAACAATCCGTTCATTTCGTTGCCAAGGCAGCAAAGACTGACCTGTTGTTGGAACTGATCGACAAACACCGCGATGAACGGGCGATTGTTTTTGGTCGCACAAAGCACGGGTCTGAAAAGCTTCATAAATTGCTGGAAAAGAAGGGCTTTAAGTCTGCTTCGATCCACGGCAACAAAAGCCAAGGCCAGCGTGACCGCGCGATCACCGATTTCAAAGCCGGCAAGGTGAAAATTCTTGTGGCGACGGATGTTGCGGCCCGTGGTCTGGATATTCCAGAGGTAAAGCACGTCTATAACTACGACTTGCCGAACGTACCTGAAAACTATGTCCACCGGATCGGCCGTACCGCACGAGCCGGTGCCGAAGGGATGGCGATTGCATTCTGTGCGCCAGACGAAATGGGCGAACTGCGCGACATTCAAAAGGCGATGAAGGCGGATATCCCCGTTGCTGGTGGCCGCCCTTGGGCGCGCGACGAAGAAGAAGCCAAGCCTAAACGCGGCGGGGGTGGCGGTGGTCGTCGTTTCGGCGGCGGTGGTGGTAAAGGACGCGGCAAACCCGGTGGCGGACGCCCTCAGGGTGGCGGTGGCAATCCTGGTGGCGGTAAGCCTGGCGGCGGCAACCGACGCCGCAAACCGCGCAAGCCGAGCGCCTAAGTTGCAATTCGGCGGGCATCTACTTATATTGTTGGCAAATAATAAAACAAAAACTGGCAGTTAGTAGTAGATGTCCAAAGTAGATACGTTTCTTCGTGACTATGTCGCGCCCATGTTCCGTCGCCCGAAAAAGCTTCAGGTGGCGGCTCTGTGCCATCGCGAGTCCAAGCGCGGCAAAGAGGTTCTGTTGGTCACCAGCCGCGGAACGGGCCGTTGGATCATCCCCAAAGGATGGCCCATCAATGGTCTCGCCTCGGCTGAAGCCGCAGCACAAGAAGCATGGGAAGAAGCGGGCGTTGAAAACGGTCGGGCGGATAGCACCTCTATTGGCAGCTACAGCTACGATAAGGTCATGAATTCTGGTCTTCCGGTTCCGGTTGAGACGCTTGTTTACTCGGTCGAAGTCGACAATCTCGCCAATGACTTCCCTGAGGCGGGCCAACGCGAACGTAAATGGGCCACCCCTGAAGAAGCGGCAGAACTGGTCGATGAACCTGAATTAAAGTCGATTCTGAGCGTAATTGGCGATTAACTCTGCTGGCTACGCGATCTTGCGGGATTGAAATTTAGGCGACTCGCTGTCACAGGTGATCCCACTTAATGCGGGGGGAACCAATGAGTGACGATAACAAGGGCGACGCACGCCACCTTGAAACGCTAGACCGAGATCTGGCACGCTATTCAACATTAGAAGTCGCGACACAGTATGTGGCCCGCCCGATGGTCGGTCCAGGGATCTCGCTGGTGTTTATTGTGCTCGCTGGTTTGGCGGCTGCGCTGTTCTTCGGCCAATCTACAAATTCTATGGTTGTGATCGTTGCTACCTGTTTGGGCGCTTACATGGCGCTCAACATTGGCGCGAATGACGTCGCCAACAACATGGGGCCAGCTGTGGGTGCCAACGCGCTTACCATGGGCGGCGCAATTGGTATTGCCGTCGTGTTTGAAAGCGCAGGCGCCCTAATTGCGGGCGGGGACGTTGTGTCCACCATTGCCAAAGGCATCATCGCGCCCGAAAGCATGGGCACTGCGACAACATTCATCTGGGCTATGATGGCCGCGCTTTTGTCTGCTGCGTTGTGGGTTAACCTTGCGACCTTCGTCGGCGCACCCGTTTCCACGACACATTCGGTCGTTGGGGGCGTGATGGGTGCTGGCATTGCGGCGGCGGGTTTTGGCGCTGTCAGTTGGGGCACCATGGGCGCGATTGCTGCGTCTTGGGTGATTTCGCCTGTTTTGGGCGGCGCGATTGCTGCGTTTTTCCTGTTCATCATCAAATCTCGTATCATCTATCAAGACGACAAGATTGCAGCCGCGCGTCGTTGGGTTCCTGTTCTTGTGGGAATTATGGCGGGGGCTTTCGGCGCTTATTTGGCGCTCAAGGGCCTTAAGAAAATCATCAAAATCGACATGCCGACTGCGCTGTTGATTGGCTTGGCGATTGCCGTGTTGGTCTGGATGGTGATGATCCCAGTTATCAAAAAGCAATCCGAAGGTCTGGAAAACCGCAACAAATCTCTCAAGGTTCTGTTTGGTATTCCGCTGGTCGTGTCTGCGGCATTGCTGAGCTTTGCACATGGCGCCAACGATGTTGCGAACGCGGTTGGACCACTTGCGGCGATCGTGCAGGTTTCGCAATCCGGTGATTTCACGCATTCGTTCGGCATCCCGTTCTGGGTGATGGTCATCGGTGCGTTTGGTATCTCGTTCGGTCTGTTCCTGTTTGGGCCAAAACTGATCCGCATGGTCGGCAGCCAGATCACCAAACTGAACCCGATGCGTGCCTATTGTGTGGCGCTGTCCGCAGCCATCACAGTGATCGTGGCTTCTTGGCTGGGCCTGCCCGTAAGCTCCACACACATCGCTGTTGGTGGTGTGTTTGGCGTCGGGTTCTTCCGTGAATGGGACGCAGAGCGTCGCTTGCGCAACGCCCGTGCGGCGATGCCGGATAAGCCTATCTACTCCGTAGAAGAACGCCGTCGCCGTAAGCTGGTACGCCGCTCGCACTTCCTGACGATCATCGCTGCATGGGTCATCACAGTTCCAGCTGCCGCGCTGTTGTCCGCCGTGATCTTCTTTGTGCTGAACGCAGTGCTGGGGGCGTAATCCCAATTACCGGTACGAATGTATTCAAGAAACTATTTGAAGGGGCGCCCTATCTGGGGCGGCCCTTTTCTGTTCGACACAAGAATAGTGAATGCATTCGGACGTCAGTCTTTGAGGCCGTAGCGGTCGCCTTCTTCAAATACGTCGATAGCTTGCGTGCCAGATTTGACTTTAACGCTGTGCACCATGCCGGAAGGAATGTCGTAGCTTTCGCCCGGTCCGTAAACCTTGGACGTTCCATCCATGGTCAACTCAATCTGCCCCATGACGACCGTTCCCCATTGGCCTTTGTGAGAATGGGGCGGTAGTTCGAAGTCTTCGTGGAACGTGAAGAACACAACAAGCCCAGCATCCGATGCGATAGCCTTGGTTGTGACCGTAGTTTGAGGGATTGGCACATCGAGGGAGGGGAAGCTATCTATGAACGTTGCGAAAGCCATGTGATTTCTCCGGTGATAGGTCGGTTCGATGCATCATGCGCCAGTGCATTAACGATCCCAAACGAAAAACGCCGCCCCCAAGTAGGAGCGGCGTTTTCTTTTTCCAAAAGGTAGGTGCTTTAGAAGCCCAGACCTTCGTATTTTTTCTTGAACTTGGAAACACGACCACCCGTGTCCATCAAGCGGGAGTTACCGCCTGTCCATGCAGGGTGCACGGTAGGGTCAATGTCCAGCTGCATAGAGTCGCCTTCGGCGCCCCATGTGGATTTCATCTGGTACGCAGTACCGTCTGTCAGTTTGACTTCGACGATGTGGTAATCTGGGTGAATATCTTTTTTCATCTCGATAATCCTTACGCGTCTGCGCCGCTGGAGAGCGGACGGTAGTTTGTCTTTTCAGCGATACGTGCGGACTTACCACGGCGGGTGCGCAGGTAGTACAGCTTGGCGCGACGAACGCGGCCACGACGGACTACTGTAATGCTGTCGATGTTGGTGGAGTGCAGCGGGAACACACGTTCTACGCCTTCACCAAAGGAAATTTTGCGAACTGTGAACGAACCAGCAATGCCGGAACCGTTTTTACGAGCGATGCATACGCCTTCGTAGTTCTGAACACGTGTACGAGTTCCCTCGGTCACGCGGAAGCCAACACGGATTGTGTCACCGGCTTTAAAGTCTGGGATGTCTTTACCCAGTTCGGCGATTTGTTCCGCCTCGATTTGTGCGATCAGGTTCATGACCTTCTCCTTAGTTTTCACGCGGTTTGCCCGCGGATGTGAGAGCTGCCAGAGCTTTGGTCTTCATCGGGTCGATCAAGTCGCCCACCAAAGGTTTCGCTGCCTTGTAATGCTATCTGGCGGGTTCGTGGTGAAGAGGTCACGGCCATACCAAAAAGGTCCAACGACTCATTTGGGACGCAGACTTGGGCCGTATAGGGGCATGTGCTGTTTATAGCAAGTGTTTGCGCAGTGGTTTGACGGGTATTGACGCGTGGCGTCTTTGGTCGAAGACTTCCACATAGGAGGCTTCAGATGCGATCAGTTTTGACGGCGCTTGTTTTGGTCCTGCTTAGTGCGGCACCCGCCATAAGTGAACAGTTCTTGGGCCGCACCGTGGCCATATCCGACGGGCGTTCTGACACGTCGGTTGCCGCGCCCGTAATCATTGCCATGCACGGTTTTCTGGGGACCTCTCGTAATATGCAGCGTAAGACGTCTTTCGATCAGTTGGCGAGGCGGAACGGGTTTGTTGTGGTTTACCCGAACGGCGAAGGGCGAAGGTGGAATGATGGACGTTCGCCAGACAATCCTGTGGATGACGTGGGCTACTTGTCCGCATTGATTGGATCGTTGGTGTCTGATGGCCTTGCCGATCCGCAGCGGGTTTATCTAACGGGGCATTCAAATGGCGGTGGGATGGCTATGCGTATGGCTTGCGACCGGCCTGATCTGATCGCAGCGATTTCCGTCGTCGCGACGAAGCTGCCGACGGCTTACACTTGTGCAAACGGGGCAGCGGTGCCCGCGATTTTATTTCATGGCACAGAGGACCCAATCGCACCTCATACGGGCAGACCGGAGGGGAGCCGTTTAGGGGCCACCCTTTCAGCGCAAGATAGTTTAGCAGTTTGGGAACGTCGGAATAGATGTTCCGGTGCTGTGACAACGCAAGAGATTGATCGCGCCAATGATGGAACAGAGGCGCATATATCTCAGTACGCACCATGTACCGCGCCGCTGACCTATGTTCTGATACATGGGCATGGCCATGACTGGCCCGGGGTGGGCCAGCGCAGTACTCGCTTGCAAGGTCCCGCGACAAGAGAAGTCGATGCTGCTCAGCTTAGCTGGTGGTTTTTCAGCGCTCTCTAGTTCTGCGAAACCGGATCAAAGAAAAGTGCTGCCAAGCAATACAAAGCTGGTGACGATCCCCAACACGGGCACGACCATCGGTACAGAGAAATGATCACCCCCCGAACTATCGCCGCGTTTGATCATAATCAGCGCGATGTTCACAAAGACGAAGACGCCCAAAACGATCTGTGACGTCCACCCTGCAAGGCTTTCAATAGGGAGGAAAAGCGCCAAGACCATGATCGCCACGGCAACAAATAGCGTTGCCACCCATGGGGTCTGTGTGCGGGGCGACAAGCGGGCTAGGACTGTCGGGAGCTGGCCGCGGTCCGCCATGCCGTACAACACGCGCGAGGCCATGATCATCTGGATCAGCACACCGTTTACCGTTGCCACCACGGCAATCGCCGCAAAACCCACCTGAACGCTAGAGGGTGCGTTGGCAAACACCAGCGTCAGCGGTTCGGCTGAAACCGCAAGGGTATCGGTGGGAACAGACATCAACACGGCGATAGATACCGCAACATACAGGATTGTCGCCGCGATCAGTGTTAGAATAATCGCGGTTGGTATTGTGCGACGCGGGTCAGCGACTTCTTCAGCGACGTTAACCATGTCCTCAAAGCCGATGAAGGCGAAGAACGCCAGCAGCGAGGCAGCTGCGATGCCGCTCCAATGGGGACCTGTTAAGGGCGGGATAAGTTCGGCAGGCGTCACACCGCCATTCTCGGACATTCCGAAACCCCAAGAGATCACAAAGATCAGCCCACAGATTTCAATGAGGGTAATCAAGGCAGCGACGCTGACGGATTGCGTGATCCCCCACCAAGCCAAGACCCCCATAGAAATAACAACAGCGATGATTAACACAGACTGCGACACAGGGATAAGCCCCCCAAGATACCCCGCCGCACCGACCGAAACAGCCGACGCGGACACCATGCCCGAGGCCACAACCAATAGCCCAACCAGCCGCGCGAGGTTTGGGCTGTTAAAGCCCGCGTCGACATAAGCAGCTTCACCGGCACTGACAGGAAACCGCGTCGCGAGCTCTGCATAGGAGAAGGCAGTAAAGGCAACCACGATAGCCGCCAGTAGGAATGAAACCCAAGCATAGGCACCTGCCTGCGCGACAGTCGTCCCGATCAAGACATAAATGCCTGCACCAACAGTTACGCCCAGCCCATATAGGGTCAGCAACGGTAGAGTTAGCGTACGCCGCAGGGTCGGCGCTTCTGGTGCGCTATTACCACTCAATTCAGTATTCAATTCGAGACCTCATTTGTATCGGGCTGTCGGCCGCTGACCTGCAATGAAAGATCATTTGCTCCACGAGTGGACATGAACATCTCTACCAGAGTGACCTTTCATGATTTTGACCGCTAGATGTTCGTGTTCTTTGTCCCGCACGCGAACCCAAAGAAGGATACCGCCTCGTTCGATCTGATCTGCGTAATAGTCTTTATGATGATTACCAACGCGGCGTGCCAGCAATGTTCCTACGACCGCAGCGGGGCTTCCGCCGATGGCAATCGCAGCGATTGATGCGGCAATTGTACTGGCAGGTGTCAGCATGGCGGCCATTGCTATGTAAGAACCGACAAAGAACAGCCCGCCTGCAATTGCGCCTTCCAATTCGCCAATGGCTTCCTCGGACACGAAATTCGCGCGCGGCGCTTTTGGGTCATCCTCAAGATCAGGGGTTCGCCAGTAAGCCTTACCGAGCTTTTCTTTCAGAGTTTTCTCATCCGCCAAGAGGCTGATGTCAGAATGATGGATCCCAACCATTCGCAAGTCATAAAATGCCTTCTGCAGATCCTCTGCGGTGTCGAAAATGCCAACGGCTTCGGGAACCTTGATTACGACAGTCGTTTGCTTGTCGGACATGTTAGTCTCCTGTTCAGACGTAAAAGCTCTCTGAACATACTAATCATCTCAAGACCTGTTCCCGCCTTGATCAAGATCAAGACATTTGAAGTGGCCTGTGGCACCCGATTATCGACGACCTTTGATGATCTGCCGATCTGGGTCTTATGTTTTGTCCTGCTTCGCCCACAAATCGGGGCGGCGTTCTTTGGTGATCTTCTCCGACATCTCACGCCGCCATTGCGCGACCTTCTTGTGGTCGCCCGACGTTAGAACCGGCGGAATTGTACGGCCCTCCCATTCCGCGGGGCGGGTATATTGGGGGTGTTCCAACATACCGTTGGAATGGCTTTCCTCAACCGCGCTTTCTGCATTTCCTAATACGCCGGGCAATAAGCGCACGCAGGCATCGATCAATGTCATCGCGGGCAATTCGCCACCAGTCAGAACGTAGTCCCCCATGGAAACTTCCATGATCTCGTAGTGTTCTAGAACCCTCTCGTCGACACCCTCAAAGCGGCCACACAACAGCGTCACGCCGTCTTGTTCACTTAGATCCTGAGCGATTTTCTGGGTGAATGGCACACCGCGGGGGCTGAGGTATAGCAGAGGCATCCGTCCACGTGCCTTGCGGCGGGTGTCGCCGATCGCGTTGGCCACGACGTCGGCCCGCAGCACCATGCCCGCGCCGCCACCTGATGGCGTGTCATCGACGTTGCGATGTTTGCCCACGCCATAGCGCCGCAGATCGGTCGCCTGTAACTGCCAAATCCCGTCTTTCAGGGCCTTTCCCGTCAGGCTTTCGCCCAGCAACCCTGGAAAGGCATCGGGGAACAATGTGATGACCTGTGCGGTCCACGCATTGGCGAGCTGGGGCTTGTCGGTCATTAGCTCTTGCGGCTTGGCGCTGACCTGCACCGACTTGCGACCGATAGATTTGGTGGGTTTATCCGTCATCTTCTTGTGCCTTTCCAAGCAAATCCATCTTAGCCGCCTTCAGCGCCTCATCCGACAACGCGCTGCGATTGAGCGCAAGCAAATCATCTACAAGCCCATCATTTGGCCCCGCGTTTTGGGCTGGATGGGGCGTTAATCGGCGGCCTAGATGATCTGGTAACCCGATAAGGTCAATGAGAGGTTGGGCAGGGCCTAATCCCCCTGTGAGGTCTTTTAGATTAGCGACGTGAACCGCGCCCGTGACAGCCTGTTCCACATCCTGCACAACCGTGGCTAGGTTTGCCGCCCCGCGGTAGGTTGCCGTGTATTCGGCCTCATCCATCACCAAACGGGATGTACGCAAGTTGTGTTTATACGAAGACCGCAGCCATGCGTCTGGCGCGCGGGTAGTAAATTGAAACACCACATCAGCGTCGGTTCCGAACACTTCGCGGATGACCGTTTCGGCACGGGCCATCAGGGCAGGGGCGGCTTCGTAATTTGGCTGACCGTCCCGACCGGGCATACGCCCCGAAAGATTTTCATCTGAAATAAGAACAGCGCGGTTCTTGACTTCGATCGCGCTCAACACGTCACGCAGGTCCTCTCCGAATTGATCTAGCAAAGCGTCCGTTCCAAACCGCGAAAAGCGGACGGCCATGCGGGCGGCACCTTTGCGCAATCTACCCGGCAGCACGAGGGCGCAACGCGGATAAATATGTTTGCCATTGGCGCGAAGAAATTTTTGGACTGTCGTCGTGCCGGTTTTGTGAAAGCCAGCGTGGACGATCACGCGCGGCCGGGACATTATTCGGCCGTGTCGTCTTCTGCGAACAACCCACGCGGCGGATCGAGCACAATGCGCCCTGACGCCAGATCAACCGTCGGTACGACGGCCTTTGAAAACGGTACCAATACGGTGTCTTTGTCGCTTGGGCTGATGATTTCAAGTAGATCGTCCGCGCCGTTGCTCTGAATGGCCTTTACGCGGCCCAGTTCGGCACCGCCGGTGTCATAGGTCATCAGACCGACAAGGTCGGCGTGGTAAAATTCGTCGTCTGGCAGGGACGGCAGTTGTTCGCGGGTCGCAAACAGCTCCATGCCGCGCAGACCGTCGGCTTGTTCTTTGGTGGTGATGCCGTCCACGCGCGCAATCAAAGCGCCTTTGGTCTGGCCCTTTAGGACGATTGTCGTGATCAGCGCGCCATCGGCGCGCATCAACGGTGTGTAATCGGCCAGTGCCTCTGGGTCGGCACAGAATGATTTTAGGCGCACATCCCCATGGACCCCAAAAGATCCAGCGAGTGTTCCGACAATGATGCGGTCCTCAGACATGGGCAAATCCTAGTGCGTCAAAACGGTGGGGCGATCTGTGCCGCCCCACCAAATAGCGTTAAAGCGGCGCTTATTCAGCTGCGGCTTCTTCTGCTGGTGCTTCCTCAGCAGGAGCTTCTTCTGCAGGTGCAGCAGCAGCTTCGGCAGCAGCTTCAGCGGCAGCAGTAACTTTAGCAGCTTTTTCTTCAGCGCGATCAACAGCTTTCTTGCCTGGCTCACCTTTTTTAAGGTTTGCGCGCTCTTTCTTCTCAACAACACCAGCTGCTTCGAGGAAACGGGAAATACGGTCTGTTGGTTGTGCACCTTCGCCCAACCAGTAGTTGACGCGTTCCATGTTCATCTGAACGCGGTTTTCGTCGTCTTTGGCCAGCAGAGGATTATATGTGCCGAGCTTTTCTACGTAACGGCCGTCACGTGGCATGCGGGAGTCCGCAGCAACAATACGGTAAAACGGGCGCTTCTTGGAGCCACCGCGTGCGAGGCGAATTTTCATAGCCATGATGTTAGTTCCTTTAGGGTTTATCTTGATGATTTTTGTGGTGCTGAATGACTTCAGCGATGATGAAGTTGAGAAACTTCTTGGCGAATTCGGGGTCGAGTGACGCCCTGTCTGCCAAATCTTCTAGTCGTGCGATCTGCGCCTCTTCGCGGGCGGGATCGGACGGGGGAAGGTCGTGGCTGGCTTTGAGTTTCCCCACAGCCTGCGTGTGCTTGAACCGCTCGCCCAAGGTATAGACGAGGATCGCATCAAGGCGATCAATGCTGTCGCGGTGTTCTTTTAGAAGGTCCGCCGCGCGGATAACAGCGTCGGTCATGTCAGGCTCCCTTTGTGGTGACGCCAAATGTTGACGAGTGGGCTGCCTTCGTCGCCGAAATCCCCACCCGGTGCATTGGCGATGCGGGTTTCTTCTGCATCAAACGTAGCGCCCAGTGCTTTTGCCACGGCGACAGAGGCGTCGTTGCCTTCATCAATGTGGCTTTGGGCTGTGTTCGTACCAATCACGTCCCAAGCCCAAGGAATGACCGTGCGCATAGCTTCAGTCGCGTAGCCTTTGCCTTCATAAGCCGCGTCATAAAGCGCCCAGCCGAATTCAGGTTCTTCGATATTCACGGGGTGAAAAACACCAAACCCACCCAAAGGTGCTTCTGGATCAGACTTAAGTGCACCGATGAAATAGCCATAGCCACGCAGCATCCATTGACCAAGAAAACCTGCGAAACTGCGTGCGGCATAGCCTTCGACAACAGGCCCGCCAACGAATTTCGCGCGTTCCGACATCAAAAACGCCATGAACGCCTTCGCATCCGACAGCATAGCTGGACGCAGCACCAGACGCTCTGTTTCAAGCGTGGGTATGGTGACGGTCAAAGTCATTTCTTTTTGCCGAACCCAGACAGGCCGGGGGGCAGCGCTGAGCCGCCCAAACCAGGCAAGCCGCCAGCTGGCATATTTGCGCCTAATTGTTTTGCGGCTGCTTCCATTGCGGCTGGGTCGTTCATGTCCGGCATACCGCCGCCTTTGCCCATCATGCCCTTCATGGCTTGCTTAAGCATGCCACCTTTACCCATTTTGCCCATCTTCTTCATCATGTCCGACATCTGTCGGTGCATTTTGATCAGTTGGTTGAGTTCGCGGACCTCAAGGCCTGCACCGGCCGCAATGCGTTTCTTGCGGGATGCCTGCAACAACTGCGGGTTTGCGCGTTCTTTTTTGGTCATCGAATTGATCAGCGCGATCTGGCGTTTCAAAACGCTGTCGTCCATGCCGGATTCTTCGATCTGTTTGGCGGCTTTCTTCATGCCGGGCATCATGCCCATCATGCCTTCCATGCCGCCCATTTTCATCATCTGGTCGAGCTGCATTTTCATGTCGTTCATGTTGAACCGGCCCTTTTGGAACCGTTTCATCATACGTTCGGCTTGCTCGGCCTCGATGGTTTCTTGGGCTTTTTCAACGAGCGACACGATATCGCCCATGCCAAGGATACGGCCTGCGACGCGATCAGCATGGAATTCTTCGATCGCGTCCATCTTTTCGCCAAGACCAACGTAGCGGATCGGTTTGCCAGTGACGGCACGCATGGACAGGGCTGCACCACCGCGACCATCGCCATCCATTCGTGTCAGAACAACGCCGGAAATGCCGATGCGTTCATCAAAGTTTTCAGCGGTGTGAACGGCGTCCTGACCCGTCAGGCCATCAACCACCAGCAACGTCTCGCGCGGGTTGGCGACATCGCGCACCGCTTCGACCTGCTGCATAAGTTCTTCGTCAATCGACAAACGGCCCGCAGTATCGAGCATGTAGACGTCATAACCACCAAGTCCGGCTTGGGTCTTGGCACGCTTGGCGATCTGTACGGGGTTCTCGCCCTTTACGATCGGCAGAGTGTCCACGCCGATTTGCGAACCAAGGATCGCCAGCTGTTCCATCGCGGCAGGGCGGTTAACGTCAAGCGATGCCATAAGGACGCGCTTGCCTTCACGCTCAAACATCCGCTTGGCAAGTTTCGCCGTCGTTGTTGTCTTACCAGAGCCCTGCAGGCCCACCATCAGGATCGGCGCAGGCGGGTTGTCGATTTTCAGTTTGCCGTCGCCACCGTCACCGGCAAGCACATGCACCAACTCGTCGTGAACAATCTTGACGACCTGCTGACCGGGTGTGACCGATTTCGTGACAGACTGGCCAGAGGCCTTATCTTGGACGGCTTTGATGAAATCCCGCGCGACTGGTAGGGAAACGTCAGCCTCAAGCAGCGCAACGCGCACTTCGCGCAACGCTGTTTTGACGTCGTCCTCAGACAACGCACCTTGTTTGGTGAGGCGATCAAAGACGCCACCTAGGCGATCTGAAAGTGACTCGAACATGGGCGCATCCTTTGCGGCGGTTTCATCGGTGCCCCCAATATAGGGACGATTCAAAGCAGTTTTACCCCAGTGGGCGCAACGCGCTGACTGAGGGCGATCCCTGCATAGGCAAGGACCGGAGGTTTAAAACTCCGGATTTGAAAGAGCGTTTAGGCCTGAGAGGCTGTCGAGTCAAGCGCTGGCTGAAGAGCAAGCCGTTGTCAAAACCTGACTTCGGCGTTCATGGCGATTCAGCCACATCTTGATGCCTCTCTGAATGCGATAGACATCTACTTCATCCCCCTGACCAACAAATATGGGCCGCGGCTGTGTCGAGAGGTTCAGGACCACATGATAGGTCCGTTTTTCGCGGGTTTGGCCGGACTTGGTCCTGTAGGTTTCCGTGTGCTCATGAAGTGCGGCGCCAGAGACGTCACTTAAGGGAAACGTTTTCACGGTTTGACGTGTGCCCCAACGGCCTTTGTAAATCGCAGCGAGATTGTAGTCCGATTCAAAAACCAGCTGCCAGTTTTCGTAGGTGTCCCAGACCCATTTGAAGATGGTGAACGGTACAACCACTCCAGCGCCCATAGCCATGAGGCGCTCAGTTGGTTCATCAACGTGAGATAGCAACCACACCCATAGAGGTGTGCAGAGCAGGAAAACCAATGCGAGTGCAAAGCGGTGCCAGCTGTAGCCACGAATGATGAGTGTCTCGTCGGTGTCTTTCGCAAAGTACATGGGCCGCCTTTCTGACCTTAGTCAAACGCGGCCCATGGGCTAAGTCAATCAAGCGGCGAGTGGCGGCACAATGTCTTTGGCAGCCACGAATTCGACGTCCGTGATGCCGATGAACCCAAGGAAAACACGTAAGTGAGAGGATAGAAAGTCCATTTCGCTACCCACGGGAACACCGCCACTCGCCACGGCGATTATAGCTTTCTTTCCTGTCAAAAGACCCTCGGGCCCGTTTTCTGAATAACGAAACGTCACGCGGGGCCGAGCAATCAGATCCATCCATGCCTTTAGCGACGCAGGAGCGGCGAAGTTGTAAATCGGGGTGCCAATAACAATTACGTCTGCCGCAGCAGCCTCAGCGACGATCTCGTCGGACAATTCAAGGCGCTCGGCGTCTTCGGCGCTGCGTGTATCTGGGTCAGTTAAACGGGCATCCGCCCATGGACCGTCAATCTGTGGCAGGGGAGTTTGGGCAAGGTCACGGTAAGTGACTGTGCCACCCAGGTCCGCGACCAACTTGGCAGATGCCGCGCGGCTAACGCTGGTGGTGGTCGTGTTCGCAGATGCGTCGATATGAAGGATGTGTGTCATTTGGGACCTCATGAATGTGTGATGTTAGTCATATGGCCTTTGCGCCTGCGAACGCTATAATCCATTTTCAACAGGTCATGTTCATATTTGCACAGGGGTCATCATGGACAATTGGGATGAAATTCGCACAGCTTATCAGGTGGCTCAAATTGGCACCGTAAGTGGCGCCGCAGATGCGCTGGGCGTTCACCACGCCACGGTCATCCGCCATATCGATGCGTTGGAAGAACGGCTCGGTGTGAAGCTGTTCCAGCGGCACGCACGGGGCTACACAGCAACGGAGGCCGGCCAAGACCTAATGCAGGTCGCGACGACGACCGATGATCAGTTTGCACAATTAGAAGGCCGTATTCGCGGGCACGGCGAAGGCGTCTCTGGTGATTTGGTTGTCACATCGTTGGTAATGCTATCGCCCGTACTTACACCGGTCCTTGCCAAATTCCGGCGGGAGAACCCTGACCTTACGGTGCGTTTCTTGACCGGCGATCGACTGTTCCGCCTTGAGTACGGTGAAGCGCATGTTGCAATTCGTGCGGGCAAAGCGCCTGATCAACCCGACAACGTGGTACAACCGTTCATGTCACAAAGCATCCATTTGGTCGCCGCGCCTTCTTACATCGAACAATATGGGGCTCCATCTGGAGAGGACGATCTGAAGAACCATTGGTTCGTAGGTAACGACGACAGAGGCAGCCGCGCCCCGTTTTATCAGTGGCTAATCAGTAAAGTTCCGCACAACAACATTGTTTTCCGTACGACCGACATCCGTTCAACGATGGATGCAGTTCGGGCCGGAGCGGGCATTGGATTTGTGTCATCACTTGTTCTCAAGTCGCACCCAGAACTGGTCGAAGTTATTCCACCTAAGCCGGATTGGTCGGGGGACCTATGGCTTGTGACGCATGTTGATTTGCATCGCACGACGAAGGTTCAGGCATTTTTGTCATTCCTCAAGGAGGAGGCAAAGGGCTGGGAGATTTAGCTATCCGAATAGGTGGTCAATGACGGCGCGGTGGCGGCAGCGCTATTGAATCAGGCTTATTCCGAGGCGATGTCCTCGTTCGGAAGTTCTAGCGCCAGGAATCTTTCAAAATCATCAAGATTGACGGCTTCGAACTGGCCAAACCCCTGCATCCATATGGACGCTTCCTTAAGGGCATCTGGTTCCAGCTTGCACCATTTCACACGCCCTCGCTTTTCTTGGCTGATGAGGCCTGCTGAGGTTAAGACCTGTAAATGCTTGGAGATCGCGGCCAACGACATTTCGAACGGTTCAGCCACATCGGTCACGGCCATATCGTCCTCTAGCAGCATCGCAAGGATCGCGCGGCGGGTCGGATCGCCAAGGGCGGCGAAAACAGTATCAAGCTTGAGTGTCGATGTCGTGGCCATACGTGTATTGAGCGCAACACGCGGTAAACGTCAACCAAATGGTTGAATAACGCAAAACGCGATCCTGACGTTGCCTGCGTCAAAATGACCAGCCTTTCTCGAAATTAAATCATTTTATTTCAGTGAGTTAATGAACAGATTCAATCTGTTGACTCTAAGCCTGTGCAACCTTAGACCACCGGCAACCAAGGCAGGGGCCTCTTCATGTCCGATCCGGCTGACCATGACGATCAATCGACGCGCTTAAAAGCGCTGGAAGATCGGATTGCAGCAGCAAAGGGCGACGATAAGAAACCTCAGTCAGAAGAGCACTATTCGCAGGCCAACATGGCATGGCGCATGGTGATTGAATTGGTCGCCGGTCTAGGGATCGGGTTTGGCATCGGGTACGGGCTGGACGTTTTGTTCGGTACAATGCCCATCTTTATGGTGCTGTTTATATTTTTCGGCCTCGCAGCCGGTGTTAAGACCATGATGCGAAGCGCCGCCGAGATGCAGAATGAAGCGTTGGCAAAGCAAGCCGACAAACACGAGGACGAAGACTGATGGCAGACGAAGCACACAGCGCAGAGGGCGGATTGTCCTTTCACCCCCTCGACCAGTTTGAAGTCCACCGCCTGTTTGGCGAAGGCCCGATCCACTGGTACACGATCACCAACGTAACAATGTGGATGGCGATTGCCGTGGTTTGCATCGTTCTCTTGTTGGTTATCGGCACACGCAAACGCGCAGTTGTTCCAAGCCGTACCCAGTCCGTTGCCGAAACACTTTATGGTTTCGTCTATACAATGGTCGAAGACGTGACGGGTAAAGACGGGATCAAATACTTTCCGTATATCTTTACGCTCTTTATCTTCATCCTGATTTCGAACTTCCTTGGTTTGCTGCCAATGTCGTTCACAACAACTTCTCACATCGCAGTTACAGCGATCCTTGCTTTTGCAGTCTTCTTTACGGTCACAATCATTGGCTTTGTAAAGAACGGCGCAGCCTTCTTGGGACTCTTCTGGGTGTCTTCAGCACCTTTGGCGCTGCGCCCGATCCTCGCGATCATTGAAGTTATCTCTTACTTTGTACGCCCGGTTAGCCACTCCATTCGTTTGGCAGGTAACCTGATGGCGGGCCACGCGGTTCTCAAGGTTTTCGCGGGCTTTGCACAAGTAGGCTTTATCATCGCACCGGTCGCCATCCTCGGCGTTGTCGCGATCTACGCTCTCGAAGTTCTGGTGTCCGCGATCCAGGCCTACGTATTCACAATCCTGACGTGCGTTTACCTGAAAGACGCGCTTCACCCGTCACACTAATTACTAAGAATGCTACCTCGGGGAAAAGCCTCGGGGTGCTAAACTTCCAATCGTAAGGAGATACATTATGGAAGGCGAACTCGCACACATCGGCGCTGGCTTGGCTGCAATCGGATCCGGCGCTGCCGCAATCGGTGTTGGTCACGTAGCTGGCAACTTCCTCGCAGGCGCACTGCGTAACCCGTCAGCTGCTGCTGGCCAGACTGCTACGCTGTTCATCGGCATCGCATTCGCAGAAGCTTTGGGGATCTTCTCGTTCCTCGTAGCACTTCTGCTGATGTTCGCTGTCGGCTAAGGCACGACATTACGATCCTTACGCTTAGGGGGAAATCTAACGGTTTCCCCCTAATGTAAGACCCCCGATATCGTCGCGTTCAGCGGCGGAATCAATTTAGATCATCGAGAGGGATGTGAAACATGGCTGATACAGCAGTCGAACATGGGGCCGAAGCTGGCGGGGCAGGAATGCCACAGCTAGATTTCTCGACCTTCCCGAACCAGATTTTCTGGCTCGTGGTCACGTTGATCGTGATCTATTTCATCTTGTCCCGTGTGGCTCTGCCACGCATTGGCGCGGTCTTGGCCGAACGTCAGGGCACGATCACAAATGACATTGCCGCCGCCGAAGAGCTAAAGCAACGCGCACAGGAGGCCGAGGCCGCCTACGAAAAAGCGCTTGTAGATGCCCGCGCGGAAGCTGGCAAAATCGTCGACACCGCCAAGGCGGACATCCAAGCTGAGCTTGATGTTCAACTGGCAAAAGCCGACGCTGAAATTGCCGCTCAAACGGCTGAAAGCGAAAAAGCAATCGCCGAAATTCAGGCTGGTGCTGCGGACGCGGTGAAAGCCGTCGCCAAAGACACTGCCAAAGAAATCGTCGCTGCGATGGGTGGCAAGGCCGATGCGAAAGCAATCACCGCCGCTGTCACTGCACGGATGAAAGGGTAAGCCATGAAATATTCAGTAGCCGCCCTTTTGACACTTGCTGCATCGCCTGCATTGGCTGCCAGCAAGAACCCGTTCTCTGCAGACTTCTGGTCGCTCAGCAACACAGACATGATCGTTCTGATCGCCTTCCTCATCTTCGCAGGCGTTTTGATCAAGTTTAAAGTTCCGGGCATGATTTCCGGTCTGCTGGACAAGCGTGCTGAAGGCATCAAATCCGATCTGGACGAAGCCAAAGCGCTTCGCGAAGAAGCACAAACTTTGCTGGCCTCTTACGAGCGCAAGCAACGTGAAGTGCAGGAACAGGCCGACCGCATTGTTGCGAACGCCAAAGACGAAGCAAGCCGCGCTGCTGTCACTGCGAAAGAAGACATCGCAGCGTCCGTAACGCGCCGTCTGGCCGCCGCCGAAGAACAGATCGCAAGCGCGAAATCGTCTGCCATCCGCGACGTGCGCAACCAAGCAGCGACTGTTGCCGTTGCCGCCGCTCAGGACGTGATCGCCAAGCAGACAACTGCTGCGGATGCGAACAAACTGATCGACGATGCAATTGCCGAAGTCGGCGCCAAGCTGCACTAAGCAAGTTCAAGTTTTCTAAGAGGGCCTGATGCGGAAACGCGTCGGGCCCTTTTTCGTTTGAGGGGGTGGAGAGGCTTGTGGGAGCTTGATTGCGTTGGGTACTCTGAATGTCCGCTTCGAGCCCGTAGTGACCGACGCTGCGAAACGCATGAATGTCAGCTTTCCGGCAGCCACAATTACGTCAGATAGCTTGGTCATATTGGTTCCAACGTTAGAATTTTGGAGGAACCCGTGCGTCGTTCAATGAAGCTGCTTAGTGCAGTAGTCTTAAATCTGTTTGCATTTTCAAATAGCGTTTCAGCTCAAGAGACCTATTTAACGACCACCGGATCGCAGGTCGCCTTGCTCGATGTCTTCCAAGACTGTGATGTCTGCCCAGAAATGATTGTTCTGCCGCTGGGAACATTCCATATGGGGTCATCCATCGAGGAAGCCATCGCTGCTCGACTGCTGTTTCATTCCAACAACAACATAGATGTCTCAGCGTTTGAGGAGGCTACAAGACAGTCATTTATCGACCTTGGTCTCGATCCGGATGATCCAGAAGACGGCTTGCTTAGCTATTACGCGAGCACACGTTACAGACGGGAGAATGACCCGCAGCGCTGGTTGAATCCGTTTCTTAACGAGGTGCCTGAGTTTAGATTTACGATTGATGTGCCAATAGCAATGGGTCGCAATGAAGTGACAAGGGAGGAATGGGCCGTTTGCGTCGCAGATGGCGTTTGCGAACGGGGGCAGACATACGTGCCGCCAGATGAATTTATCTCATGCGACGAAAGTAGTGATTGCGAACCGACGCCCGACGCCCGCGTCGCGTTTCGCAAGCAATTTCAGCCCCCCACTTTTCACCCTCGCGGTCCCATGGTGGGCATTACCTATTTCGAAATGGAAGGCTATGTGTCCTGGCTGAATGACAGAGTTGGCGCTGATTTGTACCGGATTCCGACTGAGGCCGAGTGGGAATATGCCGCCCGAGCCGGAACCAACACAAGGTACGCCCAAGGAGAGTCGCTGACTTTGGATCAAGCAAACTTTACCGTCTTGACTAGAGAGTTTCTCGACGGCGAATTTGTGTGGAACCGAGATATAAGGAGCCCGACTGAACCTTTGCCGGTTGATGAACTCGATGCCGCAAATCCTTGGGGCATGAGGCATATGTCTGGCAATGTATCCGAGTTTACGAGTATGTGTGCAGAGGGCCTGCACCGTAGCTTCACATCATCCAGCGAGTATCTTCATGCAAACTCTAGTGACCCATCTTGTGAACATTCCCTGAAGGGCGGCATGTACAGCGGCTACGCCGAACTGGCACGACCTGCTCGGCGTGTTGGTATACCCAGTGACCATTGGTCTCCGTCAACAGGGTTTCGTGTCGTTAGAGACCTAGAACCTGATTTGCGCCCGTCTGAATAGACAGAACTTTAGCAAAAAGCGGACACTGCCGATATGGTAAGTAATGTCCGCTTCGTCCGCAAAGCGGACTCTCAACACTTATTTTTGGATCAACCCAAAGCCGTTTAACGCCGCACCTCATGATCTAGCCGTTTCTGTGCAATCGCTTCATTGCGGTCTGCTTTATCCTGTCCCCATAAGGCGTCTTCCACAAATCCCAAATGCGCCTCAACGGCTGCCCGCGCACCGGCAGCATCCCGCGCCTGCAATGCATCGTTGATCGCGCGGTGCTGATCTAGCAAGGCGTCCCGCGTCGTGCGTTGTTTGAACATAATCTGACGGTTGTAAAACACGCCTTCGCGCAGCAATTGATACATGGATCGCATCATATGCAGCATGATCACGTTATGGCTCGCCTCGATGATACTGAGGTGAAAATCAGCATCCAATCCCGCTTCTTCGGTCGGATTACGTTTGCTGTGGGCGGTTTCCATCTTCTTGAAGATCGTATCGACGACTTTCAAGTCGGTATCGCTGCCCAAAGTTGCCGCGCGTTCTGCGGCCAACCCTTCCATGTCCCGCCGAAACGCGATGTAGTCGAACACGGCTTCGTCATGGTTTGAAAACAGCCGCACCAAGGTGTCCGAGAATGCCGAGCCGAGCACATTGCCGACAAAGACCCCAGACCCCGCGTGGCTGACCAGCAGGCCACTCACCTGCAGCTCGGCCAAGGCTTCGCGCAAAGATGGGCGCGATACGCCAAGCCGTTCAGACAATTCCCGTTCTGACGGTAGGCGTTCACCGGGTTTCAGGATGCCGCGCAGGATCAACTGCTCAATCTGGCGCACCACCGATTGCGAAATCTTCTCAGGTTGAATGGGTTCGAATGGCATGCTGGCCCCTTACTTAATTGGTCAAATGATATGACCATCGGGCACGCAGGGAAACCCCGATCGCGCTGTTGACTTCATATTGAACCTGATCAAATTTCAACCGTGGGGAGATCATGAATGCGTCTGATAAATGTTGTAAGCCTTTGCTCAGTCCTGTGGGCTAGTGCGACCACAGCGCAGGAGTGCCAGCATGCGGATTTGATCGTGTCGATGGCGGATCATCAAATTGATGCGCCTTTGCCGCGCTTTCATTCCGTACTGAGCACCAATGTCGCGCGGGCCGCCTATCTCAAAATGCACTACGGCGCGTTGGATGGTGAGGAGATCGAGGCGCTTTTTGACCGGATCGCATGGGATGATGCCGACTCGGTATCTTTAGATGTGCTTCGTGCGATCTATGACCTTTCTAAACCGAGCGGGCTGTCGGTCTGGGCCCAAACGAATGAGGACACAATCGAGCGGTTTAGAAATGCCAGTCCTGCTTTGTTGCGGGCCCTTGTCTTGGCCGATGACGGAGCGACATTTCTACGGCTGCGTGTTGCAACTACACCAGAGCCCGACAACGGCTACCTGCCGTTCGCCTACAGATCAAATGTCGCACATTTAGTCTCGGACCAGTCAGACGACTTTCGCGAAACCTTTGCGGCGCTTGCCGAAGAAAAAGGCGAAATCCACCTCGCCGCGGCCATTTTGACTGGGCATTCCGACCTCGCCAAGTTTGACGATGTGGTGGCCCGCAATGATGCTGTTTTTGAACAAGATGAGAGGCGTCGGAACTGGGAATTCTTTGGCTATTCGGATGCCATGCGAGAAAGAAAAATTGAAGCTATAGCGGAAGAGTCACCGGAGTATGGCGCTTTCATTCGTGAGCAATACGCTATCGAAGCAGCAACGCGGGCTACCTACCCAACCTCTTTTCTTTGGATTTACTACAATCAGTCCGGAGCGCTGGCTCAATCCAGCGCGGCGGCACAGACCGTTTTGAATGCGATAGCAACGGGTGACGATGACCCATTGGCAGAGCCAGAAACATTTTGGTTGTTAGCATTCCAGTCTTTATTGGACGGTGATGATCCAGATGAAGTGCGCCGCCAACTGGCTCGTCTTGGTTTTGCAACGACCACCCGTTGGCACGAATTGCGTGATGCACTGTCACAATTGGATGTGATGGCGGCCAAGGCGGCTCTAGGCCCTTACGTGCAGGGGGACCTCGCGGACCCGCCCGCCATGCCTGACAACAGCACCGTGGATTGGGACGCTTGGCTTTCAGCGGCTGAAGCTTTGAGGGTTGGTGAATTGAACGCAGCATTTGCGGCCAGTCCGACAGCGACGATCGAACTGCTTTGGGCGGCTGAAGAATATGCTGCAGCGTGGAGGCTGACACTGGCCAACGCCGGTGGCGAAAATAGCCCTGACACCCTGAAGATGGCGACAGATCTTATGACGCGGTTGGATATGCTGTGTGATCAACGCATGATCGTGCTTGAGCTCAACGGTAATTGGGGGCGCCAGCCTTTGATGCATTTCCCAAACTAACAAAAAAGCCGCCCTTCATTTCAGAAGAGCGGCTTTAGAATTCTTATCGAACGGGCTTAGCCGTTTGGTGTGATGGTGATTTCCACACGGCGGTTCAATGCGCGGCCTTCTGGCGTCAGGTTGGATGCGATTGGGGCATTTTCACCACGACCGATGGACCGGATACGGCCCGGATTAACGCCGCTGCTGATAAGCGCGGAGGACACAGCCTGCGCACGACGTGCGGACAGGTCTTGGTTGTAAGCTGCGCCACCTGTGTTGTCGGCATGACCGATCACATTGATCGTTGTGTTTGGGTAGTTGTTGATGGATGCCGACAGCGCGGTGATATCGCTGCGCAGGCCACCTGTCAGTGCTGCGCTATCTGTTGCGAACAAGATATCTTGTGGCAGGCTTACGATCAGCTGTTCACCGGTGTTGGTGATGGTCGCATTGGACCCGAGCTGTTGGCGAAGTTCGGCTTCTTGCTGGTCCAGCAACACGCCAGCGCCTGCACCCAGACCCGCACCAAGAACCGCGCCGACGATTGCGCTGCGGTTGCGGGCGCCAGAATCGCCATCTGAACGTGCGGCGCCAATGATCGCACCAACACCTGCACCAACAAGGGCGCCGGTCTGTGTATTGCTGTTGGGGTTGTTCGGGTCAGTTACTGAGTCACAGGCTGTCAGCACCATGACGCCAGACAAAGCGACGGCGAGGGACATTTTGGACAGGGTCATATTCTAAAATCCTATTTGGGCACCGGACGTGGTGCGCTTGGTAGGAGTTATATCGACCAATCCCGCTTGTTATCCAATAACGCCCTAATGAGCGGCGGGGTTCCGCCGACTGTCATGGGTTTCAATGTCTTAACCGGCGTCCTCACGGGCACTTTCCCACGCTAACATCGCCCGTTTAACAGGAAGTCCCCAATGGTAGCCACCAAGGCCGCCGGATTTGCGCAGGGCACGATGACAGGGGATCAACCAACTGACAGGATTGCGGCCGACCGCGGTACCGACAGCCCGCACCGCACGCGGTGATCCGATCGTTTCGGCGATTTCGGAATAGGTCGTGACATGGCCGGACGGTATACTCAGAAGCGCTTCCCAAACCTTCAGCTGAAACGGCGCACCAATCATGAAAAGCGGGGCCTTATCATTCGTTTTCGTCACACCAAACGCTGTCTCAACCCAAAAACGTAAACGCCCGATGTCCTCAACGAAGTCGGCGTTCGGCCAGCGGCCAAGCAGGTCTTCCATTGCCGCTTCGGCGCCCATTTCTTCGGCGAACCCCAAGCCGCAGATGCCCCTGTCGGTGCCCATGACTATGGCAGGACCAAAGGGGCTTTCGAACCACCCCCAATAGATAGTCAGCCCCGCGCCACCCTTGGCAAAGTCACCGGGGCTCATGGCCTCCCATTTCAGAAACATGTCATGCAGGCGGCCGGACCCAGATAGGCCCACAGCGTCTGCCGTCGCCAATGTGGTGAAGTTATTGGAGAGCAAAGTCTTGGCGTGATCCAGCGCGAGGTATTGCTGATACCGTTTCGGCGACACCCCAACCCAGCGCGAAAAGACCCGTTGGAAATGGGCGGACGACATCTCCATGCGCGCCGCTAGTTCGTCGAGCGAAAGAATGCCCTCGGCGGCGTCGATCTCATCCAAGGCGCGGCGAATGACATGATAATGATAGCGATCTGACTGTTCCATGCTGGAAACGTAGCGACCCATCGTGCCCTGTGCGACCCGAATGTTGCGCCTTTGACTTGTTTGTAACCCGCAAGCTGGGCAAAAGGGCGCTATGGCTAAATTAACAAAACAGCTCGACTACAACACGATCCGCGAAATTTTCACGCGGTTTCGCGATGGTGACGCCGAACCCAAAGGCGAACTTGATCACGTTAACGCTTATACCTTGGTGGTCGCCGTGGCACTGTCCGCGCAGGCCACGGACAAAGGTGTGAACAAAGCGACGGCTGAGTTATTCAAGGTCGCCGATACGCCGCAGAAAATGCTCGACCTCGGGATTGATGCGCTGACGGACCACATCAAGACGATTGGCCTGTTTCGTCAAAAGGCCAAGAACGTGATGAAGACCGCGCAAATCCTTGTGGATGAATACGGCGGCGAAGTCCCGAATTCCCGCGCGGCGCTGCAATCACTTCCGGGTGTGGGGCGCAAGACGGCGAATGTGGTTTTGAACATGTGGTGGGGTCAGCCCGCGCAGGCAGTGGATACGCATATTTTCCGGCTTGGTAATCGCAGTGGCATCGCGCCGGGCAAAGATGTAGACGCCGTCGAGCGCGCGATCGAAGACAACATCCCAGCTGATTTTCAACTGCACGCTCACCACTGGATGATCCTGCACGGGCGGTATATCTGCGTTGCGCGCAAACCAAAATGTCAGGCCTGTCACATCCGTGACCTGTGCCTATTCGAGGATAAAACAGAATGAACTACGACGTCATCGGTATCGGCAATGCAATTGTTGATGTGATCTCTCCCTCCAGCGATACATTTCTGGATCAAATGGGGATCGAAAAAGGGATCATGCAGTTGATCGAACGTGATCGTGCTGAGCTGCTGTATGCGTCCATGGACAGCCGTGTCGAAGCGCCCGGTGGATCTGTGGGAAACACACTTGCCGGGATCGGTGAACTGGGTTTGCAGACCGCGTTTATCGGTAAGGTTAAAGACGACGCGTTGGGGAAATTCTACGCTGATGCGCTGGTTGACGCTGGCACTGCATTTCCCCTGCCACCACAGGATGTCGATCTGCCTACATCGCGCTCGATGATTTTCGTTTCACCTGATGGCGAACGTTCAATGAACACATACCTTGGTGCGGGTGCGGATATTTCCAGCGCCGATGTACCGGATGTTTTCGGTGCAGGGTTGCTGTTCCTCGAAGGTTATTTGTTCGACAAAGACGAAGGAAAGACCGCGTTCTCCGAAGCCGCTGCAAAAATGAAGGCCGCTGGTGGTCGCTCCGTGATCACGATCTCCGATCCGTTCTGCGCCGAACGCCACCGCGACGATTTCAAACGTTTAATTGCCGAGGATATGGATATCGCCATTGGCAACGCGCAAGAATGGCTGACCCTTTATGAGACAGACGACCTAGATGACGCGATCCGCCAAGCCGCTGAGGTTTGCGATGTCGTAGCATGCACTCGTTCTGGTGACGCAGTTTGGGTCCAGCAAGGCGAAACCCGTTACACCGCAGAGGTCACGCCAGTGACACCTGTCGACGCAACCGGAGCAGGCGATCAGTTCGCCGCAGGTTTTCTTTATGGGATATCGACAGGGGCTGCGCTGGACGTGGCGGCGCAAATGGGCGTGATGTGCGCCGCAGAGGTCATTGGCCACATCGGACCGCGGCCAGAAACGAATATGCTAGAGGCATTCAAAACCGCTGGTTTGGTCTAAGCGACCATTCCGAACGGTTTTAGAAAATAGCAAAACTGGGCTAGCTGCCCAGTTTTGCGTGCACTTCGTCCAAATCGATTTCACCAATGGGCATTTTGTTGCCCGGGTTTTCAAAGTCATATTTGAACAGGTTGAAGTCCTTCTTGTAGATCTCATAGACCAAGTGCTTTGACAGATCGTCAAAATAGTCTTCCACAGGATGGGCGCGTTTTGGCCCGTGGCCTTCGGATTCGTTGAAGCGAGGGATTTCAGCTAGATTGACGTCGTTCTTGGTCTCGATCCCGTCAAGGACCTGTTGCATGCCGTCATTGAACTGTTCGGTCCAAAAAATCTTATCGTAGCGCCCGCCGTTTACAATGAACGTGCTGATGTGGCCCGACATTGCGGACCAGTGGATGTCTGGGTCCATGGGGCGACGGTATTTGATGGTGTCACGGGCAAACAGCAGAAAGCGGCGGAACGATTTGATCTGGTCAAACTCGAACCCATCCTCTGGGCTGCCAACTTCGATGCCGTATTTTTGGATCAGTAGTGGGACAAGGTTGCCACGATAGCGTCGTCCATTGCGCTGGATACCGCAAATCTTGTCAAAGAAGGACGATAGGATGCGGGTGTAAGGGTTGCGAACACAGGTGAACGAATAGCTGCTGTGATTTTTGACGTTGTCAGTGATGAGTTGCTGACTGTCTTCCATGGCCCATTTATGCATACCGCCTTCGGCATCGTGGATGTCGCCGTCAAAGAACTCGCCGTGATCAGAATAGTACATGATCTGACCGATGGTCGAACAGGCGCATTTAGGTACCACGCGGTACACTACGCTCTCGGATTCAGTCATCCATGTTCCTGGGAAACCCATATGCTCGTCCTTGTCCGTTACAGTTGCCGTGCGCGTCAGTTTTACTATTTGCTAAAAAAACAAAGAATTCGTGTTTCTTCAATCTGTCATCGCGTTTACACAAGAAAAACTAAACGATTACAATCTAACCCATAGGGGAAAATTGTTTCTAAGATGGCAAGAATCGCGTTCATCCTGCTGTGTCACAAAGACCCTGAAGCCATCGTGCAACAGGCCGAACAGCTGACGGCTGTTGGGGATTACATGTCGATCCATTTCGATGCCAGTGCCCCAAAAGAAGCATTTGCTTATATTCAAGAGCATTTGGGCGACAATCCCAACGTGACCTTTGCCAAAAAACGGATCAAATGCGGTTGGGGTGAATGGTCCCTCGTGCAGGCAACACTTTATGCCGTTGAGGCCGCCGTCGATGCCTTTCCACGCGCCACACATTTTTACATGGTTTCCGGCGATTGCATGGCAATCAAATCCGCAAGCCATGCAAAGGCCCTGCTGGACAGCGACGATTGTGACTACATCGAGAGTTTCGATTTCTTCGAGTCCGACTGGATCAAGACTGGCATGAAAGAAGAACGGCTGATCTATCGCCACTTCTTCAACGAGCGCACGCACAAGTCATTGTTTTACAATTCGTGGTGGGCGCAGCGAAAACTGGGCCTAGAACGGGAAATTCCGGCTGATTTGCAAATCATGATTGGGTCACAGTGGTGGTGTCTGCGCCGTCGTACGATTGAGTGGATCATCGATATGACGAAAAATCGTCCTGATGTGATGAAATTCTTCCGCACGACGTGGATTCCGGATGAGACGTTCTTTCAGACACTTGTCCGTCATCTGGTGCCAGAACCTGAAATTCGTACCCGCACGCTGACGTTCTTGATGTTTACCGACTACGGAATGCCGGTGACGTTTTACAACGATCACTATGACCTTCTGCTATCGCAAGATTTCCTGTTTGCGCGAAAAATCTCACCTGAGGCGACGCTGCTCAAGGAACGCTTGGGCCGTCTTTATGCCTCTGATCGCGATGATTTCAGTATTTCCGGTGAGGGGCAAAAGCTGTTTAGCTTCCTGACTGGGCGCGGCCGGATCGGGCGGCGATTTGCACCGCGCTTCTGGGAAACCGAGACCTCCCTTGGGCGCGAACGCGAACTGCTAATTGTTGCCTGCAAGAAATGGCATGTTGCAAAGCGTCTCGTCGGGTCGATCAAACATCACACAAACATCCCGTCCATCGATTACCTGTTTAACGAAGAAGATACGGATCTTCCGGATCTGGGCGGCATTCAATCCACGTTGAGTAAACGGACCCGCCACAGGCGTGCGCTGATGCGGATGTTGTTTGACTACTATGACACTGATCGGTTGATTATCTGTCTGGACACGGCGAACCTCGATTTGATGCAGGATTTCTTTAACGATCGCTCGACCACGCGGCTGTTGGAGCTGGAATGCGAATTCTCGGATGACTATTTGACGGGTCATGCCAAACGGGTCGGACTTGCCGGAGAAGAGACCGCGGAAGAAACCATGCAGCAGTTGTTGCCGACAATCCGTTACGATGTTGTCTATGAAAGCGACCGTATTCGTGATGCGGGCTTCGAGAACCATCTTCGCGTGCGCGAGGTCGCCAGCCCAGATGAAAACACAGCGCCCATCGCTGAATTCTTGAGCCTGTCCGAAGACGAGGCGCGTGCAATTGCCCAAACCCCATATCTGTTCGCCGACTAAGGATCGCCGCTATGCAATTTGACTATGATGACCAGAATATCTTTGCCAAGATTTTGCGTGGCGAGATTCCAAACAACACCGTTTTTGAAAACGAGCATGCGCTTGCGTTTCGCGATATCAATCCGCAAGCACCGGTGCATGTTTTGGTGATCCCGAAGGGGCCATACATGACTCTTGATCATTTCGCGCAGGATGCGAGCGCGGACGAGCAAGTCGGGTTTATGGCCGCAGTTGCCGAAGTTTGCCGCCTTGAAGGGGTCGAAGCGGGTTTCCGTGCGGTTGCGAATGCCCGCGAGGATGGCGTGCAAGAAGTGCCGCACTATCACCTGCATATTCTGGCCGGCCGCAATCTTGGACCAATGCTGGCGCGGTAAGCGGTTTCGAATTTGCTTTGCAAATCCGACGAGTGTGCCTTTGGCGCGCGTTAGTCCCGTGTGAGATTCAAGAAGACATCTTCTAGGTGGGGGTCTTCGGTGCGGATGTCTTTGATCAAAACGCCCGCTCCACGCAAGAGATCAAGGACTGCGTCGGCGCGTGTGTGTGATGTTTTATATGTGAAGGCTAAAGTGCCGTCATCGCGACGGGTCAGATCGATGCCTGCCGGAAGATCTGGTAAAGTCGCGTCACCATCTGGCGTTATCACTAATGTTTTGCTGTCCAGTTGCCCCAGCAGATTTGAGGTCGTGTCATTTGCGATAACCGATCCGTGGTTGATGATGGCGATTTGATCGCACATGGCCTCTGCTTCTTCTAGGTAATGGGTTGTGAGGATGATCGTCATGCCTTCGTCATTCAGGCGGCGCACATGGGCCCAAAGCTGATTGCGCAAATCGATATCTACGCCAGCAGTTGGTTCATCCAGCACTAGGATTTGTGGCGAATGAACCAGCGCTTTGCCCAACAGCAATCGGCGTCGCATCCCGCCAGACAGCGATCTTGCATAAGCCTCGGCCTTGTCAGTGAGGCCGGTGAGTTCAAGCAGTTCTTCTGTGCGGCGTTGGGATTTTGGCACCCCGTATAGGCCTGCCTGCACATCCAACGACCCGCGCGGTGTGAAAAATGGGTCAAGGTTGGGTTCTTGCGGCATGATACCAATGGCAGCGCGGCTTTGGCGTGGGTTTTCGTCCTGATCGAAGCCCCAAATTTTCACTGAGCCTGCCGATTTTGTCACCAGCCCAGCCAGTATATTGATGATGGTAGATTTACCGGCCCCGTTCGGCCCAAGCAGCCCAAAGATCGATCCGCGCGGCACGCACAGGTCGACACCCGTAAGCGCTTCTTTGGCAGGGCTACGTTTACTTGAGGCATAGGTCTTTTTCAGCCCCGTGATCTCTAACGCGTTCTCTGACATCAGGTGTTTCCCATCTTGATTGGTGCCCTGTTTGACGGCTATACACTCTGCATGCAACGGCACGTTTTGTGCCCCCGACACAAAGGCCTACCTATGACCCTTACCGCGCCAGAGACCAAGATCGTTAACCAACGACGCGTGGCCTGTGATGGCGGCGAAGGTGGTCTTGGGCACCCACGGGTCTGGCTGCAGATTCCGCTGAAAGAGGGTTACGTTGAGTGCCCCTATTGCGATTGCAAATATGTTTATGGTGAAGACGCTGACGCGACCTGAATTCGGCAACGCATGATCTGGTTAAGGCGACTCTTTCGGGCCGTCACTTGGGCACTTGTTCCCTTTATTTTGTATTTTGGTGTGGCCTTGCTGGGTGCGTTTGCCCCACAAAGCCCACGCGCGGGTGTTGGTGATGCACCAACGGATCGAGAGATCATCCTTGTTGCAGGGCTAATCCACTACGATATCTTATTGCCCGTAGACGACGCGACGCTGACAAATTTTGGCTTTCTGGAAAACGCGGGCGTACCGTTGCGCCACCCTTTAGTGCGCTGGCTTGCCGTTGGGTGGGGTAGTGAAGCCTTTTATACCACAACAGGAAGTTATTCGTCTCTTTCTGCCAGCACAGTCCTTAAGGCTGCCACAGGCGACGTTGGCGTTATGCGGTTCGAGGTCACGGGCGCATTGCCTGTTCACCCGAGATTGCGGCGCATCCGCGTGAGCGAGGCGCAACTGACAGCTTTGCGGGCAAGTATTCTGTCCGACTTGAATGCGACACGGACCGCCTTGCCCTTGTCTGGCTTCACCCAAACTGATGTCTTTTTCCCCGCGGCAGGGCGTTTCAATGTCCTACGCACCTGCAATGTCTGGATCAGTGATAAACTCGCGGATGCGGGTTTAACGATAGGCGCATGGACCCCGACACCTTATGCCGTGACGGTTTCGCTGTGGTGGAACGGGCTTTTGGAGCGTTAGCGACAGAGCCTTGCGCAGGAAACGGGTCGCTTTGTAGCAGGCATCATGGCGTTTTGTTTCAAACAGCAAAAGGTTTGAAAAATGCGTTATTCAGGACTCACGACAAAAGAAGCAAAGCGGCTGCGGGCTGGGGGTGGTGATGCGTTTGGCAACTCTGCGGAACGGGCAATCTCGAGCGGTGTTGGAACCCCGTGCCGTCATTGCCTTAAGATCGTACCGAAAGGCGACCCTTTCTTGATCGCCTCTCATAAACCATTCGAATCCACGCAGCCCTATTCAGAAATTGGTCCGATATTTCTGTGTGCAAACCCCTGTATGGCACCCAGTGGTGTTGACGCAGAAGTTCTTACTGCTTCGCCGCAATATCTGTTGAAGGCGTATTCCTCGGATGAACGGATCATTTATGGCACCGGAGCAGTAACGCCAGCGCAGGACTTGGAAGACTACGCCATGACGTTGTTCGAGCGCGACGATGTGGCCTTTGTTGATGTGCGTTCTGCGGTGAACAATTGCTGGCTTGCGCGAATTACGGGCAGTTAGGGTGGGTTGCCGCTGGAACGTTGCTTTGGTTCGTGCGACATATTGGAGGTCTGAAAAAGGGGTTCCGACATGGCATTTGGCAAAGGTCACCATCTTCATCTGATCGACGGGTCGGCATTTATTTTTCGTGCCTATCACGCGTTGCCACCGCTGACGCGCAAATCTGACGGGTTGCCAATTGGTGCCGTGTCGGGCTTTTGCAATATGTTGCAGCGTTATGTCGAGGGAAACCAAGGCGGCGACGTCACCCATGTTGCAGTGATTTTTGACAAAGGCAGTCACACGTTCCGCAATGATCTTTACGATCAATACAAAGCCAACCGTGATGCCATGCCCGAGGATCTGCGCCCGCAAATGCCGCTGACCCGCGATGCGACCCGCGCATTCAACATTGCCTGCGAAGAAATCGAAGGCTTTGAGGCCGACGACATTATGGCGACCCTCGCCCGCCAAGCCCGTGAGGCAGGGGGGCGCTGTACGATTATTTCAAGCGACAAAGACCTGATGCAACTGGTAGGCGGCGGCGTCGTCATGATGGATGCCATGAAAGGCAACCGCGTGATCGACGTTGAAGGCGTAGAAGAAAAATTTGGCGTTGGTCCTGACCGAGTGATCGACGTGCAGGCCCTTGCTGGCGACAGCGTTGATAACGTCCCTGGCGCGCCTGGTATCGGGATCAAGACAGCAGCGCTGTTGATCAATGAATACGGCGATCTGGAAACGCTTTTGGATCGCGCTGAAGAAATCAAACAGCCAAAACGCCGACAGACCTTGATCGACCATCGCGCCCAAATCGAACTGTCCAAAAAGCTTGTGACTTTGGACACAGAAATGGACCTGCCGTTCGCTCTGGATGACCTCGAAGTGCGCGACCCCGAACCTGATGTTTTGCTCGAATTCCTTGCTCAGATGGAATTCCGAACCATTGTTAAACGCATCGCGGAAAAGCTTAACGTCGAAGCGCCTGTTATCGAAGACGCCGTTCAGCAACCCGCCGCTGAGGACGCACCCGAGCAGCCGCCCTTTGACGCCGAAAAGTACGAATGGGTGAAAGATGCCACCGCGCTTCAGGCGTGGATCGACCGCATTTATGCCCGTGGCTATGTGGCCGTGGATACCGAAACGACGGGCCTAAACGAAATGGTTGTCGACCTTGTTGGTGTCTCTCTTTGTGTTGAGGCAGGCGAGGCGTGCTACATTCCGTTGACCCACAAGGGTGGCGCTGCAGATGATCTGTTTGGTGACGATGAATTGGCCAAAGATCAGATGGGTTTTGAAGAATGCCTCGCACTCCTGAAACCGATGCTTGAAGACGATAGCATCCTTAAAATTTTTCAAAACGCCAAGTATGACTGCAAGATTTTCAAGCGCTTGCTGATCGACGTGGCCCCCATCGACGACACCATGTTGATGTCTTATGCGATGAATGCGGGCACCCACCGTCACAATATGGACGTGCTGTCGGAAACGTATTTGGGCCATACGCCGATCCCGATCAAACCGCTACTGGGCACAGGTAAATCGGCGATAACCTTTGATCGTGTGGATGTGGCTGAGGCCGTGAAATACGCCGCCGAAGACGCCGACATTACCCTACGACTTTGGCAGAGCCTTAAACCCCAACTGCACCGCGCCCGCGTCACTTCGGTTTACGAAACCATGGAACGCCCATTGGTTCCTGTGCTGGCTAAGATGGAAATGTCCGGCATCAAAGTCGATCGCGATACACTGTCGCGCATGTCCAACTCATTCGCCCAGAAAATGGCAGGGCTGGAAGATGAGCTTTATGAACTGGCGGGCGAGAAATTTAACGTCGGCTCCCCCGCGCAGGTTGGTGAAATCCTGTTTGAGAAAATGGGGCTTGAGGGCGGCAAAAAGGGTAAAACGGGCAAGTATTCCACTGGTGCCGACATTCTTGAAGACCTTGCTACTGAACACGAATTTCCAGCGCGTGTGCTTGACTGGCGGTCGTTGTCCAAGCTGAAATCGACCTACACCGACGCGTTGCAAACCCACATCAACGCCGAAACGGGTCGTGTTCATACATCCTATTCTATTACGGGCGCCAACACTGGGCGGTTGTCATCGACCGAACCAAACCTGCAAAACATCCCGATCCGCACCGAAGAAGGCCGCAAAATTCGCGAAGCTTTTGTCGCCGAAGAGGGCAAAACCCTTGTGGCGCTCGACTATTCCCAGATCGAACTGCGCATCCTTGCCCATGTCGCGAATATCGAAACCCTGAAACAAGCCTTCCGCGATGGTCACGACATCCACGCGATGACGGCGTCCGAGATGTTTAATGTGCCGCTTGATGAAATGACGTCAGACGTGCGCCGCCAAGCCAAGGCGATCAACTTTGGTGTGATCTACGGCATCTCCGGCTTTGGCCTTGCACGGAATCTGCGCATCCCACGGGCCGAGGCGCAGGGGTTTATCGACCGTTACTTTGAGCGCTTTCCGGGCATTCGCACCTACATGGATGACACGGTTGCCTTCGCCAAAGAACACAACCGCGTCGAGACCCTGTTTGGCCGTAAAATCCACACGCCCGAAATCAACGCCAAAGGCCCCGGCGCAGGGTTCGCCAAACGTGCGGCGATCAACGCCCCGATCCAAGGCACCGCCGCCGACGTCATCCGCCGCGCCATGATCCGCATGGACGACGCGATTGCGCACTTACCCGCCAAGATGCTGTTGCAGGTTCACGATGAACTGGTGTTTGAGGTCGACAAAGACGCGGCCGATGACCTGATCGTGGCCGCCAAAAATGTCATGGAAAACGCGGCCAATCCCGTGGTGAAATTCGACGTACCGCTGGTTGTGGATGCAGGGATCGGTGCGACGTGGGCAGAAGCACACTAAGGATGAATGACCGCTGTTTGGGTCGTCGCGCCTATATTTCGGGCCGTTTTGCAAAAAGCGTAACGATGCCTGCTCCTATGATGGCTGCACCTGCTGTTCTTGAGACACCAAGTTGCAGCTTGAGTGAGTTTATTGCGTCGCCCGCTTTGCTTGCGAGAAGGGCATAGCCTGTGTCTACGAGAACCCCTGTCAGTACAAATAGCGAAACGAGGGTAATGGCCTGTGGCGCATATGCGGATTCCGGATCAATAAACTGAGGAACAAATGCTGCAAAAAACAAGATCCCCTTCGGATTGAAAAGCATGACAAGAAATCCATCGCGGAATGACCGGTACGCTGTATCGACAGTGCGATTTGAACCCTCCGAAAAATCCTGAGGCTTAGCTGTCAAAAGCTTGAAACCCATATAAAATAAGTAAAGTGCGCCAAGCAGTTTCAGAACATTAAACGCTGAGGATGAAGCCATCAGAATGACCGATACTCCTGCAAGTGCCAGTGTTGCCGCAACCGCACCTCCAGCCGCGATTCCCAAGATCATTGGCAGCGCAACCCGTCTTCCTTGCGCTACCGACTTAGAAATGACGAGAGCAATTGTAGGCCCGGGCACAATCAATAAAAGAAAGCTGGCAGTGAGGAATACAGATAGGGTTGCAAGCTCAGGCATTGGCACATCCTTGATGGGAAGTTATATCCTAGAAGTCTCGCACCGTGGCTTGCTGAAGCCCAGCCTAAAAGTGAGCAATCACTGGCCATCTATCGCAAAGCCGTCATACAGACATGACGCAGCATCGGTCAAGTTGGGCTCATAGCGGACATTCGCACTCTTGCGCTTAAGCAAATCGGAAACTCAAACACTTGATGAGACTTGATCGCCCTTAGCGCTGTGGCTCTACTGAAAACACAGCTTCAATCGCTTCAGCACGATCTATGCCGGCTTCTTCGAGTTGGCGATCAGACATCTCAGCGACCCGAGCAGCTGCCTGCGCCATGGATACAGCTTCGGCAAGGTTGCTGAAGGCTTTGCCAATTGCAACGAATGGTCGCGCAAGTACTGAGCGATCGTTCGGTGTATTAATAGTCGTGTTGGCATATGCCATTGGAGAGCTCCGTGTTCGTTCGGGTTTCTCCTCCCTGTTCGTAGAATAAGCCGCGACCTTATGAATGAGCACCCACAATAGAGGGTGTCCAACATGTGAAATTTGCATGGCTGAAATAACAACGGGCGCGCTGAGGGAGGTCAGCACGCCCGCGTCGTCTTGGGAGGAGACGTTGGAAGGTTAGTTGACTTTGTCGCCTTCGATCACGTCTTGTTCGACCTTGGGGGCCGTCGCGATCTCGATGCGGCGCGGTTTCAGCGCTTCTGGCACTTCGCGGGTCAGGTCGATATGGAGCATGCCGTTTTCATGGGCAGCGCCAGTGACCTTTACGTGGTCGGCCAGATGGAACCGACGGCTAAACGCGCGGGTGGCGATGCCACGGTGCAAATAAGTTCGCTCAACCGTGTCTTCTTCGGCCTTTTTGGCCGAGACATGAAGGGCGTTCTGTTTCACTTCAACGTGCAGATCGGACTCAGAGAAACCAGCGACGGCAATGGAAATGCGCCAGCTGTCATCTGCTGTTTTTTCGATGTTGTAGGGCGGGTAGCTTTGGCTGCCTTGGTCATTGCTAAGAATGCGGTCCATCATGTCAGTGATCTGGTCGAAACCGACAGTGGCACGGTGCAGTGGGGCTAAATCAAACGTACGCATAGTGTATCCTTTTCAAAGCGATAGCGATGTAGTTTGTCGTCCCGAATGGGCACGACAGGGGTAGTCGCGGGACCCATCATTGGCATCCCGATGTGTATTATTTGGGGGGCAGTTGTGCAGGTTTCAAGACCCGCGGATGCGCAACTAGGGGCGTACGAACAAAGCGCCTGTGTTGGCGCGCTCACCGGGGCGGATAACCCGCGCGCTGGCAGGGGGTGTCGAAAACAACCCGCGCCCTTCTTCTAAGGCGAGACGCAACACGGCAATCGGTTCCGCAAGGTCCATGCCCAACGCAACTTTGTCCCCGTCTATTTCCGCCATCGCTGAAACGACCGAAACCAAGCGCGGAACGCCGTCTTCAGATCGGAAGATCGGCGCGCCGGAGCTGCCAAAATCCACATCACAATCCATGATCAAAACGCCGTCTTGTTGCCCTAGTACATTGCAAACTTCTTGCAGGGACGGGGCATCCGAGCGGTCTTGTGCATAAGATACAACGCCGACTTCAGTTCCACGACGCAGGGACGAGGATATTTCGAATGGTTCCACGCGGCTGGTACGGATCGGTTGGGACAGCTGCAACAGCGCCACGTCATAGCGGACATCTTCTGGTGTTGCTTCGCCAGAGTGTTCATAGGACGGATGCACCACCGCGTTGCTCACGAGGCGCGTGGCCTCTGGGCGGCCACCACGAAGCCCCGCAAGGAATTCCACGCGGGACGGATCAACAGCTAGCCCTGTGCCTTTGTCAAACATGCAATGGGCCGCCGTCAGCACGAGATCAGGGGCGATCAACGCCCCAGTGCAGAACCCTTTACCATCGATATCCAAACGACCCACGGCCTCCCAACCCCGGGCATCAACGCCCGATGACAGTTCCTGTAGGGTCGTTGTTTGGGCCATGGCCGTTAAGCTGGAAAAAGCCAACATAACCATAGAAAGCAGGGTCTTGCGCATCGAATGCCTCGGGTGATTTCTTCCGAAATACCCAGAGACTGAGGCACAAATGTGGCGGCCTTTACCGTTTCTTAATGTCGCAAGACCGCCTAACGCAGAATTGGAACTGATGGAGTTGCGTCTCGTTTCGCGTCTAGCGCTGGAGGTTTCGGCCCACCTGTTGCCCAATCCAAAAGCTCAACCGTGTGTACGATTGGCAGCTCGGTTCCTCCGCCGATCTGCATCATGCAGCCAATGTTCCCTGCGGCGATGATGTCAGGGTTAACGGCCTCAAGCGTCTGCACTTTTCGGGCTTTCAGCTGCTTGGAAATCTCGGGTTGCATCAGATTGTAAGTTCCGGCCGATCCACAGCACAAATGGCTGTCTGCAGGCTCAGCTACTTTAAACCCAACACGGCGCAACAAATCTTTCGGAAAAGTTTTGATCTGCTGCCCGTGCTGGAGGGAACAGGCCGCATGATAGGCGACAGTCATATCTGGTGCACCGCTTTCGGGCAGGTCCAGCTTCATCAGGACCTCGGACACATCCATCGCAATGTTCGCGACGGCCTGTGCCTCGTCGGCGATATCCGTTTCACGGAACATATGGCCGTAGTCCTTAACGGTTGTGCCGCAACCAGAAGTGTTAATTACAATAGCGTCCAAACCGTCGCCCTGAATTTCACGGGTCCACGCTTTGATGTTCTTTGCTGCTGCTGCATGGCTCTCGTCTGCCTTGCCCATGTGGTGGGTCAGCGCACCGCAACAGCCTGCGCCCTCCGCAACAACAACCTCAGCGCCCATGCGCGTCAGGAGCCGAATGGTTGCGTCGTTGATATCTGTGTTGAGCGCCTTTTGTGCGCACCCCGTCATCAACGCCACACGCATCTTCTTTTGCGCACTCGGAAAGGTCTGCGGGTCATCATTGCGCGACACGGGGGGGATGGTCTTGGGCGCCATCTCTAGCATCGCGCGCAACCGCGCGTCCGGCATGAACCTTGCAAACGGACGCCCAATCTTGGCCCCAAGAAGCGCGACGCGGAACCGTGTTGGATAGGGTAAAATACGCGCCAAAATCCAACGCAATGCGCGATCACTCAGGGGCCGCTTGTAATTGTTTTCGATGTATTCGCGGGCATGATCGACGAGATGCATGTAGTGCACACCGCTGGGGCAAGTGCTCATGCAGGCAAGACAGGACAGACACCGATCAATGTGTTTTACGGTCTTTTCATCGGGCACACGCTCGTTTTCCAGCATGTCCTTGATCAGATAAATCCGACCACGCGGGCTGTCCAATTCGTCGCCCAAGACCTGATAGGTTGGACAGGTCGCAGTGCAGAACCCGCAATGGACACAAGATCGCAAAATCTCGTTCGCACGTGCGGTCCCTGCGTCTTTTAACTGCTCTTCAGTGAATGTGGTTTGCATGGATCAAGTTACTCCGAGCGAGATGAGATGGCCGTACGTCACAATAAACGTCGCGACCAATGCGGCCGACATTCGTGACCATGTGGACGTAGATGGACGCCAAAGCAAAACCGCGACCAACGCCAAAGCGCCAATCGCGACACCCGACATGACCGAACTGCCATAAATACGCAGAATTTCGGGCAGTTGCGGAGCCAAGAACAGAAAGGCCAAAGCGCCACAGGCTGCAGCCGCTGCTAGCCGCCAATCAAATAAAACAACTGCAACCGCTGAGGCGGAGATGCAGGGGATAAGGACAAAGGCTGTTGTCAGGCCGCTCATACCATCAATCCAGGGTTCAGGATGCCACGGGGATCGAATTTAGCGCGGATACCATCTGACAATGCAGTGATGGTCGGGTTCTCGGGTTGGAACACTGGCACGGCTGCACGGGTTTCAATTGGTGCTTTGATCAGCGTCGCATGTGCGTTGATTTGCGCACAACTGTCTTGGATCGCCTGATGGGCGACAGCCGCGGCATCCCCTTGCGTCATCCCGAGCCACATCAATCCGCCACCCCAATCCAGCATAACGTCTAGGTTATGCTTGCTCGCGATTTCATGCCCCAGTGCAGGGGCCGCGCTGGGCTGTACGGACACGCGGGTAACGGCCTCATGGTCAGCAAAATTTGATACATTAGCAATGCCACGCCACAGCGTGCTGCTTGCATTATGGTCAACCTGATCCACATCGCCATGCGTGCTTAGAAGTGCCGTAAGCTGCTCTGCCCGATACCGCACCGAGGCCTCGAACCCTTCGATGCGAATGCAGGTCTGCCCTTTGACCTTGCTTGCTCCGGTCACCTCAAACGGGGACCCAAGTGCAGCAGACAACGCAGCAACGCTATCCTCAAGGGATAGGTCGTTCAGCACCAGCGTGGCCTCGGTCTCGGGCTTGGGTAGTACTTTCAACGAAACCTCGCTCAAAACGCCCAAAGTTCCATAGGATCCTGCTAACAGCTTCACCAAGTCATAGCCGGTGACGTTCTTCATCACGCGGCCACCGTTCTTGATCACGGTTCCAGCCCCATCGACAAAACGAACGCCCAACAGGTGATCGCGGCACGCACCAACAGCAATACGACGCGGCCCGCTGACATTTGCCGCGACCATGCCGCCAATCGTTGGCGTGCCCTGCGTGCCCAACAGCGCACGATGGTCCATCGGTTCAAACGCAAGCCGCTGGTTTTCTGCATCCAGCGCCGCCTCAATTTCTGAGACCGGCGTGCCTGCTTGCGCTACTAAGGTCAAAGCGCCCGGTTCATACAGCGTAATGCCAGACAGTGCCGCGGTGCTAAGTGCATCCCCAACAACCGGATTGCCAATGTCGCGCGTGCCACCGCCGGTGATCCGCAGCGGTCCCTTGGCCGAGCTAATCGCGTCGGCCAATTCGTTTTCTGTTTTCGGGGTCATAGACGCCATGAGGTCAACTTCTTTTGTTCAGTAATTCGGCAGTTTAGCTAAGAGCGGGCAGGGTATGTTACTCAGCTGCAATCCGACGTGATTGCGACGACTGCAATGGAAACACTTTTGCAGGGTTCAACAGCCACATGGGGTCAAACACATCCTTCACGGCCATCTGTATTTCTAAATCCTGCGGTTCAAACTGGTGTGTCATCAGATCGCGTTTTTCGATGCCCACACCGTGTTCACCTGTCAAACATCCGCCAGCGTCCACACAGAGCTTTAAGATCTCCGCGCCCATCGCCTCGCACAGCTCGAGATCGCCTTCTTTGTTGGCATTATACAGGATCAGTGGGTGCATATTACCGTCACCTGCGTGGAACACATTGCCCACCTGAAGCCCGTACCGTTCGCTTAATTCACCAATACGGCGCAGCACCATCGGCAGTGACGAGACGGGGATCGTGCCGTCCAGACACATGTAATCTGCGATCTGCCCAACTGCACCAAACGCCGACTTACGCCCAAGCCAGATGCGGGCGGCTTCTTCTGCGGATTTCGCCTCGCGCAGTTCTACAGGGTCATGTTTGCGCGCAATATCTAGGATCAACGCCAGCTGTTCGTCGATTTCCTCAGGGGCGCCTTCGACTTCAACGATTAAAAGCGCCTCGCAGTCGGGATAACCAGCCTTGGCGTAATTGTCGGTGGTTTCAATGCACAAACGATCCATGAATTCGATCGCAACAGGCAAGACACCCGCCTTGATGATATCTGCGACACAGGCACCCGCAACTTCGTTGTCGTTAAACGCCATCAACACGGGCCGCGCCCCTTCGGGTTTGCGCAGGATGCGCAACGTGGCTTCCGTTACAACGCCAAGCTGCCCTTCGCTTCCGCAGATCAAACCCAATAGATCAAGACCAGCGGCATCTAAATGCGCGCCACCAATCTCAGTCACCGTGCCATCCATCAGCACCATTTTGACGCCCATTAGATTGTTCGTTGTCACCCCGTATTTCAGGCAGTGCGCCCCGCCAGAATTCATCGCGATATTTCCGGCAATGGCACAGGCCAACTGGCTGGACGGGTCGGGTGCATAGAAGAAATCCATCTCTTCTACGGCACCTGTAACGCTGAGGTTCGTGCGGCCTGATCCAACACGGATGTAACGGTCATCGTAATTTGTCTCGAGCACCGCATTCAACCGTGCGGTGCCAAGTATCACGCAATCCGCAGTCGGCAAGGCGCCGCCAGCCAAAGACGTGCCCGATCCGCGCGGAACCACTGGTACACCCATCTCATGACAAGCCTTCAAGACCGCTGAAACCTCATCCGTGGTGGCAGGCAGCACCGCGCAAAGTGGCGGGCATTTATAGGCGGTCAAGGCATCGCACTCATACGCGCGCACTTGGGAATCCGAGTGGATCACCGCATCCTTGGGGAGAACTCTTTGTAATATTTCAACAATTTTTGCCTTTCGGGACAGAATTGTTGGGTTTGGCTGTGGCATGTCCATAGACGGCTCCTCCGATTGGTAAAGAAATATAACCAATTTATGCGCGTGTCTATCCCCCAGATTAGCCCTAGGGTGCGACATATGGATTTTGTAACTGACTTTGCCAGCCTGACATGGCTGGACGGCGGGTTTGTCACGCTGATGATTGTGGTCTGGCTCTGGCTTGGCTGGTGGATCGAACATCCTTCGGCCAGCCGACCTTCCGTGACAGTTCTCATGTCGGAATACCGCCGTGAATGGATGCGGGTGATGATTGATCGCCAGCCGCGTATCTTTGACGCGCAGATCATGGACAGCCTGCGCCAAGGAACGTCGTTTTTCGCCTCGACTTGCTTGCTTGCGGTCGGTGGTGTCTTGGCCCTGATCGGCAATGTGGACCCGCTGCGCGGTGTCGCAGAAGGCATCACAATGGCCCAAAGCCCCGCTGTGATCTGGCAGATCAAACTGGGGCTAGTGCTTTTGTTCCTCAGCAATGGCTTTCTGAAATTCGTGTGGTCCAATCGTGTCTTCGGATATTGCAGCGTCATGATGTCCGCAGTCCCCAACGATGTTGATGACCCGCGCACACGCCCTATGGCCGCCAAAGCCGCTGAACTGAACATCCGCGCCGCGATGAATTTCAACCGGGGCCTACGGTCTATGTATTTCGCGCTTGGGTCTGTCGCTTGGATGGCTGGACCATGGCCCTTATTGGTAGCGATTGTCCTTGTGGCCTGGCTGGTCTGGAGCCGCGAATTCACTTCAATCCCGCGTGCCATTCTGCTGGACGAACGCGGCTACCCGAAAACGTGATTTTGCAACGGTCTGGTGGGGCGCTATGCACGTCGCATGAAACATGCACTTGCACTTGCACTTATTCTTTTCGCAGCCCCTGCTTTTGCAGATGCGCCCGTTTTTGAAAACGTCACCTATTCGAATGGTCGTTTTGACGTCACCCTGTCCCACCCAGATACGGGCTGGGACCATTACGCTGACGGTTGGCGTGTAGAATTGGCGGACGGAACAGTTCTTGGCACCCGCGTATTGGCGCACCCGCACGTGAATGAGCAGCCCTTTACACGGTCCAGTTCTATTGCCGTTCATGATGGCGTGAACGAAGTGTTCATCCGCGCGTCTGACACATTGGAAGGTTGGGCCGAAGAGCGGCACCAAATGACCCTGCCTTAGCGGCGACCCTCGCGCAGCCACGCCCCGATCACCAACAATCCTGCCAGCAGCAGCGCCAGCCAAGCTGGCAGCAATGGCGTCACGCTGACGTCTGCTGTTCGGTAGGCATCGCGAGGCGTCAAACCAATCCAACCCCGTCCAAAGGCAGGGCGTCCCGCGCGCACGTCACGTAGGGATGGCTGCCCGTCGGTCAGGGTCATAATCCCGCCATTTGTGCCTGCCACCAAGTCAGCCAGAACATCGCCCGTCGCGATCGTTTGTTCAAATTCACGCGGCGCAGAGGGGCCAAGCGCGATGACGGTTTCGGTTTCGCTGTCGCGCAGGCGGTACAGACCGATTTCAGGGGCTTCCCACAGCAGCTCATAACGACCCGGTGAAACCTCATCCAAGGTCACGATGGTTTCGGTGCCGTCGGGATGGATGATCGTCACTTCACCGGCGGTGTCATTCAGTGTGCGGCGTATAATACGCATCGTGAGCCCGTTAGGTTCGGCCCACAGGGTCTCTTCCTCAAGTTCGGGTTCTTTCATCATCCAGTGGGCGAGGCGGCGCAGCAATTCAAGCTGCGGGCCGCCGCCCTCAAATCCACGATCCCAAAGCCATGAATGATCCGACGCAATCAACGCAACCCGTCCTTCTTCGACCCGTTCCAGCATCAACAACGGTTGCCCGTCGACCCCAGACATGACCACATCCGCGTCTGGGCTTGGTATGACTTCGATTTGGCGGAACCAACGGCCCCAAGCAGGTGTGCCGTCCTCGTTCGTTCCTGTCGCAAACGTCTCAAGCCCTTCGGTCACAGGGTGACGCTGGCCAAGATCCGTGATCGCGGGCGTAAAGCCTTCTTCATAAACCCGCGCTGTCGGACCGCCGGGCAAAACATCCCCTAACGGCGAGCGATAGATACTATCCGCTGAGGCATAATCCGGACCTGCAGACACCAGAACCGCGCCGCCATTTGTCACGTAGTCACGGATGCTTTCGATGTACGCAGACGGCAAAATCCCGCGCCGTTTGTAGCGGTCAAAAATGATCAGATCGAATTCTTCGATCTTTTCCAAGAACAACTCGCGCGTTGGAAAGGCAATCAGGCTTAGTTCGTTAACAGGTACGCCGTCTTGTTTTTCAGGTGGGCGCAGAATGGTGAAATGCACCAAATCCACGGAACTGTCGGATTTGAGCAGGTTGCGCCACGTGCGTTCGCCCGCATGGGGTTCGCCACTGACCAAAAGCACACGCAAACGGTCGCGCACGCCGTTGATCTGGATGACCGCTTCGTTGTTGCGGTCTGTCAGTTCGCCCTCGGCGACGGGTGTCGAAAATTGCATGACGTTCATGCCGCCATGGGGCAGATCAATCGGCAGTTCGATGTCTTCATTCACAGGGACTTGGAACGTCAAAGGGGCGTCACCATCAATCGCGATGCTTAGCTCAATAAGTTGCGTATCGGGCGCGGCGCCTTGATCTTCGACGCGTAGTGTCAGCGATACAGGTTCACCTAATATCGCAAAGGCTGGGGCATTGCGTACAACAAGGCGGCGGTCCCAATCATCGGGCTGACCTGTCAGCAATACATGCAGCGGTGCGGGCAGCGCGGCAGGGGCGGCGGGCATATCATGGGCGCGACCATCCGTGATCATCACCATGCCCGCGATCCGCGCGCGCGGTTCTTCGGCAAGGGCCTCAGAGAGAGCAGACATCAACTCAGTGCCCGCATCCCCGTCACCATCGCTTAATGACACGACACGAAGTTCGGTATTCGCACGTCGTGACACGTCTGCCTGTAATTGCGCCAAGGCTTCGGCGGTTTGCTGTTCGCGTTCATCGATACGCTGGCTTGCGCTTTCGTCGATCACAGCGATCACGATGTCAGATAATTCTGCACGGTCTTCTTGTTGCAGCGACGGATTGGCGATTGCGCCAAGGATTACAATTGCGGCTAACGCACGCAGGCCCCAACCCACAAGGCGGCGCCAAATCGCGATTGCTAACCCGACAGCGGCCAAAACCGCCAACCCATAAAGCACCGCAGACGGTACAAGTGGATCAAGTATAACACTGCCAATCATGCGCCGTTTCCTTGTCCGGTTTTGCTAAGGAGTTGCATCATTATTGGCCCAACCGATCCAGCAATGCAGGCACATGCACCTGATCCGATTTATAATTGCCCGTCAGCACATGCATGATCAGGTTCACGCCAAATCGCAGGGCGATTTCGCGCTGGCGTTCGCCCGCCAATCCACGTCCGATTGGAACCAGCGGCG
This sequence comes from Octadecabacter algicola, assembly GCF_021532625.1. Taxonomy (GTDB): domain Bacteria; phylum Pseudomonadota; class Alphaproteobacteria; order Rhodobacterales; family Rhodobacteraceae; genus Octadecabacter; species Octadecabacter algicola. Next base: position 202,365 of record NZ_JAKGAR010000002.1, read on the forward strand.
TGCCCTGCCGATCTGTTGCCCAAGCTGAGGCCCAGTCATTGCCGCCGATCACCACTGGCGTCACACCGTCATTGAGGTCGCGGAATGGCATGCCTTCGGCGGCTTGCGCGTTTGCGGATGCTGCTTCGACCCAGATGTCGCGGCTTGCGTGGCGACCAGGAAAATCTTGGAGAAGATAAAACGTGCGGGTCAGAACATGGTCCTGCGGAATGGGTTCAAGCGCAGGAATATCAAGACCACGGGCAATCGCCTGCAATTTGCGCCCCTCTGGACTGGCCGATCCAAACCGCGCAAGGTCTGCATCACGTGTGTCAAACAAGATCATGCCACCGCTGCGCAGATAGCGGTTCAAGCGGGCGTAGGCCTCACGCGTTGGCAGTTGTTGATCGGCGGTCACGGGCCAGTAAATGAACGGGAAAAACGCCAGCTCATCGGTCTCAAGGTCAATACCGACAGGAAAGGATGGTTCAATGGATGTGCGCTGGAACAGGATGTTGGACAAGCCATAAAGGCCCGCATCAGACATCTCATCGACCTGCGTATCGCCTGTAATCACATAGGCCAGCACCACATCCGCCGTTGAGGCGATCGCAAAGCTATCGTCCTGAGCATCGGCCCAATTGGGCGCGATCATCATCGCCATCAGAACCACTGCCGCCGATGCAGCACGCGGCCCGCGCAAGCGGCCTGACAGTGCGAGTGACGCGATGATATCGATGCTCAGCAACACCAGTGCTGCCGCCAAGAGCCAGCCTTTCAACAAGGTTTCACGCACGACGTTCAATCCTTCTACTGCGATGCGGGCAGGCCAAGTGGCAGCGGCCAAGACGTCGTCGGGGCCTGTCACGTTCAACGCGATACGGCGATCCTCGCCGGCGTAAAGGCCGGGCAATAGATCAGCGGATGCGACGGCCTCAGCCAAATCTTCACCAGCAACGCCGGGCAAGGTATCGGCGCGGGACAGTTCCCCGAAGGCGTCCAGCACGTCCTCGGGTTGCCACGTGGTGCCAGCTAAGTCTTCGACGCTGGGGGTGGCTGGGCGGGTCGAGATCGCCAAGCGTTCAAGCATCTGAACGAACAACCCTGACAACGGTAAGGTGGACCATTCCGCGTTTGCGGTGACGTGGAACAAAACAATGGATCCATTGCCGCTGGATTTACGGGTGACCAAAGGCGTGCCATCGGCCAATTGCGCGATCACGCGGTCAGCCAATGTCGGGTCCGGCTGGGCCATGACCTGTGCAGTCACTGCCACATCATCTGGAATAGGCAGGCCAAAGAACGGGCTGTTGTCAGCAAAGGGGGCCAGTTCTTTGGGTTCACCCCAAGACATCGCGCCGCCAATGGAACGCCCGCCAACCCGCAATCTAACGGGCATCAGAGGGTCTTCGTCGGTGCGGCTGATGTCGGACGCTGCAAGACGCGGACCAGCAAAGCGCACAAGCAACCCGCCCGTATCGACCCATTCCAACATCGCGTCGGCCTCGATTGCCGTCAGCGTGGCCACATCGGCAAGGATGATGACATCCGGATTTGCCAACAACACGTCTTCGAGGCTGCCTTCAATCAGGTCAGCCGTCGGGATCAAAGCCTGTTCAAGGTAGTGCAATGGCGACAACAGTTCGAGCGCTTCGCGGTCGCTGGCACCTGCCAAAAGAGCGACTTCGCGGCGTTTCAAGGCGTCATCCGCAAGGGTTATAACAGCGGCAGATCGAATGCCTTGTATTTCGAAACGAGTCACGCGGTTGCGCAGTTCAGGCGGAAGGTCAAAGGTGGCCGTTGCCACAAGGTCTGAAGCCGTGAACGTGGCGGTCGCCGTTGCAAGGCGACGTTCAACACCCGCAGGGTCAAGCCCGACCGCGGTGACGGTGGTTTCGGTGTCATTGCCAGCGGCGGCCCGTAGAACTGTGACGCTGACAGCGTCGTCCACGAACTGGGCAGGCCGCAGCGCGAACACGGGGCGCGTGGATTCAAAGGCGGTGACAGTACCATGGGTTTCGAGTGACGTAAGAAGATCGCTGCGGCTGTCATGCGCGATACCGTCCGACAGCCAGAAGGTATCAAATGTGCCGGTCAGGCTACCTGCCCACAGGGAGAGGGCTTCGGCGTCGGGTGCAAAGGGGCGTGGCATAACATTGGGGAGCCGTTGTTGCACGGCCTGCGCATCTTGAAACACAGGTGGTTCTGGCGGCAGATCGGTAAGTGTGACGAGGGCGGCGGTTCGTCCATCGCGTGCGGCTTCGGCCAAGGCGGCATCGACGCGGTCGATGCGGCGGGTCCAGTCGCGGGCATCTGCCCATGTGCCATCCATGATCACCAATAGTGGACCGTTGCCTGCGGTTTCCTGTTTCGGGTTCAAGACGGGGCCTGCAAAGGCCGTGATGATCGCGGCGACAGCCGAAAGCCGCAGCAACAAAAGCCACCATGGTGTGCGGTCCGACTGACTGTCATCATCGGATAGGCCCAACAGAAGCGCGACACCGGGAAAGCGGCGGCGGATCGGGGCGGGCGGAACTGCGCGCAGCAACAGCCACAAGATCGGCAGGATTAGCAGACCGAGCAACAGCCACGGCGTGGCAAAGGCGATTGGGCCGAGTGTTAGCATGTTGTGATCTCACTGTTGGCGAAACGCAGTAGGAAAGTCATGCGCGGCGTTCCAGTGCCGAATAGGTCCAAAGCAGGGCCGACGACGCGGCGGTATCGGTGTGATGGGTGTGGAACTGCCAACCAGAGGTTCGCGCCAACGTCGCGAGGCGGTCTTTGCGTTCAGCGAGGCGATCAAGGTAGCGGTCGCGCAAATCACGAGCTTTCAGGGTTTCATGTACGACAGCACCGGTCATGGATTCAAAGATCGTGCGTCCGTCAAATGGGAAGGCTTCTTCCGTGGGATCAAGGACTTGCACCAATGCGCCGCGCACGTCGCGTTCGGCGGCTTTGGCCATGGCGGTTTCGATCCCTGTCAGATCGCCCAAGAAATCCGACACGAAGAGTGCGCGGGAATGGGAGGCCATGCCGTCTGCAACAGGGGTTCCGAAGTCGTCGGCGTGATCTTCAGACAAGAGGGCGGCCATCTGAGAGATTTGCATTTCACCCCGACGAGGGGGCAGTAGGTCGCCAGTCAGCCCAACCCGTTCCCCGCCGCGCAGCAAAAGGATCGCCGTGGCAAGTGCAAGCGTGCGCGCGCGCTGGGCTTTGGTGGTCCCGTCTTTCAGGGACGTGAACGACATTGCGGCGGATTGATCGACCCAGAGCAGGATACTTTGGGCGATTTGCCATTCTTTGTCTTGTACGAACTGGTTGTCAGACCGTGCTGAACGACGCCAATCAATCGCGCGCATTTCATCGTGGTTTTGTGCTGGCCGATATTGCCAGAACGTATCACCCGCACCTGCGCGGCGGCGACCGTGATCGCCCACCATGACCGTTGCGGCAAGGTGTTCTGCCTCGGCCAGCAAAGCTGGGAACGGCGCAGCGAGGTCTTCGGATCGCGACCTCAGGGAGAGGGGCGCGTCACTCATGCGGCGGCGGCAGTCGCAGTAATTTGGGTCGCCACTTGATCAATCACATCCGCGAGGACCTCTCCGCGGGCACGAGCCGCAAACGAAAGGGCCATACGGTGGGACAGCACGGGTGCAGCCATGGCGCGAACGTCGTCAATGGACGGCACAAGGCGGCCATCAAGCAATGCGTTGGCGCGAACCGTCATCATTAAAGCCTGCGCCGCACGTGGGCCCGGGCCCCAATTGACGCTGTTTTTCACGACGTCCGGTGCTGTTTCATCATCAGGGCGACAGGCGCGCACGAGGTCGAGGATCATTTCAACAATGCCGTCGCCGACGGGCATGCGGCGCAGAAGTGTTTGCGCGGCCAAAAGCTCATCGGCAGTAAAGACGGCAGATGCAGCACCTTCGTCGATCCCTGTCGTCGCGATCAGAATGTCGCGTTCGGTTTCGCGTGTCGGGTAAGGCACATCGATTTGCACAAGGAAACGGTCAAGCTGGGCTTCTGGCAGCGGGTAGGTGCCTTCTTGTTCCAGCGGGTTTTGCGTGGCGAGAACGTGGAACGGCACGCCAAGGGAGCGATGTTCGCCGGCTATGGTCACTTCTTTTTCCTGCATCGCCTGTAGCAGCGCCGATTGGGTCCGTGGTGAAGCGCGGTTGATTTCATCCGCCATCAAGAGCTGGCAAAACACCGGACCTTCGATAAAGCGAAAGTCGCGGCTGCCGTCAGCGGCGGTTTCGAGTACTTCGGATCCAAGAATATCCGCGGGCATCAGGTCCGGTGTGAACTGAATGCGGTTGCCGTTCAGGCCCATCACGGTGGACAGCGTATCCACCAACATCGTCTTACCCAAACCGGGGAGGCCGATCAGCAGCGCATGGCCGCCACACAGAAGGGACGTCAGCGTAAGATCAACAACCTTATCCTGTCCGATAAACCGTTTGGCGATAGACGACCGCGCCTCTGCCAGTTTGCCACCAAGGGCTTCGATATCATTAACAAGTTGATCGTTACTCTGGTCGGGGCTGGGCATGGCAATCCGGTCCTTTAGGGGCATATAGTTGAATTAACAGAAGAACAGATAACGCGGATAAGCCCAATGGCAAAAACAAACCAAAGTGATGAGAAGGTGCCTGTTTCGGCGGAAAGTCTCGCATCATCGGCGCGTGCAGCGAGCAAAGGGGGCGGATTGCCCCCCGTGGACAAATGGAATCCGCCGTTTTGCGGGGATTTGGACATGCGGATCGCGCGGGACGGGACGTGGTTTTATTTGGGCACACCCATTGGACGTCCCGAATTGGTGCGCCTGTTTTCGACGGTTATTCGCCGTGACGGGGACGACTATTTTCTGGTGACGCCCGTCGAGAAGGTCGGAATCACCGTGGATGACGCGCCTTTTGTGGCTGTGGATTTTGAAACTGTGGACGGGGACCTGCGATTTGAAACCAATGTCGGGGATTTTGCGACAGCAGGGCCACAACACCCTATCCGCGTGGTACGGAACCCCGAAACAGGAGAGCCATCGCCCTACGTTTTGGTCCGTCGCAACCTCGAGGCGCTGATTGATCGCAAGTCGTTCTACAGGCTTGTCGATATCGGAGAGACGGCGCCGCATGATGGGGCTGATTGGTTTGGGGTGCGATCTGGCGGGGTATTCTTCCCGATCATTCTTGCCGCAGAACTGGACATCTGATGCCAAAGTTTTGCGCCAACTTATCGATGTTGTTCACCGAATACCCATTGCTGGAGCGTCCTATGGCAGCGGCCAAGGCGGGATTTAAAGCGGTGGAAGTTCTGTTTCCTTATGACGAAAACGCAGCCGAATTTGGCACGGCGCTGGCTCGGGCGAAAATGCCTATGGCGCTGATCAATTGCCCGCCGCCAAATTACACTGATCCCAATGGCCCCCGTGGATTTGCCGCCATGCCTCAGGAACAAGTGCGGTTTCAGGGCGCGTTTCGCCGCACGGTTCGTTATGCGGGCGCTCTGGGCGCGGAGTTCATTCATATCATGGCGGGGGCCGCTGAAGGGTCGGACGCACGCGCCTGTTTCGTCGAAAATCTGAAATGGGCAGCAGAGTCTGCGCCGAAACAAAAACTGACGATTGAACCGATCAACCGCCACGACTTACCTGGTTATTTCTTGGACGATTTCGACTTGGCGATGGAGATTTTGGACGAGGTAAATGCGCCAAACCTGTATTTGCAGTTCGATGCTTATCACGCTGCGCGAATTACCGGTGACGTTCTGGGCACATGGGACAAGGTAAAAGCCCGTGTTGCCCATGTTCAGGTCGGCAGTGTGCCGGATCGCCACGAACCGTCGGAGGGTGATTTTGACTACGCCGCGTTCTTTAAAATGCTGGATAAACAAAAATTTAAGGGCTGGGTGAGTGGCGAATATAACCCCGCCGGACGGACCGAAGAGAATCTTTCTTGGATCAGCTGACAACCTGCTGACATAATGCTGTCAGTAGGGGTGTGTCAGAAGATGCTCATCAACAACTTATGGAGATGAGAAATGACATACCAACCAATGACAGCATGGGTCGAAATTCCAGTGACGGACCTCGAGAAATCAATGGCGTACTATGACGAAGTGTTCGGATGGACATCGCAAATGGTAACTGACATGGGGCCAAACCCGATTGCCATTTTGGACGGTGCCGATAACGGTGGTGGTGGCCACCTTTATCCGGGTAAGCCACCAGCAACTGGGACGGGCGCTACGCTTCATTTGTCGGTGTCCGGTAAACTCGAAGATGCCGCCGCGCGGGTTACCAAAGCAGGGGGCGAGGTTCTGGGGCCAATTGTCGACATTCCAGCGGGTCGTTTTCAGTACACGCTTGATCTTGATGGAAACTCCATCGGGCTCTTCGAACTTGGAAAGAAATAAACCATGAGACGCGCCGACCGCCTTTTCCAGATTGTACAATATCTGCGGGGCGGTCGGCTGCTTACGGCTCAAATGCTGGCTGAACGGCTCGAGGTTACAAAGCGGACGGTGTATCGCGATGTAGCGGATTTGATTGGCTCTGGCGTGCCGATTGAGGGTGAAGCTGGCGTTGGGTATGTGATGAGGGCGGGTTATGACCTGCCGCCGCTGATGTTCAATTCAGAAGAAATTGTGGCCCTTGTGGCAGGAGCGCGGATGATCCGTGCGTGGGGTGGCGCATCAATGGCCGCCGCCGCCGAGGAAGCGTTGGTCAAGATCGAGGCGGTGTTGCCCGATGATGCACGGGCCAAGGCCGCTAGCGTTCCTGTTCATGCATTTACGATGCACAATATGACGGATGAAATCCGCGCGCGCATTGACCGTATTGAAACGGCGGCGGACGGGCGCATCAGGTTGGATTTGGACTATGCCGATCAATTTGGCGCGTCTTCACGGCGTGTCATTCGGCCTTTGGGGTTGTGGTTCTGGGGCAAGGTTTGGACCGTCGTTGGATGGTGCGAATTGCGCAATGATTTCCGTATGTTCCGCCTTGATCGCATCAAAGACATGGAAGAAGCAGGGCCGTTCAAAATTGAAAAGGGCCAGAGTCTGAGGGACTTTTACGCCAGTCCGGATGTCGGACGACCTGAGGGTGCGTCATGAGGCAGAGTTTAAGAGATAAGGCTGTCGCTATTTGTGATGCAAAGATCGCGAAGAAGGGCGAGAATGTTGGCCTGTCGTTTTACGCATTTTTTGCGAATAAGAATGATGATCCCGAACGTCTTATGGAAGCGGCGGAGTGGTGGATCAAAACCCACAAGCTGGATCACTTTGAGAAGGCTGTAAAAATCCGCGAGATGATCACAGACGGGAAGTGACTATCGCTAAAGAGGTCGACCTCGCATGCGAAGCCGACCTCTTTGATCCGTCTGATCGCTAAGGGTTAGTTGCTGAGGGATTGTGCCAAGCGCATCAACTGCACCGCCTCGGTTCGGTAACCGAATTGGTCGGTGCTACGGTTGGCGTTTGCCAATGCGATGGCGTCATCCCAGCCCCAATCACCAAGATAGGTGTCATCGCACAACAGCTGGCCAAAGCCCGCCATAGAAGCGGCGAACAGGGCTTCGGTGTCGGGTGTGCCGACGGTCGAGAATGGTGTTTCGATCAACTGGCTGACGTCCTCGCCGGGCGCTTTGTACCGCAGGCGCAGGAAGCCAAGTTCGTCAGATGTCGTTCCCGTTTCAGCCACTTGATAACGCAGCGGATCGCTGAGTTGTGCGGGCGAACCGACGGGGGTGACTTCATAGATCGCCGTGACCGTGTGGCCTGCGCCAAGTTCGCCTGCATCCACGGCGTCGTTGTTGAAATCCTCACGGGCAAGGGAGCGGGTCTCATAGCCGATTAAGCGATATTCAGCGATGGTTGCGGGATTGAATTCAACCTGAATTTTTACGTCATTGGCGATGGGGAACAAAGCGCCTGTGAGGTTATCAACCAGCACCTTTTGGGCCTCTGACAAGGTGTCGATATAGGCCGCAGTTCCGTTGCCGTTTTGCGCAAGGCTTTGCATAGTCGCGTCTTGCAGATTACCGCGACCGAAACCAAGGACGGACAGGTAAGTGCCGCTATCGCGTTTGTCTTCGATGTAGGCTTCCAAACCGCGCGGATCAGACAGGCCGACGTTGAAATCACCGTCTGTGGCAAGGATCACGCGAGACACATCGCCATCATCTGTCATCTGTTCCGCCATGGCATACGCGGCCTCAAGCCCGCCTTGGCCGTTGGTCGATCCGCCAGCGCGAAGGTCATTTAGAGCCTTCAGGATTGTCGTACGGTCTGACGCTGCGGTTGGTTCCAGTGCGATGGATGTTGATCCCGCGTAGGTGACGATGGAAACCTCATCTTCAGGGCGCAGGTTATCCAGCATCAGGCGGAAGGACTGACGCAGCAGCGGCAGTTTGTCCGCACTTTCCATGGACCCGGACGTGTCGATCAGGAACACGAGGTTCAGTGGTGGGCGATCATCAACCGCAGGCATTTCACCTTGGATGCCAATGTGGACCAGCTGCGTGTCCGCGTTCCACGGGGTTTCGAACACGTTGACCGTGGGTTGGAACGGGTGCGGGCCTTCTGGTGCGGCGTAGGCGTAAGGGAAATAGTTGATCATTTCCTCGATCCGCACAGCTTGTTCGGGCGGCAGTTGGCCAGCGGTCAGGGAGGAACGCACAACGGAATAGGCGGCGGTATCCACGTCGATAGAGAACGTCGAAACCGGTTCATCGGACGTGATCTTCAGCGGGTTGGGCGTATCATTGGCAAAGGTTTCGGTGTTTGCCGCTGGTACTTGCACGATAGTTTCGTTGTAACCTGCCGGTGCCATATCGCTGGAAATTGAATCCTCCACGGCCATTTGGCGGGTCAGCGCCTGTGGCGCGGCAGGTGAAATACTGATGCTTTCGACGCTTCGTTCAAGAAGGGCAGCGCCCTCGGCTTCGGCGACGATCGCTGGTGCTGGTTCGACGAGCGCTCTAAGGTCTGATTCTTCTTGAGCGTCGCCTGCTTGTGCTGGGGTGACGGATACAGAACCAATGGCAGTGGCATCCGGCTCAGCCAGTGTTTCAGGGGTGGTCACCTTAGTTGTCGGGTCGAGGTTCAGGATATCGCGCCCTTGGGGCGTGGTGATCATGACGCCGCAGGCGACGATGGCGGTGGTGACAGTGAGGCCTCCACGGGATGTAAGTTTGTTCAGCATGTCTTTTACTCCAGTCCATTTTGTTGGTCTGGTGATATGACGGGCTGCATCGCGCGATCCTTGGAGATCGGCGAAATTTCTCGTCGCCAATGCGATATTTCGCGCCTTGGCCTCTGCATCAGGCGCAGGGGTTGCGGCATTCATTGCGGACTTGAGGTCGTCTAGATCAAAGTCATCACTCATTTATACGCCCTCCTTTTCCTTAAGGGATTTAAGATGTTTGCGGGCCTCGGACAGGCGCCAGCTGATGGTGCCTTCGGAGACGCCCAAGATTTCGCCAGCCTCGGCGTGGGTCATGTCATCAAGGATTAGGGCCAACGTATCGCGCAGGTCGGGGGCGAGTTGACCCATCGCTTCGGTCAGCCAATCGGCGCGTTCGGTGTTTTCTTCAATCACGGCTTGGCGGTTGAGTTCCCAATCACCCCATCCATCTGCGGCACGCCCATGGGTGGCCTGTTTACGACGACGATCATGGGCGGCGTTTACGGCCACGCGGTACAGCCATGTGGTGACTTTGGATTGGCGTTTGTAACTAGTGAGTTTGGCAGGCAGCGCGGCGCAGATGTCTTGGGTAAGGTCTTCGGCCTCGTGCTGGCTGCCCGTCAGGCGAAAACACAAACGATACAGGCGGTCGTACTGGCGGGCGATCAGGCTGGCAAAGGCCTGCCCGTCCCCGTTTGCGGCCGCCAAGGCCATGTCTTCATCACTAACTGTCATTCGCATCACTAGGGTATGACGAGCGTCAAAGGTCAATCCTTGGAAGAAAACTCAAAAAAATTTCAAAAAGGCTTTGTGATTACGACCCAGAGGATGGCGATGACGCCGAAGACGCTGATTTCATTGAAGATACGCAGGTACATGTCGCTTTCACGAAATTCGCCTTTTTTGGCGCGCATGACCATGCCACCCGTCATCATGTAGTGGACGAACAGTAGCGCGACGAGGCCAAGTTTTACCCAGACCCAAGGCGCAAAGGCGAACACAGCCGCGCCAAGCCAGATCCCCGTGATCAGCGCGATCACCATAAGGCCCGCCGAAAAGCGATAGAGGCGATAGGTGAGATCACCAATGGGGCCGAATTCTCCCGTCTTGGCGAAATCACGTTTCCAATAGATCAACGCGCGTGGGACTGCGAAGATTGAGGTCATCCAGCCCATGACGCAGAGAATATGTATGATTTTCAGCCAATCCATAGGCGTTTAATGGAGGAACGCGCTGCCACGTGCAAGCGGCCCACGTCTTATTCCGCGCCTTCGGCCCGAGGCAGCGCAGGGCTGTCAGGCGGAATACGGGCGGTGCTTATGCTGGTGTTTTACATGTGGGCGGTGCCGAGGGGGGTAGGCCCCCAAGGTCAATGCGCTGCGACCTGCTGGCCCCGCTTGGGGACCAACCGGCGGCCACAAATGCCATGGCGCGCGGGGTGATAATCCGCACGGGTTAACCATGGGTGAAGGTATGCGCGGGGTGTTGATGGGGAATGAAAAGGGCGTTCGGTTAAAGAGCAACGGGCAGTGTGTTGGCACCAAAATCCGCTGTGCGGGACGAAGCTGCCATTGGTTTTGCAAGCCTCAAAGCCCGCTTTCGGAGAATGTTCACTTAAGACGCATGTCCGAGACAGGGAGTGTTCAAAATAACGATATATGTGTTGTTGAAGTACGCGATTCTATCTTGAATTTCTTCCAGATCAGTCTGCGGACAGGTTACTCGGACTGCTGAATGGATGAGATTTATTCGTTCTTCCTCAGAAGTCACAGGCGCGGCAAAGAATAACTCGATATCATTCCGGAAAACATCAGCGTGACCTGTTGAGCCGTCATCAAAGGTAATTGGAACTCCAACCAGCTCCCTTACTGCGCGTAGATGAACACGAGGTGTGAGGGCTAAATCATTCGTATAATAGGGTGTCAGACGTTCGTAGTACCATGCGTCAGAATACCCTGTACGATCTTGTACAACCGCGCATCCAGAAACTGCAAAAGCAAGCGGCAGCAAAGCCTTTCGGTACTTCATCAAAACTACATTGCCTTTCTCTGCGAAGTAACGTCAGCTTAACCCAACCCGCAGAACCGGACATTGGGCTACTGCTCAGCATAGGTCAACAGGGGCTCAAAACAGACATTAGCGGCACGGCTTAGACCGCGCGGCGATGCTGATTAAACCACGGTGCAGATGTATTTCATTTCCAAGTAGTCCTCGATCCCGTGGTGGCTGCCTTCGCGTCCAAGGCCGGATTGTTTTACGCCGCCAAAGGGCGCGACTTCGGTGGAAATAATGCCAGTATTCACGCCGACGATGCCATATTCCAACGCTTCGGCCACTTTGGTTACGCGGGACAGGTCTTTGGCGTAGAAATAGGACGCGAGGCCGAAGATCGTGTCGTTGGCCAGTTCGATGACATCGTCTTCGTCTTCAAACTTGAACAGGGGTGCGAAGGGACCGAAAGTTTCATCGGTGCTAACGAGCATATCTTTGGTCGCGCCCGTCACGACGGTCGGTTCAAAGAACAGCGGTCCGAGGTTGGACGCGTTGCCGCCAGTCAAAACATCGCCGCCTTTGGAAAGAGCATCGGCAAGGTGTTCGCGCACTTTTTCGACTGCGGCGGGGGCGATCAGCGGGCCGAGGGTTGTGCCGTCCGTCAGGCCATCGCCGATTTTCAACGCTTCGACGGCGGTTTTCAGTTTCTGGGCAAATTCATCATAGACGCCGGCTTGCACGTAGATGCGGTTTGCGCAGACGCAGGTCTGGCCGTTGTTGCGGAATTTACAGGCGATGGCTCCGATCACGGCTTCGTCCAGATCAGCGTCGTCAAAGACGATAAAGGGCGCGTTGCCGCCCAGTTCCATGGAGCACTTCATCACTTGGTCTGCCGCTTGTTTCAGCAGGATGCGCCCCACAGCGGTTGACCCTGTGAAGGTTAACTTACGCACGATGGGGTTTTCGCAGAATTCTTTGCCGGTTCCGGAGGCATCCGTGGATGTCAGCACAGAGAATAGGCCATCTGGGATGCCGGCCTCTTGGGCGAGTTTACCCATGGCGAGGGCCGACAGCGGTGTGAGTTCGGACGGGCGGGCTACAAAGCCGCAGCCAGCGGCCAGTGCGGGCGCGACCTTGCGGGCGATCATCGCGTTGGGGAAATTCCACGGCGTGATACCTGCGGCGACGCCGATGGGCTGCTTGATCACGGTAATGCGGGCGTTTGGCATGTGGCTCGGGATGGTTTCACCATAGACGCGTTTTGCTTCTTCGGCGAACCATTCCACGAAGGACGCGCCATAGGCGACCTCGCCACGGGCTTCGGCCAGTGGTTTGCCTTGTTCGGCGGTCATAATGATTGCGAGGTCTTCTTGATTGGCCATCAAAAGATCGAACCATTTGCGCAGCACGTTTGCGCGGTCTTTTCCGGTCCGCGCAGCCCAAATGTGGCGGGCCTTTTCGGCGGCATCAATCGCGTCCGCGATTTCTGTGCGGCTTAGGTCGGCGACCTTGGCTATTACGTCGCCGCGGGCAGGGTTGGTCACATCGAAGGTTTTGCCGGATTTGGCTTGAACCCATTTGCCTGCGACGAAGGCGTCGGTGCAGACAAGGTCAGGGCGGGACAGCATGGACTTTAGGTCTGTGGTGGAATCAAGCATTGTGGTCTCCGATATGACTTTGGGAAATACCTACGCGGCTTCGCGGGATGATCCAAGAGGAGCCGTTATGACGAACCGAGATGCAGCTGATCAGGCCTATGCGAATTCCGCCTATATTCCCGATGGCGAGAGCTATTATGAACGCTGGGACGCGGCGGCCAAGGCGTTTCGAGCGCAGCAATCTGCGACGCGCCCCAATGAGACAGGTGAGATCTACGCCCCTAAAGGGCCGTTACGTGGAACCGTTATTATCGTTCACGGGGGCTATTGGTTGGCAGGGTCGCCATCGATGTTTTCGCATTTGGCAGCGGGTGCGATCAGCGCTGGTTTTGCGGTTGCATTACCATCTTATACCTTGGCTCCGGCGGCTCGTATCGGTGACATGACACAGCAGATCGCCGCAAGTATTGACGAGATCGCAGCGGCGATTGAGGGGCCGATATACCTTGTGGGTCATTCGGCGGGTGGGCACTTGGTGGCGCGTATGGCGTGCACAGATATGACGGCCAATTGGTCACATAGGGTACGGCGGATGATGGCGATTTCACCGATTGGTGATTTGGCGCCGTTGCGCGACACCACGATGAACGACACGCTGGGCATTAGCGAAGATGAAGCATTGAGAGAAAGCCCCATTCATCACAAGCGGCAAGATATCCCTTTTACCGTTTGGGTCGGGGCAGAGGAACGGCCTGCGTTCATTGATCAAGCCATGGGGCTCTCGCGGGTATGGGATTGTGATTTAACGATTGAAGCCGGGAAACATCATTTCGATGTGATTGAAGGGTTGGAAAGCCCTATCAGTCCGATGATGCGAGCACTGTTTAGGTCGTAGAGGCTAAGTCATGCTCAAAATGCAATCACGGGCCTGACGATCATCAACCAAAGCAATGCGATGATGGCGATGAAGGCCGGAAAACCGCACGCGAACCATATGCGATAAAGTCGCATGTAGCGTGGTGTTAAAGGCCTGCCTGTTTGCGCTGATTGGCGTGCCTCGTCGCGCATTTTGGCTTGAATCCACACAACGGGAAGCCAAAACAGCCCGATAAACACATAAAGCCCGAGCGAGACCGCGAGCCAGCCCTCCAACAGCGGCCAGCCTAAGTCGAACGCTAGAACGACACCCGTGATTGGCTGCGCGATTGCCGCCGTGGCGGTGAACAACATGTCTGCGATGACGACAATCGCGGCGGTGTGAGTAATACTGGCAGGGTCTTTGGTACGATGGGCCATGACCATGAAGAACGCGATCCCAGCCCCTGTTCCGATCAGCACGCAGGCCCCAAGCACATGCAGCAGGCGGATGACGTCAATCCCTTCGATCATCGTGTTTCCAGTGCTACGCGAGCAACCAAGGCCAAGGCGATGCTTGGCAGTACTTTGATCATTGGGCCAAGCGGATCAAGCCATAGATGTGGCACGAAGAGCGTTGAGGCCGCCAAATAGAATAGGCTGACCGCGATTGCGGCCCAGCATGCCATTTTAGCGGTTGGGCGATATAAGAACGCGGCAGCGATTGTTATGTCGACGACACCCCAGAACATAACGCTGCTGATGGCCAAGGCGTTGGGCCAGCCGACGTCAGTAAGAACACGGGCTGCTTCTTGAACTTTGATGAACCCAATGACACCGGACAGGACCCAAAACACCACGAGAGTTGCGATGAGTATTGGGGTCAGAAGCGCCATCTGAGCAAACAGCCGATCCTCTGCCCACGCAGGCATGCCGGCGAAGGTTTGCTTCAGTGACCTGACGGGTGGCACTCCGAATTGCGAAAGGTTGGGCGGTGTTCCCGTCACCCCATCGGAGAGCACTTTGACCGCGGTGGTTCTGAGGGGGGATCGCCAGCCTAATTTGCCCAGTCCATCTGCGACTTTCGAAGTTGCGCGCATTAAGGCGTTTGGCATTTTTATTTCATGTCTTGCGGGGGCGAACCCCAACCAATGGCGGGTGGCGGCCACGACGTCGCGCAGTGAATGCGTTTTGTCCTCGACCAGATCCCCAACAAAACCACTGGGAATTTTGCCTGCGAGTGCGGCGCTTACGGCTGCGGCAACATCATCTAGCGCGACGGTTTGAATTTTGGCGTCTGGATCGGCGATGGGTTGGATCAGGGGGATTGCGGCCAACATGCGCAACATGGTGGTGCCGCCGTAGCTGTGTCTTGCCAAGACCAGCCCGGGTCGGAAAATGTGATGTATGACGCCAGAGTTTTGGATGGCGCCATCGCCGCGTGCCTTTGACGCCAGAAAAGGCGTTGATGCAGCGACATCTGCACCTGCTGCTGAGATTTGAACAAGGTGCACGTCGGCTGACGCGCAAGCCTGCGCGAGGGCTGACACGGCGTAATGGTGTAGCGTCTCAAGGTCGTCCTCTGGCCCGTCCTGAAGCGCGCCTGAACAGTTTACCACCGCATCGATCCCGTCCAGAAAGGGCTGCCATGCATCTGTGTGGGTCAAGGATCGAAGGTCAGAAATGCGCCAGTCGATGTCCGGAAGGACACGTTTTCCCGTGGATAGGTCGCGCCCTAATCCGATGACCGTGTGGCCATCCGGGGTGAGGCGTTGTGCGACGCCACTGCCAATGAGGCCATATGCGCCGACAACTAGGATCGTCATTCTCGGGCGGGTGGTTGAAGAAAGGGTGCTCATCTGGCGTCCTGCGTCAGGTAACGTCGAATGCACCAGCGTAGCGCAATTTTGGCGTGTCGTTCAGGGTGTAGGGCAGGCCGCAAAACGCCGCTTCGGAAAGCAATATAATGGTGTTGTTTGATCCAATCTGCTGAAACAGCCCATCTGGGTGCGGTGTTAACATTGGAACTGCGGCACCTATGCGGGGGGCGCCAAAAACGATCTCGACTTCATCGGTGTCGATCGTCGCGTCCGGCAGGTCTCGTGTGAGGGGCTCAGGCTCGTTTTGGCTGGGGGCGTCGATGCAGTAGCGCGTCGCGTCCAGTTCGGATTCGAACGTGCCGTGGAAGACGTGAACGCGGTTGCTATGCGCGCGATTGGGTTGCTGAGTCTGATCCATCGCGCGGGTGTCGCGGTGCGGGTTGCCGACCACCGTATGGGGAATGATTTTCCGCCAAGGGATCAGGCTGGCGATAGGGGCGAAGACTATTCCAAACAAACCCTTCATTAGATTGACGGCTTTGCCGATGCAGGGCGGTCACTGTCGCCAGAATTCGGTTCTCCGGTGGGTTCGATCAGCAACACTTTGGCTTCGGATGTGGCGCGGGGGCGGTGAACCATGCCTTGTGGCACGACGCACAATTCACCAGGGCCAAGGGTGACGGCATCACCATCTTCGCCGTCGAGCGTGACTTCGCCTTCTAGGATCAAGAAAAAGTCGTCTGTGGTGTCGTGTTTGTGGAACGGGAATTCGCCTGTAAACTTGACCACCATCACATCGTTTCCGTTGTAATTTGCAACGACATGCGGGTCCCAATGGGAACTGAACATGGACAGCTTTTCCGCGAGGTTTACTTTTTTCAGGCCCATGGGTTTTGTCTTTCTTTGGGTCGGTTATGCCCACTATCTACATCAAGTTTGAGATGGCAAGCGGCCCGAATGCACACCTTGCCGCGGATAATTCGATAGTTTCACATTTGGGGTGGTTTTGCCGTGCTCTGCAGGGGTAGTGTTTGGAAAAGGTAATCAATCGAGGGCAAAAATGCAGTTTTCCACAGTTCCAACCGTTCGTTTTGCTCTAATGGGATTGGCCATTGGTGTTTTGTCAGCTTGTGCTGAACGGGTTGAGATGATCGGCGGAATTCCAGCCGACCAGATCGTTGAGGGATACGGGTTCCTTGAGGATAATGGATACAACCTGCCACCGATCCCCGCTGAGTATTTGAGCGAACTGAACCGTCGTACTGTTGTAGAATACAATGGACCGGAAGCTGCGGGCACAATTGTCGTCGATCCCCATGCCAAGCTTTTGTACTTTGTCGGTGATGACGGCACGGCGCGCCGTTACCCTATTGCTGTCGGGCGTCAGGGCATGAGCATGAGCCGCCCTTCAACCGTGCAGTTGAAACGCGAATGGCCCGGCTGGACGCCAACGCAAAACATGTTGCGCACCCAACCAGAAGTTTACGGTCCCTTCGCACGCGGTGTTGAAGGTGGTTTGGCAAGCCCGTTGGGCGCTCGGGCGCTGTATCTGTTCCAGAACGGGCGCGACACGCACTTCCGTATCCACGGCACCAACGATTTGCCGTCTATCGGTAACTCGGGGTCTGCTGGATGTATCCGCATGTTCAACCACGACATCATTGATCTGTTTGACGATGTGCCAAACGGCACACGGGTTGTGGTGCGGACCTATGCTGCCTCCGTTGAATTGGAGGGCGAAGCGGTTGCCAATCGCGGTGTGATCCTTGAGCCAAACATCGTTGATCCGGATTTGATTTACGGCACTGGCGAAGATGATGCTGTTGAGTTGGATGAGATCGCGGAAGACGTCGCCGTTGATCCGCTGAGTGCCAGCACGATTTCGGGCGGGTGAGTCAAATCCGAAAGACGACGACGCCAGAATAGAGCAAATGACACGAATAGGCTGCCCAAAACGTGAGGCAGAATAATCCGAACCGCATAAGCCGACGTTCATATGTGTGGCGCACGATCATCGCGGACAGGCCGTAGGTTATTGTCAGCAAGCCAAGCAAGAAAGTGAAGCCTGCGAGCGACATCGTTGGAAGGACCAGTGCAATGAGCCTGCCCACTGTCCATGGCAGATCGCTTACTACGCCGATGGGTGTTGCCAACGTCAAAGCAATCATTCCCACAATCCGCCCAAGGGTCGGGCGAAATGTTTCGCGGATTTGCCCTTTGGTGTGGGTTATCAACCACCAAAGCATCGCCAGCCCGTAGCCTAAGACCAACGAACACGCAATTGCAACAATGGGGGGAAGCGCTTTGCCGGTTGTCTCGTATTCCATCAGCGCTGGGCGTCGAACCAGATAATAAAACACGAAGATCAGCCCGCCTAGACAGAGGGCAAGCATGCGGGGCGGGGTGTATGGTTTTTGAACGATGTTCATTTTCACATCGTGCCATATGCCTCATCAAATTGCATAGGTCTGGATTTCCTGACCTGTTCGGGCCGATTTTGCGCATTTCTAGCTACTCGCGCCATGAAATTGTCGTTAACAATACCTACATAACACGCAACGAATTCTTACAGTGAGGACCATATGGCCGATTTTGACGCGCAAATCCGTAAATCCCAATCCGAGGTTGCCGAAGCGCAATCCAAGATTTCAGAGCTAACGAGCCGGATTGAAACCGCACGTCAGAAGATGGCCGAGGGGACGGATATCGCTGTCGACATCGAGAATGCCTCGCTTGAGGACGTGCATGCACACACCGAACTGATGAACGCTAACATCGCTGAGCTGATAATGGGTCTAGACGATGTGACTGCAGGGTTCCAACAGGACTTTGACGAGATGCGCAGCAAGACCGGCTGGGAAAGCTTTGTTGGGTTCTTTAGCGGGGCCAAGTCGGATTCCATGCGCGAAGAACGTATGCGGTCTGCTTCAGTTGACGACAAATTGCAGGATTTGATTTCCAAATCCGACGTGATCACCAAGCTGCTGGAAAACCAGTTGCTGATCCTTGAGGATCAGAAAGCCAAGGTCGAAGGAAACCTTGGCGGCACGTTGGAAGAACGCGAAGCCGTTGTTGGTGAACTAGAAGCGGTCCGTGCTGAAATCTTAGCTGCTGATCCAAAGATCATCGCTCTGGAAAACAAGATCGCCGTGGAACAAGACGCCGCTGCGCGCACCAAGCTGGAAACAGAGTTGGCAGCTATGAACACGGCCTATAACGAGGCGGTGCAGCAGGAACAGGTAAAACTGGCGAAGTCCCAAACGCTGGAGCGCTACATCGAAAAGGGCAAAACCTGGATCGATTCATTGCAGAACCAAGCGGCGACGCAGATGGTGCTGATCAACAAACTGCAAACAGACACCAAGCAGCGTGTTGTTTTGTATGACGCCCTGACGAAATCTTTGAAAACAGCGCAGCAACAAGACGTAGCGCACCGCATCAACGAGATCGGTGTGAAGACGGACCAAGAAGCGCAGACAGCTATGGCTGCGATTGGGTCCGCCACCAACGCGCGTATGGCCGAAATGATGGAAGCCCACGAGGACCACATGGTGTTCGCGCGCGAAGTGCTGGAGCAAAAAGCCAAAGCGGATGACCGTTTTATGCGCCGTTTTGCGAAGATCGTCGAGAAGCACGACAGCAATGAATATGGGGCTTGAGCGCGTCTTCGATGAATAGAAAACCTGCGCTTTTCCTACCACTTCTCGCTTTGTTCGGAGCCGCTGGCCCAATCGCATCTGAGGCCGACGACCTAGGGTGGTCTACAGTTGAGGGCACATCTGCTTTTCTGGCAGAAGGCGGGCAAGAACTTGTTTCGTCGGTGACTTATCAATTGTCGGCCAATCGGCAGGTCATCGTAACGTTTTGGAAAGTGCCAACAACGAATGGCGTTGATACGGTGTTTCGATGCTTTGATGTAGTCTCCGACGGCTTCGAGACCATTACCGCAGAGTGTCAGGTCCCTCAATATGACTGACACCGCTTACGACTATTTCCAGCTTGAAGACATCCGTGCCACGCGGCGGTATTTTGGCAAGCTTAGGAAGACCGTTGGTCATCTAACCCGTGGTGAGGTGGCGCATGATATCAAGAAAGGCCACTTTGAATGAGGTACACTGCTGATGATTACATCGCGATGCGGGCCAACGCAGAGCGGGGCAAATGGTGGACTGCGGCAATCCTGATTTTTGCGGCTATCGTGGCCGTGCACGTCTTATTGAATTACGTGACGACCTCTGACGCGCCAGCGCGTGATGGGGACACTGATGACTTGTTTGAGACCGTGCTTTTATACCTGCTCTCGATTGGGGCGGGTGTTTACTGCGTCGTCATGGGCTATCTCAAAAAGAAGTTTACCTTGATGGACGGCGGCGATGAGACTGGAGAATCCGGTGACTTCTGACACTGCGTACGACCACTTTCAACTTGAAGACACCCGCGTCACGCGGCGCTATTTTGGCAAGTTCGAAAAGATTATCGGCCATTTAGGCCGCGTTGCAGCAACACTTGAGGCGGAACGACGGTTGTCCAAGCGCGATGTTGAAGTGATGACGCGCTATATCATGGCGCTGAATTACACCTTCAAAGCGCTGGCGCATAAGTACCATTTCAGCGGTCGCTTTGCGCATGCGGGAAAGCTAACGTTTGACCGCGTGGACAGCGGATTTCCCGTCTATTCCGAATTGCTGACCATGGCCAATGATGCGGCGCAAGCCTCGCGGCATCTAGAAGGGATGCGTTCTGTTGAGGCGTTGAAACAGGATATGGTCCGCGTGATCCTGTCCGAACAGGCGATCCCCTCAAAATTGCAATATGCGCTGTCCCAGCGGCTGTATTATGAAGAACTGGCCAAGGGCGAGCTGTTCTGGGCCCGCAATGATCCAACAGCGATCTGGTTGGGTAACAAGCAGCAAATGCGCCGTGATTTCATGGTGCATTGGGCGGTTTATGACAGCGTCAACAACTTGCCGACAATCTACATGATGGAGCTTGAGGATTCAGGACGTGTTGGGCTGCCAAAGGATGATCGTCGCTGGCCCGAAGTGCAGGCGCATTTGATGGCACAGTCGTTGGGCGGGTTGAAATTGCTGACCATCGCCAAAGGGTTTGATGAAGACTTTGACGATCTACATCCTAAACGTCTGCGGCGGTTCCATGTGGGGCCGATGTATTCCAATGCGTTCACTCGTCAGGCTGGACCGTTGCGCGAAGTGCTTGAATTGGCGCGATCCCCCGTGGGGGAAGACTGGGCGCTGGTCTGGACGGAAGAAGAACTCGTGTCGAGCGAAACGCGCCGCGAGAAATCCGGTTGGTTCGGCACGGTGGAACGCGAAACATTCGCGCTGGACCCGTTTGCAGGGCACGGCGCGGAAACCGGAGCCACCAAAGTCGAGCGCAGCATCATCCTGCCCGAACGCCCCTATCAGGCACTGGAAGAACGCCGCCCTGCGGGGTTCGCGGATGTGCGTAAGTTTGTGGTGTCGCCCAAGGGGCGGGTCTTGAGTTATAAGTGAGAATGCTTTGCCTCATATCAATGCTATTGCTTTCAGCATGTGGATCGGTTCGCCCCTCGGCTGATCGATTGGCGGAGTTGGTGGAGTCACGTCCAGAACTTGTGACCCCATCGGTTCTAAAGAACCGTGGGTTTTTCCGGATCAGCGGAATGATGGGACCACAATTGCAGTCGGGTGAGTGTTACGAAAAAACGGCTGTCGGTTTGCTTGGACTGGCGGCAGGGGTCGATATCGTGCGGGTCTGTTTTGATACAGATGGGCCGATCATCATCTCACGTCACACACATGGTTGCCCTTGGCACGAATTTTATCCCAACCGTGACGATGCTTGTTGGGAAGAACCAAATTTTAGCGAAGAGACACAGGTAAGGTTAAGTCGATGAGCCAGACAAGTGACACAATGGAGCTGCGCGAAGAAGACATTCGCAAGCATTATGACGCGGCCACGGCCATGGTGCAGGGGTTTGATCACACACCTCGCATTGCGGAAACCAAAGAGGCTGCTCCGGTCGAGAAATCCAGCGGCATCGGTACGCGGCGACGGTTTCGCACGACGACACCGGGTTTGGTGACCCGTAGCACGGCCCGCACCGAGGGCGTGCAGTTGTCTGGGCGGATCGAGAGCGCGGATGACGGGGACGGTTTAACGTCGCCCACACAGGCCAGCGTGTTGCATGGGCTGCGCCGCGCGTTGGCGATTGCTTTGGCGGTGGGTGAACAGTTTGGTGAACGCACAGGTCTGGCGGACTTGAAACGTGCCAATCTGGAAGGGTCTTTGCCGGCGGGCAAGAAGACCGAGTTCAGCGAATTGCTGACGGCCGAGGCGCTATCTGTTCTGTATGTTTTTGCCAATTCCACGTCGTTCCTGTTGTCGTCCCATGCCGGAGAAGAAAGCGTCGAAGTTGGCGAAGTCGAAGAGGTTTTGACCGACAATGCCACGCTCGCGCTGCATGGTGCGTTGTGGGAGCTGGATCAAGACATCGGATTGTTTGCGGGCGAAGAAGGCCGTCTTGTCCCGACGGTGCTTGCCTATGCTGAACAACTGATGGCCAAGATCGCGGCTCGGGCTAGCACGGCGGGCCGTCTGGCAAGCTTTGTTGATGCAAGTTGGAAGGTCGAAGCCGACGATCTGACGATCCGTGGCTTTAGCCCTGCACGGGCAGCCAAAGGGTCGACGCTCACGATGTCGTTCAAAAAACCTAACGAGGTCGTCGGCAACCACATCGCCAAGTATCAAGCCATGAAGTTGGCCAAGATGGTTATGGCCTATGACTTTGAGCGCAAGCTCAACCCGTTTGCCGAACTCGGTGGGTTTATCTTTACGTTCATGGGGGATGGCGCGCCGGGGACGGGGAAGACCACGTTGATCCAGATGATGGCAGGGTTGATTTCGGAGTACTGCAAGATTGCCGACTATCCGTTCCGATATCAGAACCTGAGCACCGACAATATCGACAGCTATCAGGGTAAATCGGGCCAGAATGCAAAGGCATTTATCAACAATGTGATTGACCCGAATGTCATTGGTTTTGGCACGATTGATGATATCGATCAGTTGGCGGGTAAACGCGGGGATCGTCAGTCTTCGGCGGGGCAGTTGGAAATTACCGCTGTGCTGATGGAAAGCTTTGCAGGTGCCAACACGGTTGTGCGCGGCAACTGCACCTTCGGGATGTTTTCCAACTACCCCGAGAACGTGGATGATGCGCTGCGCCAGCGGGCGGGCGCGCGGTTCTTGGTGGATGGTCCGCAAACGCGGGAGGATTACGTCGATATCCTTTATCTGCTTATGGGGAAAAACCATGACATCCCCGTCGGTGACCATGAGGTGTTCAGCGCCCAAGAGATCAAGAAAGCTGTTGCTGCGTCCTTTGAGGGGCACTCCAAACCTCACGAACCCGGTTTGCTGAACGTGTTTGATCGGGTGTCTTCTGAAATTGGCGAGTTGGATACCATCAACAAACTCGGGACGTACCTTAAGGGTATTCAAGAGGCGGATAACCGTTTCACGGGCCGTGCGATTAAGAACATCACGGACGCCGTTAAGGTGCGCGCGATGGACTTTGAATTGCCGGATGAGTGGATGGAAAACCCAGAACTGTTCCTGACCAAGGACTACGACACCAAGCTGGCGATGATCAACGATATGCGTCAGCCGATCACCGTTGAAATGGTCATCCAAGAAATCAACCGCTACGCGGACTCAGAATTCCGCTATGCCGATAAATCCGACGAGGTGGCGATCGATAACATGGTGCGGGATTTTGAACGCTCCGAAGAAGCCAAAAGGCGGTATATGGAGAGCAAGGGGTGAGCGACGCCTTTTCATCAGGGCTGCTGCTCCCCGCGATCTGTTTGGCCGCTTTGGGCTGGACGGTGCCGCGGATGCTGGCGCTGTGGTGGCCTGAAGGGGTGAAATGGCTGATGTTTTTGGCGCTGGTCAGCACGCTTGTCATGGCTTTGGCTGGGGCCGTGGTTTTTGTGGTGATCTATGCGGCGCAAGGCGTCAGTTTGGCTGACCTGTGGGCGACGGGCGGGTTGTCCGTCACGATCCACTTTATGAAGCTGAGCATCGTATCCGCGCTGTTGTGGGGGCCGTTGATGATTTTGTCTTTGGCAGGTGTGCCGAAGAATTGGGTGAAGGAGGTTTGGTGAAATGATTTTTGTCTTGAAAGGGTCTGGCAATGGCTGCGACTAGTCTAATCAAGCTCTATGGGGAGTTTTGGAATCCCGACATTATAGATTGGGGAGCAAGGGGGGCAGGAAACGCCGCTCAATTTCTGGGTGAAGTCAAAAAAGACAAAAAGAAATACAAAGCGAATTTCTTTGGCGCTCAGGGAATCTACATTCTGTTTGATAGCTTCAAGCCCGTTTACGTGGGTAAAGCGTTTTCGACTTCGATCGGCAAGAGAGTGAGAGACCACATGTCAGACCGACACGCAGGTCGGTGGGACATGTTTTCGTGGTATAGCACCTGCACTTTTAAGATTACCGATTCAACTTTGAGGAACGCTGGAACCAGACAGCTGAGGCCGGAGACCGTCGTAAATACGTTAGAAGCGCTTGCGATCTTAATTGCCGACCCTGCTCTAAATCGGAAACGCGAGAGCCTCCCCAATGCGATGGAAGTTTTTCAACAAGACAACCCGAATCCAGTTACTGTCCGTCATTATCTCGAAACAATATTAAGCCGGCTTCCCGATGATGAGTGAAAAACAGCAATGAAACGTCTAATCTTACGCGGTCTCATGTTCGGCAATCTGATCCCCGTGGTCAGCCCTATTCTGGTGGAGCGGTATAACCGCGCGTTGGAGCGCCTTACGGGGCAGCGGACCGCGCTCACTGATTTTCATGTCGATATTTCGGGGTATTCTCCCGAGATTGGTGATGAGTTTGGCGATGAATTGTACCTCAACCATCACGGGGTGAACCGTCAGTTTATTCTACTAACGACCGACCAGAAGACCGCGCCGTTGCTGAATGCCAAATTTTCAACCTCTCGCGGGATTTTGCGCCAGTTCATTGAGGCCAATGAGGCGCAGTTGTTTGCCCTGACTGCGCGCGATGCTGTCGCAGGGGAATTGGTAAATTCGGTCTTTGCGCTGGATACGCCTGCGCGGCTGTTTGACATCGGCCATGTTGAGATTGAAGCCGATACGACTGATGGGGCGGTGGCGTCCGCGACCAAATTGGGCGGGATGATTGACCGCTTTATGGGCGAGGAAGATGCGTGGTGTGATGACGTGCTGATTGGCGAGATGATCACGCTGGCAAAGGACACGGGCGACATCACCCGCAACCCGTTGACGCTCAAAACGATGACCTTTGATCAGGACAATTTCTGGACCGCTCATTTGGGCGGGTTCTATCTGTTTCGCGATGTGGAAGAACCTGCGGCGATTACCATGGGCGACAAGGAGAGCTTGGGTAAATTACCGATTGAGCATCTGTTGCAACGTGACGAACGTTCGGCGATTGCGCAGTTTTTGAAGGTGAATGATCTTGCCGAGCCGATCATCGAGGCGCGCGGCATCGATAGTGCTGCGATCCTGCGCCAGAAAATGGACTTTATTGTCGCCGATGTAGCTGCTGGTCTGGGCGAGGATCTGAGCCGTGCAACGCGGCGCGATCTGCGACGCTTGGGTCGGCAGTATCATGACAAACTGCCTGCCGCGTGGCGCGGTCTTGCGGACCTTGTGCGCTGGGCTGAAGATGGTGGACCTTGGCCCAAGATCGACAGCGAACACCCCGCATATTTTTACACGTTACGCGCCAAAGACCATAAAGACGCGGATTTGGTGAACATGTTGTTGGCCGAACTGACCGAAATGGATGTGCGCCAACTGTTCATTTGCCACAAAGAAGCATTCTACCGAGCCTATATGGGCTGGCCGGACGAAAAGAAGGCTTATGTGGCGGAATTCCTTTCAAACGAGTATCAGGTGGATAAAGCGGGCACTCGTGATGCCCTGTTCGGCCATGAGGCGGCGATGGAAGAAGCTCCAGCAGCCCCCAAAAGGTCAACGTTGATCGATAGGGTCGGGCCTTGGGGCGCGGTAAGGAGGAGATGACATGCAGTTCGTAAGATTGGTCGTATTCGGGTTCTTGCTGCTTGGCGTGGTTTATTTTGGCATTTCGCTTTACTCGCGATCCATTCGCAAGGAAAAGCTGGAAGATGACTGGGATGAGAATCCGCCTGAAAACGCTTCCGCTGAGACACGCGATGCCTTTATTGCAGAGGGCATGGCGAAATATGAAAGCGGGCTGCGCAAAAAGCTGATCTTGCTGGTCTTTGTCATCCCGCCGATTGTTGTCGGTACCATTATTTACTTTATCAACTGAGGCTGCTCACATGCGCAATATCAGACGTTTTCTTCGTATCGCCCTGTTCCTGCTTGTCGGGTTGTTCCTGCACTACGTGATGCCGCAACAAGACATCGCGCGGATCGTGAATGTGGACAGCCGGCTGCAAAGTGTTTCTGGCCTACAAAGCTGGTTTTATGCGCAAGAGGATGCTGGGACAGCCGAAAGCTCCGCTGGGCGCGATCTGCGTCTGATCTCGACCGAACGTAAGGCGACGTATTTGTTTGGACTGATCCGCGGCAACAACGAAACCATGGTCTATCGCAACGAGGATACGGGTTGGATCTATCCGCCGTATTTCAAGTTCGACAGCTCGGATTTGCATGCAGAGGCTGCGGCGGCTGTGTCATCGACAGAGCCTTATCAGTGGGTAGTCATCCGCCATTATGGCTGGCGTATTCGCTGGGCGACAATTTACCCGAATGCGGTTTCAATCCGCCCCGCCGAGAGCGAAGATTTCCGTCCATTCCCTTGGATTAACCTCATTATCTTTGCCGTGCTGATTGGTGGTCTTTTGTTTGTTCGCGCGGCGTGGGCTCAGTTCCGTGAACGCACGGTTGACCCATTGGCCGATAAGGTCGGGGATCAATATGACCATGTGAGTGCGGACTTGTCGGAACGTAAAGGTCGCATTTCCCGTTGGCTTGGAACTTGGCGCAAGAAGTAACGATCTTACGATCGGGTCCTGCGGACGGCAGGAAGCGCCCCTTTCGGGGCGCTTTTCGTTTCAAGTGCAGGTGCAAGGCCGATGTGCGTTAGATGTCAGCTGTTGTGCATCCGGATCAACGCCCAGAGTTGGTAAAGAGTTATCACCGCGCCGAAAACGGCAAGACTGCCCCATGACAGGCCCGACTGTTCCAGCATGACAGTGCCACTGCCAGGATCAAAACAACGGCCCAATTCGTTAAAACAGTCCTGCCATTTAAAGTAGCGATCGTAATAGGCGAAGCCGCACAGGCCTGTTGCGCAAAAACTTAGGGCGAAGAGGGCGAGCCTTTTCATATTGTCTCAGCTACCTGCTTCACTCGCCGTAGGGAATCCAGATCGTCTTGATCTCGGTGGATTGTGCGCGCCAAATGGTACTTGGCCAGCTGCGTGCAGTTCCGTTGTTAACCCATGTACGCTTCAGGTTTTGGGCTGACTTAGCCTCGATGATTTCAGACGTGTCGGAGGTTGAGAAGGACCAGACCGCGTCGATGTTGGCATGTGCTGCCATGTGCGGTGCTAGTTCTGTATGATCCCCTGTCAGGATGTTTACGACGCCTGCGGGCACGTCGGACGTGTCCAGAACTTGATAGAAATCCGTGGCCGCAAGTGGGAACGCTTGTGAGGCGACAGCTGTGACGCGGTTGCCCATGGCGAGTGCTGGTGCCAGCGGTTCGATCAGCCCCATGAGGGGGCGGGTGTCGTCTGTCAGAACAGCGATGTTGCCAACGGGTTCGTTCATCGCCAATGCGACGCCACGGATGGGAACACCCTTTGCAGCGCCATCATGTTTGTCTGCCCAAGCGGCCCATGTGAACAGGTGATCAATCGCGTCAGAGACTTCTTTCGCGCCGTTTTTGGTTCCGGTGAGATGGTTAATCCGATCGGCAAATTCATCCGCACGAGCGGAGAGGTTTTCACCGATGTAATACAGGATTTGTGCCCGTAGGTGACCGGTGGTTTTTGACCAGCCCTTTGCGGCGGCCATGGCCTCAACAGCGTTGCGCAGGTCTTTGCGGTTGGCGATGCTGGCGTGACCCAGAAGCTTGCCGGACTTGTTGAAGACGGGTTGCGAATAGCCGCCGTCAGGGCGGGCTTGTTTGCCGCCAACATAAAGTTTGGCCGTGCGATCCAGCGGGTCCGCAGGGGTGCCGTCATCCGATGTGAACGCAATGGGCGCTTTAACGTCAGAGGATTTCCCGCGAGGTTTGGTGTAGCCAAGCAGGCCTTCCCAACCGCCTTCGCGACCGAAGCCGCTTTCACGCACACCGCCGAAGCCAGCAGCTGCATCCATTAGATTTGTTGCGTTGACCCAGACGATGCCGGACACCAATTTAGGCGCGATATCCAGAGCGAGGTTCACGTTTTCGGTCCAGACCGAAGCCGCCAGTCCGTAGCGGGTGTTGTTGGCGATTTCCACGGCTTCCGCTGGGGTGCGGAAGGTGCAGGCAACCAGCACCGGGCCGAATATTTCTTCTTGCATCAGCGTGTCAGCTGGCGCGAGGCCCGTGATCAGTGTTGGCGGATAGAAACAGCCTTCGGGAGCCTTGCACTGGTGCATTTCACCCGAGGTGTTGGCGTCGACCATGGCTTTGATCTGGTCGAGCTGCACAGTGTCAGCGATGGCGCCCATATCGATGCATTTATCCAGGCCGTCACCAATACGCAGCCCATCCATACGGGCGCGAAGTTTGGCGTAAAAACGATCGGAGATGCCTTCTTGCACCAAAAGCCGCGATCCAGCGCAGCAGACCTGACCTTGATTGAACCAGATCGCATCAACGAGGCCTTCGACCGCGGAATCAATATCAGCATCGTCAAAGACGATGTAGGGGGATTTGCCGCCCAGCTCCAAAGACAGCGTTTTTCCCGATCCGGCGGTTTGTTCACGAATAATGCGGCCTACTGCGGTGGAGCCCGTGAAGGCGATCTTATCGACGTCGGACGCGACCAAAGCAGCGCCTGTGTCGCCGTCACCTGTGACGATGTTGATCACACCCGGGGGCACGCCGGCGGCGGTGCAGATTTCGCAGAACACCATGGCGGACAAGGACGTATATTCGGCTGGTTTGAGAACGACCGTGTTGCCCATCGCAAGCGCAGGGGCGATTTTCCAAGCGAGCATCAACAGCGGGAAATTCCACGGGATAATCTGTCCGCAAACACCAAGAGGTTCGGCGTTTGGCATTTCTTCATCCATCAATTGGGCAAAACCCGCGTGGTGGTAGAAGTGGCGGATCGCCAGCGGTACATCAATATCGCGGCTTTCGCGGATCGGTTTGCCGTTATCTAACGTTTCCATCACGGCCAGAAGGCGCGCGTTCTTCTGCATTAGGCGTGCGATGGCATATAGGACGCGGGCGCGGGCCTTGCCGTCTTTGGCCCATTTTGGTTGCGCTTTGCGCGCGGCAGCGACGGCCTTGGTGACCTCATCGGCGGTGCCATTGGTGACACCTGCAAGGCGTTCGCCCGTCGCTGGGTTGGTGGAGGCGAAGTCATCGCGCAAAGGGCCCCATTGCCCGTTGATAAAGTGACCCGCGATGCCGCCACGATCTGCCAGCCAAGACAGTGCTTCGGAGGCGTCTTCAAGGGCAGGGCCGTAGTCCATGGAGTCGAAAATGTCTTTGACGGTCATTGTCATTATCCAATCGCGTGACGCCAGCCAGCGGAATAGCCGCCTGTGACGTGGTGTTCGAGTTGCCGTTCGATGTCGCCCAAAAGCGATGAGGCGCCAAAGCGGAACAGGTCCGGTTGCAGCCATCGATCGCCGAGTTCGTCTTTGATCAACGCCAGATAGACCAGCGCATCTTTGGCTTTGCTGATCCCGCCTGCCGGTTTGTAACCGACACGTAGGCCAGTGCGGTCGTAGTAGTCACGGATCGCGCGGACCATCGTAAGGGTGACAGGCAAGGTTGCGTTAACGCTTTCCTTACCGGTGCTGGTCTTGATGAAATCGGCGCCAGCCATCATGCACACCACAGAGGCGCGCGCGACGTTGCGCAGACTGCCCAGTTCTCCCGTCGCAAGGATCGCCTTGACGTGGGCATTGCCACAGGCGGCCCGCATTTCCGACATTTCATCGTAAAGCGCCTGCCAGTTGCCTTGCAGCACGTGACGGCGGGTGATGACGATATCGATTTCTTCGGCCCCCGCTTTCACGCTTTCGCCGATTTCGGCGATGCGCAGCGGAAACGGCGAGAGGCCAGCAGGGAAACCAGTTGATACGGCTGCAACGGGAATGCCTGAACCGCGCAAGGCGTCCACGGCCGTTTCGACCATATCATGGTAAACGCAAATGGCGCCTGTGGTCAGGCCTTCCATTCCCAGCGCCTGCAGGAGCTCGGGGCGAACGGGTTGGCGGGCCTTGGCGCAAAGTCGGCGTACACGGCCCTCTGTGTCATCGCCGGACAAGGTGGTCAGGTCGATCAGGCTGATTGCCTTACACAGCCATGCTGCTTGGTAGTCTTTCTTGACTGAGCGGCGCCCAGGCAACGTTGCAGCGCGACGTTCGATCGCCGAGGTATTGGCCTGAACGGCCTTCACCCATGAGATATCTAGCGGAATCCCATCATTGCGGGGTTCCTGAACTTGCGGAAGATGGTTGGTTGTTTTGTCTGTGGTCAGCATCGTGCGCACCGTGTTGTGAGTGCGGAGAGTGTCACGCAGCCCAAACGAAGGCAAGCGGCGACGCGACGTTGTTTGTGTCCATTAGGTGCGAGGTTGGATCAACTCGCGTTGGCGGGTGCGACGATAGCGTTGCGGGGTTTCGCCGTGAGTTGCCAAAAAGAGTTTATGGAAATGGGACAAGTTCGGCAGCCCGCAGTCCGTTGCGATTTCCGCAAGACTGTCGGACGTCCCTGTCAGTTGCCGTGCTGCGTGATCCATTCGAATACCATTGATGTAATCGATAGGGGTTTGCCCCATAAAGCGGCGCATTGTTCGGGAAACATGCGGATGGGCGCGTCCCGTTTTAGCAACAAATCCTGCGGCGCCTTCGCGAAATACCGTTGGTGTATGTGCTGCGGCACAGGCGGACAGCAGCCAAGAGGGGGCGTCGGGCGCGATGCCTTCCGGTGCGCGATCCAACCCGACGAGCAGGGGCAATAAGAACGCTTCGAGATAGAGTTTGCGTCGGGGTGCGCGTTCCAGCTGTAGGGCGTCATGGTTCAACGCCGCCAGTTGGCGCATGTCGCGATGGGAAAGCACGGGTTCGGTGCCGCCGCCCCAGAAACCAACGCCGACCAGATCTTCGTGGCGATTGCCAAGTGCGTTGATAATCCCGGGGCGAATAGCAAGTGAGACAACGATAGGTGCTTCGCCGCGGCCTTGAATGCCATGGGGTTGATCAGGCGCAATAAAAACCAAGTCACCCTCTTTGAGGTCTTTCTTGCCCTGACCCGAATGCAATCGCACGGTGCCGTTTTGAACCCAAAGAAGTTCATGAAAGTCTTGTGTGTGCAGGTTGGATGGGCGTTTTGTGTCCAGCTCTGAACGACTCAATACAAAAGCGTCGTCGTCGGCGAATGTGTCACTCGCGGATATGGTGATTTGGTCCATGGCATCAAAATAGCATATTGAGCGCCGGCGTCTATGCGGCAACTTGGCAAGAGGCCGAGCACAGGCTAGGACGGGGCAAATCGCATCAGGAGTCTGCCCCATGTCCTTTGACCGTTCCATCAAGATTGCCCCGTCTATTTTGTCCGCTGATTTCGCCAACCTTGGCGCGGAAATTCAAGCGGTCGAAGCGCAAGGCGCGGATTGGATTCACGTTGATCCGATGGACGGACATTTCGTGCCGAACCTGACAATCGGGCCAAACGTCGTCGCCGCGATCCGCCCACATGTGAAAACGTTTATGGATGTGCATTTGATGATTTCACCCGCTGACCCCTATATCGGGGCGTTTGCGAAGGCTGGTAGCGATATGATTACGGTACACGCCGAAGCTGGGCCGCATTTGCACCGTTCTTTGCAGTCTGTTCGCGCAGAAGGCGCAATGGCAGGCGTTGCGTTGAACATGACGACGCCTTTGTCTCACGTTGAAGATATTCTTGATGATATCGACATGATCTTGGTGATGACGATCAATCCGGGATTCGGCGGTCAGAAGTTCACCCATGCGATGGTTGATAAGGTCGCGCGGTGTCGTTCGATGATTGGCGATCGCCCGATCCACATCCAAGTTGATGGTGGGATTGACCCAACAACCGCGCCATTGGTTGCCAAAGCGGGTGCGGATGCATTGGTGGCGGGGTCTGCGGTGTTCCGTGGCGGGTCTGTTGATCAGCCCGAGGTTTATGGAGCCAACATCAAAGCCATCCGTGACGCTGCAAACGCGGCACTATAGGCCTGCACAAAAACTGCACAAACCGGCGAACCCGTCTGCACAAACCTTTCGCATAAGGGGTAAAACTCGCATGCGAAGGACAGTGCAATGACAACGTTAACCAAGGCCGTACCCTCTAAATTGCAGCTGGACGGATGGTGGCTGGACCACGAAATGCGGCCATTCCCCAAACAGATCGTTGCCGCTAAGCTGGCGTCAAAAGGGGCGCGCGCATGAGTGGCACGATACTAATTGTTGATGATGATGCGGACATCCGTGATGTTGTTCGGATTGCGCTAAGCCAAGCTGGATTCCAAACACAAGAAGCCGGCGACGGGCGCGCTGCCTTGGCGGCCATTGCCGCGGCAAAGCCTGACTTGGTGGTTCTGGACATTGGTCTGCCCGAAATGGATGGGCTCGAAGTCTGCCGCACCGTTCGGGTGACGTCAGATGTGCCGATCCTATTTTTGACGGCGCAGGACGATGAAATTGACCGTATCGTGGGGCTTGAAATGGGGGCGGATGATTACCTGTCCAAGCCGTTCTCCCCTCGTGAATTGGTTGCACGGGTCAAAGCGATTTTGCGCCGTGGTGGAACCGTGGTTGAGGACCAGCCGTTGCGTCACGGGATTATCGAGGTGGACCCCAACCGCCATTTGACACGCGTGCGCGGCGCGGCTGTCGCGTTGACCGCGCGTGAGATGGACTTGCTTGTGAAACTGATCGCGCGGCCAGATCAAGTGTTTGCACGGCCTGCTTTGGTTGATGCGATTTATGGCACCAATGTTCATGTGAGTGACCGTACAATGGACAGCCATCTGCGCAACCTTCGGGCCAAATTGAGTGCTGCGGGATGCGCTGATGCCGTCGAAACCATGCATGGCATCGGTATTCGCATGGGGCCATGTAAGGGCGCGGTCGCATGATGCGGATCAGACGTAAATGGCGGCCTCCGTTATGGATGGTCGTCGGGATTACGTTGGCCGTCGTTTTATGTTTGCCGATCATCGGTATTTTCTTCGTACGTTATATGTGGCCCGTTCTTGGGTATCGTGAAGCCGTTTATGTGGCCGGATTTGGCGTTTTGGCCGCGACGTTTGTCGTAGGCTGGGGGCTATGGCGTATTTTGCTGCGGCCCGTTCAAGCGATGCGCACGCGGGTGACTGCGTTGCGGGCGGGGGATGACAATGCGTTAGACCCTTTGGATCATTACGGAACAGCAGACATGCAGGCGCTTGGGCAGTCGTTTCTCGATATGGGACGGGCGCTGCGTAGCAGAGAGGCGGTTTTACGCAGTTACGCGGACCATGTGACCCATGAGCTTAAATCACCACTGACGGTGGTGCGCGGCGCGGCGGAGCTTTTGGCGATGCCGGATTTGCCCGATGCCGAGCGCGCTCGATTGCTGGGCCGGATCGAAGCCTCAGCGGATCGGATGACGGCGCTGCTGGATGCACAGCGATCCCTTGCGCAGGCACAAGAACCCGCCGCACGAGGTTCGGTGCGGTTGTCTGATGTCGCGAAAGGCGTTGAGGTGTTGCAAGATGGCACAGTGCCGTTGAGCGAGGACGCCTTGCAACTTGTGATGGACCATTTGGTGGGCAACGCAAAGGCACATGGGGCCACGAAGATCACAGCTTCTTTTGACGGTAGTCTGACGGTTCAAGACAATGGTTCTGGCGTGTCGATCGGGAACCAAGATCGAATATTCGAGCCGTTTTTCACCACGCGGCGTGAGTCCGGCGGTACTGGGATGGGGCTGTCGATTGTGCGCCGCATCCTTGAGGCGCATGAGGCCGAAATCACCCTGACGCCAAGCGAACAGGGCGCGCGGTTTGTCATAACCTTTTAGGGGTTCATGCCCTTTTTCGTTAGGAATGACGGAAGTTTCTTGCCGTCTGCGGCAGGTGCTGCAGGTGCTGCAGGTTCTGGGGTGGGATCAGGTGTTTCTGTCACATCCGGTGTCGAGACAGCGTTCGTCATCGCCTGAATTCCGGCGAGGCCGCTTTCGCCCAATGGTACGGTGGCAAATGGTCCACCAATCAGCAAATGGGCAGGGTCGGTTCGGTCGACGTCGACACCGGCCGGTATCAGGCTTTCTGCCCAGTTTTCCGCGTTGTCTTTGGGGCGGTAGCCCAAGAACGTTGATTTCGCGTTGTTAACTGGTGCGCGGTCATTGTTGGAGATGCCATAAACCACAGCAAAGCCAGTGGCCTGCGTGGTGATGGAACGTTCCACTAAATGACGCAGATCGTCAAAGCTAAGCCACGTGCGCAGCGCCCGAGCGTTCTGGGGAACTTTGGTGCAAGAGAAAATCCGCAAATGCACAGATTCCATGCCGCGTTTGGACCAATAAAGCTTGCCGAGGTCTTCGGTGAAACATTTCGCGAGGCCATAGAATGTGTCTGGCGCGTGATCGGCATCCGTGTCGATGCCTGCCGAGTTTTCCAGCATGCCAACCGCGTGTACGGATGACGCATAGATGACCCGTTTGACGCCGTGGCGATAACCGGCTTCCCAGACATTATAGGATGACAGGTAATTCGGCCCAAGGAGTTCCTCAAAGGGGCGTTCATCAACGATTGAAGCAAAGTGCACGGCGATGTCCGCCCCCTCCATCAGGGGCAGAACCTCGTCGAAGTTGGAGCAATCGGCCTGAACAAATGTTTCGTTCTCCAGCAAGTCTGCAGGAGCCGCTGCGATGTCCACTGAAAGCAGTTCATCCGCGAGAGAAGCGAGCGTGCCGCGCAGCTCCATTC
The DNA here is from genome assembly GCF_021532625.1 of Octadecabacter algicola. Taxonomy (GTDB): domain Bacteria; phylum Pseudomonadota; class Alphaproteobacteria; order Rhodobacterales; family Rhodobacteraceae; genus Octadecabacter; species Octadecabacter algicola. The sequence continues at coordinate 236,965 of NZ_JAKGAR010000002.1, forward strand.
CCAATGTGCCAGAGGCGCCGGTCAGAACAATTTTCTTGAAGAGTTTGGCCATATCAGCGCCTTTCATGTTGTGTTGCTACGGTCTGATTTTGGCAAGGCGACGTCAAGGGGGCGTTAGCCGAGAATATTGAAGGCCGCGCGGATTTCCGCGTCTTGTTCGGGGGTTAAGTAGGCGGGGTTATGCTCGGTCAGGATTTGAGTGGTGCGTTGTTTAGCGCGGTCCCATGCCGTTTGTGCGCCATCGTCCGCCCAAGTCTTGGGTTGTTCGCGATCTGCCAGTTTCGGGTAGTGATAGTCGCGTTCCATTGCTTGGTAGGTGTGATCGGCACCAAGGAAGTGGCCATCCCCAAGGATTGCGGCACAAATCGCTTCATAACCAAGGTTATCTTCGGTGACTTCGACGCCGCGCAAGGTGCGATAGGTCATTGCGTGCATTTCATCATCTAGCACGAAACCCTCAAAGGATGCGCCAAGTAGGGAGGCTGTCATACCGGAGCTTTCATAAATCAGGTTACCACCAGCCAGCGCGGCGGCGAGGCTCGTCATACCTTTTTCGGCGCCATATTGTGCGTCGATCGCTTTGGCGTCGGTCATTGAGGCTGCAACACCAGACGGCAGGCCAAGCCAATTGGACAGTTGCGCAGAGGCGGCATTGAGGAGGGTGGTTTCCCCGCCGCCGCCTGCGAAGGCCCCGCTGCGCAGGTCAATCACCAACGGCCAGTTGGAGAAGATCATCGGAAAACCGGGCGAGATGACGTTGACCATCACAAGGCTGGCGAGGGTTTCCGCAAGTGACATCGCGAGAAAGCCCGCCATTGTAGCAGGGGCGGTTGCGCCTGCCTGTGCGGCGGTTATGCAGGACATCGGGATGTTGTGTTCAATGCACTTGTAGACGACATCCACGGCGTCTTCGCCAAATCGCATGGGGCTGATCACGGGGCTGATGTGGGTTTTGACAAAAGGGCGTTTGGCGAACTCACCTTCCCCACCTGCTGCAATGTCGAAAATGTGCACAATTGGGTCAACGTGGTCTGCAATGGTGAACGCCGTGGCAACTGGCTTGGTCGTGCCGCGCATCAGAGCGTAAGCGGTGTTCACGTCTAGATCGAACATGTCTGGCACGTCCGTTGCGATGCAGCAGCGTGTGAACCAAGCGACGTTATCAAGCGCGTCTTGTAGGCGAGTAAAGTCGTGAAGGTCTTGCAGGGTTGAAGGGCGGTAAAGGCCCGTTTCTCGATCCAGCGTGTTGACGGCTGCGCCTCCGGTGCCAAAGAAGACCTTGTCGCCGCCGACTTCGATGGTTCGGTTCGGATCGCGCCCGTGAAGGGGAAAGGTTTTCGCGGCCTTGTCGATAATGTCTTCGACTAAGGCTCGGGGCAGGCCGATACGACCCTCGCCGAGGTCGATGCAGCCTGCGCCCATCAAGTCATCCCACAACCGCTTGGGCACTTCGCCCATGCCGAGGTCAGACAGCAGCCGCAGGGCCGTGTCATAAATAGCTTTGCAATCTTGTTCATTTAGTGGGCGATATTGCCCGCCAATCTGACCAGGCGCTGCCGGATTGATGGGAACTGGTACGGCGCGTTTGGCGTGGCGCGCGGCGCGGCCGCCTGATCGGGTAGGGCGTTTTGTCATGTGCATAGCGTCACCTTCTGGATGCATTGGTGCAAGCGCCATGGACAAGCTGCGGTAAAACCGAAAGGATGATTTGGTTATGGACAATCAAGAGCCACCTTTCACGTTTCGCGCCGCTCAGGTGTTTGTTGCCGCCGTTGAGGCAGGATCCGTCACGCGGGCTGCGCATCGGTTGGGGATTAGCCCGTCTACGGTGTCCCAACAGTTGGCGAGCCTTGAGGCGGCGCTGGGCGCACGTCTTTTGGAACGTACTGCGCGACAGTTCCGGTTGACCAAATCGGGCGAGTTGTTCCTAGACCCTGCACGCCAGTTGTTGGATGATGTGACAGCAGCAAAAGCGCGGCTGGTCATGGCGGATCAGAGCCCCCCTATGGCGATCCGCATTGCATCGCTCGAAGAATTGGATGCCACAGTGATGGCACCGTGGATGCTTAAGCTGACTGAGCGGTTTCCAAATATCACCTTCACGTTGAGTGGTGGGGCGAGCCATGAAAATCACGAGGCGCTAAGTACACGATCCGTGGACTTGATGCTGGCGGTCGATACGGTCGGTAAGGTCGACTGGGTCGACCAGTTCCCGATTTTACGGGACCCGTTTATTCTCGTGACAGCGCCAAATGTGACCGCCGATGAGGTCGCATCGCGTCCGTTTGTGCGCTACGCGAGTGATTTGCAGATCGGGCGCCAAATCGAAGCACAGTTACGCCGTAGCGGGATGCAACCCGCACGCGGGTTCGAGTTTTCTACCAATCAGGCATTATTTGCGATGACGGCTGAGTTGAGCGGCTGGGCGATCACCACGGCGTTGGCCTACTTTGGCACACCATTAGCTGGCGATTTGGTTACGGCGCACGCGCTTCCTGTGCCGTCATTTTCGCGGCGCTTGGCCTTACAGGCGCGCAGTGGTGCTTTGGGCGACCTTCCTGCGCGCATGGCGGAAGATATTCGATCTAGTTTGCAGGACAGGATTGTCGAAGGGTCGGCATCGCGACTGCCCTTTTTAAGTGACGGGTTTCAGATGCTTCGGTAAATCGAAATTATAGATTTAGGCTGAGTTGGGTGGATTGATCGAAACCGATGTTTCTGGTCCCATCACCCAGTCATATAGGAGACTCACCCCATGAAAACGACGACCAGAGCTGTTGTAATCGGTGGCGGCATTGCGGGCTGTTCCACGTTGTATCACCTGACCCAAGAAGGCTGGAGCGATGTTGTTTTGGTGGAACGTGATGAACTTACGAGCGGAACGACGTGGCATTCGGCCGCGCAGGTGACGAACTTTGGCGGTAACCAAACGATGGTGGGTCTCAAGACGCATTCGATCAACCTGTACAAAGAGCTGCGCGATGATGCCGATTATCCGGTCCAATATAACCACGGTGATGGCGGCATTCGCCTTGCCAACACCGAAGAGCAGATGGACGGATATCGTCACTTTTCATCCATGGCACGCGGCATGGGAGTTGATTTTGAAGTTATCGATGCTGAGGAATGCGCACGTCGTCATCCGTTGATTTCCACCGACAACTTGTTGGGCGGCCTTTGGGACCCAAGCGATGGCGATATTGACCCAGCGTCCTTGTGTCAGGCGCTAGCGCGTCGTGCCCGAAAGGCAGGCGCAGAAGTTTACCGTCAGACCAACGTGACCGGACTGACCCAACACAAAGACGACACGTGGACTGTGCACACCAACAAAGGTGATATCGATTGCGAGGTCGTGGTGAATGCTTGTGGCTATCGCGTAAACGAAGTCGGCGAGATGATGGGCGTGCATCACCCCGTTGCCTCAATGGAACACCAATATTTTGTAACAGATGAAATTCCGGGGATCGTTGAAGCGGGCCACCGGATGCCGCTGCTGCGTTGCCCGATTTCCGACTATTATTGTCGTCAGGAAAAGAACGGGCTTCTGCTTGGGTTCTACGAACAGGATTGTAAGACGTGGGGCATGGATGGCATCTCGCCCGACTTTTCCAACGATCTGTGCCCTGACGATCTGGACCGAGTGACCGACGTGCTTGAGGGCGCGTTTGAGCGGATGCCAGCGCTGATGGAAGTGGGCATCAAGAACATCGTTAACGGGCCGATTACTTACACGATTGACGGCGCACCGTTGGTTGGCCCAATCCCGAACAAGCGCAATGCGTTCTGCATTATCGGCCTGCGTGCAGGTCTGGGCGAGGGTGGCGGCCACGGCTGGATGTTGGCGCAACAAATTGTTCATGGTGAGGCCTGCTATGACACCTGGTGCATCGATCCGCGTCGTTTTACGGGTCATACCAATGTCGAATTGACTTCTCTGAAAGCGATTGAGGATTACCAGAACGAATTCCGCTTCCATTTCCCGAACGAGCACCGCCCTGTTGGCCGCGATGCAAAGACAACGCCGATCACTCCGGTTTTGGCGGCAGAAGGCGCCGAGTTTACAATCGTGAATGGTTGGGAACGGGTCGAATTCATGAAGCCGACCCCTGATTTCCACGTTACCCACACGTTCAAGTTTGATGAAAGTTTTGACATTGTCGGCGAAGAAGTCGCTGCCGTTCAAAACGCTGTCGGCATCTGTGAGGTCAACGGGTTCAACCGTTTCGAAATTACAGGTGAAGATCGTCACACGTTCATCGACCGTATGTTCTGCGGCAATATGACGAAGAAAGACGGTCGCGTTGGCCTGGGATACATGTTGAATGACCATGGCATGATTAAAGGCGAGGCGACGATTGCAAACCTTCCAGCCACGGATCGCGGCCCTCAGCGGGCTTGGTTCGGGTCTGCTGCGGCGGCTGAATATCACGATATGGATTGGCTGCAGACACACCTGCGCGACGATGAAGATGTGCAGATCAAGTCACTGACGAATGACCAGACGATTTTGGTCATTGCAGGGCCGAAGGCGCGTGATGTGTTGTCGGCTGTGTCACGTCTAGACTGGTCTAGTTCGGCATTCCCATGGCTAAGCGCACGTGAGTGTTTCATCGGTTATGCACCTGCGACAGTGCTGGGCGTGAGCTTTTCTGGTGAGTTGGCCTATGAAATCCACATTCCTAACGCGCATCTTTACAACGCGTACAAAACGCTGCGCAAAGCAGGCGAGGCGTTTGGGATGGAGATGTTCGGGGCAAAGGCCGTGGATTCCATGCGGATGGAAAAAGGGTTCCTGCATTGGAAGGCCGACATTTTGACTGAATTCGACCCGTTTGAAACAGGACTGGATCGGTTCGTGAAGATGGAAAAAGAGGATTTTGTTGGCAAGGCGGCGTTGGAGAAACGCGTCGCAGCGGGCAAAACCGTCGAGCTCGTAACTATGGAATTGGACACCAAAGAGGCCGCGGCTCATGGCGGGTCGTCTGTGATGGTCGGCGGCGATGTCATTGGCACGGTGACGTCTGGTGACTGGGGGTATCGCACGGGTAAGAACCTTGCTTATGCGTTCGTGAAGCCCGAGTACTCCGCCACGGGCACCACGTTTGAGGTGGATGTTCTGGGCAAACGTGTGCCAGCAACGATTATCCCTATGGGGCCATACGATCCGGACTACTCGCTGATGCGTGGTTAGGTTAGCGTGGGGCAAGCCGACTAAGGATTGCCCCATGACACTGCCCCGCAAAGACCTGTTTCACCTGCCTGACGGCATGATCTACCTTGATGGTAACTCGTTAGGGCCATTGCCGAAATCGGTGGATGGCGCGTTGAGTGCCATGGTCACGGACCAGTGGGGGCAGCACCTTATCAAAGGTTGGAATGTTGACGACTGGATGGGCCAACCGATGCGGGTTGGTAATCTGGTCGGCAGGCTTATCGGCGCACCAGAAGGCAGTGTGACGATGGGCGACACCCTGTCGGTAAAGGTCTATCAAGCGCTCTCTGCGGCGGTGCAGATGCGTCCAGACCGTAAGGTGATCCTGTCTGATAGCGGCAACTTTCCGTCCGATTTGTACATGGCACAGGGGTTGATTGCGCAGCTAGGGCAGGGGCATGAACTGCGCATCGTTGCGCCCGAAGAGGTTGCGGATGCCATCACCGAAGACGTCGCCGCTGTGATGATCACCCACGTAGATTACCGCACAGGCCGAATGCACGACATGGACGCCATCACGTCCAAGGCGCAGGACGCAGGGGCTGTGATGATTTGGGATTTGGCACATTCAGCGGGGGCTGTTCCAGTTGATTTGGCCGCTTGCGGCTGCGAATTTGCGGTTGGTTGCACGTATAAATACCTCAACGGGGGACCGGGTGCGCCTGCGTTCATTTATGTCCATCCTGACGTCATCGGCGATATCCAACCGGCATTGTCTGGCTGGCTTGGCCATGATGCGCCGTTCGCGTTTGATCTGGATTACCGCCCCGCCACGGGGATTGAACGGATGCGCGTTGGTACGCCGCCTGTCTTGCAACTTACCGCGCTTGAGGCTGCAATGACCGCATGGGACGGCGTGGATATGGCGGAAGTTCGCGCGGCGTCGATCCGTTTGACGGATTTGTTCATCGAATTGGTCGAGGCGCGTTGCCCAGAGCTGACCCTGCATTCGCCCCGTGATGGCGACAATAGGGGCAGCCAAGTATCGTTCGAACACGAGAATGGATACCCAGTTATGCAGGCGTTAATTGCACGGGATGTTATAGGTGACTTTCGTGCACCTAACCTTATCCGGTTCGGGTTTACACCGCTTTATATCGACGAGACCGATGTGCGCGGGGCGGTCGATATTTTGGGCGACGTTTTGGACAACCGGCTTTGGGATGACCCTGTGTATCATGCCAAAGGCCGTGTGACATGACACCCAACGCGGACTAGAATTGGCGGACACAGATGAATCGGCGGGACGATCAAAAAGATCTGCGTGAAAGGCTCTTTCAGCTCCTTGGGGTGCAAGAAGAGGGTGTGTTTTTTGCTGCCGTTCAAAGCCATGGAGTGACGGACTGCCATGGGTGGTGCCTTGAGGATATTCTCTTCCAAGCGGCAAACGAGGAGGAAATCCCCGCTTATTTTCTGCGTCCACCGACAGGTCATGCAAAAGTACCAGCGCTGATTTACGCCCACGCGCATGGCAACAATTATGCGGTCGGGCGCGACGAACTTATTGATGGTCGTGCCGCCCTTCAGGGTCCCTATGCCGCTGACTTGGTCGCGCAAAGGATCGCTGTGCTTTGTATCGAGATGCCGTGCTTTGGCGCACGGCAGCGGCCGAGCGAAAGTGCACGATCCAAAGCACTGGCATGGTATGGCAAAACGCTATTCGGGCAGATGTTGAGCGAACAACGGGCAGGTATAGATTTTCTGTCGCAGCATGCGGCGGTCGATGCGGATAGAATCGGAGTATTGGGATTTTCCATGGGCAGCACCCTCGCGTGGTGGTTGGCAGCGCTTGATCCACGCATCCGTGCGGCATCGGCGCTGTGTTCGTTTGCCGATCTTGAGACTTTGGTTGGGTCGGGCGCGCATGATGGTCACGGACATTATATGACCGTTCCGGGCTTGCTGACTGTTGCGCGCAGTGGTCAGATTGCCGGGCTTACTGCGCCGCGGGCGCTGCAAGTTGGGGTTGGGCTTTTGGATTGGTCAACGCCAGAAGAGGCCTTTGAAATAGGTCGTTCGGACCTTGCGGCTGCGTATGCCGCCGCTGACGCGAAAGAGAAATTATCGGTTCTTGTTGACCCTGAATCGGGACATGTCGAAACATCGAAATTGCGCGCCGCCGTTCTGGATTTTTTGCAGCGCGAACTGCTGGATTGACCTGTTCGGCAGGCGGTTGAACACGCGATTTAAAATAATATCGATATTCGTTTGATAGGGCGCAGTGTGTGTGCCAACTTGCCGCAGCAGGGAGGAGATCTGCGAATGAGCGACTCGAAAAAGGTCAGTGCCGCGATCATTGGTGCGGGGATGGTTGCGCGGACGCATGTTGCAGCTATCGCAGCAGGGGATTGCGTGCGGCTCGCGTCGATTTGTTCGCGCAGCGGGGAGCGCGCAAAGGCGCTGGCCGTTGATGCCGCGGAACTGACGGGCGCTCCTGTAGACGCTACAAGCGATCTGTCTGCTGTCGCTGCGGATGCATCCGTAGATTTCGCAATTATTCTTACGCCGCCCAATGCACGGGCTGAAATTATTCGCCCCTTGGCGCAGGCGGGCAAACATATTCTGCTCGAAAAACCAATGGGGCGGACATCCGATGAGGCCCGCGAAGTCGTTCAGATTTGCCAAGATGCGGGCGTGGCGCTGGGCGTTGTATTCCAGCACCGTATGCGTGCTGCGTCTATCGCTGCCGCTAAGATCATCGGTTCTGGCGATTTGGGCGCGCTTGGTGTGGTAGAGATTTCCGTGCCGTGGTGGCGCGATCAGGGATATTACGATGAGCCCGGTCGTGGAACACTATCGCGGGACGGGGGCGGGGTTCTGATCAGTCAGGCCATTCACACGATTGATCTTGCGTTGTCGCTGGCGGGGCCGGTGAAATCGGTGCGGGCCATGGCGGCTACGACGCGGTTCCATGACATGGAAGCCGAAGATTTCGTTTCGGCGGGTTTTGAATTTGAAAATGGCGCAGTCGGGTCGATGGTGGCCAGCACGGCCAGTTTCCCCGGTGGCGCCGAGAGCATCACGATGCATTTCGACAACGCGAGCCTGCATCTTGCCTCGGGTCAGTTGCACATAAACTGGCGCGATGGACGGTCAGAAGTCCAAGGGGAGGCTGGCGGCACAGGCGGTGGCGCGGACCCGATGGCGTTCACCCATGAATGGCACCAAGGCATCATCGAAGATTTTGCTGAAGCAATCACCCAAGGCCGCGATCCTGTGGTGACAGGGCAAGCAGCGCTAGATGCGCATGATTTGATTGATGCAACTATGCGATCCGCCCGTAGTGGCCAGATCGAGGAGATTTCCAAGTGAGTACCCCTTTGCGTTTTGCCGCCATCGGCATCGACCATCGTCATGTCTACGGTATGGCGGCCAACCTGATTGATGCAGGCGCGGAATTTGTGGGCTGGGCGACCGAGGGCCACCCCAACACCGAAGATGGATTTGTTGCGCGGTTTCCTGACGTGCCACGCGCCAAGGATGGCGATGCGCTGCTTGCTGACCCTTCTATCGACTTTATCGTTCTGTCAGGTATCCCACGGGATCGTGCCGCGTGGGCCATCCGCGCCATGGAAGCGGGCAAAGACGTACTGAGCGATAAGCCAGGTTGCACCACCTTTGAACAGCTCGCCGCGTTGCAGGCCGCCGTTGAGGCCACGGGCCGCATTTGGTCCATCGATTTTTCCGAACGCTTTGAGGTGCCCGCCGTGACGCGGGCCGCTGAACTGGTGGCAGAGGGTGCGATTGGCCGTGTGATCCAGACCATCGGCATTGGCCCGCATCGGCTTAATAAGCCTACTCGTCCCGATTGGTTCTTTGATCGTGACGCCTACGGCGGCATTTTGACGGATATTGCCAGCCACCAGATTGACCAGTTCCTGTTCTTTACGGGATCGGATGATGCCGAAATCACGACGGCCTGTGTTGCCAACTATGCCAACCCCGATAATGCGGGTTTGCAGGATTTTGGTGAGATTGGCCTGCGCAGTGCCAATGGCCACGGCTACATCCGTGTGGACTGGTACACGCCTGACGCCTTGCCGACGTGGGGGGATGGTCGTCTGACGATCCTTGGCACGGAAGGATATATCGAGCTGCGCAAATACGTCGACGTTGGCCGCGAGGGCACGGACCATGTGATCGTCGTGAACGGCACGCGCTGTGAAACGATCGACGCATCCGATGCGGGCCTGCCGTTCTTTGCGACCTTGATCGACGATTTCCGTACGCGTGGCCAAAAGGCAATGACGCAGGCCCATGTGTTTAAGGTTTGCGAATTGTCCCTACAGGCGCAAGCCATCGCGGAAGGCAAAACTGTATGATCCGTGTTGCCATCATTGGGGCGGGCATTGGGGCCGAGCATCTGGAAGGCTACCGTGCGCTACCGGATCGGTTCCAAGTGGTGACCCTGTGCGATCTTGATACGGACCGCGCGACTGCTGCGCTGAACGGGGATGCGACCATCGAAGTGAGTGCTGATCTTGATGCGGTGATGGCGGATGAGCGTATCGATCTGATCGATGTCTGTCTGCCGCCGCACTTGCATTTTCGGGTGTCGATGCAGGCGTTGGAGGCGGGGAAACACGTGATCTGCGAAAAGCCGATTGTGCGATCGTTGCATGAGGCGGATCAGCTGGAAGCCGCGGCAAAGGCACAGGGGCGGCAGGTGTTTCCCGTGTTCCAATACCGGTACGGCAAAGCCATGGATCAACTGATGGCGCTGCGCAAAGCAGGGCTTGCGGGTAAGCCATATGTTGCAAGTGTCGAAACCCACTGGAACCGCGATGGTGAATACTATTCCATCCCGTGGCGCGGGACATGGGCGGGTGAATCTGGTGGATCATTGTTGGGCCATGCCATTCACGCCCATGACTTGATTTGTCACGTGATGGGCCCTGTGGCTGATGTGTTTGCCTTTGCCGATACCCGCGTAAACGACATCGAAACCGAAGACTGTGCATCCTTGTCGTTTCGTTTGAACAACGGAGCACTGGCGACGTCGTCTGTCACGTTGGGGGCAGGGGATGACACAACGCGGCTGCGGTTCTGTTTTGATGGGCTGACCGCTGAAAGTGGGACTGCCCCATACACACCTGCGCAAGACGTTTGGACATTCACAGCGCGTGCGCCTGTCACACAAGACCAGATCGACGATGTCCTAGAGGGCGTGGCGCAAAACAGGCTTTCGGGGTTCGCTGGTTACCTTGAGGCAACAGCAAATGTGCTGGACTCTGGAGGTGACGATGGGGTTACCTTGGCAGATGGCCGCCGTTCGATCGAACTCGTGACGGCAATTTATACTTCGGCGCGAAATAGGGAGATGATTTCGTTACCGCTTAAACCGGACTCGGAGTTTTATAAGGGGTGGATGCCTTAGCCATTCCAATATTTTCTAATCATTAAGGTAACTTGGAGGAGACCAAACAATGAAAAAGACACACCTGCTTACCACAGCGCTTGCTGCGGGTCTTGGTGTTGCTGCTGGCGCGGCGATGTCCCAAGAAATTCGGTTCATGTGCTATTCCGATGGCAATGAATGCGAAGTTTACGACGACCTGCTGACACGATTTGAAGCCGAGAACGACGGCGTTGATGTGATCGTCGATGTGGTTCCATATCAGGCTATTCTCGAAAACCTGCCAGTGCAGCTTGCTGCGGGCACAGGTCCTGACCTTGCTAAGGTAACTGACCTTGGCGGCCTGAACGAGTTTTACCTCGATCTCACACCATACGTAGACACTGGCTATTGGGATGCGTCCTTTGGAGAGACTTTGAACTGGTACCGCAATGGCGACCGTCAGGGTTATTACGGCATGCACTCTCAGTTGACGATCACGGGTCCGTTCGTGAACGCGACGCTGTTTGAACAAGCTGGCGTAGACATGCCGGGTGCTGGTGCATCTTGGGATGACTGGGCGACTGCAACACGGGCAGTGACCGAAGCCACAGACGCTGATTTCCCAATGGCGATGGACCGTTCCGGTCACCGCGTTGCGGGCCCAGCTGTTTCCTATGGCGCAAAGTACTTTGACGCAGACGGTAATGGTTCTTTTGAAGGCTTTGACGCCTTTGCAGAAGCATTCGTAGGCTGGAACGAAGACGGCACAATGGCGCGCGACGTTTGGGCAAGCCAAGGTGGGTCCACATACGCGGATGCCGCACAAGAATTCATCAACGGCGAAGTAGTCTTCTATTACTCCGGTTCTTGGCAGGTTGGTCGTATGGACGAACAAGTCGGTGATTTCTTTGACTGGCAGGTTGTCGGATCCCCTTGTGGTCCAGCTGGTGCATGTTCCGGCATGCCGGGCGGTGCTGGTGTTGTCGGCTTTGAACAGACAGAACACCCAGAAGTTGTTGCTGCGCTTATCGACTTCCTTGCTCAGGAAGAGATCTACGCTGAAGCTGCTGCACGCACAAAGAACCTGCCTGCGCACCTTGGCGTCGCCTCTGCTGGCGTTGAGTTCCAAGACGCAAGCCCAGCTGCACAAGCCGCGTTGAACGGGTTTGCAGGCGCATTGCCAGACGTATCCCCAATCGCATTCGCGTATCAGGGCTATGCCGGCAACCGCGCAATGTTCGGCATCACTGTCGAACGTCTGAGCCAAGCGATTGTTGGCGAGTTGTCTGTTGGAGACGCGATGATGCGCGCTTCCTCAGACCTCGAAGCAGCAATGGCAGAAGCCGACTAATCACACCACGGCCCGCGGCGTTTCATGCGCCGCGGGTTTTCTTTTGGGGGGGGCGGTGCCATGTTGAAAATCCTGACACCAATGATGCGGATTATCGAAGTTCCGATGCTTGCGTTGCAGCGCAAGATTGGGATCAACCGGCTGGCGTGGGCTTTCCTACTGCCGAACCTCGTTCTTTTTGGGCTGTTCGCCTTCTTGCCCGTTATTCTAAACGTGTTTTACGCCATGACAGGCGGAGACAATGTTTTGCTGGCGGATCGTCCTGACGTGGGCGCGCGCAATTTTGCGCAGTTATTAGATTGTTCCAACCATTTTGACCCCAACAGTTGCCGCGAAGATAAGTTCTGGCGTGCCGTTTGGAACACGATCTGGTTCGTTGTTTTGCAGGTCGGGTTTATGGTGGGCTTTGCCTTGCTCACCGCTTTGATCTTGAACCGCGACATCCGCGCGCGCGGGTTCTTTCGCTCGGTCTTTTTCTTTCCTGTTTTGTTGTCCCCTGTCGTTGTCGCGCTCGTCTGGAAATGGATTTTGCAGCGCGAGGGCGTGTTGAACGCCTTTCTTGATTGGACAGGTGCGGGCGGCATCAATTGGCTGGTCGATGCGCAGTGGGCGTTCGGGTGGTCTGTGTTTATTTCCGTCTGGGCGCATATGGGGTTTTATACATTGATCCTATTGGCAGGCCTGCAGGCGATCCCGCGTGATGTTTATGACGCCGCCTTGATGGATCGCGCATCGGCGTGGCGCACGTTCCGGCGGATCACGCTTCCGCTGTTGTCACCGACCATGTTGGTGGTGCTGATCCTTGCGCTGATCAAAGGCGTGCAAACGTTCGATGAAATCTACGCCTTTACGGGTGGTGGCCCAGGCACGGCGACGACGTTTATCATTCAATATATTTACGAACGCGGCTTTGCAGGTGCACCGCGTCTATTTGGGCTTGCGGCGGCGGCATCGTTGCTCGTGGCTGGCGTGTTGGTCGTTCTGACGCTTGTGCAATTGCGGATCAGTAAGGAGAACGCCGATGGCTAAAGTTCTATCATTCCTGACTGCGACGCGGGGCAAGGGCCGCCTTCATTGGACCGACTGGGTGTCCTACGGGTATTTGATTTTCGGTGTTTTCCTGATGTTCGGCCCCGTTGTGTGGTTGCTGTTGTCCAGCTTCAAGACGCCTAATGAATTGGATCGGTTCCCGCCGCGTTTCTTGCCCTATGCACAAGAAACGCTTGTGGTTGACGGTTATGACGAACCGCTCTTGGCGTTTGTTGTCACCGAAGGCGAACTGGAAGGGCAAACCGTGGGGCAGACCCGCCGTGCGGCGGGCCGCTCAGAGGTCGTGTCACCGTCCAACCCAACAGAACGAGTACGCTTGACGACGGACCAACTCGAACCCATCGAAGGAATCGCCTTTGCTACGGAAAACTACACCCAGCTGTTTGAGCGGTTCAATTTTCTAAAATTCTTCTGGAATTCGACCTTCATTACGGTGACCGCAACGGTTCTGATGCTGCTTTTCAACTCAATGGCCGCCTTTGCGCTGTCCAAATACGAATTTAGGGGGCGAACGACGGTCCTGCTGTTGGTCATCGGCACTTTGATGATCCCTCAGACGGTAGTGCTTGTGCCGCTGTTCCTGATTGTCACGGAACTGGGGATGTTCAACTCGCTATGGGGTGTCATCATTCCGGGAGCTGCGACACCGACCGGCGTGTTCCTGCTGCGGCAATATATGATCACGATCCCTGATGAGATTTTGGATGCCGCGCGTATGGACAAAGCCAGCGAATGGAAGATTTTCTGGCGGATCATTTTGCCGCTGTCCGCGCCCGCGATTGCGGTTCTTGCGATCCTCGCGATCATGTGGCGTTGGAATGATTTCCTATGGCCACTCATCGTGTTGACACGCACCGAGAACTTCACCCTGCAATTGGCGCTGAACTCGTTCCAAGGTGAGCTGCAAACTGACTGGCCAAGCCTGCTGGCGATGACAGTTTTGACGCTGCTGCCCATCGCAGCTGTCTTCATGTTCTTACAAAAATACATCGCGACCGGCATTGCCTCTACGGGTGGTAAGTAATGGCGCGTTCAATACCAAAGGAGGTCCAGCATGGCGCGGATTGAGCTTAGAAATGTCCAGAAATCTTATGGGGCTGCCGAGGTCATCAAAGGCATTGATCTGGATATCCAGCACGGCGACTTCTGTGTTTTCGTCGGCCCGTCTGGCTGCGGGAAATCCACACTGCTGCGGATGATTTCGGGCCTTGAACCGATTTCGGGTGGTGACATCGTGATCGGCGAAGAGGTCGTGAATGACATCCCGGCCGCAGACCGTGGGCTTGCGATGGTGTTTCAGTCCTATGCTCTTTACCCGCATATGACTGTGCGCCAAAACCTGTCGTTCGGGTTGGAAAACCTGAACACGGCGCGCGCGGAAATCGACAGTAAGGTTGGCGAAGTAGCGAAGATGTTGCAGATCGAACAGCTGCTTGATCGTCGCCCAAAGGACCTGTCCGGCGGGCAGCGCCAACGCGTAGCCATTGGTCGTGCGGTCGTGCGCGAACCACGCGTTTTCTTGTTTGATGAACCACTTTCCAACCTTGATGCGGAACTGCGCGTGGATATGCGCGGGGAGATTACGCAGCTCCACCGTCGCCTGCAGAACACCATGATCTATGTGACCCACGATCAGGTCGAAGCCATGACAATGGCCGATAAGATCGCTGTGCTGCGCCTTGGTGAACTTGAACAGTTTGGGCGTCCGCTTGATCTGTATAACCGCCCCAAGAACATCTTTGTGGCGGGTTTTATAGGAAGCCCGAAGATGAATTTCCTGAAGGGGACCGTGTCTGCGGACGACGTGAACGTGGTCGATCTGGAAACAGGGGATGCGTTACGTCTTCCAGAGGGGCGGTTCAATCAAGTCGCTGGGCAAGACGTGTCCGTTGGCGTGCGCCCGAACCATCTTTCGATAGTTTCCGATGGGTCGATCAAAGTCACAGTCAAAAGCGTCGAGCAACTGGGCGGTGAGGCATATGTCTATGCCGCGCTGAGCAACGATCAATCCTTCACGCTGCACATGCCGGGTCAAATCGGCGCGCAAATCGGCGAGACGTTATCTCTGTCGGCTGACGGCGATCATATGCATCTGTTTGACACAGCGAGCGGTGACTCACTTAGGGCGGATTAAACGGCACGGGCTCCGCCTGATAAGGGGAGCCCGAGTGTTAAATCTATTGCGATATGTCAGGTCGAGCAGGCCTTTAGGTTACGACATTGTACCTTGGTCCGATTGCGAGATTGAGAGTTGCGCCATCTCGAGGAAGGCGTTCCGCAGCGAATTCGACCAAGCGTCGGACAAGGCCAAATAATCGGGGTCATGATCATCGATCCGGCGCTTTTGCGCAAAGCGCAGCTCGTCTCGCGCAACAACGGACAGATCCAGCGGCATTCCCACGGACAAGTTCGACCGCAGTGTTGAATCCATAGACAGCAAGGCGGCGGTCACGCAAACATCGACAGGGGTATCAACCGTAATCACGCGATCCAAGATTGGTTTTCCGTATTTGTGTTCACCAATTTGGAAGAACGGTGTGTCTTCACCAGCTTCGATAAAGTTGCCTGCAGAATAGACGTAGAACAGGCGCATTTCGCCGCCAGCACGCTGCCCGCCTACGATGATGGATGAGAGCGTGCTTTCGCCAGCTTGCGCAATATTACGCCCATATCTGTTTTGGATGACACGCATCGCGTCGCCAACGATCTCAGCAATGCGGAACATTGAATCCGCATTTAGCAGTGTGTCGATGCCTTCTTGTGGCTTGTCGATGTTTTCCTGAAGCAAGCTTATGACGGCCTGAGTGACAGCCAAGTTGCCTGCGGTCATCATTGTGATGACGCGGTCACCCGGAACCTCCCAGGTAAACATCTTTTTATATTTCGAGATGTTATCGACACCTGCGTTGGTGCGGGTGTCGGACAGGAATACCATTCCGGCATTCGTTTTTAAGGCGACGCAATAAGTCATCAGGCTGGGAGTATCTCCGTTTGTGTGTGCCGGGATTCGGCCAACATTCGGTGTGCTTCTATCACCGCCTAACCACAGTTCCGAGCCGCTATTGTACAGTTTCTTTAGTTGCCGGCGGGTAATCTACCCCAAATCCGAAAGCTGCGGAGGTCGCTTGCGCCCTTAGGTTGGTCGCGGCGATGAAATCGGTCAGCCAATCGTGTAAGCCGTGTTCAAAAATAGCATCAACGCTTGTGTTGCGCAGGGTTGCTTCGGCATTGCGTGCATCGCTGGCGAGCTTTTGTTGGATTGGTAGCTCAGACGCGAGCTTATCCGATAAAGTCGCAATTTCAGCCATTGCTGTCATAAGGGATCGCGGGCTTTTCTCGTTCAGAACGAGCAGATCAACGACGCCCTGCGGGTCAACAACCCGACTGTACAAGTGGCGGAAGGCGACTGCCGAATTGGCCGCCCGCAAGATTTGCACCCATTGTAGGTAGTCGATGCCACCGCCTACATCCGTCGCTTCCGGTAAGAGAACGTGGTATTTTACATCCAGAAGGCGTGCTGTGGCATCAGCCCGTTCAAACCACTTTCCTAGTTCAATGAACCGAAAGCCATCATCGCGCAGCATCGTGTTTTCGATTTTGCCAAGCGCAAGCCCGCCTTGATTTCGCACCCAATCCAAAAAGTAGGAAAGGTTCTCTCGGTCTTTCTCGACTCTCAGGTGTTCGTGAAGTTGTAAGCGCGTATCGTTTACCGCTTCCCAGACTTCAGCAGTGATCGCATTTCGCACGGCTTTTGCGTTCATTCGCGCGGCTTCGATGCATGATGTAATGGATGACGGATTAGAAATGTCACGGATCAAATGGTCCGAAACGGCGGCAACGTCCGCGTCTTCTAGGGCTGTTGGAAACGTACCGGAAGCGCCAGATGCGACAACGATGGAACTCCATTCGTTGTAGTCTTGCGTCGGGTCCTTTGGCAGGCTCTCAAGACGCTGACCGGCATCAAGAAGACGCGCGACGTTTTCCATGCGTTCGATGTAACGGCCCATCCAGAACAGGCCCTCTGCTGTGCGGCTCAACATTAGACAGCCCCCGCGTTCAGGACCCAAGTGTCTTTGACACCACCGCCTTGGCTTGAATTCACAACCAACGAGCCTTCACGAAGGGCGACGCGGCTTAGTCCACTCGGGACCATTTTTGTCGTCGCACCAGAAACCACGAAGGGGCGCAGGTCGACATGGCGTGGGATAAGCCCATCTTCCGCGAGGACAGGCGCAGATGAGAGCGATAATGTCGGTTGCGCGATGTAGTTGTTGGGGTTGGCTTTCACTTTAAGTGCGAATTCCTTGATTTCGTCCTTGGTTGAGGTTGGGCCGATAAGCATCCCGTAACCGCCTGAACCCTGAACTTCTTTCACAACCAAGTCGGACAAGTTATCTAATACATAGGCCAGATCATCGGCTTGATCGCAGCGGTAAGTCTCTACGTTGGGTATGATGGGCTCTTCGCCTAAATAGAACCGGATCATGTCGGGCACGTAGGTGTAGACGGCTTTGTCATCTACGACTCCCGTGCCAGGCATGTTGATCACCGTGACGTTGCCGGCTTTCATCGCGTCCATAAGACCTGCGACACCAATCATGCTGTCCTTTTGGAACACGGCTGGATCAAGGAATGCGTCGTCAATCCGGCGATAAATGACGTGAAGTTGTTCGAACCCGCGTGTCGTGCGCATGTAGACCTTCTGATTTTCGACGACGATATCGGGGCCTTCGACCAATTCGATCCCCATCATATCCGCGAGGAATGAATGTTCAAAATATGCGGAATTGAACTGCCCCGGCGTGAGGATCGCCATCGTTGGCGTGCCGGTGCAATTGGGCGGGGCGACCGCTTGCATCGCTTCGGCAAGGAAATCGGTATAGCCGTCAACGGGACGAATTCTGCCGTCGCGGAAGAGTTCTGGGAACATTCGAGACATGACTTCGCGGTTCTGCAGAACGTAGGAGACGCCCGATGGGGTTCGGCAGTTGTCTTCGAGTACAAAGAATTCGTCGGGGCCTGTCCGCACAAGATCGACGCCGATGATATGCGCCCAAACGTCCAGCGGAGGGCGGTAGCCGTTCATCAATTCTAGATAGGCGGGGTTTTTCGTGATCATGGCTTCGGGAACGATATCTGCTTTGACGATCTCGCGGGCGCCATAAGCATCGGCAATAAAGGCGTTCAGGGCATTGGCGCGCTGGATCGAACCGCTTTCGATCTTTTGCCATTCGGTTGCGTTAAATATCCGCGGGACCATGTCGAACGGGATCAACCGGTCCGGGTCACCGCCTTCGCCGTAGACGGCAAACGTAATCCCAATTCGCCGAAACAAGGCCTCGGCCTCAGCGCGGCGGGACTGCAATGCGTCTATTCCGTTTCGTTCTATCCAATCGACAACAACTTGATATTCAGGACGGAGCGTTGCCCCATTTTTCATCTCATTGAAGAAGTCGCCGTTCATTGTCGCCCCTTTATTCACATTAGGGTTGACCGTAACGGGTTCGGCCCGTCAGACAAGGAGGGGCGTCAAATTAGGAATAATTGAAGTCCGCAATTCTTGTATTTTTTCAAGTTTTGCCAAAATAAAAGGCAACTGAGTGTCCATAAGCGTAGCGCTAAGCCATAGAACAACATACGAATATGACCGCCCCGTAAACTTGGCGCCCCATGTGGTGCGACTTCGACCGGCGCCACACAGCCGGACACCGATCAAGAGTTACAGCCTTCGAATTGAACCCGAAGACCACTTTATTAATTGGCAGCAAGACGCCTACGCTAACTGGAGCGCGCGACTGGTCTTTCAGAAGCCAACGCAGAAGTTTTCGGTCACTGTCGATCTTGTTGCGGACATGGTTGCGATTAATCCCTTTGATTTCTTTATTGAAGAATCCTGCGCAGAAGTTCCGTTTGCCTACACGAGTGACCAACTCAAAGACCTTCGACCCTACCTGAAAAAGGTTGGCCGCGGGCAAGCGTTCAAGGACTTCGTTGACGAAGTGCCTGCGCAGTCTGGCACGACAAATGACTGGCTTGTCGCGGTGAACAGCTTTTTGGCGAACCGCATTGATTACACCATCCGCATGGAACCTGGTGTGCAAAGGCCGTCGGTGACGATCCGTAAGGCGCTTGGATCGTGTCGTGACAGTGCATGGTTGATGGTCGCATTGCTGCGCGAGCTGGGTTACGCAGCGCGGTTCGTGTCGGGCTACCTCATTCAATTGACGGCAGACCAGAAACCGATCGAGGGGCCCGCTGGCCCTGAGGATGATTTCACCGATCTTCATGCATGGTGCGAAGTTTATCTTCCCGGTGCGGGCTGGATCGGTATGGACCCAACGTCTGGGCTGTTTGCTGGTGAGGGGCATATCCCATTGGCCGCAACGCCTGAGCCGACCTCAGCTGCTGCGATCACGGGTGCACATGAATTTGCCGAGGTCTCGTTTAGTTTTGATATGTCCGTGAAACGGATAGATGAACCGCCGCGCGTGACGCGTCCTCTGAGTCCCGAACAATGGGCCGAGATCGACCGCGCTGGGCAGGCGATTGATAAGAAACTCGAAGCGCAAGATATGCGGCTCACGATGGGAGGCGAGCCGACGTTCGTTTCCGCAATCGATCGTGATGGCGAAGAATGGTCCACTGCCGCAGTCGGCCCGACCAAACGAACCTATGCTGATCGACTTGTGCGCCGTCTTCGGGAACGGTTTGCGCCTCACGGGGTTTTGCATCACGGGCAGGGCAAGTGGTACCCCGGTGAACCGCTGCCGCGCTGGGCCTATTCGTTGATTTGGCGCGGTGATGGGCTGCCTCTTTGGTCTAACGCTGACCTTTTGGCGCAAGAGAACACAGGCACCGCAACTTATGAAACCGCCGAGGAATTTTCGGAAAAACTGTTGGATGCCCTTGAACTGGGGGATGAAGCCGTCGCGCATCCGGTCTACGAGGATCCGCTTCATTTTATGGGTAAAGAAGCGATGTTGCCCGACAACGTGTCGGTTGAAGATAGCCAGTTGGAAGACCCTCAAGAACGCGCGCGTATGGTGCGTATGCTGAACAACGGTCTTTCCAATCCGGTCAGCTATGTCATTCCAATCCAGTTGGCCCAAGCCAAAGCCAGCGCACGCAGGCGGTTCCGCTGGGCGTCAGATGTTTGGGGAACGCGCCGCGATAAGTTGTTCTTGATGCCGGGCGACAGCCCGGCTGGCTACCGTTTGCCGCTGAACTCGCTCGATAAATCCGAAGAGTTTAAGCAGTATTTCCGCGATACCATGTTGCGACGTAAACGTGGTTTACCCGCGCGACGTGCGGTTCGTCGGGGGGATGAACCCGAAGGCGGCGCTGATGATAATCACGTCCTAAACACCCCTGTTTTTGGGACCGGTTACGGTCAACCGACGTCGGTAAATCCTACGCGACAGGTCCGCCAACAACGCGGCGATGCGGCGCCTGGTCCTGCACAGAATTTTGGCGAAGATGTTTGGATGCGCGACGTCGAAACCTCGGATGATTGGCTCATGGGAGAGCATAGTTTCTGGGTCGAGGGCATGCCTGTGCGCACGGCGCTAGCGGTTGAACCGCGCGACGGTATTTTGCATGTCTTCATGCCGCCAACGGGGTCGTCTGATGAATATCTCGATCTTGTTGAAGCCGTAGAAGAGACCGCCGCGTCTATGGATTTGCCCGTTCGCATCGAAGGGTATGAACCGCCGAATGACGGCAACATCAATGTCATTCGCGTGACCCCTGATCCGGGTGTCATCGAGGTTAACATTCACCCCGCTAAAAGCTGGCAGTCGTTGAAGGAAATCAACGAAGCCCTCTATGAGGAAGCGCGCCAATGTGGGTTGGATAGTTTCACGTTCATGGTGGACGGACGGCTTACGGGATCGGGCGGCGGCAACCATATCGTTGTTGGTGGTGCGACACCTGCGGACAGCCCGTTCTTGCGGCGGCCTGATCTTATTGGATCGCTGATCCGATATTGGCAGCGGCATCCGTCCCTGTCCTACCTATTTTCTGGCACCTTCATTGGCCCGACCAGCCAAGCCCCGCGTTTCGACGAAGGCTTGCCTGACAAGGTTTATGAGATGGAAATCGCGCTGAATGAGTTGACCCGAATTCAAAAGAGCGGCCAGTCTTTTCCCTGGTTATCGGATCGCATTTTGCGACACCTTTTGACTGATTTGACGGGTAATACACATCGCGCCGAAATCTGTATCGACAAAATGTATTCGCCAGACAGTCCGACGGGGCGTCTCGGACTTGTGGAATTTCGTGGGTTTGAAATGCCACCGCATTGGCAGATGAGCATGGCGCAATCGCTCGTGATGCGCGGGTTGCTAGCGTGGTTTTGGGATACGCCGTATGAAGAGCCGCTCGAACATTGGGGCCAGACGCTGCACGATAAGTTCCTGTTGCCGCATCATTGCCGCGCTGATTTCAATTCAGTGCTGGAAGACCTAAGCGGAGCGCACGGGTTTGCATTCAGACCAGATTGGTATGACGCGCAATATGAGATGCGGTTCGGCGAAGTCGGACACACCCATGTTGAGGGGCTAAAGCTGACCCTGCGCAACGGCATCGAACCTTGGTTGGTCCTTGGCGAAGAGGCTACGGGCGGGGGTACGTCACGATATGTGGACAGCTCCCTTGAACGCGTGGAGCTGAAGATCGAAGGCGATCTTGGTGAGCGGTTTGTCATCACGTGCAATCAAGTTGAGGTCCCGCTCGAGAAGGTCGGCCCGGATACATACGTCGCTGGCATTCGGTTCCGCAGTTGGCAGCCTTGGTCGTCGCTTCATCCGACGATTCCGGCACATGCGCCGCTTGTTTTCGACGTTTATGATCGGATTTCAGGGCGGTCTGTTGGTGGGCTAAAGTATTTGGTGGCCCATGAAGGTGGCCGCGCCCATGAGACGCGCCCCGTAAACGAGCTGGAGGCCGAAGGACGCAGACGTGTGCGTTTTCAAGAGGGACAACATACGCCGTTCCGGTTCGACCCGATCAAACCACGGGCCAACCAATGGAACGCTGCGACGCTTGATTTGCGGTTTATCTAGGGCGCCATCCACGGACCGCCCGCGTTGTGGGCTTTCGGCCGTGGTTGGTTTGCTTTCGCAGATACGAAGTCGCTCGCGATTCTTCACCAATTGGATTTGATCCAAGACAATACGCGAGGGCCGGTTATCATGTTAGACGGTTCAAAGGTTGTGCCCAGCACACTGAGAATTGAAGAAACGTGCGTAAAAAGGTCAGGTATTTCTAAATGTCGAAGGATGAAGACACTTCCCTAGGGCTTCCTTTGGAAGACGCAGGATTGACGAAAGCAGAACCGGCAAACGCCCCTAGAACGGCGGGCAGGTCGCGGTTGCTGCTTATCCCGCTTCTGTTGGGCACCCTATTTACGGGGGCTGTAATCGGTATGTATTTCCAACCGCCGGGGTTGCGCGCTTTCTTTAATACGACAGGGTTAGAACCGGGCGCAGGGACGGATACGCCCATCGCCGTTGCCATTCAGCAGGTCGTAGATCAAGAACAGATTGCGGTTATCAGCGAGGGCGATGTCGTTGCCTTGGGCCGTATCATTCCGCGTGGCGATGTTATCAGCGTTGCAACACCATCGGGTGGGGCGGACGCACGGATTGCGCAATTGCAGGTCGCTGTTGGCGATGACGTCGAAGCGGGTGATATCCTTGCGGTGCTTGATAACCTGACCCAACTGGAAAGCGCTGTGGCCTCAGCGCAAGCCGAAGTGCGCGTGCGAGAGGCAACTTTGGCCCAAACTCGCGCATCCAATACAGCAAGTCAGGCAGAGGCGCAGGCCTCGCTTGAACGTGCAGAGGCTTCGGCAACGGTTGCTCAATCTGAGCTGGATCGTGTCACGACCCTGTTTGAACGAGGTGTTATTACGCGTGCGAGTTTTGATCAGACGGTCGCTACGGCCACTCAAGCCGCGCGCGACGTTGAACGCGCCAAGGCGACGTTGTCACGATATGAAACCGGTTCGGAAACAGTGCAGGCTGATATTGCCGTCGCCGAAGCTAACCTTGCCGCGGCGCGGGCTACCCTTGTCGCGTCCCAGACCGACTTGGACAGCGCTTATGTGCGCGCACCCGAGCGTGGTCGGATCCTTGATATCAACGTGCGGCCAGGGGAACGCCCTGGAACGGAAGGTATTATCGACCTCGGAGACACCTCGCAAATGACGGTCGAAGCAGAAGTCTATCAAACGATGATTGGCCGCGTCACAATTGGCGATCCGGCGATTATACAAGCCGATGCTCTGGCTCAGGATTTGATCGGAACGGTTTCGGCGATCGGGCTTGAGATCGGACGGCAATCGATTACCTCCGATGATCCGGCGGCCAATACGGACGCGCGGGTGGTTTCTGTGATCATCACCCTTGATGCGGACTCTTCCCCAATCGCGGCACCGTTTACCAACCTCGAAGCTATTGTCCGGATCGACGCCGGCCGCACACCTTGAGCCGCCTGCTCACCCTGTTGTTCGGCCGCTTGCCCATTGGCTGGCTGCAACTGACCCATAGCCGTGGCCGATTTTTCGCGGCAGTGGCAGGCGTAGCTTTTGCGAATCTTCTGGTGTTTATGCAGCTTGGGATCATGGGGGCGCTGAACACATCAACGGTGGCCCCCTATGCGATGTTAGATGCCGATATCATTTTATCGTCCGAAGACGGAAACACGCTGACAGATGATGGGCACATACCCCGTGCCCGAATGTATCAAGCACTTGGCGTTGCGGGCGTTATGGATGCCACGCCCCTTTTTATTGGGAACCTGCCTTTCACCCTCGAAGATGGATCTTCGGTCTCTCTTCTTAGTTTTGGGATGGATGTGACAAAGCCGCAGTTCAGCGCCTCGTCCATTGCGCCTGTGTTGAGCAAACTGAGCCTTGAAAGCACAGCTTTATTGGATGAAGGAACCCGTGGCATGCCCGACTCTGTCGTTGAGGAACTTATGAGCGGGGGCCGTTTTGTATTTGAAACGGGCGGTAATACACTGACTGCGATCGGCACAATGGATGTCGGTGGCGGTTTTTTAGCGGATGGCATGATGATCATGTCCGACCAGACTTTTTTGCGGGTGTTTCCGAGCAGAACCAGCGGTGCGCCAAATCATATCTTGATCCAGACCGTTGACGGCGTTGCCGTTGATACCGTCGTGGCTCGTCTGGACGCCGCCCTTCCAAGCGGCAACTTACGCATCCAAAGTATGGAGGCGTCCGCCTCCAACGATCTAGCCTACATGGCGACGGAACGCCCGACAGGCATCATCTTTGGTTTTGGTGTGTTCATGGGTATTCTTGTGGGGCTGGTCATTGTCTATCAGGTGCTGTCGACAGACGTTGCCGATCACCTGCGCGAATACGCCACGTTCAAAGCCATGGGGTATGGTCAGCCGTTCTTCCTTGGCATTGTCTTTGAGGAGGCCATTGTTCTTGCCGTGTTCGGTTTCATCCCCGGTTTCTTCGTTTCAATGGGGCTTTATGCGGGGCTGGTGTCGGTTACTGGCTTGCCCGTTGAAATGGACGCCAGCCGTGCGATCCTGGTATTTCTGGGCACCCTTGCCGCATGTAGCCTGTCAGGAGCGATTGCCACGCGGCGGCTCGCCAATGCTGATCCGGCGGAGTTGTTCTGATGAACGATGCCGTTATCTCCACCCGCAACCTTGATCATTTTTTCGGCACGGGTGACGCGCGAAAACAGGCGATTTTTGATATCAATCTGGAGATCGCGCGAGGCAGTCTAACGATCCTTATGGGGCCGTCTGGGTCTGGGAAAACGACACTGCTGACGTTGATCGGCTGCTTGCGCGATGTGAAAGACGGTCAGGTGCACGTTCTCGGCCATGAGTTGAATGGCGCAAGTGAGGCGGTGCTTGTGGGGCTGCGCCGTCGTCTTGGGTTTATCTTTCAGGCGCACAATCTACACGAAAGTCTAACAGCCACGCAAAACGTGACGATGGGGCTGCAGGTCCATGGGCATGGGGATGCTGTGAAGCAACGAAAAGCCGCGCACCACGTCCTTGATTTGCTTGGCCTCGCAGATCGGCGTGATTATCTGCCGGCAAGTCTATCTGGCGGTCAAAAGCAACGAGTCGCCGTTGCCCGTGCGTTGGTGTCCAACCCAGAGATAATACTGGCTGATGAACCGACAGCTGCCTTGGACAAGGAATCTGGGCACACAGTCGTCCAAATGCTAAAATCCCTTGGCAAGGCGCGCGGTACCACCACAGTGATGGTCACACATGACCCGCGTATCCTTGAGATGGCTGACCGGATTATTACCCTCGAAGACGGGCGGGTCATTTCGGACGAGCTGCAATAGCATTCCTGTCGAGTTCGATTGGGGGCGCTGGGCACGTACACTGTTGCTATTTGTTGCTAAACTCTTGGGCAAAAATGGCTGAAATAGTGCAATTATCGGGGGTCTCATTCGTCAGGAACGACGAACGCTATGCAAAACTCCCCCTGTACCTTTAGGTGTACTTGTCTAAACCAGAGATGAGATTTTTGAGAAAGAGGAGCTCTCGGTGCGAAAATTGTTAGGTGGGGCTGTCATTGTTGCTGGCGTTGTGGGGACCGGATGGTACGGATCCGCAAACAATGCCAAGACGATGCAAGGCGAAATCACAGACGCCGCGGCAGGTGCTGCGCAGGGGACGATCCATCCGATCGAAACCCAAGTGTCTGGTCGCGATATTATGGTTTCTGGGATCGCGAACAGCGATGCGGAACGTGAAGAAATTCTTGCAAGCATGAATGAATTGGATGGGCGCCGCGTTGTGCGCGATGATTTGCGCGTCCTAGAGACAGCTAGCCCTTATTTGTTCAATGCAGCCAAAGATGCCGATGGGACAACTCATTCAGGCATGACCCCAACTGAGGCCGATCGCGCTGTATTGGCGGAACGCATTGGAGCGGATGCTGACACTCTCGATCTGATGGCAGGTGCGCCTGAGGGCGATTGGACTGGCGTTGTTGGTCAAGGCCTTAACAGCCTTGAAGCGTTGCAGGGCGGGGCATTGACCGTTTCGGACAGTGTTATCACCGTTACTGGCGATGCTTTGACACCTGAAAATGACATGGCTGCGCGGTCTGCATTGGCTGATCTGCCAGACGGGTTTGAAGCGAACTTCGATATCAATGTACTTGATGACGGTACACCGCTTCGCCTGACTTTGGATCTTGGCGAAGATGGTTCTGTTTCTTCGGCAGGCAAGATCCCGTCCACACTTGAAATTGCTGACCTTTCTGCATCCTTGGGGTCCGATGTAGGGGACGGCATTGCGCAAAGCGCATTGGCACCTGCTTTGGCGGATTGGGCTGAGGCATCTAAGACGGGCGCAGCCGCCTTAGGCGAGCTGGAATCTGGTCAGATGCAAATGATAGAAGACACACTTGCTATCACAGGTGTTGCGACGCCAGATGGCAAAGCAGCAGCCGAAGAATTGCTTGCGGCGATGCCGGAAGGTTTCACAGCGACCAGTGACATCACTCTTTATGACGATGGTGAGCCGTTCGCTCTGGAAATGACAAGTGACGACGCCGGAATGACGGCACGTGGTAAATTCCCGGCGGACCTTGCTGCTTCTGCTATTATTGGTGATGTGCCTGCTGGCGATATTCGCAACGCCTTCATTGGTGACGACACTGGTTTTGCAGCCGTGGCCGCATCAGGCGTTGAGGCATTGGGCCTTCTCGAAGAAGGCACGTTGAGCATCGTTGGGACTGACGTTTCATTGAAGGGTGTCGCACGGACACCAACAGAGGCAGACGCGGCCACAGCACTGTTTGGAGATCTTCCAGACGGCTTCACGACAGCCTTTGATATCACGGCAATCGACGATGGAACGCCGCCAAACTTTAATGTTGTTTACACGGCTGCCGATGGGGCAACCGTCTCAGGCAAGCTTCCTGCAGATACGGACATTACTGACCTTACAGCGGCACTTGATGTCGACGCCGTGTCAGGCGACGCCGTGCAAGGTTTGGTTGGTGAAGGCGCTCAAGCGACCGAAAGGCTCGCTGCAGTGTCAAACTGGTTACCTGAACTGGAAACGCTGACCTTTAACAGCAACGATGCAGCGATCACCGTGGACGCAGTTGCCTCCCCTGGTGTTAACGTTGACCTGATCCAAGCGGGTCTTGCCGAAGCTGCGGGTTCTGATGCCGCTGTGACGGTATCCGCGGCAACGGATTTACCTGATGACGGGACCACGCGGACGAACCAAGCGACTGGACGCGTTGAGACGCTAACAAACGGCTTCTGGCTGCCGATCTTTGACTTTGTGTCAGATGCCGATAGCTGCAACGCGCAATCCGCTGAGGCCCTACAGGCCAATCGCATCAACTTCGTTACTGGCTCTGCCCAGTTGGATGCTCAATCCGTACGGGCCATCAACTCGGTAGCGGCAATTGTACGCAAATGCCTGTCTGAGACTGATCTGAACGTCGAAATTGGCGGACACACTGACAGTCAGGGCGGCGAAGACTTGAACCTTCAGCTGTCGCAGGAACGCGCCAGTTCTGTTCGCACGGCTTTGATTGCACGCGGTGCTGCGGATGCTGAAATCGTTGCTTTGGGCTATGGTGAAGCCGAGCCAATTGCAGACAATGAAACGGCCGAAGGCCGTGCTGAAAATCGAAGAACGACAATTCGCTGGTTCACACCAGTGGTCGAGGAAATCGAGGAACCAGCGACAGAAACACCACAAGATGACGGCGCGACTGACGATGCCGCTATTACAGACACCAATACGGAAGTAGGAGAATAAGATGTTTCGTGAATGGGGATTTCTACTAACAGAGATTTGGGTCCTTCTTGCTATTGCAGCATTGCTAGGCCTTTTGGCAGGGTGGATCATTTGGGGCCGTCGGTCTGAAGTGAACATCGACACCGGCGAAGCCGACAAACTGCGTGCTGATCTTGACGCATGCCGTGCCAAGCACGCTGAGAAAGATGCGCAGATCGATGATCTTAATGCACGCTTGGCAGCGGTTCCTGCGCCTGCGCCTGTGGCTTCTGCGGCGCCAGTCGCTGCGGCTGCGCCTGAAGGTCAAGACTTCGATGGCGACGGTGTAATTGAAGGCAAGAACGAGGGCGAAAAGCCAACGACCCTGTCTGAGCCTCGTGCTGGGGGCGCAGATGATCTTAAGAAGATCAAAGGCGTTGGACCCAAGATGGAGAAGCTTTGTAACTCGCTTGGTTTCTGGCACTTCGATCAGGTCGCCAGCTGGACTGAGGCAGAAGTTGCATGGGTCGATGCAAACCTTGAAGGGTTCAGCGGTCGTGTTAGCCGAGACAATTGGGTCGAACAGGCGGCGCTGCTTGCCACGGGTGGCGAGACCGAGTTTTCTAAAAAGGTCGACAAAGGCAACGTGTACTAAGCGAAAGCCATTCGATCCGATTTACACTGAAACAGCCCCGCTATTCGCGGGGCTGTTTTTCGTTGAGCTGGTTCTGACGTCTTGCAACTTTGCGAGTGGCCGCTACTCATCTTGTACAATCGCGTCCTCCCACTCACGGATAAAAGCAGCGCGTTTCATTTGATCTAGATAGGTCATGAGTGCGGGGTTAAGCGCGATGGTTGTCTGGCCTTCGTTCGCTTCGGTGGCGGATAGGGGCGGAAGAGGGAAACGTGCCGGATCGCCAACAGCCTGAAGTGTCAAAAGATGGCGCACGAAGTCTTCGGCGACCAGCGGGTCGGACGCTGTGCTTGAGGCCAGAACGGTACGCATCATCGTCGTTGGAAATTCTGACGGCAAGATGACCAAAATGTCGTTCGATGCTTGCGCGCGTACCTGTGCGTAGCTTCCCAAGACATTGTACGCCATGATCAGTTCGCCCGAGATCAGGTCATCGATCATTTGACCGGAACAGCAATAAAGGCGCGCGTTGATGCGGCCCATAACCTCGGTCAGGCGCCAGAACGTTTCCGAGGCGCGGGCGTCTTGAGTGGCGAACAGGTAGCCCAAGCCCGATTGTCGAACGTCATAGGTTCCGACCTTACTTTGAAAACGGTCGGGATTATCCCGCATCAATTGGATTAGGTCTTGGCGGGTGTTGGGGATCGGCAAATCACCCAGCGCGCTGCGGTTTACGACAATTGCTGCTGGTTCGGATGTAAATGCAAACAGGCTATCGTGCCATTGGGCCCAATCGGGGTGGCTGACGTCCAACAGCCGCGCTGCAAATCCGTCGTTGGCAAGTTTCAGTTGCAGGTCCATCGCGCTGGAGATGACCACATCGAAATCATCGGGTGTTTCGCGGAAAATCTTGTTGAGGTCGGCGGTTCCGGTCACAAGGTATTCTACGGACACCGCTGGATTGGCCGCGATGAAGTCATCAATGATAGGCGCAAAGAACGAGGTGTCTGTGCTGGACAGAATCCGGAGGATTGTATCGGCGTTCTCAGCGCCGAACATTTTCTGGTCTTCCCAATCTTGTGCCTTTGCGATCAGTGGCGCCAAACACAAGGCTAGAAGTGCAAGGTAACGCATGCGCCGCCCTCCGGTCTATTATGTAAAGACATTGTACCACCATGTGCAGTAGTGACTTCTTTGGCGATCGTCAGGCCCAGACCTGACCCCACCTTGTTTCCCGTATCTTTGCCACGCACGAACCTGCCTGACAGGGTCGCAATCTCGTCGGGGGCAAAACCGGGCCCGCCGTCCAGAACGCTGATGTTTACAGTTGGTGTAGCTGAGACATCAATGACGACCGCTGTTTCAGCTGGCGCATATTTCAGCGCGTTGTCGATCAGATTGCGCAGCGCGTTTTGCAGCAAGATAGCATCGCCAGATAGGACGGCGGGGCTGTCCGACTTCAAGGTCAACGTGATGTCTTTCATGTCCGCTACGGGTGTCATCCGTTGAACCAGTTCGCGTAGGAGTTCGACCAGATCGACGTCTTCCGTTTCGAGGTTCTCGGCGCGAAACGTGACCATGGCATGATCGAGCAACTGGCCAGCGGCGCGACTGCTTTCGTCGATTGCACGCACCATAGATTGCAGGGCCGCGCGATTGTCGGCGTGTTCTACCCGCTGCAACGTGGCTTCGGCATGAGACCGCACAGTGGCAAGCGGGGTACGAATGCGGTGAGCGGCTTCGGCAATGAAATCCTCAGATTGGGTCAGCGTATGATCAAGGCGCGACATGAATGTGTTGAGCGATCCTACAAGAGGACCCATTTCGCTGGGAACCGCTTTTGTAACGGGGCTGAGGTCTTGGGGGCCGCGACGGGTTACTGAGCGCGTTAGCCGGTGCAACTGGCCACTTGTTGACGACGCGGCCCAAAGGGCGAGGGCGGATGACAGCACAAAGAATCCCAACCCAATCAGCGCGACATTGCGCGAGATCGTATTGAGCGTGTCCGACAGCGCGTCTTGGGTTTGTGCGATGGAAACCGACACCGTGCGTGGTCCGTCGGCCCCGATCAAAGTCCGCATGCCGGTCGCCATGCGGATGGGGTCGCCGTTGAATGTGGTGCTGGTGAATTCCGTCTGATCGGGAGTGGGCGCGGTGGGTGACTGCAAAGTGTCATAGCCTGATAGCAAACTGCCATTTTCATAAACTGCATAGAAAACGCGGTCGTCGGCAGTGGTTCCCAGCATGGACAGAGATGAATAGGGGAAATCCAACGTCACACTTCCGTCACGGATAATGGCGGTATCCAAGATGGACGACATAGAAGCATTGAGAATGTTGTCTTGGCCTTGTTGGGCGACCTGTGTTGCAAGTGCGCGAACGACGACGAACAAGATTGCAGCCAAGACAGCCGCGCCGCCCGTCAGGATCAATGCCAAACGGTTTCGTAGCGATCCTGAGACGTTCACATCATCCGTCATCATCCAGCCTATACCCTAATCCACGCAGGGTCTTGATTTGAACGCGCGACCCTTCGAGGTGCTTACGTAGGCGGCCAATATAAACTTCGATGGCGTTTTCGGATACGTCATCATCGTAAGAAAACAACCGATCAACCAGCTTCTGTTTCGAGAACACCTTACCCTGAGATGTTATCAGCAGTTCCAGCAGCCGCAGTTCGCGATTGCGCAGGTTTATGCTTTGGCCTTTGACGCTAAGGTGACCCGCAAGGGTGTCAAATTCCACGTCGCCAACTGTCAAAACAGACTGCGCAGAACCGGATTTTCGACGTAACACAGCGCGACATCTGGCCTGTAATTCGGAGTGGTCGAAAGGCTTTGTGACGTAATCGTCGGCCCCTAAGTCCAACATACTGATTCGATCAGACACCTGACTGCGAGCTGTCAGAACGATGATTGGCGTGTCGTTTTGGGCCGCGCGTTGCTGTTTTAGGAAGCTGCGGCCATCCCCGTCAGGTAGCATAATATCGAGCAATATTAGGTCGTAATCGCCGGTTGATGCAAAGGCCGTCGCATCTGCGATTTTTGCAGCGTGATCAACGATATGCCCATCAAGACGGATGCGCGATGAAATCGCGTTTGCAAGGTCCATGTTGTCTTCGACGAGCAGGTATTTCATAGGCGTAAGTTATCCGATTTTGGGCATGACAGGTCCATGTCAGGTTGTTGTGGTTTGGTGTCCGCAGGGGCCGTGGGAGACGGCTACCAAATGGGAGAAGAACATGACAACGATGAAAATGGGCCGTCGCGCCCTGATTGCAACTGCGGTTGCTACCTTGGGTCTTGGCAATGCAGCCTTCGCTGATGGCCACCAAGTCCTTGATGATATCCACTTCATTATTCCTGGTGGCGCCGGTGGCGGCTGGGACGGCACGGCTCGCGGAACTGGTGAAGCCTTGACCGAAGCAGGCATCGTCGGCTCTGCGTCTTATGAAAACATGTCCGGTGGCGGCGGTGGCGTCGCGATCGGCTACATGATCGAAAATGCAGACAGCAACCACGGTACGTTGATGGTCAACTCGACCCCGATCGTGATCCGGTCGCTGACGGGCGTATTCCCGCATAACTTCCGCGACCTCACATTGGTGTCCGGCACAATCGGCGATTACGCTGCAATTGTTGTGCCAGCGGGTAGCGACATTTCCAACATGGAAGAGTTCTTGGCCGTGTTTGACGCGGATCCAGCTGGCACACCGATTGGTGGCGGGTCTGTTCCGGGCGGTATGGATCACCTCGTTGCAGCCATGGTTATGGAAGCATCCGGTCGTGACGCATTGGGTGTGAACTACATCCCATACGATGCTGGTGGTACAGCTATGGCGGCATTGCTGTCTGGCGAAATCAAAGCGCTTTCTACAGGCTTTTCTGAAGCGGTCGATCTGGCCAATCAGGGCGAAGTTCAGATCATTGGTGTGACATCTGACGCCCGCGTTGACGCGGCACCAGAAGCCATGACCATGATGGAGCAAGGCATCGACACAACCTTCGTCAACTGGCGCGGTTTCTTTGCGGTACCTGGCCTGCCAGAAGAGCAGCTGACAGCGTACCAAGATGCGATTGCTGCGATGTATGAGACCGAAGAATGGGAAGCCGTTCGCGCCCGTAACGGTTGGGTCAACATCCACAACTCAGGTGATGATTTCCAAACGTTCCTTGAAGAGCAGGAAACGGTGATTGGCGATCTAATGACAAAACTGGGCTTCCTTTAAGAGAAGACCATTGGGCAGAGCGGGTTACCCGCTCTGCCATTTCTTATTTCTTTACAATTTGGGAGTGGGCTGATGGCCTTGGATCGTTGGATCGCACTTGTCCTGTTGGGCATCTGCATCGTTTATGGATACACCGCGTGGTTCACGATGGACGGAAGTCTTGCGCCATTCATGCGCCGAAATCCGATCTGGCCAAGCACATTTCCCAAGGTGCTTTCGATTATCGGCATCGTTGCCTCGCTCGTTATTTTGCTCGGGCTAGAGAAGGGCGAAGAGAAGATCGGCGATATCGACCACCGTCGTTTGGGCGATTACTTCATCGGGCAGGCGTTGTTCTTGTTGGGCTTGATGGTTGTTTATGCCTTGTGCTTGCGCCCGTTGGGATTTGTGTTCTCAACCTCTGCATTTTTGATCATCGGGTCTTTTATTTTGGGCGAGCGTAAGTGGCACGTGATGGTTCCCGTCGCGCTGATCGCCACAGGCGCCGTGTGGTATCTCGTGCAAGAGGTGCTGGGCATCTTCTTGCGTCCTTTGCCGTTCTTCATGGGGGTGTAGAGCAATGCTTGAAGGTATTCTGATTGGCCTGCAAACGGCACTGTCTTTGCAAAACCTATTGGTCGTCATCGGCGGCTGTTTGATCGGCACATTCATCGGCATGTTGCCGGGACTTGGTCCGATGTCGATCATCGCAATCATGATCCCTGTCGCGATTACTATGGGTGATCCGTCTGCAGCTTTGATCTTATTGGCGGGCGTGTATTACGGCGCGATCTTTGGGGGATCAACGTCCTCGATTTTGCTGAACGCACCCGGAGTCGCGGGCACCGTGGCGTCCAGTTTCGACGGCTACCCCATGGCGCGGCAAGGTAAGGCTGGTAAGGCTTTGACGATTGCTGCGATCTCCAGTTTCGCAGGCGGCACGATTGGCGCGATCCTTTTGATGATTTTCGCGCCGATGTTGTCATCGGTGGCGTTGCTGTTTCATTCGGCGGAATACTTCGCGCTGATGGTTGTGGGCCTGTCTGCTATCGCGGCCTTTGCTGGTCCGGGGCAAGTAACAAAAGCAGTCATGATGACCGTATTGGGCCTGATCATGGCAACGGTAGGCGAGGGGGCGTTGTTCAACATGCCACGGTTTACCGCAGGCATCATGGACCTTCAGTCAGGCTTTGGCTTTATCACTTTGGCGATGGCGATGTTCGCGCTGCCCGAAGCTATTTTCCTTGTCCTGAAACCTAAAAACCTTGGGGATGATGGTGGTGAGATCAAGGATTTGCGCATTACACGTTCCGAAGCACGGGCGATCGCGCCGGTCATTGGGCGCCAATCAGTGCAAGGTTTCTTTATCGGGGTTTTGCCAGGGGCGGGCGCTACGATTGCGTCTTTCTTGGGGTATGCGGTTGAACGCAACATTGCACCGAAGGAAGAACAAGACGAGTTTGGCAAAGGATCTATCAAGGGCCTCGCTGCACCAGAGACGGCAAATAATGCGGCCTGCACAGGGTCATTTGTACCGCTTTTGACATTGGGCATTCCGGGGTCTGGGACCACGGCGATCCTTCTTGGCGCATTGATTGCACTGAATGTCACACCGGGCCCACGCCTTATGATCGATGAGCCACAGATTTTCTGGGCCGTCATCATGTCGATGTTCATCGGTAACTTGGTTTTGTTGATCCTAAACCTGCCATTGATCCCCTACATTGCGAAACTGCTGGCGATCCCGCGCAATTTCCTGATCCCTTTCATCTTATTCTTTACGTTGATGGGGGCCTACATCGGCCAAAACAACGCAACTGAATTGCTCATATTGGTTGGCTTCGGGATCTGCGGCATCGCGCTGAAATTCGCGAATTTCCCGCTGCCACCTTTGTTGATCGGGTTTATTCTGGGCGGCATGATGGAAGACAACTTCTCTCGTTCAATGCAGCTTTATGGTGGGGTGTCGTTTATCTTTGAACGACCAATGACACTGGGTCTTCTGGTCGTTGCTGCTGGATTGATTGTCCTTCCGATCCTAAGGGCGCGGAAAGCTAAGTAAGCCTGGGTTCACGGCGCTTGAAAACAAGTGCCGTGAACCGCTGATTTGTCTGGCGCATACAGAAATGTTGTAGTGTTGGCCAAGTTTGGCCTTGGTGTCACTGGCGCGTAGCACTGGGACATCCGAAGTCCTAATTCGATAACAGCCTATAGGCTTCAACGGCGTTGGTGCCAAAAATTGAGACACTTTCAAGTACATAGGGATTGAAGGACATCGCCAAATCCATCCATGTTCCATAGTCGCTTGCAATCGTAAGCACCGGCCAATCGCTTCCCCAAATGAGCCTTTGCGTCCCAAATTGTTCCACCAGATGTGCGACATACGGGGCGACGTCGTCTGGCCTCCAATCTTCGCCAGCTTTGGTCAATAGGCCAAACAGTTTGCAATAGTCCTTGGTTTCTTTGGCAAGGGTGGTCATGCCCTTGGCCAATCCTCAGACATGGCGCCTGCTATATCGGGTTTGGCGGCGTGGTCGATTACGGTACGCAGGTTTGGGCGGCGGGACAGCAGCTTTCGAAGTTGAGGAAGGTGACGTCTATAGCCGCATCCTCAAACGTTAAACTCTCACCGTAACCGATTATTTGAACGCTCCGGCTAACTGCAAACTGTATCAATCTTGCAGACCTTGGTTCGAGGCTTAACGAACGGAGATTATTGCGGATGACTTGCCAATCGATTGGCTGCCATGGGTCGAGGTTGGCGCAGGGTCTTCCAGAGCCAGAACAGCATTAAAAGGATGATGGTCAGTTCAGGCAGCGACAGTAAGCCAGAGTTTTGCACGGCGTCTGGAAACACGGATGCCCCAGGTCCTGTAAAGGCTGATCCAGCCGCGATGAAGAAGCCGATACACATCCGCAAAAGATGCTGGGCGATCCGATGTTTGCTTGAAATCGTTGTTCCAAAAACCATGCGGACATCGCCACCACTGGCAATGGCTGCCATGCCGAACAAGAAAAAGTAGTCTTCAGCCGCGAAGCCGAACAAACGCGCGTCTGGCAATGTCGTAGCGTACCAGCCCGCAAAGAAAAGAGTGGCCGCGTTCAGGCCATTTACCACCGCTACTGCGATGAACAGTCTTTTTGCGGCCCGCGCACGAATGCGTACAGCCAACACACCGCTTGCGACCAATGTCGCGCCGAGGATGCCCGCATGAAACGTAATCCAAAACGTCTCGTACTTGAGCGCTCCAAGGATCGCGCCCAACACGGATGCCAGCCCCATACTTAGAACAAACACACGACCAGCGCTTATATGAAGGCTGCGCCCCTTGCGTGATCCTAGGGCGATGGCGCCCACTATGACGGCCAAAGTGCCAAGAGTTACATGTGCAAACAATGCTATGATATCTGCGGTGGGCATAACGTATCCTATCCGTTGTTTTGGTTTTGTCCGGGTTATACGTGCCTTCGCGCCGTCCTGTCGTCCGCGCATGACGGCGAGGACATTTTTCTTTCATACGATCTGTTTCGTTGATGATGCCGTTCAAACCAGCGTATCAAGGAGAATGGAGAACGCGGCTGTTGTTACCCTCGCCGGACTTTGTCTAGGCATTGCCCTGACCGGACTACTTTCCGTTGTATTGCGGAAAGGTGGACTGCGTGAACGGTTCAGCCTTGGGTTCGTATACGTGGGATTCATTGGAATGATCGCACTGCCGATCGTCAGAGCCTTCGCCGAACCTGTATTGATAAATTATATGCCATTGTTGTTGGTCATACTGTTGGCGCTGCCACCAGCTTTTTATCACTACATTGCGGCCAGAACAGGCGCGGGACCATCGTTGAAAATCCCTTGGCGTGATTTGGCATTGCCATTGGCGGGGGGCGTTGTGTGCATCGGATATTGGATACTCCCTGCGCAAGCCAAGACAGCGATGTTCGTTTTGGGTGAATTGCCATCGGGGTTTTTGCCGGTTGCTCTCGCCCTCGCGACGTTTTTCTTGATCGTAGTTTGGTTCTTCGCGTCCTTCGCCTACCTTGTAGCGATACTGCGCCGACTTGCGGCTTACCGTGCCCAAATCCGGCAACTGTACTCGGACGTCGAAAAACGGGATCTACGCTGGATCGATGTGGTGATGGGACTGCTCACAATGATCTGGGCTGTCGGGGCGCTATGCCTCGCAGATGAAAACTTTGCGGGTGGCACGTTGTTCGTCGAAACGCTTTTTCTAGCGCTGATCGCTGGCGGCTTGTTGATCTTGAATATCTTTGCGCCGATCGCGCCGCCAGAACTAGAATTATCAGTCGAAGAACACGAACCCGATCTCAAGTATTCCCGCTCCGCGTTAACGCCTTCCCACGCCGCAAAGTTGGCAGCTAGGCTGGAAACGGCGATGCAAAAAGACACGTTATTTCTTGACCCGAGCTTATCGTTACAAAGACTGTCGCAGCATGTGGGCGCATTGCCAAACCAAGTGTCACAAACACTGAATCAAGAGATCGGTGCATCCTTCTTTGATTACGTCGCACGCTGGCGGATAGAGGCGTCAAAGCCGCTGATCATGAAAGGTGATGCATCGGTTTTAGCCGTTGCGCTAGACGTTGGATTCAATTCCCGCTCAACGTTCTACAAAGCCTTCAAACGTGAAACGGGCATGACGCCGAAAGC
This sequence comes from Octadecabacter algicola, assembly GCF_021532625.1. Taxonomy (GTDB): domain Bacteria; phylum Pseudomonadota; class Alphaproteobacteria; order Rhodobacterales; family Rhodobacteraceae; genus Octadecabacter; species Octadecabacter algicola. The sequence continues at coordinate 274,183 of NZ_JAKGAR010000002.1, forward strand.
CTATCGCGCTTCGCTGGCGATTGCAGATTAAATCAACTTAGATCCCTCACACGCAATGGACCGCTGCGCCGGGTAGTTGTGCATTTTTTGATTAGGCAACACGGATCGGTTTTTGTGGCACGATATCTTCGATGTAGGCTTGCTCTTGAACGTGACGGACATTCGACAGTGAAATGCTCATCATGGATTCAAGTGTGAAATAAGCGCGGATAATTCGGAAGATCAGATATTCGGGCAAACAAAGAATTCCACGCGGCATACCGTTTAGAAGTGTCGCAAAGATCGCCATGATCGATGGTGCGCCCAAGAAAACGGCGAGGATCGCTTGCCAGATTAAGGGGCTTTGGGGGTTGAAGGCAGTTACATACTCTAGGATGCCGAAGAATATTAGAGGGACCAACATCGCGCGACGCGCAGAGTTTACCAGCATGTAAGGCAGCATCAGTTTGCCACGGATCGACACCCAGTCCGAATAGATCAAATCACGGCAGCGCGATGACACATGATAGATTGAGCGAAACCAGCGCATGCGTTGTTCGCGCATATGGGCGTATTCTGTTGGGACTTCGGAAACATAGCGGATGCGCGGATCGACAACGGATTTGAAGCCCAGCTCACCGATACGCAATGAAATGTCGGTGTCTTCGCCGTTCATGCCTTCGACAAAACCGCCCAAGTAACGGGGGTGTTCTGCGCGGTAGACTACGAACATTCCGGGAATGCCGACGACCCCTTTGATGGCCCCCATTGCCACGGAATAGAACCCGTGTTTCACCATCACTTCGAGCAAACGTGCGCGGTCAAACAGGCCACCACCCGGAGGGATAGGTACGCCGCCAACAACGCCGACCTCTGGATCAGTGAAGTACGGGATCGCGCGGCTAAGGTTGTCTTCGCCGAGAAGTGTGTCGGCGTCGACCCGTACCAGCAACTCGGTTTCGCAGGCGTCCATTCCGTCATTCAAAGCGTGTGATTTTCCTGGAGTCGGTACATCGATCACTCGGCCCGTTGCAGCTGTGCACGCGTTGATGGCATTTGTGGCAAGCTCAGCCGTGTTGTCGGTGGAATTGTTATTCATGATCAATATTCGCACGTCACCGCCATAGTGTTTGGCGGCTTTGTCCATCGCTTTGATGGTCCGTTCGATGATGTAGGATTCATTGTGGGCGGGTACGATGATACTGACCGATGGTTTTACAGGCGCTGGGCGCATCAACAAAACATCCATCACGGCAAGAATGTAGAGTTGGCCGAAAAACACCGGCAAAAACAAGAACACGCCAGGGCCAATACCCCCGAGCAACGCCCAGTTGCGCATGAAGTCAACAAGAGGCCAGTCGGCTCTGGAGGAGGTAATTGCTACAGATGATGCGACACCGAACGTAATGAAAAGACGAACCAATGCACTTCGTTCGTTTGTAGGGCGGTGTTCAACACGGATGCGTGCGGGCATATTGCCCCATTCCAACAATTTTACGGAATAGACTGCGAAGCCCAGCAATCCACTGACGATCTGAGAAAAGCTAAGACCATACCCATAACCCATGGTTAGGTAGAATCCTGCGTTTAGCAGATCTAGGATTGCGCAGCCGAACATGAAGGTAAGGATAAGATCCGCCCCAAACAGCAGCCGCATCTTCGGCGTGCCACCTGCGAATGCGGAAAATGAGATATAGAAAGACAGCACAAATATACGCATCGCGACGACGTGGTTGCCCTCATAAGGGGAGAACGTCCAATCGTGATTTGGGAAAATCGCGGCAACTGATGGCATGTTCACAAGGAACAATTGTGCGGTAGCGACGACTACAAATAGCAAGAGTGATGCCGGCGCGCGCCATTGTGGGACCGCTCCGGCAAAACGCTTGGGCGCGCTGTCCACGGATACAAAGTTAATCGCTTTGGTTTCGGTTGTCTTGGTCATTGGCGCGGTGCCATCGACAGTCGGTCCTCTACAACGGGCGAAATAGCCAAAACAATGGCGCTACTTGCAACGTCATTTTCGCCCGCGGTTACATCGGCTGATCGGGTCACGATGGCGCGTTTGTTGGCATCTAATCCGACAAACAATGCGGTCGAATGCAACGTACCGGCAACCGATACGATGTCGGCGCGACGAACCGCCGCCAAAGCCGCAGGGCCATCTACAACCTGTAACTCGGTGTCCGTCGTGATTAGATCAAGCGTCAAATCCAGCATGCGTTGTGCTTCGACAAGTGACATGTTGTCAGGGAAACTGATTGTGACAGGCTGGCGTCGATTGAGCATGCTTGCCGCTGCACGCAGATCATCCTCGAAGGTTTCACCGCCCTGTAAGAGACGTGTGCTAGAACGCAGTTCTGCAAACAGGTCTGGGCCGTTGTTGCAAACGCCGACGGCTTCATAATTTGACATAGCCGTGATTTCGATCAGGTTGCTGTCGAGCACCTCAACGTCGGTCAGATCCAAACGCCCAGAATGGATACCACCGTTGGTGGCAACTTCTGTGGCCTCCAGGATCGAACCGTTGTGGGTTACAATAACAGTCCATTTTGCATCGCCCGGTAGCGGGCCAAGCATGACTTCATAGTCAAATTCGCCGGGGGCCGACAAATGCGCGCGCGGACCGACACGGTACCAATGGCGCCATGTTGTCGTTTCCTTGAAAGTGCGGTGACCAGCATTCGCGCCGGCGGCTGCAATGTACTCGGGCCATGCGGGAATGGCTTCTTGAACCGCAAACGCGGGCGCACCAGACGCAACGAGCTCCCGAAGGGCTTTACCGGATAGCGTTTCACTGTCGGGCGCGTCCACAAACCGGACCTGATAACCGCGTGTTGTTAATTCTGCTGCGGCCAACCAACGTTCTTGGCGTTTTTCTTCGGGCAACCATTCAGGCCAGCCAAGCAATACCACATTGCCCCATGCTGCGACCTGATCGCGCGGTGTGAGCGCGGTGTCATCAATATTCAGCAGAACGCGGGTATCTTGTTCGATCTCAACGACGTTGGACCAGTCGCTATCCGGCGAACAGGATCCTGTATCATCAGCGACAAGCAATGCGTACCGCACACCAAGCGTATCGGACGCAAGATCGTCCGCAGTCAGTTCGATTTCCGTATTGATGTCATACTGACCGGGCCGCAAAAGAACTTCGCCGCGGATTTCGTTGCCGACCAGAACGCGCAAAAGGCTGTGCTGGCCGTCAGCGATCTGTGCAGTCGCACTCAGCGCAAGTGATCCGGTACGCAATGAAACGTCTTGTGGCATCTGAAACCGAGCAGTTTGGGCGCGGTTCGAAGTCGTCAACAAAAGCACGCCTTCGGGACGCGCGCGAAACAGACTGATGTAGGATGAAAAGTCTTCAGCGGCTGGTGTAATTTCGAATGTCAGCTTGGTATCGCGACCTGCAAAAAGTTGCGGAACGCGTTCAACAAGACCGAGCTTTGAAATACCCAGTGCGACTCCGGCCAGTAAGAAAACCAGAATTGATAAAATTAACATTCTCATGATCAACCCCACGTATCTCAAGATTTACTAATACTGGAACGGATGCGGGCACCCTGACGAACAGGGAACCCGCAGGTCTTTCGAAGTGGCTTACTCAGCTGCCATTTTGTTTAGAACACCGGGCTTCTGATTGTCGGTCCATGTGGACACGCACGGGATCATTTCCATGCGGCAACGGTCAGCGTACTTTTGGGACACTTCCATTGTTTCGGTAAGCAAGCCTTTTGCCAACGTCATTGGCTCAAGCCCAAGATCGATGAAGCCTTTGTTTGAGACGCGCAGATCGTTTTCAGCGGCCTCGTTGCGCGGGTTATCGACCATTGCAACCTTTGCACCGGATGCGTCTGCAACCATCTGCGCCAAGTCACGCACGCGGTGGGTTTCAGTCATCTGGTTGAGGATCTTAACTTTGTCACCACGAGCAGGCGGGTTCGCGATTGCCAACGCCAAGCACTGGACTGTGTCTTGGATGTGGATGAATGCGCGTGTCTGGCCACCAGTGCCGTGCACTGTCAGCGGGTGACCAACAGCCGCTTGCATCAAGAAGCGGTTCAACACTGTGCCGTAATCACCATCATAGTCGAAGCGGTTCAACAGCGCGTCGTGACGACGTGTTTCTTCTGTTTGGGTGCCCCAAACGATGCCCTGATGCAAATCAGTGATGCGCATGTTGTCGTTCTTGGCATAGAATTGGAACATCAGCTGATCCATGGACTTCGTCATGTGATAAACGCTGCCCGGGTTTGTTGGGTACAGGATGTCGCGCTGGAAAATCGTGCGGTCATCGCCTGGTACGTATACTTTCAGGTAGCCTTCTGGGATTTCCAGGCCGTCGCCATCATAGCCGTAAACGCCCATCGTACCGAGGTGAACAACGTGGATGTCTTCGCGCAATTCGGCAATTGCCGTCAGCAAGTTGTGCGTAGCGCCGATGTTGTTGTTGACCGTGTACAACTTGCCGTTTTCGTTTTTCATTGAATATGGAGCGGCACGCTGCTCAGCGAATTGGATCACTGTGTCTGGCTTGATCTCTTCGATCAGGTTGCGGAGAGCGGCGTAGTCTTGTGCCACATCAAAGTTGTGAAAACCAATCGGGCTGCCACCGGTTTCTTCCCATGCGGCGAGACGCTCTTCCATGGATGCGATTGGTGTCAGGCTGTCTGCGCCCAGTTCTTCATCGATAGCTCGACGGGACAGGTTGTCCACAATGTGCACATCGTGACCCTGTGCGCTGAGATAAAGGGATGTTGGCCATCCGCAGAAGCCGTCGCCACCAAGTACGATAATTTTCTTAGACATTGTGTATATCCTTACGTTTCCATGTTCGTTAACGGATCATTAATTTGAAAAGTGGCGGCTTTGTGCACCAGCTTGGGCAAACCAGCGGTAATGTTGTGGTTTTGGAAACATTTGGCGGGTTCCCTTGCGTCAAGAAGGACCCTTCTGCGGGGAGAAAAACGCCACAGTTCCCCACAAATCGTTGGTTGCGGGCGATTTCAGCGGTTTTTGGGCGCACCACTTGCATGTGCGGGAATCGCCGATTTGGAAACAACCGACGTAGTTTCGCAAGAATTTAATCAAAGTTCCGCCTTATTGAAGCGGCATCATCAGAAGGAACAAGCACACTATAATATTGAGATCCGATCATGACGAAAATTTGGGACCGCGCCCGCGCACTGGCAACGAAGAGTGTGGCAGCACCGCTTTGGCTCGCGTCCCTTGTGATCGTCCCAGAGACCGTCGCAGCCGATCTAGCGGACATTCAATGGTCTTCTACGTTGAGCTTTGATCGGGAAATGCAAATGACGTGGGACGAAGGCACGTTAAACACCGAGTTTGCAGCGGCCCCGTCTTTTCTGACAACCGCGAAAACGTCAACGTCGCTGCCCAATGGTGCACATCTTTCTTTTGGTGCGGACGTTCTGTTAACGGGAAACGGTGTTGCGACAACCAATGGTGAAACCGAACTAGAAGGTGGCCTGTCATTCAATTACCGGCAGAAATTCGGGACGAACAATGACTGGCAGTATCAGGTGCGCGGTGAATCCGATATTCTGATGTCCAACGAAGAATTGGTTTTTCAGCGCCAGCGCCTGGGGTTCCACCTTAAATATCGACTTAGCCCCGAACACTCGACCGCCGGATTTGTCCGTTTTGGGTATCGGGATCAGAACGACGATCGTCTTTTAGGATACGACCAGACGGAATTTCTGGGGTCGCTGACCCACACGTGGAGGCCAGAGGACAGCGATTTGACGTTCGCAGGCACCGTCTACACCGAAACACGGCGCGCCGATTATGCGCAGTACAGTTATGATGAAGTTGGCTTAAGGTTCATGGCCCGCACACCATTGTCTGAAACAAACGAAATGACCGCGCGCCTTTCAATCTATCAGCGGGAATTTCAGGATGGGTATTCTGCAACCAACCCGACCCATCGCGATGATACACGAATAAAGCTATCGGTTGAGGTCGAACATACTTTCTCAGATCAATTATCTGGCAGCGCCTATGCCGGTTGGGACGGCAATGGATCGACCATTTCCGGCTTGTCCTACGATGGCCCAATTGCGGGCGTCGCGATCACGTATCAATGGCAATGAAACGTCAGGGATCCGTCGAACCTGCTTGCTCGTTGAGCCATAACTCATGAGTCGAAACGCCGAAACCCAAGCCTGAACTTGCTGGATTGGGTCGCGTTTCATGATTCGAATTAGGCCAATTTTGCTCGCCTTGGCGTAAAATAAAGTGCGCCTAACGTTTACTCGGTCTTCATGAAATCGAGCAATTTCATGCGAAATGCCCGTTATAGCTCTCGCTATAGAAACAATGACCCTCTGTCCAATCTTTTGTCCACGCGCCCTTAAAAATAAGGCTGGCCAGAGGCGTGCATCCTCTGCTACCGCCATAATCAGGACACATTTGGAAAGGGTTTCTGCACTTATGTTGGATGGTCGTAGTTTCACCAAACTGATTTCTCTCAACGTTGAGGGTGCACGCCACCTTGATCGGGTCCTGCCATTTCTGGCGAAAGAAAGCCCTGATACAATTGCCCTGCTAGAGGCGCCCGAATTCCTCGAATCCACATTGTCAGAACTTGGGTATCACACGACCTTTGCCCCTATGATGATCCGCACCCAGGCGGGCCAAGAATTTCAAGAAGGCGTTTTGTTTGCCAGTCGAGAGCAGCACAGCGCGCAGCCGCATTACTACTATCGCGCGGACGCGGAGATTGTCCCTTTTGTAAAGGACGACAAGCGAAACTCGATTTCACACGTGGCGCTTCATGCGAAGATTGGCGATCTTGACATAGTGGCCACGCATTTCACATGGAACCGTTCCGGAGAAACCGCGGACCAGCATCAAAAGAATGACATGCGCTCACTCCTTGACGTTCTCGATCAATTACCAGCGCATGTCTTGTGCGGCGATATGAACATTCCCCGAAACGAGAATGAGCTTTATGACGTATTGTGTGAACGTTACGCCGACAATGTCCCGCAGACTTATGCTTCTAGTCTCGATCGAGACTTTCATCGCTTAGGCAATGATCCCGACCTTACCAAACTTTTTGAACGATTTATGGTCGATTATGTCTTCACCCAAGATTGCCACGTTGCATCTGATGTTCGACTGGAGTTCGGGATCAGTGACCACGCGGCAGTTGTGGCCCATCTTAGCGTTTAACGACGTGTGCAATAACGTTTCGAAAAGCCCCGCCGTCAACGCAGTCGAAGTTTCCAAACTAAGGCCGCGATGATGAAAGGTTAGTCAGCCCTGGGCGGACACGCGGGTCCTTCTAAATGAGGATTAAAAGGTCATCATCAAAGACCGCGATGTCTGTATTTTCGAACGTGGCTTGGACATCACCAGATACAAACTCGACGTTGGCACCGTTCTGAGTGAAAGCTGCCTGCGCTGTAGCTAAATCAGCAAACTGGAAATCAGTGACATCAATGCTGTCCCAAGCTTCAAGATTTAGAACGCGATCATTGCCTGCATGGGTTTCTTGGAAAATGAAAAGGTCTGATCCATGCCCACCTGCAATTACGTCATTTCCAGCGCCGCCATCAATTACGTCACCTTCCACGTTTTCACGCATCCAGTCTTCCAAAGAGTCTGCTGTTTTGTCACGGAATTCACTGGATTGGGCAAACCCACGGACAACTTCGGTCCGTGATGCACCGTTTTCTAGGTCGCTGACCCATCGGGCCAGGCCTGCATCATCAGCACTCCGATCCAGAACGTTTTGGTAGAGTAACTCAACGAAGTCGGCATTGCTTAGATTAGCGCCATAAGTGTTCTTAAATTCAGTCGAGTTCACAAAACCAGCAGCCTCATCCAAATACTCGGTACCAGATCCGAGGCGCTCTGTTCGGTTAAACATTCCGTTCACATCTGGTGCACGATCTAGCGTGGCCTGATAAAGGCGGAACACGTCATCGGCCCAAATTTGTTGTGTGTTGCCTTGCGCGAATTGGGCTGCATCTGTCGCAGTGTTGGTTTTGAATTCTTTGCTATTGGAAAAGCCCAAGACGACCTGCGCTCGTGACACGCCGGTTTCTAGGTCACCAACCCATCGGGCCAAGCCAGCATCATCAGCATCACGACCCAATACGTTTTGATAAAGGAGGTTAACAAAGCCAGCGTCACCGAGTGAGCCATAAGTATTTTGAAATTCTAACGATCCAACAAACCCATTGGCTGCTTCCAACAGCGTTAGTCCGTCCAATTCTAAACGTGTGGTCCAGTTTTGATGGCCGTTTGCGTCCGGCTCACGGCCAAGCGTCGCTTGATATAATCTGTAAACAGAGGCGGCCGTTTCAGCGAAAAAGGCAACGGGTAGGTCGTCAGAGACAAGTAAGTCATCGTCGTCACCGCCATATAGAAAATCTATGCCTTCACCGCCGGTAATAGTGTCATTACCCGCGCCGCCGAAAAGGATATCGTTATCCTCATCCCCCGTGATGGTGTCCCCGCCATTGTCGCCAAAGAGTATATCTGCGCCGCCATCACCGCTAATGACGTCCGCACCGTCGCCACCTTGAATAATATCGTCCCCGCCTAAGCCTTCAAAAGTGTCGTCGCCTGAGAGGGAGAACAACGTTGTTACAGTAATAGAGTCATCTTCGTCGCTACCTGAAAACGACCAATCCAAATCCGAAAATTGTTCGATAAGGTATTCCAGATTTAGCTGTGCAGATACGGTGTTATCGATCTGGCTTTGGATTGTATAAAGCCCGCCCGCAGAGAAGGTCGGTAAGTCGATTTCAATCAAGTCCACAAATTGAGGAGACCCTTGCCCGATAATGATCTGGGTAAAGTCAATTTCGTTGATGTATCCTCGTAATAGTTGACTACCTGTTGAGTTTACAAACAGACCACTACCACCCAGCGACGCGGCTTTCAGCCCATTCCCGCCAATCGAAATACTTGATCCAACCCCTCTTGCCACTCCTGAGGCTAGTGTCTCAATGAGGTCAAAGGTATGTTCACTCAAAGAGCCTGATACAAAAACGGAATTAGTCGACATAAAGTAAACTTTCGGTAGCGCTGTTTCGTTCGTTGCCAAAAGGTTTGAAACCGGCGGCACATGGGCTTTGAGACGTCATACTCAGTTGATAAGATAACTATATTGATGGCTGCAATAGCCGCTTGACCCTATTCGAGCTTCTCGTTCAGGTTGATGAACTGGGTGATCAGGTTTCGGTCTCCGGTATCTACAACTTCGGCTGAGCAGAGACGTAAAAAGGCGTTTACCCGAAGGACATCGCGAGAGCTAAGACAGGAAGCACAGCCAAGAGCATTGAGAGCCCCATGTCGTCTGCGACGTCTAGCATCGGCTCTTCATCGTCCTCAATCGCATCATCTGTTGAAGACGCTGTTTCATGCGCGGAGGCCGAGGCGAATTCGGCCAGCGGTTCAAACGCTGTAAAGTCGTCTTCGTTCGATTGCTCCCCGATAAACGGCGCCAATTGATCTGTGGGAACTACGCCCTTTACGACGACTTGCAGGATTTCGGCGGGATCGAGGCTGACGTTCAACGTTCCATCGTCGTAAACGAGGGTGTGGTCTACTGTTTCTAGCTCTGCGTGGGTCTTATTGTATCCAATGTTTCCGCCCTCTTCGACGCCAAGAATGGTCAGTTCCATTGTGTCGAAATCAACAAGAAGGCTGCTCAGGTCCAAATTGGTTGACGTCACGCCCTCGTGGTTTGTGCCCGTGACATACAGCAAGAGTTCGCCTTCACCCGCAAAACCGTGGACGTTAATATCGCTCAATTCCGCTTCTGTGTGCCGGTCGATATCCGGATGGAAATCCAATAAGGTCTTTCCTGGCAGGTTTTCCGCCATCATCTGAAACATCGCTCCGGGTGCATTTGTTTCAGCGTACTCCCATTTGCTGCTAAGAGAATTGTCAGTCAAGTGAGTCAGTGGCCATACTTGGGCATGATCAACGCCAACTTTGATGAATTCCTCCATGATGTTTAACATCTCTTCGGCTTGATGCAGGCCGTAGTCTTCGTAGCGTTCCAGCTGGTCGGTCACGCCTTTCATGTTCCATTCGGTTACATGGACTTGCATGTCAGGGTATTCTGCCATCCACGTCTCTTCGAGTACGCCAAGGCTCGACTCACGCGACCATTCGTTGGCGTCACCAAGGCTGTAAACATGAGAAATGATGCCATCTACATCGTCGATCGTGCCGTCGTCTTCGAATTGTTTGATAAGAATTTTGTTATGTACATAGCTCCAGTTGACCTGCCCGCTATTGTACAACGCATCAGCATCGAGCGAGAGACCGTAGTCGGAATTCAAGGCATCGATAGCTTGTTCCGGTGTGACGTCGTCATAGTCATCATTCAATCGAGCAGCAGCAAAATTCTGTCCCATTTGAACGGTGATTTGAATATTGCCAGCCTCAGCGTTGTCGACTGCAACCTTGTCCAATTCATCGCGAATTACGTCGGTCATCTCGGATGCGAGGCGACCATATTCGACTGTATTCATATAGCCGGAATGCCAGTATTCGTTCCCGATCTCGAAAGCTCGGATATCAGGTGACCCATATTCACCTGATGCGACATCTCGAACGAAAGTCCGGAGGTCATCTTCGCTGAAATCCGGCCATCTGTTGCCGTCCTCATCAGTCTCTTCGGATAGGTTGAACCGAGTCGGGATGACGACCGACACAGGGTGATCATTGTCCTCGGCATACCCGAAGAAGTCAGACAACGAGATCCAGCTGTTTTCTTCGCCAGTGTTTGCGTCAATGACAGTCTCAGCATTCGGGTTATTAATATCGAAGCATTTCTCAGTCCGAGATCCACCGGGATACCGCAGGGACGTTACACCCAGATCGTTAATGGCTGTATCGTATTGGCCGTCCCCAAATAACTCGCCACTATTGGCCAGAATATTTCCACCAAACAGATCTACGGAAATCTCGTCTCCGACGGTCGATGCAATTTCCAAAATATTCTGGTTTTTCATTCTCTAATTACCCGGGACATTTGGTCAAGCAAGTTAGAAACCGTTTCAGATTTAGCCCTCTGATGAATAAGGGTTAACGTCTGCGTTTCTATGCTTGCGACTATTGTCCTAATTACCGATTAAAATTTTATGTTGCTTCGAATTTGTCGGGCAAAGCAGGCGTGAATGAGCCGGGAATTTGACAATAAGCGGTCAAATTTTGGGTGGGTCTAGTTCATTGAATCTAGGTGATTTTTTCATTTTCTGGTAAAAGTGACCTAGACGTCACTTCTTGGAAATACCGTAATCTTTGCCACATTTTCGTTAAATTTTACCAAGCAGGGCCGGCGCCAGAGTGCCAGTTACTAGAGACTCAGGGAAGAATCGCTATTCCGTTTTGTGGAGATTAGAAACACACTTCTAATTCGTTGCGCAGCGTTTCGCGAAAGCGATGATAAAGTGGTATTGTTAAGCCTTTATAACAATACACATTAGAATTTTGCATCACTTCCGATGTCCCACAGGCGGCCGCGGTTCAGCCCGTGATCACGACTGGGTTTAGATCGGTTGATAGAAGTTAAGGCAAAGATTTGAACGTGAGCATTTATTGTTTACAGATTCGAATATTGGCCGTTCATTTTTGGAACCAGATCACCGTTACAACATGTCTGGCATGACACAATTGGACAGGTGAACAATTTTAGGTTGTGGCGGTGCTCAGGCGAAGACATTCCGCCTAAAAGGTCGTTGATATCACTTCGATTGGGAGCACATTAGGCGGAAATTATGGCAGTGCCAAATTAGGTTTAAGCGCAATATGAGCTAAAATTCACGTTTTGCAGCCCGCATCGGTGTGCCAATTGGATCAAAGGGTCGGCCCGATTTTTAGGCGAGATCCATCAAAAAATCGCGATAACCGGAAACGGTGAAGATCGTGCCCCAGATCATTTCCTGTCACGAGGTCAGCGATTACTCGTCCGAAACCGGGACCGATGCCAAACCCATGTCCCGACATACCCGTGGCAACCGTTAAACCGGGGATGCTGTCGACATGATCCACCACAGGCACCGCGTCGGGCAGGGTGTCGATCATGCCCGCCCACGTTGTTTCGACGCCAACTGCACCAAGTTCCGGAAATGTTTGAGCGAAGAGGTTGGCCAGTTTGGCCACTGTTCCTTTGTGTGGCGCGGGGTTGAGGATGCGCATCGCCTCAAATGGGCTTGGTTTATCGAACCGCCAGCGGCGCGATGTGCCCCAAGCGTCGGGGTATCCACGCGGCGCAAATGGGCGATAATTTGTGCCAAATGGATCGGCCTTCAATTGAGGTAAGTACTTTCTGAATGCGCGAAACGCATCTGGCCCGATAAGCAGTTCATGAAAGGCTTCGGGCGCGAGGTTGTAGCCGCCGTCTTCGCGTCGCCGAAACGCAAACCGATGATCCGCCGCGCAGCCGTTATAAACGTTCTGTACGGCTTGTGTCGCGACGACCGTTGCGCGCACAGAAAGCTGTGGGATGTTCACCCCGTGGCGACGTAAGAAAAGCGAAGACCACGCCCCGCCTGCCAAAACGACCTTGTCACAGGATATCGTTCCTTGCTCGGTGATCACGCCACTCACCGAACCGGTTTTGCGCTCCAACCCTCTCGCGGCGCAGTTTTCAACAATTCTTACCCCGTCCGCTGACGCAGAGCGCGCGATTGCAGGTACCGTAACCCAAGGTTCAGCCCGTAGGTCCGAGGCGGTCCAAAGGGCGCCGTGCCAACGATGTGCTGCACTAGGCAGCATCGCGGCTACCTCCACACTGCTCAGCAGTCGGGTGTCGAGATCGTGGGCTTTGGCATGCGGCAACCATGCTTCGTAGCGGGCCATTTCGGCGGCACCTTTTGCTAAGTACAGAGTGCCGGTTTGAGCCAATCCAATTTCTGCGCGTAGCGCGACGTCCATTTCGCGCCAGATGCGATTGGATTCGATCATAATCGGCAATTCAGCCGGATCGCGCCCTTGTTGGCGAATCCAGCCCCAATTTCGACTAGACTGTTCGGCTGCGATGCGGCCTTTTTCGACTACGACAACACGCAGCCCTTTGCGCGCTATAAACCATGCCGTCATAACACCGATCACACCGCCGCCAATGACAACGACATCCGCCACCGTCGGCAGCGGGCCTGAGTGTTCTACAGGATTTTCAATCCGGATCGGGAATGGTTTCATCGCGCTACGCTCATGCAATTACTTCTAAAGTGCAATGCAATAAGGCCCTCAAATGGATGCCGATGTTCTTAGAAAAACGGGGCAGTCAAAGAATATGGGCCGGTTCAGTTCGATCTTCGCGGGGGCTTGGTGCAATGAAAATGAAGTTGCCCCATTGTCTTTCGGAACAGCCTAGGGTTGTCTGTTGGCTATCGCTGGATGACTTTGCACAGGCTCAACATGGTGTGCAGGTCGCGCAAGCCGATCTTTGGACCGCGCATTTGGCCGTTCCTGCCCAATACTTGGGATGGCTACTTGTTTGTTACGTTCCAACCATACTGTGGTCTTTGCGGTCTGCGTCTCTGCTGGGACCGCCAAATTAGGAGAATGATATGTCGTTGATAATTACAGGTGTTTTGGACGGTCCATTAAGCGGTGGGTTGCCTAAGGCGGTAGAGCTTTTCGTGACTGCCGACATCGCCGATCTCTCAAGTTATGGTTTAGGATCAGCAAATAACGGGGGTGGATCGGACGGAGAAGAGTTTACCTTTCCCGCCGTGGCGGCCGCTGCTGGGTCTTATATCTATGTGGCCTCTGAAACAGTCGGGTTTACCGAATTTATGGGGTTTGCCCCCGATTACACAGCGGGGGCACTGTCGGTGAACGGCGATGATGCGATTGAGCTGTACGCATTTGGATCGGTCAGTGATCTTTTCGGCGACATTAATGTTGATGGAAATGGCCAGCCTTGGGAATACCTAGATGGATGGGCTGCACGAAACCCCGGGTCGACCGCCAGTCCTATTTTTGACGTGGCCGATTGGACCCTGTCGGGAGCAAACGCCTTTGATGGGCAAACGAGTAATGCAACCGCGGCAACGCCGTTCCCAACTGGGTCCTTTGAAAATGTTGTGACGGCACCGACTTTCGTGATTAACGAAATCGACGCAGATCAGGACAGTACCGATAGCCAAGAATTCATCGAGATCTACGATGGAGGAGTTGGTAATGCGTCACTGGATGGGCTGACACTCGTGCTCTTTAACGGGAACGGCGAAGCGAGCTATGATACGATTTCCCTAGACGGGTTCACCACAAACGCCGATGGCTTCTTTGTTGTTGGGTCTGCCGATGTTCCCAATGTTGATCTGGTCGAGTTCACGACTAACGGGCTGCAAAACGGCGCGGACGCAGTTGCTCTTTATGAAGGGACCGCGCCGACCACTGCCACAACCGTAAACTTGGTGGACGCTATCGTTTACGGAACCAATGACGCCGACGACGCTGAGCTTTTGGCTGCTCTCGGCCAAAGCGTTCAAGCGAATGAAAGCGCCAATGGCACGTCGACGTCAGATGCGCTGGCCCGCCAACCTGACGAAACGGGTGATTTCGTTGCTCAAGCCCCGACGCCGGGCGCCAGCAACTTTATAGAGCCACCGGCTGAAATCACACTGATCAGTGAAATTCAGGGCAGCGTCGGAACCGGCGATCTGGATGTGATCGGCGTTGATGATCGAAGCGCGCTAGAAGGTCAGATTGTGACGGTCAGCGCCATCGTCACAGCCGATTTTCAGGATGGCCTGTTTGGCACACAGGGTGATTTGAACGGTTTTTATATTCAGGAAGAAGAAATCGACTACGATTTCAACGACCTAAGTTCTGAAGGCATCTTTATTTTCGATGGCACAGCGCCACTGGTGGACGTGAACATTGGTGATCTGGTCGAAATCACAGGCACCGTCAGTGAATTCTTTGGTCAGACCCAGCTCTCGGCGACGTCCGTGGTCGTGATGGACACAGATCAACCGATACCTCCTGCGATGGACGTCGTGTTCCCGACAGCCAACATCATGGATGATGGCAGCGGTAACTATGTTGCCAACCTCGAAGCATATGAAGGCATGTTGGTTAACGTCGCTCAGGACATGACAGTATCCGAAATGTTCAATCTTGATCGTTTTGGCCAATACAACGTCACTGCCGACGGACGGGTAACTCAGTTTACCCAAAACAATGACCCGGACGCCGAAGGTTATGAACAACACCTACAAGACACAGCGTCCCGCACATTGGTTTTGGATGATGGCTTGTCAGCCCAAAACCCTGACACGCTGAAAATTATCGATGGCAATGACGGTGTGCTCACCGCAGAGGACAGTTTCCGAATGGGAGACGAGATTTCTTCGATCGAAGGCGTCGTGGGGTATTCCTTCGGGGAATTCCGCATAAATGATGCAACCGGTGTCTATGATCAAACCAACCCTCGTGATGAGACCCCAGAAGACATTGGCGGCAATTTCACAGTCGCCAGCCTGAACGTGCTCAACTATTTCACTACAATCGATGAAACCGGCGTCACCACAGACAACGGGTCCGATCCGCGTGGTGCCGACAGCCTTGAAGAGTTCGAGCGTCAGGCCGACAAGCTGGTAAAGGCAATTGTTGCAATCGATGCGGATGTATTGGGGCTTATTGAAATCGAAAACGACTTCGCTGGCGACACTTTTGCGATTAAGGATATTGTCGAACGTGTAAACGCCGACCTTGGGTCGGAAATCTATGCCTTCGCTGATCCGAAACAGGAATTCGTCGGTGGCGACGCTATTTCCAACGGGTTGATCTACAAGGTGAACGACGTCGGCCTTAAGGGCGACATGGCTATACTCGAAACCTTCAACGGACAGAGCTTCCTTGATCCTTTGGGCGCGGGCCGAGACCTGAACCGTCCTGCGATTGCACAGACGTTTGAAGATTTGGACACAGGGCAAACACTCACCGTGTCTGTTAACCACCTCAAGTCCAAGGGGTCGCTATCAGGGCTCGCAGAAGACGAAGCGCAGGGGGACGGTCAGGGTAACAACAATGCGACCCGAACCGAAGCAGCAAGTATCCTTGCTCAGTGGCTGAACGATGATCCAACAGGTCAGGGGTCAGAAAACACGCTGATTTTGGGCGATTTGAATGCCTACGCCAAAGAAGACCCTCTTACGACTTTGTCCGACGCGGGTTTCACAGATCTTGCGGCGACAGAACTGGGCGACGACGCATATTCCTATGTGTTCGATGGTCAGATTGGCACGCTCGATTATGCATTGGCCAATGATGCGCTTGCTGAAAACCTCGCTGGGGTCACGGAATGGCATATCAATTCTGATGAGGCAGATGCGCTGGATTATAACCTCGATTTCGGACGGGACCCGACCCTTTACAGTGATGATAGCCCAGCCCGAAATTCTGATCATGATCCAGTGATCGTTAGCTTTGATTTCGATCCCGTTTACAATCTGATTGCAGGCACAAATCGCAGGGACTTCTTGTCTGGCACTGAAGGTCGCGACCAGATCGACGGTATGAGTGGAAATGATTTCATATTCGCCGCTGGCGGGGATGATCTTATTTTCGGCGGCAGCGGAAACGACAAGATTTTCGCGGGCAACGGGAACGATGATATCGATGCCGGTAGCGGCAACGATTTTGTTTTCGCTGGAGACGGTGATGACGTCATCAGAGCGGGCGACGGCAAACGGGACAAATATTGGGGCGGCGATGGTGCCGACACGTTTGTATTCTCCGCCGAATTTGCCGAGGATCGTACACGCGATAACAGTATCATATTCGACTTCAATGTGTCTGAGGACGTCATCGACTTGGGCGGTGCAGCAATCGACGATGTCCGGGAATATTGGGGCTCGGTCCGGATCTCCCTTGAGGGAGGCAATGATCGTATTACTTTGTTGGGCGTGTCTGATTTTGACGACATCGTCTTTGCAGACGAGTTTGCGATTGCATAAATTCTAAAACGGCCTTGCGCGGTGGAAAATCGCGCAAGGCCCGACTCTTCTATGGAACGCCTCTTTCAGGGAACGACGTATCTTGCGACCCCTGTGCGTTGCGTGGTCCGCCGCGATTTAGCTATCTGATAATCGACAAAGTACATCGAGCCTTCATTGGCAAATCGGTAGGGGGCTGTAACTCGGCGTAGGCAGTGAGGCCCTCCATTCGCGAATAATCGGTTCGAGCTGGCGTCTTGGCCAGAACCTTGGCGCGCCAATTTGGTTAAGGCAGGAGCTGTTCCAGTAGAGACCTTGCTCAGAGAGCGAACGCCCATTGCTCACGGCAGTTCCAACCGCATCAATGTCCCGAGATTCTGGGTAAATATATAGCGAGGTCCTGTTCCCATCGACCAACGAAATGATTTGCTGAGAGACGTCTTCGGACCAGGTCGTGCATCCGTTGCTCCGCCCGCTCGTATAGTCAATCAACCGGCCGAACCGTATAAACCCACTTTCGTCTGCATGCGGGCTGCTCGGCACACTCATCCGGCATTGTGACCGGACAAACGCTGCCATATGGCCGCCAATCGCGCGTTCTCGTGCGTTCGACGTTTCTCTCATTCCGTCAAAGACAAGGAACGTGCGGTTGAACGGCACCGTCTGCCCGTTTTGCCTGATATATCCCTTATGAGACGTGCGCGCTTCCGCTGTGAGGTATGCGCCGCCCATCGTCAGGTTCGACCCCAACGCATTGCTGAAATGCCGCGCACATTCTCGACCATTCGAGAAATCTGCTCCTGGAATGCTGCGTCCGTTCCCGTATCCAGACGACACTGCAGTGAACGAACCCTGTTCTTCACAGACAATGTAATAGCGCTGCGTTGGTGTGCCGTTAGAAGACGTGCTTGGTCGCGTCGCATCCATGGCCATATAGCAAGGGTTGCGAACGCCAGCGCGCCGCCACTGTTGCTGATAGAGATCGCGCGCGCGTTCCAGAACGACAGGTGCAATCTGCCCTTCACCTGTGCCCACATGCTGCTGCAACCACGAGGGGATGTCCCGTGAGATTGACTGCGCCGAAGCCGGCGTTTGAAACGCTAACGCACCCGCAACCATTAACACGAACCGAAGGCTATGAATAAGTCGTTTCACCCTTAGCCCCATACCTGCCGCTCCATCGCCAATATCGCTATAGCGGACCCGTTCATCGCAAACCGTTCCAGTCACTTTCCAACCAATCATGTGGGTCTCCTGCAAATGCTCTCGTTAGGAGCTTAACAAACGCCAACCAGCATTGGACAGTCTTTTGCTACCTGGTTTCCCGACCCCGCTGACAGGCTCACTGATAGCTCTTTAGGAAAGTCTACGGCGAAAGGGTATTAGCACGGGTTCGCAACAAAATCGTTCTTGTACCCCGGGATTGAAAGTCAATTTCGAGAACGAACAAACATTCTAAAGCGGTATGTTCATGCCGAAAACTCCTCTCAAACGTCAGAACGGGTCTGCAATATTTCATCCTGAAGCGAGTTGCGTGCCTCAGCCATCAACGGTTGGTCGTGGACAAAACCAGAAGTCTTGCGCACCGCGTGGCGGGCTTTGCGTTCGACAGTCTTTTGCGCAGAGATCGCAGCTTTGCGGGGTTTGACGACCAGTTTGCGTGCTTTGGGCGGTAATTGATCCAGACCGGACGTCTCGGGCGACGACATCGCAGCATCCGCAGTATCGATCCATTCGTCAAAGCCTTGTCGGGTGCAACAGCGGTGGGCTGCGGGGTTGGAATTGCGCTGCGGTTTGGTCACGCCGAAAGCAAGCCGAGCCCGATCGACACAAGCAAGCCGCCCGCAGGATTGTCACGGACAGTTCCCCAAGCTTTCTGTGCCAGATCGCTCCCTATGTCGGTGGCCGTCTATACCCCGAGCATCTGCAGTTCGGCTCGCAACGTGAGAATTGGCTAGATTAGGTCGATCGAAGAGCTAATGGAGTGGATGGCGAATTGCACTAGGCCGCTGCCATAATCTAACCTGAGCTCTAATTAAGACACCCGCTTCCCCCGATGATGATTGGGGGTGGCGGGAACTGGGGCATTCAGACCGCTCTAGCGAACGAAAACATCTGCAATTACTTAAGGAAAGAGCTGGCTGGGGTGGTAGGATTCCCAGTGGACTTTGTAACTCATTGTGTTTGCAATAAAAAATTTCGAACACTTCACAACGTGATGCAGTTGTGTTGCACATGGGCGGGGTGGTGGTCAATGTTTCACAGCCTGATGCAAAGGCGTGCCGCTATCGAGGGCTTGGGTGATGGTTAAGATGGCGGCGAATATCGTTACTGTGGCTTTGCAATTGATACTGACAGCCCGGCTGACATCGGCGTCGCTATCAACCCATAATCTCCCTCGCGATTGCTTCCAAGTTTCTGAAACGGCCACTGATGATCAACGCAGCGAAGGCAAGCTTGGTTCACAATTGGCATTAGAGAGCGTTTCTGTCGCCTAGGCCAAGCGGGTGCGCTGACGTCGCAGATTGTTAGTAACGCGATACAGCTCAAGCGCGGCGAGTGGGGTGAAATGCACCAGCGCAGCGCCGACGCCACTCCAATCATGCAAAGCGGCCCAGTGGAGCAGCGTTAAGACAGCCGCTGCGTAGACGAAGCGTTGCAGGCTTTTCCATTTCGTGCCTAACGACTTCACCCAGCCGTCTGTGGACGTAACTGCAAGCGGAACAAAAATAAAAAACGCGAGCCAGCCTGTCCAGATATAGAGCTTTGAGATTTCTCCGCCGGTGAACGCCACCAAACCTTCGTCAATTAGATATAAAATTGTATGCGCAAGGGCATAGCCAAACGCCGCAACACCCAAAAAGCGCCGGCGTTTCATCAACCAACGCGGGCCGCGCCAACCTTTGAACAGCATCATCAGCGGCGTGATCATCATTGAGATGATCATGAACCGTGCAGCGAATTCGCCTGTCGGGTGGAGCAGTTGATGCACGGCGCGTGGGTCACCGGTGGTAAGCGCCATAAACATAGGGATCGCTGGTAGGCTGAGGATCGCCCAGAAGGTATAGGGGTGATTGAAAAACGATTTTACGGCCGACATTTCATTTTCTCCGATTTAACATAAAGTTTTTACGTAGCGCGGTTAGGTATCCGTCGCGGACGTCGCCAAATTTTCAAAATATTCATCCCAGCTTTGGTGAGCCCGCCCGACGACGGTTTCGAAGTCGCTTGGTCCGTCATAAATGCCTTGACGGATTCCTTCGTAAATGCCGCCGATGATCGGGCCGATAAAGTCGCCTAATTCCGCCTTACGATCCGCAATGAACGCGTCCGGTGTCATTTCCCGATACTTGAGAGACGTGCCAAATGCGCTGTTCAGATAGTCAGTCAGTTGTGTCTGAGACATCGCCACTCCGTAGAGTTTGAACGTTTGGCTATTAAACTTGTCAGACGTCAAAAGGCTGGTGTAGGCGGTAGCCAGTTCAGCGCGTGTTGTATAGCCGCATTTGCCTGTTCCCGCGCTGTTTGCGATTTCGCCGCGGGCTTTGTAGCTGTCGATATATTCGACGTCAGGTTCAATATAGATCCCGTTTCGTCCGATAGCATATTTAAGCCCGCTTGCCTGCACGTCGGCTTCGGTCTGTCGATTGCTTTGAACCACGGTAGAGAAAGCGGTGCCTTCCTCGACGCCCTGAATACTCGTATAAACGATCTTGCGCACGCCCGCAGTTTTCGCGGCGTTGATAACGTTGCGGTGCTGCTTTATGCGGACTTCTGGCGCGTCCATGCCGGATACGAGAAGAAGGGTATCAACCCCTTGCAATGATTGGCGCAGCTGGGCGAGTTGGTCGTAGTCACCGGGACGAATTTCAATCCCAAGGTCTGGCGCCTTGGCTGGCGTGCGGGCAAGGCCAATGACGGTTTCGCCGGGATGCGTTGCGATCAGCGTGCGGGCGATTTCGCTGCCCAGTTGGCCGGATACGGCTGTTATTGCGATGGTCATGTTGGTCTCCTGGATTGAACCAAGTGGGCGCAGATTGCGCCCACTTGGAGGTGATCTAACCGTGGTAGGCTTGGCTGACGGCGAAACTGTCTTCGAACCAATTCCACAGGACCACTTGGCCATCACGGACTTTGGCGCGCAAGGCAAAGGTGAATTCACCGATCTCCTTGCCGCTGTGGGTCGTTATTCCATTCATGCGGCCGAACACCGCAACGGTATCACCAGACGCAAATGCATCTAAGTTTTCCCATTTGGTGGTTTGAAAATTTGCTGAAAAGACACCAAGGAATTCAAAGATTGCCTCTTTGCCGGCGGTCTCGCCAACCCAGGGTAGGGACGTATCACCTTCGTTGTGCCAGACCATGTCATCCGCCATCAAGTTCCCCATGGTTTCCATATCGCCACTCCCCATTGCGCCCATAAAGGCCATGACGGTGTCAAAGCTTGCTTGTGTTGTTTCGTCCATGTCTTGTGCTCCTGCTTGAGTTCCAAGGATCACCGCAAGCGATGCGCCGAGGGAGGTCGTCAGTAAAGTTCTGCGGTTCATAGTACGCTCCTATGGATTGGACCGGATTTCTCCGGTCCATAGTTCAAGTGGCTTAGTTGCCAGCGAGTTGCTGCAATGCGCCTGCCCAGTCTTCAACGTGGTAAGTCCGAGCGATGAGGCCGTCTTCCAACTCGTGGATATCGATGGTCAGGATGTCAAAGCTTCGGCCTTCGCCATCCACACCGAAGAACGGGGCGACAGGTGTACCGGTCGCACGGCTGCGTACGATCACAGTGTTACCGTCTTGGTGCATGTCCTGAATTTCCCAATTCAGATCAGGCATCAGTTGGGCGAAACCGCCCATTTGGCCTAAAAAGGCGTCGCGCGTTTTGTCGTTTCCGGAATAGTCGCCAACGCTGATCCAGTCTTCGGATGTGGCATCTTGGAATTCAGCGACAAGGTCCTGAGAGCCTGGATTGCTCAGCAGGTCGTAGAATGTTGTGACTGTGGCTGTGTCGTCAGCGAATGCACCTGATGCCAAAGTGGCGAGTGTGGCGGATGCGATAAATGCTTTAAAGGTCATGGGCTTCTCCAGTTTGAGTTTGGGGTGTTGTGGTTGGTTCGTGTTGAATGGTCAGGTGTCAGCAAATGGCCGCCATGTGATTTCGGGATTTTCACGAAATGCGAACCGTTCGAGGTGGCTTGCGATAACGCGTTCGGCCTTGGTCAGATTTGCTTGCGACTGAGCGGTGATAATCAAAGCTAGGGTCGTGTCGTTAGCTTTCAATTCGCACTGTCCGAATGGGAACTTGATTTGCCCTGACTGTGGATCAAATCGCACTTCAGCCTTGTGTCCGAAGTGTTTGCTAAGTTGCTGTAGATATGTGCTTGCGCGCTCTGTTGTGACGTTTGCTGTGCTTGTGATCATTGCTGTCTCCTTTCTGATGAACCTAGAAATAGACAGGCAGCGCCTTTTTGATTATCCCAAGATTAAAGAAATCATTTTTATAGGAATTAGAAAGATGATTGACGATTACCGAAGCCTTGCCGTGTTTGTTGCGATTGCTGATACTGGCAGCCTTAGTGCGGCAGGGCGGCGTCTAAAGTTATCGACATCCGTGATAAGCCATCATCTGTCACGCCTTGAAGAACGGCAGGGCGTGACGCTATTTTTCCGGTCGACGCGGTCGATGTCGTTGACGCCCGAGGGCCAGATTGCCCTTGATCCTGCGCGCCGGATGGTTTCGGCGGGGGAGGAGGCGTTGGATGCGATCCACACAGGAAATGATGAACCTGTTGGTGCTCTTCGGATTGCAATGCCGGCTTTTGGAGAGCAAAGCAGACTTCATCGGGAGATGTGGAACTTTGCCAAAGCTCACCCGATGGTGGCGATTTCACTCGAGTGTAGTGATGTTCCGACAGATTTGATCAAAGATGGCTTTGATTTGGCGATCCGGCTTGGCACATTGAGCACCAGCAGCCTGAAAAACCGAAAGATCGCCAATTTTGACCGACGCCTTGTTGCGTCGCCTGATTATCTTTCTAGGCAAGGATTACCGGAACACCCGCAAGATTTGGCTGAGCACGATTTTATCTCGGTGACGCAAATCCCATCCAGGATGACGTTGGATCGATTGGGGCAGTCTGTCAGCTTTGAACCGACAAACATTCGGGTTGAGGTCAATACAGTGCATGCCGCCAAAGCCGCCGTTCTGACGGGGCTTGGAATTTGGCATCTACCTCTCAGTGAGATCGAGAAAGAACTTGCGAGCGGTGAGCTGGTTCATCTGTTGCCAGGATGGGCGCTACCAGTTCTAGGTATTTATGCAGTTTGGCCGGATATTGGACCACAAAAAGCATTAACGCGACGGCTGATTGATCATCTAGTCGAGCACCGCTCGAAACTCATGTTGTGAATTGGGTGAGTGGACGACCTCCAGCTTTGAGTTTCTTGTTCAAAATCTGACGCACTTTGATACCAGTTCCGTCTGCGACCATTGTCACCTCTAGGGAATCCAATCCGCGTGTGTTTGAAATTTACTTAATGGATGGGGATCGCGGAACGGATCTGTGGGATGTCGTGCGCGAAGCTGGTCAGCCGTGGGGCATAGGGCCATGGAACCCAAATCCGGTTGAGCGCGTTGGAAGCGCGCTGCTGTCTTATGGTGGGGACACAGATGATACGACAAACCCATATGAGGTGCGGCTCGGCTAGTATGTGGACTTGGACTTTGCCGATGACGTGATTGGCATTCAGGTGCTTCGAATTATTAATGCGGATGGTTCAAAGCTGCATCAAATGGGAATCGTGTTGGACAAGCAATCGCAACAGGCAGGCCACGCCGTTTGGTATTATGTTTATAAAGGCGGGCAGTTGATCGGCCAGATGACCAACGGTGGTTGGTCACCGTGAAAGCAGACGTTAAATTGGTTTTGGATTGCTGAACGTGGATGAGGTGGCGGGTGACCAAATTGCTTTATTGAAAAACGGCAAACTTCGGACTGGAACAATCTGCGACTTGCCATTTTTCTAAAGCCGGTCAGAGCGCCAAGTCGTCAGTCCCGAAGAAGTGCAGGTTTTCTTTTTCGAACGACAGGCCAACTGCTTGACCTTCAATGTCTGGCATAGCGCCAGAGCTGCGGACGGTCAGCAAACCAAGTGGGCCACAATCGACATAGTGGAAGAAGTCCGCACCAAGATATTCGCTGACTTGCACGACACCATCGCAGTGTCCGCCACCCGCGTCGCTGATCCCGATATGCTCAGGGCGAATGCCGAGCTGCACGGCGCCAGCGGGTTTTGAGGGGGCTGTGGTGAAGCCTCCGTCCGTGGTACATGGCATCAAGTTCATTTTTGGCGATCCGATGAACTGCGCCACGAACACGTTGTCCGGCTTTTCGTATAATTCACGGGGGGTGCCGACCTGCATGATCAACCCGTCCTTCAACACTACAATCCGGTCGGCCAAAGTCATAGCCTCGACCTGATCGTGGGTCACATAGACCATTGTTGTCTCTAACATCTTATGCAAGCGTGCGATCTCGAACCGCATATCAACCCGCAATGATGCATCCAGGTTGGACAGTGGTTCATCGAACAAGAAACCTTTAGGTTTACGCACGATCGCGCGACCAATAGCCACGCGTTGGCGTTGCCCGCCTGATAGATCCTTGGGGCGGCGATCCATGTAATCATCGAGCTTGAGGATATCCGCGGCATTGCCAACCTTTTCGTCAATCTCGGACTTGGGCGCGCCAGCGGTCATCAAGGCAAAGCCCATGTTCTCACGGACGCTCAGGTGTGGATAGAGAGCGTAGGATTGGAACACCATCGCAAGCTCGCGTTCTGACGGAACCATATGGGTCATTTCGTCGCCATCAAGGTGGATTTGGCCTCGGCTGGTTTCTTCTAAACCGGCGATCATCCGCAACAGAGTGGATTTCCCGCAACCGGACGGTCCGACGAAAATGATCAGCTCACCGTCCTGAATATCTAGGTCGATGCCTTTAATAACTTGCGCATCGCCGAACCATTTTTCGACTGATTTGAGTCTAATAGATCCCATGAGTAAATTCCTTTGTCGGGTTTATGCCGCACCGCTTAATTTTGTTGCGTTTTGCCAAGACAACCAAACCGCTGCCGTCCATGAGAAGTTTGCGCCGACGCAGCCTTCCCCTGTGAGGGGGTCAAAGCATTCCCAAAAACCGGATTTTTCGATGGCGTTGTTCAGGGCATCGCGAATAGTTCGTGCCATTTCGGGTTCACTTTGTTCTTCCAAACCGAGAGCCGTCATGTAGTTCATCTGTGGCCACATCGGTCCGCACCAATACCGCTGGGGTTCAAAGTCCGGCGCATCCGGATCCCAGCTGGGAAGCATATAGGATACTTTGTTTTCGACACGCTGCAGGTGCGCAAGAACTCGTGCCCGTTGTTCCTTCGTTCCTGTGTCAGCGTAAAAACACAAAGCGCTGCAATTGCTAAATCCGTCGGAGAATTTTCCCGTGCGTATGTCTCGGGCAGAAAATGCACCGAGTTCTTCGTTCCAGATGTAGTCTGTTGCAGCTTCACCTTTGGCAATCCATGCGCGGATTTGCTCGCAAGTTTCAACTGGTTCGCCTATCTCTTCGGCCATCGCCAATAGGTCTTTGTCCGCGCGCAATAGAACGAAATGGATGTTTGGGTCGGCCATCAAAAATGGGCCTTCGTTTGTCAGTCGGCGTTGGTCCCATCCGATCCCATCGCCGAAATGAACGATAGTAAGGTATTTGTCGTACTGTTCCTGTGTTGGCCTGTGATGCGGATTAACGTGCTTGTTGTCCATTCGGGTGTATGGAGGCAGGTCTGGCGCGACCTCCATCAGGTCGAGCCCGATGTTCCATTCGGGGCAGTTATCGCGCCCAGTTTCCCACGGATGAACCGTTGCGACGATACCACTAGCGGTTCGGGCATCGTGGAACCATTTGTGCCATGCGAAAATAGCATCGAACACTTCAGCGCGGCGTGCGATTCCCTTTGAGCCTTGAGTGATTTGCCGCACGACAGTTGCCAAAACGGGCGGCTGTGAGACCCCAGTTGAAGGAATGGCGCCGTGCGTTTTACCCCATCGGGAGGGCCCGGGAAAATAGTCTGGGTTGTCATCGCGAAAGATGATGCTCGGGATCATGCCATCTGGCCATTGGCCTTCGATCAATGTCGTGATTTCGCGCCACGCCCGATCCATGTCATAGGTCGCGATGCCAAGAGCGACGAACGCAGAGTCCCAGTTCCATTGATAGGGGTAGAGTCCTGCGGTCGGGATGGTGAAACCGCCGCGGTCGTTTAGATTCAACGTGTTGATTGCCGTTTGTTGCAGGCTTAACTTTTGAGACATAATTTATCCTTTCACGGATCCAGCGGTCAGACCCGCAACAAGGAAACGTTCGAACCACAAAAAGAGGGCCAGCACCGGAACAGTCGCAATTACGGCACCTGCCATCAGGTGTTGGCGTGGAACTTCGGACGAGTTCAATTCTGCAATCCCTCGCGACAGCGTGTAGAGGTCAACGTTGTCGAGGAACATGAAGGCGAAAAGGAATTCGTTCCACGCAATCATGAAGACATAGAGGGCAACCGAAGCCATGGCGGGCAGGGCGAGTGGCATGGTGATTTTACGGATCACGTTCAGGCGGGACAGCCCGTCCATTAGACCCGCTTCTTCCAGTTCGGCAGGGATGCCACGGAAGTAGCCTTGGAGCATGTAGAGCGCGACAGGGATCGTTGTGGCCGGATAGACCAGCATCAGCCCCCAGAGCGTATTTCGCATCCCGAGTTGGCTGAAAATCGCATAGAGCGGGATCACCAATACGATCATCGGTACCATGTAGATCAACAGAATTGAGCGGCTAAGAAAGTTTTGGCCGGGAAATTTCAATCGGGCGACAGCGTAGGCGCCGGGAACCGCGAAGAACAAGGTGATCAGCACTGTTACGACAGAAACCATCGCTGAGTTCATCAGGTAGCTGCCAAAGTGGTATTGGCTGAACAATTCGATATAGCTTCGGAACAGGGCGCTGAACCCTTGCGAAAAGTCGATCGAGAAGTCGAGCGGGTTGGAAAGCAGCAATTGCTGGTTCTTCAGGCTCATCATCACCATTACGAAGAACGGCAAGGCGACGGCGATGGTGAAGGCCACGATCCCGAAACCTTTGATAAACCGTAAGCAGATGACTTCAACGTTATAACGGCGTTCGCGGCATGGACCAAAACCGATAGCATTTAAGTGGATCGCCTGGACTACCAGAAACGCAATGATTGCGGTGAAAATCAATTGCCCGATTGAATACGTCGAAAGCCCTAGCCCCATCGGCGTCGCGCCTGAGCCGACGGTCAGCACCAGAATAAACGCTAATCCCGCCAAAAGGCGGATTCCTACGGTACGTCTTTCGGAACGAAACCCCGTCAGAACGGCAGCTGTGATCAGCCCCGCAATTGCCCCCGCAGTGATTTGAGGTTGAAAAGGTTCACCAGAAATGAACAGCGCGAGAAGCGTGATCAGTAGCGTTGCGATTGCACCCCAAAGGGCTCCAAACAGCAGGCAAAGGTAGAAGATATTACCGAAACGGCTCATGCGTCGTCCTCCGGTGAAAATTTGAAGAAGATGACAGAGAAGAACAACAAAATCAGGAACACGACCACGGCGACGGCGGCACCTGCGCCAAGGTTGGACACGGCGAAGGCCTGTTCGTAGACATTGACCGTTAGCGTCCGTGTACCAGCAGCACCACCTGTTAGCAGGAAGATGTCGTCGAATTTGTTGAACGTCCATATAAACCGCAGCAGGAACAGGACGGCCATAATTCCCATTAGTTGCGGCAGTGAGATAAAGCGGAACTGTTGGATCGGAGTTGCACCATCGATCTCGGCTGCCTCATAGATATCCGTGGACATCGACTGCATCCGCGCAAGGATGAACAACATTGCCAGCGGAAAGTAGCGCCAGATTTCGAAGATGATGACCACCGTCAGCGCAACAGGGAAGTCGAACGTAAGACCGAGAAAATTGATTTCGGCCACCCGTTGCCCAAGGAAACTGATAGGCCCGTCAATTACACCCAATTGCAGGAGAAGAGCGTTCAAAGTGCCTCCGGGTCCTGGGTCCAGTAGCAGCACCCAAGCAAGGGCAACAGCGATGACAGGTGCAACATAGGGCGATAAGTAAAGCCCACGCAGGAAGCTGCGACCGCGGAAGGTCATGTTCATCAGTTGCGCGGCGAACAAGCCCATTACCAGTGCGCCCACAGTTCCGGCGATGGTGTAATAGAGCGAGGCCCAAAGGACCTGCCAGAAGTCGGAAGCGTTAAACACCTTGCGGAAATTCTCGAGCGTGAAATCGTCGTTGGTTAGGATGTTTTCAGGCTCAAACTCAAACGCAGATTCCGTGTCTTTCACGTTGATCGGCTCATCAAGGAACGCCTGTGTCGCGGCGACGTGAACAATGATGTCTTCGCGTTTTCCGGCTTCGTAGTCACCAAGGTCACAGGCGAGGGCGGCTCCATCCAGTGTGCAATGTTCGTCAATTGAAAGAATGTCGAGGGATGCGGGTAGCGTGTCTGTCATGAACACGTCCGCGATATCGCTCTGACGCGATGAATTCCTAATACGGTAACGGATGTCGGCCTCGTCGCCTACGGCTTCAAGGTCACCCATCAAGCGTTCGTTAACGAGGATGGAAGGTGCCCGAAGGTCCCCCAATGTTACAGGTTTGAAACTGATCCAAACATTGGCCACCAGCGGAAACAGAACCACCGATAACACGATCAGGAATGTCGGCAACAGCAGCATGTAAGCGAAACGCATTTCGCGTTTTGCCAGTGGGCCTAGTCCTTTTGGGGGTTTGGGGGCGTTGTCGAGTGACATCAGCGTATCCAGTATTCGTTCGGAAAAGGCGGCGCGGTGTAACGCGCCGCCTGTTTTCGATTACAGATCAAGAGCCATGTGCTCTTCGACAATCTTTGCGGCCGCTTCCTCAACGGTCAGATCGCCGTCTGTCATTTCACGAATGACACGAGACATGATCTGGGAGTTGACGATCTTGGAGGCTGTTGCCAGTTGGCCGTCAGCCACGCCCCAACGGTCACCAACAGAAAGGCCTTCGACGATGTCGTCGATCACAGACTGTGGGTAGATGTCGCCAAGCGGAGCCTTGCGGTCAACGCCAACGTCCAAGCCTGCCCACGCCATTTCGAAGGAGGTGTCACCAGCTTCAGAGCCGCGGCGCACTGGGAACTTGCCTTCTGGCGCTTGTGACAGCCACTGGCTGTAGCCTTCGGACATCACGTACTCGACGAATTCCTGTGCAACACTTGTGTTCGCATCAGCAGTAATGCCGAGGTAGCGAACGTCAGCATATGCTGCGCCGTCTGCGTTGCCGGGGCCAGATATAACGGTTGAGAAGCCGGTCATTTCAGCCAGTGCAGTTGTCATAGGGTCGTCATCGATTGTGACAGGTGCGCTGTCACGCAACCCGCCAAGCTCGTCGAGGATAGACGGGGACCAGATCACCATTGCGGCCTTACCATCGAGGTAAAGTTCACGAGACTGGGACCAGTACAGATCACCTTCAGGGGAATTTGCAACCAGGCCCGTGTAAAGCTCGAGCAACTCAACAAGGTGTGTTGTGTCTTCGTTGATTGACCCATCTGCGTTGACAGGGGAATAACCGGTCGCGAGCGAGAGGTGCTCGATCAGCTGCATCATGTAGCCTTCGTCGATCTTAGTTGCAGCAACGAAACCATACATTTCCGGTGGACTGTGTAACGCTTCCATTGCGGCGTTCATTGCGTCGAATGTGGATGGAATTTCAAGGCCAGCGGCTTCGAACAGGTCTGCGCGGTACACGACCAGTTGGGTCCAGCCATCAGAAGGAACCGCAACGATTTCGCCGTCAGACATCGCCATGCCTACAGGGCCTTCGGCGAAGGTATCAACGCCAAGGTTGTCCATGACTTCAGAAGCGGCACCTGCATCCAGAAGGCCAGCTTCGGAGTATGGCAGAATGTGACTGACTGTCAGGTTGATCACGTCAGGGAGGTCGCCTGCCGCGAATGCAGCAGTCGCACGTGTTTGGATGTCAGACTCTTCGACAGGGATGATTTCGACTGTGTGACCCGTCGCAGCCTCAAAGCCAGCGACCATTTCCTCTTGAACGGCAATGCGCTCTGGTTGAACTTCCATGGTCCAGAAGCGGATATTATCCGCGTTTGCGGCCCCCGCTAGAACCGTTGATGCCAGCAAGCCAGCCATTAGGTGTGTTGTGCGTTTCATGTGGTTTCCTCCCTAGTTGAAACGAGTTTTTGATCCGCTGCAGTGTGCATCGGGCCGTCTGTCATGCGGCGCAGCAATTGCGCGCGCTGCAATTCTTGGTGTTTGGACGGTTTATCGCCATCAATAATCGCCATGAGCATGTCGCCTAATCGTCGCCCGGCATGTGCCTGAGGTTGAGCCATAGTCGTAAGGGGGGGGTTGGAATGGTTGCCAAATTGCAAGCCATCATAACCGATCACGGAAACGTGGACGCCTGGGCGTAGGCCTCGTCCACGAATGGCCGCCAAAGCACCCAATGCCATTGTATCGGAGACACAGACAATCGCTGTCGGTGGCTGCGGCAAATCCAAAAGAATGTTTGTTGCCGCTTCCCCCCCATCATCGCTGAATTCGGCAATCTGAATTAGATCCTTATCAACGGTCAGTCCGTTAACGACCATGCCGCGTTCGTATCCAATCAGGCGGTCCTGAGCGAATTGGAATTGCAATGGTGAACCGACAAAAGCAATCCGGCTGTGACCAAGCCCAACAAGGTGGTTCACCGAGGTCACAAACGCATCTTCGCCGTCAACGTCATACCATGCATAGTCAGTGCTCGAGCCTGTCCGCCCATGGACCACAAAGGGGAATTTCAAATCCTGCAAAAGCTGGAGGCGGGGGTCGTTTCGAAGTGGGCGAGAGATAACCAAGCCGCTTACGCGCCCTGATCTGGTCAACTTCTCAATCTGTGCGAGTTCATCACTGGCGGACTCAGCGTGCGACACCAACAGGTCCCAGTGGCGCTTGCCAAGGGCCTCTCCCAATCCTTGCAATAATTGGGCGACGAAAGGTTGAGCAATCGACTGGCCAATTCGTGGCATGAGATACCCTACTGTTTCAGGGTTTCCGATCGACAGCCGTCTTGCGTTTTGGTTCGGGCGATACCCGAGTTCGTCGGCCGCGCGCCGTACACGTTCTCGCGTGGCCGGGCTGATGTCGGCATATCCGTTCAGCGCTCGGCTGACGGTCGGAACCGTAAGGCCAAGGTGCGCGGCTAGAACCTTCAAGCTGACTGGCTTGTTAGACATCGAATCTCCTCCCATTGTCCAAAACGCTAACCGAAACCGGTTTCGGTGCACAAGAAATTAATTTACAGTCGGTTGAAATTGAGTCGTTCGCCCTCTCTGATTGGGCAGTGTGCGACGGCGACGTCTGGAGAAGCAACAACATGAAACGCTCACGCATTAACGATATTATCGAAGAGTCTGACGACATGATGCGGTCGCACGGATTTGTGCTGCCGCCGTTCGCATATTGGACGCCGGATGAGTTCAAATCGCGAAAATCCGACGCGAAGAATGTGATTGATGCGGGATGTGGATGGGATGTTACCGACTACGGCGCGGGCGATTATGACAAGATGGGCCTGTTTTTGTTTACGCTGCGCAACGGCCGTTTGGCAGACCTGCAACGCGGCGGGGGCATGTGTTATGCGGAAAAGCTGCTTATCTCAAAGCAAGACCAGCTCAGCCCGATGCACACGCATGTCATAAAGGCCGAGGACATCATCAACCGTGGCGGGGCGACGCTTGTGGTCGAATTGTTCGGGTCAGATTCTGACGGAAACTTTGACGAGTCTAAGGGTGGCACTGTGTTCTGTGATGGCATCCAAAGAGACTTTCGACCGGGTGAAAAACTTCGCCTTGCCCCAGGTGAAAGTGTGACGCTAATGCCCGGCGATTGGCATGCGTTTTGGGGGGACGGCGGCGATGTTTTGATCGGTGAAGTTTCGACCGTAAATGACGACGAAACCGACAACATTTTCCGCGAACCGATAGGGCGGTTTGCAACGATTGAAGAAGATGTAGATCCGGCCCATCTGCTGGTTAGCGACTATCGAACATGGTTGGCCTAATCCATGATTGAAGACGCGTCCGCCGACCCAACGTTCTTAAAATCCTTGGCTGCGGCGTTGTCGGCGGACTTACGTGGCTTGTCCGATCAGGGCGTGATTGACAGCATCAATCTTGTCGTGAGCTCTCCTGACGGGGAGTTGATTGCGGGTTTGGCAGGCACAACGTCTTACGGCTGGTTACGCGTGAACATGTTGTGGGTCTCGAAAAACCAACGCCGGACTGGGATCGGTAGTGATCTGATGCAGCGGGCTATGGACCTTAGCATCTCCCGGGGGTGTCACTCGGCTTGGCTTGAAACATCGAACCCTGAGGCCTGTGCGTTCTACGAACGCCTCGGATTCTCTCAATTCGCCAACCTAAGCAACGATGGCTTTCCTCCGCCGATACATTCGCGTTGGTTTCTGCGGCGGTCGTTGACTGGAATCTTTGCAGACAAGGCAGGACGGCAAAATTCCAAGTCAAGCTGACGGCTGAGGAAGAGCAGAAGCTTCAAGAATTTGTTTATCGCATGGTCTCTTTTCAGGTGGCAAAAAGATCAGATGGCACAAGCTCAGACTGACATATGTATGACAGCTTTTGGTTGCATTTAACGGGCGTCGATTTCATTAAAAAACCGTTAGCAGAATTTGACCTGCTCGCGGTTGATCGGGTCGAGGGAGTGAAAACACATTGTCGTTCATTTCTTGTCAGGTCGTTTTGGTCCGTCAACGGCAAGCCACTTCTCGCAGCGGTCATTCATAGTTGAGAATATGATTGGCCGCTTTGCGGAAAAAAGCTGACCTTGCACTTGCTGAGACCAATGTCTGCTATCGTGCTGCCGAACTAGTATTACACAGCGCCAGTTTCTAATTGAGTTAATAAGGGCGTGCGAAAAACTGCATCGATACCGGCGTATTTTGGCCCAAATATCGAAAGCCCCTCGTCCGTTAAGAATTGCTTGGGGGCCGGAAGGATCACGACAGCGATCGTTTGCTCAGCGCAGCAATCAGGGTTGGCGATGGGCGCACCACTGTCGGTATCAAACAGACAAATCAGGTCGGGAACCGTCGCGTAGACCGCCCCGTCCAGCCAGCAGGCCATGTTCTCGTTCTTGACGCTGATGCGCATGGTTTCGCCGCTCGGCGCCACAATATCGATTTGACCGACTGTGAAGCCCCTATCGGTTTTGTAGGTCACGTGCTCCACAACGCCCTCGAACACAATTGCGCCCTTTCCGGCTACGGCGACTGCCGATGCGGGATTTCCTTTTGATGCAAGGCTCTCTCGCCAAACCTCGCCAAGCTTCATCGCCTTGGATATTGTGCCCGGAATAAGAACGCCGCGCAGGTCCCGCATCGGCAGCGCGTGATCAATTGCAGCAATGTCGTTGCGGCTGACCTGGCACAAGGCGCGCACAAGGGTTTCGGCACGCTGGTCGTCTTTGACTTTGTCGATCAGAAACGACTCTCCGAATTGGTTCACTGCATAGATTGGTGCGGCTGGCAGCCCTGCGAGATAATAGGTCGAATGGGTGATCTCGGGCACTGCGCGCCCTGCGGGGTCTGCGTCGATGATTTTGTGCCCGTTCATTGCAGCGGGAAAAAAGGCAGCGGCAGTGTTGGAGCCGCCAAGCTCGCAAGCGGTGGTGCCGTAGAATTCCTGACCCAAATGATTCTGAAATTCAACATAAGCTTGCAGCATCGGGTGCTGATCCGTGGGGGCAAGTCCCGCATAAAGCTGTTCTTCTTCGGGCGTCATCGGGGAAATCGCGCCAAGCAGATAGGGCGTGCAAATGAGCGCGTCGTCGGGGACATCATCTACGCTGACCAAATCAAACGTCTTGCCCGCTGCCAGACACCGATCAATCAACGCCATGCCTTCACGGATATCACCGCCGCCACCTGCGCCCAATATGACCGCGCCGAGCAAGATATCTTCGAGATTTTGCCGTGTCAGTTCAGTCATATCATTCGTCCTTTTCTGTTCCGAAAAGCGCCACCAGATCGGTCACACGTGACAAAATTAGAAGCCCCGTCACCGTTAACACGACAAACAGCATGGAGGCGGCTGCAACCACGGGCGAGTAGCCGTAGCGCACGTTGTTGAAAATCTTGATCGGTAGGGTTTCAACTACAAAGCCAGAGATCATATTAGCGATCAGGTATTCGTTGACACTGATGATCGCCACCAGCGTGAAACCCGTCAGCACATAGGGCGCAATCAGCGGCAAGACGACGGTCCGAAACACTTGCATGGGGGTTGCGCCCATGGTTTGGGCTGCTTCGACAACTTCGTCAGTAAGAGCAGCGAACCCGCGTGCGATAATGACCAGCGGCAGCGTGACGAAGAACACTCCGTGGGACACAATCGTTGCCTCCATACGCCCGTACCAACCCACTTCGGCCCAGAACAGGCTTGCACCAAGCGCAAGGATAATCGGGGGCAACAGGAACGGGCCGAGGCCAAGCGCAAAGGTCAGTTTCGCAAACCCCGAGCCCGTACGCCATAACACATAGTTGATGGCCAGCGCGAGCGTGGTGGAAATGATGCCGGCACACAGCGCGATGAACAACGATCTCCCGATGGCGAGCAGCCACTCAGATTCCGTCAAAAGTTCCGTGTACCATTCAAGCGACAAAGCCTCTGGAGGAAATGAGATGTTCTTGGATGCACCAATCGACACGCCCAGAACGATCACAAAGGGCGCAATCAGCATGGCAGCAATCAGCCATAAATAAGCGTTGCGCAGGGACGTCATGTTTGCCTCCCTCGCGTTGCCAGCGCCGAAATGAGCAAAACGACAACTGTCACAATCAACATGACCACGGCCAGCGCCGCTCCAAGCGGCAGATTGGCATCGCCAAGCGCCTTGTCACTGATGATCACCGTCATGGTCCAGTCTTTGGGACGGCCAAGCATTGTCGGCATGACGAAGACTCCAAGGAGATAGACGAACATAGTGAGTGTGACCGAGATCAAAGACGTGCGGAACGTCGGCAGCAGGACTTTGAAGAAGACCATCGCGGGCGGAGTCCCGAGGGTTACTGCGGCCTCTTCGATACTGCGATCACGGCGCGCGACGGAGGGGTACAGGATCAGTGAAACGATCGAAAAGCCAAGGTATACAAGGCCGATCATCATCGCGCCAAAACTGGGTGAGAGAGAGCGAGGATCGGCCCATAGCCCGACCCACTCAAGGAACCGCGGCACGCCCGCGCTTTCGGACATCAAGATCAGCCATGCAAAGCCGATGATGACTTCGCTGAAGCACATCAGTGACAGCAGCAGGATGATCCAGAACAGCTGCCATTTGCGCGACACGTCAGAAATGGCGAGGACCAATGGAAAGGCCAAGGCGACCACCAGAACGGCCCCGAAGATCGCGGAGTACAGCGAGCGCCATGAGACTTTGTAATAGAAGCTTGAGAAGAACTTTGCGTAGTTTTCCCACACGAAATCAACCTTATAGAACCCCATCGGGTCCGGTTGATAAAAGCTGACGACAATCATGAAGATCAGTGGGATCACAAAGAACACTGCCATGACGCCAAAGGCCAGACCGCTTATCAAACGAGGGCCGAATGTGCGTGCAGGCGTCATTGCGGCAAGGCCCATGCTTTGTCGTCAGACCACGACACCATGACCTCTGCGCCATCTTCAAGGTGGGTACCTTGATCGGCAAATTCACTTTGGTGCACGATTTGGGTGCCGACCAAGATTTCGCGTTCCATCAATGCACCAAGGCGGCGTTGACGCGTGATCCGACCACTAAGGCCTTGGCCCGACGTAGCCAAAGATATGGCTTCAGGGCGCACGGCGATTGTGGGGTTGCCGCTGACCTCAAATATATTGTTGATGCCGATAAATTCTGCAACGAAACGCGACGTTGGCCGTGCATAAAGTTCATCGGGTGCGCCCGCCTGTTCGATAATCCCACCATTCATGACAACGATCCGGTCCGCCAGCGCCATGGCCTCGCGTTGGTCGTGGGTGACGAAAACAGTCGTAACGCTAAGGTCGCGCTGGATGCGTTTGACCTCTTCTTGCATTTGGTCTCGCAGGCCCGCATCCAATGCGGAAAACGGCTCATCCATCAAGAACACGTCCGGTTTCAGGGCCAGCGCTCGAGCAATGGCCACCCGTTGGCGTTGCCCCCCCGACAGAGCCGCAACTGAGCGTTTTTCCAGCCCCGATAGCCCGACCATATCGAGCAGTTGGGTAACACGCGGCCCGGCTTTGTCTTTGGATACCCCCGCAAGACGCATGCCGTAGGCAACATTGTCGCCAACATTGAGGTGCGGGAACAGTGCGAGGGATTGAAACACCATTCCAATATTTCGTTTGTGACTCGGAATTGGGGTCAGGTCGTTGCCGCCCAACAAAAGCGTACCCTGATCATGGGTTTCTAGTCCTGCGATCAGGCGTAACAACGTCGTCTTTCCGCAGCCAGAACCGCCCAAAAGGCAAATAAATTCGCCCGATGCCACTTCAATAGATATATCGCGCAGAGCGACGTGATTGCCGAACGACTTGCTCAGGTTGGTGATTTGTAAGTTGGACATGACCCCCCCATTGCGTGGCCGTCATCATGTGGCGAGGCGAAACCTACCCCGCCACTTGGATCATTTATTGAGCAATCATTTCCTGATACTTAGTTTCCAACCAATCGCCTTCGCGAAGGTGGATGTGCGTTTGAACACGGATCGGCTCAATGTCGCTGCTGACGGCGGCGAAATCTTCATCCGACAGATCAAGGCTGTCGCGCGGCACGATCGGCGCCACGCCCATGGTCAAGGCCATCTGCGCCTGAACCTCTGGGCGGCTCATGTAGTCAAGGAACTGCTCAGCCGAAGCGATATTTTCGGATGCGGCGGGAACCACCCAATAGGCGTCCGACACGATCCCACCCTCGGTTGGGAAGGTCGACGCAACGGGTAGACCGTCCCAAATCGAAAGCATGGTCACATCGTGGTAATACAGACCAGCGTTCAGTTCCCCTGATTCAAGAGACTGCTGAAACTGCCCTTCGTCACGATACCACAGGCTGACCTGCGGTTTGAGTTCAGCAATTTTGGCGATTACTTCTTCCAGACCTTCACGCGTCTCCATGATCTCGTAGCCACCAAAGAACGTCTTGGCCGTTACTTCGATCAGCCCGGAGTTTGGTGTCGTTACAATACCAAGTTTGCCATCCCATTGCGGTTCCCACAATTCAGCCCAGCTTGCCGGTGCATCTGCCGCGTAGTCGGTATTGGTGACGAACGTCGTGTAGAAGGCCAATGCGCCGACCGCATAGGCATTACCAGCATCGTTGAGTTTCACATAGCCATCGATCAACGCCTCAGTGCCTGCCATATTGGCTGGGTCCAGCTCAGCCCACAAACCGACTTCGTTGCCGCGATACAGCACTTCGTCCACGACCAACGACAAATCGGCAGGCGCCTGGCCTGCACGGTTGGCCGCCATCAGCTGTGTCATCCACGTGGAATCTTCGGGTTGGGCAATAGAACGCACTTCGATCCCTGTTTCAGCTGTGAAACCAGGATAGATTTCGGCTGCCAATGTCTCTTCAAAGAAGCCGCCCCATGCACTGATGGTCAGTTCTTCTGCGTGCGTCGCGGTGCCTGCTACCATGAGCAGCCCAGCAATTTTCGCCATTGAAGTGGTGGTTTTCATGAGTCTTTTCCTTAGGTGTCGGATTGGTGATTGATTCTACGATTCATGCTAGGCACGGCCCAAACTTCTGACCATATCGATTATGTTATGGTTGCATAAGCGTATCGACATGGAGTCGACGTATAGAATGTTTGGGCGCGGTGATCGGAGCAAGGGTATGAAACTTTCAGATATTGATCTGCGGTTGTTGCGGGTTTTCCAAGCTGTCGCAGAAGCGGGTGGATTTGCGAAAGCACAAGGAAACCTCGGGATTAGCCAGCCCGCGATCTCCGCCCAGATTGCCAAGTTGGAAGACCGGCTAGGCCTTCGTTTGGCAGACCGAGGGCCGCAGGGTTTTTCATTAACAACTGAAGGCGTTCTCGTGCTTCAAGAGGCCAATCGACTTTTAGCGAGTGTTGATGAATCTGCGGACCGTTTGCGCGTTATCGGCAAAGCACCCACCAAACGCATTCGGTTCGGGGTTGTTGATTGTATGGTGACTGACCCCAATAATCCCTTGGTCGATCACATCCGCACTTTAAAACATGCTCATGCTGATCTGAAAATTCAAATTGGAATATACGACTTCCTCGACTGTTTGACAGAATTACGCGCCGAACAACTCGACATCGCAATCGTCGGTATCGCAGGAAATGAAACCATCCCGTCCGATCTTGAGGCAATCTCTCTCTATCAAGAAACAAGCGGGCTTTACTGCACGCCAGACCATGAGTGCGTCGGGATTGATAATCCCGAAGCACTCAAGGCAGCTTTGGCTGAGGCAGAGATTTCCGCACATAGCTTCGTCTTTAACCCCATCGATCAAGACCTTGATCCAAAGTTGCTGGATCAAAGCAAAGGGTTGGCACAAGACACAATTGAGCTGTCAACATATCTGGCATTGTCAGGAACCCACGTGGGCCTCATTCCCAATCACTATGCACAAAATTGGGTGGAAGCAGGGCAGCTTATCCGGCTCGCACCGAGCGACTACGCAATCGTATCACAATTTCACGCTCTAAGATTACTGTCCGCCAAACCAGACGGTATCGCCGATAGCGCCTGGCGACAGCTCAAAACGACTTAGCAATTCCAAAACCATGCACAGTGTTTTTGGGTTTCAGTCAAAAGGTCGCGCAAACCGGACATTCTTATAACATGCAGCATCGGTCAGATTGGCCTCTAGCGGCAATTCTCCGCTTTGCAGCATCATAGGTTATCAACCGAGATCACACGACACTAACGGCCCTTACCGGACATTCGTATGAAGCAGACGTGCCGCAGTGCAGCTTCTTCAAAGCGGTCATTCAACCGGTGCGCTGCATACTGAAGGGCCAAAGGTCCGTTATGCGGACTGAGTTAGCTTTCGCCGCAATTGCGCAGATGACTGCTTGTGTAGAACCGCACAAATATCAGCTAACTTCACTGTGGTCATGACAACCGATTAGGTTTGCGGCTAGGGACGCTGGCCGAGCACGGAGATGTGGTGTTCTTGCTGGTCTATCCTCCCCATCAACCATCATACGCCTCCTGCAAAGATTTACCTCTGTTTTCACCGATCCTCGCCGCGTCGGGTTTGCCTTTGCCGGTACTCGATAATCACTCCGGCGATGCCGACTGCGAATATAGGCGCAGACACAGCAATCCAATCTGGTACAGAGAACCAGATCAACATCAACATGCCAACATTGCCGATCACAGCAGCAGCCAAGATCAACCGCCAGAAACCCGGCGGAAATCGCTTCTTATCGACTTGTGTATCTTGAACGTCGCCGTCGTGCATTGTTATCTCCACGTCGTAGGGATCAAGTTCGTATGAATACTACAGACAAACCGCGACGAAAATGAGGCCCGAGAGCGGCCTGGACCTGTCGCGGTTTGATGCCACGACTTGAGAACCAGACGTTTGTGCAAGTCGCAGCATCAGTGGAAATGGGCCCAAAGCAGCTGTTCGCTGTCGTCTGCACGAATGGCCGCAACGGGCTCATTGCAGCCATTCTCCGCAATGCAGCATCGTCGCCATTGACAGTCGCCTATTACGGCGCTCACTGCCCAAAGTGCGTCACGATACTATCGCCCATAGCTGCCGTTCACATGCCCCCCCTATGATGCTGCAGTGCAGCCGGTCCAAACGGACTTTCGCGGCCATTGCGTGATTTGAAGTTGGTTGAATGTCCGCACTGCGGACGTACCGCTCATTCGTAGAGGTTTCCACTTGCCGACTTTAGATCGACTTTGGTCGAACCCCGGCGATCTACTCGGAGAAGCACTCAGAATGCACAGCACTAACGGCGGTATTCGCGAACCGACCGACGTACCAGATAGCACCAAACACCAAGATCGCAGGCAAAGATCTAAAGGGATCCGGAAGGTTGAATGCGATCGCAAATGCCATTGGTACGGCAACAATCGAGGCACTCGGAAGTGCGCTGCTGATAAGAGCCATGAAACATGACATTCGTTCAGGCGACCGATTGCTCCCTACAAAAACCACATAGAACGACCTGAAAACATAGCGCCAGATGCAATAGGCTACATAACCAAACATCAGAATTCCCAAAAATTTTAGAAATCCACCTGGCTCGATGCCCGAACTCCCGCTTGTGTCAGGAGGCCAATGAGAAATTCGAACCGCGACCAAGGCTCCCAAATAACCCAGCAAGATGACGGCGGAATACCACAGGTTTTTTAGCGCTTCTGTTGTTGTCATGTATCAAGGAGTCCAGATAGTTTTCTCGCCCACTCGGGTTCGGATACAGCGAAAACAGCACAAGAAGTGGGCAAGAATTTGACCATTAAGCACTTGTTTCTTTGGGCTGACGCGCACGATCGTAAGCCGACATTCAGGAGTTGCTCAGGTCCTGCGCTGCAGCTCCCCGAAGCTGGCATTGCACGCCAGCCAGGCCAGAGCACAGTTCGGAGGGCCGCTATTTGGGGCAAAGCTGACCTATCTATCGATTGCATATGGGCCCCTTATTCCGCCGATTTGACAGTTTTTATGACCTCACACGAAGCCTGTTCACCAAGAGGTCATCTTGCACGATTTCGGATTCCATAGCGCCAAGCTCACCGACATCCCAATTGGCACTCAAATATCGGCCCTTGGCCCAATCCCCCGCGCCCGAGCAGAGCCAAACGGCAAAGCTCGCGGCAAGGTTGGGATCATCGACCAGATACTCATGCATGTGTTCCGGCATGCTATGGCCGATGTCCGTTGCAACACCACCAGGGTGCACTGCAAAGCACTTAATCCCATCCTCATCGTGATCGCTTTGCACGAATTCGCTGAGACGGTTGATCGCATGTTTGGACGTTTGGTAATCCGACGCGCCGGGCATTACAAACTGAGCGCCGATTGACGAGATAAGTATAAGGTGGCCGCCGCTTCGGCCCTCCGCAGTCCATTTCTTTGCGCTATCGATAAGATGCGGCAACGTGAAACGAACCACATGATAGCATCCTTTCACGTTGACTTCCCAGTTGCGCCACCACCCGTTCGGGTCGCTTTCACCGATCTTGACCCAAGGCCCAAGGTAGCCTGCATTGGCATCGGCAACATCAATGGCGCCAAACTTTGCCACGCAATCATTCACTGCCGCCTCGACCTGAGCAGCATCGGTAACATCGCACACCGCATAGGCGCACTGGGTGTTCGGGTTGGCTTTTTGAACAAGTGCCAGCGTCTCGATCAGGGCTGTCGTTGTGCGCGCTGTTAGATAGACCGCTTTTGCTCCTGCCTCAGCAAAGGCAATAGCTGTGGCTTGGCCGATCCCTTTTGAGGCACCAGCAATGAAAACGACCTTTCCTTCCGCGCTGCCCTTGAGAGTGGTGTTCGGATCGATAGCGTCATAGCGGGCGTTGTGGGCCGTCAGATCGAGAAATTGAGTTTGAATAGATGACATTGCTACACTCCTATAGTTTCCCTGATCTTAGCCAAACTTACCTGCCAGCGCCTACCGTATCCTCCAAACAATCTGCCTATTTCTCCAAATTGATGAATGATTAGCTATTTTCTCATTTCAGAGGCTGTTACTGAATTACGTAAGGAGACGCCGATGGACTTATATCACCTCACCACTCTCGCGCGCAAATACTGCGCCTCAGATAACGCCTACGGGTGGAAGTTGCCGCAATTGACCATCTATCGGCGCGACAAAGTTAGTGCGATCGAGGCGACGATTTATGACCCAGTCCTGTGCCTGATCCTCCAAGGTAGCAAAGTCACTTCTATCGGCGACCAATATGTTGAACTCAACCAAGGCGACGCTCTGGTTGTCAGTCACGATCTGCCTGTTGCGTCCCGGATAACAAAAGCCAACCAGCAAGAACCCTATATAGCAGTTATTCTCTCTCTCGATTTTGGGGTAGTTCGCGGCCTTTATGATCAGGTCGCTGGGGCAAATCTTGCTGAGGCCAATGCGCAATCCTTGTCGACATGGCAGGCCGAGCCGACGTGGGTTGAACCACTAACGAGATATGTCGCGTTGATGGAGAACCCGATGGATGCGCGGGTTCTAGGGCCGTCGATTTTGCGGGAAATTCACTATCGTCTTTTGCTTTCGCCAATCGGAGGGATGCTTCGCCGTCTATTGGTCGCGGACAGTCATGCAAGTCTGATTGCCAAGGCCATTGATAAGTTGCGACATGACTTTCGCACGTCTATATCCGTGTCTGATCTTGCTCATCACGCAGGAATGAGTCCGTCCTCATTTCACGAACACTTCAAGTCGGTGACAGGCACGACACCCATTCAATATCAAAAAGACCTACGCCTCATCGAAGCACGCTCTGCACTCGTTGAAAGAGGCCTGTCTGTCTCGGAAACCGCGTATTCCGTTGGCTATGAAAGCCCAACGCATTTCAGCCGGGACTACAGGAGAAAATTCAGAGTGCCGCCCAGTCGAGATGTGAGCTCTGCTTTTCAAGACCAACAAAACGGTTCGATCTGAAAGCCGAAATTGGCATCCAAACATGTAGTAGCAATAGGTCACTGGGGCTCATTTCTGCCGGTCTTTGCAATGCAGCATCGTCGCCATTGACTGTCGCCTTTTACGGCGCTCACGGCCCAAAGCTGCCATTCGCGAGTTGGACCGACGCTGCGGTGCAGCTTCCCCGAAGCGGACCTTGATCGGTCGCGCAGCATTGTGATCGAACCGATGGCAGCTGTGCGGGACTTAGCGACTATCGGCTCTCATCCCCTGAGTGACTGCTATGCGTACCAGAACTTTGAATTGCGAAAATTACTTGCTCTGCGCCGAATCTTTGAAGCCGTTTCAATTCTACCATTTTGAGGTGTTCCAACAGCCGACATGATGCAAGGTTCGCACTTTGCGTTTCAGCAATAATTCGATCTAACCTTGAACCGGTAAGTGAGTGCTGAACCACGCAGGCTGTTGCCTCCCGAGCAAATCCATTGCCCCACCCATCTGGATGAAATTGGTACGAGATCTCATACTCCTCACCATCTTTGTGAGGACTTAAATCGATCAACCCCACTGATTTACTATATTGTCGGGTCTGGACGATCCAAATACTTACGTCGGCTGGACTGCGCAGATAGGACCGGAAACGTGGAATTCTTTGCTTCCAAGGCACCGGACCTCCAAGAAATCGCCGAACTTCCTTGTTGCCGACTAAGCGGTAAAAGAACAAAACGTCTCGTGCCAAGAGTGGGCGCAGAATGAGTCTTGGGGTCTCAAGGTATCGCGAAATATACATGCCAAAGAGACTATCAACGAACGACCTATCTCAAAAGATCGGACATTCGCGGCGTTGCAGAAATTCAGTAAGATGGGCTCAATGTGTAGCTCAAGCTAGTATTTGTGAGGCTATGCAAAGGTTAGATGCGAGGACGGCGTTGGCAGCACTATCTCTTCCTTATCTATATCTCAATTCCTTTGCTAAATTTAAAACGAAAGAAACGCGAACTCGCCTGCAAGTTAGCATCCAAACGAACTTGAAATCACTTTTGTTTGTGGAAACCCAGGTAGTTCGAATAGTGCGGCTTTACCAACATAAAAATTGGGATCCAAAAGGCGCACACCTAACTCAGAGCAATAGTCATCTAACGCCTCTAGCGGCAAACGGTCCTTGATTTTCCTCTCTTTGTATAAATCTAGATTTTCCCAATCGAAAGGTTCTCCCTCGTTGTAAAACTTCCAACGCGACTCTTTGTGTGCAGCTATATATCGTCTTCGATTGGCTTCGTTATTATAATAGAATTGCGATGAACCTGGGTCATTTTGAAGTGAATACGCTATCGCTAACCTTTCCGTTCGGAATTCTCGTCCGAAAAAATCAAAAGTTGTATCCCCTTCATTTCCGCCCCTGCCATTGCCGGCTAGGCAGATCCAATTTGAATCTGTTTGAATTGCCAGCAGCTTTGTCCGGCCAGGATGAACAATTGGAAGGCATGACGCGAACGCCTGCTCCGCTGTTTTGTTTTCCAAAATCAGAGGCTTGATAGATTCTGGGGACATGATGATTGATTTCCATTTGATGAATTCATCAAC
Organism: Octadecabacter algicola; assembly: GCF_021532625.1. Classification (GTDB taxonomy): domain Bacteria; phylum Pseudomonadota; class Alphaproteobacteria; order Rhodobacterales; family Rhodobacteraceae; genus Octadecabacter; species Octadecabacter algicola. Next base: position 318,439 of record NZ_JAKGAR010000002.1, read on the forward strand.
AAAATCGTCCAAGTCACAGTTTAGGAACTCTAGGGTTTTAGTGATAGGCCAGAACTTTGTGAACATCGTAGACATTTTACTCTATTGTCCTTCTCCAAACGATTGAATTGGGGTCGTTTGCCCGTAACCGTTCTGAATGTGGTTCCGCACGTGTTGCAGGGGGGCTATCATATTCAATGTGAAGTCTAGTACCACATCTTAATGTGCAACTCACATCAGGCCGACCAATGCCCACTCGGTCACCGTTTGCATCGACCGGTTGTTGATTCACCCTGAAATCATAGGCACCCTGGTCTCGTAGATCTACTATGTCTTGCTGTGCTTGTGCATTCTGTGTTGCTGATTGACCAATAGGTCGATCTGTCCGAAGCGGATCCGGTGCAATCGGATTAACTGCTCCGTCTTGCGGTAAACGCGCAGTATTGGAAGGACCAAAATCGAGATCAGCATCGGCTGGTATACCGTCCGGAGCTCGCCTTGCCTGCAACGTATTAGTGGCTGCTTCTGATATGGCTCTCGCATCCCTTGCTGAAACCGGGGAGCCGATTTCGGTCGCCAGAGATCCCAGCGCTATTGTTCACTGTCCGAGGGTCGCGTTTCTCGAGAAAACAGTTCGGGTATCCTGGATAGCACCTGCAAAGGTGGCACCAAAGTCTCCTCCTTTTGCAAAAAGTTGAACTGCTTTGCCAAGGAGACCGTAAATATTCCCTCCCGGATCTAGCTGGTTGACCGGATCGTTGCCTGAGTAGGCATAGCGACTGGTCCCGACGCCCGCTTGGGATACCTCAAACCAGTCCGGTTGCAGGAACAGGCCAAGTTCTGGGTCGTAGTATCTTGCGTTGAGGTATTGCAGGCCGGCTCCGGCATCATAACGTTCGCCGATAAAGCCGATACTTTCTTCCGCCGCCGCCGGGTCCCAATTCCCCACAACTGAGTTCTCGCCAAAGGGTTGATAGCCGCGCAGCAGGTCACGGTTGCCTTGATTGTCGAGGATATAGACAAGCGAGCCAAGCTGGTCTCGGAACAGATAGCTTTCCACCCCGTCTTCAAGCCGGACCCTGTCGTGGGGATAGACCAAAACAGAATCCGGATTATCAAGATTTCCCCTAATCTCAACCGGACCAAGGTAGGTGATCACCTCTTCCTGAGCGGTGTTCGCGTTGGTGATCTGCTGCAAACGGGTCCCATCGGCACCATAAACATATTCGATGCGCACCCCGTTCCATGTGACCGACAGCGGACGGTTTTCACCGTCATAGGTCATGACTTTGCCATGCAGCCCGCTGAGCATGTTGTTTCAGATACCGGTGATGCTACGGCAGACGCGATAAGGTACCAAACTGGAACGGTACAATCCGCCTTAGGTCGGTTTTGCTTTTCATTCCTATTTGTGCGGTTAGACTTGCTAAGGTGCCCTGCCACCTTACGGGAGTGCAATGAGAACCTCAATTTGGGTGGAGGAAAGATCCGGCTGCAACGCCAACGCGAGTTCGGCTCGCACCTGCAGCGAAAGTCCGCTTTCCGCCCCTAGTGTCGAATGACGTGAACGGCCCAAAGCTGCCGTTGGTCATCAAATTAAGATGCTGCACTTGCAGCGCGCTTAGTAGTCATTCGCCGCGCCTGCGAAATACATGGGTAAATGCGCGCAGCATCCCGGCAGACTACGCGCCGTCATTAACGCACATATCGTGTCGATTGGTCAGATCGCAGTTATTATCGGTAACTTTAAATTTAGGTCCAATTGATCCACGCCGCTCGTTAAAGCGTATGAAAGTAAACCGGTTGTGGAGGCCAAACATGAGTAAGCTCACCTTATCGCTCAGCGTCTTGAGCGCAGTCGCGCTTTCGAGCGCGGCAGCCGCAGATTTGCAGGTTGAGTTTATTGAAGGCGCGCCAAAAGATCGTTTCGTTATTACAAACGTAGGTGATTGCGCGTTGGGCGCAGGGCAATTTGAAATTGATTTTGTGAATTCGAGCGCAGGTTTGATCTTTGATGTCTCGAACGAAGGCGCAGTCGTAGAGGTCTTTCAACCATCCGAAATTACTGTAGGTGCGGAATATTTGACTTCACAACCGCTGATCACAGATGGTGATCAGCGCGCTATTTTGGACATGTCCGGCATCGGTGTGACCGAGACAATCGCCTTCACTATTGATGTTGACGACACAATCGGTACCCGTGCAATCACGGTCGCCGATAGCGAAATCAGCGGAACGACGGTTTCGTTGCGTACGGACGGCAGTACCTATTCTGCGGTGATGGAGACCAAGGCGCAGGTCCAGCTTACCACGCCAAACTGCGACGCTTAGGGGCACCAGTTTATGAAACTTCGGCTCATCCTTGGCGATCAGTTAAGCCTTTCAACATCAAGCTTGTCAGGCGTCTCTAAGAGCGATCTGATCTTGATGTGTGAGGTTCGCCAAGAAGCGACTTATGTGAAACACCATAAGAAAAAGATCGCTTTTGTGTTTAGCGCAATGCGTCATTTCGCAGACGATCTTAGGCAACGAGGCTTTAATGTCCGCTATGTGACCTATGATGATCCGAACAACAGCGGATCGTTGTTGGGAGAAGTCGAAAAGGCCCTTTGCCTTTACCAGTGCAATGAGCTGGTCGTTACAAAACCCGGCGAGCAACGATTGCTAAGCGAATTTCATGCGTGGGGGGATGACCTGCCTGTTCCAGTCGTGATGCGCGAGGATGATCGTTTTCTGTGTTCGATAGACGATTTTGCCCAATGGGCCGACGGTCGCAAACAATTGCGGATGGAGTATTTTTACCGAGAGATGCGTCGCAAATATTCTGTTTTGATGGACGCTGATGGCCCGATTGGCGGCCAGTGGAATTATGATGCCGAGAACAGAAAACCACCAGCGAATGGACTGGATGTCCCAGAGACATACAAGGCTGAGCCAGATGAGATCACACAAGATGTCATGTCCCTTGTCGAAAGACGTTTTCCTGACCATTTCGGTGATCTGGTTCCCTTTCATTTTGCAGTAACCCGCGATCAAGCTCTGGCTGCGCTTGATGAATTTATCGCACGCCGTTTGCGCCTGTTCGGGGATTACCAAGACGCAATGATCCAAGGCGAGCCTTGGATGTATCACAGCCATATCGCTCTTTACCTGAACTGCGGTCTATTAGATCCACTAGAGTGCATTGAACGTGCTGAGGCGGCTTTTCACCGTGGGGCCGCCCCGTTGAATGCGGTCGAGGGCTTTATCCGCCAAATCCTTGGCTGGCGAGAATACGTGCGTGGGATTTATTGGCTGAAGATGCCGGAATATAGGGCCGTGAATTTCCTCAATGCAGACCGCGCACTTCCAGAGTTTTATTGGTCTGGGGACACGCAGATGAACTGCATGCGCCAATGCATCACGGAAACAAAGCAAAACGCCTATGCACATCACATTCAACGGCTGATGGTGCTTGGGAATTTCGCCCTTTTGGCAGGCCTCCACCCCGATGAGGTCAACGAATGGTATTTGCTGGTTTACGCAGACGCTTATGAATGGGTGGAATTGCCCAATGTCTCGGGCATGATCCTATTTGCCGATGGGGGGCTGCTTGCCTCTAAGCCATATGCCGCCAGCGGCAGCTATATCAACAAGATGTCGAACTATTGCGGGTCGTGTAAATATAAACCGACCGTCAAAAATGGGCCAACTGCATGCCCTTTTAACTATCTCTACTGGGATTTCTTGGCGCGCAATGACGGCAAGCTGCGGGGCAATCCACGCATGGGCTTTATGTACAAAAGCCTTGATCGGATGAGCGACGAAAAACGTCAAGCGATACAAGACGACAGCCGACGGTTTTTCAATGCGATGCAAGCCAATGAAAAAGTCTGATCTGCCGCAAAAAACCTGTGTGACCTGTGGACGCCCATTCGCGTGGCGAAAAAAGTGGGCAAAGGTTTGGGATGAGGTCAAATACTGCTCTGAACGCTGTCGGCGCGCGAGACCTTCAACGCAATCTCTCACCAGTCAGGGAGGGCAAGCATGACCCTTACAGAAGACTTATTTGCCGATCTCCCAGACCATCCCGAAACCGTTGCGTTTGAACCAACAAGGCAAGCTGGCCTTGCTCGATTGGAAAGCTTCGCATCGCGCACAGGCACGCATTATGCGTCGCAACGAAATTTTGATCTTGGTCCGGCGCAGCGCAGCACGGTTTCTGCCCTGTCACCTTGGATACGGCATCGGCTGATTGCCGAGGAAGAGGTCCTCAGACAGACACTTGCGCGCCACAGTCCGTCGGCCGCCATGAAGTTCATCCAAGAGGTCTTCTGGCGGGGGTATTTTAAAGGTTGGATGCAACAGCACCCTAGTGTCTGGGTGAGTTATCAACGCGGCCTTCAGTCTGCTCAGAATGAGCTAGCCCGGAGCGTTCATAGAAACGTCGATTACCAAAGCGCCATTGAAGGTCGCACGGGGATCGCGTGCTTTGACCATTGGTGTCTTGAGTTGAAAACAACCGGATATCTGCACAATCACGCCCGCATGTGGTTTGCTTCGATCTGGATTTTCACGCTGCGCTTGCCTTGGGAACTGGGCGCAGATTTCTTCCTGACGCACCTCATCGACGGCGATCCGGCCTCCAATACACTCAGTTGGCGCTGGGTCGGCGGCCTTCACACTAAGGGCAAGACCTATCTGGCCCGTCCATCCAACATCGCAAGATACACACAAGGCGCATTTGATCCGATGGGCCAGTTGGCCCAATCAGCGCCGCCCCTGATTGATGACCAAGAGCATCCATTTGTTCCGCTCAACATTGTGCAGCCCTCGGTCCAAGGTGACGCCCTACTTTTGGTGACGGAGGAAGATTGCCAGCCAAGCTTTGTTTGCGAAACACCGAATGATGTGCTTGGGCTCGTTCTCCCGCGCGAGCCGGATATTGCGGAAAAAACCCACGCATTCAAACAAGGCGCTGTGACGGATGCAGTCACGCGCTTGAGCGCGCAAGGAAGCGTCGTCACGACGTACGATTGGACCTCCGCGATGATCGCGGCCGCCGAGCAAGCTGCCACAACCCAAATCCTAACAGCATTTGCACCTGTTGGCCCAATCACGACGAAACTCGAAAGCCTGCAAAGGGAATTGGCAATGGCAGGGATGACCCTTCACCAACAGCTGCGCCCCTATGATGCACTCATATGGCCCCATGCGACGAAGGGCTTCTTTAAGCTCAAGAAGATGATCCCGACACTCTTAACAGATCTTGGAGTTACCGATGCCAAAACGCTCTAACCTCACCGAGCTATCGCCCGCCCACGTAAGCGAAGTGATTGAGATGGCATTGTCTGATCATACAAGTTTTGCCGACATCAAAGCCCAATACGGGATCAGTGACAGCCAAGTGAAAACCTTGATGCGACGTGAGTTGAAAAGCGGCAGCTACAAAGCTTGGCGCAAACGCGTACGCTCGTTCGGAGAGCGCAGAGACGTGTATAAGTAGGCTTTTGGATGCCACAACCACCCTGCATTTTTTGGTTTAAACGCGATCTAAGGATCCAAGATCACGCGCCATTGTTGGCGGCATCAAAATTAGATTGCCCTGTGATCCCTCTTTACATCGTCGAACCTGAATACTGGCAACAACCTTTCGCATCGCGCCGTCACTGGCACTTCATCCACGATTGCCTGACCGAACTGAGCGAGAGCCTTGCCGACCTTGGGCAACCGCTCATTGTTAAAGTCGGTGAGGCCGTGGACGTCATCGCCGAATTACATCGAGACATTGGCGTTACTCAAATCTTTGCCCATGAAGAAACGGGGAACGGGTGGACGTATGCACGTGATCTTTGCGTGGCGCGGCTTTGCGCTGATCACAAAATAGAGCTGCGAGAGTTTCCAAGCAACGGAGTTGTACGCCGACTGCGCAGCCGTGATGATTGGTCGAGGATCAGAAACACCCGCATGGGTGAAGATATCCAATCAAAGCCCGAAAGGCTCACGCCGGTGTCGCTAACCTCGGACGCTTTGCCTGATAAAGAGTGCGCGTTGTTTGGCGCACCTTTGATTGGGCACGTTCAGAAAGGTGGAAGAAACGCGGCGGTCAAAGACTTGCGCAGTTTCCTTATGCATCGATCCGAGCGATACCTTTATCATATCTCAGCCCCAGACGCGTCTGAAACCCACTGTTCGCGGCTCTCCACCCATCTCGCTTGGGGAACCCTGTCAGTACGCGAAGTCGTGCAGTCGCTCGCCAAGCGCCGCGCGCAGTTATCGCCGTTAGAAAAGAAGGCCTTTGGCCGAAATTTAAGCGCTTTTGGCTCGCGACTGGCGTGGCGATGTCATTTTGTTCAAAAGATCGAAGACCAGCCATCGATTGAAACGAAATGTATGCACCCGGCCTTCGAAGGTCTGCGCGAAAACGAACACAATGACGCGCATTTTCAGGCCTGGGCGTCCGGTCAAACCGGATACCCCTTTATCGATGCCTGTATGCGCAACCTTGCGTCAGAAGGTTGGATCACCTTCCGGATGCGCGCGATGTTGGTGAGCTTCGCAAGCTATCAACTCTGGCTCGATTGGCGCACCACAGGGCATCATTTAGCGCAGCTATTTACGGATTATGAGCCCGGTATTCACTACAGCCAGCTTCAGATGCAATCTGGCGTGACCGGCATAAACGCAATGCGAGTCTACAACCCTGTTAAACAGTCAAAAGAGCATGACCCAACAGGCGCATTCATCCGAAAATGGGTTCCAGAACTCAGAGGCGTGCCAAACGATTTCATTCACACGCCATGGACTTGGGAGCGTACCTTGATTGATGATGTAGAGTTTAAATTAGGTCGCGAATATCCAGAACGCATTATTGACCATGAAGTTGCTGCGCGAGCTGCCAAAAAACGAATTTCTGACGTGCGCAATGGAAACAATTTCCGAGCATCGGCCAACGCAGTTTACCAAAAACTAGGAAGCCGCAAACGGTCTCTTACGCATGTGAGGCGCAAGAAAAAACAAGATAAGAGGCAGTTACCACTGATTTAAGTAGTAACCATCGAAGGGTTCAGGCTGGTTTAACTGATTCATAACAAATGCTTAATTTCTGCTCGAAGCAACTATAGCGGATCACGGCCCAAAGCCGACCTCCACGACTGTGCTGGACGTTGCAGTGCAGCTTCCTGAAAGCGGACGTTGATCTTTTGCGCAGCATTTTGATTGATCGGACGGCCAGATTGCGCGGACAAAGTGAGCTTTCGCTGCGGCTGCGCCAATGGCTGCTTTGAAGTGTACCGCGTCGGTTAAACTTGGCCAACACGCTGCGAACGCGTTCAGGTTGTCTATGTGTTTTCGGAGGCGGAGCATGGTGCAGATGCCACTTTGTTTCCTGTCGTTGGATCAACCAGCCAAGCCGTGTCTTCAACCCTACAACAAAGCCACTCGCGCTTAGTGGAGCGTAGCAAGTGGACCTCGCTGAAATCTTCAAAGGCAAGGATATTGTCATACTTGTGAGCGTCGTCGCGAAAAAGCACACTTCCGTCATGGCGCGTGATTTTCAGACTATGATCATGAAAATAGCGTTCTCCAACACTGACAAGAAGTTCATGAAACGGAAGAATAGTCCGCCAAATCGTCTTTTGCTGTTGCCGCCTTTCATAGTCGGGCAGCATCTCCACAATGTTTCGCTCTGCAGCGCGACGACTTTCAGGATCGGGGTACTTCCGAAATACGCCTGAGCTTTCCGCGAGCTCGGCCCCGACACGCGCGGCTTGCAACCACATCTCATCATTGAACTTGGCGCTATCGAAGCCATTTACGACCACCTCGTTGATCGCATCACTTTTCGCGCTTGTCAGCCCACCTGTATGGGTGAGGAAGGCCAATACCTCTTCATGGGAAAAGCGAGAGAGTTTACCCACGAAAGCTTTGAGCTCAGCTGCAAGTTCATGTTGTCCGCATCTCTCTAGGAAACGGCCAATCTTTGGAAATACACTAGGATCATCAACGTCCCATGGGCTCCAACCAAACAGGCCTGTGTCGTGATCGTTGCATCCCAATCTGAAGGCCGCGGCCTCGATCAAGATGTCGGGGAGCTCTTCTTTGCGCACATAGAGCTGTCGGAAGTCCTGCACTCTACCCAGATACAGGTCGTAGTGTTCGAGTAATTCATATGCGCTCATTTCCGCGACTTGGGGGGATGACCACGAGACGGGAATGCTTTCGATTTTCAATGCTTAGTTCCATGCTGAATAGTTGCTTTCAATCAGCATATCAGTTCGAAACGGCGTGGAAAGAGTGCCTTATCATAGTGGGTCACGTGTGGAGCTGACGGAAATTCTTGGAAGCAAAGTTGTCGTTTACACATGATGCAGCATCCGACTGCTTTGGGCTCGAAGCAGCCGTTCTCCGCTTCGCAGCATCACGGAATATCTACCTAGATCGCGTCACCGCTCACGGCCCAAACTGGCCGTTGGTCACAACATCTGAATGCTGCGGTCGCAGCCCGCATTGCGGACGTTCGCGCAGCGTGCAGCATTTGGTGCGAGCTAGATGACCGGACTGCGGGACTTTGCTGCCGTTCCAGTTTGGTCATACAAAGTCCGCTTCACGCGATCCATGACCACTGCCCCATTGCCTTTTCGGAGCATTGGATCCTCTAGCGTTCTTCCGGCGGAATGTCTTTCAGGTGCATGACGACAGCTTCTATTTGTTCACTACTCCACGCGGAATGATACCGTTGAGTGCCCGCGGGGCGGTTCGACAATCCAAGGTTGGTTTGTCCTCCCTCAGCTCGAACAGGGCGAATGGGGCGCTGAACGAACCCGCCCCCGCATGTGGGGCACACATTTTGAAGAATGTCCTTAACACAATCCGCGCAGTAGGTGCATTCATAGCTGCAAATCATCGCGTCGGATGAGTTCGGTGGTAGGTCACCGTCACACAACTCACAGTTCGGTCTAAGTTCCAGCATTTGATATCTCCTTTTCGTTTTTCCCTTGATAGCCCAAAGGACTGTTTGGCATAAATGACAATATGCCCACTTATTCCGCCACAACTTTACAAACACCCCTGACGGTCGCATTGCTCCTGTTTGAAGGCTCCAAACTGTTGGATTTTGCCGGTCCATTGCAGGTTTTCAGCGATGCCAAGCTAGCAAACGGAGCCAAGGCTTATGACGTGCATCTCTTGTCTGAGGTGGGCGGAAGTTTGCGAACCGACACCATCTGTAATGTTGAGACATCGGCGCTGACTTCGTACCATGATGTTGTATGGGATACCGCAATAGTGTCCGGTGGGAGTAGCGCCTACGTGGCCATGCAATCAAAGCCGCTGCGTGATTTTATCAGCAAGTCCGCCATCACTTGCAGACGGCTTGGATCAATATGCTTGGGTGCCTTCGTATTGGCTGAAAGTGGCCTGCTGTCTGGACGCTTTGCAACAACGCATTGGGAGGGAAGCGCCAAACTCAGCACAGACTACCCTGATGTGAAAGTGCAAGACGATGCTATCTATGTTGAAGACAACGGAATCTGGACATCCGCAGGCGTCACTGCCGGGATCGACATGGCATTAGAAATGGTTCGGCGTGATCTCGGAGGATCCGAGGCCCTGCGCATTGCAAAGTCACTTGTGCTGCCGATGGTTCGAAACGGCGGCCAACGGCAGTTCAGTAGAACCTTGGCGGCTCAGGCAGGTAGCAAAGGGGAACGTTTTGGTGACCTCATCGCTTCAGTCGCCGGAGATTTGCAAGACCGTAATTCCGTCGCTGAAATGGCTGCCAAAGTAGGCATGAGCGAACGCAACTTCGCGCGGAGGTTTACTGAAGAAGTTGGTGTCAGTCCTGCCCAATTTGTTGAGAGACTTCGGGTCGAACACGCAGCAAATATATTGCATCAGCCTGGCGCGCTCCTCTCGGTCGTGCAGATTGAATCTGGCTTTACCAGTCAAGAGAATATGCGCCGAGCGTTTCAGAGGCAGCTTGGCATATCGCCTTCTTCTTATGCGGCAAAGTTCGCGACGCCCATCGCCGGATAGTGGACGTTCGTGCAATATGCAGCATCCGTAACTTCGGGCTCGTTGCCGACATTAGATCGGTCGCAGCATTCCCGCGTCGTGAGTGTGTCACCACCGACACGAACGGCCCATAACGGACATTCGTTGAAAGAAAGCACGCTGTTGTGCTGCCTCCCAAAAGCGGACATCTATTTTCTTCGTATCATTCTGACGGAGCAGAGGCCGGCTCTGCGGAACGACGCAGCACCTAATCTTAGCGGGACCAACTTACCTCCTTCCCTAATAGTTAAACGCCCTGAATTTGTTGAACTTTCCCATTTCTACGCGTATCCGCACAGCGACTGTTTGCAGACAGGCAGTAGGAAACTGCCTAGAAAAGAATGAAGATCGTCATATAAAATATTGGGACTGCTATGTTTGCAAATACAGCGACACGCTACGGATCGATAGCGCGATTTTTTCATTGGGCGATTGCGCTCCTCGTATTGGTCGATATCGCGCTGGGGGTCTTGGGTAAATTCATACCGAGAACAGGCGATACCGTAGACGTCCTTCAAATCCTATACTCAACGCATAAGACGATCGGCGTTACAGTGCTTTTGCTGGCTGTTCTGCGTGTGGCTTGGGCTTTTTCGCAGCCGCGCCCAACGCCACTTCATCCGACACGGGCTGTCGAAACCTTCGCAGCAGAGACCGCGCATTGGGTGCTTTACGCTTCGATCTTTGTGCTGCCACTGTCGGGGTGGGTGATGCATTCTGCAGAAGTCGGCTTTGCGCCGATTTGGTGGCCATTTGGTCAAAACCTTCCATTTGTGCCGAAGTCAGAAGATCTGGCCCACACGGCCGCAAACGTGCATTGGGCGGCAGGGATCGTGCTAGCCGCGACGGTGGCGGCGCATATCGGCGGTGCGCTCAAACATTCCATGGTGGATCGCGACGCGACTTTGGCGCGGATGTGGCGCGGCACCGATGCGGGAGACCCCAAGTTTGGCGGCGCAGCGCATCGCGCGCCAGCCGGTGTGGCCCTGCTTATCTGGGGGGTGACACTTGGCGGGGCTTTGACGGTTTTTGCCCCGAGTAATCACGACGAAGCAACGCTTCAGACTCCCTCCACCCAGACAGGAGGCTGGGTCGTTCAAGACGGTACGATTTCTATTACTGTCATGCAAATTGGCGCGCCTGTCACAGGAACCTTTGCGAATTGGCAGGCTGAAATCGAATATGACACTGACAGCGGAACAGGCGCGGTTAACGCACTAATTGAAACGGCATCTGTCACGCTTGGATCGGTTACTGACCAAGCCAAAGGACCGGAGTTTTTCGATGTCCAGACGTTCGGTCAGGCGACATTTGCGGGCGATATTACGCAAGTTGACGGTGGCGCTCATACAGTTGTAGGCACGCTCACGCTTGTGGGGCAAACGTTGCCCGTGACGCTTGATTTTGATCTTGTAATTGCGGACGGCGTTGCCGAGATGTCAGGAACAACGACCTTGGATCGGCGCGACTTTGGTATGGGCGCGGCCTATCCCGATGAAACTTCGGTCGGGTTTTCAGTCGAAGTGTTGATTGTTTTGACTGCTGCGCAACCTGACTGAACTTAACAGTTAATCATAATAAAAGGCCGCCCGATGTATCGGCCGGCCTTTCTTTTCAGCGCGGTTGTTCGGGCCTATTCGGCAGGAACCATTGCTTCGATTGAGATGTTGATCGCGATTTCATCGCCGACGAATGGCGCGAACTGCCCCATATCGAAATCGGACCGCAGTAGCGTTGTTGTGGCATCAAAACCAGCCCATGGTAGGGCAGCCATCGGGTGATCGCCTATCTGGTTCAACGTTGCATCAAGCACGACGGATTTCGTGATGCCGTTCATGGTCAAATCACCCGTGATAAGGCCTGTGGTCTCGCCAGTCACTTCGATGGATGTCGATGTGAATGTCACCAGCGGGTTTGCCTCGGACCCAAAGAAGTCCTCGGACATGAAATGCGCTTCGCGTGCGGGCCAACCTGTGATCAAGCTGGATGCCGGGAAGGAGACGGACACGCTGGACGCCGCGGGGTCGTCCGCATTCATTTCAATCGTGCCCTCGAACCCAGAGAACATACCAGTTGTTTTGGAGTAGCCCAAATGATCATAGCTAAAGACGATCTGGCTGTGAGAGGCATCGAGCATATAGGTGACAGGTTCGGCCTGTGCGGCAGTCGCGAGGGCAACACCCAAAGCTGATGTCAAAAGGACGTTTTTCATGTGGATCTCTTTTCTCAAAGGTTGCGGGTTAAAATCTTGTAATTGTATGACAAGCTGAACACTCTTGCGCAATTTGTTCGATTTCCACATTCAGCGTGCGTAGATGCACAGTACTTGGTGTAGTCAATAATTACGCTTGATGAGTAAGCACTGAAACTGCAACCTGCGATGAATGCGTCAAACTAGGCACTCTGTTACATTTCGCATTTCCGCAAGAACCATCGATCCATAATAATCTGAATTTCGGCTTTTGTCGCTGATCCAATTTCAACTCGCATCTGCAGCGAAGGTCCGCTTCCCGCCCATGTCTACTAAGGAATGCAATTAAATAGCGTATTTCTGACCGGACTTAGGCGAACGGGGGTCAGCAGTTGCTCACGAAGATCCATTTTCACTTTCCGCCGTTGTATCAGCTCAATGCAGCACCGGTTCTTGTGTCACTGCGGCAGCTTCATCGATGAGCTGTTGAATGCGACGTAGCGAGGGTGGATTACCTTTTGATGCGGCAGTTACCACACGTGTGATCAGACAGTTTGAAACCTCGTCAAAGACCCGCCCAGCGGAGAGTTTGCGGATCAGGTCAACCAGATCATTCCCTTCTGGATACCCGATTTTGAACACGCGGCAGCGATCAAGCAGTGGCGCTGGAATGCCTAATCGCTCATTTGCCGTCATAATCCAGCTGATCTGGCTCATATTATATGTCCGGCGCGTGAAGGGGCAGCCCCAAGCTGTCGATGATGTCGGTTCGAGCAAGCCCAGCAGTGCGTCGGGCAGCGAAACGCGCGACCCTCCACTGGCGGTCATGGTGCCTGCTTTCTCGATCTCGTCGACAATCATGACAGGGTTGGCGATGCCTGTATTAGCGATCTCCTGTAGTGGAATTCCCGCCTGCGCTTTGCTCCATGTCGCGTCACATCCGGCAACTGTAAAGCTTGCGTTCGAGCTGCCCACATCAACCGTCCTGACTGGCGCGCCGGACAAGGCGGCGAGCTTGCGCGCATAGGTCGACTTCCCGCAACCAGGCGGGCCGATGAGGATCACGGGCGGCAGAGCGAGCCATGTTTGTCCGGTATTGTAGCGCGCGCGCAAAGCTTTGTAGGCCCATGTTGAGACATCAGACATCCATGGCGCAGAGGCATGTAATTCGGCGATCATTTCATCAACGGCGTGCAGCGTTGATGGCCCCACTAAGACCGGATGGGCGGTCGCGAGCTCTTGCACGAGCTTTTGCACCTCGTCCTTCGGCCCAGCATTTTTCAGGGCGCGGTCATGTAGTCCCGCTTTCATTCGGTGGCTCTCTCGCGCCGCTTCATAAACAAAGCTAACTTGCACGGCGTCTCTTACAGCCGCGATAAAGTCCTCGTCCGGATTCTCATGCGTGAAGCCAAGGAGTTCGATCTGGTCATGATCGATCAGACCACGTTGCTCGATGATCTCAGCCACGTTCGCGGTCATGAAGTTGCTGATCTCTTCTTTGACGCGGTGCTCAACTGTCTTTTGGGAAACTGAGTTCTCACGGAGGAATTCGGTCATGCCAACGGCTTCCGCTTTCTGCAGAAAGTCGGCTTTCACGTCTTCAAGGTTGGGGTGTTTGGGAAGAAGTTCGGTGAAGGTCTCAAGGTAAAGTGTCATCAGTCCATGCCTATTGGGGGCCATCATTTATGGCGTCATCGGCACAACAGATCTGGGGATGCTTGATAGGACACACGTTGATCGGCCAGGCCGATCAGCCTGGTTTACAGCTTCGGTGCTGCGATAATCTTTGGTGTGTGTATCAACGTCATTAGCTCTATATCCGCCCTCAGTGGCTTCGTTTCAAGCCCCCTCAGTAGGGCTTGGTCGTTTTCTATCTTAGGCTGGGTTCATCACCTTCGATCTCGCTGACGATGTTCTGCGCGACTTTCTTCGTCTCCGGATCAATATCGGTCCGCGTCAGAAATGCTCGGACTCTGCTGATTTGTTCGTCCAATCGGAAGACCCGTGCAAAGAGGTTGCTTTCAATAAACGCGAGGCGTTTGGCGAGTTTCACGATCTGTGTCCGGAGTTTGGGTGGCGCAGCTTTCATCGGTTTCAGATCCTGCATCGTTATTTGTCCGGTATCGGGATCAAATTTCAGCGTTTCGTTCTCAGCCTCAGTTAAGACAGCTTCGAAGGCACTAATACCAGCTTTATAGGACTCTTTAGCGCGTCGCGCGGCTGCCGTTTGTTCCTGCGCCTGTTTCCGTGCCGCCCTCACTGCTTGTTTCTCAACCTCTAAGGCCAATTGTTCCTGTTCCATGATGGCCGCAAGCTGGGTTTTTCGAAGCTCCAATTGCTCCGTTTCCTTCACCACTGCGGCCTGTTTCTTTTCAAGTCGACGGCTGTAGTTTATTTTCAGTTTGATTTCTTTTTCCGTCAGTTCCGCTTTTTCTTCGACCTTCTTCAGGTGCCGTTCTGTCGTCTCAACCGATGCCTTCCTTTCAATGAGCTCTTGAGACAATGCCTCGATCTCTGCCTCCAGCGTGGCTTTTTCTTTGGGTAAATCCTCATGCAACTGCTTCACTGTCCGGTGAAGCGTGTCCGGGTAATTTGCCCCTGCCTTTAGCCGTTCTTTCTTTTTGTGTCCGCGTTCAATCTCAGGCGCGTAGCGCTGCATCACTTCAGCCGCTAGATCCTGGATCTTGGACAGGTCACTTAGCTTCGTTGCATCGCTGAGGGGGGCGCCGTCGTTGTTGTAAGCCCTCAGCGTGAAGTGGGCGTGCGTTGAGGTTTCATCGAGATGCACGACGAGCGCTTCCAGCGATGTGTTCAAGAGTGCTGCAACCTCATGAGCCAGTTCCGTGAACGCGCGATCTTGGGTTTCGTCCGGCAATTGATTGAACACATCCTGTGCGGCGTGGCCGAACGTAATGATCCCCGCGCTAACGACAGCTGCGTTGGATTTCATCTTACGAGAACGACCCGCTTTCAACCTCAAAGCCTCATTCTCGCGTTGAATGTCCGGTAATGGGCGAAGCTCTATAAGATGCCGGTTCAGATGTGTGCGGTCACCATCCACATAGGCAGGTTGCGCCCCGATCCGAAAATCATGCCGACGCTGGAACTTGGCCTTCGACATCGGCTTAGGCTCAATGCGGACGGAGACCGCATTCGGGTTGGAGTCTTTGGCGTCTGGGCGGGTCTTGGGTTTTGTATTTGTCATGGGACAAGCATCCGCGCCCTTCATGAAAGTTCAAAACCTTTCCTAAATAAATTATGTTTGTCATATACTTAATGGAAGCCGACCTGATCACATAACCTACTCGGCATAACTTCGTTATCCCGATCCGGTGAAGGGACGTTGCCCCTTTCAAATCCCCACCAAAGGGACGCGTTGCTCCCTTTGGAAACCCACAAGACAAGGGCTGCTGCGCCCCTTTGGAAACCCATGCTGCCCCTGAATGGGCGGATTCTACTTCATCGCATTCAACCAAGCGTCGGCTGGTACTTGGTTCACGACAGGCGCCAGCTTTTCGAGGATTTGATCTCGGAAATCGATCATCTTGCGATACCGGCCATCTGTTTCATCTTGGTGTTTATGACCAACCAAATCTTGAACCAGTTCTTTCGGCACATCCGTGTCGTGGCGCAATACCGAGATGAAACGATGCCGGAAGCTGTGGAATGTCCGGCGTTGCGCACGGTCGCCAAGCTGGTTCTCTGTGATCGGCTTCCATTTCCCGTAGAAAACGTCGCCAAAACTGCCATGCTCATTCTGCGGCTTTAGCTCTGGGAAAAGGTCAGTCTCACCAAGCGCTTTCAGGTCAGCAACGTAATCATGAAAACCTAACTCTTCCAAAGCGTCGTGTAATGGCACCAATCGCTCGGATGCTGCATTCTTGAGGCGCCGATTGTGGTTCTTCCGAATGTGGAGGTGCGGGTGTTTATGCGTGAGGTCGATCTCATCCAAAGTAATTCCCATGATCTCCTCGCGTCGCGTCCCTGTAACGCTGGCGACAATCGGAGCCCAAAAGAGACCGTCCTCAATGATCAAAGCCCCCGTTTCATTGCGGCGCGTAGAGCTTCGACAGCCAGTCCAGACAGGATGCTGAGCGATATCCGCCATGTCGTTTTCTGAGAATGCCAGCCGTGCGCTTCGTTCATCGTCGTCACAGGGCTTGCGCAAACACGATAGGTCCAAGACTTCCGCTGGCTTAGTCCCACGCGACTTTGCGAATTTCAGAAAGCCCTGAAGCGCTGTCACGTTCCGGTTGATCGTTGAAGGCGCAAGACCGACTTTATCCGCAGGAAGCTCCTCAGCACGCTCCAGGATCTCTTCCAATGTCCGGGCTTGGTCTTCTGGGCTTTTGCGATAGATCTTGGGCAGTCGCTCCAAAACGCTGACATAGTAAAACAAATCTTCTTGGCGCAGATCAGTTAGCTTTTCGACCTGTGTTGCTTCAACAAACTGAGCCAGGATAGCGCGGTGCTGCGAGACATCTTTAGCAATCTTCTTTTGTTCGGCGGGGTCATCCACGGCGCGGTCTCGGCTGTCGATGTAGTCGGACACGATCGAGGTCAGGACTTCACTGTACCGTTTGTTATCTTTTTCCGGCGGGCGTTCCGGTGCGGCTTGAGGATCGAGCCTTTCCACTTGGGCGATTCCCCAACTTGGGGCTAGGGCGTCCGCTGTCCGGCGGTCAGACCGCTCCAGGGCTTCTGCCTCTGCCAATAAACGTAACGAACCTACTTTGCGCAAAGCGAAGGTGTCGCAATCAGGAAGCCGCAAGGCAGTGGTAGCCATTGTCCGGCTTTCGTCGATGTAGGTTTGAGACGCGATCTCGCTCTTGGTAATCGCGATCTGTGCCCGGACATGGTCTATGTCACAGCTTGAAAACCCGTCCTTTTCTAGCTCAGCGATGTCGTCGGGAAAGAGATCGGCAGCGACTCCTCTGGCGGCCACGAGACGCGCGGCAACAGCGCGACCTCTTTCATCGAGATATCGCTGCCGCCAATCTTCTGGCGATGAGGCATCTGGCTCATAGTAGCGTTCTTCTTCGATTTTCTCGAGCTCACGCACGACCAAATCAGACAAGAAGCGCTGGGCCTCAGCTTGAGTGATCCGCTGGCTCTTCATGCGGCTTATACAGGTCGCGAACCCGGCGTTTACAAGGTTTGCCAGAATCTTGGCTGTGGAAAACTTTGGAGTCCGGAGGCTGATCTGCAGGTAAGACGTCTGAGAAACCCAAGCGGGCAGGCGTCTGCGCCAGACGTAGATCGCACCACGGCGGGTTACATAATTTAGGCCGGTCATTTCAACTTCCCCTCGGATTCGAAGGTGTCGAAATTCTTGTTCGCAAACCGAGCGAGATGCATAGACGAGATGCACCTACGAGATGCAGCTGGGAATCAATCCCCAAAACGCGCATCGCGTCTCAATTAAATCAATGAGTTAGAAGAAAGCTGGCTGGGGTGGTAGGATTCGAACCTACGGTGCACGCTACCAAAAAGCGTTGCCTTACCACTTGGCTACACCCCATCAGCGAGGTGCGTGATACGCAAATCCTGACGAGGGATCAACCCTGAAAAGAGGCTATTTTGTTATTCCTTTGCGGCGTCGTCTCGAAGCAGGTCTTCGCCGTCTCCTATCTCGCGTTCGGCGTCGATCATTCTATCTAACGCGCCTTCGGCATCGGCGGCAACGACAGCAACTTCGGCGCTGTCTTTAGGGGGCTCTGGGACGGTATTGGCTGCTGACGAGGCCGCGGTTCTCTCCATTTGAATTGTGTAGGTTGTGTTTGGCAAAGTGATACCAGCGGCCTCAAATGCTCGTTTTACAAGGCGGAGTGCCTCACCACGGGCGAGCGCAAGTGACGTTTCTGATTGATCGATCCAGCCGACTACAACGATTTCAATGCCTGCGTCGGTGATATCACCAAGCCATGCATTGGCCGCCGGTTCAGCGAGGACAAATGGCAGATCCTGCGTCGTTTCGAGCGCCATTTCACGTGCTGCGCCAAGGTCCGTGGCGCTGTCTACGCCAACCGTAAACATAAACCGGCGTTCCCTGTTTTGGCTAAAATTAATGATACGAGATTTGAACACGGTCGCATTGGGGATTCGGATGTGATTGCCATCAAAACTCAGCAGGATCGTGGCGCGGCTGGTCAGACGGATGACTTTGCCTTGGTCTCCGTTGATTTCGACGACATCGTTCGGGCGGAACGGTTGGCGGATCGACAACATGACGGAGGCGATGAAGTTTTCTACCGTGTCGCGGACCGCAAAACCAATGGCCAAACCGATCAGACCGGCAGCACCGAGGATTGTTGAGAGCAATGCTGTCGCATTCATTATGTCGAGCGCGATTACTATGCCCCCGATGATGAAGGCGATGCGAATTATTGTGCGGAACAGGTCGGCGATAAAGGCGTTCGGCGCCAAGCGATCCCATGGTTGTTTCAAGCGCGCGACGGCCGAGCCTATCCACATGATGAGCAAGAAAACGGCCAAAGCGATCAGGGCCAAGGGTAGCTGAATCATCAGCTGTTCTAAGCGGCCCATGAAGCGCTCGATTGCTGGATCAAGGCGGCGGCGAATGTCGGTCGTTTCAGTCGCTTCGTTCTTTATGGCAACAACGCCTTCTACGCGGGTCACGAGAGCGTCGAGTTCTTGTGCTTCCATGAGGGAATTGGTTGTGCCGCGCAGGGTAACGACGCCGTCAGAAACGGTGACCGTGATGTCCTCGTAATTGCCGAGCTCGCCCAATATTTCACGAATGCGCACTGCAATATCTGCATCAAGTTGGCCGGTTTGATCCGTGGTGATGGTGCCTGTCGGTTCTTCTTGGGCCATGCTGGGCACGGCAGGAAGAAGACATAGCAGTAGAGCGAGGGTACGCAAAAAGGTCATAATAGATCGCCGTTTGAAATGAGTTGGGGCGATCTTATGCAGATTAAATGTGACTGACCAGTGCGGCAGGGGCCGTTAGAGACGGATTGGATCGGCTTTGGCGACAGCATCCAGTGCCATCAGCGTTTTCAGCGTCGCGTCCATGTGAGACAGCACGATCATATTTGGGCCGTCTGATGGGGCGTTGTCTGGGTCTTCATGGGTTTCTAAGAAAACTGCGCCAATACCTTGGGCCACGGCTGCGCGCGCCAAAACGGGAGCGAATTCACGTTGGCCGCCAGATGATCCACCCAGTCCACCGGGTTGGGCAACGGCGTGGGTTGCATCCATGACGACCGGGTATCCTGTTTTCATCATTTCGGGGAGGGACCGCATGTCCGCCACCAGTGCGTTATATCCAAATGACACGCCGCGTTCGGTGAGCATGATACGTTTGTTGCCTGTGCTTTCGACTTTGGCGACAACGTTTGCCATGTCCCATGGGGCCAAGAACTGGCCTTTCTTGATGTTCACAGCAGCGCCGGATTCACCCGCCGCAAGCAGCAGATCCGTTTGACGACATAGGAACGCCGGAATCTGGATCACATCGCAGACTTCAGCCACAGGGGCGCATTGTTCGGGCGTGTGGATGTCGGTCAAGACAGGGCAGCCGAACTCGGCTTTGATTGCGGCGTGGATAGCCAGCCCTTCATCCATGCCAAGCCCGCGCTTACCTGAAAGCGACGTGCGGTTGGCTTTGTCATAGCTGCCCTTGAACACAAACTGTGCACCGTAGGAATCGCAGACGCGGGCCATTTCGGTGGCAATCATGCGGGCATGATCCAATGATTCCAGCTGGCAGGGGCCTGCGATAACCGTCAACGGGCGGTCGTTAGAGGTCGTGACAGACCCGATTTTAACGTCGTGCATTAGGAGCTTACCTGTTCGCGAAGGATGGATGCTGTGAGCGAGATCATCAGGTAGATGCCTGAAAAGATCAGGAAGGCCAACAAAGTGTTCTCGAATGATTTGGGGTAGGTCGCTTCGTCCGGCGCGATTGGCGCCACAGAGATCGACATGTAGCGTACTTGCCGGTTTGCTTCGATGCGCGCGGTATCAAGTGAAGCAAGAGAGGATTGAACTTTTTGCACCGCGATGAGGTAGTTCTCCTCGGCTTGGCGCAGCAGCGCATTGTTGGACACGATCGATCCGCCGTCACCGCTGGACAGTTGACCGCGTAGCAAGTCGATTTGCCCTTCGAGCAAGGTAATCTGTGTTTCCACAGCGTTGACCTGTGCCTCGTTAGGGCGGCGGTTGTTGAGAAGGCTGGCAAGGTTTAGCCGTTCTTGGTCGAGTTCAATTTGTAGGGTCGTGATCCGTTGCTGCAAGGCTGCTGTTGCACCTGTGGCATCGGGCTGCTGAATGCGTTCCTGTACCTCAACAAGTGCAGCAAGCGCTGCTTGGCGATCAATTTCCGCGCGCGCTGCTTCTGCCTGTGCGCCTTCCATTTGGTCGGACCGAACGCGTTGTGTCAGTTGGTCGACCTGTTCTTCGGCGTAGCCGATCAGGGCTTCCGAGAATTCCTGACTTTTGTCAGGGGACGCTGCGATGACTTCCATCTTAAGGATGCCTTCGGTTGGGTCATATCCAACTTGTACATGGTCTTGGAACACCCCGTAGGCGGCTTCACGAGATGCGTCTTCGTCTAACCGCTGGATGGCATCGATGTCAGGATCTGAGAAATGCTCGATGAAGCCATGATCGTCGTCGAGGCGGATAAACGCCTCACGAGAGGTGATGTAGGACTGAACTGTCGTGCTGTCAGTTTGTGTCGCAAGGCCTGTGCCTTGAAATAGCCCGCCCAAGCCCGACGATCCTGAACTTTCGGCTTGCTGGATGACGAATTCGGACTTTGTGCCGTACATCGGCGTCGCCATTACAAAGAAATACCAGCCCGCAGCAATCGTCGGGAGGATCACAAACATCGCGAGCCGGCCCAGTAGGGCGGTAAGGTTGCGGCGACGGCGTTTGGCGATGTCTCGTTGGATGCGGCGGATTTCCCCTGCACGGCGCTCAGCTGGATTGTCACCGGGGCCGACTTGCGTCGACGGCAGGTTCTTTTGGCGTTGGACAGTTTGCGGTAGCTGAACCTTTGCCTGATCCGCAGGAACTTTGGCCGTTGCGGCTTGCATATGCCCCGCCGCGGCTTGGGTTTGCGCGTCATTTGGGGCGACAAGCTCTAGGACATTTGCACGTTGGAACGGATCAATACCTTGTTGGCGCAATTGGCGAACAGCATCAAAGTCCGACGTGACCGCTAGCCCGTTCTTTTGCGCAACACGCCGCGCCATGCGCAACTGGCGCCCGGTAAGACCTTCTTGGCGGATCGCGTCGATGTCGGTCTCTGATGCCACAGATTGCGCAGACTCAACCGTTCCGGAGACTGCGGACGGGTCTGGCATGGCTTGGGCCGCACCTTGAGAATAGGCCTGCCCCTGAGGAGAACTCGGGGCGTCCTGTTGAGGCGCTGGATCAGACGTCGCTGCGGCCGCACTAGCCGTGCTGGAATTGCGTCGTATCCGGAATTTCTGTGCCTTGGGTTTCGTAGTCATAGAGCTGTTTCGCTTCTTCCAAGGTGTCAAACATAACCAACTGACCATCCACAAGAACGGCCGCCGATCGGGCGAATTTTTCAAGCGTTGCCGCTTGGTGAGAGACGATAACGACCGTCGTGGTCGCCAAACGTTCCTTAAGGACTTCCCCTGCTTTGCGGTTGAACTCCGCGTCAGTGGTTTGAGGCATGCCTTCGTCAATCAGGTAGATGTCAAAGTCCAGCGACAGCATCAATGCAAAGGTGAAGCGCGCTTTCATACCTTGCGAGTAGGTGCCGACGGGCATGTCGAAGTATTCTTCGATGCCAGCCATCCAGCGGCAAAACGCTTCGACGTAGTCGGGATCAAGACCGTAAAGGCGGGCAATGTAGCGACTATTTTCACGGGCGCTGTGCCGGTTAACGACACCCCCCATAAAGCCCAGCGGGAATGAGATACGACTTGTGCGAATAATTTCGCCTTCGTCGGGCTTCTCGAGGCCTGCCATCATATTGATGAGGGTCGTCTTACCCGTGCCGTTCGGCGCCAGAATGCCGAGAGAATTGCCAAGTTCCACGCGAAAAGAAGCACGATCAAGGATTACCTTGCGCTGCGTTCCTGTCCAAAAGGACTTGCTGACGTTTACGAACTCTAACATCTCGTGCCTTAGACACCTTTTTTGCTCTGCCTTACGTGACAGATTATCCTGCTATTGTCTCCGATAAGTGAACAATCTGGCTATATTATGTCGGGTGTGGTGTCCCTTTTTCAATGCGTTTCACTGCAAGGTGAAGGAATAGGCGGCGATTTGTGTGTACGTCACTAGTGTTCGACAGATTTTAACTTAGATTTGTCGCATGGGACTTAGGGATGACATTAGCGCATGTCGTATTTGCGAGGCGCGATTTGCGGCAACACAAACGCAACACGACCCGCGTCCAGTGGCGTGGTTTGCCCCAAGCGCGCGCATCTTGATCGCTGGCCAAGCGCCGGGGATGAAGGTTTATAACAGCGGCAAGCCGTTCACCGATCCGTCTGGTGATCGTTTGCGGGACTGGTTGGGGCTTGATGACGCCGCGTTTTATGACCTAACCCGCGTTGCCATTGTTCCTATGGCGTTCTGTTTTCCAGGGTATGACGCGAAGGGATCTGACTTGCCGCCGCCAAAGATATGCGGGGAGACGTGGCATGATCGTGTGATGGAGAGTTTGCCTAACGTTCGGTTGCGCGTCTTGGTCGGGGCAGCGGCGCATCGCTATCATTTGGGAGCAAAAACGAGTGTTACGGATACTGTGAAGGCTTGGCGCGATCATTCGCCCGACAGCTTTGCCTTGCCACACCCGTCTTGGCGCAATACCGCATGGTTGAAGAAAAACGCGTGGTTCGGGGACGAGGTTTTGCCCGCCCTACGCACCCGCGTAAAAGAGGTTCTGAATGACTAACGAGACAGAGATCGACGTAACTGACATTGATCAGGCACATGCTGCGATGACGGCGAATGAAGAAGACGACATCGCGCGGTTGCGGTTTTATGAACGCCTGTCCGAGACAGAGCTGTTCATGCTTCTAGAGGACGAAGCCGAAGGCGATCAGGTGACGCCCGCCTTGTTTGAGGTTGAGGACCAATCGTTCGTTTTGATTTTTGACCGCGAAGCTCGCATGTCAGAGTTTTACGGCAAGGTCATCGCGCCTTACGCGGCTTTGTCTGGGCGCGGTATGGCGCAGATGTTGCAGGGCCAACGCATTGGCATGGCGTTGAACATGGGCGTTGCACCGTCAGCGATGTTGATCCCAGCGGAGGCCGTGGATTGGCTGGCGCAAACCTTGGGCAGCGATGCCCAAGAAGTTGAAGGGCAAATCACAGAACTAACAGCGCCGAAAGGCTTACCAGAAACGTTGCTTGAAGCGTTGGACCGGAAATTAGCCACTGCCGCAGGGTTGGCGGTTGAGGCATATCTTTGCGGCGTCACCTACGACGGTGGCGGGCGTGGGCATATGTTGGCGTTTGTCGGGACGGTCGAAGGCGCTGAGGCCGCTTTGACGGCTGCGGTGAACGAAGCGCTGGTGTTTTCAGGTATTGATGCGGGGATGTTGGATGTCGCGCATCTTGAAGGTGGCGATCCGGTGTCCGAACGTGTTGCAAAGGTCGGTTTGCGGTTTGATTTGCCGACTCCGCAGATGCCAAGCCAACCTGGGGCAAACCCAGGAATGGACCCAAGCAAGCCGCCTAAGTTGAACTAGTTAGTAGCCGCGGCTGCGATCAACGAGGTGCAAGAACGCCTCGCCAGCTTCGCCGCGGCGAATGTTTTCTGCGATGCAATTGGCCGCCGTCTTCGGGCGGGTTGTGGATGCAATATGTGGCGTCACCGTGACCTGCGGGTGTGCCCAGAACACATGATTTTTGGGCAGAGGTTCTGTGCGGAAAACGTCCAATGTGGCATGGGCTATGTTCGTTCCAAGAGCCGCGATTAAGGCGTCATCATCAATCAGAGGCCCTCGGCCCGGATTGATGACAAAGGCACCCTTTGCCAGCAAAGTAAGTGTTTCGGCGTTGATAATATTCGTTGTGGCGTCGGTGAGCGGCAGCAACAGGATTAAGATTTCTGCGTCGGTAAGCGCGCGGTGAAAGCCGTCTTCGCCAGAGTGGCAGGTGACTCCGTCGACCGCTTTTTGAGATCGACTCCAGCCTGAAACAGGAAAACCCAAGTCTCGAAGAGCCTTGGCGCAAGCAACCCCCAATTCACCAAGGCCAAGGATCGTAACAGGGCGATCAGCGGCCAAGGGCGGATAGTCGGTACGCCAGATGCCGTCTTGTCCGTTGATATGGTGATCAAGCCCCATGTGGTGGCGCATCGTGTGGGCAACGACCCATTCGACCATACCGTCAGTCAGGCCTTTGTCGACCATCCGTGCCAGCGGTTGGGTCAATGTTGGATTAGGGGCGATATCTTCGACGCCCGCCCAAAGGTTCAACACGGCTTTGCAACGGGTAAAAGGTGCGAAGTCTTGAACAGGACCATTGGGGGCGGCGATGATGTAATCAACTGTTTCGGGTGGATGGTCGCGCGAAAGATCTACCTTAAGGCCGAATTTCTTGAACGCCGGTGGCAAAGCCTCAGAATAGTCAGGCCAAGCAGCGTCGTTTGCGGAGAAGAGCGCGTTGATCATCGTGGCTTATGCACGTGCGCGGATTGCACAAGACCAAAAGCCACCATCAACACCAACATCGCCGACCCCCCATAGCTGACCAGCGGTAGTGGCACGCCCACAACCGGTGCTAGTCCCATGACCATCGCCATGTTGACGGCGAAGAACAGAAAGAACGTAACGGCGACGCCCATGGTGATCAAAGACGCAAAGCGATCCTTGTTGGTGACAGCAGATTGCACACAGAAGATGATAATCAACGTATAAAGGATCAACAGGCCGAACGCCCCGACAAAGCCAAATTCTTCAGCCAATGTAGTAAAGATAAAGTCGGTGTGTTTTTCCGGCAGAAAGTTCAGGCGGCTTTGGGTGCCTTGCATGAACCCGCGCCCCGTCCAACCGCCAGAGCCGAGCGCGATCTTCGCTTGGGTGATGTGATAGCCCGCGCCCAAGGGGTCTTGGGTTGGGTCCAAAAACGTATCGATGCGGCGGTATTGGTAGTCTTTCAGCACCTGCCAACCAGTTCCCCGCGATTGGAAAACCGCAACGACCAAGCCAAACACCCCTGCGATCACGGTGGCAAAATAGGCCCAATGGACACCAGCAAGAAACATGATCGCGCCCCCGCCAGCGACCATAAGCATCGTGGTACCAAGGTCGGGTTGGCTCAGCACAAGGTAAGCTGGGGCGGCGATGAACAGCAATGGAACAAAGATCCAGACGGGTTTGCTCACTTTGTTCAGGGGTAACCAGTCATAATAAGCGGCCAGCAACATGATCAGCGTGATTTTCATCATCTCCGAGGGCTGAAAATCCATGAACCTAAGGTCAAGCCACCGCTGGGAGCCGTTGCGTTCGACCCCGATGAAATCAACTAAAATGAGCAAGATCAGCGCGACGGCATAGCCAACCACCGCCATATTGCGCCAGAACCAGATCGGGACAATGGCCATCGAAATCATGATTGCGATGCCAAGCCCAAACCGCTGTACTTGTGGCGTCACCCAAGGTGTCATTGATCCGCCTGCGACCGAGTAAAGCATCAAGAAGCCAAAGCCCGACACGGCTGTGATCAAAAAGACCACAGGCCAGTTCAGGTGTAAGAGCTTTCTGAACCCAGAGGGGACGTATTTTACCTGATACTCAAGATAGCTCATCAGGTTTCTTCCGTGTCGCGGCCGGGTTGGATGTCGCGGATCATGCTGTCCAACCGACGTTGCTGTTCGGCTACCTGGCCACGAACGGCAGACGGATAAGCCGACAATGGCGGGGTGCCGTCGTACAAGGCCTGAAGCAAGATATCACGCGCGATTGGCGCTGCGGCGGTGGACCCGCCTCCGCCATGTTCCACAACTACTGCGACTGCGTATTTCGGGTTTTCAGCAGGTGCGAAGGCCACATAAAGCGCGTGGTCGCGTGCTTCCCACGGAAGGTCCGCGTTTCGCGTGATGACGTTACCGTTTTCATCCCGCGCAATGGCACGAACTTGGCTGGTTCCGGTCTTACCGGCCATCTTAAATTCTTCGACGGCAATTCGGGCGCGATAGGCGGTGCCTCGTGAATTGTTCGAGACGTCATACATCGCACGGCGAACGCGGCGCAGGTTGTTTTCATTGATGCCTAGGCTTTCGCCTGCGCCAGAGGGTTGTTCCACACCGTCAATTGATCGAACAAGACGAGGGGACACAGCACGCCCAGTAGCGATACGTGCGGACATCACGGCCAATTGTAGGGGCGACGTCGCCACATAGCCCTGACCGATTGACGCGTTCACCGTATCGCCAACACGCCAGTCTTCGCCGCGGGTTTCGCGTTTCCATGCTTTGTCCGGCATGATGCCGGACCTAATCGCAGACATAGGTAGGTCATGACGTTCGCCAAGGCCAAGCTTGCGGCCCATGGCCGCAATTTTATCTATGCCGACACGCTGGGCGATATCGTAGTAATAGACGTCGCAGGACTGTTTCAGGCTTTCGTTCAGGTTCATGTTGCCATGACCTGACCGTTTCCAGCAGTGGAAACGCACATCAAATACATCCGCGTGGCCGACGCAGCGCACGGTGTCTTCTGCTTCTACAACGCCATCTTCCAAAGCGGCTAGCGCCGTTACCATCTTGAAGGTAGATCCCGGAGGGTAGGTACCCTGCACGGTTTTCGCCGCAAGAGGGCGGCGGTGCAGTTTGGGGTCGACCTCACGTTCGTTAAGTTCATTCCAGAGCGTTGTAGAAATCCCCTGGACAAAGACGTTGGGGTCATACGTTGGCGCCGATGCAATACCCCTGATGTCACCGTTCGTGACATCCATGACGATCGCCGCTGCGGAATCACCGTCCAGCCGTGCTTGCATGTAGTTTTGCAGCTTTGCGTCGACCGTGAGCTGAATGTCGGCTCCGGGAATGCCTTCGACGCGATCGAGTTCGCGCATAACACGTCCAGCGGCGTTGACCTCGACCCGTTTCGTGCCAGCCGATCCGCGCAATTCCTGTTCAAGGCGGTTTTCGACCATCGTCTTACCGATCTGGAAACGGGGAATTTGTAATAGGGGGTCTTGGTCTTCGATGCGGCTCAGGTCGTAGTCACTAACGGGGCCGACATATCCGACGACATGAGCCAGATCAGCCCCCTGCGGGTAGATACGACTGCGGCCCAATTCAGCTACGACACCTGGCAACGCGGGCGCGTTGACGGTCACGCGCGCGACGTCTTCCCATGTCATCCGCTCGGCAACCGTGACAGGCACAAACGGGGACCGTGCCTTGAGCTCTTCGCGTGCCTTTTCGAGCCGCTCAGGGTCTAGCGCGATCAGTCGTCCAAGGCGGGCAAGAATTTCATCGACGTCACCTGCACCTTCACGGGTCATCGTAACGGTGTAGTGCTGCTCATTATCCGCAATTACCACCCCGTTGACATCATAGATTAGGCCGCGGGCTGGGGGGATTAGGCCGATGTTGATACGGTTTTCTTCTGCAAGCATGCGAAACGTGTCGGCTTGTTCGACCTGCATTGACCCCATTCGGGCGCCCAAAATACCAATGATCCCCAGTTGCGCCGTGCCAAGCAGCATCGCACGTCGCGAAAGGCGACGGTTGCTGTCTTCGGTTTCCTTGGGCCCGCGTTTCATATCCTGTGTCCTAGTTCGTCCACTTGACCCGGAGCTGGTCGGCTAACGCCAAATAGGATGTAGGAGAGAAAAACAACCAGCGGGTAGGCCAGTATATTAAGACTCAATTGTAGCAATCCCAACCCTAACGATGCATCGGAAACCAAAACCATCGATAATGTGAACCAATAGATGCCAGAGATTACGGCAATTCCAGTGCTGACGGTTGCCCATTCCAACCAGAATGGCATCGTACGCAGGTGGCGCGCTCGGCCCCGCAGTATCTCTGTAAGGATGATAACCAAGGCCGTCCAAAGCCCCGGCGGGCGTTGAAACAACATGTCCGCCAGAAAGAAGATCGCAGCGATAACGAAAACAGGAGCAAAAGACGGGCGGCGCGAAACCCACGTGACAGTGAGCAACAACAAGAAACTTGGGGTGATCCAACGTTTTGGATCAGCAAAGGTTTCAAATTCTATCGGCGAAGATGGGGTGGCGCCACGTTGTTCGATTGGCCAAAGCGACGTTCCCCCTAAACCGGGTGGGACTGTTTCCAACGGAATGAGTTGGCAAAAGATGAGGAATAAGCCGAGAAAGGCGAAAGTTATTCGACCAATCCATTTGCGACGGTTGAGCGTATTGTCAGCCATCCGAACCATCGCCTGAGCCGTCGTCCGCCTCTGTATCCTCAGTTGAAACAGGCGCGAAAAGGGGCGCAAGAAGTGAGCCGGCTTCTTCGATGCGGGCGGCAGGCTGGCTGCGCAAGACACGAAGGAATTCTAAACGTTCCAAATCTGCAGACAATCGTGTGCGCAAACGACCATCAGTCCCACGCGCAAGTTGTCCAACGGGCAAGTCGGCAGGGAAAACACCGCCATCGCCAGATGTTACGACGCGATCACCCGGTTTCACGAGGTCGGTGTCTTCGATGAACTGTAAAAGTGGGTTAATCGTGTTGTCACCTGACAGAATTGCCCGCTGTCCGGATGGTTGGATCGTAACCGGAATCTGGCTTGAGGTGTCGGTAACAAGGATCACGCGCGAAGTTTGTTCGCCAACGCCGGAAATCCGCCCGACGAGGCCAATCCCATCCATGGCAGGCCAGCCATCAAGGATACCGTCGCGGGATCCGACGTTCAGCAGGACTGATTGCCGGTAGGGCGATCCGGAATCCGCCATCACAACACCTGTAATCCGCGTTAGCTGGGGATCAAGCTGGACATTGATAAGCTCACGGAGGCGCGCGTTCTCTTGGTCTAGCTGGATTGCAGCCTCGCGCCAGCTTTTCATGTCCTGAAGCTCGCGGCGAAGATCGACGTTTTGCTGGGCAAGGCGTTGATAGGATTGGAAGTCTGACAGTAAATTTGCAATGCCAGTCACAGGTGCCATGGCCCAATCGAAACTGGGGACCACGGCGTCAATCACCATCATCCGAAACCGTTCAACGCGTGGGTTGTCGATGCGCCAGATCAGGAACGTGCCCAGAAGGAACAGGACCAAAACACCGACCAGCAAGCGCCGGACGGGATTAACATAGTCTTCCTTCTGCTGTCGGTCCCGTGCCAATAACGCGGCCCCCTAGATCAGCTGTCGTAGTCGATAACATGGCGCAACTGGGTCTCGTATTCCAGTGCCTTACCGGTTCCAAGCGCGACGCAGTTCAGGCTTTCATCGGCGACCGAAATCGCAAGGCCCGTTTGTTCGCGCAAGGCCAAGTCAAGTTCGCCCAGCAGCGCGCCGCCACCTGTCAACATCACGCCGCGGTCGACAATGTCTGCCGCCAAATCGGGTGGAGTAGCTTCAAGTGCTGTCATGACCGCTTCGCAGATTTGCTGAACGGGTTCAGCAAGCGCTTCGGCGACTTGGGCTTGGGAAATTTCGGTTTCCTTGGGCACGCCGTTCAAAAGGTCGCGGCCACGGATGTGCATGGACTGACCGCGGCCATCATCGGGCATACGGGCTGTACCAATGGATGTCTTGATGCGTTCGGCGGTTGCTTCACCGATCAACAGGTTATGCTGACGACGCAGGTAGGAAATAATGGCTTCATCCATGCGATCACCGCCGACGCGCACGGAGCGCGCGTAAACGATATCGCCAAGCGAAAGTACCGCCACTTCGGTCGTACCACCGCCGATGTCGACAACCATGTTGCCTGTCGGATCCGTGATCGGCATGCCCGCACCAATGGCGGCAGCAATCGGTTCTGCGATCAAGCCGGCACGGCGGGCACCAGCTGAGAGAACGGATTGGCGAATAGCGCGTTTTTCAACGGGCGTCGCACCGTGGGGAACACAGACGATGATTTTCGGCTTTGAGAACGTCGAACGTTTGTGAACTTTGCGGATGAAGTGTTTGATCATTTCTTCGGCGGTGTCGAAATCGGCAATCACACCTTCGCGCATGGGGCGAATAGCCTCGATTGACCCGGGTGTTCGGCCAAGCATCAGCTTGGCGTCTTCGCCGACGGCCAGCACTTTTTTGATGCCGTCTTTCATATGGTACGCGACAACGGACGGTTCAGACAGAACCACGCCTTTGCCTTTTACGTAGACCAGCGTGTTCGCGGTTCCGAGGTCGATCGCCATATCGGACGAAAAGAGGTTGCCTAAGCCAAACATAGAGATGCCGTTCCCATAGTAATATCGCCCGCGACTCCCCTAAGAGTACGGACCCTCGCGCTTATAGGGCGGGGCGGTGTTGGTGGGAAGGGGGGTTGCGTGAAGGCTGCGCGTTATTCCGCCACGATTTCATCAAAGAAGACGCCATTTAAGGGCGCGCCGTCGGGGCCAAGCCGGATCGAGCTAAGAACTAAACCAAGGTCAGGGGCATAGGACTTTTCAAATCGCAGTGGTGCAGACCCATCCAAAGCCAAGCTTTCGTCAATTCGCCAGACGTCATAGGCGCACGCGCCGATCTGGGCTTCGCCAAAGCCGATAATGCGGGCAGAATAAGCGCCTTGGTTGATAGTCTCACCATCTGACACAAGGGAAACGGTTGTGGACCACTCGCGCAAAGATGGGAGAGAGTTCAGCGCAGTCGTGTCGTCGGTATAGAGCAATGCAAGAGTGCCATTTGCGCCGATCCTTTGTGTGACCGTTAGTGGGTGTTCGTAAAGCGAAGACGTCGATTCGGGAGCGGCTCCGCGTTGCGAAACGCGCGCCTCGGCGAGGCCAACGGGTGTTTGGGTTTGGACTACGGAAAAGAACGGGTCAAAACGTGTCAGTCGAATTCCGGTTTCAAGATCTGCGTTTGTTGGGCAGGTTTCGGCGCCTGCGGCGAGCGGGGTGGCCGCAGCGACAAGCGCTGCGGCAAAGATGCTTCGCATCTTCATTCTCCTGCGTCGGTGTAGCGAATTTCCGGTGTGTCAGATCCAGCGGCGACCTTGTCGCGCCGTACCAGTAAGCGGTTGAGTGCGTTGATGTAGGCTTTGGCAGATGCAGCGACTGTGTCGGTGTCAGCGGATTGACCGGTGGCAATACGGCCTTCTTCTTCCATGCGAACGGATACGGTCGCTTGCGCGTCAGTGCCTTCTGTCACGGCGTGCACCTGATAAAGCTGCAACCGAGCGCCGTGTGGGAACAGAGCTTTCACAGCATTGAAAGTCGCATCAACGGGGCCATCGCCTGTGGCAGATGTACTGTGATCTTTGCCATCAATTTCGAGAACCATGTCGGCCTTTTGCGGGCCGTTCATGCCACATACGACAGTCAGGTCCTTCAGTTTTAGACGGTCGTCTTCGGTTTCGTTCTGACGGATCAAGGCGATCAGGTCGTCGTCGAAGACTTCCTTTTTGCGGTCCGCCAAATCCTTAAAGCGCACGAAAACGTCTTTCAGTTCGTTGTCGCCCATTTCGTAGCCGAGCTTTTCCAGCTTATCGCGCAGCGCTGCGCGGCCAGAGTGTTTGCCCAGCGGCAGGGATGTGCCGCTCAGGCCGACATCTTCGGGTTTCATCACCTCGAAAGTTTCGCGGTTCTTCAACATGCCGTCTTGGTGAATGCCTGATTCATGGGCAAAGGCGTTCTTGCCAACGATGGCTTTGTTGAACTGCACAGGGAAGCCAGAAACCGTCGCGACGCGGCGCGAGATGTTCATGATCTTGGTTGTGTCGATCTTGGTATTAAATGGCATGATGTCTTTGCGGACTTTCATCGCCATGACGACTTCTTCGAGCGCAGTGTTACCTGCGCGTTCGCCCAAGCCATTGATTGTGCATTCAATTTGGCGCGCGCCACCCGCGACAGCGGCCAGCGAGTTCGCGGTCGCCATGCCAAGGTCATTGTGACAATGGGTCGAGAAGATCACAGTCTCTGCGTTGTCCACTTCGGCGATCAGGCGTTTGATCAGGTCAGCGGATTCGACAGGTTCGGTGTAGCCTACGGTGTCAGGGATGTTGATCGTCGTCGCACCCGCTTTGATTGCGATATCAACTGTGCGTTTCAGGAAATCCCACTCGGTGCGGGTCGCGTCCATGGAGGACCATTGAACGTTGTCACACAGATTGCGAGCATGGGTGACGCATTCGTGAATGCGTTCCGCCATTTCATCCATGGTCAGGTTCGGGATTGCGCGGTGCAGCGGGGACGTGCCGATAAACGTATGAATACGCGGGGATTTCGCGTGTTTTACCGCTTCCCAGCAGCGGTCGATGTCTTTGAGGTTGGCACGAGACAGCCCGCAGATAGTTGACCCGTCGGCGCGTTTCGCGATTTCGGATACCGCGTTGAAGTCGCCCTCAGAGGCAATCGGGAAGCCCGCTTCGATGATGTCGACACCCATGTCGTCCAGCATTTCGGCGATTTCCAGTTTCTCGTCGTGAGTCATTGTCGCGCCTGGGGATTGCTCGCCGTCGCGCAGAGTCGTGTCAAAGATCAGAACTTGATCGGTCATTTTGGTATTTCCTTGTTTTCCTTAGTGTTTCTTGGCGCGATCAATCCCCTGAGCGGTCGCGCCGAAGGGCACGCTCAGAGGCGACTAAGGAGGAGGCCGAGGAGCGGCCGGATATATGCGATCTGCATCATGGGTGCGACTATACTCACAGGATTTCGTTTTGGAAGGGGGTGGTGCAAATTATATGGACGCAGGCTGTGACTGCCTTAAGCTGGATGAATGAAGAAAGCACTGGTCATTGGCGCGTCAGGCGGAGTTGGGAACGCTTTGGCGCTAGAACTGCAGTCACGCGGATTTGCGGTGACTGGCGTATCGCGATCTGGCGATGGGTTGGATGTAACGAATAAGGATTCGGTTGAACGCGTCTTGGGCGGGCTTGAGGGGCCATTTGATGCGGTATTCGTGGCTATTGGAACGTTGGCCGCAGGGGGCGCCCCCGAAAAGGCGCTTGGCGCGATTGATCCGGCGCGGATGCTGGATATCTACGCTGTGAACGCCGTTGGGCCTGCTCTGGTCCTGGCGCAGCTGGAACGGTTGTTGCCCCAAGATCGCGCCAGTTTCGTCGGGGTTTTGTCTGCGCGGGTTGGTTCAATTGGCGATAACAAAATCGGTGGGTGGCATTCCTATCGCGCGTCCAAGGCGGCGTTGAACCAGATTGTTAGGGGGTCGGCGATTGAACTTGGTCGCAAGCGGCGCAGTGCTGTTGTTGTCGCCCTTCATCCAGGCACGGTCGCCACCGAATTTACCCGCGACTACCCAGCCCACAAAAAGGTGTCAGCCAAAGATGCGGCAGCTGATCTATGTGACGTGATGGAGGGGTTAGAACCCTCACAGTCGGGTCAGTTTTTCGCCTATGATGGTGTGGAGATCGAGTGGTGAGCGATGTGCGACGTCTAAGTGCGGATGACCCTGCTTTGCCCCAAGCGCTTGATGTTATGCGCGCCGCGTTTGCTGGGATGAACGGGCGGATCAATCCGCCATCGTCATTAGAACGCATGACTGTTGATGATCTTCGTAATCCCGCGTCAGAGGTTTGGGTCCTTGGTCATCCAGTTGTGGGCACTGTAGTTCTGACGCCAAAACCTCGAGTGTTGTACGTTGGTAAGCTGGCGGTGGCGGGCAAGCGGCGCGGGGTTGGGCGGATGTTGATGACAGTGGCCGAAGATCGAGCGCGCGCTTTGGGGTTGGAATGGCTCGAGCTGCAAAGCCGAGTAGAACTGGTGGAGGTCCACGCGGTGTTCAAGGCACTAGGGTTTGTAGAGGTAATGCG
Source organism: Octadecabacter algicola (assembly GCF_021532625.1). GTDB lineage: Bacteria > Pseudomonadota > Alphaproteobacteria > Rhodobacterales > Rhodobacteraceae > Octadecabacter > Octadecabacter algicola. The sequence continues at coordinate 352,512 of NZ_JAKGAR010000002.1, forward strand.
CACGACCCATGAGGGCTTCAAGCAGCCCACGAGTATTACGTTTCGGAAAGCTGTTGGGTGACGTCTTATTGGTTCGTTGTGATAGGTTTCATTCCTGCGGCTCGAAACAGCTGTAAGAGACGCCCAATTTCTGTTCCTGCTAGGGTTCTGGACGGGTCGGCATTTAACTCAGTTACCATTGATTCAAATGACAAAAGCCATACTGGGTTTCCCGCTAAAGCGGCTTGAAATCTCGGATACGTTTCCCAACTTTCTTTATCGCCCCTGATTCTCGTGACCGCAGTCGCGTAAATGAACTGTCGAGTTCCAGTTGCGGCTTCAATTGTATCAATGAAGGCTTCCGTCCATTTTGGTACCATCAATTCCCGGAAAGCTTGCCAAGCTTTTCTCCCCCCAACTGTTTTATCGTTTTCGAGTTCAGAGATCTTTGTCGCTACCCTAAAGCCAGATTGCCAACTCTTGCAGCTTACTGCTACGACTCGATCTGATCCGGTCTTATTGGGATTATAACCAAGGACATCAATGTCGCTGTGGTTGGAGTCTTTCTGGGTATCATGGTCTGGATGGTCTGTTCGTGGGCGAAATTTGATATTGTGGCGAACAAAATAACCGCGGCTGAGTAAGAATTCTCCCACGACTTGCTCAAGGATGTCTTCTTTTGTTGCCATTAGACGGTACTTACATGTGTGAGGAGTTGCTCCATTTTTCTGTCTACTCGGTCGCGGTTTCCTCAACCACAACACCGTCTGTTGCGGGACTTGCTGTGCCTTGGGTCACCAGTGCGCCGTCTTGCCATTCGCCTTCAGCCACTTGGCCTGAAGCAGCGTAAGTCATTGTGCCTTCACCTTGGCGACGGCCCGAACGGAACATGCCGCTGTAGATGTCGCCATTGGTATATGTTGCTACGCCAAGGCCAGAGATTTCGCCTGTGTCCCATTGGCCTTCGTAGGTGAACCCGTCAGCCATAGTGATTTTACCGGTACCGTTTCGTTGGCCGCCCGAGAATTCGCCTTCATAGACTGTGCCATCGGCGTAAGTCGCAGTGCCAAAGCCTTCGCGTTGCCCGTTCGCCCATGTGCCGACATAGGTGTAGCCGTCCGCGTAGGTCATCGTGCCTTGGCCGTGGTTTTTGGCGTTTAGAAATTCGCCTTCATATACCAGCCCGTTTTCGTATGTCGCGACGCCAGTACCGTTGATAACGCCAGACTCCCAGCCGCCTGCATAGGTCGAACCGTCAGGATACGTGATCGTACCTGTTCCATGTGCAAGGTCGTTTTCAAAGGTACCTGCATAGGTGGATCCGTCGGGATAGGTGACTTCCCCAGTGCCTTCAATCTGGCCTTCGGACCATTGCCCCGCATAGCGGTAGCCATCAGCGCCAATAAATGTGCCGTCGCCGTCGCGCAGGTCGTTCACAAAGCCGCCTTGGTAAACGTCGCCATTTGCATAGGTTACCGTGCCCGTACCCGCACGCTTGCCGTCAACAAGGTCACCTTCATAGATGTCGCCGTTGGGCTGGGTCAAACGACCTGTGCCGCTCATCTGGCCGGCGTTCCACGTCCCTGCGTAAATTAAGCCGTCTGCCATGGTCAGAGTGCCGACGCCTTGGCGTTCGCCATCCGAAAGGGTACCTTGATAGATCGCACCGTCAGGGTAGGTGATCGTGCCTTCGCCTTCTTTGACACCATTGACCCATGGGCCTTCGTATATATAGCCGCCAGGGCTGCGCATTGTGCCTTGGCCGTGGTGCATCGCATTTCGGAAGTCGCCTTCATAGACGACGCCATTGGCGTAGCGAGCAATGCCACGGCCTGTGATTTTTCCATCCAGCCAATCGCCTTCGTAGGTGCCGCCGTCGGCGAAATTGATTGTACCGAAACCTTCTGGTTTGCCTGCCGCGAATTGGCCCTCATAGACAGAACCATTGGGAAAGCGGGCTGTGCCCTGGCCGCGGATTTCACCCTCGAACCATTCTCCAGTGTATTCGTAGCCGTTGGGCAGAGTGTATGTACCTTGGCCGTGTTGCAGCCCTGCGAGGAATTGGCCCTCGTAGATGCCGCCATCGTCGTATTGTTTCGTCTGCACAGATTGGGACAATGCGGGGTTTGCCAGCATTAAAGCGGCGATCAATGGAGTGGCGAGGCGCAACATATAGTCAGGTCTTTCATGCGAAATTTGGCAAAGAATAGGCGGAGTGCGCTTGTAAGACAACGGGGCTTTCGCGGGTTCGGCTTCCCCTTGCCGTCTATCGGCATTAAGTGGGTGTAAGACGCACGAAAGGTCGTACCATGAGCAAGAGTTTCCGCCTAACGATGGCGCAGTTGAACCCGACAGTCGGGGATATCGCAGGTAATGCAGCCAAGGCAAAAGTCGCATGGGATGAAGGCCGTGCGGCGAACGCGGATATGGTCATGCTCCCAGAGATGTTTTTGGTCGGATACCAGACGCAAGACTTGATCGTGAAACCCGCCTTTCAAGAAGCCGCCCGTGAAGCATTGGAAGGTTTGGCGAAAGAGTGCGCCGATGGCCCTATGCTGGGAATTGGAGGGCCGTTGGCCGAAGTGTCGGGTGAAGGTGCAAAGCTTCACAACGCCTATTTCATACTTAAGGGCGGCAAGGTTCATGCCACAACGCGCAAGTATTTCTTACCTAACTTCAATGTCTTCGATGAGGTCCGCCTGTTTTCGCGGTCAGATATGCAAGGCCCTTGGGATGCTGGTGATTTACGCATAGGCACACCGATCTGCGAGGATTCTTGGTATCCTGACGTCTGCGAAGCAATGGTCGAAAGCGGCGCTGATGTTTTGATGGTACCCAATGGCAGCCCATATTTCCGCGACAAACACGAATACCGCATGAACCAGATGGTTGCGCGGGTGACGGAATGTGATGTGCCGTTGGTCTATCTAAATATGGTCGGCGGGCAGGATGACCAAGTGTTTGACGGTGGGTCTTTTGTGCTGAACAAGCACGGCGCCTTGGCGGTGCAACTGCCTTGGTTTGACGAGGCCATCGTTCATGTTGATTTCACTCAAACCGATGATGGCTGGGTGGCTGAGAGCGGCGAAAAAGCCTTGGAACCAGACAGTCTGGAAACCGACTATGCGGCCATCGTGATGGGTCTGCGCGACTATATGGCTAAGACGGGATTCAAAAAGGTCCTGCTGGGACTGTCCGGTGGCGTAGATTCGGCGATCGTGGCTACGATTGCTGCTGATGCATTAGGGCCGGAAAACGTGCGCTGTGTGATGTTGCCGTCTGAATATACCTCTGAGGGGTCTTTGACCGATGCCAAAGCCGCCGCGGCGGCGCTGGGCGTGACATATGATATTGTGCCGATTGGCCTGACCCGAGATGCGGTGACGGAAACGCTGGCCCCGCTGTTTGCTGGGTTGGATGAAGGTCTGACCGAAGAGAATATTCAAAGCCGTATTCGCGGCCTTCTGCTTATGGCGCAGTCCAACAAGTTTGGGGAAATGCTTCTGACAACAGGCAATAAATCCGAAGTCGCGGTGGGCTATGCTACGATCTATGGGGATATGGCAGGTGGATATAATCCAATCAAAGACCTCTATAAAACGCGCGTATTTGATATTTGCCGCTGGCGGAACGCCAATCATCGTCTTTGGATGAAGGCCCCCGAGGGAGAGATGATCCCGGTTGCGATCATCGATAAACCCCCAAGTGCTGAGCTGCGGGACGATCAAAAAGACAGTGACAGCCTGCCGGAATACGACGTGCTGGATGGCATTCTTGAGATGCTGGTGGATGAAGAAGCAAGCGTCGCTGATTGCGTTGCTGCAGGGTATGACCGAGCGATCGTCAAGAAAATCGAACACCTGCTTTATATTAGCGAATACAAACGGTTCCAATCTGCACCAGGGCCAAGGTTATCGATGAAGGCCTTCTGGCTAGATCGTAGGTATCCAATTGTAAATCGCTGGCGCGACGACAGCGGCCAGACTTAAAGCGTTTCGATCTGCGTTAGCGGAAGCACCGCTTGAAAGTCAGGCAACAGACAAAGTTGCGTGCCTTCGGTCATGCAGGCCGCTGAAGCAGCAGCTGCACCGTGCCGAAATGCTTCCCCCAGCGGTAAGTCGCGAGCGAGCGCCATAGTAAACCCGCCGATAAAGCTGTCGCCAGCACCGACACGTGACCGAACTTCGATGTTTGCAGCATTCACACGGAGTTGTTGTTGCCCGTCGGCCAATACAGAACCGTCACGACCACGCGCGACAATGACCGTTCGGGCGGCGCCTTGATCGACTAGATGTTTGGCGAAGTCGGCGCTGTCCTTGCGTGTTACTAGTGGCCGCCGCGCGAGGGTTTCTGCCTCGTGCTGGTCCATCCTAAGCAAAAAGGGCGGTCGGTCTTGGCCCGCGGCCAGATGCGCAAGAGGAGGGCCAGACGTGTCGATCAGGATTTCCGCATCAATTTGCGAAAGGTCCTGACAGATTTCGGCGTAAAGGTTCGGCGAGGCGCCGTTTGGTCCGCTTCCTGACAGGACGATAAAACCGTTGGGCTTTGCGATGGCTGCCAGTGAAATCCGCATCGCCTGCAATTGCGCCGCGTTCCAATCAGGACCCGCAAGCATGAAACGGAACTGTTCGCTTGTGCTTAGGTCGGTCACTGCAAGGCTTTGTCGGGTGTCACCTGGGGCGTCATGGACAATAATGTCCAATCCGGCATTTTCTAATAGCTGTTTAACGACGCTGCCCGTATTTCCCCCAAGCGCCACAAACGGCCGCGCAGTCCCTCCGAGTTGGTGAACGGCGCGTGCCACGTTCAATCCGCCGCCGCCTGGATCGGGGTGAGGTTGCGCGCACCGCAGCTTTTCGTTTGGCCGCACTTGGAACGCGGACGTCGCCAGATCAAGTGCCGGGTTTAAGGTTACGGTTAGAATGTCACGCACAACGTCGCCTTTCGTAGTCTCGAAGTGGGCCTGCCATTAAAGCATTAAGTGACACATTCCAGAGTGCAAGCAAGTTAGGCGACACTGACGTAACCCCATGTTATTCTAGCTGCGATAGCATGGAGGTTTCTATGGCTGACCCCAAGAACAAGACCCAAGCGTCTGACGATGATGTTGACGCCTTTTTGCAGGGTGTAGAACACCCTACGCGTCGCGCTGACGCACAGGCGTTGGATGAGCTATTCCAAAAGATTACGGGATGGTCGCCGCGCATGTGGGGGCCAACGATTGTCGGATACGGACAATACCATTACGTCTACGACTCTGGCCGAGAAGGAGACATGTGCGCCACAGGGTTTAGCCCGCGCAAGAGCAACCTGAGCCTTTATATCATGCCCGGGTATCAGGACTTTGGCGAATTGTTGGGGCGGTTGGGTAAACACAAGACAGGTGCGGCCTGCCTTTATATTAACAAGCTGGCGGACGTGGATATGGCCGTCCTTGAAGAGATTATTCGGGCGGGACTAGATGATCTGGAAAAGCGTTGGCCTGTAAAGCCGAGCTAGCCGAGCAGGCGTCCGAGCACGCCCACTAAGACTTTGTAGGCCATAAATAGCAAGAAACTGCCAAGCGTTACGGAACTATGGATCAGTGAATAATACCAGACGAGAGGATGCACCGCACGTTCTGCCCCATGGGATGCGATATAATAGGTGCCTGCGTCCTTACTTCCGTTGAGCGCATCACCCCCCAGAATGACCGCAATAACCCAGAACACGGCGAAATTGATCACCATGACGGTAAGCACGCGTCTTTCGGTTTTTTCCCAGGAGGTAAGGGGGCGAGATTCTTGGAAGGCTGCCATAGGTACAATATGGACATTGTAGTTCAGTTGTGAAAGAGGCTGCGCAACCGATTTCAGGAAGTTTCCGCTATGACAACCACCCGTTTCGCCCCGTCCCCCACAGGTTATTTGCACATCGGTAACCTGCGCGCTGCGCTGTTTAACGCCGCGATTGCTCGACAGGCGGGTGGTACGTTCATCTTGCGTATTGATGATACGGATCCTGAGCGGTCCAAGCAGGAATACATCGACGGCATAATGGAAGATCTCACGTGGTTGGGTCTGACGTGGGACCGCGTTGAATATCAGTCCAAACGGTTGGACCGCTACGATCTGGCAAAGCAAAAGCTGATCGAGATGGGTCGTTTGTATGAGTGTTTCGAAACGCCGGTTGAATTGGACCTGAAGCGCAAGAAGCAGATGAACATGGGCAAACCGCCTGTGTATGACCGCGCCGCATTGGCGCTGTCTGAGGACGAAAAAGACAAGTTGCGCGCGGAGCGGGGCAGCCATTGGCGGTTTAAGCTGGATCACAAGCGGATCGAGTGGACGGATGGCATTATCGGCGACATCTCGATTGATGCGGCGTCGGTCAGTGACCCAGTGTTGTTCAAGAACGACGGCCAGATCTTATATACTCTGGCGTCGGTTGTCGATGACACTGAAATGGGCGTAACCAACGTTGTTCGTGGGTCCGACCACGTGACCAACACAGCCACCCAAATCCAGATGATAGAAGCGCTGGGCGGCACCGTGCCAAACTTCGCACACCATTCGTTGTTGACTGGGCCACAAGGTGAGGCGCTTTCAAAACGATTGGGGACGCTTGCGCTGCGCGACCTGCGAGCCAAGGGTATCGTCCCGATGGCGGTGCTATCGCTCATGGCACGGTTGGGTTCGTCTGATCCAGTTGAGCTACGTGAAACCGTGGATGAAGTCGTTGCAGGGTTTGACTTGAAGAAATTCGGATCGGCCCCGACTAAGTTTAACGCTGATGATCTGGGGCCACTAACGGCCCGTTGGTTGGCAGCACGCCCGTATGAAACCGTTGCAGACACGGTGGGCGATCTTGGTGTGCCTGCCGAACTCGGGGAACGGTTTTGGAATGTGGTCCGTGAAAACATCACGCACCTTGGTGAGATGGCCGAATGGTGGGCTGTGTTCCGTGACGGGGCAGAACCGCAAATTGCTGATGAAGACGCAGAGTTTATTCCGCAGGCCTTGGCGCTTTTGGGGGATCCGCCTTATGCGGATGACACGTGGGCCACTTGGACATCAGCGGTAAAAGAAGCCACAGGTCGCAAAGGCAAGGGGTTATTCATGCCGCTGCGCCATGCAGTGACTGGCCGCACACGAGGTCCTGAGATGGCCGACGTGATGCCGTTGCTTCAGGTCAAGCCAAAGGGCTAAGGCTCTCCCAACGCAGCTTGATCCGGCACCATCGACGATGTGCGGTAATAGTATAAGGTCTGTTGGTTTTCGTTGTCTTGCCTCGATGCAGTCGAAGGCAGATAGTCCAACACATGAATGAACAGGCAAAGTTTCTTAGCGGATCGTTGATGCGCCACATCACCGTCATGGCGCTTACGTCGTCGGTTGGGTTGATGGCGGTGTTTCTTGTCGACTTTATCGACATGATTTTCATCTCGATGCTGGGCAAAGCAGAGCTAGCAGCGGCCATCGGTTATGCGGGAGCGATCCTGTTTTTCACATCGTCATTCGGGATCGGCATGGCAATCGCGGGTGGGGCATTGGTTGCGCGTGCCTTAGGCGAAGGCAACAAAGACCTGGCCCAACGACAGGCGACCAACGTTCTGATTTTCGGAGCTATATTTGGTGCGGTCTTCGCTGCGCTTGTCTGGTTCAATCTTTCCTCGATTGTAGGGCTGGTTGGCGCCACTGGGCAGACTGCAGATCTGGCGATTAGTTATCTGAGCATCATCATCCCTTCGTTGCCGATGCTGTTGATTGGCATGGTTGGTGGTGCGATCCTTCGCGCGCACGGTGATGCGCGCCGTTCTATGTTGGCGACGATTGTAGGTGCTTTGGTGAATGGGGTTCTTGATCCCATTTTTATATTTGGGTTCGGGATGGAATTGCAGGGCGCGGCTTGGGCTTCGGTTGCTGCGCGTGTTGCCATTGGTGTGACGGCTTTGGTGCCGATCATTCGTTTTTATGGCGGTTTTGGGCGGCCCAATTTGGCTAGTGTGCTGCCGGATTTGCGCCCGGTGATGATCATCGCGTTCCCCGCGATCCTGACTCAATTGGCGACGCCTATTGGGCAAGCCTATGTTACCCGCGCTATGTCGGAGTTCGGCGAAGATGCTGTTGCGGGCATGGCGATTGTCGGTCGCCTGACACCCGTGGCGTTCGCGATTATTTTTGCTTTGTCGGGGGCCATAGGCCCAGTCATCGGGCAAAACTTTGGCGCGAGACAGATGGATCGTGTAAAGGGCGCTTTTCGCGATGGGCTAATCTTTACGGGCGTTGTTGTGGCTATTGTGTCTGGGCTCTTGTTTGCGACACGACCACTGTTGGTGATGTTGTTTGACCTTGATGGCCAAGTGCAATCGCTGGTGTTCCTGTTCGCAGGGCCATTAAGCCTGATGTGGTTCTTTAACGGCATGATCTTTGTCAGCAACGCCGCCTGCAACAACATGGGTCATCCGTTTTATTCGACGATCGTGAATTGGGGGCGGCATACGCTTGGCACGATCCCATTTGTTGTCGTGTTTTCAGCGTGGTTTGGCGCGGGTGGCGTGTTGATAGGGCAGGCCGTTGGTGGCGTATTATTTGGTCTGATCGCGCTGGTAATCGCGCTTCGGATCATGCGCGGCGGCGGCGGCTCAGCTGGCGCGGATGGCGTCCACAAGCAGGCGCGCATCTTTGGCTGGACGTACAAGAACCGATAAGGCCGCGATTGCGTCGTCCACGATATCGCGAGTTTTAACCGCCAACGGTCGCGACCGCGGATAGAGGGGCGCGTCGCGATCATCTAGGATTGGCCCCCAGCCGTGTGTCGTCGCAAAGAAATGTGCTGCGCCGTCATCGCCCATGAGAGACGTGTAGCCAGAGACGACCACATCCAGATAGCTGAGCAAGATCGGATGCCCCGTGCTGGGTGGGGCGGTGTGTTCGGGGTTGGCCTCGTAAACTGCAGTATCGGTTTTGAATTGGGCGGTTACATCGCGGCGCAGGTAAGCATTTTCACGGGCATCAAGGGCGTCCCAATTGGCATTTGGCACACCTGCGGTGATGCCGTGAAGTGTCGTCTTAGGGCAGGGCTCAACTGACAAAAATGCGACAGGGCGTGTGCGGGCATGACACCAAACACGCCGCCACCCCGTAAGCGTTGCGGGGGTCGGATCAGCGTAACTATGGGTCGCCAAGTTCACGAGGCTACCATAGCCGAAAAACTGCGGATGTGGGTCAGTCTTGGTCATTCACGCGACCTTAGAACACGTGCTGGTTTGGCCGCAAGCGGGCGCAGGGCAAAAGCTAGTCCTGCAAGCAAAGTCGCCCCCATTCCGCCCAAGATGATAACGCTGGCCGAGGTCCAGATCGGGCTGAAATCTGTTTCCATGATGAAGGTCGATACCGCCCATCCGCCAAGCATTCCAGCGGCCAGCGCGACGAGCCCCGCAGCAAGTCCAAGCAGTGCAGAACGAAGCGCGAAGCTGCGCAGGATAGTTGAGCGTGAGGCGCCAAGGGTCTTTAGCATCGCGGATTCATAGGTGCGCGCAGGTAGCCCTGCAGCGGCGGCCCCGATCAAAACAAGGAACCCAGTCAAAAGGGTGGCCAACGCGCCATAACGTGTCGCCGCCGAGATACCGCCGAGCAGGCCAACGACTTGATCAATCGCGTCGCGCACCCGAATGGCTGTGATGTTGGGATAAGCCGAGGCAAGGTCGCGCAGGATGGCGGCTTCGGCCTCTGGGGTGCTGTAAACAGTACTGATCCAAGAATGGGGCGCGCCTTGTAGGGCGGCGGGGTTCATAGACATGATGAACCCCATTTGCGCGTTTTCGAAACTGACTTCGCGAAAGCTGGCGATGGTCGCGGTGATGTCGCGTCCCAAGATGTTCGTTGTTATCGTATCGCCGATTTTCAGCCCCATTTCGGCGGCCTCTTCGGCGGCAAAGCTAATGAGAGGCGGGCCTGTATAATCGGCGGGCCACCATGTGCCTTCGGTGATGACCGTGCCATCGCCCGGATCAGCAGAATAGGTGATCCCACGATCCCCGCGCAAAACCCAATGGTCGGCCACATCGCTGGCGGGCTGGCCGTTGATTTGGGTGATAATGCCACGCAGCATTGGCGCGGCTTCGTATTCGCTAACAGCTGGGTCCCGGTCAAGGCGTGCGCGGAACCCATCGATTTGATCAGGCTGGATGTCGACAAAGAAATAGGATGGTGCAACGTCTGGGAGCTCGGTTGCGATGGAATTGCGAAGGTTCCCATCGATCTGTCCAACGGCGGCAAGCACCGAAAGGCCAAGACCAAGGGAGAGGACAACAGAAGTGGTTTCGCCCCCTGATCCGATTGCGCCGAGCGCTGCCCGCAAAGCCAGTCGGCCTCGGGCAAGGCGGCTGAACTTGCGGGCTGTGAAACGGGCGAAAGCGGCGGCGATGACAAGCAGGGCAAGTGCGCCAGCGATGCCACCCGCTGTCCAAAGTGTCAGAAAGGCAGTACCGGAGAACAAGATCGCCGAACCGATTAGCAATGCGAGGAGCAAAGCTGTCGCTATTAGATACCGCGTCGCCGGAAGGGCACGTCCCGCGCTGAAGGAGTCGCGAAACAGCGTGGCGGCTTTGATGTTGTCCGTGCGTGCCAAGGGCCAAAGGGTGAAGATGGCCGCTGCAAGTACGCCATAGATCGCGGCCTCGATCAGTGGTGCGAGGTGCAATGTGAATTCAGCGGGTATCGGCAATCGAGCTTCGATCAATGGCGCAAAGGCGAGCGGAATAGCGGCGCCAAGGATCAGACCAATTGCGACACCCAAAAGTGTTAGGATGCCGATCTGTAGACCATAACTAAGAAAAATCGTGTTCCGCGTTGCGCCAAGGGTTTTCAATGTCGCGATGGTGTTCGATTTCCCTGCCAAATATGCGCGCACGGCGGCCGAAACACCGACACCCCCAACGGCTAGCCCCGACAGGCCAATCAGGATTAAGAAGGCACCGATACGGTCGACAAAGCGTGCAACTCCGGGGGCGCCGGCACGGGCATCGCGCCACCGCAGGCCGCTGTTTGCAAACTGCTCTTCGGCCTCATTTTCTAGGAGATCGAGGTCTGCGTCCTCGGGCAGATCGAGGCGATAGTTGGTTTCCATCAGGGTGCCTGTGGCAAGCAAGCCGGAGTTCGCCAGATCATCAAGAAGAACCAAGGTCCGCGGACCAAGGCCAAAGCCGCCGCCAGAGTTGTCAGGGTAACTGACAAGGATCGCCGACAACAGGAAGGTTTGATCGCCTAGCTTGAAGGTATCCCCAACAGCAAGGCCAAGCCGATCCGCCAGTACACGTTCGACCACAGCACCGGGATACGTTCCGTTGCCATCAAAGGCGTCGGCCAGCGGCATTGGTGGGGCAAGAACCGTTTGACCGATCAAGGGATAAAGATCATCCACGGCTTGCACTTGGGTCAGACCACGTTCGACGGTTTCGCGATTAACAACCAACATGGAGCGGAAATCTGTGGTCTCGGAAACGCGGGTCGCGATGTTTGACATCCATGCACGTTCATCGTCATTGGCAAAGCGATAGGTGAACCGCACGACGGCATCTCCGCCAAGCAAGGACGCGCCTTCGGCTTCTAGCCCAGCTTGGATAGAGGCACGGACGGTGCCGACGGCAGCAATGGCCGCGACACCTAGAGCGAGGCAGGCAAGGAAAATGCGAAACCCGCGTAAACCGCCACGCAATTCTCGTTTGGCAAAGATCCATGCTAATTTAAAGGCAGTCAGGCTCATTGCGCGGCCAGCGTTGCTGTATCAATGCGCCCGTCGCGCAAGCGCACGACACGGTCACATCGGTTGGCCAATTCATTGGAGTGGGTAACCATGATCAATGTCGCGCCATGTTGGTCACGCAAGGCAAAGAGCATGTCGATGATCGCCGCGCCATTGGTTTCATCAAGATTCCCGGTCGGTTCGTCCGCCAACAGGATTTTGGGGCGCGTGACGGATGCACGTGCCAATGCAACGCGTTGTTGTTCCCCCCCCGACATTTGCGCAGGGTAGTGATCGGCCCGATGAGAAAGCCCAACGGCCGCCAATTCATTGGCGGCGCGTTCAAAGGCATCGCGAACACCCGCGAGTTCCAGCGGAGTTGCTACATTTTCCAGTGCCGTCATTGTCGGGATGAGGTGGAAAGATTGAAACACCACGCCCATATTATCCCTACGAAACCGTGCGAGCGCGTCTTCGCCCATTCGGGTAAGGTCTGTGCCAAGTGCGGTGATGGTTCCGTCGCTGGCTGTTTCTAGCCCGCCCATCAACATGAGGAGTGATGATTTGCCCGATCCACTAGGCCCCACCAACCCGAGCGTTTCACCCTGCGGCACGGTCAGTGAAATATCATGCAAGATATCAACGGTTCCGGCGTTACCTGACAGAGAGAGGGATACGTCGGAAAGGGACAAAGCATCAGTCATTGGTCGGGCCTTTTCGGGTTTGGGCTCTTTGACATATGGGGTGATCCGCGCGAGTGGCAACCTGTGTTTGGCGATGATTTTGACCGTTGGCATGGCGCAGGCGGAAACCAAGACAATTGCCGCTTTAGGCGATTCTTTGACCCAAGGCTACGGGCTGCCAATTGAGGACGGATTTGTGCCGCAACTTGAGGCGTGGTTGCTGGCCAAGGGCGAAGATGTTGAGGTGATAAATGCTGGTGTGTCAGGTGATACGACAGCAGGCGGGCTAAGCCGCGTGGCGTGGACGTTGACGCCGGATGTGGATGCACTGATCTTAAATCTGGGTGGTAACGACCTGTTACGAGGCATTGATCCGGCCGTAAGCCGTGCCAATCTTGATGCCATTTTGCAGTTGGCAACGGAGGCCGGTGTCGATGTTTTGTTGGTTGGGCTTGATGCACCAAGCAACTATGGCACGGACTATGAAGTGGCATTTGAGGGGATGTTTCCTGACCTTGCCGGTGCCTATGACGCCGATCTTTATGAAAATTTCTTTGCTCCGCTTGAGGATGGGGGGGACGTAAACGCCGCGCGTGCGGCCTATATGCAGGCCGATGGAATTCATCCAAACGCCGCAGGCGTTGCGCTGATTGTAAGCGGGATCGGGCCATCGGTTCTCGAGCTGATTGCGCCGTAGGCCGCTGACAGGTAGCGTGGACGCCTAACTTAGTAGGAGTAAAGATATGTCCAATACCGTAGCAAAAGTCACAGAAATCATCTGTTCGTCTTCCAAGTCGTTTGACGATGCCGTCGAGAATGGCATCAAACGCGCCTCCGAGACGCTTAAGGGGATCACGGGTGCATGGGTTGCCGACCAAAAAGTCACGGTCACTGACGGTAAGATTGATGAGTACCGTGTTGTTCTTAAGGTGACATTCGTCCTGAAGGACTAAAATAGTCGCCAAACGTAAAACTAACACGGGCGCTACGAATTGAGGCGCCCGTCTTATGGCGATATGGCTGGTCCCCAAGCCGTGCGCCAGCGATCGCGGTTTTGATCGTACTAACGTCGCACATAAAATGGGCGACGCACCTTTAGTCCGTTCATGCTTTTTGGCTTTGCCGCTTAATAGACATGTTATGGGAATGGGGCGGTTGCTTTCCCCTCGCGCCGCCTAATGGCCCGAAGTACATTTGGGCAACTGCAACATTTGGGGACTGTCATGTTCAAATTTCTGTTTGGAAAGACCCGCGGTAAAGCGGCAATTGAAACCCAGCGCGATACCGTTGCCCGCGCTGTCGATGAGCTCAATAGCGTTTTGGCGTTGATGGCGGATAAACCTGTGGTGGGTATCGACCTAAATAGCGGGTTGATCACCGTCGATCTGCCAGAGCAGATGCCAGACGAAGCCTTGGCTTTGCCTGCTCCAGAAGAGGCTGCGGAAACCGTTAAAGACGCCGTCGAAGGCGAGGTTGCCGAAAAGGCCGAGGTTACTGAAAAAGCCGCGTAACTCGGGTTTGGCGAATTGATACGAAAAAGGGCGGCCCCAAAAAGGAGCCGCCCTTTGCTTTGGTCAAAAGACCGAAAGCTTATGCGAGTGCGAGGTTAACCGCGGATTCGCGACCGTCGCGGCCAGCTTCGACGTCGAAAGTAACTTTCTGATCGTCTGCCAGACCTGTAAGGCCGGAACGCTCAACTGCGGAGATGTGAACGAATACGTCCTTGCCGCCAGTTTCAGGAGCGATAAAGCCGAAGCCTTTTGTTGTGTTGAACCATTTGACTGTACCGTTGGCCATGTCATGTCTTCCTTTAATTATGTTGCCCGCATTGTGCGGCAACCGTGGCGTAGTCAGTGCTAGGTCGAAGAACTGTGTGCCGTAAAAGGTAGACAGGGGTCGAGATAGAATAACGTTTGCACCGCTGATATGGGGCAGGGCGCTTTGTTTTGCAAGAGGTATCGCTTCGCCGCGTCATTTCGGCAGATTCACGCTTAGGTTGTTTGGGGTTGCTAAACGAACAAGAGCAGTGTCTTGAGAGTGGTAATAAAACAAGGGGTTAGCGCGATGCGTTGGGATGAATTGATGGACCGCGCCGGTGGCGTTTGTGAATTTTGCGGCACAGCGGGCGAATTGGCTTCTGTGGACGTGCCGCCGAGTGATCAGGTGCTTTTATGTTCTTCTTGTCGGGGTGAAGGCGACGTTCCTGCCGCACATTGGCGCTGCCTTGAGGGGGCGATGTGGTCTGCAGAGCCTGCCGTTCAGATTGCCGTTTATCGCCGCTTGGGTGAGATCAAAGAGATGTGGGCCTCTGATGCGCGCGATAGCATGGTGATGGAACCAGAGGTTCTCACCCGCGCGCAGGATGTCGCAGAGGTTTTGGAACATTTTGACAGCAACGGCATGCGGCTGGAACACGGTGACACGGTTGTTTTAGTCAAGGACCTGCCGGTGAAAGGTGCTGGTTTTACAGCGAAACGCGGGACTGCGGTGCGCAACATTTCCTTAGTGCCTGACAATGCCGCGCACATTGAGGGCCGCGTTGAGGGGCAGCGGATCGTGATTTTAACCGAGTTCGTGAAGCGGAAGTAAGTTACTCGAAAGTGTAACCAAAGTTCGTGACGTCGTCGGCAAACCATCTCGCGACGCGGTCAACAGACTCTTCGGAGTAGGCCGTTCTGAAATCAGATTTCTTTGTGCTGTTCTTGTGAGGCAGTTCGACGGAACAGCCGAGCGTCTCACAAACGGTTTGAAAGTCGTTCTCTAAGGTTTCAAAGCGCCCAACGAAATCGACGTCGATCTGGCCATTGTTGTTTAGCAACAGTTCGGATTGCTGGCGCATCGGGGCCGTGTCGCCGTGTTTGGCAATAAATGCGTTAAAATCTAAAGTTGATGCATCATCGAATGCAGGCCGGCCTTCTTTGAGTTTTGAAAACTTATAGTAAGAGAGCAGCCTGCTCCAAGGGTTTCTTACAAAGCAGAACGAGTAATAGGAATCGTAAGCTTCATCGCCAATCGTTTGCCGAAGTTCGGTGGCGGTGGGATGCGACCCAGCGGCGTGGATTCCGTAAGGGTCGCGTTTTGTAGTTCTTATGTCCACATAACGTACGAAACGCTGGATTCTTGAGAATGCAAATGGGCGGAGAGCCTTTTCCACGCTTTGGCCACCAGTTTTACCGATGTGTAGGAAAACGAATTTCCGACGGTGGCAAATCATAAAGCTACTCCGCACATTGCAATATTCTTAGCGTGCAAACTTCTTATGCTTCATCCGTTTGGGTTCCATCGCATCCGCACCAAGGCGCTTTTTCTTGTCTTCTTCGTAGTCCTCAAAGTTGCCTTGGAACCACTCGACGTGGGCTTCGCCTTCGAATGCGAGGATGTGTGTGCAAATCCGGTCGAGGAAAAAACGGTCGTGGGAGATGACCACAGCGCAGCCTGCGAAATCCACCAGCGCGTCTTCGAGCGCACGGAGCGTTTCGACGTCTAGATCGTTGGTAGGTTCATCGAGAAGCAATACGTTGCCGCCGGATTTCAGCAGCTTAGCCATGTGCACGCGGTTACGTTCACCACCGGACAGTACGCCCAGTTTCTTTTGCTGATCGCCGCCTTTGAAGTTGAACGCGGAACAGTAGGCGCGGGAGTTCATTTCCGCATCACCCAGTTTGATCACTTCGCCGCCGCCAGAAATTTCTTCCCAGACTGTCGCATTGGCATCGAGATCATCACGGGATTGATCAACATAGGAAAGCTGAACCGTATCGCCATACGTTACCGAACCGGAGTCCGGTTCGATTTGGCCCGTTAGCATGCCGAACAGCGTGGATTTACCCGCGCCGTTTGGCCCGATCACACCAACGATGCCGCCTGGTGGCAGATCAAAGCTGAGGTCTTCGACCAAGAGTTTGTCACCCATGGCTTTAGTCAGATTTTTGACCTCGATCACCTGAGAGCCAAGACGAGGACCATTTGGGATGATGATTTGGGCACGGCCCATTTTTTCGCGCTCGGACTGATTGGCGAGGTCGTTGTAAGCGCTGATACGGGCTTTGGATTTGGCCTGACGGGCTTTGGCGCCTTGGCGCATCCATTCGAGTTCGCGCTCTAGCGTTTTTTGCTTGGACTTGTCTTCTTTGGCCTCTTTTTCGAGGCGTTTTGCTTTGGCTTCGAGCCAGCTGGAGTAGTTGCCTTCGTGCGGGATGCCAGAACCGCGGTCGAGTTCCAAGATCCAACCCGTGATCGCATCGAGGAAGTAACGGTCGTGGGTGACGATCAAGATTGTGCCTTTGTAATCTATCAGGTGCTGCTGCAACCAAGCGATTGTTTCGGCGTCGAGGTGGTTGGTCGGTTCATCGAGTAGCAACATGTCTGGCGCGTCCAGCAGCAGTTGGCACAGCGCAACGCGGCGCTTTTCACCACCTGAAAGTGTTGTGACATCGGCGTCGTCGGCGGGACAGCGCAGGGCTTCCATGGAAACGTCGACTTGGGCGTCGAGGTCCCACAGGTTTTGACTGTCGATTTCGTCTTGAAGCTGCGCCATTTCATCGGCGGTTTCATCAGAATAGTTCATCGCGAGTTCATTGTAGCGATCAAGGATATCCTTTTTCGCCTTAACGCCCAGCATGACGTTTTCACGGACTGTGAGGTTTGGGTCCAGTTCTGGTTCCTGCGGCAGATAACCGACAGTTGCGCCTTCGGCGGCCCATGCTTCGCCCTGAAATTCTTTGTCTTGGCCAGCCATGATCCGCATTAGGGTGGATTTACCCGTGCCGTTCACGCCCACAACGCCGATTTTGACACCAGGTAGGAAGTTCAAGCGAATGTTTTCAAAGACCTTTTTACCACCGGGGTAGGTCTTGGATACGCCATCCATGAAGTAAACATATTGATAGGCTGCCATGTCTCTGGTCCCTCGGTTGGAAATTGCTTTTGCCAGTGAATACGCGCGCTCGACGGGCTGTGCAATGGGCAGTGCAGGAGGCTAAGCGTGCAGAGGTGGCACGTTTTTCGCGCTCTCCTGAAGCCAGATATGCAAAGCCTCGGTCGTCAGGGGGCGCGACAGCCAATACCCTTGGATAATTGCGCAGCCCATGTTCTGTAACACGTTGGCTGCTTGCACGTCTTCTACACCTTCAGCGATAACGGTTAGGCCTAGATCATTAGCGAGTTCCACAATTTTGCGAACAATTTTGCGACTTTGAGGGTCGTTCAATAGGGCTCCGATCAAGCTGCGGTCGATTTTCACACCGGACACGTCTAACGATGCGAGATGGGACAAGCCCGCAAAGCCGACGCCAAAGTCATCAAGGTGCACATGAAAACCAGCCAGTCGTAAATCTTTGATGATTGCGGCATGCGATTTGATTTCGGCGGCTTCACCGAAGTCGGTGTTTTCCAGTACCTCAATTGTTATTTGCGATCGATCGATAGAACCAGCCTCGACGCCCCAGACCAATCGATCAACAAAGTCAGGATGATTGAGAAGCTCAGGAGACGCGTTGAATGCGACGTTCAAGTGGCCCTGTCCAATTTCGTTTAGCCGTGCTTTTTCCGAAAGGGCTGCCTCCATCGCGAGCAGATCTAGCGATCCCATGAGCCCCAAGTCTTTCACAATGGGCAAGAAGTCATCTGGAAGGATTAACCCGTCTTCCGGGTGCAGCCATCGAACAAGTGTTTCCATCCCGACGATTTGCCGCGATGTGAGGTCCATTGTTGGTTGAAAGTAGAAATCAAGTGCGCCGATATCGATGGCTTCGGCCAAGTCGAGAGCATGGCGCAGCTGGACAGAATGTCGAGCATGTAGGTCCTCATCATAAAGGACGGCTTGATTGCGGCCAGAGCGTTTCGCCTCATAAAGGGCGAAATCGGATCTCACGAGTAATTCGCCCGCCGTCGAAGGTTGTGAATGCGATAACGCGGCACCAATGCTTGCCTGAACCCGAAGAATTCGTCCCATCCATTCAAAAGGTTCCGAGATTGCTTGGATTAGGGCCTGACTTAAACGGTTAAGATGGTCGAGGTCCGTCGATTCTGGGCACGCCACGACAAATTCATCCCCGCCTACCCGCGCTACCAAATCGCAATTACGAATGTTGTCTCGGATTACGTTGGCGGCATGGACTAACACGGCATCTCCAGCAGAATGGCCGTGGGTGTCGTTCATGTCTTTGAAGTTATCGAGGTCGATGTGCAGAAGGCCGACGGGATCACGTTGTTCTGTGCCCAGCGCGCCTTCTATGAAATCTAGAAACGCTCCCCGGTTTGGGATGCCGGTAAGTGTGTCATGCGTTGCTTGTTGTTCAAGGCGTTGGCTGATGTCATGCAGTTGCGTCTGTTGATCAACTTGTTCGGTTACATCGCGGCAAACAAGAATTGCGTTCTCTTCGCCTTCGGCCGTTTTAACAAATGAAACGCTAATCTGATTCCAGAACAGAGTTCCGTCTGAACGCTGATTTTCCACCAGTTCGTAGCCGTTCCATTTTGGGTCTGCCGGATCAAATCGGAAATCTGCAATCTGTTGTGCTGAAAATTTCTTGCCGTCGGGTAGGGCGTGTTCGAGAGGGGAGCGCCCAATTACCTCTTCTCGTGAAAGTCCATGTATACGACAGTAAGAATTGTTTGCCCAAAGAATTCGCCCCTTCATGTCTTGGATTACGATCCCGTCAGGCGCGTGTTCACATGCGAGTTTAAGGTGTTCTACGTCATGCAAGGTTTGGGCAATGTCACGTCGGGTTTCGTGAAGTTCATCGCGCAGGCGTGTGTTGTGCCGACACGCCCGATAAAGCAATGGTATCAAAACCAGAGCGAGAGCACCCAGAAAGAGAATCGAAACGACGAAAATGGACACCGATAACCCTTTGTTCGACTGCTTTTTCTTACTTTGGAGTAAATGTGTTTGATTATTGTTAACAGTCTAGGCAGCTTTTGAGGCCCAAAACCGTAGAAGTTTTCACCTAAGACATTGAGCGCTTCGCCAAAGCGGAATTGCCATTAGGGCGGGTGCTGCGTAAGGACCGTTTAATGCAACGTAATGGAATGCCATATGCTCGCGCTGGTCAGGTGGTGGGATTGCTGGGGGGATCGTTTGATCCGGCCCACGAAGGGCATGCCCATATTTCCAAGGCTGCGATAACTCGTTTGGGACTGGATCGGGTCTGGTGGCTGGTTAGCCCCGGGAATCCATTGAAAGAAAAGGGACCGGCGCCGATAGCCGATCGTGTTTCGCGGGCAAAAGCGGTAATGCAGCACCCCCGTGTTCAGGTTACCGACATCGAGCAGCGCCTTGGGACTCGTTATACCGCAGAAACGATTGCAAAGCTGCAGATAGCCTATCCAGATGTTCGGTTTGTCTGGCTCATGGGGGCCGATAATTTGACACAGTTCCATCTTTGGCAAAATTGGCAGGAGATCATGCATCGTGTTCCTGTTGCTGTTTTTGCTCGTCCGGGAGATCGGATCTCTGCACGGATGTCACGGGCCGCTCGGATGTATCGTGAAAATCGTTTGATCGGTCGCGCTGCGTCATTGCTGGGACAGTCTGAAGCGCCTGTGTGGACCTTTATTAACCTGCCGATGTCGCAATCGTCATCGACTGCGATCAGAAATGCAGGGGATTGGACACCTGGTACGGTTGTTGGCGATGATGATGAGAATTAGAGTAGTTTAATGTCTGTGAACCTTACGCGCCGGGCCCTATTGGGCGGATTGTTAACCAGTACTGCAGGTGCCGCATTGGCAGAGGGGCCGTTGCAGTCCATTCGGCCGAATGCACGTTCTGAGGTACCTGTTGCGTCCGCCGCGCCCGAAAGCAGCCCGATCCCACGTATTGCCCCACGTTTGCGGGCAACAATTGAAGAACTCATCGCAGCTGCTGATCTGGATGGAACGGTTGGTTGCGTTCTTGCGGATGCCCGTACGGGCGAGGTTCTGGAGCGGGTTGATGGGGGGGTATCGCTTCCGCCTGCGAGTGTGACCAAGGCAGTGACCGCGCTTTATGCGCTGGATGCTTTGGGCGGAGCGCATCGGTTCGTGACGCGTGTTTTTGCGATTGGGGGCATTTCCGAAGGCATTTTAAGTGGTGATTTGATTTTGGCTGGTGGAGGCGACCCCACACTTTCGGCAGATCATTTGGCTGAACTTGCGGAAGCAACAAAAGCAGCGGGCATTTCAGAGGTCACGGGCCGTTTGTTGTGCTGGCGCGGGGCGTTGCCCTACGCCGAAGAGATTGAACCATCACAGTTGGACCACCTTGGGTATAATCCGGCGGTCAGCGGGCTGAATTTGAACTTTAACCGCGTTCATTTTGAATGGCGGCGCGTAAGCGGTAATTGGCAGACAACGATGGATGCCCGCACGGATAACCGTGTTCCGAGGGTCCGTATGGCAAAAGTCCGCATCGTTGACCGTGGTGCGCCTGTGTTTGCGACAGATGGGCCGGATTCTTGGTCGGTCGCTCGATCCGCTTTGGGTAACGGAGGGTCACGTTGGATGCCTGTACGCCAGCCTGCATTGTATGCCGGTGATGTGTTCCGAACGCTTGCGGCTGAAATCGGGCTGCGTTTGCCAGAACCTGAGGTGATAGACGACCTGCCTGACGGGGACGAGATCGCGCAGCATCGCAGTGGCACGCTGCGCACAATTCTCAATGATATGTTGTTGTATTCGACCAACCTTACTGCAGAAATCTGCGGATTGGCCGCTTCTCAGGCACGGTTCGGAACGGCTCTGGGCATCGAAACCTCCGCGGCGCACATGACCACATGGGTCGGAGAGACGTTTGGTCTGGAGGCGAAGTTTGTCGATCACTCGGGGCTGAGCGACGAAAACCGGATTAGTGCGGATGATATGGTGAAACTGTTGCTCCAAGAAGGGCCGGACGGGCCGTTGAGACCCATTCTGAAACGCATTGCGATGACGGATGCCGACAACAATCGTCTTGAGGGGTATCCTATTGAAGTTAGAGCGAAAACGGGCACACTGAATTTCGTCAGTGCGCTGTCTGGATATATTGAAACGGTTGAGGGCAAGGATCTCGCGTTTGCGATTTTCACCGCAGATATCGAACGCCGTGAGCGCGGCAAAGCAGCGGGCGATGAAGTCCCTGCAGGTTCGATTGAATGGAACAGGCGGTCCAAGCGGTTGCAACAACAACTGCTGCAACGCTGGGGTTTGGTCTATCGCGACGAAGTATTGGACCTCGAGCGCGGTTAAAGCGTCATGTGACGCGCACGTGCGCCACGTTCAATGGCTGCCGCATGGAGGCGGTCAATATTTAGCTCATAGCGGATTTCTTCGAGCATACGCAGTTCGGATTGCGCGATGTCTCCGTCGGCCGCTGCCACGTCACAAGCCATTGCATAGGCGGTTTCGTTCAGGCGTTCTGGCAAGGTTTGGCGGATCAGCCCAAAGAGCGCATCTAGGCCATCTTCTTGATCAAATAGATCAAAGACGGTTTGTGACACACGCGGGACATGATCCGCGTCGTAGCCAGCAAAAACGGGCAGGTTATTGATAATGTCAGTGATTTTCACCAGCTCCGCTGTGCGGATGTTTTCGTCACTGGCAGATACGGCGATCATGACCGCACATAATGCGTCTTGGGCGGTAAGGGACGGGGTCCCGGAAATTGAGTCTGGCATCGAGTAGTACTCCTGCTTGTTGGTTCACATTTATTGACGACAAGGCAGCACTGCAATAGGACGCGCGACATGCCGCACCATAGGGGTGGTGGCCCATATTCATAGAGAAGACCCATGAGCAATTTGCGTGACGCTGGAATGACCTCCAAGGCTTGGCCCTTTGAAGAAGCACGAAAGCTTCTGAAACGGGTTGAAGCGTCCGGCAAGGATCATGTGTTGTTTGAGACCGGCTATGGCCCTTCTGGTTTGCCGCATATCGGAACCTTTGGTGAGGTGAGCCGCACAACGATGATCCGCCGCGCTTTTGAGGTGATCTCGGATATTCCTACGCGGCTGATCTGTTTTTCCGACGATTTAGATGGAATGCGTAAAGTGCCAAGCAACGTGCCCAACCCAGAGCGGTTGGAGCAGTACATGCAGTTGCCGCTGACATCCGTACCTGACCCGTTCGACGAATATGAGAGCTTTGGCCACCATAACAACGCCATGTTGCGTCGGTTCTTGGATACGTTCGGGTTTGAATACGAGTTCATCTCGGGCAAGGAATACTATGAATCCGGCGCTTTTGATGAGGTACTTTTGCGGGCTGCGGAAAAGTACGACGATGTGATGAAGGTAATGTTGAAGTCCTTGCGCGAAGAGCGCCGAGAAACCTATTCCATCTTCTTGCCGATGCACCCTGAATCTGGCCGCGTAATGTACGTGCCGATGAAGCATGTCGATGCAAAGAACGGTACAGTGACGTTTGAAGACGAGACTGGCAAGGAATTCACAGTCCCCGTGACAGGCGGCAATGTGAAGCTGCAGTGGAAGCCGGACTTTGGTGCGCGCTGGGCGAGCCTTGACGTTGATTTTGAAATGTATGGCAAGGATCACAGCACTAACACGCCGATCTACGACCGAATTTGCGAGATTTTGGGCGGCAAGAAACCGGAACACTTCTCTTATGAGTTGTTCTTAGACGATCAGGGCCACAAGATTTCAAAAACGTCCGGCAACGGGGTGAGCATCGATGAATGGCTGACCTATGCCAGCACCGAGAGCCTATCTTACTTCATGTACTTGAAGCCTAAAACTGCAAAGCGGATGCATTTTGATGTGATCCCGAAGGCGGTTGATGAATACCACCAACAGCTGCGCGCCTATCCAAAGCAGGATGATGCGGGCAAGTTGAACAACCCTGTGTTCCACATTCATGGTGAGAACGTGCCAGAAAGCACGATGGTTGTTCCGTTCTCGATGTTGTTGAACCTTGCTAGCGTGTCTCAGGCAACGGACAAAGATAAGCTTTGGAGCTTTATTCAGCGCTATGCGCCAGACGCGTCGCCTGAAGGCAATCCTGATCTGGATGCTGCCGCTGGATTTGCTGTGCGCTATTACAAGGATTTCGTGGAACCGCAGAAGGTTTTCCGCCTCCCAACGGAGCAAGAACGTGGTGCACTGCAAGCGTTGATCGCTTGCCTGAAATCCGAAGAGGTTGCGTTGGCCACGATTGCCCAGAAGAACGAGCAAGAAGGCAAGGACATGCCACTGCCGGACGTTGACTGGCACAATGATGAATTCTTGCAGTCTATCGTGTTCGCTGTTGGCAAGGTGCATGGGTTTGATCCCCTGCGGGCTTGGTTCTCCTGCTTGTACGAGGTGCTTTTGGGCGCGAAACAAGGCCCACGTTTTGGTGGGTTTATTGCACTCTACGGCGTTGAGGAGTCTATCGCTCTGATCGAGGCGGGTTTGTCCGGCGATTTGGTGAAATGAACCAAACCCCGTTTGGCTGCGTATCATAGATACGGAGACAAACGGGAGAGCGAGATGCCGTCGATAAAAGATGCTATTCTAACGTTGGCTTTGTTCGCTACGGCGGCCAACGCACAAGATCAGTCAATCGAAGACGTTATTAACAGTCAGCTGCAAGCGTTTCGGGATCGTGATGTGCAAGAGGCTTGGCAGTATGCCAGTCCGATGATCCAAGGCATTTTTAGAACGCCCGAGACATTCGGCCGCATGGTTGAAAACGGTTATCCGATGGTGTGGGACAATTCGGATGTACGTTTCCTGGACTCAGAAGAAACCGGTTCTCAAACTCGCCAAGAGGTTCAGATACGGGGACCGGATGGTCTGTTCCATATTCTTGACTATGAGATGATTGAGACCCCTCAGGGGTGGCTGATTAATGCTGTGCACGTGATCCCCGCACCCGAGATGTTTTCCTAAGTACAGCCCTTGTCGTTGCTTAAAACCAAGGCGCACCGTCACGGTGCTGTCAGGGGCCGTTTACCACTAACGACTATCCCTATCAGCCGTTGATCTGCGCGCCCGTCGGGCCGTTTGGTCTGGTTGTGGTGGGGTTGATTGGTCGACCCCAAATCTAAGGGGCTTCCTATGAACAAGGTGATTACTGACGGGCTGGTGTTTACGCCGCCACCATTTTCCGACGGTTTGGATGTGTGGTCGAGTGGGGATGGCACGCCGGGGTCGGATACCTATGAGCAATCCGGTGGCGGGGTGTATGTTCCTGCGGATCAGGACTTTGCAGGTTGCATTGAAATCGTAAAATCCAGTTCGGTGACAAAGCTTCGGTATATGGGGGAAACTTCTGTGTTGCCGGGATGTTACTTGCAAGTGACCGCCAAGGTTAAATGCCTGTCGGGGGCATTGCCAGACGTCCGGATCGCGGGTTGGGCCGGAGAAGCGGGGGGGACGGAACTGGCTGGCGTTGTGACGAACGGACCGTCGGTATCGATCACCAGCTATGGTGAGGTGTTTGAAGTCTCCGCGATCATCGGCACTGGTGCGCGCACTGGTGTCGACATGACATGGGCCAGCGCGAGCTATGGGCATTTCGGGATCGATTTGACTGGCTCGAACGGGGGCGTTGTGCGTGTTGATGATATCACCATTGAGGATGTGTCATCCGTGTTCCTGAGGGATCAGGTAGGCATCGTGGATGTGCGCGACTATGGCGCACTGGGCGATGGTGTGACGGACGATTCAGCGGCTTTTGAAGCTGCCGATCAGGATGCCGATGGCCGCGAGGTCTTGGTGTCTGAGGGGACGTATTTCCTTGGAGGGTCAGTGACGTTTAATAACCAAGTTAGGTTTCAAGGCACGGTCATGATGGGCGACGAACACCGCCTGATCTTCCAGAAGAATTTCGACTACTCGACCTATGTTGATGCCTTTGTTGACGAAGAGTTAGCGTTCAAGAAAGCGTTCCAAGCGTTGTTGAATTTCGCGGACCACGAAAGCCTTGATTTGGGGGGGCGGCGCATTTCACTGTCGGAACCCGTCAATATGCAGGCCGCAGTCAACAATAAAGACAAGTTTGAAGTTCGACGCGTCATACGTAACGGGCAATTCCAGCCCATTGATGGCCCTGCTTGGGAAAGTGATGTTGTTGTGGCGCAGGCGACCTATAGCGCGTCTGACTCGATCAAACTGACGAACGTGGCGAATATCAGTGCGATCCAACCCGGTTCCTTGGTCACAGGGAATGGCGTGAGCCGAGAGATATATGTGACGTCGGTGGATGTCGCGAATTCTGAAGTAACGCTTAATGCGCAAATGTTTGATGCGATCGGAACGCAGGAATTCACGTTTACGCGGTTCAAATATCTTTTGGATTTCAGCGGGTTCACGAAGTTATCGGATATGATCCTTGATAACATTGAGTTCAGCTGTGACGGCGAAACCAGCGGCGTGTTGCTTCCACCCAACGGGTTGGTGTTTCAAGTGCGCGACTGCAATTTCAAACGTCCCAAGAACCGCGGAATGACGTCCCATGGGACCGGATGTCAGGGCATGATCATTGATCGAAATATGTTTGTGTCGGACGAGCAGGATATTGAATCCCGCAATCGGCAGTCCATCGCGTTCAATGTAAATGCCAACGATCCGAAAATCCGTAATAATCGTGGTGTTCGGTTCCGGCACTTCTGCGTTCTGCAGGGCAACGGGAATATCATCGCCAACAATCACTGGTTCCAAGGTGACAATCAGGATGATGGGCCGCGTTTGGCGGGTGTTGTTTTGACGTCCCCCAATTGCCTGACCACGTTCGTCGGCAACTACATTGATAACAACTTTATCGAGTGGACGAACGAACACGACGCGACGCCCGATGCGACGGGGTATTCCTTTGGCGGACTTACGATAACGGGCAATATCTTTTTGGTGAGTGACGTCACGACTGCGTTTTCGTGGATTGTGATCAAGCCCCATGGGCAAGATCACGCGATCAACGGGTTGTCTGTTCAGGGCAACGTATTCCGCACCAACTCAGCGACTGTTGGGCGGGTTGAACAGATCGATACGACCTATGCTGACCTGCGCTACGATTTAATGCGCAACATCATTTTCCAAGGCAATGCGTTCAATGGGATCAGCCAGCCAACACGAAACCCGCATATCGATACGCACAGCGAAAATTCGGTTGATGCGACGTGGACGATTGATACCGAAGGTTATCTGCCGTTCGGTGGTTGGGCGCGCACGATTGATGCTTTGGTGCCCGTTGGTGCAATCCGCAATGGGTCAAACGATGCCGTGTTTTCAATGCCTTACGCAGAACCTGTGAACGGGTCCAATTCGGATGCGTTCGATATCATCTGGTCGGAACCCGTGAAGGGTGAGGTTAGATATTCGGCACGGATGGATAATCCGGCTTAGGGATTTAAAGAAATACTTTGGGGCCAAAAAAAGTGGCGCAGATTTCTACGCCGCTTTTTCTATATTCGTCTGCTTTATGCAGCGCGGTTCTTGCGGCGCATCCATCCAAAGGCAGCCATGCCTGTTAGGACCAACGGCAGGCCTGCAGGTACAGGTACAGCTGAAACATTAGCCGCCCGCACGACGAGGGACTCCGCGTATGAAACCCCTGGGTTGTTGACAGCCCACCGGCCGGAATTTCCGTCACTCCAGTCACAGTGTGTGTGTGTGGAGCTGAACCACGCGGCCGCACAAGCTGCGTCGCCGCCCGGAGATCCGGCTGTGAAATAGTTGCCAACGGCGTCGCTACCACCCAATGTAACGTTTGCACCAGCGAATACAAAATCCATCGCGACGATTGCTGCAGCGTTGAATTCAGCCAACGTCGGCAGGCGCCAACCCAAGCCGCCTTGGTAGCTTAGGTCGATGGCTCCACAGGTTGGTGACGTTGGCGCACATGGTGCGGCCCAAGCCCAATCAAGACCACCTTTTGTAATATAAGCGTTATCAGCGACAGGCGAATTGATCGGTGCTGCAAAAGCAGCGGGCGCCGCAAGCAAGGCCACCAAAGTTGCAGCAATTTTTAAAATTTTCATTGTTCTTCCTCTATTCAAAAAATTAACGCTAATATCCGTGACCGAAAACGGTAACGGAATAGATTCTATTTCTGTACTCGATATTTTGAGGCTTACGTAGCGGAAATGACAGATTTCGCAACTAATTGGAAATCGAGGGGGTGCTGAGAGTGTTAACTTATTAATTAAAAGCAATAATCTGCACTGGCAGGTTTGGACATCGTTTCGCGATCAATTGCAAACAGTATTTTCATTTTTGCAGTACTGTTTCTGTTTCGCAATCAACGGACGATCTATTACCCGCCCCTCTTTTTCCGCGGCTTGATTCCACCACGTTGGCCCGGTCTGCCAGCTTGTGATCTGCCTTCTGCTTTTTTCGCGTCGTTGACGGCCTTATCCACCTGATATTGCCGCGCGAGGGGGTCGTCGGAGATCACCAGATCAACGGCTTCCAGACGTTTAACCTCATCACGCAGGCGCGCGGCCTCTTCGAATTCGAGATTTTCTGCTGCTTTGCGCATGTCGCCTCGCAGCCCGTCCAGAACGGCCTCAAGATTGGCGCCGTGTAGGGGATTGTCGACCGTGGCTGTAACACGGTTCATGTCGACGTCGCCTTTGTAGAGGCCTGCAAGAATGTCTTCGACGTTCTTTTTGACTGTCGCAGGGGTGATGCCATGTTCTTCGTTGTAGGCGATCTGTTTGGCGCGGCGGCGGTCGGTTTCGCCCATCGCGCGTTCCATGGAGCCAGTGATGCGATCCGCGTACATGATGACGCGCCCTTCGGCGTTACGAGCTGCGCGGCCAATTGTTTGGATCAATGAGGTTTCAGAACGCAAGAAACCTTCTTTGTCGGCGTCAAGAATGGCGACCAGCCCGCATTCAGGAATGTCCAAACCTTCGCGCAACAAGTTGATCCCGATCAGCACATCAAACGCCCCAAGGCGCAGATCGCGTAGGATCTCGATGCGCTCGATTGTGTCGATGTCGCTGTGCATATAACGTACTTTGATGCCGTTCTCGTGCAGGTATTCGGTGAGGTCTTCGGCCATACGTTTGGTCAATGTCGTGACCAACGTGCGGAACCCATCCGCGGTGACTTTGCGGATTTCATCCATAATATCATCGACTTGCGTGTCTACAGGGCGAATTTCAATCACAGGATCAAGTAGCCCCGTGGGCCGAATGATCTGTTCGGTGAACACGCCGCCGGTCTGTTCCATTTCCCATGCCGCGGGGGTAGCAGAGACGAAAACCGACTGGGGGCGCATGGCGTCCCATTCCTCAAACTTCAGCGGACGGTTGTCCATGCAAGACGGCAGGCGGAACCCGTGTTCCGCCAGTGTCATCTTGCGTCGGAAGTCGCCCTTATACATGCCACCGATCTGTGGCACGGAAACGTGGGATTCATCGGCAAATACGATAGCATTATCGGGGATAAATTCAAACAGGGTGGGGGGCGGCTCACCCGGTGCTCGGCCTGTCAGATAACGGGAATAGTTTTCGATCCCGTTGCACACGCCCGTCGCCTCGAGCATCTCGAGATCGAAATTGCAGCGTTGTTCAAGCCGCTGCGCCTCGAGCAGCTTGCCCTCGTTCACCAGTTGGTCGAGCCTGATCTTCAGCTCTTTCTTGATCCCCACAATTGCCTGTTTCATCGTTGGTTTTGGCGTCACATAGTGCGAATTCGCGTAAATGCGGACCTTTTCGAAGGTGTCGGTCTTTTCTCCCGTTAGGGGGTCGAATTCTGTGATGGTTTCCAGTTCTTCGCCAAAGAACGACAACTTCCAGGCGCGGTCATCAAGGTGGGCGGGCCAAACCTCCAGTGAGTCGCCACGCACGCGGAACGTGCCGCGTTGAAAGGCTTGGTCGTTGCGCTTGTAGGCTTGCGCGATGAGGTCCGCCATGATGCCGCGTTGGTCGTATTCACCGCCGACGTGCAAATCTTGGGTCATAGCGCCGTAGGTTTCCACCGACCCGATGCCGTAAATGCAAGACACGGACGCGACGATGATTACATCATCACGCTCCAACAGCGCCCGCGTGGCAGAGTGGCGCATCCGATCAATCTGTTCGTTGATCTGGGATTCCTTCTCGATGAAGGTATCTGATCGCGCGACGTAGGCCTCGGGTTGGTAGTAGTCATAAAAGGAAACAAAGTATTCCACGGCGGCGTCAGGAAAGAAGCCTTTGAACTCCCCATAAAGCTGCGCCGCGAGGGTTTTGTTCGGGGCCAAAATGATCGCAGGACGTTGAGTTTCCTCAATCATTTTCGCCATGGTGAATGTTTTGCCAGTACCAGTCGCGCCCAGCAATACCTGATCGCGTTCACCGTCTCGGATGCCTTGGGACAGTTCTTTGATCGCAGTGGGTTGATCACCCGCTGGGTCAAACTCAGTCACCAGTTGAAACGCGCGACCACCTTCGAGTTTTTCGCGCGTCTTCACGTCCGGTGCCGGATTAGCGAGGAATTGTTCGGCTTCGGATTTGTCTGTCTGGGCGTATGGCATAGAGGCTCCTGTCAGACCCTAATGTGACAGCTGAGCGCGTGGGTTCAAGGGGGGCTGCTGACAGCAGTGTGTCAGCAGACTGTCAGGGACGGGCGGCGACTGCATTGTTGCGTGTTTATGTGACAAATTCACCGAACCACAGGGATTGCACTAGGGCCGAGTTTGTCCGATATAACGGTATCAACAGGAGCCCTTCACATGCGAGCACGTATCTACCAGCCAGCCCGAACTGCAATGTCTTCGGGAACTGCCAAGACCAAGCATTGGGTGTTGGAGTATGCTCAAACATCTGCGCGTGATGTTGACCCTTTGATGGGCTGGACCTCGTCAAGCGATACGCAAACGCAGGTTAAGATGTCTTTTGATACCAAAGAAGCGGCGCTGGATTACGCAAAGTCTCACGGGATCGAGGCTACGGTCCAAGAGCCTAAGTCACGCCGCGCCAACATCCGCGCCGGCGGTTACGGTGAAAATTTTGCAACGAACCGTCGTGGCGCTTGGACGCACTAAAGTTTGTAAATCGGGGTAAAGTTGTCTCGGAATCGGGGCAAAGATATTGGGATGCGGACAGCGTCGCTACATATTGGTGCTTGCGACGCAAAATCTCTAAATACTGAATCTGGCCGGACGGCATTTGGCAGTACGGCAAATCAGAGGGAATGCGCCAACTGACCTATTGTGCAAGCGAGAATTGGGTGCCTCTTTCGGTAACTTGCAGAATGGTGTGAACATTTTGGTTCCACACGCACTTGCTAAAAGTTAGCTAAATGAAAGGCGAACAATCGGGCGGGGAGCAAACGTTCGCCAAGTTCTGCAATGCGGGACGAAGCCGCCCTTCGCTTCAGTTTCTCAAATGTCAGCTTGGCAAATACTCAGCCACTTGCATTAGAAGTTACCATTGCTGATCGCTGGCTTCTTCGGTTGTCGCAGCGGTACAGAATATTAAGACGTTTCTTGCGTTGGTGCAGCTCCCAGCAGCATAGCTTTCAAATTCTGCCCGACTGGGGGCAGTTCGTGTAAGTTAAGCGCTGAATGAAGGTCGACAAGATGGCTTTGCATCAACTCTTCTGCGAACGCGCCGTTGTTGTCTGCAATCGCTTTTATCAAAGCATGATGGGCTTGGCTTTCACACAACGCACTTTCGCGCCGCCAGTAAAGCGCAATGATCAACGAAGAGCGGGCGATCAAAACATTGATCATGTCCGCAATTGTTTGCTGCTTTGCAATCCGAGCAATCTCAAGATGAAACAGCCCTGAGAGGTACAAAGCGCGCCCACGATCACCTGCCGCCAGTGCTGCATGCTCCTGTGTGATATGATCATTAAGTAGCGCTATATCCTCAGGCGTGGCATTCAAAGCAGCGCTTTTGGCGGTGCGTGGTTCTAACAGTTCGCGGGCCTCAAAGACCTCGTGGGCTTCTGTAAGGCTCGGCTGTGCCACGAATGCACCGCGGTTGCGTTTAATTTCGACGATTTGCTGATGAGAAAGGGATTGTAGCGCTGCGCGCACCATAGTGCGTGACACGCGGTAAATATCCGAGAGTTCATCCTCGCCTAACTTGGTGCCGGGGGCTAAACGGTGTTCATGAATGGCTTGTGACAAAGCACTTGCGATGGACTCAGTAGTGACGATGGTCGTATCGGCTGTGGGTGAGTTCAACATCATTTCAGTCTCCTATATGTCGGATGCCAGAGCCAGATTCGAGAGGCAACCCCCACTCAGGTCATCAACAATATAGATATAAATTGTATACAATATTGTGCGCAATTAGTGATCACTCCCTTTCTAGCGCGATGAAATACTAGGCGCATTCTTCAAATCACGTTCGGCCAAGTCCGTTAACGATTGCATGATCTCTGCTTGAAAGAGCTGCTGGACTCATCTGCGATCGGGGGCCTGCATGAGTAAACAAGATCTAGAACTCGTTTCTGTGACCAAGCGCTACGGCGCCACGGTTGCTGTCGACGCTATCAATTACCGTTTCAAATCTGATAGCTACACCTGCTTGCTTGGCCCTTCCGGTTGCGGGAAATCTTCGACATTGCGCATGATTGCTGGCCACGAAAGCGTGAGTGACGGCTCTATCGTACTGGCCGGACGTGATGTTTCTCATTTGCCGCCCGCACAGCGCGGCACAGCTATGATGTTCCAGAATTACGCTTTGTTTCCGCATCTTAGCGTTTTGGATAATGTTGCTTTTAGCCTCAAGATGAAGGGGGCAGAGACAGCAAAGCGGCATGCTCAAGCCCATGAGATGCTGGAACTGGTCGACCTCACAAACCTTGCAGGCCGGTTACCCGATCAACTTTCCGGTGGGCAGCAGCAGCGCGTCGCACTAGCCCGTGCTTTAATTACCCGTCCTCAAGTCTTGCTGCTGGATGAGCCTTTGTCTGCCCTCGATCCATTCTTACGGATCCGCATGCGGGGAGAACTGCGTAAGCTCCAAAAAGAGCTTGGCATCAGCTTTATCCATGTCACGCACGGCCAAGACGAAGCACTGGCTTTGGCCGACGATATCATTGTGATGAATAACGCAGTTATTGAACAAGCTGGACCAGCGCAGGACGTGTTCAACGCCCCGCAAACCCAGTTCGTGGCGCAATTCATGGGCGGACACAACGTGGTTGCCCTGCCAACAGGCCATTTCGCAATTCGCACTGATGCGGTTTCGGTAACGGAACCCAAACAAGGCGCGGTCGAAGGGAATGTGACAGCCGTAGAGTATCAAGGCACCCATGTGTCCTTGTCTGCGCGGATTACAGGCGACCAAGAGGTCATTGCGATCATTCCTGACTCCACTTTCTTTGCCAACCCGCACCACCCCGGCGACCTGATCGGTCTGCACTGGGACGCCAACGATCAACACAAACTGACCGCATGAACTGCGGCGCCTTCACCAACCCGACAAGGAGACAAACCAATGACTAAATTCACTCAACGAAACGGCCTGAGCCGCCGAACGCTTTTGAAAGGTGCCGCCTCAACAGCCGTGGCCGCTGGGGCGACAACTTTAGGTGCGCCGATGCTATGGGCGCAAAATATCAAAGACGTAACATTGCGCCAATTCGGTACTGGTGTGTCCAACCTGAATGACGTCGCCAACAAGGTGCAAGAAGACCTCGGCTTTACGCTCGAAATGACTGCGCTTGATACGGATAGCGTCACACAGCGCGCAGCCACGCAGCCGAACAGTTTCGACATTGCCGACATCGAATACTTCATCTGTAAGAAAGTATGGGCGGCCGGAAACTTGCAGGCGATGGATACCACCAAAATCGACAACTACGATAAGATTGCCGGTACTTTCCGCAGCGGCCTTTTGACACCTGAAAGCACCATCGCGCAGGGTACAGCACCACACACAGTTGGTTTCACATCCGGCCAGAACGGTACAGATTTCGTTCAGGAGGAATCCGGCTGGATGACCCTGATCCCGACGATTTACAACGCTGACACGTTAGGCATCCGTCCTGACCTGATTGGTCGTCCGATTAACAACTGGTCTGAGCTGCTGAACCCTGAATTCAAAGGCAAAGCATCAATCCTCGATATCTCGTCCATCGGGATCATGGACATGGCTATGGTCGTGGAATCCATGGGTGAATACACTTATCCAGACAAAGGCAACATGACGAAAGAAGAGATCGACCTGACAATGGCGATCTTCACCGAAGCTAAACAGAATGGCCAGTTCCGTGCCTTCTGGAAGTCGTTCGATGAATCGGTCAACCTGATGGCTTCGGGTGAAGTCGTGATTCAATCCATGTGGTCCCCTGCGATCACCGCAGTCAAATCCCAAGGCATCCCATGTGTCTACCAGCCGCTGGAAGAAGGCTACCGTTCATGGGGCGGCGGCTTGGGTATTTCCGCTGCACTTTCTGGCATCGAATTGGAAGCAGCTTACGAATACATCAACTGGTACCTGTCCGGTTGGGTTGGCGGTTACCTGATGCGTCAAGGCTACTACTCTGCGGTTCCTGAAACGTCCAAAGAGTTCATGTCAGAAGACGAATGGGGCTTCTGGTACGAAGGCAAGGCTGCCGAAGGCGACATCCTGTCGCCAACAGGGGACAAACTGGCTGGCGCGGGCGAAGTTCGCGATGGTGGTTCCTTCCTTGATCGGATGGGCTCAGTGGTTTGTTGGAACTCTGTCATGGACGAGAACCAGTACATGGTCCGCAAGTGGAATGAATTCATCGCCGCTTAAGAAGACTTTTGGGTGCGCTACATGGTGGCGCACCCATCTCCCAATTTAAGAATGCCCAATGAAAAAATTACGCGATAATCCCGCTATTTCGAGTCTGCTCATGGTGTCGCCTTTGGCAGCTGTTCTGTTAATTTTTCTAGTACTGCCGATTGTATTGATCGTGATTGTCAGCTTCTGGCGGGCCACTGAGTTTTCGATCATTCCCGCGTTCGAATTTGACAACTACGCCTTCCTCTTCGGATCGCCCGTAACCTACACAGTCTTTTTCAACACATTCAAATACGCAGTAATCACTTGGGCCTGTACACTTCTGATTGGATTCACAGTCGCCTATTATCTGGCGTTCCATATCCGTAGCCAGACGTGGCAAATCGCGCTGTTCTTGCTCTGCACGATCCCGTTTTGGACAAGCAATATTATCCGTATGATTTCGTGGATCCCTTTTCTGGGCCGCAACGGAATTGCCAATTCGACGCTCATGTCTTGGGGCGTGATTGACGACCCGATCGAGTGGCTTTTGTTCTCAGACTTTGCCGTTATTCTCGCGTTCGTACATCTCTACACGTTGTTCATGGTCGTCCCAATTTTCAATACGATGATGCGCATCGACAAATCCCTAATCGAGGCGGCGCGGGACGCGGGTGCTAATGGCGCTCAAATCCTCTGGAATGTCATCATCCCGCTAACGAAACCAGGGATCATGATTGGCACAATCTTTGTGGTCACTCTTGTGATGGGAGATTTTATTACGGTCCGGTTCATGTCCGGTTCCCAATCGGCGAACGTTGGCCGCCTGATTTCGAACGATATCGCCTTGCTACAATACCCCAGCGCATCAGCGACCGCGATTGTATTGTTGCTGACGGTGCTGATCACAATTGGCATACTGCTGCGCTTCGTCGACATTCGAAAGGAGCTCTAAGATGGAACCTCGACCTCGGTCGTTCTACGTCCTCAGCGCCTTTTTCGCGCTTTTCATTCTGTTCCTTTACGGGCCAACGATTACAATCGGCATTCTGTCGTTCCAAGGTGAGGGAGGTGGGCTGACGTTCCCCATGCGAGGCGTATCATTTTACTGGTTCTACGACTTGTTTGAACAGCAAGCTGTGGGTGACATCTGGGGCAGTTTCCGGCGCAGCTTTGTGCTTGGCCTGATGGTCATGGTCGTCACGGTTGTTGTCTCTGTCATGGGTGGGCTGGCGTTTCGGCGCAAGTTTCCGGGATCAAACGTTCTGTTCTACCTGATCATTACTTCATTGGTGATCCCTTCCATCCTGATCTCGCTAGGCGTCGGCCTGCTGTTTTCTCAATCGGGCCTAAACGTGCATTGGTCGACGTCAGGGTTTGGTTCTCAACTGACATGGACGCTTCCTTTTGGATTGCTGATCATGTTCGCCGTCTTCAACCGCTTCGACAAAAGCTATGAAGAGGCCGCGCGCGATCTGGGTGCGACTCCATGGCAAACCTTGCGCCATGTGGTGCTGCCGATTATTGCGCCGTCGCTCATCGGGGTTGCTTTGTTCGGTTTTACGCTCAGCTATGATGAATTTGCCCGAACGCTTTTGACCTCGGGCAGCTACAACACACTGCCTCTGGAAATTTATGGCATGACAACAAACGTCACATCGCCCGTACTTTATGCCTTGGGAACACTGACGACTATTTTCTCGCTCATCATCATCGGCGTGTTCCTTTGTGTCGCGTTGGTCGCGAACCGCCGCCGTGCGCGGCAAGGATCTGATGCAGGAAAGGGCATTTGATGATCGTCATCATCAATCCCAATTCCACGGCTTCAATGACGGATGCGATGGTCGAAACGGCCCGCAAGACAGCGCCCGATGCAACCGTCGTTGGTTGGACATCCAAAGAAGGCCCGCCTGCTATCGAAGGTGAGAAAGACGGGTACGCGGCCATACCGCCCATGCTCAAACTAGTAAGGCAGGCAGAAAAAGAAGGAGCCAAGGCGATCATTATCGGCTGCTTTGATGACACGGGCCTTGATGCTGCGCGTGAGCATGCAAGCTGCCCAGTCATCGGAATTGGTCAGGCAGCCTATCATTTGGCGTCGCTATTTGGGCCTAAGTTTTCAGTTGTTACGACGTTAGAAGTTTCAGTTCCGGTACTGACCGAAAACATTATCCGTTATGGGCTGGAAAAAAACCTAGGGCGTGTGAGAGCAAGTGGCGTGCCCGTTCTTGCGCTCGAAGACGATCGCGAAAGCGCGACGCAGAAGGTTAAGGCTGAGATTAGAGCAGCGGCGCTTGAAGATGGCATCAGTAGTATAGTCCTAGGCTGCGCAGGTATGGTGCATATCATCGAAGACAGTGACGACGTTTCAGTAAAGCTCATCGATGGCGTTCGCGCAGCCGTAGGCCTTGCGACCTTGTTTTGACGCAGCATTGTAAGGCGTTCAAACCTTCAGAGTTTCCTAACTCGATTTTACAGACGGTTTTCGTGATGCGAAACTTCACCATTGAGGG
Organism: Octadecabacter algicola; assembly: GCF_021532625.1. Classification (GTDB taxonomy): domain Bacteria; phylum Pseudomonadota; class Alphaproteobacteria; order Rhodobacterales; family Rhodobacteraceae; genus Octadecabacter; species Octadecabacter algicola. The sequence goes on from NZ_JAKGAR010000002.1 coordinate 389,006, forward strand.
CTTAAATTTGCCGGTTTCTACGGGCGCAAAGGCCGAGTGAGGTGCCCCCGGTATCAGGCTTCAAAAATATGGAATACTGAGGAAAAGCTGCCGCCCGATTTTCGTTCATTTCGCCCAGTCGGACTCCTCGACAGCCATCGATTTTATCTTTGAGTATACTGTCGTCGGCGCAAGTTTCAGCAGTTGTGCCGCGCCATTCTTTCCAGAGACCTTTCCGGAAGAGCGACGCAGGCATTCTATCAGATTGTTGCGTTCCATTTGGCGCAGCTCGTCGTTGGTAAGGATGCCGCGGTCCGTCGCGATTTTTCCTTCCGTCTGCGGCTCGAATTCAAATTTCAATTTCCCGCCTTGTGACAGAATAGCGGCTCGTTCGATAACGCTTTCAAGTTCACGGACGTTTCCGGGCCAATTATAGGACAAAAGTGCGTTGATGTTGCCTTTCGTCAATTTAGTTGGCGAGAGGCGCAAACGTGTATTTGCACGATCTAGAAAATGCTTTGCAAGGTAGGGTATGTCTTCGGGCCGGTCTTTGAGCGGTGAACATCTAATCGGAAACACACTAAGCGCGAAGTAAAGATCCTGCCGGAAGCGGCCAGCCTGTACTTCTTCTGTAAGGTCGCGCGTCGTTGTCGATACAACGGTAACGTCTAACGGCAAATCGGAGACGTCTCCGAGCCGGCGATACATTCCATCATTCAAAGCGGCGCGGAGTTTGGCTTGAAATTCTTTGGGCAAGTCTGACACTTCGTCAAGGTGTAACGTGCCATTGTGCGCCAAGGTGAGCTTCCCGGTCGTATCGCGCGTAACGGACCGCGTAGCACCGCGGCGCGCACCAAACACGTCTGCCTCAAGATCACGCAGCGACACATCAGAACAGTTTACACGGACCAGCGGCCGTTTGCTGCGGCCACTTGCTTCGTGAATCGCCGTTACGGCGAGGCTTTTGCCTGTGCCAGGTTCGCCGGATATCAGAACGTTGGTGTTTGTGTCTGCGACCAACCTGATTTGGGCATCAAGGTTACGTGCGGCAGGTGACGCGCCGATTATTCCTGCAGGAGATCGAGCAGAGCGGATTTCCGTCAACAGGTAATCGTTTTCTTGTTCAAGCTGGTCGCGTAGGGCTTCGACCTCCTGCAAGGCTTGGCGCAGTTTCTTTTCATTTTCTTTACGGGCCGTCACGTCGCGAAAAATCACAACCGCACCAGCGAGCATGCCGTGATCGTAAATCGGGGTCGAGACGTATTCGACCAAGATCGGCTTACCGTCTTTACGCCAAAAAGCGTCATCTTCAACGCGGATCGTTTTATCGTGACGGAATGAATCGTAGATCGGGCATTCGTTGGCCGGAAAGTTATCCCCGCACAGATGATGATGATGAATGATCGAGTGAAGTTCGCGCCCAATCAGTTCCTCCGCGTTCCAACCCAGCATTTCTTGCGCAGCGCGATTGACGAAGGTCGCTTTGCCTTCGGCATTAATGCCGTAGATACCTTCACCAGCGGCATCAAGGATCAATTGGTTCTGTGCTTCGATTTCCTGAAAGAAGCCATAAATGTGCTGCCATTGGGTTATGCCTGCACGTTGGTGGGCATCCTGCAACGCTTGTTCCGTGCGACGTTCTTGGGCGTCCAGATCAAGAAATGACAGAAGAACCTGATCTTCGCCGACTTTGGTTCCGTAGATTTGCAGCTGCAAATCTTGGCCGCCATCGGCGCAAAATTCTAAGTCGTTATCAATGTAGCGTCCAAAGTGCAGCACGGCCTCCAGAAACACGGCCATCTGCACAGACGGTGCTTTTAGAACACGGTCAAAACGCTGACCAGTTAGGTCCCGTTGAAACAAGCGCTCCGCGTCTGTGTTCATCGCAGAAATCACCTTAGCCCTCAGGTCATAGGCGACTGAAGGCAGCGGCTGGTGGCGTAGATCAAGTGATGTGTCCGAATCGAGAAGCATAGGGACAGTTTCATCTGTTTGGCCCTGAACAACCAAACGCGAGAATTCGTAATTTACGAAAACCCGTGAGGAAGTGTTAATTTTTAATCAACAAATTCAACACAATGGAATTTCTAGGCGATTGTAGAACGAACTCAACGAGCGGGTTTTACCGTGTCACGATGACGTCAAATCAGATGAGGGGACCGTCATGACCACCAAAAGTTTAGGAAATCCGTTTTCGAAAGATACTGACTTGCGCCACGGCCAAAGCTGCCCTTGTGAGCCTTGTAAAAATGCGCGCATCGAGGCGCAAACGCCTTTGATGTCGAGCGAAGAAATGCTTGAACAGGCGGTCGAAAGCGCGATCGTTCGTTCCGTTTTCGGGCACAGCGATATCGGGCGACGTTCATTTATGGGCATGGTCGGCGGCACGACGGCTGCCGCTGCGCTCGCGTCTGTCTTCCCGTTGAACGAAGCCAAAGCCAACATCCTCGAAAACCTCGGACCGCCGGAAAAAACGGACCTAAACATTGGCTTCGTGCCAATCACTTGTGCGACGCCCATCATTATGGCGCAGCCGTTGGGCTTTTATGAACGTTACGGTCTGAACGCTCAGGTCATCAAGACCGCGGGTTGGGCGGTTGCTCGCGACAAATCTCTGTCCGGTGAATATGACGCCAGTCACATGCTGACGCCGATGCCTTTGGCGATGACGCTGGGCGCGGGGTCTGTGGCAGAGCCATACATCATGCCAGCTGTTGAAAACATCAATGGTCAAGCGATCGTGTTGGCAAATGAACACCTCGACAAACGTGATCCGTCGCAGTGGAAAGGTTTCACCTTCGGGGTGCCGTTTGAATATTCCATGCACAACTTTTTGTTGCGTTACTACGTGGCCGAATTTGGCCTGGACCCTGATGTTGATATCCAGATCCGCGTGGTCCCGCCGCCAGAAATGGTCGCCAACCTGCGTGCTGGTAACCTCGATGGTTATCTGTCGCCTGACCCGTTTAACCAACGCGCCGTGTACGAAGGCATCGGGTTCATTCATATTTTGACGAAAGAGATCTGGGAAGGTCACCCGTGTTGTGCCTTTGCTGCACCGCTGTCTTTTGCAACTGAATTGCCAAACACCTATGGCGCGTTGCTCAAATCGATCATCGATGCGACGCAATATGCGTCAAACCCCGACAATCGCATCGAGATATCAGAAGCGATTGCTCCGACAAATTATCTCAACCAGCCGGTGACCGTGATTCAGCAAGTTCTGACAGGGACCTATGCCGATGGTTTGGGCGAGGTGCAGCGCGTGCCAGATCGCATCGATTTCGATCCGTTCCCGTGGCAGTCCATGGGCGTATGGATTTTGACCCAGATGAAACGCTGGGGCTATATCGAAGGGGATGTGGATTACAAAGGTGTCGCAGAACAGGTGTATCTCGCGTCCGACGCTCGCAAGGTCATGACCGATCTTGGCTATGACGCGCCGGCGGAAAACTACAAATCTCATATGATTATGGGCAAAAGTTTTGACCCCGATCAGCCTGAGGCTTACGTCGACAGCTTCGAGATTAAAGCCGACTAATGGGACTTTTGTCAGAAAACAAACGCGCCGCTTTGTGGTCAGTCATTCTGCTCGTGGTCGGGTTGCTGGTGTGGGAACTTTCGATTTCCAACCAGCAGGTCGCTGCGGGCGAGTTGACCGAGTACGAGCTGTTGACGGGGGCAGGAACGGCCAAGGCAGGCGTGCCACCGCCGAGCGAAGTTCTGGTTAAGGCGTGGCAGGAATTGTCCAACCCGTTTTATGATGCAGGCCCCAACGACAAAGGGATCGGCATCCAGATCGGGTATTCGATCTACCGCGTTCTGACGGGCTATTTCTTGGCGGCGATCATTGCCATTCCGCTCGGCTTTTTGATCGGGATGTCATCAGTCGCTTATAAGGCGCTGAACCCGTTCATCCAAGTTCTGCGACCCATCTCTCCGCTGGCATGGATGCCTTTGGCGCTTTTTATTATTCAAGACTCTGAGGCATCGGCGATCTTCGTGATCTTCATCTGTTCGATCTGGCCGATGTTGATCAACACAGCATTCGGGGTTGCGGGGGTCCGTGAAGATTGGGTTAACGTCGCGCGCACCCATGAACTGTCCCCATTAAAAACCGCGTTCACCGTCATTTTGCCCGCTGCGGCACCGACGATTGTCACGGGCATGCGGATCTCGATTGGCATTGCGTGGCTGGTGATCGTGGCGGCTGAAATGCTCGTTGGTGGGACTGGCATTGGATATTATGTGTGGAACGAGTGGAACAACCTCGACCTCACGTCCGTCATTTTTTCAATTCTCATGATCGGCATCGTCGGCATGTTACTGGACGCGGCTTTTGGCCTGCTCCAGCGACGCGTCGCCTTCGTTGAATAGGTAAGTTAATGGCAAAATCATTCCTTAGCATTGAACGGCTGACCCAGAAATATCCGGACGGCAACGGCGGTCAGTTCACCGTCTTTGAGAACGCGAGCTTCGGGATCGAGAAGGGTGAATTCGTTTGTATTCTTGGCCATTCCGGCTGCGGGAAATCGACAATTATGAACATTCTCGCGGGGCTTTCAGAGCCGACGTCCGGAGTGGTTAAAATGGATGGGTTCCAGATTTCTGGCCCAAGTTTAGACCGTGGGGTTGTGTTCCAGAACTACTCCCTGCTGCCCTGGCTAAGTGCGCTGAAAAACGTCACCTTCGGGGTGGCTGCGCGCTTTCCGGATTGGACCAAACAACAGGTTGAAGATCATTCAATCGCATTTTTGGCGAAGGTTGGCTTGTCCGAGGACGCTATCCATCGCAAGCCCAGCCAATTGTCTGGCGGTATGCGTCAGCGGGTTTCGATTGCGCGCGCATTTGCCAATGAGCCCAAGTTGTTGTTGCTGGACGAACCCTTTGGCGCACTGGATGCGTTAACGCGTGGCACAATTCAAGAAGAACTGCTGAAGGTTTGGCGCGGGACGAACCAGACCGTTTTCATGATCACCCATGACATCGACGAGGCGATCTTACTAGCGGACCGCATTTTGCTCATGACCAACGGGCCACTTGCACGGGTGGCCGAAAGTGTCGAGATCACCATTCCAAGGCCACGGGTTCGTACCGAGATTGTGGAAAGCCCGAATTACTACGCGATCCGAAATCACTTGGTGCAATTTCTCGGTAAACGCTCGGCTGAGCTTGCGGGGCAACCGAGCGAGGCGGGCGGAACCCACACGCCGCAGACCATTCGCATCGACAAAACAAGTGTTCAGACCAGCGATCAACCCATTTTGCAGGCGGTCAAGACATGACGCGCCAGCCTATCCCTCCTTTCAGCTATGATGATGCGGTCCAAAAGGTTCGTATGGCTGAAAACGCGTGGAACGGCCGAGATCCCGCCAAAGTCGCAATGGCTTACACACCCGACACCAAGTGGCGCAATCGGTCCGAGTTCCTGAACGGGCGTGCTGAGGTCGAGGCCTTTTTGACCCGCAAGTGGGCCACTGAAAATGGGTATCGATTGATCAAGGAGATTTGGGCTCATGGTGATGCGCATATCGCAGTGCGGTTTTGTTATGAATATCATGATGCGGCAGGCCAATGGTTTCGCGCCCATGGCAATGAAAACTGGGCCTTCGATGCGGACGGCTACATGGCGCAGCGCCATGCATCGATCAACGATGTGCCCATTTCAGACGCGCAACGCCTGGTCCACTGGGAGGCCCCCGGGCCACGCCCAGATGATCACCCAAGCCTGACAGCGCTTGGCCTTTAAAATTGATTCAAAAGTAGAAGGACACCACACAAATGAGCGACATGATGACCAAAGAAGACGTCACCGCGATGATCCTCTCGGCAAAGAAAACCGCTGGGATGACATGGGAAGGAATTGCTGAAAAAATCGGGATGTCTCCAGTCTGGACGCATTCGGCAGCGATGGGAATGAACGCGTTTCCAGCCGAAAAAGCAGCTCTGATGGTTACGGCTATGGGCTTGCCACAAGAAGCCGAAAGTGTGCTGGCCGAAAGCCCGACCAAAATTTGGGAACAAGCGGTGCCGACCGATCCGTGCATTTACCGCTTTTATGAGATTGTCGGGGTTTATGGTCCAACGCTAAAGGCGCTGATCCAAGAGAAATTTGGCGATGGCATCATGTCGGCGATTGATTTCGACATGTCAGTTACGCGCGTTGAAGACCCCAAAGGGGATCGGGTCAAAGTTGAAATGTCGGGGAAATACCTCGGATATAACAGCTGGTAACAATGTGATGCGACACACTCCCCTTGAACCAAGCCAAACTGACGCTGTCGCGGTTACTGCTACAGCGGAGGTCCGCATTACGGCGGTCGGTCACACCTACCGAGTGGGCGATGGCGAAGTGCTCTCTGGTATTGATCTTAATATAGGTGCGGGCGAAGTCGTAGCCCTGATTGGGCGCTCTGGTTCGGGCAAGTCGACGCTGCTGCATATTATTGCCGGGCTGCTTGAACCTAGCGAAGGTGTTGTGCATATCGGAAATGAACGCGTCACTGGCCCGTCAGCGGCTTGGGTGATGATGTTTCAGGCGCCATCGCTTTTTCCATGGATGACGGTGGCAGAGAACGCGGGCCTTGGTTTGCGCTACAGCGGCCAAAAAGAGGGTGTGGACGACCGTGTCGCCGAGGTGCTTGACCTAGTTGATTTGTCTGCCTTCTCAGATCGCAATGTGCAGGACCTATCAGGGGGACAGCAACAAAGGGTTGCCCTAGCGCGGTCCCTTGCACCGAACCCCGATGTCTTACTGCTGGACGAGCCGTTTTCCGCGCTCGACATGTTCACCCGTCAATCGATGCAGCAAGATGTGCGCGCCATCACGAAACGTCTCGGGCTAACTATGGTTCTCGTGACCCATGATGTGTCCGAGGCCGCGTTGATGGCCGACCGCGCAGTGTTCCTGAAATCTGGAAGCGGCAAGATCGTTGGCGATACACCTGTCGGTTTGGCACCAAAGGCGCGCGACCTCAACAACCCTGATTTTCAAGCTGAACTTGCCCGTTTGAACGGCATCTATTCCCAGATGCAAACCCAATGTTAGCCCAAGAGAGAGTGTCCCATGACCGATCCTAAAGACCTAGACCTCCATGCCGCCTGCTGTGGCCATGATGGCGTTGATGAAGACAAACGAAAAACCCTTGATATGCTGGCGTCGGGCGGCTTGGCCGCAATGTTGGGCGGTTTGGCGAGCAGCCTGCCATCCATCGCTGCGGCCCAAGACGATGATGTTGTGCGGATAGGGTATTTGCCGATCACGGATGCGACTCCGCTTCTTGTGGCGCACGCAAAAGGATATTTTGAGGATGAAGGATTGGAGGCGGAACAACCCACCTTGATCCGCGGTTGGGCCCCTCTGATTGAGGGCTTTACCTCAAACAAATTCAACCTTGTACACTTTCTCAAGCCGATCCCTGTCTGGATGCGATACAACAACGACTTTCCAGTAAAGATCATGGCTTGGGCGCACACCAACGGCTCCGCGCTCGTGGTTGGCGGGCATACGGACATAACGGACTTTTCCGGTCTTGGAGGCAAACAAGTGGCCGTGCCGTTCTGGTACTCCATGCACAATATCGTACTGCAATACGCCCTTCGAGAAGCAGGCATTAAAGCCGTCATCAAGGACCAGAACGAAGAACTCGCGCCGGATGAATGTAACCTTCAGGTTTTGCCACCGCCAGATATGCCACCTGCTTTGGCTGCCCAAAAGATCGATGCCTATATTGTCGCCGAACCATTCAATGCTTTGGGCGAGTTGCGGGCCGGCGCACGGATGTTACGTTTTACCGGTGACATTTGGAAAAACCACCCGTGCTGTGTTGTGTGCATGAACGAAGAGGTCACCAACTCCAAACCCGAATGGACCCAAAAGGTCATGAATGCGGTGGTCCGTGGCGCGATCTATGCAAGCCAGAACAAGGCCGAGGTGGCGGAACTACTGTCTCGGGACGGTGCCGGTTATCTGCCCGCCCCAGCTCCCGTCGTTACACGCGCGATGACAGTCTATGAGGACAATGCCGACTATATCGACAGCGGTGCGATCCAGAACCAAGCTGAATTCCAAAATGGGCGGATTGATTTCCAGCCATGGCCATATCCGTCCGCAACCAAGCTGATCGTTGAGGCTATGTCGGACACAGTGGTGAGCGGCGATACGACATTCCTCGCTGGCCTCGACAGCGATTTCGTGACCGAAGACCTAGTGGACTACAACTTTGTGAAAACCGCGCTGGAAGCAAACCCAGATTGGCTTAATGATCCTTCGGTCAATCCGGGCGATCCGTATGTTCGCGAAGAAATTCTGAAGCTGTGACCACGACTTCGGATATCCCGCGCAGCGCGCGCGCCTTTCCGTCACTAGCTCGCTATCGCGGTGTGGTGAATGGGGCGTTTGGCATGGCATTGCTGATCTTCCTGTGGTGGCTAGGGGGCCGCGCGGTTGCGGGCAATCCGAACATGTATGCGTTTTCCAGTTTCGCGCCGGGGCCCACCTTGACGCGACTTTGGACGATGATCACCAGCGGTGAAATTTTCGAAATGGCAGGCCCGTCGCTCTACCGCGTCGGGTTGGGCATGGGAATTGCAGCGGTTGTCGGCGTGCCTATGGGCATTCTGGTAGGGCGGGTGCAGCAGGTGCGCGAGATCACTAATATTCCGTTTCAATTTCTGCGGATGATTTCGCCTTTGTCTTGGATGCCCATTGCAGTGATGGCCTTTGCCACATGGGACGCAGCAATCATTTTTTTGATCATGGTTGCGGCCATCTGGCCGATTTTGTTTGCGACTGCTGCTGGCGTGCGCCGCATTGACCCCGCGTGGATCAAGGTGGCCCGAAATCTGGGCGCAAGCCGAACTCATATGCTGACCACCGTTATACTGCCCGCAGTGGCGACCGATATCCTGACCGGCATACGTCTTGCACTTGGAGTCGCTTGGGTAGTGCTAGTGCCCGCAGAGTATCTTGGCGTCACATCGGGCCTTGGCTACGCCATCAACGATGCACGCGACACTCTCGAATATGACCGCTTATCTGCCACCGTCGTGGTGATCGGCGTTATCGGCTTCGGCCTTGATACGCTTTGTCAAAAGGCAATCAGCCGTCTGAATTGGACCAAAACATCTTGATTAATAAAGAGGAGAATTAGATGTCAGAACCAGCAACCGCCCTTACGGGTTGCCTTGCGCCGATCGACAAGACAGGTCTTGAGACCCTGATTGAGAACGGCAAAGCTAATCCAGAGGTCATCAAGACCTTGAAATGCAAAACCGTGGCCGAAGGCAAATTCCGCCACGCTAACTTCATTCGAAATCTGGAACCCTACATCGTCGACGAACCCCCGGGTTTGCTGGGCGATGATACAGCGCCCAACCCATCAGAGGCCTCATTGGCCGCGCTCGGTTCCTGCGTGGCCGTTGGCCTGCATGCAAATGCTGTCTATCGGGGCATGACCGTCAATAAGCTTGAGCTGGAACTGGAAGGTGATCTGAATATCACCGCCGTCTGGGGCACAGGCGATCTGAATGAGGCCAAACCCATTGGCTTCACAGACGTGCGCATCAAGGTGGACATGGAATGTGACGGTGTGGACAAAACCGTTGTCGATGAACTGGTAGCCCATGTCATCAAATATTCGCCTGTTTTCAACACCTTTTCACGCCCCGTGAACATGATCGCTGAGACGATATAAACAAGGGAGACCGCAATGACTCTACAGGAAAGAATAGCTGACCCATCAGCCATGCTGACCCGCGTTGATGCGGTCGCCACCAATGACTTAAAACCTTTGACGCGCGAGATTGATGCAGGGCTATATCCTGAAGACATTATGCGTGCCTTTGGGACGGCGGGGGCCTATGGCAGCCACGTGGCACCTGAGATTGGCGCGGAAGATATGGACATGGGTCAAACGATCCAAGCCATTGCGCGCGCGGGCGAGCATTGTATCTCAACCGCATTTTGCATGTGGTGTCAGAATGCACTGGCTTGGTACGTCGGCTCGTCTGACAACGCGGCCCTGAAGGCAACGCTTTTGCCGAAAGTGGCCCGTGGCGAAGCGCTTGGGGGGACGGGGCTGTCCAACCCGATGAAAACGTTCTTCGGGATCGAAAAGATGCGCCTGAAAGGCACACGGGTTGACGGTGGTTACCGTGTGAAGGGCGCTTTACCTTGGGTGTCCAATGTTGGTGAGGATGGCTATTTCGGTATAGTGTTTTCTGTTGAAGATGGAGCGCAAGTTAAACACATTATGGCAGTGGCGCGCGGCGACCAGACCGGTGTGAAAACTGCTCTCGATCACGACTTTATGTCAATGGCTGGTACGGCCACCCGGACCGTCCAATTTCGCGATGCACTGATAGAAGATACTTTTGTGCTGTCAGATCCGATCGATGGCTACCTTCAAAAAATCCGCCCCGGTTTCGTTCTTATGCAGACGGGTATGGCTTTGGGGATGATCCGCAGCTCGATTGCTTTGATGGAGCAAGTGGGCGGGCCTCTAGGGCATGTGAACAAATACCTCGAAAAACAACCCGAAGATTTCCAAGCGCTTCTGGATGAGCTTGAGGATGAGATCATGGAACTTGCCAAGACGCCCTATGATACGTCCATCTCGTATTTCCGCCGTGTTGTCACCGCCCGACTGCGTGGTGGCGAGGCGTCAACCGAGGCTGCGCATTTCGCCATGCTCCATTGCGGCGCGCGGGGCTTTGTCAGCCAAGGTGAAGCCCAGCGACGTCTGCGCGAAAGTTATTTCATCGCCGTTGTAACACCAGCGACCAAACAACTTCGTAAAATGCTGGCAGACCTGCCTGCCGCTTAAACTAGAAAGGAAACCTAATGACCTCTGTTCTTATTTCTCCTGCTGAGCTTGCCGAAATGTCGGACGACGACATCGTCGTTATCGACACGCGCGCGCCTGAAGCCTTTGCTGCCGGCCATATTTCCGGCGCTGTGAACTTGCATGATATTTTCACCTATCTTGCGACTTCGGATGCTGCGGGCATGACCGAGCTAACCCAAAAATTCGCAGACGCTTTTGGGGCCGCGGGCCTTGATGGCACAAAGACCGCCGTCATCTACGAGGAGTCCATGAACACCGGATTTGGCCAATCTTGTCGCGGGTATTTTCTCCTTAGTTATCTTGGTTACCTTAACATAAAAGTACTGCACGGAGGTTTCGCTGCATGGGTTGCGGCTGAAATGCCCGTAACGACCGATGCTATATCGCCTGCACCGTCGTCCTTTAACATCGATCCCGATGCGGCGTCGCTGATGTTGACCGTTGAAGACATGAAAGACGCCCTTGAGGCACCAGATGTGGCTCTCTTGGATGTGCGCGACGTGGATGAATGGGTCGCTACAAGCTCGTCCCCGTACGGTCCAGATTTCTGCCCCCGTAAGGGTCGTATTCCAGGCGCTGTTTGGATTGAATGGTACCGAATGATGAAACCAACAGCGGACGGTCCGATGATGAAATCTGCGGATGAGGTCCTTGCAGAATGCGCGTCGGTCGGGATCACGACCGAAACGCCAGTCTACTTGTATTGCTTTAAGGGCGCGCGGGCGTCCAACACGTTTCTGGCCCTGAAAGAAGCGGGCGTGAAAGACGTGCGCATCTACTTCGGATCGTGGAACGAATGGTCGCGCGATATGTCTCTACCGATTGACGAAGGACTGCCCTTTGCCAGCGCCTAAGATCATAGATTACTATTTTGCACCAATGTCGGGTTATGCCTACCTCGGGCATGCTCGGCTCTTGGAGATTGCCGCAGGAGCTGGGGCGCTGGTTCGGTATCATCCGCTCAATATGCTCAAGGTTTTTGCCGCCGCCGGGTCATTTCCACCTGCGAAATACCCTCAGGTGCGCCAAACCCATCGAAAGGCAGATATGGCGCGTTGGGCCGAGGAGCTAGGAGTGCCAATCAATACCACGCCCGCTTTTTGGCCGGTCCCGATGGAGCTTGCTTGCTCGGTTATTGTGGCCGCAGGGGCCTTGGGAATTGATCAAGGTAAGGTGACAGGGGCCATTCTCTCGGCTGTTTGGGAAAAGGACCTTAACATCGCGTTAGAAAGCGATCTGCGCAAAGGTCTGATTGGGGTCGGGCTGGATGCTGAAAGTGTTTTGGACAAATCGGAAACGCCCCAAATTAAAAATATAAGTCAAAAAGAAACCGAAGACGCCATCTCGTTAGGTATCTTCGGCTCCCCAACTTATGTCGTCGACCAGAACTGGTTTTTCGGCCAAGACAGACTAGATTTTTTACATAGCGATCTCTCGAAATAGGATCACAGTCAGATACTCCGACCTCGGAGATATGCTCTACGGCTTCAAAATTCACTACCCCACCCTAGGCGGTAAAACGCTTCAGGCCAGCTATGATACACAATTGTCGGTTATCGACGCTCCATGTTCTCGAAGCGGACTTTAGTTGCGATGCAGAAATGCGGTAAAGTGGGCTCAAAGCTGACATACGCCGCATCCACCGACTTAGCCAGTTCGGGCAAGGTCGCTCACGGCCCAAACCCAGTTCCGTCAACAAAAGTTGTCATAAATTCTACTACCTTAATTTAAAGAAAAAAATTCACCATCCAAGATCAAAAAACTGATTGCGTTGCGAGCGCCGCGATCATCATAGATGCTTGCACTTAGGTGTATCGCCGCGTCTAGAGTTCCACTTGCTATTGACGATCTCAAGTTTCTGATCTGCGCTTCAGCTGCAGGCGATAGAGCACCCACTGTAAACGTACTCAAATAAAGCCCTAATGAAGACACCTGAAAAGTAGCAGTTTCGATCTCGAATATACAGCGTGTCGAACCTCTATAAATCTGAACGACAGCCAGGTTATCAGCCGAAAGTGAAAATATTTTTCCGCCAACTTCAAGTACTGGAACCTCCGCCTCAATTTGCCTTACCCAAATTGAATATTCATCCATCCAAGGTTCATAGAATTCGTATTGAGCTTGAATGAATCCGTCCTTGCCTGAACATTCGTTAAAACTATCTGAGTTGTTATTATTCGCGATAGAGGCAACTTGCGTGCAGCCGATTAAAAGCTGTACGGCGGCGAACAAACCAGCGATTGTCTCGGGAAACCGTCTCATCTTTAGATCCCTTTAAATGACCACAAATTTTTTGCCGATTATCACTCACGAATATATCCCTCACGAATAAAGTAATCAAAAAATTTAGAACCTCTAGGAGATTGAAGCACCGACCAGTTCTCGTAATCCGTCTAGAAAAGGTTCCTCTTTCCGCAAAACATATGTTCCTTAGATAGTTGGGCTTCCCAGAGACAAAAAAGCTCGGTTTGTTTCGCCATACCCACCTGGCCTGTCATGCAACATTTTCTTGAAAGTTCCCTGGTGTTCTAAAAGATTGCCTTTCGCCCCCCTCCGACCCCATTTCCGAAACTTAACTTGACGCGTTTAAGAACATCCATACACGTACGGGCACCGATTTCTTGACTATAGCACCATACTCAGGACATTTGCCTACGCCCGCGTTTCCACCATGAGCAAGAAACCGAAACCCATATCGCAGAGAGTTTAGCCGCTGTTTTTTTGTGGAACGGACCGACGCTCACTCCGTTTGAACACGCATAGCTCAAATCAATTGAAAGCAACGGGAAAGGATCAAACGAAAGACATTCGAAACGGGACGCTTGCATCACAGACAACGCGCCGCATAATCAAACCAACCAGATCGGCCAAACTCTCTCGTCGTTTGGGTAGCCATTGGTTCCAAAAACTCTGACGACGGACAGACATTGAAATTGCAGGGAAAATTCTCCAACTTCGAGGCAACTTTGCCCCGTTTTTCAAAATTTGTGATTTGCGGCCTGCTTGAAATTTCTAATGATCGCTTAAGCTGCTGTAGATATCATATTCCGCTCAATCCGAGTCGTTCTCTGCACGTCGCTCTGCTTTCAACGCGCGGCTCGGTGGGCAGACTTCCTGGATGAACTTTGCTAAAGTTCCGCCGAGATTATCAGCCTGCATTCCGTACTTCACAAACTGACCTTCTCGCTTCTTCCAAATAAGGTCCGCAGATTCTAGGATCGAAAGGTGCTTAGAAATAGCGGGTTGCGACATATCAAAGCGTTCAGCAACGACGCCAGCAGTCAATGGTCCCTCAGAGAGATACGCCAGTATCCGGCGCCGCGTGGTTGACGCTAACGCTTCAAACACTTTGTCAGGGCTTGACATGAATTCACCTTTTAACTTATTAGTTATATATCTAACAATGTATTCCTTATTCTTGGGAGTTTCAAGATGTACTTGCATGCTACGGATCGTGTGTTTCCCAACAGCCAAACCAACGCGGTGCAGGGCACCATTTATTGGGACGCACTGAAGTCAATTTGGCTTCTCAGCATGATCGCAGGGGGCATAATTGCAATCGTCTTGGTCCCAAGTTGGAGCGGATTCATGTTGTTCCTCGCAACAACAGCAATCACAGTTTGCGCTGGCCATTCGGTCGGTATGCATAGGCTCCTTATTCACAAGTCATTTCATACGCCTAAGTGGCTGGAATACACTCTCGTTTGGCTTGGAACGCTTGTTGGTATGGCGGGGCCGTTTGGTATGATCCGCGCTCATGACATGCGTGACTGGCACCAGCGCCAGTCTGTTTGTCCTCCACACCCAAGCCATGGTGCGGGTTTTTGGCGTGACGCATGGTGGCAGATGCATTGCCGGTTCGATCTCGATAATCCCCCACATTTTGAAATTGAGGCCGAGATCGCAAATGACCCTGTCTATCGTTGGATGGAGCGCCACTGGATGGCGCAGCAGCTCTTTGTCGCTGTGCCGCTCTTCAGCCTTGGCGGCATTGATTTTGTGCTATGGGGAGTTTGCTTGCGTGTTGCGGTTTCGCTGAATGGTCATTGGCTCGTCGGTCACTTTGCACACAAAACCGGGCATCAAGGATGGACCGTCGAAGGCTTGCCGGTTCAAGGTTTTAACCTGCGGGGCCTTGGGTTGGTTACTTTTGGAGAAAACTGGCATTCCAACCATCATGCATTCCCGCATTCGGCGAAGCTTGGCATTGAGAAGGGACAGCTTGATCCAGGCTTTTGGTTTATCAAAGCGCTCGAGACTCTTGGTTTAGCAGACGCAATTCTTGGGCCAACAGACCAACCCGAACGTGATGGTCTCACAAGGGTTGAAAGAAAAGAATTCGTTACGTCGGAACCATCAATAAAAGGCCTCAACAAGCGGATTGTTGAAATCACAGGTTAACCAAAAAGGGGGCATATGTACGGCCCGCAGCATATGTGACTCAGGGCTCCAAGCTGACGTTTGCCGCGATAAGAACGAAAGGCCGCAAAAAGCCCGTCAGATTCGTATTACTTCTGATCTGTTTATGCCCACCGTTAGGTGTACCGAAGGCGTGATTGTTTCGACCGTAATGCGCCGCGCTGCGAGGGGAAGCGGTGGTGGGATGCGAAGTGGCGCAAAAAGGGGCGGATTGCTCCGCCCCTGTCCGTCAACTCGCGTGGGACTGCGAGGGTCAGACCCACTTGGGAATGCAAACCCGCGACTTAGTTGAAGTTGTAAACCACGGACACACCGAGTGTGTTTTCGCCATCAGAGAAGCTGTTGTCGGTCAGATCGTTGAACCGCGTAGCATAGGATGTCCGCAGAGCCATTGTGTCAGTCAGTGCGACGTTCAGTGCCAAGTCATTGGCAATAGTTGTCGCAAATTCCGAGTAGATCACATCGGTATCGTTGGTCAGATAGACGCTGTCTGTCAGGCTCACGAAAAGGTTAGACGACACAGAGGCCGCAGCTTCGTTGACTTTGGCGCCACCAACAACTTCGGCAGCACGATAACCGGGACCAGCTTGCACGGACCATTGAGTGTCAGCGCTGTTGAAGATCCGGTAACCCACACCGACCCCAGCAAAGATGTCTTGAGTGTATTCGTCCGCAGTTGTTGTTTGCTTGTCAATTGAGAGGTCGGCTTGGCCGTAGGCAAAGACCCGATCAGACAGGTTACGCCGGTAGTCGACGCCAGCCAACAGAGTGTTTTCTGTGATTGTTCCGTTCTCTTCGCCGTAGACGTAGGACGCGTTTGTGTCGATGCCGTTCACGCCATCAAACCAACCGTAACGCAGGCCAACACCGAGGTCGTTGGAAGTGTCTCCATCGTTGGACGTCGCAGTGTAACGCAGAGCAACCGAGCCGTAGTCGCCAATTTCGCGGCCTTCGGTGCCGAACGCGCTTAGATCGCGGTCCTGATCGTCTTCCATTTGTTCCTGCAGGTCGTCAACTGCGGTTTCCGCAGCGCCTACGTTGTCGAAAGCTGTTGTTTGAGCGGCAACGGAGGATGCAGCGAAGCCAGCGACGAGCGCGGCAATGAATGTATTCGTGTTCATAGTGGTCTTCCTTTCCCAAAGAAGGTGACCCAGACCTCTATTCGGACTGACAATCAGTGCCGTTCATCGAGGCGGGAGCATTTCTGCTGAGGGAGAGATAGGACTCGCTTATGTATTAGTGAAATTCAAAATAATTATTCTTAAGAAGAGTTTTTCTTATGTATCAAGTTGTGTATTTTCACCAAGCACTTCAATATCTTCGCCATCGTTTAGATCCCGCAACCGGTCAACAACCGCATGACTTTCGACATCTGCGGCCTTGGCAGTGGCGACAAGTTCGGATTGCGCCAGCTGGCGCAGCTCTGCATCAAGGTCTTCGCGCCATACAGCCCAGATCGGATAGGGGAACCGCGGCGCCTCTGGCACGAGATACAACTCGCCTGAGTCGAGGTAGGTTTTGACGTAGCGGGCGGGCAGGAAGGCGGCGGCTTCGCGGTTCTTGATGTATTCCGCCACCATCGCGCCCAATCCAAAGCTAAGGCCGGTATTGGTCAAGTTTGGCAAGGCCAGAGCATGGGCGCTGATAAATTCAGAACCCCAATCGACAAACACATACAAAGGTTCAATCGTGTCCATCGTCGTGCCCCTGACCGAAGATACGAGCACCAGTTCTTCGTCCATGACCTTTTGCGCCTCAAGACCCGGGCGCAGCTGTGGCATATACATTAGTCCCACATGCATCACCCCTTCGATCAGGAACCGCATCAGGCGATCGGGCATGCCCAGCTCGGTGCGGATATTGAGATCGGGGGCGGCCTCTTCCAATCGGTCCAGCCAACGAAACCCAAGGCGCGGCCAAAGGGAATACTGTGCGCCAATGGTCAGCGACCGCGTGAACCCTTCTGGAATGGCGACCTGCTGGCGGGCTTCCTCCCAGATGCGGATCATCGACAAGGCGTAACGTTCAAATTCACGCCCAGCCGCCGTGAGTTCCGCCCCTGCGCGGCTACGGGTGAACAGCGGCTTTCCCAGCGTGTCTTCGAGGCGGCCAATGCGCAAGGAAACAGCGGATTGGGTGACGAACAAACGGTCCGCTGCATTCACAAAGGACCCAGTGGCGGCCACTTCGAGGAAGGTTTTAAGCAATGAAATGTCCATGGGTTTCCCTGCGATGCTTTGCCAAGCTTAACAAATACTCACTCTAAACACAATTATTTTGAATTTCACTTATGGGTGGTTGCGCCCTAAATCTTTCGTCAGCGCCCGATACTGGGCCTTACTTCTTTGGGAGAAGAACAATGAATAAGACACTGATGATCGCCGTATTCGCGGCACTGACCTTCACTTCGGCATGTGGCACAGCACAAGGCGTAGTGAGCGACGTTTGGGGCGCTGGAAAATTTGTCGCCCGTCAGGTGGGCGGCGACTGATTGGCCTCTATCCGTCGCAAAAACAGAAGCCTGATCCAATGAGAGATTGCATCAGGCTTTTCTGTCCGGTGCCAGCGCCGTTACGATCGTGCGGTGTAGCTTCGCTGATAAATGCTCGGCTGAAAGTAGGACGCACTCAAAGCCATTTCAGGTATCTGAAAGCTAGGAATAAAATTAGACCGATTAGAATTGATCCAACCGTAACCACCCAGAACCCATAGGCCGCTTCTACACCCGGCATGCCGCCAACATTGATCCCGAACAGGCCCGTCAAAAAGCCAAGCGGGAGGAAAATTGCAGCCACAACAGATAGTACATAGCTGTTTCGCCCCAAGGCCGATGCATGCATCACATCGAGCTGATCCTGTATCGCCTGCAAACGGTCTGAAGTTGAATCGAGTTCTTCCATAGTACGTAGGCTTTGATTGGCTGCCTCTTGCAAAAGGCCCGCGTAGTGCGGATCGAGCGGCCAAGCTCGACCATTGCTGAGCTCAGAGATCGCTTGGCTTTGCGGTCGGACAAACCGCCTCAATTTGATCACGCTGTGTCGCAATCCCGCGAGAACCGACACTAAGGTTGATGAGGCTTGTAGTGCCTCCTCCTCCAGTGCGTCGGTATTTTCTACTAGTTCAAGAGACACCTGTTCGATCCGTTTCGTCAGGCCGAAAGCGAGCTCGGCCAAAAAAGCGGAAACTGTAGCCGGTGCCTTACCAGAAACCATTTGCTGTCGGATCGCGTCAACAGCCCAAATTTTGCGAACGCGGGCGCTGATGATCAAGCCTTCAGTTACCCATAACCGTACAGAAACCATATCGTCAGCATCCGCGCCGGGATTCAAATTTACTCCCCGCAAGTTTAGGATCAGCCCGCCTTCAATTCGGTCGCACCTTGGCCGCGTTTCCGCTTGGATCAGCGCACTCACAACCGTTACGGGCAGCTGACGGGTTAGCCATTTTTCAAGCGCAACGTCCGTCGCGTCAAAGTGTAGCCAAATGTAACCAGCTGATGCTGAATGTTCTTTCAAGTCTTTTGGTAGTGGGATCGCTTTAGGCAAGCCATCAGCCGAAACGGCAAAAGCACAGATTGGTTTTGGGTCTTCTTCAGGCATTTTATATCCTACAATAGACAGCTGTTTTCACGCATATGGCATTTGCCTATTTTGAAGCAAGAATTGGTTAAGAAATGGCTTATCTGTGCTTTGCAAAGCATCCGATGACCAGGCCAGCAAGAGGTTACCAGACTAAGTGAAATGAAAAGCGGCGCCGCGGTGCGGAGAATGGCCGCTATGAACCCAAAGTGACAAATGCTGCGATCTGTACGAATGTCATCTTTGGCGACTAAGGTCCCGCCAGAATGACTTTCGCATGCCGGATCGGGCTCGACCAACTCAGCTTGGTGCTGGCCCAGAGATTTGCAGCAACGCCATTGTTGGAAAGTACGCAGATGACCTGCGCGCGGTGGGGACAAACATAGAGTGCGCAGGTCGAACCGGCGGTTCCGCCATTGGCGAGGATGATCTTCGGGTTCGCTATGTCCTGCCTCACCGACAACCACCCATGACATTGCGCCGTCGGTTCTATGCTCCCACGAGGGCCCAAGCCGATATGTGGCTCGGTTGAACGCAAGATGGCGCGATCCAGCGGCGTTTCTGGCGCGTTGCAGGCCCGGATCACCGCATCGGAAAACCGAGCAAGGTCGCGAGCCGAAGACCGTAAGATACCGGCGCCAGCCAGAGCGTCGAAGGTCCAAGGCGTAGCAGGCCTTCCGTTTGTATATCTTGGCTGCATGAAACGCGTGCGCTGCTCGTCACTCATTTCACCCGTTGTGTCGCAAAGGCCGAGTGGGTGGATCACCTTGGCAGCCAGCAATTCGGTGAAAGGTTCGCCCATCGTAATCGACATCGCCTCTCCCAGTAGCCCATACCCAAGGTTTGAATAACTGTGGCGCAAATGGGTGCCGCGGTCTTTGCCCCGCCACTTCTGCAGCCAGTCAAGCAAATCCGTCCGTGTGAAGTTCGCATAGGGGCCTTCAGGCTGCTGTTGGAACAGGGCCTTCCAGATAGGAACGTAGATGTTAGGCAGGCCACTGGTGTGAGAGGCCAAACGCTCTGCCGTGATCGAGTGCGGCACATCCTTGAACATGTCTGACATCTCGGCAAGGGGCGCGCACGGGTCAATTCTTCCCTCTTCGACCAGCACGCACAGCAAAATGGCGGTGAAGACTTTGGTGATCGAGCCAATCTCGAAGATGAGGTCGTTCCACGGCGCCCCTGTCTCGTTTGGACCCGATCCCACGATGTTGCACCTGCTGTCTCTCAAGTGAAACGCCACGACTGTGTGCCGAGGCCCTTTATAGGGCTCCATCATGCCGCGGAGCTGCGATGCTTGATCAGTCATGGCGTCATCGGTTCAAAAGTCTGGCGAACCATTTCAAAGCCATCTTCATCGTGAGCCCTCATGTTTTGCGATCATGCGCAGCACTTCGAACATGAAGCCAATGGGACGACGTGGCGCGTCAGTTTGGTTGAAGGTTCCGATCAGGTAGATATCCGGTTCCGGCGCATAATAGGCAAAGGACCCGCTGGCACCGGAATGCCCGACCAGTTCGGGCGTTGCGCGAAACAAGGTCGTCCATAGCGGCAGCTTTATCCGCATCAAGCCGTAGCCATATTGCATAGGAAAAAAGAGCTTGTTCCACTGGCGCATTTGCGCGGCCGTCTGGGGCTGGAATAGCTGGTTTTGCATAAAGGCGCGCAAGAAGATCATCATCTCGTCCAAGGTTGAGATGATGCCACCATCTGGTCCCATGCTGGCCAGGATCCGCGGAATATTGAGCATCCTGTCTTCATGGTAGACGGGAAGGCCAACATCCGTGCCATCCAATACCCCGGTTTGCGTCAGCCCAAGCGGCGCGCAGATACGGGTCTTAAGCATCTCATCAAAGCTCTTGTCGGTCACGCGCTCGATCACCGCTCCCAGAAGCTGGAAATTCGTGTCGGAATAGTAGGATCGCCCGCTATCTGGCGCGGCTTGGGGCGGCAAGGCGCGCGTCATCTGTAGCACGTCCTTCAGCCCATAGCTGCGATCACGGCCCGCCTTCAAATCCGATGCCAAATCGCTTTCGTAATAGTCAGCCAGGCCCGAGGTTTGATGGAGGAGATGTCGGATAGTTAAGCTTGCGCCATAGTCCATGTCCTTCACCACATGCAGACCAGAAAGGTCGACATCCGTCAGGATGTTCTGAACCATCTGATCCAGCTCGATTTGGCCCTCTTCGGCCAGTTGCATAATCAGCGTTGCGGTGAACATCTTGGCGATGCTCGCAATTGGAAAGCCTGTGTCGGGCATGGCATCACCGGCACTGCCTTTGAAATCGACATGGCCATCGCCGGATTGAACGCGGAGGATTAGCGCATGAGTGTGGGCCTTGTTGCATTCCTTTTCGATCAAGGCTTGCAGGTCCTGGTCGAGGGTCATTGATCTGTTCCTTTCGTTCCTCGACGCCTATCAGGCGTTGTTTGGCTGCAGGATGAGCGTCAGGCCAATGGCGATGAACCATGCAATCGCCCCGAGCCCAAAGACGGCGCCTGCCGTGTCACCAAGGACTGGGATCAGTGTCAGCAACCCACCTGCACCGGTCAACAGGCCGAGGCCAACGGTCATTTTGCCAAGGCTGCGGCCGATCCATCCGGCGATGCTCACACCGCCAATCCAGACTCCCCCGGCGATTTCGTTGCCGCCGCCCAGGCCCAATTCGACGGCGTGCAAGGTTTCCCAAAGTGTCACAGCGCGTTCGAAATCGGTGGGCGCGAGAAGGGCTGCCCGTTCCACCGCGACATTGGCAATCATACCAGCCCCAATCACAAGGGTCGCCCAGATGAGGCCAAGGGCGAAGGTTACAGCCGCCCAATCTGGTGTGTTTGCGCGTAGTCGTGTCTGAATGGAGACAACCAAAACGGCCAAAGCCAGCGCATTCACGATATAGATGACGCTATTCCACAGGATCAGCAGCCCAGCATTGCCCTCAATAAATCCAACGACAGCCCGTGCGTCGATGCTACCTGTCCCGAAACCCAAAGGTGCGAGCACCGTGACCAGAAGGGCAAAGCCGAACATATAAGTAGCGGCACAGGTGAGGCCCGCGAGGCCTCCGATGGTTTGAAGTTTCATGGGTCGTCTCCAATAGGTTCGTTCGAGGATCGGCGTTCCTGAACCAGCAATGATTCAAAATGATCCGCCAGTCTGCGTGTCCCAGACGGCGGCGCGGTCATATTCATCCCTCCCGCCGTTAGAAAGAACTGGGCCGGCCCGGCAATACGGCGAGGTGCAACCCGAGGCAGAAGCCGCAGCGCGAGACGGCGGAGGATGTCCGGCAGATATGTGATGCGAGGCTGTTTCTCCAAAACGTCAAAGCAAAGTCTGGCGAGGTCCCTTTGGGTCAAGGTTTCTGGCCCGCCGATGTTAGCCCAAGCGGCACCGTCTTCAACGGCGTTGAAAATCGCTGCGGCTAGATCAGCGCCGTGGATTGGGTTGATCCTGTGTTGCCCGTTGCCGAACAGCCAGACGCGGCCTGCCTTCGCCATTGTCAGGAAATCGGCCATGTCAGAAAAGTATCCGGTGGGCGCGATGACCGTCGATTGGATGTCAGACGTTTGAAGTTTGCGAACAAAGGCCGCTTTGGCCGCGACCAAAGGCACATGTTCCATGCGATCCGCGTTGAGAACATGAACGAAAACAAAACGCGCAACCTGGCTGTGCAGCGCTTCTTCCATCAGGTTCACATTGGCCTGATAGTCCACATCCCAATACCCGACCCCGTCCGTTTGGCGCGTGATCCCCAATGCAGAGACCACCAAATCAATGCCTTCCATCGTTCCCGACAAGGACTCAGGCCAAGTGGCTTCCGCTTCAATGACCCGATCTGCGGCCAAGTCACCGTGATGGCTGCTATTTCGAGCCAAGGCCGTCACATGCCAGCCGCGAGACTGGTACTCTTTGCACAGAAATCGGCCGAGATAGCCAGTCGCCCCTGCGATGAAGACGCTTTTCATTGTTCATGCCTCCGATGCTGCGGCTAGCGATCAAACGGATCGGTTCGGAATTTTCCAACGTGAGTGAAGGTCAGACTGCTGTTGGCTTGCGGTGGCAGTCCGACGTCTTTTCTCAGGTGATCCGATCCGGAGTAAGGTTGGGGTAGCTCTGTATGAGCTACCCCAGTGAGGAGTTGATAGAGCGCCTCGAAGCGATGCGCGCGAAGGCGAACGATGTTTGCCATGAGCTTTCCCCTATCCAACAACCCGGTGGCCACGGCCACGCAAGCATTTGAGAACGATGGCTTCCCGCCGTTCATTGGCATTGACCGCACCAGCAGCTCCTCCGGCGAGCGCGCCGACAATTGCACCACCCAGAGCGTCACCCCCGTCATCAACTTCGCCCAGAACAGCGCCGGCACCTGCCCCCATGGCGGCGGCACCGAAGGTTTCCTGATCAAACTGGTTCTGGTTGCGGGCGAGGGTTTGGCAGGCAGCCAGATCAGCTTGGAAGGCTGCCGAAGGCTGACCGTCTAAGATGGGCCGATAATTTGCCCCGCTGTCTGCGCAGGCCGTGACTGCAAGAACAGCAGGAATTACGATTAGATATTTCATAGGTTAGTTCCTTTTTAACATTTTGGCGCCGCTTTTGCTGGTCAGTCCCCAGCGCTTCATTGGCGATGTAAAAAGAAATAGGGCACGTCTTGCGCCTGCTTCGACCGGACAAGCTTGCCCGCACGTTCGAACAAGCTGGATCGAACCTCCAAGAGTCAAATGCCTTAAAATCCAGGAGCTTGGATAGAGGCGAATTGTGGTATCCAGCGCGTTCAGCCAGTGGATCAGAACGCCCACGGCACAGTCATGGCTTGTGGGTGGTTCGCCACTGGGACGGAGTTTGATCGGTGACCTTCTTGAAACTGGTGTTGAAGGTCGACTTTGCGTTGAAGCCGACGGCTTCGCTGATTTCAATGATTGTGTCATTGCTATTGATCAGCAAGTTGCAAGCATCACGGATGCGGCATTGGTTCACGTAGTCATAGAACGACATGCCGATTTTGGTGTTGAGAACCTCTGATAGGTGAATGGGTGGGATGGCGATCTCGGCGGCTAGGCCGCGCAAGTTCAGGCCATGATCGCGCCAAAGCTGTCCGTCCGCCATTCGCTTTTCTAGCCGCGCGGCGTAGCGGTTCATGTCCGCCTCCGTAAGCCCCGAGCGAGCATAACGGGAGTATGGTTTGCCTTGCTGGGTGGGCTCGTTCGGCACAAGTGCATCTTCAAGAACCGCTTCGGTCCACTCCGGAAGGGGCGGATTCGCCCGCAAGGCAAAGATGCCGAAGGAAACCGGCATGACCACGTCGAAGAACAATGACCAGATGCCGTCCCGAATGGGGCGCTGACCCAGAAGTTGTCCAATCTCGTCAGCAATAACGATGAGCGCGATGATCAGGATCGTTGCCACCAAGCCGTCAAGCCAGCGCAGGGTCTTACCTTCGAGGTCTGAGAACACGTCGCGAATATTCCGTTTGTGCAGGATCAGCCGCCGGATGCAGATTGCGCCGTACACAATAAGGATGATGACCCACAGG
This sequence comes from Octadecabacter algicola, assembly GCF_021532625.1. Taxonomy (GTDB): domain Bacteria; phylum Pseudomonadota; class Alphaproteobacteria; order Rhodobacterales; family Rhodobacteraceae; genus Octadecabacter; species Octadecabacter algicola. Next base: position 413,357 of record NZ_JAKGAR010000002.1, read on the forward strand.
ATCCAAAACGCCGTCTCGCCTGTGTCGATGAGCGTTTGGTGCCCGTCTGTGATGTCGTCAGGCGCGAGGCCAAGCCGCACCTCTCCCGGTAAGATGAGGGCTGGGGCGAGGCAAAGTAACCCGGTGAGAAAGGGCACAAGATGGACCAGATCGGCCCGGACCAGCTTGGGCGCCGCGCTGGTGAGCGCTCGAACATAGAAGTAGAGCGCGACCATGAAGCCCGGAATGATGACATCATTCCACCGATAGAGCGCAGGAGGGCCATTGAATGTGTCCGAATAGGCAAAGGAATTTAGGCCGTCGCTGATGTTAACCGTGAAAAACGCGATCATCGCCCAGATATGCATACGGGGCGGGCTAGTGTCGCGCAGTCTGAGCATCAAACCCAGAAGCACGAATACCGATACTGCCAGCGCGCCTGCGACACCCAGATGTTCCCAATAAAGACCTGCGCGAATTTCCATCATCAATAGACCTCACATGAAATCCTTGTAACGTTTGCGCCGGAATTTCAAGGAAGCCGCGATAGGCGCAGCGCAAGCGACATGAACTTAAATTGGTTTTCGACGGCTGCCGACGTCAAGACTGAGAGCAGACATCCGGTCAGGTAAAGCAGACGTCTGCTACGTCCGCTTTACAGTCATTGCCGGATCATATGTCGTCGAGAACCGAAAGGGTGGTGAACACTTAAGCCACCCCATGCCACGTTTGGGCGCGGCCAATATTCTCGATCAAGAAATCTATGAAAACGCGCACCTTGGCAGAAACCACGTTGCTTTTGGGGTAGATCAACCACAGGGCGGGCGTGTCGGCCATATGATATTCCTCCAACACCCGAATGAGCGTCCCGTCGGCCAGTTCTTTGTGGACCGACCAAAGAGAATTGATGGAAATGCCCACGCCGTCGACCGTCAATTTCTTTTGCGTCATGCCGTCATTCAGGAGCAGTCGATGCGCAGCGCGTTTCGGGTTGTAGACGGCAGTGGTTCCATCGGTTTTGATAAGCCCCCTTGGCTCGATATCGCGAAAGGCAATCAAACGGTGTGAATGTAAGTCTTCCGGTATTTTTGGCGTGCCATTTCGGTCTAGATAATCCGGTGACGCGCAGAGAATGCGCTGGTCATCCGCAAGTTTGCGTGCCGTTAGGGTGCTGTCCTCAAGGACCGAGTTGCGCAGGGCGAGGTCGTAGCTGCCCTCAATCAGGTCAAACTGTGTATCGGATAGATGCAGATCCAGCGTCAGGTCGGGGTAGAGGTCGATGAACTTCGGCAACAGAGGCGCAATATAGAGCTGCGCGAATGAACTGGGTGCGGCAAAGCGCAACGTGCCGCTGATCTGTGTGCGACCTTTGCCGAGCGCCGCAAGTGCGGCTTCTTCTTGCGCGATCATTTCTCGGGCATAGGGCAGGAAATCTTGACCCTCTATCGATAGGGACACTTTACGTGTTGAGCGGTGCAAAAGATCCGCCCCCAAGAAATGCTCCAACTTCGCAATGCGCGTACTCGCCACAGCAGGTGCCATACCCAGCGCGCGACCCGCCGCACTGATGTTGAGCTTTTCACACGCGAGCACAAAAAGACGCAGGCTTTGGGTGTCCAAATTATATCCTTTTTCGAAATACTGAAATCAATTTCACCCAGTTTTTATATTTTTCCAGACTGATATGTCTAGGGTCAAGTTGAAGAACGGAGGCTCTCATGACCCAGACAGCGACAGTGAACTACCATGTCCATAAGCCGGAACGACAGGCGTTTGAATTGGACGCGGGCGGGATTGTTGGCAATCTCATCGCGCCAGAGCTTGCGCCGACACAGGTGCAAGTCTTCGACGAACGCGCCGTCGGTGCCAGCACAACGTTCGAAGAAGCCTCTGTCGGGTTTACGACCTCTCCGACGAAAGTTCGCGCCTTTGATGGCCCGGATTGGCAGCACACATATGATGCCGAACTGACCACGCTTCTGACCGCCGAAATTGATGCCAAAGAAGTCATCATTTTCGATCATACCCTGCGCACCGATGACCCAGATGCCGCCCGAAAACCCGCACGCAATGTGCATAGCGACTATAGCCTGAATGGGGCCAAACAACGGCTCATCGACGTTCTGGGTGAAGAAACAGCGGCGGAATGGGCCAAAGGCCACTACGCCTTCGTCAACGTCTGGCGGCCAGTGGGCGCGCCGATCAATTCAGCCCCGCTTGGCTTCATCCTGCCGGACAGCGTTGAAAAACGTGACTGGATTTTGCTCGATCTGATTTATCCGGATCGCAAGGGGCAAATCTTAGGCCTGGCGGCGAACCCGGATCATCGATGGATTTACAGATCAAAGATGACGCCGGACGATGTCGCCTACTTCAATATTTACGACAACAAGGGTCGCCCCTCTATCGGGCATAGCGCGTTGGACATGGTCGAAGATCCGAACATCCAAACCGTGCGCCAAAGCATCGAGAGCCGGACGCTGGTTCGGTACTGAGTACCCCACCGCCCGCGTAAAAAACGAAAGAAAATCAAATGACCAAGACCATTCTTATTACAGGGGCCACCGACGGCATCGGCCTTCTCACCGCGCAAAACCTTGCAGCTGAGGGCCACACCATATTGCTGCACGGCCGCAGCGCTGAAAAACTTGCAGCGGCCGCACAAAAGGTCGGCGGCAACACGCAGGTCTACACTGCCGATCTGTCACGCATGGCGGACGTCCAAGCGCTCGCCGCAGACATCCGCAACAATCACGACCAGCTTGACGTCGTTATTAACAACGCCGGTGTTCTCAAGGCACCGAATACCGTCACAAAGGACGGCTTTGATCTGCGGTTTATGGTCAATACGATTGCGCCCTACGTTCTTACTCGCGCTTTGCTGCCGATCATCGCCAAGGATGGGCGGATTGTTAACCTGTCATCCGCCGCACAAGCGCCAATTGATGTTGCGGCATTGCTTGGGCGCAAACCTATCGGTGACTCGGCCGCTTACGCCCAAAGTAAGTTGGCCATTACGATCTGGACACAAGAATTGGCCAAAGAACTCCCCGATGGGCCTGCGGTTATCGCGGTGAACCCCGGTTCGCTGTTGGCCTCCAAAATGGTGAAAGAAGGCTATGGCATTTCGGGCAACGATCTGAGCATCGGCGCAAACATCCTGCGGGAAGCTGCATTGGGTGCGTCCTTTGAGACAGCCACAGGCAAGTATTTCGACAACGACAGCCAGCGTTTTGCACAGCCTCACCCCGCCGCAATGGACGACGGCCATGTGATGGGCGTGATGCAAGGCATTACCGACGCTGTCACCGCGCTGAGCTAGTTCCAATCAACAAAGGGGCATGCGCCCCATATCCGGAGTAATTAAAATGCAAACCAATTCCCTAGACCGCGCCCGCGCGATTGAACGCCCGACCCGTGATGAAATGCTGCAACGCACATTTTCGGTCCAGCAGTTCTGGAACCAAAACAAGGAACTGTTCAAAGAGGCTTGGAAGGAATGGGAAGACAGCACTGGTCAAACTGCCGTTCTGGACAGCAGCCTTTATGACCCCAAATTGCGCGCCGCTGTTGAACAAGCCTGGGAAGACCCCACCAAAGAAGGTGCTGTAAAAGACCTGTGGGAGGAAGTGTTCCCCGGCGTATACAAAACCCAGTTTTTTGATCCTCAGCGCCTGAACGTCCTGCGCGATTATCTTGAGGACGTAGCCGATGCGGAGATTCCGCTGCGCCCGCCCTATGGAATCTCGCTGAACCGTGGCGGGGCCATGCTTGATGAACGGTCTGAAGGGCACCTCGGTGCGCCGAACTTCCAGACGTTTTATCGCGGTTTGATGGACGCCTACATGCGCCCGATCTCGAGGCTTTTGTTTCCTGATATCGTGGGCTTTGATACGCAGACGTTCGGGTTTTCGATCCAGTGGCAGGCAGATGCCGACACATCCTTGCGCGCCCACACGGACGCGTCTTCTGTTACGTTGAACATCAACCTCAACCTACCAGGTGAAGACTTCTCAGGCTCCGGCGTGCGGTTCTTTGATCGCGATACCCGTAAGGTCAGCGAACTGACATTCGCCCCCGGTACGGCATTGATCCACCACGGCAGCGTGGCTCATGAATCCATGCCAATTACAGAAGGCGAGCGGTCGAACTTTGTTCTGTGGCTTTATGGCGATGATGGTCAAGTGCCTCGGTTTGGCGGCGGTGAAACCATACTCGATCCCCGCGAACGTTGGTCCGTGCCGACTACGCAAAGTGATGGCTTCGCACCGTTTTAGATCGCGCTATGAGCAACTGGAAGGGCGGTGAGATCCGCCCTTCGATGTGCCTGCGCTCGACGTAGATTTTTGCAATGATCTCTTCGAGCTTTCTGCTCGTGACCTTAGTGCGATACATCCTCTCGGTACTGCAGCGGTTTTACTCTTGGATGCGCTTTTCGAGCGGCGGCTTGGGCGAGTTTGCTTTCTCAGCACCGTATCAGAGGGTCAATTTACCCGGTTTTCAAATAGTACCTCTGAGGGGTTAACAAACACATTTAGGAGTTGCCCCAATGGGAGCCACGACAATTACAACCTACGGCGAGAAGGCAAAATTCGAGCTAACTGACCTGCCAAAACCAGTCGCGACGCCCGGCCATGTTTTGGTTCGCGTTGCCGTAAGCAGCGTAAACACTGTTGATAGGACGATCCGCGCGATGGGGAGCGATCTGCCACTTTCACCTGCGCTTCCTGCGGTTCTTCGCATGGATTTCGCCGGTGTTGTCGACGTCGTGGGCGAAGGGGGGACCGGTTTTGCCGTAGGCGATTAAGTTTACGGCTGCGCGGGTGGTTTGGCAGATTTGCAAGGCGCATTGGCCGAGTTTATGCTGGCTGATGCAACGTTGATTGCGCACAAGCCAAAGTCGATCTCGATGCGCGAAGCTGTGGCCATCCCATTGGTTGGCATCACCGCCTGACAAGTGGACAGGCGATCGGCAAGGTCGTCGTCGAAGTCTAAGCGTGGCGAATTTTGAGGTCCGGTAGTTTTTTAAGCAATGTTCAACGGTTACCATCGGCCCTCAATTGATCGCGATTGGGCCATACAATGTAGGTGACAGTATCCCGAAAACCGCATGCATTGCATGTGCTCGTTAATGCGAAAGAAACGGGCCTTGGGTTTTGTCTAGGTCATCGACAACGCTCATGCTTCGGCCGCTTGCATCCTTCGCTCGAGACGTCGAACAAAGGCCGACACAACAAGGATCAGTACAAGATATTCGAGCACGAGTACCGTATAGATTTCCAAGGGCCGGTATTCTGAGACCGAGAGTTCATTGGCTTTGCGGGTTAATTCTTGCATCCCGATGACGGATACGAGCGACGACATCTTCAGCATGTAAACCAACTGATTTCCCAAAGCAGGCAAGATACGTCGAATTGCTTGCGGTAGGATCACAAAACGCATTGTGTCGCGATAGTTCAACGACACTGACTTCGCCGCTTCGTATTGTCCGCGTGAGATGGATTGGATGCCCCCACGGAAAATCTCGGCTTGAAACGCGCTGTCCGACAACGCCAAGGCCAAAACACCCGCCCAGAAAACGTTCAATGTAATACCCGACAGCGCAGGGAGTCCGTAGTAGACCCATAAAATCAGGACAAGGATCGGTACGGCGCGCACGATTTCTACGTAAGTGCGATTGAACCTGCGCCAGCCTTTCTTTTCGGATAATCCCGGTAAGGCAACCAGAAGCCCCAAAACCACAGAAATCGAGATTGCCGTGACGGATAGTAAGATCGTGTAATACATCCCTGACAGCATGAACTTGAGGTTGATCAAGCCCTTGGGTGTGGTTGGATCAACCACATACCAACCCCAGTTCCCCGAGCATCCAGCCAGCAGCAAAAAGGTTGCAAGTATAGCGATACATTTCATGCGGGACATCTCAGTGTTGCAGAATTTGTTTGAGGAACGTCGCAAAGCGTTGCGACTTTGGTGCGGTGAAAACTTGATCAGGGGGGCCGACCTCGACGATCTCACCTTGATCCATAAAGACCATCGTATCGGCCACTTTACGCGCAAAGCCCATTTCGTGTGTCACTACGATCATTGTCATCCCCGATGAGGCGAGTTCGGTCATCACGTCCAAGACCTCGGCGATCATTTCAGGGTCAAGGGCAGAGGTTGGCTCATCAAAAAGCAGTATCTTGGATTCCATGCATAACGCGCGGGCAATCGCCACACGCTGTTGCTGACCGCCCGACAATTGGCGGGGATATTTATCGGCCTGATCGGGGATGCGCACCCGTTCCAGATAAGTCATGGCCCGCTCATCGGCCTCTGTGTCGGACAGACCTAAAACACGACGGGGACCAAGGGTCAGGTTTTGGAGAACGGTTAGATGGGGGAACAGATTGAACTGTTGGAACACCATTCCCACGGCGCCGCGAATCTTGTCATGACTTTCTGAATCATCTGTCAACTCTACCCCGTTGACGTTAATTTGACCGCTCTCATGCGCCTCAAGACGGTTAATACAGCGGATCAAGGTCGATTTCCCCGAGCCCGATGGGCCGCAGATGACCATGCGTTCACCCTGTGAAACATCAAGATTGACGGACTTAAGCGCTTGGAAATCCCCGTAAAACTTAGAAACATCGCGCATCTTGATCACAGGTTCGATCATAGGCGCGGCAGTATTCGTCATGGAATTTCCTTTTCCGGATGGCGGGGCCTTGAGATAGGGTGAAAGCACCAGCGTCAACATTTGCATTGTTGCGAACAACTGGCAAACTAGATGTGGAACGCTACTCCAAAAGGGAACACCCATGAAATTTTTTAAGATCGCCGCAACGACCGTTTTGTTGGCAACAAGCGCAGTATCAGCAACAGCGCAATCCGCGCTAAATGAAATCCTGAGCGAAGGCGTGCTAAAGGTTGGCACGACAGGCGATTGGAACCCAATGACAATGCGCGATGTCGCGACCAATTCCTATGTTGGCTATGACATCGACGTAATGACCGAACTTGCCGCCGATCTGGGAGTGGAAGTCGAATTCGTGCCTACAGATTGGAAGACACTGGTCAGTGGTGTCACTGCAGGTCAATATCATATCACCGGATCCGCATCCGTATCACCGGCACGAGCCAAAGCGGCCGGTTATTCCGACAGCTATTTCTCATTGGCGACGGTGCCACTGACATTGCGCGAAAACGCAGAGCGGTTCACATCTTGGGACGATCTCAATGACCCCGATGTCTCTGTTGCCGCAACATTGGGTACAACCCAAGAGACGCAGGTTCGACAGTACTTTCCTGATGCAGAACACCGGATCGTCGAAGCCCCTGCACGGGACTTCCAAGAGGTACTTGCGGGCCGTGCTGATGCAAACATCACATCGAACGTTGAAGCCAACCAATTGGTCGCCCAGTACGAACAACTGATGATCGTTCCCGTTGCAGAAGCGCGCTCTCCAACTCCGATCGCGATGCTTTTGCCGCAAGATGATCAGGTCTGGATCAACTACGTGAACACATGGATCACGCTAAAGCAGGAACAGGGCTTTTTCGAAGAGCTCGGTGTTAAATGGCAACTGCTTGCTGAATAAGCCACACGCGTTTTGAAAACAGAGCCGCCCGCTGTCCAGCGGGCGGCCTTTTTAATAAAGGACCCTTAGATGCTGACGATCTACGCAGTACCCGTTTCGGTTTACAACGCCAAGTTACGCATCTTGTTACGGCACAAAGGCGTTCCCTTTACAGAGCTACCTCCGCCTGGTGGCTATGGGTCGGCGGAATACAAATCGCTGGTGCCTTCGGGTAATTTACCCGCCATGGTCCGTGGCGATCTGATACTGGCAGATTCCGAAGCAATTGCAGAATATATCGAAGAGGCGTTCCCAGATACGCCGATGCTTCCTGACACGATCAACCTACGCGCCAAAGCCCGCGAAAAAAGCCGCCTGCATGATACCCGTTTGGAACCAGCCGTGCGGGCGATCTATCCTCAAGTCGCCTATGAGGGCCGCGATCCAGAGGCTGTCAAAGCGGGCGGGGCCGCGATCTCAAAGCATTTACAATCGCTGGCATTGTTCCTCGAAACAGATCCGCTGGACACAAAAACCCTTTGGATGTGCGATTGTGGGTTTGCTGTGACTTTCGCATGGATCAAAGCGTTTGAAGTAGCGCTCGACTTGCCCATTGATTGGCCGGATACGGTTTTGACCTATGACGCGCGGCTGCGGAGCCATACAGCGGTTGAACAAGAACTGACCCAATATCAGGCGGCGATGGATACTTACCTAGAGAAGGCAAAGCGGCCGTCGCTTTAGGCAAATAAGTGTTGACGGTACCGATCGCAGAATAGAAGCCGACGACAGCAGGCTCATGGTCCATCGTAGCCATTCTAGGGGCGCGAAGGCGCCGCGAAAGTTGGAACAGTTCTTTCGCGTCCTGCATCAGTAGACTTCAGCACGATAAGCCAATGGTGCAAGGTTAAGTTGAAACCAAATCTTACCGAATTGATTTGTTCGAAATTTGATGCCATCAATCAGGATGGAATTTTTAGACGTCCAACATAATACTGCGCTTGTCATTGCGTCGATTGTTGTTGCCCTTGTCGCTGGCTTCACGGGTTTGACCCTGTCCAAAGATCTTTCAACGAAAAGTGTGGCGCGTAGGAAAGTGTCGATCGCAATGTCAGCGATCGCATTAGGTGGCGGCATTTGGTCCATGCATTTCGTGGCAATGCTTGGTATTCAGATGCCGATCCTATTCTTTTATGATGCGGCGATCACGTTAGCGTCGGCTTTGCTGGCAATCCTGATCGTTGGCACCGCTTTGCTGTTGTTGCATTTTCGGGAACGAACGCCTTTTACTTTGTCTGCTGCGGGCGCGTTGGTTGGATGCGGCATACTGGCGATGCATTATGTCGGAATGGCGGGCCTTCAATTGTGCCGCGCAGTATATACACCACTTGGAATTCTATTGGCTGTCGTTTCCGCTGTGGGCCTTTGCATTGCCGCGTTCTGGATTGCGTATGGCCGACGGACCAATCGCAACATCTTATTGGGAACGCTGTGCTTTGGGTCGGCCGTCAGTGCGGTACATTTTGCGGCTATGGCTGGCACCAATTTTGTCGCCCTCCCGACGTTACATGAATTTGGCCCAGTAATGAGCAATGAGACGCTTGCGATGGGGGTTATTCTTTCGAGCTTTGTAATCTTCGGGGCGTTTTTATGGATGGGCGTGACGTTCTTTGCACCAACTGCGGGTGAGGCGGCACAGCAACCTATTGCTGCACAGGACTCAAAGGCGAGCCCGCCTGTACCTGCTCCGACGTTAGCGACCGTACGCATCCCGTGCGAGCACAACGGCGTAACTAAATTAATAGATCCGGCACAGGTCGCCTTTGTTCAAGCCGAAGGGCATTACACCAACGTATTTACCAAAGACGCAAAGCACTTTTGTGGGTGGCCGATTACCGAGGCGATCACGCGGCTAGAGGCGTCGGGCCTCATCAGGACTCATCGTAGTTATTTGGTGAACCCTGCGCAGGTGAATGACTTTGAACGACTCAAAGATACGGGCGTTTGTCGCTTTGCTGCGCCGCATCTACCACCCGTCCCGGTAAGCCGCTCTCACCTTAAGGGTGTTCGAGACGTACTTGGCATCTAGCGTTTCGCAATTCGTGCAGCCTCAGGCGCATTTCGTGAAAAAACCAGATCATTTCGTTGATTAACCCAAGCGCCTGCATACCGCTGCGTACAGTCTGTCGTCCTGAACTAAATTGCGGAAACGGGAGGCGAAGCAATGATACCAGCGGCGTTCGAGTACTACAGGCCGACAGACATGGCAGGCGTAATCGCCCTGCTTCAAGAACATGGAGATGATGCGCGGGTGATCGCGGGTGGGCACAGCCTTATCCCGATGATGAAGCTGCGGATGGCCGAGGTGCCGCATCTTATCGATTTGCAAGCAATTGACGGCCTGAACGGGATCGCCATTTCGGACGGTACCATCACCATCGGTGCGATGGTTACACAGCACGAGATTATTAATTCCGCCGAGATGGAAGCAACCGCGCCCATCATGAAAGAGGCTGCGCTGCAAATTGCTGATCCGCAGGTCCGCTATATGGGCACAGTTGGTGGCAATGTCGCAAACGGGGATCCTGGCAACGACATGCCCGGCTTGATGCAATGTCTGAACGCACAGTTTCACCTTGTTGGCCCTGACGGGGATCGCGTTGTTGATGCGCGCGATTTCTACGAGGCAGCCTATATGACCGACCGCGAAGACGAAGAGGTTCTGACCGCTGTGAGCTTTACAGCCCCCGCCGGTGGCTTCGCTTATGAAAAGCAAAAGCGTAAGATTGGCGATTATGCGACGGCTGCGGCCGCCGTACAAATCTCCAAAGAGGGTGGCAAAGTTTCTGCCGCCTCAATCGCGATGACCAACCTTAGCGATACACCGGTCTGGTCCGAAGACGCGGGCGCGGCTCTTGTCGGTACGGCCTGTGATGAAGCTGCCGTGAAAGCTGCTGTCACCGCCATGCTGGACGACATCGATCCAACAGAAGACAACCGCGGCCCCGTCGCATTCAAACGCCACGCTGCCAGCATCGTCCTAGGCCGCGCCATCGCGCGCGCTTGGTCACGGGCGTAAGGGAGAAAAACTATGTCAAACAAGATGCACGTCAAACTTAACGTCAACGGTGAGGACCACGAATTCCTTGCTGAACCACGCGAGCTGCTGATCTATGCACTGCGTGAAAAGCTCAACATCACGGGTCCGCACGTGGGCTGTGAAACATCCCATTGTGGGGCCTGCACGGTTACGATGAACGGTAAGTCCGTTAAATCCTGCACCGTCTTTGTGGCGCAAGCTAATGGCGCTGAGGTCACCACAATCGAAGGTCTCGGCACGCCGGATGCGCTGCACGTTTTGCAAGAGAACTTCAAAGAGCATCACGGCCTTCAGTGCGGTTTCTGCACACCGGGCATGATCACGCGCGCCGCCAAGTTGCTGGAAGAGAACCCCAACCCAACCGAGGAAGACGTCCGCTTTGGCATCGCCGGCAACATCTGTCGCTGCACGGGCTACCAGAACATCGTGAAATCAATTCTCTCAGCGGCGTCTGAGCTAAACGCATCCAAGGAGGCGGCCCAATGAAGGACGAAATTACACGCGACGAACGGGTCGCAAACCTTAAGGGCATGGGGTGTTCACGCAAACGGGTCGAAGATTCCCGCTTTACCCAAGGCAAAGGCAACTACGTTGACGACATCAAACTACCCGGCATGCTGCACGGCGATTTCGTACGCTCACCCTATGCGCACGCTCGGGTGAAATCGATCAACATTGACGCGGCGATGGCGTTGCCCGGTGTTGTTGCCGTGCTGACAGCCAAGGATCTAGAACCACTTAACCTGCATTGGATGCCGACGCTGGCGGGCGACAAACAGATGGTGCTCGCCGACGGAAAGGTGCTGTTCCAAGGGCAGGAAGTAGCGTTCGTTGTGGCCAATGACCGCTATATTGCAGCTGACGCGGTTGAGCTGGTCGAAGTGGACTACGAAGAACTTGAGGTGATCGTCGATCCATTCAAGTCGTTGCAATCAGATGTGGTACTGCGTGAGGACATGGTGGCCGAAGACGGTTCGGTTCCGAACGGTGCCCATGGCCCTCGTAAGCATCCCAATCATATATTTACTTGGGAAGCGGGCGAAGAAGAAGCCACCAATCAAGTGATCGACAATGCCGAAGTCGTCGCCACCGAAGAGATGTATTACCACCGCACCCATCCATGCCCATTAGAAACCTGTGGATCTGTCGCGTCGATGGACAAGGTGAATGGCAAGCTGACCCTTTGGGGGACCTTCCAAGCGCCGCACGTCGTGCGAACGGTTGCGTCACTGCTGTCAGGTATTGAGGAGCACAACATCCGTGTTGTTTCCCCTGATATTGGCGGTGGGTTCGGCAACAAGGTGGGCGTCTATCCTGGCTATGTCTGTTCCATCGTTGCATCGATTGTGACAGGCGTTCCTGTGAAATGGGTTGAGGACCGGATGGAAAATCTGATGTCCACAGCCTTTGCGCGGGACTACTGGATGAAGGGTAAGATCAGCGCCACAAAAGATGGCAAAATCACGGGCCTGCATTGCCACGTGACGGCTGATCACGGCGCGTTTGATGCTTGTGCCGATCCGACCAAATTCCCGGCGGGCTTTATGAACATCTGTACGGGGTCTTATGACATCCCGGTCGCCTATCTAGGCGTTGATGGTGTTTATACCAACAAGGCCCCCGGCGGCGTGTCGTACCGCTGTTCGTTCCGCGTCACTGAGGCTGTGTACTTTATTGAACGCATGATCGAAGTTCTTGCGATCGAACTGAACATGGACCCAGCAGAACTGCGTTCGATCAATTTCATCAAGAAGGAACAGTTCCCTTATACGGCAGCACTTGGCTGGGAATACGACTCCGGCGATTACCAAACCGCTTGGGACAAGGCGCTTGTGGCCGTGGACTACAAAGGTCTTCGCGAAGAACAGGCCCAACGGGTCGAAGACTTCAAGGCCGGTAAGACCCGCAAAGTTATGGGCATCGGTTTGTCGTTCTTTACGGAAATCGTTGGTGCGGGACCGGTCAAGAACTGCGACATCCTTGGGATGGGTATGTTTGATAGCTGTGAAATCCGCATTCACCCGACAGGGTCGGCTGTGGCGCGGCTCGGGACGATTAGCCAAGGTCAAGGTCACGCCACGACTTTTGCGCAAATCCTTGCAACCGAGATTGGCCTGTCTGCTGAAAGCATTACAATCGAGGAAGGCGACACCGATACCGCGCCTTATGGTCTGGGGACGTATGGCTCGCGTTCCACGCCAGTTGCGGGTGCAGCAGCGGCAATGGCGGGGCGTAAGATCCGTGCCAAGGCTCAGATGATCGCGGCGTATTTGCTTGAAGTACACGACAACGATGTGGAATTCGACGTGGATCGCTTTGTTGTCAAAGGATCGCCTGAGCAGTTTAAGACGATGAAGGAAGTCGCCTACGCTGCATACAATCAGGCCATTCCTGGGCTTGAACCTGGGCTTGAGGCGGTCAGCTACTATGATCCACCTAACATGACCTATCCCTTTGGCGCATATGTCTGCGTCATGGACATCGACGTCGATACCGGCGTGCCTGAAATCCGCCGCTTCTATGCGCTGGATGACTGCGGTACGCGGATCAACCCGATGGTCATTGATGGGCAAATCCACGGTGGTTTGACCGAAGCTCTTGCCGTCGCTTTGGGTCAAGAGATTGCCTATGACGACATGGGCAACGTCAAGACAGGTACGTTGATGGACTTTTTCCTGCCAACGGCTTGGGAAGTGCCAAATTACGAGACTGACTTCACCGTCACGCCGAGCCCGCACCACCCAATTGGGGCCAAAGGTGTCGGCGAAAGCCCGCATGTCGGCGGTGTTCCGTGCTTCTCGAATGCAGTGCAGGATGCGTTCCGTCCGTTTGGCAACCGTCACACCAATATGCCGCATGATCACTGGCGTATTTGGCAGACAGCCAACGATCTGGGCATGCACGACTAAGGTAATGATGCGGACTGCCTTATGCGGTCCGCATCGTCTGGGAGGACATCGATGACTTGGACGACGTTACAAACGGCTATGGCCGATCAGGGATATATCGCCTCTGGTGATCTTTCGATGGCGTTGCACCTGTCGTTATCGCTGGGCCGCCCGTTGCTGTTGGAAGGGGCCGCCGGTGTCGGAAAAACCGAAGTTGCGCGTGTCTTAGCAGCGGTAACGGATACGCAACTGATCCGTTTGCAATGTTACGAAGGGCTGGATGCAGCGCAGGCTATTTATGAATGGAATTACCAACGCCAACTATTAGCAATCCGCGCGGCATCCGAAGACGGCGAGACGGGTAAGACAGTCGAGGCGCGGATCTTCTCCGATGAATTCTTGCTTGAGCGCCCCTTGCTCAAGGCGATCCGCCAAGACAAAGCACCTGTTCTGCTGATCGACGAGATTGACCGCGCTGACGAAGAATTCGAGGCGTATCTGCTTGAAATCCTATCTGAATTCCAAGTGACCATTCCTGAAATGGGCACGATCACCGCCACGACACGGCCTATTGTCATCCTGACCGCCAATGGTACGCGCGATTTATCTGACGCACTTCGTCGTCGCTGTCTTTATGCCCATGTCCCATACCCTGATCATGAAACCGAATTGTCCATTTTAGTCACGCGTTATCCCGACATCACGGATCGGTTGTGCGCGCAGATCGTCGGTTTCGTTCAGGCGTTGCGCAAACAGGAACTAGAGAAAACACCGGGCATCGCTGAAATGCTCGACTTCGCTGCGGCCCTGATGGGGTTGGGCGTGGCCGACTTAACGGACGATCCTGCAATGTTGCAAGCGACGCTGACGACGCTTTTGAAAACGCAAATTGACCGTGACGCGATCCCCACCGAAATCGCACAACGCTTGGCAGGCAAAGCCGCATGAGCCTTGTGACCAAATTTGCGGCCCGCGATTCAGGGCCTGCCGCGCGAATGGCGGGATTTGTGGCGCACCTCCGCGACAATGGGTTGCGACTGGGCGTGGGCGAAACGGGCTTAGCACTTGATGCGCTGACCCATATCAACGCCGCTAACCCCCATGATGCGCGCCGCGCGTTGAAGACCGTGTTTACCGGCTGCGCCGAAGAAGCTGCGCAATTTGATGGTTTGTTCAACAGCTTTTGGATGAATGGCGGGCGGGTCAAAACCCGTGTGACGGCAACGGCTACACCTAGTCAAAACGAAAACGTACACTCCGGTCGCGAAGCCAGCGAAGAGGCAAGCAGTGGCACGGGCGATATTAGCGCGCCCGACGGTGGAGATGGCGAAGCGGCAAGCGATGGACAGGGAAAATTGGTCGCAACTGATGTGGCCAACCTGTTTAAAAAAGACCTTCGCGATCTGGTTCGACCCGAAGAAATAGCAGAGGCCGAAAAAATCGCGCTACGCCTTGGTGCGGCCCTCCGGGATCGCCGTTCGCGTCGTCGCAAAGCCGCCCGTAAGGGCGATCAGATTCACTTTCGTAAGGTCATGCGGCAAAGCCTTGCGACGGGTGGCGAGCCATTCGCGCTACCCAAACGCCAGCGGCCCGACCGCACGCTGCGGATCACGGCGATCTGTGATGTTTCTGGATCGATGACCGTCTATTCACGTATTTTCCTAGCGTTCCTCGCGGGCTTGATGCGCGCCGACCCGCGCGCCGATGCGTATCTATTCCACACGCGCCTTGTGCGCATAACCGAAGCTTTGCGCGACAAAGATGCGCTGCGCGCGCTGGCACGATTGTCTTTGTTGGCCGAAGGTTTTGCCGGTGGATCAAAGATTGCGGACAGCCTCGATACGTTTGCAAGCACTTATGGGCGTCGCTTTGTCGACAACCGCACCGTCGTGATGATCCTGTCGGACGGCTATGACACGGCATCGCCTGACGGGGTTTCCGATGCGCTCGCCCGAATAAAGAAACGCGGCTGCAAACTCATTTGGCTCAATCCGCTTAAGGGCTGGGACGGATACGAGCCGACAGCGCGCGCGATGGCCAGTGCCCTGCCGCATCTGGATCTGTTCCGCGCAGCCAACACCTTGGGCGACTTGGCCGCGCTTGAAACTGAATTGGCGCGACTATGACCCCCAAACAAATCACAGACCACGGTTTGAACGAAGGCGAAGACTGTTTCGCAATCGCAACGATCGTGCGGACCGCAGGGACCACCTCAGCCAAACCCGGTGCCAAGGCGCTGCTGCGCGAAGATGGTACAATCCTAGAAGGCTGGCTTGGTGGAGGATGTGTACGCGGTGCGATCCGGGACGCGACTTTCCGGGCCTATGCGACAGGACAACCCCAATTTATCTCGGTCGCTCCGGAAGAAGACCTGACGAAAAAGGGCGTGCGTGCCGGCGATGACATTGATGGCGTCCGATTTGCACGCAACGGATGCCCGTCCAAAGGCACGATCGACATCTTTATCGAACCATACCTTCCTACGCCTGATTTACTGGTTTTCGGGGAATCTCCCGTGGCTGAGAAGTTGTTAGAACTTGCGCCACAGTTTGGTTGGGCCGTGGCCTCAGTTGGCGTGGACGCCCCTTTGGATGCGCGCACACCAAATCGCGCCCGCTATCTTGTGATTGCGACACAAGGCCAAGGCGATCTTGCCGCATTGAAGACGGGGCTGGTTGAGCCAGTTGATTACGTCGCTTTTGTCGGCAGCTCCAAAAAGTTCGCTAGCCTTACCGAAAAGCTGATCGCGGCGGAAACCGATCCCGCGCAAATCGCCGCTGTCCGTGCGCCCGCGGGGCTAAACATCGGCGCCGTCACGCCTGCCGAAATTGCGCTGTCGATCCTTGCGGAACTCACGCAGGTCAAGCGTGATCGTTTGGCAGAGGTTGCCCAGAATGGATAGTTTTGGCGCGATAATTCTAGCTGCAGGTCTGTCGCGGCGCATGGGTGATCGTAACAAATTACTGTTGCCTATCCACGGAAAGCCCATGATCCGCCACGTCGTTGAAACCTATTTGTCCGTAGTCGGTGAACAGGTTTGGGTTGTTACAGGATATGAAAACGAACGAATTGAAGCCGCGCTGCATGGTCTGGATGTGCGCATTGTGCACAATGAGAATTTTGAGGACGGGCAACCGTTTTCAGTCCGCACTGGGCTTCTTGAGGCACGGGGCGCTGACCATTACTTGATCGGTCTTGGTGATCAGCCTGACCTAACTGGTGGCGACTTGCGCGCATTGATTGCGGCGCATTTGGCGGGAGATCTTCTGAAGATTTCCATCCCCTACCACGGTACGACACGGGGTAATCCGATCATTGTTCCTGCAGCCATGCAGGCCCGGTTATTGGCAGATCAAGCCAATCCAGGTTGTGGGAAATTCACCCGCGACCATCCCGAACTGGTCCAGCACTACCCCATGACACAATCCGGATTTTTCAATGACATCGACACGCCAGCCGCGTTTGACGTCTTCAATCAATCAACAACGTTAAAGGATCTGACATGAGAAAGTTACGCAGCCTTTTCCAAGCCTATCGTCAAAAATGGGCGCTCTCACCGGAACAAGTGGAAACACTTGCGTCCGTAAAATTCCCCTGCTGTTAGGAAGCGAAAACATGGAACTTAAAGACGAAATAATCATCAATGCACCAATGGAACGCGTATACGAAGCATTGAACGATCCCGACATCCTTCGTGAATGCATCCCCGGGTGTGAAGAACTGATCCAACATTCCGACACTGAGCTTGAAGCAAAGATCGTACTGAAAGTCGGGCCTGTGAAGGCGCGTTTTAGCGGTGATGTTCAGTTGGACAAAAGTGGTGCACCTTATGCGTTTTCATTAACGGGGCAGGGCAACGGTGGGGCGGCGGGTCACGCCAAAGGTGGAGCGGATGTAACGCTGGTTGCGGAGGGTGACACGACAATCCTGAGCTATGACGCAAAGGCGCAAATCGGTGGTAAGTTGGCGCAACTGGGCAGTCGGCTTATTCAAAGCACGGCTAAAAAACTCGCGGCCAAATTCTTTAAGAAGTTCGCCGAAGTGCTGGACGGCGAAACGGTTGGCTAATCCAATCACATATCAAGACCACGCGGTCGACGTTTTGGCGCAGGTTGCGACCTATGTGCAAACAGGCCAGCGGTTTGTGTTGATTACCTCGGTGGATATCAAGGGCGGCAGTGCACGTGATCTAGGATCACTGGCTGTCGTCAATGATGCAGGCGAGATGACAGGTTATATGTCCAACGGCTGTATTGATCAGGATATCCTGTTTCAAGCGTTGGAGTGTTTGCAGTCAAGAACGGCACGTTTGCTGCAGTACGGTGACGGGTCACCTTTCCATGATTTGACGTTGCCGTGTGGTGGGTCGCTATCAGTTTGGATCGACCCCGCACCTGACCAATCTGCGCTTGTGGCAGCCTACATTGCTTTGCTGGCACGTGAACCAACATCACTTACGTTCCATCCTCAAGCAATGGAAACGTCTCTCGCTCCGGTCACGATTGTCTATCAACCCAAGGTGGCTCTGACACTTGCGGGGCGAGGCGCCATTTTCCGGGCGACCGCCAGAATTGCTCATGCCATCGGATTTGACGTCACAGGTTTTTCCCCCGACCTACATGATCTGGATGCAGTCACTGCCTATTGTAAAGCAGCCCCAACGCATGTGACGTCTCAGCAGGGCATCACTGAGCTTGAATTGGACGCGACCAGTGGTTTCCTAACACTGTTTCACGATCATGATTGGGAACCTGCGTTCCTTGTCGCTGCACTTGCAACCACGGCCGGATTTGTTGGTGCATTGGGCAGTCAAGGAACCCATGCCGCTCGGCTTGCGCAGTTAGCTGACATGGGCGTCTCATCTGAGGACCAGCGGCGCATCAAGGGGCCAATTGGCTTAGTTCCGTCGTTGCGAAATGCAGATCTGATTGCAGTTTCTGCGTTGGCTGAAATCGCTCAGGCCTTTGCCTATGATCAACAAGTGGTCGTTGAGGCTCTGCAGGGCCATCAAGCCGCAACATTACCCTCCTTTGCAGCAGATAAAGAAGCACCTTTGGTACCTTAATTGGGCAAGTGGCGATTGATTGGGATAACGCTAATGTCAGTTGCGCCCTGCATTTCAAGGTTCTAGGTTCGATAGACCGTTCGCACTCATGGCGAACGTCTGTTTCCTACCCATTCTTCACTTTGCATAACCGCTAACTTTCTTGAGCACCTTGTCCTTTTCTTGCAGTTGTCTTTATGCTTGAAATCAAGACGTCAAAACTTGCGTTCTGCATGCTTCCATTCTTGCTGACACATGCGCCGCACAGCGGTTTCGGAGGATTACCTCATGAGCAGTATTCAAGACCCTAATGATTTTCTGCGCAGCCTGTTTTCGGCCGCCGTTAAGCAGGCCGATCCTATGCGTTGTGTCCCTGCAGCTTTGCCACCCAAGCCCGACGGGCGGGTTGTTGTGTTGGGGGCGGGTAAGGCGTCTGCACGAATGGCTGAGGCGGTCGAGGCTGAATGGGGTCCGTGTGAGGGCTTTGTGATTACGCGATATGGCTACGCGCGGGACTGTCAGGGGATTGAGATCGTCGAAGCGGCACATCCCGTCCCTGATCAGGCGGGCGTGGATGCGACAGGGCAGTTGCTGGAAATAGCCGAGGGGCTGGGGGCAGACGACACGGTCATCATGCTGATTTCGGGCGGTGGTTCGGCGCTTCTTTGTGCGCCTGCTGACGGGCTAACGTTGGATAACAAGCAGACATTGGCCGCGGATATGCTGGCCAGCGGGATGCCGATTGGTGATATTAACGGTATCCGCAAAGAACTATCGGCCGTCAAAGGTGGGCGTCTGGCAGCAGCGGTGTATCCAGCAAAGATTGTAACGTTGATGATATCGGATGTTCCTGGGGATGATCCAAGCGACATCGCAAGTGGACCAACCGTTGGCCATGCAGGAAACGCCCATTTGGCCATTGCGACCTTGGCCAAATGGGGCGTGACCGCGCCGCCTGCGATTGCCTCATATCTGGAAAAGGGTGGAGATCCATTGTCACCCGATGATCCACGTTTGGCTGGGGTGGAAAACATCATCTGCGCGGCGCCGTCGCAGTCTTTGGAAGCAGCAGCAAAGATCGCGCGAGATGCAGGTGTCGATGTTCGCATTCTGGGCGATGCGCTGGAGGGTGAGGCCCGCGATCTTGCGGTCACCCAATCAGAATTGGCGGTTCAAATCGCTGAGGAAAAGCTGTCTCAGCCAGTTCTGTTGTTGTCGGGCGGTGAATGCACTGTGACACGACGTGGGGATGGTATCGGTGGACCCAACGCTGAATTTGTTTTGGCGGCAGCACTGGCTTTGCGGGGGCATCCAAAAATCCACGTGATTGCCTGTGACACGGACGGTGTGGATGGCGCGGCGGAGGTTGCGGGTGCAGTGGCGGACCCAACGACATTGGCTTTGGCCGAAGCGATGGAAATTTCCGCCGAAGGTGCATTGGCTAACAACAACGCGCACGGGTTCTTTGAAGCGATCGGCGCGCAGGTTGTCCCTGGTCCGACATTGACGAACGTGAACGATTTCAGAGCGATTTTGGTCCTGCCATGAGGAGGTGGTTCAAACGACTGACCGTTTTCTTTGCGATGTTGATTGCGGTGTTGGGGGGCATGGTTGCATGTAATTCCTTGCCACAACCCGTTCAGGCGCCCAGTCCGAAAAACCTGCGGATCGCGACCTATAACGTCCATTACATTTGGATGGCGCGTGAGACGGGGGATTGGTCCGTGGGCGATTGGGGACGGCGCAAAAACGCGCTGCAATTGTCTGTTCGTGCATTGGACGCAGATGTGATCGGTTTCCAAGAGATGGAAAGCTTCGGGCGCAACATGGCCCCCGCCAATCTGACATTGGATTATCTGCGCATGAACAACCCCGACTACGCCGCCGCTGCCGTGGGCGACCCTGCAGCGTTTCCATCGACCCAACCTATTTTCTATCGCACAGATAGGCTGCACCTGCGAGATCAGGGGTGGTTCTTTTTCAGCGATACGCCGGATGTGATTTATTCGCGTACCTTTAACGGATCATGGCCCGCGTTTACGTCATGGGCCGAATTTGAAGATACGTCGGGAACAGTTTTTCGGGTCTATAATCTGCATACAGAGTATCGCAGTGCATCCAACCGCCAGCTTTCAGCAAAACTGGTCGCTGACCGCATTGCAGCCCCCGCCGCCCAAATGCCTGTGTTTGTGATTGGTGATTTCAATGCGGTCAGCGGATCAACGACGCTTGGAATTCTGGAAGACGCAGGCGTTACGTTTTGGCCCGCACAGGGATCTACCTACCACTTCAATCGCGGGCTGAACCTGTTTCCTGCCATTGATCATATTGGCGGGACCGAGGGTATCGACCCTATCGGAGAGACGTTTTCAGTGCGTGGCAAATTTGATGGCGAATGGCCGACAGATCACTATCCGATCGTAGGCGATTTCAGGCTTCGCTAGGGTTACATCCAGACCAGATATGTCACGTGGTAAAAGATCGGCGCGGCGAAGATAACGGAATCAAGCTGATCAACAAACCCGCCTTGGCCGGGGATCAGATGTGACCAGTCTTTGATGCCGCGGTCGTTTTTGATCGCGGAGATGACCAGATTTCCAAACATCCCGACGGTGGACGCAAGTGCTGCCATTGCCATGGCCCCAAACACTCCGAATGGCGTGAGCCACGCAAGCAACCCACCAATGATTGAGGCGGATACCACACCGCAGGCCATGCCTTCCCATGTTTTCGCAGAAATTCCGGGGATTATCTTGGTTTTGCCGATACGGCGCCCAAAGAAGAAATCAAGCAAGTCGCCAAATTGAACCACCATGATCAGGAACGCGATGAGAAGGACGCTGCGATCTGCAGGGTAGCTGTCAAATTCGAGCGTCAAAAGTGCCGGCACGTGACTGACGCAAAAGACCGAGATCATCAAAGCCCATTGGGTTTCCGCGACGCGGATCAAGTAACGATCCGAATTGCCGCGAAGGGCGCTCACAATGGGGAGAAGAAGGAAGACGTAGACGGGAATGAAGACCGTGAACAAAGCCTGCCAACCAAACCCGATAAAGATGTATTGCAGCGGTAGGACGACAAAAAAGCCGAGCGCAAGAGACAGGTGATCTGCGCGGCGTTTGTTGGTCAGAGTCATGAATTCTCGCAACGCGGCAAACGACGCGAACGCCGTTAGGACCAAAAGGCCGACCTTTCCCGCAATCAGTGCCAGCGTGAACAAAGTTACGATGACCCACCAGCTGCGCACACGCGTTTTAAAGGTTTCGACGACCGGATTGTCGTCATCCGCTCGCATGCCGAGAACTTCGCCGACGAGTGTGAGAACAATCAAAAGGCCGCAAACGCCGATGAACAGGCCAAGGATTTCTGAGTCAGTCGACGTCATAGACGATCATCCTTTGGCGCAAGTGACACAAGGGCGTTTTCGGCGCGCCTCAGAAAGGCGTCTTTTTCCTCACCGTCATCGACGTGAATTGGCTCACCAAATGTCACGGTGCAAATCAGGGGCAGGGGAATGACTTCGCCCTTAGGCATAATCTCGGTCACATTGGACACCCACGTCGGCACGAGGTCGACGTCAGGGCGCGCTTTGCCCATGTTAAATAGCCCCGCCTTGAAGGGCAGCAGCGGGTCCTCCGTCATGTTACGGTTGCCTTCGGGGAAAATGATCAAAGAGGACCCGTCATCCAAAGCATCAAGAATGTTTTGCATCGGGTCGTGATCTGAGTCGCGCGCTTCGGGGCGGCGATCAACGAGGACGCAATTGAAAACTTCGGGGCCAACAAAAGCGCGCAGTTTATTCTTAAGCCAATAGTCGGCAGCGGCTACGGGGCGCACATCGCGACGCAGGTTTGGCGGCAAGCAGGACCAGATCATGGGCATGTCGGCGTTGCTGACGTGGTTGGCGAAATAGACCCGTTGTCTGTTAACGGGTTCAATGCCCCGCCAATCGGCACGCACGGCAGTCAGGAACCTCACCAACAAGGAGATCGCCAAACCGACGATTTTGGCGGCGGCGCGCCGAGGGAGGGACAGAAGTGATTTCATTAAACAGACATTGGCTGAGGATCGCAGGATTGGAAAGGGGTGCGCCCCGTCCACCCGTGGGACGGGAAGGGCGGGGCGCTTTGCCGATGACGCGGCAAGGGGGATGTTGGCGGTTAGTCTTTGGCGTCGTCGCCGCTAACATATTCGGACAAAATGCGCTCGTTGCGAGCTTCCTCGAGGCGCGTCACACGGTCCTCTGAGAGGCGTTCGTCAAAGCGCAGTTTCACAAAGTTCACCAAAGACAAGGTGAGCAGAAGAATACCGATACCCCAGTACCCTTTGGTCGAAAGCGGCACATCAGGGGACATGTAAAGCGAGAGACCAAGCATCCCGTAGGCGACCACGACTCCTGCGCCGTTAAATAGGGTGATCAATGCGTTGTCGTTTTTGTTGAAGTTGCTCATCGAATTATTCCTTTGATAAATTACAGTAAGTTAAGCGGATTTATTTGAGTTTTTCAGACGGGCCAGAACGTCGTCGGCCGTGGTGCGTGTGGCTGCACCAAAGCCTTGGTCAGCCATGCGGTCCGTCAGAGTTTCGTGGCCTAAATCCCGATCGATATCGCACAGGATTTCGGATTGCTCGAACGGGTCGTCGCGACCCATGACACGGGTGATCAGCTCTTCGGCTTCTTCGACGTTGGATGTGTGCCCGATGGTTGAGCTCAGCTTGGACTGGATCGCTTGTTCACGGCGCACAGCGCGTGCTTGTATCGCACCTTGCTTTAGATCGATGATCCTGCGGTGGCCTGCTTCGATAGAATTGCGCAGACGGATCACTTTCTGATCCAGACGGTCGCAGGTTTCATTGCGGATCGTCAGTTCGTTTTCCATTTGGGCCACGGCTTGTGCCGCTTCTGCTGCAAGGTCATCGCGGCCTTTGTTCAGGGCCTCTTGGGCGCGGTCCATCATGTCGGTAACGCGGTTTTTCAGGCTCTCGCGCTGACGCTCTTCGCTGCGCTGACGCTGGATGAGTGAGGCGAGAGTGGCCTTGGCCGCCTTGAGAGAAGTTTCAGCCTCGCGGATTTTTTGATCAATCAATTCAATCGCAAAAGCATCGCGAACGCGGTCTTCGGAGCGGGCGTTAACCCCTGCAATCAGGGTTGAGAGTGTTTTGAACATATCGCTTCCTTTCATGTGTCGCGGTTCACACCATATCGTGAACGTTGTTCATGAATTAAAGTTAGCGAGGGCGGTTAGGTGTATCAAGCTCTTTTGTGAACAATGTTCATAAAAATTAGGATTGGGCGGCTAAGTGCTTGAGTATCAACGAAATCATTTCATCCAAATGGGCCGCTGGAACCCCCGCAGAGGCCTCATCCAGTCCCAAAAGCACTATTCCATGCACCGATGAGAACAATGCTTTGGTCAAAAGCTGGCGATTCTCGGGGGTGTGATCGGGGAAGATGACGGACAGGGGCGCGTCGATGTAGGCGAACAACTGGCCCATCTCTTGCAAGTACCAATCAGGCGCGGCTTCGCCAGCAGGACGTTCAATATCAAACAGTGCACGCCAAAGGTTAAAGTTCTTGGCCGCGAAGTGGTGATAGGCGTGCGACATCACAATTAACTGTTCGGTCGCATCTTGTGGGGCGTCGGCCAATGCTTCGGCGACCGCAGCGCCAAGCCGTTTGAAGGTGCCAGCATTTACAGCCAGCACCAGATCATTCAAATCACCAAAAACATTGTAGATCGCACCAAGGGCACAGCCCGCATCCTTCGCGAGGTCCCGTGCACGCAGGTTTCTTAGCCCGTCCGCCTTAATCCGGCGTTCAGCCTGAGCGATCAGGGTTTCGCGCAAAGCGGCGCGGCGCAACTCGACTTTTCCAGCCATGACGGTCTCCAGTGAACTTTGTTCAAAGATAGCAGCGCCAGAGGCGTTCGCAAGCTCGTTCTAGGGCTCTTCTTTGACCGGCGCACCGCCCGCAAACAGATTGGGTGCGTGGTAGCCGATCGGATCTTCCTGCATTTGCAGATGCAGGCCGCCATCGGAAAGCGGGTGCGCACGTGCAAGATCTTCGTCCACATCGATGCCAAGACCGGGTGCGGTTGGCACATTGACGTAGCCGTTCTCAATCGTGATCGAGGATTTTATCAGCGCATCGTGGAACGGTGTCTCGATGGTCTCACACATCAGGATGTTGGGCAGGGTCGCCGCGAGTTGAACGTTTGCGGCCCATTCAATCGGACCCGCGTAAAGGTGGGGTGCGACTTGGGCGTTGTAGACCTCTGCCAGTGTTGCGATCTTTTTGGTTTCCCAAATACCACCAGAGCGCCCTAGCGCAGGTTGCAAAATATTGGCTGCACCGCCGCGCAAGATCGGGGCAAATTCGGCCTTAGTGGTTAGGCGTTCGCCGGTGGCGACTGGTATTTTGACCGCTGATGCGACCTTGGCCATTTCGGCCACGGAATCTGGCGGAATGGGTTCTTCGTACCAAAGCGGTGAAAACTTCTCGATGGCTTGACCCATGCGGATCGCGCCGCCCGTTGAAAACTGTCCATGGGTTCCGAACAGCAGATCGGCGCGTGTTCCCACGGCATCGCGAATTTTCTGGCAGAACGCGATGCTGGTTTGGATGTCATGCATCGAGGGCATATGGCCGCTGCGAATAGTGTAGGGGCCTGCAGGGTCGAATTTTACGGCGGTGTAGCCTTTTTCAACCATGCTCACCGCGACTTCGGCAGCCATATCGGCACTGCCCCAAAAATCAGGCAGCGGGTGGTGAGATTCGGGATAAAGGTACGTATAGGCACGGATCTTATCGTTAAGCCGTCCGCCGATCAGCGCATGAACAGGACGATCACGGTCTTTGCCCAAGATGTCCCAACAGGCGATTTCAAGGCCGGACCACGCGCCGATGACAGTTAGGTCGGGGCGTTGGGTGAAACCGGATGAATAGACGCGCCGAAACATCAGTTCGATGTTTTCGGGGTTTTCGCCCTGCATGTGGCGTTCGAACACATCTTTGATGACATGGGTCATCGCATCGGGGCCGACCGAGCTTGCGTAACATTCGCCCCAGCCTGTGATGCCTGTATCAGTCGTGACTTTGACCAAGATCCAATAGCGCCCACCCCAGCCGGGGGCCGGCGGGGCCGTGATGATGACGTCTAGATCTTGGAGTTTCATGTCAAAGCCCCAGTGCGTTGGCGAAGGCCATTAATGCGGAATCGATATACTGGATGACCTCGAGTGGCCCAAAGAAATACAAATCGGGTGCTTGGATATCATCCATATAGATTTGGAGCTGAAGGCCACTTTGGGCATTGAGAACAATGTCACGCGTTTCATCAACTGCCATGGTCCCGACGGCGGAATCGACAACCGCCAGTGCTCCTTGGTCAATCGTGCCTGGAGCAAGTCCCTCAAGAAAAGGGCGCACATTTTCACTGTCGAAATTCATCGAAGTCTCAGCGGAGTGGCCGGCAATCGGTTCTGCCGCTTGGGCGGGCGCTTTGAACAAGTTTGCAAGGAAACGGATCATCTGTTGGCTTTCTATTAAAAATAGGGCCTTTGATTAAAACACAATCACGTTGCGTTTGGCGGCCCCTGTCTTGGTATCCTCAATCGCTTCGTTGATCTGGTCAAGCGACCATGTGCCAGAGATAAGTTCGTCCAGCTTGAGGCGACCTTGTTTGTAGAGATCAACCATCCACGGGATATCGCGTTTGATTACCACGTCCCCCATCTTGGAACCGATCATGCCTTGGCCCGCGGCGGCAAAGTTGGCCGCCTCGTATTCCGAAAAGGCACCGGATGGCGGCATTCCGACCATAATAATATTGCCACCTTTCGCGAGGTAACGTGGCGCTTGGTTGTAAACTGGTGCAACGCCGACAGTGACAAGGACGGCATCTGCGCCACGGCCCATGGTTTTCTTGGCTTCTTTCCACGGCTCTCCTGTTGCAAGAACCGCATCGGTCGCGCCAAATTCTTTGGCCACATCGAGTTTGGACGGTTCCATATCTACGGCCACGATGCGACGCGCACCTGCGATGGCCGCCCCTTGGATTGCATTTAGGCCAACGCCGCCCGCGCCGATAACAACAACATCCTGACCGGGGCGGACTTTGGCGGCATTCACAACAGCGCCAATACCGGTGATGACGCCGCAGGCCAAAAGACTTGCGACTTCCATACTGATCCCATCTGGGAGTGTCACAACCTGAGAGCTGTCCACGACAACCTTTTCCGCAAAGCCACCACAGGCCATTGCTTGGTGGAGCTTGCCGCCGTCGGTGGTTTTGATCGGACCATGGTCGCCGTCATATGGCTCTTCGCAGTTGGTCGGGCGGGCCGCAGAACAGGAGGGGCAGGTTCCGCATGCGCGGATCAGTGTGACGACGACCTTGTCGCCCAGGTTTACTCCGCGTGCATTCGGGCCTGTGGCGGTAACGATTCCAGCGGCCTCGTGGCCATAAACGGCGGGCAATGAGCCGCCCCAATGCCCTTCGGCGTAGGTGATGTCGGAATGGCAAATTGCACAGGCGGCGAGCGTAACTTCGACCTCTTCACCGATAGGCGCGCGGATCGCGATCTCTTCGATTGCGAAAGGTTCGCCAAATGCATGACAGACTGCGGCTTTGATTGTGGACATTGGGTGCTCCGGTCAAATCTTTCGAACGACCGTGGCGATGCTGTGCGAAGGAAGCAAGCAAGAATGCGACATGGGTTGCCTTTACACGACGACAGTCCGTTTGCGCCCCAAAAAGACGATCATACAGGCGATCATGATTGCAGCGGACAACGCAAAGGCCGCACCGGGGAAGTAAACACCAGTTTCGTTGGTAAACGCCCAAAACAACTGCGTCATTACAAGCGGCGAGAAGATCATGGCCATGGATCGCGCAGAAGAGATGACGCCCTGCAATTCACCTTGTTGGTCATCGCCTGCGCGTTTTGACATCAGCCCTTGCACTGCAGGATTAACAACAGCCCCCAATGACGTAAGCGGTATGAACGCCAACGCGACCCAGCCGTTGGTTATCAATGTCAAAGCAATGAAAGCCAAAAAGTTAAAGGCAATGCCATAAATTATGGTGACGCGTTCGCCCCAATGTTTCAGTGCTATACGGATCAAGACAGCTTGCACAAAGGCCATACCGATCCCAAACAATGCTAGCGAAACACCAACCATACCAGGTGACCAGCCGAACGCTTCTTTTGTGAAATAGGCCCACGTGGCGGGATAGGCGATAAACGCGAACTCATAAAGAAACACCAACAGGATCAAGCGACGCAAACCATCAAGCTGCGAAAGTGCCTTGAATGCGCCAAACGGGTTCGCGCGCCGCAGCGAAAACGGCCGGCGAATGCGGTCAGTCACGGTTTCGGGCAGCACGAAATACCCGAAACACAAGTTAATCGCGCCCAGTGCGGCAGCTGCATAGAACGGCGCTCGGGTGCCAAGCTCGCCCAGTAGACCACCTATCACGGGTCCCAAAACAAAGCCGAGCCCAAAGGCCGCCCCAAGCAGCCCGAAATTCGCAGATTTTTCTTCGGGCTCTGAGATATCCGCAATAAACGCGTGTGCTGCAGATTGGGTTGCGGCGGTGATGCCGCCAATAACGCGCGTCACGAACAACAGCCAAATGGTCCCTGCCACTGCCATGACCAAGTAATCCAGCGTCATTACAAACAGCGAAATAAGCAGAATAGGGCGACGGCCAAAACGGTCCGACAACGATCCAAGAACCGGTCCGAAAATGAACTGCATGACTGCAAACGTGGTGGCCAGAATGCCGCCCCAGATGGCGGCTGTTCCGATTGTGCCACCGTTTACCTCAGCAATGAGGTCCGGCATCACCGGCAGAATGAGCCCGATGCCCATGGCATCAAGAGTCAGTGTCATAAGAATAAACAGGAAGGCGCGTTTGCGCTGGATTGGTGTCATGTTGGGCATTTAAGGGCGTGATTGCCAAATGAGAAGGGGGCGGGCCGTAACGTTAGACGTGGCCGATCCCACTTAGGAACTCATTCAGCTTGGCTGCAATATCTTCTGGGTGGGTGACAGTCGCGATATGGCCTGCGCCATGGATCAGGTGAAACTGCGATCCGGGCACAAGATCAGTGGTCTCGCGTACAAGGTCAGGGGGCGTTGCTTTATCTCCGTTGCCGCACATACCCAAAGTCGGAAGGCGCAAACCTGACGTTGGCGTGTAAAAATCAGTTCCGGCAAGGGCCTCGCATGTGGCGGCGTAGCCTTCTGGATTGACTTGCAACAACCATTCTTTCAGCTCTTTGCTGTCATCGCCTGCGTTCCAGCGATCCATGGTGCTGTCTACGACGGCCTGAATCCCTTTTTCGCGCACGGCCTTGGCGCGCTCGTGCCATGGTTCAGGTTGGCCGACTTTTGCGGCTGAGGCGATCATCACCATGCCACGAACAAGATCGAGACGTTTAACAGCCAGCCCTTGCGCAACCATTCCGCCAACGGACAGGCCGACAAAAACCACATCCCGCAGATCGAGTGCATCACAAACCGCTTCGGCATCCGAGATCAGCGTCCCCATGCTGTAGGGACCTTCAGGGGCGTCCGATTGGCCGTGCCCGCGCAGGTCGTAACGCACAGATCGATAGTTTGGCAGGCGATCCACCACCCCATCCCAGACATGATGATCAAGGCCAAGACAATGAGAAAACACCAACGTCGGGCCACTGCCGCTTTCGGTGGCAAATAGAGTCGCGCCTTTTGCGTTTATCTTATGCGTTTTCGTCATCGCCCATCACCATATGTGCGATGATCTGGCCGTGATCTGACGCGAGCTTGTTATATGGCGCTTCGGGGTGGGACCCGTCGGTGATGTGGTCATTCAGCACCGAGAAATACTCCATCTCGCCGAGTTTGGCCGCATAATCGGGGTGAAAATGGCGCGACATGTAAATCTGGTCAATCGATTCATAAGTGCCGCCAAATGCCGAAGTATAGACCATGTCGCGCGCTGATTTTCGCACGAACATCTTTTCAGCCGAATGCAGGCGGACACGGTTGATGTCTTCTGTGATCTGTTCGTTTTCTGCCTTGGTATAACGATCCTGAGGGGTCTTGGCGTCGTGACGCAGCATCCAAGAGTAGTTCTTGAATGGTGTTTCGCCGGAAATGATTTCCGAGCTGACTGCATGTTCGCCGTCGTTGAAATCCCCGAGCACCATCACAGGGTTGCCGGCCTCTAGTTCTTTGATGATTTCTGCGCGCAGAACCCATGCTTCTGCCATGCGACGCAACGCGGCCCGCAATGCACCCAGTGCGCGGGTGGTCGGGTCGTATTTGGTCAGGTCTGCGGCGGGCGGAAAATCTGCGCCAGCTGGTTTCTGATGTTCGCCAAGCTTGGACTTCAGGTGACAGTTGAACACTGTGATGACGGCACCGCCAACAGGGATACGCGCCTTTAGGATTGGTCGTGAAAGGCGGCGTAGCCGGTAGTAGCCCGCATCATCATCACCATCCGCACCGCGCAACGCAGAAAATGGAATGTCGACTGGTTCGGGAAGATCTTGCATGACTTCGGGCGTGCCGACAAAGCCAAACCGTGACAGGATCGCAACGCCCGGTCTGCGTTGGCCCGGTTCGCCGTCAGCGACATTGGGGGCGACGGCAAGCGCGCCTTTGCCCTCAAAGTAGGGCGTATAGGCCAAGCGGCGAAAGATCGCGCGACGGTGGTATCGTTTGGATTCGTCAGGCACAGAGGCGTCATTGGATGCTTGACCACGCAAGTCGGTTTCAGTGATGACGTCGCGCAAATCGCCTTCGTCAAAGATCTCTTGAAAACCGACGATGTCCGCGTCCATGGTCAGAAGCTGATCTGCCATCCAGTCCAGTTTCCACGCATGTTCTTCGGGCGTGTATTTCATGAACTTGTAGTATTCCTGATCGGGTCCGATCAGGTTTTTGACATTGAAACTGGCGATGGTGAAACGGGTCATGGAACAGCTTTCATTAGGATAAGACAGGCGGAGCCCCGATTTAAGAGCCCAAGGAAAAGCAGGGTTAGGACAAGGTGTCCAGTGCGCGCATGAACTGCGTCGGGTCAACATTGCCGCCTGATATGGTGACGATGACCGCATCCCCGTCGATACCGTTGGACCGATAAAGCGCCGCTGCTAGCGCCGCAGCTCCGCCGGGTTCCGCGACAAGCTTTAGACGTAAGAAGGCCTGTGCCATAGCGCGCAAAGCTTCATCTTCAGAGATCGCAAGCCCTGGCCCGCACAACCGTTTCATAATCGGGAATGTCAGATCGCCTGCTTGGGGGGTGATAATGGCATCGCAAATGTTGCCTGATGCTGCGGTGTTACGCTCAATCCTGCCTGAGCGCAGCGATCGTGCAACATCATCAAATTCTTCAGGCTCAACAGGGCGGATGCGTAAGGTCGGGGCGTCTGCTTCACAGGCCAAAGCGATGCCCGATGTCAGGCCACCACCGCCGCAACACACCAGCACATCGGCATTCTTGATCCCAAGTGCGTTGGCGTCTTCGGCGATTTCAAGCCCACAGGTGCCTTGCCCGGCAATGACCAAAGGTTCGTCGAACGGCTTGATCAGGGTCAGCCCGCGTTCATTGGCCAGTCGGGCACCGATTTCGTCACGATCTTCGGTGTCACGATCATAAAGAACGACTTCGGCACCAAGGGCGCGCGTGTTGTTGATTTTCAACTGGGGTGCGTCTGCGGGCATGATGATCACGGATGAGGTCCCATGACGGGCGGCGGCCAGTGCGACGCCTTGGGCGTGGTTGCCAGACGAAAACGCAATGACGCCTCGGGCGCGGATCGCCGGATCAAGTGCTGAGAGGGCGGACCAGCCGCCGCGAAACTTGAAGGAACCCGTGTGCTGAAGGCATTCGGGTTTTACAAATACCTTGCGGCCCGCAATCTCATCGAGGAACGGCGAAGACAGCAAAGGCGTGCGACGTGCGTGCCCGCTCAGGCGAACAGCTGCGTCGCGGATCATGTCGATGTTGCAGGCTTCGCTCATAGGTCTTGTATCCAGTCTTGTAGAACGGAAATGGATTCCGGTTCGTCTAGAAATGGCACATGGCCACGGCCCAGCACTGTGGCGGCATGGGCATCGGGGCGTCGGTTACGCATTTCATCAAAGGCTGCTGCGGACAGCAGGTCAGAAGCATCACCGCGTAAGAATGCCAATGGCAATCCTGCCATCGCGTCAAACACCGGCCACAAGTCGGGCGCGAGGTTGGTGCTGGCGGCCAAAACGGTGTCGGCCAGTTTAGGATCATAATTGATCAAAAGGCCCGCGTCCGTTTGCGTGTAGTGATTGCGGACTTCTGTTTGCCAGCGTTCCATTGGAACGCCCTTGAAATGCGACCACGCCTTGGCGCGAAATTGCGCCGCTTCGTCGTGTGTTCTCTGGGCGGGGTTACGACCGATGTAGTCTTTGATGACGCTCAAGCCGGCGGCTTCGATTTCTGGGCCAATGTCATTGAGAGCCACGCCGAGCAGGCGATCCTTAGCCGTCGCCGCAAGCACCATTGCGATAAGCCCGCCACGCGACGTGCCCAGCACTGCGGCTTTGTCGATGCTAAGGTGGTCAAGTAATGCGAGGGCATCCATGCCTTCTTGCGGGATTGTATAGCTCGCCGGATCGGCCCAATCAGACTGGCCGCGCCCGCGATAATCCATTCGGATAAGTCGAATTCCGCGTTTCAGTAAATGTGGGGCGACATGGTCGAAGTCATGGGTATTGCGAGTCAGGCCAGCGAGAGCCAGAACAGGCAAGCCTGTTCCCTCGTCAGTGAAATAAAGTTGGGTTCCGTCGGCGGTCGTAAACTTGGGCATCAGACCAGATCAGGGATCGTTTTCAGGTCTTTAAGGGTGCGATGAGGTGTGGCCCACAGACGGTCTTGGGGTTTGTCGTCGCGATTAACCCAAACCGTCGCAAAACCGTAACCTGCCGCGCCAGCTGCGTCCCAACCATTGGACGATGCGAACAATACTTCGGATTGGGCGACATCAAAGCGATCCCAAACTAGGTCATAGACGAGATTGTGAGGCTTGTAGATTTGCACCTCTTCGACGCTGAGAACATCATCAAGGTATTCGCCGATACCAGCAGAACGCACAGCATTAACCAGCATATCGGGCGATCCATTGGATAAGATCGCGACGTTCATGTCTTTCTCTTTCAGTGCTTTCAACATGGCGGGCACTTCGGGAAAGGCGGGAAGTTCCTTGTAGACCGAAAGAAGTTTGGCCCGCAGCGCGTTGTCTGCAAGACCGTTGTTTTCCATTGCCCAATCCAGCGAATCTTGGGTGACTTGCCAGAACGGGATATGGCGACCCGAGATGGCACGCAGCCATGAGTATTCGAGCTGCTTGGCGCGCCAATCCGCCGATAAACTGCCCCAAACCGCTGCCAATTGCGCCTGTCCCGGTTCTTTGGCGACGTTGCGGGCGGCTGCGCCCACGTCAAACAAGGTGCCGTAAGCGTCGAAAATGCAGGTGTTTATGGTCATGGGAACCCTTTCAGTTGTAGGTAGCTTGGCATGGGCGGATAGCGTTTGGAACCCTCAATAGGGCGGAAGTTTTAGGCGTTATAACCGATAGGTAAGTGCCGCGCGGATCAATGGTGTGATCTCCGCTAGTGGAATAGGCATATCTGGCGACAAGTGGACGGCGCGATTGCCATCGAATTTCATCTCAGGTGGAGCGAGTGCGCGGTAGTCCGACATGACCGTGGTTTGGCAATGAGTGAAAACCGCCAAATGACCAGATTTGGTTGTGCCCAACCGAATGGGGGTGCCGGCCTTTGTATCAGGTGTTGCATAGGACGGCTGACCCCACTTTAGCGTTTCTTCAATGCGGCCAACTGGCAAGGCATGAGCTTGTTCAAAGATCAGCGTGCGGATGGCTAACAACCCTGCGCGGTGGTTGTCTTGCATATCGTCAAATGCGGCGCTGACGGCGCTGGTTTGAAACGGCTGTTGCATAGGACGAGCGTCGCGCAAGAGGCGCTGATTTGCAATCCCGTGGGCCGATTGGTAGGCAGCCGCCAAATTAATCACGCTAAAGGATAGCACCATGAGCCAAGTTAAATCAGGCGATACCGTTTCCATTCACTACACGGGCACATTGACCGACGGCAGCACGTTTGATTCCAGCGAAGGGCGCGATCCTTTGGAATTCGTCGTTGGGTCCGGTCAGATCATTCCTGGTTTGGACAAGGCGATCCCTGGCATGGCCGTAGGCGATAAAAAAGTTGTCGAAATCCCATGCGCTGAGGCCTATGGCGAAAGCAATCCTGCGAACCGTCAGTCCATCCCTCGTGAACAAATTCCAGCAGAAATTCCGTTGGCAATGGGGCTGACATTGCAGATGCAATCACCTGACGGTCAGCACGTAATGCCAGTTACCGTCGTTGAGATGACTGAAGAAGAAGTGACGTTGGATGCCAACCATGCGCTCGCAGGCAAAGACCTGACATTCGCGATCGAGCTGACGTCAATTAAGGCGAGCTAAACCGTTGGTCTTCAGACAAACGGGCTGCGCAGATCAGCGCGGCCCGTTTGCGTTAGAGGGTTGGTTTAGATGAACCGCAAGATGGTCGGCAGCCCACCGACAAAGAGTGCCGCGGCGGTAAACAGCCATGCACCTAGGCAAAGCAGGGCGCGCTGCTTGGACATCCGGCGATAGGGCGCACGACCATCGCCGCCGCCAGTCTGCATCATGTGCTGAACCGTCATGAGGACAATGAAAATCAGAAAAATACGTTGCGACAAGAGCGCGATCAATCCGATCAATGCGGCTGAGGTCGCGAAGATGTAAAACGGTGCGCGGTCGTGGAATACAGAGGTGATGCTGGCCGTCAGGCGCCCTCCGTCTAATGGCCAGATCGGCAGTAGGTTAAAGAAGTTCAACGCGCCGCAAATGCTGGCAAATGTCATCAACGGACCATAAGCGGCAGGCATCACATTGATCGACATCCCAGCCAATCCGTAGGCCAGAACCATAGGGGCGATGCAGATTGCAGGACCCATCAGCGTTATGAAAACGCTTTCTTCTTGCGTGTCGGGTTCGCGATTTGAAATCGCGTAGCCGCCCAATAACGGGACAAGCCGGAACCGTGCATCATCGTGGCCCGCCACACGGAACGCGGCGACATGTCCAAATTCATGGATCACGACAACAAGGATGAGGGACAGCCCAAAGACGGGCCCAAATAGGAACACAGCCAAAATTACGGCCAAAATCGAGATGCCTATGCCTTGTGGGTCCATACCCAACACGGTCATCTTCGTTCGCGACACCAGACCGCCGCGCAAAGCATAGGCGGTGGCAAGGCACGCAATAATGCCTGCCAAAAGTGTGACTGAACCGCTCATTACGAACCGCCTGTTAGGCTAGGTTTTCGAGGGCGGGCATCATCATGACGTGCAGGCCACCATCGACGTGAACGATTTCACCCGTTGTTGATGCCCCTACGTCAGATGCCAAGTAAACGGCCGTGCCGCCAACTGCGTCAAGGGACGCGTTCTGGCGCATCGGCGCATTGGCCTCGGCGTATTTAAACGTGCGACGCGCACCTGCGATTGCGGCACCAGCAAGTGTTTTCATTGGTCCTGGGCTGATCGCGTTAACACGAATACCTTGCGGTCCAAGATCGGCAGCCAAATAGCGGGTCGCAGATTCAAGGGCGGCTTTGGCAACGCCCATGACGTTGTAATTTGGCGTGATGCGCTGGCTGCCATCATAGGTCAGCGTCAGCAGCGTGCCGCCGTCTGGCATGATCTGGGACGCACGTTTGGCCACGTCAATAAAGCTGTAGCAGCTGATGGCCATTGAGTTGGTAAAGTTGGCGCGAGTTGTATCTGACACGCGACCTGTCAATTCGTTCTTGTCAGAATATGCAATCGCGTGGACCAGAAAATCGATCTTGCCCCACTTGTCTTTCAACGTCTGAAAACAAGTGTCGAGTGACGCGTCATCCATAACATCCGCTTCGACCAAAGTGTCCGAGCCAACAGATTCAGCAAGTGGCCCAACCCGTTTCAACAACTGTTCGCCCTGATAGGAGAACGCCAGTTCCGCGCCAGCCGCATGCATCTGCTTTGCGATGCCCCAAGCAATAGAGCGGTCATTGGCGACCCCCATGATAAGTCCGCGCTTGCCGTTCATGTCGATGGTCATAGCCTGCTCTCCATTAATTAAAGTGGGTTTGCGACGGATTAGGGGGGCGGGTCAAGCTTCCGGTGAGCCAATTGAGACAGTTATGCTGTGATCGGAGGCCTTGTATAACTTTACGGCTCCCGCCTTTCGTGGCCCGTATTCCAGAATGGCCGCTTCTAGATTTAGGAGTTCTTGCCCTTACGGCAGGTCCCGTGGCGAATCGTTGTGCCGTTCGACAAGAATCGGCAGCATCACCGGAAACGTTAGCCGCATTTTTCGCACATTGTTTCGCTTTTTCAAACAACTGAGGCCTGGCTGTCATGGAAATCCGTACTCACAATGCCACCTTTATGGGCGATATGGCCTGATCGCTCTCCTCATGCGTGTGCTGGGTTGGAAAAATGCTGCATTTTCACGTTTTTTCCTACTTCTGCGTTGCTGCGCTGTCGACGTTAACAATTCTTTAAGGTACTAAAATCGGTGAGGCTCCAATATTGGGGCAATGTAACTTGTTATCCATGAGGTACTTTATGTTTAAGACAATCGCCGTTGTAGCTGCTCTTGTAAGTGCATCTGCTGCGTCTGCCGCAACCGTTACGTTTTCGTCTACTGATACGTTCACGGTGAACAACACTACATTCAACGGCTTTTCGGCCGATGTTGACACCGATGTTGGAAGTGCCTCTTTGACTGGGACGCTTTCCACGTTGTTCGATGATTCAGTTGTGAGAAATGTTTCGCAAACGCAATCCATCGACATTACTGCGACTTACTTGGGTCAAACATTGACGCAAACAGTCGACTTCACATTGCGGACACGTAACTTGCTGACCGGCGCACGACCTGGCGCTGCTGGCCAACTTACTCTTGTTGCTCCTGTCGGATTTGATTTTACAGACGGCACGTTCACACTTGAAGGCTTCGACAGCGTCGCACGTTGCTTCAACAACTGTCCCACTGGCTCGGTAACGGATAGTGCGGGTGACGTGAATGCGTCATTCGAAGCTGCGTTGTCTGCTGTTCCGCTTCCTGCGGGCTTCGGCTTCTTGCTTGCCGGCATGGGCGCACTTGGCGTTGCACGTCGTCGTAAGGACGTAACTGCTGCTTAATCATCCGCAGCACACCTAATTAGAAAAGCCCGCCAATCTTGGCGGGCTTTTTTCTTTTTGCGAAGCGAGATGATGAGGCTGCCAATTGCAACCTCATACACTTTAGTCGCGATATTTGCTCAACAACATCGACCCGTTCGTGCCACCGAAGCCGAAGGAGTTGGTCATCACAGTATCCAGCCCTGCGTTCTCTTTGAACTCGGTCGCGATTTCGGCAGGGTCCAAGGCCGGGTCGAGCGTTTCGACGTTGATGCTTGGGATGATGTAGTCGCCTTGAAGTGCGAGCAGACAATAGACTGCCTCTTGCGCGCCTGTCGCGCCTTGGCTGTGACCTGTCATGGATTTGGTTGAGCTGATCGGAGGCGTGGAGCCTTGTCCGAAGACACGGCGCACAGCCTCTACTTCGCCTACATCACCAACCGGCGTGGATGTGCCGTGTGCGTTGATGTAGCTGACTTTGCGACCTTCGGGCAGGGTCGCCAATGCGCCGCGCATGGCACGTTCGCCGCCTTCGCCGGATGGGGCAACCATATCGGCGCCGTCTGAGGTGGCGGCAAAGCCGGTGACTTCGGCGTAGATTTTCGCGCCACGCGCGAGCGCACCGTCTAGGGATTCCAGTACGACCATCGCACCACCGCCCGCAATCACGAACCCGTCGCGATTGGCGTCAAAGGCACGGGATGCCTTTTCTGGGGTGTCATTATACTTGGAACTCATCGCGCCCATCGCATCGAACAGGCAGGACAGGGTCCAATCCAGTTCTTCGCCGCCGCCACCAAACATGATGTCTTGTGTGCCGAGCGCGATCTGCTGTGCAGCCATACCGATGCAGTGCAGTGACGTAGAACAGGCCGACGTAATCGACATGTTCATGCCTTTGATCTTGTAGGCCGTTGCCAAGTTGGCGGAAATTGTGGACGACATGGTTTTAGGAACGGCGAACGGCCCGATCCGTTTGGTTGATCCGGTTTTCAGGACAACCTGATGTGCCGCAAACATGGCCGAAGTAGATGGGCCGCCAGAACCGGCAATCACACCGGTCATCGGGTTGACGATTTCATCTTCTGACAGGCCAGCGTCTTCGATGGCTTGCCCCATTGCAATATGGGCATAGGCGGCCCCTGGCCCCATGAAGCGTAGGGTGCGCTTGTCGACATGTTCAGCCACATCAATCTTGAGTGTCCCTGCGATCTGGCTGCGAAACCCGTGCTCGGCCATCTCCTCAGAGGCGACAATACCCGATTTGCCGGCCCGCAAAGCCGCATCGACTTCGGCTACGTTGTTCCCGATGGGGGAAACAATTCCCATTCCTGTAATGACGACGCGCCGCATAGCTGCTCCCTAAGTAGTGTTTTCTTAGGTGTAGGCGAGAGGCGGGGGAGGAGCAAGAGTGTGAGCATTTCCGCGTTCAATCATCCGTGCGCGGCTCTTTGTCTGGCGCGTCTCCAAGAAGCCATAACAGACATATTGCCACTAGAGGACTGACCAGAATTGCGATGATTATCCAGCTTGCAGTGTCTCTCCCCCGATGTGTCGCCATTTCAGTCGGGAGCATGAAGTAGAAGACATAGCCCAAATAGATACAGAGGCTCACAAGGCAGAGAACTGCAAATGAGCTTTGGGTAAAATCGAACATAGACGAACCGATGCTCAGCTCTCGCTCAGCGCGACTTTCATGTCTTTGACTTCATAGGCCAGTTCACCGTCAACTTTAACGATGCCGTCGGCGACGCCCATTGTCAGGCGGCGGGTTTGGACTGCTTTGGTGAAGTCGATTTCATAGGTGATCATTTTCGCCGTTGGGCGAACCATTGCTTTGAGTTTGATTTCACCAACGCCAAGCGCGTAGCCGCGGCCTTTCCAGCCGCGCCAGCCGAGGTTGAACCCCGTAAGCTGCCACAGACCATCAAGCCCCAAGCAGCCGGGCATGATAGGGTTGCCGGGGAAGTGGCATTCAAAGAACCAAAGGTCGGGCGTAATATCGAATTCGGCCATTACGTGACCTTTGCCGTGTGCGCCGCCATCACCAGAGATATCGGTAATGCGGTCCATCATCAGCATAGGTGGTTCGGGCAATTGTGCATTGCCTTCGCCAAAAAGCTCCCCGCGAGCACATTTTAGAAGGTCATCGCGGTCAAAACTTGTTGGGAATTCGCTCATGATAGGTGTGTCCTTGTGGAGTGGTGCATTTCTGGCAGTTGTTCCCTGCTATCATCTTGGGATTACCAAGGGCAAGAGAGCCGCCAAACACACGTTCTGGCTGCGACCTATTCGCATTTTAGATTGAACAGGGACGGAGATTTCCCCATATTAGAGGGGATCAGATCAAAAGGTGCCGAAATGGCGGACGTTACCTCTAATGAACTCTCTGAACGCGGCACACAGTGGCTCGCGGGGGCAGGGCTGCGACCGACACGGCAACGTGTTGCACTTGCCGGATTGTTGGTTGGGGATGGACGTGATCGCCACGTCACCGCCGAAAGCCTGTTCGAAGCGGCAACACAAACCCGCGAAAAGGTGTCTTTGGCCACTGTCTACAATACGTTGCGCGCGTTTTGTGACGCCGGTTTGCTTCGTGAGATCACGGTGGATGGCAGCAAGAGCTATTTCGACACGAATATGTCGGATCACCCGCATTTCTACTGGGAAGACGACAATCGCTTGTCAGACGCGCCAGCAGAGCAGCTTGAAATCGCACGGATACCAAATGCGCCAGAGGGTGCAGAAATTGCGTCCGTGGATGTCGTAATCCGGTTACGTCGCAGCTAACTCATAGCGCTTCATGAGATTTTAACCTCGTTTGTCCCATGATGGGGCATGAGCTTACAAACCCCATTCCCCCGCCCTCTGGTCCCTGCTTCTCCCGATGATGCGTTTGTCTCGGTTACAATGCGGCTGGCTGACCCGCGATCTGATTTGCTGGTGCGCCATGTGCGTATACTGCGTGATTGCGTTGCTTTGGCCCAGAAAAGGTGGACCTTTG
Organism: Octadecabacter algicola; assembly: GCF_021532625.1. GTDB lineage: Bacteria > Pseudomonadota > Alphaproteobacteria > Rhodobacterales > Rhodobacteraceae > Octadecabacter > Octadecabacter algicola. The sequence continues at coordinate 453,191 of NZ_JAKGAR010000002.1, forward strand.
AGGTTGAAGCAGCCGTCGTCTTACCGTCCGAGATGCAGCTTTTGTGCATTTTTCCGTGCGGTGAGTTTGGTGTGGGCGGCGCGCTTCGGCTGATCATGTCAGCATTTGCGAAACATGTACCTGTGCCACCAATGACGGATAACCTGTGGTCCGACGCTAATGAGGTGATCGAGATTCAGCCCGCTGTCGCAGAACTGCGTCGCGGCTTTATTGAACAAGCGCCTGTTCGTGCTGGTTTGGTGATGGCCGCGATTGATTGGCCTTTCAGCTCTGTTCACAAAAAGGCACAGCAGTCAGGCGATATGGGTGTTGCTGTGGCTTAGTTGGGGGAGTGATTTTGCGTCGCTCGTCCCAATCTAAAACCACTGCCCCGGTTCCATCAGGCCCAAATCTAGCAACTGCTGGCTATGCCATTCAAACGGGGTTGAGTTGTGCCATTTGAATGTGTCGATATCAAACGTAGACCCAGGATTGCGTTTGAGCGCTTTGGCTGTGCGGAAGGAACAAATCGTGGCTGTTAAGTTGTGGTGCCACGGGCAGGCGTAGGTGTTGTATTCGGGATCGTTGAACAGATGATCGGGCAAGAACACCAATCCCGGTTTGTTGCGGAATAGGGCAACTCGGTCGATACGCCGTTTTGGCGCGGGAATGTGTTCTTCGAACCGCCACCGCAGGCCTCCAAAGAAATCCAATTGGCGATCCAGATCATTGTTCCAGCGATCTTTGCGGGCCAGTGCGTAATACCCTGTCTTGTCTAGGTGGGCGTCTTCTATGCAAACCGCATTCGTGTTCTGCCACAGATCGCCCGTATATAGATCGACCACATAGGTCAGGACAGTGTCGCGCCGTTCTTCAACGTTGAACGCAATCATTTCGCCAACGGTGCGGTGTTCGCAGAAGGGATGGAATAAGAACTCGGCGTTATAGCAGTAGTAAATCCAGATATCGCCAGTAGCCCTCATCACGCCGTTAACTGCTGTTTCTAACGCGGTCGGTGTCCGTACATTGTAATCTACACGGAAAATCTGTTCAGCGACGTCTTCGGCTATGGAAAATTCGGGCATTGCGAAAACGACTGTATGGCGAAATCCCGCGTCGATGTGGTGGCGTATGGTTGCATCCAGCTCGACTTCGTCCTCGGCAAATATCAATGCAACAGGACCCTTCAGCAGTTTGGGCGCGCCGTCTTTCAAAAAGCTGGTGAGGTCTGAATACTGGTTCATTTGGTTGCTCTGCCTGATTGCGGCTAATGTCTTGTAAATCACGCTTCATTGCAAGCAGGCAGGCCTTACGCTAAATGCTGCCGAATTCCATCCACGAAAGCTGTCCATATGTCCGCTCCGAACAAATCAAACAACAAAAAGCTGTTCATCAAGACCTACGGGTGCCAGATGAACGTCTATGATAGTGAACGCATGGCCGAAAGCCTTGGTGGGCAGGGCTATGAAACCACGCAGACCCCCGAAGATGCGGATATGATCCTGCTGAACACCTGTCACATTCGTGAAAAGGCGGCGGAAAAGATCTATTCTGAACTCGGGCGTCTTAAGGGACTGAAAGCTGAGAAGCCGGATCTAAAGATCGGCGTTGCTGGCTGTGTGGCACAGGCCGAGGGCGCCGAAATCATGAAGCGCCAGCCTATGGTCGATCTGGTGGTGGGGCCGCAAAGTTATCACCGCTTGCCGGCTATGGAAGAAGCCGTCACCAAGGGTGAGAAAGCTTTGGATACGGATTTTCCAGAGGACGATAAATTTGAAACGTTAAAGTCGCGCCCCAAGGCTAAGCGTGGGCCAACGGCGTTCTTGACCGTGCAAGAAGGCTGCGACAAGTTCTGCGCCTTCTGTGTGGTGCCTTATACGCGAGGAGCCGAAGTCAGCCGCCCAAGTGAACGTATTATCCGTGAGGCTCAGGAATTGGTCGAAGCGGGTGTTCGTGAAATTACGCTGCTCGGGCAGAACGTTAACGCCTACCACGGCCATGATGGTGGCTTGGCGGGACTGATCTGGGATCTGGATAAAGTCGATGGTTTGGAACGTATCCGTTTCACGACCAGTCACCCCAACGACATGGATGATGCTTTGATCGAGGCGCATGGGACTTGCGATAAGCTTATGCCGTATCTGCATCTGCCTGTTCAGTCAGGTTCTGACAAGATTCTCAAGGCAATGAATCGGAAACATACACGCGACGAGTACATCAAACTGATTGAGCGTATTCGCGGCGCGCGTCCCGATCTCTTGTTGTCTGGTGACTTTATTGTCGGCTTTCCTGGTGAGACCGAAGCCGATTTCGAAGACACTATGGATTTGGTCCGTACTGTTGGTTACGGGCAGGCGTATTCGTTCAAGTACTCAACGCGCCCTGGCACACCCGCCGCCGAACGTGCCCAAGTCGATGAGGACGTGAAGTTGGACCGCCTTCACCGACTGCAGGCCCTTCTGGGGGAACAGCAGCGCGACATTCAGGACTCCATGATTGGGCGCAAGGTTAAGGTATTATTTGAAAAACACGGCCGCGAGGCGGGACAGATGATTGGTAAGTCAGAATACCTGCATGCCGTGTTTGCTGAGGTCTCCGATGTGTCCATTGGTGACATAAGGGACGTCCTGATCGTGAAGTCTGAAAGAAACTCGTTGGGTGGCGAAATCTGCTAACCTGAATCGCGAACACAACTTGCACGTTTAGGTAATTGACGTGCGGGGCAACCTTGGGCTGTTTGTGGGGGCTAATACCCCCATTAGACCCATGATTGTTGTCGGTTTAGCTACAATATCTTGTGTTTTTACCTTCCAATGTGGCTAAAAATTGTTATTCTCTTGCGGATAAAGTGACAAAGTGTCCACGAGATGGCTTGCCATCCTTCAGGCACTCTTAGTGAATGTAGTTGGTAAGACAGGGCAGAAAAATGAAGCGACAAGTGGGCAACGCGTTGGCCGTGGGCATAAACCACACGCGCGCAGTTATGATTACGGGGGATTCGGAATGCCAAATCTAATGAAATATCTAAAAATCGGCTTAGCGGCCGTTGCGCTTGTTGGGGCCCTCGCGGCGTCCGCGTCCGCGCAAACTTTTGAGCGCGGAGAGCAGTCTGGCCGCATTCAGTGGGGTATCTGGATCGATCCGGATGGCTGTATGCACTGGATGGCTGACGGTGGTTTCGAACAATTTCAGGTCAACCGCCTTGATCCGGAAACAGGTCGCCCGGTCTGCATGCAGGTCGAAACTTGTTTTGTTGGCGAAACGGATGCCATGTTCCACACTGACAGCTACCGTTTGACAGACAACGCACGCGCACGCTTGCAAGAAGTCTTTAGCCAAGGTGGCGTTTCCGGCTTTGCGGTCTATGGCCATACGGATAGCCGTGCGTCTAACGCTTACAACCAGACTTTGTCCGAGCACCGCGCTCGTGCGGTTGCGAACGTTGGCCGTAGTGTGGGCGCAATGATTGAACGCGAGATTGGCTTCGGCGAAACCCGTCCAGTCGCATCCAATGGAACCAGCGCCGGGATGGCTAAAAACCGTCGCGTCGAAGTAATCTGCTACAGGTGGTAATCATGAATACATTGAAACTTGCACTCGTAATCGGCGCTGTTGGCAGCTTGACGGCCTGTAGTGTCGAAGGGACCCGCCGCTATCAGGGGCCAAACGACTACATCGCCGTTGCCGCCGATCTTGGCCGCGATAAAGACAGCCACTTGGGAGACAACGCCGGTATTGCGGTGACACCGGATGGCTGTCAGGCTTGGATCATTGATGATGGTATCGATGGCCGTGCCAGCAACCGCCTTGACCCAGTCACGGGTCTTCCGGTGTGTGCCGGTGAGCCTGGTGTTGTTTATGGCAACTACCAAAGTAACTCTGCGGGTATTCGTGACGACGTTCCAGGTGACCCTGTTCCCGTTCGTGTCGAAACCGTTCAAGTTCGTACGAACGAAGGTCAGTTCCAGACGGTGCACCCGGCAGACGCGCATTCGCACTGATGCACCTAAATGACCAAAAGAAAGGCTGCGGTGAAAACCGCGGCCTTTTTTCGTTTCAAAAGTGTGACAATTTGAAGGGATGGCTTGCGTGTTCGCTCGCGACCCGCCACCATTGGGGAAACCAAACGCCGGAGAGTTGATTGACTACGACAACGCTACCCCCGACACCGTACGAGAAAGACGCAGCACCTGTTGTGCTGGAGTTTCCTGACAACTTCCTTTTGATTGATTTGTGTGGCGAACATGACCGTCACCTTGCTGACATTGAGCTAAAACTCAGTGTGCAAGTTCTGCGCCGTGGGAATCAATTGTCCATTCACGGCGAACCCGCTGCACAGACCGAAGCGGCCGAAGTGCTACAGTCTCTTTATGAACGCCTCGAAGCGGGTCGTGCCGTAGAGATGGCAGACATCGACCGCGAAGTGCGCATGGGGTCTTCCGAAAAAGGGACGGGATCCCCGGTTGGGGATCAGATGGATCTAGGCGTCGGTGATCGGGTTGAGATCAAAACCCGAAAGAAACTGGTGGAACCGCGCACCGATGCCCAGAAGGCTTATGTCAAATCGTTGTTCAAGAACGAGCTGGCGTTTGGAATTGGGCCAGCGGGGACAGGCAAAACCTATTTGGCGGTCGCTGTTGGTGTGAACCTGTTTATTGGCGGTCATGTCGATAAGATCATCCTCAGCCGTCCTGCGGTCGAAGCAGGTGAAAAGCTTGGTTATTTGCCCGGTGATATGAAGGACAAAGTCGATCCATATATGCAGCCGCTTTACGATGCCTTGAATGATTTTCTGCCCGCCAAGCAGGTAGAAAAGTTGATTGAGGAAAAGAAGATCGAAATCGCGCCTCTTGCGTTTATGCGAGGGCGGACCCTTAGCCGCGCGTTCGTGGTGCTGGACGAAGCCCAGAACGCAACAACCATGCAGATGAAGATGTTCCTGACCCGTCTGGGTGAGGGGTCTCGAATGGTCATCACCGGCGACCGGACCCAAATCGATTTGCCTCGTGGCGTGAGCTCGGGCTTGCGGGACGCAGAACGGCTATTGGCGCATATTCCCAAGATTGATTTCAACTACTTCACGTCCAAGGACGTCGTGCGTCATCCACTTGTGGCGGCGATTATCGAAGCCTACGACAAAGACGACCCCAAATAGGTTCCCGCCGTGGCAGTTGCTGACATTATCGTTGAAGATGACCGCTGGACGGAAAACCTAGCCCTGCTGGCCGAGCAAGCGGTGGCGGCTGCCCTATCCGGTGTCAGGCTGGATCCAGCCCCGTTCGAGGTCAGTATTTTGGCCTGTGATGATGCACGCATCGCCGCGTTGAACGAAGATTTTCGTCAAAAGGGCAGTGCGACCAATGTACTGTCATGGCCATCTGATGAGAGGGCCGCCGAAAATGACGGTGAAATGCCTGATCCGCCGAGTCTGCCGATGGACGCCGAATTGGGTGATATCGCCATTTCCTACGATACTTGTGCGCGCGAAGCCGCCGAGGCGGGTAAGCCATTTGAGCATCATGTGATCCACCTTTTGGTGCACGGAACCCTTCATTTGTTGGGCTTTGATCACATACGTGACGGGGACGCCACGCTTATGGAGGGTTTAGAGACAGAAATCCTTGGCAAACTGGACATCCCTGACCCATATTCGTAAGGACAGTATCTTGGTCGCAGTATGCGGCCGCATTTGGAAACGGAGACAATGGGCGACACCACCGACGGACCTTCTAGCGCAGCGCAAAGCGCGCTAAGTGATATCCAAGTTAGCAAGAGTAAGCGCGGCTTTTTCAGCCGTATAGTCGAGGCGCTTAGCCCCTCGGACACCCCCGAAGATATTACCCCCGTGACAGGATATGCCCCGCCGCTCGAAGCGCGCGGGATGATGAACCTGCGCAGCATGCGGGTCGAAGATGTAATGATCCCCAAAGCGGATATCGTGGCTGTTCCGGTGACGATCAATCGCGATGATCTCGTGCAAGTATTTCGCGACAGCGGGCTGACTCGTTTGCCGGTGTTTGACGGGACGTTGGATACGCCCATCGGGTTTGTGAACCTCAAGGACTTCGCGTTGACGCATGGATTTAACGGACGATCCAAAACGTTCAATCTGCGTGATCTTGCGCGAACGTTGTTGTTTGTGCCGCCATCGATGCCGCTAGGAGTCCTGCTGCAAAAAATGCAAGCGGAACGTATTCATATGGCATTGGTCATTGATGAATACGGCGGTTCTGACGGGCTGGTGACCATCGAAGATCTAATCGAACAGGTCGTCGGCGAAATCGAAGATGAACACGATGCCGACGAAGACACGCTTTGGGTCGCCGAGAAACCGGGCGTTTTTATGGTCGAAGCCAAGGCGCCGTTGGATGAATTTGAGTCTGAAATTGGCATGCCTTTGACGGAACACGACGAAATCGACGAAGAAGAGATCGAAACGTTAGGTGGTCTTGTGTTCATGTTGGCGGGACATGTGCCTGCACGCGGCGAAGTGATCGTTCACCCTGATGGGCCTGAATTTGAAGTGGTCGAAGCCGATCCGCGCCGCATTAAACGGCTGCGCGTCCGACTAACAGGGACGAGCGGTGGCTAGGCTGCACCCCAGCGATCTAGCACAACGGTTCGCTGCTTGGCCACGCGTGGCGCGTAGTGCGGCACCTGTCGTTCTGGGGGCTTTGGCTGCACTCGGCCACGAAAGTTGGGCTACCGGTTTTTGGTGGGTCACGATCCCATTCATCTTGGCGTTACTGATCTTGCCTGCTGCCCCGAAGAAGGCCGCATCGTTTGGCTGGCTTCTTGGGGTTGGTTACTTTGCCGTAACGCTGCGTTGGATCATCGAGCCCTTTCTTGTCGATCCTGTGCGCCATGGTTGGATGGCGCCCTTTGCGATCCTATTGCTTTCGGGGGGATTAGCCTTGTTTTGGGGGGCTGCGTTTTGGTTGGCGCGTTGGTTCTCGGTGGGGCGGGCGAGTGCGATGCTGTGGCTGCCAATCACATTGACCCTTGCTGAACTTATGCGCGGTCATGTTTTCACTGGGTTTCCGTGGGGATTGCCGTCTTACACCTTGATTGGCGGCGTCGGGGATGTGTGGTTCGCTTGGGTTGGGCCTTATGGCACGACCTTGTTATTTTTGGGTCTCATTGGGGTGGTGGCCTATTGTTTGCACCGTGGGTGGACGTTGATTTGGCCGTCTTTGGTCGGGTGTTTGTTCGTCACAATCGGTTTGCAGGCGCTAACGCCGCAAGCGCCAGAACCAAATGCAGAAGTCACTCTTCGTCTGGTTCAACCGAACGCGCCGCAGCATCAAAAGTGGGACCGCGACTGGATGCCAGTTTTCTTCGAACGCGCGATTGCCCAAACGAGCGCAGGTGATCCGCCCGACGTAGTAATTTGGCCGGAAACATCTATTCCGTCATTGTTGAATTATGCCCAACCCTTGATCGAACGGATGTCGATTGCGGCGCGTGGCGCCCCGGTGGTGGCCGGCATTCAGCGCGAAGACGCCAACAACTACTTCAACTCCGCCATTGTGATCGAGGGACCGACGACCGTTGCCGACATTATGGATAAGGCCCATCTGGTGCCGTTTGGTGAATATATTCCGTTTGCCCATGTTCTGGTCCCGCTTGGGCTTGGCACTTTGGTTGAGCAAGTCGCAGGATTCACAGCGGGTCAAAGCGATGGGTTGATGGAGATCGACGGGTTTGGCCTTGCACGGGTCCTGATTTGTTACGAAGGGATTTTCCCTGAAGAAATCCAACGTGGTGACGTGCGCCCCGATGTTCTGTTGATTCTGACGAATGATGCTTGGTTTGGTACGAATGCTGGTCCTCGTCAGCATTTGGTTCAAGCGCAGGCGCGGGCGATTGAACAGGGCCTACCCGTTATCCGTGCTGCAAACACTGGAATTTCCGCCGTTATCGATGCGCGTGGTGAGATCGTTGACAGCTTGCCGTTGAACGAGGCCGGCTACCTTGACGCACATGTGCCCAACGCCTTGCCGCCGACAGCTTATGCGCGGATCCGGGATTGGCCGTTGCTGGTGTTGCTGGGCCTCTTCTTTTTGCTGGGGCTTGTGCGACGTCGCGTTATAGCCGTTGACCCACTGGTTGAGCAGGGATAGGCGGAACCAACCTTAATCCATCCACAACGGCTTCCTGACGTGGATTGGCATATGAACTGGAGCACTTCTCATGGCACGTCAAAACTACACCTTTACGTCGGAATCCGTTTCCGAGGGGCATCCCGATAAAGTTTGTGACCGTATCTCGGACGCGGTCCTAGATGCGATGATTGCGATCGAACCCGAAGCACGTGTGGCCGCAGAGACCTTCGCGACGACAAACCAAGTTGTTATCGGTGGCGAAATTGGCTTGTCAGACCCGACCCGCCTAACGGCGATGATGGGTGATATCGACCAGATTGCCCGCGATTGCATCAAAGACATCGGGTATGAACAGGACAAGTTTCACTGGAAATACTGCAATGTGTTGAACCTGTTGCATGAGCAGTCTGCGCACATTGCTCAAGGCGTTGATGCTGCTGGCACCAAAGACGAAGGTGCTGGCGATCAGGGCATTATGTTCGGTTATGCTGTGAATGAAACGCCGGAACTGATGCCTGCTCCAATTCACTATGCCCACGCCGTGTTGCGCCGTTTGGCAGAGGTCCGTAAGAACGGAACCGAACCGACACTTGGTCCAGACGCAAAATCTCAGCTGTCAGTTCGGTATGAGAACGGTGTGCCTGTTGGGGTGTCGTCGTTGGTGCTGTCGACCCAGCACCTTGACGAAAACATGACCAGCGCAGATGTGCGTGCCGTGATCGAACCTTATATCCGTGAAGTTCTGCCCGATGGTTGGCTTGATGATCAGACGGCGTGGCACGTGAATCCCACGGGTAAGTTTGTCATTGGTGGACCTGATGGGGACGCGGGTCTGACGGGGCGCAAAATTATCGTCGATACGTATGGCGGTGCCGCACCCCACGGCGGCGGTGCGTTTTCTGGCAAAGATCCGACCAAGGTGGACCGTTCGGCCGCTTACGCTGCGCGATATCTGGCCAAGAACGTTGTGGCGTCAGGGATGGCCGACCGCTGCACTGTGCAGTTGTCCTATGCCATTGGCGTTGCTGCTCCGCTGTCTATTTACGTAGATACGCACCAGACTGGGAAGGTTGAGGCCGCGGCGATTGAGGCTGCGATCCCGAAGGTCATGGATTTGACCCCGCGCGGCATTCGCACACATCTGCAATTGAATAAGCCGATCTATCAGCGCACGGCTGCTTACGGGCACTTCGGCCGTAAGCCGGATGCCGATGGCGGGTTCTCATGGGAAGCCACTGATCTCGTAGACGTTTTGAAAAAAGAAGTTTGAGGCAAATACCATGACCAAGTCATTTGGGTTCTACTGTACGCGTTTTGTCATCTACAACATTGCCGTTATTTTGGCGATTGTTGCGATTATCTGGGCCGCGCACACGTTCATGCTGGACCTCGCAGCCCGATACTTTCAAGGCGGAAGTGGTTCGGGGATGGGAGTGGTGTCTGTAATTGTTCCTGCCATGCTCGTTGCGCAGCAGTTCTACAAACATGAACAAAGGCGAATGACCGCTGGCGAAGGCTGGTTCATGGCCGTGGTTTTCACGCTTCTTACATTTGCGGTGAGCGCTGTAATGATCGGGGTCGGCACACTGATCGTTCCGTTGACGGATGGCGAACGCGGCGCAATGGCGGACATGTGGAACAATGACAGCCAATTGTTGATGATGATTGCAGGTGGTTTTGCGGTTTTCCTGATCCTTGTGATCAAGCTGATGCTTTGGTCCGGCGTACGCGGCGAAATCAAGAAAGCTGAGCGTCTGGCCGCGAAAGCAGCGCGCAAAGGTTGAGAATGTTGGACGGCGAAGCTAAAGGGCAGGGATGAAACATCCAGACCGTCCGCATCGCAATTTCTATGGCCGCCTAAAGGGCAAACATCTGAAGGATAGCCAAAAGGGTTATCTAGAAGATGATCTCGCGGCTTTGTCCCCTGGTCTTGTGGATTGGGACGTAAACCCTACCCGCGAAAACCTTGATTTGCAGGGGCTGTTCGGCGGCAATGATACGTGGCTTGAGGTTGGTTTTGGCGGTGGTGAGCACGTGATCCATCAAGCGGTTGAAAATCCGAACGTTGGGATTATCGGATGTGAGCCGTATATTAACGGCGTCGCGATGCTGTTGGGCAAAATCCGTAATGCAAGCGTTGATAATCTGCGCATCTACCCGGGTGATGTGCGGGACATGTTTGATGTTTTACCGGACGCATCTATTTCTAAAGCGTTCCTGTTGTATCCTGATCCTTGGCCCAAGGCGCGTCATCACCGCCGTCGCTTTGTAACACCGGAACATCTTGAACCACTCGTGCGGGTTTTGAAGCCGGGGGCAGAGTTTCGCGTTGCGACAGATATTCCGGACTACGTGCGTCAAACACTAGAAGAAGTTCCTAAGGCAGGGTTTGAGTGGCTGGCCGAAGGGCCGACCGATTGGCGCACACCTTGGAGCGATTGGATTTCTACAAGGTACGAACAAAAAGCTCTGCGTGAGGGGCGAACTCCTCATTACCTAACCTTCCGCAAGACATAGACGTTCTGTAGTTAGCAGTTTATCAGGCGCTAACAGTTTTGAAGGACACAATATGTCGAGCCATGGCGACCCAATTCCAATGACATCCCGCAAGGGCGGCCCTTTGAAGGGCGAAGCTCATGTTCCCGGTGATAAGTCGATTTCGCATCGGTCATTGATTTTAGGTGCGATGGCCGTCGGTGAGACAAAGATTTCCGGTCTTCTGGAAGGGCAAGACGTGTTGGACACTGGTCGCGCTATGGAAGCGTTTGGCGCAGAGGTAATTAACCACGGCGGCGGTGAATGGTCGGTGCATGGCGTGGGTGTTGGTGGATTTTCGGAGCCTGACAACGTAATCGATTGTGGCAACTCTGGCACGGGTGTCCGGTTGATCATGGGGACGATGGCGACCAGTGATATCACCGTGACGTTTACGGGTGACGCGTCTCTGAACGGGCGTCCTATGGGGCGTGTGACGGATCCTTTGGCTTTGTTCGGCACACAGGCCGTCGGCCGCGCAGGTGGCCGTCTGCCGATGACCATTGTAGGGGCGAAGGCCCCTGTGCCTGTGCGCTACACGGTGCCGATGCCATCGGCGCAAGTGAAATCCGCTGTTCTGTTGGCAGGATTGAATGCCCCCGGTCAAACTGTGGTGATCGAGAAAGAAGCGACGCGCGATCACACAGAACGGATGTTGGTGGGTTTTGGCGCAGAGCTGAGCGTTGAAGAAACCGACGAAGGTCGTGTGATCACTCTTGTGGGTCAGCCAGAGTTGAAACCGCAAACGATTGTTGTGCCACGCGACCCAAGCTCGGCAGCGTTTCCTGTTTGTGCTGCGTTGTTGGCCGAAGGATCTGACGTGTTGGTCCCCAATATCGGGCTGAACCCGACACGCGCTGGGCTGTTCTACACTCTACAAGAGATGGGTGCAGATCTGACATTCGAGAATATGCGTGAAGAAGGTGGTGAGCCCGTAGCCGATCTGCGCGCGCGTTATTCACCTGATATGAAGGGCATCGAAGTGCCTCCTGCGCGAGCAGCATCGATGATCGACGAATACCCAGTGTTGTCAGTGGTCGCGGCCTTTGCGAAGGGCGACACTGTGATGCGGGGCGTCAAAGAGTTGCGCGTCAAGGAAAGCGACCGGATTGACGCTATGGCAAAAGGGCTGCGGGCCGCCGGTGTAGCCGTTGACGAAGGCGACGATTGGTGGATCGTTACTGGCGCAGGCTTTGGCAATGTCGAAGGTGGCATAACTGCGGCGAGCCAGTTGGATCACCGTATCGCGATGTCGTTCCTTGTTATGGGATTAGCGACGAATAAGCCGATGTCGGTCGATGATGGCGGCCCGATTGCAACCTCGTTCCCGATATTCGAAGGCTTGATGAAAGATCTTGGTGCCGGGATCGTGCGGCAGAACGCATAATCTTGTCCCCGCGCAGGGGTGCTGGTTCGATCGCGATTTCTTTCCTATCTTAGGATAGGTGCGGTTTTGATTGTGCCCTAAGGAGAACAATATGAAGTTCACGGTTGCTATCGACGGGCCTGCGGCCGCAGGCAAAGGTACGATTGCCAAAGCGGTTGCCGCGCATTTTGGGTTTGCCCATCTGGATACAGGGCTATTGTATCGCGCGGTTGGGGCCAAAGTCTTGAACGGGGCGGACCCGTTGCAAGCTGCGCAAACCCTTGAGGCGATTGATTTAGACGCAAAGCATCTGCGCACCCCCGAAGTCGCGCAAGCCGCCAGCCGTGTTGCAGTGGACAGAGATGTCCGCGCGGCCTTGATCGCGTTTCAAATACAGTTTGCGGGGCGCGACGGTGGCGCGGTTCTGGACGGGCGCGATATTGGAACCGTCATTTGCCCGAACGCGGATGTTAAGTTGTTTGTCACGGCCAGTGCCGCAACTCGTGCGCAACGACGTCTGGACGAGCTGAACGCCAATGGGATGGGTTTGGAATTCGAACAGGTTCTCGCCGATGTACTGGCGCGTGACAAACGCGACAGTGAACGCGAGACGGCCCCTCTGAAGCCTGCAGAGGACGCAATACAGTTGGACACGTCTGACCTGAGTGCCGAGGACGCTATTGCGCAAGCAATTGCCCACATCAAAGCCAAGCAAAGCTAAGATCTAGATGTGGGTCCGATGATCCGAGAGGCTTGGCGCATCTAGGTGCGGTATCCCATTGAAGGTCATCAGAAACGTGCCCTCTGGACGGATGCGGAACCGGTGAAGCGACGAGTTGTAGATCGGCAAAAGCACATGCGCCATTTGATGCGTGCTGAGGCCGAGTGCGCCGCGCATCACCATGCCGATCACACCGCCTGATGTGACGCAAAGCACCCGTTTGCCGGGTTTCGTGGCTTCTTTTAGCGCTGTTAGGATACGAGTTTCGAATGTCGCGAAGGGCTCAGCACCTTTTATGGTCGCTTGTTCCCATGCGGCTAGAGTTTTCGGCATGTGTTCGGTGAATTCTTCTTCATTATTTGGAGGGTCTATCCCGTGTTGCAACTGCATTTCCCGAACGAGGGCGAAATATTCCATTTCGTTCAGGCGTTCATCGAAGCGTTCAGGGGCATAGCCCATCCCTGCGGCGGTTTCGCGATGGCGACGCATCGTGCCCGCTAGAATCTGATCAAAGGGGTCCTCGTGATCGCGCATCCAATCGCCCAAAAGTCTGGCTTGGACATGGCCTAGGTCTGACAGGCGATCATAGTCTTCTTCCGTTTCGGCGCCCGTATTGGCTTGCCCGTGTCGAACCAAGTAAAGTTCACCCATCAGTTTTCCTGTTCCATTCCTTGCGCTAGATCAGCCCAAAGACTGGCCGAACGTGCGCTGGTGCATTCGAGCGCATTCAGATCGATGGCCCAGCCCCCGACATCGCGCGACTGCATTTCACACTCCGCTATGTTGCGCAATTGAAGTTCACGAATGAGAGGATCGTCGGGGGCAGCCTGTTCGACTTGGTCCTTCCAGAACGCATCGTTTATCAGCGCCAGTTCACCACATTCGATCCAGTTGATCCCGCAGTAAATGTCCAGCCGTAGCGGCACAACGCCTTCATCAATCATGATGTCTGACGCAACTGTCACGCAATGGTTCGGCGGGAAAGGTTCGTCTTCGGGCAGGGTTGCAATTGCGGTTGCATCGCACCCCACGTCAATGGCGATAGAGGCTGCCAAAGCAGGCAGGCCTTCGTCCTCAAAGGGGGCTGCACATGTTTCGGCATCAGTAAAACCGCACTCAAATGCGGCCAAAGCGACGGCGCGCTTCAAGACATAAGCCGCGCTGAGGTCTTTTTCGCAATTGCGGGCGAGATCGAGGCGATTTGGGTCCGCGACGCAGGTGTCCAATGTCGCTTCATATGTGAAAAGCAATGGGCGCGGCGACCAATCGGCGGCGGCGAGCGAAGGTAAAAAGGCCATCAAGGCAAGCAATCGAAACATTGTGCGACAATGACCTACCACCGCTGGAGGCACAATCGGTGACGTGCTAGGAGTTGGGCAATTCCCAGCCGAAAGTACCATGATGTCTGACCTCACGATCACATGCCCGACTTGCAACAGCGAGATCGAATTGACCGAACAACTTGCCGGACCATTATTGGCGGACAATCAGAAACGATTTGCTGAAACGCTGGCGCGCCAAGAAGCCGATGCTGCACGCGCCGTCGCTGAAGCCAAAGCACAAGCCTTGGCGGCTGGTAAAGCGGAGGCGAACGCGGAACACGTCGCCATGGCAGAACGCCTGAAAGAACAAGACGCCAAATTGCGAGAGGCCCAAGCCGCCGCGACCAAGGCGATGAAACGCGAACAGGAACTGCAGGACAAAGAAGCGGAACTCGAACTGACCGTTCAAAAGATGATCGCGGCGGAGCGCGAAGCCATGGGCGAAAAGCTGGCCAAGGACGCCGAAGAGAAGGCTGCACTAAAAGTGGCCGAACAGGCGCAGATGATCGAAGGCATGAAAAAGCAAATCGAAGCGTTGAAACAAAAGTCCGAACAGGGGTCGATGCAGACTCAGGGCGAGGCTGCAGAAATGGTTCTGGAAGATACGCTTTCGCAAGCATTTCCGATGGACGGCTTCTCTCCCGTGGCTAAGGGGCAAAGCGGTGCAGATGTGCAGCAAGATGTCATGGGGCAGGGCGGCATCGCGGGGCGTATTCTTTGGGAAAGTAAACGTACGAAGAACTGGACGGCGGGTTGGCTGGCCAAGTTGCGCGACGATCAACGCAGCAGCGGATGCGAGATTGCAGTGATTACGTCAGTGGCGCTACCGGACGGCATCGAAAGTTTTGGCATCGTTGATGGTGTCTGGGTGTGCGCGCCGCGCTATGCAATTCCGTTGGCGACGTCGTTACGCCAAGGCCTTATTGAAGTCGCGGGCGCTAAAGGGCGTGCAATGGGGCAGGAGACCAAGATGGAAATGGTCTATGACTACCTGACTGGAACGCAGTTCAAGCAGCGAATTGATGCCATCGTTGAACGGTTCGAAGACATGCAAGACAATCTACGCAAGGAACGTGTGTTCATTGAAAAGCAATGGGCGTTGCGCGCGAAACAGATTGATTTGGTGATTGCGTCGACCGTCGGGATGCATGGAGACCTCCAGGGAATTGCGGGCCGATCCATGCCCGAAATCGAAAGTGTGGATGCTTTGATGATTGGTCAGGACCGCGATCACGACTAGCCGTGCAAATACGCACATTGAATGTGGATGCTGGGGCATTGCGCAAGCGGAGTTACAACCTACTTGTCGTAATGACGCACTCAATAAGAGTGCAGGGACCAAAAGGATTTTCCGATGTTAGATGCGCTTCCCACCACGCTTTCCGACGCTTTGCAGTGGCGTTATGCCGTTAAAAAGTTCGATCCCTCAAAGCCGGTTTCAGACGACAAGATTGATGCAGTTTTGGACTCGATCCAATTGGCTCCTACATCCAGTGGTTCACAACCGTTCAAGGTTCTTGTCATTCGCAATGATGATGTGCGTGCCAAGTTGCGTGCGGTGTCGTTTGACCAGCCACAAGTGACGGACAGCACAGCGTTGCTCGTTTTTGCGGCGTGGGACAATTACAGCGAAGACCGGATCGACAATGTCGTTGATGTTCACGCAGAACAGCGCCCTGGCACGCGTGAGATGCTCGAAGGGTACTACGGCAATCTGAAGGCCATGTATTTGCCACGCGACCCTTATGTGAACTTTGAACACGCGGCACGCCAATCCTACATTGCGCTTGGGTTTGCGATGTACACGGCTGCACAGATGCAGATCGACACAACCCCAATGGAAGGCTTTGACGCCGCCGCAGTTGATGAAATTCTCGGGCTGTCGGATCAAGGGCTGAAAGCAGTAAGCTACCTTGCGATCGGCACGCGCGCTGATGAAGGCGATTGGCTGGCGCCGATGGCAAAAGTCCGCAAAAGCAAAGATGTACTGTTTGAGCGGATCGATTGATCCATTCGACTAGGTAGAAGAATAACAAGCCGCCGATCAGTATGTGTTGGTCGGCGGTTCTGTATTTATAGTCGCGCGAGACTTTGTTCGATTTCGTCGATCGTGCTGGCGCTGTCGTGTCCGGGCCGTTCTGCCGAAATACGCATCCCCAGTAAGTCAGATTGATACCGGCGTGCGAGGCGTGCGGGATCATGCGTGTCGCCGATCTCCTGATTATCCTGCGCCGCTGAAAACAGAGCGGAAAAACGATTTTCCATCGTGTTGAGGTGCGCGTTTGCGTGATCGGCGAGCGGATGATCATGCGGTGACAGTTCGAGCATGGTCTTGACCAACATACAGGCCCGCGCGGCAGCGGCATCGTTTTCGATGATATGGCGGGGGTAGGCCTGCAATGCGCCAAGGGGTCCACGGTCTTGTGCCAATGCCTCAAGAGCGGCAGCCCCGTCTTTTGCGTATTGATCCAACGTTAGTTGATACAGCGCATCTTTGGACCCGAATGCGGCATAAAAGCTGCCCGGCTTGAGGTTCAGCGTCTTTTCCAGATCCTTGAGAGACGTTCCTGCCCAGCCCTGTTTCCAGAACACGTCGCGGGCGCGGCGTATGAGATCGTCTCTGTCATATGATGGTTTACGTGGCATGTTTCGCGGTGATCACAATATTGTTGAGCGTCTACTCAATTATATACTTGAGTGATCACTCAAGAAAGGGCAAATGTCAGTCATCAACTCAAACGGAGATTCCCATGACAGACTTCCCATCCTACGATCTCGAGACTGCGCCCGAAGCATCCAAGCCTTTGCTGGAAAAATCCCAAGCGGCGTTTGGCCGTCTTCCTGGTTTGCACAAGGTTATGTCAGGTAGCCCACAGGCGCTTGACGGTTACCAAGTGCTACACAAGCTCGCGACAGAGACAGATTTTGACGCGGACGAAATCACTGTCGTTTGGCAGACGATTAACGTCGAAAACGAATGCCACTATTGTGTGCCAGCCCACACAGGCATCGCGAAGATGATGAAAGTTGACGACGCGCTGTCCAACGCATTGCGCGACGAAGCGCCACTGCCAACAGCTAAGCTCGAAGCTCTGCGCAAATTCACGCTTCAGGTTGTCCGTCAGCGCGGTAACATTGAAGACGCTCAGTTCGAAGCATTCTTCGCGGCGGGCTTCACCCACCGTTCCGCGTTGGATGTGGTTCTGGTCGTGGCTCAGAAGACGATGTCCAATTACATCAACCACTTCGCCAAAACGCCGGTGGACGAAGTGTTCCACCCGCTGCTTTGGGAACGCGGCGACACTCCTGTTGAGTCTTAAGCTAAGTTGTTTGTTTCAGGTCATGGAAAGGGGCGCCGCTTGGTGCCCCTTTTCGTAATTTTATCGAACGGCAGGTTTGAGCCCCGTCTGACCGATGTAGCCGTTGGCACGAATGTCTGTTGAGCGCGAGCGGATCAGCAAAACCTCTATGAATACTTAGGTAATGTAGAACTTTATGGGCTACGATTTTCGAAGCGATTTGTGCCTGTTTTTTGAGCGATTTCCACGAACGGCACAACCCAGAGTAATTCAAAACTCTTTACACGGAGGGGTTATCTGGCCTTACCTGAGCATATTCAAACAGTGAGAGGCAAAGTTATGAAACTAGTTATTGGCCTTGACGGGCAAAGTTCGGGGGATAAGGCCCTCGAATTTGCGAAGGATTTAGCCAACCGGATGGAAAGCTGCGAACTGATCGTGGTGTACGTGATCGAATGGTCGCCATTTTCATTTCAGACTGCAGAGGAAAATGCGCAGCGCCATAAACGCCGCGAAGAAGAAATCGCAATTGCAATGGAGCGGGTGCTGAACCCTGCAGTTAAGACACTTACAGATGCGGGTCTGACGGCACGTGCTGTGGTACGTCACGGTGATGTGGCCGATACGATTGACAACATTGCCCATGACGAAGGCGCAAGCCAGATCATCGTCGCGCGATCTAGCGCTGGTGGTTTCTCCAAACGTATTTTTGGTAGTTCAACAGCTAACTTGGTGATGGATGCCCGTGTCCCTGTCACCGTCGTGGCATAGGGATCAATATTATGACTTTATTATATCGTTTCGCAATTATGGCTGCGGCATTTCTTGCTGCAGCGGTCCCCGCATCGGCACAGGACGCCGCAATGTCGTTGGACGAAAAAGTAAACGCTGGCTTTTCAGCTGCGACAGGTTGGTTCGTCAACTTTATCTTCATGTCGATTCCGGGCACCAACTTCCCGTGGATCGTTATGTGGTTAGTGATCGGTGCGACTGTTTTCACGATCTATTTTGCTGCGGTGCAATTCCGTTTCTTCGGCCACGCAATCGGGTTGGTTAAGGGCGACTATTCGGACCCGAATGATGCTGGTGAGGTGAGCCATTTTCAGGCTTTGGCAACGGCTTTGTCCGGGACTGTTGGTCTTGGTAACATCGCAGGTGTTGCTGTCGCCGTCGGTATCGGTGGCCCCGGTGCAACGTTCTGGATGATCCTTGCGGGTCTTCTGGGGATGGCATCCAAGTTTACCGAATGTACTTTGGGCGTGAAATATCGCAACGAATATCCAGACGGTACTGTTTCTGGTGGTCCGATGTACTATATCTCTAAGGGCTTCGACGAGCTCGGCCTTCCAGGCGGTAAGATTCTTGCGGTTCTGTTTTCGATCTTCTGTATCTTGGGCGCATTGGGTGGCGGCAACATGTTCCAAGCGAACCAAGCGCACGCTGCGATTTCTGGCATCACGGGTGATTATCCAGGTTGGATCACAGGCGTCGTTTTCGCAGGTGTTGTGTTTGCGGTGATCGTTGGTGGTGTGAAATCCATCGCACGCGTAACCGAAAAGGTCGTTCCATTCATGGGCATCCTCTATGTCGGTGCAGCACTCATCGTTCTAATCGTGAACTACAACATGATCGGCTGGGCCTTTGGCCAAATCTTCGCAGGTGCCTTCACGGGTCTTGGCGTCGCTGGCGGTATGGTTGGTGCATTGATCCAAGGGTTCAAACGGGCGGCGTTTTCAAACGAAGCTGGTGTTGGGTCCGCGGCGATCGCGCACTCTGCGGTGAAAACCAAAGAACCAATCACCGAAGGCTTTGTGTCCTTGCTTGAACCACTGATCGATACCGTTGTGATCTGTACAATGACCGCACTGGTCATCGTGATTTCCCAGCAGTTGATCATTGATCAAGCAACAGGCAACTACATGCTAAACGAAGCTGGCAGCGCAATTGCAACTGTTGACGGCAACACAGGCGTGGCTCTAACGGCTGCGGCATTCGGTTCGGCAATTGGTTGGTTCCCGTTTGTCTTGGCGATTGCGGTCATCTTGTTCGCGTTCTCCACAATGATTTCATGGTCCTACTATGGCCTGAAAGCGTGGACGTATCTGTTCGGCGAAGGCAAGGGGACGGAATTGACGTTCAAAGTCATCTTCTGCATCTTCATCGTGATCGGCGCGGCTGCAAGCCTTGGCCCAGTGATCGACTTCTCTGACGCTGCGATCTTTGCGATGGCTGTCGTGAACATCTTCAGCCTGTATTTCCTGATGAAGATTGTCCGTAAAGAGCTGGCATCTTACTCAGCGCGATTGAAATCGGGCGAGATCAAGAAATTCTCGCACTAAGGTAAAGTAACCACAAAATTGAAAAGCCGCCCCCTGAAAAAAGAATGGGGCGGCTTTTTGCGTTCATACCCACTCACAAACCGGCCGTTTTTTGAACGTTTCGCTAAACCAGACATTGATCAACTCGCCGCGAGTGTCTGCTTTGTCCGGCATTGCTGACATTGGTCGGTAGTTTTGTCAGCGCGGTTTTGGTTCACAATTTGATGGATGCTGTTGAAAGATTGCTTCTCCTCATACGCCTTGCAAATAACATCAAACCAGCCTATACGCGCGCCTGTTGATGGGTCGTTAGAACGCACAGCTGAGCAGGGTCGGAGTTTCCGGCCCTCTTTTGTTGTTCATAGGCCTAGCAATAAATTGAAACCAAAAGTCCGGCGGAACCGATCCCGCGCAGGCAAACACATACCGGAAACAGACGCCACATGGCTCAGAACGTATCAATGGACGAGTTTGAAGCACTCTTGAACGAAAGCTTCGAAATCGACACACCTCAAGAAGGTAGTGTCGTAAAAGGCAAAGTCATCGCAATCGAGAATGGCCAAGCTATCATCGACGTAGGCTACAAAATGGAAGGCCGCGTTGACGTAAAAGAATTCGCAAATCCTGGCGAAGCTCCTGAAATCAATGTTGGCGACAGCGTCGAAGTATTCCTTCGTTCGTCTGAAAACGCCCGCGGTGAAGCAGTTATCTCCCGCGAGATGGCACGCCGTGAAGAAGCTTGGGATCGCCTCGAGAAAGCATATGCAGACGAAGAGCGCGTTGAAGGCGCAATCTTTGGTCGCGTTAAAGGTGGCTTTACTGTTGATCTGGGCGGCGCAGTTGCGTTCTTGCCGGGTTCCCAAGTTGACGTACGCCCAGTACGCGACGCTGGCCCATTGATGGGTCTGAAGCAGCCGTTCCAGGTTCTTAAGATGGACCGTCGTCGTGGCAACATCGTTGTGTCCCGTCGCGCAATCCTCGAAGAGTCCCGTGCAGAACAGCGCGCTGAAGTCATCGGCAACCTGACAGAAGGTCAGGAAGTTGACGGCGTGGTTAAGAACATCACTGAATACGGTGCGTTCGTTGACCTTGGCGGCGTAGACGGCCTGTTGCACGTCACAGACATGGCATGGCGCCGTGTGAACCACCCATCCGAGATCCTCACTATCGGTGAGACAATCAAGGTTCAGGTGATCAAGATCAACAAAGACACGCACCGCATCAGCCTCGGCATGAAGCAGTTGCAGGAAGACCCATGGGATGCAGTGGCCGCGAAATACGCGCTGGACACAGTTCACACTGGTCGCGTGACAAACATCACTGACTATGGCGCTTTTGTTGAGCTGGAAGCCGGTGTTGAAGGTCTTGTGCACGTTTCCGAAATGTCTTGGACAAAGAAAAACGTACACCCAGGCAAGATCGTGTCTACTTCTCAAGAAGTTGAAGTCATGGTTCTGGAAATCGACGAAACAAAGCGTCGCGTTTCCCTTGGCCTCAAGCAGACACAGCGTAACCCATGGGAAGTGTTTGCAGAAACACACCCTGAAGGCACTGAAGTCGAAGGCGAAGTCAAAAACATCACCGAATTCGGTCTGTTTGTTGGCCTCGAAGGCGACATCGACGGCATGGTTCACTTGTCCGACCTGACATGGGAAGGCCGCGGCGAAGACGTTATCGGTGACTACCGTAAGGGTGACATGGTAAATGCTAAGGTTACAGAAGTAGACGTTGAGAAAGAGCGCATCAGCCTCTCTATCAAAGCTATGGACGGTGACCCGTTTGCAGACGCAACTGGCGACGTTAAGCGCGGTACGATCATCACTGTTGAAGTGACCAAGATCGAAGACGGCGGCATCGAAGTCGACTATGAAGGCGCTAAATCCTTCATCCGTCGTTCTGACCTGTCCCGTGACCGTGCAGAGCAGCGCCCAGAGCGTTTCGGCGTAGGCGATAAGGTTGACGTTCGCGTCACCAACATCGACGCCAAGACGCGTCGTTTGGGCTTGTCCATCAAAGCACGCGAAATCGCAGAAGAAAAAGAAGCAGTTGAGCAGTTCGGTTCTTCCGACTCCGGCGCATCTTTGGGCGATATCTTGGGCGCAGCCTTGAACAAAGGCGACGACGAGTAATCGATCGTTTCGGCCCATACCGGGCCGTTTGAAAATGACGAACCCCGCTGGTGAAAACCGGCGGGGTTTTGTCGTTCTGGGGAGGGATCACCGCGAATCGGGAGCGAATGCTGCTCTGCGGCAATTCTTGTGACTCCGGTTGAGTGCCGCTCGAAATACCAATCTCAGCGGATAAAGGCCTGAAAACGTCTGAAAAGGCAGGTAAATTTGTGGATCGGGTTCTTCCGTGAACGAAATTTCCACCCTATAGTTATCGCCAAAGGGCAGGTGCGCCACTGCCACTGATAAAACCTGGGGAGACGACTACATGATCCGGTCCAAGCTGATTGATACCATTGCTGCGGAAAACCCGCATCTCTATCAACGTGACGTAGAGAAAATCGTGAACACGATTTTTGATCGTATCATCGACGCAATGGCGGATGGTGATCGTGTCGAACTCCGCGGATTTGGCGCTTTTTCTGTTAAGAAACGCGACGCCCGTCTGGGACGTAACCCACGAACAGGGGATGCGGTTCAAGTCGATGAGAAACATGTACCCTTTTTTAAGACCGGTAAGCTCTTGCGGGACCGCCTGAACGGGAAGTAAACTGCCGTCATGAAATATATCAAATATACCTTTTGGCTGATCGTAGCGGTTTGCCTCATAATCGTCGGGATGGCGAACCGCGGTATTGTGACTTTGCGCGCAATGCCTGAAGCATTGGCGGCGCCGCTGGGGATTTCACCGGATATTGAGATGCCTTTGTTTATGGCGATCTTTATAGGTGTCGGTATTGGCTTGCTGATTGGCTTCCTGTGGGAATGGGTTCGTGAGCACCGTATGCGCAGCCACGCTAAGTCCAAGGTCCGTGAAGTTGATGCGCTGAAGCGCGAGATCGATTCGCTGAAAACTGAAAAGCACGAAGGCAAAGACGAGATCGTCGCTTTGCTTGATAAAGCCAGCTGAACACTATGACCGTTCCAGTAAAGATTTGCGGGCTGATTGAGCCCGTAACAGTTGCGGCTGCGGCCGACGCAGGCGCGCGCTATCTTGGGTTTAACTTTTTTCCGAAAAGTCCGCGTTATGTGTCCCCCGAGCAGGCGGCGGCGTTGATGCTGGATGTGCCGATGGGCGTGGCCAAGGTTTCGTTGACGGTGAATGCGGATGATGCAACGCTTGATGAGATTGTGAACACCACAACGACGGACATGTTGCAGCTACATGGAAGTGAAAGCCCACAGCGTGTCGCAGAAGTACGCGCGCGCTATGGTTTACCGGTCCTCAAGGCCATCGGGATCGCGGACGCTGCTGACTTGGACCAGATCGACATCTATTCAGACGTCGCAGATCAGCTGTTAATCGATGCCAAAGCCCCCAAAGGTGCAGTTTTGCCGGGCGGCAATGGTTTAGCGTTTGATTGGGAACTTCTTCGGTCGCGCAAATACTGGACCAAACCATGGTTGCTGGCGGGCGGCCTAACACCGCAGAACGCAGCGCTGGCACTCGCCAAAACGGGAGCGACGCAGTTGGATGTGTCTTCGGGGGTGGAATCTGCGCCCGGTGTGAAGGACGCGGATATGATCCGAGCGTTCATTAATGCGGCAAATGCACCCGCGGCACCCTCGCTGAGCTAGGAAACACCACGGGCGGCTTTACGGGATGGCAGGACCGCGCTACATCTCGCGCCAGCCCCATGCAAACGGCGGAGACGCGCGATGAACGATCTATTCAATTCCTTCATGACTGGCCCTGATGAAAAAGGCCGTTTCGGTGATTTCGGTGGGCGGTTCGTCTCTGAAACGTTGATGCCACTGATCCTTGAACTTGAGGACCAGTATGAGCACGCCAAAACGGACGAGTCGTTCTGGGCGGAAATGCACGATCTTTGGACGCACTATGTTGGTCGCCCATCCCCGTTGTACCACGCCGAACGCCTTACAGAGCATTTGGGCGGCGCAAAGATCTACCTTAAGCGTGACGAGTTGAACCACACCGGAGCGCATAAGATTAACAACGTGCTGGGCCAGATCATTCTGGCACGCCGCATGGGCAAGACACGGATCATCGCGGAAACGGGTGCTGGGCAGCACGGCGTGGCTACGGCGACGGTTTGTGCAAAGTTCGGATTGAAATGTGTTGTCTACATGGGCGCTCATGATGTTGAACGTCAGGCCCCCAACGTATTCCGTATGAAACTGCTTGGCGCAGAGGTTGTTCCTGTGACGTCGGGCCGTGGCACACTGAAAGACGCGATGAACGACGCACTGCGCGATTGGGTGACTAACGTGCGCGATACGTTCTACTGTATCGGCACCGTTGCTGGGCCACATCCATACCCTGCTATGGTTCGTGATTTCCAAGCGATCATCGGCAAAGAAACCAAAGAGCAGTTGCAAGCTGCAGAAGGCCGGTTGCCCGATACATTGATCGCGGCAATTGGCGGTGGGTCAAACGCGATGGGTTTGTTCTTCCCGTTCCTCGACGACAAGAGCGTCAACATCATCGGCGTCGAAGCTGGTGGGAAAGGCGTGAACGCTAAGATGGAACACTGTGCGTCGCTGACAGGCGGTCGTCCGGGGGTGTTGCACGGCAACCGCACGTATCTGTTGCAGGATGATGACGGCCAAATTCTAGAGGGCCATTCGATATCTGCGGGCCTAGATTATCCTGGGATCGGACCTGAGCACAGCTGGCTGCATGAAATCGGCCGTGCTGAGTATGTGTCGATTACGGATGTCGAAGCACTGGAAGCGTTTCAGCTCTCCTGCGAGATGGAAGGGATCATTCCTGCACTAGAGCCATCCCACGCCTTGGCCCATGTCTGCAAGATCGCCCCCAAGCTGCCAAAGGATCACTTGCTTGTCATGAACATGTGCGGGCGCGGCGATAAGGACATCTTTACCGTGGCGAAAGCGCTCGGTTGGGACATGTCAGAGGCTTAAGGCGACTTTTCAAATGGGCTGCAATTTCGGACGCTACCATGAGTGGCGGTCCGCCTATTACGATGCCTGTCTTTGACACGCCTCCTTTAAAGCGATTGAATTACAAAAAAAGTTGGCGAATGACCGACGGAAACCTCTGGCTGAAACGTAGAAACCTGTAATTCAATCAAACAAGGACATTTTCGATGCGCCAGATAGTTCCAGCTTTCGCCCTTTTACTGACCTCAACCGCTGCACTGCAGGCAGAAACCTATGCGGTGGATGTTTGGGCCGACAACTGGTTTGAAATGCGTATTGATGGTGAACTGGTCGCCGAAGACAGCGTATCCATTACCACAGAGCGATCTTTTAACGCCGAAAGCTTCACTTTTGAGGCGGAACGCCCCTTTGTGATTGGCCTTGTGGCCAAAGACTTCAAAGAGAACGACACGGGACTTGAGTATATCGGTTCTGGTCGCCAACAAATGGGCGATGGTGGAGTCATCCTTCAAATGACCGATGCTTCTGGTGAAGCTGTTGTTGTTAGCGATGATGGGTGGCAGTGCCTTGTGATTCACACGGCGCCGTTAGACAAATCCTGCGAAAGCGAAAGCAATCCAGTTGCTGGTGAGGGTGTTTGCGATTTCGAAGCATCTGATGAACCCGCCGGTTGGGATCTTGCCGGATTTGACGCTGCCGATTGGCCGCAAGCTGATGTCTATTCCGAGGCACAGGTCGATCCAAAGATGGGCTATGATGAAATTAGCTGGGACGCCGACGCAGAGCTAATCTGGGGCCCAGATCTTGAGCAAAGCAACACTGTTCTTTGCCGCTTAACTGTCGAATAAATCAAATTAGAATACCAAATAGGGACAAACACTATGTACAAGTTCACCACTGGAGCAGCCGCTGCGATCGCAATTTCCGGCGCAGCCTATGCGGAAAATGTTGAAATCTACGTCACGGACATGCTCGACAATATCCAGAGCGGGTATTGCCTAGATATCGCTAAGGCGCAGGGCGCTAACGCGAACCCTGATGACGGCCTTCAGGCGCACACCTGCTATAGCCCATCCGGTGAGATCTACGTCGATCAGGCGTTTGACTCTGAGCAATTCGCTGATGGCGTGATTTACATGCCGGAGTTCGATGTTTGCATGCAGGCGTCGTCCACCGAAGCCGGCGCGGAAGTCGAATTGGTTGAGTGTGATGGGTCTGAGGCACAAAGCTGGGCGTTTGACGGCGAGGGCACAATCGCACCCGCAGCCGCCACTGACGTTTGCCTGACGTTGGCAGAAGAGACCCGCACGGGTCGCAGCGACGAGAACCAGATGAAGGCACTGACGCTGGAAACATGTTCTGAGGACGCAGCCGCGACCCAGACTTGGGCCAACCGCACAGCGGAATAAATTTAGATTGGGGGGCTGGTTCTGCCGGCCCCCAATACCGATTGCGGGCATGATTTGCCGTAAGGCTTTAGGACGTCTGGTGTTGTTCCAGAACATTCAGAGGAACAATCTCTAGCGCTTTTTGATGAGTCGCCGAAAGGTTCACGCGAGGTGCGCAGCCTTCATCGGCCGCTTGCAAGAACCGCGCTGCACACAAACACCATCCATCGCCAGCCTTAAGCCCCGCAAACCCGAACTCTGGGCGTGGGGTGCTCAGGTCATTGCCGACATATTTACTAAACGCGAGGAATTCGTCGGTCATTACTGCGCAGACCGTATGACTGCCGCTGTCCTGATCGCAGGTGTCGCAGGCTCCATTGCGAAAGAAACCGGTCATTGGGTCTAGTGAACAGGTTTGCAATGCCTCACCGAGCACATTGAGAGAAGGGTCTTTGTCCATCAGTCGAGGCTTTCTGCTATTGCTCGGAACATTGCGACGTTGCTGTCCGCTACACCGTCTTCGCGAAACGCGCGATCTGCAGCGTTCACGGCAATCACAACGCCGCGTGTGCGATCTATGTAGATATATTGACCGTAAATGCCGCGAGCCATGAATTGGCCTTCGGTCGCACCTACCGGCACCCACCATTGGTACCCATATCCGATTGCTCCTTCGGCGGTTGGGGCGCTGGCAGCGGTGCTTTCTTCGATCCATGCTTCGGATACGATGCGATTGCCGAATGCGATGCCGCCGTTGGCGACCATGTTCCCAAACAGCGCGTAATCATGTGTCGTGAGGTTCAGGCCACCCAGCACAAAGGCGACCTCGTGTCCGTCCGCCAGATAGTAAGGTGTGACTGTAAGCCCGAGAGGGCCGATAACCTTTTCGCTAAGCAAGTCAGGAATTGAACGGTTGGTGGCGCCACGGATTACCATTCCGATGACGTGGGTATCGATCGACACATACTGCCACTGGCTGCCCGGTGCCGCGAAGGTTTCATCTAGCCCTTCGGCAAACCCGTCCATGGATTGGCCGAGCGCAAGGACGCGGCCCATTTTGTTAATGTCGCTCCAAAAATCGAGGTAGTCTTCGTCGAATGTGACGCCGGATGACATCTGTAGCACGTCTTTGATGGTCGCATCTTCATAAGACGACCCAACAAGCGACGGCACGTACTGGGTAACAGGCGCGTCTAGGTCTGGGATGGTGCCGTCTTCGTGCAGGATACCCATAAGGACAGACAAGAACGACTTGGCGACTGACCAGCTAATCCTAAGGGACGTGGCAGGGTCGTCTTCGTCATCGGTCGTCAGTGGATAGCTTTCATGACGAATTACGCCGTTTTGCACCACAATGACGCCGGTCACAGCACGGTCTTCACTCCATAAATCAAAACCCGTGGGCAGTGTCATCGGCGCGCCTGAAGGGAGCTGGTTCACGATGGTGTCGTCACGTGTAAGGGCAATGTGTTCGAACATTGTGTCCATGGCAGTGAAATTGGCGACGATGCGATCTTGGGAAAAGAGAGAATTAACAGCCATCAAACGCGCGACTTTCTCGCGTTGAAGGACAGCAAATCCAGCAATGAGAAGCAGGCACAAAAGCAGGCCAATTCCGATCCATTTCAAAGTGGTCTTCATATCGGTTCCCTTGATTGCTTTCTGCAGCCTGACACGGGGCGCGGACTGCGACAAGTCAGATGGTCCAGTCGACCCACCGCCCATGAAAATCGACGCGGCCCAGCGAAAGGTGTAAATCACCCGGCCAAAGCCGAAGCGTTAGGGCTGCGCCGTTTTTACTTCCATCGTTTTCCATTTGAACAAAGGCCAACGGGCTGTCGGACGTCGCTGTTGCTCCGGCGTCTTGGACTAAGGCGAGGCCTAGTTCTTGTTTTTCTTTGGGGAAATATTGCCATGCCACGGTGGTATAGATCATATGGGTTTGGCCGCTGATATGGGGCAGGCGGGGCGCGAGCCAGTCAATGGCGTCACCTTGATCAACAGGCGCTGGCGGCAAGGCTAGGGCTGTATCCGTAAGCTCGAGCCTGTGTGGCTGGTCGGGCCAAAGGTATGCCCGCAGGCGCAAGCTGTCTTTGATTGGATCGACTGGGTTCAAATCAACACCACGTCGTTCAACGACGCGTGGATGCATCATTGGGGGCAGATTGCCCGTCCAATCAGGTCTTAGCGTCAAGGCGGCATCTGTCGGCCCATAGGTCGTGTCGCCAACGTGTAACGCAAAGCGATCCCAGTTGAGGTTCAGCCCCGCGCTTGCGCCAAGTTCAGAAACCCTCATCGGGTTGGGGAAGTGTTCGGTGATCTTTTGGGCCGCGGCGATTAACGCGGATGCGCGGCGGACTTCGTTTGTTTGTGGTGGGTTGTCGATAAAGGCGTTCAGCGCTGTACCATGGGTGCGGAAGGTCTGGTCGAGCGCGAGCCAAAGATCGTCATCCGACACTATAGCGGGCGGATAGACGGCATCGAGCACTCGATCACCCGAGAGGCGCAGCGCATGGAGTGCTCCACATAACCGTAGTGGCACGCTATCGCCGCCCGGGCCGAGTTCACCTTGCCAGTCAAATAGGCGATCTGTCAGAGGTGATCCGCGTCGCAGTTGCTTGGCCAAGACGCGGCACAGCTGGCCCATAAAGGGTGAACCTAGTGCGATGCAGTGGTCGGCCTGCTGAAGAAATGCTGTGCGCAGCTCTGCCATTAACGGAACTTGTCAGCGAGTTTTTGCAAGGCCGAGCGCGTGTCAGTCTCGACTTCGGGCGCCGGATCTTGCTTGGGCTTGGGCGCGGCCGTTTTTTGATCTGGCTTGGCATCCGGTTCTTGTTGGTTTGACTTCTTGGTTCCTGTGGACGGTCTCGGAGGGTTTACGCGCAAGGCAACAGCATTTAGGAATTTCGGCCCTTCATCGTTCGCCAGATATGCGACTCCGTCAGACATGCCGCGCAAAACATCGTCGAGCCAGTTCTGATCCGCTTTGGCAAAATCGCTCAGCACATAACCCGGAACGCGATCTTTATGGCCGGGGTGGCCAACGCCCAAACGCACGCGATCGTAATGCGGCCCGATGTGTTGATGAATTGATCGTAACCCGTTGTGGCCAGCATGGCCGCCACCGGACTTTAGCCGGACCTTTGCTGGGGCGAGGTCTATCTCATCGTGGAAAACGGTCACATCCGTGCTGTCGAGCTTATAAAATCGCATCGCTTCGCCAACGGATTGACCAGACATGTTCATGAAAGTCTCGGGTTTAAGAAGGATGACCTTCTCGCTTCCCAAACGACCTTCGCTAACTTGTCCCTGAAATTTGCTGCGCCAAGGGGCAAAGCCGTGATCGCGCGCGAATTCATCCAGCGCCATAAAGCCGATGTTGTGTCGGTTCTGCGCGTATTTCGAACCGGGGTTTCCGAGGCCAACAAATAATTTCATACCGTCTTATATCGGCACGGGTTCTGGTCGCCCAGCCCCTAGATCGCTGGGTTGAAGTGATAAAAATTGTAACGATCTGAAAATGACTTGGTAACGGTTTGTTCAGGCCGACTGTTGCATCTCTCGTGGGTGAATGAGGAACCAAATGTCAAATCCCCTATCTACGAAAGCCATCGTACCGAACATTATTGAACCCGACGGGGATGTAATCATGAACGCGCTGACATTTGCGCGCAGCCATCTGGATATGGAGATCGCTTTTCTGGCGCGGATCGTTGGCGATGACCTCGTGTTTGAGGTCGTTGTAGGTCCGGAAACTGAAACGGTAATTGTGGTCGGCCAATCCGTACCCATGAATTTGACCTTGTCTCAGCATATTATCGAAGGCCGCCTTCCAGAGCTGATTACAAACGTAAAAGATTATCCCTTCATCCAAGACCTTGGTGTTCTGAAGAAGGTCAATATTCAGTCCCATGTCGGTATTCCGATTTACGATTCCGAGGGGGCGATCTACGGGATGTTTAGTTGCGTTGATAGCAGACCCAAAAAATCGTTAAATGCCCGCGATCTTAAGGTTATGCGGGCTTTTGCATCGCTTTCGGCTGACCAAATCATCGCGCGGTTGGCTCAGGAAGAGGCCGCTGTATTGAAGCGAAATGCTATTGAGGCCGTTTTGGAGGGGCATGCGTTCGAAATCGCCTTACAACCTATTATGCGGTTGCAGGGAGATGGAACTGCTGGCTACGAGGCGCTTTGCCGGTTCTCTCCTGAACCGTACCGCGCGCCGAACTTATGGTTTGATGATGCCGCCGAAGCAGGGCTTCAGGTGACTCTGGAGTTACTGGTCATCGAGGCGGCCCTCGCTTTCTTGCCTCACCTGCCACCTGAAAGCTACCTCGCGGTGAACTCATCCCCCAATACGTTGGCCACTGGGGAAATTGCTAAACTTCTGGAACATGTAGACGGTGCTCGGGTGTTGATCGAAATAACAGAACACGCTGAGATCGCGAACCTAGATCAGCTGCTTATGGCAATAGATCAGTTACGCGAACAGGACGTGCGGATCGCCGTGGATGACGCGGGAGCAGGGTATTCTGGCTTGCAACAGATCGTTCGGCTGCGGCCCGAGGTTATCAAACTGGATATCTCATTGACACAGGACGTCGACAAAGACCTAGCGCGGCGTTCATTGGCATCCGCGATGGTGCAATTTGCCAAAGACACGAATGCACGGGTTGTCGCCGAAGGGATTGAGACCGAAGCAGAGATGCGAACGTTGAAGTTGCTCGGGGTCGACATGGGGCAGGGGTATCACCTTGGGAGGCCAAAGCTCGCCGCGAATTTGTTAGATTTGGAACAGGCTGGCTAAACTTACGCTTGCAGATAACGAAAAAGGGCGCGCCAATGGCACGCCCTTTCAATGTCTATTTGCCGTTTGGCAGCAATCTTACTCGTCGGAAGCTTCAGTTGTTGCTGGAACTTCGTCCGCTGCAACGTCTTCGCCTTCGTCCTCGTCGTCCTCAGCAGATGTAAGGCTCGCTGGGGCTTGAAGGTTCGCAATAACGAAATCACGATCGATTGTTGGTTTCGCGCCTTCAGGCAGCTTGATCGAAGAAATAGTGATCGTGTCACCAATTTCGAGACCTGTGAGGTCAACAGTCAGGCTTTCTGGGATGTCGCCAGCTGTCACAACCAATTCAACTTCGTTGCGAACTGGGATCAGAACGCCGCCAGCTTTCAACGCAGGACATTCGTCTTCGTTGATGAATTCAACACCGATGAACAGGTTGATTTTCGTTGTGCGCTTCAGGCGCATGAAGTCGAGGTGTGTTGGCAAATCTTTAACAACGTGGCGCTGCACGTTACGGCAGATCACACGAACGTCGTCTTGGCCTTCAACTTTCAGGTTGAACAGTGTGGACAAGAAACGGCCTGCTTTCAGCTTCTTCAAGAGAACGTTGAAGGGCACGTTGATTGCGATTGGGTCTTCACCACCACCGTAAACAACGCCCGGGACGAGGCCGTCGCGGCGTGCTTGGCGCGCAGCGCCTTTACCTGTGTCAGTGCGAAGTGTTGCTTCAAAATCTGGAACTTGGCCAGCCATCTTGGTCTTCCTTTCAATTCGCGCGTCGCTCAACTCTGTTAGCGACCCACTTTTCCATGTCAGGAACCATGCTGGTCCCTAGTGAAGTCGCGCGTATAGGGCAGGATTGCCCTTTTGAAAAGGGGGATTCTTTGTCATCCTGCGAGGTCGGGTTAAGCCCACCGCCCTTCGAAATCCTCCGGAACCAAAAGAACATTTTCATCAAGGTCTTTGATGTCGCGTTTGCCGCATAAGGCCATCGTGATATCGAGCTCTTTGTGGATGACTTCAAGCGCCGAAGTCACGCCTGCTTCGCCCATGGCGCCAAGCCCGTGGATATAGGCCCGCCCTATCATCACACCTTTTGCACCAAGGGCTAGCGCCTTCAACACATCCTGGCCCGACCGGATGCCACTATCGAGATGAACTTCGACCTTGTCGCCCACGGCGCGCATGATGCTTGGCAGCATTCGAATAGAGGATAATGCCCCATCCAGCTGGCGCCCCCCGTGGTTTGAAACGATGATCGCATCGCAACCAACTTCGGCAGCCATCTTAGCGTCTTCCGCGTCTAGAATGCCCTTCAGGATCAACTTGCCGCCCCATTTCTTTTTCAGAATGCGAATTTTCTCCCAATCCAGACGTGGATCGAATTGTTCTGCCGTCCATGTCTGCAGGGAGTTCATGTTTTCGACTCCTTTTGCATGGCCAACAATGTTGCCAAAGGATCGGCGTTTGGTTTGCAACATTTCGATGCCCCAACGCCATTTCGTTGCAAGATCAAGGAGCACCGGCGGCGTCAATTTCGGCGGGGCCGTCAGCCCGTTCTTTAGGTCTTTGTGGCGCTGTCCGAGGATCTGCAGGTCCAGCGTTAGGACCATCGCGGAACATCCCGCGCGTTTTGCGCGTTCGATGATGGCATCCACATATTCTTCGTCGCGCATAACATAGAGCTGAAACCAGAACGGTGCGGTTGTATGTTCGGCCACATCTTCGATTGAACAGATTGACATGGTCGATAGCGTATAAGGCACGCCGAACTTTTCCGCCGCACGTGCCGCTTTGATCTCACCATCTGCGCGTTGCATGCCCGTGAGCCCAACCGGAGCAAGCGCAACAGGCATTGTAACGTCTTGGCCGATCAACTGACTTGCGGTTGTGCGGTTGGTCATATCGACGGCGATGCGCTGACGGAGGCGGATTTTGTCAAAGTCAGAAGTGTTTTCGCGGAACGTTTGTTCCGTCCAAGACCCGCTTTCGCAATAGTCATAAAACATCTTCGGCGTGCGGCGTTTGTGCAGGCGTTTTAGATCGTTGATATTTGTAATGACAGGCATTGCGCGGGCTTTCGGTTGATATTGGTTAGGTTCTTTTACCAATATCGCCTTTTCAGCGCAAATGTTAAGTCGCATCGCTGTTATGCGGAGTGCGCACCGTCAGACAAGGTCTTAACAAATGCCAAAACATCGGCCACAGGTTCGCCTGCGGCGATCTTCTCGACAATCGCCGATCCAACAACAGTGCCATCCGCGACGCCAGCGATGTCTTTGGCGGTCTCGGGGGTGCGCACCCCAAACCCAACGATGACGGGCAGGTCGGTCGATGCCTTTATCCGCGCAACTTCGGGCGCAACATCAGAGGCTTGGGCTGCTGCCGCGCCAGTCGTGCCTGTGACGGACACATAGTAAAGGAAGCCTGATGTGTTTTGCAGAACTTTGGGAAGGCGTTTTGCATCCGTCGTCGGGGTGGCAAGGCGGATGAAATTCAGACCGGCGGCTTGCGCGGGAATACAAAGTTCTTCGTCTTCCTCAGGCGGCAAATCGACGATGATCAACCCGTCGATGCCAGCTTCTTTTGCTTGTTCTAGGAACAGATCAACGCCACGGGAGTAAATCGGGTTGTAGTAGCCCATCATCACAATCGGTGTGGTGTTGTCGGTCTTGCGCAACTCGGCTGCGATAGACAGCGTTTGGTCCAACGTCATGCCGCCATCAAGCGCGCGTTGTCCGGCCAATTGAATTGTCGCACCATCCGCCATCGGGTCCGTGAAGGGGAGGCCCAATTCGATGACATCAACGCCCGCTGCTGGCAGGCCCTTAACGATCTCAAGCGAGGTTTCGTAGTTAGGGTCGCCTGCCATCACATAAGCAACAAAGGCTTTCTTGCCGGCTGCGCTGAGTTCGGCAAATTTGGCGTCAATTCTGCTCATGGTCGTCCCCTGATCGTGGTGTCGTTTTTCCTTAAGCGGGTTTGCGCGAAAGGACGGGGGAAATCAATGGGCGACGTTCAACTGCGCCCAAACAAGGCGTGGAGACAGATGGTTGCTTGCGATAGGTCGGGTCACGGCCTAGAAGCCCAAGAAACACGGGTTTAAGGAGCGATCTGATGGGTTTTAAAATGGGTATCGTCGGCATGCCAAATGTCGGAAAATCAACGCTTTTCAATGCGTTGACGCGCACTGCTGCGGCGCAGGCCGCGAATTTCCCGTTTTGTACAATTGAACCCAACGTAGGCGAAGTCGCCGTTCCTGACGCCCGCCTTGATAAATTAGCAGAGATCGCATCGTCCAAATCCATCATTCCGACGCGCATGACTTTTGTTGATATTGCAGGCCTCGTTAAAGGTGCGAGCAAAGGCGAGGGCCTCGGCAACCAGTTCCTCGCCAACATTCGCGAGACTGATGCTATTGCCCATGTTCTGCGTTGTTTTGAAGATGGGGACGTCACACACGTTGACGGTCGCGTTGACCCGGTCGCGGATGCAGAAACCATCGAAACCGAGCTGATGCTCGCTGATCTTGAAAGCATCGAGAAACGGTTGCAGAACCTTGTGCGTAAGGTGAAGGGCGGCGACAAAGACGCGGTCCAACAGGTGCGTCTGCTTGAGGCCGCGAAAGCCGCTTTGGAAGACGGCAAACCAGCCCGCGTTCTGGAAATTGACGAAGACGATGTTAAGGCATGGAAAATGCTGCAACTGCTGACGACGAAACCTGTCCTATATGTATGCAACGTAGGTGAATCTGAAGCGTCCGAAGGCAATGCCCACTCCGCCGCCGTGGCTGAAATGGCCGCGTCGCAGGGCAACTCGCACGTTATTATCTCGGCTCAAATTGAAGAAGAAATTAGCCAGCTGGAAGACGACGAAGCACAGATGTTTCTTGAGGAAATGGGTTTGGCTGAGGCTGGCCTGGATCGTCTGATCAAGGCAGGTTACGCGCTGCTGCACCTCGAGACCTATTTTACCGTCGGGCCGAAAGAAGCACGAGCATGGACGATCAAAGAAGGCACCAGCGCCCCAAAAGCCGCGGGCGTGATCCACGGTGATTTTGAGAAAGGCTTCATTCGCGCCGAAACGATTGCGTATGACGATTTTGTCTCTTTAGGTGGCGAACAAGCGGCAAAAGAAGCTGGCAAAATGCGTGCCGAAGGCAAGGGATACACCGTCAAAGACGGTGACGTACTGCACTTCTTGTTCAATAACTAAAAAATGGCGACGGCATTGGGGGTGCCGCCGCCGAGTTCGCGATCTTTCGATCACGAAGCTGGGCCAAGCTGAGTAATGTGAGTGGTGTCTTGGGCCAGAATGGATTTAGCGGCCACCGTAGCTAGCGCGCGGCAATCGCTGTATCGAGCTTCGAGGTCTGATGTCGGGTACGTTCTTATCGCTGCTGATTACTAAAAGCCGTATCGCCATAGGGGTAAGTAAGCACAAAGCGTAGATCGCTGTGGTTGCCCAAATGCCCTCTGAAGAATGCAAGTGGGTCGACGACACGAAATTAGCCAAAATAAGGGAACCTAGTAGAGTGGGATTTGATCGGGCGTACTTGCGGCCCTGTGATCTGTGCTCCGTATCATTCATAATGTTCTCTCCCTTTTTGGCGTCTCAACGTAAATCGTAACTTTTACCCTACGTAAGGCAACCTCGATGGTTGCGATCACGTGGTTGCAAATTTGCGCGCCGTATTTCCCACAGAAATCTCGATCGGATGGTACGCTCAGCCTTAAGGACTGACGCTTTACCTGAGGTCTGCGAGAACTTGATAGCGGGCTTTTGGGGCGGCGTTCTAGATATGCTAACGGGTAGCGTTTTAGCTACCCTTACGGGTAGGTCGCATAGCCTTTTGAGTCGCGCACTACTCTTACTCGCGCAGATTCTAGGCTTTTGGTTACGGTACGAACTGGTCAAGAGAAGTAACCTTATGACGTGGGGACGCAGTGGGATTGATGATCAAAGACTGGAACAATTTGCGGTATCTTCTTGCCTTACACGAAGGCGGAACCATGAAACGTGCCGCTGAGCTACTTGATACATCGACGTCAACCGTCTCACGGCATGTGCGATCCCTGTCCGAGGATTGCAAAGAGATGCTTGCAAAACAAACCAAGGGCGAAGCTTGGACAATTACACCAAAAGGTTTGAAGCTCGTCGAAATGGCTTCCGACCTGAGCTTTAAGTTTTCGGATCTCGATACGCCGGATCAGGAAGAACAGGTAACGCGTTTGGCAATCACGTCTTTAGATTTTGTTCTGACGTATTACCTCGCTCCTAACCTGCCACTTCTTTTGAATGAGGTACCAAATATCGAAGTCTCATTGTTGAGCTCGGACCGACGACTGAGTCTGGCATTCAATGAAGCAGATCTAGCTTTGCGTTTTGGTCGCCCATGTGAAGGGCAATTAGTTGCAAAACGGATTTGCAGCATGCCTATGCGGGTATGGAAACCCAAAGGTTGCGACGCGACGGACTGGGTCGGGATGAGCGAAGACTTAGATTGGACGCCGGACATGGAAATGGGTCGTGCCTTTTTTGGGCGTGACCCGATTATCCGCACTTCTTCTTATGCCGCGGCGAAACGCACTGCATTTTCGTTAGGTCTGGGAACGATTGGCCCAGATGTCATCATGGGAGCAGGAGAGACTTTCGTTGCGGACCCGTCACAAATCGTCGAACGCGAAGTTTGGAGCGTGATCCATGAAAGCAGAAGAATGGATAAGACGTTGATCAAAGTAAAAGAGTGGCTGGACCATCTGTTTGAGACCGTTGTTGATTAAGTGGCGCCGATGATGTCGAGCAAGCCCAAGTGAAAATTCAAAAGACCTATGAAGTTTTAGTGTTGCGGTGCCTCGCTGTGCCCACTAAACGGGTCAACGGAGACGTGGCCGAGTGGTCGAAGGCGCTCCCCTGCTAAGGGAGTAGGCCCGGAAGGGTCTCGAGGGTTCGAATCCCTTCGTCTCCGCCACCCACACCACTTTCACTCAATTTTATTGGTATCTATACAACCCCTAATAGGGGTATTTTTGAGGGTTGAATGGCTGACATTTTGAAAGCAGCACACGGCAAATCGATCAAGCACAGGGATCAAGTCCTCGCGAGCAAGATGTGCGGGTGCTTCTACTGCCTGACTGTATTTGCATCTGAGAAGATAGAAGATTGGTGTGACGATCAATGGCATCCTGAAGGAGCTACAGCTCTCTGTCCCTTCTGTGGCGTCGACTCCGTGATCGGTGATGCTTCAGGATATGAGCTCACGCCAGAGTTCTTAGCCGATATGCACAAGTACTATTTCCAGAATGTTACGAGTAGCACTAGCCTATCGAGCGCGTGACCATCACACCTGCCCAAGCGGCAAACCCAGTCAATATACCGCCCCAAATCGTGTCGATAGCAACCTGCTGGGGCGACCAATCACGAAGTGTCGCGTAGTTCGTGAATTCATAGGTTCCATAGGCCAGAAGTCCCAGCGCTATGCCGCCAAAGAAAGCTGCGGTCGGATCATTCTCTCGGAGGGCCGGGGCCGAAACGAACCACAGCACCCCAGCAATATATCCCAGATAAAACACAGCGGCGGGTCCAACGCGAAACGGATCGGCGAACAGGTGCGCGACATGGCGGTCAAATACTGGCTTTATGAGCAGGCGCAGGCCGACAGCGTCGGCGGCAAAAAAGATCACAGCAGTTGAGAGATAGAGTACCAGAATGTTCATGATCTTTGACCTTTCATGAATGAGAAGAAGGCGCGGAACGTCAATGCGGCAATGCCAATGGCGGCCAATGCAATTACCAACCAGTTCGCGCTGGGTGCGTTTTGGACAATCACGCCAGTTAGCGCCCAAATGACGGCAACGGGGTAGCCCCATTCTCGGGGTCTTACTGATTGCACGAATAGCGCGACAACCAAAACGCCTGACAGACAAAGGATCGCCGCGGTTTGGGCCGACACTATTGCGTAGCCCCCGAGGACGACGCCAATGCCCACACCGCTGGCTGCTGTTAACCAACCGGCATAAAGCGCGACTGGGCGGACCTGTAGCCAAGTCTGTTGATGACCAGCACGAAACAAAGCGAGTATTGCCGAAGCTGCCATCAAAACGATCATGATCGTGGCCAAAATTGGTGCGGCGTTCGCCGCCGCGATCCAGAACGTTCCGATGATCAAGCTAAAGGCGAGCGGCAAGCGCATTGCCTGCCAGTCGTTATCATCCGCCTTACGCCAGAGCCCATATGCCGCCCCGATGACAAGCCATAGGTAAATGACACCCCAAATCGAGAAGGCGTATCCTGCTGGCTGCACAGGCGGATCAACTTGTGCGACAGGAAACTGATCAGGCGTAAAGCCATTGAACCCAGTGGATGCCAGTGGCGACAGAACGAATGTTATCGTTGCAATCAGAACAACGTGAGGGAGGTATCTCATCATTGTGTTAACCTCTTGGTTAGCGGCATCGCCGCCCAGTACGGAAGTGCGCTTAGCAACTTCAAACCCCAGGTCAGGCGGCGTGGGAAATGCACCTCAAAACGTCTTGAACAAAGCCCGTCTATGATCGCGGTGGCAGCGCGTTGGGGTGTCACCATCGCAGGCATACGGAAGTCGTTACGCTGTGTTAGGCGTGTGTCGACAAAGCCGGGGTTGATCAGGCGGACGTCGACGCGCCCTGAAAGCTCTGCGCGCAGAGATTCAGCAAGATTGATCACACCAGCTTTGGTTGCCGAATAGATTTGGCCTTGAGGCAAGCCAATATAACCCGCCACCGATCCGCACAGCGCGAGCTGGCCGCCGTCCTTCAGCAGTGTTGGGCCGACTTGCGCAACGTGAAAACTACCGGTCAGATTCGTTGTGACGATTTGCATTGCTTTTTCGGGATCAAGATCGGCGATCTTGCCCGGATCATAAATGGCCGCCAGATGCACAATACGATCCAAGGCGCCGATCTTGGAGATCCTGACGGCCGCTTCATTGATGCTGCTACGATCAGACACATCAAGAGCAAGCGGTATGTGCACAGACCCGAGCTCTGCCGCGAGAACGTCCAACCGATCCTGCGAGCGTGCAGACAAAATCACGCGCGCACCTCGTTGCGCCCAATCCCGTGCCAAGGCGGCACCGATGCCCTCGCTGGCGCCAATAATCCAGATAGTCTCAGGCTCAGGCATGGGCCAACTCCACTTGAACAACGTCGGTTTGTCCGACTGCGAAAGACCCTGCACAAATTCCGAGGTAGAACTGCCAATTGCGCAAGAATTCGGGGCCATACCCCAATTTATTCACCTTGGCCGACTGCTGAGCCAATCTATCACTCCATTGAGCGCAGGTGCGCGCGTAGTCTTGGCCGAATGCATGGCTTCCCTGTACTGTGAGCCCCGCGCGTTTCGCTTGTTCGGCGATCACTGCGTCTGACAGTAACATGCCTCCAGGGAAGGTATATTGCCGGATGTAGTCGGCACTGCGCCGATACGTTTCGAAATAGTCATCGGGTACCGTGATCGCTTGGATGACGGCACGCCCGCCCTCCGAAAGTCGGGCTTTGAGGGTGGCGAAATAGGTTGGCCAATATGTCTGGCCGACCGCTTCGATCATTTCAATGGAAACAATGCTGTCGTACTGGCCGGAGCATTGGCGATAGTCTTGCAGACGTATTTCAGCGCGCCCGTCTAGCCGGGCATCGGCATACCCCTTTTGGCTGGGGGAAATCGTCAGCCCGGTGACGTGACGCCCATTGTCCGCCGCACGTTCAGCAAATCCACCCCAACCGCAGCCGATCTCGAGGACGCGTTCTGCGGGTCCAATTTGGTTCAGAACACGATCATATTTGCGATTTTGCGCTCGTTCTAGGTCATCGTCCCCATCCGTAAACATAGCAGACGAGTAGGTCATGCT
Source organism: Octadecabacter algicola (assembly GCF_021532625.1). Lineage (GTDB taxonomy): Bacteria > Pseudomonadota > Alphaproteobacteria > Rhodobacterales > Rhodobacteraceae > Octadecabacter > Octadecabacter algicola. The sequence goes on from NZ_JAKGAR010000002.1 coordinate 492,933, forward strand.
TTTATCCAGCCAGAGCTGGTAGAATTCGTTGCCAACGTCATAATGCGCTCGAATGTTGCGCGCGGCCCCCTTGAGAGAGTTGGCGCGCATCAATCGGTTCACGACGCGAAATTTCAGGCTGCTCCAGAAACCTGCATAGGCATAGCCACGAAACTGTTCGAGGTTTTGTAAGGCAACGGCGGTCAGGTTTTCGATTGAAGATGTGTCCCACAAACCAGCGACATAGGCCTCTCCCAGTCCGATGTCGCCACGCGAAGCGATCGCAGTGACCACCGACCAGTCGTGGATCTGCATATCGGCAGCTGGGCTCCCATGGCCAAAGTTGACCACTTCGCCCTCTGGCGTTCTCAATTGCAGGCTTCCGGAATTAATCTGCGCGCAGGTTTCCAAGAAATCGTGTTTCACGCGTTTTGTCAGGAAGAGCATTAAGTGACCTCGGTCTTGGGGGGTGTCGGGCGGGTGCGATATCGAGCACCCTTCAATTTTAAACGAACGGCTTGCCAGTGGATCAGCGCGATTGTTCGAAACGCACCAATTGGGCGGCGCAGGACGGTTTTGATTAAATTCGTGTTTGTGAGGGGCGCGCGGGACCCAGCGAGAGTGGCAACTACGCCCTCATCGCCATTGCGGTATAAGATGCGGATGGCGATGCGATCGGGTTGAATATCAAAACTGAATTCATAATTGCCCTTCACCTCTTGGAACGGCGACACATGCAACGATTTTGGCGTGGTTATGCGACTGTCAGACGTGATGGGGGCAAAATTTGGTAAGTGACACAGGTAGGAGTGACGGTCGCCAAACGGCGTTGAAACCTCGGCGATGACTGCAACCAGATCTCCGCCGCGTTTTGCCAACCAAAAGCTGACTGGATTGAAACAATTTCCGAACAAACGAGGCTGAGTGAGCAGCTGTAGTTGATGATCCGCCTCGGAAAGACCATGCGCCGTCAAAACCTCACGGGCCCATTTGACGCCTCGTCCGGCCTTGAGAGGTCCGCCGTGGTCGCGATCATGAACCGAGGCGAGATTGAAACGATTGCGTGAAAACAGGCTTGGCCCATTGGCCGCTGTTTCGGGGTCAATCAGAACAAAGTCCACACCATAACGAAAGCCATGCTTGATCGCCCCACGGCGCCCATGGGTCGTCACACCAGCTATAAGTTCTGGCTTTTTCGTCATGCGAGCTGCCGATCCATCATGCGGGCGATGCGGGCCGCGCTTGCAAACCCGTCTTCATGAAATCCGTGCCGTGTGTAGGCGCCAGCATACCACGTGTTGTTGTGACCTTGCATTTCGGTCAACTGTCGCTGAGCGACCAACGCCGGTGCGTCAAATACCGGATGTCGAAATGTCTTTTGATCGTAAATCAATTCATCGGGCACGGCCTCGGATGGGTTCAAAGACACAAACAGCGGGTCATCTGACGGGATATTCTGAAGGCGGTTCATCCAATACGTCACCCCTATTGCGGGTTCCGGTTGGGTTGTATCCGCCTTGTAAACCCAGCTTGACCAGACGGAACGGCGCTTGGGCATTTGATTTTCGTCTCTGTGCAGGATCATCTGATTGTCCTGAAACCGGATCGCGGACAGGGCAGCACGTTCCTGAGGTGTTGGTTGTTCTAAAAGGCGTAGGGCTTGATCCGAATGGCAGGCGAATATCACTTGATCGAACGGTTCAAGCGGGCCCGCGCTGCTGTGAACGGTGCTTTTTTGACCATCACGACTGACGCTTTGCACGGCGGTTCCGGTTCTGATCGCAACACCACGCCCGCGAAGGCTGTGTTCCAGCCGACGCACGTATTCGATGCTACCACCGTCCACGGTCCACCATTGATGCTGACCCGATGAACTTAACAAAGCATGGTTGCGAAAGAATTGCACCAAAGCGCGGGCCGGGAAGCCACGGATTTCATCCGGCGGCGTCGACCAGATCGCACCACAAAGTGGCATCAAATAGTAGCGTTGGAACCAATCCCCCAATCGTAGATCATTCATCAGGTCGCCGATTGTGGCGGTATCGTCCGTCGCGAGCGCTTCCGCTTTGTCATTAAACCGCAGGATATCTCGGACCATGCGGACAAACCCGGGTCGCAGCAGATTGCGTTTTTGAGCCGTAAGCGCGCCCACGTCGCGTAACCCGTATTCGATTTCGCCACCGTTAATCGTGGCGCCGAAGCTCATGTCACTTTTGACAACAGGCACGTCTAATTCTTGAAACATCCGTGTCAGGTGCGGGTAGTTCGCGTAATTAAATACAATGAAACCCGTATCAACCGGCTGATCTCCATTTAGGCCAGCCATAACGGTACGCGCGTGGCCACCCAGCCTTGGAGCGGCCTCAAACAGTGTCACTGCGTGATGGGGGGACAGAAGATGGGCCGCTGAAAGCCCAGATATACCGCCGCCGATAATAGCAATCCGTTGTGGGCGGATCGGAACTGCATCTAATGACATTGAAACTCCGGTTGGTTGTTTGAATAGTTTACGCGCGTTCAAGCATTTCGGATCAAAAAAATGATCCAAAAACTGATCGCCCCCGTAATTGGTGTATGTTGACAGAATGCATAGATATCGAACAAGCTGATCGGCGCCCTTTGTTGGAGCCGCGAAAGGACCGATCTCAGGTGAAGCAATCGCCCCCACAGATATCTGCACTGACGGCATCAATGATTGCCGTCCGCAATGATCGGGACCGCGCCGCATTTGCACTATTGTTCGATCATTTTGCACCTCGGCTGAAGGGATTTATCATGCGGTCCGGCACCGGATCCGGACAAGCCGAAGAGATTGTTCAAGACGTCATGTTGACCGTTTGGCGCAAGGCAGAGCAATTCGATCCCGAGCGCGCGCAAGTGTCCGCTTGGGTTTATCAAATCACGCGAAACCGCCAAATCGATGTAATCCGTAAAGAAAATAAGCCGCTGCCAGAAGAGTTAGGCGAAGACCCGAGCGCTGAACCTGACGCCAGCCAGATATTGGCCGTTGAGCAAGAGGCTGGGCAGTTAAAAGATGCTCTAGGGCGTTTGAAGCCAGAGCAGCGTGAAATAATTGAAAAAGCTTATATGGGCGAGCTTACCCATCAGGAGATCAGTACCCAAACGGGTCTGCCGCTTGGCACAATCAAGTCCCGCATCCGTCTGGGTCTTGAAAAGCTACGTCACGAGTTAAAGGAACTGCGTTAAGATGACGACCATCACTCACCACCCATCAGACGCCTTGCTGGCGGCCTATGCTGGAGGAAGCTTACCGCAGCCATTTGCGTTGGCCGTGGCAGCACATATCTCTTTGTGTCTAGACTGTCGCGCTACTTACGAAGCCCATCTCGTATCGGGTGGTGCGGTATTGGAGATGAGCAATACCGAAGCCGTGTCGGCCGACTTGAAATCCAATGTGCTTGATCTTTTGGACGCACCAGTTGCAGCAAAACCAGCGTATCAGCGTTCAGGGGTTTTCCCGGGCCCTGTGATGGAAGCGCTAAAAGGTAAGCCTCCGCGTTGGAAATCCCTCGGGATGGGAGTCCGTCAGAGTATTTTGTCGGACGGGCGCGATGGTTCTGTTCGTCTTCTTTATATACCGCCTGGCCGCGCCGTTCCGGATCACAGCCACAACGGTTTGGAACTGACTTTGGTCCTTCAAGGTAGCTTCAGCGATGAAACCGGTCGGTTCGGTGTTGGTGACCTTGAGGTTGCGGATCACACGCTTGAACATACGCCAGTTGCCGATCCGGGCGCACCTTGTATCTGCCTTGCGGCCACGGACGCGCCATTACGATTCAATTCGTTTATCCCGCGATTGCTTCAGCCATTCTTTCGTATCTGACGCACAAAACATGACATTCAACTAGGGCAAAAAACCATCGGTTTCCCGGTGGTTTTTTTATTTATTTCAACAGGTTGAATTGGTTGTCCTCACGTTTCTGTGACCATGTGAACCAAGCCCGATCGTCCTCCGTAACCTTTGTACGAAACGTAAATCAAAACGGACATGATCGTCCGGCAACACGGAGAACGAAGATGAAAATGAACCTGAAAGCCACTGCTGCAGCCCTCACACTCAGCCTAACTGCCGCGGCAGTGAACGCCGAATCCATCGTTGAAATCGCCGCTGGCGACGAACGCTTTTCAACGCTTGTAGCCGCAGTCTCTGCCGCTGGCCTCGTCGACACATTGTCGGGACCGGGTCCGTTCACTGTATATGCGCCGGTCAACGATGCGTTTGCGGCGCTACCAGAGGGAACGGTTGATACTCTTTTGCTTCCTGAAAATAAGGATCAGCTCACCAATGTGCTGCTTTACCATGTTGATGATCGGAAATTGTCCGCCAGCATGATCCCTGCTGGGTCAAATTACTTCCGCCCAATTCTGGACAGCGAACGTCTTTGCATTACTGCCGGAAGTGGCGGCGTAACGATTGCTGATGGAACAGGCGAAATGGCAAATGTCATCATCGCAGACATTATGGCTGACAATGGCGTTATTCACGTCATCGACAAGGTCCTTCTGCCGGGCACACGCCCTGCGTGCCACTAGTTAGATATGGCGCCCTGCTGAATAGGCAGGGCGCCCATTCATCACTCACGGGGCTCGGTTAACGTGCCTCAGAACTTTCCAAGCTAGAATGATCGGCGCCCGCCGTCTCGCGCAGCTGCATCGGCTGCATCGGCGAGAATTTGTGCTTTCAAACCATCGTCGCCGGTTGGCGTCATTGGAACATTCGATACAATACTAGAAACGAAATGTTCCATCTCGGCGCGGTACGCAGCCGCGTAGCGTTCTAGAAAGAAGGGCTGTGTGGCAGCAGTTTGGTGCCCTGCGCCCGTGGCCAGCTGAACGGTGTTTTCGAGCATATTGTCTGCGCGCAACATTCCTTTTGACCCGTGCACTTCAATGCGTTGATCGTAGCCATAGGTCGCACGGCGGGAATTGCTGATCTGGCAAAGCTTACCGCTCGCGGTCTTCAACGTGACAACCGCTGTATCAAAGTCACCAGCGTCGCCGATTGCAGGGTCCACAAGGCAAGACGCTTCTGCCGTAAGTTCAACAGGTTCTTCGCCCAGCAAGAACCGTGCCATATCAAGGTCATGGATCATCATATCGCGGAAAATTCCGCCAGATGTTTTGACGTAGCCGATCGGGGGCGGGGCAGGGTCGCGCGACAGGATCGTGACGATTTCCACATCACCGATAACTTGATCGGCAATCTGTTTTTGCAAATGGGCAAAGCTCGGGTCGAAGCGGCGGTTGAAGGCCACCATGAATGGCACGTCTGCGGCTTTTACGGCGGCTAGGCACTCGCGAATGCGGTCCACGGACAGATCGACAGGCTTTTCGCAAAAGATCGCTTTGCCGTTCGCGGCGGCTTTGTGAATGAGGTCATAATGCGTGGTCGTTGGGGTGCCAATGACGACAGCATCAATGCTGGGGTCTTCCAGCATCCCGTCACTGGTCATGACCTTTGCGCCCAATTGTCCGGCCAACGCGTTCGCCGCTTCTGGCAGGAAATCTGATACTGCGGCAGCCCGCGCAGTGTGCATTCCTGCAAGTGTGGCGCCGTGGACTTGGCCGATACGGCCACATCCCAAAAGTCCGATGTTGAGCATGTTTTATCCTTTTAGAGGAGCAAGAACGCGACGAGTGGCGGCGATCATAGGTGTTTCTGTGTCTTTCAAGATCGATACACGATCGAACCGTTTAGGATCTGAGGCAATTGCGTCTCGAAGGGCAGCGCCGAAGGCCATGCGCAGTTCGGTGCCGATGTTGAACTTGCAGATGTTGGTTTCGCGGGCCAATCGCGCGCGTTGTTCAACTGGCACGCCTGATCCACCGTGGATCACCAATGGCACGTCCGTTAGGGCTTGGATTGCGGCGATGCGCTCTTCGTCCAACCCGCCTTCTTTGTCTTCTTGAAGGTGTACGTTTCCAACCGAGATTGCCATTGCATCGACCCCTGTCAGACGCGCGAATTCCGCGGCCTCCGCGGGGTCGGTTCCGGCGGATGCTTCGCCTAACGCGTAGCCCACGAAACCGATTTCACCTTCGCAGGAAATGCCTGCCGCATGGGCCATGTCAGCGATGCGTTTGGTTTCCTCTACATTTTCGGCGAATGGCTTGCGTGATCCGTCAAACATTAAGGACGTGAACCCGCTGTCCAACGCTTCGGCGCATTCATCATAAGTATAGCCGTGATCCAGATGAGCCACGACAGGCACAGACGCGTTCTCGGCCAGATGGCGGAACATCTTTCCAAGAACGGGCAGGGGCGTGTGTGCTCTGCATCCGGGGCCAGCCTGTAGAATGACAGGGCAGTTTTCAGCCTCTGCTGCATGTACAAAGGCGCGCATGTCTTCCCAACCGAGTGTCACGAGACCAGCAACCGCCGTTCCGTTCTTGAGCGCGGGCTGCAAGACATCCGCAAGTGTTACCAACGCCATAGTGCGCTCCTATTTGAACTTTGCGATCATGTCTTTGATGCCGGGGATCGTTTCGACCTGATAAGCATGGCTCGGTTGGAAGAACTGCACGAGGCTGCGCTGTGACAGTCCTCCAAGGATCGTGAAGTAATACATCTGATAGCCAGGCAGAACCGCGCAAGGGTGATAGCCGCTGTCGAGGCAGATCGTTGAGCCATCCACGATGTGATAGGCGTCACCCGCCTTGCCGTCTTCGCGCTGCAACATCTGCACGCCTGACCCGTGGTTGGGTTTGAAACGGAAGTTGTAGGTTTCATCGTGGCGCGTTTCTTGCGGTAGGCGATCTGTGTCGTGCTTGTGGCTTGGGAAGCCTGACCATCCACCTTCGCCGACGGTGAACAGCTCGGATACCAGTAGGCGACCAACCTTGTCGTGATACTTGGTACCAAGGATATGTTTGATCTTGCGGTGGGTCTTAGTGTCGTCGGATCCGTATTGGACCATGTCCAGTTCATCTGAACGCACGGCAAAGGCATCTAACACCTTGTCGTAGCGCGCTCCGGCCACAAAAACCTCGGCTTCGTCCGAGGTGCAGACGATTTCCGCTTTTGCGGCGGTGGGGACGTAAACACCTTCTGGTTCACCGTCCCAAACGTCTTCGCCACGTCCGCCGATATCACCGGCCTTGAAGCCTTCGACGTCGATGTCGATGCTGCCGGTGGCAGGCACGATGCAGGTCTCATATCCGGGCACTTCATATTCAAAGGCCTGCCCTTTTTTCAACTTCACTATGTTAAAATAGTTCAGCGGAACGGTGCTGTCGTCGATATCAACGATAGGTTTGTTGTGGTTGTCGAAGGGAGCAATATGCATGATCGTTCCTTTAGCGTTGAGTTGGGCCGGAGTGGGTGGCCAGAAAATTTTCAAGCGTTTCGGTGTCAGCCATCGCGGGAGCACAGCCGGGCCGAGAGACGGTGACAGATGCGCAGGCAGAGCCGCGCAAAATAGATGTCTTGAGGTCGTGACCATCCGCGAGAGAAGTTAAAAGGCCGGCCATAAAGCTATCACCAGCACCCGTCGGTTTGAGTGCATCGACTGGGTAGATACCGGTATGAATTTCTTGGCCCTCGGCAAAGGTAATCGCGCCTTCAGGCCCCATCTTGTAGACAACAATCGCGGCAGTGCTTTGCGAGAGTTCACGGGCCTTGTCCAAGCCCTTGTCGATGGACCCGGCCATAAAACCGAATTCTTCGTCATTGCCGACGATCATGTCGCATTGATCGGCCGCGCGGCTGAGGACATCTGCGGCTACTTCAGCAGAGGGCCATGAATAAGGGCGATAATCGACATCGAAAATAATCGGCAGCCCAGCCTCTTTGGCCAGATCAAATGCGCGGAAGGTCGCGCTGCGGGATGGTTCTGCGGCAAGAACAGTCCCTGCCGTAATCAGGGCACCGAAACGGGCGTAATCGACAGCTTCGACGTCAGATTGGTTCATCTCAAAATCGGCGGCGCCGTTGCGGTAGATAACAGACTGGTGCCCCTCAAGACGGCTTTCGTAGACGGCGAGAGAGTTCCGAAACTCGCCGCCGACAGGGGTTACGTAGTCAGTGCCAACGCCGTAGCGCTTTAGTTGATTTACGCAGTAACGTCCGATGCTGTCGTCAGATACCCGCGTTACGATGGCTGCCTTTCCGCCCAGTTTGCAGATTCCCGCCGCCGTATTGGCCGACGATCCGCCAAGGCCCGCGTGGAAGACTTCGGCGTCCTCGGTTGCGGTGCCCGCGGGCGTAAAAAAGTCCATTCCGGCGCGGCCGACGATGACGAAATTGTTCTGGGCTATGCCCGCCAATAGTTTGCTCACTTGCGCCCCTCCGTGTTGCCACCTTTGGCCTGATCCAAAATCTCCGGGTAGGGATAGTTGAAGCCCAGCAGTTGTTTCAGATCTGGACTTGCGGCATCCAAAAACTCTTGCGACAGCGCTGCGGGCATATCCTCTAGCGGTTTCACCCACTTTGGCAGGTAGTTGATCAGGACTGCGGACCGGTCGTGGTCCGCGTTGTTGGGCATCGCGCAATGCCAAGCCACGCCGTAAAACAGCGCCACATCACCCGGCTCGCCCAACATCTGCTCACAATTGTCGTAGAAATTATCCGACTCTTTGGGATAGCGCAGTTCTTTTTGGCTGCCCGGAACGTAGGCCGTGGCGCCACTCTCTTTCGTGAACGGGTCAAGCAAGACAGAGACTTGAGCATTCATCGGAAAGCTGCTGTTCAGACCAACAGGGTGGCTTTCGGATTTGTAGAAGTCCCAATAGGGATAATCGACGTGTGGCTCTTGCCCCGGACCGTCAGGCAGGATGCGGTTTGCGGCAATGGACCCCATGATGAATTCCGTTCCTAAGAACTTGCGCAGGATCGCCATGATCGCCGGAGGGGTCGCCATATCCGAAAAGACCGCGCCCTTGTCCAATAGGTTCCACACCCGGCGTTGCAGGTTGATCCTTCCCTCTTCCGCCGCCTTACCTTGAAAGTGAGTGACCTTATCGGCCTCGGCGGAGTATTCCATCACAATTCGCCGCGCTTCCGCGACTTGCTCATCGGTGAATAAACCCGAGATCAGGACAGCCCCTTTGCCGTGCAACAATTCTGCGACAATCTCATCCGGGTCAGCGGTTTTGGCGGTGTAACGCTTCATCCTACAGTCCTTTCCGCTGTTTGGGGCGGCTGCTTTCCCAGTCTTTGTGGGCTGCAGTGACTTTTGGGTTTTCTGAAACATGTGGGGTGCCGACTTCCCACCATGTGTGTCCTTCGGTCGTCCATCCCTCGTAAGGATCGACTTTCATTACGATGACGTAGGTTTGGTCAGCCGCCTTTGCGCGGGCAAAGGCCTCGGCAAGGCCAGATGGGTCGGCAACGGTTTCCGCCAAAGCGCCCATGGACTGCGCGTGAGCTTCGAAATCAACGCCGACCTGATGGGTGGCTGTTGGCGTATCCGCGATCAGGTTGTTGAAGCTTTCGTTGCCGGTGTTGTTTTGCAGTTTGTTGATGACCGCAAAGCCGCCGTTGTCCAACACCATGATGATCATCTTTTTCTCGGTTAATACTGAGGAGTAGATATCCGAATTCATCAACAGATATGACCCGTCACCCGTGAATACGATGGTATCCTGATCCGGCTCTTTTTCGGACTGCGCGATCCGTGCGCCCCAGCCGCCAGCAATTTCATAACCCATACAAGAAAAGCCGAATTCAACATCGACCGTTCCGATATCCAACGTGCGCCAGTTTGCGGTAACTTCGGCAGGTAGCCCGCCAGCAGCGGCGACGATGCGATCACGTGGATCGCACGCGGCGTTAACCACACCAATCGCCTGCGCATAAGACGCAGGACCATTCCCGAGGCGCGTGTTGCCTTCGACATAGTCGTCCCACTTGACCCGTTCAGCTTTGGCGGTTGCGACCCAGTCCTCGGGGGACACATATCCAATGAGTGCGTCTTGCAAAGCTCCAAGCGCCAGTTTGGCATCACCAACGACAGTTGCCGACATGTGTTTTGCCGCATCATGGCGCGCCGCGTTCAATCCGATGATCTGTGCGTCTTGGGCAAATGCAGTCCACGACCCTGTCGTGAAATCTTGCAATCGCGTTCCAACGGCGAGAATTACATCAGCCTTTTCAGCAATCGCATTTGCACTGTCCGACCCCGTCACCCCAAGTGGTCCGATGTTGAGGGCGTGCGTCGCTTTCAGGTTCGCACGTCCAGCGATGGTTTCGACAATAGGGATAGAATGGGTCTCGGCGAAAGTTGTCAGTTCTTCCACAGCGCCGGAGTATTGCACACCACCACCCGCGATGATCATCGGGCGTTTTGCGGTCTTCAAAAGCGCGGCGGCCTCGGCAATTTCTGCGATATCCGCAGCCTGACGTCGGATTCGATGGACGCGTTTATCAAAGAAGGAGGCGGGGTAATCATATGTCCAACCCTGAACGTCTTGCGGCAAACCAAGGAATGCGGGGCCGCAATCTGCGGGATCAAGCATGGTATTCAGCGCTGCGGGCAAGGATTGGATGATCTGCGCGGGGTGGGTGATCCGATCCCAATAACGGCTGACGGCCTTAAAGGCGTCGTTAACACCAAAGGTTGGATTTCCATAATGTTCGAGTTGTTGCAGCACAGGATCGGGCAGGCGAGTCAAAAAGGCATCGCCACACAGAAGCAACAACGGCAGACGGTTCGCATGGGCCAGTGCGGCGCTAGTCAAAAGATTCGCCGTGCCGGGGCCGGCACTTGCGGTGCAAAACATAAAGCGGCGGCGCAGATGCGCCTTGGCGTAGGCCGCTGCCGCAAAGCCCATGCCTTGTTCGTTCTGGCCACGATAAAGGGGCAATTCATCTTGATGGTCGTGCAAGGCTTCGCCGAGGCAGGTGACATTGCCATGGCCGAATATGCCAAATCCACCGCCACACAGGCGCGTTTCTACGCCGTCTATTTCAATGTATTGTGCTGCAAGATACCGCACGATTGCTTGCGCAGTTGTCAGCGTGATTGTTTGGTTTACGTTTGCCACAGCGGCGCCTCCACGAAATTGAGCATGACGCACAGCAAATCGCTATTGACCTGCGCCCCCAATCAAAGATAGCCGTTTTGCAACCGGTTGCAACGGGATTCTTTTGGGAGAGAGAAAAAGTGGCTGAAATTGGAATTGGACTGATCGGCGGCGGCTATATGGGTAAGGCCCATTCCGTTGCATATGCGGCTGTCGCGGGGGTGTTCGATACGCCATTGCGCCCCGTCCTTGAGATGATCTGCGCGTCGTCGCCTGCGTCCGCCGAACGCTACCGTGCATCCTATGGGTTTAGACGTGGAACTGACGATTGGCGCACGCTGGTTGCAGATGATGCAGTAGGTGCAATCGTCATCGCTTCGCCGCAGTCCACGCACAGAGAAATCGCAGAAGCCGCGTTTGCGCTGGGCAAGCCGGTGTTTTGTGAAAAGCCACTTGGTGCCTCCCTAGAGGACAGCCGCGCAATGTTATCGGCGGCTGAGGCTTCAGGCGCAGTTCACATGACGGGATTCAACTACATCCGCACGCCTGCGTCGCAGTTTGCAAGGCAGCTCGTTGCCGAAGGGCGGATCGGGGATGTCACGTGGTTTAGGGGTGAGCACACCGAGGACTTCCTCGCGGATGAGACACTACCAGCGACATGGCGCACGACAGGGGATGCCAATGGGACCATGGGCGATCTCGCGCCCCATATGATCAACGCTGCGCGTGCGCTGATCGGGCCTATTGTCAGCTTGAACGCCACTGCGGAAACCGTTCACAGCACCCGCCCAGGCGGGATCGTTGATAACGATGACCAAGCACAGATGATGTGCCGGTTTGAGAATGGCGCACAGGGACACCTGTTCTTTAGCCGGATCGCGACAGGTCGAAAGATGGGCTATGCCTATGAAATCCACGGCACAACGGGCGCGATCCGTTTTGATCAAGAAGATCAGAACGCACTGCATCTTTATACGATGGAAGGCCCCGAGGCCGAACGCGGGTTTCGCAAAATCCTAACGGGACCGGCGCATCCTGACTATTTGCCGTTCTGTCAGGGCCCCGGCCATGGGACAGGGTATCAAGACCAAATTATCATCGAGGCCCACGACTTTTTGCGGGCCATCCATGAACAACGCAACATCTGGCCAACCTTCGCCGAAGGAATGGAAGTAAACCGCGTTGTCACAGCTGCACTGGCTTCAAGTCGCACAGGCACTTGGGTCGACATCAAAAATTTCTAACTGAAAGGGCTTGATCATGATCAAGATTGGGAACGCACCATGTTCTTGGGGAGTCGAGTTTGCGGATGATCCGCGCAACCCGAACTGGCGAAAAGTACTGCAGGAAAATGCAGGCGCAGGTTACACAGGGATCGAACTTGGCCCCGTCGGGTTTATGCCTGAGGACCCAGCGGTCTTGTCGGACGCGCTTGAAGAGTTCGGACAAACTCTTGTGGGTGGCGTGGTGTTCCGGCCATTCCATGACCCTGACGCGTGGGATGATGTGATGGACGGCGCTGTTCGGACTTGCAAAGCATTGCAGGCCCACGGAGCAGAGCACCTTGTTTTGATCGACAGTATTTCACCACGCCGCGCGCCCACAGCGGGCCGCGCTGATGAAGCCGAGCAAATGGATAAGGCCGAGTGGACAGCATACCGCGATAAGTTTGCGACAATCGCAAAGATGGGGACCGAAGAGTACGGCCTCACGGTCGGTATTCACGCACACGCTGGCGGGTTCATGGATTTTGAACCTGAGCTGGACCGCTTGCTGGCTGAAGTCGACGAAAGCATTCTTAAGATCTGCTTTGACACAGGGCACCATTCCTATGCAGGCTTTGATCCGGTGGCGTTCATGCGCCGCAATATCGACCGTATCAGCTACATGCATTTCAAGGATATCGACCCGAAAGTAAAAGCGCAGGTCGTTACCAACCGCACTGATTTCTACGATGCCTGTGGGCAGGGGATCTTCTGCAACCTTGGCGACGGAGACGTCGATTTCCCAGCGGTTCGTCAGGTCCTGTTGGATAATGGTTTTGACGGATGGTGCACCGTTGAACAGGACTGCGACCCAGAAGGCGACACATCGCCAATTGATGATGCAAAACTAAACCGTGCTTACTTGCGGTCTATTGGATTTGAAGGAGCTTAACGTCATGGCGAAACTGAAATGGGGTATGATCGGCGGCGGCGAAGGCAGTCAGATTGGGCCTGCACACCGTCTTGGGTCCGGTTTGGACGGGCTTTTTGAATTCTCGGCTGGCGCATTGGATCACCGCCCCGAAGAAGGTATCGACTACGGTAAACGGCTCGGGCTTGGCGATCGGGCCTATGGGTCTTGGCAGGATATGCTTGAAGGCGAAAAGAAACGCGACGACCGCGTTGATCTCGTTACTGTGGCTACGCCAAATTCGACACACTTTGAAATCACCAAAGCCTACCTTGAGGCCGGTTTTCATGTGCTTTGTGAAAAGCCGATGACCATGACCGTTGAAGAGGGTCAGGAAATCGTTGAGATCGCTAGCAAGACAGGCAACATCTGCGCCGTAAATTATGGGTACTCTGGGTATTCATTGGTTCGGCACATGCGCGCGATGATTGCGCGTGGGGATATCGGCAAGGTGCGTTTGGTGAACGCGGAGTTTGCGCATGGTCACCATGCAGATGCGACGGATGCGGATAACCCTCGTGTGCGCTGGCGGTATGATCCTGCGCAGGCGGGTGTGTCTGCACAGTTTGCCGACTGCGGAATTCATGCGCTGCATATGGCGAGCTTTGTGACGGGCCAAGAAGTCACCAAACTTTCGGCGGACTGCGTGTCTTGCATCGATGTGCGTACGCTTGAAGACGATGCGATGGTGAACTTTCGAATGGATGGTGGCACGGTTGGACGTTTGTGGACGTCGTCCATTGCGATAGGTCGACAGCACGGGTTGGGCATTCAGGTGTTCGGGGAAACTGGTGGGCTGCGCTGGAGCCAGGAACACCCCAACCAGCTTTACTATATGCCGCTGGGGGAGCGTTTGCAGGTCATTGAACGCGGCGAAGAGAACCTTTCACCAGAAGCAGATCGCACCAGCCGCGTGACCATCGGTCATGCCGAAGGGATGCCGCTGGCGTTTGCCAATATCTACACCGATTTGGCCGAAGCCATCAGCGCGCGCAAAGAAGGCCGTGTTATGGACCGCGCGGCGAACCTGTTCCCACGTGCTGAGGACGGGTTGCGTTCAATGGCGGCTGTCGTGGCTGTCGCTGAGTCCGGCAAGCAAGATGGTGCGTGGCTTGATGCGCGCCCCCCAATGTTTCGCTAATTAAAGGGCGCCCGTTTTTTCGGGCGCCTAAGCAGGCCGCAGCGTGCCGCGTTCGACAACGGATCCGTCGAATAGGCGGGCCTTAGGCTCTAGCGTGGGGTCGGCAACCAATTCGGTAACGCGCGCAATGGATGCCGCGATGATTTCGGACACTGGGTTATGAATCGTGGTTAGGTTTATGCTTTCCCAACCCGCCATTTCCATGTCGTTCAGCCCGATGATACCGACATCCTCCGGAACCTTTAGGCCTGCTGTCTGAAGTGCGGACATAGCCCCTATGGACAACACGTCATCGCCACAGAAATAGGCTTGTGCAGGCTTTGATGCCAACAGACGGGTCATTTCTTCGCGGCCAGCCTCGAAGGAATAGGCTGTGGCGAAACTGGAGGTCGCGGTCATGCTGCCATGTTGTGCGACTTCTTCCATGAACCCCGCTTGGCGGTCGATTGTCGACGTCGCACTGGCTGGGCCGCCCAAAAATCCGACATTTGTATAGCCGCGTTCAATTAGGGTTCGCGCGGCCAGTCTTCCGGCAGCGATGTTATCGATCCCTAAAACATCCACAGCTGGCGCTTCGGTTTGGCGGCCGAAAGAATGCACCACAGGAACACCTGCATCACGGAAAGCACGCGCAAAGTCATGGGGCAGGGTGGAGGATGCGACAATCACACCATCTACCGAATACTGGCGAAGCATCCGCACGGACGCTTCTGGGTCGGTTTCGTCCGTCAGGTTCACCAGCAATGGGCGCAGATCCCGTTCATGCAGCCCGCGAGTAAACAGGTCGAACACTTCGAGGAAAATGGGGTTGTGAAAGTTATTTGAGACAAGGCCGATCATCTTGGTGCGACCGGTGGTCAAAGACGACGCAAGCGCATTGGGGCTGTAACCTAGCTCAGTTGCCGCTGCCATGACCTTGTTTCGGGTCTTGGCGGAAACAGACGCGCCCTCAGTGAAGGTGCGTGAAACCGCGGAGCGAGACACGCCCGCGAGTTCCGCAACATCTTTTAAAGTGACAGCCATACTGTCCTATTCATCGGAAATGGTGCTGTAGTCAATCGTGGCAAACTGCCACGCGCATACGACGCCAATTCCTATGAAGATAATTGCCCAGAGAACGGCACCCGTGCTCAGCTCGAATAGGCCCCACGCCGCCAAAACTATGACAATGGCGACGCGGATCCAGGCGGGCGCAAAGAAGGGGTGGTATAGATCGATGAGTTTTCTCATGCGACCCCTTCGTATTCTGCGCCCGTTTTGGCACCTGTGATGTAGCTCACGACATCCTCGCCTGTGTAATCGCCGTTCTTAATGTCGAGGTTCGCACAAATGCGCCCACGACGAAAGACGATGATACGATCCACAAGATCAAACACCTGCCGCATGTTGTGCGAGACAAGGATCAGGCTTTCACCCTGTTCCTTGAGCGTGCGAACGATGTTTTCGACCTGCGCAGTTTCTTGCACACCAAGGGCCGCTGTTGGTTCATCCATGATAGTCAGCTTTGACGCAAACGTTGCTGTGCGGGCGATGGCAACACATTGGCGCTGTCCGCCAGACATATTGGCGATGCTGTTCTTGATGTTCGGGATTTTGACGCCCGTCTTTTCGAGCCCAGCCATGGTGTCACCACGCATGCCCTTATAGTCCAGCAAACGGAACGGACCGAGCCAATTGAACTTGGTCTTTTCACGGCCAAGGAACAGATTGTCCGGCACGTTCAGATCGTCCGCAAGAGCGAGGGTTTGGAACACGGTTTCGATCCCAGCTTCGCGGGCATCTAGCGGACCCGCAAAATGGACTTCTTGGCCATCAAAGGTGACGGTGCCACGCGTGCGTTGTTCAACGCCTGTGATCTGACGAACAAAGGTAGACTTGCCCGCACCGTTGTCGCCCATGATCGCGACATGTTCGCCGCGCTCAAGTTTGAAATCCGCATCTTCAAGTGCGTGAACGCCGCCGTAGTGTTTGGTCAGGCCTTTGGTTTCCAGAATGATATCTGACATTGGTATGCCCTCCCTTATGCTCGCGCCGCGGCGCGTTTTTGTTGCCACTGATCAAGCGCGACTGCGCCCACAATGATGCAGCCAAGAACCATCTCTTGGTAGTAAGCGCCAAGGCGCAAGAACGTGAAACCGGACGTGATAACGCCGATAATCAGCGCGCCGATAACGGTGCCAATGATCGAACCGCGCCCCCCGAACAGGGACACGCCACCGATCACGGCCATGGCAATCGCTTCGAGTTCGTAAGATAGACCCATGCCGGATTGCGCTGTCAGGTTTTTGGACGTCAGGATCACTGCGGCAAGGCCAGCCAGACCGCCAGCGATCAAGTAAACCAGCACAAGGTGGCGCGGCACGTTGATGCCCGACATCCGCGCTGCGGCTTCATTAGAACCAATCGCGTAGGTGTGTTTGCCGTAGACGGTATAGTTCATAATGAAATGGAACAGCACCGCGAGCGACAGGAAGATGATCACGGGCATCATACCTGCGCCGATTTTGGCGTAACCTTCAGTCGGGAAAGACACAGGGTTACCCAGCGACCACCACTGCGCAACGCCGCGCGCAAATAGCATCATGCCAAGGGTCGCGATGAACGGCGGAATGCGAGAGTAAGCGACCAATACCCCGTTTATGATACCGGCAAGCATACCGACACCCAGGCCGACGAGAACTGGTACAACGACAGGTAAATCCAAGGCCCAATCGCCAAAGATCGCTTTTGGATTCGGGCCGCCGTTCACTTCGGCGACTTGCGCGAAACTCATCGCGATCATCGCCGTTGCGCCCACAACGGACCCTGACGACAGGTCGATACCGGCCGTGATGATCACCTGAGTGACGCCAATTGCGATGATACCGATGATTGCGACCTGAATAATAATGATCCGAAGGCGCGCTTCGTTAAAGATGCTGTCAAAACGGTCACGGGAGTCAAACAGAAGGCTTTGCTGCATGAAGATCGCGCCGAGAATTTCGAAGATAATCACGATTAGAATAAGGGCCGCAAAGACGTTTAACTCGTTAGGCCATTGGCGCTTAGATTTGTCATACGTCAGGCCGCCTGTGCCTTCACTTGTGTCCGACATCGGTCCGTTCTCCTACATGATCGGGGGTGTTGTTTGTGGTGCAGGGCCGCATGTCGCAGCCCTGCACAGTATCTGAATTCTCCAGATTGGCTTACTGGAGGAAGTCACCAATGTTGTCTGGTGTCACCAGCTTGAAAGGGATGAAGACAGTCTGGTCGACCTCTTCGCCGTTGATCAGCGCGATTGCTGTGTCGATGGAACCAGCGCCCTGACCAGCAAGGTCTTGGAATACTGTTACGTCCATTTCACCCGCCTGCATGGAGAGCAGCGCATCAGAAGTCGCGTCAACACCACCAACGACAACGTCGTCCATGGAAATGCCAGCAGCTTTCATTGCCTGAATAGCGCCCAGCGCCATTTCATCGTTGTTGCCGAAAACAGCGTCGAATGGCTCACCGGAAGAAATCCAGTTTGTCATCAAATCGTTTGCTTCATCGCGAGACCAGTTCGCTGTCTGCTCATCGATCAAAGTAATGAAGTTGCACATGTCCATGCCGATAACGTCATGGAAATCCTTGGAGCGCTGAACCGCAGCTTGGTTAGAAAGCTGACCCATCAACATGTACGCAGTCGCGCCACCGGATTTGCCCTCTGCACGAAGCTGACGACACATCTGGAATGCGGCCAAAGTACCGGATTCGATTTCGTTGGATGCCACAAATGCCTGACCTTCTGGCAGTGTGTCCATGTTGACTGGCTGACGATTGACGTAAACGAGTGGTACGCCTGCAGCCGCTGCAGCGTTGGACATCGCTTCTGTTGCGTTTGTATCAACTGCGTTCACGATGATTGCGTCGACGCCAGATGCGATGAAGTTGTTGATCTGGTCGAGCTGCTTTGCAACGTCGTCTGTCGCATCTTCGATCTGCAAAGATACGCCGTCCAGCATTTCTTCGTGAGCAGTCATACCGTTACGCATAACGGTCAGGCCGTTGTCGTCAAAACGCGCAACGGATACACCGATTTGCTGCGCCATAGCCGATGTTCCCATCAGCATTGTCAGGCCTGCGGCCATAAATAGCTTGTTCATTGGTTTCCTCCCAAAAATCGTGCCCGGCACACGGTTCATTTCCCGGGGCCCTTATTAAAAGGGCTTTCTCTTCACAGCTTCTCAGGCCTCCCTTTCGGCGATTTGAGCAGTTATGAATTTCGTTGACTCAGCGATGTTTGCGACTGGGTTTTCCAGCGCATGAACGTCGGCTGAAAAAGCCTCAAAAGAATACGGACCGTCGTAGCCTTGCGCCCGCAGTTCAGCGATTTGCGCAATATTTCCGAGGCGATCTTGGTCATCGACCAGCCCCCGCATTTCGTCCGTCATGTCGTCAAATTTCACGTGGGGGTCAGACACCCCGGAGATATGAACAATCTTGGTCTCTGCGGCGAAAACATCAGTTTCGCCCGACAACGCGTGGTGAAACGTATCGTGGATAAGCGCGAAACAAGTCGGGTTGTGTATTTCATCCAACACTGCACGCACATCTGCTTTCAGTCGCAAACTGGCGTTGGGGAACCCTAACGGTTCGATCAATCCTGTGATGCCGGAGTTTTCAAACAACGGCAGCAACGCGGTCAGTGTGTCGCGCAATTGGTCCCGTTGGACTTGACGCGGTACTGGGCTGTCCTGGATGCGCGGGATGAGCGCGATGGCCTCTGCGCCGCAGTTTTTTGCAATATCGATCAAGGCGCGAACCTTGTCGTGGCTTTGTGTGTCGTTATCGTTGAAGCCATAGACTTCAGCCAAAGCCAGAATGCGTAATGCTCTGCTGGCAGCGGCGTCGCGTATCACTTCCGGCGCATTATTATCAAACAAAGGCGTCGCCAAGTCATTGCGCAGCTCAATCCCGACGCATCCCATTTCAACAGCCGCATCCATAGTCGCGAGCGTCGCGGCGTGAGGCATAGTTTGATGGTTTAGACCGATAGGAAACATTCAGTGGCAGCCCTTTGATTCGGGACCCAGTTTAGTTCGGATGGAAATTTTTGCAACCGGTTGCAGTTTTGGGGCGGGACGGCCGAAAAAGCGTTCCGAAAAGGAGACGAAAGGGCCCCGGTAGTGGCAGGTGCCGTCAGCAGGCGCAGCCGATCACAGTATTGACGGTACCAAATGGGGCTAAATGTTAAGAGAGTATTCTTTGTGCGTTGCCTCCAAAACGGAGCCGACGATGTGACAAACTGCGGGCGCCATGGATCGGATTGTGGCTGGGTTTAGGCCCCAAAGATGGCAGTTGCTTCGACTTCGACCTTAAATTCTTCGCGAGTGAAGCCGCATACGATCAAGAGGGTTGATGCGGGTCGAACAGTGACCCCGTCGAGCCATGCATCACGAACCGCCATATAGTCTGCGAAATAAGAACGATCGGTGACGAAAGCGCTGAGACGAATAACATCTTTGGGGCCGCACCCTGCGTCTTTTAGGATGGCGGAAATGTTAGCAAAGCACTGTTCGGCCTGTGCGCGCACGTCGTCGGCACAGCTGCCATCCGGCGCAAGCCCGAGCTGCCCTGACGTGACTACTAAATGGCTGACTGGCCCGGTTTTGATCCCGTGGTTGTAGTCGCCAAACGGTGGGGCAATTGTGATCGGGTTTATGGCCTGTGTCATGATTTGGGCGCCTCTAGGTTTGACTTAGAATCGGCATGTGATGCCATTTTGGGCGGATACAAGCATAGGGTGTGCCTCTAAACACAGCACTCCTAAGTAGATGGCGCTCGTTTTTTGCACAGTGAAGGGCGAAGCGCTCAAGAATTAACCTATTCTTAGTATCTCATTACAAAAGCAGTCCTTTGGTTCGTGCGATCCCGCGCGACGCCTCGTTAGCTTTATCCGTGACCTTTCACCCATGGAGATTTTCAATGACCCTTAAGCAAACAATCACTGTCGCTTCGCTGGCAGCTATGACAGCAAGCAGCGCGTTCGCTCAAGACCTGACGCCCGTTACATTTGGGACCAACTGGCTTGCCCAAGCCGAACACGGTGGTTTCTATCAGGCCGTGGCTGACGGCACCTATGCTGAATGCGGCTTGGACGTAACAATCGTGTCTGGTGGCCCGCAGGTTAACAATCGTGCGCTGATGTTGGCTGGTCGCATTGACTACCACATGGGCGGCGATCTGTTGCAGGCGTTCAACGCTGCCAAGGAGGGCATCCCTGTAGTTGCCGTAATGGCCACGTTCCAAAAACACCCGCAGGTCATCCTTTCACACCCTGGCCAAGCTGAGACTTTTGAAGACTTGCGCGACCTAACGCTTTTGATCGGCGACAACGGTTTCACGTCCTATTACCAATGGATGATGGCTGAGTATGGCTTCACGGCTGAACAACGCGAGCCGTACACGTTTAACCCAGCGCCTTTCGTAGCCGATGAAACCAAAGCCATGCAGGGCTACCTTTCGTCCGAACCCTATGTGATCGAAAACGAAGCGGGTTTCGTCCCAGACACGTTTCTGATCGCTGATGCCGGGTATTCGACCTACGCCACAACAGTTGAAACCATGGCCGACACCATTGCTGAAAACCCCGAGCAAGTTGCCTGTTTCGTCGACGGGTCGATCACTGGCTGGTACAACTACCTATACAACGATCACTCCGCCGCGGATGCCATGATCATGGAGGCCAACCCTGACATGACCGCAGACAAGATCGAGTATGCTATCTCGAAAATGTTGTCTGAAGGTATCGTGGACAGCGGCGACGCACTTGAGCTCGGGATCGGTGCCATGACCGATGAGAAGATCGAAGACTTCTACAACAAGATGGTCGCAGCTGGCGTGATTGAGGCTGGTCTGGATTACTCCGCTACCTACACAACTCAGTTCGTGAACGCGATGCTGGGCATGGACCTTAGATAAGTCGTTGAACTGAAGATGATGCGAGCAGGGGCGGGATTTTTCGCCCTTGCTACCGATCGAGAAAGCAAGACATGTCAGACCATTCCATAATACCGCCGATGGGGCAGCGCGACGAACTGCTTAGCATGACCGACGTCGACAAGGTCTTTAATGGCAACGTCGAAGCGCTCAAGAATTTGAACCTGACCGTCAATCAGGGTGATTTTATTTCGCTCCTCGGACCATCTGGTTGCGGCAAATCCACAGCACTGCGCCTTATTGCGGGGCTGATGCGTCAGACCTCTGGGCAGATAAAATGGAACGGTGGTTTGAACGAAGGTGACCTTGGTGTCGTGTTTCAAGAACCCACCTTGATGCCGTGGGCGACAGTAGAGCAGAACGTCTGGCTGCCACACCGCTTGCGCGGCAAGTCCCTTGACGATGTGCGCGGCGATATCATGTGGGCGCTCAAGATGGTGGGGCTTGAAAAGTTCCAAAAATCCTACCCGCGCGAACTGTCTGGCGGCATGAAAATGCGGGTGTCAATTGCCCGTGCCCTCGTGACACAGCCACGGTTGATCCTGATGGATGAGCCCTTTGCCGCGCTCGATGAAATCACGCGTCACAAGCTGAATAACGACCTTCTGATGCTGCGCGACAAGCTTAAGTGCACCGTCATTTTCGTGACCCATTCCGTTTTTGAATCGGTTTTCCTGTCTGACCGCATCGTCGTGATGGCCGCGCGTCCGGGACGGGTTTCGGCAGAAGTTTCTGTTGATGCTCCTTATCCGCGAACAGAAGAGTTCCGCACGTCGGCGCAATACGCCGAACTGTGCCGCAAGGCGTCGGATGCCTTGCATGGCGCGATGAACCAACATGGCGAAAGGGCATCCGCATGAGCGCCCCAGAGATGCACGCAGCACAGGCCCCTGTGGTGGATCAAGAAGAACTACAGCATGCCCGCGCGCAGCGCCGCGACAAAATCGCGAAGTGGTCGTTGCCTATTCTGATGCTCGCGCTTGCGATTTTCCTATGGGACAGGATTGTCGTCTGGAACGATATTCCGCACTACATCCTACCGGGGCCGGGACTTGTTATTCGGACCTTGATTGAAGATTGGGGCATGTTGTCGGATGCGCTTTGGGTCACTCTCAAGATTACGCTGATGGCCCTTGGTGTGGCCGTTGTTGGGGGTGTCGGCTTGGCCGTTCTGTTCACCCAATCGCGCTACTTTGAAATGGCATTTTACCCTTTTGCGGTCATCTTGCAGGTAACGCCTGTGGTGTCGATTGCTCCGTTGATCTTCATCTATGTCGACAGCCGCCTTGCGGGGCTATTGTTGTGTGCGTGGATCGTGGCGTTTTTTCCAATCCTGTCCAACACAACGCTTGGTCTGAACTCGACGGACCATAACTTGCGCGACCTTTATAAGATTTATGGGGCGACCCGCTGGCAACGCTTGCGGTATCTGCAACTGCCGACCGCACTGCCATATTTCCTTGGCGGTTTGCGGATTGCGGGGGGGCTATCCCTGATCGGGGCCGTTGTTGCCGAGTACGTTGCAGGTACCGGCGGGATCGGATCTGGCCTTGCGTTTCGTATCTTGGAGGCAGGCTATCGTCTCAATATTCCGCGTATGTTTGCGGCACTCATTCTGATCGCGGCAACAGGTGTGGTGATCTTCACTTTTGCTTCGTTACTTAGTCACGCGCTTTTGCACAAATGGCATGAAAGCGCCATCAAACGGGAGAATTAATGGAATTTTGCGTTTTGCCCAGCGGCGCGAAGACCCTTCGAAATGTTACTGTCCCAGCCTGCTTGATCGGGCGAGACGGTGACCTAATAACCACAGACCTGACCATCACAGATGGTTTGATTACATCAACGGACGCTGGGCAACCGGCCGAAACTGTAATCAATATGAAAGGCGCAATTGCTCTGCCGTGCTTTGTCGATATGCATACGCATCTGGACAAGGGGCACATTTGGCCGCGTGCGTCCAACCCGGACGGGTCCTTTATGGGAGCGTTGACGACCGTCCATGCAGACCACGTGAACTGGACAGCTGACGACGTCGAAGCGCGGATGGATTTCGCCCTTCGGTGTGCCTTTGCCCACGGCACAAAGGCTATCCGTACTCATATCGATAGCGCCGATGATCTTGCAGCATCGTCTTTTGGCGTGGTCGCAAAGTTGCAGGAACAGTGGGCCGGTAAGATCACCCTTCAGGCGTCCTGCCTCGTGGCGATTGATCGCGTGTTTCGCGATGACGGTATCTTTCCCGATATTGCTAAAATCGTTGCGGATACTGGAAACATCCTAGGCGCTGTGACTTATCCGGTGCCTGACCTTCAGGACCGATTGAACGACTTTTTCCATTTCGCTCAAACCTATGATCTGGACGTTGATTTCCACGTCGATGAAACGAACGATCCGACCTCTGATACCCTGCGCACGATTGCTGAAACGGTTCTGGCTTTGGGCTTCAAGAACAAGGTCACCGTTGGCCACTGCTGTTCGATTTCCGTCATGCCCGACAATGTCGCTGCTGAGATAATCGCGTTGGTCGCCAAGGCTGGTCTGCATGTCGTGTCTTTGCCGATGTGCAACATGTACCTGCAAGACCGCGAGGCAGGGCGCACCCCGCGCTGGCGCGGCGTAACGATGGCTCATGAGCTTAAGGCGGCGGGCGTCAACGTGTCATTTGCGTCCGACAACACCCGCGACCCGTTCTACGCCTACGGTGATCTCGATATGATCGAAGTCATGCGTGAAGCTACGCGTATTTGTCATCTAGATCACGGGCTGACCGATTGGCCCGCGTCATTTGTGACCAATCCTGCCGCGGCCTGCGGTTTCGATGACACAAGCCTGAATGTCGGTGCGCCCGCTGACCTGATCCTATGTAACGCGCGATCCTGGACCGAGTTTTTCTC
The DNA here is from genome assembly GCF_021532625.1 of Octadecabacter algicola. Classification (GTDB taxonomy): domain Bacteria; phylum Pseudomonadota; class Alphaproteobacteria; order Rhodobacterales; family Rhodobacteraceae; genus Octadecabacter; species Octadecabacter algicola. The sequence continues at coordinate 517,068 of NZ_JAKGAR010000002.1, forward strand.
GCGCCCACAATCGGACCGCATCGTGTTGCGAAACGGTGACCCGATCGACCGCACACTGCCTTCTTATTCCGAACTCGACCCGATTGAGAGCAAGCCATGACCCCTAATATTGCCGAAGCCAAAGCCAAGTTGTCCCATCTCGATATGGAGGCAAACCCAGCCACCGTGCGCAACAAATCACGCGATTTCTTTTGGTACTCACCGGTTCTCAAGGATGCGATGGATCACCTTGAGGCGGATTTCGTCATCAACGCGAAGTCCGAAGACGAGATCATTGAAATCTTGCGGGTTTGTTATGCCCACGATGTCCCAGTCACCATGCGCGGCGGCGGAACGGGGAACTACGGTCAAGCGATGCCGCTTGCGGGTGGCTGCGTGATCCACGTCACCAAGATGAACAAGATTAAGGAGATCGGCGCGGGTTTTGTCGTGGTTGAACCGGGCGCGATCATCAAAGAGCTCGACGATGAACTGAAGGAAAAAAGTGGACAAGAATTGCGCATGTTCCCGTCCACCTATTCGCAAGCCACAATCGGCGGCTTTATCGCTGGTGGGTCTGGCGGTGTCGGGTCGGCAAACTGGGGCGCGTTGCGTGATATCGGCAATATCAAACGCCTGCGTGTCATCACAATGGAAGCCGAGCCGCGCGTTCTGGAATTCACCGGTGAGGAATTGCACCGTGTCTCTCATGCTTATGGCACCAACGGTATCATCACAGAATTGGAACTGCCCCTCGCGCCAGCTTACGAGTGGACAGAACTGTTTGTGCGCTTCGATACCTTCCGCGCAGCGACCGAGTTTGCAGGGGCAGTTACCGCGGAGCCGGGCATCCTGATTAAGCTTGCGTCGGTTTATGCCGCACCCATCGCGCACGCGTATTTCCAGCGCGTAAAGCCCCATGTCACAGAGGACGACCATCTTGTTGGGTTGATGGCAGCGCCGCACAACATGGACGGCTTGTTGACTTTGCTGGAACGCTTTGAAGGCAGCGAAGTAATTTATCGCTCAGATGACAACACATGGGAACGCAACCCTGGTCCGATGTATGAATTCGGCTGGAACCACACAACGTTGCGGGCCATGAAGTTTAACAAAGGCCTGACGTATCTGCAGGTGCGTTATGGCGGCGACATCGAAAAGGTCATGGCCGCCTATGAGGCCTTTAAGGGCAAACTGCATATGCACCTAGAAGTCATGCGCGAAGAGGCGGGGCTGTCGTTTGCAGGTCTGCCGATTGTAGAACCGATGGACAAAGATGCGCTTGATGAATTGGTCGCCGAGCATGAGGCCATGGACTGCATGATCTTCAACCCTCACCGCTACACACTCGAAGAAGGCGGGCGGCAAGCCACGGACGCACGTCAGCTTGATTTCAAGCGCGAGTCTGACCCCAAGGGCCTTTTGAACCCGGGTAAAATGATTGCATGGGACGAGCCTGACTTCGATTACGCTGATATGTATTCCTACAAGGGCATCCGCCCAAAACCTGAGGCTGCCGAATGATCAGCCCCTCAAGCAAAGGGCGGGTTATGGTTCTGTTCGCCCACCCGTGCCCCGAAAGCTTTAATGCGGCGGTGCATAATGTGGTCGTCCAAACCCTGACTAAATCGGGTTGGGAGGTCGACGATTGCGACCTCAACAAAGAGGGATTTCAACCTGTCCTGACCGAGGTCGAACGGCGTGGTTATCACGAAGAGCCTGAAAACATAGAACCCGTGCGGCCTTATGTTGAACGCGTCAAAGCAGCGGATGCCATTGTGATGGTCTTTCCCGTGTGGAACTTTGGGTACCCTGCGATCCTCAAGGGGTTTTTGGACCGCGTTTTCCTCCCCGGGATTTCGTTCAAACTTATCGATGGAAAGGTACGCCCAGGACTCACCAATATCAAAAGGCTCTATGCGTGCACGACCTACGGTGGGACCCGTTGGCGGGCGATCCAGAACGCCGATCCACCACGTAAGACGGTAACACGGGCGGTTTGGTATGCCTGCGGGATGCCTAAGAAGAAATACATTGGTCTTTACGATATGAACCGCAACACCGAGGCGAAGCTAACTGCGCATCTTGAACGCGTCCGTCGTGAGATGGAGGCATTTTAGGCAATGAAGGCACTCGTTGTTTACAGTCACCCCCGTGAAGGGTCCTTTAATGCGGCGATCCGTGATTTGGTGATTTCGCGGCTGGAAGAACACGGCGTCGAGTACCGTCTTCGTGATCTTTACGCCGAAGGGTTCGATCCAACGATGTCAGCCCACGATCACGAGGTTTACGAAACCGTGCCAGAAAACCGCGCGCTTGTTGATCGCGATTGCACCGATCTGGAATGGTGCGATGCGTTGATCTTTGTCTACCCGACATGGTGGTATGGTATGCCCGCGATGCTTAAGGGCTGGTTGGACCGCGTAATGGTGCCTGGTGTGTCATTTATCCTGCCTGAAACAGTTGGTGGGGACATCAAACCCGGGCTGACCCATATCAACAAGTTGGGCGTTTTCACGACCTGTGGTGCGTCTCGTTTGTTGACGTTTTTCGTCGGCTCACCGGGCAAACGCACTCTTATGCGCGGCGTCCGTCTGTTGCTGGCCAAACGCGCCAAAACAAAGTTCGCGGCTCATTTCTTGATGGATAGTTCCACGCCTGAAAGCCGCGCCGCGCATCTTGATCTGGTCAAAACCCGTCTCGATAAGCTTATAACCGCCTAAACCAGAGGACCCGTGACATGGATATTCCTGTATTGGATTGGAACCGCTTCACCAGTGGAGATGACGCTGAGGGCTTTGCTGCTGACCTTGGGAAAGCGTGCCGTGAGACAGGTTTCTTTGTTCTAACTGGGCACGGGATTTCCAAAGATCTGATCGCCGATGTCTTTACCGTCGCGGATCGTTTCTTTGCGCTGCCACCGGAAGAAAAAGCCGAAATCGCCATTTCCAAGAACCCGCACAATCGCGGTTGGGCGCAACAAGGCAGTGAAGCCCTCGATGAGGCGTCGGGGCTCAAGGATCGCAAGGAGGCCTTTAACGTCGGGCTTGATTTGCTAGCCGATGACCCGCGTGTAATCGCGGGCGAGCCGTTTCGCGGCGTTAACGTATGGCCGGACCTCGAGGGGTTCCAGAAAATCATGCTCGACTATTACGAACGCGCGCTCAATCTTGGCAGGGGATTACACCGCGCGTTTGAGGCTGACCTTGGCTTGCCGCAAGAGTATTTTGAGCCGCACTTCACGGAACCGATGGCGACTTTGCGCGTGCTGTCCTATCCCGCCGCGCCGGATGGCGAAGGGATCGGGGCAGGGGCGCATACCGACTACGGATCGGTAACGTTGCTCATGACGGACGGTGTCGCTGGGCTCCAAGTCAAGCCACGCGGTGGGGATTGGATGGACGTGCCCCACATTAAAGGGGCTTTTGTCGTGAACATCGGCGATTGCCTGATGCGGTGGTCAAATGACCTCTATGTCTCGACCCCGCACCGCGTTTTGCCCCCGAAAACCGCCCGCCGATCTATTGCATTTTTCCTTGATCCCAATCCCGAGAGCATCATCACTGCATTGCCGGGAACGGGAACGGCCAAGTATGCCCCGATCACCGGAGCCGATTATCTGCGATCCCGCCTTGATGCGACCTACACACCGGAGCCGACCTCATGAGACGACTTGATTGGTCTGAGTATCGAACAACTGAATTTTCCGATTTCGACCCAGAGAAAACCATCGTCATCCTGCCCACTGCGGCGATTGAACAGCATGGACCGCACCTTCCTGTTGGGGTGGACACTTTCATCAACGAAGGCATGTTGGCGCAGCTGCGCGCGACCCTTCCTAATGATATCACAGTGCTGATCCTGCCGGTTCAGGCGGTTGGTAAGTCCAACGAACATATCCACGCCAAAGGCACGCTGACATATACCGCCAAGACTGCCCTTGATGCGTGGACAGAAATTGGGCTGTCGGTGGCCCGTGCAGGCCTTAAGAAGATGGTTATCGTCAATTCACATGGCGGAAATCTGGATCTGATCTCTATTCTGGGGCGTGAGTTGCGAGTGCATGCTGGCATGATGGTCGTGAAATGCCAGTGGGGCAATTTCGGCAAACCTGAGGGCATGTTCTCTGAACAGGAAAACGCTTTCGGCATTCATGGCGGCGACTATGAAACCTCGCTCATGTTGCATTTCAAGCCGCATCTTGTGGACATGACTCAAGCCAAAGATTTCCGGTCGAGCGCAGAGACCGCGCCTATTTCGCCGATTGGTCCGGTGAACTTGGCGTGGGTGTCTAAGGACCTAAATGAGGCGGGCACCGTCGGTGAAGCGCACCTTGCTACAGCTCAAAAGGGCGCAACCGTTTGTGAGCTTCAAGTCGCGGGTTTTGTTGAGATGCTGGGGCAACTGCGTGACCTGCCGACCGACGGATATGCGCCAACACTTCCGACGATCAATGGCAAGTAACCTAATCAAACCTCGCCGTTAACCTGCGCTGCGCCCTGCCGCCCGGCCAGAGAAGATGCAGCCGCCCAAGAATGTGCCCTCAAGCGAGTTGTATCCGTGGTAACCGCCCCCACCAAAACCTGCGGCTTCGCCTGCAGCGTAAAGACCGGCAATCGGTTTGCCTGCCGCGTCGATCATTTGACTGTCTAGGTTGGTTTGCAAACCGCCCAAGGTCTTGCGCGTGATGAGGTTTAGACGAACAGCGATCAGCGGGCCATTTTCCCCATCAAGGAATTTATGCGGTTTGGCGGTGCGGATGAGTTTGTCGCCTCGATAATGGCGCGCCGCTTGAATGGCGGTGATCTGTGGGTCCTTGGAAAACGGGTTGTCCACTTGGGCATCGCGGGCTTCGATCTGGGCACGTAGGTGTGCTTCGTCAATCAGGGCATCCTCGGTCAACCCGTTCATGCCTTTGACGAGATCGGCCAGAGTATCGGCAACGACGAAATCCGCACCGTGCTCCTTAAAGGCTTCAACCGGAGCAGTGGCAGATTTGCCTGAGAGGATACGTTCTTTAAGAACCTTGGACCATTTGGCCGATGTCAGATCTGGGTTCTGTTCTGAACCAGACAGCGCGAATTCTTTTTTGATCACCTTTTGGGTCAGGACGAACCAGCTGTAATCATATCCCGTATCTAGGATCGCCTTGAAGGTGCCATTGGTGTCAAAGCCGGGCATGGCAGGCGGCGCAAACCGGTTGCCGCGTGCATCGAACCACATGGACGACGGCCCGGGTAAAATGCGGATACCATGGGCTGGCCAGATCGGATCCCAGTTTTTGACACCTTCGGTATAAAACCAAAGCCTATCGCGGTTGATTACGTGGCCACCTGCGTCCTCCGCAATGCCGATCATGCGGCCGTCTACATGCGCTGGCACGCCAGACAGCATGTTTTTAGGGGCGGGGCCAAGGCGCTCGGTTGGCCAGACTTTGCGGATGAGGTCAAAGTTGCCCCCGATACCACCAGAGGCGACGATCACTGCATCTGCATCGACGCGGAACTCTCCGACAATGTCCCGATTGGTTTGCGCACCTTGCTGTGCGTCGTCGGGGGCCAATGTGGTGCCAGTGACGCCAACAGCCGCCCCGTTTTGCATTTCCAAACGATCAACTTGATGACGATACAGATAGGTCAGGCGACCTGCTGCGGCATGTTCATTGCAGCGTCGGATGAAGTGTTCAAGAACACCTGGGCCAGTACCCCAGGTGATGTGGAAACGCGGCACGGAATTGCCATGCCCCATCGCGTCTGATCCGCCACGTTCGGCCCAACCTACAACTGGAAACCAACGTAGGCCCATCTTGTGCAGCCACGGGCGCATTTCACCAGCGGCAAAGTCCAGATAGGCGGAGGCCCATTGGCGGGGGTAATCATCCTCGGGTCGGTCAAACTGCGCCGAGCCCATCCAGTCGTTCAACGCCAGATCGTGGCTGTCTTTGATGCCCATTCGCCGCTGTTCGGGCGTGTCGATCATGAACAACCCGCCAAGGGACCAATGCGCCTGACCGCCTAGGTTTTGGGGGCCTTCTTGGTCCACAATCACGACCTGTTTGCCGCGATCCCCAAGTTCAGCAGCGGCAGCTAGACCTGATAGGCCCCCACCGACGATTACAACATCTGTTTTCATGATTTACGGCTCCGAAGCCAAAGGACGAATGGAATTGCGGTGACATACATGATGACACCGTAAAGTGCGGACGGCAGCCCTATAGTGGGGATGCCCCCTGATACACCAACGATAAGCGGGGCGAGGGTGATACCAAGGCTGCCGTTCTGAATGCCGACCTCGATGGATATTGTTTTGCGTTCAGCCCAAGTCAGTCCCAAGGCCCCCGCGATCAACAACCCAGCAAGCATCGTCACCACGTTCAACGACAACAGTGCTGGCCCCAGCTTAGCTACGTTTTCGGTAAGCAGAGTCCAGTTCGACGCGATGGCGGCAAGGATGATCAGGACGAACAGGGCCGAGGCAAGTTTGATCAAAACCGGTTCGATACGATCCGCAAGTGGCGTCGCGAAATGACGCAGCACCATACCCAAAATAACCGGTAGCATGGTCAGCAAAAACATAGCCAAGGCCAGCGTCGTTACGGAAATATCGGGGGCATCTTCCCCCATGAAATGCACGACCGCCCAACCTATCATTACGGGTACAGTGAAAATAGACACCAAAGATATCAGGGCTGTCAGTGACACAGACAGGGCAACATCCCCCTTCGCAAGCCGCGTCACGACATTGGACGTCACGCCGCCCGGACAGAGTGCAATGAGCATCACACCTGTCGCCAGTGCACCGGTCAATCCAAACGTGAGGATAACGAGATAGGCCACAACCGGGAGCAACACGAGCTGACATAACGCCCCAACGGCAAAGACCCATCCCCGTTCCGCCACGCGACGAAAGTCAGCCATCGTTAGCCCGATACCGAGACTGAACATGATGATCGCCAGAGAAAGCGGCAAAACAACGTTTACAAGAATATCCATGATCCCCTCCCAAGGCCGTAAGGCTGCAAGGCCACCACAGCGTAGGTGGTAAATCAAGGGAGAGGGTGGTGTTACGGCACGTTAAGGCCGCCGTAAAAGAAATTTTTGAAGGTTGTTAGGTCGCCTTCTTTAATTTCATCCACTGATCGAGGGCATCAATTTGATCGATGGTCATACGCAGCCCCAGTCGGGTCCGCCGCCATACGACGTCTGCAGCTTGCTGCGCGTATTCGTGATCCATGAGCCATTCGACCTCTTGCGCGGTCAACGTGGCGCCAAAAGGTTTCCCCAGATCAGCGGCCGAAGTGGCGTTGCCCAACAGGACGCGCGCGTCGGTGCCATAGGCCTTAATCAGCCGCTGCGCCCAAGCGGCATCCAAGAACGGATATTCCGTTCGAAGAGCCGCAATTAATGTCTCAACACCGTCGACGGGGAAGTCTCCGCCGGGGAGAGCTACGCCAGCGGTCCATTTTTCAGATGCCTTCGGGAAGTAGGGTTCGAATTTAGACAAGACATTTTCAGCCAGCTTGCGGAACGTTGTGATCTTACCGCCAAAGACGTTGACCACTGGTGCGCCGCCGTCTGCGTCGTTCAAAGACAAAACGTAGTCACGGGTCGCAGCGGTGGCTGATTTCGCACCATCGTCATAAAGTGGGCGAACACCGGAATAACTCCAGACGATGTCATTTCTTGTGATTGGTTTCTCGAAATAATTGGACGCAAAGGCACAAAGGTAATCGGCTTCTGCGTCCGTGCAGTCTGGTTCATCAAATGCTGAACCGTGTTCCGCGTCGGTGGTGCCGATCAGGGTGAAATCCGTCTCGTAGGGGATTGCAAAGATGATGCGCCCGTCTTCCCCCTGAAAGAAGTAGGCCTTGTCATGATCAAACAGCCGCTTGGTGACGATATGGCTGCCGCGCACCAATCGCACGCCTTCCGAACTGGTTATGTCCAGCGATTGATCAATCACATCACCAACCCACGGTCCGCTAGCATTAACGAGAGCTTTGGCCGTGACTTCGAAAGTGTTGCCCGTTTGGTGATCAAGTAACGATATTTTCCAGAGACCGTCGACCCGATCCGCGGTGATGACTTCTGTTCGCGTCATGATCTTCGCACCGCGGGCTTCGGCATCGCGCGCATTCAACACGACGAGCCGCGAGTCTTCTATCCAGCAGTCCGAATACTCGTAAGCCTTTTCGAACTTGTCTTGAAGCGGCAAGCCGGTGGCGTCGCTCCTTAGGTTTATTGAGCTTGTGCCGGGAAGGATTTGCCGCCCTCCAAGGGTGTCATAAAGGAACAACCCGAACCGAATAAGCCATGCAGGTCGGCGGCCTTTCATCCATGGCATAAAGGCGTTGAGAAGCTTGGACGTCGGCGTTTCGCCTTCAAAGCGCATGTCTCTATGGACGGGCAACACGAAGCGCATCGGCCAGCTAATATGCGGCATAGCTTTTAATAGGGTTTCACGTTCTTTTAGCGCCTTGGCAACGAGACCAAATTCAAAGAACTCAAGATAGCGCAAGCCACCATGAAACAGTTTTGTCGATGCAGATGAGGTCGCGGAAGCGAGGTCATTCATCTCAGCCAAGCCGACAGCCAGGCCCCGTCCGGCCGCGTCTCGTGCGATCCCGCATCCGTTGATGCCACCGCCAATGACAAAGAGGTCAAATGCGGGGAGGGTGTTGTTGGTGTCAGGCATAGCACGTTCCTAGAGCTTGAGTCGCGGGAAAGGAACATTTCCGCGCCAAACGGTCAAGAAAATGCTTGCGAATTTGTTCGTTTAGGCTTTGATAGCTGTCAATTCAGGTTAATCGCGGTGAAAGCGAACGTTTTTATTGCTCTTGGGTGCAAAAACGAACATTAGAATCTCTAGTTTTGGATCACCAATGTCCCAGTCTTTCCGCCAGCAAGAAATTCAAGAGATCGCCAGACGAGACGGAAAGGTGATCGTCGAAGACCTTGCAGCGCATTTTGGGGTGACGGTGCAGACTATCCGTCGAGATTTGACAGATATGGCCGATGAAGGAACATTGGATCGTGTCCACGGCGGGGCTTTGTACCCATCAGGTGTTTCCAACATCGAATATGAGGAACGCCGCGATCTGAACCAAGACGCAAAGTCTAGAATGGCGCGGGCCTGTGCGCGGGCAATACCGGATGGTGTTTCGGTGTTCATCAACATTGGCACCAGCACTGAAGCGGTCGCAAACGAACTCTTGTCACACAGCAATCTTCTGGTGGTGACGAACAATCTGAATGTGGCGAATAGGCTGACGAAAAACCCCGATAGCGAAGTCGTCGTCACGGGGGGATCGCTGCGGCGAACCGATGGCGGATTGGTCGGGGCGTTGGCAACGCGAACGATTGAGCAATTCAAATTTGATTATGCGGTGATCGGGTGCTCAGCCGTGGATGAGGATGGCGATCTATTAGATTTTGACATGCAAGAAGTCACCGTCAGCCAAACCATCATTAGACATGCACGCAAGGTGCTGCTCGTTGCAGATCACAGTAAAATCCTGCGCAGCGCACCAGCACGTATCGGATCAATGCGCGAAATTGATGCCTGTTATACAGACCGCCCGCTGCCCGGAGTGCTGAAACGCAAATGCGATGAATGGGGTACGCAGGTCGTCGTTGCAGGCTAGAGCCCCGTAGCGTTAAGTCGATTGGGTAAAGCTAAACTGTGACACTTGCCGGTAGACTTCGTTTGGATGCAGTTCTGCAGGCGGAAATGACGGGTTGTGCGGCGCATCGGGCCATAACTGCGGCTCAATCGCTAAGCCTGAACGCGGGCCGTAGGTTGTCCCAATTAAGCCAGCTGCATTGGCGCCGCCAATGCCTTGCCCATCATAGATCTGGATTCCGGGCTCGGTTGTCGCCACCTGCATTGTAACCCGTCCGTCTGCCCCTGTCAGCTCGGCTGCTGGTTGGAGGTCACGCCTTTGGCTCGATAAGCAAAAATTGTGGTCTAACCTATTCGAGGCTTCAAGCGGCCTGTATGCCCTGAAGTCAAAGCGTGTGTCGGTGACGTCCGCGATGTCTCCCGTGGGAATACCATCTCGTTCAATGGGTAAATATTTGTCCGCAAAAACGCGGAGCCGATGGTCGTCGATGGTTCTGCTGCCATCCAGATTGAAGTAACTGTGATGAGCAAAGCTGCACAGGGTCGTTGCGGTTGTGGTCGCTGTGATTTCGATCTCAAGGGTTTGGGCGGTTAGAATTCGGTAGGTCGCTTGCACGTCCATCGTTCCCGGAAAACCCATGTGGCCATCTGCAAGGCGGGTCTTAAATTGCACATGGGTCAACGAGTGTTCCGCGACTTCCCAATTCAGGGTTGCCGTTCCATCATGGCCACCGTGAATGTGATGGCCCTCGGCAGTATTGCGGTCCATTTGGTGAGGCCGACCTGCGATATTGGCCACGCCGCCCTTTAGACGATTGGCAAACCGGCCAACTGTTGCGCCAAAGTTATTCGGGTTTTTCAGGTAAGGTTGCAGGATTGGGTACCCAAGCACCAACGGCCTGTTGTGCCCGGCAAGCCGCAAATCTTGCAACGTTGCACCTTGTGATATCAGACAGGCGCGAAGCCCGTCGCGTTCGATCGTGATACGGTTCACATCCGACCCGTCGGCCGCGAGGCCAAAGACCTCAACGTTGGTCATAGTTGTTTCGGTGCGGACTGTCGCACAACCCCTGCGGCTTCAATGGACATACCGTCAATTGTGACGGGGTTAGCGTTGTAATTGAACCAGAACCGTTCAGCGCCGCAATCACGGATCCGCACGCCGTCAGGCAGGGTAACTGTTGTAACGCCAGCGGCTGCGCAAGCATTGCCAATCACCCGCTGAAGGCCAGCGAGGTCCAACCACGCACCGAGGTACGTCACGGTACCGCTGGACATTGCAACTGCCGCGCCGTTTTCAGTGGTTTCGACGATGCTTGCGGTTCCTTCCAAGGCTTCCATGTACTGGTGAACCATTCCGCCGCCTTTCAACGGGATTGGCAGGTCGGGGCGCAGGCTTTCGACGTAGGAGACGGTGACGTCCAAATCAGGAATAGCGGGCGGCAGGGGGATTGGAATTGCCATGTTGGCATCGCGCGCACCACTGCGCGGCCCTATCAGGACTTGTGCGCTTGATGCCGTTAGGGCCGCTTTCACGTCTTCGCTCATGTGCATCAAGCCTGGCGCGATAACTACCTTATACCCTTCAAAGTCAGAGCTATCGGCGCGTTGGATATCCACCGATAGGCCAAGGCTGCGTAGGGCGCGGTAGGTGTCAAAAACCAGCCCGAAATAGCTGAGCCCCTCACCGTGGGGTTGGGTTGCCCAAGCGAAATCGGCGTCATAGTCAAAGATCAGCGCTACTTGGGCTTGGGCTTGGACTACGTCAGGCGCGTCTTTCAACTCGGCGGCGACCTGCATAGCCTCGCCCATTGCTGGTGCATCCGCACTATCAGGGCGCAACATCCCCGCATGCATCTGTTCCTGTGCAAAGGGGGCCTGACGCCAGCGGAAATAGCAGACCGCTTCGGCACCGTGAGCAAAGGCCTCCCATGACCACAGGCGGACCATGCCTGGCAGCGGGGCTGGGTTGTAAGGCGCCCAGTTTACGGGGCCGGGTTGCTGTTCCATGACCCACCAACGCCCCTTACCAACAGCGCGGTATAGGTCGTGGTGCAACGCTTGAAAGTCTGGGTCGCCTTGGCGGGCGAAAGTCCGTTGACGTTCCGCATCCGCGCCGACGCGGTCTTCCAGAAATCCCAAAGGATAGCTGTCCCATGTCGCGATCTCGAGGTCGTCCCCGACTTTGAAATGGTCGAAATCTGTGATCCGGCCCATGTAGTTATGTGAAATTGGAGCGCCAGAATGAGCGTGAATGATATCGGTTTGTATCCGATTGAACGCCACAACTTGATCGGAGCTAAACCGCCGGAAAGCCAGCGTATGGGACGGGTTGGGTTCAGTGACGGTAAGGTTGGGCAGATCGATTTGGTCAAACCTGTCGTAGTCCATCGACCAGAACACATTGCCCCAAGCCGAATTAAGCGCAGCGATGTCGCCGTCGAACTGCATCTGAAGCCATCCTTGAAACGCAACACGGGCGGCATCGCTGTATGAAATGGTGGTGTCGTGGCAACCGTATTCGTTGTCCGTCTGCCATGCTGCGACATGTGGGTTCTTACCGTATCGTTCTGCCAGTTTTGACACGATTGATGCGCAGTCTTTCTTGTAACCTTCGTGGCTGAAACAGTAGTGGCGGCGCGATCCGAATTTGCGAGGGCGTCCGTCAACATCAACGGCAATCATGTCAGGGTGACGGTCGATCATCCAACGCGGCGGGGTAGCTGTTGGTGTGCCAAGTACAACCTTCAGGCCAACGGCACCAAGAACCTCAATCGCGTCATCGAGCCAGTTGAAATCATACTGGCCCGCGACAGGTTCGAGCCGTGACCACGCAAATTCGCCGATACGAACCCACTTGAGGCCGGCCTCGACCATGCGCCGTGCGTCGTCTTCCCAGATGTCGCGGGACCAATGTTCTGGGTAATAGCAAGTGCCTAGAGTTCGTTTCATGTCAGTATCACGCGATGTTCTGGCTGACCTTTCTGGTCGAGCTTTGTGAAAAAGGTTTGGCCCTGAGTATCGGAAGGGGCGTGCATGCCCTCGGCCGCAGTCGTGGCAAAGAGCGTCGTACAATCTGTTCCGCCGAATGCAGGGCATGAGACTTGCTCTGCAGGCATGTCGACATGCATCAATTCTCGCCCCCGCGTGTCATAACATGTGATGCGGGATGCGCCCCATTGAGCGTTCCACAAGTTGCCATCGGCATCAACGACGGCCCCGTCCGGATTGCGGCCTTGGGTTACCAAGTCGACATGCAGGGACGGTTTTCCGTTGGGCCAACCATCAGTCCCAAGCGGTTGGCGCATGATTTGGCGGGTGGGGGTGTCAGCAAAATATGCAAATTCACGATCTGGCGAAAAGCAGATCGCATTCGGGATCGTTAGACCATCAAACAACGTGCGAAGTTCGCCATTGTACCAACGATAGATTGCGCCAGCCTTGGGTTGGGCTTGCTTGCCCATCGTTCCGATCCAAAACCCGCCCCACGGGTCAGCGCGGCCATCGTTTGAACGTGTCAGCGGGTTTTCGGGTTCTAGCGGGCAGCGTGGCTTGGACGTGCCGGTTTCAACGTTGAATTCAAAAAGCTCGACTTCGCTGGCGATCAGAAGGGTATCGTGGTCAATCCAGCCGGCAGCGGACACATGGCGGTCAAATTGCCAAACCATCTCACGGTCATCGACCCGGCTCAGAAGCCGCTTATTGTTGATATCAAACCAAAACAGCTGGCTGCGTTCTGGGTGCCAAAGTGGCCCTTCACCCAGCGAACAGGTGCGTGGATCATAGACCGTTGCGGTCATGCGCCAAAAACTTCGTCATAGGTCTTAACCATGTGCATAGCGCGCTCGCGAACCTCGGCAGCCGTAAAGCCCGGCTTGTAAAGCGCGCTGCCAATACCAAACCCATCGGCGCCTGCCGCTTTCCAATCAGCGAAGTTTTCAGGCCCTGCGCCGCCAACGGCAAGAACTTCGGTGCCCGTTGGCAACACTGCGCGGATCGCTTTGACACCATCAGGTCCGATCAAGGTCCCGGGAAAGAACTTCAATCCATCAGCGCCATGACGCAAAGCGGTAAAACATTCGGTCGGTGTCAAAACCCCTGGAAACGACAACATGCTGGCGGCTTTGGTTGCCTCGATCACCTGAGGATTACAATCGGGCGAAACCACGAGTTCACCGCCTGAGTTTTTCAATCGGGTGACGTCATCCGTTGTCAGCACAGTGCCAGCCCCGATCAGCGCATCATCGCCGTAAGCGCGAGCCATTTGCTCAATGCTGTTGAACGGGTCGGGAGAATTGAGCGGCACTTCGATCTTGGTGATGCCGCAGTCGATAAGAGTTTCAGCGATTTCCAAAGCTTCGTTTGGTTTGATTCCGCGTAGGATCGCGACGATGTTGCGGGTCATGTTTAGGAGTCCTTCCAGCTGGCATATGCGGCTTTGAGGCCAAGGAGCGTCATGTCGTCGCCGGTATGAATTTCAGAGGGTGCGCCCTGTTGATCAAGGGCGGTTTTATAAAGCTGGGCCAACTTGGGATCGCCGATCAATGCAATCTCTTGGCCGAGCCAATAGGGTTTCGCACCTGCGAGTTCGAGGCCAATCAAAAAGCCGGACAAACGTGATTTTGCAATGGTCGATGACATGTCATTGAGCAGCGTTTCCGCACGTAAACCAAACAGTCGCGACGCAAGGTTCTGTGGTCTGCTGAGTGTGTCGTCCAAAGCGTTTAAGAAGCTATCGTTGTCCCAGCCGTCGCTTTGGGCAGAATGGCGCAAGACAGATTGCTCGGACAACAGCGCAAACATCTCACCACTCATGTAGGTAGAAAAACTGACGACCTCACCAGCGCTGATACGGACCCATTTTGTGTGCGTGCCAGGAAGGCACAGGACCCCGTCAAAATCGGGGCGCTGGGATAGGAACCCCGCAATTTGTGTTTCCTCTCCGCGCATTACGTCGGCAGGATTGGCCTGCATCATTCCCGGGAGGATCACAGGCACAAGGCGTGGGTCTTTGGCTGGTACTTTTGTCGCGTTAGTGACGGACGGCGGGACAGCCGGAACTGAGACATATGCCGCCTCTTGCCAACCTTGTCGCGCACCAACCATGCCGCAGCAAATCACGGGCGTCGGGGCATCGCCCAAATAGGGTGCGATTAGGTCCAAGAGGGCAGGTTCAAACTGATCGGGTGCCAAGCTTCCCATACCTTGGTCTGAGCCCAGTTGCGTAATCAAAGCGTCGCCCGCGCCAAACACCCAAGCGCGCAGATTGGAGGTTCCCCAATCCACCGCAATCCATGTTGCCGTCTCTGTCATGTGTTTTACCCCGTTGTCACAACGCCGCCGTCAACAACAAGCGACTGACCTGTCATCATTCGGCTGGTATTAGACGCCAAAAACAGAACGGCATCCACCATATCCTGCGGCGCAAGCGTGTCTTTAAGACACTGGCGATCAAGGTGCCCAGCGAGCGCTTCGGGTGTAACCCACATTTCCTTTTGTTTGTCCGTCAAAACCCACCCCGGCGCGAGCGCATTGACACGGATTTTGTCAGGGCCGAATTCCCGCGCGAGCGAACGAGTCATTCCGTTGATGCCGGAATTCGCTGTGGTGTAAGACGGGTAGCCCGTGTTGCCCATCATGTAACTGATCGAGGTAAAGTTGATGATAGATCCACCACCCGCCGCGCGCATAGCATCTATCACGGCCTGACAGGCAAAGAAGTATGCCTTGAGATTGACGGCTTGCGACCAATCCCAGAAATCTTCGTCGACTTCTGCTGTCGTATGGCGTTTGTCATTGGCAGCGTTGTTGACCAGAACGGTAACGGGGCCATGGGCCTCGGCGGCCTGTGCGATGCAGGATTTCAAACGTGAAATGTCTGTGATGTCGCACTGCATAAACAACGGGCGCACGCCGTGTTTCTGCTCCATCTCATCGGCGAATTCGGTCGCATCAGATCGCTGAACAAAAGCCACCTTGGCACCTTGCGCCATTAGCCCGTCCGTTAGAAACGCACCAATGCCTGAACCGCCGCCGGTGATGAAAACACTTTGACCCTTTAGGTCATGGAAGGTCGCTGTTTGGGTCATTAGTGGCTCTCTCTTGTGACGGGGCGCGTGTCTTTGCCGACGAGGAAATCAAGGTCTGCGCCTTGGTCGGCTTGCAATACATGATCAACATACATCTTGGCATAGCCACGTGTGTAATGCGGGTCTGGTGGTGTCCAAGCGGCGTGACGTTCTGCCATCTCTGCGTCAGACACGAGAAGTTCGAGGACACCGCCTTTGGCTGAAATGCGGATGCGATCGCCTGTTTGCACCAACGCAAGCGGCCCACCTGCCGTTGCTTCGGGGGCAACGTGCAAAATGACTGTGCCAAATGCGGTGCCGGACATGCGGGCGTCAGACACTCGGATAATGTCGCGGACACCTTTTTTAACCAGCTTCGCCGGCACTGGCATATCGCCGACTTCAGGCATCCCTGGGTATCCCTTTGGCCCGCAGTTTTTCAAGACGAGAATGGTGTTTTCATCCACAGGTAAATCGTCACGATCGATGTTGGCTTTCAGGTCTTCTATTGTTTCAAATACATAGGCTTCGGCTTCGTGTTCGAGCAAGTGATCAGACGCAGCAGACGGTTTGACGATTGCGCCATTTGGGGCAAGGTTGCCGCGCAAAACGCGCAGACCCGCAGCGGGTTTTAGCGGGTCGTCATAAGCAAAGATCACATCGCGATTAAAACATTCGGCATCTTCGTAATAGGTTGAGATGTCTTTGGACATGACTGTATTCGCTGGCCGAATCTTTGCGGATAATTCTTTTAGAACCACAGGCACGCCGCCAGCATAACAGAAGTCCTCCATCAAATACTTGCCCGATGGCATGCAATTGACGAGCAGGGGGATTTCACCGCCGATTTCGAAATCTTCCAGTGTCAGATCGATGCCGACACGACCTGCCAGCGCCAAAAGGTGAATAACCGCATTGGTTGACCCACCAAGTGCTGCGTTGGCTAGGATGGCGTTCTCGAAGCTTTCTTTGGTTACAACGTCCGATAGCTTTACGTCTTCTTCGACCATCTCGACGATACGTTTTCCGGTAAGGTGCGCCAATGCCATGCGGCGGGCATCAACAGCGGGGAGGGAGCCGTTCATCGGTAACGCCAGCCCCATCGCTTCGGTCAAAGACGACATCGTCGAGGCCGTGCCCATGGTCATGCAAACGCCCTTGGATCGGCTCATGCCTGCTTCGGTTGCCATGAAATCCTTAAGCGTCATATCGCCCGCTTTCACGTCCATCGCGAATTTGCGTACGTCGGTTCCCGATCCAAGATCGCGGCCTTTCCATTTGCCGTTCAGCATAGGGCCTGAACTTACCACGATGGTGGGCAGATCGACGGACGCCGCCCCCATTAATTGCCCCGGAGTTGTCTTGTCACAGCCGCCAAGCAAAACCACCCCGTCCATTCCATAGGCGCGGATGGATTCTTCGACGTCCATTGCCAACAGATTGCGAAACAGCATGGCGGTCGGTTTCATCTGTGTTTCACCAAGGCTCATCACAGGAAATTCCACGGGGAACCCGCCGGCTTCCCATACGCCGCGTTTCACCCCTTCGGCCAGTTCGCGCAGACCGGAATTGCAGGGTGTCAGTTCCGACCATGTGTTGCAGATGCCAATGACAGGCCTCCCATCAAAGGCATGGTCAGGAAACCCTTGGTTCTTCATCCAAGAACGACGAATGAACCCGTCCTTGTCGAGCATTCCATACCATGCGCGGTTGCGGCGATCATTGGTCATACCAAGGTTCCTTCAATGACCCACATGGTATCAGGGAAGGACCATGGCAGTGTTAGGCCGTGGGCCATCAGATAGCCGCCACTGAGAACCAGAGGGCCGGATTTAAGGGCTTGGTCGCCGCGTGATAAGGCTTCGGCATCGGCGCGGTTGACCAATTCAATACGGTACTTGGCGTCAGGCGTCAGGCGCGTGAGGGGCAGTGGCCGCGGGGAAATCTGATCCGATGTGGCGGCCTTGCCAGCAAAGACAACGAACTTCTCGCCGCCCTCAGACAAATGCTGTTCTGCAACTATGGCGTCATCTGGACTGTCGAGGCGCAAAATATCAGCACGGTATGTCCAATCGCGGTTGGTCTTCCACCAGCTGGTGACGTCTTTCAGAACACCGGCTTCTTCATCGGTCAACTCCCGAGGATCCATTTCAAAACCCATATGGCGCTGGGCGGCGACCCAAGCACGGAACCGAATATCCATGATGCGCCCCGAGGTATGGCATTTGCGCGGACCAACATGGCTGCCTGTCACGGCCATGGGCAAGAAAATCGCGGCGTTGTGCTGCATCTTCAACCGCTCCAAAGCATCGTTGCTATCGCTGAGCCAAACGCGGTGGGTGCGGGATAGAATGCCAAAGTCGATCCGCCCGCCGCCCGAGGCACAGCTTTCGATCTCAACATCAGGAAACGCAGCGCGAAGCCGGTCGATCAATTCATATGACCCCCGCGTTTGAGCTGCGTCGGGCATAGGGAGAACGCGGTTGTGGTCCCATTTAATGTATTCGATGTCGTTGTCGCGCAGAACGGCACTGATCCGATCAAACAAAAAATCCCGCACATCTGGCAATGCCATGTTCAAAGCCATTTGTTGACGGCCAAGAATTTGATCTTCGCTGCCGAGAGCCCAATGCGGATTGGCGCGGAACACGTCGGAGTCTGGGTTGATCATTTCTGGTTCGAACCAGATGCCAAACGTCATGCCGAGGCCGTGAACGTGATCAATCAGTGGTGTTAGACCATCAGGGTATTTACGTGGGTCGACTTCCCAATCCGACAAGGCTTGGGTGTCGTCATCGCGGTTTCCAAACCAGCCATCGTCCAACACGAACCTTTCAGCGCCAAGCCCTGCTGCACGGTCAGCAATGTCTTTCAGTTCTGGAAGGTTGTGATTGAAATAGATCGCTTCCCAGCAGTTGTAATGTACAGGACGGGGGCGTTCGGTGTTAGGGAAGGTAACGATTTCATCGCGCAGGTGACGTTGAAAAGCTACCCCGCAGCCGTTGATTCCGTCGTCCGAAAACACAGCATAAAGTGGCGCGGTTTCGAAACGCGTCTTAGGTTCGGTTTCCATGCGTGCTGCGTGACCGAACTGAATTTGGCGACGCCCATCGGGTAATTCTTCGGCCACCATTCGGTGCCCACCGGACCAACCGTAGTGGAATGCGTATGCGTGGCCTTGCGTGTTGGTCGCCCCACGACATGGCACGATCAGTCCCGGAAAGTGTTCATGCCCTGTGCGTCCAGTTCGGTTTTCACGATACCGAATGCCTGCAGACCACGGCGTGCGGTTCAATTGAAACTCACCGCACCAGCGGCCCGCGACATCGATCATTTCGTCAGATTGCTGCGAACCCGGAAAAACTGGCGCACTGAGCCAGTGAAGATGGACGGGCGCGGATGCCTCAAGTGTGGCTTGCGCCTCGATCATGTGCGTACGCGGGTGGATCGAAAATCGCGCACTATAGGTCAGCGCATTTGTGGTGTCCGTATACACCAGCGACAGACCATTGGTGGTTTCCTGCGCCTCAGCAAAGCAAAACTTTGGCAACATGGGGGTGCCATCAGTTGCCCGCACGATCAATCCTGGCTGGCCGGGGAAACTGCGGGTCGCTTCGGGGCACAAGGACAGTTCCGGATTGCTGTCCAGCATGCCGCCCGTCACATCAATCGCGTGCGCGTCGTACAGAGTTGTCAGGTCTTCGTCATCCGGCAGGCGCGGGCCCCAATAGACCACCTCAGCGAGGCGGTCTTTGTGGGATCCGAGCACCAGCGATTGACGGCTGTCATCCAGTCGCCAGCATTGGATCATTTTACGGCTCCGAGAGTTAGGCCTGCGATGAAGTGCTTCTGCATGAGAAAGAACATCGCCACAGGTGGCAGGGCAGCGACGATGCTGCCTGCAGACATCAAATGATAGGCTGCGCGAAACTGACTGTTAAATGACGTAATACCGGCAGTTACAGGTTGGCTGTCTGGTCCTTGGGTCAAAACGATCGCCCAGAAATAGTCGTTCCAGATGAACGTAAAGATCAAGACTGCAAGGGCGGCGAGCGCAGGTTTCATCAGCGGCAAGACTACGAAAAGGAAGATGCGCCATTCTCTCACGCCCTCAACACGGGCGGCTTCGATCAGAGGGAACGGCAAGGCGCGAATGAAGTTGCGCATAAACAGCGTACAAAACCCTGTCTGAAAGGCCACATGGAACAAGATTAGACCCAGTTTTGTGTCGTAAAGGTTCAACGACAGCGTCAGGTCGCGCACAGGTACCATCAAGATTTGGAAGGGCACGAAATTGCCGGCAATGAACATGAAGAAGATCAACAGGTTGCCGCGGAACTTATATACACCAAGGGCAAACCCAGTCATCGATGATAAGATGATGCAGCCGATCACGGTTGGAACGGTGATCAACACAGAGTTCCACAAGTATCGTGGCATGTCGGATTCAAAGAAGACCTTACCGTAATTGGTGAAGAACTCGAACGACGATGGGAGGCCCCAATAGTTACCGTTGACGAAATCTGCCTCCGGTTTGATCGAAAAAACTGCGACTGCGATCAATGGCAAAAGCCAGACAATAAGCGTTAGCGGCAACAAAACCTGATAGCTGATCTGCCAGTTGCGTGATGACTTTTCTAAAGGTTTGGGAAACATCAGCGCACGCCCTTTTCGTCTTGGTACATCGACCACAAGAAGTAGCCGATGAAGATGAGCATAATGAAGAACAAGACAACAGCGATGGCCGCGCCATAGCCCATGCGGAACCCGAATTCAGAAAGGGATTCTTCGAACATGTAGAACGACAAGACGCGGGTTGACCCGAACGGTCCGCCATTGGTCATAACGGCAATAAAGTCAAAGGACCGCAAAGCACCGATGATCGTTACAACAAAGGCAATGAACGTTGCAGGTTTTAGCTGTGGGATGATCACATACCAAAGCATTTTGAGGCCTTTTGCGCCGTCCAATCGGGCGGCTTCGACTTGTTCGGGGTCAACGGCATTCAAGCCAGTGAGGTACAGGATCATACAATATGCAGTTTGCGGCCAAAGCCCTGCAGCGATGATGCCATAGGTCGCCGTGTTCGGGTTGCCCAAAACACCACCTTTAATGTCGATCCCCACAAGACCGGTGATCACGTCAAATAGCCCGTCATTGGGCAGGTAAAACCAAGAAAACACCAAGCCGACGACCACTTGTGAAATCACAAAGGGGAAGAAGAACAGCGATTTATAAAGCCGGATGCCGCGCACGGTTTGGTTGAGAAATAACGAGATCGACAGGCCCATCGGAATGGCTAGCAAATAAAGAACCAACCACTTGAGGTTGTTCCAGAATGAGGTCTCGAATTTGCGATCCCCGCCCAACAGGCGTTCATAGTTTGCGGTACCCACCCATGTTTTTTCGCCTAAGCCATCCCATTCATGGAAGGAAATCCAGACCGACTGAAAAATTGGGATAATTACATAAAGCGCGAAAAAGAGAATACCGGGCAAAAGAAAGAGCCACGGCGTCACCGCTATTTCATTTCGTCTATACCAGCTTCTGTTCTGAGTGGTGGCCGTTGCCATTGGGAGTCTCCTGACGCGTCAACGCATGTGAAAGACGCAAAGCGCGGCTTACAGATAGGTTGGGATTGGATGTGATGTAGATGGTGTGGGCGGGCCACTTGGGCCCGCCCGAATGCCGCTTACTGGTAGACGCGCTGACGCGTGTCTTCGAGGCGTTCAAGGATGTCGTCCAGATTGTCGGGGAACACCATGAATTCCTGCAGGCCTTCCATGCCGACCGATGCCATTTCCGCTGGGAAATCGCGATCGAAGAACTGCATGATGCCGCCAGATGCGTTGTTGGACAGCATGTCAAAGCCTTCCTGAATGAACTTGTCATCAGAAACGGCTGCTGCTGCGTTCACAGGTAGCTGACCAAGTGCGTCGCCGCCATTGATCGCGGACTGAACGTCAGGTGAAGTCACATAAAGCAGGAACGCTTTGGCCGCTTCAACGTTCTGTGCACCACTTGGGATGTGGAACGTATCTGTTGGCGCATCCTCAGCTGGTGCAACATCAGGGTTGATCTGTGGGAACTGGTAAAAGTCCAACTGATCATCTGTCAGGCCGCCGTCGCGCATCGCAGCAACTGCAAAGTTACCCATCAGATAGGATGCGGCTTCACCGTCTACCATGAAGGGCAATGCTTCTTGCCAGCTGTATGCTTGGTGGTCTTCGATGAATGCGCCCATATCGATAAGGGTACGCCAGTTGGCGAATGTTTCGCGAACACGATCATCGGTCCATTCAACTTCGCCGTTGGCGAGCTGGATGTGGAACTCGTACCCGTTGGTGCGCGAGTTGATGTAGTCGAACCAACCGCCAGCAGTCCAAAGGTATTTGGATCCGATGGTGTAACACGCGCGGCCGGAATCGACGATCACCTGACAGTTGGCAATCTCTTCATCCCAAGTTGTGGGTTCGGAAAGGCCAAGCTCCTCAAAGATATCTTTGCGGTAGTAGACGCCCCATTGGTAGTATGTGTACGGAACGCCCCACTGAGCGCCGTTCAACGTCATCGCACCTTTTGTTGATGCGAGATCTGCCATTGCAGGATCTTCCCACAAATCAGAAATGTCCATGAACAGACCCGCGTCGACGTATGGTGTCATACGTGTTGCTGCGTACCAGTTAACAACGTCTGGCGCATTGGCTGTCAACGCGTTGCGAATTTGAGTTTTCCAAGCTTCACGATCAACGATCTCGAGCTCAATGTTAAGATCAGGGTGCATTGCGCCAAAGTCAGCAGCAAGGCCTTCCATCACCGCGCGTGGCGCAGGGTTGGACATGTCAGAGACGATGCGAAGATCGCCAGAAAGCGACTGGGCGGACGCGCTGCCCGCCAGAATGGTTGCAGCAGATAGCGCTGCTATTGTTCCCTTGAATGTTTTGCTCATGGTGTCCTCCCCGACACGTTTCAAATAGTGAAATGCAAGTTTGCATGTTGCAACATGAGCATAATTGCCCTAGTTTTGTCAACAGCAACATTGCCCATCGGGAGCTGGGTGAAGGGGAGGGGTTGGACATATGTCGACTGGGACAGCCGGAAGCGGAACGGTCAAAAAAGCACTCGAGGTTCTCGAGCTTGTGGCCTCGTTCGAGAGGCCTGTACGCTTTCCTGAAGTCCTTGAAATGTCTGAATTTCCCAAGGGAACTCTCTATAGGTTGATGAAGTCTTTGGTGGAGCAATCGATGTTGTCGTTTGACGCCGAAGATCAGACATACAGCCTTGGTGTTCGCCTCATTCGGCTTGCACATGCAGCATGGAAGAACGCTTCACTTGCACCGATTGCCAGACCTTTTATCGAATCGCTGGCAGCGCAGGTGGGTGAAACAATTCACGTGGCTCAAGTCGATCACGGGCAGGTTTTGTTCATCGACAAGATCAGGTTGGCCGAGAGCCCTGAGACCCTCGCGCGGGCTGGTAAGGTGGCGCCTGCTTATTGCACGGGCGTCGGCAAAGCGATGCTGGCATTCATGGCTCCAAAGCGGTTGGAGCTTGCTTTGCAACAACAAGCTTACTTCAAATACACGTCTGCGACCCACGGATCCGCCGAGACGCTTCTTCAAGAATTGGAACAGATTAGGGCGGAAGGCATTTCGTTTGACCGCGAAGAACATGAGCAGGGCACAATTTCTATTGCGGCCCCTATTTTATCTGAGAACGGCAGGATGTTGGGGGCGGTCTCTATTGCGACGTCCACATCCCAACATTCTCTCGAGACGCTTTGCGAATTTCGTGAGCCTCTCCTCGATGTCACTCAAAAGATAGGCGCTGAGGCTTCGTCCTGGCAGTTCCCGTCTTAACTATCTTTAATAAAGGAAAACGATCATGTCTGGTGTAACACTTCAGAACGTAATCAAACGCTATGGCGATGTTCAGGTGATCCATGGGATCGATCTGGAAATCAAGGATGGTGAGTTCTGCGTCTTTGTAGGGCCATCGGGCTGTGGCAAGTCGACATTGTTGCGCATGGTTGCGGGCCTTGAGGAAACCACAGCAGGCGCAATGACGATCGGTGAGAGAGACGTTACCGCGATGGACCCTGCCGAACGTGGTGTTGCGATGGTTTTCCAGACGTACGCGCTTTATCCGCATATGACGGTTAAGGAAAATATGGGGTTCGGGTTGAAAATGAACGGTCACCCGAAAGCCGAGATCGCCGAAAAAGTTGCTGAAGCTACCCGTATCCTAAAGCTTGAAGAATACCTCGACCGTAAACCGGCTGCTTTGTCCGGCGGCCAACGCCAGCGTGTTTCTATCGGGCGTGCGATTGTTCGCGGCCCGGAGGTGTTCTTGTTCGACGAACCGTTGTCCAACCTCGATGCCGAACTGCGTGTTGAAATGCGGGTCGAGATTGCGCGGCTTCACAAAGAGATCGGCGCGACCATGATCTACGTGACGCACGATCAAGTTGAGGCAATGACCTTGGCGGATAAGATTGTAGTGCTGCGCAGCGGTCGGATCGAACAGGTCGGCGCACCGCTGGACCTTTATCGGGATCCCGACAACAAATTCGTTGCAGGATTTATCGGCTCACCTGCAATGAACTTCTTGGACGGCGTGGTGAAGAACGGTCAAGTTGAGGTGCCTGGCTTGCAGGCCAGTGTCAGCGTTCCCGTTACGCTTCCAGCCGAAGGAACTGAGGTGACCTTGGGTGTCCGTCCTGAACACATCACGATTGATCCTGCCGGTGATACGCACAGTATTGACCTGACAGAAGCGCTGGGGGGTACGTCCTACGCCTACCTGATGTCTTCGACTGGCGAAAAGATTATCGTCGAAGAACATGGGGATGATCGCTCGCTTGCGGGTGGGCGCGTTGGCATCACATTCCCCGCAGAACGCACGATGTTGTTTGATCGTAAGACAGAAGCGCGGCTGCGGTAACGGCACCCTAGCGCGGTAATTTTTGTGGGGTCCGGCCGCGTTTCGCAGTGGGGTGACGCAAATTGCCGCGCGGCATCCGTATACAACGGTATACTATCGACCTTTGCAATTGCTTCGGCTAATAAGCCGTCAAACGTCATGCAAGGGGATTCCTATGTCAGATATCATCTACACCAAAGTCGACGAAGCGCCAGAACTGGCATCCGCGTCGTTCCTGCCAATCATTCAAAAATTCGCCGCGGCTGCTGGCGTGACAGTTGGCACCAAAGACATCAGCCTTGCTGGCCGCGTCCTGGCAACGTTCCCCGAGAAGTTGACCAAAGAGCAGTTTCAATCCGATGACCTGGCTGAACTGGGCCGTCTGGTGAAAACACCAGAAGCAAACGTCATCAAGCTCCCGAATATCTCTGCATCTGTTCCACAGCTGAAAGCGGCGATTGCTGAACTTCAGGCCAACGGTTTTGACGTTCCTGATTATCCAGATGCGCCGACAACTGCAGAAGAAAAAGACATTCAGGCCCGTTACGACGGCATGAAGGGTTCCGCTGTGAACCCTGTTCTGCGCGAAGGGAACTCGGATCGTCGCGCGGCCAAGGCTGTTAAGACATTCGCACAAAACAACCCGCACCGCATGGGTGAGTGGACAGCCGACAGCAAGACCAAGGTGTCGTCTATGTCCGGCAATGATTTCTTCTCCAACGAAGTGTCTGCGACACTTGATAAAGAAGCGACAGCGAAAATCGTTCTGGTCACAGACGCAGGCGAAACTGTTCTAAAAGAAGGCGTTTCCTACCCTGCAGGCACCGTCGTTGACGCAACATTCATGTCTGCTGCAGCGCTTGACGCGTTCTTGGCCGAGCAGATTGAAGACACAGCCAAAGACGGCACGTTGTTTTCGCTCCACATGAAGGCAACGATGATGAAGGTCTCTGACCCGATCATCTTCGGCCACGCAGTGAAAGCATTCCTCGCGCCTGTCTTTGAAAAGCACGGCGCAGCGATGGCCGATCTGGGGGTGAACCCAAACGCCGGTTTGGGTGATCTGTTGGCGCGTATTGACGGTAATGCAGACATCAAAGCAGACATCGAAGCTTGCATGGCAGCCCGCCCACCGATGTACATGGTTGATTCCGACAAAGGCATCACCAACCTGCACGTCTCTTCTGACGTTATCATCGATGCATCCATGCCAGCCCTGATCCGCGCAGGCGGCAAAGGCTGGGGCCCAGATGGCAAAGAAGGGGACAGCAACTGCGTGATCCCAGACAATTCCTATGCACCTGTATACGACGAGACCATCAAGTTCTTCAAAGAGAACGGCAAGCTGAACCCTGCTACTGCAGGCACAGTTCAGAACATTGGTCTGATGGCGCAAAAAGCGGAAGAGTACGGCTCCCACCCGACAACGTTCGAAATGCCAGAGGCTGGCACAGTCAAGATGATCCTTGATGACGGCACAGTCCTGCACGAGCACAAAGTTGAAGCAAACGATATCTGGCGTTCTGCGTCTGCGCGCAAAGCGCCGATCGAAGACTGGGTAAACCTTGCGATTGACCGTCAAAAGGCCGAAGGCTGCGAAGCGATCTTCTGGCTGGACGCGAACCGCGCCCACGATGCTGAACTGATCAAATACGTTACGCCAATCCTTGAGGCCAAAGGCGTTGCAGATAAATTCACCATCATGGCACCACGCGAAGCAACGCGCGCCTCGCTCGAAACTATCACAGCGGGTAAGAATTCCATTGCGATCACAGGCAACGTTCTGCGCGACTACCTGACCGATCTGTTCCCGATCCTAGAACTGGCGACATCCGCAAAGATGCTTTCTATCGTGAAATTGATGAACGGCGGCGGCCTTTTTGAAACCGGCGCTGGTGGTTCCGCACCTAAGCACGTTCAGCAGCTGGTCGAAGAAAGCCACCTGCGTTGGGACAGCCTTGGCGAATTCTGTGCGCTGGGCGAAAGCCTTCAGTTCTTGGCAGATGCCAAGGGCAACGAAAAGGCCCGTGTTTTGGGGCAGGCGGTTGATGCTGCGACGCAGGGCATCCTCGACAATAGCCGTTCACCGTCCCGCAAGGTGGGTGAGCCTGACAACCGTGACAGCCACTACTGGTTTGCACGCTACTGGGCCGAAGCCCTTGCGGCGCAGAACAGCGACGCTGACATGGCTGCGCATTTCGCACCAATCGCAACGGCGCTGGCTGACGGCGAAACTGCGATCCTCGCCGAACTTGCTGCAGCACAGGGCGGCGCAGCTGATCTGGGCGGCTACTACCGTACAGACACAGCAAAAACAGAAGCAGTTATGCGCCCGTCTGCAACGCTGAACGCCATTATCGGCTAAGTCGTTAGACACTTAATCTAGGCCGCGCGTTCACATCGAACGCGCGGCCTTTTTTGTGCGCTCATTCTTCAAAGTGCGATTGAGGTTGTTTGCCGCTTCACTAAGGCTCCCCTTGAGCTAAGGGAGTGAAGAGATGGTAAGACATTTAAAGAAAACCGCTTTGGTCGCACCACTTCAGTCTGAGAAATCGCCGTGTTGGTGACCTATCTGGCCTGAGATAAAAGCAGACACAAAACGGGCGTGGCTCATGTGATCGACGGGGGCGAACGTCTGATCAGTCCGCATTGCGCACTGATTGCGTTTGAACACCCAGACCATCGATGCCAAGGCGCATCGTTTCGCCGCCCTTCAGGTATTTCTGTGGCGTCAGGCCCATCCCAACGCCGGGGGGCGTGCCTGTTGAAATCAGGTCACCCGGTTGTAGGCTCATGAACTGTGAACAATAAGCAATTAGGTGCGGGACTTTGTAGACCATCGTCGCCGTGGATCCGTTTTGGTGGCGGGTGCCGTCCACTTCTAGCCACATCGCGAGGTCGTCGTAGTTGCCAGCTTCATCCGGCGTCACAAGCCAAGGGCCGATAGGGCCGAATGTGTCGCAGCCCTTACCCTTGTCCCACGTGCCCGAACGTTCAATTTGGTAGGCGCGCTCTGACACGTCATTGATGACACAGAACCCTGCCACGTGGTCCATCGCGTCGGCCTCGTCGATGTAGGATCCGCCCTTACCGATTACGATGCCTAGCTCTACTTCCCAGTCTGTCTTTTCAGACCCACGCGGAATGACGACATCATCGTCAGGGCCAACAATAGACGACGTCCATTTGCTGAAGATCACTGGCTCGGGTGGTACTTCTAGACCGCTTTCAGCGGCGTGATCGGCGTAGTTCAGACCGATACAAACGAACTTTCCAGAGTGGCCCACACAGGCCCCAAGGCGCAGATCATCTTGTGGGGTGCCAGCCACGACAGGCAAAGTTGAAACATCCACCCCCTTCAGGCGGTCGATAGTTTCTGGCAGCAACGTGTCGCCTGCGATGTCATCGACATGCCCGGATAGATCACGCACACGACCGTCCACATCTAGGCAACCGGGTTTTTCTTGGCCGACCGGGCCATAGCGCAATAACTTCATGGGATCCTCAGGTGCTCGTGTTTCGTGTTCCTATCTTTCTGGGACGCAGAGAACGGCAATGCAAGGAACATGAGGTAGCTGCGGATCTATACTGCCTGCGCCTCAAGCCGTTCGACTTCGCTTCGCACCCCGCTCACGAGCGCCTTGGCAAATCGCGCCAAGCGCTGGTTTCGTTGATCATCCGCGTGGCGGATTAGATAGAACGATCGGGTAAGGCTGACGTGATCGGTCAAGATACGCCGCACGTCCTGTGTCGCGGGGAGCGAAAAGTCATGCATGACTCCGACGCCACCTGCTTGTTGAATCATGTTAACTTGCACGGACACAGAGTTGGATGCCATCGGCACTCGGCTTTGACCAATTTCAGCAAGATAATCCAATTCACGGTCAAAAATCATATCGGGGATATAGCCGACCATCCGATGAGATTTGAGATCCGCGATATTGGAAATCGGCGAGCGGGTCGCAAGGTAGCGGGCCGATGCGGCCAGGTGCAGTTTGTAGTCGGTAATTTTTTGCACAACCAACCGGCCGGCCGTCGGGGCGCTTACGCCGATGGCCATATCGGCTTCGCGACGGGACAGGTTAAAAACACGGGGCAGGGCGACAATCTGGATGTCGAGTTCTGGGTTGTCTTCTACGATGTGCGCGCAGACCTGCGGTAAGACGAAGTTCGCGCAGCCATCAGGCGCGCCGATCCGGATTTGCCCGCTTAGGTGGTCGCTTTGGTCCGCGACGTCCGCTGTCGCGAGGATCATCGCCTGTTCGGCAGCTTCGGCGCGGGCGAACAGTTGTTCACCTGCGGCGGTCAGTGCGTAACCCTGCGGTGATTTAACAAACAACGCGACCTGCAGTGCCTTTTCCAGCCTAGCCACACGCCGGCCTAATGTTGCGGGGTCTAGTCGAACCACCTTACCCGCCCCTGACAACCCCTGTTCGCGGGCCACGGCCAGAAACAGCCTTAGATCATCCCAGTTGTGTGCCACGTCGGTTTCCAATTCTATACCAGTAAGGCTTTGCAGAAATGCAAAGCTATTTTGAAATCTTGCCTCTTTCGCAGGCCTTTTTGCAAGGGTATCGTTGTGCCAAATCTGATAGGAGCACGGCAATGCAAGAACTCACGCACTATATGAACGGCGCCCACGTCAAAGGGACTTCTGGTCGTTTTTCTGATGTTATGAACCCCGCAACTGGTGAAGTGCAGGCAAAATGCCCGCTGGCCAGCGTAGAAGAGATGGACCAAGCGGTGAAGTTCGCGCAGGCTGCACAACCAGCGTGGGCCGCGACCAACCCACAGCGCCGCGCCCGTGTTCTAATGAAATTCGTCGGGCTATTGAACGACAACATGGACAAGCTTGCAGAAGCCCTGAGCCGCGAGCACGGCAAGACCCTGCCGGATGCGGCTGGCGATGTGCAGCGTGGCCTTGAAGTGGTTGAGTACTGCATCGGCGCACCAGAACTGCTTAAGGGGGATTTTACCGACAGCGCTGGCCCCGGTATTGATATGTATTCTATGCGTCAGGCTTTGGGTGTCACGGCTGGTATTACGCCATTCAACTTCCCTGCGATGATCCCGATGTGGATGTTCGCGCCAGCCATTGCGTGTGGCAATGCGTTTATCCTGAAACCGTCCGAACGTGATCCGTCCGTGCCACTGATGCTGGCCGAATTGATGGAAGAAGCAGGTCTGCCAAAAGGCATCCTGCAGGTCGTAAACGGGGACAAAGAAGCCGTGGATGCAATCCTGCATCACGACGTAATCCAGTCTGTCGGCTTTGTTGGTTCAACACCGATCGCCGAATACATCTATTCAACGGGCTGTGCTAACGGCAAACGCGTCCAGTGTTTCGGTGGTGCGAAAAACCACATGATCATTATGCCGGATGCGGACATGGATCAGGCTGCTGACGCACTGGTTGGTGCTGGGTACGGTGCAGCTGGTGAACGCTGCATGGCGATTTCCGTCGCGGTTCCAGTGGGCGACGAAACCGCGGATCGCTTGATTGAAAAATTGGTGCCACGTATCGAAGCACTGAAAGTCGGCCCTTATACGTCCGGTGCGGATGTGGATTACGGCCCAGTCGTTACTGGCGCTGCCAAAGCCAACATCGAACGTCTTGTGCAGACGGGCATAGATCAAGGTGCGGAACTGGTCGTTGATGGGCGTGACTTCAAGCTGCAGGGTTATGAGGACGGCTATTTTATTGGGCCGCACCTTTTCGATAAAGCCACCAAAGACATGGACATCTATAAGCACGAGATTTTCGGACCTGTGCTGACATGTGTTCGCGCCCAATCCTATGAAGAGGCAATCGGCCTTGCGATGGATCATGAATACGGCAATGGCACCGCGATCTATACGCGGGATGGCGATGCGGCACGCGATTTCGCGAACCGGATCAATGTTGGCATGGTCGGGATCAACGTACCGATCCCAGTGCCGCTGGCTTATCACACCTTTGGCGGCTGGAAGAAATCCGTGTTCGGCGATTTGAACCAGCACGGGCCGGACGCGTTTAAGTTCTACACACGCACCAAAACTGTCACCGCGCGTTGGCCATCGGGCATCAAAGAAGGCGGCGAATTTTCTATCCCAGTGATGGAATAAGAACCAAAAGGAGGGCGTCATGGACTTTGCATTAACTGAAGAACAGACTGCGATATTCGACATGGCCTATCAGTTTGGCCAAGAGCACATCGCGCCCTTCGCGGCGGAATGGGAAAAACAAGGTACTATCCCGAAAGAGCTTTGGTCCGAGGTTGCGGCCTTGGGTCTTGCTGGGTGCTACGTCTCTGAGGAGTTCGGCGGATCCGGTCTGTCCCGACTGGATGCAACGATGGTGTTTGAAGCCCTTTCTATGGCTTGTCCGTCGGTCGCCTCGTTCATTTCGATTCACAACATGTGTGCAGGGATGATCGACAAATTCGGGTCCGAAGGCATGAAATCCGAATGGCTTCCTAAGTTATGCAGCATGGAAAAGGTCGCGTCCTATTGTTTGACAGAACCGGGGTCCGGGTCAGATGCGGCGGCATTGCGCACAAAGGCGGAAAAGAGTGATGGGGGATATGTGCTGTCAGGCACCAAAGCGTTCATTTCTGGCGGCGGTTATTCTGATGTCTATCTTACCATGGTGCGCACGGGCGAGAACGGCCCGCGTGGTATTTCCGCAGTCTTGGTCGAAGACGGCACCGATGGTCTATCGTTTGGTGCACTAGAAGAAAAAATGGGTTGGCGGGCGCAACCGACACGACAAGTGCAGTTCGATGCCTGTGCTGTGCCCGCCGCCAATTTGGTTGGCGAAGAAGGCCGTGGTTTTAGCTATGCCATGGCGGGTCTTGATGGTGGACGACTGAACATCGCCGCGTCGGCATTGGGGGGGGCGCAGGCGGCTTTGGATGCGGCGTTGAATTATACCGGTGAGCGCAAGGCGTTCGGCAAGACGATTGATCAGTTCCAAGCCTTACAGTTCAAACTTGCCGAGATGGAGATTAAACTACAGGCGGCGCGGGTGTTCCTGCGTCAGGCCGCGTGGAAGCTGGACACAAGCGCCCACGACCGCGTGAAACACTGCGCCATGGCGAAAACTTTTGTTACCGATGTTGCGTTTGAAGTGACCAACGACGCGCTGCAGCTGCATGGCGGGTACGGCTATCTGGCAGACTACGGGATAGAAAAAATCCTACGTGATTTGCGGGTTCATCAAATTCTTGAAGGCACCAATGAAATCATGCACCTGATCGTGTCGCGCCAGATGATCGAAGACCGCGGCTAAGTGACCGCGCTCAACGGACCTTGGAAATCGAGGCTCGGTGACAACAGTATTACGTCTCCGATCTCGCGACCGATTATCGTCGCAAGGTCAGGTCTGCCGATGAATGTCGCAGGTGTCGTTACTGCCATCCGCAACGCGGCTTGCAGGCCTAACCCGACATCGCGCACCAACCGCTGAACCCCTTGGGCTTGGGATACATGTGCGCCTGCTAGGTTGCCCTCGGAATTGACGAGTTTGCCGTCCATAACGGTGATCGTGTCGCCGTAGAGATCGAAATGATCTGGCCCTCCAACCGTCGCCATAGCATCCGAGACTAGGAACATGCGGTCAGGGCAGGGACGCGCGCGGATCGCCAATGCTAGCATTTCGTTCGATACATGATGCCCATCGCAAATGACGCCGATGTGGCAATCCGAATTGATCAAGGCCCCCACCGCGCCGGGCGCGCGGCCCGTCATCTGGGACATGGCATTGAACAAATGGGTACCGCAGGTGGCGCCTGCTTTAATAGCATTAGTGATCGTTTGCGCCGAAGCATCGGTGTGGCCCAAGGAGACTATGGCTCCCATTGTGACCAGCGCTGAAATCTGGGCCATCTGTGCAGCCTCTGGCGCGAGAGTAATCTTCACGGGCATGCCTGCTGCGTGCAAACCTGCAATGACATCAATAGTGCGATCATCCAGATCGCGAATGAAATCGGCAGAGTGCGTTCCGCGACGAGCCAATGAAATATGCGGCCCTTCGATATGCAATCCGATGATGCCATCTTGTCCAAAGGCTGCAACTGCAGCACTGGCAGCTTGGTCCAAAACATCTGGGTGATCGGTGATGACAGTCGGCAGAATGGCGACTGTGCCAAGTCCACGATGGGCCGCCGCGATGGACTTTAGCCCGTCTGGGGTAGGGGTGCTGTTGACCATGACGCCGCCACCGCCATTCACTTGAAGGTCGACGAAACCGGGGGTCAGGGTGCCGCGAAACGCCAGTGCCGACCTTGGTACGGGCGCGATTTCAGTCACTTTTCGATCCTGCACACGCACGGCCAAACCATCGTGCAACGTTGTTCCATCAAAAAGTTGGTCAGGGGCGATCCATGTATCAGTCATTTCCGTTTTGCCATGCGGCATAGGCCGCTCCTCTTGCGCCGCTGGCGTCCCCGCCTTGGGCGAGAACGATGGGGGGGACTACAAAATCACCGATTTGGGCATCACGGGTGACGCGTGCCAGATCATCTGTGATGCATGCAATATTACTAAGCCCGCCTGCCAAAACTATGACATCAGGATCAGCGGTCAGGATAAGATTTCGCAAAAGATCAGCAACCAATGTGAGCCAAACCTGCCAGATCCGCTCAGCATCAGGTGTGCCTTTTGCGGCGACCTCGCGGGCGGTCATTGCGGTCCCTGATAAGGCCAAGGCCAGGCGTTCCATGCCCGGACCCGATACATAAGTTTCAACACAACCGACAGCGCCGCAACCGCAAGGCACCAGTGGCAACCCGTGTTTTGCCACTATGTTTGCGGACAGGGACGTATGGCCGAATTCGCCGCCGGTTTGGGTCGCTCCGGATCGCAGTTTGCCATCAACCGCGATTCCGCCGCCAACCCCCGTGCCAAGGATCACGGCCATAACTGTCGCATGGTTCTTGCCAACGCCGAACACAGCCTCTGACAAGGTGAGAGCGCGGCTGTCATTGATATAGGTTATATCCCGTCCAAGTATATGTTCGATGTCCTTGGGGATTGATTGCCCATTGGCGCAGACATTTGCGGTCAGGGCATTGCCTGTGTGCGGGTTGATCAAGCCAGCCGCACCGATCCCGATGGGTAGGATTGCCCCTGCAGTGTCGTCCGCCCATGCAATCAAATCGGTTACAACGGTCAGTAAGGCAGCATAGTCCTTTGGCGTTTCAACCCGCCGTTTGGCTGCGGCCTGCCAATTCGCATCAAAAACCTGCGCTTCGATTTTTGTGCCGCCAAGATCGAGCCCAATTGCGTTCATTTCGCAGCCTCAAGACAGGCGAATGCGACCAGATATGCAGGGCCCTTATTTGTGGAATGTTGCATTCGTTCTAGTGCGCCTTGTTGGGGATCGATGACACAGTGATTCAACCTCAAAGCCGAACAGGTGTCGAGCGTTACTATAAGAAAGGTGCGAAGGCTGGTCTTAGTAGTCGCGTTCAAAAAAGATGCCGACGCTGGTTTCACCATCATTGGCCACCGATCCTCGAGCCGTAAAATTGCGGTCGATATCAATGTTAAGGTTGATTTCAGACGTACCATCCGCGCCCACGGTTACATCGGTGTAAACATTGTCCGAGATGTATTTCCCCGCGCGGACGGCGGCGTTGCCATCCTCGTCGGTGACAATGTCGAAATCGTCCAGATCAAGCCCCTCACGCAGGTTATTGATCACCCCACCATTGCCGTTGCCGGCCAGCGTAGCCACAGCGGACGCCAGTTGCACCGCCTGCAACGGCGAGATTGATGATAGGTCGCGGCCAAATAATAGCTGTGCGAGAACTTCGTCTTGCGGCAGTTCTGGTGAACTTTCGAAGAGCACTTCGATGTCATCCGCCGTGCCTTCTACGATGATGCTGATGGTGGTTCCTGTTGCGGCTTCAGTCGTCGCGACAAGCCGTAGGTAGGGCGAGAAATCACCCTGAAGTTCGGCGTAGCCTTCATCCAGATCGAAACGCTGCCCAAGAATATTCAGCCGCCCTCGCTCGAGTTCAAACCTACCGATTGGAACAATGTTGCTAGTGCTTCCGGTCAAGCGAAGCTGCCCGCCAAGTTCGGCATCCAAACCGCGCCCCCGCACAAAAATGCGCGAAGGTGCGCGGATTAGAAGGTCGATTGGATAGTCCGTGCCGCCTTGGGCCGTTTCGCTATCCGATGCCGTTACGCCGACGCTCGCGCGGGCAAGCGTTCGTTGAACGTCCATCGGAACGCCTAGATGGGTGACTGCGGGAAGACTGCCCAAAGCACTGACACCGGTTGATGGGACTTGCACTTCAACATCCCCGAGATCAATCAGACCCGAGATTGTCGCCCCGCCTGCCAATGGGCCGTTTAGGCCGATCTGCCCCTGTGCGGTCGCACGGTATAGCGTTGAATCTTGCAGAACATAGTCCGAGATTCCGACCGTAAT
Source organism: Octadecabacter algicola (assembly GCF_021532625.1). Lineage (GTDB taxonomy): Bacteria > Pseudomonadota > Alphaproteobacteria > Rhodobacterales > Rhodobacteraceae > Octadecabacter > Octadecabacter algicola. Next base: position 552,078 of record NZ_JAKGAR010000002.1, read on the forward strand.
TGCCGCTTGGTAGGGGGCGGAAAGATCGATGGGGCCAGTGATGCTAAGATCGCCGCCTGTGGCACCTTGCCCGCTGAATTCAAAGCGTGCGGTTCCGCCCGCCAGCGTCAAAGTACCATTGATGTCCTCGAGGGTTTGTCGAAAGTTAGGTGCAATAAAGCGTGCGTTCTGAATGCGAATAGGGCCGCGAACCGAGCTTAATTGTGCAGGACCTTGAATGGTCAAATCATATTGTGCCAACCCACTGACTTGGCGTGGCGCGATATAGATGTTTGCCAGTGCCATAAGAGCCGATCCCGCTACAGACATATCGAATATGCCCGCGTTTGAAACTCGTCCCGTTGCGCGCGCGGATGTATTATTGGGACCGGTCGCGTCGCCAGATACTTGCCAACCAGCGCTATCTTGTTGGGCGGCGATTTCGGCCACGACTGGTCCTGAAAAGTCGGACACAAACAAAGAAATGTCGCGCAATCTGGCGGATAAGTTCGCCACTGTATCGCTGCCTGTTGTCGTGATCGCGCCTTGCGCCGTTAAGTTCGGGAACACCACATCCAAAGCATCAATGCGCAAACGACGGGCCTGCGATAGGCTCACGCCAGCGCTGATCCGGCCAAGCCCCGCAAAAACGGGATCAAGCGCGGTCGACGCCAGTTTAATATTTTGCGTTTGGGCGGTCACATCCGCATCCAACACGCCAGTTTGCGTGACGTATGTTCCCTCCAGATCAACTGATAGCCCGCCCGCCATACGTTGCCCGACGACCGCGCTATAGGCGCTCAGGTCTGTGGCGGAAACGGTACCATCACCGCGAACGACGTAACCTTCGTCTTGCGGTGTTGCGATGCCCCGAAAGGCCGCATCAACCCGCGGTGCGGAGGCCGACGTGTCCAGGATGATGACGCCATTTTGGTCGGTTTCAACTTCTAGGTTCAGCGTCGCAGGGCCAGACAAAGACGGACTAATCAACGACAGCTCCGTTAGAGCGGCTTGAAGTGTCGCGGTAGCGCTCTCTGGGGTTATCTCGCCACGTCCTGATGCCTCGACCCCTTGTGATTGAACTTGCACGTTCCGCAACCGCGTACCGGTGGTGTCGCGATCAACTTGCAACGCCACCGTCGATGCGCCCGTCAGTAATGGGTCAACCTGATCAATCCCAAATGCAAGGTCCGTCGTCTGACCGCCAATGTACAGTTCAAAAATTCCATCAAAAGGCTGTACGTCACCGGACAATTCGATCTGTCCTGCACCCGAAAGATCAAGGGTCGTAAGCTCCGAAAATCGTGACAGATCAGCGGCATCCACAGTCATTTGTGCGCGCGTCCAGAACCGATCATCAGGCCCTTTGACAATTGCATTGCCACTTACCAAAAGCCCCGCACCCTCAAGAGTGATGGCGTTGATCACGAAAGGTTCCTGTTCAAGTCGTCCCATCGTCAGCGTGCCGGAAATATCCTGCCCGAGCGCTTCTGATAATGCAGGGTCCGCAAGCGCGAACCCTCGTGCCGCGTAATTCAGGTCAGCAGTGAATCGCCCGCGCGTTTCGTCCGCACCTGGGATGATTATGCCACCTCCGGAAAGTGCCAAAGTATCGATAGATAAACCGTCTTGTTCCAGCGAAACGATATCAAATGCGCCAGTCCATTCGTTTCCGGCTTCGACGTCATAGGTCACGTCCAGTGACATGCTGCGGACTTCGGTTTCGCTTCCTGCGATAGGTAAAAGGACGGGTTCTTGGGTGCCAGACCCGACTTGCCCACGCAGATCAATTGCTTCTGGCCACCCAGATGCATCAAAGCTGGCCGTGCCGCGTAGGGCAATCTGATCCGCAGCAATCGTGAGGTCAGATAGGTCGACACCGCCGCCGCCAAACTGCGTGCCTTCAAGTCGTAAAACGGAGTTGGTGCCAAAGAACGGATCGTATTGGGACTCCAAAAGTGGCCGCACGTCACCGCTCAAGTCGATTGCAAAATCCTGATCAACTGATCCGCTTTCGCGCGACAGGGCAACGGTGCCCGTCACCCGATCAACGTCATCCGTGGCAAGCGCAATGTCGGCCTGAAAATCATCGAGTGGGGCATCGCCGGCGATATCCAACCTCACAGAGGGGCGGTCCGGAAGCCCTAGCATTCGCGCCGCGATCCCATCTTCGCCTTCTTGGGCATCTAAAAAGAGGGCCAGTTGGCGGTTTTCATCTTCATAAGCGACGTCGATTTCAAAAGCGCCAACTTTGTCATCAATTCGTTCCAATTGGAGTTTCGCACTTCCCGCGCCACCCGCAAGAACCATCTCGCCCGAAAACCGAGCAGCAATGGCTTCACCTAAAAGGTCCTCTGTCAGGATAATCTCATCCGCCGTTACCGCATCAATGTCGATGGAGACGGGCAAATCCGGAAGGGTGAATGGTTCTGCTGCGGCAGACGAGAGATCCGTTTCGTTGTCGGATACCGGAATTCGGAACAATTCGATGCGGTCAGCGCTTAGTTCTTCGATTTCGACGCGTCCAGACAAAAGCGCGGATCGGTCCCATGTGATCGTAAGCCCATCAAGGCGCAACCATACGCCGTCAGCGTCGGCCAAAGTGATTGCGTCAGCCGTCGCTTGGGAACTTAGCGCGCCCTGAAAGTTGTCCAGGCGAACCGTGAGGTCATCGCTTGAAACGGTGTCTTCAATCAGTCCGGTAATGAAATCACGATCATCTTCATTGGTCTGAGATGCGGCAAAGTCTGGCGCGATGCCAACACAAATGACCACGGGAACTGCCAGCAGTCTGCGCATCAGAATGCCTGCCCGATACCGATATAAACTTCGAGTTGTTTGCCTGCATCGTCCCCACTGGTGGGCGTCGCAAGATCAAGCCGTATTGGTCCGATGCCTGTGTCGTATCTTACACCTATACCTGCACCGCTGTGCCAATCTCCGTCCCCGAGGTTTAGCGGGTCTGCCCCGATATATCCGGCGTCATAGAAACCGACCAATCCGATGGTGTCGGTTACGCTGACCCGTGCTTCCAGTTGGGTCCCGATAAAAGCGGTGCCGCCGATTTCATCGCCATTTCCCAAATCAACGGCCAAGGACTGGTAGGATTGCCCGCGAACCGTGCCGCCGCCACCTGAGTAGAAGAGGTAACTTGATGGGACGTTCTCGGCGTCAGCGCCAATAATCGCACCCAGCTGCCCCCGTGCGGCAAGGGTAAATCGGTCGTCTTGTCCGAAGCTGCGATAAATGCGGCCATCCCCCACGACGCGCGCGCCGCTGTCGGTGTCATTGAAACCGGCAAATGGTGTGATGGACAGATTGGCATAAAATCCTGACGTGGCATCAAAGGCGTCGTTGCGGCGATCAAGCGTTCCTGCGATCGGCAGGTAGATAAGTTCGTAGTTGCGATCGCCCAAGTCGTCCGAAATCTCACCGACCTCGAAGCCTAGACCGTACTCCAAGATCACATCATCGCGGATGCGGCGTATGATGCCGGCTTCGACGCTGACGTCGCGGGCAAAGTAGGTGGGTTCGTCCAGCTGTTCCGCCGTCGCGTTGATATAGAAATCTGTATCTTGTCGAAATGTAGCGGGCCGCAGGAATGTTGCCCCAAGGCTGTAATCAATACCGCCTGTACCGCCAGACAACCCCGTGATTTCGCCATCGATGCGCAACCTTTCGGCCCCGCCCAACAAGTTTCGGTGCAGCCAGTAGCTCGACAGTGTTAGCCCCGATACAGAAGAATACTCTGCACCAAACCCGATACGGCGCGGCGTTTGTTCAACCACTGATATGGTTAGTGGCAAGGTGCCGTCTACCGCGGTGTCGCTTTCGATAACGGCTGCAGAGTTAAACGCCCCCGCGCGGCGCAGGTTGTCTTCGGCGCGATCAATCATTGCAGGATCGAAACCGTTCTTAGGAATGCCTGCAATCGCAAGGACACGTTCCGTGCGCACCGCCGAGTTGCCCTCAACTTCGATTGTTCCAAAGGTCAGCTCTGGTCCGGGATCGATTGTGACGGTGACATCAAGTTGACGATCAGGGTGGCGTGCGGTGATGGATTGTCCAGATGTTCGCGCCAAAGCGTGACCGTTACTGCGCCATGCGGCAACAGCATCGCTAGCCGCGTCGCCAATGGTGTCGGACCGTGCGGTGCTGCCCGTGCTAAACGCTTCGGGCAATTCGGTGCCGCTGGCGAGGGGGGCAATATCGGTGCGTCCAAACGTGAACCGCGGGCCAGGGTCAACCTTCAAGACAACTGTGGAAACCGAACTGCGTGTGATTAATGGATCAAGATTTGCGGCCTCAACACCGTCCACAAGGATCGAGATCGTGCCGCCGTAATACCCTTCGGCGTAAAGCCCGGTTAACAGACGGCGATAGTCAGCACGGGCGGCGGCTACATAATCCTGCGGTGATTCAGTGCCTTCGTCTTCCAGTGTCATCGTTAATGATGCGGTGCGCAGCGTCGACCGTAAATCGGCCGCATTGTCCGGAAGTTCTAACGTCACATCCTGCGCCACGAGCGCCGAAGGGGCGATCAGGAGGCAAAGTGCTAATATTCTGTGTGAACTGCGCATGTTCCGCTCGCGCCTGACTTGTTTGTTAGTTCTTACCTATCGCACTGTGTCGGGCTGTGAAACGACAAAGCAGCCATAAGCGTCGCATTGCCGATCACAATGATGACGATTCCGTGCGTTTTGACGTCGCCCATGCTCTTTACCTGCATCGCGGTCGGGGGCAGGGTGGTGGCATGGGATATTTGATTGATAATCTGCAATACGCGAACTGGTCCGAAAAAGTTTTCCGCCAAATGCGTGAGGGCGGTGTGGACGCAGTGCATGTCACGATCGTCTACCACGAAAGCTTTCGTGAAATGGTCTTGCAGCTTGAGGCATGGAACAAGCGGTTCGAGCAATTCCCCAACCTGATCATGCGCGCCACCACGGCGGCGGATGTCGAAACGGCGCGTGCAACGGGGCGCACTGCAATTTTCTTTGGGTTTCAGAACCCTAGCCCAATTGAGGATGACATCGGCCTGATTGAAATCGTCCATCAAATGGGCGTGCGGTTCATGCAGTTAACCTATAATAATCAATCGCTTCTCGCGTCTGGTTGTTATGAGGATGACGACACGGGCCTAACTAGATTTGGTCGTCAAGCTGTCACTGAAATGAATCGCGTTGGTCTGGTCATCGACATGAGCCATTCTGGCGACAGATCTACACTGGAGGCCATAGATGCGTCGTCGCGACCGATCGCCATTACCCACGCCAATCCCAGTTGGTGGCACCCCGCGCTGCGCAACTTTGATGACACCGTTTTAAAAGCGCTTGTCGCTCGCGGCGGTATGCTGGGGTTTTCGGTCTATCCGCATCACCTAGCAGGTGGGTCGGACTGCACTCTGGACAGTTTCTGTCAGATGATCGCGGAAGCGGCTGACCGTTACGGCGCTCAAAATCTCGGGATCGGCACTGACTTGTGCCAAGATCAACCAGACAGCGTCGTTGAATGGATGCGAGTTGGGCGGTGGTCCAAGGCGATGGATTATGGCGAAGGATCTGCTGCTGCTCCCGGGTTCCCGCCTATGCCGGCGTGGTTCAATGACAATCGTGATTTTGGAAACGTGACCAAGGGGTTGTTGGATGTGGGCCTGTCCCAAGCGGATATCGATGGGATCATGGGTGACAACTGGCATCGCTTTTACGCCGAGAATTTCGGCCCAGAGGTAGGATGACGTGCGGGGCCGCAATAGTTGAATTACGTCCTCCATCGGACGTAATGCGCCTGCGCCGTATGGGAGCATCATTTCCGACGCGACTGTCATTCCTGCGAACCTTGTTGCGGCGTTTGGCCGCCGAGCAGGCTAAAATTAAGCGTCCTGTTTGGAATATCGACGCTGAGGGGTTTGGCCATGCGGTCTATTGCGTCGAACTGGGCGGATTTACGTATTCTCTGGTCGCGGTCTCAACAGATTTGCCGCCCGAGCAACGCACAGACCGCGTAATCGCGACCGCATGGGACACGACCTATGTTCTATATGATGGGGTGCCAGATCCCGCTGAAATTGCGCGGATCGTCGCGCGCGCCCCGAAACAAGAAGCCGCGCGTTTTACAGAACGCGACCTTGTCCTGAGCCGTGCCAACAAATCGGTTAGGCTGTTTGCGCATGTGATTGAACGGCTGCAAGCCGGCAAGCAACCTGACGCGGATTTGGTCCGGCAAACAGGCTATCTCATGCGCACCACAGCTGTTTACGGAAACGGCAAGTTTGGCATCGCTGACCGCAGCGTCATCGCCGATAGGCCAGGGCTGAGCGGACCGTTCATGGCCGAAATGCTGACCGTTTGGTTGATCCGCGAGTTCACCCATGATCTGGTCGAACATATCGGAGGCGCAACGCTTGCCCCCAACCTGAAGCGACACCTTGGGATCGGAAATTCGACAGGGTTGGGCATGGCGCCGTTCCTTGTGTCGCACCCGATATTGCTGAACGCATGGGTTACGGCCCGTGAAACAGCATTGGCGCGGGTAAGAGCGATCCCAGCGTTATCATCCGATCAAGTTGAACGGATTTATACACTTACCGTTCGTGCTGCCGAACACTTGGCACAGTGGGACGTGCCTGACGCAATAGGCCAATCCAGAATCGATGTGCTGCGCCGTGAATGGCCACAGGTAGCGGCGCTCATGACACCGGACGCAATGTCGGGGGCAGATCCTTTGGAACATCTGTGGCAATCGGCGGCGGGCGTTTCCATCGACACACAAGAACTGCTTGCCGCGTTGTTGATCGAGCCCTTTGGGGCGTTGGTGGATGATCTTACTGACGAGATGGCGACCGACCAAATCGCGGAACTCGCCCCAGCGATGACTTGCGCCGAACTTCACGTAATCTTGACGCGTGATTGGGCATGGGCGGAGCGGGATTTCGACGCAAAAGAGGCCTGTTCACAGTTCTGGTACGTGTCCCAAGCCAAAGCTGAACCGCGCTTTGGATTGCGCCACGAAGATCCTGGCGCTGAACTTGAAAGCCCCTTAGATATTGCACGGCAGGTCAGTCGTTTGACTAAGGACTTGTCCCATAAAGGGACCGTCGCGGATTTTTTGGCGATCCATCCCCATCACCGATCTGCCGTGCGGCGCGTTCAATCGCACGCACATGCACCTTACAGCGAAATTCGCGACAATCTAATTGGTGAGGAATGTCTTCCAATTGATATGCTGCGCTGCAAGTTGGCATTTTTTGGCGCCGCGAAATTCGACCCAAAGTCAGATCGCTGGACACGAGTTACCTTGTGTCAGGGCGCGCCCTTGGCGGACGAATTGACGGCTGGCAACGCCGATGATTGGTGGCTACCCACTTTCGCAGGAAGCAGCTGATGGAGCTTTCTGCAAACGAGATCACGACCCTTTTCCTAAAGGCTGCGCGTGGTGGTTCTGTGCCGCTGGGCTATTGCGAGGACTTGGCCGAAGCCGCACAGTTTATGAACCTTGATGTACTGACCCGTTGCCCGATTTTGGACAGCGCGGCAATGAACGTGCCGGTGGCGCTGGACTTGGTATTGGCAGGACGGGGGCCACGCACGGTCGTTGCTGAACACGCGGTGATCCAAGCCTATGTTACAGCCTACGAAACACGTCTCGCCAAAACGTTGCATTGGCAGGTAACCGAGACTGGCGCGGCATTTGAAAGGTTTCATCACGCGTTGCCAGCAAGCCACGCGCCCCTTGGGCGACGCAGAATGCCGGAAGAGCTGTTGAAACACCTAGAAAGTTTAGCGGCTAAAATCCTCGTGCCTGAAACCGAAAGTTCACGTGCGGGCGGTGCGGGGGCTGGGCTGACGGACAATGATTAGGCGAACGGCGCGTTGGGGTAAGTGACGTCTGCCAGATACAGGCCTTGGGGCGGGCAAACGGGACCACATTTGCTGCGATCCTTGGCCTCAAGTGCAGCACTCACATCATCGGGCGTCCAAGCGCCCACACCGACGCGTTCCAAGGTGCCAACAAAACTGCGCACTTGGTTGTGCAGGAATGACCGCGCCCTGACGTGGAAGTTGAATTCCAACGCCCCATCACGGCGCGCGACCTGTTCAACACGCAATTCATCCAAGGTACGCAACGGGCTGTTGGCCTGACAAATTGAAGACCGGAATGTCGTGAAATCATGCCGCCCCAGTAGGCGATCCGCCCCAGCCTGCATTGCCTCGCCATCCAAAAGCTGGCTCACTTGCCAGACCTTACCGGCCTCAAGCACAAGAGGCGCACGGCGGCACACCAACCGAAACAAATAGCGCCGCTCAACCGCGGAAAAGCGGGCGTGCCATTCATCATCGACCTGCACACATGCAACAATGGCCACAGGCGACGGTTTGAGATGATAGTTCAACGCCTCTGACAGGCGAAATGGGTCCCACGGTTTTTCCATGTCGCAGTGTGCGACTTGACCCAAGGCATGCACCCCTGCATCCGTGCGGCCAGCCGCGGCGATTTTGTGATCGCGCTTTTCCAATTTGGCCAAAGCGTCCTCAACCGCGCCCTGAACCGACGGCACATCGTTTTGGCGCTGCCATCCAGAGAATGGCACGCCATCATATTCAATTTTCAACGCAAAACGTGCCATACTTGCGGCTTAGGGGGAGATTTGAACTAATTCAATCCCTACACATCACAGGAAGCCGCGCCTATCTTGTTGTGAATTGGATTGGGAAAGGGGCTGTCGTGGTGATTGCCGACATTACAGACCGGCTGACAGCACCGTTTGGCGATCAGGTCATTAGGTTGGGAGTCACGGGGTTAAGCCGCGCGGGCAAGACCGTGTTTATCACGTCTTTGGTCGCAAACTTGTTGAATCGTGGGCGAATGACGCAGTTTCAGGCGGCAACCAATGGTGCAATTAAGGCGGCGTATCTGCAGCCCCAGCCAGATGATACGATCCCTCGGTTTGATTACGAAAACCACCTTGCCGCGCTAACAGCGAAAGAACCGCATTGGCCCAAAGGAACAGAGCGGATTTCAGAATTGCGCCTGTCGATGAAGGTCCAACCGACTGGGTTACTCGGGTCTTTCCAAGGGCCACGCACCATACATCTGGATATTGTCGACTACCCCGGCGAATGGCTGCTGGATTTGTCCTTGATGGATAAAGATTTTGCCACATGGTCAACTGAAGCGCTGGGCCGTGTCACGGGCCGACCTGCCGCTGAAGGGTTCACCAATGCACTCGCCGCTTGCGACCCGTCAGAGGGGTTTGAGGAACCGCAAGCGCAAGACATCGCAACAGCATATACCGCGCACCTAACCGCTGCGCGCGAGGCTGGGTTTTCAGATTGCACGCCCGGTCGTTTTCTCATGCCCGGTGATCTGGAAGGATCGCCGGTGTTGACGTTCGCGCCTTTGCCTTTGGTCAATAACCCGTCGCGCAAATCGTTGTGGCGAGAATTCGAACGTCGATATGACAGTTATAAACGTAATGTCGTGCGCCCGTTCTTTCGGGACCATTTCGCGCGTTTGGATCGTCAGATTGTATTAGTCGACGTTTTGGGCGCCATCCATGCAGGGCCGCAAGCCGTCGAAGACATGCGCGGCGCGATGGCCGATATTTTGTCGGCGTTCCGTCCGGGGCAGAACTCGTTCCTGACGCGATTGTTTCAGGGGCGGCGCATCGATAAAGTCCTGTTCGCGGCGACCAAAGCTGACCATTTGCATCATCAACAACATCCACAACTGACGGCCATCACGCAGGCCTTGCTGCGCGATGCGAAAGACCGCGCAGAATTCTCGGGTGCAATCACACAAGCGATGTCAATTGCAGCCCTTCGCACCACTGTCGAAGACACCCGTAACCACAACGGCGCGGCATTGGGGGTGGTGCGTGGACAATTGCTGGGGAGTGATAAGCACGCGGCATTCTATCCCGGTGCCTTGCCTGATGACCCTGCACATCTGCTGGGCCCCGCCCGCGCGGGTGCGGATAAATGGCTGAACGCCGATTACCAAGTCATGAGCTTTGCCCCAGCGCCACTGACCCTTAATCCCGGCGATGGTCCGCCGCATATTCGGCTCGATAAAGCGGTGCAGTTCCTGTTGGGGGATAAGTTATGACGGACACACCAAAAACGGGTCCGGTCTTGTTTGACCTTGATGAACCTATCAGCACGTCGCCCGCGGATGCCCCCGCGGTGCCTGACGTTGACCTGCCACCGACACCTGCCGCGATGCAACGGGTCGCCAGCCTTGCCGCTGCGCGCCCGAACCGTTTGGCGCGTTGGTTCTGGGGGCTTTTGGTCTCTCTCGTTGGGTTCTTTGTAGGTGTTGCCGCGTGGGATTTCATCATGGGGCTGCTGGAGCGCTCACCCTTCTTGGGGTGGATCGCGATCGGCCTGATGGGGCTGTTTTGCGGCGTGCTGTTGTTGATTGCTGTGCGCGAGTTTGCGGCGTTTGCGCGCTTGCGTCGCGTGGACCGCATTCAGACTGGCGCGGCTGAGGCGTTGGCGGATAACAATTTGACCCGTGCACGCAGCGTGACCGGTCAAATCACAACGTTGTATCGCAATAGAGATGACACCAGTTGGGGCCGCGAGGAGTTTAACAGCAAGCAAGCGGACATATTGGACGCCGATGGATTACTAGGGTTGGCCGAGACAACAATCCTTGCGCCGCTCGATGCCCGTGCGCGACTGGAAGTCGAGGCCGCAGCTCGTCAAGTTGCCACCGTAACGGCGATTGTGCCGCTGGCACTGGCCGATGTATTTACTGCGCTGACATCCAATATGCGGATGATCCGCCGTATCGCCGAGATCTATGAGGGCCGCGCCGGGACGTTGGGGACATGGCGTTTGACCAAACAGGTGCTGACCCATTTGGTGGCCACTGGAGCCGTTGCGGTTGGGGATGATCTCATCGGGTCGGTTGCGGGGGGCGGTGTGTTGTCCAAAGTGTCGCGTCGGTTCGGTGAAGGTGTGATCAATGGCGCGCTGACCGCCCGTGTTGGCGTTGCCGCGATGGAAGTTTGTCGCCCTCTGCCATTTAACACTGAGCGGCGACCATCTGTGACCAGCCTCGTAAAGCGCAGCCTGACGGGTCTTTTCGGAATGGGGTCGAACGGGAGCTAATCCGCCTTTTTAGAGGGTGAGTCCCGCTAGGCGTCGGGTTAAGACTGGCAATGGTTAACAAACCTCTGAAAATTTAGGCTTATCCCCGTGTATTTCCGGTTTGGCGAACCTTATCCCCAAGAAATGTCTTTACAGGTGTGGTTCGCTCGGCGCACGATATGTAGCAAGGGACGGACTATGTATTCGCCCCGATCGAGCGGGACACCAGATATAGCCCCTGCCAGGGCCGTCTGGATTGGACAGGAGGCGCAGGCCTATGGCACTCACCGAGCATTTCGACAACGTCGATGATATTCATCCGATTGATCTTTGCGAACACATTGCAGAGCATCACGAATGGGATTTCGACCGTATCCATGATGACCAGATTGCGTTTTCTATCGAGGGGCAGTGGCGCACCTATTCCATCACTTTGGCATGGTCTGCGTATGACCAGACGCTGCGATTGATCTGCACATTTGAGATGGAACCGCCAGCCGAACGGATGCCTGCGCTCTATGAATGTCTGAACCGTACTAACGATATGTGCTGGGCAGGTGCGTTTACCTACTGGGCCGAACAGCAGCTGATGGTTTATCGCTATGGGTTGGTTTTGGCGGGTGAACAGGTTGCTGGACCTGACCAAATCGACACAATGATCAACGCGGCAGTTTTGTCAGCAGAACGTTTCTACCCAGCGTTCCAGTTGGTGACATGGGCCGAACGCACACCACAAGAGGCGTTGCAGGTCGCAATCTCGGAGGCATACGGCCGCGCATAAGCGACGGTTTCATACAGGAACTACAACAGCTTGAACCCCCGTCTTGTGCGCCATAACCTGCGCCTAACAAGGCGGGGGTTTTCATGTCTTTAGAGCAAATCGAAACACGTGGCATGGTGCTGCTAGGCTGCGGCAAAATGGGGTCGGCAATGTTGGCTGGCTGGCTGTCCGGTGGATTAGCGCCGGATGCGGTTTGGGTGCTGGACCCATATCCATCCGACTGGCTTTTGGCGACGGGCGTGCACGTGAATGCAGGTCTACCGAAGGATCCAGCGCTCGCGTTGATTGCTGTGAAACCGCAAATGATGGGCGAGGCGCTTCCGTCAATGCAGGCGCTTGGCAATGGCAGCACAGTTTTCCTATCTGTTGCTGCAGGCACATCTATCGCGAGTTTTGAAAACGCGCTTGGTGCTCAAAGCCCGATCATTCGCGCCATGCCCAATACACCCGCCGCAGTTGGGCGGGGCATCACGGCGATTGTCGGCAATACCCATACTACAAACATGCAGTTGGATATGGCCGAAACGTTACTGAAGGCCGTGGGACAGGTGGTGCGTCTTGATGACGAAGACCAGATGGATGCTGTGACCGGGGTTTCTGGATCTGGGCCGGCCTATGTGTTCCATCTTATTGAAACCCTTGCGGCAGCTGGCGTTGCCGAAGGGTTGCCTGCCGAGTTAGCGATGAAGCTGGCGAAGGCGACCGTTGGCGGGGCAGGGCAACTGGCCGAAGACGCGGATGAAACACCCAGCCAATTGCGCGTCAACGTGACGTCGCCGAATGGTACGACGCAGGCTGCCCTTGAGGTCTTGATGGATGAGGGGAATGGCTTTCCGCCGCTTCTGCGCCGCGCCGTCAAAGCCGCCACGGATCGCAGTAAGGAACTTTCCAAATGAACGAGATATCCTTTGATGATTTTATGAAGGTTGATATCCGCGTGGGCCGCGTGATCCGTGCAGAGCCCTATCCAGAAGCCCGCAAACCCGCGATCAAAATGTGGATCGATTTCGGTCCCGAGATCGGCGAGCGTAAAACGTCGGCGCAAGTCACGGACCATTACACACCCGAGACACTTATCGGGCGGCAAGTCATGGGGGTGGTGAATTTCCCACCTCGCCAGATTGGCAAGTTCATGTCCGAAGTGCTGGTGCTTGGGGCTTATGATGCTAGTGGTGTTGTCCTCGTTGCGCCTGACAAAGAAGTCCCCGTCGGGGAACGTATGTGCTGACACAAAAGGAAAAAAGACATGAAAACGCTTTTGATTACCCGCCCTATTGCGGACGCTGTGTTGGACCAGGCGCGCGCTAAGTTTGACGTGACGGTTAACGAAGGTGGTACACTGACTGAAGCTGAGTGCGTTGCGGCCTTGGCGTCGTATGACTGCATTCTGCCGACTTTAGGCGATGCCTTTACTGCGGCCAGCTTTGCGGGCGATATCCGTTGCAAAATGTTGGGGAATTTTGGTGTTGGTTACAATCATATCGACGATGCTGCCGCCGCGGCGGCAGGGGTCATCGTTTCCAACACGCCTGACGTTTTGACAGATGCGACAGCCGATATCGCGCTGACGCTGCTTTTGGCTACTGCACGCCGTGCAGGTGAGGGCGAACGAATGGTTCGGTCTGGCGCTTGGGGTGGCTTTGATGTGAAAGGCCTGCTTGGCACCCACGTGACAGGCAAGACCCTCGGCGTGATCGGCATGGGGCGGATCGGCCAAGCAATTGCAGCGCGGTGCCATTACGGGTTTGGCATGGATGTTGTGTTTCATAACCGGTCCCCAAAGGTGACAGAGGTCCCTGCGCGCCAATTGGAAAGCCTACAGGCCGTTATGGAAACTGCTGACTTTGTGGTTGTCGCGACCCCCGGTGGTGCTGGCACGACCAAGCTCATCGACGCGGCGGCCCTTGCTGAGATGAAGCCCACGGGCATTTTCATCAATATTTCCCGTGGTGAGGTCGTTGATGAAACGGCGTTGATTGACGTGCTTGAAAAAGGGGCAATCACCGGTGCGGGATTGGATGTTTACGAAAACGAACCCCACGTGCCAGAACGCTTGATTGCGTTGGAAAACTGCGTGCTGCTGCCGCACCTCGGTTCCGCCACACAAGAAACCCGTCAAGCGATGGGGCAAATGGCGCTGGATAACATCATCGCGTGGTCAGAAGGCAAAACACCGCCTCAACAAGTGAACTAGTTAGGAAGTGCAGTCGGTGTCATCTAGGGCGTAACTTTACACTAACGTGTCGTCACTGTCTTCGACCGCTTCGCGCCAATGGCGGCGGCATAGGCTGACGTAAGTTTCATTGCCACCAATCTGCACTTGGTTGCCGCCCGTCACGACCTGACCTTGCGCGTCTTTGCGCACGACCATCGTCGCCTTCTTGCCGCAGTGGCAGATCGTGCGCACTTCGCGCATCTCATCTGCCAGCGCCAACAGGGCCGCTGATCCGGGAAACAGTTCACCCAAGAAATCGACGCGCAATCCAAATGCCATTACGGGAACGTTCAGATCATCAACCACACGGGCCAGTTGCCAGACCTGTTCTTTGCTCAGGAACTGGGCTTCGTCGATAAAGATACAGGCACAAGGGCCGTCCTCTAATCTCGCTTCGATCTTACGAAACAGATCATCATTCATGTTGAACGTATCCGCATCTTCGCCAATGCCGATTCGGCTGGCGATTCGACCTTCGCCCGCACGATTGTCGAACTGGGCGGTCAGAAGGTAAGGTTTCATGCCGCGTTCAACGTAGTTGTGCGCTGCCTGCAAAAGCACTGTCGACTTGCCGGCGTTCATCGTTGAGTAATTGAAATATAGTTTAGCCATAGTGGCGGAAAATGAACCGCCGCCGAGGCTGTTGCAAGGCCTCGGACGGCAGTCTTTTTAGTTTCGCCCGTGAGCGGGAGGGCGGCAAACACACCCGTACGAAACAACGAGCCAAGGGTCCGGGATGCAAATGGAAGACCATTCGACCTTGGATGGGGTCCAGTCCCTTGGCTCTTCGGCGTTGGGGACGCCGATCTCTTTGAAAGTTATTTGTCTTTTCAACTTCCCTTTGACGTTATATCTGTCAGGAATGGATGTTGCGGGTTATGGGAAAAGTCTAAGGACATTCCCCTCGCGATCGGAACAGGGGAATAGATTATGGCTGGCATGGGCAGCTACTTAAAGAAGCATACAGAAGCGCTCGTGAAGGACGTTGGTATTGAGCCAGCGTGTGAGCTAACTGGCAAATCTAAAGCGACGCTCGGCCGATACTACTCTGATTCTGAAGAACATTCTGATCGGTTTATTCCAGTTGATGCCGTTGCCCAGCTTGAAGCCGCAGCCAGCTATCCACATGTAACATCTGCCTTGGCAGAACTGCATGGCGCGACTTTGAACAAGGACGCGGCGATCAAGAACTCCGAAGGTGGAATCAACTCTGATGTCATTGCACTGAGCCAGCGGTTTGCGATGTTGATGACGGAATATCAGCAGTCCATTGAAGACGGCATTATCACAGTCAACGAAGCCAAACGCCTGCTGCGCGAAACGCTAGAGCTTCAGAAGGTGCTGATCGACATGAAACTGCACCTCGAAGAAGAGAACCATTAAGTCTCGTTAGATAAACGGGACGAATGGGACACCGCAGGCGGTCAGGCTGGTCAAGGCTAGAATGGCAAATGCGATTTTCATGATGTTTCCTTACGCGCGTTCAACAAGGACAGACCCGACCGAATAACCGGCTCCGAACGAACAGATTAGTCCAACATCACCAGATTCTAAATCCGCCGAGTACTGCGAGAACGCAATGATCGAGCCAGCTGAGGATGTGTTGGCATAGTCTTGCAAGATATTGGGTTGCTCGCCCTCTTCAGGGACACGCCCAAGAACCTTTTTGCCAATGTAGTCGTTCATGGTTTTGTTGGCTTGGTGTAGCCACATCCGTTTTAATTCGCTGGCTTGAACATCTTCGTCGCTCATGTGGTCGGCGATGTGTTTGCTCACCAATGGCAAGACTTCTTTGAAAACCTTGCGGCCGTTCTGCATGAACTGCATATCGCGGCGGTCTTCCATCTGATCGCGGGTGCGGCGTAAGAAGCCGTTGTTGTTTCGAATGTTGTTGGAAAATTGTGTCGCAAGTCGCGTTGATTTCACTTTGAAATGTGGGCCTTGCAGGTCTTCGTCGCGTTCAACCAGTACAGCAGTTGCCACATCGCCAAAAATGAAATGGCAGTCGCGGTCGCGCCATTCCAAATGGGCCGAACAAATCTCGGGGCAGACAACAAGCGCGCTTTTGATGCTGCCGGATTTGATCATATCGCAGGCGGTTTGAATACCAAATGTCGCGGAAGAACAGGCGACGTTCATATCGAAGGCGAAACCGTTGATTTCCAACATGTCTTGGATTTCGACCGCAATCGCGGGGTATGCACGTTCGTGGTTCGACGCGGCGCAGATCACAGCATCAATGTCGTCCGCGCCACGGCCCGCTTGCGCCATGGCTTGCAATGCCGCGTCAACGGCCATTTCAGCCATTAGGCTGGGTTCGTCATCGTTGCGCGACGGCAGGTTCGGGCACATGCGTGTTGGGTCCAGAACGCCCGACTTATCCAAAACATAACGCCGTTCAATACCAGATGCTGCGAGGATAAACTCACTACTGGAATGGGGTTTCGCAGTCACCGTTCCGGCCGCAATAGCATCGGCATTCTCGGCGTTAAACAGATCGGCGTGGGCATTGAATGCCACCACCAATTCATCGTTTGTGATGGTGTGCTCAGGGGTAAAAACACCGGTACCGGTAATCGCTGCGCTGAACATCTGTAATTCCCTATTCAAATTTCGGTTATAGGGACCTAAAGAGCGCCAAAATGCAAGTAAGACGCAGCGTTGGGATAACGCGGAATCTGGCTGGGCGGCTGACTATGCACAGCACCCCAGCAAACCGCGGAGATGAAACGCAAAACGCGCGGCCCTTGAGAAGGAGCCGCGCGTGTCTGTCGTCAAATCTAGACCTTGAGGGTCAGGCTGTTTTGCGCCGTTTTACGAAACTGAACGCGCCCAAACCCGCCAACAGCAGCGGCAAGCCTGCCGGCAGTGGAACGGGTGAAGGCGCGGGCGTCACAGCAGCCTTTGTGAAATCAAACCCGGTGAAGTAACTCCGAGTTAAGGCGCCGGCGTTAGAGGCGGTGAACGAGTAAATGCTTCCAGCTGTCAAAGACAGACCGCCTCCAACGAAGTTCTCTGCGACCGGCACGCCAGAGGACAGGAATGCCGCCGTTGAAAACGTATTTCCGATAGAAGATACGCCATCGCCGACGACATCGAAGATTGCACCAGTATTGTACAGTTGGTCAAAGCCAAGAAAGGCATTTAGCGTCACATCAGTATCTACCGACATCGTGAATGAGGTTGGGTTGCCTGCGCCGCCACCAAATGAGAGTGCGGCGTCCGTAGGGTTGATTGCCCCGCCCAGCCATTCACCGATACTGCGAAATTGACCTGCTGTCGCAAAAGTAAAGGTGACGCCGTCTGCTTCCTCCTGAAAGCCATTTATTGGGTTGTAGGTATCGTATGTGACAGAACCAGAAACAAAGGTTTTATCAGTTAGGTCAAACGTTGCAGATTGGGCTGCGCTCGCAACCAGAATGCCCGCCGCGAGGGCGCTTAATATAGTTTTCATCAAATTATCCGTTCAAAAAGTTATCGTTTAATCCGAGTAAACGACAAGTTTCTTGTAGCGTTGTCAAGTACACCGCTTGAACGGTTGCGGTTGCGCCAGCCTGTTGAGCATCCGCCATTTGCCCCAGAAACCGTTTTGAAAGCAAAACGATTTCTGGGGTAGATCACTGGTCCGGATCGGTTCTTAGAGTAAAATTAGCCTTGCAAAGCCCGAACGTTCACTTCGCCGTCAACCTTTGCTTTCATCGCCAGTGCCGCTGCGTGTGATCCCGAAAGCGTTGTATAGTACGGGATGCGGTCGTTTAGCGCGACGGCGCGGATTGAGCGGCTGTCTTCCACGGCGGCTGTGCCTTCGGTGGAGTTAAAGACCAGTACGATTTCGCCGTCCTTCAAAAGGTCAGCGACCGTACGCCCGCCTTCATAGACTTTATTGACGACAGTTGTTTCGATCCCCTGTTCAGCGAGCCACGTGGCCGTGCCGCGTGTTGCACAGATGTCCATGCCGAGGCCGACGACGAGTTGCGCTGTTTCAAGCAGCTGTGGGGTCTTGTCGCTGTCTTTGATGGAGAAGAACACCGTGCCAGTTGTCGGAAGATCAACGCCAGCGCCCATCTGTGCCTTAAGGAATGCGCGGCCAAAGTTTCGGGCCCAGCCCATGACTTCACCTGTTGAGCGCATCTCTGGTCCAAGGATCGTGTCGACGCCCGGGAAACGGTTGAATGGCAGCACGGCTTCTTTGACGGAGAACCATGGTGTGTTCGGGTCCGCCAATGTGAAGGCATCGCCCAACGGCATAACGTCCATCGGATCCTCAGCGGCTTCGTAAGGCGCGCGCAGTGGGAAGTTGGACAGAGGTTCGCCAGCCATGAGGCGCGCCGCGATAGAGGCCACGGCAGAATCCGTTGCTTTGGCCACGAATGGTACGGTCCGTGATGCGCGTGGGTTGACCTCGATCAGGTAAACGTCGCCGTCTTTGACCGCGAACTGGATGTTCATCAAGCCAACGACCTTCAGCGCAAGCGCGAGTTCGCGGGTTTGGCGTTTGATCTCAGTGATGATTTCGGCAGACAGAGTGTGGGGTGGCAGGCAGCACGCGCTATCGCCGGAGTGAACACCGGCTTCTTCGATGTGCTGCATGATGCCCGCGACATGGGTGTCTGTGCCATCTGACAAGCAGTCAACGTCGACTTCCACAGCGCCAGAGAGGTAGCTGTCGAGCAGGACAGGGCTGTCACCGGAAACCACCACGGCTGTGGAGATGTAGCGTTCAAGTTGACCCATGTCGCGTACGATTTCCATGGCGCGACCACCCAAAACATAGGATGGGCGGATGACCAACGGGAAGCCGATGCTTTCAGCGATTTCAAGGGCCTCTGCGTCTGTTGATGCGATGCCATTCTTTGGCTGAAGCAGGTCTAGGTCATTGACAAGGGCTTGGAACCGTTCACGGTCCTCGGCCCAATCGATGCTGTCTGGCGTCGTACCAAGGATCGGGATGCCTTCGTCTTCGAGGGCCTGAGCGATCTTCAATGGTGTTTGGCCGCCGAACTGAACGATGACGCCGTGTAGCGTGCCGTTTTCTTGCTCAACCCGCAGGATTTCCATGACGGATTCGAACGTCAGTGGTTCAAAGTACAAACGATCAGACGTGTCGTAGTCGGTGGACACGGTCTCTGGGTTACAGTTGACCATGATGGTCTCGTAACCTTGGTCGGTCAGCGCATAACAGGCGTGACAGCAGCAGTAATCGAATTCGATCCCTTGGCCGATCCGGTTTGGACCGCCACCCAAGATGACGACCTTCTTGCGGTCAGACGGGCGGGCTTCGCATTCCACTTCGCCCATCATCGGGGCTTCGTATGTGGAATACATGTACGGGGTTTGCGCCTCAAATTCGGCGGCACATGTGTCGATGCGTTTAAAGGATGCTTTGACGCCAAGGTTGTGACGAGCACGGCGAACATTATCTTCGTCGCGGCCACTAAGTAGGGCAAGACGTGCGTCCGAGAAGCCGAGCATCTTTAGGGCCCGAAGATCGGTTTCGTTCTTAGGCAAACCATCTTTCTTTACGCGGTTTTCTGCGTCGATAATTTCGCGGAAACGATCAAGGAACCAAGGGTCGAATGCAGTCACGGCACGAATATCTTCGTTGCTCAACCCGTGGCGCATGGCCTGGGCAATCACACGAATGCGGTCCGGCGTTTGTTTGGCGAGGGCTTTTGTAATGGCCGCTTTGTCTGGGGCACCTTCGATTTCGATCTCGTCAAAACCTGTCAGGTCGTTTTCCATAGAGGCCAAGGCTTTTTGCATGGACTCATGGAAGGTGCGGCCGATCGCCATCACTTCGCCGACGGATTTCATCGCCGTGGTGAGGTAAGGTTCAGAGCCCGGGAACTTTTCAAATGCAAAACGCGGGATCTTGGTGACAACATAGTCGATCGAAGGTTCGAACGACGCAGGCGTGACGCCCGTGATGTCGTTGTCCAATTCATCGAGTGTAAAGCCTACGGCAAGCTTCGCGGCGATCTTGGCAATCGGGAAACCTGTCGCCTTGGACGCCAGCGCTGAGGACCGCGACACACGTGGGTTCATTTCAATGACAACCATGCGGCCGTCTGCGGGATTCACGGCCCACTGAACGTTGGAGCCACCTGTTTCAACGCCGATTTCACGCAGAACGTTGATCGAATGCGTCCGCATCAGTTGGTATTCTTTGTCCGTCAACGTCAGGGCTGGGGCCACGGTGATAGAATCACCTGTATGCACGCCCATTGGGTCTACGTTTTCGATGGAGCAAACGATGATGGCGTTGTCGGCGGTGTCTCGCACGACTTCCATCTCGTATTCTTTCCAACCCAGCAAGGATTGATCAACGAGGATTTGCGCGACTGGGGATGCTTCCATACCTGTGCGGCAAAAGTGTTCGTATTCTTCGCGGTTGTACGCCACGCCGCCGCCTGTGCCGCCCATTGTAAAGGCAGGGCGGATGATTGCTGGCAGACCGATTTCTTCGAGGGCCTCCATCGCAAGCGCGATGCCTGCTGGAATATCGAACTTGTCGGTTACTCGCGGCGCGTTTTTGTCTTTGGTCGGGGCGGTAACAATTGTTGCCTTCGGATTTTCGATACCGAGGCGGTCCATGGCTTCGCGGAAGAGCTGGCGATCTTCAGCCATTTCAATGGCTTCGCGCTTTGCGCCGATCATTTCAACGCCGGCAACTTCAAGGATGGATTTGTTGGCCGCATCTGCGCCGAACTCTTCCAAAACGGCTTCGAGCTCCGCGCCCTCAAACAATTGAGAGATTGTCATCTCGTCCGCAGCAAGCGCTGTGTTCAAACCTGTTTGACCGCCCATCGTTGGCAGCAACGCGTCAGGGCGTTCTTTCAGGATGATTTTTGCGACGACGGACGGTGTGATAGGCTCGATATAGGTGGCGTCGGCCATGTTCGGGTCGGTCATAATCGTCGCTGGGTTCGAGTTGACCAGTACGACGCGGTAGCCTTCTTCGCGCAACGCTTTACAGGCTTGAGCACCGGAATAATCGAACTCGCAGGCTTGGCCGATAACAATAGGGCCCGCTCCAATAATCATGATCGATTGGATGTCGGTTCTTTTTGGCATGACGGCCCCCTATGTTCAAATCTTCGCGGGTTATAGGGCGAGTCCAGACAGGTGCAAGGGGGGGCGGCTGCGTTTTGGCATGGTGATTGCGTTTTGACGCTCTTAGATGGTCCAAAATAGGTGGAATATTAGATAATCGGCCTAGTCATTTCCCAATTACGCCACATTTTTATGGGAGCTTTGCGTTAACGCCTCGTAGAATAAGAGGGGCAAATGCAGTGTCAGACCCAAAGCAGGCCTATGAAAAACTTTCTAATGCTGTCGATCGCATATTTTTGCATGTCCGTCGTCGTCGTGTTGGTGACACGGGACAACGGATTTGAAGCATTGCAAACCGTTGCCGTAAAATCAGGCGAGATGATCGAAGTCTTCGGTTGGGTTGCGGGTTTGATGGTGTTTCTTGGAGTTATGGTCGCTTTGACGACAAAAAC
Organism: Octadecabacter algicola; assembly: GCF_021532625.1. GTDB lineage: Bacteria > Pseudomonadota > Alphaproteobacteria > Rhodobacterales > Rhodobacteraceae > Octadecabacter > Octadecabacter algicola. The sequence goes on from NZ_JAKGAR010000002.1 coordinate 573,654, forward strand.
GGGGGCGCAAAGGGCGGTTATATGGGCCGTCTTGGTGGCTTTTCTCGGGTCAATTTTCCTGCAAGGCGGTTTCTTTCTGTTTAAAACGTCGATGCCCTACATCATTCCTTTTTATGCGGATGTCGCATTTGCGGGCTGGGACCGCGCGTTGCATGGCGGGGTTGATCCTTGGGTCTGGACCCATAAGGTGGCCGATCACCTGCCGATGAACCTATTTATTCCGTTCTATCTGCATGTTTGGGTTTGGCCTTCGATTTGTTTGCCGCTCTTTATTGCAGCAACGGATCGTGATGCAGAACGTATCAAACGCACGATGTTGATGTATGGGATTGGGTGGATATTCATTGGTAACGTGCTGGCGCTTGCGGGCATGTCCGCAGGTCCTGTGTTTTATGATCGCTTATATGGCGGAGATGATTTTGCGGCGTTGACAACGGCCATCGCACAGACCCCCGCAATCAACGATTATTTCGGCAATATCCAAGAGAGCCTTTGGATCGCCTATACTCAAACGGATCAATCCATTGGGTTCGGCATCTCCGCATTCCCGAGTGTCCATCTCTCCATGGCGATGGTTACGGCGCTTTATCTTTGGGACCGTTCCCGCCTGCTGGGTCTGATTGGCGTAGGCTTTGTGGCCGTGATCATGTTTTTGTCGGTCTATTCCGGATATCACTATGCGCTGGACGGCTATGTTTCGATTATCGTTCTTTGGGGCGCTTGGGCGTTTATGCGCCGCCGCGCAGCGGCACCCCGTCGGATATTGGCCCAAGCAGGTCAAGTTGCATGACAGATGCGCTAAATGGGGGCTGTTGGACTTGACTTTGACCGCGTGGCGCGGTTGATCAGCCCGAACCTTATTTAGCAGGAATTGACCCATGCACGCCTATCGCAGCCACACTTGCGCCGACCTTACCAAAGCAAACGTAGGCGACACTGTTCGTCTATCCGGTTGGGTGCACCGCGTTCGAGATCATGGTGGCGTTTTGTTTATCGACCTGCGCGACCACTATGGCGTAACACAGGTGATCGCCGATTCTGACAGCCCAGTGTTCGCCGAACTGGAAAAAGTGCGTTCTGAATGGTGTATCCGCATTGATGGAAACGTACTTGCCCGCGACAAAAGCCTGGTGAACCCGAACCTGCCGACAGGCGAGATCGAAGTGTTCGTTCGTGACATCGAAGTGCTGGGTGCGTCAGAAGAACTGCCTTTGATGGTGTTTGGCGATCAAGAATACCCCGAAGAGACGCGGCTTAAGTACCGATACCTCGATCTGCGTCGCGAAAAGATGCAAGACAACATGAAACTGCGTTCAGATGTTGTGGCGTCCATGCGTAAACGCATGTGGGATGGCGGCTTCCGTGAATACCAGACGCCAATCATCACAGCGTCCAGCCCTGAAGGCGCGCGTGACTTCCTTGTGCCGTCTCGTTTGCACCCCGGTAAGTTCTACGCCCTTCCACAGGCGCCGCAGCAGTTCAAACAGTTGATCATGGTGTCTGGCTACGACAAGTATTTCCAAATCGCGCCGTGCTTCCGTGACGAAGACCCGCGGGCTGACCGATCACCAACTGATTTCTACCAGCTCGACCTTGAGATGTCCTTTGTTGAACAACAGGACGTGTTCGACACGATCCAACCAGTGATCACGGGAATCTTCGAAGAATTCGGTAAAGGCCGCAAAGTAGACCAGACGTGGGAACAGATTTCCTACCGTGATGCCGCTCTTTGGTATGGTTCTGACAAGCCCGATTTGCGTAACCCGATCAAGATGCAGGTTGTGTCTGAGCACTTTAAAGGCTCCGGTTTTGCGATCTTCGCCAAACTGCTTGAAAACGAAGGCACCGAAGTACGGGCTATTCCAGCGCCAACAGGCGGTAGCCGTAAGTTCTGTGACCGCATGAATGCCTTCGCGCAAAAAGAAGGTCTGCCCGGCATGGGCTACATCTTCTGGCGCAAGCAATCTGCGGACAGCATTGCCCAAGAACGCGGGATCACCGTCAAAGAAGTGAACGCGATGATCAAATCCGGTGAGATTACTTTGGGCGAAGAAGCCGCAGGGCCACTGGCCAAGAACATCGGACCAGAGCGCACAGAAGCGATCCGCCAACAGCTGGGTCTGAACGTCGGCGATGCGGCGTTCTTCCTTGGCGGCAAGCCGAAGGCGTTTGAAGGCGTGGCGGGCAAGGCGCGTCAGGTTATCGGCGATGAGTTGGGCCTAACCGACACGAACCGTTTTGCATTTGCTTGGATCGTTGATTTCCCAATCTACGAACGCGACGAAGAATCCGGTAAGATCGACTTTGAACACAACCCGTTCTCAATGCCGCAAGGCGGGATGGCGGCGCTGGAAGGCAATCCAGAAGACGTTTTGGGCTACCAATATGACCTTGCGTGTAACGGCTATGAACTGGTGTCCGGCGCGATCCGGAACCACCGCCCCGAAATCATGTTTAAGGCATTTGAAATTGCGGGTTACGGCAAAGATGAAGTCGAAAAGCGTTTCGGCGGTATGGTTAATGCGTTCCAATACGGTGCCCCGCCACACGGTGGCTGTGCCGCGGGTGTGGACCGTATCGTGATGTTGCTGGCAGATGCCGACAACCTGCGCGATGTGATGATGTTCCCGATGAACCAACGTGCCGAAGATTTGATGATGGATGCGCCAAGCGATCCGACAAACGAACAGTTGCGCGAATTGGGTCTTCGGGTCTTACCACCAGAAGCGTAAGACTTCTGCGAAGATATGAGAGATGGGTGGGGCAATTCCCCGCCCATTTTCGTTTAAAACACTTGTTTTGGCTTGTTTGTCTCTCGATATGGTCCAAATAAGGGCTATGAAACCGGAGCAATCACGTGCCATTTGATCCAACCCTTGCAGCAATTCGTTTCGGTGTGGGCCTGTCGCCAAACATCGCACCGCCGTCGTCTGTTGACGCAATGATGGACCGATTGCGCGGACCTGACGAGATTGGCGCGCTGGTGAAGATCCCGACCAGCGCCGATGTTTACCCCTCTGCAAATGACCACCGCCTCGCTTCCATCGCTCTGAACGAGGTGCGCGGAACTGACGGTGAGGCCGCTGCCGAAGAGCATCGTTTGACGATGCGCGCGGAAGGGCGCGAGGCCGTCGGGGCATACTTGCGAGCCGAGCTGGCACGCAGCGCGCATACCACAGACGGATTTCGTGAACGTTTGGTGCGGTTTTGGGGCGATCATTTCACCGTCCGGGCGTCGAACGCGATCAGCCGTAATCTGATTTCACCTTATGTCGAAACGGCGATCCGCCCCTATTTGGCGGGTAATTTCGCGGATATGCTTGTGGCCGCCGTCAGCAGCCCGATGATGATCCTGTATCTGGACCAACACCGCTCAATGGGACCGAACAGCCGTGCAGCGCAATCAAATGGCCTTGGGTTGAACGAAAACCTCGCGCGAGAAATCCTCGAGCTACATACCCTCGGTGTGGGGGGGCGTTATTCACAAAACGATGTGCGTGAGTTTGCCGAGCTTTTGACCGGTCTGACCGCATCGGCCCGCCGTGGTGCGTACTATCGCTCGCAAATGGCGGAGCCCGGGAGCGAAACCGTTTTGGGTATCACTTACGGCGGTAGAGAGGAATCCATGGATCATGTCGTTGAGGTCCTGCGGGATTTGGCGGTGCATCCAGACACCGCGCGTCATTTGGCCCGCAAGCTGGCGGTGCATTTCATCGCACCAGAACCAGACGCCGCCATGATCGAGGAGATGGCCGACGCCTATCTGGCAGCTAACGGCGAGTTGACGGCTTTGTACGACGAGATGTTGCGTTCGGACTCGGCGTGGGGCGCCCAGCTGGAAAAGGTCAAACAACCATTCGATTTTATTAGCTCTGCCGTCCGCGCACTGGGGATCCCATTGGAGGTGATACAAGGCGCAACGTTGCAGCAAACCCGCCGTTTGATTCAACGTCCTTTGTCGGTCATGGGGCAAGATTGGCAGAGCCCTGTCGGCCCCGACGGCTGGCCCGAAGAAGAAGACAACTGGATCACACCGCAAGGGATGGCTGGGCGGATCACTTGGTCGATGCAGGCGCCCCGAGACATGTTGCAGGATTTACCAGATCCCCGCGAGTTCGTGTTTGATGCCTTGGGACCGACGCCAGCAGATGAGGTGATTTTCGCTGCCGGAGCTGCCGAAACCGTATCCGATGGCGTGGGGATTGTACTCGCCTCTGCCGCGTTTCAGAGGAGATAGAGGATGGATCGCAGAAATTTCCTGATAGGTGGTACGGCCTTGGGCTGTTCGGCTGCGGCCTCTCCGTTTGTGACACCCGTAGCTATGGCGGCAGCGCCTTGGGATACACGTTTGGTTGTGGTGATTTTGCGCGGGGCGATGGATGGTTTGGATGTCATCCAACCCTACGGTGATCCTGCGTTGGCCGGATTGCGGCCGAGCTTACTTACCGGAGAAGCTGGTGGTGCCATCGATCTGGATGGTTTTTATGCGCTTAACCCGCTTTTTTCGTCGTTGATGCCATTGTGGCGGGCTGGTCAGTTTGGCGCGGCACATGCCGTGTCCACACCATATCGCGACAAACGAAGCCACTTTGACGGGCAAGACATTCTAGAGGCCGGTATCCCTGACCTAGACAACGGTGGACTTCGCGATGGTTGGTTGAACCGGATGCTGCAAGTGGTTCCCGGACTTGAGGCCGAGGTGGCTTTTGCAATTGGCCGCGAACAGATGTTGGTGTTGTCAGGGCAAGCACCCGCGTCGCGTTGGTCGCCAGATGCCCGGTTGCAGATTTCCCCCAATGCACGTGCTCTTTTGAATGTAGTGCATCACGATGATCCGCTGTTTCGAGATGCATCAGAGGACGCGATTGAGATCGCGGAGCAAATCTCGATGCAAGGCGAACTAGCAGAAGAAACAGAAATGATGATGGCGAACAGCCCAATGATGGAGGCTGTCCAAGGGTCTGGCGAACACATCGAAATCGCTGAATTTGCTGCGTCACGTCTGCGTGGCGATACGCGTATCGCATCGTTTTCGATCAATGGTTGGGACACCCACGCGCGGCAACGCAACACTATGCAACGCGGCGCGTCCGCTTTGACGGATACGATTTTGACCTTGCGCGCTGGGTTGGGGCCAGTTTGGAACAAGACAGCGGTGCTGTGCGTAACGGAGTTTGGGCGTACGGCGCATGAGAATGGCAGCTTGGGCACGGATCATGGGACTGGCGGTGCAATGCTGTTTGCAGGCGGTGCATTGCGTGGGGGACAGGTGTTGGGCCAATGGCCGGGTTTGGGCGAGGGTGACCTATATGATGGGCGCGATCTCTTGCCCACACGAGACGTTCGGGCTTATGCGGCTTGGGTCATGCATGATCTCATGGGGTTACAGCGCGATGTGCTGGAACAGGCAGTTTTCCCTGGATTAGAACTCGGCGCAAACCCAGGACTGGTTTTGTAAGCGATAGCTAAAGCGCTCTCAGTGCGATGCGGTATGCTTTGTCAAAAAGGGACCGAGGTTAGGATCCGATAGTCGCCATGATCGCGGCACCAAACAGGACCAGTCCAGCCGTCAGAACCATCCAGTCAAGAGTGGCGTTGCCGTCTTCTTCGGTCCAGAATTTCTTAACGAAACGTTCCATGGTGTTTTTCCTCTTGCTGTGGGCAATGCCCATGACAATGGTATGGTCAGAAAATGGGGCAACTTTCTGCCAGACTTGTGTCCGGCTTGGGTGGATTTAGGGGAATGTTCATGAATGGCGAAGAGCGGCCCGTGGGGCCATCCGTCGATTTTGTTGAGGCAAAACAGGTTGGAGATGCTGTTTTGGAAGGGCGCAGCGTGCGTTTGGAACCCATCGATCCTGTACGCCATGGTCCCGCCATTTGGTCGCATATGGATGGCCATGATTACATCTGGGACTACCTTTATGAAGAACCGCCCTTGGACGAAGCGGGCCTTGTTTCTATCCTTGAAGCCGCGAAGGCTAAACCTGATTGGCAAGGTTTCGCGATTTGCTTGCCGGATTTGGGCCCTGTCGGCTATGCATTTTACCTTAACATCGTTCCAGGGATGGGTAGCATTGAGGTCGGCAACATTAACTTTGCCCCTGTCTTGCAGCGCACGGTGGCAGCAACCGAGGCAATGTTCCTGATGATGCGTGCTGCCTTTGAAGCGGGCTATCGTCGTTATGAGTGGAAATGCAATGCGTTGAATTTACCGTCTCGGCGAGCCGCGCAGCGCTATGGTTTCTCGTGGGAAGGCATTTTTCGCCAGCATCTTATTGTGAAAGGTCGTAATCGCGACACTGCATGGCTTGCGATAACAGATGGGGATTGGTCGGATCTGCGTTGTGCATTTGAAACATGGCTTGCCCCGGATAACTTTGATGGTGCTGGCCAGCAATATCAGGCTTTGCGCGATCTAACGGATCGGGTGTTGGTAAACCGCGACCCCGCCCAAGAACCGGTTGCGTAACCCTTAAATTGGCGCTGTGTTGGAAATCCGCTCTTGGACCATTCCTGCAATGCGCGCCACTTGGCCGTGGACGGCGTCGCCTTGGGTTTGGAGCGCCGCCAGCACGTGCGTTTCTTGTTCTAACTGGTCGTCATCAATACTGCGTGCCAATCCGCCCAAGAATTGTGTGAGATAGCGCAGGGTGCGTTGATCAGTTGTGTCTTCAAGGGCAACGGCTGCCGCAGATAGATCGTCACGCAGCGCAACAACATCAGGCACGATGATTTCGTCTGTCACGGGGCGAATACCTTTGGGCTGCCGATCGCTCGGAAGATGTGTCAGGATAGCAGCCTGAAATTCGGCGATGTTGGCCAATGGTTTGGCAAGGAACCCGTCTGCCCCCGCCTTGATTGATTTCGCCTCACCATCGGGGTCGCCGGATGTGCCAAGCACAACGTCAACACGAGGGCGAACGCTGGTGAGTTCTCTTATCAGGTCTACGCCTGAGCCATCGGGAAGACCGATATCTACGATCACCGCGGAAGGGCGATAGACGGCAAGATGTTTATGGGCGTGAAACAGGCTGTCAGCACGTCGAATGCGGGCGCCTGAACGAAGGCACAACAGTCGCATTGCCTCGGACGCAAAGCGGCTGTCTTCGACCACCAGCACTGTTAGCCCCAAAAGGGGCCGCGCCAAGGTCGGAGGGCGGGTTTGCATAAAGTCGTCCAAGCTGTCCATGAATGTCCCCTTCGGTGATGTGTTGCGACTCAGTAAACGGTTTCGTCGTGAATCTTTGGTTAACGAAAACGGTTTAGTAACCATGCCGCGACAAAGGGGGGCATTGCGCCGCGTTCGGACCTGCATGATAAGACGAGCAACGAATTGGAAGGGTAGACAATGATTGGTCGATTGAATCACGTAGCGATTGCGGTTCCGGATTTGGACGCAGCATGTGCGCAGTATCGCGGCGCTTTGGGTGCCAAGGTTGGAGAACCACAGGATGAGCCGGACCATGGTGTTACGGTCGTTTTTATTGAGCTACCTAACACCAAGATCGAATTCCTTTATCCTTTGGGTGACAACAGCCCGATCAACGGGTTCCTCGAGAAGAACCCAGCCGGTGGCATCCATCACATCTGCTATGAAGTCGATGACATCCTTGCCGCACGCGACAAACTACAAGCTGAAGGTGCACGGGTTCTGGGCACTGGCGATCCGAAAATCGGCGCCCATGGCAAACCAGTCTTGTTTCTGCACCCGAAAGATTTCAACGGCTGCTTGATTGAACTGGAAGAAGTCTGATGGGCATTACATCCGCTATCGTCTTATTTGCGGTCGTCTGGTTCATGACGTTTTTCATCGTTCTACCGCTTCGGATGACCACACAAGAAGAAGCGGGTGACGTCGTTCCTGGCACTCATAAATCCGCGCCGGCAGATGCTCAGGTTGCACGCAAAGCGCGGATCACGACCTATTTTGCGTTACCTATTTGGGCGGTGCTGACTTTTGTAATCTTGTCAGGCTGGGTTTCCGTACGTGATCTGGATTGGTTCGGCCGGATGGACCCAGTCGAAGTTACCGCGACCCAATAGCCCCGCTTCGCGCAGAAATGCGGTGATACAAGTGGGTGAACGTCGCCGCCCCAAGGATCGGAACAAACAAGTTAAGGAGCGGGATCGTAAGCGGAACCGCCATTAGCAATCCGGCCATCCAAATTTCAGCAGTATTCTGGCGATACATCGCACGCGCCCCTGCGCGACCTTCTCGGCGCATGGCCGCGATGGTGAAATACTCTCGACCCAGCAGATACCCGTTCAATGCAAAGAAGATCGGGACCGCAAAAAACGGCATTATCGCGTAGGCGACGAATGCCAAAAGGTTCGCTCCAATCAACACGCCAAAGAACATAATGGTATCGCGAACGGCATCCACGAAGGGCACCTTGGGCGCGGGCATCAACAGCGGATAGTGTTTTGCCTCAACCGCGTCGGCCACATCCTCGAGGAAAAACGACGTGATTGCAGATGCGACGGGGATCATCAGAAAGACTGACATCAAAAGGATCAAGGCTAGTCCACCCCAGCCCGCCAGATTGCCGATCCACGTTATTTCACCTACAAACGGAAGGGTCAAAGGACCATCCGCGAACGTCTCAATAAGCCAGAGCCAGCCTGCGTAGATGCCGATCAATAACGCGATCGTCAGGCCAAGGCCGAGGAATAACACGCGCTTGAATGCGCTGTCGTTCAATTGCGCGACCGCTTTGAAAAAATCGTTTAAGATCAAGTGATTACCCAAGTCGTTTTGGCGGTAAGGTCAGGGCGAGGGCGTTCTGGTGGGGCGTTTGTTTCGGTCCCGATATGAATCAAGCCTGCAACACGTTCATGAGCGGCGAGCCCCAAACCGTCGCGACAGAAAGTGGTATCATGAGAAGCCCATCCTGATAGCCAGTTTGCCCCCCAACCAGACGCCAACGCAGCGTTAAGCAAAGACAGGCAGACAGCACCGGCTGAATAGGTTTGTTCAATTTCGGGTACTTTGTCGGAAATCACAGGGCATTCGACCACAACAATTGCGAGGTCCGCATTTGCGTATTGCGCAACGGCTTTGACCAGCTTGTCATCGGGGATGTCTAGGGCTGCGGCACGGTCTGGGATCATTTTCGCGAGCCGGGATAGGGCAGGTTTCTCCAGCACGATGAAACGCCAAGGTTCTAGTTTTCCGTGATCGGGCGTGCGGGCGGCGGCGGTCAGGATGTCACCCAATTCATCACGCGTCGGTACCGGCGTCGTCAATGTCTTGGCCGGTCTGGATCTGCGGGATAGCAGAAAGTCGAGGGCGGCTTGGTTGCGGGTGGTCATAACGGTGTCCTTTTGTTGAGAAAGACATAAGTGCTCACGTGGGCGGGTTCCAGTGCCGATCCCGCAAGGGCTGTTGAGTTAGCTGGGGCGTTGAGTTGGCATGCGCGGTGTTACTTGCAAAGCGCACAACAACCGTGGGGTGTAAAGTCGGTTCTGCGGCGCCTTGAACGTTGGGTTACTTTGACCCATTTTGCGGAAGAGTTTGAGTATTTTTCTTTTCAGGAACAGCTAATTAGATGGACCAGACGCCGATATTCTTAGGGGATGTGATAACGTCGCCCAATGCCCCCACCCAACGGCCCAGAGAGGCCAGAGAACCGCGTGGAACCGCGCCGCTTTCTTATCGATTGGCGAATGTCATTGTTTTGACTGCGCTGACCGCGGGGCCGATCGTTTGGTTGTCTCATGACCCGGTGCAATTCGCAGGTGTCGGGTTGGTGTTCGTGTTTCTCTTGCTGATCTGGATGGTTGGCGCGTTGATCTGGTCATGGCGAATTGCTGTGCCCGATACTGGACCAAAACCACACAAAGTCGCTCCGCACTTCTTACTGGAGAATGACAAACAAGGTTTTATGGAAAGGTTGAGGCTGGACACCAAGACGGCAGTGTTTGATGGCAACAATATCTTTCACTTTGGCCTCGATAATGACGTATCGGTTTTACCATTGCGTATGGTTGCACGACAATTGCGATTTGAAGGCTACAGAATTGTATGCTTTTTCGACAATAACATCTTTTACAGTTTGAGAGACAACGGGCTGTTTGCGCAGGGACAAGTGCACTCTTTGCATGTGATCATGGAGCTGTTTGGACTGGATCGCGATGAAATCTATATTGTGCCCAGCGGCGTACAAGCGGACGGGTATGTACTGAGTTGTCTAAAGCATTTGCCGACTTCGTTTGCTGTGACCAATGATCTGTTTCGTGATTACGCAAGACGCTATCCGAGTGTCATGAAAGGTGATTTGTGGCGCAAGGGCATTTATATTCAGGGCAACGAGGTGAAGTTGCGCCAGTTCAAGTTTGAAAAGCCCGTGCGGCTGACAGGTGTCGCAGTGCCCTAAAGCGCCGCGACCATGTCATCCAATACCCCATCGACAAACCGATCAAAGGCAGCGTTGGGTTGGCGCAGCGGGAAGACTTCGGCGAATGGATCGGGGGCGGTGATTGAGCTGCCTGACATTTCTTGCAGCACATGGTGACCGCAGAAAGGGACGTAGACCTCTGAATACCCACCTTCGTGTGCCATCATAAGGCGGCCTTTGCACAAGTCCTGCGCGAGCGCCTTCACCTGCCGCGTCATCATTTGGAACGTTTCGGCGGTTGCCAGCATGCGGCCCAAAGGGTCGTTCGCGGCGGCATCATAGCCACAGGCAATGACAATGACGTCTGGCTTGAAAGCTTGAATCTGTGGAACCGCGATGCGGTCCATTGTAGCAAGGTACCCGATGTGTCCGACGCCCGGTGGCAGCGGGATGTTGAGGTTGAACCCAGTGCCCCGACCTGTGCCACGATCGCTAAAATCGCCTGTGTCCATTGGGTAATTTCGTTCTTGGTGGATCGAAATCGTGAGCACATTTGGGTCGTCATAAAAAATCGCTTCTGTACCGTTGCCGTGGTGTACGTCCCAATCCAGTACAACGACCCGCTCCGCCAGTCCCTTTGCGCGGGCGGCTTGAATGGCGAGCGCAAGATTGGCCAATAGGCAAAAACCGTTGGGAAAGTCGGGCAAGCAGTGATGACCGGGTGGGCGAGACAGGGCGTATGCATTCGTAAGGTCTCCTTTCAACACGGCCTCAAGCGCGGCGATGCTGAGGCCTGCCGATAGCGCGGCCAATTCATAGCCACCGGGGCCAAAGGGGGTGCGGCGGCCCAGTTCCCCGCCTCCTACGTCCGATGTTGCCTTGAACTCATCCAGATAAGATTGAGGGTGCACGCGCAACAGGTCCTCGGTACTGGCCTCATCAGCGCTGCGCAGGTCCAGTTCTGCGGACAGCCCCGTAATGTCCATCAGGTTCTTGAGCCGGCGTTTACTTTCGGGGCTTTCTGGCAGGCCGCCGCTCGCCATGGGTTGCACCAATCCGCCCACGGGCAGAGTGCCTGCATAATTGCCGCCGCCATGCCAGAAACACCGCTCATCCCAAAAGAAACCAGTGCTCATGTCGGGTCCCTTTCTGGGCGAAGCCGGTATGACCCTTCGGGTAAATCTAGCGCCATAGACAAGTCACGCAATTGGGACATCGACAGTTGAACCGTGACTGGCATGTCTGTGCGGGTGTCGATTTGTGTGACCGTCACGCAATCTTCAAATCCGGAAATGACAACGTCTTCACCCAAAGGGGCGCTGCCTTCGTCCACCAGTGTCACCACTGTCGCGTCAAATTCGTGTTCGATTGTAAACATTTGGCCCCCTTGGTTCAGTTTATCCTGCCTTTCGCACTGTCGTTTCGTCAAGGGACCGCTAAGTAGCGAAATAGTGCGCACAATCGCGTTAGTGGGATGGCCCCTAGGCCGTTCCCTGCTAGATTGGGTGAAAGACCACGCTGACAAGGCGTCGGTGAGGCAAGGAATACATGATGCAAATCTTAAAATTTCGCGTTCTGACGGGGCTGGCCGTAGTTATGTTGGCGCTTGCGGGCTGTGATGCAACGGTTGTGCAGCCGAGCGACAAAATCGCCACGCCCTCGCAAGCCTCGACCCCCGTGGCAGGCCCGGCGGTACAAATACCAAGGGAACAGCGGGCAATGGCGCGTTCATTCGTAAGCGTTGTTAACCAACTTGAGCCCGTCGCCGAACGAGAATGCCGTCGTCGGACCAATAACATGAATTGTGATTTCCTGATTGTGGTCGATGATCGCGCGGACCAACCCGCAAATGCGTTTCAAACCGTTGACGACAATGGCCGCCCGATCATTGCATTCACAATTGCTTTGATCGCGGATGCACAAAATGAAGATGAGATTGCTTTTGTTATGGCCCATGAAGCCGCCCATCACATCGAAAACCATCTTGAGCGACAGCATCGCAATGCAACTTTGGGTGCTGCGGTATTCGGTCAATTGGCCGATGTAACTGGCGGCGGCGCGGAATCAGTGCGTTCAGCGCAGGAATTGGGTGCTGCCCTTGGTGCACGCAGCTATTCCAAGGACTTTGAGTTAGAGGCAGATCGGCTCGGCACGATCATCACCGCGCAAGCAGGTTATGACCCTGTGCGCGGCGCGGAGTTCTTTTTCCGTGTGCCTGATCCTGGCGATCAATTCCTGGGTACCCATCCCCCCAATGCGGAACGGGTTCAGATGGTCCTGCAGACCGCTTCGAACCTTTAGGCCAACTGGCCGTCCAACGTTTTTGAATATCGGTGCCGTCTGATGATCGCTGTGATCGACATAACGATCCAGAAAGCTTGAATAAGAGCCGACGCCAAGTTGAAGGAATATGTCAGCCCAATCAGGACGAAAATGGCCGCAAACATATTGATCACAAAGTAGACCTTTGAACTAGATGTGACGCGGTGAAACGTCAAAAGGGCGTAGTTAATTACGTAGAGGGCAAAACCAACGACGCCGACAATATCGAAAAGAACGGGCGGGATTGTGAGATTGACTGGGGGCATTAAATTGATCCTGAAATTAGGTGACGGCTGATGAAATCAGGCGGAAATTGCCTGTCAGACCGTCGGTTTTGAAAAAGTTGAGTGGTATGATCGTTTGAATAAGATCACCCTAGATCACAGCGTTCGAGCCGTCAGGTCAGAGTTTCCTTACTCACAAAATCCCGCCCCATCGGGCTAATCAAACGCTGGTGACGCCTAGCGTTATGGCCGCAAAGAAACAGATAGAAGCTGCCAGCACGAACCCGTGCCAAACCGCGTTCTGAAACCGCCATTCATCAAAGCTGAACAACACGGCGCCAATGGAATAGACCAATCCGCCGATCACGATCAGCACAAGTGTGATTGTCGGCACAACGGCGACTAGAGAGGTCAGGAGGGCGACGCTCATCCAGCCGAGCCCAAGATAAAGCCCTGCACCAAACCGCCCAGGCCGCGCCCAAAAGAACAGTTTTGCAACGGCGCCCAATATCGCCAACCCCCAGACGATCGCCAGCACGCCGTACGCAAACGCAGATCCAATCATCACCACCAAAGGCGTGTAGGTGCCTGCAATTTTGACGTATATTGCCGCGTGATCGATGCGGCGCAAGGTGTGGCGTGGGGCTTCCCATGGGGTGAAGTGATAGCAGGCTGAGGCAATGAACGACGCGATAAGAGCCGCGCCATATATCGATAGGCTGGCGATGGTGTTGCCATCCGTTTGGCCAACCGCCCAAATGACCAACGCAACCGTTCCGGCAATTGCAAAACCGACGCCTGCGATATGCATAGCCGCATCGGCAATCCGCTCGCCTTTGGTGAAGTCAGGATATGGGTCCTCGTGGCTCATGACCTGATGATAGGACAGAAACGTTACAGAAAAATGATGCCGTCACGTCAGTATGTCTTTAGGGGCAGGGTCCATCGGCATAGTTACAATTGTCTTTGCCTCAGCGCTGCGCCACGGTGGCCCTATGCAAGTGCTTGAAGGAATATTTACCGACCGCGGGTCGAAATATGCGGTGTCCGGTGGGCCATGCGCCTCATCCGCCGAAGCCAAGGCCTTTATCAAAGCTCTGTGTAAGCGCAAGAAATTCGCCAAGGCCACGCACAATACATGGGCCGTGATCTTGCCCGACGGCACCCCGTTAAAGAACGACGACGGAGAGTCCGGCGCAGGAATGGTAATCTTGCGGATGCTCGAACGAGAAGGCCGCGTGGGTGAGATCGTTGTCGTCACCCGCTGGTTTGGTGGCGTGCATCTGGGCGGGGATCGGTTTCGCCGAGTGCAGGATGCGGTGCGGGTTTGGTTTGATCAGGCTGACTGACTGAAACCACTTGGTGTAGGTGAGGTTTGTGTTCCCCAACGTCATGGCGTTCTGCCGCATGTTTGACGCGTCCGATCGGGTTTTCCCCTAATTCGGCGCGACGTTCGTGGGTAGGTTAGGGGTATGAAAAATATGTCAAACACCTCAATGCCGACCGGCCCTGTTCACTTTCGTGGAGAAGGCAACGCTGACGCCGCTTGCACAACGCAAAAGCAGGCCTTCGTTGCGGATAACCCGGTTGTGAATGAAAGGCTCAATCGGTTCTTGGCGTTGATGGACGCCGAGCTGCCGCAGCCCAAAGGGTAACGGCGTCAAGTCGAGCCTTCTGGTCGTCGCGAAAAGCTGTTGCTATTGAGACGGCTTAGAGCTTGCTTTGGTGTCTTATGAACATTGACAGAGCTGCCTGATCAAGTCCAAGGCCTTCTGAACACTAAGAAACAACTCAGTCATCTTTTCGACGACTAAAAAACTTCTTCACCCAGATGAACGGCAAGAGCAGGAGAAACCAAGCTTTCTTCAGGAATAGCGCGATTGCTGCAAAGATTCCTACCGATGTCCCCTTGCCATACTGGATGCCAGCAAGAGCCGCCAGAACACCAACAGAGCCGATAGCGGCGACTTTGTCTCCGCTAACAAAGGAAGCATAGGACTGGCTTTCAAAAGACTCATATTGACCAAGAACACCGACAATCATTTGTCTGATTTCTTCTTCGGTCACTTCGGCCAAATATGGAACCATCGAAACAGTCACATACCCGCGTCGGTCAAAAACACTGGCGTCAACGTTGATGGTGCGGTCGCCGTTCCAATCAAGCTCAATCGCATAGTATAAAATGTTCTTTTCTTGATCGAGTGTAGGATAAACGGACCAGCCGGTGAAGCTGATCGGTATTCCCAGCTGCTCACTTTGTGCGGCAATTCCCAGCCGTGTGCTCTCTTCGATTTCGCGGATTACAATTTCGCGCTCCTCGGAGCTCCAGTCATCGTACTCTACGTAGCCCGATGAATCAGGAAATTCGATCATGACACTACCAAGATCGCCCTCGGCGTATTCTATGTAGACGTCCACATGTGAACAATCATCCCAACCCCATTCCTCTCGCGAAATTGCACATAATTCGGCTTTGCTAAAAGAGTAGGCCTCTTGGCCATTCGGAATGAACTTTCCGCGTGACACGTTCAGGGGTTCGACAAAAGGGATCGGGTTATATTCCTGCGCTGAGACAATAGCGGGAACGCTTGAAAAGGAAACGAAGGAGACGACGAGAAAAATGATCTGTTCTCGTAGGAATTTTTTGATGAACGGCACGTAAACTCTCTTAATTAAAATCCTTAATTGAGTTCAGAATACATCTATTAATTGTGCGGGCAATTTGTTTTCGCGCCTCTCGCGCGAAACCTGAGCCTAAAGCATGCACCGACCGAAAAGTATAAGGCAAATGGGCGCTCATTTGGCCAAACATCCCCACAGATCATACTCGCCAGCCTCATCGACCTCAACACTCACGATCTCCCCAACTTTCAACCCGTCCGTTCCCTCGTCGATAAACAAGTTCCCGTCGATCTCTGGGGCGTCGGATTTGGTGCGGCAGGTGGCGATGCCGTCCTCATCAATATCGTCAATGATCACGTCCATGACTTGGCCGACCTTTGCAGCCAATTTTGCCTCGGAGATGGCCTGTGCCTTTTCCATGAAGCGGTCCCAACGGTCCTGCTTTACTTCAGCGGGCACGTGGTCGGGCAGCGCATTGCTACGGGCGCCATCTACGTTTTCGTACTGAAAACACCCCACGCGATCCAGTTGCGCTTCGTCCATCCAATCGAGCAGGGTTTGGAATTCTTCCTCTGTTTCGCCCGGGTAGCCGACGATAAAGGTTGAGCGCAGGGTGATGTCTGGGCATCCCGCTCGCCATTCGTTGATGCGGTCCAGAGTGCGTTCGGCGTGGGCAGGGCGGGCCATGCGGCGCAGGGTTTCGGGATGGGCGTGTTGGAACGGGATATCCAGATACGGCAGGATCAGACCGTCTGACATCAGCGGGATAAGTTCGCGCACATTCGGGTAGGGATAGACGTAGTGCAGACGCACCCATGCCCCCAAGGCACCCAGATCGCGGGCCAGTGTGGTGATGGGTTGTTCTGTCAGGCCACGGCGCTGATCGGACGGCCAGTCGGTGCCGTAGGCAGATGTATCCTGCGAAATCACCAAGAGTTCCTTCACCCCATTTTCGACCAGCTTTTCCGCCTCACGCAAAACGGCTTTGGCAGGGCGTGACGTCAGGCGGCCGCGCATGTCGGGGATGATGCAGAACTTACACTTGTGGTTACAGCCCTCGGAAATCTTCAGGTAGCTGTAATGGCGTGGGGTTAGGGATACACCGCTAGCAGGCAGCAGGTCGATAAACGGATCAGGGCTCGGCGGCACATTTGCGTGCACTGCATCCAGCACCTGTTCGTATTGGTGCGGCCCCGTCACGGCGAGGATCTGTGGATGATGTTCGCGGATATAATCAGGCTCGGCCCCCAGACAGCCCGTGACGATGACCTTGCCGTTTTCTTGCAGGGCCTCGCCAATCGCATCAAGGCTTTCGGCCTTGGCGCTATCAAGGAACCCACAGGTGTTTACGATTACCGCTTCGGCACCCGTGTAATCGGGGCTGATCGCATACCCCTCGGCCCGCAAGCGCGTCAGAATGCGTTCGCTGTCCACCAAGGCCTTGGGGCACCCGAGCGAAACCATACCGATGGTCGGCTGGCCGCTACGTGTGGGTTCTTGGATTTTGACCTTTGGGGCCAAGTCGGGGCGGAGATTGGGTGGGTTCTGAGACATGAGTGGCGTGTAGCGGGATTCTGCGGCGGCGGGAAGTGGGACAGCACGGTGAACCACAATGAGGTTTAGCGTGGAATTGGCTTTCGGGATTGGCTAGACGCAGGCTATATTCGCGCAGGCGACGGAAATAGATAACAACACTGGCGCGCTAGCGTTGAGAGGTGAGCATAAGTGATCATTGGGCATATCGGGGCACGTAAAGGCAGCAAGGGCGTGCCGAATAAGAATTTTCGCGACATGTGCGGCAAGCCACTGATTGACTGGTCGCTGGATCAGCTCCTTGAGAGCAGCCGCATTGATGCGGTGGTCGTGAGCACAGACAGCCAAGATATCTATGATCATGCGGTCGCCAAGGGTGCGCTTGCTATCGGGTTGCGGCCTGCTCATTTGGCCACGGATGACGCGCCCAAGTGGGGTGTGTGGCAGCATGCGTTAGAGGCCTCTGAGGCTCTGGCGGGCAAAGCCACAGCCTTTGTTGATCTGGACTGCACTTCGCCGCTGCGTTTGATGGAAGACATCGATGGCGCGGTTGATTTGTTTCAAGCGGAAACGCCGGACATGGTGATGTCGTGCTGTCATGCCAACAAGAATCCGTATTTCAACATGGTCGAGCTGAATGAAGAAGGGTCTTTGCGTGTTTCAAAGCCTCTTCCAGGGGGTGTTTGGGCACGGCAAAACGCACCTGTGGTCTATGAACATGCGGCGTCCACTTATGTGCTTGCGCCGGAGTATTTGCGCAAAGCGTCGACCATCTATGAGGGGCATGTGATCCCGTTTGTTATGCCAGCCGATCGCTGCATGGATGTGGATGACCCGTTGGATTGGAAGATTGTAGAATTTTTGATGAAGGATCGCTTGAATGAAACAGCTTGAAAGACGGACCGTTTTTATCACTGGATCGGGCGGCGTGTTGGGCAGTACCTATGTGCGGCGTATGTTGGATCAGGGTGCAAAGGTCGTGGCAACGGATTTGCCAGGGCACCGTTTTGACGGGTTGAAAGACGCGCACGGCGATAATCCTGACTTTGCGATCTACCCGTTGAACGTGTCAGAGGAAGACGAGATCGTTGAGATTTTCAAGACCGTGCATGCGGATGGTTGGGAACCTGATGTGGTGCTTAACAACGCCGCAATCACAGGTGAGATGTTGATGGGCGCAGGTGGAACTTTCCCTGATTTCGCGGATACGACTCTTGAGGACTGGGAAAAGACCATGAAGACCAACCTGACGGGGGCCTTCTTAGTCGCACGTCAGATGGATCGTGACATCGTCGGGAAACGTAAGGCGACGCTGATCAATGTGGCGTCTATGTATGCTTTGAATGGGGCGCACCATCCGATTTACGATGGCATGCCGTTCAAGAATTTCAGTGCCTATGGTGTGACCAAAGCTGGTATTCACGGCCTGACAGTTTGGCTTGCTGGTTATTGGGCAAAGCGGGATGCGACGGTGAATACCATTGCGCCGGGGGCGGTGTTTAATGGCCATTCGGACGAATTCCAGAAGCGTGTGGGCGAACTGATTATGGCGGGCCGCATGTGTGAACCCGATGAAATCGCGGATGCGATGTTGTTCCTTGCGTCCAAGCAATCGGGATACATGACAGGCCAGATGATCAACGTCGACGGGGGCTTTAGCGCGTGGTGATCCTTGTCATAGGGGCGGGGTCTATCGGGCGCCGCCATGTGGCGAATTTACAAGCGCTGGGCGAGGATGCAGAGTTGATCCCGTGGCGGGAGTACGACCGCGCAACGCTGGAAAAACGCAGCGACGTAAAAGGCTTGGTGATCGCGACAGCGACGCAAGTGCGGCTTGAACTGGTGCAATTGTGCGCAGCAAAGAATTGGCCGTTCTACGTTGAAAAACCACTACATTGGACGTCCGAAGGGGTCGCAGAGATTTACAGCGTTGCTGGGGATTTGGCGCGTCGATCTATGTTGGGGTTCATGGCACGCTATCATCCCGTGGTACAGGCGCTGGCCGAACAAGATCTGTCAGATGTCTACGGGTTTTCGTTTGAGATCGGCCATGATGTGCGCCAGTGGCGGCAGAACTGGTCTTTCCCCGAAAGCTATGCCGCCAAAGCGGATGGCGGGGGCGTTTTGCTGGACCTGTGTCACGAGCTTGACCTTGCTAAGGCGTTGTTCCCTGATCTGGCAGTGCAATCGGTGGCAAGCGTAGGCCATGCGGAATTTGCGGGCGTCGATTTTGCCAGCCGTATCGCGTTGGCGGACAGCATTGGGCGCATGGGGACCGTGGCGATGGATTATCTGTCCCCTGTCAGTTTGCGCCGATCTGATCTGGCGGGAACCCGCGCCGCACGTAGTCTTGATATGCTGGCGGCCGTGATCACGACGGACAGCGGTGGTGGGCCGAAAACGCTGACCTTTGAATATGATCGAAACGATATGTTCCAAGCGATCACGCGCGATTGGCTAGCGCTGATCGAAGACGAAAACGCAGCATTGTCGCCGCTCGCGCCGCGCCTTAGCGACATGCGTACATCGAGCGACTTGATTGCGGATGCGTGGGGACAGCGGGTGTTTACGGGCTCCGCTGAGATGGCGTTTTAACCTCTTAATAGGCCCAACAGGTCTGCTACAATTTGCGTTAACCCATCTGTTGCAACTGATCTAACAGCATGCGCACGCTTGGCATATCCAGCCAAGTCGAAACTGTTCAAAACGGAAATCATGTCTCCAACATCTTCGCCGATATCGCTGCCATACCTCCCGATCTCAACTGCCGCGTTTGCCTCATCTAGAATTGAAAAATCAGCGCGAAAATTCTCAACATAGGGGCCGTGCAACACTGGGCAATCGAGCGCCACGGCCTCCCATGGGTTGTGGCCATTTATGGGTTCAAATGTGCCTCCAATGAGCGTAACAAAACTGCTGCGATACCAAAGGCCTAATTCAGAAAAGGTATCTGCGATATAGACGTCGGTCGTCTCATCCGGCAACACGCCATGACTGCGATGACAAAACGACAGGTGAAAGTCGCGGCAGCCATTTTCGACCAAGGCAGCATCTTCAAGCCTGCGGGGGGCAATCACCAGAAGCCAATCCTTTCCTCCCTCTCGACGAACATCGTACTGCACCTCTAAAACACGTTCGATGTCAGCTGGATGGGCAGACGCTGCGACCCAAACCGAGCGGCGCCCGACGGCTGCCTCAAACGCAGCGCGCGCGGCTGGATCGTCTACCAAAGCCGCACCCGCCGCCTTGAGGGATCCCGATACCTTAACAGGGGTGTCATCCGCCATTAGTGCAGCCATATGCGCCGCTGTTCCGGCGTCTTGCGCATGGCGCGTGTCGAGCAGGCGGAACAGGTCACCGTAAGCCGAACCGAACCTAGACTTGGCCTTGGCGCTGGCCTTGGTGATGCGAGCGGCGACATAGGCTTGGGGAATACCGCGGCGGGCGCAGGTCACAGCCATACGCGGCCAGATTTCCTGATCTGACCAAATCGCGAGGTCGGGTTTCCAGTGATCCAAGAAATCATTCACGGGTTTCGGGAGGTCGAGCGGTAAATACTGGTGGCGCGTGTTGGCAGGCAGGTTTTTGGCAAAGACTTCGCCAGAAGACCGTGCCGAGGACGTCACAAGGAATTGCAGATCGGGGCGGGTTTCGGCCAGTTGATCAATCAACCCACGTAGGGCCATGACCTCACCAACGCCGACGCCGTGCATCCAGACCAATGGCCCGTCTGGGCGCGCCATCGTCGCCTCGCCGAGCTTTTCACTCCAACGAGCGGGATCTTCTTTGCCTTTTGCCAACCGCCGTTTCAAGAGCGGGCGCGCGAATGGCGCGAGGAGCCAACCCACCCCGAGAACGAGCCGGAGCATGGGTCCGATGCGTGGCTTAGAGGTCATGGAACCGTTTCTGTAAATCGCCCTGCCAGAACGCATCGTCACTGACGATATCGGCGAACCGTTTCGCTGCGTCACCCTGCCCAAAGGCATCATGGCGCTCGTAGCGTTTGCCCCATTCTTCAGTAAGGAACGCCGCAATTGCGTCACCATCGGCCGCATTAACAGAGCGCAAAGACGGTGCCTGTGCGCGGTTGGTTTGGCGCGTGCCGACGTCAAGCGACGGTGTGCCAAGGAACGGTGCCTCGCGTACGCCCGCGCTGGAGTTTCCGATCATGCAAGCCGCGTTTTTCATAAGTTCGGAAAAGTGTGCGAACCGCATAGAAGGCAGGATACGGAACTGATCCTTCGGCAGTTGGTCAAGAACCGTGAAGATGTCAGCTGACCCCGGATCATTGTTGGGTGCAATCACGACGAACGGTTTGCCTGACGTATCGAGTGCCGCAAACAAATCCTGTGCTTGCTGCCCCATTGTGTCCGCCTCAGAGGTCACAGGGTGGAAGACCACGATGCCATAATCACCCTGTGGCAGATCATAATGCGCGCGCACGTCAGCAATGGTCACGCCAGATGGGCCGGAATGGAAATCTAACTCAGGCGAGCCGATCACGAAGATTTCGTCGGCGGGTTCGCCCATGGCCATGACCCGTTTTTTGGCATCAACGGAACTGACAAAATGGTGGCTGGCGAGCTTGGAATTACAGTGGCGGAAAATCTCATCGATGGTGCCGCTGACTTCGCCGCCCTCAATGTGGGCGCTGCGAATGTAGTTCGTTGCGGCGACTAGGGCACAAGCTAAAGCTTCAATGCGGTCACCATGAACCACGACAAGGTCAGGTTTCATCTGTGCTACAAATTCCGAAAACCCCATGACCGTTTTGGCCAATATCTGATCCTGCGGGTCGCCTTCTTCTTGGTTGACGAATTCATGCACGCCGACGCCTTGCGTGCGGGCGACCTCAACCTTGGTGAGGCCATAGCGCTCCATCATATGCATGCCTGTGACCCAAAAATGCACGTCATGCCCTGCATCCCGAGCGGCAATCGCCAGCGGTTCCATTTTACCGAAATCCGCACGAGTGCCGGTTACGAAGAGGATCGTTTTGGAGAAAGAGCGATGTGTTTCCATTTGAATGTGACTAGATTATTGGGTGACCTGTCGCAACACTTGCGTCAGGCTAAGATCAAGGTGCGAAATGGTCCATATTCCAGTCGAATTCCTAGAAACCGGATTTGACCGATTGAAGTCTGGCTTAGACCGGCGATTGGGTTTTCCGTTTCTTAAGGCGAAATTTCGCAAGACTTGTGGATACGAGTTGAACCTCGAGAACCCGCAAACTTGGAATGAAAAAATTCAATGGCTGAAGCTTAACTCTAGTGGTGAAGACTTAGTGCGTGCGGCTGATAAACTTGAAATGCCTATTCTTGTAGAAGAACTGATGGGGGCTGACGCCTGCGATGGATTGTTTGCTAAAATTTGGCAGCAATCTGAAACAGCAGACGGGATCGACTATCAGGCGCTGCCTACGTCTTATGTCATCAAGCCGACCCATGGATCCGGTTGGCTTCGGATCGTGACATCCGAGCATCCAGCTGACGCGGCAGACCTTCAGGATCAATGCGCCCGATGGCTGCGCCGCAAATACGGGCATAGACAATTCGAATGGCCGTATCTGCAGATCAAGCCGCGCATAATGGTCGAAGAACTGTTGCCGACGCCCAATGCTTTGGGTGCGGACGATGTTAAAATCCACATGGTGAACGGCAAGATCGGTTTTGTGCTGCTGGTCAAAGATCGCCATGGCACGTTGACCCGTAACTATATGACCGAAGACTGGACACCGTTTCCGTCTGGGGCAGGGGATCCGGTCGAAAAGGTTTATGGGTGGGACAAAATGCGCGATGTCGCATTGGAACTAGGGCAGCACTTTGACTGTGTGCGTGTCGATTTCCTATCGACGCCAACGCGCTATGCTTTGAACGAACTCACATTCTTTCCTGACTCGGGGTTCAACACAGCAGGCGGCCCCGAGTTTGACCGCGAGGCAGGAAAGCTGCTGACCCTACCAATTGGTTAACGCCAGTTATCGGCAATCCACTTAGCAGGTCGTGTTGTATGGAATGGGTCAGATTTAAATCCGTTCATCGCCTCGTCCACGTTTGGCCGCCCGTGAAAACAAACGATATGCGCATTTTCGGGCAACTTTGGCGGCACAAAGAGGTTCATCGGGCGTTTCGGGCGGCAATGGTATTTAAAACTCACGATCCATTCTGACGGGTAGGGCGTAAACATCCCGTTTTGGTGCGCCAGCGTGGAAGTGTAGGTTTGCTCGGATCCCTTGCACATCACGACGGACTCTTCGGGTGCCTCTGCCATTGTGGTGTATAAAAAATCATGATGCTTTGGTTCGAATTTGATGAACGACCCCTCGCCATAGGTGCGCGGTTCGCTTTCGGGCGCAAAGGGGCCACGCATCGTGACCTGACCCGGGGCAAAATCGGACAATTTGTCTAGATCCCCTGTTATTAGGATGTCCAAATCCAGCGCCAGCACGGGCCCCACGTCTTTTGAAAACAGTGCAGGGTTAAACATAGCGATCTTACGCAGTGCGCCTTGTTTTTTCACCGTCTTTTGTGTGGCGGTCATTCGGGCTTCATAGGGCTGCTCTTCCAACGGAAGGGCTGTTATGCCGTCGTCCAACCCGTCCGCCAGTTCCGTCATGCAGTAAAAATCGACCTCGCGATTGGTGTTGCGCAAGACTGCACGATACAAACGGTTCACATGCTCGGTCGGATAGAGCGTTCCCCATTTGATGCAGATACAGGTTAATCGAGAAGCAGATTGCATGGGGTCTCCAGCGGGTTTTTCTGGTCTTAGCGAAAAGCGTTCAGCAGGCTAAGCCTACGGTTTCGGGCGGTCGGCTCGCTCATTCATAACCGAAGGCTTTGTAGTCTGCTGCAAAAAACGCCTGAACGTCCCGTTCCAGCTGTTTAAAACCGTCCGCCGACAGTCCTAACCGTTCCAGATGATTAGATGTTCCGCGTTCACTCTTGTTTCTGTGCGAAAGGTCCCGACTGCTGACGTCGATGCCTGCTGTCAGTAGGACGTCTTTCCAGTTTTTGATTTTTTCAAACCGTAGAACGAGGTCAGCGCGCGGTTTAACCTTCGACGGATAGTCCGTCCAAAATAACTGCGATCCCCCGTACTTTGGGTTCGCCGCCAGCACATCAAGATAGTCGTGAGCCGTGATGTTTTTGATATCCCAGCCGTACATTTTGACGAGACCATTTCGGTTTGGTTTCAGAATATGATCGTAGTAGCCCGACAGGAACCGTTCAAACGGGTGGCGCACGATGGTCACCGAATAGCTTTGCAGCCAGTGCCGTTCGCTCAGCCTGTTGCGCGCCCAACTGTGTGACAACCGCTCAACGCCAAGCAGGCGAGATAACGAAATTCCCGCGGTTTTCGGGGAATGCAGGAATATGACCGGAAGGTCGCCTCGCATAAGGTCGGTTTTCATTCCCGAGCCGGGGCGGCCGCGGAACGCTGTGGTTTGGGACTGCCAGTCATGAATGCGTGTGAGCAGGCCAAACGGGCCGTGACCTTTGCGTTCGGGTAGGCTCACTCAAAATCTTCCCACGTCAGTTGCTGGTTTTTAGTGACCGCGACCTTCAAGGTTTTGCCGAGAACCTTGTCGAAATCGTAACCCGCAATAGCGCCGGACCCCGGCCGGCGGGCCCAGATATCTGCTTCAGTGATGGTGTGACCTGATGGAAGATCGGCGTCCGCAACAACGGAGGCGCGCGCGAAACGGTAAACGTCTTCTTCGGCGGCGGTGCGCTGTTTAGGGTTGTGCAGGGCAGTGTGAATTTCAGCAGAGCGATCTATCAAGTGACGCAGCTCGGACGGGTCCATTGAACAAATGATATCGGGTCCCTTGCGGTAGCGCGTGTCAGTATAATGACGTTCAAGAATGCACGCGCCAAGCGCCACCGATGCCAGTGCCATTTCCGGCCCGATAGAGTGGTCCGAAAAACCCACGACGGCGTTGGGGAATGCTTCTTTCAGGTCGGTCACGCCCTGCAAGGATACGATCTCAGGCGGCGAGGGGTAGAGGTTGGTGCACTCCAACAAAGCATATTCCACGCCCGCATCTTCAAGGATTTTCACCGACGCGCGGACCGTTTCGATTGTCTGCATGCCTGTGGACATGATCACCGGTTTACCCTTTGCCGCGATGTGGCGGATGAGCGGTAGGTTGTCTGCCTCGCCGGACCCGATTTTATAGGCGGGCACGTCAAGGGTTTCGAGGAAATCACAAGCGGCACGGCTAAACGGGGTTGAGATGAAAATCATTCCCAAGTCTTCGACATAGGTCTTTAGCTGTGCTTCGTCATCGCGACTTAGGGCGCATTGCGCCATCACGTCCCAGATCGAAACATCCGCGTTTGGCGGAAAGATTTGCTTGGCCTCGTCGGTCATTTCATCTTCGACGATATGCGTCTGGTGCTTGACCATTTCACAACCCGAAAGTGCGGCCAGTCGGGCCATTTCTTTGGCGACGTTCAAATCTCCACCATGGTTAATGCCGATTTCAGCAATCACAAGCGGCGGATGTTCAGGGCCGATTTCACGGTTGGCGATTTTCATGGGAGGTCTCCATTTTGTTACCGCCCTTGTGCCACGCACTTCGTGGAAACGCTAGATGTCGGTTGTGCGGGCTTTGCTATCATTCGTTGCTCGTCGGTGTATGTCTGCTAAGATAAATCCGATACAAAGTGCGGAGCAGCCTTCAGTTGGATCATACAGAGTTCAATGGTTTGTTCGACGATGTGTTCGCGCATCCGTTGACTGGAGCAGGGTTTGTTCCTGTTAGAAAGACCAAGTCACTGCGATATCAGAATGGTACGCGTGATCTTTGGATAAAACGCATTCAAGGAAAGTGGCCGCACCCAGGTGTCGCTCGAACAGTAATCTGCTTTAGGCACTGTTTTTTGAGACCAGTTAGCAGCGATGATCCCAACCACGCGAACCTAATCGTCGACGATTTTCCAAGAAAACTAACTTTTGAAGACTTCAGTGGGTGGTTGGCGCCTCGGCTGAAATATCATCCTGAAAATTCCGGCCGGTGGTCAGCTAGCGAGCTAAATTACATGGACAAGTCCCCTGCCGCATTGAAAAATGACCTTAATAAGTTGAGAAAATTGGTCGAGAAAAGGGTCTTGCCTTGGGTGAACTCAATTACGGAAGAAAGTGAGCTATCCCAAATTATCAAAAATGGAGAAAAGGCGTGGTGCGAGGAACGTTGGATCGAGGACTATAAGGCCTTTTTCGCCGCAAGAAATGGTTAGAAGAACTTCGTTCACCAAGTCGGATTGGATTGAAGGGCTTAAACCCGGTCGTTTGCGATCACCCCAGCGCTTAACCCCAGCGGCGATGGACCCAAAACCATTGTTCCGGGTTTTCATTGATACGGGCCTCAAGGCGGGCCGTGATTTCAGCCATCATTTGGTCCGCATCCGTAAGGGCAATAGGTGCTTCTATGGCAACTTCAAACGACAGCCCGTCTGATTGTCGAATGCCGAAATAGGGGATGACCAATGCGTTCAATTTTAACGCAATATCGGCCACCGACGTGGCCGTGTGGGCCGGCTGCCCCATGAATGGGATTTTCGGGTGGAGCGTTGCGCGCACGTCAAACAACAATGTGCCCATACCGCCGTCTCGCAGCATCCGCACAAAGCCAACTGTGCCTTTGCGGCCTTGCGGGAATACGGCGCCCGACATGTCCAGCATGTTCTTCTCGTAGTGGGCGTTGAAATAGGGGTTGGCGATTGGTCGGTATAATCCGCCGATCGTGTATCCGCGCTGCACCAAAGCCTGACGGGGCGCCTCGTGGTTTCCGAAATGTCCGGTAACAAACAAAACGGGGCGGCCTTCTTCTTTGGCCCGCGCCAGTGCCGCCAGCCCTTCGCCGCTGACCTTGGCGGTTTCAATCTGTTTGGCAAAGTCCGCGCCGGAATAATTTTCGATCATCGTGCGGCCGAAGTTGTTGCACACGGCCTTGGCCATGGTGCGGCGTTCGGCCTTTGGCATGTCAGGCCAGATGAACGCTAGTTGGTCCTCGGCCCGTTTGCGATAGCCTGCTAAAGGCGCAATGACCTTTTCGATGACGGCACCAAACCAGCGCACGCGGGTTGCGTAGGGCAAGGCAAGGGCAGACCCGATAATGCCCCGCAAGGCGCGATCAACGATCCAGTCAGTCTTTGTGGCGGTTTCAAACGTGCGCATAGGGGCGGTTTAGGCGTGCACGCGCGCCCCTGCAAGTGCTGTGCGTTTCCGCACATAAAGGGTGATGTGGCGAAGATTGCTTGCATCCTTGCATCACCTTAGGTTGGAGACACCTTTTTCACAGGAGACCACCATGTCGATCCGACCTGTTCTAGAAACACGCAAGGCGCAAGCCACCATGGAGGGAGCAGGCGTTCACCTGCACCGCGCGTTCGGGTTCCAAGACCCGACCGAGCTTGACCCGTTCCTATTGTTTGATGACTTTCGAAACGATACCCCCGCGCATTTCGAAAAGGGGTTTCCATGGCATCCGCATCGCGGCATCGAAACCATTACCTATGTGCTGAACGGGACGGTTGAACATGGCGATAGCCTTGGCAATCGCGGCACGCTTGGTGCTGGGGATGTGCAATGGATGACCGCAGGATCGGGCATCATGCACCAAGAGATGCCCGCCGGAAACGCACAAGGTCAGATGCACGGGTTCCAGTTGTGGGGGAATTTGCCCGCCGCACAAAAGATGACAGACCCGCGCTATCAAGATGTCGAAGCCAAGGAAATTCCCGAGATCACGGATGATGATGGCACTGTAGTGCGCGTTATAACGGGTGAATTCTGGGGCAAACGTGGCCCTGTGGATGGGATCGCTGCCGATCCGCAATACCTTGATGTGTCGATGCCTGCTGGTGTTAAGAAGACCTTCAAGATCGACACGTATCGCCGTGCCTTTGCCTATGTGTTTGACGGTCAGGCCGCTTTTGCCGATGCCAGTGCCCCGACAGGTGTGTTGCTTGAGAAAGAGGTTATGGGCGAAGAGGTTAACATTCGCGACATGTCCGGTGATCGCACTTTGATACGCTTTGGCAAAGGCGACGAGGTTACGGTGCAGGCCGGTGAACGGGGCGTACGTTTCCTGTTGATTTCAGGTGCCCCGATAGAAGAACCTGTCGCGTGGCATGGCCCAATCGTGATGAACACTAAGGAAGAACTGCAAACGGCGATCCGTGACCTTCGCAATGGTACGTTTATCAAGCCTGCTCACTAAGCGTGGGCGAGTTCCGATTTGATCGCGGCACAGGTGCGCGCACTTGCGCCAGAATGGGCCGCGATGAATGCTTCGATGTCTGCCTCTGTGGTCCACGTCGGGCCGGACAGGAGTTCGGCCATCTGATTGCCGTCTTCAACCGATTGAGCGACACCTGCGGCCTCGGCCTCAACGAAGGGGTACTCGATTGTATATGTGGTCGGGCCCGTGACAACGGGCTTTGCCAAGGCCAAGGGTTCAATAATGTTATGTGCCCCGTGGCTATGAAACCCGCCACCGACGATCACACGATCCGCGAGTGAAAGGTAGAAATACATTTCGCCTAAACTGTCCCCGAGGAGCACCTGAACCTCGTCGATCCAATCGTGACCTGGGATTGCCATGTCGAGAGCATCACTAAACATCTCAGAGCGACGCGCAGGGGGCAGACCTGCCGAGATTAGCATCTTTGCCACGTCATCAAAACGTTCAGGTGCGCGAGGAACATAGATGAACAAAGTGCTCGGATCATGGGCTAACACGTCTTTGATCAATTGGATGTAAATGTCGTCCTCGCCCTCGACCGCGCTGGCTAGGGTTACCACTTGGCGGCCCATTAGGTGGGGCTTCGCTGCCGCTGCTGCCGCCAGAAGCGCTGGGGCGATAGGTTGATCAAAGCGTAATTCACCGGTGATATGGATGTTTGGCACGCCAACACTGGCAAATCGATCCGCCTGTAATTGTGATTTCACGAAGGCGCCCGCAAATCCTGTCATAATTTTTTGACGCAATCGTAGGCCGCCAGAATCACGGGTCAGCGATTTGCTGGGGTACTGAGCATTGCACATATAAAACGGCACACCGTTTTTCTTGGCGGCAAAGACCATGGCCGGCCAGATTTCGATCTCCATGCTTAATCCCATCTTGGGGCGGCAAGCGCGAAAGAACCGACTGAATGTCCAGAACATATCCAAAGGGACCCAAACGCTCGCGACGCGGCCTTCGGCGATTTCAGCTTCGAAGGCGCGATGTGCTTCTTTGCGCCCTGCGGGGGTGAAATGGGTGAAAACAATCGTCTCACCTGCGGCCAACAGATCGCGGGCCAAAGGCACGGCGGATCGTGTTTCGCCAAGGCTAACGGCGTGTATCCAGATCGGATTTTGCGGAAGGGCGGCATAACTGCCAAAGCGTTCGCGAATATGCGCTTTGTAGACCGGGTCGCGGCGGCCACGGCGCCAAAGGTAAATCAGCACCAACGGCGTTAGAAGAACCCACGCCAAACGATAAAGGGCTAGAAACGCTTTTAAGATCATGCGTTTCTAGCCCTTTGTCTAAGTCGTTGTAACCGGATTACCGGCGGCGATCGCGGCGTGATGACATTGGCTGGAACGCCACGCCAACGTGTGCTTCGCAATATGGTTTTCCTGGTTTGACTTCCAAACCACAGAACCAGAACTGGTCTGTCGCAGGGTCGCCAACAGGCCATTTACAAGTTTTTTCGGTCAGTTCCATCAAGCTGATTTTCTTGGCGGTTTTCTCAACTTCGTTGACCTTCGCCAAAGCCTCTGGGCTGATTTCATTGGCCGATGGTTGCGGTGGCAACGGCTGGCCAGCTGGAATGATCTGGCGGCGTGCGTGTGGCACTTTCGGTTGAGGCGGCGGGGATGCGGATTCAGTGCGTGGTTCTTGCACTTCCTCTTCGACCTTTTTGGCCACGGCCTTTTTAGGCGGCGCCTTAGGCTTTGCGGGTGCCTTTGGTTTCGCATCTGCCTTTGGTGCAGCAGCTTTGCTACCGCCGCCAGAGCCCGCACGATTGCTGAGCCCCAAGCGATGCACTTTGCCGATAACGGCGTTGCGGGTTACGCCGCCAAGCTCTTTGGCGATCTGGCTGGCGGATTGACCTTCGCCCCACATCTTCTTCAACACTTCGACGCGTTCGTCGGTCCAAGACATATTTGTTCCACTTATCTGGCTAAGGGTCAGACCCCATTTGGTGTATGGGGTTGAGAATTCATTCAATCCCCTATTCTAAGCACCCACGCGGGGGATACAACCACTGCACCGATAAAAAGGAATCACTGCGATGCACAGCAACAAGACAGATATGGGCGTTCGCCGTTTTGGCGCGGTGAATTGGCTGGGGACGTATACCCTGATCCGCCGTGAAATCCTGCGGTTTATGAACGTCTGGAGCCAGACCATCATGGGCCCATTGGTGAACGCAGGCCTGTTTTTGTTGATCTTTACGATTGCGATTGGCCCGAACCGAGGTGACGTGATGGGGGTGCCGTTCATGCAGTTCCTTGCTCCGGGCATTTTGACGATGACAGTGATCCAGAACGCGTTTGCCAATACATCAAGTTCTCTGGCTTCAGCCAAGGTTGGTGGCAATATTGTTGATACCCTGATGCCGCCGCTTTCTGCGCTTGAACTGCTAATAGGTTATATCGGCGGGGCCGTGGCCCGTGGGATGATTGTTGCCGCTGTAATTGCCATTGGGGCAGTTTGGCTGATCGGCATGCCCATTCACCATCCCGTTTGGGCGCTGACATTTGTTCTGCTTGGGTCTGTTTTTATGGGCGGTTTGGGAATGATCGCCGGAGTGTTTGCGAATAAATTTGACCAGCTCTCGGCGATGACGAACTTTATCATTACGCCGCTCGCGTTCCTGTCCGGCACGTTCTACTCGATTGAGGCATTGCCACCGGTCTTGCAAACTCTGTCCCACTGGAACCCGTTCTTTTACATCATCGACGGGGTGCGTTTTGGTACACTCGGCGTCAGTGACAGCAGCCCTTGGTTGGGCTTGGGAGTTGTGTC
This sequence comes from Octadecabacter algicola, assembly GCF_021532625.1. Lineage (GTDB taxonomy): Bacteria > Pseudomonadota > Alphaproteobacteria > Rhodobacterales > Rhodobacteraceae > Octadecabacter > Octadecabacter algicola. Next base: position 604,724 of record NZ_JAKGAR010000002.1, read on the forward strand.
CCTCTGCGCGGCAGGAGTACTGGGGTTGGTCTGGTATTGGCTGAAGATCGGGTATCGACTAAAGGCCTAAAGGCGCGCCACCTTGATGCCGCGTTCTTCGAACACGCGTGTGGTTTCTTTGATCGAGGGGAAGTTGTTCTCGTGCACGGCGAGACCACCCCCGTCCTTGAGGTACAGAACAAATTCCGTGCTGTCGCTGCGATTGTCAATTTTCAGATAATCAACGTTGGCGAGTGAGATTTCGTTGTTTTGCTGCTGTGGGGCAATGATCAAACGGTCTCCCGAAATCCGCAGACCTGAGATCGGGTTTGCGATCAGCGACCACAGCACCAACCCGAGGGTTGCGGCCAAAATGACCCAAAAAAAGATCGGCGCAGGTTCGCCCCACGCAACACCGATAAAGCCCAACACGCCCATTAAGACCAACCACATGACGGGTCGGCGTCCGCTTAGCTGATGTTCATAGTCTTCTGCCATCCCCAGATTGAATCTGTTCTTCATGGCAACTTTTTGACACCTATATTCGCCCGCCACCTGAATGGGGCACGCGCCGCAACCGATTGCGGTTCACAGTCTCGCGCCAAGCCAAAAGCGCGGCACCAGAGACAATGATAACCGCACCCAAGATGCTAACCCGGTCGGGAACCGCGCTGAAGATGGCCCAGTCATAAAGGGCGGCAAAGATCAGGGTCAGATAGCTGAACGGGGTCACAAACGACGCATCCGCCCGCGCCATCGCGTTGACGAAACAGGTTTGTGCGGCGGCCATCATCAATCCCAGCGCCGCCAGTGCGCCCCACTGTGCCAACGTGGGCTGGGCCCAAACCGCAACCGCCGCGATGGAAATTAGGATGCAGCCAATCAGGTTGTTGATCAGCAGAATTTGCATCGGCGGTTCCCGATTGGCCAGTTTTTTGATAAAGATAAGTTCCAGCCCCAACATCACCGCCGCGCCAAGTGCCAGCAGGGCCGCAATCTGAAATGTTTCAGGCCCCGGCCGCAACAAGATTACCGCGCCAAGGAAGGCCAATCCAGCGGCCAGCCATCGCCATGGTCCTACCTTTTCGCCCAAGAACGGAATGGCAAAGATCATCCCAAAGACGGGGTTTAGAAAACTAATCGCGGTCGCGTCTGCCAGCGGGATAAATGCCACCGCTGAAAACATCAACGTCACACCGATCGCACCGCAAAACGTTCGCGCGCCGTGCAGTTTCAAATTCGGGTTTGAGATTTTTGGCCGCATGACGGCGGCGACAACAAGCAGTCCCAGAAAGGCAAAAATGAACCTCCCTTGCGTGACCTGAAGCGGATGAAGTTTTGGCCCCAACGTGTCCGTGCCCAAAGCCTTGGCGGCCAAAGTCGTTCCTGCAATGAATAGGGTCGCAGTGACCATCAACAGAACGGCGGTAAGGGGTGCTTCTTTGTGAGACATATCTTGCAATGTCACGGCTCTTGTCTTGGATCAAGGCACGAGTCTTGGGGGCGTGATACCGGAAGTTGAAGGAGTTCCAAATGCCTGCCGCAACGAACAAAGCCGACCTCATCGAAGTAACCGAAAAGGACTATGCCAAGCTGCGCGCCGTCATGGCCAAGGTTACGCCAGATCAGGCGATGCGCAAGCGCGGGGATGATACGTCTATTAAGGACATCGTTGGTCACCGCGCTCATTGGATTGCGTTGTTTCTGAGGTGGTATCGGGAGGGACAAGCGGGCGTCGACGTTCAAATCCCGGCCAAAGGGTACAAATGGAACCAACTCAAAGCCTACAATGCGGCACTACGTGAAGTTCAAAGCGGCATGACTTGGGCGCAAGCTTGCGATCAGTTGGACGCAAACCACACCAAACTTGTCCAATTTATCAATTCTCTTCCCTGCGATGATCTTTATGGCGCCCCAATGAAGGGCGGCAATAATGCGTGGACAACCGGGCGCTGGGCAGAGGCCGCTGGGCCATCGCACTATCGATCAGCAGCGAAATGGATTCGTGCCTGTTTGCGGGCTGACGGTTAAACCAATTTGGCTGGTATCCGCTCTTGCCAAGCTTGCGCCTTTTCCCCTAAAACGGCCCCATGAAGATGAATTTGACACAGACAGAAAACCGACGCCGACGCTGATCTATTGATCCGTTTCGCGACCTCTGTTGTCTAAATTCCTTCTACATTCCTCACATCGTTGACTTTTGGCCCGCGCTCACGCACCTAAGGGCCTTCATTTTGAAAAGGGTGATCCCATGATCAATTCTGTCCTTCCGACCTATAACCGCGCCCCGCTGACCTTTGTCAGTGGTGAAGGCACTTGGCTGGTTGAGGCAGATGGCCGACGTTTTCTGGATTTCGGCGCTGGTATTGCTGTGAATTCGCTGGGCCATGCAAACCCTGAACTGGTCGCGGCATTGACGGATCAAGCGGGCAAGCTTTGGCACACGTCCAATCTTTATCACATCGAACCCCAGCAAAAGTTGGCGGATATGTTGGTTGAACATACGTTTGCCGATACCGTTTTCTTTACCAATTCTGGGACGGAAGCCTGTGAGTTGGCTGTGAAAATGGCGCGGAAATACCACTTTGACAAAGGCGTACCGGACCGCACCGACATCATCACTTTTGATGGTTCGTTTCATGGCCGCTCCGCTGCGGGGATCGCCGCTGCTGGGTCCGAAAAGATGACCAAGGGGTTCGGTCCGCTTTTGCCGGATTTCATCCACTTGCCGTTCGGGGACCATGACGCCCTGACTGAGGCTGCAAAATCGCCTACGGTGGGTGCGATTTTGGTTGAACCGATCTTGGGCGAAGGTGGCATCATCCCGCTTCCGGATGCTTGCCTTAAGGGGCTGCGCGATCTGTGCGATGAACACGGTATCCTGATGATCTTGGACGAAGTTCAATGTGGCGTTGGTCGCACTGGCAAACTGTTTGCCCATGAATGGGCAGGGGTGACGCCAGATATCATGATGGTCGCCAAAGGTATTGGCGGTGGCTTTCCTCTTGGTGCGGTTCTTGCGACTGAGGACGCAAGCTCAGGCATGACTGCAGGCACACATGGGTCGACTTATGGCGGTAACCCGTTGGCCTGTGCCGTTGGATGTAAAGTGATGGAGATCGTTTCCGACCCCGCCTTCCTTACTGAGGTAAACCGCAAGGCCGGTTTGCTGCGCCAAAAACTTGAAGGGCTGGTTGCAGGCCATCCGACAGTGTTTGAACAGGTGCGAGGCGCTGGCCTAATGCTTGGCATCAAGTGCCATGCGACCAACATGGACGTTGTTACCGCTGCCTACGGCCAAGAACTGCTTACCGTACCAGCGGCAGACAATGCGATCCGCCTTTTGCCGCCGCTCAATCTGACGGACGCTGAAATTGATGATGCCGTCGCCCGCCTTGAACGAGCCGCCACAGAGGTCGCCTCGGCAATTTAACGAAATCTTTTCAAACCCTTTTTGCCCCAGCCTTTGTTTCACAAAGACTTCAGGGGTTTACGCAAGACGGGGCCAGCCCCCATCTGCACCAATCAAAAGCGAAACCTATGACCCACTTTCTTGATATTCACAAAACAGACGCCGACGATCTACGCGGCATAATCGACAATGCCACCGCAATGAAATCTGCCCGCCAAGGCCAGCCCAAGGGCACGCCAGACGCTGACCAGCCGCTCGCGGGGCATATGGTTGCGTTGATCTTTGAAAAACCATCGACGCGGACGCGCATTTCGTTTGATGTCGGTGTGCGCCAAATGGGTGGCGAAACCATGGTTCTGTCCGGCTCTGACATGCAGTTGGGCCACGGCGAGACCATCGCGGATACGGCACGTGTCTTATCGCGTTACGTTGACCTGATCATGATCCGCACATTCGAAGAACAAACTCTTCTGGAAATGGCAGAATATGCGTCTGTGCCTGTGATCAATGGTCTGACGGACCGCACGCACCCCTGCCAGATCATGGCGGACATCATGACGTTCGAAGAACACAACGGCCCTATCAAAGGCAAGAAAGTCGTCTGGTCAGGTGACGGCAACAACGTCTTTGCCAGCTTTGCCCACGCTGCAAAACAATTCGACTTTGATCTCGTGTTTACGGGCCCAGAAACGCTGCAGCCAGAGGCCGCGCTGGACGGGTTATACACGACAGTGCGTGACCCCAACGAAGCGGTGCAAGGTGCTGACCTTGTGGTCACAGACACTTGGGTTTCCATGCACGATCCACAATCTGCCCGCGAACGCCGTCACAACCAGCTGCGTGGCTATCAGGTGAATGCAGACCTGATGGGGCAAGCCAAATCTGATGCGCTGTTCATGCACTGCTTGCCTGCTCACCGCGACGACGAAGCTACGTCCGAAGTTATGGATGGTCCCAATTCGGTGATCTGGGACGAGGCTGAGAACCGTTTACACGCGCAAAAGGCAATTATGCGTTTCTGTCTCAATAAGTAGTGTTTGGTGTCACATGGCGGCATGCGTCCGTCCGTTCTAGCAAGTAGCCATTTCTGGGGAAGGACCCATCATGTCGGACACCGCAACACTAGGCCTGTTTGGCCTTGGGACGATGGGCAGCGCGCTGTCGCTGAACATCCTCGAGAAAGGCTTTACGCTGCACGTTTCGAACCGAGAGATCGAGATGACACAGGATTTTGTGGTTGAGGCCGCCGCCGAAGACCTAAGCGGTACCTTAATCGCAAGCGACACCCTTGTTGAGATGGTCGCCGCGATGCCCGTGCCCCGTGCCATTATCATGATGATCCCTGCAGGTGCGCCCGTGGATGACACCATCGCAACCCTAACGCCGCTGTTGGCGCAGGGGGACACGATCATCGATGCCGGAAATTCCGATTACCGCGAGACCCGACGTCGTACTTTGGCGGCCGAAAAAGCGGGCCTGACTTATATCGGTATGGGCGTTTCCGGCGGCGAGAATGGTGCGCGTCATGGCCCATCCATGATGGTTGGGGGAACACCTGCCGCTTGGGGTGCGATCCGGCCCGTGATCGAAGCGATCGCGGCCAAGTTTCAAGGCGCGCCTTGTGCCGACCACCTTGGTCCAGACGGGGCAGGGCATTTCGTCAAGACCGTACACAACGGCATCGAATACGCAGATATGCAGCTTATCGCGGAGGTCTATGGCCTGATGCGGTATGGATGCGGCCAGTCCCCCGATGAGATCGGTCAAGTCTTTGAGCGCTGGAATGAGGGCCGCCTGAAAAGCTATCTGGTCGAGATTTCTGGCAAAGTGCTGCAAGCAAAGGATTCTGAAACGGGCAAGCCTGCTGTGGATGTCATCCTCGATTCCGCCGGTCAAAAAGGAACGGGCCGCTGGACGGCGATTGAAGCGATCCAATTGGGGCGGTCTGCCAATGTCATCGAAGCGGCTGTTGCAGCACGCGCTTGGTCAACACAGGTGCACAAGCGCAGCGTGGGTGCTGAACTCTTTGGTGCTCAGAACGAAGCGTTTGGAGTTTCCGAAGAAGATCTGGAAGTTGCTCTATTGTGTGGTCGGATCATGTCTTACGCGCAGGGGTTTTCCATTCTGGATGCGGCCAGTCAGGAATTTGATTGGTCGGTCGATCACGCGAGGGTGGCTGAAGTTTGGCGGGCGGGATGTATCATTCGTTCTGCCATGCTTGACGACATCGCAGCCGCGTTCCGAAGTGGCCTGCCTGAAGGGGAATTGATCTTTGCGCCAAGGTTCGTATCACTTTTGAAGGCTGCAGCGCCAAGCTTGCGGCGGGTCGTGTCAGCGGCCTTAACGGCAGGCCACGCGGTGCCAGCACTGACATCTGCACTGACGTTCTTTGACACAATGCGCACTAAGCGCGGGACGACGGATTTGGTTCAAGCGCAACGTGATTTCTTTGGGCGTCACGGGTTTGAACGCTTGGATGGACGTGTCGGTCAACATGGGCCGTGGTGGGATTGAAGTAGGTCGGATGATCTGACGATCAGCGCTTGCAGCGGGCGGCGGGCGCCCCTGCGGGGCGCAATCGCAACATCATTTACGTGGTTTCGATCTGGGCTTTGCGCGAAGTGTTGGATCTTCCTGTGTTGGGTCTTCAGGCCACGGGTGGCGCGGGTAGCGACCGCGCATGTCTTTACGGACGTCTGCGTAGCTCGAGGCCCAGAAACCCGGCACATCCATGGTGGTTTGGATTGGTTTTTGACCCGGGGACAGGAAGGTGACGCGCAGGGGGCGACCTGCGACCACCGGATGACGTATGGTGCCAAACATTTCCTGTAAACGCAGCGTGATTTCAGGGGCTTCGCTGCTGTAGTCAATCGGAGTCTGACGGCCCAAAGGGGTGGTGAATTGTGCCGGGGCTTGGGCGTCAACGGCTTGCATTTGATCCCAAGTCAGGATCGCACGCAGAGCGGGCAGGGCGTCAAAGGCTTTCCATTGCGCAGTTGTTTGTACTTTAGTGAGGTGCGGGAGAAGCCAGTCTTCAAGGGTGTTCAGTAGGGTTTCGTCGTTTAGGTCCGGCAGTTCCGGTTGCACGGCACGCACGAGTGCGACGCGGGCGCGGAAGCGTTCAGCAGCGGCGTTGAACTTTAGGCCAACCTCTCGGATGCCGGCCAGCATTGCGGTGGCGATGGCCTCATCAGGGGCATCGTTCCAGCGGATGTCGGACAGGATAACCGAGCCTATACGGTCTTGGGTCCGCGCCTGAACACGGCCGTCGCGTTTGGACCAATGGCAAGTGTTTATGGTCTCGATCCTGTCGGCTGCTACGCGGCGCACATCGCTTTCCGAAATCGGAAGGGCGGCACGAATTTTGGCCTCGCGCGGGTTTCCGTCTGTGTCTGTCACCACAAGATAGGGCTGCCCTGCCAAGGGATCGGCTGCATCCATTACGGCCCCTTTGCCGCTTGATAGGACAAACCTTGGAGCCTCGCCCTTGCGGCGCTGGGCGACGCGGTCAGGGTAGGCGAAGGCCGCGTAGATTTCGGGTGGTTCAGTGGGGAGCTGTGGCACCGATTTGGCAAGGCGCTTTGCCTCTTGGCGTACCCGTGCGAGGGCGCCTTGGTGTAACGTGTAGGGGGTGCGTTCGCCGTTTAGCGCTTTGACCCGCCAAGATAAATCAGCGGGTGCGCCCTTTAGGATGTCCCGTTCCGACAGCAATGCAGCGAGGGGGGCGGCAGATTTTCCGCCCGTCACCACCATATGGCCCAAGCGCGGATGCACGGGTAGTTTTGCGAGGGCGCGTCCGTGCTTTGTGATGCGGCCGTCTTTCAGCGCGCCGAGTGCGCCTAGCAACTCTTGTGCCTCTCGAAGTGTGCCTTCGGGCGGGGGCGTCAAGAAGGGGAGGGTTTCGCTGCCCCACACGGCCAGTTCAAGCGCTAGCCCTGTTAGATCGGCCGCCTCGATCTCGGCTGGGGCAAACCCGATCAGGGCGCCATCTTCACCTTTGGACCACAGTTTATAAGCGACCCCTTCTGCGACACGGCCTGCACGACCCGCGCGTTGGGTCGCTTCGGCGCGAGTGACGCGTTCTGTCACCAATCTGGACATGCCCGAACCGGCATCAAATCGTGCTCGTCGTGCGCGGCCCCCATCGACAACGACTCGTATGTCTTCGATCGTTAACGACGTTTCTGCGATCGAGGTGGATAAGACCACTTTGCGGCCAGACGACACAGGTGCAATCGCCGCGCGTTGATCTTTGAACGGCAAGGCCCCGAACAGGGGGCGTACGGTACAATCTGCTGGTAATCGGCCATCTAGCAAACCCTGCACACGGCGAATTTCACCTTCTCCAGGGAGGAAAACCAACACACCACCGCCTGTTTCACCGACCGCCTCTGTGACCAAATCCGCCACGGCGGTTTCATACCGCACTTCTTTGCGTAGTGGTCTGTCCAACCATTTTACGTCTACCGGAAACGCACGCCCTTGAGACGTGACGACGTCTGCGTTGATCAGTTCCGCCACGGGGCCAGCATCTAGTGTGGCAGACATGACAATAAGCGCCAGATCAGGTCGCAACGCTTCGCGGATTTCAAGGGTGAGCGCCAGGCCAAGATCGGCATTCAGTGATCTTTCGTGGAATTCGTCAAAGATCACCGCCCCGATGCCCGTCAACTCGGGGTCGCTTTGGATCATGCGGGTTAGGATGCCTTCAGTGACGACTTCGATCTTGGTGCCTGCGATGCTATCGCCGCGCATCCGGTAACCGACGGTCTGACCTATCGGTTCGCCCAATTGCTGGGCCAGTCTTTCGGCGGCGGCACGGGCTGCCAGTCGGCGCGGTTCCAGCATCACGATCTTGCCCGTGATGTCACGCCGAATGGCCAAAGGCACACGGCTGGTCTTACCGGCACCGGGCGGCGCTTGCAGTACGACGCATCCACGCCCCCGCAACGCCGCGAGCAGGTCGTCAATGACGTCATCAATGGGCAAAGCATCACTCATCCGCCCTTCATCTGGCCAAATAACCCCAAACACAACCGCCCTGTCTGGACGAGAGCCAACAGTCTGCGCATAAAGCGACTATGGATATTGCCGAAACCGCCCAGAAAATCCGCGCTGGAGATCGCCGTGCGCTGGCCCGTGCCATCACTTTGGTCGAGAGCACCCGTTCGCAAGATCGGGATGTTGCCGCTGAATTGCTTTCGGAGTTGGGGACTAAAACCCAAGCCCTGCGCATCGGGCTGTCCGGCACGCCGGGTGTTGGTAAGTCCACATTTATCGAATCCTTTGGCCGAATGCTGACAGGGCAGGGGCTACGCGTCGCCGTTCTGGCTGTGGACCCAAGCTCAACCCGATCTGGCGGATCGATCTTGGGGGATAAGACCCGCATGGATTTGCTGTCGCGCGATCCGAATGCCTTTATCCGGCCATCCCCGAGCCAGTCGCAATTGGGCGGCGTTGCGCGGCGCACCCGTGAAGCGATCGCCCTATGCGAAGCGGCGAAATTTGATGTGGTGCTGATTGAGACGGTTGGGGTTGGGCAGTCTGAAACGGCAGTGGCGGAAATGTCTGATATTTTCTTGCTCTTGCTTGCGCCCGCTGGCGGGGATGAACTGCAGGGCGTCAAACGGGGGATTATGGAAACCTGCGATATGATCCTTGTGAATAAGGCCGATGGCGATTTGAAATCACAAGCGACGCGCACTTGTGCTGACTATGCCGGTGCCTTGCGGCTTATGCGTAAACGCCCGCAAGATCCCGATGATTTCCCCAAGGCTGTAGCTGTTTCCGCCCTTGAAGAGAACGGAATCACGGCTGCTTGGGAGGAAATGCAAACGCTTGCTAAATGGCGCAAAGACAATGGCGTTTGGGACGCACGCCGCACGCAGCAAGCACGGTTCTGGTTCCAAGAAGAAGTCCGCGCGGGGCTTCTGTCTCGCCTGACATCCGATGCCAGCGTGAAACAGCAACTTTCGACATTGGAAGAAGATGTTTCTAATGGTAAAATTGGACCTGCGCAGGCTGCCGACACCCTGATTGCTCAGCTATTTGCGCAATCCGCACCCAAGTCGCGCTGAAAACGCCACGGCATAGGCGTCATTTTGGGGGAAACGGGTTGACGGGGGCAAGGAATCCTCCTAATTCCCGCCAAATGAATTCAGGCCTTGCTGCGTGCGGGGCCTAACAGGTTTGATAGAACGGGTCGCGCACGATGTAGCTGGCCCTTGATAAACAAGGAAAACGCCATGTCTCGCCGTTGCGAACTGACCGGAAAAGGCCCAATGACGGGCAACAACGTGAGCCACGCTAAGAACCGTACACGCCGTCGGTTTTTGCCAAACCTTCAGGACGTCTCTTTGGCGTCTGAAACTTTGGGCCGTAGCTTCAAATTCCGCATCTCTAACGCTGCTTTGCGCACCGTTGATCACCGTGGTGGTCTGGATGCGTTCTTCGCAAAATCCAAAGACGCTGAGCTGTCCCCAGCCGCGTTGAAGGTCAAGAAAGACATCGCCAAGGCAACAGCCGAAGCATAAGTCGTTCTACCTGACTGATTTAGAAAAGCCCGAGCCTCAGTGCTCGGGTTTTTTTGTGTTTAGCGGTTGGGCTACGGTGTAAGATGGCGATGTGTTTTCACGTAATGAGGGACTGGTCTATGAAATTCATCCTAGCAACGTTTCAGGGGCTGATCAGCCAATCGGCTTGGGCGGGTTGTGTTGATTTCACGAGAAGCTTTTCAGGCGAACTGTCCCCACCTGTTTTTCGGATTTGTTATGACGGTGTTTGTGATATCACGACGCAAGAATACGTGTGTTCCAACGTGTCCAGTTATCAAGACGGATACGCAATCGGATGGACACGGGATTGCCAAATACTCAGCGAAACCGAAACACAGTGTCAGATCAACTGGCAGGGGCGCCCCATCAATTCTGCCAAGCATGACCGCCTGACCTTTGAAGAAATCTCAAACGATTAGGGCTGCGACCATTCTGCTCTTTTTGCCCCGCGCTGGCACTGGTATCCTTCCCGAGATGACGAAGATGACTCGCCTTTTGACTCTGACGCTTGCGATACTGATTGCGATGACCTCGCTTCAGATGGCGCAGGCGCGTGGCATCATGGCGTCCGCGATGGGGCAGTTTGTTCTGTGCTCCGGCCAAGACAGCGAAATCATCACGTTGGACATCAACGGCAACCCGATCGAAATTGCACATACTTGCGTTGATTGCGCCTTAACGCTCGCTGAGACGTCCACGCCACCCACCCTTGCTGATCCTCAGCTTATCCACATGCAGACACTTGTGCAGGTCCCTGTTACGGCTGCATTTAGGCTGTCACTCCTCAAAGGACACCCTGCGCGCGCGCCTCCTCTGATGGTCTGAATACCGACTTTCACTTATCCAACATTCAGACTTCTATTCAGGAGAGACATCATGTCCTTCAAATCCATCCTTCTTGGTGCCGCAATGGCACTGCCCCTCGCAACTGCGGCTTTTGCTGAGGTTGAAGTTCACGATCAATACGCACGTTCATCCAATGCGATGGCAGGTGCCGCGTTTATGTTGATCCACAATCATGGCGATACTGATGACCGCCTAATTGCTGTCACCTCTGATGTGGCTGCACGCACAGAACTGCACACTCACATCGAGAACGCCGAAGGCGTGATGCAGATGATACATGTCGAAGAGGGTTTTGAGCTTCCCGCAGGCGGTGACATCACCATGGAACGCGGTGGCAATCACGTGATGTTCATGGGGCTCAACGAACCCTTCGCGGATGATCAGACCGTCACTATCACCTTGACCTTCGAAGAAGCCGGCGACGTTGTCGTCGAAATTCCAGTCGATCAAGAGCGCATGGATCACGGGACGATGGATCACGGTTCTGACCATTCAGATCACTAAGACCAATACTTGTCGGGCGCATTCTCATGTGCCCGACAAAATCACAGTGGGCCTTTTAACGCGCCCAGCTATACTTCCCTCATGCAACGTATTCTTTTTGTCTGTCTCGGTAATATCTGCCGGTCCCCCACAGCCGAGGCCGTGACCCGCGCCAAGGCCCCGCATCTCCAATTGGACAGTGCCGGAACCGCTGGCTACCACGTCGGCGACCCGCCCTATGGCCCGATGCAGCAGGCTGCGAGGGGGCGTGGATACGATCTTTCGCCGCTGCGCGCGCGCCAGTTCACGGCGGATGACTTCGACAATTTTGACGTAATCATCGCTATGGATGCCGAAAACGCCGACGACATCGAAGCCCTGCGGCCCACGCACTCACCTACGCCTGTCGTACTTTTCACGGATCACATCGGGCAAGACGGCACAGCCGTTCCCGACCCGTATTACACGCGGGATTTCAATGGATGTTTGGATTTGATCGAAGCTTGCGCGGATGGGCTTATCGCGGGGTTAACGCGTTAACCACACTGGCTGCGCGCTTTGCTCACGTAGGACTGATAGCGACGCCAGAACGCATCATTCGCCGTGGTGTCCGAAATGCGGATCGAGTGGGCGAATTCAGGATCACCAAAGAACCGCGCAACACGGCTGCGATCACTGGAGCTCAGCTCATTGTTAGCGACACGCTGCACACAAGAGCACAGAGACGTCGTCGCGGCTGATCTGTCAGCAGCAAGGCAGGCACGGCTGATATCACCCGTCGCCCCACGGGTCGACCCCGAATTGCGGTTCCCACCACAGGCCGTCAGAGCCAAAATACACGTCATCGCAAGAATTACCCGCATCACTACCACCTCATATCGCCCGCCGATTTTGGCTTGGGCTGTTTATCTGCTGGGGTGATTATGAAGGAAAGCAGGGGGCTGGGGAAGGGGGAGGATGATCACTTTTGCGACGGTTTGGCGCACGTCCCCTTGGGACGGCAAGGCCGGACCGCGCCCCGACCCTCAATGTCTAGATGCTCGCCCCATGCAGTCAGCCCAGCCAAATCAAAGATTTGGCGGCGCCCGAACCTCCCCCACGGGGAGGGCGCTTCTCGCCCACCCCTCGGTTCGGGCGCGAAATTTCTGAAGGTTCAGTGCGAAAATCCTATTTTGGTTTTATGCTGGGCTTCACCGCTTCATTCGCTTCAGGCTGAATGATCCCCTGAAAACATTCCTGAACTCCATTCGTCAGCGCCTCAGCAGAACCGCCTCCAAGCAAAAAGCCAGCGCCTGTCATCAGACCGCCCCAAAGAACTTTGGATGTAATCAGTTCAGCGGTTCGCTCGCCCGCTTTCTCGTAGAATGCGTCTGCAAATAACCTACGCCCTTTTCCATTTCGCCGCAGGCTCTCGAGTTCCGTCGCCGCCGCTTTCAATCGTCGGTTTAGGTCGAAAACGGTGCTTGCCGTTAACTTCAATGCGGCTTGAAGCTGGGCTTCTTTATCGGTGTTCGGCTTTGAACTAGTCAAAATGAGCGATAAGTCGTTTAGGATCGCTGGAAGGCTATCAAGCGGCTCCAACTCTTCGGGAAGAGCATTGGAAACCTCTCGCTTATACTCTTGCGTCGCCATTTCGATGAGTTGAGCCAGGCCGTCAGCAGCCAGTATCGCGGTTTCTGGCTTCGCGACGATCTTCTGTGCAAGCCTAACCGCTTCTGCATCGGGTAGCGGGTCAGGCTTCAATCGCGCCTCAATCTTCGCAATCTCATCCGCAACCGCCTCAACGCCTTCCTTCCAGATCTCGTTATCAATCTGGATCACTTCAAGCGCCAAATCCCACTCGTCGAATGTGCCGTTCCACATACCTTCGTAAAACCGTTGCCAAAAGACCCATTCCGCGCCGGCCTTTAGTTTGGCCAAAAGCGTCGTGTGGTTCTCAGCAATCATTTGAGGCACCTTGGACCCTTTCCAAACTGGGTGCCGGAAAAGCCCGTCGAGATGTGAGGCGTCCCATTGAGCAGCAATACCGGAGGAGGGATCAACGCCATAGCCAGAAAAGATATTGGATATGGAACCAACGGAATCTCGGGCGTAGAGTGCGGCGGGATGAGAGTCCCCAAAGGCGTCTTCTGCTACCGTGGCGGCGGAATCAGCGGCGGAATGTGCGGAACGAAGAATAGAACGCCAATTCACGTCTGACGAGTGGCGTTGAGAATAAACTGCAGACGTTAGGATTGCACGAAACAGCCCTAGATCAAGATCGTTTAGTGGTCCATCTAATCCGGGGCGAAAGTTTGCGACTACGCGCAATGCTCCCCGGCTGGCCAATGCAAAGCGTGTTTCATCGGTCTGAGACCGAAGCCATCTTTCGGGACTCTCAAAATCCGAAATATCTACATCCGTCATTCACATCATCCCTAACAAATGGCCTGTCAAACCCCCTCGACAAACCCCATAAATCCTACCATATCCCCTTACCATGACCGACCTGAACAAAATCCGCAATTTCTCCATCGTCGCGCACATTGACCATGGTAAATCCACCCTCGCTGATCGCTTGATCCAGTCCACCAATACGGTGGCGGAGCGCGATATGAAGGCGCAAATGTTGGACTCCATGGATATCGAGCGCGAGCGCGGTATTACCATCAAGGCCAACACGGTGCGCATCGATTACACCGCCAAAGACGGTGAGACCTATGTGCTCAACCTGATCGATACCCCCGGGCACGTCGATTTCGCCTATGAGGTCTCCCGCTCCATGCGTGCGGTTGAAGGGTCTTTGCTGGTCGTGGACAGCACCCAAGGGGTGGAGGCGCAGACGCTGGCCAACGTCTATCACGCCATTGAGGCCGATCACGAATTGGTCCCTGTTTTCAATAAGATCGATCTTCCGGCGTCTGACATTGACCGTGTTGCAGAACAGGTCGAAGACGTTATCGGTATTGATGCTTCCGGCGCCATCGCAGTCTCTGCCAAAACAGGGCAGGGCATTGAAGAAACGCTCGAAGCTATCGTCACCCAACTCCCCGCGCCCAAGGGCGATATCAACGCGCCGCTTAAGGCGATGTTGGTGGATTCTTGGTATGACAGTTACCTTGGCGTGATCGTTCTGGTGCGCATCATCGACGGTAAGCTGAAGAAGGGTGAAAAGGTCAAATTCATCTCTAACGGCACGATCCACCACGTGGACCGCATCGGCGTCTTCCGCCCTGAAATGACCCCCGTGGATGAGCTTGGCCCCGGTGAGATCGGCTTCCTCACCGCTTCGATCAAACAGGTGCGCGATACGCGGGTAGGCGACACGATCACCCATCAGCGCGATGAGGTCGAACCACTCCCCGGCTTTAAGCCCGCACAGCCCGTGGTTTTCTGTGGTTTGTTCCCCGTGGATTCCGCCCAGTTCGAAGACCTTCGGGAGTCCATCGACAAGCTGGCCCTGAACGACGCGAGCTTCTCTTTCGAAATGGAATCCTCAGCAGCACTTGGATTTGGTTTCCGCTGTGGCTTCCTTGGCTTGCTCCACCTCGAAGTGATCCGCGACCGGATCGAACGTGAGTTTGATATCGAACTCATCACCACGGCGCCGTCGGTGATCTACCACATCCACATGAAGGACGGCACGCAGATCGACCTGCACAACCCTGCCGACATGCCCGACATCACGACGGTCGATCACGTGGCCGAACCGCGCATCAAGGCGACGATCCTTGTGCCGGATGAATACTTGGGCGAGGTTCTGAAACTTTGCCAAGACCGCCGCGGCATCCAAGAAGACCTGACTTATGCAGGGTCGCGCGCCATGGCCGTTTACGACCTGCCGCTCAACGAAGTGGTGTTCGACTTTTACGACCGTCTGAAATCCGTCACCAAGGGCTATGCGTCGTTTGACTACCAACTGACGGGCTACCGCGAGGATAATCTGGTCAAGATGTCCGTGCTGGTGAACGAAGAACCGGTCGACGCGCTGTCCATGATGGTGCACCGCGACCGCGCAGAGGCCCGTGGCCGCGCTATGGTTGAGAAATTGAAAGAGCTGATCCCGCGCCACATGTTCAAAATTCCGATCCAAGCGGCCATCGGCGGCAAAGTCATCGCCCGCGAAACCCTGTCCGCCATGCGCAAAGACGTGACGGCGAAGTGTTACGGCGGCGACGCGTCACGGAAACGCAAACTGTTGGACAAGCAGAAAGCGGGTAAGAAGAAGATGCGCCAGTTCGGTAAGGTGGATATCCCGCAAGAGGCGTTTATTTCCGCACTTAAAATGGACAGCTAAGCTTTTTCCTTGAGTTGCACAAAGCTATTAGATTGGGGAGAAGTGGCATGGGTTTTGATTTCGCAAGTATTGATACGAAGAAATCCCTTTTCGTAGCTTTAGCGATTTTAGCGATTATTCCCCTTCACTTAGCAGCCTTTGCAATTGGAATACCTTCACCATTTCGAAGTTTGTTAGATGCATCCTTTAAAGTATCCTTTTCCGGAAACTTTACAGTGGTAGCTGTCTTGGTTGCTTTCGTAGCTAGGTATCTACCCCAGGCGATATTCGGACTGGCTGCTTGGTGGCACTCAATGTCGATTGAGGCGTCTTACTTTCAACGTGGATATCGCCGCGCTTATGTTGGCTTTACTGGACTTGGAAAGAACGGGCGCAGCTTTAAGAACGACGGCAGCGTCGCGGAGCACTTTAGAAAAGCTTCAATATTCGGAAGAAACGAAGCCCGTCTGGCGAACCTAAAAAAGAAGTTATTTCAAGCACGCAGTGGCGTTGTTTTCTATGAAGAAAATAGGGCAGCATTCACGGCTTTTTCCGGGATTGCCCTTTTTTCAATCGCATATTTAGGTGTTTGGCGAGGCTTGATCGTTTGTCTCGCGACGTCAATTTTTGCCTTGGCGTCGATTAACTATTCTAACGTGAATACTAGGTTCCGCTTTGATTTATCCTGGGGCTTCTGGCGAAGCGATTCAAATGGATCAGTTAGCAAAGTCGATCTCGATGATGTCTTACTTTTGGTTTCAAGTCTAGCAATTGCGTCTGCAACATCGGGCTATTTAAAGGTGGGACAATTGAAAAATGAACTAGTCCAAGAGGTCGGTTCGGTTAGTAGAGACGCATCTATTATCGCAGCAACTTCAAATGGAATTGTGTTCTACTCGAGCGAAACGGGTTTCTTTTTTCAATCTTGGCCACTTGTTTTGAATCAGAGTGAATAGCGTTTATTGAAGAAACGAAAGCGGCTGCTGCCAAATCTTCGATTTGTCAGCGCCCGATCCGCCTCCACGGGGCGGGCGCTTCGCACCGTCCCCTCGGCTCGGGCGCGACCTCGTCACAGACGCTCCCCCACCACTTGACCCAAATCAAAGCGCGTCCCAACACGCTGCGTCATGCTCGTCCCACCTAAAGGGAGAGCCGGAATGAACGTCGATACTCAAAAGCAAATCCTTCTCGCGCAGCGCGCAGAGATCATGCAGCACCTCACGGAAGTCGAGGATCAGTTGGATGATACGCCACCCGCCGATTGGGAGGACCGCGCGTCAGAGCGGCAGGGGGACGAGGTTCTTGAGGCTTTGGGCAACACCGAGGCTGCTGAGCTGAAGCGGATCGATGCGGCCTTGGCACGGGTTGATGCGGGCACCTATGGCGAGTGCGCGAAATGCGGTGACCCGATTTCGGATGAGCGGCTTGAACTGTTGCCTGCTGCTCCGCTGTGTAAGAACTGTATGGCCTGATCGCGCGGTGGTTTGACCCAAATCAACGCATGAGGGATCGACTCATGGCAATCTCGGATCATTCACATTTCCGGAGGCCCCAATGGCACGACTCGCAGGCATTCTTTTCTTCGTTATCGGCACCACACTTGCCGGCACATTCATGATCGCATCACTGGTCATGGGTTATGACACCGCGCAGCCGATCGTTATCGCAGTGACCCTTGGGTTCCTCGTGTCCATTCCGGCGTCGTGGTTCATCGCCAAGGCCATCGTGGAGCGCGGGTGAACCCCGTTGCTTTGGCGCTGTTTGGCGTCATTGCGTCGACCCTTGCAGGCACCTTCGTGGTCGTCGCACTTGTAAGCGGCGTCTCTGGGCTTTGGCCGCTTTTGGGCGTTGCGGCTTTCGGGGCGGTGTTGGCGCTGCCCGCCGTCTGGTTCATCAGCCGCGCGATGGGGCGTTAGGCTAAATGATTTCTAGTGAGAGCGACGGAATGTCCGTGCTCGTGCGTATCACCCTTAGAAACTCATTCTAAGGACTGTGACATGGCCTATCTTCCGCACATCTTTCTGGCGCTCGTCGGTGGCGCGAGCTTGTTGGTCTTTCTCACGTCTTCGATGAATTAGACGCAGAACGCCCGCACCGCGGCTTCGAATTCGCGCGGTTTTTGTGCGTGCAACCAGTGGCCCGCGTCGCGCAGTTTGGCGAAATGGGCGTTCGGGAACAGGTTTTTGATGGCGGGGCGGTGTTCGGGCTGCACGTAATCGCTGTCAGCCCCGGACAGGAAGAGCGCCGGACCGTCATAGCTGCCGCTTACTTCTGGGAAACTCAGGATCTTGGGCATCTCTGCCTCAAGGGTATCCAAGTTCAACAGCCAGCGTTTTTCTTTGACATCAAGGGATTGCAATAGAAAGTCTCGCACCTCTGGGTCTAGGTTTTTGCCAGCCTCAGAACGCCGTTCTATCGCGCTCAGGTCCACAGAGCGCATGGCATTGATGTGCTGGGATTGCGTGTGTCTGTAAGTTACCGGCGCGATGTCAGCGACGATCAGGCGTTTCACCAGTTCTGGATGGCGCAGCGCTAACACCATTGCCGCCTTGCCGCCCATGGAATGACCAACAACATAGGACGGACCGTCCAACAGTTCCGCAAGATCATCGGCCATATCGAAATAGCTGTGCGTGTCGAACCGTGGGCTGGACCCGTGGTTTCGCATGTCTGGACACACCACAAAGTATTGGTCTGACAGTCTTTTGGCGATCACGTTCCAGTTCCGACCAGACCCAAAAAGCCCATGAGCGATGAGAAGTTTTGGTGCCGCAGGGTCACCGTGAGTGAGGATATTCAGCATCGTTTTTGACTAGACCACCCAAAGGAGAATTGAAAGCCAGATCGGCTCGCGCTACTACATGTAGTATGACGAGTGCTACGATACATAGGCAAAGCGATGAAGTCCGCACCCTTATCGAGGAACGCCTCAGGGTTAAAGGGCGAACCTTGGAAAAGGCATTGGCCAAGGCAGGGCGGTTGTTGCCGAAATGGGCGCAACGTGAAGGCACCTATCTGGTCCACGCAGAACAATATTTGGGCCACCCAAAGCTGCGTTTGATGATCGATGAGGCAAAGGTCGCTAAAGCACATCAAACATTAGTGGAACACCTAAAATCTATTGATCCAAAGGAACGCCGCAAAACGCGACTTCTTCAATTGGCTGGCGCGGTGAGCTTCAATCTGATTATCGTTCTTGGCGCGTTTATTTTTTATATGTGGTATCGTGGCTATCTTTGATGTCCAGCGGCGCGCGTATGACCAGTGTTACCGTAACGAAGGCCACGTAGATCAACAGATACCAGCTTCCCATTTTTGAAATTGGCGTCCAGTCGAACTCGGCTCCGCCCGCGTAGACCCATGTGCCCGTTAGTGTGCCGATGTTCTCAGCGATCCAGAGTGCGAAGCTCGCGCAAAGCGCGGCCAAAGGCAATCGTACAGACAGTCTGCGCCCCACGGTAAAACGGACCTGAGTGCGCCAGAATAAGACCAACGTGGCCGCGAATAGGACCAGCCGGATATCGTACCAGTAGTGGTGCAAAAAGAAGTTCACATAGATCGCCACGGCCAGAACCACTGTGGTCCAGTAGGGTGGATAGGGCGTAAACCGTAAATCAAACAGGCGGATCACCCGCGCGATGTAACTGCCCACAGAGGCATACATGAATCCGCTAAACAGCGGTACATTGAAGACCATGAAAACAGCATCTTCGGGGTAGCCCCATGATCCGGCGTTCACCTTGAACCATTCCATGCAGGTGCCGGTGAGGTGGAACAGCAGGATGACCTTGGCCTCGTCCCATGTTTCCAGCTTAAAGAACAGCATGGCGACCTGCGTTAACACGGCGATGGCAAACAGTGCGTCATATCGGGCCACGGGCCACGCATCGTTCCAGATTGCATTTGTGAAAATCACTGAGCCAAGTATGAGCACCGCAAACAATGCTGCCCAAAGGTGTTTGAGTACAAACAGCACCACGCCTGACAAAGGTGCGGGCAGAGCGCGCTGCACGATAGGGGCAAAGGATGTCTCGAAGCTTGGTGTGCTGGTCATGGGGCTAAATGCGCCAAATGCGGCTGCAAAGTCCACTGCAGGTTTGTGCAGGACATTTGCAAACGCAAAAGGGCGCACCAAATGGCACGCCCTTTGCAAAGAATTCGACCTGACTTACAGGTTCGGATACATCGGGAACCTGTCGCAGAAGGCTTCAACTTCGCCGCGCACTTTGGCTTCGACTTCGTCGTTGCCGTCAGGGCCATTTGCCGCAAGGCCGTCTACGACCTCAACGATCCAATCGGCAATCTGGCGGAAGTCGTCTTCACCAAACCCGCGTGTCGTGCCTGCTGGTGTGCCAAGGCGAATGCCTGACGTCACAGTTGGCTTTTCTGGGTCAAACGGGATGCCGTTTTTGTTGGTGGTGATATGCGCGCGGCCAAGGGCAGCGTCTGTGATGTTGCCTGTTACACCTTTAGGGCGCAGATCAACCAGCATCACGTGCGTATCAGTCCCGCCCGTCACGATATCCAAGCCACCTTTGATCAGCTGATCGGCTAATGCGTCCGCATTGGCCCGCACCTGACGCATGTAGGTTTTGAACTCGGGACGCAGGGCTTCGCCAAAGGCTACAGCCTTACCGGCGATCACATGCATCAATGGGCCGCCCTGAATACCGGGGAAGATAGCCGAGTTAACCTTCTTGGCGATGGCTTCATCGTTGGTCAGGATCATGCCGCCACGTGGGCCGCGCAATGTTTTATGTGTTGTCGTTGTTGCAACATGGGCGTGTGGGAACGGTGAAGGGTGTTCCCCAGCAGCAACCAGACCAGCAAAGTGAGCCATATCAACGTGCAGGATTGCGCCAACGCTGTCCGCGATTTCGCGCATTTTCGCAAAATCGATGACACGTGGGATGGCGGATCCGCCTGCGATGATCATTTTTGGCTTATGTTCTGTCGCGAGCGCTTGCACTTCGTCATAATCAAGCAGGTTGTCCTGACGGCGCACTCCATACTGAACAGCGTTGAACCACTTGCCGGATTGGTTTGGCGGGGCACCGTGTGTCAGGTGACCACCGGACGCAAGGTTCATGCCCAAGATTGAATCACCAGGCTGCAACAGCGCTTGGAACACACCTTGGTTGGCCTGAGAACCAGAGTTCGGCTGCACGTTGGCAAAGCCGCAATCGAACAACTGTTTTGCGCGATCAATGGCAAGGTTTTCTGCAACATCAACGTGTTGGCACCCGCCGTAGTAGCGGCGACCTGGATAACCTTCGGCGTATTTGTTTGTCATGACGCTGCCTTGCGCTTCCATGACGGCGGCGCTGACAATGTTTTCGGACGCGATCAGTTCGATTTCTTTGCGTTGGCGACCCAATTCAGCATCAATCGCGGCTGCAATTTCAGGGTCACGCGTGGACAGGCTTTCGGTGAAGAAACCTGTGTCTTTGGTTGCATCAGTCATGGGTCTTCCTTTGGTCGCAGACTTTGGGCGATACATAGGCCCTCGATTGCGGCTCATAAAGCCCAAAAGCGTCATGTTCTTTATGTGTTGCGGCTCATGACGTCGGTGGTGCGTTTTGCTTGCCTTTTGGTGGGGCGCAGTGGACATTGGGTCGATTGAATAAGGGATGCGCCATGGCCGCCGAAACCAAGCTAGCTTTTGTGGCCAGTGATGCGCCAAT
This sequence comes from Octadecabacter algicola, assembly GCF_021532625.1. Taxonomy (GTDB): domain Bacteria; phylum Pseudomonadota; class Alphaproteobacteria; order Rhodobacterales; family Rhodobacteraceae; genus Octadecabacter; species Octadecabacter algicola. The sequence continues at coordinate 625,937 of NZ_JAKGAR010000002.1, forward strand.
TGCACAAGACGCCAAGACAGCGCTGGTCGCTCAATATGGTGACGTGGGCATAGAAGATGCCGACATTATCGTGGCCTTGGGCGGGGACGGGTTTATGTTACATACATTGCACGGCACCCAGCATTTGCCTGCACCCGTTTATGGAATGAACCGAGGCACGGTTGGTTTCTTGATGAACGAATACTCAGAAAATGGTTTGCGGGATCGCTTGGCTGCGGCAGAAGAAGAAACCATAAATCCGCTGCATATGCTGGCAACCTGCATGGATGGTTCCGAACATAAGGCGCTGGCCATCAACGAAGTGTCTTTGCTGCGCGCTGGGCCACAGGCGGCCAAACTTCGTATCCACGTAGATGGGCGTTTGCGGATGGAAGAACTCGTGTGTGACGGTGCGTTGCTGTCAACCCCAGCGGGGTCCACGGCCTATAACTACTCTGCTCACGGGCCGATTGTTCCGATTGGGTCTGATGTTTTGGCGCTGACGGCTGTGGCGCCGTTCCGGCCCCGCCGATGGCGCGGAGCGTTATTACCTAAAGCTGCCCGCGTGACGTTTGAAGTCACCAATCCCGAAAAGCGCCCCGTGAACGCGGACGCCGATGGGGTGTCGGTCAAAAACGTGGCATCGGTTGATGTCTGGTCCGCCCCCGAGATCGAACACCGTATCCTTTTCGACCCCGGTCACGGGTTAGAGGAAAGACTGATCCGCGAACAATTCGCGTAACTTAGAATTCACTCCCTTTAGAAAGTAAATGTAATGAAGTTCGTTTTTCCAATTATCGGCCTGACAGCACTGACTGCCTGTATGACGCCCCTGCCGTCCCCAGAGGAAGTTATCCCGTTTTCGCAAGTCTTGGCGGAAACGGAAGGGCGTCCCTATGAGTGTTCCGAATATGACGCCGCGACTGATACTTGCGATGCGATCACGACAACCCAGATAACTGGCCCAGGGCGTTATTTTTCACGCACGACGTTTTTTGTGGATCCATCGCTTCCGGCCTTGGAAGGGGCGCTTGCGCTATATGATCGTGGCGACGCTGTGTGCGGGAATATGGCAAACAGCGAACTCTCATTCTCCGGCGATGTAGGCTTTGCGCAGGAACTCATGCTCGCGTCTATTGAGAGCGAGTTTGCAACTTTGGGTGAGATTTGTGTCGTCTACACGAAGACCGAAAACGGCTATCGGACACAGGTGATAAGTGGGCCGGATTTAGCCTTTGAAGACCCGATTGATGACTACCAGTTCTTCGCATCACCAAAACCTTTGCGCATCGGGCAGTAACGGTCAAAAACGTGGCATCGGTTGATGTGAGGTCCGCCCCCGAGATCGAACACTTTATTCCATTTGATCCCGGTCAGGAGCTTGAAAGGCGGCTAATCTGCGCGCAATTTGCATGATTCGCACGCATAAGGGGTAGTTTTTTCACATACACACGCTTGGGTGGCGCTCCTAGTGAACTGAAGAGAGACAGTGCCTCTACGTAATGGGCATTGTAGCCTGTTATGCGGTAATCGAGAGCGATTTCCCCCTTAAAATTGACGGAAAAGTACCTTCATCTTATGTGTAAGACCAGAAGAGGTAAGTTTTATGTTAAATTCTATGAAGAAATTTTTTGCTGCGACCGCGACCGCTGTTGTGCTGCCAATGACAGTATCTGCGTCGCCCATCGCGCTGGACAAGACCTACACAAATGTTTTTGGTGATCCTGCACTGTACAGCAATGTTCGAATTCAGAACGGCGCTGACACATTGAATGTTGCAGCGGGCGGTTTTCACGTCACGTCGGAATTTGGTGTTGATTTCATCGCTTGGTGTATCGACCTTGCCGAGAACTTAACCCTGCCTTTTACTTATGATGAAACGGCCACGCCGTTTTCGGCATCTGTAACGGATAACCTTTCGCGTCTATTCACTGGCTTTGTTGCTGATATTGACACTGGCGTTGAAGCCGCTGCATTCCAGGTTTCGATCTGGGAAGTCATTACGGACAGCGACTTGGACCTTGATGCCGGTACTTTTCAACTGCTGAACAATGCAGCGGTTGAGGCCGAAGCAAGTTCATACCTGACGAGCTTGTCGAATTTTGATCCTGCTTACGATCTGTCGTTTTATCTTGCAGACGGATCGCAGGATCTTGTCACGGGCCAACCATCGCCAGTACCGCTTCCAGCTTCTGGGCTGCTGTTGATTGCTGGACTTGGCGCACTTGGCATGCGGGCGCGCAAACGCGCGTAACGCCAATCAGATCGGTAACTTTGTAATTGGCTACCCCTTTGGGTAGCCAATTTTCGTTAGCGCTTCGCGAATTTCATCCAGAATGACGGGATCATCGATCGTGGCGGGCATTTTGTAATCTTCGCCATCTGCGATCTTTACCATAGTCCCACGAAGGATCTTTCCTGAACGCGTTTTCGGCAAGCGATCTACCACGGTGCACATTTTGAATGCTGCAACAGGGCCAATCTTCTCGCGCACGAGCTGAACGCATTCCTTTGTGACATCGTCATCGCTGATCGTCGCACCATTGTTCAAACAGACGAAGCCCATAGGCAGTTGCCCTTTAAGCTGGTCGGTGACACCGATCACTGCGCATTCAGCGACGTCCGGGTGCGCGGCGAGAACTTCTTCCATAGCGCCAGTGCTTAAACGATGACCCGCTACGTTAATCACGTCATCGGTGCGTGCCATGATATAAAGATAGCCGTCATCATCGATCATGCCCGCATCACCTGTCTCGTAGTAGCCGGGGAAGGTTTTCAGGTAACTCGATTTGAACCGGTCTTCGGCGTTCCACAATGTCGGCAGCGTACCCGGAGGCAAAGGCAGTTTGATCGCAATTGCGCCTAACTCACCTGCGGGCATCTTGTGGCCCTCATCGTCCAAGATATCGATATCGAAGCCGGGCAGTGGAACTGATGGGCTGCCAAGTTTGACGTCCATCAGTTCGATGCCGACCGGATTACACACACCGGGGTAGCCGAGCTCGGTCTGCCACCAATGATCGATGATCGGCTTCTTCAAATGGTCTTGCGCCCAGATGATCGTGTCAGGGTCGGCTCGTTCTCCGGCCAAGAACACTTGCCCAAGGCAACTGAGGTCGTATTTCTTGACGAACTCGCCTGTTGGGTCTTCGCGTTTTACAGCGCGGAATGCGGTAGGCGCGGTGAAGAAGCTTTTGACGTTGTGTTCTTCGATCACGCGCCAGAACGTGCCTGCGTCCGGCGTGCCAACGGGCTTGCCTTCAAAAACCACGGTGGTGTTGCCATGGACCAATGGGCCGTAACAAATATAGCTGTGGCCCACGACCCAACCGACATCCGATGCGGCCCACCACACGTCACCGGGGTCGACGTTGTAGATGTTTTTCATGGTCCAATTCAGCGCTACCAAATGGCCGGCGGTGTGACGCACAACGCCTTTGGGTGCGCCAGTGGTACCCGATGTGTAAAGGATATAGGCAGGGTGGTTGCCTTCTACCGGAACGCATTCCGCTGGTTCAACACCGTATTGGAAGCCGTGCCAGTTGTAGTCACGCCCTTCGATCAGTTCGGCGACTTCTTGTTCGCGCTGCAAGATGACGCAGAAATCAGGCTTATGGGTCGCCAGTTCAATGGCACCGTCCAGCAGCGGCTTGTAGTGCACCACGCGGCCTGGCTCTAATCCGCAGGACGCGGCGATAATTGCTTTTGGGGTGGCATCATCTATCCGCACAGCCAATTCATTCGCAGCAAAGCCGCCAAAGACAACCGAATGCACCGCACCGAGGCGGGCACAGGCCAACATAGCCTCGATCGCTTCGGGTACCATTGGCATATAGATAATGACGCGGTCGCCTTTTTCGACACCCTTGGCGCGCAATGCCCCAGCAAGGTTTGCCACGCGATTGCGCAGTTCAACGTATGAGATTTCGCGCTTGGTGTGGGTGATCGGGCTGTCAAAGATAATAGCAGTCTGTTCACCGCGCCCGTTTTCAACGTGGCGGTCCACAGCGTTGTAGCAAGCGTTTACCTTGGCATCAGCATACCATTCATAAAGAGGGGCGTTTTCGTCGAACAAGGCTTTGCTCGGAGGCTTTACCCAGTCAATCGCTTCGGCGGCGTTCATCCAAAACGCTTCCGGATCATCCTGCCAGTTCTTGTAGACTTCTTCGTATGACATAGTGTGCCTCCCCTTACTTTACATAGGGATAGGCCGCGCGGGGGGGATGGGGCAAGCCTGTTAGCGCCGCCAATGAGGGTGGGTTAGCAAAATGTCGCAGCTGCTTGAGTGCAAAGTTTGCAAAGTCGATTGTTTAGCGGTGAATTGCTAAGTTGCTCAGGCTTGCTTGCAAAGTTGCGAATAAACCCACGTTGCCGCCGCGACTCGCTCTAGGTCTATAGCGGCGAGAGCGTTCCCCTCGCGAGAATTTGCGTGCCGAAGCGGGTATCGTAGATTGAGAACTGGTTGCTCGATGTAACAACGATATTGCGACAGGAGTACCTGTTCGGGTCCGAACGGTATGGAAAACATAATCCTTGGGTTTCGACCCTCCAGAGAAGGTTGGCGACCTCGCCGTCCGCATAGGAAAGCACCACAGTGCCATCAGAGTTCAGCTCTGCACGTGTTGGCATACCCAACGACGGATCAATGGGGCGGATCGTCATGACCTGATCGCTTAGCCGAGCCTCAAGCGCGGCACCAGTTAAAGGAGCGCCTCCACTTGCGGGTTCCATACAGGCTGTGAGGGACATCGTTGTGACGGCTGCAAGTGCAAGTGCGATACGGGGCATAAATTCTCCAACTGGTTGTTTTGCAACCTTAGCGACACATCTCCTGCCTGCAAGGGTAGCCGGTTCGAAGTATCCGAGAAAGAAGATGTGATGACCTAGCTGTGTGGGCGTTCTTTCGTCAGGCTTATAGGGTATCAAATTCGAAAGAAGGCCGTCCTAATGTTTCGTTCTACTTTGTTCGCAACTCTAATTCTAAGTCTCGCTGGTTGCGTGGCCCTCAGTGCAAGCGAGGTTGGAACTGATCTGGTAAACACACGCGCAGTTTTCCCACCAACTGACCCTTTCAGTGGGCCTTTCAGATGATTGTCCCCCGATGACACTACAGGGCAATAGAATTACCCTGCAGGCCGGATCGACAACTTTGCGAGGAACGATAACCCCTCTTTAAAGCCTAGCCATAGTGTTTGACGGGCGTACCCGCGATGGCAGCCATGTTCAGTAATCCGCGTGCGGTGATTGACGGCGTCACGATGTGTGCGCGGTTGCCCATGCCCATCAGGATTGGCCCGACTTCTAGGCCGCCGCCTTTCATCTTAAGAATGTTACGTACGCCGCCGGCGGCATCAGCATGGCCAAAAATCAGAACGTTTGCCGCGCCTTTCATGCGACCGTTCGGCAGCAAGCGGTCACGCAGTTCTGGGTCTAGGGCCGCGTCGACGTTCATTTCACCCTCATAGGTGAAATCTACTTTCTGGGCGTCGAGGATTTTCATCGCGGATCGTATACGAGTCCCCGTATCGCAGTTCAGGTTGCCAAATTGCGACTGCGCACAAAACGCGACCTTTGGTTCTAGCCCAAACCGTTTCACGTGGCGTGCAGCACCGATTGCTGTCTGCGCGATCTGTTCACCCGAAGGTTCGGAATGCACGTGGGTGTCGGCGATGAACAGGGGGCCGTCCTCAAGGATCATCATGCTGAGCGCACCCTGAACCTTATGGTTCTCGCCCAAAACCTGTTTCACATAATCCAGATGCCAGCGGAATTGGCCGAAAGTCCCGCAAATCAGGCTGTCCGCCTCTCCGCGTTGAACCATCACGGCGCCAATCGCAGTGGTATTGGTGCGCATTACGGCGCGAGCAATATCAGGGGTGACCCCGTTGCGGGACCGTAAGCTGTGATAGGTTTCCCAGTAGTCGCGGTACCGCGGGTCGTTTTCCGGGTTCACGATGTCGAGGCTGTTAATATCAATCTCAAGCCCAGCGCGTTCAGCGCGGGCTGCGATCACATCAGGACGGCCAATCAAGATCGGCGTTTCTGTGGTCTCTTCCAAGATTGCTTGGCTTGCCCGCAGAACACGTTCGTCTTCGCCTTCGGCAAATACAATCCGACGGGCTTCTTTGGCGGCAGCCTCAAATACGGGGCGCATTAACATTGCGGATTTGAATACCGAGGCATCCAGCTTTGCTTTGTAGTCATCCAGATCGACGGGGCGCGCTGCAACACCGGTTTCCATCGCTGCCTTTGCCACCGCGGAGGCGACAACCCCCATGAGGCGCGGATCGAACGGTTTCGGGATCAGATATTCAGGCCCGAACGTCATCTGTTCGCCTTGATAGGCAGCTGCCGCCTCAGCCGAGGTTGTCGCGCGGGCCAGCGCTGCAATGCCTTCTACGCAACCGATTTGCATGGCGTCGTTAATCTCGGTCGCGCCGACGTCCAATGCCCCGCGAAAGATAAACGGGAAGCACAGCACGTTGTTAACTTGGTTAGGGAAATCGCTGCGTCCTGTGGCCATAATCGCATCTGGTGCAACGCTACGCGCATCTTCGGGTGTAATTTCTGGATTTGGATTGGCCAGCGCAAAAATGATCGGCGCTTTGGCCATCTTAGCGACCATGTCGGGTTTCAGAACGCCGGGGCCGGACAGGCCAAGGAACATGTCCGCGCCCTCAATTACATCACCCAACGTTGCGGGTGTTTTGCCTTGGGCGTACTCCGCTTTTTGCGGTGTCATGTCTTTCGCGCGGCCCTCATAGACCAGCCCTTCGATGTCACACAGCCAGACATTCTCGCGCTTTACGCCAAGTTTTAGGAGCATGTTGAGGCAGGCAATGCCCGCAGCGCCGCCGCCTGTGCTGACGATTTTGATGTCTTCAAATTTCTTACCCGACACTTGCAAAGCATTGGTCGCAGCAGCCCCGACAACAATTGCAGTACCGTGCTGATCGTCATGAAATACGGGGATGTTCATCCGCTCGCGACACAGTTTCTCAACGATAAAACAGTCAGGTGCTTTGATATCTTCAAGGTTGATCGCGCCAAACGTTGGTTCTAGTGCGCAAACGATATCTGCCAGTTTTTCAGGGTCTGGTTCGTTTACCTCAATGTCAAAGCAGTCGATGTTCGCGAACTTCTTGAATAGGACTGCTTTGCCTTCCATAACGGGTTTACTTGCCAGCGCCCCGATGTTGCCAAGCCCCAGAACTGCCGTACCGTTGGTGACAACAGCCACCAGATTGCCGCGCGCGGTGTAGTCGCCTGCTGTGGCGGCATCTTCTTTGATCTCAAGGCAGGCCTCAGCCACGCCAGGGGAGTAGGCGCGCGCCAGGTCCCGACCATTGGCCATCGGTTTGGTTGCGCGGATCTCCAGTTTCCCGGGTTTTGGGTATTTATGATATTCCAATGCCGCGTGTCGCAAGGCTTCTTTTTGGGCGTCTTTAGGCGGAGTTTTGGGTGTATCAGTCATCGGTTTCCCGTTCGATTGAGGGGTATTCAAAAATTAGTTTAACGTTAAACTATCTTGCTGACGTTAAGGAAGCTCTATTTCCCCTATAGTCCGAAGGCGCACTCTCTTGCAAATCGGAAAGCGGGGCCGCAAATTGACCAAATGATAAATAATCCTGACATCCGTGCTGAGGTTTGCCTGCCAACGAAGGCATTGACCGCTGACATTGGTTTTTTCACCAAAACCTTAAAGATGCGCATGGATAGTATTTATCCCGCCGACGATCCATCTATCGCTGTATTTTCCGGTCATGGATTACGTGTGCGTTTGGATGCGTCGCAAACTGGCGAGGCGGGGCGCTTACGTATCTTGACAGATGATGTCGGGTTTGCGGACAGCCGGTCCCTCACATCCCCCGGTGGTACGACAGTTGAAATCGACGGACTCAACCCGCCGCTTCATTTGCCGCAAACAGACCACGCCTTTGTGGTGCGCCGTTTGGCAGATCAGGCGCCTTGGGTGATAGGTCGCGCAGGCATGCATTACCGAGACTTGATTCCGTCTCGTTTGGGTGGGTCGATCATCGCCAGCCACATTCGCATTCCCGACGGCGGCCCGGTGCCTGACATGGTGCACTACCATAAGGTCGGGTTTCAGTTGATCTACTGCTATCGAGGTTGGGTCGATGTGATTTACGAAGATCAGGGCGGCCCAATCCGGCTTCATGCGGGAGACTGCTTTATCCAGCCACCGGAAATTCGCCACCGCGTCCTTGAGGCATCAGATGGCATTGAGGTGATTGAAATTGGCGTGCCCGCAGAGCATATCACTGAAATTGAGCATGAAATGACGCTGCCGACGCCGCAGTTGCGCCCCGATCGCGAATGGCAGGGGCAAAAATTCGTGCACAACGTCGGTAAAGATGCACACTGGCAGCCCTTCCGACTTCCCGGGTTTATAGCGCGGGATACTACGATCAATGAGGCTACAAAGTCCGTTGCAGGCGTACAGGTCGTGCGCCGCGGGGACGGGTTCCCCCAATGGGCCACACACGACGCGGACATCCATTTCACCTTTGTCATGGAGGGTTCGATGACCCTAGAAGGTGAGGGCAAGGATCCATACCGCCTTGAGGCTGGCGATGCGTTCGTCATCCCGCCTGGCATGGCGACCCGATATAGTGATGCGACCGAGGACCTTGAACTGCTTGAGGTGTCGCTTGCCGGAAAATTCACAACGACTTTGGCTTGAAACTGGACCGCAACAGGCTCACGCTGCATAAAAAAGGAGCTGCCAAAATGTCCCTTATAGATGATGCCCGTAAGGTGCGTGAAAACGCCTATGCCCCATATTCGAACTTTGCCGTTGGGGCCGCGATCAAAACAATAGATGGTAATGTTTACAAAGGCATAAATGTTGAAAACGTGGCCTATCCGGAAGGCACCTGCGCCGAAGCGGGGGCCATTGCCGCCATGTGTGCAGCGGGTGAGCGCCAGATTTCAGAAGTGGCCGTGATCGCCGATGCGCCCGCACCTGTGCCGCCTTGTGGCGGGTGCCGACAGAAAATCGCTGAATTTGCAGGGCCTGATGTGGTTGTGACCATGGCGACGATGGATGGAAAAACATTGCAGATGACGGTGGCCGATCTATTGCCGGGACGCTTTACCGCAGATCACATGGCAAATTCCTAAGATGGATGCGCGCGCCATCATTGCCAAAGTGCGGAGGGGCATCGCCCCCAACACCGAAGAGATCACATGGTTCGCCAATGGTCTTGCCACGCGGGCCGTTTCGGATGCGCAGGCGGGGGCATTTGCGATGGCCGTTTGCCTAAAGGGGTTGAGCGAAGAAGGTCGTGTTGCGCTGACATGTGGGATGCGCGACAGCGGCGACGTGATGAAATGGGATTTGCAGGGGCCGGTGCTTGATAAGCATTCCACAGGCGGAGTTGGGGACCCTGTTTCTCTGATCCTTGCGCCAGCTTTGGCAGCCTGTGATGTCTTTGTGCCAATGGTTTCTGGGCGCGGCCTCGGCCATACTGGCGGTACGCTGGACAAGCTCGAAAGCATCCCCGGCCTCAACACGGCACTCACGCCTGCGGAGTTTCGCCAGGTGACCCGTGACGTTGGCTGTGCAATCGTCAGCGCGACCCGGACAATCGCGCCGGCAGATAAACGTTTATATGCCATTCGGGATGTTACTGCTACCGTAGAGAGTGTTGATTTGATCTGTGCGTCGATCCTGTCCAAGAAACTGGCGGCTGGTCTTGACGGGCTTGTTCTGGATGTCAAAGCGGGCAGCGGCGCCTTTATGAAGACACCTGAGGAGGCCGCGGTTCTTGCTCGGGCGTTGGTTTCAACGGCGAATGGTGCGGGCACACCGACGGCGGCGTTCATCACTGACATGTCGCAGCCCCTCGCGCCTAGCCTTGGTAACGCACTTGAGGTTGCAACCTGTCTTGAGGTCCTTTCAGGCAATCGCGCGGCGGCACCGCGGCTACATGATCTGACGGTTGCACTCTGCGCGCGCGTCTTGGCGCTGTCAGGTCATTCCGAGGGTGAGGCCGAAGAACGTGTGACGGCGGCAATTTCTTCGGGCCACGCGATGGTGTGTTTTGCCGCTATGATACGCGCTATGGGCGGCCCGCCAGATATCGCCGAAGACTGGCACACACATTTGCCCAAAGCCCCTGTTGTCGGGGATGTGCCTGCGCCGACGTCGGGGACGATCACGGCCATTGATGGCGAAGCGCTTGGTTTGGCTGTCGTACAAATGGGTGGTGGACGGCAGGTCGAAAGTGATCGTATTGATCCGCGCGTCGGGCTTTCCGATGTGTTGCCCTTGGGAACTAAGGTGAGCCGTGGCGACCCTCTGGTAACGATCCACGCCGCCGACGAAGACAGTGCCGAGGCCGCCGCGCGGACTGTTCAGAACGCCATCACAATCGGGCAAGCCGTTGAAACGCCTGACCTTATACTTGAAAGGATCGAAGAATGACGCGCGCCTTTTTGATCGTAATTGACAGCGTTGGTATCGGCGGCGCGCCAGATGCTGCGCAGTTCTTTAACGGCGACGTTCCCGATACAGGCGCCAACACTCTTGGCCACATCGCGCAGGCCTGCGCCGCAGGGCAGGCCGAAGACGGGCGCAGCGGACCGCTCCATATCCCAAACCTCAACGCACTGGGGGCGGGGGCGGCGATCAAGAATGCCACAGGGTTGGACCTTGGATGGCCTGCGCCCACCGGTGCCTATGCCAACGCGGTAGAAATAAGCATGGGCAAGGACACGCCGTCAGGCCATTGGGAATTGGCGGGCGTGCCGGTGCCGTGGGATTGGCATACATTTCCAAATCAAACGCCAGCTTTTCCACAAGCCGTGAGCGACCGCATCAGCGAACTTGCTGGAACCGACGGCATTCTTGCCAATTGCCACGCCTCTGGCACGCAAGTGATTGAAGACTTCGGCGATGAACATGTCCGAACAGGCAAGCCTATTTGCTATACGTCGGTGGACAGCGTCCTTCAGATCGCGGCCCATGAAGACCACTTCGGGCTAGATCGCCTTTTGCAGCTTTGCGAGGATCTGTCGCCCATGCTGCACGAGATGAAAGTTGGTCGCGTGATCGCCCGCCCGTTTGTAGGTGATAGCGGCGATTATCAACGCACTTTGAACCGACATGACTATGCCATCTCACCGCCGTCACCTACGTTGTGTGATTGGGTGCGTGAGGCAGGGCATTCCGTGCAAGCGATTGGTAAGATTGGAGATATCTTCTCCATGCGTGGCATTGACGAGGTCCGTAAAGGCGCTGACGCGACATTGATGGATCACTTGTTTGATATGGTTGACGATGCGCCCGATGGCGGGTTTGTCTTTGCAAACCTCGTGGAGTTCGACAGCCTTTATGGCCATCGCCGTGATGTGTCTGGCTATGCGCGCCATCTTGAATGGTTTGATGCAGAACTCGGTAAGCTGCTTCCTAAATTGCGGGACGGAGACCTGCTGTGTGTCACGGCCGATCATGGCAACGATCCGACATGGGGTGGCACAGATCACACCCGCGAACAGGTGCCCGTTTTGATCCACGGGGCAGGGTCCCGCGACCTTGGCCAGATCGCATTCGTTGATGTCGCCGCGAGCATTGCCACTCACCTTGGTGTGCCGCCTCAAGGCACCGGAAAGAGCTTCTTATGACCTACAAATCTATGCCGAAAGTAGAACTACATACGCACATCGAAGGCTGCGCACCTCCTGCGTTTATCCGAGGGCTCGCCAAGGAAAAGTCTATTGATATCAGTGGTATATTTAACCCTGATGGCACCTATGCATATCGTGATTTCAATCATTTTCTTGAAGTCTACGAGGCCGCGTGCACGACCCTGCAAGGCCCACAGGATTTTTATCGTCTGACGAAAGCCATCCTCGAAGAAAGCGCTTCGCACGGTGTTGTCTATCAAGAGACGTTTATCTCACCGGACTTCTGCGGCGGTGGTGATGTGTCCGCATGGCGCGAATACCTTGATGCCATCCAAATGGCGGCTGATGAATCTGACCGCGATCTGGGCATTACATTGAAATGCGTGGCGACCTGCGTACGCCACTTTGGATCGGACAAGGCCAATGCTGCCGCCAAATGTGCGGCAGAAACCAAGGGTGACTTTGTGACCGGGTTTGGGATGGGCGGCGCAGAAACCTTCGGGACACCAGCCGACTTTGCTTATGCCTATGATATGGCGCGCGAGGCGGGGTTGGAATTGACATGCCATGCAGGCGAATGGGGCGGCCCAGAAATGATCGCAGCCACTTTGCGCGATCTCAAGGTCACGCGCATTGGCCACGGTGTAGACGCCATCAAAGACCTCGCATTGATGAAGCAGATCATCGACACCGATGTCGTGCTTGAGGTTTGCCCCGGATCAAACGTGTTCTTGCAAGCCACAGGTGGTTGGTCAGAACATCCTATCCAGCGGTTACGCGATGCGGGGGTTAAGGTCACTGTTTCCACAGATGATCCGCCCTTTTTCGGCACAACAATGACCAACGAATTCGACATGCTTTCCCAGACGTTCGGTTGGGGTGAGGATGATTTCAAAGCCGTCAACGAAACCGCCCTCGCGGCGGCATTCTGTGACGATGACACGCGTTCTAAAATTGCCAAACGATTGGAAATCGCATGACTGACCTGCCGCACCTTACCCATGTCAAACACCCGCTGGTGCAGCACAAGCTGACCCTGATGCGCGACAAAGACACGTCAACCGCGGTGTTCCGTCAGTTGTTGCGTGAGATTTCTCAACTGCTCGCCTATGAGGTGACGCGCGAATTGCCGATGACAACCAAGCGTATCGATACCCCTATGGAGCCGATGGATGCGCCAACCCTTGAGGGCCGCAAACTTGCACTCATTTCGATTTTGCGAGCAGGCAATGGGTTGTTGGACGGGATGTTAGAGCTCATCCCATCGGCGCGTGTCGGCTTTGTTGGGCTTTACCGCGACGAAGAGACACTGCAGCCCGTGCAGTACTATTTTAAGGTGCCGGAGAAAATGGACGAGCGTATGGTTATCGCCGTTGATCCGATGTTGGCGACTGGAAATTCATCTATCGCTGCGATTGATTTGCTAAAGAAATCAGGCGCGAAAAACATTCGGTTCCTGTGTTTGTTGGCCTCTCCTGAAGGGATTGCTGCAATGAAGGCTGCACATCCAGACGTGCCAATTGTGACGGCGTCGGTAGATAGTCACTTGAATGACAATGGATATATTGTGCCAGGGCTAGGGGATGCGGGTGACCGCATGTTTGGCACAAAATAAAGGGGACAATCTATTTACAAATTAGGCATTGTTGGGCATTCTTCCACAATATATTGTGGGGGCATCAATGTTTAATATTCGCCAGCAGTTTGGTTTGCTTACGTCAGTCGCGGTTACCGCGACACTCTTAATGGGCACCGCGAGTGCGCAATCATTGCGCAATTCACAGCCACCAGCTGAGCTGCCACCATCATCATATGCAGCTAATCAATACGTCGACAGTCGAGGGTGCGTGTTTGTACGCGCTGGCATTGGCGGAACGACACAGTGGGTTCCTCGAGTCTCTCGTTCGCGCGAACAGCTTTGTGGCTTCCAGCCGTCCCAATCGAGCGGGACGACAACAGCCGCTGCGCCGCAAACGGCGCCAGCGCCAACCCCTGAACCGGCACAAGTTGCCAGCGCCCCCGCAGCGGCTCCGGCCCCTACACCTGCACCTACCACAGCGCCAGAACCCGTAGCTGCCCCAGCACCAGTTGTTCAGGCTGCTCCGGCACCGATCGCGCGTGTAACGCCGACGGTCAGCACGACACCGCAGCAACCTGCCGCAGCAACGAGCCCGTCACCGCGGGTCATTACAGCGCCGGCTCCAGCGCCTCAGCCTCGCATCCTGACAAAGGCCGAAGCTTGCGAGGGTTTGACGGGAATCCAGCAAAACATGATCAGCCAACGCACCGGTCAGCCAATCGATTGCGGGGGCGCGCCTGCCGCTCCGCAGGTTGCCTCTGCTGTAACGCCAGTCGTCCGGCCGACCGATCTAACGGCAACGCAAGCCGAAGCCCCATCGCGGCTGACACGTCAAGAAGCCTGTGCCGACATGGCCGCCACTGGCCGGAGTTATGTGAGCGCGATGACCGGTCTTCCGATCAACTGTGCCACCACAACAACGACAGGCAACAGATTGGCCCAGCTGCGCGCAGATCTGTCACTGCCTCAGCAACCCTATTCGAACCCGCTAGACGCAGCGCCTGGATCGACATTCGTCGGTATGACGCGTCCTGTCGCGACAGCTCGTACAAACACACGTTCCTATTCGAACCCACTCGATTCAGCTCCTGGGTCCACGACCTTTGTACCGGGTGCAAACACACAGCTTTCATCGCAGACCACGACAACTCATGTCGCGACCGTGTCACGGGCACAGTCATCGCAGGGATTCTTGGCAGGGCTTTTAGGGCAGACCCCTCCACCTTATTCTAACCCGTCCAACACCTATGCGCTTCCAACTCCGACTGTGCCAGACGGTTTTGAACGTGTTTGGAATGATGGTCGCATGAACACTCAACGTGGCATCCCTGTTAACCAGATGACGCGTAGCCCGTCTGATTACACCAATCACGAGCGTTACGCTCAGGTGCCAGCAACGCAGCCGACTGCGACCACACAACAGCGCACCACAACACGCGCCGTTGCACCACAGCCGCAGCGGGCTGAACAGATTAGCGGCCACCGTTATGTCCAAGTCGGCACTTTTGGGACACGAAACGAAGCACAGGCGATTGCAAGGTCCTTGCGATCACGTGGGTTGCCAATGCGGGTTGGCGTGTTCAATCAGAATGGTCGCGAGATGCGTATCGTACTGGCGGGACCGTTCGCGAATGACAGTCAGCTAAATAACGCACTTGGAACGGCACGCAGCGCCGGTTTCTCCAGCGCATTCACTCGCCGCTAAGAACCAGTTCTCCCGAGGAGGGGCCCCGCAATCGAGCGCGGGGTCTCTTCTTGTTCGGGTTTTGTTAGCCGCATATCCCTTGCAAACTGATCCACTCAGCATCAGTGAGTAGCGTCTCATCGCTGCGCCCTTGCATCGGGTCTGCTTCGATAAGGCCAAGTGTGCTTTCACCAGTCACGTCGAGACTATAGGCGAAAGGCGTGCTTGGGATCTGGGCCGCTTCAAACAGGTTCAGCAGCTCCGCATCGTCCGCTCGTTGCGGAGGATTGGTAAACAGGGTTTCGGCATAGGTCTTTAGGGTCTCGCCATCGATTTCGCCCGTTGTCAGTAAGGTGAAAGTCGTCCCGATGCCGCTTTCTTTCAAGAGCGCCGCCAGCGGATCAACTGCGCGGGCCTGCGAGGTCGCGGCGAAAATATGCCCCGCCACAACTGCGGGGTCCTCGGTGTCTTCAATTAAGTCGCGGTTCATAACGATCAAACCACCCGGCAAATAAACCGCGGAATCTGGTCCAGACGGCACGACAAGCGCTTGGCCGCCTGCATCTGGTCCTAAGGCACGGGTATAAAGCTTGCTCATTGCTTGCGTGCCTAACGTGCTGCGGCAGGTTTGCCCCGTGACACGTTGAATATGACCTAGCAAAGTCGCTCCAATTTCGCTGCGTTGTACTGGGGGGACCACGCTTTGTGCTTGGCGGATCAATGCATCTGGCAACCAAAAGATCGCCAATGCGCCTAGCCCACAAACCGTCATCAGAAGACCGATATTGCGCAGCCGTCCTGGTTTGCTACGGCGTTTTTTAACGGTGGTGCGGACCTTTTCCATGGCATCGATCATGAAATCGTCGCTGATTTCCAAGGTCTCCGTGGCATCGATTGCTGGTGTGAATAGCGCCGGTCGTTCGCCTGCATTAAGGCGTTCGACTGCCGGAAGGGACCAATGGGCCAATGCACGGCCGGCAGTATCTGAAATCACAAGCGTAGCTTTGCCGAAGGATACAGTCACCTCGCGACGCTGCGCATTAGGGTCAGGACGCCAAAGTCCGCCACTTTCTAACCGTTCGAAATCTGTCAGTGCCGTTGTCATTCTGGGGCCTGCTCTGCCTCCGCTTTCTGCAATTCTAACGCGAAGCCGGAAAAATTAACAGCCGTTTATGGGCTATCAAGTGACGCTGTTTGTTTTTGAGATGGGTTATGGCTGTGCTAAAATGTCGCAGGCGCAGACGTTTAAGCGCCATCAATGGAAGGGCGAGAAGCGCCCGAAAGAGAGGGACAAAATGGCACCTAAGGCACCATTCACGGATCTTGAGATCCCCAAACAAGACGGGGGATTTTATCATGGATACAGTCTTCCGATCGCACTGATATCAAAAGGCCTTATGGTCGCGCTTGTGCTCTGGGCGTTGTTCTGGCCAGTGACAGCTGGCAATACGCTAGACAGTTGGAACTGGTCGCTGCTGCTCGGATTTAACACATTCTACATCATTTCAGTTGGTGCGTTTGCCTTCTTTCTAATCGTTCTGGCGATATTGCCGATTGGTAAAAAGAAACTCGGCGCGCCGGGCGAAGCCCCCGAGTTTTCCAACTTCTCGTGGTTCTCGATGATGTTTGGTGCTGGTTTGGGTGTTGGTTTGATGGTCTTCGCGACCGCCGAACCCTTGGGCCTGTGGGGGTCAAACCCATTGACAGTCTCAGGAGAGGTTACTGCGAATTCACCCGAAGCAGTGCAAAGTGCATATCGTTACACCTTTTTGCACTATGGGTTACACGCATGGGCGATCTACGTGGTGACTGGGCTGTCGTTGGCCTACTACGCCTATACGCGTGATATGCCACTAACGATCCGATCTGCTTTGACGCCACTACTCGGACGTGCCGCAAATGGGTTCATCGGACATGTTGTTGATGTGCTTGGGGTTGTTGCGACGATCCTTGGTGTTTCTGTCACCATTGGGTTTGGCGTGAGCCAGTTCATTGACGGGGTATACGCAGTCACTGGAATGGAATGGCTGATGGGGGCCGCTGAAGGTGACGCGCCGCCAGCGCCTTCAACCGTTGGCCTGTTGGCTGGTTTGCTTGTCATCATGTGCTTGTCAATTCTGTCGGCGGTGTCGGGTGTTGGCCGAGGCATCAAATACCTGTCCAACTTGAACCTTGTGCTGTCCGTCATCCTACTTTTGACATTTGTGATCTTCGGGTCGTTCATGTTTGCGATGACGACATATGGAACGGCGTTGGTAGACTATATCCTGCACTTCTTTAATTTGTCGTTTGGTGCATCGGGGGCATTGTCAGCCGATGCGTTCGCCGCTGCACTTCCAGCCGAGGCCGCAGGCCAAGCCGAAGCGCTTTATGGCGGTGCGACCAACGCATGGGGGTCGTTCGACGGGTTCGTCGGCGGGCTCGAAGGAGAGGCAGCAGCGCTTCCACAAGAGACCCTTGCCGCAGCTTACGAGGCGGGCAATCAAGGACGTCAGTTCGGTTGGCAGTCCGGTTGGACTACGTTCTACTGGGCATGGTGGATTGCGTTTTCGCCATTCGTCGGCTTGTTCCTTGCGCGTATTTCACGCGGGCGCACCGTGCGTGAATTCATCCTTGGCTGTGTAATTGCACCGTCTCTGGTGTGTTTCGCTTGGATGACCATATTGGGTGGCACGGCCATCGATCTGGAACTGGCAGGCGCCGCAGAAGGTGCGATTATCGGGGCTTCCAATACGAACAAACTGTTCGTTACGCTTAGCTATATGATCTCTGGCGGGTTCCTGACGGCCATTACCATTATGTGTGTGGTTCTGATTATGACCTTCCTCGTGACTTCGGCGGATTCGGGTATCTTAGTGATGAACACGATCATGTCTGGTGGCGAACAGGAGACAGGCATCAAGCACCGTATCATCTGGGGCATCATCCTGACGTTGGTGATTGGCTCTTTGCTGGTCGCAGGTGGGCTCAGTACCACAGGCAACCCGTTTGATGCGCTTCAAGATGCGATGATCATCGGGGCGTTGCCCTTTACGATTGTCATGGTCTTGATGGTAATCGCGTTAATCAAAGCGATGTACAATGACACGCGCCGAGCCAAGGCCGACTAACTGCTGAGCTACGGTGTTGGGCGGCGCATTGCCTATGTGCCGCCCAACTTGCATCCTTCGCGACGCGGAGTCATGGTCCAGTGACATTCTCATAGGACTTCCGCATGCACCTTTCTGATATCGTCGCCCTAGATCAATACCCGCTAGACGAAGCGTTTGGCGCTCGTTGCGCTGAAATTCTGAACCGCGACGGAGTTCTGGTTTTACCTGATTTCATTAACTCGGCTGCACTTGTGACGTTGCAAGACGAAAGCCGCTTGGGACAGAAAGACGCTTATTTCTGCGCTCAAGATCATTCGGTCTATCTGACGCCAATAAATGATGCCTTTGCGCCGGATCACCCCGCAAATTTGCAGGTTGTGTCATCCAAGGGCTGCATCTGTGACGACAAGATTGCCGAAAAATCCCCGCTGCGGGTCCTGTATGACAGTGAAATTTTCCGTAGCTTCGTCAAGCGCACGACTGGTCAGCCAGAACTTCATTCGTATGCCGACCCGCTGTCATCGATCAATATCCACTATGCGAACCGAGGACAGGAACTGGGCTGGCATTTCGACAACTCGTCGTTCGCCATAACCCTGCTGATCGAAAAGCCCGACGCCGGAAGCCGCTTTGAATACATTAAAGACCTACGCGATGCAGATGCGGGTGACATGAATTACGACGCTGTGGGCGATCTTCTCGCTGGCCGCACGCAGCCAGACGTGCTGGAGATGGAACCAGGCGCGCTGGTGTTATTTCGCGGCCGTAACTCAATCCATCGCGTGTCTCCGAACGAAAGCGATAAGACCCGCATGTTGGCTGTGTTGGCCTATAACGACACCGCAGGCGTCGAGCTTTCAGAAAGTGCGCGCATGACGTTTTATGGGCGCTTGTCCTAATCGAGCTACTTGAACGTCTTGCGCAGTTCGAACTTCTGGATCTTGCCAGTCGAAGTCTTGGGCAACTCGCCAAACACCACTTTCTTAGGGCATTTGAACCCCGCCAAGCGTTCGCGCGTAAACGCGATCAGGGTCGCTTCGTCGTTGGTGTGTCCTTCCTTGAGCTCAACGAATGCGCAAGGCACTTCGCCCCATTTGTCGTCGGGCATGGCCACGACAGCACAGAGCATCACATCAGGGTGCCCCATCAACGCGCCTTCGACTTCAACGGACGAGATGTTTTCGCCGCCAGAAATAATAATGTCTTTGGCGCGGTCTGAAATTTGCATCCAGCCATCGGGATGCTGGACCGCTATGTCTTCGGAATGGAAATAGCCGCCCTTGAATGCCTTTGCAGTGGCGTCAGGGTTCTTCAGGTATCCCTTCATGACCGAATTGCCGCGTATCATTATTTGGCCTTGGGTCTTCCCGTCCATAGGAACCTGCTGCATGTCGTCATCCAGAACGGTAATGTCTTCCATCTGAGGCAGGGCAACGCCTTGGCGCGCCTTGATTGCGGCCTGTTCATCCTCAGGCAAAGCATCCCAGTCTTCGTTCCAAAGGCATTCGGTGACATGGCCGTAGGTCTCGGTCAGTCCGTACACTTGCTGCACGTTGAAACCCAGTTTCCCGATTGCATCTAACGTCGACGGGGCAGGTGGGGCGCCAGCGGTGAAGACCTCGACGGTGTGGTCGAACTCGCGAACGTCCTCAGGTTTGGCGTTGACCAACAGGTTCAGCACAATGGGCGCGCCGCCGAAATGTGTGATCCCTTCATCAGCAATCGCGTCATAAATTGCAGCAGCTGTAATATCGCGACAGCACACGACTGTGCCGCCGATCATCGGCATCATCCATGTGTGGTTCCATCCATTGCAATGGAACAGCGGCACGATGGTCAGGTAGCGTGGATGCAGGGTCATGCGCCATGTGATCGGCGTTCCCGTTGTCATCAAGTAAGCACCACGGTGATGGCACACGACCCCTTTAGGGCGGCCAGTGGTGCCGCTTGTGTAATTCAGTGAAATGCTTTCCCATTCATCCTCTGGCAGCATCCATTCGAAATTCGGATCACCTGCATCCAGAAAGGTTTCGTAATCGATTTGCTCGCCAATCTCGGGCACCCCAGCGACGGGGTCGGGAACTTCGACGACCAAGGGCGCGTCGCCATCCATCAGTTCAATGGCCTGCATACACACAGGAAGGAATTGGCTGTCGCACAAGACAACCTTGGCTTCGCCGTGATCGAAAATGTAGGCGATGGTGTCGACATCCAGCCGGATATTGATGGTGTTCAGAACCGCGCCGCAGGCAGGCACACCAAAGTGCGCTTCGGCTTGGGCGGGGATGTTGGGGAGCAAAGTCGCTACCACATCACCGGGTTGAACGCCGGCCATCGAGAGGGCGGATGCCAGTTGACTAACACGGGCATGATATTGGACGTAAGTCCGGCGGATGTCGCCGTAGACTAATGCCTCATGGTCTGTGAAAACCTTGGCGGCACGTGCCAAATGGCTAAGCGGTGTCAGCGGCACATAATTGGCCGCACATTTGTCCAGCCCGGTTTCGTCTCTCATCCATCCCATTCGCTGAACCTCCCAGAAGCGATTGGCCCGTAGGATGTCGCAGATTTTTGAAATGATAAACACCTTAACAGTCCAAAGGGTCGTTTTTTGGACTGACAGTTGACGAAGGTTCTGGCAAAGCTTGCCCAATGCAACAGACTTTCCCAAAACTGTCGATGATATTCACCCTGTCGGGGATGTTCACGCTGGCTCTGACTGACAACCTGATTGTGCTGGTGTCACAGACGTCATCATTGTGGTTGTTCCAAACGCTACGCGGGATCATCGCGGTTGGGGTGATCCTGTCGTTGGCGTTGATTGGTGCTGTCAGCCTGCGAGCACAGCGGCCCTTTTGGGTGATCCTGCGCAACGTTTTCAACGCAACGGCGTTGCTGATCTATTTTGCCTGCCTCGCGTTCCTTCCTATCGGTATCGTTGCGGCGGGTTTTCTTACAGCCCCGATCTTTGTGTTAGTCCTTTCGATCCTGTTTCGCGGTGAAAAGGCAGGCGTTTGGCGCTGGGGGGCCGTAACACTTGGATTTGTCGGCGCGCTTATGCTGGTTTGGCCAGAAGACGGAAATCTGGAATGGTATTCGGCGCTGCCAGTTTTGGCGGGCCTGTTTTACGCCATCTCTGCCATCGGAACGCGCCAGTGGTGCGAAGGCGAATCTGTTTGGGTGATGACCTTTGCCTATATCGTGATCCTTGGCCTTTGGGGGGCAATCGGCTTGGCTGTGCTTACGATTTGGCCGGTCACAAACGTATCGCCCGAAAACGGGTGGGTGCTGCGCGGTTATGTGCCACCGGATCAGACGATGATGTGGGTGACAATCGCTCAGGCGCTGGGGTCGGTTTTCGGGGTGTTGTTCCTGACCAAAGGCTATCAACTCGGCGAAGCATCCTATGTCGCCATCAATGAATATTCGATGATCGTTTTCGCCGCGTTCTTTGCATGGTTGCTCTGGGGGCAAACGCTTGGCACGGTCGCGTTGGTGGGAATGGGTTTGATCATCCTATCCGGTTCTATCATCGCCGTGAGGTCAAAATGATTATTTCACGAGGGCGCGGTTATATCTTTGTGCACATCCCCAAAACGGGCGGCACGGCGATGGCCTTGGCGCTGGAAAACCGTGCTAAGGCCGATGACATCATGATCGGCGATACGCCAAAGGCCGTGAAGCGACGCGGCAAGGTGAAAGGCGTGCAAACTGCAGGGCGGCTTTGGAAACATTCCACTCTCGCGGACGCCGAAGGGCTTATTAGTCGCGACGATATGAAGGACTTGTTTACCTTTACGCTGGTGCGAAATCCGTGGGACCGTATGGTCAGTTATTACCATTGGCTGCAAACGCAAACCTTTGACCATCCTGCCGTGACCTTGGCAAAAGCCAAGGGGTTTTCCGGCTTTCTAAACGCCCCACTGACACAAGCGACATTTCGTAAGGCGCCCTATGCGTCCTACATGACGGATGGCGCCGGGGTCGAACATGCGGACCTGTATATCAGGCTGGAACACCTGAAACAGGACAGCGCACCGCTGGCCGAACACTTGGGTTTCGATCTTGAGGTTCCGGTTGCTAATGCCAGCGCACGCCCCCGCGATTGGCGCGGATTCTATACAGAGTCTGATGCGGAGCTTCTGGCCGAACTGTGTTCTGAGGACATAAAATTGCACAGCTATTCCTTCGATCCTGAAGGAACCGGCGGCTAATTGTTTCCGGTTTGATGGTTAATCGTTCGTTAACCAAAACATTTCCCGCTGATTTTATTCAATGCCCCAAACATGCCCTTTTCTAAGCCAAGGTCCGCCTTGGGAATCATTCCAAATGATCTTGTTGCTAAGGACCAAGTCGCTGCCGACTGGCCCGAAAAAATAAGAACAAGACATGGGGATGTCACAATGTTTGCTTGGAAAACTACAACTTGGGAAAAAGCTGCTCGTTCAAATGGGGGGACATCTGCCGCACTGCCAAAATTGGACACTCACACAACTGGAATGGTCTCTGGAACCAAGGTTGCGACTAACACTGGATGGGCCAAGGTCGAAACTATTCGCGAAGGACAGCAGGTCCTGACGTTTGATGGTGGACTGCAAACAATCATCGCGGTTACCCGCCACGTCCTGATGGCAGACACAAACAATATCGCCAGCTGGCCAATGGCCGTTCCTGCTGGTGCCATTGGCAACCACGAAGGCATGTCACTGCTGCCGCATCAGTCTGTCATGATTGAAAGCGACGCTGCCGAAGACATGACAGGCGATCCTTTCGCTATAATCCCAGTCGCAGCCTTGGAAGGCTACCGTGGCATTACACAGTCACGCCCGTCAGAATGGATCGAAGTGATCCAGCTGCACTTTGCACAGGACGAAATTGCATTCGCAAATATTGGCGCTTTGTTCTTGTGCTACGCTCAGACCGATCTGATCTCGGACGCGGCACAATCTGATTATGCAGTCCTACCGATGGACGTTGCTGAAGATTTGGTTGATTGCCTGATGTTCGAAGACGAAGCACACGCATCTGTCGGCGCCGCTCAATTCGCATCCGCCTAGTACGGTGTAACCAGTTACAAACGGGGGCTGACCTCGCTTGTGACCGGTTGGTTCGGGACATCCCCCAGATTGAACGGATCAATCGGGCCCCGTCGTTGGTAACAGCGGCGGGGCATTTATTTGGCGGGGCAGACACCCAGTCCGACCGCGCAAATTTTCATTAAACTGCAATATCACGATTACAAAACTGTGAACTTCCTCTTTCAGACATGCGCCAGTCAGGACCCGCGTCGGGTCCCAGCAGGAGCACAAGAATGTCCCAGATTAACTACGATGAACTGTCCTTTGACGACGAAGACGAACTGAAATTCCCGCGCCCAACCACGCAAGGCTTTGACGATGTGGTCGAAAAGGCGATCTCGCGTCGCGGCTTCCTTGGCGGCGCACTTGCATTCGGCTCTGGCGCAGCGGTGATGGGCACCGGTCTGCTATCAGGCACTTCAGCGCAGGCGCAACAGACCTCGCGCTTTGCTTTCACCCAACTTGCGCCGCAAACCGACGGTACCGTGCACGTGCCGGAAGGCTACACATGGGACATCCTAGCACGCTGGGGCGATCCGTTGTTCTCGGATGCGCCTGCCTTTGATCAAGCCACTGGCATTCCGACCGAAGGGTCTGACCGGGTGTTTGGTGAAAACACCGACGGGATGGAACTGTTCCTTGTGGGTGACAAAGAACTGCTTGTTGTGAACTCTGAATATGTGAATGGCGGCATCAACTTGCCCGCTGAACAAGAGGGCAAACCTGTTTCGACAGATGACGTCATCCGCTTGCAGAATTTTCAAGGCGTTACCGTTATGGAAGTCGCTGAGACGGATGCAGGTTGGGATGTTGTCGTTGATAGCCCCTACAACCGCCGCATCCACCACCGCACGCCAATGCAGATCGACGGTCCGGCTGCGGGTCATGACCTGATGAAAACCAGCGCTGACCCAACTGGAGCTACGTCGCTCGGTACGTTCAACAACTGCGGATCTGGCCGCACACCTTGGGGCACTTACCTAACATGCGAAGAGAACTTTAACGGTTACTTCGGAACCACCGAAGAATTGTCCCTTGAGGAAACAACCGCCGCTGGATTTGCCCGCTACGGTGTGAATACTGATGTTGATGCTGGCCGCTACAACTACCACGGCTTTGATGCGCGTTTCGATCTCTCAAAAGAACCTAACGAGCCACACCGCGCAGGTTACATCGTCGAAATCGATCCTGCCGATCCAACATCCACTCCTGTGAAACGTACCGCACTTGGCCGTTTCAAACACGAAAACGCAGCATCGGTTGTAGCACCGGATGGACGCGTGGTTGTCTACATGGGCGACGATGAGCGCGGAGAATACATGTACAAATGGGTCAGCCGTCACGTCTACACGCCGGGCGGCGATACATCGACATTGCTCACCGAAGGTCAGCTTTATGTTGCTAAATTCAATGACGACATGACAGGCACATGGATCGCCCTGACGCCAGAAGACACAGGTATGTCAGAAGCGGAAATCGCTATCTTCACACGTATCGCAGCGACTCAGGTCAGCGCTACCACCATGGATCGTCCTGAATGGATTGCCGTGAACCCTACCGCGATTGAGGCCTACTGCTGCCTCACCAATAACTCCCGCCGTGGCGCAACTAACGACGATGGGTCCTTGCGCACAAACGCAGCCGGGGAGCCGATGACGACAAATGCGCCCAACCCGCGTGAGCTGAACAAATACGGTCAAATCCTGCGCTGGCGTCCGCACAATGGTGACCACGCTGCGGCGACGTTTGAGTGGGATCTATATGTGATGGCGGGTAACCCGGACGTCTACTCTGATGGGCTTTATGCGGGAACGGCCAACATCAACGCGGGCAATATGTTCAACTCGCCTGATGGTATGGTGATCGACAGCACTGGTTTGATCTGGATCCAGACAGACGGGGATGACGACAACGAAGGCGATTTCCTTGGCATGGGGAACAACCAGATGCTTGCGGGTGACCCTGTCACTGGTGAAATCCGTCGCTTTCTGACGGGGCCGAATGGGTCAGAGGTTACGGGTCTAACGTGGTCGGCTGATCGTCGCACCATGTTCGTCGGCATACAACACCCCGCAGCGCCGTTCCCGGATGGCGAAGGCACATTGCCGCGCTCCTCCATTGTGACGGTGAAGCGTGCGGATAACGCATTGGTCGGGTAAGGCCTCCTTACAAATGCGAACGGCCGCCCCATATCGGGGCGGCCGTTTTTTTGTTTGGTATCGAGTTTCTTAGGCTGCTTTGCTGTCAACGCCTGTGCCGAACCGTCCGTAGAACGACTGGCCCTTGTCGGCCATCTCGCGCAGCAGGGTCGGGCAGGCAAACCGTGGGCCAAATTTCTCGGCCATCTGGTCACAACGATCCGCCGCGTAAGGCGCGCCGAGAATGTCGAGCCAGCTGAACGGGCCACCGGACCACGGTGCAAAGCCCCAACCAAGGATCGCGCCAACATCGCCTTCGCGAATGTCCATCAGTACGCCTTCTTCCAACGCACGAACGGCTTCGAGGACCTGAGAGAACAACAAGCGGTGCTGAACTTCGATCAGCTCAGGCTGTTCATCTGCTTGCTTGTAGCGTTCGCCCAGCCCTGACCACAGCCCTTCGCGGCGGCCCTTTTCGTTGTAGTCGTAGAAACCTGCGTTGGATTTACGACCCAAACGGCCTTCGTCGGCCATCCAGAAGATCAGCTCATCAGCACTGTCATCATATGCATCGCCCATGGCTGCCTTCGTTGCCTTGGCGATCTTGACGCCCAGATCAATCGACGTTTCATCCGTCAGTTGCAGTGGGCCCAGCGGCATACCAACCAGCTTGGCGGCATTTTCGATCAGGGCAGGGGCGACGCCTTCTTGCAACATACGCACGCCTTCGTTGACGTATGGCAGAATGCAGCGGTTTGCGTAGAAGAAGCGTTCGTCGTTCACAACAATCGGTGTCTTGCGGATCTGGCGTACGAAATCGAGAGATTTCGCAACAGCCACATCGCCAGTTTCTTTACCGCGGATGATTTCCACCAGCAGCATTTTGTCGACCGGGGAGAAGAAGTGAATGCCGATGAACTGATCTGGACGCACGGATGCTTTGGCCAGTTCAGTGATTGGCAGGGTGGATGTGTTGGTCGCAAAGATCGCATCGTCACCAATGATCGCTTCGACCTTCTTGGTCATCTCAGCTTTAACGCCGACATCTTCGAACACGGCCTCAACGATCAGATCACAGTCTTTCAATGCATTCAGATCGGTCGTAGCATTGATCAGGCTAAGCACTTTTTCTTTCTTCTCTTCGGTCGCTTTTTTGCGGGAAATCCCTTTGTCCATGTAAGCGGTGGTGTAGGATTTACCCTTGTCGGCGGCGTCTTGGTCACGGTCGATCAGAACGACTTTGATGCCGGCCAATGCAGACACAAGGCTGATCCCTGCACCCATCATGCCCGCGCCCAAAACCCCGACCTTTTTAACGGTCTGGTCAGCTACATCAGGGCGGTTCGCACCCTTTTCCAACGCTTCTTTGTTGATGAACAAGCTGCGGATCATCGCTTCGGAGCTCGGGTTCAACAAGACGTTCGTAAACCAACGCGCTTCGATCTTGATGGCAGTGTCAAACGGGACCATCGCGCCCTCATAGGCCGCTGAAAGCAACGCCTTGGCAGCAGGATAAACCCCTTGGGTCTTGCCGTTGATCATCGCAGATGCGCCAACATAGGTCATGAAGCCGGCAGGGTGATATGGTTCACCGCCAGGCATTTTGTAGCCCTTTTCATCCCATGGCTTAACGATCTTGGGCTCTGAGAGAACCCATGCTTTGGCGGCGGAAAGCAATTCATCAGCTGGCACGACTTCGTCCACCAAGCCGGCGGATTTGGCTTTGTTCGGGTCCAGCAGTTTACCTTCAAGAAGGTACGGGGATGCCGCCATCGCGCCCATCTTGCGCACAAGACGCGTTGTGCCGCCCATACCCGGGAAAATGCCAACCATGATTTCTGGCAGGCCGATCTTGGCCTTTGGATTGTCGGCGACAAAGATGCGGTGACACGACAGCGGGATTTCAAAACCGATGCCAAGACCAGTGCCCTGCATAGCGCAAGCAATGGGTTTGCCGCCTTTGTTTGTCTTTGGGTCCATGCCTGCACGTTCAATCTTACGTAGGATCGCGTGGCTCGCCATGAGGCCTTCCATCAAACCCTGCGCTGGATTGTCGCCCGCGCTTTCTTTCATCTTCGCGATGATGTTGAGGTCCATGCCCCCAGCAAAGGACCCTTCTTTGCCGGACGTGATGATCACGCCTTTTACGGCATCATCCGCAAGCGCCTGATCGATCAGCGCATCAAGGTCCATGAACCCCTGCTGGTTCATCACGTTCATGGATTTACCAACGGTGTCCCATGTGATCGTGGCGACGCCGTCGGCGTCTGTTTTCATTGTAAAATCAGTCATGTGTCGTCTCCCAATTGAGAACCCCCAAGTAGGGCCTCATTGTGTTTTTCTGAATCGGGGATGGTGATGAGCATTGAGCTACATTTCCATTCGCCATCGATTATTTTGAGATTGGTCAGGGTGTTGTACGGCGCCTGCACCAAGATGTTTCCGGACAAAAGTCGGCTTTGATACATCGTGTGTATGGTCTTTTCATCATGCCAATCACACTCAATGATATTGCGCACGATTTCCGTAACACCAAGGGAGCGATGATGGGCGCGAACATCAGCAAAACGCGCGGCAAGTTCTTGCACGGTTTTGATGATGACCTCGCCTTCAAAGGTCCCGAAAAGCGCCGGAAGCGCGAAAGTCTTCTCAATAGCAGCAAATTCCCCTGACATGATGGCCGCGCCAGTCTCGTCGAGAGCTCTTTGAGCGATTGTTAAGGCTTCCGCGTGCAACTGCATGTCGCTTACAC
This sequence comes from Octadecabacter algicola, assembly GCF_021532625.1. Lineage (GTDB taxonomy): Bacteria > Pseudomonadota > Alphaproteobacteria > Rhodobacterales > Rhodobacteraceae > Octadecabacter > Octadecabacter algicola. Next base: position 653,891 of record NZ_JAKGAR010000002.1, read on the forward strand.
CCGCTCGATGATGGTTGCTGCACCCATGCCGGATGCAATGCACAACGTCGCAAGGCCGACTTCTTTGTCAGAGCGTTCCAGTTCGTCCAGCAGCGTGCCGATGATGATAGCGCCGGTCGCACCCAACGGGTGACCCATCGCGATCGATCCGCCGTTTACGTTGACCTTGGAGTGGTCGACATCAAACGCTTGCATGAAACGCAGAACAACGGATGAGAAGGCTTCGTTGACTTCGAACAAATCGATGTCACCAATGCTCATTCCACTATCAGCCAGGATCTTATGAGTGACAGGAACAGGCCCTGTCAGCATGATCGTTGGATCGGTGCCGATCTTGGCCGTCTGGCGGATTCGCGCGCGGGGTTTTAAGCCCATCTTCTCGCCGTATTCCTTAGACCCGATCAGAACGCCAGCTGCGCCGTCCACGATGCCGGAGCTGTTGCCCGCTGTGTGGATGTGGTTAATCGCCTCAAGGTGCGGGTATTTCATCAACGCGACCTTATCAAAGCCAGGCATCGTAGTTCCCATGGCTTCGAACGCGGCATTCAATGCGCCCAAAGACTGCATGTCCGTTTGTGGGCGCATGTATTCGTCAGTGTCCAGAATGGTCAGGCCGTTCTGATCTTTGACAGGTACGATGGATTTGGCAAAACGATTGTCTTTCCACGCCGCATCCGCGCGCTGTTGGGACGCAACGGCCAATTGGTCCGCGTCATCGCGCGAAAACCCGTATTCCGTCGCGATGATGTCGGCGGAAATGCCCTGTGGGACGAAATAGGTTTCCATGGCGATAGAGGGATCAACTGCAATCGCAGCGCCATCGCTACCCATTGGCACGCGGCCCATCATTTCAACGCCACCAGCAATGTAGGCTTCACCCGCGCCGCCACGAACTTGGTTGGCGGCAAGGTTTACGGCTTCCATGCCAGAGGCACAGAACCGGTTGATCGCAAGACCCGGGATAGATTGGTCAAGGTCAGACGCCAGAACGGCTGTGCGGGCCAAGCAACCGCCAGCCTCTTTCACTTGGGTCACATTGCCCCAAATCACGTCCTCAACCGCGTGGCCTTCAAGGTTGTTGCGTTCTTTCAAAGCGTTCAACACGCCCGCAGAAAGCTTCGCAGATGTCACCTCGTGCAAGGAACCGTCTTTGCGGCCCTTGCCACGTGGCGTTCGGATTGCGTCGTAGATATAAGCGTCTGTCATGGTCTCTCCTTAAGCGCGATCTGCCGGCGAACCCGGCATCAGATCGTAGGGGTGTTTCCAACCCTTGGTGCCCTCGATGCGGGTCATCCAAGCGTCAATGTGTGGGAAATCGTTACGGTCAAACCCGAATGGTTCGGGGTAAAACAGGTAGCCAACACAAGCGATGTCAGCGATGGTGAGGCTATCGCCCGTCAGGTAGGGCGTCTCTTCCAATTGGGTTTCCATGATCTTGAGCGAACCAAGTAGACGCGCGGTTTGAAACGCGATCACATCTGCGTTGCGCTTCTCTTCTGGTAGGAAATTCATCAGGAATCGCAACGGTCCTGCGACTGCGCTGACTTTGCTGTTGTCAAAGAACATCCAACGCAGAACGTCACGGCGTTCAGCCGCCGAACGGCCACCCAGTTTGCCAGTTTTAGAGGAGATGTAATCTTGAATGACCGCGGACTGCGTTAGCACTAGATCACCGTCTTCCATCACGGGCGCTTCACCCATGACGTTCAATTCGCGGAACTCTGGTGTGCGGGTCTCACCGTTGAAAAAATCAATGTAGACGGGCTCCCATTCGGTCTCCGTCAATTCGAGTGTTAGCGCAGCTTTGTAAGAATGCCCGCTTTCTCCGAAGCAATGTAGCTTAATCATGGTGTTTCCCCTCCCTAGGGATGTGCCATTTGCTGGCTTTGGCTATTTTTTGCGAGCATCGAGTTCAGAATTGAACAGACGCAAACGGTGGCCGAATGTGTCTTCGTCGATGACGGAATCAAAGTTCTCAAACAAAAACGATAGTGCCTCTCCCTCATCCAGTCCGGCTTCTTTGGCGAAGCGTTTCAGGCGGCGATAACCGTCTTCGGTCATGGCACAGGGAAAACGGCGGGTTAGGCGAAAGCGTTTGGGCATGAGACCTCTAATATAGGAATTGAAAGGGGCGGATTTAACCCGCCCCCCAAATCTTAGAAGCTAGCAGCATCCAATGCCATCACCGTTTCGGATCCGGTGTTGATACGTGCAAGGTGCATCGCAGTCGCTGGCAGTTGGCGCGCCATGTAGTAGCGGCCAGTTGCGATCTTGGTCTCATGGAATTCAGTATCCGTATCGCCCGCAGCCAGTGCATCCATGGAGGCTTTCGCCATCCGTGCCCACATCAAGCCAAAGCAAACGTGACCCATCATGTGCATGAAGTCATATGATCCAGCCAAAGCGTCGTTCGGATTCTTCATTCCGTTCTGCATAAAGAACATGCCTGCGGCTTGGAGATCCTTGGAGGCAGCTTTCAATGGCTCAAGGAAGTCACGATCAAAGGCTTCGTCGCCCTTGTTTTCGCTGATGTAGTCTTTGATCATCGCAAAGAAGGCCATTACGTGTTTGCCGCCATCTTGCGCCAGTTTACGGCCCACAAGGTCAAGCGCCTGAACACCGTTGGCGCCTTCGTAGATCATCGCGATACGGGCGTCGCGTGCATACTGAGACATGCCGGATTCTTCGATGTAGCCGTGACCACCCCAGACTTGCTGTGCGGCGACGGCGTATTCGAAGCCTTTGTCGGTCAGGAACCCTTTGATGACAGGTGTCATCAAGGAAATCAGGCCTTCAGCGGCTTCGTCATCCAGTTTCACCGAACGGTCAATCAGATTGGTGCCCCAATAGGTCAGCGCGCGCGCGCCTTCTACGAAGGACTTTTGATCCATCAGATTGCGGCGGATGTCCGGATGCACGATCAGCGGATCAGCAGGGCCATCAGGGTTTTCAGCACCAGTTACGGCGCGCCCTTGCAGGCGGTCGTTCGCGTAGGCCACAGCGTTTTGATAAGCGATTTCAGCCTGCGCATAGCCTTGAAGGCCAACGCCCATCCGTGCTTCGTTCATCATAACGAACATCGCGCGCATACCTTTGTGCATCTCACCAATGAGATACCCTTCGGCATTGTCGTAATTCATGATGCAGGTCGAATTGCCGTGGATGCCCATCTTTTCTTCGATCTTGCCGACTTCTACGCCATTGCGATCACCCAAAGAGCCGTCGTCGTTGACGATGAACTTTGGTACGATGAACAGGCTGACACCTTTAATGCCATCAGGGCCGCCCGGGATTTTCGCCAGAACAAGGTGGATGATGTTGTCAGCTAGGTCGTGGTCGCCAGCCGAGATAAAGATCTTCGTGCCGGAAATCTTGTAAGAACCGTCGTCTTGCGGCTCCGCTTTGGTGCGCATCAGACCCAAATCCGTCCCACAGTGAGGTTCGGTCAGGTTCATGGTGCCCGTCCATTCACAGGTCACCATTTTAGGCAGGAATTTAGCCTTTTGTTCATCCGAGCCGTGAACGTGGATCGCTGAATATGCGCCGTGCGTCAGGCCTTGGTACATATTGAACGCCATATTGGCTGAAACAAACGCTTCTTGGCCTGCGGTGTGCATGATGTAGGGCAGGCCTTGGCCGCCGTACTCAGGGTCACAGTCCATGGCTGTCCAGCCGCCGTCTTTCATTTGTTGAAACGCTTCTTGAAAACCTTTTGGGGTGCGAACCACACCGTTTTCGAGAACACATCCAGTTGTGTCACCGATTTCGTTTAAAGGAAGGAGAACCTCTGTCGCCACTTTGCCGGCCTCTTCCAGCACTGCGCTGGTAAAATCGCGGTCAAGATCCTCATATCCCGGGATATCTTGCTCAGACACGTTCAGCACGTTGTGCAGGATGAATTGCATGTCCTTAGTGGGCGCATTGTAGATAGGCATAGTAGTGGTTTCCTCCCTTGGTGTCCTCAGAAGAGGGGCGTCAGCCCGTCAACTTCTGAGGTTGGTCTAGTTTAGCAAGCCGAGCGGCTCCCCAATCCATTTGTGTTTTAAGTTCTTCGATAGCTTCGACGAGCTCGGAACGCTGAGCTTCCATGTCGGCGAGGTGTTTTTGTGCCAATAGATATGTTTCGCGCAGTTGCGTCTCTTGGCTGTCGTCCATGTAGTACAGATCGAGAAGTTGACGAATTTCTTCGAGGCTGAATCCGAAACGCTTGCCGCGCATGATCAGCTTCAACCGTGCACGATCGCGTTTAGAATAAAGTCGCTTCTGGCCCTCACGGACAGGAAACAACAATTCCTTGGCTTCGTAGAACCGAAGCGTTCGCGGTGTCACATCAAATTCATCGCACATCTGACGAATGGTCATTGTCTCTTCTAACATTTGTTTATCCCTTATTGCGGCGTAGCTGCCGCGACATGGGGGGCTTTCACCCACCCTACAATCATTATTGACGCGAACGTAAACGTAACGCCGCGTCATGAGTTCACCTGACGAAAGGTTAAGTACTTTTGTACAACCCAGAAGGGTTTCCTAAGAGGGAAGAAGTCCGATGGTTTCCCCCTAAGCACCGCTTTTAAGAGGTTTTGGGCAAGAAAATCCGGCTTTCAACCCAAGGGAAAAGCGTTCCTTAGGGGCAAGTGATTGTGCAACCATGAGTTTAGTTCGTTGCAAGTATTGAAAAAAATTCGTGTCGTTGCGTCGCCCGATTTGTGTTTTTAAGGGGTGCGCACAGCAGCTGGGGGTGAAATTGTTACCCTACGTCACTTTCGTTAGCGCAAACAGCTAACCCAGTGCAACGCTACGCATCTTATCTGTTTGAGCAGGCGTAATACTGATTCTCGCTAGGATTATACGAAGGTTTTGCTGGTTTCTTCGCGCAGTTTCACAAGCTCGTTGATCGTGTCATCTAGTTGTTCGCGTTGTTCGCGCAGCTCTACCAATTGGCGGTCAGCCAGTTCGCACCATGTCCGCATTTGCGCTTCGTTGCCTTCGTGTTCGTAGATCATCAGCCATTGACGGATGTCTTCCAAAGGAAAGCCAAACTTGCGCCCCCTCATGATCAGCGTCATTCGCGCAAGCTCCTTGGCCCCATAGAACCGTGACCGGCCTTCGCGTTCTGGCGACAGCAGTTCAATGTATTCATAATAGCGCAACGTGCGCGGTGTTACATCGAACTTTGCACACATTTCTTTGAACGTCAGACGGGGCTCTGTCATCGGGTGCTCCTTTAGTACGCCAATTATACGACGCCCTAGCCGACAGGGCAACGATTTGCACGCAGTGTGATTGAGGAATGCAAGGCGCCGTTGATTTCCCCCTTGTGTCGCAAGGCAAGGCGGGGTTCAAAAGAGCTATGAGCATTGAACGTAAAACCAAAATCGCGGCCCAATTCATTGGCGCGATTCCTTATTCTCAAATTCTTGGGATGACTCTGACCGAAATCGGGGAAGGGCGCGCCACGATTACAATGCCTTATGATGAACGTTTCGTAGGTGACCCGGAAACAGGCGTTATCGCAGGCGGAGCGGTTTCAGCTTTGATGGATAGCTGTGCCGGTGCGGCGGTTATGGTTCACGATAGCCAGCCGATCGGGACTGCGACCTTGGACCTTCGGATTGACTACATGCGCCCTGCAAAACCAGGAGATATGATCACGGCCGTTGCAGAGTGTTACCACATGACGCGCTCCGTGGCGTTTGTGCGCGTAACGGCGACGGACGCCGACGCAAGCCGCCCCGTGGCAACGGCTACAGGCACCTTTACAATCCAGACGGCAAAGGCGGCCAAGCCATGAAGCGCCCAGAACCAGTTCAAGCGATTAAACAACGCCGCGATGCCGCACTACAGTCCCTGCTAGACGGGGTACCTTACATCCAGTTTATGGGGTTTCGGTTCGATCGCCGTGGCGACGAGTTGACTGGTGTAATGCCCTATCAAGATATGCTGATCGGCAACCCGATGCTGCCCGCCTTGCATGGGGGTGCAACGGCGGCATTCTTGGAAACGACCGCGATTGTGGAACTCAGTTGGGCGATGATGTGGGATCGCATGGAAGCAGGAGAAAATGTGACCGGCCTGCGCCTGCCAAAGACAATCGACTTTACTGTTGATTACCTGCGTTCGGGCTTACCAAGAGACGCCTATGCTCGTGCAAAAATTAATAGATCCGGTCGTCGCTATGCCAGTGTTCATGTCGAAGCTTGGCAAGACAACCGGACGCGCCTGTTTGCCCAAGCAACGGGGCACTTTTTAATGCCCCCCAAAGATGACTGAGCAACCGCAGTCTCTGACCCATCAGCGCATTCTCAATATTGCGGTTCCGGTCGTGCTGGCCAACTTGACTGTACCAATCCTCGGGCTGGTGGACACAGGCGTCGTTGGTCAAATGGGCGAAGCAGCCCCAATCGCTGCCGTGGGGATTGGCGCGCTGATCCTGACTGGATTTTATTGGATCTTTGGTTTCCTGCGGATGGGCACGACGGGGTTTGCCGCCCAAGCGATTGGGGCAGGGGACGCTGTTGAAAACGCGACCATCCTGATCCGCGCCTTAGCGATTGCAGCTTTGGGCGGTTTGGCAATTTTCGCGCTGCAATGGCCGTTGTTTGCGTTTGGATTTTGGCTGTCCCCTGCGAGTGGCGAGGTCGAGAACCTCGCGCGCACGTATATGACTGTCCGGGTTTGGTCAGCTCCGTTCCTGATCGCAACTTATGCGATCACAGGCTGGTTGGTCGCCGCTGAACGCACCCGCGATGTGCTGGTTATTCAACTGGTGATGAATGGAGTGAACATCGGCTTGGACTTGCTGTTCGTGCTGGGCTGGGGATGGGGTGTTGAAGGTGTGGCTGTCGCAACAGTCATCGCCGAGATCGCAGGCTGCGGACTGGGCCTGTGGTATTGTCGAACTGCGTTTCAAGGCGCCCCGTGGCAGGACCGCGCGCGCTTGCTTGATCCGGTGAAACTGCGACGATTTGCGTCCGTAAATGCAGACATCCTGATCAGGTCCCTGTTCTTGCAAGCGATCTTCATGTCGTTTCTGTTTTTCGCGGCTCGTTACGGGGATGTGCGGTTGGCCGCGACACATATTTTACTGCAGTTCCTGACGTTGACGGCCTACGCCATGGATGGCTTTGCCTTTGCGGCTGAAACTTTGGTCGGGCAGGCGATGGGGGCCGGTCGGAGGGCGATATTCCGACGTGCGTCTGTGATGGTGTCGATCTGGTGTTTTAGCACAGGCGTTGCCTTGGCGTTGGTGTTCGGGTTGTTTGGCGGCCAGATCATTGACTGGATGACAAACGCCTCCGACGTGCGTCTTGTTGCACGCGAGTTTTTGTTTTTCATGGCGTTGACGCCCCTGATTTCGGCGGCACCATTTATGATGGATGGCATATTCATCGGCGCGACCCGCACACGCGACATGCGTAATATGATGGCGCTGTCGACGTTGATCTATTTCGCGGCGGCGCTGGTCTTGATGCCATTGTTTGAAAGCCACGGGCTGTGGATTGCGTTGCTGATCAGCTTTGCAGCACGCGGTGCGACGCTGGCGTGGAAATACCCTGCCTTGGAACGCTCTATCGGAACGGCCTAAATAATCTTTAGAACGGATTCGGGCGGGCGACCAATCGCAGCCTTGTCGTCGTTAACTAAAACGGGGCGTTCGATGAGGATCGGGTTGGCAGCCATGGCTGCGATCAAAGTGTCCTCATCCGCTGAGGCTAGGCCCAGTTCCTTGTACAGTTTTTCACCTTTGCGCATCATTGCATCCGCCGTCACACCAAGGGCGTTTCGCAGGGCAATGATTTCGGCCGTTGTTGGCACATCTTTGAGATAAAGGCGCACGGCAGGCTGGTGGCCTGCGTCTTGCAGCAGTTTCAGTGTCTCGCGGGATTTGGTGCAGCGGGGATTGTGCCAAAGGATCATGACAGCCACTCTTCTTTTGCAGTGCCCACCGCGTCCGCGACATTGGCAAACCCGTCACGCGCCAAAAGGTCATCCAACTCTTGCGCGATTTCGCCCGCCAGTGAGATGCCGCCATAAACCAGAGCGGTGTAGAACTGCACAGCAGAAGCACCTGCTCGGATTTTAGTATAGGCTTGTTCAGCGGACCCGATGCCGCCAACGCCAATCAAAGGAACGTCCGTTAGGGTGCTGAGCTTTGCCAATATTCGCGTGGATTTTTCAAACAAAGGCTGACCAGACAGCCCGCCGCCCTCGCTTTTATGGGCGTTGGTTAGACCGTCCCGGGACAGGGTCGTGTTTGTCGTGATGACGGCGGAAATGCCGGAGGTGTTAGCCACCTCCGCGACATCGGCCAAATCTGCGTCCGTCAGGTCAGGTGCGATTTTCAGGAATATCGGGATTCCTGTCGTATTAGCCGCCATAACCCCCGCCAACAACGCAGCAAGCGCGTCTTTGCCCTGCAAATCGCGCAGTTTTTCAGTGTTGGGCGACGAAACGTTAACTGTCGCGAAATCGACATGCGGGCCGCAATGGGTCAATACCTTGGCGAAATCCGCTGCGCGGTCTTCGCTGGTTTTGTTCGCCCCAAGGTTAAGCCCAACGATTCGACCCGTAGGGCGGGCCGCTAGTCGTTTTGCAATCGGCTCCATCCCTTGGTTGTTAAACCCGAAACGGTTGATCGCGGCTTCGTCTTCGGTCAGGCGGAACAGGCGCGGGCGCGGGTTGCCTTCTTGCGGCATCGGCGTCGCGGCCCCGACCTCAAGAAAACCGAAGCCGGTGCGCCCAAGGGCGGTCAATGCGGTGGCGTTTTTGTCAAACCCTGCGGCCAGACCAACGGGGTTAGGCAGATCGAGGCCCGCCACAGTGCAGCGCAAGCGATCCGATGTTACAGGGCCGCCGCGTGGACCAAGCCCTGTGTTAAGCGCCTTGAGCGCCAGACCATGTGCGGTTTCTGGGTCAAAGGCACGAAGGGCCCGCAGCCCAATTTGTTCTAACGCGTTCATGAGAAATCCAGACTGTGCTTACCATCCACAAGCGGCATTGGACGGGCCCAAATAACCTCATCGCGCAGCATTGGGCGATTGTAGATATGGGGGAATTCAGCACCGCCGCGCGAGATTTCCCAGACCAGATCATCGCCATAGGTGGCAACGTCTAGCGCGGCGAGCATCAGCCCCTCGGCACCTGCAAAATGTTTGTCAGCAGTCTCTTGGGCTTGATCGGCTGTTGAGGTGTGGATGTAGCCATCGGCCAGATCAATCGGTGCGCCTTGGAACGTGCCGGATTGGTCGAGCACGGCCCATTGTTCAGCGGTAAGTATTTTATAGATCAACATGGTTCCGAAGTGCCGCTCAATTGTGCAAACGTCAAGTGTCATGGCTTTGTCATCAGGCGACGCTACGCCAACTTTGTCGCTTGTGCTTTGACTCTTGGACCCGACTCAACCCAAGCTGGCGCCAGAAACAAACAGGGGGCTATTATTATGCTTACAAAACTTCTTTCAACGACGGCCGCATTCACAGTGATCGCAGGTTCCGCTGCGGCGGATTACACGCTGCACATTGTTCACATCAACGATTTGCACAGCCGGATTGAGCCGATCAGCAAATACGACGGCACATGTAGCTCCGAAGACAATGCTGCAGGCGAGTGTTTTGGTGGCGTTGCGCGTGTGTCGACAATGATCGACCAACTGCGTGAAGAGCTTGCAGGCGAGAACGTGATCGTTCTGGATGCAGGCGATCAGTACCAAGGGTCTCTGATGTACACCACGTACAAAGGCGACGTCGAAATCGAAATGATGAACGAGATTGGCTTTGACGTCATGGCCGTGGGCAACCACGAGTTTGACGATGGCGACGAAGGTCTCGCGAAATTGGCTAGCGGTGTCGATTTTCCTGTCATCTCTGGCAACATCGACGTGAGCCAATCCAACGTGCTAGCGGGCCTCGTGGACAACCATGTTGTTCTTGAAGTTGGCGGTGAGCGTATCGGTATTGTGTCCGCACTGGCTGTTGATACAGCTGAAACGGCTTCCCCGTCGGATGCCGTAATCTTCACGGACGAAATCGAAAGCCTGTCAGCTGACGTAGCGGCGTTGACCGACGCAGGTGTGACGAAGATCATCGCGTTGAACCACGTCGGTGTAACGCATGATATGGCGATCGCAGAAGCGGTTGAAGGTATTGACGCTGTTGTGGGTGGTCACTCGCACACATTGTTCTCCAACACCGAAGAAGGCGCATATGCTTATCCGACAATGGTTGGTGACGTGCCTGTTGTGCAGGCCTACGCCTATTCCAAATACGTCGGCCACCTGACGCTGACGTTTGACGATGACGGCAACGTAACCGAAGCAACTGGCGATACCATCTTGTTGGATGCCTCTGTTGCCGAAGACGAAGCCATCGTTGCGCGGGTCGCAGAACTTGCCGGTCCTGTTGAGGAAATGAAGAACGAGATCGTCGCTGAAACGACTGCAGTCGTTGAAGGATCACGCGAAGTTTGTCGTGCCGTTGAATGTGCAATGGGCAACCTTGTTGCGGATGCGATGCTTGACCGTGTTGCCGATCAGGGCGCAGTTGCTGCTATCCAGAATGGTGGTGGTTTGCGTGCGTCTATCGATGATGGCGAAGTGACAATGGGCGAAGTCCTGACAGTGCTTCCGTTCCAAAACACTTTGGCGACATTTGAAACAACAGGTGCCAACTTGATTGCTGCACTTGAGAATGGTGTTGGTCAAATCGAAGAAGGCGCAGGTCGTTTCCCACAAGTTGCCGGGATCACGTTCACGATCGATTTGGGTGCAGAACCTGGCAGCCGCGTGAGCGAAGTCATGATCGCGGGCGCACCTGTTGATGAAGCCGAAACATACCTGATGGTTACAAACAACTACGTGCGTAACGGTGGTGACGGCTACTCTATGTTCGAGGATGCGCCAAATGCCTACGACTTTGGCCCAGGTCTGGAACGTGTTGTTGCAGATTACCTGAGCGCGCAAGGTCCATACACGCCTTACACAGACGGTCGTATTACTGTGAAAGCCGCCGAATAAGGCACAAGCTATGGCGCGGGTTTGATCCCACGACTTTGGCCCCGCCGCGCGCAAGTGCGGCGGGGTCTTTCTATTCTGGCTTTGGATAATTCCGGTTTGGAACACGATAAGGTAAGACGCCTTGTCAAACGCAACGACCTTGGTAGGTTTGGACCCATGCGAATTCTCCTAATTCTTCTTTTCCTCTGGGCGAGCGGGTCGATGGCCCAAACCTTTCCTTTGTATGAACAGATCACGGTAAATGATTATGCCGACCTTCTGCCCGTCGACGAGGAGGCCGCGCTGTCCGCGCAGCTAAAGACGCTGCGCGAGGAAACGGGTGTCGAGATGACGGTGTTGACGCTCGACAGTCAGCGCCCGTTTGCCCAAGGCCAAAGCCTAGAGGCCTTTTCAACGGCACTGTTCAACCATTGGGGCATTGGCGACGCGCAGCGCAATGACGGGGTGCTTGTCATGGTGCTGCGGGCGGATCGGGCTATGCGTGTAGAACTGGGCGCAGGCTACGGGCAGGATTGGAACCGAGAGGCCCAGTATATTGTAGACAATGATTTTCTACCGGCCTTTCGCAGCGACGATTACGCTGGCGGGATTACGCGCGGCGTCGATGCGGTGATCGAAGACATCGTTATGCCTTTTAACGAAGGCGCCCCGCGCCCCGCGCGTCAGGCCGAAAACAGCCGAGGCGTGAAGTTTCTGTTCGGGATTGTAGGCGGCGCGTTCGCTGCTTTTGCTGCACTGTTCGTTTTCGCCAAACGCATGATCAAGCGACTGCGCAAATGTCCCAACTGCGGGCGGGGCGGCATGAACAAAGACCGGATTGTCGATTTCAAGCCCAGCTTTTCCACGACGGGTTCCGGGCGGCACCATTTTCATTGTGATCATTGCGACCACTCCTATGACCAAGGCTTTATCATAGCGATGCGCAGCCATAGCACATCATCAGGTTCTTCTTCGGGGTCAAGCTTTGGGGGCGGTAGCTCTGGTGGCGGCGGCGCGTCGGGGCGTTGGTAGGATGGCGCACCCGTTAGAAGACCTAATCGATGCACGCATTCGCGCCGCCCAGCAGGACGGTGCGTTTGATGATCTGGCAGGGCAGGGCAAACCGCTTGCGCCAGAAGACGACCCCGAGAATGCATTGCTGAACCGTTTGATGCGCGAGAATGGAGCGGTGCCTGAATTCGTGAGCCTTAGCCGAGAGTTGGAACGCCTTCGGGCGGAGTTGCTCGACACGGATGATCGCACGAAACGCGCGGATATCTTGAAAGAGATGTCGATGATGGACGCGAAAATTGATTTGGCGCGAAAGGCTTACGGACGGTAAAGATCTAAAAGGAACGCGCGATGTGTGGACGAATGGCGATGACGCTGCCTCATGATGCGATGGCGCAGTTGTTTAACGCGGCCCCTGCCAATGACCTACCGGAGGTGCCGAACTACAATGTCTGTCCCACGGTTCCCGTGGCGGCGGTGACATCCGGCGAAGAAGGGCGCAGGTATCGGCCTGTGCGTTGGGGGTTCATTCCGCATTGGTACACAAAGCCTAATGGCGGACCGTTGTTGATCAATGCCCGCGCTGAGACGATTGCCGAAAAACCAGCATTCAAAGCAGCTTGCCGCGAACGGCGTTGTATTATTCCGGCAGCAGGTTTTTACGAATGGGAACGCCCAGAGGATGGGTCAAAGCTGCCATGGTTTGTGCAGCGCAGCGACGGCGCGCCACTGGCGATGGCCGCGATCTGGCAAGATTGGGGTGAGCTGGGAAGTACTGCAGTAATAGTTACCACATCGGCTAACAATGCGATGGGTAAGATCCACCACCGAATTCCAGTTATCTTAGAAGCCGATCAATGGGCAAAGTGGTTAGGTGAGGAGGGCAAGGGTGCTGCGACATTGATGACGGCCACAGGCGAAGACACGCTGACGTTTCACCGTGTCGATACCGCCGTAAATTCCAATCGCGCCCAAGGGCCGGAGTTGATCGACCCGCTTGATGTTTAGTGGCTGTCGCGCGGCATACCCTTGCGGGCGGTGTCGCGATAGCTTGGGGCGTCGCGCAGGGTCATGCCTGTGTCTAGCCCGCCAGTGAGTTCGCGGAAATACTGCTGCCACGGTGTTTGGCTTTCGGGGACCTGATAACCGCCTGCTTCAGTGAGGGCGCGGGCACGTTCGGCGAGTTCCTCCAGCGGAACGAGCATATCAGCCGTGCCCTTGCCTAGGTCGAACCGCACGGTGTCGCCCGTTTTCAACAAAGCCAAACCGCCACCAGCGGCTGCCTCCGGGGACGCATTTAGGATCGACGGAGAACCCGAGGTCCCCGACTGGCGACCATCGCCGATGCAGGGCAGCGCGTCGATGCCCTGTTTGAGCAAATAGGACGGCGCGCGCATGTTCACGACTTCGGCGCCACCGGGGTAGCCTTTTGGGCCAGCGCCGCGCATGAACAGAACGCAGGAATCGTCAATGTTTTCGGCGGGATCATCGATGCGCGCGTGGTAGTCTTCGGGACCATCAAAGACGATTGCGCGTCCCTCAAACGCCATCGGGTCCTTTGGGCTGGACAGATAACGGGCATGGAACGCGTCCGAGATTACGCTGGTTTTCATGATCGCGCTGTCAAACAGGTTGCCCTTGAGGTTCAGGAATCCTGCTTCCTGCACAAGTGGATTTTCGAGCGTGCGAATGACGTCGGTGTTTGTGGCCGCGCAGGTCTTACAATTTTCGCCCATGCTGGTGCCGTTGGCTGTGATCGCCTTGGGATGTGGCAGCAAGCCGCCGTTCATCAATTCGGCCACGACTGCAGGGACGCCGCCGGCGCGGTGGTAATCTTCGCCTAGATATTTGCCCGCCGGTTGCAGGTTTACCAACAGCGGGACGTGGTGGCCAAGGGCCTGCCAGTCGTCGTTGTTCAGTGGCACGCCGAGATGGGCGGCAATTGCATTCAGGTGGATCGGTGCGTTTGTTGACCCGCCAATCGCTGAATTGATTACAATCGCGTTTTCAAAGGCTTCACGGGTCATGATGTCAGACGGGCGTAGGTCGTCCCACACCATGTCGACAATGCGCTTTCCGGTCTCATAACTGATCTGCCCGCGTTCACGGTATGGCGCGGGGATCGCGGCGGCACCAGGAAGCTGCATGCCCAAGGCTTCGGCTAAGGAATTCATCGTCGTCGCCGTGCCCATGGTGTTGCAATACCCCACGGACGGGGCGCTGGACGCGGCGATGTCCATGAATTCTTCGCCGTCGATTTCGCCCTTCGCCATCAGTTCACGGGCTTTCCAGATCACAGTGCCAGATCCGGCGCGTTCACCATTCCAATAACCGTTTAGCATTGGACCGACGGACAGGGCGATTGCGGGGATGTTGACGGTCGCGGCGGCCATCAAAAGCGCCGGCGTAGTCTTGTCACAGCCAATGTTCAGCACAACGCCGTCGATAGGATAGCCGTTCAGCGTTTCTACCAAGGACAGGTAGGCGAGGTTGCGATCAAGATTCGCGGTCGGTCGTTTGCCGGTTTCTTGGATCGGGTGAACGGGCACTTCAATACAGGTGCCGCCAGCCGCAATAATACCGTCACGCACCCGCTTGGTGAGTTCGATATGGTGGCGATTGCAGGGGCTCAGGTCGCTGCCCGTTTGTGCAATGGCGATGATCGGTTTCTCGCCCTGTAGTTCTTCGCGGGTGAGCCCGTAGTTCAGATAGCGTTCAAGGTAGAGCGCCGACATTTCCGGATCTCCAGCGCGGTTAAACCAATCACGGGACCGCAGGTTTTCTTTGGTCATCTTTGTCATCGTCGGGCCTGTTCTGATTGGGGCTGGAAAGTGGTGTTCGTTGCGGACTTTAGGCGGGTGGACGGGAATTTGAAAGCGCACATCGTCAGCTGTGCTTTGCTAAGGTTACTGGTGTGGATGCCGAGTGTGGCTTATGAGGCAGGAGTGCGCCGAGACCCAGCGCACGAACCACGACATTTCGACCCCAATCGGAGGAACCCAGATGACGCTTTTCGACCTAAGCGGTAAGACCGCCCTTGTGACCGGATGCAAACGTGGCATCGGGCGCGGCATGGCCGAAGCATTGGCAGATGCCGGGGCAGATATCGTAGGTGTCAGCGCCAGTTTAGAACCAACCGGTAGTGCGGTTGAATTGGCGATTACTGCCAAGGGACGGAAATTCACAAGCTATCAATGCGATTTTTCTGACCGTGCGGCCGTTCGGGCGTTTGCAGACCAATTGGAACGTGACGGCGTGGCACCGGACATTTTGGTGAACAACGCAGGCACCATCAAGCGTAAGCCGGCAGCAGAGCATGATGATGATCTATGGGACGAAGTGATCGACGTTAACTTGTCGTCCCAGTTTGTCCTGTCCCGTGAAGTCGGACGAGGGATGATCGAACGTGGCCACGGAAAGATTATCTTTACGGCCTCTCTGCTGACGTTTCAGGGCGGCATCACCGTGCCTGGGTATGCCGCGTCAAAGGGCGGGATTGGTCAATTGACCAAAGCCTTGGCCAATGAATGGGCGCCTTTGGGGCTGAATGTGAATGCCATTGCTCCGGGGTATATCGCGACGGACAATACGCGGGCGCTACAAGATGACGAAGAACGCTCAGACGCGATCCTCGGGCGTATTCCGCAGGGGCGATGGGGGACACCCGCTGACTTTGCGGGGCCCGTGGTGTTCTTGGCGTCTGCCGCGTCGGATTATGTGAACGGTGAAATTCTGGTCGTTGACGGCGGTTGGATGGGACGCTGAGACAATGACGCAGGCAGTGACGCATTTGGATCAAGGCTCACACAAACAATCAAGTTTGCGACGACGCGGGAAATAGCTATACGCAGTGCAGAAGATATGGCCATAGATGCTGGCCGCATCATGTCGTGCCCTCGGAAAACAGACGCCTTAGGGCATCGCGACACATGCCAAGCACAAAGCCTTGGACAGAATTGATTTCACGCCACCCTAAAATGGCGCAGTGATATAGGAGACGACCAATGAGTAAACCAACAATCGGCTTTATGGGGCTTGGGCTCATGGGGGGGGCAATGGTGTCCCGTTTGCAGGATCAGGGATATTCCGTGACTGTGCTGGGCAACCGTGACCGCACCGAACTGGACAAAGCGATTGCCCGTGGCGCGACCGAGGCCAAGAGCGCCCGCGAAGTTGCACAAGCAAGCGATGTCGTGATGCTGTGCATGGGTACGTCCGAACATGTCGAAGGCCGGATGCTTGGTAATGACGGTGTGTTGGCTGGATTGAATTCCGGCGCCGTTGTCATCGATTTCGGGACGTCCTTACCGGCATCCACAAAGAAAATGGGCGAAGCAACAGCAGCGGCTGGCGGAACTTATTTGGACGCTCCGTTGGGTCGCACGCCGACACACGCGCTTGTCGGTGAGCTGAACATCATGTGTTCGGGCGACGAAGCCGCATTCAAGAAAGTCGAACCTGTCTTGAACGACCTTGCTGAAAACGTGTTCCATTTGGGCGCGCTGGGCAATGGACACACGATCAAGCTGCTCAACAACTTCTTTGGTCAGACTGTGGCCAATGCTTTGGCAGAAGTTTTCGCGCAAGCCGACATTGCGGGCATCGAACGCAAGCAAGTGTTCGACGTTATGCATTCGGGACCTCTTGGGTCTCCGTTCATGGCCTTCATGGCCGAATATGCGCTCAACGGTGATCCGAGCAAGCTGGCGTTCTCGATCAAGAACGCAACAAAAGATGTTGGTTACTACGACCAGATGACACGTGATGCTGGTGCGCCATCCATAATGGCGGCCGCTCCTCTGCAGATCATGAAGGACGCAATCGAGGCAGGTTACGGCGAAAACCTCGTGCCTGAGTTCACTGATTACTATGTCGAACGCCTGAAGAAATAGAACTTATCGGCCCCTTGCGCGTTGGTGCAGGGGGCATCGGAGCCCCCTCAAATGACCATCACACACCTCGTCACCCATTCCGGTGGCTTTCATGCGGATGAACTGCTGTCTTCCGTGATCCTGACACTACTGTTCCCTGAAGCGCAGCTTGTGCGTACGCGGGATAAGCAAATGATCACGCCGGGTGCGGGCAAGATCATATATGATGTGGGTGGCGCCTATGACGCGGATGCGCAGATTTTTGATCACCACCAGAAACCAGGTCCGCTGCGCGAAGATGATCAACCTTATAGTTCGTTCGGTTTGGTCTGGAACCAATATGGGCGGGCCTATCTGGCGGCGATGGACGTGCCCGAAGATCACATCGAATACATTCATGGCAAGTTTGATACTAAGTTCGTCTTGCCGATCGATTTGCTGGATAACGGCGCGATAGAGCCGTCGGTCGCAGGACCTTTGTCCATTCTGACGTTGCCGTCTTTGTTAGGCAGCTTAAAGCCTGTCTTTGATGACCCATCACCGACAGCGGATGACGACGCGTTTATGTCTGCCTTACCGATTGCGCGCCGTTTTGTTGAAGCGCAGATACTGAACCTCGCAGCCAAAAAGCGTGCTGAAAGCCTTGTCGAAGATGCGATCGATCAAGCGGGAACATCGCCCATTCTAGAACTACCGATGGGGATGCCGTACCGCTCTGTTTTGGATAAAAAAGAAGCGGATCACATCCTGTTCGTTGTGATTCCGCGCGGGGATGATTGGACACTTGGCGGCGTTAAGCTGTCTGGTGATACGTTTGAACAACGTGCCGATTTGCCCGTTTCATGGGCGGGGCTGACGGATGCAGCCCTTGAAGCGGCGAGCGGCGTTAAAGGCGCAAAGTTCTGTCACAACGCTCGCTTTATTGCGGTCGCCAATTCGCGGGATGCGATTTTGGAAATGGCCGAGCTGGCCGTGCAAGAGGCGCAACAGGCAGAAGCCTGAGTGCGCCTCAAATGTTGGAGACTTCGCTAGAGCCCGCGGATACGTGGGTCTAGCGCGTCGCGCAGCCCGTCACCCATGTAGTTCACCGCCAGAACCGTCAGGCTGATCGCAAGGCCGGGCCACATCACCCGTTGTGGGTGCTGCTGCATGAAGTCGGTCGCATCAAACAGCAGACGGCCCCACGTCGGAAAGTCCGGTGGAAAGCCGAGGCCGAGGAAGCTAAGCGCGGACTCTGTAATAATGGCCGTGGCAATCCCGAGGGTGGCAGACACCATGATCGGGGACATCACGTTTGGTAGCACGTGGCGCAGGATCATCCGTCCCGGACGCGTTCCGATAGAACGTGCAGCAAGAACAAATTCCCGTTCCTTCAGGGCCAAAACATCGCCGCGCACGATGCGGGCGGTGGGCATCCATGACGTAATACCAATAGCAATCACGATCAGGATGAAGATACCAGTTTCAGGCCCAAAAGACGCGGACAAAGGTTGGCGAAACAACATCACCATCACGAGGAGCAGCGGTAGTAACGGCAAGGCGAGGAACAGATCCGTCGTTCGCATCAGCAGCCCGTCGATGCGTTTGAAATATCCGGCCAGCACGCCAACAAGGGTCCCTAAGAACAAGGCAAGGCCCATCGCCGTCAGCCCAACCGAAATTGAGGTCTGCCCACCGGCCATCATCCTCGCCAGCATGTCACGCCCCAATTGGTCCGTTCCAAAAGGATGCGCGAAAGACGACCCTTGGTTGCGGGCACGTATGTCGATGTAGGTCGGATCGATCGACCAAATCCAAGGGCCCACGTAGACGGCCAATACGATGAAGATAAAGAAACACGCGCCCATAACAGCGCCCTTGTGAGTCTTGAACTGGTCCCAAACGTCCCACCATTGATTGCGGGCAGGGGCCTCTGTGCGGGTGTCGAGGGACGGGGGTGTCGCTGCTTCAGTCATAGCGAATCCTCGGGTCTAGGATGCCGTAGAGAATATCGGCGATCAAATTGAATAACACGATCAGCACCGCAAAGATGAAGGTCAAGGTTTGCACCATTGGCACATCGCTGCCTTGGATCGATACGATCAGAAGTTGGCCGATGCCGTTCACTTTGAAGATTTGCTCTGTGATGATGGCACCGCCAAAGATTGCAGGTATGCCCAGTGCGATGACGGTGATCACGGGGATCATGGAATTGCGCAGCACGTGTTTTAAGACGACAACGCTTTCGGTCATGCCTTTGGCGCGGGCAGTGCGCACGTAGTCTTGGTTCAGGTTGTCCAGCATCGAGGCCCGCATAAAGCGGCTGATCTGCGCCGTGGTTTGCAGCGCAAGCACCATGACGGGCAGCACCATCTGGCGCACTTGTTTGCCGAAGTTTTCCCATGAATCGACAATCAACGTAGTGTCGTAGATTGATGGGAACCACCAGAAACTGTCGTTAGGCATCATCACGGTGAACAGAATAATCATCAACACACCGCTAAAGAACGGCGGGATCGAGAACCCGATCATCGAAACAAACGTACCGGCCTGATCGAATACGGAATACTGGCGATACGCAGAGATGATCCCGATCGGAAGTGCGATGAGGACGCCGACAACATAGGCCAGCCCGACCACCATGAGCGTCTGTGGAATACGTTCAAAGACCGTATCCAGAACTGGCGCGCGTGTCTGCCATGAGATCAGGCGCGCAGCGTCTGGTGCGTCAATCCAACTGACGGATTGGGACAGGTAAAACATGGGTTCCGACCAGACCATCTGTTTCAGCCAAAGAAAATAACGGATATGTACTGGTTCCCCCATTCCGAGGGACTGGCGGATTTGTTCGCGGACTTCTGGCGGGATCGTCAACGGCAGGCTCGCCGTCGGATCACCTGGGGCCATGTCTAGCAACAGGAAGATGATCAAAGAGATGAAGATCAACGTCGGAATAGCAGTGAAAAGGCGCCGGATTGTATAGGTCAGCATAAGTGGGCCTCACGAGGCTTCGCCGATTGATCAGGGGCAAGAATGCAAGTCATACGTAATCCGGTCTGGGGAATGGCGTTTTGAATAGGGCGGGCATTGCTGCCCACCCCGTTTTTTAGGTCAGGCTTATTCGCCCATGCGGTACCAGCTGGCGATGTTCCACAGCTCGGAGTCCCAATCGGAGATCGCGATGCCGCCCAATGTGTTGGCATGTGCAGATACGCCGCCACGGTGAACGAGTGGGATAATGGAGTAAGATTCCATCAGCATGTCGTTCATCTGCTTAACGATCTCAGCGCGTGCTTCGATGCCTGCAGTGGAGGCGAGTTCATCAATCAGCGCGTCATAGGCTGGATCGCAGAAACGCTGCATGTTGGAACCCTGCCACTGTGACTCTGGGCTTGGCCATTCTTTACAGGCCCAGTTCGCCATGTAGGCTTCTGGGTCAACGCCTGCGAAGTTGTTGGTGTACATTTCAACGTCTGCATAGAACTTCTGGAATGTATCAGGTGATGCTGGATCGCCGCCAAAGAACACGGACGCATCGATGTTGCGAAGGTCGGCTTGAATGCCCAGCTCGCTCCACCACTGTTTGATCAGCGCTTGCGCATCCTGACGAACCGCGTTTGTGGATGTCTGGTAGGACACGACGAGTGGTGTGCCGTCGAGTTCACGAACACCGTCACCATCTGTGTCAACGATGCCTGCTTCATCAAGCAATGCAATGGCACCAGCCATGTCTTGCGTCAGGCAAGCATCATTTGCTGTGGATGCATAAACCGCAGGTGCAGGTAGCACGTTACATGTTGGCTGGCCGCCAGCACCGTAACCGATTTCAACCAGCAAGCCTCGGTCGATCGCCATGGACATGGCTTGTGCGATTGTGCGGTTGGTCAGGAACGGGTGCGCTCCGCCTTCGGCTGTTGCGCGCAGATCGCCCAGATCAGGGGATGGGTTTGTCTGGTTCAAGTGCAGACGCTCAACGGATGTACCGAACGCGGTTACAACTGTACCGATGCCGGCAGATTCCATGTCGGACAGAACTGTCGGGTCGATCTGAAGGTTCCAAGCGTAGTCGAACTCGCCTGTTTCCAGAACCGAACGTGCAGCCGCGGCTGCATCGCCACCACCTTTGAACAATACAGTTTCAAACGCTGGCTGGCCGTCGACGCGGAAGTTTTCGTTGGCGGAGAACTGGATAACGTCGTTGGCTTTGAAGTCCGTTACAACAAACGGGCCAGTGCCAATCGGGCCAAAGTTTGCGTCAACACATGTTGGCGCGGCCGCACCAAGACAGTCAGCAAACTGAGCGGCTTGAATGATTGGGCTCTCAGCACCGACAAGTGCTGTGTAGGGGAATGGTTTTGGTGCATCAAAAGTGATCTTGATGGTCATGTCATCCACAGCTTCGACGCTTTCAACGCCGTCAAAGTAGGATGCCTGTGCGCAACCGCCGCCTTCAGCGGTACAGTACTGCCATGTGAACACAGCGTCATTTGCTGTCAGTGGCGTGCCATCTGACCACATAACGCCGTCTTGCAGTGTCCAAGTGATGCTTGTCAGGTCTTCGGAGATGCCGCCGTTTTCAACAGTCGGAATTTCAGCAGCAAGCCACGGAACCAATTCACCTGTGTTGGTGAAACGGCCAAGGGATTCCAGCACGAGAGATGCGGATTCAACTTCTTTTGTGCCGCCCGACAGATACGGGTTCAACGTGGATGGCGCTTGCCAATAAATGATGTTGAGCTGGCCATCGCGTCCGCGTTCGCCTTCGTGACCGTCGGCAAAAGCCATTGGTGCGAAAGCCACCGCCGCGGTGGCGCCCATTAGGGCTGATCGTAGTTTCATGACGTCTCTCCTAGTTGATTTGATCGTTTTTGGTATTGCTCAGGCTCTGTTGGTCTGATGCCTCGGAAGCGGCCGTTGAATCGGCGGCTGTTTGGACCTCGTTGTAGTGGTGGCAGGCAACATAGCGGCCTGGCAGCACTTCGCGGTAGTCCGGTTCTTGTTGTTTGCAAATGTCCATCACCGCTGGGCATCGGGTGCAAAAATTGCATCCCTTTGGCGGGTTGGCGGGGGAGGGCACATCGCCCGTCAAGATCGTGCGCTCCATGGTGTCGTGCAGATCAGGGTCCGGTTCGGGAACCGCCGAAAGAAGCGCTTTAGTGTAAGGATGCAGTGGTTCAGCATAGAGCGCTTCGCGCGGGGCAAGTTCGACGATCTTACCCAGATACATCACCGCTACACGGGTCGCGATATGGCGCACCATGGACAGATCGTGGCTGATGAACAGGTAGGTCAGTCCGAATTCCTTTTGCAGATCTTCGAGCAAGTTCACAACTTGTGCTTGGATCGACACATCAAGGGCGGCGATGGGTTCGTCACAGACAATGAATTTCGGATTGAGTGCCAAGGCGCGGGCAATGCCAATGCGCTGACGTTGGCCACCAGAAAACGCATGGGGATAGCGGCCTGCGAATTTGCGGTTCAACCCGACTTGATCCATCAACTCCAGAACTTTTTCGCGTTTTTCGGACGCTGAAAGGGACGTGTGTTCGTCCAGCGGTTCTTGAATGATCGCTTGCACGGTCATGCGCGGGTTAAGGCTGGCCTGTGGGTCCTGAAACACCATCTGCATTGTTGGGCGTTTGGTGCGCAGGTCCTTTTGGGACATGTCACCGATTTGGTCGCCATCAATCAGGATGGATCCATCGGTAATATCGTAAAGCCGCAGCGCAGCCCGCCCGCAGGTGGATTTGCCGCAGCCGGATTCACCGACCAGCCCCAGTGTTTCGCCCTCAAAGATATCAAAGGAGACACCATCCACGGCTTTCACATCGCCCGTGTGGCGGCGGAAAAGGCCCGTGTGGATCGGAAAGTGCATTTTGAGGTTGTCGATCTCGACCAGTTTTGTCGGCTTAGGATCATCAAGCATCGCGTGGCCCCCCTGTGCGGGCGTCATAAAAACAAGCGGCGTCGTGGCCATTGCCCACGTCATATCGGGGCGGGTTCTGTTTCGCGCATAGCTCAAGCGCCACATCGCACCGATCCCTGAACGGGCAGGCAGAGGGATGTTCACCAAGGATCGGTGGTTGGCCTTCGATGATGGCCAGACGCTCTTCGCGATCGCCGGTGACCCGAGGCACGGTTTTTAGTAGCGCGCGGGTGTAAGGATGTTGTGGATCACGGAACAGTTCGCGGGTCGGGGCCTGTTCGACGATCTGGCCGCCATACATCACAAGAACACGGTCTGCGATTCCCGCAACAACGCCAAGGTCATGTGTGATCCAGATAACGGCCATTCCAAGCCGTTCCTGAAGGTCTTTCATCAGTTCAAGAATTTGCGCTTGAATGGTCACGTCCAGCGCGGTTGTCGGTTCATCCGCGACCAAGACTTGTGGATCACAGGCCAGCGCAATTGCGATCATAACACGTTGGCGCATGCCGCCGGAAAACTGGTGTGGGTAGTCTTTCAGGCGGCGTTCAGCATCTGGAATGCCGACCAGCTCGAGAAGTTCTTTGGCCCGTACTGCCGCTTGCTTTTTGTTCATGCCCATATGCTTACGCAGGGGTTCCATGATCTGCATGCCGACATTGTAAACAGGATTGAGCGACGTCATCGGATCCTGAAACACGAAACCGATCTTTCCGCCGCGCACACCGCGCAGGGTTTCTGCATCGACTTTCAGAAGGTCCTGTCCTTGAAACGTCACTGTGCCGCCGCGCACATCGGCGGGGGGCGTCGGCAACAAGCCGAGCAGAGACATCATGGTGACAGACTTGCCTGATCCGCTCTCTCCGACAACGCCAAGGAGTTCACCTGGGCGGAGATCAAAACTCACGTCGTTGACGGCGTGCACTTCGCCGCCGCGGATTTTGAATACAGTTTTCAGCCCCTGTACATCGAGTACAGGCTGCGCCCCATTGGGCATAGGCGACCCCCCTGTGGAAGTGGTCAAAGATTCATATTTGCTGCAGGTTCGTCTTCGCGCCCCTTGCGTATTCATCGACGTTATCACCAAACTTTGATCCCGCAACCCCCGATAGCATTTTACCGTATGGTAAATTTTTAAAAGCTGCGATTTAAGGCTCTTGACGGGCCTCAATGCCCGTTTCACGCTCGGAGTATGGCTGAGACGGCCATCTGAAAGGGATTTCATGACAACGACACTTGATGCGCGGGCATTGATGGAGCGCTTGATTTCGTTCCCGACTGTAAGCCGAGATAGTAATTTGGAACTTATTGATTTTGTTGAAGGTTACCTTGCGGGACATGGCATTGCGTCAACGCGCGTTCCCGATACGACGGGTATGAAGGCCGCACTTTACGCCCATGTTGGCCCGCAGGTTGAAGGGGCTGTCGTGCTCTCAGGCCATACCGACGTTGTACCCGTTGATGGACAGGCTTGGGATTCGAATCCCTTCGACGTGATCGAAAAAGACGGCAAGCTGTATGGGCGCGGCACCTGTGACATGAAGGGGTTTGATGCGCTCGCGATTTGGGCATTGGTCGAGGCAAAGAAGCGGGGCGTGACCCGTCCTTTGCAGCTTGCGTTGAGCTATGACGAAGAGGTTGGCTGTACGGGCGCGCCAGTGATGATTGATGCTATGGTCGCCAGTGGAATGCCACGTGGGGCCGCCGCGGTAATTGGTGAACCATCGATGATGAAGGTCGTTACAGGCCATAAGGGCGGCATCGGTTTTGAGGTGCACGTCCGTGGGTTCGAGGTCCATTCATCGCTGATCCACGAAGGGGTCAACGCAATCATGTTCGGAGCCAAGTTGATTGACTGGTGCAATGAGATGAATGCCGAAAATGCGGCCAAGACACCGTTGGTAACGGATGCAGAATTTGTGCCGCCTTACACCACGCTACATGTCGGAATGGTGAGTGGTGGCACAGCCCACAACATCACCGCCAAGGACTGCAATTTCGTGCTGACATTCCGCACAGTTCCGGGCGAATCGGGCCAGATGTGGGTTGAAGCGTTCGAGGCCAAAGTTGCCGAAATCGAAGCGCAAATGCAGGCCATCCATCCTGACACAGGGATCGATTACAGTCGTAAATTCGATGTGCCCGGTTTGAAGCCAGAGATTGAAGGCAGCGCCGAAGAACTGGTGCGCCTCATTACGGGGGATAACGCCGTAAACGTGGTCAGTTACGGAACCGAGGCAGGTCAGTTTCAAGAACGCGGCTATTCCGCCGTGATCTGCGGACCCGGCGATATCGCACAAGCTCACCAGCCAAACGAGTTCATCACAATTGAGCAGTTCCAAGCGGGCGAGAAATTTATGCAACAGCTGCTCGATAGCTTGAATTAAGGGCGGTCGTGAAGGGGGAGGGCTGCAAGGGCTTGTTGTCCCCCGTCGTGCGATCCAATTTACATCGAACCCATCAGGAGAATCCAAATGCCAGTAAAGAACCGTTTTGCCGAGTTGCTGCCCGAGATTACAGAATGGCGGCGCGACCTCCATGAGAACCCCGAGATCTTGTTTGAGACACACCGCACCAGTGCCATCGTTGCTGAAAAGCTAAAGGCGTTTGGGTGTGATGAGATCGTTACGGGCATTGGCCGTACGGGTGTTGTGGGCGTGATCAAGGGTAAGGCCAACGGATCAGGTAAAGTCATCGGGCTTCGGGCGGATATGGATGCGCTCCCTATCCATGAACAAACGGGGCTGGACTATGCCTCCAAGACGGATGGCGCGATGCATGCTTGTGGTCATGATGGACACACAGCGATGTTGCTTGGCGCGGCAAAGTACCTGTCTGAAACTCGCAATTTTGACGGCACGGTTGTCGTGATCTTTCAGCCTGCCGAAGAAGGCGGCGGTGGCGGTAAGGAGATGTGCGACGATGGCATGATGGACCAGTTCGGCATTCAAGAGGTCTACGGGATGCACAATTGGCCCGGCAAACCTGTCGGGTCCTTCGCAATCCGTCCTGGAGCGTTCTTTGCCGCAACGGATACATTTGACATTATTGTTGAAGGCAAGGGCGGCCACGCGGCAAAACCTCAAGAGGTGATCGACAGCACAGTTGTTGCCGCCCAATTGATCACAGCGCTGCAAACTATCGCCAGCCGAAACGCGGACCCTGTTGAACAGGTGGTAGTTTCAGTGACGTCCATCGAAAGTTCATCAACGGCCTACAACGTCATCCCACAACGGGTTCATCTGAAAGGCACTGTTCGCACACTGGACAAAGACATCCGTGCTCTGGCTGAAAAACGCCTTGGCGAGATTGCGACAGGGATCGGCGCGACGTTCGGCGCGACGGTCGATGTCCAGTACCATCACGGCTATCCGGTCATGGTGAATTCTGACGAACAGACGGATTTCGCCGCCGAGGTTGCAGCGTCCGTTGCGGGGGATTGTGCAGACGCCCCATTGGTGATGGGCGGAGAGGACTTTGCCTATATGCTCGAAGAGCGGCCCGGTGCGTATATTTTGGTTGGCAACGGCGACACGGCGGCGGTTCACCATCCCGAATATAATTTCAACGACGAAGCGATCCCAGCTGGGTGCAGTTGGTGGGCCGAGATCGTCGAACAGCGGATGCCTGCGGCATAAACAACCCACGCTTCTTGTGCTGCCCGCTTTTTGAGCGCTCCGCCGCAATATCGTGCTTTTGCGGCGGAGTGCGACGCTTGCACTATTCATCTGCCCGATACCTATGGAGTCTCACTTTGGGTTGCGGGTAGCGATCCAAAGTGCAGACAGACCTGAAAATCCTTGTCGTCGAAGATGACCCCCAGAAGGCGCGCGATATAATCGACGCGTTGACGGATGGCGGTTGGAAGAACCTATCGGTCATTGGCTCGGCGGGTGCGCTTGAGCGAACGATAACGACGCAGGACCCAGACATTATCCTCATCGATCTTGCTAATCCGGATCGGGACACGCTTGAACACCTCGGTCTTGTGTCCAATGCCCGCAACCGCCCGGTCGCCATGTTCGTGGATCGCACCGATGATGCGATGACGCAGGCGGCGATCTCTGCGGGGGTGAGTGCGTATGTTGTGAACGGACTTATGAAGGACCGCATCAAGCCCGTACTGGAAACCGCGATTGCCCGCTTTGGCATGTTCGCGAAAATGCAGTCTGAACTGGACGCGGCGAAACAGGCGCTGACGGATCGCAAAACCATTGATCGTGCCAAGGGGTTGTTGATCCGCGCGCGAAATATTTCTGAAGACGAAGCCTACAACTTGTTGCGCAAGACGGCGATGGATCAGGGACGAAAAGTCATTGATGTCGCGACGGCTTTGGTCACGGCGGCGGAGCTGCTGCAATGAAGTCTATTCAGGTACAGTGCGGATACCTCCCGTTGGTGGACAGCGCTCCTTTGATTATTGCTAAGGAGCTAAAGTTTGCCGCGCAGGAAGGGCTGGATCTAACGCTCCAAAAACAACCGTCTTGGTCGGCATTGCGGGACCGCCTGGCGTTTGGCCATATCGATTTTGCACATATGTTGTCGCCGATGCCGATCGCCATGTCGCTGGGGTTAGGTGGGCTGCCCAACCGTATCGATGCGCTGATGGTCATGTCGGTGAATGGTACGGTTATTGGCGTGTCATCCGCGCTGAACCAAAAGATGTTAGGCGCTGGGTGGGAAAATACGTTTGATGATCCGAAGGCCACATCAAAGGCGCTTTTGGCTGTGGCCGACCGCCCCCTGCGGATCGGGGTTCCGTTTCCATTTTCGATGCACCGCATGTTGCTGGAAACATGGTTAACCCAAGACCCCGCGTTTTCACCGGATCGAATTGAGGTCGTGACGGTCCCGCCACCCCAAATGGCGCAGGCAGTCACGGATGGGGCGTTGGACGTGTTCTGCGTTGGTGAGCCGTGGGGCTCGGTCGCTTTACAGCAAAGCGACGCGTCGTTGATCCTACCGGGTTCGAGCATTTGGGAATTCGCACCCGAAAAAGTTCTTGGGGTGCGTCACGATTGGGCAGAGGCAAATCCGACGGCTTGCCGTGCGATGATCCGCGCGCTTTATAAAGCTGCGCGTTGGCTGAACTTGCCAGAAAACACACCGCTTGCTGTTGAGATTTTGGCGCGCAGCCAGCACCTCGACCTGCCTGACCACGCAATTGACCCTGCTTTGACGGGCCGTATTGCCACTTATTCGGGGCAGGATGCCAAGCTTACGGCAGGCTTTTTGAACTTCCATAACAAAGCCGCCAATTTCCCATGGCGCAGTCAGGCAAGCTGGATCGCAGATGTGATTGCGCGTTGGCACGGATTTGATCGCGCCGCATCGCGAGAGACAGCGCGCGCGTGTTTTCGCAGTGATCTTTATCGTGAGGCGTTGGCCCCATTGGGGGTGAACCTGCCGGGCGCGTCAGAGAAGGTTGAGGGCGCGATGGCGACATCGGTGGCCGTTGCCTCAACCATGGGGCAGATGATTCTTGGGCCGGACAGATTTTTTAGCGGCGCGACTTTCGACTTTGAAGGAGAGGAATAGGTCAAAAATTAAGCACTTTCTGCATTGCGGCAATTTGCGCTGCATATGCGAGGGTCGCGAGTCGTAATCAGGGCCTTAATTGGTCAATATCAAGTTAGGGCAACGATGCCCGTTCCGGCCGACACTGATGTTGGCCACCGAAATATGAGCAAAGCCGCTCGATTGTGCATGCCTCCTCCCTTCCTCCCGCATGCGTCAATCGTGCGGCTTTTTGCGTTTCAAAAAAACAAACGGGGACGACTAAATATGAACACTTTCAAATGGCTCATCGCCACGACTGCTTTGTGTGCGAGCCCAGCGATGGCAGACATGCTGGACCTTGAGAAAGACGAGCTCACTTTTGGCTTCATTAAGTTGACAGACATGGCGCCGCTCGCTGTGGCGTATGAGAACGGTTACTTCGAAGACGAAGGTCTGTTTGTAACGCTCGAAGCGCAGGCGAACTGGAAAGTTCTGCTAGACGGCGTCATTGATGGTCAGCTTGACGGTGCACACATGCTCGCAGGTCAGCCTTTGGCTGCGACAATCGGCTACGGCACCGAGGCACATATCATCACACCATTCTCAATGGATTTGAATGGTAACGCGATCACAGTGTCCAACGACATCTGGGAGCAAATGCGCCCACACGTTCCTTTGATGGAAGATGGTCGTCCGCAGCACCCGATCAGCGCGAGCTCCCTTGCTCCGGTTGTTGAAGAATACCAAGACCAAGGTATCCCGTTCAACATGGGCATGGTTTTCCCTGTTTCTACACACAACTACGAACTGCGTTACTGGTTGGCTGCTGGCGGCATCGAGCCTGGCTACTATTCACCTGACGACGTGACGGGCCAGATCGGCGCGGACGTTTTCCTCAGCGTGACGCCTCCTCCACAGATGCCATCCACAATGGAAGCCGGAACGATCTTCGGTTACTGCGTCGGTGAGCCATGGAACCAGCAAGCTGTGTTCAAAGGCATCGGTGTTCCAGTTGTTACCGACTACGAACTGTGGCGCAACAACCCTGAAAAGGTCTTTGGTATCTCTGCTGAATTCGCAGAAGAAAACCCAAACACCACGATCGCATTAACCAAAGCGCTGATCCGTGCGGCGATCTGGTTGGATGAAAACGACAACGCCAACCGCGAAGAAGCCGTCGAGATCCTGTCACGTTCTGAATACGTTGGCGCAGACTACGACGTTATCGCGAACTCGATGACAGGTACGTTTGAGTACGAAAAAGGCGATGTTCGCGAAGTCCCAGACTTCAACGTCTTCTTCCGTTACAACGCGACTTACCCGTTCTATTCCGATGCGATCTGGTATCTGAGCCAAATGCGCCGCTGGGGACAAATCGCCGAGCCGCAGACAGATGAATGGTTCATTGAAACTGCTCAGTCTGTTTACCGCCCAGACATCTACCTTGAGGCTGCACGCCTTCTCGTGGACGACGGTATGGCTAACGAAGCTGACTTCCCTTGGGATAGCGACGGTTTCAAAGACCCAACACCAGCAGAAGATGTGATCGACGGCATTCCATACGATGGCCGCGCACCAAACGCATACCTCGACAGCCTGCCGATCGGCTTGAAGGGTGACCAAGTCATCTCTGGGTCCGAAATCCAGAACTAAAAACAGGGCTCGTCGCGCACTCCGCGCGGCGGGCGCCCCTCTTTACAACCCCTATTCAAAATACAGGTTCCGACATGACCGCCATTGACCCAGATACACTCCAGGCAGAAGCCCGCCGCGCCCGCCGCTTTACGCGGATCAACAAAGCCGACGCATGGTTTCAGGTTTTGGGGCTGGCGTGGTTGACGCCGATCTTGAAAGCCGCGGCAGGGGACAACCCGCGCGCGCAAATGTCCGAAATCTGGCGCCTGCTTGGTGTGCCGCTTTTGGCGATTTTCCTATTTATCGGCGCTTGGGCGACTTTGGCCCCGAAAGTTCAGACTTCGTTGGGCGCTATCCCTGGTCCCGTTCAGGTTTGGGAACAGGCGGTTAACCTTAATGCCGACGCTGTTCGCGAACGCGAAAAAGAAGCGGCGTTCTACGAACGCCAAGATGTACGCAACGCGGAACTGATCGCAAATGGCAACGCGGATGACGTGCGCCAGCGGGTCTATACAGGCAAGCCGACGTACTATCAGCAAATTTGGACTTCGATCAAAACTGTGTTCTTCGGGTTCTTGATTGGTTCCGTTATCGCTATTCCGGTCGGAATTTTGGCGGGGCTTTCGGCGACTGCGAACGCTGCGATCAACCCGATCATTCAAATCTTTAAGCCCGTTAGCCCGCTGGCATGGCTGCCGATTGTCACCATGGTCGTCTCGGCTGTTTATGCCACCAACGACGGTATGTTTTCCAAGTCGTTCCTTGTGTCCGCGATTACCGTGACGCTGTGTTCGCTTTGGCCCACATTGATCAACACAGCGCTGGGCGTGTCATCCATCGATAAAGATCTGGTGAGTGTTTCCAAAGTTTTGAAAATGAGCACCTATTCAAAGATTACCAAGTTGGTTTTGCCATCTGCATTGCCATTGATCTTTACAGGTCTGCGCTTGTCCCTTGGTGTGGGCTGGATGGTTCTAATCGCCGCGGAAATGCTTGCGCAGAACCCGGGCCTTGGAAAATTCGTATGGGATGAATTCCAGAACGGCTCTTCCCAGTCTCTCGCCAAAATCATGGTTGCGGTCTTCACCATCGGTATCATCGGGTTCTTGCTCGACCGTGTGATGTTCGCCTTGCAGTCCATGTTCACCTTCACTGAGAACCGGTAAGTCATCATGAGCATTCTTTCCTTCACAAATGTGTCCAAAGGTTTCGGCCAAGGGACCAACCGGAACGAAGTCCTCAAGGACATCAATCTGGAAATCGAAGACGGTGAATTCGTAGCGATCCTGGGGTTCTCTGGAACAGGCAAATCGACCCTGATGAACCTGATTGCGGGTCTCGAAATGCCCGATACCGGTAGCGTTACCTTCAAAGGCGCGCCGATCGCAGGACCGGGCCCTGAGCGGGGCTTGATCTTCCAAAGCTATTCTTTGATGCCTTGGTTGACCGTTGGTGGAAACGTCGGGCTTGCGGTTGATGCAGTCTTTCCAAAATTGTCAAAGGCCGAGCGTCAGGAAAAGATTAACCATTATGTCGGCATGGTGGGCCTATCCCACGCGACAACGCGCCGCCCATCTGAATTGTCGGGCGGCATGCGTCAGCGTGTGTCTGTTGCCCGTGCCCTGGCGATGAACCCTGAAATGTTGTTGCTGGACGAACCGCTTAGTGCGCTTGACGCCCTTACGCGTGCCAATCTTGCTGATGAGATCCTCGATATTTGGGAAACCGATAAGAAGACCTGCATCTTGATTACCAATGATGTGGACGAGGCGATCTTGCTGGCGGACCGCATTATCCCGTTAAACCCCGACGGTACTTTAGCCGATCCAGTTAAGGTCAATATTCCGCGCCCACGGGATCGCGGTGCGATGAATGACGATGCTACTTTCAAGTCGCTCCGTGCGAGCGTTACGAAATACCTGATGGACGTTGGCATCGCGGCAAAGGTCGAAGACACTCGCCATTTGCCAGATGTTACACCGATTCATTCGGTTCCTGCGGCCGTTGCGGAAGCGCAAGAAGGCGGCATTGAAGAAAAGTATCTGAATTTCTCTCAGCTTCATAAGGTTTACCCGACACCAAAAGGTCCGCTGACTGTTGTTGAAGACTTTGATCTGAAAGTTAACAAAGGCGAGTTCATCAGTCTGATCGGCCACTCTGGCTGCGGTAAATCTACGGTACTGACCATGGCTGCGGGTCTTAACCCGATTTCAAAGGGCGCGATCCGTCTTGATGGTTGGAACGTCGAAGGTGCCGATCCCGAACGTGCAGTTGTGTTCCAATCTCCGAACCTATTCCCTTGGCTTTCGGCCAAAGAGAACGTCGCGATTGGAGTGGACAAAGTTTACCCGCGCGCGTCACAGGCAGAACGCCAAGACGTCATTGAATACTACCTTGAACGTGTTGGTTTGGCTGACAGCATGGATAAGCAAGCATCGTCTATGTCCAACGGTATGAAACAAAGGGTCGGTATTGCCCGTGCCTTTGCGCTGTCCCCAAAGCTACTATTGCTGGACGAACCGTTTGGCATGCTCGACAGCCTCACACGTTGGGAGCTTCAAGAGGTGCTGATGGAAGTTTGGTCGCGCACAAAAGTGACCGCCGTTTGTGTCACCCACGACGTCGACGAAGCCATCCTTTTGGCGGACCGCGTTGTGATGATGACCAATGGACCGCAGGCCACGATCGGCAAGATCACCGACGTAAAACTGCCGCGTCCACGCACGCGTAAGGCACTATTGGAACATCCTGATTACTACAACTACCGCGCAGAAGTCCTCGATTTCCTTGAGGAATACGAGCACGGCGCAAAGCCAAAGCCCAAAGCCAAACCGATAGCTGCGGAGTAGGTTATGAACGACGATCAGATTACGTCTGTCCAAGAAAGTTTTGCCAAGGTTGTTCCGATCAAGGATGCCGCAGCAGAAATTTTCTACAACCGCTTGTTCGAGGTCGCACCGCAGGTTCGCCCGATGTTCAAAGGTGATGTTTCAGAGCAGGGCACAAAATTGATGGCAACGTTGGGCGTTGTTGTAAACGGTCTGCGTGACCTGGAAAAGATTGTTCCCGTAGCAGAGGCACTGGCCGTTAAGCACATCGAATACGGGGTAACAGCCGAACACTATGACATCGTGGGTGCAACGTTGCTCTTCACATTAAAAGCTGGATTAGGAGACGACTTCACCGGCGAAGTCGAAGAGGCCTGGACAGCAGCATATACCACGCTTTCGGGCGTGATGGTTAATGCCGCGTATAAACCCGCTGCGGAGTAAAAAATGACCCAGAAACTTATCATCATTGGCGCAGGCATGGCGACTGGCCGCGCGCTAGAGCAACTTCTAAAGGCCGGCGGCGACTACGATGTCACGCTGTTTAACGCAGAACCTCGCGGCAACTACGATCGCATCATGCTGTCACCGGTTTTGTCTGGCGACAAGACATACGAAGAGATCGTGATCCATACTGCCGACTGGTATGAAGAAAACGGCGTAACCTGTCGTTTCGGTGAAAAGATCACATCGATTGATCGGGCTGCCAAAACGGTCACGGCCGATAACGGCGATGTACTGTCCTACGACAAGCTCTTGTTCGGGACAGGTTCCAATCCATTTATCATCCCACTCCCGGGGCATGACCTTGAAGGTGTGATCGCATACCGCGATCTGGAAGACACCGAACGCATGATGGGCCTTGGACCAGACAACAAATGTGTTGTGATTGGTGGCGGTCTTCTTGGGCTTGAGGCTGCGGCCGGTATGGCGGCACGCGGCGTTGATGTGACGGTTATTCATATCATGGGCCACTTGATGGAACGCCAACTGGATGAAGCGGCGGGTTATCTTCTGCGCAAGGCGCTGGTGGACAAAGGCATCACGGTCAAGTGTTCTGCGAACTCCAAGGAAATCTTGGGCGAGAACGGCAAGGTAAAAGCCTTACTGCTTGATGATGGCACAGAGCTGCCGTGCGATCTATTGGTGATGGCTGTTGGCATCCGCCCGAACGTCCAGCTTGCACAGGATGCAGGGTTGGCCGTGGGTAAAGGTATCCATGTCGATGACCAGATGCGCACTTCAGATGACGATGTGTTGGCGGTTGGTGAATGTGTTGAACATGACGGTGCGATCTTTGGTTTGGTTGCGCCACTTTATGATCAAGCAAAGGTCGTCGCGAAAACCTTGATGGGTGAAGACGCACAATTCGTTCAAAAAGAAC
The DNA here is from genome assembly GCF_021532625.1 of Octadecabacter algicola. GTDB lineage: Bacteria > Pseudomonadota > Alphaproteobacteria > Rhodobacterales > Rhodobacteraceae > Octadecabacter > Octadecabacter algicola. The sequence goes on from NZ_JAKGAR010000002.1 coordinate 688,014, forward strand.
TGTCGACCAAGTTGAAAGTCACGGGCTGTGATTTGTTCAGCGCTGGTGATTTTGCCGAAGGCGAAGACCGCGAAGACATCGTGTTCCGTGACCCTGCGCGCGGTGTGTATCGCCGCCTTGTCCTTCAGGGCAACCACGTCATTGGTGCAGTCATGTATGGCGACACGGCAGACAGCAATTGGTTCTTTGGCTTGATCCGCGACAAGACCGATATCGCAGACATGCGAGATACGCTCATCTTTGGGCCAGCCTACCAAGGGGGTGCCCCCTCGGACCCGCTCTCAGCCGTTGCAGCCTTACCGCGTGATGCGGAAATCTGTGGCTGTAACGGCATTTGCAAAGGTGAAATTGAAGATGCAATTGCCGCTGGTGCAGACGACCTAGCTGCGATTAAAGCTACAACAAAAGCTTCGGCGTCCTGTGGAACTTGCACAGGATTGGTTGAACAGGTTCTTGCCGTGACGTTGGGCGATGATTTTGTCATCCCAGCCGCCGCATCCGTTTGTGGCTGCACTGACATGACCCACGAAGATGTGCGGCGCATGATCAAGAGCCAAAAACTGACATCGATGCAGGCTGTTTTCCAAGAATGTGGTTGGAAGACGTCTTGCGGTTGTCACGTGTGCCGTCCTGCATTGAATTTCTATCTGCTCGCGGATTGGCCTCTCGAATATCAGGATGATCCGCAGTCACGCTTCATCAATGAACGCAAACACGCAAACATCCAAAAGGACGGCACGTTCAGCGTTGTACCACGCATGTGGGGCGGCATCACGACGCCTTCAGAACTGCGGGCGATTGCGGATGCGGCTGATAAATACATGGTGCCGACCGTTAAGGTCACAGGTGGGCAACGGATCGATCTGTTGGGCGTAAAGGGCGAAGATTTGCCAGCCATTTGGAAAGACCTGAACGATGCTGGAATGGTATCGGGCTATGCCTATTCAAAGGGACTGCGCACAGTCAAAACCTGCGTCGGGACGGACCATTGCCGCTTTGGCACGCAAGACAGCACCGGCCTTGGGATCAAGCTGGAAAAGACGCTTCACGGCGCTTGGACCCCGCATAAGCTGAAACTTGGTGTCTCAGGGTGCCCTCGAAATTGCGCTGAGTCTACGTGTAAGGATATCGGCGTGATCTGTGTCGACAGTGGTTACCAGATCAGCATCGGTGGCGCGGCGGGTATGGACGTCAAAGAAACCGAACTGTTGTTGCAGGTGCCAACGGAAGAAGACGCGATCTTTGTTATTAAGGCTGTGACACAGCTTTATCGTGAGAATGCTAAGTATCTGGACCGTATCTATAAATGGATGGCGAAGGTCGGACTCGACTGGATCACCGAACAGATAGAAGATCTCGAGAATCGCGCCGACTTAGTAGATCGTTTCGAGATTTCTCAAACCGTTTACCGCCACGATCCGTGGGCGGAGCATGTCAAGAAGGCCGATACCTATCAGCCGCTGGCAAATCTCGCATTGGAGGCCGCAGAATGAGCGACTGGATCGATATTGCCGCGCTTGATGCGGTTCCTGCACGCGGTGCGCGTTTGGTTAAAACAGCCCATGGATGTGTCGCGATTTTTCGCAACGCAATGGACGAAGTCTTTGCGCTTGATAACGCATGCCCCCATAAGAACGGCCCGTTGGCCGAAGGGATCGTCCATGGTAACGCCGTCACTTGCCCGCTCCACAATTGGGTAATTTCACTGGAAACCGGTATGGTCCAAGGGCCAGATGAAGGGCAAGTTACGACGTATCCTGCTCGCGTCGAAGACGGCCGTATCAAACTAGACGTCGCCTTTTTGAAACAACGAGCCGTCGCATGACTTTGACCAAGACAGTCTGCCCTTATTGCGGCGTTGGCTGTGGTGTTCTTGCTGGGCCTGATGGCACGATCAAAGGCGACCCAGAGCATCCTGCAAACTACGGGCGGTTGTGTTCTAAAGGGTCCGCGTTGGGCGAAACGATCGGCCTTGAAGGGCGGTTGTTGCGCCCGCAGATTGCTGGGAAAGACGCAGGTTGGGACGAAGCGCTCGATCTGATGGCTGAGAAATTCAGCGCTGCAATCCGCGAACATGGGCCGGACAGTGTTGCGATCTATGCTTCGGGCCAAATGCTTACCGAAGACTACTACGTCGCCAATAAATTCATGAAAGGCTATGTCGGGGCTGCAAATATCGACACAAATTCGAGGCTCTGCATGGCATCCTCGGTTGTTGGACATAAGCGTGCTTTCGGCACGGATACCGTTCCGGGCACCTATGAAGACCTCGAAGACGCTGATCTGATTGTGCTCGTTGGGTCCAACCTTGCGTGGTGCCATCCTGTCTTGCACCAACGGATCGCGGCGGCCAAAGAGGCGCGCCCGACAATGAAGATCGTCAACATCGATCCACGAAAGACCGCGACGACAGCGCTGGCGGATTTGCACTTGCGCGTGGCACCAGATGGCGATGTGGCACTGTTCAACGGGCTTTTGGCCCACCTTGCGGATACGAATGCTCTTGATGCGGGTTTCATAGATCGGCACGTCAATGGCCACCAAGCGGCGGTGACGCAAGCGCGTCTGGACGATCCTGAAGAAAGCGGATTGGCCAAGGATGAATTAGCCGAGTTCTATGGGCTTTGGGCGGGTACCGAAAAAGTCGTTACCGTCTATTCCCAAGGCGTCAATCAATCGTCCTGCGGCACTGACAAGGTAAACGCGATCATCAATTGTCACCTTGCGACGGGCCGTATCGGCATACCGGGCATGGGACCGTTTTCCGTCACAGGCCAGCCCAACGCCATGGGCGGTCGCGAAGTCGGCGGCATGGCAAATATGCTGGCCAACCACCTCGACATTGAAAACGCCGATCACCGTGCGGGGGTGCAAGCGTTCTGGAACAGCCCCACAATCGCACCCCATGCGGGACTAAAGGCGGTCGATCTGTTCGACGCGTGTGCGGCCGGAAAGATCAAGGCGCTTTGGGTGATTTCAACCAATCCAGCCGTTAGCCTGCCTGACGCAGATGGCGTCGCGAACGCCATCAAGAACGTCCCGTTTGTGGCGGTTTCCGATATCAATGCGCGCACCGATACGGGTGATTTGGCGGATGTCCTTTTGCCTGCTACGGGATGGGGCGAAAAAGACGGAAGCGTCACCAATTCTGAACGTCGTGTTTCACGCCAGCGCGCGTTTTTGCCGACCCCCGGTGAGGCCCGCCCAGATTGGCAGATCATCTGTGGTGTCGCGACCCGTATGGGCTGGGGCGACGCCTTTGCATTTGGGTCTCCTTCCGAAGTATTTGCTGAATATATTGCGCTGTCTGCAGCGACTGAAAACTTCGAGCGTGATCTGGATCTTAGTATTTTTGCGGATGTCGATTATGCAGATCTGATACCGACACAGTGGCCGCAAAATGGTCGCCGTTTCTTTGCGGACGGTAAATTCTATCATGCCGATGGTAAGGCGAAGATGCTACCTGTCTGTGCTCCTGAACCAAAGGAACGCGACGCGTTTACTCTGAACACAGGGCGTAACCGCGATCAGTGGCATACGATGTCACGCAGCGGCAAAGCCCCGCGATTGGGCGCACATTTGGCTGAGCCATACGCTGAAATTCATCCTGATGACGCAGCAGCTTTGGCGATCACGTCCGGTGACCTAATTAAACTAAGCAATGGATTTGGTGCATCCGTGGTTCGTGCGCTTATCACCGATCGCACGGCGAAACGTCAAATTTTCACGCCCATGCATTGGACGCGTCAACAAAGCAGTGCGGGTTGGATAAATAATCTTGCAGCGCCAATTTCTGATCCGTTTTCGGGGCAACCGGCTTCCAAAAACAATGCTGTTGATGCGGCCAAGTTTGACGCCAAATGGTATGGCTTCGCCGCCAGCGCGGCTGAGCTCAACCCAAAAGGGGATTACGCCGCGGTTGCGCGGTCTTTGTCGGGATGGCAGGGCGAGTATGCTGGTCTGACGGTTCCGAACGACTGGGAAGATTTAGCACGTGGTTTGATGGACGTTGACGGGGCAACCGTTTCAGAGGCTCGCGATGCCGATGGACGATATACGCGGCTAGCATTTTATAAGGACGAAACACTGGTCGGGATGTTTTTCGCCAGCCCAACGCCAGTAACATTGGCACGTACTCATGCGGTGTCCTTGATCGGCACAGCGACCCCACCATTACAAGCGCTTGCCGGGCGTAGTGGTGCTGATCAGCCCGATCCGGGCGCGACGGTTTGTGCCTGTTTGAACGTCGGTATCAACACGCTGCGCACAGCTATCGCAGAAGGCGCCAATAGCGTCGAAGCCTTGGGCGAGGCGACCTGTGCGGGGACGAATTGCGGGTCCTGTAAGCCAGAGCTTGAAAGCCTGCTGGCGCAGTGCGCAGTTCCAATGGCTGCCGAATGACCCTAGCACCATACGTTCGCATCGTCGCACAAGGAAAGGGGCGCGCGCGCGCTTTCACCCAAGACGAAGCCGAGAAGGCGATGACAATCATCTTATCAGGCAATGGCGCCCCCGAAGCGGTTGGAGCGATCTTGATGGTGTTGCGCCTGCGTGGTGAAACGGACGCTGAGATCGCAGGATTTACGGCTGCTTTGCGTAAAGCGACGCCGGACCTGCCGACCGCTGATCTGGATTGGCCGTGTTATGCCGCCGGCCGCACGCGCGGTGCGCCGCTATTTGTGCTGGCCGCTAAACTGGTGGCGCAGGCGGGTTATACGGTCTCGATGCATGGTTGGAACTCCCACCAAAGCACGGCTGCGGATTTACGCGATGCAATGGACCAGGTGGCGATTGAGGGCGACGGTCTGTCGTATCAACCGCTTGAAACGCTTAGTCCTGCGGCGTTCGAGGTGCTGAAGCTGCGCGATACGTTCGGGTTACGCAGCTGTATCAATACCGTTCTGCGTATGTGGAACCCGAGCGGCGCGGGCACAACTGTGCAAGGCGTTTTTCATCCGTCTTATCGCGGGCTGCAATCACGCGCGGCTGCACTTTTGGGCGACCGAAACTTGACCGTTATTAAGGGTGGGGGCGGCGAGTTTGAACGAAATCCCGCCAAAAGTACTGCGATTTTTGGCCTGCGCAATGGCGTGGAGTTGGACGAAAGCACCGGGGCATTGCTGGATGATACGCGCCGCCTCCATGAACCATCCCAAAGCGTTGATTTGGCCGCCCTATGGCTTGGCTCGCAGGACGACCCATTCGCCACAACGACAGTGATCGGCACCGCCGCTTTGGCGCTGTGGTCCTTGGGCGCAACGGACACTGTGCCCAAAGCAAACGACATGGCGCGCGACCTTTGGATCGACCGTCACTCACAAACGAGGATTTCAGCATGAAGACTTTCCCAATGTTTCTGCAAATGCAGGGCCGTCGTGTCATCATTGCAGGCGGTGGTGAGCAGGCTGCGCAAAAATGCCGATTGATCCTAAAGACAGAAGCCGCAATCACAATTATTGCGCCGTCGCTTGATCCTGAACTGTCGGACCTTCACGGACAGGGCCGGATAAAATGGAGCGCTGCGACGGTCACTGCGCCGGACTTTGCAGATGCGGCGCTCGTGTTTATTGCGACGGGCTGTCCTGCCGCGGACGCGAGCCTTCATGTGTTGGCCAAGTCCGTCGGCGCGACCGTGAATGTCGTGGATCAACCGGACTTGTGTGATGCGATTACTCCGTCGATTGTGGATCGCTCTCCGGTGGTTGTGGCGATTGGAACAGAGGGCACGGCCCCAGTGTTGGCCCGTCAAATCAAAACCCGCGTTGAGGAAATGTTGGAGCCGCGTCTTGGTGATCTTGCTGCCCTTGCCGGGCGTCTGCGCGATCGGGCTGCGATGCGTCTTGGCCCGCGGATGCGGCGTGATTTGTGGCGTTGGGTCTTTGCTGGCCCTGCGCGTGACGCTCATTCACGGGGTGGCGAACGCGAAGCCGCGCGCATGATCAAAGAAGCGATTGATACCGCGTCCTTCGGAGCGAGCAATGAGGGAACGGTTGCGTTGGTCGGGGCAGGACCTGGGTGCAAAGACCTTATCACCATGCGCGGAGTGCAACGGCTGCAAGAAGCAGACGTCATCTATTATGATCGACTGGTCGATCCTGAAATCCTCGACCTTGCCCGCCGCGATGCTGAGCGGGTTTATGTTGGCAAAGCACCGGGGTGCCATCACTGGCCGCAGGATAAGATATCTGGTGTTTTGGTGGCTGCTGCACGTCAGGGCAAACGGGTCGTGCGCCTTAAATGCGGTGACCCGGGTGTCTTTGCACGTGGGGCTGAAGAAGCTGATGCGCTGAACGCTGCAGGGATTGCCTACGAAATCGTCCCCGGTGTTACTGCGGCAAGTGCGGCGTCTGCTGCGCTGGGTGGGTTCATGACTGAACGCGGAACATGCGATACGCTGGTGCTGGCGACGGGGCGTTCGGAAGTTGCGGGTAAAACGCCTGAATGGTTGAACATCCTGCATCCCGGAACACGGGTTGCTGTCTATATGGGCGTAGGGGCCGCATCGAACATCGCGGATGCATTGCAGCAATCAGGCCTAGAGGACCATGTTGAAATCAGCATTGTGTCGCGTGCTCAGCAGGCGGATCAAACAATTGCGCGTTGCTGCGCGTCTACCTTGGTGGACACAATCAAGACGAAAGATATATCTAACCCTGCGATCTTGTTTTTGACTCGCCCACATGTTGGTACCGCCCAGCATCAAATGGCACCGCACGCTGTCTTGGCAGAGGCCTAAAGGCCTAAGGCGTTGGCCCAAGGGAAGGGCCAACGCACCCCCGCAAGCTATGCGGTGGCCAATTGGCGTTCGGCGGACCGTTTGAAGAAGACGTAGTACAGCACGGGTGCCGCAATCAGCGTAAGTACCGATGCGAACGCCAAGCCACCCATAATTGTCACAGCCATTGACTGGAAGAATGCGTCGCTGATCAGAGGCAACATTCCAAGGATCGTTGTGGCCGCAGCAAGGAACACGGGCCGCAGTCGCGACGTGGATGCGTTTACAATAGCATCTACCAACGGAAGCTCGGGTTCCGCAGCGCGGGTCAAATCGATTTCTTCGATCAGGACGATCCCGTTTTTGATCAACATTCCAGAAAGCGACAGTAGGCCAAGAAGGGCCGTAAAGGTGAAAGGCAGACCCGCACCAAGCAGACCAAGACTAACACCGTTGACGGCCATTGGCACCAAAAGCCAAATGATGATCGGCTGGCGCAAAGCGTTGAACAAAAGCACCGAAATCAAAACCATGATGATGATGCTGAATGGCAATTGTCCAGCAAGGGACGCCTGCGCATCTGAAGAGCTTTCCAATTCACCACCCCATTCCATTGTGTATCCACTGGGAATGCTCATGTCTTCGATGACATCGCGCACTTCTGCCAGAACTTCGGAGGCGGTCATATCGCGTGGGATGTCAGCGCCGACAGTGATCACATCCGCACGGTCACGTCGCAGAAGCAACGTGTCTTGGGGTTCGAAAACGAACCCGTCGGTGACTTGCTCCATGGAAACGTAACCACCGGCACTGTCGGAATAGATGACTTGATCGGCCAAGGACAAATCACTGTCACGTGGAACGCGGACCGTAATCGGAATCTGGCGATCGCCTTCGCGGAACGTACCTGCTGCCAAACCTTCGACTGCGAATTGCAGGGTCTGTGTTATGTCAGACCTTGAAACGCCAGCATCCTGAGCGCGGTCCTCGGAATAGATCGGGCGCAAAATTAGTTCGCGTTCACGCCAGTCGTGACGCGGCGCGACGATGTTCTCGGATGTGTCACTCAGACGCGCAATCGCTTCGTCGGCAAGATCACGCAGGACGTCAGGGTCGCCGCCTGAAAAACGCACTTCGATCGGGGCGCCACCACCTGGGCCGAATGCCAAGCGCTTGACGCGGAACTCGCCTTGCGGGACCGCGGATAGGGCAAAGGCCTCAAGCTCGTTCATTTCGTCTTCGATGACGTCGAGTGATGTGACGCGCACGATCAGATGGCCGTAACCGGGGTTCGGGTCTTCACTGTCGTAGGTCAACATGAACCGTGATGCCCCCATGCCGATGAAGGCAGAAGTCGCGGTGACGTCTTCGCGGCTGGATAGCCAGTTTTCGAGCACAGCCATGTCGTCGGATGTCTGGCTGATTGATGCACCTTGCGGCAGTTTGTAGTGCACGAAGTAAAGCGGCGTGTTGCTGTCAGGGAAGAACTGCTGCTTGATCTGGCCAAATAGTGCAAAGCAGACGACCGTTGTGCCAATCAAGCCTGCGATGACGATCCAACGCAGCTTGATACAGGCCCGCAGCACAGCAGAGTAGGTCCTGAACAAAACACCGTCGTATCCGCCACTTTGCAGATCATCGCCTTGTTTGAAAAAGAAATGCCCTAACAAAGGCGTAACCGTCAGGGCCAAGACCCATGACAACAAAAGCGAAATCGCAATCACGGCAAACAGAGAAAACAGAAATTCACCGGTCGCATCAGGACTAAGCCCAATACCAGCAAAGGCCATGATCCCAATCACGGTCGCGCCGAGCAATGGAATTTGCGTCTTGCTAGCCGCTTCGGTCGCCGCGTCACGGGAGTTACGACCGCGGTGCATTGAAATCTGCATGCCCTCTGCCACCACGATGGCGTTGTCGACAAGCATCCCCATCGCAATAATCAAAGCGCCCAGAGAAATCCGCTCCATTTCAATCGAACCAAGCGCCATGAAGAACAGTGTGCCCAGAACCGTCAGGAACAAAGTTGATCCTACCACAACGGCGGCACGCCAACCCATGAAAATGGCCAGCACGACAACAACGATTGCTACGGACATAGCAAGGTTGATCAAAAATGCGTTGGACGCTTCTTCGACGACAACATGTTGTTGGTAGATCGGTTCAATCGCAATCCCGAGAGGAATGTCCGCGCGAAGCATATCGAGATGCGCATCAACGCGCTTCCCGACTTCCACGATGTTTTCCGAGGCAATCCCTGCAACGCCCAACGTAAAAGCTTCTACTCCGTTGTGACGCACAATCAGGTCTGGGTTTGCTTCTCGACCTCGAAAGACGTCGGCAAAGTTTGACAGGTTTACGACTTCGCCGCCGACACCGATCGATAGGGAGGCGATTTCTGAAACGCTGTCGGACCCGTAAGGACGTTGGATGATTGTACGCCCTTCGGTGTTCTGGAGAGTGCCGCCATCGACCACTTCGTTGGCGCCTGAAATCGCAGATACGATCGCCGCAGGTGGGATGCCCATATTGGTCAGCAACGCCATCTCGGGTTCGATGTAGATGACTTCGTTAGGGACGCCAGACAGGCTTACGTCGGACACGCCGTCCACGCTTAGCAATTCGCGACGCAGGTAAGTCGAAAGATTGTTAATCTCGGCGTCCGTGTATCCTGTCGCTGTGACGGCGTAATACATGCCATAGACGTCGCCGAAGTTGTCGTTCACAAATGGAACGGAGGTGCCGCTGGGTAGGGAAGCATCGCCAACCCGGTTGCGTAATTTTGTCCAAATTTCAGGTAGTTCCGTGCCGTCGTACTGGGCGCGCATATTGACCGTGATCCACGACAACCCGGGTTGGTTCATCGTCTGGATGTCATCGACTTCACCCATCTTCTGGATCTGGGATTCGATGGGTTCAGAGACCTCAAGCGCGACTTCTTGTGCCGAGGCGCCGGGGTATTGGGTCACGACAATTGCGGTCTTGATGGTAAATGCAGGGTCTTCTAGTCGTCCAAGCGAATTAAAACCCCAAAGGCCGCCCAGAAGGCAGATGAGCATTACGATCCAAGTATAGATCGGGCGGTTGATCGACAGGCGTGCAATATCCATGATCGGTCTTAATCCCCAAAGCCGGTAAAACGACGCACTGCGTCTCCATCAGTCAAACTTGCTGCGCCAATCGAGACGTATTCTTGACCCGTTTCGAGCCCAGATAGGACCGTCACGTCGCCACTATTCGTCGGCGCAATTTCAACAGGCGTTCTGACAACAGTGCCATCCACGTCGTTTGTCGGCGTGAAGACCATAACGCTGGTCGAATTGTCATTTTCGATAACAATCGCAGAGGCAGGTACCTCCATATGGCTAACGCCTGTATCCAAAAGCGCGGTCACTTTGGCGGACGATCCGGGTAGAAGGCTCAGTCCGTCCTGCGGTTCCATTCCGAGTGTGATCGTATACGTCTGACCGATCTGAGCTGTCTCGGCGTTGAATTCTTTTATGTCGAGCGGGTATTGGCCTTCATGTGCTGGGAATTCGGCAAACACAGTTACGTCAGCGTCCTTACCAGCGCGTTGGAACAGTTGCTCTGGAACGTCGATTTCAATCCGAACATCGGACATATCATGGAGCCGCACCACTGGCGTCCCGACTGCCACCGTCGAAAAGTTTGGCTGTAGTCGTGCGGCCACGATGGCGTCAAAGGGCGCGTGGAGTGTTGCGTTGTCTAGCTCGCGCTCCGCATTTCTAAGGGCGATGGCGCTGAGTTCTTGCTGTGTCTCTGCGTCCAAGAGGTTGCTTTCAGCGACGGCGCTCCCAACGAGTTGTTGATACCGATCAGCCGTCCGCGCCGCTTGAGTTTGTTGGGCCGATGCCTCTGCGAGGGCCAATTCAAACGGTTGTTGATCCATCATGGCGACCAGATCACCCTGCGCAATGAATGTGCCTTCTTCGACGGGGAATTCTACGATCTGCCCGCCGACCTGAAATGCCAAGTCTACCGTTTGGCGCGCCACAACTTGGCCAAAGAAGACATGTCTTTCGTCTTCTTCTCCAGCGCTTGCCGTTTCGATCTTAACGGTGGGGCCGTCTGCCTGTGCCGCTAGGGGCATCACGGCGGCGGACATGAGCATTGCGATCTTGATCAACGTTTGCACCGGCGTTTCCTTTGTTCAAATTTGGCGAGCTATTGGCGGGCCTGTTTACGGCATCTGATACTGCGTCCGGCGGGTTTCAAGGCTTGTTTCATTTGCTGGATCAGAAAAGAATCCGGACATGAAAGACCCTGAAATTGAGTGGCAGGAGACTCAGCCGTGGATCGCACTAATTGTTTAGTATGGGGGGGCATCTATCGCGTCAACACTGAACGAAATGTTGTGCGAAACATCGGATCGCAATCCGGAACACAGCGGCCACCAAAGCGGCCGCTGTGAGTGTTGGTTATCTAACGACGTAGACGGAACAGTTTGAATGTCGCACGACGCGTGCGGCATTGGGGCCAAGCAGGTAGTCCTTAAAATCTGCTCGGTGGGCACCGATGACGATCAGGCCGGCCTTGGACAGTTTGGCTGCCTTCAACACCTCTTCGTAGACGCTTCCGACGGCCACTAAGTGACGAACGTCTTTGTTTGCCTCTGCTCCGATCACATCCGCGGCCATTTCATTAAGCAGCTTGGCGGCACCGTCCTGAGCGGACTTGACATCGTGGTCTTTGAAATAGGCGCTGACGACGTTTGCACCAAAATCAGGGACGACCGTGATGACATCCAACTGGGCCCCATCAAGATCGGCCAGTTTCTTGGCTTCCTTGACGACTTGGGCTTCGTCTTTGGGACGGTTGATGTCGACTGCGCAAAGTATTGTCTTGATCATGCGACTTCTCCTTCGCGTAGGGTTGCTGGTGCTGCTCGGCCTTTTTGCAGGAATGCAATCAAGGCGAGCAACAGTAGGGCGGGGATCCAGATGAGTTCCTTTGGCATCTGATTGGAAGCGACCTGCACAGAGCTGATTGCAACCGGTTCGTCACCGTAGAAGTCAAAGGATGAAAGTGCATCGGACAGTTCTGTACCGAAACCCGGTTCATCCATGTTCTGGGCGTCACCATCGGCCACCAGAACGATACCGAGAGCATCAAGGCGCGCATCGGCCCCTTCGACATCTGGAACAGTCAATGGAACGGTGATGTCCTTCATTTCGAACGTGTCAAAGTCAGGTCCTGAGATGACTGTGCGCAATGAACTACCTGGTTCCGCATCGGCAAGAGCCTGAGAGAATGCGGCGGGTTCAATGTCATCGAACGGTGGCTGGATCTGGTTCATAAAGAACCCAGGGCGGAACAATGCAAAGGCAATAACCAGCATCGCAACGGTTTCCCAAATGCGGTTCTTTGTGAGGAACCAACCCATTGTTGCCGCCGTGAACACCAAGATCCCGATCGTCGCCGTTATGAAGACGATTATCCCTTGTGCAATCGTCACATCAATCAACAAGAGGTCCGTGTTGAAGATGAATACGAAGGGCAAGGCCACTGTGCGCAGGCTGTAGAAGAAGGCAGTGAACCCAGTACGGATCGCATCACCACCTGAAACAGCAGCGGCAGCGAAACTCGCCAATCCTACGGGGGGCGTCACATCCGCCATGATCCCGAAGTAGAAGACGAACAGGTGAACAGCGATTAGTGGGACAACTAATCCAGACTGTGCACCTAGTTCGACCACAACGGCGACCATAAGGGATGACACTACGATGTAGTTCGCCGTCGTTGGGAGCCCCATGCCAAGGATCAGCGACAAGATTGCCACGAAGATCAGCATGAGGATCAGGTTACCTCCGGAGAGGAATTCAACAAAGTCCGCCATTACTTGGCCGATGCCAGTCAAGGACACTGTGCCAACGATGATACCCGCAGTTGCAGTCGCAAGACCGATACCGATCATGTTGCGGGCGCCATCAATCATGCCTTCGATCAAATCAATCAAACCTGCTTTGAGGCGGCTGATTGGATTTGCTTCGCCACGAAAGAATGCTTTGAGCGTTTTCTGTGTCAGCAGGATGCCGAACAACATGAATGTTGCCCAGAATGCGGACAGGCCCGGGGATTTGCGTTCGATCATCAGGAAGTAAACCAGAACGATGATCGGCAGCAGGTAGTACAGGCCAGACTTGTAGATTTTCGCGAGGTCTGGAAGTTCGACAACCTCGGCATTCGGATCATCGGGTTCCAAGTCTTCGACCTGCGCCGCAAGGTAGATTAGGCCGACGTAGACCAGAGCAAGCAATACCGTCAATATCAGACCGGAGCCTTCTGGGAACATCGATACGATGGCCGCTACCGGATACTGGGTGGCATAGCACAGCAGAGCGAAACCAGCGAAGAAACCGAACATCCCCAACACGGTGTTGAACATGTTAACAACTTTGTTGCCGATGGTTGGCATGTTGTTTTTCACCGCTTCAAGGTGAACGATGTAAACCAAAGCGATGTAGCTAATGATCGCTGGTAGGAACGCGTGAGTGATGACTTCGACGTAGGAAATGCCCACATATTCCACCATCAAAAAGGCCGCAGCCCCCATAACAGGTGGCATGATCTGGCCGTTCACAGAGGATGCAACCTCAACAGAGCCAGCTTTTTCGGCGCTAAATCCAACGCGTTTCATGAGTGGAATGGTGAAGGTACCTGTTGTCACAACGTTTGCGATAGAAGACCCGGAAATCAGGCCCGTTGCAGCAGACCCGACAACGGCTGCCTTAGCAGGACCACCACGAAGGTGACCCAATGCGCCAAAGGCCATCTTGATGAAGTAGTTGCCAGCGCCCGCTTTATCGAGAAGGGCACCAAACAACACGAACAGGAATACAAATCGAGTGGAAACCCCAAGGGCGATCCCGAACACACCCTCAGATGTGATCCACATGTGGCTCATGGCTTTACGCAAAGAAGCACCAGCCCAACGGATTTGGTCAGGCACAACTTCGGAAGATCCAAAGAATACGTAGGCAAGGAACACAACCGCCAAGAGGACCATCACAGGGCCCAATGTGCGGTATGCGGCGATGAATAGGAAAATCAGACCCGCAAGTGCGAAATAGGAATCCGAGTGATCTGCAAGCCCACCATTTCCAACGATTTTATCATAGAAAAAGTAGCCGTAGAGCGCGAGGAACGCGCCGCCTAGTCCAAGGATCCAATCATACCAAGGAATGCTGTCGCGGGGGCTGTTTTTGAACAATGGATAGGCCATTGCCGACAAGAAAATAGCAAAAGCGAGGTGGATTTGACGGGAGTTGTTGATCAAGTCCCCTGGCAAAACATAAGGACCAATCGGAGACGCAAGAAGCACTTGAAAGCTCGACCAGAGCAGCGCTGTGATTGCGATCATTTTACCAATTGCGCCAGCAGGACTTCGGGCACCACTGTCGCTGGCGGCGACAAGCTCCTGAAGTTCTTCCTCGCTTAGCGCGCGATTTTCTGTGGTTGTCATAAGTCCCCCTGTCGCCGGTTTCCGGCTGATCGTGTTTCGCGTTCCGGGGCCGAAAGGATCGGCCCCGGGGTTGTTGTGGGTAAGGTGGCGATTACTCGATCAGGCCAGCTTCTTCGTAGTACTTGGCAGCGCCGTCATGCAGCGGAGCGGACAGGCCGGCAGATGCCATGTCAGCTGGTTCCAAGTTTGCGAATGCAGGGTGCAAGCCGCGGAAATCGTCGATGTTGTCGAACACGGACTTAACCAGTGTGTAAACGACGTCTTCAGACACATCAGCGGAGCTGACGAAAGTCGCGCCGACACCAAATGTCATGACGTCTTCGTCGTTACCGCGGTACATGCCGCCCGGGATTGTTGCTGAACGGTAGAAGGAGTTATCTTCAATCAGCTGAGCCACAACATCGCCGGACACTTCAACAAGCACGGAATCACATGCTGTTGTCGCTTCAGAGATGGAACCGGAAGGGTGACCAACAGTGTAAACCATCGCATCGATCTGGTTGTCGCAAAGTGCTGCGGACTGCTCGGACGCTTTCAGTTCTGTGGCCAGTGCGAAATCGTCAGTTGTCCAACCGAGGGCTTCCATAAGAACTTCCATTGTGCCGCGTTGGCCGGAACCGGGGTTGCCGATGTTGACGCGCTTGCCCTGAAGGTCCTCGAACGATGTGATGCCACTGTCAGCACGCGCCACAACCGTGAACGGCTCAGGGTGGACTGAGAAAACAGCGCGCAGGTTTTCGAATGGACCTGACTCTTCGAAGCGGGATGTGCCGTTGTAGGCGTGGTACTGCCAGTCGGATTGGGCAACACCAAATTCCAATTCGCCTTCGCGGATTGTGTTGATGTTGTAGACCGAACCGCCTGTGGATTCGACGGAACAGCGGACACCGTGGTCACGGCGGCCTTGGTTAACCAAGCGGCAAATCGCGCCACCAGTTGGGTAATAGACACCAGTTACACCACCGGTACCGATTGTGATGAACTCTTCGGCCATGACGGTAGGCGCTGACATTGTAGCAGCGACCGCAACGGCGGCAAAAGTTGAGGTTTTCATTCGGATCATTGACGTTCTCCCAAGAACTAATTTGTTTTGGGACGGGTAATTGCGAGCATTGGCATAGCGCCGTTGCCCGTCTTGTTGTTCCGCCCCAGTGCAGCAATGCAGGAGATTCCTGCTTGTCCCTCGACTGTCTCAGTGAGGGCGAAACCTGTCTATGCGCGTAACTACCTATATCCTGACGACCCAAGTCATGAGAGGGTTTCGGCAAAATTGGGTCGGAGTTTCCCGCCATGAATCACGTTTTTCCACGCCATTCAAAATCGTTGCCGCCCACTGGTCTTGCGGGGGATGGGGTTTATTTGATCGACGAAAACGGTAATCGCTATTTCGATGGATCGGGCGGTGCTGCGGTGTCTTGTTTGGGGCACAGCGACCAAGACGTAATCAAAGCGATCAAAGATCAGCTTTATAGTATGGCCTTTGCCCACACAAGTTTTTTGTCGTCGCGCCCTGCCGAACAGTTAGCAGATAAGCTGATCGAACATGCCCCCGAAGGTTTGGATCGCGTTTACTTTGTCTCCGGCGGATCAGAGGCGGTTGAGGCGGCGTTGAAACTGGCGCGTCAATACTATGTCGAGATTGGCCAGCCTGAACGGTCCAAGATCATTGCTCGTCGTCAAAGTTATCATGGCAATACCTTGGGTGCGCTGGCTGTCGGTGGCAATGAATGGCGCCGCGCCCCGTTTGCGCCGTTACTTATGGACGTTAGTCACATCGCGCCCTGTTATGCCTACCGCGAACAGCATGAAGGCGAGACAGAGGCCGACTTTGGCTTGCGGATGGCCGACGAGTTGGAAGCAGAAATCCTGCGGCTTGGCGAGGATCAAGTCATGGCCTTCGTCGCTGAACCTGTTGTCGGCGCCACCCTTGGGGCGGTACCAGCGGCGGACGGCTATTTCAAACGCATCCGTGAAATCTGCGATCAGTATGGTGTCTTGCTCATCCTTGATGAAGTCATGTGCGGGATGGGGCGAACCGGCACGTTATTTGCTTGCGAACATGACGACATCAGCCCTGATATTTGCACAATCGCTAAGGGTCTTGGGGCGGGGTACCAGCCTATCGGGGCTACGCTGTGTTCATCCAAAATATACAATGCGATCGAACAGGGCAGCGGGTTTTTCCAACATGGCCATACCTATGTCGGACACCCAACAGCCTGTGCGGCGGGGCTGGCGGTGGTGGATAAACTTACCTCTGGCTTAGTGGATGGCGTCACTGCGAAAGGTGAGGTGTTACAGGATATGCTGCGTGCAGCACTGGGCCAACATGCGAACGTGGGCGATATTCGCGGACGTGGATTGTTTGTCGGCGTCGAGTTCGTGAAAGACCGCGATACCAAAGACTGCCTTGATCCAGCGATGAAGTTTAACGCAAAGCTCAAGAAGGCCGCATTTGCCCATGGCTTGATTTGTTATCCTATGGGCGGGACAGTTGATGGGGTCCAAGGGGACCATGTGTTGCTGGCGCCGCCGTTTATTTCCACGATGGATCATCTTGACGAAGTTGTACAAAAATTGACAGCAGCGGTTGATACCGTCACGGCCGATCTGGGACTATGACTTGATCTGCAACGAAGAACCTAACACAGTTCACTCATGAGGTACTCACTCGGATTTGTTTTGGCGCTGAGCCTTGCAGGGCTGCAATTCATTGCGATCATCATCGTCGTGTCCACGTCTTACGTGTCCTCCGAACGCGCCATGTTGGAACATGCCCGTGGGCTGATGGATGAAGCTGGTGCGAACGCCGCAGAACACACCAAACGGTTTCTTGAACCTGCCACAGAAATCACTGAACAGGCCCGCCGTCTGTTGAACAACGGCCTTGTTTCAACAACATCGCCAGACCAGATGGAACAGTATTTCTTTCAATTGCTGCGCACGGAAGCCCAGTTGTCGGGGATCTATTATGGGGATGAGGACGGCAATTTCATCTATGTCATGAACAGCGATGGACCTGGCCCGTACCGAACGAAACTCATCACAATTGAAAGCGATCAACGAACAATTGAATATATCTGGCGCGATGCTGAATACGGCGTCGTTGAACGCAGCTTTGATCCAAACGACACCTTCGATGCGCGGGCGCGGCCATGGTATATTGAAGCAAGCCAGCTCGGATCTCGGATATGGACCGACCCCTACATCTTCTTCTCGTCCCAACAGCCTGGCATCACGGTGGCAGCACCGATCCAAGGCGAGGAAGGACAACTAGACGGTGTTGTAGGCATTGATCTGGACATTGCCGACATATCGCTGTTCCTGTCCGATCTCACCATTGGGGATTCAGGCGCAGCCTTTATCATAAGTGATGATGGCCGTGTGATCGCGCATCCTGATCCCGCTCGTATCAGTACCCGCAACGAGGATGGAACGATG
This sequence comes from Octadecabacter algicola, assembly GCF_021532625.1. Taxonomy (GTDB): domain Bacteria; phylum Pseudomonadota; class Alphaproteobacteria; order Rhodobacterales; family Rhodobacteraceae; genus Octadecabacter; species Octadecabacter algicola. The sequence goes on from NZ_JAKGAR010000002.1 coordinate 705,653, forward strand.
GGGTTCATTGGTATCGACGATTTCAGTGATCCAATCGTGCGCGCAGCATTTGCAGACTTTGACAGTCGAATTTCATCATCGACACAGCCAGTACAGTCTGAGTTCGGGTTTTCTGGCCAACAGTACATGACATTGCTGTTGCCCATTCCTGATATTGACCTGCCGTGGAATATCGCCGTTTTTGCCCCAGAGAACGATTTTATCCAAGGCATCAGAGATAACCTATCTCGCAATATCTGGATTGCTGCGATCATTTCGATTGTGACAGCTGTTGCGGGCCTTATCCTTGCTGAACTGATCCTGAAACCCGTCAGGGCCTTTGCGGTACGCACGTCATTGGTGTCCCAAGGTGAGGTGTCGACAAGCGCCCCACAGCCGCGCACCTACAATGAACTGCGGGCGGCGAATGCGACCTTGATCAATGAAATTGCTCAAAGACGGAAATTGGATGCTAAGCTACAGGAACTTAATCGTGAACTGTCTCACGTAACGCGGGTAAACATGATGGGGCAAATGGCAACCGGTCTTGCCCATGAATTAAGCCAACCTTTAACGACGATTTCCCAAAACCTCGACACAGCTTTGTCCGTCGCCAAGATGGACCCGGCGCCAAATGAAGAACTGATTTCTATCCTATCCGAACTTGATGAGCAGGCGCACCAAGGCGGGGATATTATCCGCGCTTTGCGCAGCTTCGTGCGAAAAGACAAGGGCACGCCACAGTCGTTCGAGCTCAAGGAGTTAGTGGAACAAACCCAACGGTTGGTGCGCCAAGAACTTGAGGCCGGGGCAATAACCATGGAAACGCAAATCCCTGAATTGCGCCCTGCGATTGGGAACCGTGTGCAGATCGCGCAAGTTCTTATCAATCTCCTCCGAAATGCAATTGATGCGATTGTCACGGCCGAAACCACTCAACGGAAGATCACAATCAAAGCGTTGCAATTGCCTGATGCGATCGAGGTTCGAGTAGAAGATAGCGGCCCCGGAGTTGATCCAGAATTGACGCTGTTCAAGGAATTCCAAACCAGCAAGCCGGATGGCTTAGGGTTGGGCCTTTCGATCTCGCGTACCATCGTTGAAGCTGGGGGCGGCGACCTGTGGTACGACGAGCGATCGCAGCAGTTCCGTTTTACAGTCCCCTGTGAAACGCATTAGGTTAGATAACACCCGAATTTAGGTAACGCTTTCATGGTCGATTCTCGGTCCTCTCAAACCTCAACTGTGTTCCTCATTGATGACGACGAGGATGTACGAACCAGCTTGTCACGGGCGTTGAATAAACGCGGTTTTTTGGTCCGCACTTTTGAAGACGCACGCCAGTTTCTTGACGCTTTTGATCCGTCGTATCTGGGATGTTTGGTGCTGGACTATGGCTTGCCTCAAATGGACGGTTTGAAACTGCAAAAGGTCTTGGCCGAGAAGAATATCAATATTCCAATCATCTTTATTTCGGGTCACGGGGGTGTGCCGGAAACCGTCCAAGCGATGAAAGCAGGGGCGGTCGATTTTCTGGAAAAACCGTTTCGCCAAAAAGTCCTTGTCGACTGTATCAACGCGGCCTTTCTTGCAGATCGGGAAAAAAGAACCGAGGAAAGTCACCGAATTTCCGCGTTACAAAGGTTTGCCAAATTGACGCTTCGCGAGAAAGAAGTCGCTAACTTCATGATCGCCAATCCGTCCAGCACATCCAGTAAGGAAATTGGCAGGGAATTAGACATTAGCCCACGGACGGTGGACCATCACCGCGCCCGCATTCTTGAAAAAATGGATATCGGATCGGTGGCAGAGCTCATTGATTTGGCAATTCCGCACGCTGATCGTGCAGACTCATGAAATCGTGACCGCATTGGGGCAAGGGCTTTGTTGGCTAATGCTGGAACTAACTATCCGTTTTCGGGGCACGTAACGAAGCCAAAACTTTGCCTGCAATTTCAAACGACCGGACCCGCGCTGCGTGATCGTGTATCATGCCGGTCACCATCAGCTCGTCTGGTTGGTACTTGTCGATGATGGCACTGAGCTGCGTCTTTACTGTCGAAGGCGAACCCGTTGCTGAGCATGATAAGGCTTGTCTTACTTGTTCCAAAACGGGAGCAGGGACAAGTGCTTGAACCTCGTCGACTGGCACAGGCAATTTGCCCGGTGTGCCGGAAAATAAGCGTGCAAAGGAAAGCGTAATCGAAGATTTCAAAAACTGCGCCGCCTCGTCGGTTTCGGCGGCGCAAACTCCTGCGGCGACGATGGCGTAGGGTTCGGACAAGAAACGAGATGGTTTGAATGTCGTTCTATAGATGGACAGAGCTTGTTCGAGCATGGTGGGCGCAAAATGCGAAGCAAAAGCATAGGGTAGGCCGAGATGGGCAGCCAGTTGGGCGCCGTAAAGACTGGAACCAAGGATCCAAACAGGCACATGTGTTCCCTCACCTGGAATAGCGCGCACCTTTGCATCGGCGGGCATATCGCCAAAATAGCCGATCAATTCTAGCACGTCTTGGGGGAAGCTATCCTCAGGTGCCATGTGGCGGCGCAGCGCACGGGCAGTTGCCATGTCGGTTCCGGGCGCACGACCCAAGCCTAGATCGATCCGGTCACCGAAAAGTGTGGCGAGCGTCCCGAACTGTTCGGCAATTACCAGCGGGGCGTGGTTTGGAAGCATGATCCCACCGGCGCCGATCCGCATGGTTTGGGTTGCGGCAGCTACTTGGCCGATCATAACCGCCGTCGCAGCGCTCGCGATTCCAGCCATGTTGTGATGCTCGGCCAGCCAAAAACGATGGTAGCCTGACGTTTCGGCAGCGCGAGCTAACGAGACCGTGTTCGCTAGGGCGTCCGCAGCGGTTTTACCTTCCGGTACGGGTGATAAGTCGAGAAGAGAATAGTGCTGCATTCTGGTATCCTTTGCCATCGAGATAAGCGCCTGCGTTGTACAATCCAAGGGAGACTTCCTATTGGGGATCAACATGGAACGGATCGCGGGGGCAGTTGTCACATTCTTTGCCATGCCCAGTCATTTTGGGAGAAAAAAAGAAGGAGCCAGCCTGCCGCAAAACGAAAGCCGTTACGCCTGATTGCCCTCCTTGGTGTGGCTGCTTTGGAGGCAAAAACGTAGATCTTCTTGCCTGTCTACTGTTTCTGACGTCAGTCCAAATATGCCGTTTCGGGAGGAGACGAAGTTGCCCGCAACCTACTAGCCTGTGTTTTGCATCTGATTGGGGTTTGTCATCGCCTCCAGTAGGCTGCGTTGTTCTGCTACCGAAACTTCGGAAACATCACCCAATTCATCGTAAAAAGTGGAGCGATTTCTGCCCTCTCTCTTAGACTGATACATCGCGCGATCGGCTTGTTTTAGCCAACTGCTGGGTGACCACTTTTCGTTGGTTTCAATACACCGAATTCCGATTGAAATTCCCATGCGGGTCGGGGGGGACATGCCGTTTATTGGTTCTTTCAGGCATTCCAAAAGCCGTTCTGCCAATGATTGAAGGCAATCCCTAATTGACGAAGGAGTGTCCTGATCATTATTCCCGCTAGGCGCGTCGCCTTCGCAAAGAAGGACAAACTCATCCCCTCCACTGCGGACTAAAATACCATTTTCCCCAATTGCTTTCTGAAGGCGTTGGGTCACGGCCACAAGAACACAATCGCCGACCTTATGTCCGAAGAGATCATTGACTGATTTGAAGCCGTCCAAGTCCAGAATCATCAACCCATGCAATCGTGATCTTTGTTCGCAAAGTCGCCGTTCCAAAAAGCGTCGATTGGGTAGTCCAGTCAAATGATCATGAAGGGCGAGCTTCTCAATCTCCGCATGAGATTGTTCGAGCTGCAGCTCTCTTTGCTTGAGTTTGCCAATGATCGTTGAACGCTGCAATCCAATGAAATTCGCAAGGCCTGTCAGGCATGCAATCGTCAATGCAATGAGGATCGTGCTCGCCTTTACCCAACCATTGGAAAGGGTGCTTCCCCAGCCGTCGATTGGTATCGCCGACATATCCCAAGAGCCATTTAGGAAGTTTATTTTGATGCTCTCCGGTTGAGCGTCCAGTATTTCGGGAGACCCAAAAAAGGGGCTCGATTCTTGCTGCAAACCGTCTTTGCCGACTAGGACGATTGCCAGCTCGGAAGATAGCGCAGTCAAACCTGTCTCCTCATAGAAACTGGTGAGATCAACAACAACGGATAGAATTCCCCAAAACTGCCTCTGATTGGAATCTCCGCTAAAGACCGGAAATCTACCGATAAATGCTTGCCCGCCCTGCACGAGGTCGACAGGTCCTGCCAAAGTGAACGTGCCGGTGTCACGCGCACGAAATGCGGCGGCGCGCTGGGCAGCATTTTGACGGTAATCCAGCCCCAAAACAAATTCATTGCCCTCGATTGGATAAATGAGGTTAACGATCAAATCCTTGGCCGCAGCGATGTTGCGAATTCCGGAGCTTGAGGAAACGATGCGCCTTGCGAGCGACCGATATCGCGTCTGAGACATGTCCGGCTCGGTAGATAAGGTGGCGACCAATCCGCTAGCCGCACCGATCATGGCGTTTAGTCGACCTTCTATCTGTGCTGCCTGCGTCTGCAATTTTGCGCGCACATGATCACGTTCGGTTTGGGCACTGATAGTTTCGGCCTGTTGCACCGCAAAATATCCGAGCCCGATTACGGCAAGAACCGATAAAAATGTTGGCATGTACCCGCCTAGGGGTAACCTGTGTTTTGTGGACGGCACTCAATTCACAACCTTTTGCCCATGTAAGATGGTGAGGGTGAAATCCCTTAAAGGTGTTAAAAAAGCGTTAAATATCGCTGTCTACGTGGCCATTACGTGCGATTGGAAAATGCGCCTTCATTTGAAGCCAATCGTTGTCATGACACCCACCGCGTGTAAAAAGACCTCTTTGCCGCCATTCGCAGGCGTTCAAGCCCTTTCAGAACATCGCCAGCCGCATTAGGCATGACTATCTTTTAAAGTCTGGGGCATGTCATGGCGCAAAAAGCGACGATCTATAAAATTGAACTCTCCGTCTCCGATATGGATCGCCACTATTATGAGACTCATAAGTTGACTGTGGCAAAACATCCATCAGAGACAGATGAACGGCTGATGGTCCGCGTTCTCGCGTTTGCTTTGAATGCCCATGAGCATCTGGAAATGACCAAAGGTCTTTCAACCGACGATGAACCTGACATCTGGCAGAAAAGCCTGAGTGGTGAGTTAGAGTTGTGGGTGGCGTTAGGGCTACCGAGTGAAAAGGTTGTGCGGCAGTCTTGTGGAAAAGCGGACAAGGTCGTTGTCTATAGTTACGGTGGCAGGACCGCGGAAATGTGGTGGGATAAGATTAAAAATAGTACGACCCGTTTCGACAATCTTCAGGTTATGACACTGGCCGAGAACGTGACGGCCGACTTGGGCGCGCTGGCAAATAGAACGATGCAGGTGCAGGTAAATATTCAGGACGGCGAAGTTATGGTAAGCGTAGGTGACGGCATCGTCTACGTGACACCGATTGAATGGAAAAGCGCTGGGTAGGTCGCGAGGACGTGTTGAACAAATTTGGACATCTTACGACGCTGCCTGACGGTCCATTTCGGTTCATTGCGTTAGACGTCGAGACTGCGGGTAAAACAGTCGGTGGCATCTGCCAGATCGGGCTTTGCTTCGTTAGCGAGTCAGGGGACATGCAAACCTACTCTGTCTTGATCGACCCCGAAGAACCTTTTGAACCGTTCAATACGGATCTGCACGGGATTAGCGCGGAAACAGTCGCGGGGGCGGGAACATTCCCTACCGTGTTTGGTGCATTGTTTGAAATCTTGAACTGTCATTCTCTCGTGCAGCACAGCACGTTTGATGAAAAGGCACTCACGTCGGCTTGTGCGCGTTATGGCATTCCCATGATCACATCACATTGGACCAACAGCGTTTTGGTCGCCCGTCAAGCATGGCCAGAGCTGAAGGGAGCAGGAGGGCATGGCCTGGCAAACCTCAAAAAGCACCTTGGGCTTAAGTTCCACCACCATGACGCAGGCGAGGATGCACGAGCGGCAGCAACAGTGGTTTTGAGGGCAGAGGACACACAGGGGACGGCGCTGTCTCACCTCAAAATCAATCGCCAGTTGGCGTTTCAGTTTGAAGATCGATCTAGGCGCTAACCCTAACTGGGTCGTTTGGGTTTGGCTTGCTCTCTTTGTTGCCGATGTCGGTACTTTTTAACGATACTTTTCCTGACGTTGTCTTGACGCCCCTAAACCCATGAAATATGCACGGCCTCGGTCGCGGGTGTTGTGTAATGGTTAAGACCCCAGTTTTCCAAACTGGAGATGGGGGTTCGATTCCCCCCACCCGCTCCAACAAACTTCCTGATAGTTCGCCCACGACGTGATTGGGCTGTGAGCTTGGCGCGTTGATTGTGTCCCAGCGACACTTTGGCCTTCTTGTGCGTTGGCCTTCTGGCGGCTAGACCATCGTTCGACAAAAGGATGATCCATGGCCGACGCCCCAAGAACCGCGGAACAAGACCGCGCTAAATCAAAGAAAATCAGCGCATTGTCGGCACTTTGGCCGTTTATGAAGCCTTATGGCTGGATGATCGCGCTGGCGGGCACAGCGTTGGTGATTACGGCGTGTATGTCATTGGCGCTCCCAATGGCTGTGCGTCGCGTCGTTGATAACTTTGACGTCGCCGAGACGAGCCTGTTGGACGGTTACTTTGCTGCGGCGCTGGGCTTGGCAGCACTTTTGGCTGTGGGCACTGCGATGCGGTATTATTTCGTGACACGATTGGGTGAAAGAGTGGTAGCCGACATTCGCGTTGCTGTGTTTGACCGTGTCATTGGCATGAGCCCCGCATTCTTTGAGCGAATTATGACTGGCGAGGTACTCAGCCGGATTACGACAGATACAACGTTGATCCTGAGCGTGATCGGGTCGTCGGTTTCGATTGCATTGCGCAATACGTTGATCTTTTTTGGCGGCATCACGTTGATGCTCATCACATCTGTAAAGATGTCGCTGATGGTTCTTTGGCCGATTCCGATTATCGTATTTCCGATCATAATTCTGGGCCGTCGCGTCCGACGACTGAGCAAGGAAAACCAAGACTGGATCGCGCAAAGTTCTGGAGATGCCTCCGAGCAGTTGCTCAGTGCGCAAACAGTGCAGGCCTTTACGCACGAGGCGCAGAGCCGTACCAAATTCCACGACGTCACTGAACATAGTTTCGTAGCCGCGCGGCGCCGTATCGGGACCCGCGCTATTCTAACGGCAATCGTAATCTTCATGGCGTTCAGCGCGATTGTCGGCTTCTTGTGGATGGGCGCATCCGATGTGCGCAGTGGCATAATCACAGTCGGCGAACTGGTCCAATTCATGATTTACACGATCATGGTGGCAGGGGCTTTAGCGGCGCTGACTGAGATTTGGTCAGAATTGCAGCGTGCGGCGGGGGCCACCGAACGGTTGGTGGAACTCCTGAGTGCTGACGATGCGGTGACTGATCCCGCGGCACCTTTACAGGCTCCGGCCGTGCGCCTCGGCGAGATTGCGTTTGAGGATGTGAATTTTGCCTATCCATCGCGGCCTGGCGTGCGGGCGCTGAATGGCGTGTCTTTCAAGGTCGCCCCCGGAGAGACTGTAGCGCTTGTCGGTCCGTCTGGCGCGGGAAAGACAACCATCATCCAGCTTTTGTTGCGGTTCTATGATCCGGCGTCTGGGCGCGTGACCTTTGATGGTCAGGATTTGCGCGACTTAGAACGCGCCGATTTCCGTCGCCATATGGCATTGGTCCCACAAGACCCTGTGATATTTGCAGCCAGCGCGCGCGAAAATATCCGCTTTGGCCGACCCGACGCAAGCGATGCCGACGTCGAGGCGGCCGCCAAAGCCGCCGCAGCGCATGAGTTTTTGATGGCACTGCCAGAGGGCTACGATTCATATGTAGGTGAACGTGGGGTTATGTTGTCTGGCGGGCAGAAACAGCGGATTGCGATAGCACGTGCGATTTTGCGGGATGCGCCTGTCTTGTTGTTGGACGAAGCCACCAGCGCTTTGGACGCGGAGTCCGAACGTGCCGTGCAAAGTGCGGTAGACACTTTGTCCCAAGATCGTACCACCCTTATCGTAGCGCACCGTTTGGCAACTGTGAAAAAGGCCGATCGCATTATCGTATTCGAAGAAGGTCAGATTGCTGCGATTGGCACCCATGATGATTTGGTTGCGCAGGGCGGACTATATTCGCGTCTGGCAAAGCTACAATTTACAGATGGGATTGTAGCAGAGTAATTCCCCTTATCATTGTGCATTAAACCTTTAGGGTCTTGTTCAACCTTCAATACAGATAAGGAAAGAAAAGATGGGATTGTTTAGTTTTCTGAAGCGCTCGGGCAAAAAAATTGCCGATGAGCCAACCGCAGAAGCATTGCAAAAAGAAGTTGCTGATCTAGGGCTTGATGCGGAAGGTCTTGAGATCACCGTCGAAGGCGACAAGGTTAAAATTAAAGGTGAAGCCACGTCTAAAGAAGCCCGTGAAAAGGTAATTCTTGCGGTCGGTAACGTCGATGGCGTTGCCGAAGTCGAAGACGACGCTGCTGACACGGCAGTATTCCACACGGTAGAAGCTGGCGACAATCTGTCAGCGATTGCTAAGAAGACCTTGGGCAATGCCAATGCCTACATGAAGATTTTCGAGGCAAACAAACCGATGCTGAGCAACCCAGATAAAATCTATCCAGGGCAAGTCTTGCGGATCCCTCAAGACTGATAATTTCTTAGGCTTGGCCAAGAAAATGACAGCTAGATCATTAGGGGCTCCGATAGGGGCCCCTTTTTTCCGCGGCGTCAGACTTGCGTAGCGCGTCATTCGGCCACATCTTACAGTCAGGGAGAAGCCCACCAGTAAAGGTGGGAACACATAACAGGGAGGAGCGTGCTATGTCATTCGCTTCAATGGCGGATCGCAATGCGATCGAAAATGAACGTACATGGGAAGAGCGCGGCGTAGCCCATTCCATTTGGGAACAGCTTGGCCGCAATGCTGATAAACACGCGAACCGTAATGCGGTCACGTTTCAGATGTTCTCGGGTGAGAATGATCCATGCGAAACGCTGAACTGGGCCGATCTGCAAGGCAAAGTCGCACAGACTGCAAACCTCTTCCGCGAACTTGGTGTTGGCACGGATGACGTTGTTGCGTTCCTTTTACCAAATTCGATGGAAACTGTGCTGACATACCTTGGTGGTGCTGTCGCTGGTATCGTGAACCCGATTAACCCGTTGCTGGATGCCGATCAGATTGGTGCAATTCTAAAAGAAACGGGCGCTAAGGTTCTCGTTACGCTCAAGGCATTTCCAAAGACTGACGTGGCTCAAAAAGCAGCCGAAGCCGTAGATCACGCGCCAAATGTCAAAACGGTCGTCGAAGTGGACCTGCTGAAATATATCGGTGGCATCAAGCGTCTGATCGTGCCGATGATCCGCCCAAAGGTCAAAGTGAACCACGGTGCGCGGATCATTGATTTCAATAAATCCATCGCCAAACAACTAACGACCCTTACCTTTGAAGACCCCAAAGAAGATCGGCCAGCGGCGTATTTCCACACGGGTGGGACGACGGGTATGCCCAAGGTGGCACAACACCTCAATTCAGGGATTCTTTATAATTCATGGCTCGGGGACAAATTGTTGTTTGAACCCGAGGACATTCTGATTTGTCCACTGCCATTGTTCCACGTGTTCGCGACAATTGTATCGCTCGGGGCGTCGTTGGGTTCTGGTGCGCATATCGTGTTTCCAACACCGCAGGGTTATCGCGGGGACGGGGTGTTTGATAATTTCTGGAAGCTGGTCGAGCGCCATAAGGTGACGTTCATGATCACGGTTCCGACGGCTATGTCGGCGTTGATGCAACGTCCAGTGAACGCCGATATTTCAAGTCTGCGCCTAGCGTTTTGTGGGTCGGCACCTTTGCCGCTTGAACTCTACAAGAAATTCGAAGCCGCAGCTGGTGTCACAATCTGCGAAGGCTACGGTTTGACAGAAGCAACCTGCCTTGTGTCGATCAACCCGCCTGAGGGCGAAAAGAAGGTCGGGTCAATCGGGATTCCGTTCCCGCACACCAAAGTGCGGATCATTGATCCGCATACTCATGTTGATCTTGGCACGGACGAGATTGGTGAGATTTGCGTGAATTCCCCCGGTGTCTATGAGGGGCACACCTATACGGAAGCGGCCAAGAACGCGGATCTGTTCTACCCGGGTGCCAACGTCAAAACCCGCCAATACCTGCGCACAGGTGATTTGGGACGTATCGATGAAGACGGTTACCTTTGGATTACAGGGCGCGCCAAAGACTTGATTATCCGCGGGGGCCACAACATCGACCCAGCAGAGATCGAAGAAGCCCTAGCAGGCCACCACGATGTCGCCTTCGCAGGTGCGATTGGGCAACCGGATGCACACGCGGGCGAAGTTCCTGCTGCATTTGTTGAACTGGTTGAGGGAGCGACAGCAACAGTCGAGGAACTTTTGGACCACGCTAAGCGTCACATCCATGAACGTGCAGCCTATCCAAAACACCTAGAGATCATGGATGAGTTGCCCAAGACGGCTGTCGGCAAAATCTTTAAGCCAGACCTGCGTAAGTCCGCGATCACGCGGATTTACAATATGACCTTGAGCAAAGCTAATGTCGCCGCCGAAGTCACATCGGTTGTCGAAGACAAGAAGCTTGGCCTTGTTGCGCAGCTAAGCAAGACGGGCGATGTGAGCGATGAACAGGTCGTATCAGCTTTGGGGGCGTTCACCCGTCCATGGCGCTGGGCTGACTGATTATCTTTACGCCGTGAGACACTACGCCGCCCTTTAACTGGGCGGCGTTTTTCGTTTAGCTATGCTGCGAAGGGATTATTGCTCGTGAGCGAACCTTATGCCGTGGCTGTGATGGATGGAACCTGTGCGCTTTGTGCGTTCGGGGCTAAAATGGTCCATCGGTTAGACAAGGGTGGGTCAATCCGAATTGCCCCAATTCAGGGGAAGACAGGGTCTGATTTAATGCGCCAGCATTGGCTAGACCCGCTGGACCCCGACTCGTGGTTATTTATCGAAGAGGATGGCGCTGTCTGGCGTGATCTGGACGCCTTAATTCAGTTGGGGCGGCGCACGGGTGGCATTGGGCGACTGCTGGTATGGTTGAAGCTCTTTCCGAAACCCGCGCGCGATTGGTTGTATGCCCGTGTGGCGCGTAACCGTTACGCGATGTTTGGGCGCGCCGAGATGTGCGAAATACCTAATGAGGCATTGAAGGCTCGATTGCTGCCATGAAGGTTTTGGTCATCGGAGGAACCGGCGCGTTCGGAGCACGCCTTTGCGAGCTTTTGGCGCGAGATGGTGTTGCAGTTACGATTGCGAGCCGCCGAAAACCTGACGCATCACCGTTCCCCCATCGTGTCTTTGATCGAAATGGGCCGCTTACGGGCTTGGACGGGTTTGACGTTATCGTGGACGCAGCCGGTCCGTTTCATTCTTATGGGGATGATCCATACCGCGTCGCCAAGGCGGCGATTGCGTACGGTGCGCATTACTTTGATATATGCGACAATGCTGCGTTTTGTGCAGGGATCAGTTGTCTGAACCAACAAGCGAAGGATAATGGCGTTTGCGTTTATTCGGGCATGTCGTCCACGCCTGCGATTACATCAGCGGCTGTCGAAACCCTTCGTGAACATACCAAACCCTTGATGATCGAATGCGCAATACTGCCAGGGAACAAGGCCCCAAGGGGCCGCGCTGTAGTTGAAAGTATCCTCGAACAAGCGGGCTGCACATATACGGAAAAGCATGGCGGAAACGACGAACTTGTGCGGTCTTGGTCTGACCCCAAAGGTTATGATCTCGGCACCTTCAGCAGACAGGGTTGGCGGATTGAAGTGCCCGATCAGAGATTGTTTCCGGATCACTTTGATTGTTCCACAGTTACGTTTCGCGCTGGGTTGGAATTGAGCGTTATGCGCTACGGTTTGGCGGCGTTTTCAATCCTGCGCGGCGCGCTTGGGTTTCGCCTGCGCGATTGGATGGTCAATGGAATGATGCTGGGGGCCAAGGCGCTTACGCCGTTTGGGTCCGATCGCGGAGGGATGATCGTAGAAGTCATTGTCCCAAATCACGATGGCTTTGAACTTAGACGCTGGATCATGCGGGCAAACAGCGGAGATGGCCCTTATACGCCAGCCATTGCGGTGCGGGCTGCCTGTCGGGATTTGGGGATGATCCCGAACGGCGCTGGGCCTGCGCTGTCTTTGGTTTCATTGGATGCGATTGAAGCATGCTTCGAGGGCCTCGACATTGAAACGGAAATGCAAACCCGCGAAGTGGTGTCGCCATTCCAGACTGTTCTGGGCGCGACGTTCGACACATTACCGAATACCGTTCGTAAGACCCATGAGTCAGTGATCCCTCGTGCATTCCGTGGACGGGCAAGCGTGACGCGGGGTAGGGGGCTACAGGCCCGCATTGCGGCGCTTATGTTCGGGTTTCCGGCCACAACGGATGACATTGAAGTCGAGGTCACAAAGACCCCATTTAAGAACGGTGAAACATGGCTGCGGCGGTTCGGGCGCAGCACGTTTAAATCCGTCCTGTGTCCCACCTCGGATGGCATGAGTGAGAAATTCGGTCTGTTGACGTTTGACCTCGATCTTCATGTACGTGACGCACGGCTGAATTTCCCTGTCAAAGGCGGGCGTATCGGTTCGATCCCGATTCCCCGTTTTCTATTGCCTGAAAGCATCGCAAGTGAAGCCGAGATCGATGGTGTGTTTCATTTTGATGTACTTCTCAAGGCCCCGACAGGCGCGACCTTAGTGCATTATAAAGGGTGGCTCAGGCCAGACCAGAAGGGCGCGCCCTAAGGCTGAATACGCTCCTGCTTGGCCGTACAGATCAGGACTCGCGTGACAGGCTAAGTGGTGATCACAGTGCTAGCCCAGTTTGCGCGTCAAACAAAATCATCGCTTCGGGTTTGATCGTCATACGGATCGGGCCGGCTGAGAGCGCGACGTCTTTGGCCACATGGATGGTGAAATCTTGCCCGTCGACTTGCCCGTGCAACAGCCGGTGTGCACCCAGTTCTTCGACGATGTCGACCGTGAACGGGATTTCGCAATCGGGACCAATTTCTACATCCTCGGGACGGATGCCCATGGTGACAGGACCTATGATATTGTTGGACGCCAAAGCCATGTCGCCAACCATGATGCGGCCATCGTGCCCTTGCGCGGCAATTAGGTTCATCGGTGGCGCGCCCATAAAGCTGGCCACAAAGGTGGATGCGGGTCTGTGATAAATTTCAGCGGGCGTGCCGATTTGTTCAATCTGGCCATTGTTCAGGACGATGATACGATCCGCCATTGTCATTGCCTCGACCTGATCATGGGTCACATAGATCGAGGTCACGCCTAAACGCCGTTGCAGGGCCTTAATTTCGATGCGCATCTGGTGGCGCAATTTGGCGTCCAGATTAGACAGGGGTTCGTCAAACAGGAATAACGCTGGATCGCGGACCACAGCGCGCCCCATGGCAACACGCTGTCGCTGACCGCCGCTCAGCTGGCTCGGCTTACGATCCAGATAATCGGTGAGGTTGAGCATCTTGGCCGCTGCTTGCACCTTTGCCTCAATGTCGTGCGCGGCAATTTTGCGGTTCTTCAGCCCGTAACCGATATTTTTGCGCACGGTCATATGCGGGTAAAGAGCGTAGTTTTGGAATACCATTGCGATGTCGCGATCCGCGGGGTCGACGTGGTTCACATTGCGATCTCCGATGGACAGCGCGCCCTCGGAAATATCCTCGAGACCGGCGACCATGCGCAGGAGGGTGGATTTGCCGCAACCAGACGGGCCGACCAGCACAACAAATTCACCATCGGTGATATCGAAACTGATGGGTTTAACGGCCTCAAAACCATTTGGGTAAACTTTGCGGATTTTGTTAAGCGAGACTTGCGCCATTTTATTCGTCCTATTTGTCGGATTCAGTCAGGCCCTTGACGAACCAGCTTTGGAAAATAATTACGACCAGCACAGGTGGCAGGATCGCGATCAGCGCCAGCATGTTGGCACGGCCATATTCGGGGATGCTTGTCCCCTCGAGATCTTGGGTAAGTTGCTTAATACCGCGCACGAGGGTGTACATACCTTCGTCTGTGGTCACCATTGTCGGCCAAAGATACTGGTTCCAACCGAACACAAACATTATGATGAACATTGCAGCGATCATGGTTTGGGACAGCGGCACAAGGATGTCGATGAAGAATTTGACGGGGCCCGCGCCGTCGATGCGTGCGGCTTCGACCAACTCCTCTGGGACGGAGCGGAAAAACTGTCGAAAGAAGAAGGTCGCTGTCGCAGAGGCGATCAGCGGAAGGATCAGGCCAGTGTAAGTGTTCAACAATCCAAGTCTTTGCGCAATCTCGTAAGAGGGCAGGATGCGAACTTCGAGTGGTAACAACAGCGTCGTAAAGATTAGCCAGAAAGCAAAGGTCGCAAAACGCAGGCGGAAGTAAACCAGCGCGTAGGCGGCCATCATCCCAATCACGATCTTACCCAAGGCAAAGCCGATCCCAAGGATCATTGAGTTAGCCAGCATCCGCAGACCGGTGTTTTCGCCCGAAAAACCGGATGCGGTGAACATGGCAGCGCGGAAGTTATCATCAAGCTGGTCGCCGATGATAAATTCAGGGCCATTGCGGATCGTTTCAAGGTCGGTCGTCGTTGTCGTTTGCAAAACCATCAGCAATGGCACCAGCATAAACTGGGCCCCAAGGATCAGGATCGAATGGTCCAGCACGCGGCCCCATTTCAGGCGGCGTTTGGCGACGGGAATATGGGTGGTTTCGGTCATGATCCGGCCCCTTATGTATAGTGGATGCGGCGTTCGATCAGCCGGAACTGAAAGATCGTCAGCGCAAGGACAAGCACCATCAGGATCACCGATTGCGCCGAGGAACCGCCGATGTCATTGCCACGGAAGCCGTCGACGTAAACCTTATAAACTAGGGTCATTGGGTTGTTGCCCGGCTCGCCTTTGACCAACACATCGACGACGCCAAAGGTGTCAAACAGTGCGTAGGTGATGTTAATGACCAACAGGAAAAAACCGGTTGGTGCCAGCAGCGGGAATGTCACGTCCCAAAATCGACGAAAGGACGATTTGGCGTCGATCAAAGCGGCTTCGCGGACTGACTTGGGAATGGATTGTAGGCCGGACAGAAAGAAGATGAAGTTGACGGGAACCTGTTTCCAGACCGAGACCAAAACCATGGCGGCGGCAGTATCTGCGAAATTGACACCTAGCTTGAAATCCCAGCCAACGGATTTGGCCAGTTCGGCCAGTGGGCCCCACGTTTGGTTCAACATCAGCAGCCCGATAAAGCCCGCTACGGGTGGCGCCACAGCATAAACCCACATCAGTAAGGTGCGGTAGGTCTTTGCGCCGCGGATCACATTGTCGGCTTTGACGGCCAGCACCAGCGCCAATGCCAGCGAAAAGAACGTCACGAGGATTGTGAACAGCAGGGTGAATTTTGCGATGCGGGCGTATTCGGAACTTTGCGCAAGATGGGTGTAATTGTCGAACCCCACGAAACTGGAACCGAACCCGAATGGATCTTCCAGATAGAAAGACGACTGTACTGCATGGGCCGCGGGCCAGTAGAAAAACACGGCGATGATTACCAATTGCGGTAGTAGCAATAGAATAGGAAGCCACCGCGTGGTGAAGCCTGCTCGTTTCATGATGTCCTCGGGGGTATTTGAAATGGGGGCGGCCGCACGTATGTGCGACCGCCAAGGTCAAACCGGAATGGTTTAGTTCTGTGTTTGCGCGAAACGCGTCAGAAGGCCATTCGCATCGGCTTCTATGATATCGAATGCGTCATCTACGGATGTTTCGCCTGTCAGGATGCGGCCGAATTCACGGTTCATTACGTCGCGGATTTGGACGTAAAACCCCATGCGGTAGCCGCGTGTGTTCTCGCTCGCGTCTAGGGACAATTGCAAGATCCCAGTTTCAGCAGCTGGGAAACGGTCATAGTGTCCGTCTGCTTTTGCCAGTTCGTAGGCTTCTTCGGTTACAGGAACATAACCAGTTTCACGGTGCCACATGTACTGCACCTCGGGAGAGGTCAGGTATTCAAAGAACGCAGCCGTGGCAGCATTTTCTTCGTCAGGTTGACCGGACATCGCGAACAATGCCGCGCCACCGATAAAGGTTTGCTTTGGCTCTGTTGTGACGGCCTCCCAATACGGCAGATACGTCGTCGAGAAATCGAAATCGAGGTCCAGTTGGGACAGCCCACCGAATGAACCCGAAGACCCGAGCCAGATCGCAACTTCACCGTTTTCGAATGGCGTTTGGTTATCGTTCCAGCCTGTGCCGAACCATTCAAAGTAACCTGCGTCCTGCCATTCTGTGACCGCTGTGAAATGCGCCTTTAGCGGATCAACATTGACGAGGATTTCGGTGCCCTCAGCGCCGTCATAGCCGTTGTTGTTGGTCGCGAACGGCAGATCATTGCGAGACATAAAGTTCTCGACGAAGATCCACGGCAGGTGGGATTGGGACAGTGCAACGTAGCCCGCGTCTTTCAGTGCAGGTGCTGTGACCGTTTCGAACTCTTCCCAAGTGGCTGGCGGCGTAACGCCAGCCGCTTCTAGGGCCTGCATGTTGTAATACATGACTGGCGAGGATGAGTTGAACGGCATCCCAATCATCTTACCGTCGACGTCTGCGTAAAAATAACGAACGCCTGAAATGTAGTCTTCGATGTCGAAGCCCACGCCATTGGCTTCCAGTAGGTCTTGCACTGGAATGGTAGCACCTTCGGCTGCGATCACGGTGGCGGCACCGGCATCGAACACCTGCATGATGTTGGGCTGTTCACCCGCACGGAATGCGGCAATACCCGCCGTAAGGGTTTCTTCGTAGGTGCCTTTGAATACGGGCGTGATGGTGTAGTCGTCTTGACTTGCGTTAAATCCTTCGGCGATTTCATTGACAGTCTCGCCAAGCGCGCCGCCCATGCCATGCCACCAAGTGATTTCGGTTTCGGCAAACGCCGTGCTTGCCAACATGCTAAGCACAGCAGCTGAGCTTATCGCGATGTTCTTCATGATCGTACTCCGGTGTGATGTCTTGCACGCCCCATGGCGCACATTATTTTTCGGGGCGTAAAGCGCTGCCCTGAAACGGAAAATCTTCTTTGGTGAAATTTGGAATCCACCTGAAAGATATGCAGATCAGTCTGCACTTGGCGTGGGCTACGGGTGCGGCGTGACGGATTTGTGAAAAGTTCATAGAGTTTTTGTAACAACGCTCAGGGCTGCGCGACTCTTCATGGTGCCGTTACTCAAATGTCATCGAAACGTCATAGAACCCATCAGAACAAACCAACTTTTCGAGACGGGCTGCACGAATTAACTCTCGATCACTGGCGCGCGAGATAAGTGCCAAGCCCACTGAAATGGCCTCGGCATACCCAACATAACTGTTCATCGGCGGGAGATCGTAGCCTGCACGCATGACATATCCGACAGCGTTTCCCCCCTTTGATGGGGGCCCTTTTCGAAATGTTGAAAGGGACGTGTTGGTTGGGCTTGTAATTTCCGACAGTAATAGTCAGGTATGCGGGTGTGATAATAATTTTTTGCAAACAGGGCCCTCATGATACGACTTCGACAGATTGAAATTCTAGAAGAGGTGTCGGAGCAACCCCACGATGTTGGGGCCATCGCATTTTTGAACCATCTTAGGTTCACCGCCATGAAATGTCGGGCGAAGCCCCAGACAGAATTGTTTCAAGCTTGTGCTTTGCTTCAGGTTTCCCGCACAGACAACCAAACTGCCCACTCAGAGGCATTGATGCGGTGTCTGGCTCAAGCTTTGGGGCAACCGGCACGGCTCTTGGCACCGGGCGCAAAGGAAATGACGTTTGATGAGCAATGGCTGGTTCAGCTCGGAAAGGCTTGCGCCATTTCGGACGATCTAAGTCGGGCCTTTTTGCTTCGGTCCCGCGTTGCCCACGAAAACCGAAGATTGGTTGCCTTTCTGGTCACGAGAATAGTTGACTGTTTTTCCCTGAATTAGAATTATTCTAAAAACTCTTGCATTCTAAATTGCTGACGTTAATTTTGACGACAGCAAGCCAGTGACGTTGTCGCAAGCCAGCTTTTCATTCGCAGGAGTAAAGAGATGACACAGACCGCAGCAGCGCTGTCTACAGATGCAAAAAACGCCATTGTTGAAGCCCTCAACCAGTCCGTTGCCGAAACGGCGGTCGCAACGATGCTGGCGCAGAATTTTCACTGGAACGTAACCGGCATGGGGTTCGGTCCCCTGCATGAGTTGTTCCAGAAGATGTACGAAGACCACTTCATTGCGCAAGATGATTTTGCTGAACGGGTTAAGGCCCTTGATGCTCACGCCGAAGGAACGCTTGCGGGTATGTTGGCGCGCTCAAAGGTCAAAGAACATGACGGTCACGCCACGGATAAAGAAATGATAAAGGCGATGCAGATCGCCCAGGAAACATTAGCGGCGACATTGGCCGGCGCGGGCGCGATTGCAGCGGATCATGGCGATACGCTAACCGAAGACCTTTGTATCGCACGCGGTCAAACGCACGAAAAATTTGCGTGGTTCTTGCGGGCCCATCTAAGCTAAAACCGCTTCTTCGCGGTCATAAAGCAAAGGAAGCCACCGAGCCAGCCAGCCACCTATGCGGTAGCAAGCAAGCCCGGCAGCCACCCAAGCGAGGTCAAGCCAAGCCCTGTATCGCGGCGACTGGCTTGACCTTTTTCTTTGTGCATTTCTTATTATATTTGGTTGGCCAATGGCTGTATTTTCCCAGTCTGTCCTGTTGTTGAATCAACATTTCAACAAAGGCTTCACGACTTTTGTTTTTCTTTAGCTCTTTGAACAAAGACTTTTGCTCTTTTGTCATAGAACACCCGAGACAATGGCCTTCTCGTTTGAACTTACACACATCAATGCAAGGGCTGGGCGTTTTAGGCATTCGGTTTTCCTTGCTTGGCAAGCAGCCGTATTGCCACTTGATGCTGGGTGTCAGGTCGCGGGGTAAGCTACTTGGTGAGGATCAACTTTCCCGCGCGCGTAATGCGCAGAAAATAAGATTGATCGCCCAAAACGATGCAGGCTGGACGCCCATCGGGCATCAACTCTTGCGCGTCATATGTTTTGGGGCGGGGGGCTTCGTTGACTACGGTCGGAACTGCGATGTCTGTCATTGCAAACGTCCTTCGATCAAAAACCTGTCCAGTATAAGTTCGGCAAAGCCCGACGATGGCCCGCCTTCACCAAGCATGGTTTCAAGTACTTCGTTCTTGTCCAACATGGGCGCTTTCGCCGTTGGTTGAGTCGGTGGTTTCTGTGTTCGCCAGACCATGACGTATCTCCTGAGTGGTTCTGGTCTGGGCTCTCCAAGTAGGTTGGCTAGGACCGGCTTTAGATTACCTGATTAAATTAGTCGGAAATGTAAAGCAAGGGGGCTTATCCCTCTGGACTTTGGAAAAATGCAGTTCTATTCACGGATCAATCTGCAAAGCCAACCATTTTGGTCAGCCATGCCTTCAATCAAAAGGATGACTGATATGTTTCGTGCATTGGCACTTTCCCTAACTGTTGTGACCGCACCCGCATTTGGGGAAACGGTAGAAATCGACACCTACACAGGTACTGCGGAGGTATCTGTCTTGCCTGATCGCATCGCAGTGTTTGATATTGCTGCGTTGGACACATTGGACGCGCTTGGCGTCGAAGTCGCGGGTGTTGTTTCGCCGCTGTTTGTTGACTATGTCACCGACACGGCAGAAGGCGCTGCAAGCGTCGGCACATTGTTTGAACCCGATTTCGAGGCGATAGCAGCGGGTGGATATGATCTGTTGATCGCAGGTGGCCGATCATCACGCGTGGCGCCCGACCTGGCAGAAATCGCGCCGACAATCGACATGACAATTTGGGAAGATACCGTTGGTCAGGGCCTAGCGCGATTGAACGCATACGGTGAGATTTTCGGAAAGCAGACCGAAGCGGCCGTTTTGCTATCCGCATTTGAGCAGAACCTCGAAGCCGCGAAAGTAGCTATGGCCGACGAGGGCAGTGCACTTATCGTCATGACGAATGGACCAACCGTTTCGGCATATGGTGCCAATGGACGCTTTGGCTGGTTGCACACTGCGTTGGAAATCCCCGAAGCCGTCGAGGCCGTCGAAGAGGCGACCCACGGCGAAGCGATCAGCTTTGAATTTATCCGTGATGCCAACCCGGATGTATTGATCGTGATCGACCGTGCCGCCGCTATTGGCCAAGAAGGAGATGTAGCAGCTGTGACATTGGACAACGCTTTGGTTCACGAAACGGCCGCATGGGCGAACCACAACGTGATCTACCTGAACAGTGCCAATGTCTACATTTCCAGCGGTGGCATTCAGTCTATGACACAGATCGTTAACCAGTTTGCGACGACGTTTGCGGACTAAATGCCGATGACACGCTGGTATTGGGCGGGCGGTTTTGCGCTCGCCTTTTTGTCATTCATCTCGATTTTCGTGGGCGTGATTGATCTGTCTTTTGGCGATCTTTGGCGCGACCCCGAGGCATTACGCCTGATCGGGATTAGCCGGTTCCCACGTACGATCGCCGCCGTGATTGCGGGTGGAACGCTGGCCGTTGCTGGTTGTGTAATGCAAATGCTGGTGCGTAACAGGTTCGTAGAACCCATGACCGCTGGGACTGGGCAGGGCGCAGCATTGGGCATTTTGGTGGTAACCATTCTTACCCCGCAGGCTTCGATATTTCTAAAGATGAGTTTGGCCTCAGTGACGGCGCTGGTGACCAGTCTTGGGTTTCTTGCCATTGTCCGCCGTTTGCCACCAACCCAGCCACTGTTGGTTCCATTGATCGGCCTCGTCTATGGCGGGCTCATCGGGGCGGCAGTGGTTTTCGTTGCCTATCAGGCTGACCTGCTGCAGTTCATTTCTGTTTGGTTGAATGGTGAGTTTTCGGGCGTCCTGAGGGGACGATACGAGTTATTGTGGCTGGCGGCTGCAGGTGCCGCACTGACATATTTTGCAGCAGATCAATTTGCAATCGTTGGGATGGGGCAGGCCGTAACCACGTCATTGGGCTTGAATTACAAACAGGTCGTTTTAGTTGGGCTAATCGCCATTTCATTGATATCGGCGTTGACCGTCGTAACTGTCGGAATCATCCCGTTTGTAGGACTTGTAGTGCCCAATATTATCTCGCGGTTGTTTGGGGACAACCTGCGTCGGACCTTGCCATTGGTGGCGATGATGGGAGCTAGTTTGACGTTGGGTTCAGATATCGCAGGTCGCTTGATCCGTTTTCCGTTTGAGGTTCCCGTCGGCACAGTGTTGGGCGTTGTCGGCGCCGCTATCTTTCTTTGGTTGCTGTACCGGACACCACGATATGCGTAGTCGTTTGATCTGGCTGGCTGTGATTTTGTGTCTGTGCTGTATTGGCTACATGACCATTGGTGCACGCGGACCGCTTAGCTTTGTGATCCCGTTTCGTGGAACCAAGCTTGCGGCATTGATCCTCGTGGGTTTTGCGATTTCGACATCCACTGTGCTGTTTCAAACGGTGTCTCAGAACCGTATTCTGACACCGTCAATCATGGGGTTTGATGCGCTCTATGTGATGATTTTAACTGGCGCTGTTTTCTTTCTAGGGGGGATGGCCTTTGTTGGTTTGTCGGACCAGATCATTTTTGCCGTCACAGCGTCGGCCATGACGTTGGCAGCATTGGCATTGTTTTCAACACTTCTTCGTTCGGCGCACAGCAACCTGATGCGGATGATCCTAACGGGCATCGTTCTGGGCGCATTGTTCCGGTCCCTGACGGATTTTATGCAACGGATGATCGACCCAAACGAATTCTCTGTCATCCAAGGCGCGTCTTATGCGCGATTTGCCCAGATCGAGACCGACTTACTAATGATCGCCACCGTGGTGTGCTGCGTTGGAGTGGGTTTGGCGTGGCGTATGCGGTTTGCCTTGGATGTGATGACACTCGGTCGCGAGGCGGCTGTGAGCCTAGGAGTCGATTTACGACGCACACAAATGAAGGCCTTGGTCTTAACTGCCGTGTTGGTCGCGGTGTCGACCGCGTTGGTTGGGCCTGTGGCGTTCTTAGGACTGCTGGTCGTTAGCCTCGCGCGGTTGGTGACGCCTATTGAAAAGCACGGGGTGTTGTTTGTCAGCGCAGGGCTGATTTCCGCGATCACATTGATCGGTGGACAAACGATATTAGAACGCTTGTTCAAACTGTCGACGCCGTTGTCGGTGGTGATTGACCTGTTGGGCGGCGCATTGTTCTTGATCCTGCTTCTGAAGGGGCACCGCAGATGATTTCTATTCGCAACCTTTCCCATCAAATAGGCGGTGCGCCAATCTTAACGGATATTTCGCTGGATTTGCCTCGCGGAAAAATCTCTGCGTTGATCGGTCCGAACGGGGCAGGGAAGTCGACCCTGCTGTCGTTGATCGCGCGGCTGGAAAAGCTGCAAGGCGGGTCAGTAATCGTTGGCAATTTGACTGTCGGGTCCTGTTCAAATCGCGAACTGGCCAAACATCTTTCGATCCTGCCGCAGATGCCTGATCAGGTGCCGCGGCTTTGTGTGCGGGATTTGGTTTCATTCGGGCGTTACCCCTATCATCAAGGTCGTCCTACCGCCGATGATGAAGCTGCGGTTGAACATGCGCTGGCCGTTTTCGGACTGACAGGTTTGGCGAAACGATCCGTAGATGAACTGTCAGGCGGGCAGCGTCAACGGGCGCAAATTGCTATGACCTTTGCGCAGGACACCGAGTATATGTTGCTCGATGAACCATTGAACAATCTCGATATCGCGGGGGCGCGCTCGCTTATGGCATTGTTGCGCGATCTTGCCGATAATCATGGAAAAACCATCGTCATTGTTTTGCACGATATCAATTACGCGAGCCGCTATGCCGATTGGCTTGTGGCAATGCACGACGGGCAAATCGCGGTTGAGGGAGCGCCTGCCCAAACGGTGACGTCAGACTTGTTGCGTGATGTGTTTCAAACTGATGCAGACATTCAGCATATTGATGGCCTGCCAATCGTAATGGTCTAGATCAGATCGGCCATATGGGGCAGTATGTAGGGTGCATCCTGAATATGTAACGGCGCTACATTTACGCGAACCCGGCACCCGTAGGCCCGTGACAGATATTCGTCTGATAGCACAGTTTGGGCGTTTCCTTGGACGACGGTGCGGCCACTGTTCATCAACAGTATACTATCGGCAAACATAGACGTCAGGTTCAAGTCGTGCATGACGGCAATCACACCGCCACCTGCGTCGGCAAACCGTCGTGCGATTGTCATCACTTCAAGCTGGTGGCCGATGTCGAGCGCAGAAACTGGTTCATCTAGAAACAACCAAGATGCTTTGCCATTGCGTGTCGGTTCCCAGACTTGCACCAGCACGCGCGCCAACTGGCAGCGTTGTTGCTCGCCCCCTGACAAAGCGTGATACAGCCGTCCCTCGTAGCCAGCCAGCCCCACATGGGCGAGCGCGCGCTGGGGGAGGCTGCTGTCTTGCGCCCCAAGCCCTGCCGTCAGGCCAAGGCGCACAACCTCGAGCACTGTAAATGGAAACGCGAGGCCCGCTGCTTGCGGTAAGACGGCGCGGCGAGCGGCAAGCGAGGGCGCGGGAATGGCTTGTACATCTGTCCCATCCAGCGTGACAATTCCCTTATAAGGCAGGTCGCCTGTCATCGCCTTAAGAAGTGTCGTTTTACCAGATCCGTTGGGGCCAACAATCGCGGTCAATTGCCCAGATTGAGCCTGAAACTCAACGTTGTGTAGGATTGGTGCTTTACCAATAGATAGTTCGATATCTGTCGCGTTAAGCATCGTTTACATATCCAAGAGGCCGCGATTACGCAGCAAGACATAAAGGAAGAATGGCCCGCCAATGGTGGCCGTGACGATACCGATGGGCAGTTCGCTGGGGGCGACGATGGTCCGTGAAATCATGTCTGCGCCAAGCAGAAAGGCGGCACCTAAAAGGGCGGAAATGGGCAGCAGATAACGGTGGCTTGGCCCGATTGAAAGGCGCAGTAAATGGGGCACGACAATGCCTACGAAACCGATGCCGCCCGACACGGCGACTGCTGCGCCTGTTGCGCCCGCGACCGTTAGGATAGCTACGTTTTTCATGCGTTGAACTGGAATACCTAAATGTCCTGCGGTGGCTTCGCCCAAGGTCAGCGCGTCTAGCCCGCGTGCGAGGAACGGGGTGGTTGCCAAGGCCAATACGATAAGTGGGCCTGCAACAAACAGTTTGGTCCATGTGGCGCCGGCCAATGACCCAAGCCCCCAGAATGTCAGATCACGGAGCTGATTGTCGTCGGCCATGTAGACCATTACTCCGGCAATCGCGCCCGTTAATGCGCCCAAGGCGATACCGGCCAAGAGCATAACGGCAACAGATGTGCGACCCTTTCGTGTTGCAACACGGTACAGCAAGATGGTGGACAACCAACCACCGGCAAATGCTGCGATAGGGACCGTGTACATGCCTGTCAGTACCGCGAAAGCGGGGGGCAACATGCCACCCAGAACAATCGCCATGATCGCGCCAAGGCCCGCTCCCGCGCTGACACCAACCAATCCGGGGTCTGCAAGCGGATTACGGAACAATCCCTGCATAACTGCGCCCGATACCGCCAAGGATGCGCCGACCAGTGCCCCAAGCAATGTGCGGGGTGCGCGGATGTCAAACAAGATGACCTTTTCGCGCAACCCGATCGGTTCCCCGGATGCCCATGCAAACAGGGATTGAAGTAGGGACGTCCCTGAGGCGCCAACCGTAAGGCTGGCGATGATCATCACAAGCAGCAGAACGGCACAAAGTACAAGAACCGCCATCGCCTGTGCGCTGCGGTCCCCAGCTTGCCTGGGAGGGAACGGTATCCCAGCTTCAATGATCGCCATCGATTAACCCTCGCCGTAGAGCGCAGAGTGCAATGTCGCTGCAGCCTCTGGCGTGCGAGGACCAAAGCCCAGCAGCAAGAGCCCGTTTATGCGTACGAGGGATTGGGTTTGCGCCGCGGGGGTGGTCGATATTGCGGGATGAGACCACAGTTCTTGATCCGCTGAACCGTGATCGCCGTCGCTCGTCATCATTACGATCACGTCGGGGGCAGCCAAAGTCACAGCTTCGTCGGTCAAAGGTTTGTAGCCCTCAAAGCCAGTGACTGCGTTGATGCCACCAGCTAGCGCGATAATCCCGTCGGCTGCGGTATCCGTGCCCGACGCCATGATCCGCCCACCTTGGGTGGATAGGATAAACATCACGCGCGATGGGGCGTCCACGTTCGTGTCCAATGCCGCCAGCTGCGCATCGACTTCAGCCGCCAGTTGGGCGCCTTTATCTGGAACGCCTAGGGCCTGTGCGACGGCTTGGATTTTGGTTGCGACGGCTGCGCGATCAAACCCATCCGGGATCGTGACGAAGGGTATGTTCGCGCCTTCCAACACTTCAATCGTCTCAAAAGGGCCGCTTCCTTCCTCGGCGATGATAAGGGTCGGATCGACGGACAATACCCCCTCAGGGGAGAGAGCGCGCATATAGCCCACATCAGGAAGGTCTTCGACAACCGCAGGGAAACTGGATGTCGTGTCGCGTGCGATCAAGCGGTCCTGTTCACCAAGGGCAAAAACGATTTCTGTGATTGACCCACCGATCGACAAGACGCGTTCTTCAGCGAAGACGGACATAGAAAATGCGGGGAACATAAGTGCGGTCGCACCGGACAGGAATAGGTTTTTCATGACTTATGCGTCCTCCAAATGAAGTTCTGGGAGCGTCTTGATCAGGTCTTTGAAAGCACCGGTGTGGTCCACCTCATCCGTTTCGCGGTGACGGCCGAACATTTGCAGAATTAACATGCCGTGCTTGTCAAAAGCCTCGATGGAAATCGCCATGCCACGTTTCGTTGGCTTTTCCACGGCCCAGACTTCGGCCACGTGGTCGGTGCGCAGGTGCAGGTTGAACATTGGGTCCAATACGTTTTGCCAAGGCCCCATCGGCTTGATGGTATTTAGCGGGCCGGTATGGATTTGGATGCAGCCGCGATTGCCCACGAACAGCATGATTTCTGTATCAGCCTCGCCTAACGCCACAATTGCGTCGTTCAACGCCCAAGGTGCCAAAGGTCTCACGAAGGGTTTCCCCGCAATGCGGTAAGCTCCCAATCGGTTCATTTTAAGCTGTGAGGTCAACCGCATGAATTGGTGGGTGTCTGTCATCTGCGACCATGCTGTGCGTAGCTCTTCGGCCTTTTTGGGATCGGCTTTCGGGCCCTCGACGGGCGCGCGTGGCGCAAGCTCGAGGGTCGCGGCCTGATCGCCCTTGGATAGCTGTTTCACCATGTCGTCCCACGCCGCGACGTCGGTTTCTTCTCGCGCGAAGACCTTGTGCACGGCGTCGCCGGCAGCATCGAAAAACTGAATCGATCGTTGCGTCCCGTTTTCCGTATCTTTGGTTTGCGCAAAACCATGAATCCAATGGCTGCGGAAAATACGGAGGTCGATGTCATCGTTGATAACCATAGAAGCATGTGGGCCACCACGATAGTTTTCGTAAACGCCATCCTTTTCATGCACGGCGCTTTCGTTGCGCGTCAAAGCCATGACAGATCCCGCTGCGTTCAACGCAGGCATGACAGCATCAGGGTTGGGGTTGATCGGTATTGCACCTTGGGCGGCCAACAATGCGGCCTCGCCTGTGTTCAATGCGTCAGCGGCATCGCGTGCACGTTTTTTGGGGTTGTCGTTCAGGTACGCCCGAATCTCTTCGGGGGACGGGAAGGTCATGGCCATTTGGCAGTCCTCTTGGTTTTGTTTGGAACTAAGGGGCTGGCGCAGACGGCTGGCTGGAAGGTTAATTTTTTAGCTCTTCATTACTTGACTGTTTTAATCAGGTTAATTAGGAGCAGCAAGAGATTAAAATCAAAATCTAAGCAAGCCATCGATTTACCTCGGCCAGCTAGGACGCAACGACGCGCCATATTGGCCGAGGGAAAACGATGACAGACTTAAAACGCGCTTTGCTGAGCGCTACTATTCTCAGTTCCGTAACACTATTGGCTGGGACGCCAGCCACTGCTCAAGACACCACTGAAACACCGCTGGGACGGATTGTTTTGGGCACGGGTACGTCAGGTGTCGCAATTGATACGCCACAGGCCGTAACGGTCGTGAACGAGGACGAGATCGACCGAGCTCAAGCCACTACTGTAGGCGAGCTGTTCGATCTCGTGCCGGGGGTTCAGGCGATTGGGTCCGGCCGGGTCGGTGGCGAGTCCTTTAACATTCGTGGGGTTGGTGCACTTGCGGCGTCTGACGAATCTCGGATCATTATCACAGTTGATGGCGCGACTAAGTTCTATGAACAGTATCGCCTTGGTTCGTTCTTCTCGGACCCAGCACTTTACCGTCAGGTCGAAGTTTTACGCGGGCCCGCGTCGTCTACGCTTTATGGTGCGGGTGCTTTGGGCGGGGTTATCAACTTTGAGACCAAAGATGCATCTGACTTCTTGGGAGAGAGCGATACGGCAGTTCGCACGCGTCTCAGCTACGGCAGCAACTCCGATGAAATGGCTGCGTCTGTGATTGTGGCGGAACGGGTCGCTGACAACCTCGATTATCTTTTCGCCCTTAATTACCGGACCGCTGGCAACTATTCGGACGGTGATGGCAATGAGATTGCAGGGTCAGAGTTCGATTCCATCTCCGGTCTAGTGAAATCGCGACTGACGTTTGGTGACGACAACGCGCAAGCGCTGACCGTGTCTTATACGCGTTGGAACAGCGACCTGGACGACACTGAGTATTCCCAAACTGGCACAAGCGGGTTTGGCACGATTGACCGTGATATCACGGATGAAACGCTGGCAATCCGCTATGAGAATCCAATGCTGGGGAATAACCTTTTGGATCTGGATGTGGTGCTGAGTCTTTCAGACACCGACGTTATTCAGTCTGATTCCTCTGCGCCTTTTGGGCCTGCCTGTATGACGGCTGGCCTGTTCTGTGATGCTGAGTACGGCTACCAAACAACCAGCCTGAAAGTGGAAAACACATCCGAGTTCAGCGGTGCAAACTATTTGGCATATGTCACGGCAGGCGTTCAGCTTTCACAACAAGAACGGGTCGCGGAAACAGAACTTGGTGGCTTGGGATATCACCCTGAAGGGACGGACACGAAGATTGGCGTCTATGCCCAAGGCGAATTCATAATTAATGATCGTCTGACAATTATCCCTGGCGTACGCGCTGACTTTGTCTCTTTGGAAGCGGGTGATGATCTCGCATTTGCAGATTTCGAAGAAGTCGCCGTGTCCCCGAAACTGGCCGCTCACTATCAGATCAATGACACATATGCTGTCTTTGGCTCCATCGCGCGTACTCAACGTGCACCGACTTTGGATGAAATATTCTCGTCTGACGCGGATGAACCAAATAGCCCAGATCTGGCATCCGAAACGGCCGCCAGCGCAGAATTCGGCGCAAGTGCATCGTATTTTGGTGTTTTCACACCATCTGACGCTTTGGATGTTAAGGCCACATTCTTCTACTCAGAAGTCGATGACCTGATCTCTCGTGATAGCACCGCAGGTACGGCGTATTACGAAAACGTAGATGCGGCGAAAATCTATGGTCTGGAAGTCGAAGCTGCATACGAAGCCGACAATATGTTCGTGCGTGCAGCCTATTCTGACGTTCGCGGCGAAGATCAGGATACAGGCGAAACACTGTCATCTATTCCAGCTCGAAACCTTAGCCTGACGGTTGGCGGGCGCCATGAACAACGCGGCCTAGAATATGGTTGGCAGGGCGCATTCTACGACGACATCAGTTATGGTGCTGGTGATGATTATGACGGCTATGCGGTTCACGACCTGTTCGTGGATTGGCAGCCGCAATCCGGCGCATTCCAAGCTTACGAGGTTGGTTTCCGCGTCAACAATGTACTGGACACCCAGTATGAAAACGCGCTGGCAGGGGATGCAGGTGAAGGCCGATCCTATGAAGTCAGCCTAACCCGAACATTTGAGTTTTGATGATGAGAACAAACCGAACCGAAATAGGTTTGGCATTGGCAACCGCACTCCTCGTGGCGCTGCCCGTACCGATCCTTGCCCAAGAGGGAGCCGCAGATGCGGCTCCCTCGATTGGCGTCGAAGTGAACAGCACCTTGCAACTGGAAGGGGCCTGTCAGCTGACGTTTATGTTGACGAATGGCTTTGACGCCGACGTGGAATCGTTGGTGTTTGAAACTGTGCTTTTGACCAAAGAAGGGGGTGTTGATCGCCTGACCTTGTTTGACATGCGCGACCTTCCAAGCGGAACGCCACGTGTGCGGCAGTTCAATGTTCCGTCCTTAACATGTGACGATCTGGGGCAAGTTTTGATCAACGCCGTAGCAAAATGTTCCGGCGAAGGTCTTGAAACGGCAACCTGTCTAGACGCCTTGGATTATTCATCGCGAATTGATGTGGAGATCTTGGGGTGAGCATTTTTGCGAGTATACAAACCCAGTTGCAGTCCATCTACGATCTTGGCGGACCAGTCGTTGTTTTGATGTTGGCACTGTCGGTGCTTTCCTTGGGCGTGATCCTTTGGAAGATATGGCAGTTCTATCGACTTGGTGTAGGTCGCAATGCTCAAATCACAACAGCGATCATTGAATGGGATGCTGGTAACCAAGACGTGGCAGAAACGGCCTTGGCAAAAAGCCGGAACTCGTTATCGGACGCTTTGCAAAGCCGCCAAGTGAACGGCCCGAAAACCCGCATCGAAGCAAAAGCCAGCGCACATATTGCGAAATTGGAGACCGGCTTTCGCGTCTTGGATAGCATCGCGCAAATTGCGCCACTACTGGGCCTGTTCGGTACCGTGTTGGGGATGATTGATGCCTTCCAAGCGCTACAACAGGCGGGTAATTCGGTTGACCCGTCACTGCTTGCCGGCGGTATCTGGGTGGCGTTGCTTACAACCGCCGCAGGGCTGGCGGTTGCGATGCCGACATCGCTGGTTTTGACGTTCTTTGACAGCCGCGTCGCCCGTGAACGGGTGCTGGCCGAAAGCGCGATTGAATCCAAATTTGCGGCGCGGGCAGGGTGATCTAAATGGCCCTTCGTGCAGCTACATTGCGACGTAAACAGGTGTCGATGACGTCACTGATCGACGTCATTTTCTTGCTTCTGCTGTTCTTTATGCTGAGTTCGACGTTTACGCGGTTCGCGGAAATTCCGTTGACGGGCGCGCGTGCAGGACAGGGGGCAAACACAGCTGAAGCCCCGCCATTATTCATCCGATTAAGCGAAAATGGCGTGGAGCTGAACGGTCACGACTATACGTTGAGTGACGTGATTGATCAGATCGACACCATTGCTCCACCCAAAGGGCAGCAATTGGTGATTGCGCCGCGTGATGCTGTCACGTCGCAGCGCTTGGTTGACCTGTTGGTTGTTCTTGCCGCGCGGCCCGATCTTTCTGTCGTTGTGTTGGAATAAGCCATGCCTTTGACGAAATCCACGCGCCGCACCCATTCAGAACCGACAATTGCACTCATCAATATCGTCTTTCTTATGCTGATATTTTTCATGATCGCAGGGGCATTGGCCCCGACTTTGGATGATGACATCAGTTTGATTGATACCGCAGAACTGGAAGGGCGAGCCCCGCCAGACACCACCGTATTGCGCGCCGATGGAGCGCTGTTCCTGCGTGGCGCCGAAGTGACCGCAGAGGAGGCTGTCGACGCTTCTTTGGACGGACCGAACGGGCCGGATATGCGTTTGGTTGCGGATCGCGAAGTGCCCGCCAAAACCTTGATGTTGCGCGTTGCTGAACTGCGCGGAGCGGGGGCCGAGACAGTTTGGTTGGTCACAGAACGAGGTTTGGATCAATGAACGTCCGCGCATCTGCAGTCGCATTTTTTGCCGTCTCTGTGATGGTCCACGGGGCGTTCGTATTGGCGATGGCTGTGCCAGACAATTCACCATCCGAAGCAGGTCCGCCTCCGGCGTTGATGGCGCAAGGCAATAGTTTTGCCGACATGGTTCAAGGGATCGAAACGTCAGAGCCTGACACCTCTGAGCCGTCCAAGGTAACGGATCAGGCAGATGCGGCCCCTGCGCCATCCGTCGCCCCCACGCCAACCCGTTCGAATGTCGACGTCGCCGACCCCGGTCTGCAATTGCAACCCGAAGAATTGAGCGAGATGCTTGCCGATGTTGCAGCAGTTTCAGTCGCGGAAATTGCACCCGTCTCGCCGGCACCGGTTTCGGCAATTCAGCCTACAGAAATCACAAGCGTTCAACCGCAGGTCATCGAGGCGTTGCCCGATGTGGAGGTCAACGAAGTCACATCAGATACCGTGCGACCACCGCGGCGTCCGGCCAATCTAGGACAGACGCCACCACCGCCGCCGCCACGTGCGACTCAACAGGTGCGGCAAACGCCAGCGGCTCCGCAAGGAAATGCCAACCAAGATGCGCGCAGGGGGACCGTCGCATCAACGCAAAGTACGGGACAAGCAACGCAAAGTGGCCAAGGCCAACAAGTCGACCAAGCTGCGGTTGCGGCCGCGCGCCAAGCGGCTGCCAATTACGGGAACGTCGTGATGCGCCGAATTAGCCGAACCCGCCGCGAGAACACCAGATCCCGTGGTGTTGCGGTCGTTAGTTTTCGTGTTGGTGCATCGGGGCAGTTGGCATCGGTGGGAATTGGGCGAAGTTCGGGTGATGCTGAGTTAGATAGAATTGCTATAAATCACGTCCGCCGAGCGGCCCCATTTCCTGCCCCTCCTGCTGGCGCGCAAACGTCGTTCTCGATCCAGTTTCAGGGGCGATAGATTCTTCATTTGTGTCGTGATTACAACATATTACCTTATGCTTAACACCTGTATTGTCCTCGTCTGAAACTTCCCATTAATGGGCCCTAATAGGCAGCAAGGATCACCCAGCCCCCTAGCAATGATTCTTGGGGGATATCCTATGAAATTTCTAAAATTATCGACCTGTATTATGTTGGGCATGGGCCCAGCGGCGACATGGGCACAAGACCTGTCGGCAACCACCGACTTCAGCGAAGAACGCGTCTTTCTAGGGACGATCTTTGTCTCCGCGCCTCTGAACCCTGAAGCCGAAGACGGTGTTTCAATCACCAGTGAAGCACTGGCGTTGAGCAACCCTGCTGATTTATCTGAACTGTTCGCGGCCGAGCCAACATTGTCCGTCGGCGGCGGAATCCCGATGGCGCAAAAGCTATATGTGAACGGGATCGAAGAGAACAACCTTGCGATTTCGATTGACGGCGCGCGTCAGAACAACCGCATTTTTCACCACAACACGACCACGTTGATCGACCCGTCCTTGCTGCAAGCGGTGCGGATTGATCCCGGTGTCGCGCCAGCGGATGCAGGTCCAGGTGCATTGGCAGGGGCATTGGAATACGAAACCGTCGATGTTGAGGACCTTTTGGACGAGGGCGACAATTTTGGTGGAGCATTCAAAACAGAATACGATTCCAACGGTGACGTATTTACCAACAGTCTGACAACATTTGCCCGCGAAGGCCGTTTTGAAGCGCTCGCCTTTGCGCGTTTTGCAACGGGCAACGATCGTGAAGACGGCAACGGAGATGCGATCCTTGGGTCCACAACAAATTTGACCAGCCTTCTAGGCAAAGTTGCATATGAAACAGAGACAGGCGGCCGTTTTGAACTCGCGTTAGAACAGGTCGCGGATGATGCCTTGCGTCCCTACCGTGCAAACATCGGATTTATTAATGGGGGGCGTCCGGTACCAGAAACGCGGTCGTATGATCTGACCCGCACGAACCTTAGCTTTGAATATACAACGGTCCAGCCGACAGCCTATTGGGATCCGACGTTCCGTCTGTCCTATAGCGGTACGACGCTCATAAACGACGAGTTGAACCTCAGCACCACTGCTTACAGCGAAGGTGAAACCTCAAGCCTGAACGGAGAAATTTCCAATTCATTCGAGCTCGCGCTTGGTGAGGTGAACGCAGGCGTCGACTTCTTCTCGGATGAAACGTTCTTGAATTACGAAAACTCAGCGAACCCATCATGGAACGATACCGCAGGAGAAGAACTAACTAACATCGGCGTCTTTGCGCAACTGCGAATGGAACCCACATTGAATACACGCTTGTCCACGGGCGTTCGGGCGGATTTCCAACGGTTCACTGGAGTTGATGGAACTGAGCAGTCAACTAGCGGTCTGTCATTTAACGCGAGCGGTGAGGTTGATGTTACCAATAACCTGACGTTGAGCGCAGGCTATTCCCATGTTTGGGGCGGCATCGAGCTTGCTGAAAACTATATCCTGAACTCTGGATGGGACTACTCGGTAGCTGAGATAGAAGATGTCACTGCTGACAACTTCTATCTTGCCGCAAGCTATAAGGCTGGTTGGGGTGTCTTTGACGGGAAACTGTTCTCAACCCAGATCGACAATTCCCGTGCAGCGACTTGGGGCGGTGGTCCCGCACTAACTGCCGACGTCGAAGCCACTGGTTTCGAGTTGGGCTTTTCCAGCAACTGGGACAGCGGATTTGTTAGAGTTGGATACGCTAACACAGACACCGAAGTGAACGGATTGAACGCGGATTCCTATACTGCCAATTACCTGACCATTCCTTTGGGAGAGATGCTGTCGGTTCAAGCCGCGCACCAGTTCAATAATGGTTTGATCATCGGTGGGGATATCCAACATGCGTTGGACTTCACGTTGACCGACACGGTCTATACCAGCTCGGTCGATATTGCTGGCTACACGGTTGTGAACACTTTTGCTGAGTACCGCCCCAACAATATTGACGGGCTCACAGTGCGCGCAGAAGTGAACAACCTCTTTGATGAGGCCTATGTCGCACGTGCGACTTACGGTCAGGATTTTGCGTCCGTTGAACCGAATTACGAAGAAGGCCGTTCCTTCGGTCTAAGCGTAGAATACGCGTTCTAAAAGCAATCGGCGCCCGTGTTGTTACGGGCGCCGAACAATCGTAATGGTCATACTTTCGACGTCAGAACGGACCTGTTTGCATTACACAGCTTCCGCGCGTTTTGCTGCTTGGTGTTCATCTTCCACGAGCCCAATTTTCCAATACCCTGAAATATAGGCATCACTCTTGGGGACACCGCGACGATTGATGATTTCTTCGCGGAGGGCTTTGATCATGCTGCTTTCTCCAGCGATGCAGGTTTGAACGGGGCCGGTGAATTCGGGCAATGCTGCGATGAGATCAACGGATTGCGTGACCTGTTGATGGGGGTCTGAATGAATTAGCCAATGTACATCGACACCTTTGGGTGCTGCGACGTTTTGCTGGTCCTCGGGGGTGGTGATTTCCAAAAATGCGACGCCTTTTGCGTCGCGCGGCATTGCTTCTAACGTTGCAGCGGCCACGGGCAGGGCGGACATGTCTGCGGCTACGATGTAGGCGTCTGCGTAGAATTCTTTCAACTTGATCGGACCAGGGCCCGCGAACCCAGCGAGGTCTCCAGACACACATCTGCGGGCCCATGCGCTCGCTGGGCCAGCATCACCGTGGTCTACGAAATCAATATCGATCTCCCCAAGGTCTGGACGGATATAGCGAATAGTGTAGGTGCGCACATCTGGCCGTGGGCCGTTTTCCAGCTCGGTTACAAATGCTGCGTCTGTTTGATCTGGCTTTGGGATGAACAGTTTGAAATGCGCCCCCTCGATCCCAGCATCTAACGTTTTGATCCAATCTGCATGGCAGGTCACGCGGATCATGTTTCGTGTAACCCACGTCTTCGTCGAGACGTGCATGATGCGCGGTGCGCGTTTGGGGGGGGTCGCCATCTTTGTTACCTTCTTTGTCGGTTTGGTTTAGCTCACGGCCCGCAGTTTGGGTGGGGTTGGGCGCCGGATCGATGTTAATGGTGCACTCAATAAATGAACGAGTGTCAGCCCTGCTTTGACGGTTGCAGCGGTCACGCGACCGCCCGTCAAGTCCGAGATCAAGTCGCGTGCGAGTGGAGCGTTGTCTTCACGCATTCCCGATAGAGCGCGCATTAAGATGAATTCGTCTTCGGTTAGAGTGTGCCGTTCATCGATGTCCAAAGGATCAACGCATTGTAGGGGCACACATCGCGAAGCAAGCAGCGCCGACAAAAACACCTGACTGCGGTGCGCGAGTGCGAGGCCGCGGCCTTCGCCCCAACGTTCCTCTGCCACGCTAAATGCCAATCGCCATGACAATGGGCTTGCGCCCTGAAGGGCCGCCAAGTGATGACGGAGTACTGGAAGCAAGGCTCGAATTTCAGGGTCAATGTTCGCAGATGTGATCGGTGCCGAACTCATTACAAACATCCCCGTACTGTACTTTTCGAGATGTGAGGTGCTTGAAGGTCGGTGCATAGAAAATCCACGATTAACCTGTTCAGGTAATCTATTGCGTTAAGTGCGGGAGTTACATCGTTCCCTTCACACAACATGATCAATTCTAATTTCGCTTGGCCTGTCGCGCCGATTCTGACGCATTCGAGCGCGGTCATGAAACGTCGTTCATGCTCGGTTACGATTTGGCAACATGAAGGACACGTCGGACTGTTGAAGCCAAACAAGGATCGGCGTGAAAGTCGTACAGCTTGCAGCGTTTCTAACGTACGTGCTGCGATCTGTGGCCCGTAGGTGGTGCCGAAAGCCTCGTCAGCGCCGGGTAGGACAGCCATCCATGCCATAGAGGGTGGGTGCGCGACGCTTTGCATACAAAGGCGCATAATCTGTAGGACAGCCATATGGCTAAACGGCATATCCAGATCAGATAAATGGCTGTCTTTTTCGTGCATCTTGCGGCCACATTCGGCAACAGTTCGATTTTTCATATAAGCCCCTAACGCTTACTGCAGTTCAGAAAACTGCATGTGGCCCCTTTGCCCGGGGCTCAAGATTTTGATTTTGCCGGGCGCAGAAGGCTAGGTGGAATATTTCTGACAGATTTAGTCAGGAAATGGAAGGGACTTATTGTTCCGCAATTCGCATCTAACGGGCAATGCGAATTGACCGCGGCTAAGCGCTGGCGGGAATTCAAGCGTCGCGCGAGTTGAGCTTAGGCGCTTGTTCGACTGTACGGATGTTTTTGGTGAGGTGTGCGGGGCGAACCACGGAAACCAGCGTTCAGTTCGAAACATCACACGTATTGAAATCGCTAGGTTGTAAAATGGTGCCCGGGGGCAGAATCGAACTGCCGACACGAGGATTTTCAATCCACTGCTCTACCCCTGAGCTACCCAGGCACTGGAAGGGGTTAACCCCTTGGGTGAGCGCGTTTTAGGCGGCTAGTTCGGGACTGTCCAGCCCCAAGTTGCCATTCATTGAAATGACTTTGCAGTCTTATGAAAGTCTTGGCAAATCAGGGTCTTCATTTGGCTCTTCGGCGGCTTTTTCTAAAGCATCTAATAGATCGTCAGCGTCGTCGGGATTCTGTGACGGCACGGCGTAGTCACCACCAAGCCATTTTGCCAAATCCACATCCGCACAACGCTTGGAACAAAACGGTCGGTATTCAGCTGCAGTATCTTTGGCGCAGATCGGGCAGGTCATGACAGTACGGCGTCAAGCAGTGGCGCAAGCGGCAAACGTTCGCGTTTTCGCTGCAGTTCAAAGTGGCCAAGTGGGGTCCAGCCAACCAGTGCAGTGTCGATTGCGTCAGACTTCAATGCACCACGCAGCGCGGCTTCGATTTGTTTGCGGTGGGCTTTGGACATGGGCGCCGGATCGATCACGATTTGCCCGCCAAGGCCACGTAACCGCAGTGCACGCGGCAAGGCGCTGGCGGCGGCAAGGTTTGCCTTGAGCGTTGCTGCCGGTGAGGTGTCACCGCCTGTGTTCACATCCACAGCCACGAGCGCACGTGTCGGTTCGACATACATAAATGCACCGCCGCCCAATCCAACTTGTGCGGATCGCAGGTTTTCGATTTGGTCCAATACGCCATGGTTTTCGAACCCACCGGATTCGGTAATGACGGTCGCAGGTTCGACCCATTCACGCCACGCGAGGGCGTGGGGCCCGTCACCATCGGTCAGCGCCTCTACAGGTCCCGCCGTGTCGGCCATGATGGCGCTTGCAAGCGTGTCCATTGCGGCGATGTCTTCGATGATGTCTTCATCAGCGGCATCTGCGCAAGATGATCGCAAGATCAGGCCGAATCCGTCCGTAACACCGACTTCGTGGGCGCAGGCCAGCACGCGTTCGCGGATTTCATCGTCTTTGATCTGACGGCTCACATTGATTCCGGGTTTTCCGGGTGTGACAATGGCATAGCGGGATTTAAACAATACGCGATCTGTAACAGGAACGGCTTTGCCATCGTCCGCGTAGCCTGTGACCTGAACCAGAATCGTTTGGCCGGGTGCAAGGCCCTTGCCTTGACGAAGAAACGCTGTTTCCCCTTCAGGTAGACGCAGGATCATGCCGCCTTGGCCTTTTAGCGGGCGATCACACACAGCGCGAAAGATTGCGCTAGGGCGCGGCGCGCTGTCATCGTCCACAAGCAGGTCTTGTAGTTTACCGTCGACCAGCAATGCGGCGGCTTCGCGGCCTGCAACGTGGTCCAGAACGATCATGCGTCCCTTCATTTCCAAACTCCGATTCCGGCTGATTGAAGCAAATTAGCGGTTTCGACCAAGGGCAGGCCCATGACAGCAGCAAAGGATCCCGAAATCCACGGGATGAATGCACCCGCTGGGCCTTGGATACCATAACCACCGGCTTTGCCGCGCCAATCGTTTGTGGCAATGTAGCCTGCGATTTCGACGTCATTCAGGCGTTTCATGCGGACGTCTGTTACGACGTCTTTCACCTGAATGCCGTTCGGTGTTTTTACAGCGATGGCTGTAATAACCTTATGGCGGCGGCCTGACATAAGACGCAAGAAAGCCTCAGCCTCGGTAGCGTCTTCAGGTTTGCCAAGAATTCGACGGCCGATTGCGACTGTCGTATCGGCGCAAAGTACAACTTCATCGGCAGCACAAGCGGAAGCTTGGGCCTTTTCAAACGCCATGCGCCGCACGTAATCGCGCGGCTTTTCGGCATCAATTGGTGTTTCATCGATATCGGGCGCGCGCACAGCATCCGGCTGCAAGCCAAGCTGTGCCAAAAGCTCCAGTCGCCGAGGCGAGCCGGAGCCTAAAACTAAACGGGGCCCAGTCAAAAGACCTGCGCCACGTTACTTGAAACGGTAGTTAATCCGACCCTTGGTCAGATCATATGGGGTCATTTCGACTTGTACTTTGTCGCCAGCCAGAACGCGGATGCGGTTTTTGCGCATCTTGCCTGCCGTGTGTGCGATGATCGTATGGCCGTTTTCCAGCTCGACCAGGAATGTCGCATTCGGCAGGAGTTCCTTTACGACACCGGGAAATTCGAGCAGTTCTTCCTTGGCCATGTTCTCTCCAACACTTAGGTCCGCGACAGTGCGGACAGCGGGTAAATGCGCCCTAACAGACCTAATTTCAAGGGAAAATCGTTCAATAAGCTGCGAATTGGGTGCGTGAAGCATCCCAAGAACGTTATTGACCTGTGTTTGCGCCTTCGCCCCAACGTTCAATCAGGCGGCTTTTGATCTGATCACGGGCCTGTCTGTAATAGACCAAACGATCTTCGCGGCTTTCTCCTAGGCCTGTTGGGTCCATGATTGGCCAGTATTCGACGTCCGTGTGAGACGTCCGCGTAAGTTCTTGTGCAAGCCGTTGGCTGGCGGGAGAGAGGGCGACGATCATCTCGAAAGATGAAAGATCATCGCCCCATTGCATCA
Source organism: Octadecabacter algicola (assembly GCF_021532625.1). Classification (GTDB taxonomy): domain Bacteria; phylum Pseudomonadota; class Alphaproteobacteria; order Rhodobacterales; family Rhodobacteraceae; genus Octadecabacter; species Octadecabacter algicola. Next base: position 744,605 of record NZ_JAKGAR010000002.1, read on the forward strand.
TTTCTTCAAATGATCTGCTACGATGACGGGACAATTCAATCCCCAATTCAGCACAGACATTCACCGCGAAACCGTCGATCTCGAGGTCGTTCTTGACGCCGGCTGATTGAAGGTAAGTATCCGTACCAAAAAGTTTTTTTGCAATTCCTTCGGCCATAGGGGATCGCACAGAGTTATGGTCACAGCAAAATAGAATGGACTGTGGAAGGGTGCTCACCTCAGCCTCCGAAATGCAGGACGCAAATGAGAGTGAAGAGGCGGCGGGCCGTGTCGTTGTCGACCTCGGCTTTCCCCTCTAACCGTTCTTCAAGAACGCGGGCGCCTTCGTTGTGGATGCCGCGCCGTGCCATGTCGATGGTTTCAATTTGGCTGGGTGCGGCGGTCTTTACGGCGTCAAAGTAGCTCTCGCAGATCTGGAAATAGTCTTTAACGACCTGTCGAAATGGCCCAAGCGACAGATGGAACTCACCGGCGGGTTCGCCATTTTCCGTGGCGATTTCAAACACCAAACGTTTCTGACGGATCGAAAGTCCAAGACGATAGGGACCAGCAGGTGGGACCTTGCCGTCCCGTTCGGGTAGCGTAAAGGAGTTTTCCTCCAACAGGTCGAACATCGCGACTTTGCGTTCTTGTTCTATTTCCGCTGTTGGCGCGGCCAAGGCGCTATCGTCTAGATCGATATGAATAATCTTGGCCACGGGTTTAGTCCTTATTAACTTGGTCGAGTCGCGCACGAACACTTAGACCATGTGCCTCTAAACTTTCGGAAATGGCAAGCCGTTCCGCTGCGGGACCAATCGCCGCAAGGGCATCAGGCGTCATGCGCGACAACGTTGTTCGTTTGATGAAATCCATGACAGACAGCCCGCTAGAGAACCGCGCGGAACGCGCAGTTGGCAGAACGTGGTTCGGCCCGCCAACGTAGTCGCCGATCGCTTCCGGGGTCCAAGCGCCGATAAAGATTGCGCCAGCGTGTGTGACTTTCGTGGCCAGCCCGTCGGCATCTGCAACGCAAAGTTCCAAGTGTTCTGGTGCGATTCTGTCGGATAGAACAACGGCTTCATCCATGTCTTTGACAGTAATTATCGCCCCATAGTCCCGCCAGCTAGGTCCGGCGACAGCACGGCGTTCCAGCGTTTGCAGGCGGATTTCAACAGCATCTGCAACAGCCTGACCGAATGCGGCATCGTCCGTGATCAGGATGCTTTGGGCGCTTTCGTCGTGTTCAGCTTGGCTCAACAGATCAAGCGCGATCCAATCAGGATTGTTGTCTTTGTCTGCAATCACGAGGATTTCCGAAGGCCCAGCAATCATGTCGATGCCAACCTTGCCAAAAACGCGTCTCTTGGCGGCGGCAACAAAGGCATTGCCCGGTCCAGTGATTTTGTCGACAGGCGCGATTGTGTCAGTACCATAAGCCAATGCAGCAACGGCCTGTGCGCCGCCAATGCGGTATATTTCGTCAACACCCGCAATACGTGCCGCCAGCAACACCAGAGGGTTTACCGCGCCATCTGGCGTTGGCACGACCATTGCCAGACGTCCAACACCAGCCACTTTGGCAGGGATCGCATTCATCAGAACGCTGCTGGGGTAGGTGGCAATGCCGCCCGGAACATAAAGACCCGCAGCAGACACGGCTGTCCAGCGCCAGCCGAGCATTGCCCCAGCGTCGTCGGTCCAACTTTCGTCTTTGGGCATTTGGCGGCTGTGGTAGGCGCGAATCCGATCCGCAGCGAGTTCGAGTGCGGCACGATCATCGCTGCTGACTTGCGCGCTATAGTCCTCAATCTCGGCCTCGCTGAAGCGCAGGTCGGCTGCGCCCAATTCGAGGCGGTCAAACTTTGCTGTCAAATCAAGAACGGCCTCATCACCACGTGCACGAACATCAGCGATAATGTCCGCGACGACGGCATCTACATCAGGGCTGTCTTCCCGTTTTGCGCCCAAAAGGTCGAGGAATGCTTGTTCGAACGAAGGGTTCGATGTGTCTAAAAACTGTGGCATATTAATACCTTAAGCGTCGTGTTCTGGTTTGGCTTTAGACGGGGCGCCATAGGGGCGTGTGACGTCCTTAAGAATGACTTCCAATGCCTCTACCTGCACGCGGATTGCACCGTCGCCTGCCAGAGTAAGTTCCACATAGCCGCCGCCGTCGGTGCCCTTATCAAATGACACGGACAAGATGGATAATACCATGTCTTTGTCACGCGGGTCGACGCCTTGGCTTTGAACGGCCATTGCGTCTTCGATGACGATGACCGACTGCACCCGTTCGTAGGTGCGGTTACGGGCTTCGGCTTTGGGGGCGTCTTCCCAGCGGAAACGATTCAAGAGGATCGCAAAGCGGCGTGCCGTGCGGTCCCATTTGATTTCGGTTGCGGGAAAGATCGCGTCTTGGATCAGGCCCGAAAGAACGCCCAAGTCTTCGCCGTCTAGTGCCTTAAGCCGTAGCGGCTTTTCTGCGCCGTCTTCAAAGGTTGCGTCACTCACGATCCAGGGACCCGTTCAATATCTGCGCCAACACCGCCAAGCTTGCCGGCCACGTCTTCGTAGCCGCGATCAAGGTGGTAGACTCGGTTCACTTGGGTTTCGCCTTCGGCCTTTAGACCCGCAAGGATCAAAGACACAGACGCGCGCAGATCGGTCGCCATCACAGGTGCACCTTTCATTTTGTCGACGCCCGTTACAGTAGCGGTGCCGCCATGCACTTCGATATGTGCGCCCATACGTTCTAGTTCAGGGGCATGCATAAAGCGGTTTTCAAAGATTTTCTCTTCAAGAACCGATGTGCCGTCGGCAAAGCAAAGCATCGCCATCATCTGCGCCTGCAAATCTGTAGGGAAACCAGGGAAGGGTTCTGTTGTAACGTCGACGGCTTTCGGGCGGTCGCCCTTTAGTTTTACCTTCAGGCCGGTTTTGGTTTCTTCAACGGACACGCCAGCGGCATCCAGTTTTTCACAGAACGCGCCGACCAAGGACAACTTGCCACCAAGGCATTCGACTTCACCACCAGCGATTACGGGGGCAAGCATGTAAGTGCCAAGTTCGATACGGTCGGTCACAACAGGATGGGTCGCACCGTGCAAACGGTCAACGCCTTGGATGGTGATGCTGGATGTGCCGTCACCTTCAATCTGGGCTCCCATTTTACGCAGGCAATCCGCCAGATCGACGATTTCAGGTTCACGTGCGGCGTTGTTGATAACGGTCGTGCCTTTGGCCAAAGTTGCGGCCATCATGATGTTTTCGGTCGCCCCAACGGACGCAAACGGAAAATCAATCACCGCGCCCTTCAGTTTGCCGCCATCCGCCTTGGCGTGCAGATAGCCGTCTTTTAGGTCAATCTCAGCGCCCATTTTTGCAAGGCCATCTGTGTGGATGTCCATCGGACGTGCGCCGATTGCACATCCGCCAGGAAGGGATACGATCGCGTGGCCTTCGCGGGCCAGAAGCGGGCCAAGCACAAGGTTGGATGCGCGCATCTTGCGCACGATTTCGTAGTCGGCTGTCGTGTTGACCGCACCGTGACAGGACATGGTCTGGACTTTGCCGTCTTGCAGGGATGAAATTTCGGCACCCAAAGATTCCAGCAGCAACGTCATGGTCTTAATGTCTGACAGACGCGGCGTGTTGGTTAATGTCAGTGGTTCATCGCTCAGCAATGTCGCGGGCATCAATGTAAGTGCGGCGTTCTTCGCACCTGCAATTTCGATTTTTCCTGACAGCGACTTGCCGCCCTTTACTACGATGGAATCCATGCCTGTTACTCTTTCCCTTGCGCGGGTTTTTCATCCGCTTGTTTTTCTGCTTTGGCGCGCGCTTGCGCCTTACGCCGACCCAAGTTGGCCTTCAATGCGGCTTTTAAACGGTCTTCCCGTATTTGGGCCTGTGTCGGTTGCGATTTGTTGTTCATGATGCTTGTTACCTGAGTGCGTAAAAACCGTCCAGAGAGGGCTTGCAAGAACCGATATTTGTCTCTACTTCCGCGCTCATCGAACGCTGCTGTGGCTCAGAGACAGCGCCCTTCTTTGTTGAGGGTAAGGCGGCGGCGTTCTAAGTGCTAGAATATATGCAGTTTCCCGACTGTTAAACCCAAGATGGGGAAGAGAGCTGGGGAACGAGAATGTTGCGTTAGGAGAGTAGCATTTTCCGGTCTTGCAGGACCAACACTTGCGGTGTAACACGCCGTTGGTATGCCGGGGTAGCTCAGTGGTAGCAGCGCGTCATTGGTAATGACGAGGTCGGGAGTTCAATTCTCCCTCCCGGCACCAGTTTAATCCACATTTAGAAACGATCCGCTGAGAACGCCGTGATGTCACAGGATGGTTTGCGCCCTTGTGCGAGGTCTGTTGCGATCTTTCCTGTGATGCCGCCGAGTGTCAGGCCGATGTGTTGATGCCCGAACGCCATGATAATGCGATCCGATTTGTTTGAATGTCCGATCACCGGTAGCGAGTCCGGCATCGTCGGGCGGTGACCAAGCCATTCACTATCAGGTGCCCCAAGGTCGCCGAACATGTCATGGGATTTGCGGGTCAGATAGGCCGTGCGCTTTTGGTTGAACGGCGCATCAGTTGCGTTGATTTCAACGGTGCCAGCGACACGTAGGCCGTCCGCCATGGGGGTCGCGTAAAACCCGGCTTCTGCCCAACCCACTGGGCGTGAAAGTAGATTGCGATGGTTTTCGTAAAGAATGTGATACCCGCGCTCGGTCCCAAGCGGTAATTTTTCGGCTCCGCTGCCTTTGATGTCACGGGATCGCGCGCCCGCAGCGACGACCAGCCGTGACGCGCGGATTGGCGTGTTGTCGCTCAATTGAGCGGTGACGCCATCCGCGTCGGCAATAGAGCTAAGGATTGTTTGCGGCAGGGTTGTCCCACCTAGCACTGTGAACTTGCGGTGCATACGCGACACAAGCTCTTGCGGGGATGCGATATGGCGCGCGCCCTTGAACCGGAGGCCGCGATGGAGCGGCAGGCGAATGTTGGGTTCCAAGGATTGGATATCGCTTGGTGAGAGGTCTTCAGACTGTACGCCAAGGCTGGCGCGACGGGCCTCACTCGGAAGGGACGCAGCATGACCCGAAGCGGTGGACCAAACATAAAGGCAGTCGTTCTCGATGATGAGGTCTTGGGCGTCCGCCAATGCAATCAACGGGTTCAGCCCGTCGTTTGTATGGGCAAGCAATCCCGCAAGGGCGTTAGCGATATGGTCCACCCGCGTGGGGCGACAGTTGTTGAGGAAAGACAGCATCCAAGCTGGATTCTTCAAACCGTGCATCAAGTTAAAACTAAGGGGACTGTCTGGGCTGGTCAGTAACGTGGGTAAGGATTTGATAATAGACGGGCTATTCACGGGATTGCAGGCGTAGGTGGCGATCACACATGCGGACCCGGACGTCGTGCCGGATCCAGCAGGGTTTGGGTCACATACTACAACCCGCAGCCCTTCGCTCTGAGCCCAAAGTGCAGTGGACATCCCAACCATGCCTGCGCCTGCGACGATCAAATCATAGTCGTGATGGGGCTGCATTTTAGGATGATTTCCCGTTTTTCGGTGGCGCGAGCGTCCCGCGCAAGATTGGCTGGGTTGCCAGTTCGGTGGTGCCCATTGGCGTACCGTCACTCAGTTGCCGTGCCAAAGCAAGGCCCGCCCGACGACCCATTTCGGCGTGCGGCACAAAGACAGTCGTCAGCGGAGGATGAACCACTTGAGCCAGCTCGAGGTCGTCAAACCCCGTAATCGAAACGTCATCGGGAACAGAGATACCGAGCTCACGGGCGCGGCGCATCGCCCCGACCGCCAAAACGTCCGCGGAACACATGATTGCTGTCGGGCGCGGCATGCTCATCATCACCGCATCAAATCCGCGCGCGCCTTCTTCGATTCCAAAAGTGGTTTCATGGATGTTAAGGTCTGACGGGTCCAGACCTGCATCAGCCATCGCATCCTCGACCCCGTGAATACGCGCATCTGCACGGTCGTTCAGTGACGATTCACCGGAGATGAGCGCGATTTTTGTGTGCCCCATCTTAATCACTTCGTTTGCCATCGCTTTCATAGCGACACGGTTGTCAAACCCGACGGACGGCCGCGGTTCACTTGGATCATAGGCCCAAGTCACAAGGGTGGGCACGTCTTGTGCCTTTAGGAAATCATAGATTTCAGGGTCGCGGTGATGACCAATGAGTAAAAGACCGTCAGCCCCACGCGCAACGAGAGAGCGAATTTGATCAATCTCGATGTTGGGTTGGTAAGACGTGCTGGCCACAAGCATCGTGAACCCGTGGCGGCGCAGTTCTTCTTCAAAGGCTTGCAGGCCGCGGGCAAACATCGCGTTTGCCATCGTCGGGATGACTGCACCTATGGTATTGGTTCGACGGGACGCCATGGCACGTGCGCCAAAGTTAGGCGAATATCCCAGCGCCGTTACTGCATCCATCACACGTTTGCGCGTTTTTTCAGCAACTCGATCCGGAAAGTTCAGCGCCCGCGATACAGTTGCCGTCGAAACGCCAGCCTTTTCAGACACATCATAAAGGGTAGGGGTCGGATTGTTTGTCATAGGACACTCAAGATGTTGATCGCGGCGACGGTGGGGATGCCTACAACCGTTATAGAGGCCTTTTGACGGGGTTCAATGTAAAGGCTTGCATGAATCGAAAGTAAAGGCTTACATCGTGGCAGATTCGGTGGTGATTGGTGAAGTCCGGTATGATCCATGCCTGTGGTCCTAAATGAAACGCCGAGACAGTGACGATACCCTTTAGAACATGCTGTACTCGTGAAGGAATTAGTTGATGGCACGTGACTACCTCAAGAAGGCGACGCTGACGGCGCAGTCCGGTGCATCGGACGTCTCCGAAATTGTGCAAGATATTTTGAGTGACATTGAAACGGGTGGTGATGACAAAGCCCGTGAATACGCGCGCACGCTTGATAAGTACGAAGGCAATGTTGTCCTGACCAAAGAGGAGATCGCGGCGGCTTGCGATCAGGTTCCGCAAAAACTGAAGGACGATATCCTGTTCGCCCATGACAACGTGCGCCGCTTTGCAGAGGCACAAAAGGCCAGTGTTCAGGACATCCAATTCGAAGTTCAACCCGGACTGATCGCGGGGCAAAAGGCGATTCCAGTTGCCGCGGCAGGGTGTTACGTGCCTGGTGGGCGGTTCAGTCATGTGGCGAGTGCGATTATGACCGTGACCACCGCCAAAGTTGCGGGCTGCAACCACATCACGGCGGCTTCGCCACCACGACCAGAGATCGGCCTGCCGTCAGCGATCGTCTACGCCGCGCATATTTGTGGTGCCGATACCATCATGGCTATGGGCGGAGTGCAGGCAATTGCAGCAATGAATTACGGACTGTTTGGGTTACCCAAGGCGAATATCCTTGTAGGGCCAGGCAACCAATATGTCGCCGAAGCAAAACGAATCCTGTTTGGTGGCGTCGGGATCGACATGGTCGCAGGACCGACTGATAGCCTTATTTTGGCGGATAAGACGGCCGATGCGCATATTGTGGCGACTGACTTGGTCGGGCAGGCGGAACATGGGTATAATTCACCGGTATGGTTAGTCACGGATGATCGCGCCCTAGCCGAGGATGTGATGGCCCGCGTGCCTGCCTTGATCGACGCCTTGCCAGAGATGAACCGCGATAATGCTTTTGCGGCGTGGCGAGACTACGCAGAAGTCATTCTGTGTTCCGACCGGGAAGATATGGCCGCCTGTTCGGATGAATACGCGCCTGAACATTTGACCGTTCAAGCCCGTGATCTGGAATGGTGGCTTGATCGTTTGTCGGCCTACGGATCCTTGTTCTTGGGTGAAGAAACCACCGTTGCCTATGGGGACAAGGCATCTGGGACCAACCACGTTTTGCCGACATCAGGCGCGGCAGGTTACACAGGCGGTCTTTCCGTTCATAAATACATGAAAATGGTCACATGGCAGCGTTCCACCCGCGACGGGTCCAAGCGGGTCGCACAAGCGACCGCGCGTATTTCACGGCTTGAAGGCATGGAGGGACATGCTCGTTCCGCTGATGTGCGGTTGGCCAAGTATTTCCCGAATGAAACCTTTGATTTGGCGTCAGAAGCCTGATGGCAAACGAATTTAATGAAATCTCGCGGAGGAGCGAACCTTGAGTATAAGTACAAAGATTGTGGACGATCTGGTGGCGAACGATGTTTCGTTCGTTACGACCGTCCCCTGTAAGCAGTTGGCGGGCGTTATCGAAGAAGTCGAAACCCGCGACGAGATTTTTCACATCCCGTCCAACAAAGAAGACGAAGGCATGGGCCTTTGTGCTGGTGCTTGGATGGGCGGTAAGCGCCCCGCGATCATCATGCAAAACACCGCGATCGGTGTGACGATCAACACTTTGGCGACACTGACCCAGTATTACCGAATGCCGTTGCCGATGATCATTTCTTACCGTGGTGAGCTTCGCGAACCTGTGGCGTGTCAGGTTGAAATGGCCGTGCACACGAAAGCGTTGCTGAACCAGCTGCACATCCCGACATATCATTTCCATAAGGAAAGCGATGCGGATGAGCTCGATGCGATCCTGAAATACACCTTCATGTGCAACAAACCTGTGGCGATCCTGACGGATGCGTCTTTCTGGGGAGGCTACGGCGACCAATGATTAGATCTGAAATCCTGAAAGAAATCGCCCCGATCCTGCGCGACGAACTTGTCGTCTGTAACATCGGAATCCCAAGCCAAGAGCTGCACGCCATCGATGATCAGCCGACGAATTTCTACATGCTGGGCACGATGGGTTTGGCATCAAGTATCGGGTTTGGCCTCGCGCTGGCGCAGGACAAACTTGTGATCTCGATTGACGGGGACGGTTCTGTTTTGACGAACCTTGGTACCTTGCCGACGATCGGGAACAACATGCCGTCCAACTACATCCTGATGATCATCGACAACGGGTCTTATGGTTCAACCGGCGATCAGCCGACATATGCCGGGATGCGCACCGATCTGGCCGCCATGGCGAAAGCCGCGGGGTGTGAAAACGTGATCGAAGTACAAGACGTAGACACCGGCGCCAAGCTGCAAGAGGTCATCGACAGCGGCAAAGGTACAGTAATGGTCGTCAAATGTGACAGCGGCAACGCCAAGATGCCTGTCATCACGATGGATCCTGTGATTATCCGTGATCGCTTTATGAAAGCGGTTGCCAGCTAAGGCTGAGCGACAGCATTTATAAAGGGGCGGCGCGATTGCGTCGCCCTTTTGCGTTTAAGAAAATGACCGAGCGGCCAAAATCATGAATATCACGCCAAACCCGATGCACAGCGGCGCGAAGTAGGTTTCATCCAAGCGGCGAAAGGGTTGTTCTGGTGAATTGCGTTTCCAGAACGGCGCATAAGCCACAGCAGCGCGGATTTGGAACACAAACGCGATCCCGAGAAGTCCGAGAGATTTCAGCGCCCCATCAGGAAACCACGGCCAAGCCGCCGCAAATAGAAGGGCGACAACCACCATTGAGCAGGCGGCAGCATTCGGCATTTTCTCAATGCCTTTGGTGCCAACGACGGCGCGGGCCAATTCTGTCTCGTCTTTGATTGGCCACCAATACCCAAGCGCCCAAAGAAGATGGACAGCCGCAATAACGATCAGCCCTGCCGAGGCAAGCAATGCCAGTGCGGTCATTGCAGCGCTTCGATCTTGATTGCTTGGTAGCGATCAACGGGATCGCCCTGAATTTGATAGCTATGCAGCAAGCCAAGCCCGACGTCAGGCAGATAATAAAGCCCTTCGTAAACAACATAATCTGTGTTGGTGTATGTCAGCTTTCCGGGGATCATATCGTAGGTGCAGTCCCCGATGGTGAGGGTGGTCATGGCGCCCCAAGCCTGAGTTTGCGTTTCGGGGTATACGCTCGTTGGGCTGGTCACGGTCGTCTGATACGACCGGGAGCTTGAGGCTTCGGGGATCGGCATACCGGCGGGGGCAAAGGCATAAGTCATCGTGCGAACCGTATCAGGGATGTCATTGCCGTTTTCCGTGTCACTCAGGCCGATCAAATGGGTGCCCTGCGCGAGTAGGTTGCGGTAGGTATATCCGTCGGTCGCGACACCATCGTTTTGCACGATCCCGTCGTCGATGAGCCTGAACGTGTTAGTCGTGCCGTCGGATTCCGTGACGCGAATGCCCGTTTCAAGGTCTGCTGCAACGGGGCAATCTGCGAGTGCTGGGGCTGCGGCCAGAAGAGTGACGATCAGGGAATATTTCATAGACGGGGCCTTTGCAGTGGTACGTTTGCGTTAGTTTTGCAGGGCTGGTCCCATTTGTCTAATCGCGCGTGGGCGCAGCCTGTCGTTTGTGCCCATACCTACTGATTAGACTGCGCTTGTTTCCTGTGATCTATTGCGGATCAATCGGCTGACGAAAGCCGCCATAAACAGCGCGGTCATCACCAAGATTACAGTCGGGCCTGGGTCCGAGCCTATCCAGAAGCTAAGGTAGACACCCGCCAACAGCGAAGACGTCGAAACCAGCACAGACACCCACAACATGTGCTTGAATTGCCGTGTCAGGAGGAATGCTACTGCTCCCGGGGCGATCAGCAAACCAATAGCAAGGATCAGACCGACAGCCTTTAGTGTTGCGACGATTGTCAGCGAAAGGATGACCAACAATCCGTAGTGCAACAAGTTCACAGGCAACCCGATAGCGCGGGCTTGGGCGGGGTCAAAGGCGTGTAGCAACAGGTCTTTCCAGCCAATTAACAAGGCCGCCGACACCAGTATACCAATGATACCCGACGTCCAAAGATCGCTGGCGGTGACGCCCAACATATTGCCAAACAAGATATGGTCGAGATGCACATTGGTTTCGATCTTGGTGTACAGAACTAAACCAAACCCAAACATGCCTGAAAAGACCACGCCCATCACGGTGTCCTGTCGCACGCGACTGTTCGCGTCTAGGTATCCAGTCAGCAGAGAACATACCATGCCTGCAATGAAGGCCCCGACGATCAACGGCAGCCCGACGATATAGGCAAGAACGACGCCCGGAAGAACGGCGTGGGACACCGCGTCTCCCATCAAAGACCAACCTTTAAGCACGAGGAAACATGACAGCAACGCCGTTGGCGGCCCAATCAGCAGCGCGATGTAGAACGCGCCGTGCATGAAGGGGAATTGGAACGGCAGGAGGAGATCAGTCATGTGTGTAACGCCTCGGCTGCGCGTCTGCGGTGTGCGATCAAACCGTGTTTAGGCGCAAAGAAGAACGCTGCTAGGAAGATTGCGGTTTGCAGACAGATGATCACGCCGCCCGTGGCACCATTTAAAAAATAGGACAGGTATGCGCCGAAAAAGCTGGAGAGGGAGCCGATTAAGACAGCAATAACCAAAAGGCGCGGGAAACGGTCGCTGAGAAGATATGCAGTCGCGCCCGGTGTAATGACCATGGCGATCACAAGAAACGCACCCACTGTCTGCAGGGCGGCAACGCAGGCCGCAGACAGCAGTACAAAGAATAAGAACCGAAGACGTTCAGGGCGCAACCCGATGGATCGCGCGTGGTTTTCGTCAAAGAAGGACACCATTAGGTCTTTCCACTTGGCGATCAGGACCAACAGACAGACCACACCAATTACTGCCAATTGAATCGTATCGCTCGGCGTGATTGCAAGGATATTGCCAAGGATGATCGTTTGCACATCTACCGCCACAGGGGACACGGACACCATGAACAACCCTAACCCGAAGAAACTGGTGAAGATCAGGCCGATAACGGCGTCTTCTTTTAATCCAGTGCGCTGGTTTAGAAACATCATCGCCGCCGCCGCCAGACCGCCAGAAAGGAATGCGCCCAAGGCAAAGGGCAGACCCAGCATATAGGCCCCGGCAACACCCGGCACGATGGAGTGCGACAAGGCATCACCGATTAAAGACCAGCCTTTAAGCATCAGATAACATGACAGAAACGCGCAAACTGCCCCGACCAAAGCCGAAACGAACATCGCGTTTAGCATGAAGGTATATGTGAACGGTTCCAGCAGCGCCGTCATTCTTTGTCAGCCTGTGTGCGGGTTTGGTCGTCGTAGATAACAAAGGGACGTTCATCGTCGGTCAGGATCGTGACTTTGCGTTCGTCGTCATCGTCATGCAGATCGTCGCCGCCCAGCACGAAGTGGCGCAGCACGCCGCCAAAGGCTGCTTCGAGGTTGTCTTTGGTGAAGACCTCTTCGGTCGGTCCGAAGTTTAGAACCGTGGCTTTGACCAAGACAGTTTGGTCACAAAACTCCGGCACAGAGCCGAGGTTGTGGGTGCTGACCAGCATCACACGGCCTTCGTCACGCAATTCACGTAATAATGTAATGATCGCCTCTTCGGTCTGAACATCGACGCCGGTAAAGGGTTCATCTAGCAAAATAACCTGCCCGTTCTGGGCCAAAGCGCGAGCGAGGAAAACACGTTTACGTTGCCCGCCCGAGAGTTCGCCAATCTGGCGGTCACGGAATTCTGTCATGCCAACGCGGGCAAGGGCGTCAGTGACGGCTTCGTGGTCGGCGGCTTTGGGGCGGCGGAGTGGCCCCATGTGGCCATAGCGGCCCATCATCACCACGTCTTCGACCAACACCGGGAAGGACCAATCGACTTCTTCTGCTTGTGGAACGTAAGCCACGATGCCCGCTTTGATGGCTTGGCGCACTGTCTGGCCAAGCACACCGATTTCACCAGCGGCGGCAGGCAGAAACCCCATGATCGCCTTGAACAAAGTCGATTTCCCTGCGCCGTTCACACCAACAAGGGCCGCGATAGTGCCACGGGGGATTGCAAAACTTGCGTCGCGCAGCGCGGTGACACCGTTTCGGTAGGTCACCGTTAGGCCATCCGCATAAAGACCTGCTTGGTTCTTGCTGGTCTGGTGCGGCGCGGGAGGGGGCAAATTCATTGGGTCAATCCATCTACGATGGTTTGTGTCGTGACGCGCAGCAGGTCGAGGTAGGTCGGCACAGGGCCATCCGCAAGCGATAGTGAGTCAACATACAGCACGCCACCATAAGCCGCGCCAGTTTCGCGCGCCACTTGTGCGGCCGGGTCAGTGTTTACGGTACTTTCGCAGAATACGGCAGGGATGTCGTTGGCGATTACGGTGTCGATGACACTGCGCACCTGTTGTGGCGTGCCGGTCTGATCGGCGTTCATGGGCCATAGGTAGGCTTCTTTCAGGCCGAAATCATCGGCGATGTAGCTGAACGCACCTTCGCAAGTGACCAACCAACGCTTGTCTTCGGGGATCGCCATGATCTGGTCGCGCAGGGGTGCAATCGCCGCGGTAATTTCGTCTTTATAGGTTGCTGCGTTTGCGGCGTATGTCTCTGCATTGTCTGGATCATGCTCGCTCATCGCGGCGGCAATATTGTCGATGTAGATAAGCGCGTTGTTCAAGCCCATCCAAGCGTGTGGGTTTGGTAAACCCTCATAGGAACCTTCCGAAATCGACATGGGTGTAATGCCTTCAGAGATCGTGGCCGAAGGTGTGTCACCAACATTGTCCATGAACTGCTCGAACCAAAGTTCGAGGTTCATCCCATTCCACAAAATCAAATCAGCACCTGAGGCCCGCACCAAGTCCTGCGGTGTTGGTTGGTAGCCGTGAATCTCAGCGCCCGCCCGTGTGATGGATTCAACGGTAGCAGCGTCACCTGCTACATTGCGGGCCATGTCAGCGATCACGGTAAAGGTCGTGACGACCTTAAACTCAGCCGCTTGGTTCTCTGAACTGACGGATGTTTCCGGAGTTGAAAAGAACATCTGCGAGACCACAAGAAATGCGATGATCAAAAGGGCGGCAACACCAAGCAGGATGCGGGTCGGCATGAGGGCAACTCCAAGAATTGTTTCTTGGAGTTATGGACCCGTTTGAGGGGATGTCAATGCAGTTGCGAATTATTCGCAATAAAAGCTTAGCACCTATAGTTGACCCGCATTGCGATACCAGCTGCGAATTGCAGCGCGATCTTCATCGGACATATAGGTGATGTTGGCAGGGGGCATGGCATGGCTAATGCCTGCTTGGACATAGATGGCACGGGCGTTTCGGGCGATATCGGCGGAGGTGTCCAACAGGACACCGCGTGGCGCCCAGAGCATGCTGTCAGAATAACTGGGTTCGCGCGAGTGACACATAGAACAGCGTCCCATGACGATATCATGTGCATCGTCAAACCCGTCTGCAGCCGCGAACGTCTCTTCATACGGCGTTAGCGCGCGGGCCTCCGCGTCGTCATAGCTGTCCCACATGTTGGCTGTGGACAGCCACGCAATGATGATCATCAACAGGGCCGTTGCGGCCCATGTCCAGTGCGGCCCGGTCCCGGTCTTGTGCATGGTGTTGAAGTAATGGCGGATTGTGACGCCCGTCAGGAAGATCAAAGAGGCAATGATCCATGAATGGTCCGTCGCGAAGGACAGTGGATAGTGGTTGGACAACATCAAGAAGATGACGGGTAGTGTGAGGTAGTTGTTATGGGTGCTGCGCAGCTTGGCGATCTTGCCGTATTTTGCATCCGGCGTGCGGCCTTCTTGCAGGTCTTTCACCACGATGCGTTGGTTGGGCATGATGATAAAGAACACATTTGCGGTCATGATGGTCGCGGTGAACGCGCCCAAATGCAGCATCGCGGCGCGACCCGTGAAGACTTGGTTATAGCCGTAGGACATGATCACAAGAATGACAAACAGCAGAACCATCAGCAGGGTAGGGCTTTCGCCCAACGCGGATTTACACATGAAATCATAAAGCAACCAGCCAATCGTAAGGGAAAGTGCCGAGATCACAATGCCTTGCCAAAGCGCGATGTCGGCCTTGGCGGTGTCAATCAGATAAAGCTCTCCGCCGACCCAATAGATGATCATTAGCAGGGCTGCGCCTGACAGCCACGTCGAGTAGCTTTGCCATTTGTGCCATGTCAGATGTTCAGGCAATCGGGCAGGGGCGACCATGTATTTGGTCGTGTGGTAAAACCCGCCGCCGTGGACTTCCCATTCTTCGCCGGACGCCCCATCTGGCATGTCGTCGGCAGGTTTTAGCATCAGGTCGAGCGCGATAAAGTAGAACGACGCCCCGATCCACGCCATTGCTGTAATCACGTGCAGCCAGCGGACCGAGAATGCGAGCCATTCCCATAAAATCACTGCGTCAAACATCTCTCGTCCTCGTTCATTGGTAGGGCTTGTTTCAACAACCTATCTTTGGCTGCTTTGTTTTGCTATTCCGAAGTAACGCGTCGCTCTATCAAGAAATGCAGAACAATGTCCTATCTCGATAATATCCGAACCTTCGTCCGCGTCTACGAGTTGGGCAGCATGTCAGCCGCCGGACGGGATTTGCGCATCTCACCTGCAGTCACTTCGTCGCGAATTTCATCACTTGAAGAACATTTAAGCGTTCGATTGTTCCAACGCACGACCCGCAGCCTTACTGCGACGGAACAGGGGCGGGCGTTTTATTCGGGCGCAGTTGCCGTACTGGACGCCGTTGATGCCGCCGAAGGGCAGGTGGCTGGGATCACTGACAATCCGAAGGGGTCGCTTTATGTGGCGGCACCACTTGGGGTGGGGCGGAGGTTCTTGGCGCCTTTGGTGCCTGAGTTCGGACGCGAGTACCCGTTGATCGACATTCGGCTTCGTCTGACAGATCGCACTGTTGATCTCACGACCGAGGGGTTGGACATCTCTTTCTTTCTGGGCGAGCCGGCAGATAGCAACCTGCGGATCAAACCTGTCGCGGATTGTGAACGGGTGTTGGTGGCAGCGCCGTCTTATGTTGAACAGTGTGGAAATCCGACAGACGGGCAAGCGCTGATAGATGAAGGACACAACTGCCTAAACCTGCGCTACCCCGGCGCGCCCGAGTTCCAATGGCGCCTACAAACCAAAGATGGTCCGCAACGGTTCAGAGTATCTGGGCGGTATGAATGCGATGACGGTGATGTGCTAACCGAGTGGGCCTTGGCAGGCGAAGGTATCGCGCTCAAACCTGTGTTTGAGGTTGCCGAACACCTGAATTCGGGGGCGTTGGTTCCGGTCGCCGAAAAATCCCCTCCTGTACCGATCCAAATGGCCTGTCTTTATACGCACCGCCGCAGGCAGGACCCGAAGACACGACTGTTTATGGATTTCATGACGATGCGAGTCGGGGCTGCCATGAAGGCTGCCCAAGCCAGCGTTCAGCTGCCGCGATAGGTGGAATAACCAAAGGGCGATAGCAGCAGCGGCACATGGTAATGCGCGTCCGCGTCGTCCATGCCAAAGCGGATCGGGATTTCACTGAGGAACTTGGTCTCGCCGGTGGCTTGACCTGTCGCCTCGAGGTAATCGCCGCAAAAGAAGATCAGTTCATAAGTGCCGGTT
Organism: Octadecabacter algicola; assembly: GCF_021532625.1. Classification (GTDB taxonomy): domain Bacteria; phylum Pseudomonadota; class Alphaproteobacteria; order Rhodobacterales; family Rhodobacteraceae; genus Octadecabacter; species Octadecabacter algicola. The sequence continues at coordinate 761,004 of NZ_JAKGAR010000002.1, forward strand.
GTGAAGTCTCCGACAGGAAGGATCGGGCTGTCAGTGCGGCCATCATCGTTCGTGACGGTTTCCGCGATCTTTCGGTGGCTGTTCCCACTGACACGATAGAGCGCAATCTTTATTCCTTCAGCAGGAACACCGCGTGCAGTGTCTAAGACGTGTGTGGTCAAATATCCGGACATTTTTGGTCTCCTTATTTGTGCATCCTATGCGCGGACTGCGCGGTCACAAGGCAAATGCAGCGATGTGGTGGGTCGTCTTGTGAAACAGTCTTTCAAGAATTGTCTGTAAATGCGAAGTCATTTTTTGATTTATGATACAACTGAGGGACAAGGGGCACCATGACAAACACCACAGGATACCCACGTGATCTGACGGGCTACGGACCAAAAGCAACTTCGGCAAGCTGGCCGGACGGGGCGCGAATTGCCGTTCAAATTGTCCTTAATTATGAAGAGGGTGGTGAGAACAACATCCTGCACGGGGACCCCGCGTCTGAGGCGTTCTTGTCCGAGATTGTGGGCGCCGCGGCATGGCCAGACCAGCGCCACGCGAACATGGAATCGATCTATGAATACGGTGCGCGGGCCGGTTTTTGGCGGTTGCACCGTATCCTGAATCACCTTCCGGTTACGGTCTACGGCGTCGCGACAGCCCTTGCCCGTGCGCCTGAACAGGTCAAAGCGATGCAAGAAGCCGGGTGGGAGATTGCGTCTCATGGTCTGAAATGGATCGAACACAAAGACATGCCCGAAGACGAAGAACGTGCGCAGATCGCCGAAGCGGTGCGTTTGCACACCGAAGTCACGGGGTCCGCACCGAGAGGATGGTACACGGGGCGATCAAGCGAAAACACGATCCGTCTGGCGGCGGAAACGGGGCAATTCAAATATGTCGCGGATGCTTATGCGGATGATCTGCCCTATTGGTCAGAGTTCGAAGACCGCGACCAATTGATTGTGCCCTATACTTTGGATTGTAACGACATGCGGTTTGCAACGCCGCAAGGGTTCAACTCTGGCACGCAGTTTTTCGATTATCTCAAGGCAACCTTTGATGTTCTTTATGCAGAAGGCGCCGACGGTCAGGCCAAGATGATGTCGTTGGGCCTGCATTGTCGTCTTGTTGGCCGTCCGGGACGTGCGCAAGCGTTGCAGCAGTTTATTGAGTACGCAAACAGCCATGAGGGTGTTTGGTTCGCCACGCGCGAAGAGATTGCCGATCACTGGGCCTCAACGCATCCACATAAACGTTGGGATCGCCCATCTCAGATGGACCACGGCGAATTCGTTACAGCCTTTGGCGGGATTTTTGAACATTCGGCATGGATAGCGGATCGTGCCTTTGGGCTAGACCTCGGTCCGACCCATGACACGGCTGCGGGCGTGCATTCGGCGCTTTGTCGGATGTTTCGCAGCGCCACCCGTGATGAACGGCTTAGTGTGTTGGTCGCACACCCGGACCTTGCCGGAAAGCTCGCGGCTGCGGGGCGTTTGACTGCTGAAAGCACCGCCGAGCAAGCAGGCGCTGGGCTGGATGCGCTTACGGATGACGAACGCGAGATGTTTCAAGCGTTGAACTCGCAATACGTCGCCAAACATGGGTTCCCGTTTATCATTGCCGTGCGTGATCACAACAAAGACAGCATTGCAGCCGCATTCCACGCGCGGATCGAGCATGACACCGAGACAGAGTTTGAAACGGCATGCCGTCAGGTGGAGCGTATTGCTGAATTCCGCCTGCTGGATCATTTCGCATGACACTGATATCGCCACAGCCCCTTTCGGCGGATGCCTTCGCCCCATTCGGAGACGTGCTGGACTGCTCTGGCGAACCTGACAAGATGATCAATCAAGGGATGTGCGGACGCTATCATGACCGCGCTGGATTGGACGTTGCTGACGGTCAAGCTGGCATCAGCCTGTTCAATGCACAGCCGTGCAGCTTTCCATACAAACTGGACATGATGGAACGTCATCCGTTGGGCACCCAAGCGTTCATTCCGATGACGCAACACCCGTTTCTGGTGATCGTCGCCAAAGATTTGGACGGCGCGCCGGATCAACCGGAAGCGTTCCTGACCACCGCAGGACAAGGCGTTAATTACCATCGTAACGTCTGGCACGGTGTATTGACGCCGCTGCATGCTCCGGGGCTGTTTGCTGTCGTTGACCGCATCGGGGCGGGCGACAATCTACAAGAATACTGGTTCGACGATCCCTATATCGTTGCGCCGTAAAAAAGCCCGCAAAGACGGGTGTCACAATAAAAAATGAATATAAAGGGACGAAGACAATGACGACGACAGACTATTCAAACCCGAACACCACGCCGCCTTTGGCGCAAGCGGTGCCACTCGGGCTTCAACACGTATTGGCGATGTTCGCCTCTAATGTAACGCCATCTATTATTGTTGCCGGGGCCGCAGGTTTGGCCTTTGGTGGACCAGAACAGATTTATCTGATCCAGATGGCCATGTTGTTTGCGGGTATTGCTACGTTGTTCCAAACGGTCGGTATCGGCCCGATTGGTTCACGGCTGCCGATTATGCAGGGTACGAGTTTTGCCTTTGTTGGTGTTCTCGCCGGTGTCGCAGCAACCATGGGCCTCAGTGTTGCTTTGACGGCGTGTATTATCGGTGGCGTAGTCCACTTTTGCCTTGGCGCAGTGATCAAGAACCTGCGTTGGTTGTTCCCACCGCTTGTGACGGGCCTCGTGATTTTGGCAATCGGTCTTTACCTCATCCCCGTTGCGATCAAATACGCGGCTGGTGGTGCGGCGGATTTCCAGATGGCCGCTGAAAGCTTTGGTTCGCTTAAGCACTGGTCTGTTGCGTTGACTGTTATTGTCGTGTCCTTGCTGGTGAAGTTCTTCACCAAAGGGACATTGTCGGCATCCGGTATTTTGATTGGCCTACTGGCGGGGTACGCCTTGGCATTCGCGCTTGGCATGGTGAACTTTGACGCTGTTGGTAAAGCGTCTTGGATCACAGCTATTTCCCCTCTGCCTTATGGGTTCGAGTTCAACCTTGGTGCCGTTATCGCGGTAACTCTGATCTCAATTGTGTCTGCGATCGAAACCGTTGGCGATGCGTCGGCAACTGCAAAAGCGGGCGCTGGGCGTAATGCTACAGACGAAGAGATTGCTGGTGCGACTTATGCGGATGGTTTGGGCACTGCGGTTGCTGGTGTTTTTGGTGGTCTGCCAAACACGTCCTTTAGCCAGAACGTCGGGATCGTCGGCATGACGGGCATCATGTCCCGCCACGTGGTGACGATTGCGGGTATTATCATGATCATCTGTGGTCTGGTCCCGAAAATCGGCGCTGTCATCGCTTCCATGCCTTTGCCTGTTCTGGGCGGCGGCGTGATCGTGATGTTTGGTATGGTGGCTTCTGCCGGCTTGAACATGTTGACTGAGGTCAAAATGAACCGCCGCAACATGATCATCATTGCGGTGTCACTTGCATTTGGTCTGGGTCTGAACCTTGTACCAACAGCAGTTCAGTACCTGCCAGGTACTCTTAAAGTGCTGGCAACGTCCGCTGTAGCGCCGACTGCGGTTATGGCTGTGATCCTGAACCTGATCCTGCCACAAGAAGACTAAGACGCGACTTAGCCAAGACATGAGAAAGGCCCCTGCATTCCTGCGGGGGCCTTTTTCGTTTTAAGCGTAATTAAAAGTCGACTTCGGTTCCGATCCCTTTGGCTTTGGCGATCTCAACAATCGACGCTGCCACCGCGAGGTCTTGGAGGCCCACACCGGTACCATCGAACAACGTGATTTCTCTGTCCGAGCTACGCCCAGAATGTGTGCCGTTAATAACCGCGCCAATCTCGGAGATGTCGTCGTGGGTTCTAGCACCGCTTGCGATTGCGTGCTGAGCCTCACCCAAGGTGACGGATTGCGCGACCTCGTCGGTGAAAACCGTGGCTTTAGCAACGAGGTCCACATCGCATTCCTGTTTTCCGACTGTATCGGTGCCCATGCACGCGACGTGTGTGCCGTCGCTGATATGCGCAGCACCAAACACCGGAGAAAAGACCGACGTGATGGAAATCACCACGTCAGCGGCCTGCATCCCATCCAAGGTCACGGCTTCAAACGGAAGGTCGAATTCTGCAGCGACTTCGGCCAAGCTGGCCAGCCGATCAGGGCTGCGGTTCCACGCGATTACTTTTTCAAACGGGTGCGTTTCCAAAGCCGCTCGCAATTGGAATTTTGCTTGATGGCCCGCACCGATCATCCCCATGACTTTGCTATCCTTACGGGCAAGGTGCTTAATCGAGACCGATGACGCGGCGGCCGTGCGCAGGGCTGTTAGCAGATTGCCCCCGACCATTGCGGCGACCTTACCTGTGTCGGGGTCAAACAGAAAAACGGTGGACTGGTGATTGATCAACCCGCGTCGTTCCATGTTGTGGGGCCAATAGCCACCCGCCTTTAGGCCAAGCGACTTGCCCTTTCCATCAAAGCCACCTTTGAACCCATACAGGGCCTCTTCGTGGCCAATGGCTTCGCGGATAACAGGGAAGTTGTAGGCATCCCCCGCTGCCATGGCAGCAAAGACGTTCTCGACAGCGTCAAATGCAGCCTCACGGGTCAGTATGTCGGCAATTGCCGTTTCTGGAACGATATACATCGGTTTTCCTTAGTAGGCTTTGCCGCGTGCGCTGACGGGCCAGACGGTTTCGACCTTGCCGTTGCGCACGCCCACATACCAATCATGGACGTTGCAGGTCGGATCACAGTGGCCGGGAACAAGACGTAGTTTGTCGTTCACCTTTAGCGCACCGCTTGGGTCACCAACGACGCCGTGTTCGTCGCTGCACTTGAGGTATTCAACGTCATCGCGCCCATAGATGGTCGGCAAACCACTATCCACTGACTGTGCCTTAAGGCCAGCATCCACGATGGCTTTGTCGGCTTTGGAATGGCTCATCACTGTGGTCAGAATGAACAGCGCGTTCTCCCATTCACCTTGGTCGATCCGGTTGCCGTTTTCATCAAGGATGCGGCCATAATCCGCATCCATAAACGCGTAGGACCCACATTGAAGTTCGTTGTAAACGCCTGATCCCGTTTCAAAGTAGTAGGATCCCGTGCCGCCTCCGCCAACAATGTCGCATTCCAACCCGTTGGATTTTAGCCCTTGAACGGCATCCGCGACCTGCGCAATCGCAACGTCGAGCTTTTCTTTACGGTCCGCATAAAGATCCATGTGTTGCATTGCGCCTTGATAGGCTTGGATGCCCGCAAATTTCAGACCCGCGGCCGAGTTGATCAGTTTGGCGATGTTAACCACGTCTTGCGTGGTGCTAACGCCACAGCGTCCCGCGCCACAGTCTATTTCAACGAGGGCTTCTATTTCATTACCAGCCGCCACAGCCGCAACAGACAGGGCGGCGACGTTTTCAGGATCGTCCACACAGACCAATACACGGCAGCCGTGTCTTGGCATCTCGGCAAGGCGCTTAATCTTGGCGGGTTCGGTGACTTGGTTAGATACCATTACGTCCTTGATGCCACCACGGGCAAAGACTTCCGCCTCGGATACCTTTTGACAGCACACGCCAATGGCAGCGCCCATGTCTTGTTGGAGTTTCAAAACATCGACGGATTTGTGCATCTTGCCGTGGGCGCGGTGTCGCATACCATGAGATGTCGCGTAATCGCCCATCTTTTTCACGTTGCGTTCCAGCGCATCAAGGTCGAGCACGAGGCAAGGCGTTTGAATGTCTGCTTCGTCCATGCCGGGTTTTGCGGGGATATCGTAGCCAACTTCGTAGTCGTCAAAATTCGTGGTCATTGCTATGCCTTTCACGTGAGCCATGGCAGCGCGTCGAGATCGACATTACCGCCTGTGATGATGATACCGACGCGCTTACCCGCGAAACGGTCTTTGTTTTTCAGGAGTGTGGCGAGGGGCACAGCGCTGCTGGCCTCCATTACGATCCGAAGGTGCTTCCACGTCAGTTTCATCGCGTCGATGATGTCTTGCTCAGACGCCGTGAGGATATCGGTGACGTGGTTGGACACGAAATGCCATGTCAAATCCTTGAGAGGCACCAAGAGCCCGTCTGCAATGGTCTTGGGTGCGTCGTCAGCAATAATGTGACCCGCTTTGAAGCTGCGGTAGGCATCATCGGCTTGTTCGGGTTCTGCAGCGATGATCTGCACTTCGGGGGCTTGGGTGGACAGTGTCAGGCAGGTGCCTGAAATCATGCCACCACCGCCGATCGGGGCCATCACGATGTCCAACCCATCGGTTTGTTCCATAAACTCGCGGGCGCAGGTGCCTTGGCCCGCAATGACGCGAGGGTCGTTGTAAGGGTGAACGAAATCGCCGCCTGTTTGGGCCTGCACCTTGGCGAAGGTTTCTTCGCGTGACGTTGTAGACGGTTCGCATTCGGTGATTTTGCCACCGTAACGAGCGACTGTGTCTTTCTTGGCTTGCGGGGCAGTGCGCGGCATCACGACGTTGCAAGGAATGCCGCGCAGGCTGGCCGCATAGCTGAGGCAGGAGGCGTGGTTGCCAGATGAGTGGGTCGCAACGCCGAGCTTTGCCTGTTCGTCGTCTAACCCAAATATCGCGTTGGACGCACCACGAACCTTAAACGCGCCCGGGGTTTGAAAGTTCTCGCATTTAAAAAACAGCTCAGCGCCCGTCAATTCGTTGAGAAACTCGGACGTACGGATGGGGGTGCGGTGGATGTGGGGTGCTATCCGGTCATGGGCATCCAGCATGTTCTGGTAGGTGGGAATATACATGAGGCGTCCTCGATTTGGCATTTAGCGAGCTGATGCAATAGTCGTAGTGGGCCGTGCCCTTTAGGGCAATTTTTTCGGTTCTGACGTCTTTATGAAGGGGTTTTGTAAAATTCACATACTTGTCAGAGGTTTACATTTTTCATATATTGAAAAATATTTTCAAATATGAGCGGTCTATGTCAAAAGAACATCACGCATCGCCGTCTGCTTCGAAATCTCGTGCGCGGGGACGGCCCAAAGCATGGGACGATAAATCTGCACAAAACACGATCAAGTCGTTGGATCGCGCGCTCGACGTGTTGGCGCGTCTCGGTGATCTAGAAGAAGCGACGTTGAGCGAACTGGCCAGCGATTTGAACCAATCTCCGGCCACCATTTATCGCGTGCTGACGACTTATCTTGCCCATGATTTCGTGAGTTTTGATGAGCCCCGACAAGTATGGGCTATTGGTGCAGGGGCGTTTTTGACTGGCGCAAAATTCATGCGCAACACCTCGATCATCGAACGCGCGCGCCCCCATTTGCGCCGCCTGATGGAAGCCACCGGTGAAACCGCAAACCTTGGCGTGCCAAAAGAAACCGATGTGCTGTTCTTGGGGCAGGCCGAAACGCACCATGCGGTTCGCGCTTTCTTTGCGCCAGGGACGTTGTCACCGATGCACGCGTCCGGAATTGGCAAGGCGCTGTTGGCTGAGTGGCCGGAGCGTCAGGTTGCGGCGATGGTCGAAAATGGCGATCTGGAACGGTTTACCGATCATACATTGACGCAATTGGACAGGCTTTCTTCTGATTTGAAAGCAACAAAGACACGAGGCTATTCTATTGATGCAGAAGAGAAAAACGTTGGAATGCGCTGTATCGCGGCCCCTGTTTTTGATGTGACAGGCGCACCGGTTGCAGGGCTCTCAATCTCAGGGCCTGTAGCGCGGATCACCAAGGAGAGAATTGCGATCATTGGACAGCAAGTGCGCCATGAGGCAGATGCTTTGACCCAAGCGTTGGGTGGGGCGGTTACTGACCGCCGTGGTGCCTAAAGCCCAGGGTGACGGTTCACGTCTTTATACAACAGATACCGGAACGGACCGGGGCCGCCCGTGTAACAGGCCTGTGGGCAGAAGGCGCGCAGCCACATGAAATCGCCAGCCTCAACTTCGACCCAGTCGTTGTTGAGGTTATAGACCGCCTTGCCCTGCAACACATAAAGCCCGTGTTCCATGACGTGGGTTTCCAAGAACGGGATCACGCCGCCGGGTTGAAAGGTGACAATCGTAACGGCCATGTCATGGCGCATATCTGACGGGTCCACGAACCGTGTGGTCCCCCATGCCTCGTTGGTGTCTGGCATATAATTAGGTTCAACGTCGGCGTCATTGGTCACAAGGGCAGGCGGGGCGTCGATCCCGTCCACCCATTCATAGGCCTTGCGAATCCAATGGAACCGGCAGGCCGTGTCGGTGTCATTCTTGAACGACCACTCCGCCGTGACGGGGATATAGGCGTAACTGCCTTCGCTAAGGGTATGACTGGTGCCATCAATCGTAAGCGTCGCGCCACCTTCGACAACAAACAAAACAGCCTGCGCCTCGGCGTCCGTGTCGGGCTTGTCGGAGCCACCACCGGGTGCGACTTCGACGATGTACTGGCTGAATGTTTCGGCAAATCCTGACAAGGGGCGCGCCAATACCCAAGCACGCGTTTTGTCCCAGAACGGCAGGTTGCTGGTCACGATGTCACGCATCGTGCCTTTAGGAATGACAGCGTAACTTTCCGTAAACGTCGCGCGGTCGGTCAATAGCTGGGTCTGCGGCGGGTGGCCGCCACGTGGTGCGTAATATGTGGGTTTTGTCATACCTCTAGGATAAAGACCCTTTGCCTGCGGCCAAGGCCCAAACACACCACAACACTCGTTTGAAAAGATTGATAATACGAGCGCGCCGCGCTGCGCTGATTTAGGCCCAAAGCACGGCGAGTAGAATCAGGCTTTGCCCACCCCAATAAAGAGCCCAAAGCAGCATCGCTGCGCCGCGCCGCTGAACGCCATGGAAAACAAACAGTTCAAACCCGAGAATCGCATCAGATGCGATGAAGAAAAGCGCCCCGACGATTGCCAAACTCAGCGGCCACGTCACAGGCAGGCCGAGGGCTGACAGGCCCATGAGAATGATAACCCCCGAATAGACCAGCACAGGGCCACGCATCGCGCCAAGGTGTGGCAGGAGGCGCCAGACGATTGTTGCAGCAGTCGCAACCAACGCCGTACTCACAAGAAGCCGCCAAGGTTCAGCAAAAAGTGGAGTGATCCCGCCGCCCAACTGCCAAAGCAATACAACATAGGCCAAATGGCCGATCAAAAACGCGATAAGGCCGTAAAGGAAGTTACGCTCGCCATGCCGAGACAGGTACAGATCGCCAAGCGTTCCGAACGCAAGTGCAAGGGTCAATGCAATCGGGGCCTGCGACAAAAGGCTTATGACAGCTAGTGCCCCGACGGCTGGGATTTTGACGCCACTGCGAACCGAACCTACCGGCACATGAACAAAATGCGCCCCATAAGTGAGCGCAGACAAAAGCGAAACAACGCCCAAGATCAGCAAGATTTCCATGGGGGATATTTATCTATTTTTCCGGAAAACACCAATGGCAGTCCCTAGGGGAATCGAACCCCTCTTTCCAGGTTGAAAACCTGGCGTCCTAACCGATAGACGAAGGGACCGCTCGTTGGTGAGGGCGTATTTAGGGAAACCTCTTCAGACACGCAAGTAGTTTCTTTGCATAAAATTGCAGAAAGTTTCACGAAGCCGGTGCAGCGTCTTCCAGACGCAGTTGTGGGCTCTGTCGCCCCTGCCATGTGTTGATTTCCAAACGGCCTGCAAGGTGGAACCGCGCGCCGTTATGGCCTTGTAACATTGGGCCTATGGGGCCATCCATCGCGCCAAAGGCGATCGCGTCAATGCGCGCGGAAATTCCGTCCCCAAAAGTTACCTTTAAGTGGTTCGCGCCAACAACCTTGGTGAAATTGATGGTGCAGTCGGGAAAGACAAAGCGAGGGGCAGCTGCTCCGGCGCCAAAAGGCCCCGCCTGTTCGATTTGTTCGATAAGTTCGACCGTGGCGGCACCGGGCATGAGCAACCCATCCACCTTGAGATCAGCTGGCCCGATATCGCCTGCACCTTGTTTGCCAAGCAGTTCAGACAGGCGTTCCATCGCGGCATCAAGTTTATCGCGTGCCACTGTCAGTCCGGCCGCCATTTTATGCCCGCCGCCCTTGATCAAAAGCCCCTCAGCGGCACAACGCTGAATCGCAGCCCCAAGGTCGATCCCCGTAACAGACCGGCCAGACCCCTTACCTTCATCCCCATCCATGCCGATCACAATCGCTGGGCGGTTGGTCGCTTCTTTCAAACGAGAGGCAACAATGCCTACAACACCAGGGTGCCAGCCTTCACCGGCGGCCCAAACGAGAGGGCCAGTTTTGCCGCGTGTTTCAATCTGTTCAAGGGCCATGTCACGAACAGCCGATTCGATGTCGCGGCGTTCCGTGTTAAGCTGGTCCAGCCTGTCGGCCATGGCTTGTGCTTCGCGAGGATCGGTCGTCGCCAATAGGCGTGCGCCAAGATCAGCCTTGCCAATGCGACCGCCCGCGTTAACGCGTGGCCCAAGCAAGAAACCAAGATGGTAGGAACTGGGCGCGGTGTCCATTCGAGCCACATCTGCCAGTGCGGTTATGCCGACCCGTTGACGCCGTGCCATCACCGTTAGCCCCTGACGAACAAAGGCACGGTTCACCCCAACAAGCGGCGCTACGTCCGCCACAGTGCCGAGCGCCACGAGGTCTAATAGCGACATCAGATCGGGTGTCTTCTTCCCGGCCTCCCGCAGCTGACGGTTTGCTTCTACCAGTGCGAGAAACACAACACCGGCGGCACAGAGATGGGCCAGATCGCCGCTTTCATCTTGTCTGTTCGGGTTCACTACAGCCAGCGCATTGGGAAGCGTTTCACCACCCAAATGGTGATCCAGTACGAGGACATCTGCGCCCTTTGCAGCCTCAATCGGGCCATGAGACAGCGTACCGCAATCGACGCAAATAATAAGGTCATTGTCTTTAGCGAGGGCGGCCATTGCCTCATCGTTGGGGCCATACCCTTCGTCGATCCGGTCTGGCACATAAAGCGTCGGGCGCAGATCAAAGTTGCGCAACCAATCGATCAACAAAGCGGCAGACGTGCCGCCATCAACGTCGTAATCTGCAAAGATCGCTATTCTCTGACGCGCCTGAGCCGCTGCTACAATTCGTGCCGCAGCGGGTTCCATGTCTTTCATGGAACGCGGGTCCGGCATCAAATCGCGAAGGGTCGGAGCCAGAAACGCGGCCGCCTCAGTCGAGGGAACCCCGCGCCGAACCAGTGTACGACATACAGGAAGCGGTAGGCCGGTGTCCTGCACCATTGCCTCCGCTAGGCGGTCATCTTCGACACTGGGGCCGACCCAACGGCGGCCAGTACTGGATTCGGAAACATCTAAAAATGCGCGCGGGGTATTTGGGGTGTCATTCATCGTTGCCAACCCTATGCGTGGTTCGCCAGATTCGCCACGCCCCATCTTCAGTGCTTCTCAAAAACACTCGCCGAAGACGGCCGGAAATTCATAGAATTTCGGGCCGCCCGCCCGCTGCAAGCGCAGATCGTCAGATTTAAACGGGGTTGCGATATGTCATGCGGCGCACGGAGCCCGTTTTGGAACGCATCAGGATTGTTTCTGCGGTCAAGAAACCTGGTTCGCGTCTGATGCCCTGCAACAGGGAACCGTCGGTTACGCCTGTCGCAGCAAAGATAACATCAGACGTCACCATGTCATCACGTGTGTAAACACGGTCAAAGTTGGTGATGCCGGCCTTTGATGCGCGACCACGTTCATCGTCATTGCGGAACAAGAGTTTGCCGAACATTTGCCCGCCCATGCATTTCAGTGCCGCAGCCGCCAGAACGCCTTCGGGTGCGCCGCCGCTACCCATGTACATGTCGATGCCTGTGGTGGCCGATTCAGCGCAGTGCATTACACCAGCAACGTCACCGTCTGTGATCAGACGGATGGCAGCGCCAGTTCCGCGCAGTTCCGCAATCATCGCTTCGTGGCGGGGACGTTCCAAAACGCAGACTGTGATATCTTCGGTCGAACACCCTTTCGCCGCAGCAAGTGCTGAAACACGTTCACTTGGGGACATGTCCATGGTCACGACGCCGTCGCGAAAGCCTGGGCCGATTGCCAGTTTGTCCATGTACACGTCAGGCGCGTGCAACATCGACCCACGTGGGCCCATGGCGATTACAGTCAATGCGTTTGGCATGTCTTTTGCGGTGAGTGTCGTGCCTTCCAGCGGGTCCAGCGCAATATCAACACCAGGGCCTTTGCCTGATCCGACCTCTTCGCCGATGAACAACATCGGTGCTTCGTCGCGTTCGCCTTCGCCGATGACAACCACGCCCGCAATGTCGAGCTTGTTCAGCTGCTCACGCATGGCGTTAACAGCCGCTTGGTCGGCGGCTTTTTCGTCACCGCGCCCGATGAGGGTCGCGCTGGCCAAGGCCGCGGCTTCGGAAACACGGGCAAGGCCAAGGGAAAGCATACGGTCATTAAAATCAGCGATTGGCATGAAAAGATCCTTTGTTTGTTCCTGTCGGCTTATCGGGTTGCCTTGGGCAGATGCAACACTGGGAGCGCTAACATCTGGCGGCTATTTCGCGGGCGCCTCAATTTCGATCCTGCGTGCCGCAATCGCGAGGCCAATCAGGGCGATTAGGCCAATCAACACAGCCACGCTTAGGATGGCTCGGATGTCCGCATAGGGCAGTTGCCCTGCGTCGTTTGCATTGATCGCACCGATCCATAATGCGGATGCAAAGGCCAATCTCCCCACGAAGCTTTTGAGAGACAACCAAGTGGCGCGGCTGTCGTCGCTCAGCAACGGCTGGATGCGTCCCAAGATGAATGGGCGTGACAAGGCATCTGGCACCATGCGCAGCATTAGAAAGACCAACACGATGGCACTTTCGGTTAGAGCCATGACGCCGGATATCGCGATTTGCAGGCCAAAGGCGGCCAACAAAAGAAGGGGGAGGCCGAACGCGCGGCGCAGCCGCAGGGCGAACAATGATGCTAAGACGGAAACCCCCATCATGAAGGCCGTGATGACCCCGCTGACCAACGGCGCGGATGCGGCAAAGCCGATGTCATTTAGGGCCGCTAGAATAAAGGGTTGGCCAAACACAAATGGCAAATGGCTGAACCCATACATCAACACGGTGAGTACAAAGAACCACATCAAGATCGGATTGCGAACGTTCGACCCAAGATGAGAAACGCGCAAAAGCTCCGCGCCTTCGGCCATGGCCGTTTTGCGCGGTGGTTCGACAAATCGAAATGTGACCCAGATCAGGCCCATCAAGGCGACTGCGCTGGCCCCGAACGGCAAAGTCGGCGAGATTAGCGCCATTGCGCCGCCCGCGACCGCAGACACGGCGAGGGCAATGAAGGAATACCGCCACGCGATTACTTCTTGGCTTTCAACCTCATCTGACCGGTCTATCGCGGCTAGACTTTCATAAAGCATGGCTTCATCCGTGCCGCTTGCAAAAGCAGCGCCCATACCGATCAAGACTTGCCCGAAAGCGAAAACTGCAAAACTGTCGCCAATCGCCAGCAACGCTGTGCCTGCAACGGCCGCGCAGGCGCTGGCGATCAGCGTAAACCTGCGACCCAGTCGATCCGACATATAACCGGACGGAACTTCGAGAAGGGTCGTAGCAACGTCATACACGGCATAGAGCAAAATAGCTTGAGCGCCGGACAGGACGTCCTGAAAATACAGAAACCAAACAGCTTGCCAAAAGGTCAAGCTGCGCAGGAAACGTGACCAGCGATAGAGCGTTATATTGCGGGCAAGGGCGGTCTTCATGCCCTTACACTATCAGTAAATCGCGCGACCGCTATTCGACTTCTTCGATACGAATAGCAACGGGGTCACCCTGCACGACAGATTTGTCCATTGCAGCCAGCGCTTCGTCCAAGGCTGTGCGCGTTACTTTGTGGGTCACAATCAATACCGGTGCTGCCGTGTCGGCATGGCCGTACTGGCGCATACGGTCGATAGAGACGCCCGCATCACCCAAGACCGCAGCAACTTTTGCAAGGGCTCCCGGTTTGTCGACGAGCTGGAAACGCAGATAGTAGGGCGCGGGAACGGCTGCTTTCGCAGGGCGCGCCTTACGCAGGGTTGTCGCTGGCTGGCCAAAGGTCGCGAGACGCAAACCACGTGCGATATCGATTACATCAGACATTACTGCACTGGCGGTTGGGCCTTCGCCCGCTCCCGCGCCGCGCAATACGATTTGGCCTACGCTGTCGCCTTCGATGACCACCATATTGGTGCCACCTTCGAGTTGACCAAGCGGTGAGCTGGCAGGGACGAGGCATGGGGACATGCGCTGTTCAAGGCCGCGGCCTGTCATCTGGGCTACTCCAAGCAATTTGATACGGAAGCCCATGTCGTGGGCCGCATCGATGTCCTCAAGGGTGATCGCCTGAATGCCTTCAAGTTCAACCGCGTCGAAATCAACTTGCGTGCCAAATGCCACCGAGGACAGCAGCGCCAGTTTGTGACCAGCATCAATGCCACCCACATCCAGATTTGGGTCTGCTTCGAGGTAGCCGAGTTTATCTGCTTCATCAAACAGCGCATTGTAGCCCTGACGGGTCGCCTGCATCTGGGTGAGGATGTAGTTGCAGGTGCCGTTCATGACACCCATTACGCGGGAAACATCGTTGCCCGCCAGACCCTCGGTAAGGGCTTTCATCACAGGGATACCGCCAGCAACGGCGGCCTCATAACGGATGACTTTGCCTGCGGCTTCGGCGGCTTCGGCCAAGGCCTGACCATGGTGGGCGAGCATGGCTTTGTTTGCGGTGACTACGTCTTTGCCTGCTGCGATGGCTGCTTCTGTTGCATCTTTGGCAGGGCCTTCGTCGCCCCCCATAAGTTCAACAAACACATCAACGTCGTCGCGTTTCGCCAGCGCTACAGGGTCGTCTTCCCACGCGTAATCGCCCAGCGGCACACCGCGGTCTTTGTCTTTGGAGCGCGCGGACACGGCGGAAATTGTAATGGCGCGTCCAGTTCGTGCTTCAAGCAGTGCTGCGTGCTGGCGAATGATACGCACAACGCCCACGCCAACAGTTCCTAGGCCAGCGATACCAAGACGAAGAGGAGTGGTCATAACGGGCGTCCTTTTAAGAAAATTGGCCAAAGCGGTGATTTACAGCCTGTTAGCGCGAGCGCGACAAGACTTCAACGCACACCGCGCAGCATTCTCGCGCGAATGGCAGGTGCAATTACGGGCCCACGCAAGCCAGCTGCGCGCGTGCGCAGGTTAGCAAGACGCGGCGAAAGTTCTGTTTCGACCTCGGCGGCGCCCTGATCAGCGGCTTCTGCTTGCAATAAAAGGGGTCCAAGGGGGATCAAGTCCGGTGTTGCGCCCTGCGCCAGCTCGGGCGCGATTGTGCCGTCAAGCTCCGGAAATTGGGTGCAAGCGGACAGGGTAATCAACAAGAAAGCAGTCAGGCGCATAAGGTATCCGATAAAGTTGGCGCGACCATAGATGTGCGCGTGCGTGTGAACAAGGTGCGCAGTCGTTATGCGGCGCGGCTTCGCCGCACGTTATTTTAGGTGTGTGCGGCAAATGTGAGCCCTTCGCGGTTTGCGGATTAATTTGTGGCAAGGGTGCGAAAAGTCGCGTTTAGAGCAGACGTGACGCAGGTGGCACTGGAGCAATGGGAAAACAGGAGAGGTGACGATGAAAGTTGGATTTATTGGATTGGGATCCGTTGGCGGAAAGCTCGCGGGATCTATCTTGCGCAACGGATTTGATCTGCGTGTGCATGATCTTGATGCAGATGCGGTCGCTGGGTTTGTAGCACGAGGTGCGAAGGATGGCGGATCTCCTGCGCGAGTGATGGCCGATAGTGATGTTGTCATTACCTGCTTGCCGTCGCCAGCGGCTTGCGGCGCCGTCGTTTCGGCGATGATGCCCGAAGTTCGTGCCGGCAAAATCTGGATGGAAATGTCGACCACGGATGCAAGCGAGGTTCAACGTTTGGCAGCCGACGTGCGCGCTAAGGGTGGGATGGCCGTTGATTGCCCCGTGTCGGGTGGGTGTCACCGCGCGGCGACGGGCAACATTTCGATTTTCGCAGGCTGTGATCGGGACACTTTTGAAACTGTTCTTCCTTTGCTGACGACATTGGGGCGTCGGGTTTTGCATACAGGTGACGTCGGTTCGGCGAGTACGTTGAAGGTGATGACGAACTATCTAGCGACGGCGAATTTGCTAACCGTTTGCGAGGCCATGGTAACAATGAAGGCGGCGGGTATGGATTTGGCAACAACCTATGAGGCAATCAAGATTTCGAGTGGTACGTCTTTTGTACATGAGACAGAAAGCCAAGTCATTTTGAATGGCAGCCGCGATATCGGTTTTTCCATGGGGCTAGTTAAAAAAGACATCGGTTTGTTCCAGCAAATTGCCGAAGACCACGATGTTCCCTTGGAAATTAGCCCGATGATGGTGGAAATTTTTGAAGAGGGGATCGAACGCTACGGGTTTGACGCGCAGTCAGATGACATCATCAAGCGCCTAGAAGAACCGACCGGACTCGATATCACGGCACCGGGTTTTCCAGCTGTGATGGTCGATGATGAACCTGAAGAACCGGGTTATGAGGTCGTGCCGCCGCGCTAATCGCTTTTCTTGCGCGCCTTGCAGCTTTAAAGGGGGGCGACCAATAGGAGCACGTATGTCAGAACAAGCCCCCATCGCGACCCTTTCTGCCTCGGCTGGACGTCGAATTTTTGCTTATGCAGCGGTCTTTGGCCTTGGCGCTTTGTTGATCTTACTGGCGTTCAAACAGCCGCCCTCATTTGGATGGCAATTGTTCCTTGTCCTGCTTGGTGCAGGAGCATTGGTCGTTGCAGAACGTCTGCGTCGCGCGACCTTGGTCGGATTGGTTCTTACTGAAACTGACCTGCGCGATACGACGGGTCATGTCCTGACGCGGCTTGATAACATTGCAGCGATTGACCGTGGTGCATTCGCTTTCAAACCGTCACACGGTTTTGTTTTACGACTTCGCGAAAGTGGCGAACGTGCATGGGCACCTGGCCTTTGGTGGCGGTATTCAAAGCGCATCGGTGTGGGGGGCGTTACGCCGTCTGGTTCGGCACGCTTTATGGCCGAACAAATCGCGCTTCGCGTTCAGCGATAAACACGCCGGACCAATCTATCGGTTAGCTATCGCCTGGGCAGATACGACCGCTGTTCGTGCCGTTAACGCTGTAACAAAGATTGTTTGGCGACCAACGGTGGCGGGTGTAGCTGATGTTCTTAAAGGTGAACCCTTCGAGGCCGATTGCGTAGTAGGGGTTAAAGTCCACTGATGTCTGAACCACGATAAGAATTTCGTTGTTCGGCATGATCGGGATCTCACTTTTCACCAAACCAATTGTCGCAATTGGGGTGTCATCGTAGTCACTTCCGCCACCTTTGGCACGGGACCAAACAACATTATGCGTGTCTGTATCTGCATCGTATTCGATTACGCTGACGCGCAAACGTGTCAGGTTTGGAGACGACGTAAGGAAACGGTGCATCAGCCATGTATTCGTCATGAACGTATTGGTGATGTAGTCCGTCTCACGGCTGATAGAGTCCGCGATGGTGTAGTTGGCCTTGAGGTTGATTGACTGATTTCGGAATGCGTCAAAGAAGACGAACGTCGCCAAAACAACCGTAAACAGCGTTGGGAACATGATAACAGATTCAATAACGACAGACCCGTCTTCGTTGCGACGAAGCTTTGCTAGGCTGTTTTTGATGAACTTCAACATGTTAAATAGGCTCCATGACAAAGGCTGACGTCGCAACAAGGCGGTAGTAGCCGGGGTCATTGTCGTTCATGCGCGACAGAAACCAGCCCAAGGCAGAATCTGGGAACATAGGAGCAGCGCGGGCGCAGGCGCGCACGATCATCATTTGGTTTGGCAGACCATTGTCAAAACCAATCGGGCGCGCAAAGGGGTCAGAACTATCGACACATTCTGGAACAGGGTCCACCTTGCCTGCACCGACACCATTGGTCACGCGCAAGTCGACAGTAACCATCTCGAGGCGCATTCTCTCGGTGCATTCAGGGATAAGGCCAGCGGCATTGCACACCATGACTTTCAAGTCGTCCTCGTCGATGTGATTACCTGTGTTCAAACGGACTTCGCGAATAGCCATGTCCAAGCCGCGTTCAAGCATCACGTGACGAGTCGTCAACAGCCCGAGTTCGAACGCCGAAATTGTCAGGACCATGAACGGAATGAACATGATGCAGAATTCGATCGTTGGTCCGCCGTCTTCGCCACGGCGGAACCCCCGAAGGAAACGTCCTATCGACTTGAAACCATGTGTCATCACAGTGGTCCTTACTGAGTCAGTTTCAGTGCGCGGATGTCAGACGCAATGGAGGAGAACGCATCGGTAATATCGGTGCCGTCCACATCGAAGTAGTGGCTCGGAGAGCTGGCACAATCCGCAAGCGCTGTCTGACCGCCATGTGGTGCTTCAAACGCAACAGTATAGATGATGATGCCTTGGTCGCGTGCTGCCTCACAGATGTCAGACAGACGATCGTCAGCCTCATCACCGTCTACGATATCGTAATCGATTGAGTAGTCGGCGTCATTGTAGTCGGCATAATAGACGAGAATGTTGTCACCGTTTTCATCGTACAGATAGTTTCCGTGCTCATCGCGGGCCCATGTTGTACCTGCGCTGTTCGGGATTGCGCCGGCGCTTTTCGCGCGCGACAGCAGATCGTTGTTCACGCGGTTGTATTCCCAAGTCGCGTAAAGTTCCTGCCAAGATGCTTGGTGCACATCATTTGCATAGCGATTTCCCATGCCGTTGACCATCGACAAACCAGGGATAGGGCCTGCTTCCATTGCAGCAACGTATTCGGCGTTAGATGAATAACCGCTGGGATAGTCTTTCCAACGCTGAGAAGAATAGCTGTGGCTGATGTAGAAACGGTCGTCTTCATAGTATTCTGGCGTCCGAAGACCATCGTACTGAACCGAAATGTAATTCCGGTTCACGTCTTGAAGCGCCATGTTTCCATAGTCGGTGTCGTAGTCGCTGAGGTTGAACCAAATATAGGACATGTTGTTCTTGAAGCGATCATACAGGTCGTATTGCTGTGTGTTCGAACCATCCGTCATTAAAACAACAATTTTGGCAATGTCGCTCTGGTCGTGGGCTTGAGGGCGCCCGGCCGCGATGGCAGGAACGCTTGAATCGCTGTCGCCCGCCAGTGCAGTCACGATATCTTGTGTGCTCGGGTCAAGCAGGGCAACGCCCCACTTCATGCCCATATCAATGGCTGTGTTGCCATAAGGCTCAAGCGCATCGATTGCATCGTGCAACAACTCTTCGTCCGTTGAGAGCGGCACAATGCTGTTGAAATCGCCAACGTGGCACCATGGGTTCTGGATCGGCTTTAAGTCGGCAGAATACCAATCCGGGTCAAAGTGCGACACGTGAGGGTAGGTTTCATCGAGATCAAGCGCAGTTGTCTCAAAGAGGGAATCATCCTCAAACAATGGGCAGGTAGAGAAGTCATGCGTGCGGTCGATGTTCAACAACGGAGAAATGCCCGTTCCTGGGTTCACAACAGCAGAGTAAGGAACGATTGAGATTGTGATGAGCCCGTTTGGTGCATTGGTGTTGTTTTCCAAAACGGTAGACACAAAGTTGCGTGCCGCAGGGCGCAAGTTCTGAATGCGGTTGTCGCGTGACATCGAACCCGAAACGTCCAAAATCAGAGAAACTTCAACGTCAGTTACACGCTCTTCGGCGGTGGAGGCCCCAACAACGGTAAATGTTGAAAGGCCCGGGTTAAACGGATTCATGAAGACATTTGGCAGGTCAAAGAAGAACAACGGCATGTCAACTTTAGCATTGGCTGTCACGACGCGGTAGTTGATGCCTTGCTCAACGATAGGGGGGCCGTCCAAAAAGTCGATCATTCCGGCCTTGGTGAAATAGTCGACGACGATGTCAGCAGGGTCTTCTGTTTGGTCCAGATCTGCTGCAGCAAGTGTTGCGCGGTCCAAAGTCGCCTGCAGTTTTGCACGCGTTGTTTCGAAGCGCATCAAGTCAACGGCCATGCCGCCAAACGTCAATATGAGGACAAACAAGATAAGAGAGAAGATGATCATCGCACCTTCTTCGTCTTTGCGGAAACGTCCTAACTGCCGAGTTACGGCGTTTGCGGTCGTTTTGATTGGGTTAAACATCGTTGTCATCTCACTATCCTCAAAGCCCCTACGCGGAATGCGGAGTCGGACTCGTCCTACTGATCTGAGTTCTTAGAGCATTTGCAGATGGCAGAAATAGGGCGAATTGCGGCGACAAGTGGTTAACACCCCGCCATTTTTAGGACGGTTTACTTTTTTTCTGCGGATTGTCGTCAATTCGAGGACGATCAACGTTTTTCTTGGTTAATCCCTGCTTATTTTTAAAGGGCGATCGTAGGATTTATAAAAAATTTCTTAACGTCAAATTAATCTGCCCATTTTTTGTGCGAATCGTGGTTAAGCTAATGTTGCTAGCCACTATTGGTTAACCTGACATCAGGATTTTCCGCATAGGCGGACTGTGTTTTATTCATGAAAGGATCCCTCATGAGCACCCAATCTGAACACGTTAAAGAACCTTCATTTCGCGAGAGCGTGGACATAATGTTTAACCGCGCAGTCGCGCTTATGGATTTGCCTTTAGGGCTCGAAGAAAAGATCCGCGTTTGTAACGCAACGTATACAGTGCGTTTCGGGGTGCGCCTGCGCGGTAAGATCGAAACATTTACAGGATATCGGTCTGTGCATTCCGAACATATGGAACCTGTGAAGGGTGGTATTCGCTTTTCCATGGGGGTTAACCAGAACGAGGTAGAGGCGCTGGCCGCCTTGATGACCTACAAGTGCGCATTGGTCGAAACGCCCTTTGGCGGATCCAAAGGTGGCTTGTGCATTGACCCGCGCGAATGGAACGAGGACGAGATGGAGCGGATTACCCGCCGCTTTGCCTACGAGCTCGCCAAGCGGGACCTGATCAATCCATCCCAGAACGTTCCAGCACCTGATATGGGGACGGGTGAGCGTGAAATGGCGTGGATCGCCGATCAGTACCGCCGCATGAACACCACAGACATTAACGCGGCCGCTTGTGTTACAGGCAAACCGGCCCACGCGGGTGGTATTCAGGGCCGCGTAGAGGCAACGGGGCGGGGCGTCCAATATGCGTTGCAGGAATTCTTTCGCCATCCAGAGGACATCAAGAAAGCGGGTCTTAAGGGAAAACTTGATGGAAAACGTGTTGTTGTTCAGGGCTTGGGCAACGTGGGCTACCATGCCGCGTCGTTTCTGCGCTCGGAAGACGGCAGTTTGATTACAGGGATTATTGAACGCGATGGTGCATTGTCTGATGAAAATGGGATCGACGTCGAGGCTGTCCATGCATGGATCAGCAAACACGGTGGCGTAAAGGGTTACCCGGATGCGACCTATGTTGAAAACGGGGCATCTGTTCTGGAACAGGATTGCGACATTCTGATTCCAGCGGCGCTGGAAGGGGTCATCAACCTGACCAATGCCGCCAATATCAAAGCGCCATTGATTATCGAAGCTGCGAACGGGCCGGTTACAGCGGGCGCCGATGATATTTTGCGCGAAAAGGGCACGGTTATCATTCCCGATATGTACGCCAATGCTGGCGGTGTGACGGTGTCTTATTTTGAATGGGTCAAGAACCTGAGCCACATCCGGTTTGGGCGTATGCAGCGCCGCCAAGAAGAAAGCCGCCATGAACTGATCGTGGGTGAGCTCGAACGTCTCAGCACCCATTTGGGCGATCAGTGGTCGATGACACCAAACTTTAAGGACAAGTATTTGCGCGGTGCGGACGAATTGGAACTCGTTCGGTCTGGCCTGGATGACACGATGCGCACGGCCTACCAAGCCATGCGCGAGGTCTGGCATGCCCGTGATGATGTACATGATCTACGCACGGCGGCCTATCTGGTTTCGATTGACCGCGTTGCCAAAAGTTATCGCGCCAAAGGTCTTTAACGACCCTTTGCCATTAAAAACGAGGGCAGGCGCGTGCGTCTGCCCTTTTTTCGTTGGGTCTCCACTATGTCGTTGTTTTTTCAACTTGAGTGCTCAGCGCTTGGCTTGTCGTGGATAGAACCGCTTTTGTCGAAATGCGGCATTGCGGTTGCCGCTAGCATGGCTAGGGTTTGAAAGAAGCAAGGGGATGTTATGGGATTGTTCAGCGGCTATTCCGGACTAAAAGTCATCAAAGAAGGGCTGATGGGGCAAAAAGGGTGGAAACCCGTTTGGCGCAACCCAGCCCCAAAGCCTGAATACGATGTGATTGTCATCGGCGGGGGTGGGCATGGATTGTCGACAGCGTACTATCTGGCAAAAGAACACGGCATCACCAATGTTGCGGTGCTCGAAAAGGGCTACCTCGGTGGCGGCAACGTGGGCCGTAATACAACCATCGTGCGGGCAAACTACCTGCTTCCCGGAAATTCTGAATTTTACTCTCACTCTCTGAAGCTCTGGGAGGGGATGGAACAAGACCTCAACTACAACACGATGATGTCGCAACGCGGTGTGCTGAACCTTTTCCACTCTGACGGGCAACGCGATGCTTTTGCGCGGCGCGGTAATGCGATGATCAACCAGGGCGACGATGCGATCCTGCTGGATCGTGAGGGCGTGCGCGAGCATGTGCCATTTATTGATTTCGACAATGTCCGGTTTCCTGTCTACGGCGGCCTTTTGCACAAACGGGGCGGCACAGCGCGCCATGATGCTGTTGCGTGGGGATATGCACGTGGGGCAGACCAACGCGGCGTCGATCTGATCCAGAATTGCGAAGTGACGGGCATTGATATCGAAGCTGGCGTCGTCAAAGGCGTGCAGACCACGCGTGGTGCGATCCGCGCCAAGAAAGTCGCAATTGTCGTCGCGGGTCGTTCGGGGCAGGTCGCGCAGATGGCGGGCCTGCGTCTACCGATCGAAAGCCACATCTTGCAGGCGTTTGTGTCCGAAGGCGTGAAGCCGATCCTTGATACTGTTGTCAGCTTTGGCATGGGTCACTTCTACATCAGTCAGTCTGACAAGGGCGGGTTGGTTTTTGGGGGTGATCTGGACTTTTACGCGTCCTATGCAGCACGGGGCAATCTGCCCATGGCTGAACACGTAATGGATGCCGCGATGACGCTGATGCCCGCAATCGGCAAGGCCAAAGTCTTGCGCAGCTGGGGCGGGATTATGGATATGTCATCAGACGGATCACCCATTATTGATAAATCGGGGATCGAGGGGCTCTACCTCAATTGTGGCTGGTGCTACGGCGGATTCAAGGCCGTGCCGGGGTCAGGCTTTTCGTATGCCCACCTTATTGCCCAAGATCGCCACCATGAACCTGCTGCCAAATTCCGTCTTGATCGTTTTCGTACGGGTGTTGGGCTGATGGACGAAGAGGGCACAGGCTCTCAACATAATCTTCATTAATAAATTGCTTAATAGGAGCATCTAAATTGGCTATCATTGTTCGTATCCTCTCCGTTCTAGGTCTAACTGTTTTAGTGTCGTGCACCACGGTGCCGCAGACAGAACCATGCCAAAGCCCAGAGGCCTGCCTTATGTCTGGAT
Source organism: Octadecabacter algicola (assembly GCF_021532625.1). GTDB lineage: Bacteria > Pseudomonadota > Alphaproteobacteria > Rhodobacterales > Rhodobacteraceae > Octadecabacter > Octadecabacter algicola. Next base: position 784,588 of record NZ_JAKGAR010000002.1, read on the forward strand.
TGATGGTGCAGGGCATGGCACCATCAATTGGAGAGGATTTTGGCGGTGGGGTTACCTTAAGCAATGTTCAGGCTGCGGGCGCGCTGGTGGTTTTTGATTTGAAATTGCCAATCGGCGGAGCGGGTTTGGAAACTGTCCAAAAACGCATCCTACATGACGTCGCATCCCAAGGTTTCGTTAACGGGTTTTGCGGCCAAGCCTCAGGGGAAGCAGATGTTTTCCAGTTCGGTAACGCCTATCAAATACGCACCGTCGGCAGTGACGGCATCGTCATTGGTGCATCGACCCTACGAAGTTGCGGAGGCTGATATGCGCTTGCCATGTCCTTTGTGCGGAGACCGAGACCGTCGCGAGTTTTTCTACCAAGGGGCCGCTGTGACCTTGGACCGCCCCGCGCGGGATGCAGGCGACGCTGCTTGGAATGATTACCTGCACAACCGCGACAACCCAGCAGGGGAAACTCGTGATCTTTGGCATCACGAGGCGGGCTGTGGTGCGTGGATCGTGGTGCACCGCAACACAGTTACGCACGAAGTTTATGGCGCAGAGCTGGCGCAGAAGGCCAAAGCATGAGAGTCCAAGGCAAAGGTCTAAATGCGAATGGCGCTCCGTTGACGTTCACGTTTGACGGGCAAGAATATCAGGGACGTGAAGGCGATACGTTGGCGGCGGCATTGCTTGCCAATGGGCAGCGTTTGGTGGGGCGCTCGTTCAAATATCACCGTCCGCGTGGAATACTGTCGGCAGGATCGGAAGAACCAAACGCCTTGGTGACGCTTGGTGAGGCGGCGAAGCAAGACCCCAACATCCGCGCCACCACGCAGGAGCTTTTTGACGGGCTAGAGGCGCGGTCGCAAAACGCTTGGCCGTCGTTGAAAAACGACGTCATGGCGGTGAACGATCTGATGTCCCCTTTCTTGAGTGCGGGATTCTATTACAAGACATTCATGTGGCCCAAAGCGTTCTGGGAAAAGGTGTACGAACCCATCATTCGCCGGGCCGCTGGGCTTGGCGCTTTGTCTGGTGAAACCAACGACGACACCTACGAAAAGGCCTTTGCTCATTGTGATGTGTTGGTGATTGGCGCGGGGCCCGCTGGGATTATGGCGGCACTGACGGCTGCGCGGGCGGGGCTGGATGTGATCCTTGCGGATGAAGACAGCCGCATGGGGGGGCGCCTGTTGGCGGAAACCTATGACGTTGACGGGCAAGCCGGCGCTGATTGGGCGACGCAACAAATCGCCGAGCTGAATGCCATGGAAAACGTGCGCCTCATGCCGCGAACGACTGTCGCGGGGGCCTATGATCAAGGCACATATGCGGCGCTTGAACGGGTCGGGCATCACCGTGCAGACCGGACGGGCCCGCGCGAGTGTTTCTGGCGGATTGTGTCAAAACGCTCGATCCTTTGTGCTGGCGCGTTGGAACGGCCGATCGCGTTCCCGAATAATGATCGCCCCGGAATCATGACGGCGGGCGCGGTGCGCAGCTATTTGAACCGATGGGGCGTGGCGCCGGGGCAGGCGGTCACCGTGTTTGCCAACAATGACGACGCCCACCGTACGGCGCTGGATTTCATCGACGCCGGAGTGACGGTGGCTGGTGTGATCGACAGCCGTGACAGCGCACATGCACTGGGCGATTACCCTTTGTTCAAGGGCGGGCAAGTGATCGCCACCAAGGGGCGGCATGGGCTGACATCTATCACGGTTGAGCACTCGGGCGGTACCGAAGAAATTGCGACAGACTGTCTAGCGATGTCTGGCGGTTGGAACCCGACCGTTCATTTGACCTGCCATATGAACGGGCGCCCCACATGGTCTGACAACATATTTAGCTTTGTTCCTACCGAAGGATCCGTGCCGAATATGTCCGTTGCGGGGGCGGCGAATGGTGTCTTTTCAACGCTTGGCTGTCTTCAGGACGGGATCGATACAACGCAGCGCGTTTTAGTAGATCTTGGAGTGGATGCTGCAGATGTAGAAACGCCAAGTGCGGAGGACGCGCCATACAGGATCGAACCGCTTTGGCAGGTCGAAGGTAAGGGCCGCAAGTGGTTGGACTTTCAGAATGACGTGACCGTCAAAGATATCCGGCTTGCGGCATTGGAAAACTTTCGCAGCGTAGAGCACATGAAACGCTATACCACACAAGGAATGGCGACCGATCAGGGCAAAAATTCCAACGTCGCGGCTTTGGCTGTGCTGGCTGATGCGACGGGGCGGGGCATTCCTGAAACGGGAACGACAACATTTCGTCCGCCGTATTCGCCCGTTGCAATTGCCGCTATGGGGGCTGGATCACAGGGCCACGGGTTTGCACCTGAACGGTTGATGACATCGCACCATGCCACCACCAGCCGCGGTGCGCCGATGATCGAGGCGGGACTATGGTATCGCCCCAGCTATTTCCCGCGATCTGGTGAGGAAACGTGGCTCGATAGCTGCAATCGTGAGGTCACGATGGTGCGGGGCGCTGTCGGAGTTTGCGATGTTAGCACATTGGGCAAGATCGACATTCAAGGGCCGGACGCTGCTGCGTTTTTGGATTTCGTCTACTGCAACACGTTCTCCACGTTGAAAGAAAAACGCGTTCGATACGGGTTGATGCTACGCGAAGACGGGCATGTGATGGATGATGGAACCACGGCGTGTCTGGGGCCAAACCACTATGTCATGACGACGACAACCGCTGCAGCGGGGCAGGTTATGCGCCACTTGGATTGGGTGTCTCAAGCGCTTCGCCCTGATCTTGATGTGAGGTTCGCAAGCGTCACCGAACAATGGGCGCAGTTTGCCGTTGCTGGTCCGAAATCTCGGGATTTATTGAACACGATTTTCGATGATGAAATCGACAATGACAGTTGGCCGTTTATGGCCTGTGGGACCGTAGGGATCAGCGGTGTTCAGGGGCGGTTGTTCCGCATCTCGTTTTCGGGGGAACATGCTTATGAAATTGCTGTGCCAGCGCGCTATGGTGCGTCCTTGTTCGGGCAGTTGACTGCCCAAGCCGAAGCCATGGGTGGGGGTGCTTACGGAATGGAAGCGCTCAACGTTATGCGGATCGAAAAGGGGTTCATCACCCACGCGGAAATCCACGGTCGCACAACCGCGTTTGATATCGGGTTTGATCGTATGGTGAGCCAGAAGAAAGACTGTATCGGCAATGCGCCGTCGCGCCGTGAAGGTCTGCTTGATCCTCAACGTGAACAACTTGTTGGCCTGAAGCCGATTGAGGCGGACGGAAAGCTCACTTCTGGTGCGCATCTTTTCGTTGAGGGAGCGGATGCGGTGCGTTTGAATTCTCAGGGCTATGTCACGTCGGTTTGTTATTCACCGACGCTTGGTCACGACCTCGGCCTTGCGTTCCTCAAAGACGGCCCAAACCGATACGGTGAACATGTGATATTGGTGGATCACTTGCGCGATGTGCGGACCCTTTACGAAGTCTGTCACCCTGTGTTCTTGGATCCAGAAGGGGAACTTGCCCGTGGTTAAACTGATCGCGAAATCGCCCTGCATGGGGTTGTTGCCGAAAACAATTGGTGCTGTTGATTTGACAGAGGTCGAACCTGCCTTGATCACATTAATCGCGCCATTCGCGGGGCAAACGAAAGCCGTGTCTGCAGCTTTGAAGGATGCATTGGGGGTGTCCTTTCCCGCGCCGAACCGCGCCGTTGGCACGGGCGCCCGTGCCGTTTGGGTTGGTATGGGACAGGCTTTGCTGATGGGGGCGAACTGCCCAGATCTAAAAGGCGCGGCTTGTATCGATCAATCGGATGCGTGGGCGATTGTGCGGATTGACGGTGTTGATACTTCGGCAGTCTTGGCGCGACTCACGCCCCTTGATGTGCGAGACAGTCAGTTCAAACGCGGCCACACGGCACGCACCTTGGTTGGCCATATGACCGCGAGCATCACCCGTCTTGGCGTGCACTCATTCGAAGTGATGGTCATGCGGTCCATGGCGGGAACGCTGGTGCATGAGCTTGAACAGGCCGCTGAAAACATGGCTGCACGGGCCACCGCTTAGCAAACGACCATTAACGCTTCGACGAGCACCTCAACGCCAGAGTCACGCAGTGCGTCGATGACCAGTTGTTGGTCTTCGTTTAGTGACCATTGAGAAACAGATATCTGACGTAGTTTTGGCATACTGCGCAGGACAGACAAATCGTTTGGCAGCGCCGCATCCACAAGGTCCAATCGCTCAATCGACGGGTGATTGCGCAATCCTGAAAAGGACGTCACCTCGGCGCGTTCTAGGTTCAGATTTTTAAGAGAGCGCAGATCTCTTACGAATAAAAGATCGCCAACAGCGTTTGCTCCGATGGCAAGTTCTTCTAGGTTTTGCAGCTGTCCGATTGGGCTAAAGTCTTCGACCGATAGGCCTTGCACATGCAAAAGACGCAGGTTCGGGAAATTGCCAAGGCTGCCGAGGTCGGTCACTTGAGTCATCCCGATGTGGAGTTCATTCAATTGTGACATAGTGGCGATGTCCGACAAGCCATCGAAGTCGGTGTAACTTGTCATGAATGCCGTTACGTGGCCCATTTGGGCAACAGGGGTGTAATCTTCGACCAATTGACTGTCGAGGTTCAGCCGACCGCACTCGGACCGCACGCAGTCGTCCATGACCGTCCGTCCTAGTAAGAGCCGTTCTTCTCTTGTTGTGACCTGAGGGCCGGGATCGGTCATTTGGCAAGATGACAATACGGCGAAGGCGACTGTTAAAGGGATCATGCGCATTTGAAAAAGCTTTCTTTCTTACAAGGACCTCAGCATGGCCGCCAACAGCGGCCCTTACAAGTCCGGCACAGTTTACGGGCATGAAATAGCAGGCGAGTGCTGAGGTTTTTTATTGATTGACGAGTCAATTAAAAATAATTTACCGTCCTGAGAGTACAAAGACTTGGGGGCGGCATGCCGAAACTTGGAATGGAACCGATCCGGCGTGCTGCTTTGGTGCAGGCGACAATTGATGTGATCGGTGCGCAAGGGTCGCTCGACGTCACTGTAAGCCAGATCGCCAAAGAGGCGGGGATGTCTTCGGCTTTGGCTCATCACTATTTTGGTGGAAAGGATCAAATCTTTCTCGCTGCGATGCGTCACATCTTACGTGATTTCGGGGCCGAAGTACGCAGCAAGCTGCGTGGGGCCAATACCCCGCGCGCCCGCGCCGAGGCCTTGATTTCTGCCAATTTCGCGCCGTCCTGTTTTGATCCGGCGACGGTGAGCGCTTGGATGACCCTTTATGCGCAGGCGACAACGCAGCCGGAAATGCATCGCTTGTTGCGGCTGTACCAGCAGCGGTTGCTGTCAAACCTGACCCATGCGCTGCGTCCGTTGTCGTCGACACCTGTTGAGGACGCCGAAACGTTGTCGGCCTTAATCGATGGGTTGTATTTACGTGCGGCTCTCGCCCAAACCAGTGACCCGAAACACGTTGAGGCTACCGCACTACGTGCCCTTGAACGTCTTACAGGAGCTTGATCATGAGCAAGCAGAATATTCTTATCATTATGGTCGATCAGCTGAACGGAACCTTGTTTCCAGATGGCCCGGCCGATTGGTTGCATGCCCCGAACCTGAAGAAACTGGCCGCCAAATCCGCCCGTTTCAAGAATGCCTATACCGCGTCACCTTTGTGCGCGCCGGGGCGGGCGTCGTTTATGTCGGGGCAACTGCCGTCTCGTACACAGGTCTATGACAATGCGGCTGAATTTGCGTCGTCTATCCCGACCTATGCGCATCATCTGCGCCGTGCGGGGTACCAAACCTGCCTGTCCGGAAAGATGCATTTTGTCGGACCAGATCAGCTGCACGGGTTCGAAGAACGGCTCACCACAGACATCTATCCACCTGACTTTGGCTGGACGCCGGATTACCGCAAACCGGGTGAGCGTATCGATTGGTGGTATCACAATATGGGGTCGGTTACAGGGGCAGGTGTTGCCGAAATTACCAACCAAATGGAATACGACGACGAGGTTTGTTACAACGCAACCCGTAAGATTTATGATCTCGCGCGGGGGCATGATGCCCGCCCGTGGTGCCTGACCGTTTCGTTCACCCATCCGCACGACCCTTATGTGGCCCGCAAGAAATACTGGGACCTCTATGAGGATTGCGACCACCTGCTGCCCGAGATTGGCCCGATCCCCTACAAGGATCAAGATGCCCACTCCCAGCGCATACTCGACGCGAACGATCACGAGAATTTCGAGATTACAGAAGAACAAGTGCGCCGTGCGCGCCGTGCCTACTTCGCCAATATTTCCTATCTGGATGATAAAATTGGTGAGGTTTTACAAACGCTTGAAGACACCCGCCAAGAGGCGACAATCCTGTTTGTGGCTGATCACGGCGATATGCTGGGTGAACGTGGGCTTTGGTTCAAGATGTCATTTTATGAGGGATCTGCGCGGGTGCCTTTGATGGTCTGTGGCCCGGACGTCCCTGCGGGTTCAATCGATACGCCTGTGTCCAATATCGATGTGACGCCAACGCTGTGTGATCTTGCGGGTGTGTCCATGGAGGAAGTCATGCCATGGACCGAAGGCATGTCTCTTGTGCCATTGGCAAATGGCGTTGAACGGAGCGAACCGGTGGCAATGGAATACGCCGCCGAAGGGTCATATGCCCCATTGGTTTGCCTACGATATGGGAAATGGAAATACACGCGCTGTGCGCTCGACCCAGATCAACTATTTGATATTGAGACTGACCCACATGAGTTAAACAACCTTGCGGATGTTGCTAAACATCAAGGCACTTTAGACCAATTGCGCGCGAAATCCGAAGCACGCTGGGATCTTAATGCCTTTGACGCGGCCGTTCGCGAAAGCCAGGCCCGTCGTTGGGTCGTTTATGAGGCTTTGCGCAACGGCGACTATTACCCATGGGACCACCAGCCTCTGCAAAAAGCGTCTGAACGCTACATGCGCAATCACATGGACCTAAATGTTCTTGAAGAAAATCAACGCTTTCCCCGCGGAGAATAAAATATGCCTTATGATATCCAACCGACTGCCAGCCACTTCATCGACGGCCAATATGTAGAAGACACAGCAGGAACGCCGATCCCCGTGATTTGCCCCGTATCCGAGGAACAAATCGCGCAAGTGCATGCCGCGACCCCAGCGATCATTGAACTGGCCTTGAACGCTGCAAAACGCGCCCAAAAAGCATGGGCTGCAATGAGCGGTACCGAGCGTGGCCGCGTGCTGCGTCGTGCAGCCGACATCATTCGTGAGCGTAATCGCGATCTCAGTATTCTGGAAACCAACGACACAGGCAAACCGCTGCAGGAAACGCTTGTTGCAGACGCCACATCTGCGGCGGATGCTTTGGAATATTTTGGCGGTCTAGCGGGTGCCCTAACCGGAGAGCACATCCAGTTGGGTGATGATTTTGTATATACCCGCCGCGAAGCGCTGGGCGTTTGTGTCGGCATTGGAGCGTGGAACTACCCGACGCAAATTGCTGCTTGGAAAGGGGCACCTGCTTTGGCCTGCGGTAATTCGATGATCTTTAAGCCATCAGAAATGACGCCGCTTTGCGCCTTAAAGGTTGCCGAAATCCTGCACGAGGCCGGCGCGCCCGCAGGCATTTATAATGTCGTTCAGGGTATGGGCGATGTTGGGGCCGCGCTTATCACCGACCCGCGCGTTGACAAGGTTTCGCTGACAGGATCGGTTCCGACGGGTCGCAAGGTATACGCCGCAGCGGCAGAAGGTATTCGCCATGTCACAATGGAATTGGGCGGCAAATCCCCCATCGTGATTTTCGATGATGCGAATTTAGAAGACGCCGTTTCTGGTGCGATTTTGGGCAACTTCTACAGTTCTGGTCAGGTCTGTTCCAACGGGACGCGGGTTTTCGTTCAGAGCGGGATCAAGGAGGCGTTTTTGAAACGGCTGACCGAACGCTTAAAGGATGTCAAAATGGGCGACCCGTTGGATGAATCCGTGAACTTTGGGCCGATGGTGTCAGGGCGCCAGATGGAGATCGTGCAAGGGTTCATTGCCAAAGGGCTAGAGCAAGGTGCGCGTCTGGTTGCGGGCGGCAAACGTGAGGGCACGCAGGGTTATTACCTGCAGCCCACTGTTTTTGCAGACGTAACAGATGACATGATAATCGCCACGGATGAGATTTTCGGCCCCGTGCTCAGCGTGCTGGACTTTGATGACGAAGCCGATGTGCTGGAACGCGCGAATGCCACGGACTTTGGGCTTGCGGCGGGTGTCTTTACCCAAGACCTGACACGCGCGCACCGCATGGTCGCAGGGTTTGAGGCGGGAACAACTTACATCAACACCTATAACCTTGCCCCTGTTGAGGCTCCGTTTGGCGGCACAAAACTGTCGGGCGTTGGCCGCGAAAACTCTAAAGCGGCGATCGAGCATTATAGCCAAATGAAATCGGTCTACGTTGGAATGGGCCCAGTTGAGGCGCCGTTCTAAATGCAAGCAGATTACGTCATAATCGGAGCGGGCAGCGCTGGCTGTACGATGGCCTATCGGCTGACCGAGGCGGGCAAGTCCGTCATCGTGATTGAGACGGGCGGGAGTGACATCGGCCCACTTATCAATATGCCAGCTGCGCTGTCTTATCCGATGAACATGAGCCTGTATGATTGGGGGTATCGGTCTGAACCCGAACCAAATCTGGACGGACGTGAGTTGGCCTGTCCACGGGGCAAAGTGGTCGGCGGATCGAGTTCGATCAATGGCATGATCTATGTGCGCGGCCATGCCCGCGACTATGATCATTGGGCGGATCAAGGTGCGGATGGCTGGGCGTATGCCGATGTACTGCCCTACTTCAAACGTATGGAAGATTGGCACTCAGGCGGTCGCGGTGGTGATCCTGCATGGCGCGGTAAAGGTGGCCCGTTGCATGTCACCCGAGGGCCTGGAACGAACCCGCTAACCCGTGCGTTCATTAAGGCTGGCGGGCAAGCGGGCTACCAGTTGACCTCCGATTACAATGGTGAGCAACAAGAAGGGTTTGGCCCCTTTGATGCGACGATCTGGAAGGGCAAACGCTGGTCAGCTGCGTCCGCCTATTTGCGACCTGCACAGGCATCCGGAAAGTGTGAAGTTGTCCGCGGCACGGCGGCGCGTGTGATAATGAACGACGGTCGTGCAACGGGCGCGGCGTTGACCGACGGCCGAGAGGTAACGGCGCATAAGGAAGTCATCATCGCAGCCTCGGCGATCAATTCGCCCAAGCTTCTGATGTTGTCGGGGATCGGACCGGCGGAACATTTGGCCGAACATGGAATTGAGTTGGTGGCTGACCGTGCTGGGGTCGGTCAAAACCTACAGGATCACCTTGAACTATACGTGCAAATGGCCGCAAAGGGGCGTCATAGCCTTTACAAATACTGGCCAATCTTACGCAAAGCCATGGTCGGGGCGCGGTGGTTCTTTACAAAAACAGGTGTCGGCGCGTCCAATCAGTTCGAAGCCGCAGGGTTTATCCGATCAAAGGCTGGATTAGACTATCCTGACATTCAGTTTCACTTCCTTCCGATCGCTGTGCGCTATGATGGTGGGGGCGCGCGCGAAGGGTATCAGGCGCACGTTGGGCCGATGCGTTCAAAATCACGGGGCGAGGTAACGTTGAACTCAGCGGACCCCGACACCGCGCCTCGGATATTCTTTAACTACATGTCGCATCCGGATGACTGGGATGAATTTCGCAACTGTATTCGCCTGACCCGAGAAATTTTCGGCCAAGATGCTTTTGCGCCATATCGGGGCGATGAATTGATCCCTGGTGTGGACGCGCAAAGCGATGAAGCGTTGGATGCAGTTATCCGCGAACATGTCGAAAGCGCTTATCATCCCTGTGGCACTTGCAAAATGGGCCGCGCGGATGATCCGATGGCGGTAGTTGACCCAGAAGGGCGGGTCATTGGTGTTCAAAACCTACGGGTCGCCGACAGTTCAATCTTTCCGCGCATCACCAACGGGAACCTGAATGCGCCGTCGATCATGGTGGGTGAGAAAATGGCCGATCACATCTTGGGCAAGGCTCCTTTGCCACCTGCGAATGATGAACCGTGGCTGCACCCAAATTGGCAGACCGAGCAACGTTAACCTGTTGTTTAGGAAGTACTTGCAAAGGCGCATCGAGACCCACTATGTAGTGGGATGCTTCGAATAACCTACTTATTGTTGTGTCTCGCGACGCCATGTTTTGCCGATGTTCAGGGCCCTGTTCATGTCGTGGATGGGGATACTTTCCATGTTGGGGATGCCCGTGTGCGTCTGCATGGCATCGATGCGCCTGAGGTTGATCAGACCTGTACCCATCCTCAACGGGGTGAATGGGCATGTGGTGCGTTTGTGCGTGACGAACTTCGGGACCGGTTCGAAGGACAGATCGCGACCTGTGAAGAAGTCGACGTTGATCGATACGGTCGCATCGTTGGGCGCTGTTTTATCGATGGGCGAAACGTGAACGAGATCATCGTCTCCGACGGCCTTGCCGAGGCGTATCGTCAATACTCGATGGATTATGATCTGGCGGAAAAGGCGGCTCAGGTGCGTGGGGTCGGGCTGTGGTCCAGCGATATGCAGACACCGGCGGAGTTTCGCGCCGAACAACGCACAGCGGGCGAAGGTTTCGTTTCCCCCAATTCTAGCTGCATCATTAAAGGTAATATATCGGGCTCGGGCCGGATCTATCACATGCCTCACAACGGCGATTATGATAATACGCGCATTAATGAAGCCAACGGTGAGCGCTGGTTCTGTAGCGAGGCCGAGGCCCGCGCAGCTGGTTGGCGTGCAGCACGAAATTAATCCCAGAGATCGTTTTTCTTTGATCCAGATCAGAGTTGGTTTTCTTGATCCAGTCTAGCTTGGTTGAGAAACATACTGGAGGATTAAGAAATGTCTCACACACCACATGAACTGCATGCCGAGTTCCCTGAATTTGCCGACAAGATCAGCGCTTTGAAGCAATCAGACGCACATTTTGCCAAACTCAGCGACGCGTATCACGAAGTGAACCGTGCCGTGCACCGCGCCGAAACTGACATTGAGCCGACAGATGACGCCCATATGCAGCAGATGCGCAAAGAGCGGATGAAGTTGAAAGACGAAATCTTTGCGGCGTTGAACGCTTAGTCAACCTGATACGGCAGCATGCCGCGCTCGTTCGGGTCGACTCTGAGTTGCCGTTCCAATGGTGGCACGGAGCGATGCGGGCAGGCGCGGCGTTCGCATATACGGCAAGAAATACCAATTGGTTCAAAGGCTTCTGCTTGATCTGTCATCATATGGTCAGCGTAAACCAATGCGCCCGCGTGTTTTACTTCGCAGCCGAGTCCAATGGCATATCGCCGCGTCGGAGTCCCCCATGACCCGCCAGGTTTGCTGACATCACGCGCAAGGCAGAAATACCGCACGCCATCGGGCGTTTCAGCCAATTGTCGTAACCAACGACCGGGGGTTTCAAAGGCACCATGCACATTCCACAACGGACAAGCGCCACCAAACCGCGCGAATTGCAGCGTCGTTGCTGAGTGCCGTTTGGTGATGGTGCCTGCAGGATCAACCCGCACAAAGAAAAACGGGATGCCTTTGGACCCCGGGCGCTGCAAGGTTGATAGGCGGTGGGCGACCTGTTCCAGTGAGGCACCGAACTGATCCGCCAATCGTTCCAGATCGTGGCGGGTGAATTGCGCGGCGGCCAAGAACGCGCCGTAAGGCATGAGTGCAGCACCGGCAAAGTAGTTTGCCAAACCGACCATCGCGATACTGCGGGCTTGGGGGGATTGGAATTTTGCGAAGTCCAAGGTCGCGTCCAACAGCTTGGCTTGCTTAATCAGGGCGACCTGTAAAAGCAGCTGAAACCGTTGGGTTGTCGGGGCCGCTTTGGTGGATAGGGTCAATGTCCGGCTGGCTGGATCATAGTAGCGAATGGCGTCAGAGCTGGGCGACGGATCGTCCTTTAGAACCACACGAACGCCGCTTTCGGCTAGGGCTTTGCGCGCAGCGGCTTCGATGTTTCCATCGTCATTTTCTGCGGCTTTGAGAGTAAAGCGTTCTGCCGCACGGTCCACGGCGTCGATGTAGTTGTCGCAGTAATGAAAGAAGTCCCGGACTTCTTCCCAAGGCGAGGGTTGAAGGCGGCTGTCTTCGCGGCCCAATGCCTCATCGAGCGAAGCAAGGCGCTCATGGGTTTGGCGGTAGGCACTGTGTAAATCAAGAAAAGCGCGAGCGAGCGCTGGGGCGTTGGAAGCCGCGAGCCTGAGATCAGCAAGGGGCGGCGTCGGGCCGCTGAACACCGGATCGGCAAGCGCTTCGCGCATATCTCCGACCAAGCGGGCTTCGTCGCCGGATTGCAGTTCCGTGACGTCGAATCCGAATTCCTGCGCGAGGGCCAGTACAACGGTCGTTGATACGGGGCGGTTATTATTTTCCATCTGGTTAAGATAGGGCAGGGACACGCCAAGTTTCTCAGAGAAACCCTTTTGCGTGAGGCCAATACGACCGCGTAATTCGCGCAGTTTTGCGCCTGCATATAGTTTTTGTGCTGCCATGATCGCCCCTTTGCAAAGCAGTTAATAGACTTTGCAAAGTCATGAGTCGAGAGTTAGAGGGTTTCGGCTCCGACACGACGCGCGCGCATGATCCCCCAAAGGGCACATACGACTGATGACATTGTGGTTAGGAGCATCAACACGATAAGAGGGCGCGCGCCTGTTTCTGGGCCAAGGACAAATCCAGCGATCACAGATAAAGCAGCGCCACCGCCGATCATGAATGCACCGCCAAGACCTGCTGCGGATCCCGCAAGTGCAGGGCGAACCGATAGCATCCCTGCATTTGCATTTGGCAAAAGGATGCCGTTGCCAAGCCCGATGAAAATCATAAACCCAAAGAAAACAAGAGGGTGAACAAGGCCAACAAGGTCACACATAAGTAAGAGAGCCATACCGACGGCGGTGATTGCGGCCCCAAATAGAACCATTCGGTTTACGCCAACACGTATCGAAAACCGCCCCGACAACCCGTTGCCGACCAAATAGCCAATGGCGGGAGATCCGAAATAGATGCCTAGCTGAGACGCGTCGAGTTTGAATACTTCCGTACCAACGAATGGCGCGCCGCCAAGGTATGCAAAGAAGGCACCGGATGAAAACGCGGCGGCCAAGCAATAGGCCCAAAACCGTTGGGAGGTCAGAAGGTCTGGGTATTCGCGGACTTGCGCTGCAAATCCGCCTTCGCGTTTGGTGAATGTTTCGCCCTGATCGAAGAAGCAAAGGATGAAGAGTAAGAAACCACTGGCTGCAAGTAGAAGGAACGACGCCTGCCAGCCAAAGACTTCATCCAAAAGGCCGCCCGCTGCGGGGCCTAACATCGGCACGATCGACATGCCCATTGTCACGTATCCGATCATCGACGCGGCCTGATCTTGGCGTACCATGTCCCGCACGACCGCACGGCTGATTGCAAATGCCGTCGCGATTGCTGTTTGGAGCAAGCGACAAATCAGAAATACCGTGAAGTTTGGCGCAAGCACGGCGCCGAGGCTGGCGAGCGTAAAGATCGCGACCGTTCCAAGCACAACCGGTCGGCGGCCAAAGCGGTCCGAAATTGGCCCAATCAGGATTTGGACGATGGCGGTTGTTGCCAGGTAAGCCGAAACCGACAGCTGGATTAGGCCATATTCAACGCCAAAATGCTCGGCCATTGAGGGGAGCGAGGGCAGGAACACGTTCAACGACAATGCCCCGACGCCAGCCATGAGGATCAAGGTCGCGATATGGGGCGGTGTTGTGCGGTCCAGAAAACGGACAATCGGTGCTGTGCTTGCTGCATTTGACATGATGAAAACCTATGCCTCTCCTTTGGAAAGGTCTATGGCTTCCGCAAGAAAGTCGAGATGATTGTTTTGCAGGTTTGCAATTTCGGCAGCTTGCTAATCACGAATTTTGCAAATTTGCGGAATGAGACTCGGAACTCCCTCCGAAAGGAGTTAGTTTGTGCGTCAAATTAAAGGGGCAATTCCATGACAGACATCCTTAAAGAGCTTGAAACCCGCCGTGAAGCGGCGCGCATGGGTGGTGGGCAGAAACGCATCGACAGCCAGCACGCCAAGGGCAAGCTAACAGCACGCGAGCGCATTGAGTTGTTGTTGGATGAGGGGTCCTTTGAGGAGTACGACACGTTCGTATCGCACCGTAGCATCGATTTCGGTATGGAAAAGACGCGCCCAGCTGGGGATGGCGTTGTCACAGGCTGGGGCACGATCAACGGGCGCCAAACCTATGTTTACGCTCAGGACTTCACGGTGCTGGGTGGTTCGGTTTCGGCGACGCACGCGGCTAAGATCGTCAAGATCATGGACATGGCGATGCAAAATGGCGCGCCAATCATCGGGATTAACGATTCCGGTGGAGCGCGTATTCAGGAAGGCGTCGACGCACTAGGTGGGTACGGTGACATCTTCCAACGCAATATCATGGCGTCCGGCGTTGTACCGCAGATCAGCTTGATCATGGGGCCATGTGCGGGTGGCGCGGTTTACTCGCCTGCGATGACCGACTTTATCTTCATGGTTAAAGACAGCTCCTACATGTTCGTCACCGGTCCAGACGTTGTGAAAACCGTGACCAATGAAGTCGTAACAGCCGAAGAGCTGGGTGGAGCGAGCACGCATACTAAAAAGTCTTCTGTCGCTGATGGTGCCTTTGAAAACGACGTCGAAGCGATCGCCGAAGTGCGCCGCTTGTTTGATTTCTTGCCGCTCAACAACCGTCAAAAGCCGCCAGTGCGCCCATTCTTTGATGAGGTTGATCGCGTCGAAGAAAGCCTTGATACGTTGATCCCTGACAACCCGAACCAACCCTACGATATGAAAGAACTGATCCATAAGATCGCCGATGAGGGCGATTTTTATGAAATTCAGGCGGATTTCGCGGGTAATATGCTGACAGGCTTTATTCGCCTTGAAGGGCAGACCGTGGGCGTCGTGGCCAACCAGCCAATGGTTCTTGCTGGCGTTCTGGACATTGATAGTGCGCGTAAAGCGGCAAGGTTTGTGCGGTTCTGCGATGCGTTCGAAATTCCAATCCTGAGCCTCGTGGACGTTCCGGGTTTCTTGCCGGGGGTGACGCAGGAATATAACGGCGTTATTAAGCACGGCGCGAAGCTGTTGTTTGCATATGGTGAAGCAACCGTGCCAAAGGTCACGGTCATTACGCGCAAGGCTTACGGCGGTGCTTACGTTGTTATGTCCTCCAAACACATGAAGGGCGACCTGAACTACGCGTGGCCAACTGCCGAGATCGCCGTGATGGGGGCAAAGGGCGCGACGGAGATTATTCACCGCGCCGATCTTGATGATCCTGAAAAGACGGCGGCACATACCAAAGACTATGAAGACCGTTTTGCGAACCCATTTGTTGCCGCGGAACGCGGTTTCATCGACGAGGTGATTACACCACGCAACACACGTCGCCGCTTGTGCCGTGCCTTTGCTGGTTTGCGCGGAAAACAGGCGCAAATGCCTTGGAAAAAGCATGACAATATTCCACTTTAATCCCCTAAAGCCCCTGACAATTTCGGGATTGGTTTGTGGTTTCTTGATCTCGACCGCATCGGATGCTGCGGCTGAGGGCATTCAAGTACCGTCCGGGCAGACGTTGTCATTTCTCGAGTTTATCTCGGAGAAGGATGGGGATGTTGTTCGCTTCCGGTTCCTTGCGCCGCAAATCGGCGATGCATTTACCTACATGGATGTCGCTCATGATTTTCAGGTTGTTTGCGATGAGCAAGTCATGCCTGTCTTGGGTGCCCATGGCCTAGAGCCGCGCCAAATCGTGCTGTCGATGTCTGCAATGGACATCCCATTTGGCGAGGATAACCCTGACGTTCTTCAGTTTTTCGAGGTTTTTCGACCCGAAAATGACACCTGTATCTGGGAGGAATATTGATGCATCCACAATATGTTGCGCGGCAAAGCTCACCTAATGGGGGTTTTGTAGCGGCTGAGTCACAGGCTTGGGCGTCGAAATCCGGATCGTATCTTTTGCGCCGCCGTTCTTGTAGTTTTCCACGAGGTTACACCCAAGTGGCCTACCCTCAAAATGCACGAGGGGACCGACGCAATGCCGGTCCAACTCGTGTGGAAAACAGAGACAGGAGACAAACATGTCTAAGAGCATCAAGAGCCTTTTTGCCGTGTCCCTGCTTGCCGTTATGGCAGCATGTGGCGCGAACAACGCAAGTGACGTCGAGGAATTCGTGGTCGTTGACCCAGTTCCAGTCACTATCGAGCCGACTTTCTCCGGCAAATATAACTAATCGACGTTCGGGGCAGGCGACGACGCCTGTCCCAACTCACGCGTCCGGTTCTCGGGGGGCAGCGTGATGGAAAAGCACCGCGGATTCCCAAGCCGCCTTCCTAGCTCCGATTTCCAGTTCACAATCCGGCGCCCCGTCAAAAAGGGTTTGCCGCCAAAGCTGTTCCAACGGGAACGCTATGCAGACCGTCGTCCAGCTGATCGCCGTGCAGACGAAGGGTTTATGTGGGCCTTGAAAGAACACTTCGGGGATCAACCGTTTGAGCGGGGCAATCTGGATGCTGGGCGTTTGAATTTCGTCTTTGGACGCGAGGTTATCCCTGCTGAAGATCCCTTTGATCCTGAAAGCTATGAAGCGCTTTTGAAGTTGGATTTGAGGCGCACAGAGCAGTCTTTTCCAGAAATCTTTCGCCCTGACTGGGCGCCGGGGCAATCATGATGATAGGCGTTCGGGTGCGCGGTTTTTGGCCGACGATTTTGCAACTTTGGCGGGAAATGGCTCAGTTTGAGGGTCCATTGCGTATGCCGAATGACAGGTCAGATCGCTTGTGCGAGGTTGTACTTGTAGCCGCTCAGCCCAGCAATCTGGACGGCTCGCATTGTCAATACCGTTACCCTTCCCCTCGTCGGTCTGATCCCTTTGGGTTCAGACCGACACCCTTATTTCGTTGCCGAATGGGGGATTTGCGCCGCTCACGTCAGTTTGTGCAGAAAACGCTTGTGTTGATTGCGCAAAGGGCAGATTCTGCGCGGTATAATAAAACGCAAAATAAGGGCAGTAACCTATGCAACATATCCGTATTATTCTCGCTGTTGGGGCCATTGCGTCGCTCTCAGCATGTCTCGACAACGACCTTGAACGCGGCCTTGCCGGCGCTGCCGCAGGCGCAGTTCTCGCAGACGCAACAGGTGTCGATCCAGTCACTGGGGCACTCGTTGGCGGCGCGGCTGGCGCGCTTTGCGACGAAGTTACCAACGCCTGCCGCTAATCTAACAACGCCTCTCGGGGCAATCACGACTAATGACCGCCGTTCAGGGATGACCCTGTGCGGCGGTTTTGCATTCTAAGGGGCTACCAATGTTCAAGAAAATCCTGATCGCCAACCGAGGTGAGATCGCCTGCCGCGTCATCAAGACAGCACGCAAGATGGGCATCAAAACCGTTGCCGTTTATTCTGACGCGGACCGCAATGCGTTGCACGTCAAAATGGCGGATGAGGCAGTTCACATTGGCCCGCCCCCAGCAAACCAATCCTATATCGTGATCGATAAGATCATGGACGCGATCAAGCAGACCGGTGCAGAAGCCGTGCACCCGGGGTATGGTTTCTTGTCTGAGAACTCCAAGTTCGCTGAGGCACTTGAAGCTGCGGGTGTTGCTTTTATCGGGCCACCGAAGGGCGCGATCGAGAAGATGGGCGACAAGATTACGTCCAAGAAGATCGCCCAAGATGCTGAGGTTAGCACCGTTCCGGGCCATATGGGCTTGATTGAGGACGCTGAAGAGGCCGTGAAGATCAGCCAAGAGATCGGCTATCCTGTTATGATCAAAGCCTCCGCTGGTGGCGGTGGTAAGGGCATGCGGATTGCTTGGGATGATGATGGTGCCCGTGAAGGGTTCCAGTCATCTAAGAACGAAGCCGCGAACTCTTTTGGGGATGACCGGATTTTCATCGAGAAATTCGTCACTCAGCCACGCCACATCGAAATTCAGGTGCTGTGCGACAGCCACGGCAATGGCATCTATCTGGGCGAGCGTGAATGTTCGATCCAGCGTCGTCAGCAAAAGGTCATCGAAGAAGCGCCAAGCCCGTTCTTGGACGAAGCCACACGTAAAGCGATGGGGGAACAGTCTGTCGCACTGGCAAAAGCTGTGGACTACGCGTCTGCGGGTACGGTGGAATTCATCGTTGATGGCGACCGTAACTTCTACTTCCTTGAAATGAATACACGTTTGCAGGTGGAACACCCTGTAACTGAGCTGATCACAGGTGTTGATCTGGTCGAACAGATGATCCGCGTGGCCTATGGCGAGAAGCTAGAGATCGCGCAGAAGGATGTGACCCTGACCGGCTGGGCGATGGAGAGTCGCCTCTACGCCGAAGACCCATATCGTGGGTTTTTGCCATCTATTGGCCGTTTGACGACCTATCGCCCACCAGCCGAGGTTGCGGCGGGGCCACTCGTTGCGAATGGCAAATGGCAGGGCGATGCGCCGGAAGGTAAACATGCCGTGCGCAATGACACGGGCGTTTATGATGGGGGCGAGATC
This sequence comes from Octadecabacter algicola, assembly GCF_021532625.1. Classification (GTDB taxonomy): domain Bacteria; phylum Pseudomonadota; class Alphaproteobacteria; order Rhodobacterales; family Rhodobacteraceae; genus Octadecabacter; species Octadecabacter algicola. The sequence continues at coordinate 803,189 of NZ_JAKGAR010000002.1, forward strand.
TCCATGTATTATGACCCGATGATTGCCAAGCTCTGCACATGGGCACCGACCCGTGCCGAAGCGATCGAAGAAATGCGCGTGGCCTTGGACACGTTTGAGGTCGAGGGCATCGGCCACAACATCCCATTCCTGTCCGCCGTGTATGACCACGAGAAATTCACCTCCGGCAACATGACAACCGCGTTCATCGAGGAAGAATACCCTGAAGGGTTCGAAGGTGTTACGCTCCCCGACGGTGAGATTAAACGGATCGCAGCCACTTGTGCAGCAATGCACCGTGTTGCTGAAATTCGCCGCACGCGTGTTACGGGTCGTATGGATAATCATACCCGCCACGTGGACAACAAAGCCGTTGTGACGTTGCAGGGTGTCGAGCATGAAGTGGTGTTGGATGCCGATCAGAATGGATCGGATGTGACGTTTAACGACGGAACAACTCTACGCGTTGAAGGCACTTGGACTCCAGGCATGAGCATTGCCTCCATGACCGTCGATGGCGAACCATTGGTTCTTAAGGTTGGCAAAGCAACGCACGGGTTTCGTATTCGCAACCGAGGTGCCGACCTAAAGGTCTTTGTGCGCTCTCGTTTGCAGGCAGATATGGCCGCTTTGATGCCAGAAAAACTGCCGCCGGACACATCCAAGATGTTGCTGTGCCCAATGCCGGGATTGATCGTGAAGGTTGATGTCGAAGTTGGCGATGAGGTCGAGGATGGTCAGGTTCTGTGCACTGTTGAGGCAATGAAGATGGAAAACATCTTGCGCGCAGAGAAGAAAGCCACGGTTACGAAAATTAACGCAGCAGCTGGTGATAGCCTGTCCGTTGATGATGTGATCATGGAATTCGAGTAACCCTTTGGACCTTGTGCTGCATATTGGCGCCCATCGCACCGGATCAACCATGGTTGAACGCACGATTACGGCGACGATTGCGGCACACCCTGACTGTGGTGTCGCCATTTGGGGGCCGAGACGATTGCGTGATACCGACGGATTTCAGGCAACAATTCGGCGTTTGGATGAAGATGCAGAACCTGTTGATAAAGCGGCGGCAGTCGCATTGGACGCTTTGGCGTCTCAGTTCGCGGAGGATGTCTCGGCGGAACGTGATCGTGGGGTCAAAACGTTGATCCTGTCCGAAGAGAACCTCATGGGGTCTATGGGCAATAACTTTCGGTCGGGGTCGTTTTACGGCGATGTAGCGCAGCGCCTTGCGGCCTACGACAGTCTGCTGCCACAGTCACCCAATCGCGTCGCGATGGGTGTGCGTGACTACGGGGCTGTCTGGACTTCAGCGTTTCATTACCTGCCACAAGTTGGCAAGAACGCTCCCCCGCTTGAAAGCGCGCGAGAGGCCTTGCTGGACAATCGGCGCGGTTGGCCTGAAGTGGTTCGTGATGTCGCAACGGTTTGGCCAGATTCACCTATGTTGCTTTGGCAGCAAGAAGATCTGGAAGCAGAGACTGTGCAGATTTGTGCGTCGATCACTGGGTTAAGCGTCGATCAAATCGTTGTACCGGACGGAAAAATAAACGCCCGCAAGGCCAAGACGCCACGCCCGGATGTATTTGATGCCGAGGAACGCAAACATCTGACCCATCGCTACAACCGACACCTACGACGGCTGCGCAAAGCTGACGGTCTTGGCTGGGCTGGGGGGCAGGCGTGATGGATTACGGTTCCGCGCGGCGATCTACTATTTCTTGTTGCCGAAGTGGCATCTTGTCGATGGAGCGGGTGATTTCGCGCACGGTCCAAGGAGAAGGCTTGCGCAGTTCGACCTCACCGTCCTTGCCGATGATGACGAGCATGAAACCGCGGGGGCGCAAACGTGTGCGCAGCGCGCTTTCTGCATCAGGGTCGGTGTCCGTCAATATGACAACATCACGTTCCGCAAGATCATCCGCACGATCGCGCAGGAGGTCCATCTGTTGGATAAAACGCGGATCGTTCGGACTGTCAGCAAAGACGACGACAGGGCGCGCAACCCAGATAAAGCTATCAATATCCAAAGAAGTTGCATCAAATGCGACTGTTTTGTCGGTTTCCCACTGGTCTACGACTGTAGGTTCAACGTCGTCTTGTGCGCTTCCCGCGGAGGCCCATAAGACCAATGATAATAATGCCAATAGTCGGATCATTCTGCTCCCCTTTGATTATGATATAGGTGCACTGGACCAAAAGACTAAGGGGCAATCGCCCCAAGACCGCGACATTTTTAGTTTTAACCCTATGGTCAGGAACACCGCCCATTGCATTGGTAAACTTCAAGATTGTGCAAACGCACGGTCTGTTTCAATCCAATGGGGGCGCTGGTCAATGGACGTCATGCTGCATCTTGGGGCGCACAGAAGTGCCTCGACATCGTTTCAGAAGTATCTTTGGACCAACCGCGTGCGATTGGCCAAACGCGGTCTGACAAGCTGGACACCGAAACGCACGCGTGATGGATTGATGGCGGGCATGGTACGTCGTCCGGCTTTGATCACACTTGAGGATGAACGAAATGCGGTTCGATCTGTCGGGCGGATCAGGGTCGAAATCGAACGGCTGGAACGTGCTGGTCAAAACGGGCTTTTGATAAGCGAAGAGAACCTTATCGGGACGATGAGCAACAATGTCGCCGATGCGCAGCTTTATCCGTTGCTGAATGAACGCTTGATGCGCTTCAGCCCCGCGTTTGAGGGGCGCAAGCTGCGCATCGGGTTGGGCATTCGCAGCTACGAGGCCTATTGGGCGTCGTGCCTGTCGCGCCTCGTTCGGCGCGGCCTTCAAATGCCGAGCGTCGATTTCTTGGATTTTTTGACAACGCAGCCGCGACGCTGGCGCCATGTCATTCGTGATATCTCAACGACATTTCCTGACGCAGACCTGTTTGTCTGGCCTTTCGAACGGATGGCAGGATCACCGGATCGGCAGCTTGGAGCGTTGTGGGACGGCGACTGCCAAGGGCTTGAAGGGCGCGATGTCTGGCGCGGTCGCAGCTCTGATGTTTGGCAAATGAACGAAATTCTTGCGCTCAGAGGGGAGGCGCCCATTGCGACGGGTCTCTTGGAAACGAAAGCGCGCTGGATGCCTTTCGACGATGAGCAGAAAGCAGTCTTGCGTGCAGAGTACCGCGGTGACCTCGCTTGGCTGGCGGATGGCGCTCAAGGAATGGCTACTTTCATAGATGGGCGACCAACCCCCGCTCGGTATTCTGAAGCAACACAAGTTAACGGGCAAAGAATGCCTGAAATCCGGCCTGACAGGGCTGACGTGACCCGCACCAGCGTAAAAAACGCGGTGCCATTGAGAGGACGACAAAATGGGATCGAAGAAGGACTGGGCCGATCAGGCGCAAGCTGAACTGCGTGGGCGGCCACTAGATGACCTGACATGGAACACCATCGAAGGAATTGATGTTCAACCGGTTTACGGAGCCGACGATTTGGCTGGCGTCGACCATCTTGGTACGCTCCCAGGTGAGGCACCGTTTACACGCGGCGTAAAGGCGACAATGTACGCCGGCCGCCCTTGGACGATCCGCCAATATGCGGGGTTCTCCACGGCTGAAGAATCCAACGCATTCTACCGCAAAGCACTGGCTGCTGGTCAGCAGGGTGTTTCTGTGGCCTTCGATTTGGCGACACACCGAGGGTACGACAGTGATCATGAACGTGTGGTTGGTGATGTCGGTAAAGCAGGCGTCGCGATTGACAGCGTTGAGGATATGAAAATCCTGTTCGACGGTATTCCGCTTGATAAGGTCAGCGTGTCGATGACGATGAACGGGGCCGTTATTCCGATTTTGGCGAACTTCATCGTCGCGGGCGAAGAACAGGGGCATGATCGTTCTGTTCTTTCGGGCACAATTCAGAACGACATTCTGAAGGAATTCATGGTGCGCAACACCTATGTGTATCCCCCTGAACCATCGATGCAGCTCGTCGCGGATATTATTGAATACACAGCCAATGAGATGCCGAAATTCAATTCGATTTCGATTTCCGGTTATCACATGCAAGAAGCCGGTGCGAACTTGGTGCAGGAACTTGCGTTTACGCTGGCGGACGGGCGCGAATACGTGCGCACCGCGATTGCGCGCGGCATGGATGTGGACAAATTCGCACCGCGTTTGTCGTTCTTCTTTGCTATTGGCATGAACTTCTTCATGGAGGCTGCGAAATTGCGGGCGGCGCGTCTGTTGTGGTCCCGTATTATGGCGGAGTTCGAACCCAAATCCGAAAAGTCATCCATGCTGCGGACGCACTGCCAAACATCTGGCGTGTCCCTGCAGGAACAGGACCCTTACAACAACGTTGTGCGCACCGCTTATGAAGCGATGGCCGCCGTTTTGGGCGGCACCCAGTCTTTACACACTAACGCCTTGGACGAAGCGATTGCTTTGCCAACCGAATTCAGTTCTCGCATTGCGCGAAATACCCAGCTGATTTTGCAGGAAGAAACCGGTGTAACCAATGTGGTGGATCCACTGGCAGGGTCTTACTACGTGGAGAAACTGACGTCTGATCTTGCGGAAGAAGCGTGGAAGATCATCGAAGAAGTCGAAGAGATGGGCGGCATGACAAAGGCTGTGGCGTCCGGCATGCCGAAACTGCGGATCGAAGAATCTGCGGCCAGAAGACAAGCGATGATCGATCGTGGTGACGAAGTGATCGTCGGCGTGAACAAGTATCGTTTGGACAAAGAAGACCCGATCGACATTCTTGATGTTGATAACGTCGCTGTGCGCGAAGCGCAGGTTGCACGGTTGGCTCAGATCCGGTCCACGCGCGATCAGGCAGCGTGTGACGAGGCCTTGGCAGAAGTTGAACGCCGCGCCCGTGAAGGGGGCAACGTATTGGAAGCTGCAGTAGAAGCGGCCCGCCATCGTGCAACGGTTGGAGAGATCAGTATGGCTATGGAAAAAGAGTTTGGACGTCACCGCGCGGAAGTCAAAACACTGGCTGGTGTTTATGGCGCTGCATATGAAGGCGACGAAGGCTTTGCCGCGATCCAGAAAGACGTTGAAGACTTCGCCGAAGCCGAAGGGCGTCGCCCACGTATGTTGGTCGTGAAGATGGGTCAAGATGGCCATGATCGCGGCGCGAAAGTCATCGCGACTGCGTTTGCGGATATCGGATTTGATGTGGACGTCGGCCCGTTGTTCCAAACACCGGAAGAGGCCGCGCAAGACGCCGTTGATAACGATGTGCACGTCATCGGGATTTCGTCACAGGCGGCTGGGCACAAAACGCTTGCTCCGAAACTGATCGAAGCTTTGAAGGCTGCGGACGCTGAGGATATTTTGGTTATCTGCGGCGGTGTTATCCCGCAGCAAGATTATGAATTCCTGAAAAATGCAGGCGTTAAGGCGATCTTTGGACCGGGCACCAATATCCCAGAGGCTGCGCAGGATATTCTGCGTCTCATTCGCGACGCGAAGGGGTGAAACGGGCGCTCATCCTCTTTGGGATGGCTGTGGCGCGGATTTTGTTCTGGATCGGTTACCACGTTTCGCCACCCTTGCGCGCGTTTGGTTTTGCGGCGAGTTTCTATCCAACGATATTCGGCGCATTCTGGGCCGTCTGGATTTGGATAAACTAAGGAACAGGCGATGAAGCTAGATCACTTGGCTATTGCGGCGGAAACGCTGGATGAGGGTGTTGCATGGGCCGAGGAGCGATTGGGCGTCACGTTTGAGAGTGGTGGCAAACATGAACGCTATGGCACGCACAATAAGCTTCTGGGCTTGGCTGGGTCGATCTACCTTGAAGTGATTGCCATTGATCCCGACGTCCAATGCACTGTGCCGCGTTGGTTTGATCTGGATAATTTTAGTGGTCCACCACGATTGATTAACTGGATTTGCGAGCCGGATGTTTTGGACCCCATGCTAAAACACGGAATGGAACGTGTTCCTATGCAACGCGGCGATCTGCACTGGGATATGGGGGTTCCTTTAGATGGGTCATTACCAATGGGGGGCGGGTTTCCGACGGTTTTGTCGTGGGATACGGACGTCCCGCCCGGCGTGTTGTTGACCCCGACGCGTTTGGTTCTCGAAGAACTGACGGTTCGACACCCTATAGCCGATACAATCTCTGCCGAACTTGAAGGCATATTGGCCGATGACCGCGTGAGGTTTCGTAAGGACGATGAAATTTCATTGTCTGCGCGGTTTCGCAATCGCAACAAGGTGGTGACGTTATGATTATCCGGCCTGCAACGCAAAATGACGGCGCGGCGATTGCGGCGTTTTGGTCACCACAAATTGTTGACACAGTGGTGACGTTCAATTCGGTTCCCAAGTCGGCAGATGACGTGGCCGAGATGATCGCGGCGCGACCTTGTTTTCTTGTTGCTGAGATCGCGGAGGAGGTTATCGGCTTTGTGACTTACGATCAGTTTCGCGGGGGCGTCGGATATCGCCATACGATGGAACACACCATTATCCTTGCGCCCGACGCAAAGGGGCAGGGCGCGGGGCGAGCGCTGATGCAGGCAGCAATGGAGCATGCCCGCGCGCGGCAAGTGCATTCGCTTTGGGCGGGGGTCAGCAGCGAGAATGCGGCAGGTGTTGCATTCCATGCGGCGCTGGGGTTTGAACAAGTCGCGGTTCTACCTCAAGTGGGCCGGAAGTTCGAACGTTGGATGGACCTTGTCTTGATGCAAAAACGGCTCTGACATCCTCGTTCGGTTTGGGTAAGGTCACGTTATGTCACTCTGGACTCGCATTACTGACGCTGTGTCGTCTCTTACCGCAGGCGATAGCCTGTCGGACGTATTTGCCAAGTTGCGCACGCCGCCGGAACGATCCGTTGCGTTTGCAATTGCCGTTATTGCGCTTGGCGCGAAGATGGCCAAAGCGGACGGACAAGTCACTAAAGACGAAGTCGCGGCCTTTCGAGAAGTGTTCACCATTCCCGAAGGTGAAGAGAAAAACGCCGGCCGTTTGTTCAACCTCGCTCGCACGGATGTTGCCGGATACGAGGATTATGCGCGCAAAATCAAGGCGATGTATGGCGATGATGACGCCGCCCCCTTGTGTGAGTTGTTGGAGGGGTTGTTCCACATTGCATTGGCCGACGGCCATTACCATCCCAATGAGGATCAATTCTTAACGCAAGTCGCCGCGATTTTTGGCATGGATGATGTGCGGTTCAAACGGCTGCGGGCGCAATTCGTTCCAGATGCAGACCGCGACCCCTATGATGTTCTGGGCGTCGCCCCTGATGCTGATATGACCGAGATTAGGCGCGCGTGGCGCAAGCTGGTGCGTGAGACACACCCAGATCAGATGATGGCGCGTGGTGTCCCCGAAGAAGCTGTTAAGCTTGCCGAAAAGAGAATGATTGCGATCAATCTTGCGTGGGACGAAATCAATGAGCGTGCGGCATGAGGTTGGCAACTTATAACGTCGAATGGTTTTCCAACCTTTTCAATGATGAAGGCACCTTGCTGGATGATGGCGGTTGGTCTGGTCGTTGGGATGTAAAACGCAGCGATCAGATTGCGGCAGTGGGTAAGGTATTTTCTGCATTGGATGCGGATGGGGTCATGGTCATCGAAGGGCCGGATGCCCATGCGCGGCGCGATGGTGTCGCGGCCTTAGAAGGATTTGCAGCGCGGTTCGGGTTGCGTACTCGTAAGGCTGTCATTGGCTACATTAATGATACGCAACAGGAAATCCTGTTCTTATACGACCCAGACGTTTTGACCGTGCGCCATGATCCCCGCGAAGATGGTGCGCCATTTTTTGATGGAACGATCAAGATGGATCTGGATGTGGATTCCCACCCTGATCCGGTGCGATGGTCTAAACCGCCCCTTGAGTTGGAAGTGAAACACAAAGACGGAACAGAATTCCGGTTGATCGGTGTGCACGCCAAATCCAAAGCCCCTCATGGCGCGCGCAACGATGCCGCCGTTATGCGGATATCGATTGAAAACCGGCGCAAGCAGCTGGCCCAATGCATTTGGCTGCGCCGCCGTGTCGAAGCGCATTTAGCGGCGGGGGACAATGTCGTCGTCTTGGGGGATTTCAACGATGGCCCCGGATTGGATGAGTACGAAAAACTGTTCGGGCGGTCCGGAGTTGAGATTGTTTTAGGCGAAGGTAACGGCGAGCAGTTGTTTGATCCGCACGCTCGCATGGCTTTGTCTCAGCGGATCGGTGCAATGCCGATCACAGCACGGTTCCAAAACCATCGGGAAGGGCGGTATCTGTCCGCGCTCCTTGATTACATCATGGTCTCGCAATCCGTACGTGACATGGGGGCGGATTGGACGATTTATCACCCTTTCGATCATGCGGAGTGTTTCAATGACAAAGACCTATGTGCAGCGTTGTTGACGGCGTCTGATCACTTTCCAGTTGTGCTTGATCTTGTGGTTTGAATTGAGAAATGCCGCAAGGACCCTATATTGGGTTCATGAAACATTTCCTAATCGCCGTATGCCTTTGTCTGCCCTTGCCAGCCTTTGCTGAAGACGAGGGCGAATTAGAAGAAGGGTTTTCCCTCATGGAAGAGGGGGCGAAGCTGTTGTTTCGCGGCCTCATGAACGAGGTTGAACCTACACTCGATGAGTTCTCTGATCTCGCTGGGGAGCTAGAACCCGCTCTTGAGATGCTGGCCTCTGAGATGGGTCCCGCTTTGCTGGAGCTGGTCCAAACGTTGGATTCTGTGCGCTTTTACGACAGGCCTGAAGTCTTACCAAATGGTGATATCATCATTCGACGCAAACCAGATGCGCCCGAGTATACACCTCGCGAACCAGAGGGTGCGATCATCGACCTTTAGAGTTTGGAACTGCGCCGCTTGCCTTTGAAACGGACTTCGCCTTTGACGTTCAAGGCTTCTGCGAGGGCGTCAAACCGCGCCTGAGCTACTTCACCGAAAAGCGGTGATGCGGCGTCCTTGAGTACGAGTTCCAACGTACCGGCTTTCGCCGAATATTTCAGTTTACCCGGTTGCTCGTCTGCAGAGATCCACAGCATCGCGCCGAGACGCATGGCTTTGCCAAGAATTTCCGCGCTGAGTTGATCGCGCGGCTCAGCGAGGTTGAACAGAGGTTCAAATCGCGACCCTGAGCGATTTTTGGTATAACGGTGCAGCAAGGCAATACCGAGAAACACCCGTTCTGAATGCTTTAAACCGCCCAAGTTGGCCCGTGTCGTGTTGTCGAAGACGACTTCATGGCGGTAGTCAGGATGGGCGCGCCAACTGACATCATGCAGTAGGCAAGCCGCCCTGATGATACGCTTGCGTTGAGAGGTCGCGCGACCAAATAGGGGCATAACGAAGTGATAAAGCGTGCGCCCGAAACCGGGAAGGCGGGCGTCTTTAGCTTCTGCGAAACGGCAGGCTTCGATCAAAGGATCGCGTTCGCGCAGTTCTGCAGGCATCTGTTCGTACAACATACCTTCGCGGATACCGTAGCTGGAAACTGCAATGTCTTTGGGTTTGAAACGTTTGACCACTTCGCGCAAAACATGAACGGCATAGGGCACAAGCGACATGCGTGAATCAGAAATGCCGCAGCGTGTCCGTAGATCTTGAAGGTCGCTTTCTTCGATGTATTTCAGGGTCTTAGAAAGGCGACTTGCTGTCATTCGATATTCGTGGAGCACCGAAAGCGGATAGCCGCGACGTTCCATGTCAATGCGCGCGATCGCCCGCCAAGATCCGCCGACAAGAAATAGTCGCTTGCCCGTTTCATTGCCCATCTGGTCAAATAAATCGGCGACAGTGTCTTTGATATAAGCGCGACGCTTCTTTTTGCTGGTGATCTCTCGCAGCTTTAGCGGACCAAGGGCGGATGTCACGCGGCGGCCGACACGGCCTTCTGCAAGATCGGCAAGTTCCATAGACGAGCCGCCAATATCACACACAAGGCCATAGCTTCCCGGCCAACCAAGAAGAACACCCTGTGCAGATAGGCGGGCCTCTTCTTGGCCATCGATCACCCAAATACGAAGGCCTGTTTCACGCTGCACATCGGCGCAAAAATCTGGGCCGTCACTGGCTTCTCGAACGGCGGCGGTGGCGACGGCTGTCAAAGGCGGAATTCCAAGCCCCTGCGCAATGGCCACAAACCGGCGGATCGCAGAAAGTGCACGGGCGCGGCCTTCGGGGTTTAGGCGGCCTGTTTCGGCCATGCCAGCACCCAATCCAGCCATGATTTTTTCATTGTAGAAGTAGGCAGGGCTACGGGCAGCACCGTCAAATACAACCAATCGAACGGAGTTGGACCCGATGTCGATGACGCCAACACGTGACAAGGCCCGCGCTTTTTCATCATCAAATAGGGGGCGACCAAAACGTCCCCATTCGGGGTGGTCAACATCTGCAATCTGGCCGGTACTCAATTGTTCGCCCATCATCCCCCCTACGGTTTTGCCCATTGACCATGGCCAGTGTGATTTGCCAAGTCAACGCGTGACTAGTCTTCTGTGTGGGTTAACTGCGGCACGTCGGCAGCACCCGCAGACCCGCGACCAGAGAGCGATGGATTTTCCATAAAGAAGCGGTGGCAATTGAAGGCAAATGTGCCGTCTTCGACTTCTGCACGGGCGAAACTGCCGTCCGGACCCATAATCCAGCTTTGCGCCACGTCAGCTAGGTTCGCTGCCATGATCTGGCTAACGATCTGGGCTTTTACGGTGTTGTTGTTCACCTCAACCAGCGTTTCGACGCGGCGGTTCAGGTTACGGCCCATCCAATCTGCAGACGAGAAAAACACGCGGGCTTTCTTGTGGGGCAACCCATAGCCATTCCCGAAACAAACAATCCGAGAGTGCTCAAGGAAACGACCGACAATGGATTTTACGCGAATGTTGTCGCTCAGGCCTTTGACGCCTGGACGTAGCCCGCAAATTCCACGCACTACAAGACTGATTTTCACACCCGCTTGGCTGGCGGCGTAAAGCGCATCAATGACGTCTTCCTCGACAAGGCTGTTCATCTTGGCCCAAATCATCGCGGGTTTGCCGTTCTGGGCGTGTTTCGCCTCGGCTGCGATCATCTTGAGAAGGCTAGATTTTAGGGACATCGGCGAAATAGACAAGTTTTCAAGGTTGTCTGGCTGCACGTAACCGGACAGGTAATTGAAGACCTTTGTTGCGTCTCGACCCAAGGCCTTGTCACAGGTGAAAAAGCTCAGGTCGGTATAGATGCGTGCGGTGATCGGGTGATAGTTGCCCGTGCCATAATGCGTGTAGGTCACCAATTGATCACCTTCGCGGCGGACCACTGTGCTGATCTTTGCGTGGGTCTTGAGGTCTAGGAACCCATACACGACATGCGCGCCTGCGCGTTCAAGGCGGCGCGATTGACGAATGTTGGCGGCTTCATCGAAACGCGCCTTAAGTTCGACCAAGGCGGTGACAGATTTCCCGTCTTCGGCGGCTTCGCATAGCGCTTCTACGATAGGGGAGCGTTTGGACGTGCGGTAGAGCGTTTGTTTGATCGCAACAACGTCCGGATCGCGCGCTGCTTGGGTTAAGAAACGCACAACCATGTCGAATGTTTCATAGGGGTGGTGCAGCAGCATGTCCTTTTGGCGGATCGCCGCAAACATATCGCCGTCATGGTCTTGTACGCGTTCGGGAACACGCGGGGCGAAAGGGGGCCAAAGGAGATCTGCGCGATCATCCAAAACCAGTTCTTTGACATCAGCCAAACCGATTACACCATCAATTTCGACGACTTCGGCTTCGGTCACATGGAGCTCATCCATGATAAGTTGGCGCAGCCCTTTGGGGGCGCCCGATGACACCCGCATGGAAACGACTTCACCACGGCGACGACGTTTGAGGGCCGTTTCGAATTCCCGTACGAGGTCTTCGGCTTCGTCTTCGACCTCAAGGTCGCTGTCGCGCAAAATCCGAAAAGCGCAGGACCCTTTGACTTTGTACCCAGGGAACAGGCCGGCCAGATTGTCGATTAACAGTTCCTCAAGCGGCAAGAACCTCAGGCAGTCTGTGGAGGGGCAAGCGATATAGCGGTCAACCTGCTGTGGTACAGGAAGCAACGCACGCAGCGCGCGTTTGTCCTTGGTGCGTTCCAGTTCCAACGCCAATGCGAACCCTTCGTTGGGTAGGAACGGGAAGGGGTGCGCTGGATCAATCGCGAGCGGTGACAGGACGGGAAAGACTTGGTTAAAGAACACATCCTTCAGGTGGGCGCGGTCCTCATCAGTCAGATCGTCCCGTTCTAGGATTTTGATGTTTGCCGCTTCCATTTCGGCGCGCAAACCGTCGAAGACTTTCTGCTGTCGGGCAAGCAGGTTTCGCGCATCCAGATCGATCAGTTCCAGCTGTTCCGTCGGCGAGAGGCCATCAATGGAGGGATTTGTACGCCCTTCACGGGCTAGTTCGCGCAGACCTGCTACGCGGACTGTGTAGAATTCATCGAGGTTCGTGGCAGAGATCGACAAGAACCGCAAACGTTCTAGCAGTGGGACACGCGTGTTTTCCGCTTCTTCGACAACACGCCAATTAAACCCAAGCCAGCTGAGTTCACGATTAAAGAACCGGCTGGGGCCAGTCATATCACCGTCTGAAAGTTGCGGTTCAGGGAAATCGGCGGTTAGGAAATCAGCAAGTGTCATCAGTGCGTTGTGCCAATAATTTGTAAAGGAGACATGACACTATCGCGCATCATCGCCCATACTGTCCAGCACTGCGCGCACGAAGGGCCGCGTGAGCGCCTTGGATTGGGCCAATGCTTCTCGATCGAGCTGATTGACTACATCACCGACAGCTTGGAATGACCGCGGTATGTGTTTGATGAGATAGGCCATTGCGTCCGGTGTCGGCGACAGTTGGCGGTCTTGGAAGTGTTTGAGAAGCACTGCCGTCAGCAAGGATGCATCAGGAGTGCCAATAGTGACAGTCGTGGCCGCACTTAGGCGGCTGGCAAGGTCTGGTAGGGAGATGTTCCAGCGTGCAGGGGCCGTTTGCCCAGTGACGAGCAATGGTTGGGCCATGGCACGCAAATGGTTGTGGGCGTGGAACAACCATTCTTCGCAGTCTGCGGGCAAAGCGTCGCAATCTTCCACCACCAAAGGGCCACCCGGAAGCGGGGCATCGGGCCGCGCATCGCGGGCTACAATAATCGTGGCCCTGACTTGGTTCGCAAATAGGCGTGCCAAATGGGTTTTCCCAGAACTCGGTTCACCAACTAGCGCCAGCTTGCCATCGGGCCAAGCCTCTGGCGCAAGCACCATTGCAAAGGCTTGTTCATTGGCGTCCGATACAAAAAAATCCTCAGCCTCCAGCCGCACGTCGGCTGGCAAATCCAAGGTAAGTTGTTGTGCCATCTTAGCCGTCTTTTCCGACATGGCCTTTGTATAGCAGGCCGGATTTGTATTCCTTAATTAGGAAGCGTGCCAGAACCCCGATCACAGCGGCTACCGGGACTGCGATCAACATGCCCACAAAGCCAAACAGACTGCCAAAGACAGACAAGGCCAGAATGAGCCAGACAGGGTGCAGCCCGACTGAGCTGCCAACCAGATTGGGTGTCAGAATATTGCCTTCAAAGAACTGCCCAAACATAAAGATTGCGGCAACGATCCCGATACGAAGCCAATTGATTCCGACTTCGACGGTCGCACCATCAATAACTTCGGTGCCGCCCCACCACTGAAACAACGCCAGACCAATCGCAAGAACGCCTCCGACCAAGGCCCCAACGTAGGGAATGAACGAAATAAGACCTGCAATGAACCCGACGATCAGCCCAAAGTTTAAACCCGCAATCATCAAGGCAATCGCGTAGTAGGTTCCCAGTATCAGACAAACTGTACCTTGACCGCGAATGAACGACGCCAGCGTTCTATCGATCTGGCGGGCAAGATTGCGAACGGTTTCCGCGTGATCGCGGGGCAGTAATTCGTCGATCTGTGCGATCATACGATCCCAGTCCATCAGCATGTAGAACGTGACGACAGGCACGATCACCAGCAAAACAACAACGTTGATAACGCCCTGCGCTGAATTCAGCAAAGCCGTCACCAAATCCCCGCCGCGCGACTGGATTGCGTTGCCAAGACTGACCAGTTGATCCGTCATGAACGTGCCCTCCAGATCAAGGCTTGGGAACCGCCCAGAAAGCCAGTCTTTAAACGTTCCCCATGTTTGCGGCAGGTTCTCGATGATCTGACCGATGGTGCTGATTAATTGGCCCAGCTGCCCAATGAGAGTTGGGAGAACCAACAAAAACACTAAGAAGAAAAGGAAGATCGCCGAGAGTGTTATGACGATTGTCGACATAGCGCGGCTGAGACCCCACTCTTCGAGCCTGTCCGCTATAGGGTCCAAAAAGTAAGCAATCGCGCCGCCAAGAATAAATGGCGTCAAAACGTTGCCCAGTCCCCAAATCACCAAGATAAAGACGACCGCGACGATGCCCCAGTATTGAAATTGTTTCTGTGTCGGGAGGGCCATAAATTGTCCTACTTTTACGGTTGGTGTTTCCTGAGACCTTATTTGCAGCGAGCGCGAGGGCAAAGCAAGTAATTGCCCCTAAAGATGGTGGGAACAATGCGCCTCGTGGCTTGCTCTCCGTTAAGGGGCTGACTAAACCGTCTGTGACCTAGATTGAAAGTAGACCGATGCGCCTTAGCCGCTATTTCTTGCCGGTTCTCAAAGAGAGCCCCCGCGAAGCCACGATCATCAGCCACCAGTATATGCTGCGTGCAGGGATGATTAAACAATCCAGCGCAGGCATCTATTCATGGTTGCCGCTGGGTTTCAAAGTCCTCAAACGGATTGAACAGATCGTTCACGAAGAACAGGCGCGGGCTGGGCACATTGCCATTCAGATGCCAACAATCCAAAGCGCGGACCTTTGGCGTGAAAGTGGGCGATACGAAGCATACGGCGACGAGCTGCTGCGCATCAAGGATCGTAACGATCATGATATGTTGTTCACGCCGACGGCTGAAGAACTAGTGACAGACATTTTCCGCAGCCATGTGAGCAGCTACAAATCATTGCCGCTTACGCTTTATCAGATCCAGTGGAAGTTCCGCGACGAACGCCGTCCCCGTTTTGGCGTGATGCGTGGCCGTGAATTCTACATGAAAGACGGTTACAACTTCGACTTAACCAAAGAAGACGCGCTGCATGCATATAACCGTCACCTTGTTAGCTACCTGCGCACCTATGAGCGTATGGGCCTTCAGGCGATCCCGATGCGTGCAGATTCCGGCCCGATTGGCGGGGACGACACCCATGAATTCCTCGTGCTTGCAGACACTGGCGAGAGCGAAGTGTTCTACGACAGCGCCGTCACGGACCTGAGCTTTGGCGATCGTGAGATCGATTATGACAATGTCGCGCAATGTGCGGGCGTCATGGAAGAATTCACAACGAAGTACGCACGTACTGACGAAACCCACGATGAGGCGCTCTTTGCCGAGGTTCCCGAGAACCGCCGTCGCACTGCGCGTGGCATCGAAGTTGGCCAGATCTTCTACTTTGGCACCAAATATTCTGACGCCATGGGCGCTACTGTGCAGGGGCCTGATGGCAAATCAACGCCTGTTCATATGGGCTCTCACGGCATTGGAGTGTCCCGTCTGCTCGGCGCGATCATCGAAGCGAGCCATGACGACAAGGGCATTATCTGGCCAGAAGGGGTGACGCCATTCCATGTTGGCATCGTGAACCTGAAACAGGGCGACGAAGAAGCCGACGCAGCTTGTCAGTCGCTTTATGACCAGATCGAGGGTTTGGGCCTAGAAGTGCTGTATGATGACCGTGATGAACGGGCAGGGGCCAAGTTTGGCACGATGGACCTGATCGGTCTGCCATGGCGCATCACAGTCGGGCCACGTGGCTTGAAAAACGGTGTGGTTGAGCTGACGTCCCGCAAAACGGGCGAAAGCGAAGAACTCGCGCCAGAGGCCGCGATCGCCAAGATCACCGAGATTTACGCCGCCCATGGTATCGGAAAGTGATCCAATGGCTACGGCGTCTGATTATGGGGGAAACGACATTGCTCGTTGCCCCCAAACGCCGATTGGCCCAATTCGACCTGCCGCCCGAGTTTACCGAGGTGCCTGATCCAACGGTCCTGCAAGACAAGCCGCACTACGATCCGCCGACCTCTCAGGCGTTTGCCACCGAGGATGGCGGTGTTTTGGTGCGTGTCATCACTGAATACGATCACGATGGGTTGGACTATCATTTCAAGGACGCAAAGCGGGCCCTAAACGAGGTCGGAGCCCAAATAGCGTTCTCTCATTGTCGAGATGACAGGTACTCGATAGGCGGTACTCTGGCGGATAGATCATCTATACATCATACAAGTTGCGGTTTTGGCGATGCTTCTAAATCTGCGACGATTGGAACCGTCATTATCACGTTTAAGGATGCTGATGATGTTCGCGCAACGGCGCTAATCCGCTCGGTACACGGTCGTCTATCGCTGTCTGAGAGTTGACCCAATGCGTCTTCGCCCTTTAGGTGAGGATAAAAATAAAAGGCATCGCAACATGGCAGGCAAAACAGCCCCCTTTTCCCGTTTCGAATGGATGATCGCATGGCGCTATATACGCGCCAAACGCGAGACTGGCGGCGTCAGCATCATGACGTGGATTTCACTGATTGGCGTTACCTTGGCCGTGTTTGCCTTGATCGCGGTCTTAGCCGTGCGCAGCGGGTTTCGGGCCGATTTCGTCGATACGATTGTGGGAGCGAATGCACATCTGACAGTCCGACAGAATTTCATGGAGACCGTGACAGTCACCCAAGGGGATCAGTCTGTTGATGTGACCCGCCGCATCGACACGATTGCAAACGGCGATGTTTTGGCAGCTCAGCTCAGCACATTGGACGGGATCACCCGTGCCGCGCCTATTGTGCGAGGTGAAGGACTGGCTACTCAGGCAGATCAATCGTCCTTTGTGCAAGTGTATGGGATCACGCTGACAGATTTGATGAACATTCCGTTGGTGTTGAACCCGCAAAACAGCTCTGGCGCGATCGAAGACTTCGGGCCGGATGATTTGGGCGGTGGCATTGCGCTGGGATCTGGTGTTGCGCGCAAACTGGGCGTGCAGGTTGGGGACCGGATCAATTTGTTGTCTGCCACAGGCGTTCAGACGGCGGCTGGGCGCTCTCCGCGGCGTGTGGCCTATGACGTGGCCTATATTTTTCAAACAGGGCGCTACCTGACGGATGTAAGCCGCGTGTACTTGCCGCTGGCCGATGCGCAGAGCTTTTTTAATCGCGATGGCATGCATGACGAAATCGAGATTTACGTTGAAGATCCAGACCGCGTGGATGAGTGGATACAGCCGCTTTACCTTGAACTTGGCCCAGAGAGTTTTCTCTATTCATGGAAAGACAATGAAGGCGCCTACCTGCGGGCCCTGACTGTCGAAGATAACGTAATGTTCGTCATCATGGCTATTCTGGTTCTCATCGCATCAATGAACATCATTAGCGGGCTGATCATGCTGGTGAAGAACAAGGGGCGCGATATCGGTATTCTGCGTACGATGGGCCTGTCCGAAGGATCGGTCTTGCGCATCTTCTTTATTTGCGGCGCGGGCCTCGGTACGATCGGTACGATTTTGGGTGTGGTGCTCGGGTGTTTGTTCGTCATCTACATCGACCAAATTTTCGCGCTGATTAATTATGTGGCCGGTGGCGGTGTTTGGGATCCGTCTATTCGCGGCATCTATGCGATCCCCGCTAAATTGGAACTGGATGACGTGCTCAAGGCTGTTGCTCTGTCGCTGTCCCTGTCTTGGATCGTGACAATTTTCCCTGCCCGCCGTGCTGCGCGGATGAACCCTGTAGAGGCGCTGCGCTATGAGTGATCTGACCCTGAAACTGGATGGCCTTCGTAAAGGGTATAACCACGGTAAGCCCAACGAAGTGCAAGTATTGCGCGGAGTGTCGTTGCAAGTCGCCAAAGGCGAGGTCGTGGCGCTGGTTGCCCCATCAGGGGCGGGAAAGTCTACGCTGTTGCATATAGCAGGACTATTGGACACGCCGGACGAGGGCACGGTCGCCATCGGTGGCGAAGACATGACCGCGCTGGGGGACCGTAAGCGCACGTCTGTGCGGCGCAATGATGTAGGGTTCATCTATCAGTTCCACCATCTGCTTCCTGAGTTTTCGGCGTTGGAGAACATCGTGTTGCCGCAACTGGCGAATGGGATACCTCAGGCCGAGGCTGAGGCCCACGCCATGGACCTGCTGACCCGTGTTGGTGTTGATGGCCGTGCGGATCATCGTCCGGCCGCGATGTCGGGTGGTGAACAACAACGTGTCGCGTTTTGTAGATCGCTCGCCAATAAGCCGAGATTGCTGCTGGCTGATGAACCAACGGGAAACCTTGATCCCGGCACATCAGACCGCGTTTTCGATGCATTGATGGAATTGGTGCGTAGCTCGGGGCTGTCGGCGCTTATCGCAACGCATAATTTGGAACTGGCTGCGCGGATGGATCGCACGGTGAAACTAGAGGCAGGGTTGATCGCATGAAGGTATTCGTTTCCGAAATCGAGGACGCGGCGAAGGCTGCGATGACTGCCCACGGGGCAGGTGCGTGGCAAGCACGTGAAGTGGCCCGTGCAGTGGCCCGCGCCGAAGCCTTTGGCAATGTCATCTGCGGCCTTTACTACCTTGAAAGCTATTGCACTCAGCTGGCGTCAGGCCGAGTGGACGGGAAGGTCGAGCCAGTCATTAGCCGTCCGAAGGCAGGTCAAGTTATTGCAGACGCACGGTTCGGGTTCGCACAGCCAGCGTTTAGCCGTGGTTTGCCAGATGCAGTAAAAGCTGCACAGGAAAACGGCGTGGCCACGCTGGCCGTTGCCCATGCGCACACCTGCACGTCGCTTGGGTTTTTTACAGAACAAATCGCAGCCGCAGGGTTGGTCGGCATAGGATTTACCAATGCATCCCCTGTGGTGGCCCCCCCTAATGGCAACAAGGCCGTGATCGGGACCAACCCTATTTCGATGTCTTTGCCGGATGGCGGAATGCATTGGGATTTCTCGACCTCAGCTGTGGCGCTTGGCAAGATCACAATGGCGAAAGCTGCAGGTGAAAAAATACCGCTCGGCTGGGCTGTGGATGCCAACGGCCAGCCAACAACCGACCCCGACGCCGCGCTCAAGGGCGCTTTGGTGTCGGCGGGGGGCTACAAAGGTTGGGGCTTCGGCCTGATGGCCGAAGTTCTTGCGGCAGGCATGACCGGATCGGTAAACTCATTGGATGTCAGCGGGCTAAAGCTGCCCGATGGTAAGCCACATGACCTTGGCCAGTTCTATATCCTGATGGAACCCGGTGCAGACTTCGCAGCGCGGCTGTCTCGTGTGGCGCAAGCTGTTGCTGAACAAGACGGCGCGCGCATTCCCGGCCAAAATCGAGAGCCAATGGGCGAGATTGACGTGCCTGACGCATTATGGAGCGCATCACGCGCGCTCGCGTCGGCCTGACATTCACGTGAGAACCGCAACCTTTCGTTGAGATTGCCACCGATTTTGGGTCAACGTGCTTTCAACAAAACGAAAGGTGTTCTTATGCGTATTTTGTCTCTTGCTCTTCCTGTTGTTCTCGCGGCCTCAGCTGCGGCGGCTGGCCCGATTTCCTTTGGCGGGAACTGGAACGAACAACGTTTGCAACTGTTCAACTCTAACGACTACTCCTTCAACGGCGGCTCCATGAGCATCGCATCTGATGGTGGGGTGTCCCTTGCTTGGGCACGTACAGGCCGTAGCGATTGGGGGTCTACTTCGGCGTCTTGGAATTGGTCTGTCGATCAATCCGTTCCCGCGACCGACTTGCGCCGAAAGGGCGGGGATGATCGCAATATCTCTGTTTATTTCGTATTCCTGCCAGAGGCCGACGCCGCATCAATGGAAGGCGCGAACATTCGTCAGCTTAATAGCAACCCCAATGTGCGCATCTTGCAGTACGTCTGGGGTGGAAACCATTCGCGTGGCGCGATCCAACAGTCGCCTTACGCTCCCGGTCAAGGGGCAAACGTCATTCTGCGTTCCGCTGGAACGGGCAGCAATTCTGAAAGCGTAAACCTTGCCAGCGATTACGCTGCGGCATTTGGTGGAAGCATCGGTGCATTGGTTGGTGTTGCAGTATCGGCAGACAGTGATGACACGGGTTCAACGATCCGCGCATCGGTTTCAAACCTCGCGGTGCGCTAGTCGCAAACCCCGCGCAGATCGGCATCTTCATAGACCCCAAAGACCTCATCGGGCTTTGGGGTTTGTGTCGGGTGCTGCACGGGCATCACAGCTGACAGCGTTTCATACAGCCGTTCTGTGCGCGCACCGTTCGGCGCGAGCGTGCGACAGCAGATAAACTCTTCGATCAAAACCGCCTGTTGCTCATATCCTAAATCATGAAATGCGACTTCGCTGTCTGCCTTTAACAGATAGGGGTCGGCCCCCGGCTTGTGTTCCGCCAACCCGCGAAATGGCGAATAGCCCGTTGTCGCGCGGTTTTGCCATTGCCAGATGTGCGTCATCTCATGGGCGAAATACAGCGCAGCGGACAGGTTGATCGCCTCTGGGTAGCGGGGGGCGTAATCGGGCAAGGTCCAGTCGGGATTGGTCAACACATGGGTCCAGGCCACAGCACCTGCCGTTCGGGTCTGGATCGTCGGGCCTGTTGGCGGTGGGTTGATCCGTTCGCGACAGGTGGTCTGGGGACGGGTCGGGTAGGTGCGCGTCACCATGCCGATAACGCCCACTTCCATCAGGCGCGCATCCTCGGCGACAAAGGTGTCCCCCATGATCGGGGACATAAGCGCGCGCTCCCCGTCGCTTAGGCCACGGGCGCAGCCACATAAGATCAAAAAGGCCATGAGAATTCGCATGACCCAAAGCCTAAGCGCACATCGCCCAAAGGGAAAGAGAGGTGCCTGACTTCACGTTGATCTGAATCAAGGTGCTCGCTCTCCTAAGGTTTAGGCTAAAGAAAAAGGGAGACGATCATGAAACATACCCTATGGATTGCACCGCTGCTTTTGGCGGGCTGTGTTGAGCAAGAACTGGATGTCAGCGTCGAGGCTGGCGAATTTCTATTTCAGAATAACTGTGCGGCCTGTCACGGCAGCGACGGCAAAGGCATGGGCGAATTTGGCCAACAGCTGTTCAACATGCCATCTGATTTGACGGTGCTTGCAGCCGACAATGGCGGCGTCTTTCCCCGCGATTACGTGCTGGGTGTGATTGACGGGTTCCACCGCGATCCAGAGTTCAGCGCCGCGATGCCGGAATTTGGCGCCGAAGGCATGGGACCAACTGTTTTGGTAGAAGATGACAACGGCGAAGTGACCCCGATCCCCGCGCGTTTGTTGGCGCTCGGAACATATCTGGAGTCCATTCAAGAATAGGAGTTTGCGATGAAGACGACCTTAGCAGCTATGTTGGCCGTTCTGGCGGCCCCTTTGGCGGCACAAGACGCGCTTGAGGGCCAGTTGATCTATCAAACCTATTGCGCGACCTGCCACGGCGTGGATGCACAGGGCGGCGGGCCGATGTCGGCGACATTGATCTTGCAACCCCCTGATTTGACGCTGCTGGCGGATCGCAATGACGGCGTCTTTCCGACCACGCGTGTGGCCATGCGCATCGACGGGCGCGACCCGTTGGTCAGCCACGGATCACCGATGCCCGTTTATGGTGACTATTTTGAAGGCAATGACACCCCGATCAAATTGGAAACTGGCCAACCGATGATGACATCGCGCACCTTGGCGGATGTTGTCGCGTTTCTGGAAGGGATACAGGCGGAATGATAACGCACACGCAACACGTGACAGAATATAAAATCCTGACGCAAGAAGACCCAGAAGTTCTGGGCAAGAACGTTGAAGCCGCAATCCATGACGGCTGGCAACCCTACGGAGCGCTATCCATCAGCCCACGCGGGGACGGGTTTCGTTCGGCCTATTCGCAAGCCATGGTGAAATACGCGGATCGGTTTTAGCGGCGCGTTGGTGGGGCATTTTCCCTGATGGCGGGCTATTTCGCCCGCTTGCCCGCGATCATGATGCCATCTTTGTTGAGATTGCTGTTCGAGGTCGCTGAAACCTTTGGCTTTTCCTGTTTTGGCTTCTTTGCTTCGCGTTTGTTGGCGCTTTTACCTTTGGACATGGGGACGTCTCCTGAATTGATGCCACGCAGCGGATGCGGCGCGGGTGGGTGCAAAGCGGAGGGCAGGGTTGCCTGAGCGGTAGCGGTCAGGGCGATGCAGCCAGCAAGGCAGCGGGAAGGCGTCTTTTTGAATAGGCGCGGACCTGCAGGGGCAGGGTGCGCCTTTGGACACGGGATAGCAAGGTGGATGATTTCTGGGGCCGATCTGCGGTGGTAACCCCTGCCAAATCAAAGACTTGGCTGCGCCCGAACCTCCCCCATGGGGAGGGCGCTTCGCACCCGCCCCATGGCTCGGGCTTAAGTGCTCTGTACTCTCGTTCTTACGGCTGTTCCATTTGCTACGAGCAGAACCATGTTTCCTGAAGTGCTTAGATCAACATACTCAAAATCTACTGCAATAACGCTATCCGCGCCGACCTGTGCCGCTTCCATTCTCAATTCGTGTAATACTACCTCGCGACTGTCGCGCAGCGTGTCTTGTACAGCTGCAGATCTGCCACCTACTATGTCGCGCACTCCTGCGAAAAGGTCCTTAAAGACATGCATCCCAAAAGCACACTCTGCGCTGATGATGCCAAGCCTTTCTTCGATGAGAAGGCCTTGGGGATCATTTTCTGTCGTTAGCAAAATGTCTTCGATGTTGGTCTTGCTTGAAACAGCGGCGCGCTTTTCGGCTTTGGCAGACGCGCTAGCCTCCCTTTTATTTCGGCATTCTTCACAGAACCCAGCTTTCAATTGAAATATTCCAAAATGGGACTGCTGACATCCTACACAGGTAGCCATTCGTTTACCTCACTCAAACATCCAACTCCTCAACGAACCGCGCGTTCTCTTGAATGTACTGGAACCGCATTTCCGGTTTCTTGCCCATCAAACGTTCGACCAGATCACCTGTCTCGCCCGGTTCATCCTCGTCAATGCTCACGCGGATCAGTTTGCGGGTGCTTACGTCCATCGTGGTTTCTTTCAGGTCTTTCGCGTCCATTTCGCCCAGACCCTTAAAGCGGCTGACGTCCATTTTACCCGACCCACCAAGGCCCTTGGCCAGCACCGCGTTCTTTTCCGCTTCGTCCAGACAGTATTCGCGCTTGGCCCCTTGGGTGACGCGGAACAGGGGCGGGCAGGCCAGATACAGGTGCCCCTCGTCGATCATCGGGCGCATCTGGCTAAAGAAGAATGTCATCAGCAGGGCTGCGATATGCGCGCCGTCGACGTCCGCATCGGTCATGATGATGACCTTGTCATAACGTAAATCATCGACGTTGAATTTCGCGCCGAGCTGCACGCCCAAGGCCTGCGTCAGATCGCTAATCTCAGCGTTTGTGCCGAGCTTTGAGGACGCAGCCCCCAGCACGTTCAAGATCTTACCACGCAGGGGCAGCAACGCTTGGGTCT
Source organism: Octadecabacter algicola (assembly GCF_021532625.1). Taxonomy (GTDB): domain Bacteria; phylum Pseudomonadota; class Alphaproteobacteria; order Rhodobacterales; family Rhodobacteraceae; genus Octadecabacter; species Octadecabacter algicola. The sequence goes on from NZ_JAKGAR010000002.1 coordinate 826,715, forward strand.
TACGATCCCGCGCCATTTTGGCCGAGCCCCCCGCAGAGTCACCCTCAACGATAAACAGTTCAGTGCCGTCGCGGTCTTTGGAGGAACAATCCACCAGCTTACCGGGGAGACGCAATTTCGCAGTCGCGGTCTTACGCGCGGTTTCTTTTTCTTGTTTGCGCTTGAGTCGTTCTTCGGCTCGCAGCACAAGGAAGTCGAGGATCGCGCCCGCGGCTTTGGTATCGGCGGCCAGCCAGTTGTCAAAGTGGTCCCGCACAGACCCTTCGACCATCTTGGCCGCGGATTCATTGGACAAACGGTCTTTGGTTTGGCCAACATATTGCGGATCGCGCACAAAGACGGACACCAAGGCGCAGCCGCCTGTTGTCAGGTCATCGCGGTTGATGAGTTTGGCCTTTTTGTTGGCCACGCGGTCGCCGTAGTCGCGGATACCTTTCAGCACGGCGGTCCAGAAGCCTTGTTCGTGGGTGCCGCCTTCGGGGGTGGGGACGGTGTTACAGTAAGACAGGGTGAACCCGTCGCGGGCAGGGGTCCAGTTGATCGCCCATTCGACCTTACCGGCTTCGTTGAACTTGTCGCGAAAATCTACGGTGCCGGCGAAGGGGCGTTCGGAATAGACAGTGGCGCCGTCAAGACGTTCTGTCAGGTAATCCGCCAGACCATTCGGGAAGTGGAACTTTGCCTCCATCGGGGTGTCGCCGTCCGCAATGGCGGTTTTCCAACGGATTTCGACGCCAGAGAACAGATAGGCCTTACTGCGGGCCATTGCGAACAGGCGGGCAGGTTTTAGTTTCAACGAGCCGAAGATTTCGGGGTCAGGGTGGAACGTAACGGCCGTACCGCGCCGATTTGGGGCCGCGCCTACGTTTTCCAGTTTTGTCTGGGGGACGCCACGACTGAATTCCATCGCGACGAGTTCTTTGTTGCGGGCCACTTCGACGCGCAGGTGATCGGAAAGGGCGTTCACCACAGAGGAGCCAACGCCGTTCAAACCACCCGAAGTCTCATAGTTTTCGCCCGAGAATTTGCCGCCTGCGTTCAGGGTACAAAAGATGATCTCAAGCGCGGATTTTGATGGGTCGGAGGGGTGCGGGTCGGTCGGAATGCCGCGCCCGTTGTCGCGCACGGTGACATGGCCGTTTTCATGAAGCTCGACCTCAATCCAAGTGGCATGGCCAGCAACGGCTTCGTCCATGGAGTTGTCGACAATTTCGGCAACCATGTGATGCAGCGCACGGTCATCCTTACCACCGATATACATACCGGGGCGCAGGCGGACGTGCTCCATATCCTCAAGCACTTGAATGGAGGAAGCATCGTAGTCGGACGCGGGTTTGCCGCTTAGAAGATCATTGGCCATGTGCTGCTCTTTGGTTTTGATTTTGAGCAGTATGCCATGGCGCGTGGAGAGGGGGAAGTGTGGTTGCGTGGCTGTGGATAAGGTTTCGCAGGTTTGGTTAACCTTTGGCCCCCAAGCCGATCTTCATCAATGTTTTGCGCAACGGGGCCAACCCGTAAAGGGCATCCACCCCTTTGGCGCGCAAGTCGCGCAGCAGAGGGTTTTCGGCTTGGCTTGCACGATTTAGAAGGTCCACGCCTTTGACGCGCAGCTTAACCTCAGCATGGCGGCGATTGTGATAGGTCTTGAGCATCTCCGCGCTGCCGAGAGTGTCGGGGGTAGCGGCGGCAAGGTCCAGCAGGCACGCCAGATCGCCCAGTGACATGTTCAACCCTTGCGCCCCAATCGGAGGGACGACGTGGGCGGCTTCGGCGACGAGGGCCACACGTTCGGATGACATTCTATCCGCAACTTGGCTGATGATCGGCCAGACCATGCGCGGTGAAACTAGGGTAAGGGGGCCGTAAGTGTTTGCGCTGCGCTGCGTTGCCTCATGGTTAAATTCGGCGTCGGGGAGGGCAGCAAGGCGCGCGGTTTCTGGCCCGTCTTCCATCCAGACCACCGATGAACACGGTTTGCCGTCGTGATCGGGCAGCGGAACCAAAGTGAATGGGCCACCGGTACGGTGGACTTCGGTTGAAATGTTATCATGAGGCGCTTCGTGGGTGACGGCGAATGTCACGGCTTTTTGGCCATAACGCGTCGTCTTGGCTGATATACTTGCCGAAGTTCGTACTGGGCTGTTACGGCCGTCGGCGCCTATGACCAATTTCGCTGCGATGCGCGTTCCGTCTGTCAGGGTCACGCGGGCCTGAGATGTGCGGGTCAGAAGCTTTTCAAAACCGACACCAGACAGGAATGTCACATTGGGAAGCTCAGCAAGTCGCGCGACCATTTCACGGCGTAGCAACCAGTTGGGGAGGTTCCAGCCAAATGGCAAATCAGAAATATCGGCGGCATCAAAGTCGCGGGTTACACGGGCCGTCGGGTCCACGCCGCCAGCATCGACGATGCGCATGATTTGCAACGGGGCCGCAAAGGGCGCCAATCGGGCCCAAAGCCCAGAAATCTCCAGGAAATCCCGTGCAGGCTGAAGGAATGCCGTTGTTCGCAGGTCCGCGCCGTCGGCGGTTTCATCGGTCACGGGCGGCATCGGGTCCGCAATCACGACCGAAAATCCAGCCGTGCCAAAGGCCGCTGCTGCGGTAAGACCCGCAACGCCGCCACCTGAAATGAAGATATCAGTTTGCATCATATAACTAGTCTAAACCTTGCCAGCGGCACGTGAAAGCCGCGTTAGACAAGCTGCGACAAGAAGCCTGCCAGATCGTCGGTGTGGTGATGAATATGATCGTGGTGATCCGCTAAAGGGGCCACATGCACCGTGCGCATGCCCATCGCATGGGGGGCCGCAAGATTGCGAACATCGTCTTCGAACATCGCGCCTTGGTCTGCTGGCAACTTGTCTAGGGCAAAGACGGCTTCGAAGGCGGCCTGTTCGGGTTTTGGGCGATAGCCTGCATGTTCGATGCCGTAAACGGCGTCAAATAGCCCGTCCAATCCACGCGCGGCCAAAACATTCTCCGCGTAAGGTTCCGATCCATTTGTGTATACGATTTTGCGCCCCGGCAATGCGCGGATCGCGCGGGCAAGGTCCGGTGCCTTTGGCAGAACGGAGAAATCAATGTCATGAACTGCATGCAAAAACGGGTCAGGGTCCAAGTCGTGTTCTGCCATCAATCCTGCAAGGGTTGTCCCGTAAGTCGCCCAGTAGTGCTTGCGCAAGTCATTTGCCTTGGCCGTGCTGATGTTGAGCGCGTTTGAAACATAGGTCGCCATAAGATCTTCGATTTGGCTGAACAAGTTAACCGCAGGCGGGTACAGTGTGTTGTCGAGGTCAAAGACCCAAGCACGCACGTGAGAGAAAGACGCTTTGACCATGTGGTTTCCGTTCCGTTTGGCTCTAAAATCCTAAGGGTTGATACCGTGGGAAACCGTGGGCTACAAACTGTTGACCAAGGAATTTTATATGCCCCAGCACGAACAACCACAAAAAGTCGCTTACGAATTGATTCTAGAAGCGATCGACACAGGAACTTACAAACCCGGAAGCCGGCTTGTCGAAAGCGAATTGGCAGAACGGTTCGGGTTTTCGCGCACTCCTGTTCGCGAAGCTTTGCAACGGCTTGAGACGCAGAGCTTGCTCACTCGGGATGGGCGTTCTTTGATTGTTGCGTCGCTGGATCATGGCCAGCTTAGTGAACTTTATGTGGTTCGCGGTGCACTTGAAGGTTTGGCCGCGCGGCTGGCGGCACGCCATGCAACCCCCGAGGAACTGGCCGTTCTGCGCGATATGCTCGAGGCGGACCGCAAGCTGGTGGATGACCCAGATGCAATGAGCCGCGCCAACAGGCGGTTTCATAAACAAATTCACCTAGCCTCTCATAACCGGTTCTTGGTGCAGCAGTTGGATCTGGTTCACCGATCTATGGCGCTTTTGGCGTCCACGTCAATTGCGGCCGAAGGGCGGACAAAGGACACGATGGAAGAACACGAAGTTATCGTTCGTGCCATTGAGGCAGGGGACGGCGACGCGGCGGATGCAGCCCTTCGCGAACACATCTCCAAGGCCTATATTATTCGGCTGCGGTTGGATGCAGAGGCCGTACAGGCTGGCTAACGTTTGCGACGCTTTCCGTAGCTGGGGCAAAGATGCCGTGGCTGGTTTTGTCCCAGTAGAATGGTTTCGTCGCCAGTTCGATTACGCCTTTATATGCTGCCAATGAAGCCAGTGGAAAATAGAGGTGCAGGGTCGGCGTCCATTTGATGAGGTCCGGCTTTCCCGTAGACGTCACGGCGATGGCAGATACCGTTATCCCGATCAGCTCGCTCACCAGAAAAATCAGTGAAAAGGTGATCGCGACAGATGGCGCAAGGACGCCATCTAGCGGATGTGGCACGCCAAACAGCATCAACCAGAATGACCACAACAAAGGCGCCAGCAAGAATTGGCTGATGGTTCCCGCAAACAAAAGCTGCACTCCGAAGAACCGCCATGGGCCTAAGTCACGCCATAACTTCAAAGGGTTGCGCATGTGAACACCATAGGTGATGGCATAGCCTTTTAACCAGCGAGACCGCTGTTTGACCCAAGGCCAAGCCCGCGCATTGGCTTCTTCTTGGGTGACGGTGTCGATGATTTCGGTGCGATATCCATGACGAGCCAGCCGGATCCCGAGGTCCGCGTCTTCCGTGACATTATGGGCATCCCAACCACCTAATTCTTCCAGAATTTCGCGCCGGAAGAACAATGTTGTCCCGCCCAATGGTATCGCAAGGCCGAGCCGTTCGAGACCCGGAAGAACAATGCGGAACCACGTGGCATATTCGACGGTAAAACACCGCGCCAACCAGTTGGAATGCGAATTGTAAAAATCCAACCGACCTTGCAAGCAGGCGACGTCCGGCCCGCGCTGGGCAAAACGGTTCACGACAACATGGATTTGGTCGGGCGCAGGGGCGTCTTCGGCGTCATAGACCCCGATGATTGACCCTTTGGCAAAACACAGCGCGTAATTCAGTGCCCGTGGTTTGGTTTGCAACGTGCCCAAGGGAACGCGAATAGCACGCATCCAAAATGGAAGCTGTGTCTTCGCCAAGGCTTCTTGGGTCGTGGCGTCATCGGCCTCAAGGACCAAACACACATCGAGGCGGTCGGTCGGGTAATCTAGTTTTGACAGCCGTTGAACCAGTGCGCCGGCGATGTCGCGCTCTCGGAACAGTGGAACCAGGATCGTAACGACTGGGAGATGCGCCAGTTGTGGTGCGGCTGCGGGGGGCGGGTCGGATTTGGCCGTGAGATGCAAAATCACAGATGCAACCTTGAGCACGGTGTTCAGGATTAAAGTAAAGACACCCCAACCACACAGCACGAGGAAGCTGACCGTTGGCCAAACAATCAGACAGGCAAGTATGGTGAAGACAATCGCGCCGCCCCAACGAAAGGCCTTGCCGGCGTCCCAGCCTCGACAAGATTCAACCCGTTTCGTTCGTTTTTCGGCATTATGGATCAAGGTCTTATGGCACATCTTGCTAAGAGCCACGTCCAGCTTTTCATTCGTTGTGATTGCCAAATGAACCGGTCCGAAAATGGCGACGAGCGCGTCTCGAACTCGCAAGAACCGATCCGGTGAGGTGGCCAAAACAGTGACCCGACCTGCGGAAGAACGCCATGGTAGCACGCGATGTTTAAGGCACAGTTCCGGGCCAAATTGTTGGATCAGTCGCGGGTCCGCTGGGGCAAGGACAGGGTCGATTACAGACGTCCCAATGAGCCCAGCTTCTACTTGTGCCAATGTTTCGGGCGGGAGGCCTAGCCTGTGACGTAGCGCAGTTGCGAGAGCCGCAGCATCGCGTCCACTTCGGTCACGCCGCGCGTCAGTTACTGCATTTTCGACGCCATCTGGCCCAAGAATGTCACCAACGCTTATGGGCTCAGCGAGCCGCCGCGCGTCATTACCAGCGTCAGGCAACATATGTTGCCGACGTGTGCTAAACGTAAGAGCCATCAAAGCCTCGTTAACCTGTCCCGCCCCTAATGTGGGGGCAAAACGGTTAACGGGCCGTTAAGGGCTTGGTAACATAGTTAAACTTTCGCACCCGCGCGTTCAGCCATCGCCGCTGAGAACCGTTCGAACAGATAGTAGCTGTCCATTGGGCCTGGCGATGCTTCTGGGTGGTATTGAACCGAGAAAACAGGCTTACCTTCGACGGCGATACCACAGTTGGACCCATCAAAAAGCGATACATGTGTTTCACGCACTCCGCTTGGTAGGGACTGAGTATCAACGGTAAACCCGTGGTTCATCGACGTGATTTCAACCTTGCCCGTATCGTTGTCTTTGACAGGGTGGTTGGCACCGTGATGACCATGGTTCATTTTCACGGTCTTGGCACCAAGGGCCAGTGCCAACATCTGGTGGCCAAGACAAATGCCGAAAACCGGCAGGTCCTTCGCCAAAATATCTTTGATCATTGGTACAGCATATTCGCCCGTTGCCGCCGGATCTCCGGGTCCGTTGGAAAGGAAAACACCGTCAGGATTGTGCGCCATAACGTCTTCGGCGGTGGCTGATGCTGGCAAAACGGTTACATCACAGCCTGCAGATGCAAGGCAGCGAAGGATGTTGCGCTTTGCGCCGAAGTCCACGGCAACGACTTTGTGTTTCGGGGCAGTTTGGCGCGGGAAGCCATCAGGCCACGCCCAACGCATTTCATCCCAGTGGTAAGATTGCGCACAGGTTACATCCTTAGCGAGGTCGAGACCCTCGAGCCCAGCAAAGCCACGTGCAGACGCGACCAATGCTTCAACGTCAAAGTTTCCATCTGGATCATGGGCAAGTGTTGCATGTGGCGCACCTTGCTGGCGGATCGCGCGGGTCAAGCGTCGCGTGTCGATGCCGCCGATCCCAATGCGGCCACGCTTTTCGAGCCACGGTTCCAATTTTTCAACAGAACGCCAGTTGCTTGGTTCGGTCGGGTCCCATTTTACGACCATGCCAGCCGCGAAAGGGTCCGCTGTCTCATCGTCTTCTGGGGTTACGCCGGTATTGCCGATGTGGGGGAAGGTGAACGTCACGATTTGGCCCGCATAGGACGGGTCGGTCATGATCTCTTGATAACCGGTCATCGCGGTGTTGAAGCAAAGCTCGGCGGTGGTCTCTCCGACCGCGCCAAAGCCCATGCCGTAGAAAACGGTTCCATCAGCGAGAGCAAGGCATGCGGTTGGTTTCTTGGTGTTGGCCATTGGTCTTTTCCCCTGATGAATAAGGGCCGTGCGGGCAGCGAGCACAGCCAAATTGTCCGCTATCTAAGGGCTGGCCTTGGCATGGTCAAGGCATGGATCGAGCGGTTTTTGCCGTTGCGTCGCCCTAATCGTTTCAGGTTTTTGAGCGCTTGTTAATCACCATACGTTCGCAGTATGGTCCGCGCCACTGTTACCGCTCACAGGATTAGGGATAATCAACATGGAATTGCGCGCTCGGGTCAATGCGGCCCTTAAAGCCTCAATGAAAGCTAAAGAGGCAGATCGTTTGTCGACTCTGCGTCTGATCAACGCTGCAATTAAGGATCGCGACATCGAAGCACGCGGCAACGGAAGCGATGAAGGCGTGGGCGACGACGTTGTTCTTGGTATCCTTGGCAAGATGGTCAAGCAGCGCCAAGAAAGCGCGAAAGTCTATGAAGAAGGCGGGCGCCTTGAGCTGGCCGAAAAAGAACTCTCCGAGATCACCATTATCGAAGAATTCCTGCCACGGCAGTTGTCCGAAGATGAAGTCGCCAATCAAATCGATGCAGCCATTGCAGAAGTCGGTGCCGACAGCATCCGTGACATGGGCAAGGTCATGGGCATTTTGAAAGCGAAATACACTGGCCAGATTGATTTCGGAAAAGTCGGACCGTTGGTTAAGTCCAAACTCGGCTAATCACGATTGAGCCGTTCGATGAAGCGGCCGTCCAAAATGATCAATCCCAAGGCAAGAATCCCCAGTCCGATATAGACATTGGGCGACAGGGTTTCGTGGAGAACAATAGCCCCAAGCAGGATTGAAATCGGCGGCATTAGCAGGGTCACGAGCATTAGATTGCCAGACCCTGCGGCCGCAAGAATCCGATAATATAGCAAATAAGCGCCGGCCGTAGCGAAGATCACATAGTAGGCGATTGCGCCAATGGCGGTCAGGCTAATGTCAAGTGATGGTACTCCGTCGATAAAGAACGCTGCAGGGACCATCACCACAGAGGACCCTGTCAGCATTCCTGCGGCGGCGACTTGCGGGGCAAGCGTGTTGAGCTTTAGCCGTGCCCACGCACCCGCGAACGCGTATGACAACGTTCCACCAATCACGGCTAATTGGGCAAGGGACGTGATGTCGAAGTTGCGCAGGGAGTCTAACCCGATCGCGGTCGCCACGCCCAGAAAACCGATGACCGAGCCGACGGTCTTGCGTAACGTGAGCCGTTCATCCGCAAAGACGATAGCGGCGACTATGACGCCGAATATGGCGGTCGTTGAATTGAAGACCGAGGCCAAGCCAGATTCAATATGAAGCTGTCCCCATGCCATAAGAGAGAAAGGGATGACGTTGTTCAAGCACCCCATTATCAGCAGTGCGCCCCATGTCCGAAGGTCACGTGGGACAATTAAGCCGCGCGCCAGAACGTAACCCCATAAGATAAGCGCCGCCCAGAACACTCGATGGGCAACGGAGGTTACAAAGGGCACTTCGTCGAGCGCTAGGCGTACCGCGAGGAAAACCCCGCCCCAAATGAGCGCGAGAAGAAATAGTTCAGCCCAGATTCGGGTTGAGATGGTGCGTTGTGCAGTCATGAGGACACGCTATGGCGGACGTCAGGCAAGTGCGACCCGAAACCTGCTCCTAAGTCTGCACTGCGTTTCTGACGTCGCGAATGGCGTCCGTGAGTTCATCATAAAGAACGGCGCGTTCGTCCTCGGACAAGAATGTGCCGATTTCAACTTCTCGATCGTTTCCCTTGAGCGTCACATAGTTGGGAATGCGTTCATTATGTGGGTCGATTTTGACCTGAACCCAATAGGGATTTGCCTCCCAGAAATGGTGGCCTTTGCGCGGGTCATGGTGATTCAACGTTATCCGGTCCTGCCAGATCGACAAGTCTTCGAGGATTTCGCCGTCTTTGTAGCTGCGATGCAGTGCATACCACATGCCCGCGATAGCGATGATAAAGAAGGGCAGCAGCCCCCAAAGGACCGGAGAGCCGAGAACAGCCAACATTGGCAGTAAAACCAACATCAATGTGCCAGCGATGAAGATTACGAAATCACGGCGCAGCAGGGACCTATACGGCCAGAGGTGAACCTGCTTTAGGGGCGCGTCTTGCTCGGGCGTGGCATTTGGCGTGATCCATTCAACAGGCATTATGCGCGTATCCGTCGAACGGTCGTTTTGGCTGCAATCCAGATGAAGCCAATCACCGCAATGAAGGTCAGTAGCGAAACGATTGACGTGGCAACGACCATTGGGTTCGCTCCGTTCGTGTCCTCCAGATAGCTCCTTGGCATGCCCGCCGTTATCATTGCCGCAGCGGCGAAGGGCAGGGCGAGCACAGTGATATGCAGCATCCAGAACAGGGTCTTCAAAGTGTCATGAGGGAGCGGCGCGCCCCATCTCGCGAGTAGCCAAAAGGCGAGAGCGATGGCCATGAAGACTAGCATAGGAGCAAGCAGCTGTTCGGCGTTACCTGCGACAAAATAGGTATCTTCGACATAATCGGATCTGGACACATAGGGCGGTCCGATTAACGTCCTGAACAGGTCAGCAATTGCTGTGATTACCGCAGTGGATGAGACCGCGATGATCGCAATTAGGTAAAGCACGGCGACACTGACCGAGAGCGCAACAACGGTCCTACCGCGTACATGGATTATAAGCGGTACGCCGACCAGAACTATGAAGATGACCCAAAAAACAATCATGAATGTGCCCCTAAAAAAGAAGGGCCCCGGCGTTTCCGCCGAGGCCCGTATTCATCAGACCTCACGGTCGTTTAGTGCGAATGAGCGTGATCCCAGTCTTCCTGTTTTGGAAGCTGCTCGAATGTGTGCTCTGGTGGAGGGGACGGGAGTGTCCATTCCAGTGTATCCGCGAATTCGCCCCATGGGTTGTTCTCAGTGCAGTTACGTGGAGCCAACAGGACCTTGAACAAGATCACGATGAAGAACACGAAAGAACCGAAGGAGATGAACGCACCGATAGAGGAAACGTAGTTCCAGAGTGCAAAGGCTTCGTTGTAGTCGATGTAGCGGCGCGGCATGCCGTTACGACCCAAGAAGTGCTGTGGGAAGAACGTGATGTTTGCACCGATAAACATGGCCCAAAAGTGAACCTTACCAGCCCATTCCGGCATCATCCGGCCTGCCATTTTTGGCAGGTAGAAGTAGATACCGGCAAAGATACCGAATACGGCGCCCAAGGACATCACGTAGTGGAAGTGTGCAACAACGTAGTATGTGTCGTGGTAGGCACGGTCTACGCCGGCTTGGGAAAGCACGATGCCTGTAACGCCACCGACGGTGAACAAGAACAAGAAACCGAACGCCCAAAGCATTGGAACTTTGAAGGTAACGGAACCACCCCACATTGTCGCGATCCAAGAGAAGATCTTAACGCCTGTGGGCACCGCGATCACCATTGTAGCGAGCATGAAGTAGGACTGCTGCGTCAGGGACATACCAACAGTGTACATGTGGTGGGCCCAAACAACGAAGCCAAGCGCACCAATTGCAACCATCGCATAAACCATCGGCAGGTAACCGAAGATCGGCTTCTTGGAGAAGGTTGCAACGATGTGGCTGATGATGCCGAATGCAGGCACAACAATGATGTAAACTTCAGGGTGACCAAAGAACCACAAGATGTGCTGGTACAGGATCGGGTCGCCGCCGCCAGCAGGGTCAAAGAAGGTCGTACCGAAGTTACGATCCATCAGAAGCATTGTGATCGCACCGGCCAGAACAGGTAGAGCCAGAAGGATCAGCCACGCAGTTACGAAGATGGACCAAGCAAACAACGGTACCTTGTGCAAGGTCATGCCAGGTGCGCGCATGTTCAGGAATGTTGTGATCATGTTGATCGCGCCAAGAATAGACGATGCACCGGATACGTGAACCGCAAAGATCGCGAGATCCATGGATATACCAGCCTCGGATGTGGAGAGCGGCGGGTACAGAACCCAGCCAACACCGGAGCCGAGTTGGCCGTTGCCACCAGGAGCAAGCAGTGAACAGACACCAAGCGCAACACCAGTACAGAACAGCCAGAACGACAGGTTGTTCAGACGTGGGAATGCCATATCAGGTGCGCCAATTTGCAGTGGCATCAGATAGTTACCGAAACCACCGAAAAGGGCAGGGATAACAACGAAGAACATCATCAGGACGCCGTGATAGGTGACCATCACGTTCCAGAGGTGACCGTTCGGAGTACATTCATTCAGAGCTGCGGGGAACAAACGTGCGCCTTCTAGGCACATGTATTGAACGCCTGGGGTCATAAGCTCCATCCGCATATAAACGGTGAAACAGACGGACAAGAACCCGACGAAACCCGCCACGAACAGGTATAAGATACCGATATCTTTGTGGTTTGTGGACATAAACCAGCGGGTAAAGAACCCGCGATTGTCTTCGTGCCCGTGGTCGTGGACGGCTGCGTCTACCATGTGGCGCTCCCTATTTCTTCAACATGATCAGTGAGGGATGAACAGACTCATCCCAAGGCTTTGAGGGAGTTTTAGAGGGGGTGGCCAAGCAGAGCAACTACCCATGTGCATAATTGCATGGGTTAAATTGGCGCAGGTGGGGATACGCCGCGCTTTAAGATGGATTTCGCCTGATCGGTGGCTGAAGTCGATATGCAGAGATTCGCAAAGGCAGACCTTGATCTAGGACAAACGTGACTATCTGCGCTGCGACAGAGCGCGCATAGACGCTCAGGGCTGTCGGAGTGTTACACTATCTTCAAAGGTTTTACGCAGGGCGACGTCGACGTCTTCCATGGTGACCGGCAGGCCAAGATCTACCAAAGACGTCACCCCGTGTTCGGTGATACCGCAGGGAACGATCCCGTTAAAATGGCTTAGGTCTGGTTCGACGTTAACGCTGATGCCATGAAAGCTGACCCATTTGCGCAAACGTATGCCAAGGGCCGCGATTTTATCTTCGGCAGGTTGACCCAACGCATTTAGCGGTTTGTCGTCCCGCTGCACCCATACCCCAACGCGGCCATCGCGGATTTCACCTTTGACGTTGAATTCTGCTAGCGCTGCAATGACCCAATTCTCGAGGTCTTTGACAAAGCGGCGGACGTCATGGCCGCGCTTGCCAACGTCGAGCATGACATAGGCAACCCTCTGGCCTGGGCCGTGGTAGGTATATTGCCCGCCCCGTTTTGTCCTGTGTACCGGAAAACGGTCCGGGTCTGTGAGGTCCTCGATATTGGCTGATGTTCCGGCCGTATAAAGAGGGGGGTGTTCGATGAGCCAAATGCATTCATCTGCCTCGCCACGATGGATTGCGTCCGCACGCGCTTCCATAAAGGCTTCGGCTTGCGCGTAATCGGTTAGCCCCCGTGTCGTGATCCATTCAACCATCGCTTACCGAGGCAAAAGCCCCGCCTCCTTTAATTTACCGACATTGGCTCGACTTACCGGCACGTCGGGGCCATCCGTCAGCGTTAGCACTGCGCCGTCGCCCTTGCGATTGGCTGCTGTCACTTGGGGCAGGGCGATCCAATGAGACCGATGGACCTGCAGTCCCTCCGTGTCACCGACTTCTTTGATCGCATCGCCCAATCGCATCAGAACCAATTCTTCTCCTTTTGTCGTTCTGACCCGAACATAGTGGTCCTCGACAGAGAGCGCGACCAGAGGGCCGCGTTTATCAAAAGGAATGCGATCTAGGATTGGGGGCGGGGTAAATCGCGCCGTGTTTTGCTCTGCGCTGTTGTTCGCGACAAAGAATATCGCGGTGATGATCGACGAAATAACAAAGACATTGCCCGCAATGATCGCCAAGTCCCGCCCCGAGGCCCAATAATTAAGGGCCAAGCCATTCAACAAGTAGACGACTGCCAAGACACCAATGCCGGTTAGGGGCGTCGCAATAAGTAGTCTAGACGTCAGCCCAGCACCCGAGCCAGCGCGCATGTCTGCGAAACGTGTTCCGAAGTAGCCCAAACTATAACAGAGAACGACAATCGTGCTCCAATAGGCAAACCGTGGCAGGTGGCGCATGACCTCATCCGTGTTGAACGGGCCAGTCAGCGTCAAGATCGCCGCGACCCCCGACAGGCTTGCGACGCATGCAGGCTGGGCCATATGGGCCCGCCATTCACGTATCGCGGACTGCGAGGGGGTGTTGTTCACGTAGAATCTCTTTTGGTTGGGCCATGCGACATTGGGTGAGCAAGGCGGTTGGTTAAGACATAGGCAATCAAACACAAACTGCCAATTCGAAAGGTTTCCAATGTCACTCGACCCGCTTTTATCCGCACCGCTTCATATTCAGATCCACGCCGCCGCCGCGCTGATAGCTGTTGGGATTGGTCCACTGCCGCTTTATCGCAAAAAGAGGGATCGACTACATAAGGTCACTGGCTACATCTGGGTCGTGGCGATGTTTACGGTCGCTGCTTCGGCGTTCTTTATTCACAGCTTTGCGGTGATTGGCCCATTTAGCCCGTTGCATGGATTCGCGTTGCTGACGTTTTGGTCCCTTTTCACGGGCATGCGCCATATCTTTGCGGGACGGGTTCGCGCGCACCGCGCGACGTTCCGTGCGCTTTACTGGTTTGGGTTAATGGGCGCTGGGTCCGCGAACTTTCTGCCGGACCGTCGCATAAATGAAGTTGTATTTGGTGGTTCTGACGGTCTGGGTTGGATCGTGGTCGGCCTTGCTGCTGTGCTTTTGATTGGGGTCGCTCGTAGTGGTGGCGGCGCAGCAGATCTGTCGTTGGCGCAGCAATCGTAACAACTTCTGAATTTAACGCTTGAGGTGGGCGCAGTGCTTCGCTAAATGGCGCCTACGCTTTCGGACATCGCGGTCGTGGCGGAATTGGTAGACGCGCAGCGTTGAGGTCGCTGTGAGGTAACACTCGTGGGGGTTCGAGTCCCCCCGACCGCACCAGTCGGAGCATTCCCGATCATTATAGAGTCCTTATTGCCAGTCATGCTGACCGTATTGTCGACCCTATTGGGTTGAATTGCGGCTGACGGGCCGTAGCCGTGGCCCTTGGTTTGTAAAAAGCGCGTAAGGATTTCTTTGCCGCGTGTAAAAAAATGTCGACAGACCGTTCTGGATCTCTATAGTAGTTCGCTAAGATCAGGGGAGGTTGCTAGGGTGAGCAAACCGCGCATTAATACGATGGAAGAATTGTCGGCCGCGATTGGTGTTTCTCGGCCTACATTGTCGCGGTTCTTTCAAGACCCTACGCTTGTTAAGCCGAACACGGTTGCCCGCATTGAGGCGGGGTTGGCTAAGGTTGAATACATCCCGAACTTCTTTGCGACACGCCTAAATCGGAAGTCGACTGGAATGATTGGCGTCATCATTCCCTATCTGAACGATCTGTTCTTCACCAAGCTTCTCGAATCGGTTGAGATTGCTGCGATGGAAGCAGGTCTGACGGTTATTACGCAGTGCTCTCACTCTGATCCTGACATCGAAGCGCGCGCGGCGGAGACCTTTATTTCGATGAATGTTGATGGTGCTTTGGTTGCACCACTTGGGGATCACAGTGATCAGGCCGTTTATCGACGGCTGCAGTCTCGTCTGCCGTTCGTTATGATGGACTCTCGTCCAAATACGATGCAGGGCGTTGATTTTGTTGGGACAAATCACACCCAAAGTACTGGATTGATCGTCGAGTACCTGTGCCGGATCGGTGATCCGCCGGTATTTTTGGCGATGCCACGGGTCAATTTTAACGCACTGGAACGTGAAGCGGCCTATATCGCCAAGATGGAAGAACTTGGATTTAAGCCACAGGTTTTGGGTACGGAATTGGTGAACGAGGACTGGCATTTTGAGAAGCATGGAGAAGCGGTACTTGATGCTGAGCTGTCTGCTGGCCGTCTCGCGGAGCGGTCGATTCTCTGTGCAAATGATCGTTTGGCGATAGGCGCCATTCGCGCTGCGACGCGGCACGGCCTGTTTCCTGGGCGCAGCAAAGAGGGCGGATTCCGAGTGGCTGGGCATGACGATTATCCGCTCTGCCCCAATATTAACCCTTCGTTGACGACTGTGGCGCAGAATACAGATGCGATTGGGAAGAAAGCAGTTTCTCGGCTTTTGCAGAAGATTAGCGGTGGTCTTTCAGATGATACGCCGGAGATTACGCTGTTTGACGGTAGTCTAATGTTGCGTGAATCGGCCTAGCTTTGAAACTTTCGCTGCAGCGCAGAAAATAGGCAGTTTGAAAACTCTCTTGACAGGTGCGGATCTCGACGCCAATATTTACATACGTAAAAAAGGGAGGACATTCATGTCTATTAAGAAAACACTTCTAACCACTGCGGTTGGTTTTAGCCTTACAGCTGGCGCTGCGGCTGCTGACGGCCACACAGAGCTGACAATTGCGATCGTAAACAACGGTCACATGATCAACATGCAAACTGTTGCTGAAGCTTACACAGAAGAAACTGGCGTTCAGTTGAACTGGGTTTCTTTGGAAGAAGGCGTTCTGCGCGAGCAGGTTACTTCTGACACAGCAACTGGTGGTGGCCAGTACGACATCATCAACATCGGCATGCAGGAAGCACCAATCTGGGGCGCTGCAGGTTGGATTGAACCACTTGAGCTGAGCGACGACTACGACGTGGGTGACCTTCTGCCAGCTATGGCAAACGGTCTGTCTGCTGACGGCACACTCTACGCGGCACCATTCTACGGTGAATCCTCTATGGTTATGTACCGTAAGGACCTGACAGACGCTGCTGGCGTAACTATCGCTGACAACGACTCTTGGGACAACGTGATGGCAGCAGCTGCTGCAATGCACGACCCAGACAACGGCGTTTACGGTGCATGTTTGCGCGGTAAGCCAGGTTGGGGCGACAACATGGCGTTCGTCACTACAATGGTTAACTCCTTCGGTGGTGCTTGGTTCGACGCTGACATGCGTCCAGCTCTCGACACTGAAGAGTGGAATGCTGCAATCAACTTCTACGTTGAGCTTCTGGGTACATACGGCCCTCCAGGTTCCGAAGGTAACTCCTTCAACGAAATCCTGGCGCTTTACAACGAAGGCAAGTGTGGCCTGTGGATTGATGCTACAATCGCTGCTTCTTTCCTTGAAGTAGACGGCGTTGCATACGCACAGTCTCCAAACGCTGGTAACCCAGTCGGTGCAAACTGGCTCTGGGCTTGGGCAATGGCTGTTCCAACAGGTTCACCAAACTCCGAAGCAGCACACGCGTTCATCGAGTGGGCAACTTCTAAAGAGTACATCCAAGCTGTAGGTAACCACCCAGACTTCGGTTGGGGTTCTGTTCCAACAGGTACACGTGCGTCCACATATGAAATCGCTGAATTCCAAGCTGCTGCTCCTTTCGCAGCTGCTGAAATGGCAGCGATTGAATCTGCGGCTCCAGCAGCAACAGACCTGAAGCCATACGTTGGCGTTCAGTTCGCAGCTATCCCAGAATTCCCAGAAGTGGGTACAGCGGTAGCTCAGGAAATCGCAGCGGCTCTGTCCGGCGCGAAGACTGTAGAAGAAGCACTTGAGGCTTCTCAGGCAGCTGCCGACGCTATCATGAGCGAAGCTGGTTACTACTAAAAAGTAGTCTGACCTTCGAGAAGACCCGGCCATGTGTCGGGTCTTCTTACTCTACCCCCCGTTTCATACGCCAATATGACCTGTGCACGCTGTCGATTTGACCGGCCTGCGGCTGGCGTGGGGAACCCTAAATTTATTGCTACGCACTTTCACCAAGCTGAGAGACCTCGTCATGGCTAATAGAACAATCCCTCGTCTTCTACAGACACCAGCTGTCTTGCTGTTGCTCGTCTGGATGCTCGTCCCGCTCGGGATGACGCTATTTTACTCGTTTATTCGTTATGTTTTGAACAGTACGGTCCGCCCAGAATGGACGACACCGTCGTGGTCAAACTGGCGTGGATTCGGGAACTACGAGTTCGTTCTGAACTCGAAAGATTTCCTTTTCGCGATTAAGAACAGTTTGTTCATCGTCGGTAGCATTCTATCGCTGACTGTCGTCCTTGGTGTGTTGATCGCCGTATTGATTAACCGCTCGTTCCCGGGCCGTGGCATCGTTCGCGTTTTGCTGATCTCACCTTTCTTCGTGATGCCGGCCGTAAACGCGGTTTTGTGGATTAACATGTTGTTGGATCCCGTGCTTGGCCTTCAGGGGATCGCCGTTGGCGCGATCAACGACATGGCGGCTGGAATGCAAGATGCACCGCTTGTCGGGTGGTTCTTTAACCTTTGGCCTGTCTTGGAGCCGATTTCATTCCGTGCGACCCAAACTTCTGCTATCGCCGTCATTATGATGGTCACATGGCAGTGGACGCCATTCGCGGTTCTTATCTTTATGACGTCGTTGCAGTCGGAAGATCAGCAGCAAAAAGAAGCCGCTGTTCTGGACGGTGCAAGCCGCTGGTCCCAGTTCCGGTTCCTGACCTTGCCGCACCTTGGCCGCCCAATGGCGATCGTTGTGATGATCCAAGCGATTTTCCATCTCTCGCTTTATGCTGAGATCGAAATCGTCAGCCGCGGTAACGGCAACAAAAACCTGCCCTACTTGATTGGTGAATTCACCAACAACAACATCGGTGCCGCAAGCGCCACGGGCATTTTCGCAGTCATTCTCGCCAACATCGTAGCCATCTTCTTGCTGCGCGCTGTTGGTAAGACATTGATGGAATAAGGGGACATAACAATGGCAATCGTTGCTACAACTTCACGGTTCTCGAAAATCGCTTGGCCAACCCTTGCTTGGGTCGTCGCACTGATTTTCTTCTTTCCAATCTTTTACATGGTCTTGACCAGCTTCAAGACGGACGCGGATGCGGTTAAGCCCGAATTCCTGTTCAGCTTTACACCGACGCTGGAAAACTACGCGAACATGACGGAAAACTATGACTATTGGCGCTTTGCGACCAATTCGGTCATCACATCTGTCCTTGCGACTTTGTTTGCTCTCGCTGTTGGGGTGCCGTGTGCATACGCCATGGCGTTCAACCCAAGCCGCGCGACCAAAGACGTGCTGATGTGGATGCTATCAACAAAGATGCTGCCAGCGGCGGCTGTTCTTTACCCGATGACATTCCTGACAAAGAACGTTTTTGGGGTCTTTGATACGCACTTTCTGGTCATCCTCGTCCTTTGCTTGATCAACCTTCCGATCGTGATCTGGATGTTGTTCACCTACTTCAAGGATATCCCGAAAGACATCATCGAAGCCGGCAAGATGGACGGCCTAACCACATGGGGCGAGGTCAAAGAGATCCTGATCCCACTGGCGTGGGGCGGTATCGTGTCTACGGCACTCTTGACGTTTATTTTCTGCTGGAACGAGGCCTACTGGACAGTGCGTCTCACTACGATTGACGCAGCAACCCTGTCCAAGCTGATCGAGGGCAACCGCGCCCCAGAGGGCTTGTTCTTCGGTCGCTTGTCGGCGGTCTCTACAGCAGCAGTCGGACCAATCATCGTCTTGGGTTGGTTCTGTCAGAAACAGTTGGTCTCAGGTTTGACCTTTGGCGCAGTGAAATAAGGAGCGATCTCATGGGAAGCATCGTACTTGATAAAGTTCAGAAGAAATTTGGCGACGTGGAAGTCATTCCGCCGCTGGATCTTGAAATCAACGACGGCGAGTTCGTGGTATTTGTCGGCCCATCGGGTTGCGGTAAGTCCACGCTGTTGCGGATGATCGCAGGTCTGGAAGACTTGACCGCCGGTAAGGTTAACATCGACGACAACGACGTCACCGAAGTGTCGCCAGCCAAACGTGGGCTGTCGATGGTGTTCCAGTCTTATGCGCTTTACCCGCACATGACGGTTCGCAAAAACATCGCTTTCCCGATGCGGATGGCAAAAGTCCCGCAAGACGTGCAGGACGCCAAGATTGAAGCGGCTGCAAAGTCGTTGAACTTGGCTGACTATCTTGACCGTAAGCCGGGCCAATTGTCCGGTGGTCAGCGCCAACGTGTGGCCATTGGTCGTGCGATTGTTCGTGAACCCTCCGCGTTCTTGTTTGACGAACCACTGTCCAACCTTGATGCGGCACTGCGTGTCGGCATGCGTTTGGAAATCATGGAACTTCACACCAAACTGAAGACAACCATGATCTACGTGACGCACGACCAAGTCGAAGCGATGACAATGGCTGACAAGATCGTTGTGTTGCAGGCTGGTGTGATCGAACAGGTCGGTTCCCCACTTGAGCTGTACCACACACCTCGCAACAAGTTTGTTGCGGGTTTCATCGGGTCTCCGAAGATGAACCTGATTGAGGGCGAAGAAGCCTCCAAGCATGATGCGACGACAATCGGCATTCGCCCAGAACACGTTTCGGTCTCTACGACCGAAGGTATGTGGAAGGGCACCGTTGGCGTAGCAGAACACCTTGGTTCGGATACCTTCATCCACGTTCACAATACGGGTTTGGATACGGGCGAAGGTGATTTGTTCACTGTGCGCATCTCGGGCGACATCGCTGTGTCTCACGGCGATACGGTCTACCTGACGCCACAGATGGACCAGCTGCACAAGTTTGATGCGCAAGGGTTGCGCATCGCGTAATCGAAACTGTTGATCGGTGAATAATACCATGGGGACCAACGTGAAAAACCTAGGCGAACTGCCACAAAGCGTACGCGTGCCGAGCTATGATCGGACTGCTTTATCTGTCGGGATCGTTCATATCGGTCTGGGCAACTTCCACCGTGCCCATCAGGCATGGTATCTTCACCGGTTGATGGATCAGGGCCTTGCCCATGATTGGGCGATTGCGGGGGCAGGGGTGCGCCCCGCAGACGCCAAACAACGTCAAAAGCTCTTGGATCAGGATTGTTTGACAACTTTGATCGAGCTTGACCCCTCTGGTAAGTCAGCCGAGGTCGTCGGCTCGATGATTGATTTCGTACCTGTCGAACCAGATAACGCGTCCCTGATCGCCCAGATGGCGCAGGAAACGGTCAGGATCGTATCTCTCACTGTGACGGAAGGTGGGTATTATCAATCTGTTGAGGGTGGCTTGGACACGGGGCACGCTGACATCGTTCACGATGCGGCGAACCCAGACACGCCCATAACAGCATTCGGGGCGATGATTGCCGCGCTGAAGCTGAGACGCGCCAATGGCTTTGGCCCGTTCACCTGCCAAAGCTGTGATAACCTTCAGGGCAATGGCGATATCCTTCACCAGACCATTGTTGCGCTGGCGGCCTTGTCCGATCCGGACCTTGCAGCTTGGATTGATGAAAACGCGACTTTCCCGAATTCTATGGTCGATTGCATTGTGCCCGCAACGGGACCCAAGGAGCTTGAGTTAGCTGCGTCGTTCGGGATTGCCGATGCGGTTCCAGTCACGCACGAACCGTTTCGCCAATGGGTGATTGAAGACAAGTTCTGCGCAGGGCGACCTGACTACGACAAGGTCGGCGCGACGTTTACAGATGACGTTCACGGCTTTGAAGATATGAAGCTACGTTTGTTGAACGCGGGCCACCAGATTATCGCGACACCAGGTGAGCTGCTGTCTGTCGAAACGATTGCGGGAACCATGGCGAACCCATTGATCCGCGATTTGTTCCGCAAGATCGAAACAACTGAAATCGTCCCGCACGTTCAATCAGTTCCGGGTCTGACGCCGGTGGAATATGTCGATCTGGTTGCAGAGCGTTTTTCCAACCCAGAAATTTACGACACGACCCGTCGTGTGGCTTTTGACGGATCGTCGCGCCATGCGGGTTTCTTGCACCCGATTATTCGCGATGCCTTGGCGGCAAATGCACCGATGGAGGGCCTTGCCCTGATCGAAGCACTTTGGGCGCGCATGTGCGCTGGGACACGTGAAGACGGCTCCGAGATAGAAGCCAATGACCCGTTCTGGGATACTTTGGTCGAGCACGCGAACCTTGCGAAATCTGATCCGGTTAAATGGATCGGGCAAGAACAATACTATGGCACGCTCGCGCAGAACACCGTTTTTGCAGAGAGTTTTTCCCGCTGGCTTTCCCTCGTTTGGAGCGATGGGACGCAAGCTGCGATTGAAACCTACCTTAAGGGCTAAATCGGCTAAAGCATTCAAACTGGGGGATTCATAGTTCCCCAGTTTTGCCGTTTCTATGGCAAGAAACTAATCCAGATTGACGTGGTTATGACCGACAACACCGTGCCAAGCAGCACGGAGGATGCCGCCACCCGTTTTGCCGTTCCATACATGTTTGCAAAGACATAAGCGTTGGTGCCCGGCGCGACTGCTGCCGTGACCACCGCCGAGCGCAGGGTCGCAGTGGAAAGGTCAAACCAGTGTACCATCCCCCAGACGATCATCGGATGGATGATGAGAGAAACCACACAAACGAATAGGATCGTGCGCATGTCCCCCTCGGGGCGGTAGCGATACAGCACGCCGCCTAAGCCGAACAAAGCGGCCGGCAAGGCCGCTCTGGCCATAATTTGTACGGCATCGGTCAACACGGACGGCAAGGGAATATTACCGAGGTTCACCGCTAACCCTAGCCCGATCCCCAGCACCATTGCGTTTGAGAACATGGATTTTGCGACCTTCGCAGGCAGTTTGCGCAGCGCCGTTCCTTGTGCGCGGGCCAGTTCCATCGCCGTAATGCCAAGCATGTAACCAAACGGCGCGTGCACGGCGATAATCGTATAGTTCCCAAGCAGCGCGCCGGGACCAAAAGCGCGTTCGGTGATCGGTACGCCAAGCAGCAAAGTGTTAGAGAAACAGCAACAAAATGCGATGGCGACACAGTCTTCCCAAGACCGATCAAACAAATAGCGTGCGGCCAGAAGCCCAAGAATGAATGCAACAACAACGCCGGCGTAAAAACTAACCAACAATGGCGCGTTGAAATTCTCTCCGATGTCCAATGTTGAAATGGCACGAAACAACAGGACTGGGATTGCGAATTTTTGCGCAAACAGCATCAACCCGTCCACGGCATCGTCCGTGAACATCTTGCCCCAGACCGCCAAGTACCCAGCCCCCAATACGATGAAAACCGGAAGAACAATGACGAGGATGTCTATCATGGTTTTAGCTGTCCAGCGTCAACGTCAGCCCATCGTAAGCGGGTTGAATGTGGTCGGGCGTTTCTGCGTCAACTGTCTCGTAGTCCAGATCAATGTGCATGTTGGTCAGCACTGCGCGTTTAGGCTGCACGCGGTCGATCCAATCCAGCGCCTTGGCAAGGTGTGCGTGGGTCGGGTGCGGGGCACGGCGTAAAGCATCGACAATCCAAAGATCCAAACCTTCAAAGGCGGGCCATGCTGCGTCTGGAATGTCAGAAACATCTGGCAAATACATCGCATTCCCGATCCTGAACCCGAGCGCGTCGATGTTCCCGTGCTGCACTTCGATAGGGGATAGCGTGATCGGCCCACCTGCGCCTTCGATTGTCACATCACCCGTAATGGTGTTGAGATCGCAGATTGGCGGATAGTTGGAATCTTTTGGTTGAACAAAGGCATACCCAAAACGTGCTAGCAGTTGGTTGCCTGTGTCGCCGTCTGCCCAAACCTGAAGCCGTTGGCTCATGTTATAGACGATCATTCGAACGTCATCCAAGCCGTGAACATGATCGGCATGAGCGTGGGTGTAAACAACCGCATCCAGTTCGCCAATCTCGGCGTCCAACAGCTGCTGACGTAAATCAGGCGAAGTATCGATCAATACACGTGTTACGCCCACTGGCGAGGTCCGTGTTACCAGCAAGGAACAGCGTTTGCGGATATTCTTGGGGTTGCTTGGGTCACATGCGCCCCAATGCCCGCCCAGACGCGGTACACCACCGGATGATCCGCAGCCAAGGATACGTAAAGTTGTCGTCATGCAGACCAACCTGCAGCCTTAGAAAACAGGCGGTCGAAATTTTCAGTGGTTTGGGCGGCGAAGTCTTCGTAGCTCAGCCCGAATGCCTCGGCGCCGATTTTGGCAGTGTGGGCCGTGTAGGCGGGTTCGTTGCGTTTGCCTCGATGGGGCGGGGGCGCAAGGTAGGGGCTGTCGGTTTCAACCAAGATCCGATCTACGGGCGCTGCCGCGAAGATGTCGCGCAACTCGGTTGATTTGGGGAAGGCCGCGATACCTGACATCGAAAGGTAGAACCCAAGGTCAATCGCCGCACGTGCCAATTCTGCACTGCTGGAAAAGCAGTGCATCACGCAGGAATATGGCTTTTGCGCGTGGGCGGTGCTGAGGATATCGATCATGTCGTCGTCGCTTGCGCGGTTGTGAATGATCAGCGGCAGGCTGGTTTCTTGGGCGGCTTGGATGTGAATGCGCAGTGATTGTTTCTGAATCTCGGCGCTCTCGGACGTGTAGTGGTAATCAAGGCCACTTTCACCGATCCCCACAAATTTGGGATGCTGGGACATGGCCACCAGTTCATCGACCGTTGCTAAGGGTTCATCTGCCGCGCTCATTGGGTGTGTGCCCGCAGCGTAAAAGACGGGGGCGTAGGTTTCGGCAATCGCACGGACCTGCGGTTCAAGGCGCAGTTTCGTACAGATCGTCACCATCCGCGCCACACCAGCGGTCACGGCGCGATCAATGACATCTGCGCGTTCCTCGTCAAAATCCGGAAAATCCAGATGGCAGTGGCTATCGACAATCTGCGGGATGGACATACTGCGCCTTCGGACTTTGGTAAATCAGGTGTGGGCCACGTCTTGCGCGACCTTTTCGATCTTAAATAGCGTATCAAGGATCAGCGCGGCAGGGTCAAGATTGACCGCCTTGCCGTGACGCGTGCTTTCACTGACTTCTTGTTGCAGGGTGGCCCATTTGCGGGCAGCAACGTCGTGTGGCGACAGGCGCGACAACAACAAAGCTTCTCCTTGAGATGCCTGCACAGAGGGCGGCCCTTCAAGGCCAGCGCGCGCAAGGCGAGCCAGAAACCTGTCGATCAGATCAAGCACCAAGGCGAACCGCGTTGCCCCTGCTTTGCCTGTGCAACTGTCGGCAAGGCGCAAGGCACGCGGGCGGTCAAAACGGGGCAAGCCCCCCATCAGGCCAACCAAATCGGAATAGATTGTCAGCCCGTCTAGATTTGTTAAACGGATCGCTTCGCCAACCGACCCACCAGATAGCGCAGCAAGGCTTTCGCTGCCATCTGTGTGAACCTCGGCTTGCTCTAATGCTTGTCCAACATCCGCGGCATCTAGAAAGCCGCAGCGCAATAACCGGCATCTTGACCGGATCGTCGGCAAAAGCCGCGAAGGCTGATGCGACACCAACAGGAAATAGGTGTATTTTGGCGGTTCTTCGAGAACCTTCAGGATCGAGTTGGCAACTGATGGGTTCATGTCATCGGCGGCATCAATAATGATGACGCGGCGACCACCATCTGTGGCGCTTTGATGTAGGAAATCCATGAGCTTGTTGGGACCGTCTTTGTGCCCCCGCAGCGCAGCCATCGTGATCTGATCCTGAAACCCCGTTTCGGTGGCGTTTAGAACACGGCGCACCACGAACAAACGGGGATGCGCTCCCGCGCGCAGATGGCGGATGTCAGGATGCTCTGGATCGACGTCCAAGGTTTCTGGCGGTGGCGGCGCGCCGAACATATCGTCCGCAGCAACCAAAGGCTGGCTTAATAAGAATGCCGCCATGCGCCATGCAAGCGTGGCCTTTCCGACGCCGCGTGGTCCCGTGATCATCCATCCCGAATGCATTCGGCCAGAGTTGAACGCGTCTAGGAAGTCGGTTTCGGCGTGTGATTGCCCAAACAATTGTTCGGTCTGGCTGGGATGGGGGGCACCTTCGATTTGGTCCGATAGCGGCTTTTCAACGTCATCGTCTTTTGGGGCGCGCGCCATATCAAGCGCCTTCGGAAACGTTTGCGGAACGATCAGCAACATGAGCCGCTATCTCGGCTGCAATCGCCTGTGGATCACGGTTGCCATCAATTAGCACGCAGCGCTGCGGGTTGGCTTTGGCCAAGGAAAGAAACCCGTGGCGCAATGTTTCTTGGAACGCCAACCCCATGTCTTCAAAACGGTCTTCACCGGATTTGCGGGCCAGACCACGGGTGAGGGCGGCCTCTGGATCCATGTCGATAATAAACGTGAGGTCAGGTTCTTGGCCAATCATCACATCATGAAGCGCGTCAACAGTACTGCGCAGGGCACCACGTGTTGCCCCTTGGTACACGCGTGTACTGTCCGCAAAACGATCACAGATTACGGTTTTTCCGGCAGCAAGGGCAGGGCGGATCGTCTTTTCCAGATGATCGCGGCGCGCTGCGGTGAACAACAGGATTTCAGTTTCCGCAGACCAGCGATCTGGATCTCCTGTTAGCAAAAGGGCGCGGATTTCTTCGGCGCCAGCGCTGCCGCCGGGTTCGCGCGTTAGAACCGCGTCAGGAAAGCGTTCTGCCAACAGTTTCACTTGTGTGGACTTGCCAGAGCCATCAATGCCTTCAAATGAAATGAAGAGCCCGCGAGGGGAGCCGTCATGGGCATGGGTGTTCATGGTTATTCAGTCTCGGCAGGGGCGGCGTCGTCAGGTTCATTGATGCGAGCGACCAAGACGTCGGCCGCCGTGCGCAGGCGCGTGTTGAACCCGCCAGCAGCGACAGTGGTCTCTGCGAGCAATGGGACGCGGGTTTCGGGCATATTTTGAAGCTGGATAACCAATTCCGCAATCTGGTCACCTTGGGTGACGGGCGCTTGGATTGGTCCGTTAAAAATGACCTCGGCCGCTATGTCAGTCCCACCAGCTAGTGGCACAAGCAATGAAAGATCTTCAGCGAGGGTCAGGCCGACGCTCGGCATTTCGCCCATCCAGACATCTGCCGTTGCGATCCGCGTGCCGCTGCGTCCCAGGTCGCGTTGTGCAAACTGGCGAAACGCCCAATTCACAATGCGTTCCGCTTCTTCGGCGCGGGCCTGTGCACTTTCGAGCCCTGTCAGAACGAAGATAACACGACGGTCACCCTGTTTGGCCGATCCGACTAACCCATAGCCAGCCTCGGACGTATGGCCCGTTTTCAGACCATCAGCGCCAATCCCGAGTGCCAGCAATGGATTGCGGTTCTGGGTGTTGGCGGGGTGTTCGCCATCGTAGTCGAACGTTTGCTCTGCGAAGAGAGGATAAAAGGTTGGGTAATCCGAAATCAGGCGGTCGGCGAGAATACCAAGGTCACGCATGGACATGCGTTGACCCGCCGCTGGCCAACCGTTCGAGTTAGCAAAGCTGGAATTCATCATACCCAATTCACGGGCACGCACCGTCATCTGCTGGGCAAACCCAGCTTCGGTTCCGTTGATGGAAAGCCCTTCGGCCAATGCACAAGAGGCGTCATTCCCGGACAACACAATGACCCCGCGCAGCAGGTCTTCGACCCGAACGCGATCTGATGTGTCCAAAAACATCGTTGATCCAGTGTAATCCATGCAATGCTGGGAAACAGGCAAAACATCATCCACCGTGAGCATCGGCAACTGGCCGTTCAACGGATTGATGGCCTCAAACGCCATATAGAGCGTCATCAGTTTTGACATGGACGCAGGCGGCAGCGGTTCATCGGCATTCTTTTCCAGCAAAACGGTGCCGGTTGAATGGTCGATGACATAGGCCGCTGTGGCCCGGGTTTCAAAAGATTGAGCGCTGGCAATCGGCGCGCTCGTGATCAGCAATAGTAGGGCGGATGCAACGCGGATCATGGGGCCTCTTGCGTGGAAAGGTGACAGTTTAGTTGGTGACGAAATACGCGTCCTCAAAGCCTTGGGCTTTGACTTGACGCAGCAGCTCGGCGCGTTCGGACTCAGATGTAGCAGGGCCAACAATGACACGCCAGAACGTACGGCCTTGGCTGGTTTGTTCCAGAACGGTCGGAACAATTCCGTTAGAGCGCATACGCGTCGCGGTGCCGTTTGCATTCGCTTCAACCGAAAAGATACCGATCTGGATGAAGGGTTTGGACAACGACGACGCGACAGGAGCTGCTGGCGGTGTTGGTGCGGGCGTGGCCGCATCAGCAGCGTCAATCGCAGCGGCGGCGGCCGCAATCGGGTCCGGCACATCCAGCGGCGCGCTATCGATCGGCGCTGCGGCAATATCTACGGGGGCTTCAAAGTCGGCGGTTGGCGTTGCTTCTGGTGCGTCGGCGACTTCTTCGCGCCGCAAGGCTGTGACTTGAAGCTGCGTCGGTGCACCTGCAAGCATCTGAAGTGCGGAAGCCGCATCGGAGGAAACCTGCAAAGACGGGCCGGGATTGTCGCGTTCACGACGGAAGAGCGCGCCAATCACGAAGGTACCGTTGGCTTGGTTTCGGATGATGACGCGTTCAGGTTCTGTGACGTCAGGATGTGCAACCCAAACCCCACCCAAAGACGGGCGACCGTCCCAAAGACCAGATTCTGTAACTTGAAAAGCATCAGGCGCTTCGACATCTCGTTCAACAAGTTGGACGCTTTGGCTTGCTTCGCTGCTAATTTCGCCAGTGTCACGCGCTGCGGCATTACCGAACGTCGGGAAAGAAAATTCACCGTTTTCGTCGCATCCGCTTAGGGCGACGATTGATGACGCCGCTAAAGGGATCGCAAATTTCTTGAATGTTACCCGTGTCTTGCCTGACATTGTGTGCCCTCGTTTTCGCGCCGTTTGCCGGCGGTCGCGCCCATTTTCGGGCTGCTTTTCTCTGTCAAAATGACGCGGTTATACCGCACCTTTCGCGGACATTAGCCGTGGTCGCCTTACTTTGAAAGGCTTGTGCGCCGATTTCGGCGGAAAACCTCGCACAGAAAAGAGAGCGGTTAGGTACTTTAAGAATCAAAACACCGCAGCTAAAGGTGTCGGCAGCGGAGGCTTGGCAGAGTGGTCGAATGCACCGGTCTTGAAAACCGACGAGGGTGAAAGTCCTCCCAGGGTTCGAATCCCTGAGCCTCCGCCACATCACTATTTTGGACAGTTTGAGTGGGTCGCCTTGGGTGGCCTTTTTGCCTTGTATTGTTGGGCTTTGTGTAAATCTCCGTTGGTGTTGAGTTTTCTTCGATGGTGTCTATATTCGTTCCTTGAGTGGTATTGAGTGTGGTATTTTAGATGACCCTATCTGGCAAACTGACAAAGAAGCTGGTCGAGAATCTTGGTGCAGGGCGGCACGGGGATGGCAACGGATTGTATCTTGTTGTTGATCCGTCGGGTGCGCGGCGCTGGATTGTGCGGGTTGTGGTCAAAGGGGCCAAAAATAAGAAGGGTGCACCGCTTCGGACTGACTTTGGCTTAGGCGGCGCTGATATTGTCACGATCAACCAAGCGCGCGAACGGGCGCTGGAATATCGTCGCATGGCAAAGCAGGGCTTAAATCCACGCTTCAATGCCCAACGCGAAATACCGACGTTTGAAGAATTTGCGCAACAGGTCCACATAGAACGGATGCCGACGTGGAAGAACGCCAAGCATGGCCAGCAATGGATCAACACGTTGCGCGATTATGCGTTTCCCAAGATCGGGCGGATGCCAATTGATAGCATCGAGCAACCCGAAGTGATGATGTGCCTGTCGCCAATCTGGATTGAAAAGCACGAAACGGCGCGGCGTTTGGCGCAACGGATCAAGACTGTGCTGGATGTGGCGCGATCCAAAGGGTTCAGGTCTGGCGAAAACCCTGTCACGGCCATCAAAGAGGCGGGTTCACTCCCTAAGATCAAAGCTAAGGTCAAACACCATAAAGCCATGCGCTGGCAGGACGTGCCCGCATTCTACGCAGATTTGAAGACGCGAGTCGCTATGTCTGCCCACGCCTTGCGGTTCACGTGTTTAACCGGATCGCGAACGGGCGAAGTTTTAGGGATGCGATGGGACGAGATCGACTTGGATGCGCGATTGTGGACTTGCCCAGATGAGCGGATGAAGACCGGCGAAGAACATCGCGTTCCTTTAACTGATGAAATGCTGTCGATCATTGAACCGCTGAAGGCGTTGAAATCCGAATTTGTGTTTGAGGGGCAGAAGCGACATAGACCGCTTTCCAACATGTCTATGTTGATGTTGTTGCGCCGCATGGATGTTGAAGGCGTCACGGTTCATGGTTTCCGCTCGACCTTCCGGGATTGGGCATCCGAAGTCGCTAACGCACCGCGTGAGATTGCAGAAATGAGCTTGTCGCATAGGGTGGGGTCAGATGTTGAACGGGCTTATGCGCGTTCTGATTTGTTGGACAAGAGGCGGGCATTGATGGAACGCTGGTCAATGTTTGTGTCTGGGATCGAGGGCAAGGTGATCAAAATTGGCTGACAGAAAGTTGACGTTTCTTATGGAGGTTGAGCTTCCTCCTTATTGTTTCTTATCTGAGGCCGTTGAATGGGTTGCTTTTGGACGAGTTCCACAAGTGCTGCATCATTCCGACGGATCGACCGACGAGGCCGTCGATTATCGTTTCTATTGGCGTGAAATGCCCGACAATTTCCGACCAACGATGGAATACCCTTGGTTTGACCCGTTGGAGTTCGAAAGTCTTGGGGTGCCAGTCGATAAGAAATACTTCGCGGCGGCTGAGAAATGCGCCTTCGAATTTGTTGATGACCTGCCGAACAGAATTGCAGAATTTGAATCGAAAGAGCCTGCATTCGTTGAGAATGAAGATGGTTCGACCTTCGACTTTTGGAAAAAGATGGCAAACGACTCTCGGGAAAAGTTATTAGAACTTGGACCACTTAAAGAGTTTGTGGACGCTGTAGAGGCAGGATTCACACCTCATCAAGAGATAGCCTGTGCGAAGTTATTTCAGTGTCTAGCGAAAGGCGAAATTGGAAGCGAAGCCATTGATTATGACCGTTGGGATCAAATGGTTGAGGATGGTGAATACGAAGCGGCTGCAAGGTTTGAGGCAGTCCCACCTGAGGCATACTCATTGGATTTTGATTGGATGGGGGACGAGATATTGATTGCGGGGCGAAAGTTCGTCGCTCTGCGTGTCAAAACGGCTGATGTGCTCAAGAATCGCAGTTTTCTTTTGCATACGGGAATGGCCGTAACCGTCGAGAGATTTGGGGCTTTTTACATGTCAGGCAATGCAAGCAGGTCCAGTCCGCAAGCAAAGCGTGGAAGGCGAACTGCTGTCGATTGGTCCTTAATGAAATCCCACTTGACGCAACTTGCGTTAAGCAATGAACTTCCCGACGGCAAAGAAAATTGCATCTATGCCTTAATTGTTTTTGCCGAAAAAGAGTTAGGGCGCGCGCCAAGCAGAACAACTGTCCAAAGGAATATGGCGACTGAACTGGATGCCCTCTATGCCCAAACATAGCGCGGGCATTTCGGGCAGGCATTGGGCGGGCTTTAATGGCGTTTTGGCGGGTTCATCAACGTAACTCAAACAGGCAATTTGATCCTTAGGCAACACGAGCAAGGATCATTCCATGGCAAACCTATTCGACCAAAACCGAAACTACGTACTTGGTGACGACGAACTAAACCTCATCGGGGATCGCGACAAGTTGGCCCAATGGCGTCACAAAGGGCTGGGGCCTGCGTTCTACCGCTTGGGCCGCAAGATTATCTATCGCGGGGCAGATCTTAACGCATGGGCAGAGGCCCAGCGCGTTGAACCTTCCAAGGGTGGGTTGGTCTAATGGCCAAGCGCGTATCGGCGCGTAAGGTCAAAATACATCGCCAATACACCTATGAGAGTGCCGCAGAGGCGTTGGAGGTTTCTATCCAGACAGTGCGCGGGTGGCGTTCGCAAGGGCTTGCTGTGTTGGACGGTCAGAAGCCCCATTTGATCCTTGGTCACGAACTCAAACGCTTCATCGAAAGCCGAACGCCAAAAACAAGTCGCAAGCTTGGGCCTGATGAGTTCTTTTGCATGTCGTGCCGCGCCCCACGTAAGCCGTATGACAGGATGGCGGAATATGTGCCGTTTAACGCTACGCGGGGCAGATTGGTAGCGCTGTGCGAGTCCTGTGAAACCTCTTGCAGCAAGTTTGTATCACGCAAGTCGTTCGAGGGTTTGGCCCGGATCAGGACGATTGCCACACGCGAAACATGCTGACCCTAAGAGAACCCCACGAACTGAACGTGAAACATAACTTACGGCATGTCGCGAAATCACTCGGAAACTCAGGGCGAAATCATGGGCCAGCGAAAGGATCACATCATGGCAAAGCACATCGAAGAAAACGAACGCATTAAACATGACTACGCGATGTATTTGAGGCACGCCCAAGGGCAGGATGAAAAGTCCATCGACAAGGCGATGGCCGCAATCCGCCAATTTGAGGGCAGCACCAAGACTAAGCCGTTCAAGAAATTCCATCGTCAGCAAGCGGCGGATTTTAAGGCATATCTGGGTAGACAAAAAAACGCAAAAACAGGCAAGCCGCTGGCCTACTCAACGGTTGATGCCACGTTGCGATTGGTCAAAAAGTTCTTTCATTGGCTTGTCAGCCGCAAAGGGTTCAAGCGCGTGCTGACCTATCCCGATGTTGAGTATTTCAACAACACGCTTAAGGCTGGAAGGGTCGCACATGCCCAGCGAGCAATCCCTTATCCTTCCATGCAGCAGGCGGCACATGCATTTCAGGCGATGCCGTTTGAGGACGAGTTTGATAAACGCGACAAAGCGCTCTTTGCGTTTTTTATGCTTACGGGCGCGCGCGATGGCGCTGTTGCCTCGCTTAAGCTTAAACACGTCAACATTGAGCTTGGGCATGTTTTCCAAGACGCGCGTGAAGTGAAGACCAAAAACGGCAAAACCATCATGTGTCAGTTCTTCCCTGTTGATGTGGTTTACCGTGAGTGTTTCACAGCATGGGTGCGGTTTTTGCAGGATAAAAAGTTTTTTGGCCCAGAGGACGCACTCTTTCCTAAGGCAAATATAGGTTACGTGCCGGAGCAGGGCTTGTGTAATCTGGGTTTGAGCCGCGAAGGATATGCGAATGCATCTAAGCTAAACGCGATTATTCGCGGTGCGTTTGCATCGGTTCAACTGCCACAATTCACGCCTCATGCTTTCCGTAAAACTCTGACAAAGTATGGCGATGATATTAGCGTCAACATGGAACAGCGTAAGGCGTGGTCGATGAACTTGGGTCATGAAAACATGGCTGTGACGATCAACTCATATTTACCCGTGACAGCGGAGCGCCAAATGGAAATTATCGGCGGCATGGTTCCCAAGACGTAAGAGCAATAGGGGGGGGAGGACCAAAGTCTGGAGGTGATCGTGTGGGACCGGAGCGGGTAGCTAATTCTATGGGTGTGCAGTTCAGAGGTAAAAAGTCGCGCCTTATTTCCTTGTGACGGAAAGCCTAATAAAATGATTGGACGCTGCTCTATTGTAAGCGGCGCGCATACATGCACAAGTTGCATTCCAACGGGTTGTGGGTGAATTGCGATGACTGATCAGGTGGAGAAGTTCCTTGAGCGTTGGCTTGGATCGGGAGGCAGTGAAATGGCCACTGCGCAATCCTTTGCAATCGAACTGACTGACCTGCTGGGCGTGCCGCGCCCTAATGTATCCGACAAAGATGGCGATTTTTTGGATTACCGTTTTGAACGCCCCGTGACCTTGACCCACACGGGCCGCAAACGGAATGGCCGCATCGACCTTTACAAAAAAGGCCATTTCATCCTTGAGGCAAAGCAGTTTGTGTCTGCTGACGCCAAAGACAAAAACACGCTCGAAATGTTCCTCGAAAAAGATGCGCCCAAGCAAGCGGGTCATGGCAAGCGCGGCACGTCCAAATTTGACGACACAATGATGAAGGCGCGCAACCAAGCTGACAACTATGCCCGCGCGGTGGCCCGCGAGGACGGCTGGCCACCCTTCCTGATGGTTGTGGACGTTGGCCACGTGATCGAACTTTATGCTGACTTTTCGGGACAGGGGCAGGGCTACAACCAATTCCCTGATGGCAACCGCTACCGCATCCACCTTGAAGACCTGCGCGACCCTGAAACGCTGGACCTGTTGCGTACAATCTGGACGGACCCGCCAAGCCTTGATCCGTCCTTGCAATCTGCCAAGGTCACGCGCGAAATTGCCACCCATCTTGCCGAACTGGGCAAAAGCTTTGAGGGACAAGGCCACGACACCGAAACCGTCGCCCGTTTCTTAATGCGCTGTCTGTTTTCCATGTTTGCCGAAGACGTCGACCTAATCCCGCGCGAGAGCTTTACTGAACTGCTGCGGAAACTGCGTGGCCACCCAGAACACGCGCAACCCGCGCTGCAAGGGCTGTGGCAGACCATGGACACGGGCGGCTTTAGCCAAACCCTTATGACAGACCTTAAACGCTTCAATGGCGGCCTGTTCAAAGAGGCGGACGCGCTCCCCCTCGACAACCTGCAACTTGGCCTGTTGATCGAGGCTGCCGAAGCCGATTGGAAACAAGTCGAACCTGCCATTTTCGGCACATTGCTGGAACGCGCGCTGGACAAACGCCAGCGTCACAAGCTGGGCGCGCACTACACCCCGCGCGCCTATGTCGAACGCCTTGTGACCCCCACGATCATGGAACCCCTGCGCGAGGACTGGCGCGACGTGCAAACCGCCGTGCAACGTCTGGCGGAGGATGGCAAAGACGAGGACGCCCGCAAGCTGGTCAAAGATTTCCACGCCAAGCTGTGCGAAACCCGCGTTCTGGACCCCGCCTGTGGGTCTGGCAATTTCCTGTATGTCGCGCTTGAGATGATGAAACGCCTTGAAGGCGAAGTGACCGCCCTGATGTTTGAGCTTGGCGACACGAAACCGCTTTACACAATAGACCCCCACCAGTTCCTTGGGATTGAGTTGAACCCATGGGCCGCGAACGTGGCGGAACTGGTGCTGTGGATCGGCTATCTGCAATGGCACTTTCGTACCTATGGCCAAGCCGCGCCTTCTGAGCCTGTGCTGCGCGACTTCAAAAATATCCGCAACGGCGATGCGGTGCTGGAATGGGAGGGGCGCACCCCGCGCGTGAACGAAGACGGCGCGCCAGTGACCCGCTGGGACGGGGTGACGACCATCCAGCACAACGTCACAGGCGAAGAAGTGCCAGACCCGTCCGCGCGCATCACCGTCTATGACTATGCCAAGCCAAAACCGACCATATGGCCCGAGGCAGAGTTCATCGTGGGCAACCCGCCGTTTATTGGCGGTAGCAAGCTAAATGGCGATTTAGGTTGGGGCTATGTGGTTGCTCTACGCGCTGCATACAAAAATATTCCCGATAGTGCAGACTTAGTGATGTATTGGTGGGCAAAAGCTGCTGATAGCGTGAAAAGGTGGAACCCAAAAACGGGAAAAGGCACTCGTCGTTTCGGATTCATAACAACAAATAGCATTAGGCAGCTTCGGAACAGGGCAATCGTTGAGCCTTATCTGCGCGATCCAAAAAATACCCTTTCGCTAGTCTTCGCCGTTTCAGACCATCCATGGGTCGATGCCCTATACGGCGCTGCGGTTCGGATTTCGATGACCGTGGCCGCCAAGGGGCGCAGACAAGGGTTACTTGAAACGATTGTGACCGAGGTAAAGGATAAGGAGGAATCTGTTGGGCGGAAATTAGAATATCGAAAGGTGTCGGGGCGAGTATTTAGTAACTTAAGAATTGGGGCTGATGTTTTGGATGCTAAGCCACTGCGTTCAAACCTGAAGATGTCTGCTCGTGGAGCATTCCTTATTGGAAAAGGCTTCATAGTTTCGAAAGCCAAGGCCATCGAGCTAGCTCTTGGAACTGACGCGATGGAAGCAGGCATAATCAAACCGTTTCTAGGTGGCTATGATCTGACCCAAACACATCGACGCAGATGGGTGATTGATTTTTGGGGCTTAAGTGAGCAAGAAGCGAAGAAGCAATACCCGGCTGCCTTCCAGCACCTACTGGACACCGTGAAGCCTATCCGCGATGAGAACGATATGCCATGGCGGCGGGACAATTGGTGGGTTTTTGGAGACCCTGGAAGAAGTTACCGTGCCGCAACTGACGGTCTCGATGAGATGACAGTTACATCGCGAACTGCGAAGTATCGCCTGTTTCAGCTTCAAAAGACTGAGAACACCCCTGAGAGTGAGGTCGTTGTGATCGGAACGACCGATTATGATGTCATTGCAGTGCTGTCTTCTAAACAACATACGGTGTTCTCATTGGCTACATGTGGCTGGATGGGTATTGGAAACGACCCCCGCTACAACAACTCTCTTTGCTTTGACCCATTCCCTTTCCCCGACCTCACCGAGCCACAGCGCACGCACCTGCGCCAGCTTGGCGAAGACCTCGACGCGCATCGTAAGCGCCAGCAGGCGGCGCACCCCAAGTTGACGCTGACGCAGATGTATAACGTCCTCGAAAAACTCCGCGCGGGGGATGTGATCGAGGGCAAGGACAAGGACATTTATGACCAAGGCCTGATCGGCATCCTGCGCGACCTGCACGACCAGATCGACGCAGCCGTTGCCGATGCCTACGGCTGGCCCAACGACCTTAGCGACGAAGACATCCTGTTGCGCCTTGTGGCCCTCAACAAAGAACGCGCCGAAGAAGAAGCGCGCGGCCATATCCGCTGGTTGCGCCCCGACTATCAAAACCCCACAGGCCAGCAAGCCGCCAAAGGCAAAACCGCCGATATGGACCTTGGCGTGGTGGCCAAGGTCGAAAAAGCCTCTTGGCCCAAATCCCTGCCAGAACAAATCGCCGCCGTGCGAGAGGCGCTATCGGAGATGGGCGAAGCCACCCCCGAACAAATCGCCCGCCGTTTCGTGCGGGGCAGGGCCGTCACGGTTGAGCCACTCATGGAAAGCCTAGCCGCGCTGGGCCAAGCCGAGAAGGGCGCAGACGGGCGCTACGCGGCATAGAGATGAGAGCTATGATTAGTTTTGGTGGACGGCCTGTTGGGGTGACGTCTTGCTACGGCCATTAGCCGCAGGCATGTGACTGTGTTGAGTTGTTGACAACCCGAAGGTTAACGTTCAGATTTTTCAACGATTTCATCCAATTCTTAAGTTGAAAAAAGCGCTAATCTGTTTCGTAATTAAGGGCCAATAATGTTTACAATTCGTGAGAACCTCTCCGATTTCCTTCTCTACAATTTCGCCAACCTCAGCCCAGAAGACAGCGCAACAATTGCGCCGCTCAACGCAATCAATTTGGGTTACGATGGAATTATTACAAACCCTATTAGTGTTTCCGGACTTTTGACCGACATCGAAAAAGTAGCCACAGCCCACGCTGGGTTCGTGAATACGAATGATGATGTTGAGGTCTTGAAGGACTATCTAGAGGTCGCTACGCCCACATTTTTCAATGAGTTTATTGCGAGAGAGGCAGATCTTCAGGCTAGGTATGATGAGCTTGCCGAAGATTTTAACTACGTGTCATTTTGGTCAGAGGTTCTTCCTGCAACGTTTGCCGAACTTGAAGCTGGTTTTGGCGGAATTTCCAGCGTTATTTACAATGGTATCAAGAGTTCTGCTTCACAGGCAAAGAACAGTTTTGATACTGCCATTGGCACGATTGGTACGGTTCTGACTCCAAGCGCGCTGGACTCATATGCAAGTACCATTGGGCTAAGCGCCTTTGCCGCGACCGAATTAAAGACGTTTATACAGAATGCTGTACCTCTTTTGACAGAAGCAGGTTCGGACTTGTCCAATTTCTTGACGATTGATGATCCCATCGAACGGGCGGCAATACTGAGCGGAATCATTTCGTCAATCGGGGGGCTTATTGACCAGTGGAACAGTATCAATGATCTTTTTGATGACTCTTTGAGTGTCCCGAAAATTGCTGCCGTCGTAGATTTGATGACAGCGGCGTCGGACGCATATTCGACCTTCTTGGAAGGCAAAGCGTTGGACGACGCACAAGGTTCAGACAATCTTACAGGCTTAAGTAACGATTTCCTCGGCGATGTCGCCGGTTTGAATTCACTGGAATACGCTAAGGCCTTTGCCGATGTAACGGGCGCAATTTCAGATGTGGTCGTTTCCGTTCCGGGGGCGTCTTTTCTAGTAGGCTATCTGGCTGACAGTGGTGTCGCCTTAGTAGACGTTTGGACCCAGTCCGTTGCAACAGAATGGCGGATCGAAGCTGAACGATATTCTGATTTCGTCGAGATCGTCGAAATTATCGAAGACTACCAAGTCCTTCTAGTCGAGTCGCTTGCCGAAGCGGACGCCGCGAATGGCGGCGCTTTGTGGGGAACAGATCTTACGTCTCTAAACCCTGAGAATACGGACACCGTTACAGTTGAGGAGACCGAAGATGAGAGGGAAGAAGATGGCGTTCCGGTAACAAACTCTGGGTTCCTGATCGATAATGTTGATGGTGGTGCCGGGGATCAACGCCTTGTGCTAGATTACTCGGGAACACTGAATGGTTTTGCAGCAAGCTATGTAACCTTGCATCTTGATTCAATTTACACCGGCGAATTTGTCGCCATGGACGGAGCAGCAAACGAAGGCTTCAGTGCGAATGGTTTTGAAAGCTTCGCAGTCACAGGAACCACTGGTGACGACACGATCCACGCGGAAACGGACGGCAACAATGTGCTGTACGGCGGCGATGGCAACGACGACCTGCGCGCGGGCAACGGCAACAACTTTGTTCGGGGCGGTGACGGCAATGATGAAGTGTCTTCGACCGGTGACGGTCGTAGTTTCTTGTTCGGAGATGCGGGCGATGACCTTATTGAAAGCGGCGGCGCTACTGACCAAATTCGCGGCGGAACTGGCTACGATATCCTCTCGGCGTTTTACGCTGATGACATCGATGTCGATGGTCTCGGGGTCACCGTAGAGTTGGGTCAAAGCGGTGGC
The DNA here is from genome assembly GCF_021532625.1 of Octadecabacter algicola. GTDB lineage: Bacteria > Pseudomonadota > Alphaproteobacteria > Rhodobacterales > Rhodobacteraceae > Octadecabacter > Octadecabacter algicola. The sequence goes on from NZ_JAKGAR010000002.1 coordinate 864,661, forward strand.
CAGTTCCGTGATATCGAAGAGGTTCGCGGTACATTCACACGTTATGACGATACAATCGAAGCGGGGTTCGTTCGTGAAAACATCGACGGCGGCGATGGTACAGATCACCTCATCCTAGACTATTCGGGCACGGTTGGCGGTTTTGCAGCAAGCTATGTAACCTTGCATCTTGATTCAATTTACACCGGCGAATTTGTCGCCATGGACGGAGCAGCAAACGAAGGCTTCAGTGCGAATGGTTTTGAAAGCTTCGCAGTCACAGGAACCACTGGTGACGACACGATCCACGCGGAAACGGACGGCAACAATGTGCTGTACGGCGGCGATGGCAACGACGACCTGCGCGCAGGCAACGGCAACAACTTTGTTCGGGGCGGTGACGGCAATGATGAAGTGTATGCAAGCGGTGGCGAAAACTACCTAGATGGCGGAACTGGGCAGGACTCACTGTTTGGTGGGTTAGGCGAGGACGTCATCATTGGTGGCTTCGGCGACGATTATCTTATCGGCGGCGGTGCCGGAGACCGATTGGTTGGGGGCGATGGGGTCGACACAATTTACGGCGAATCTGGAGAAGACGTTGTCGTCGCAGGAGAAGGGGACGATTTCATATACGGGGGAGACGGAAAGAATACGCTTCTTGGTGGCTTCGGTGACGATACTATTGAAGGCGGTTCTGAAGATGATCGTATCGTGGGGGGCGATGGGCTGGACACGATTAACGGTAACGCCGGAGATGATACTTTGGTCGGCGGCCTCGGTGACGATGATGTGTATGGAGGCCTCGGCAACGACCGAATTCTAAGCGGGCTAGGGAATGACACTGTTCATGGTGACGACGGTGACGATGTCCTTATTGGCGGCGAAGGGGATGATAGCTTGTTTGGCGGCAATGGCGACGATGTCTTGTATGGACGTAGTGGCGAAGACGTTCTGATTGGTGGTGATGGTGCTGACAGGGTCTTTGGTGAAGCTCTTGCAGATACGCTTTATGGTGGCGGAGGCGATGATTTCCTTTCAGCTGCCGGTGGATCAGATGTGTTGTTTGGATCAACAGGGGACGACGTCATGGATGGCGGCATCGGTCGCGATACGTTTGTGTTTGAAACGGGGGACGGAAGTGATCGCATTATGTCTTGGGAGAGCGGACGCGATTTTATCGATTTTTCGAACCATGCAAGTTATAATTCGTTTGATGATGTCCAGGCTGTGATGACTCAGGTTGGTGCCAATGTTCGCATCCAGATCGACCCAGAGACTGACAAGATACTACTCTTGGATGTGGCTCTTGAGAGTATGGACGCGTCTCATTTCCTTTTCTGAGATATTGCTGAAAGTACAGGTAGGCCTTTTCTACATTTGCAACGAATACCTTTTGGGGAGGATGACTCTTTAGACGCCTAAAAGTTTGAGCATCTCGATGCGCCGTGGTATTTTTTGTGGTATTGAAAGCATAGCCTTAAATTTTTTGCTTTAATACCAACTGTTTGTTGAAATAGTGGGGCGGACTGAGCCTCCGCCACTAATCTATATTGGCAGTTTGATTGAGCCGTCTTGCGTAATGTGAACTGCGGTATTTTGGGATGGCCCAGTCAGGCAAGTTGACTGAAATATTTGGTGAGAGCCTTGGCGTGGGGCTCCTCCGTCAGTTTCAGTTCGAGAATCAATCTCTTTTGTTCCAGTAAATGCAAACAAAGCAATGGTATCAAACCGCGGCCGGTTCAGATTTCCATTGTCGCTGCGCGGGTCGGAGCTTACAATTATTGAAAAGCCGACAGTCCCGGTAACCAGTTTAAAGAGTTTCACATTATGGCAGGCGAAATTATCATCGAAACAGAGCAATATATTGGGTACTCGTCACCCTACGTGTTGAACGTTGGGGACATTTTCAAAGGAAGTATTTCGAGTTCGCCTGGACCTGATGACTACGTCGGCGTTCATGTCGAAGAAGGCAAGACCTACGTTGTTAACGTGACACCTTCGTCATCTCGTTGGCCAAGTAGTTTGAGGCTGCTGGAGGAAGGTAGAGGTCTAATTACTTGGGGCGATCAAACAAACGTAGACGGTACAGCAACTCTAAAATTTGTAGCCGACAAAACCGGAATATTTCATCTCGCCATTAACAAAGGAAATCACGGCGTTGGCGATTACGAGGTAAGCTTTGAAGAAGATCCGGACTTTGAGCCGTGGCATTTGGCAGAAATTGCGGACTATCTGACCGACGGGTATTGGCTGGATGCCGGCGAAACCTTAGCTAGATGGGATTTTGGCGATCAAGACGGAGCCAAAGTGTTAACATACGATGCAACCGCGCTGGGTGACACGGGTGCAGCGGCTGCACTGCAAGCATTCAGGGCTTGGACGGATGTGTCGGGGATTGAATTTGTAGCCACGACCAGCGCGCCGGATATCTATTTTACACAAGGCGGCTTCCAAGCGTATGCGACGCATGAGATTGATGACGGTGTCCTGACACGCGCCGTCATCAATATGTATGAAACCGGTTTTGAAGACCAAGGCGGTTTTTTGGTAAGAGAACACGAAGTTCTTGTGCATGAAATCGGGCATGCTTTGGGCCTAGGCCATGCTGGCCCTTACAATGGCACGGGCACCTATGAGCTTGATGCATTGCATGCAGCAGACACGGTGCGAACATCTGTGATGTCATATTTTCGGTCGACGGACCAAGCATTCGTCGACATGTTTGACTATGACGTTCTGACACCGATGCCTGCGGATATCATAGCGATCCAGAAACTTTACGGTGCCGTTGATATTAACATTGGCGACACGATTTATGGCCAGAATGCCGATATTTCCAATATTTCACTGCTACCGACAGGCCTTTTAGGAAGTTATTCAGCTGCCTACCAAGATCTCCTGGGGGAAGGTGAGGCAAACCTAGAACGCTACATCTACACGATTAAAGATGACGGTGGAACGGACACATTAGATTACTCTCGCCATAACTTTGGTGCCGACATTGACCTGACAATCCCCGAGCTCGGCGATGTCACGACGGCTGAGCGCAATATCGTATTGGCGCCGGGTACGATAATCGAAAACGCAATCTCAGGGCGTTTCAGTGACAGTATAATTGGCAATGCCGTTGCAAACAGCCTGTCTGGAAACGCCGGTGACGATACGTTGGAAGGGCACGGTGGCAACGATATACTTATGGGGGGAGCCAATGATGACCTTTTGATGGGCGGCTCAGGTGCCGATACCTTGAACGGTGGCTCTGGAAATGATGACTTGTCCGGTGGTGATGAAGATGACTGGCTTTTTGCAGCGGACTCCAACGATCTGGCTAGCGCTACAAACGTGCTAAACGGCGACGCGGGCAATGACTTTCTGCAGGGAGGCGACGGATTTGACACGCTTTTCGGCGGCGCAGATGATGACGATCTGCGCGGGGGAAACAACAATGACTTTATGTATGGCGACGATGGCACCGACTATCTCTTCGGTGACGACGGTCAGGATGCTCTGTTCGGTGGTAATGGCGAAGACACGCTTTATGGTGGCGACGATCTAAACACTGTCGGCGACGACGGAGACGATTACATTTTCGGTGACGATCTTCCGGTTACGTATTTCGCGGAGACGGCGGCGTCTGTG
>NZ_JAKGAR010000003.1 GCF_021532625.1 Octadecabacter algicola
ATGACCATGATGACCATGATGACCATGATGACCATGATGACCATGATGACCATGATGACCATGATGACCATGATGACCATGATGACGGGGAACATGACGAACACGCCCATGGCAAGCACGATCCGCATTCTTGGTTGTCCCCGCAAAACGCAATGACATGGATGAACGTGATTGCTGGCGAACTGTCCGCTGCAGATCCAGAAAACGCTGGCGCGTATTTCGCGAACGCAGCTGCGGGTCGCGGTGAAATCGAGGCGGCGATGGCTGAAGCAAATGCCACACTAGACCCTGTTCGTGGCGGCAATTTTGTCGTGTTCCACGATGCTTACCAGTACTTCGAAAACGATTTTGATTTTCCAGCGGCGGGCGCGATTTCCATCGGCGACGCGACTGATCCAAGCCCCGCACGTATCGCGGAAATTCAGGCCCGCATTTCTGACGAAGGCATCGATTGCGTTTTTGCGGAACCTCAGTTCAACCCCGGCCTCATTGCAACGGTCCTAAATGGCGTCGATGCAGAAACGGGTGTTCTTGACCCACTCGGGTCACACCTGGAAGCAGGCCCTGCGTTGTATCCGCAACTTATTCTAGACATGTCCACGGCTCTCGCTGAGTGCATGTAAAGACATCGATCCCGTCGGGATTGGAATAAAAACAGGTGGCGCGGGGTTATCGCGCCACCAACATTTAAGTGTTAGCCTTTTGGTACAGCGTCAAAATCTCTGGCGTCGTGGCGCTCACGGAGTTGTTCGCTGTCTTCGCCCCACGCCCGATTGACCATGCGGCCCCGCACGTAAGCAGGCCGAGACATCACATCATCCGCCCAACGGTTCACGTTCTCATAGCTTTCAACATCCAAGAATTCGGCCGCGTCATAGACTGTACCTTTGACCAACGAACCGTACCAAGGGGCCGTTGCCATATCGGCAATCGTATATTCACTGCCCGCAATATAACGGTTCTCTTCGAGTTGTTGATCCAACACATCCAACTGACGCTTTGCTTCCATCGCGAAACGGTTGATCGGGTATTCGAATTTCTCCGGCGCATATTTGTAAAAATGGCCAAAGCCACCGCCAAGATACGGTGCCGACCCTTGAAGCCAAAACAGCCAATTCAAGGTTTCTGTGCGGCCTTCAATGTCACGTGGTAGGAACGCCCGAAACTTCTCGGCCAAATAAAGCAGGATCGCACCGCTTTCGAACACACGAACACCCGTGGATTTATCGAACAGCGCCGGGATTTTTGAATTCGGATTAAGATCCACGAACCCACTTGAGAATTGATCGCCTTCACCGATGTCTATGTACCATGCGTCGTAATCGGCAGCGTAGCCTTTGGCCAACAGTTCTTCCAACATCACGGTAACTTTGACGCCGTTTGGCGTGGCCATGGAGTGCAATTGCAGGGGATGTTTGCCGCTTGGTAGGTCCTTGTCATGGGTTGGGCCCGCCGTTGGGCGGTTGGTGCTGGCGAATTGCCCGCCATTCTCAGAATCCCAAGTCCAGACTTTCGGGGGCGTATAGGTCATGTGCGCGTCCTTGAATGTGTGCGGCCAAGCTACGAGTCTTGGCGGGAGGTGCAATGGGGGAGCCAGCTTTTTGCACGAAAACGTGTGTTCGTATTAATATTCTAACCGAGATGATCACAAATTCTACTGGATCAGGTCGCCGTTCTCATCACGTTCTACAAGCGTCGACCAAACCTCAGCCTCAGGGACTTCGGGCGGGGTCTCGCAAGTTCTACGATGAATATTCACTTTGCTCATGAAGTTGGCCGAGATTGGCGCCGTCACAAACAGAAAGGCCATAATCAAAAGCTCATGAACCGAACCGTCGTGAAATACCCACGAATTCGTAACGGACGCTAAGAGCAAAGCACCAATTCCCATGGTGCCGACTTTGGTTGGCGCGTGAAGGCGGGTCATGGGATCGGGAAGCTTCACAAGACCGATTGCGCCGACCAACATGAAAAACGCCCCGATCAACAGGAAGAGTGCAACGGCGTAGGTTCCGATAACTTGCATTGTCATTCGATGATGTCCCCCCGTAACACAAAGCGCGCATAGGCCACGGTTGATACAAAACCAAGCATTGCAATAATCAAAGCGGCTTCGAAATACAGGCGTGTCCCTTGGGACATGCCAACCAGCACGATTAGACCAATTGCATTCACGACCATAGTATCAAGGGCAAGAATGCGATCCCCGGTATTTGGCCCAATCACCAAACGAACCAGCGCAAGCAATTGCGAAATCGCGACTGCTGCAAAGGCCAATGTCATAGCCCAACTTAGAAATTCGGAAGCAAGCATCATACGAAAATCTCCTTTAGTCGGGCTTCGTAGCGTGACTTGATGTCATCGCGAACAGCATCGGGATCAGGTGCATCCAGTGCGTGCACCAGTAGGTAGTGACCAGTATTAGAAATATCGGCAGAGACGGTCCCAGGGGTCAAAGTAATCGTACCAGCCAAGACGGTAATCGCTTCGGGTTGGCGTAGGTCCAACGGAACGACGACCCAAGCGGGCCGTAGATTGCGGTTGCGCCGCGTGAGAACGATCCATGCCACCTGAACGTTTGCCACCATGATATCCCACAACACCAGCAAGACATAAGGGATCATTCGCCCCATGCGGAAACTACGAGGCCGATCAGGCCACCAAGCAGCAAAGGCGCGCGGGATGATAATCCCAAGGATCAGCCCGAACACAGCCATGCCGTAGCTGAAATCGTTTTGTAGGATCAACCAAACCACAGCCAAAAGCAAAGTCATCAGCGGGTGCGGGAACAACCAATTAAATACGGAACGCATCATGTCAGTGATCCTCCGACGCGTCAGGCGTGCTTAGTTTACCCTCGGTTTCAAGTACGATCGAGATGTAGGGTTCGGGTTCAAACAATTGAGCGGCAGTAGCCGTCATAAAGGACTGCGCATAGCCGCCCAGTACTGAATGGGCCACGAGAAGCGCCAGCAACCCGCCAACAGCCACATAGGCCAATGGGTTGGCGGATGACGTCGGCTCAGCTTGTTCGTCCATAGTGACGCCTTTGGCTTTCCAGAACACAACACTGCCCGCACGGGAAAACCCGACAATCGCGATCAAGCTGGAACAAAGGATAACAGCCCAGATGGTTACATTCATTGTGTGGTCTCTTGCTGCATCAAGGATCAACAGCTTGCCTAAGAAACCAGACAGCGGCGGCAAACCTGTCATCGCAATCGCCGCCGCAAAGAACAGCGCCGAGGTCAGCGCAGCACCTGCCACCGGCGGAAGTGCAGTTAAGTTTAGGGATGCACGGTTGGATTTCACGAGGTCCACAATCAGGAACAGGGCCGCGCCCGCCAGCGTCGAATGCACGATGTAGTACAACGCGGCAGCGATACCTTCCGGTGTCATCAATGATATAGCGACCATCACCATCCCCATGGATCCGATCACGGCAAAGGCAACCAGACGGTCCAGCTTCTTGGCTGCTAGAACTCCGATCATACCCAGCGCAACAGTTAAGAGCGCCGCCGGAAGCAACCAAACATCATAAAGACCTGCTGTCGTTTCTAAGTCCGGTGGGAAGATCAATGTGTAGACACGGATCATCGCATAGGCGCCGACCTTGGTCATGATCGCAAACAGCGCCGCTACAGGGCCTGGTGCTTCTGCGTAGCTGGACGGCAGCCAGAAATGCAGCGGGACAAGCGCAGCTTTGACGGCGAAAACCAGCAGCAACAGTACAGCCGCCACTCGAATACCGACCGTCGCGTCCGCACCGATCATATCAGCCCGAACGGCAAGGTCCGCCATATTGAGCGTGCCAGTCTCGGCATAGAGCGACCCGAGCGCGAACAAGAACAGCGTCGATGCTAGAAGGTTGTAAAGAACGTATTGGACACCTGCGCGCAGGCGATCATTGCCGCCCGCATGGATCATCAGACCGTAGGACGCGATCAGCATCACCTCGAAGAAGACGAACAGGTTAAACAAATCGCCCGTCAGGAAAGCGCCCATGATCCCCATCAATTGGAACTGGAACAGCGCGTGGAAATGCCAGCCGCGATCATCCCAACCGGATCCAATCGCATAAAGCAGCACAAAGAGAGCCAGAACCGCCGTGAGCAGGACCATAAGGACCGACAGGCGATCCCCCACCAGCACAATGCCAAAGGGAGCAGCCCAATCGCCTAGTTGATACAACAGGATCGTGCCATCAGATACAGTCACAAACAACGAGGCCGCGATGGCAATAAGCGCCACGACACCGGCCAGTGAAAACACCCGCTGGATACCAATATGATACCGTGCCGCCAGCACGATAAACGGCGCCAACATGGCCGGAAGAACAACAGGGGCAATGATCCAATGGGTCATGCTTCGCCCTCCTGATCTGTCTCGGTGGGGTCATCTACGCTATCGTTATTTGTCCCCAGATAAGCGCCCAAGGAAATCATCACGACAACGGCTGTCATCCCAAATGAAATCACGATGGCTGTCAGAACAAGCGCTTGCGGAACTGGGTCGGCGTAGACATCAACACCATCGCGCAAGATCGGTGCTGATCCGATGGTCAAACGACCGGACGCGAACAAAAAGACGTTCACGGCATAGGTCAGTAGCGAAATACCCATAATGACTGGGAAGGTCCGCAATCGCATGACCAAATACATGCCGGCGGCGGTCAGAATCCCCACAGCTGAGGCAACAAGGACTTCCATGTTACACGCCCTCCTGAGCAGAAGGTTCAAGATCAGTTATGATCGACTTTGACGGATCAACGTCCATTGGTTCGTCGCTGTCTTTGACATGGGCCCGTCGCGCAAGGCGCGAGAAGCTTTCGAGCGACAACATCACAGCACCTGAGACAGCCAGGAACACGCCAAGGTCAAACAATGCCGCGGTGGCCAATTCGAACTTTTCAAATGGCGGAATGCGCACGTAAGTAAAATCAGACGTCAGGAATGGCTTCCCAAAGAACCATGCACCGATACCCGTCAGGCCAGCCACAAGGACACCAGCCCCGATTACACCGTGATACGGCCAGCGCACGCGGTCTTGGGCCCAGCCAAACCCGCTTGCCATGTATTGCATGATTATACCGATCGACACGATCAGGCCTGCGATAAACCCGCCACCTGGTTCGTTGTGGCCGCGCAGGAAGACGTAGAAACCAACCAGCAGCACGACCGGGAAAATGACTCGTGTCAGAATAACCATCATCATTGGATGTTGGGTGCCTGACAAAGGCTTATCTGGTTTGCGATTTAGCAGGCGCGCGCGCACCGGGCCGTTCAGCAATGCCTCAGTAAGCGCGTAGATCAAAAGCGCCGCGATCCCGAGTACGATGATTTCGCCAAAGGTATCAAAGCCACGGAAATCAACGAGGATCACGTTGACCACATTGGTCCCGCCGCCGCCCTTATACGAATTGGCGAGATGGAACTCGGAAATCGGCGCCGCGACCGCATCGCGCAGCAGGTAATGATACGTCAGAGCCATTGTCGAAAGTCCGGCAGCCCCCGCAACGACGACATCACGACCGCGTCGAAGGAACGAGGATTCAATTGGCGTTTGATTGGGCAAAAAGTTGAGCGCCAAGAGCAACAGGATGATGGTGACAACTTCAACAGTGATTTGCGTCATCGCCAGATCAGGTGCGCTAAGAAAGATGAATGCGATAGAAACCATCAGACCGACAATACCGATCAAGATCAAAGCCAACAGGCGGTTATGGTGCATTGCGGCCAATCCAATGGTTGCCGCAACAAGCATAATCCAGCACGCAATTTCAACCCAACCTACGGGCTGGACCGCTCGTGTAACTTCGCCCAACACACCTGTCGCCCACGCGTGATATCCAGCCGCAACAACCGCAACGCCAAAGATCATCGAATAGCGCGTGAAGGCGCCGTTGTGCAGCGGGTGAATGATCATCTTCGCGTACATCACAAACGCCCCGATGATTTCATCAAAGATCGCCTTCGCTTCTGGCCGTGGCGTGGCTTCCCATAGGCGCGACAGTGGTTTGAACATCGCCAATACAATCAAGCCACCAACAACAGCAACGATCGACATATACAGCGGCGTGACAAAGCCGTGCCAGATTTTGATGTGGGCCTCCGGGACTTCTGCCGTGCTGCCTAAAACTGCAGCCGTCACGATTTTCACGAAGTCTTCGACCAAGAAAGGTGCCACACCGATAACCACAACCAACACCACAAGGATCGCAGGTGGCAACCACAGGCCTGCACCGGGATCATGGGGTTTAGCGGGATAGCTTTCAGGGTCACGTTTCTTACCAAGGAACGTGTGGCCGATCAGACGGAAACAATAGGCCGCAGAAAAAAGCGATCCAAACGTTGCCAAAGCAGGCACAAGCCATTCAGGACCAAACAGGTAAGTGTGCTCCATCTCTTCGAGCATCATTTCCTTGGACAAGAAGCCGTTCAGGAACGGGATACCCGCCATAGACAACGCGGCAAGAGTCGCGATGACAAAAGTGATCGGCATCAGATGACGCAGGCCCCCAAGGATACGGATGTCACGGGTTTTGGTTTCATGATCGATGATGCCTGCGGACATGAACAACGCCGCCTTAAACGTCGCGTGGTTCAGAATATGGAACATCGCGGCGAAGGCACCAAACGCGGTGCCCGTGCCCAGCAACATCGTAATCAGGCCAAGGTGGGACACGGTTGAAAACGCAAGCAGCGCTTTCAGGTCATGCTTGAACAGCGCAATCACAGCGCCAAGGATCATCGTGATAAGGCCCGCCGTAGTCACGATATAGAACCATTCAGGCGAACCTGACAGCACCGGCCAAGTCCGCGCCATCAGGAAAATACCCGCTTTGACCATCGTCGCCGAATGCAGATAGGCCGATACTGGCGTCGGTGCCGCCATGGCGTGGGGCAGCCAAAAATGGAACGGGAATTGCGCCGACTTGGTGAAAGCCCCTGTCAGGATCAACAACAATGCAGGTACATACATCGGGTCAGCTTGGATCAAATCACGATGCTGCAGGATAACGCTCAGGTCATAAGACCCGACGATATTGCCCAAGATCAGCATACCACCGATCATCGCAAGGCCACCCATGCCCGTCACAGTCAAGGCCATGCGCGCGCCTTGGCGACCTGCCTCGAGGTGTTTCCAATAGCCGATCAGCAGGAAAGACGACAGTGACGTAAGTTCCCAGAAGATCAGCAAAAGCAGGATGTTATCAGACAAAACAATGCCGACCATCGCACCTTGGAACAACAACAGGTAGGTAAAGAACTCACCCATATTGTCTTCACGGGCCAGATAAAACCGGGCGTAGGCGATAATCAGAAGGCCGATCCCGAGGATCAAAAGTGCAAAGAAGAACCCAAGCCCGTCCAGCATCAACGTAACATTCAGCCCAAGTTCAGGGAACCAATTGAACCCCGTCTGCACGAGTTCCCCCGCCAAAACGGCAGGAAGGTTTGTCAAAAGGCCAATGAAAGCAGCAAGCGTCACAGTGAACGTCACTCCGCCCACGGCCTGACGACCGGCTGAGTTCATCACACCTGGTAACAACGCACCGAGGAATGGCAAAGCAACGATAAGGAAAAGGGACACGTGAGCTCCTGATCTGGGGACCGTAAAGTTTGGCCTTTTTGGGTCAGATTAAGGCGATCCTCAAGCGAAACCGGAAGTTTTCTAGAAAAATCCAACCAGAAACAGTCAATTTTTCGTCAAACCCTCCGGCGAACCTGCCCTAAGCCTTCAGACCATAGCCCGAGAACGCCTCTAAGGTCTCTGCGATATCCAGTTCTGTAAGCAAGACAGGGGAGCCGTTCTGTTCGGCCAGCAGGAGCACTTGAGCAAGGGTTTCGAGTTCTTGCATCCGCCACAGGGCTTTGTCCAATGTAACTCCAAGCGTCAGTGCGCCGTGATTTGCCATCAGGCAGCCGTCACGGGACTGAACAGCATTCGCGACCATATTGGACAAATCAGCCGTGCCAAAGCGCGCATAGCCCGTGCAAGGGACATCGGCCCCGCCAAAGGCCGCGATCATATAATGAACGGGCGGAATGGCGCGCCGCTGGATGGCAACCGCCGTGGCGTGGGCTGGATGGGCGTGAACGACGGCGTTGGAATCTGGGCGGGCATTTAGGGCGGCTTGGTGGAATTGCCATTCGGTCGACGGGTTTTGATCTGGGGTGGGATCACCTTTTAGCGGCAGCTTGCAGATCATATTTGGCGTCATGTCCGCATAGGGGACGGCACTTGGGGTGATCAGCATTCCATCCCCCACCCGCACAGAGATGTTCCCCGACGTGCCTTGGTTCAGGCCGCTGCTTTGCATCCAAAGGCAGCCGTCAATGATAGATTGGCGAAGCGCGGTGCTGTCTTGCATGATCTATCCCGCGAGATCTGGGAACATGGACGTCAGCCCGTCTTCCGACGCAGGCGCAATGCCGCGTTCGGTGATGAGTCCGCTCACAAGTCGTGCAGGCGTGACATCAAACGCCGGGTTGCCGCCGGTTGTTCCATCGGGGGTAACTTGCACGTCGCTGATTTCACCTGTGTCGCTGCGACCCATAATATGTGTGATTTCGCGGGATCCGCGATCCTCGATAGGGATGTCAGCCACTCCATCGGACACAGTCCAGTCAATCGTTGGGGACGGCAGGGCAACATAGAACGGCACGCCATTGTCATGAGCGGCTAGCGCCTTGAGGTAGGTTCCAATTTTATTGCACACGTCCCCTGCCCGCGTCGTGCGGTCGGTTCCGGTAATCACAAGGTCCACCTGCCCATGCTGCATCAGATGCCCACCGGCATTGTCAGTGATGTAAGTGTGCGGGATTCCGTGGCTGCCCAGTTCCCAAGATGTCAAAGCACCCTGATTTCGCGGTCGTGTTTCATCGACCCAGATATGCAACGGAATGCCCGCATCATGAGCGTGATACATTGGGCTTGTCGCAGTTCCCCAATCTACAGTGGCGATCCAGCCTGCATTGCAATGGGTGAGAATACGAACCGGTTCACCTGCGGGTTTCTTGGCGGCGATATCTTTGATCAGCTTGAGACCGTTCAATCCGATATTGCGGTTGATCTCGACATCCTCATCCGCAATCACATGCGCGAGGGATAGGGCAGCGGCGGCGCGATCGACCTCTGACAAAGGCGCAAGTGCGGCACGGCATCGGTTTAGTGCCCAACGCAGGTTGATCGCCGTGGGGCGCGTTGCGTGCAACACGTCCCATGCAGTGTCCATATGCGCGTTACTTGGGTCCAATTTCATTGCCAGCGCCATGCCATAAGCCGCCGTCGCCCCAATCAATGGCGCCCCGCGCACCCGCATCTGCACGATCGCATCAACGAAATCCTGAATCGTCGTGACCGATTGCACACGGAAGTCATGCGGCAACCAGCGTTGGTCGATGATTTGCAACTCACCCTTATCCCCATCCCACCAAAGCGAGCGATAGGGCGTACCGTTCACTTTCATCAGACACCCTCGACGATTTTATAATCGCGTTCGGATGCCGGCAGCCCATAAGACAGGGCCTCTTGATATTCTGGACCGTGGTAAAACGTCTTAGCAGTTTCCATGTCGGCAAAGCGAATGATGACGCAGCGGGCGCGAGTCGTGCCCTCGAATACTTCTACTTCACCACCGCGGGCCAGAAACTCACCACCATATTTTGCGACCGCTGGTCCGGCGAGCTCGGCATATTTGGCGTATTGATCTGCATCCTTAACGTCCACTTGGACAATCGCGTAGGCGGGCATTGGCGGCTCCTGATGTTTTAATTGTGATGTCATCTTAGGCACTCGCGCCTTCGCGTCCATCAAAACCTCTGGATAAACAAAAGACTGCGTGTTTCAAAAATTTTACCGTTTGATAAAAAAATAAACTGTGCCATGCTCAACCTGTGATCGACGACGGAGTTGCTATGAATTCGCCTTACACAACCGGAATTGCGGCATCGCGCCTTGGCGCTGATGAACTGGCCGAAAACTTCGGTGATCTGCATGCGCCCTTTGATGCGCACGAAGCCTCGGTGGCCGCAGATCGCTGTTACTTTTGCCATGATGCCCCCTGCATTACAGCCTGCCCTACGGATATCGATATCCCGTTGTTCATTCGCCAGATTGCGACTGGAACACCCGAAGCAGCCGCAAAAACCATTTTTGACCAGAACATTCTGGGTGGCATGTGTGCCCGCGTTTGCCCCACCGAGGATTTGTGCGAACAAGCCTGCGTTCGCGAATTGGCCGAAGGAAAACCCGTCGAAATTGGCCGCTTGCAACGTTTCGCAACGGACCGCGTGATGGACCAAGGCGTAATGCCGTTCACCCGTGCCGCCCCGAGCGGCAAGAAAATCGCTGTTGTTGGCGCGGGCCCCGCTGGACTGTCCTGTGCACACCGCCTTGCAATGTTGGGGCATGATGTCACCGTCTATGATGCAAACCCAAAAGCCGGCGGACTTAATGAATACGGTATCGCCGCCTATAAATCGACGGATGACTTTGCCGCGCGGGAAGTTGACTGGCTTATGTCCATCGGCGGAATCGAGATTAAGACAAACATGGCCTTGGGCGATGATCTGAAGATTGATGATCTGGTTGGGTGTTTTGCAGCTGTATTCTTGGCCATTGGCCTTGGCGGCGTGAACGCGCTTGGCCTGACGGTCCAAGGTGAACAAGGCCACGTCGTAAGTGATGCTGTCGATTTCATCGAAGAGCTGCGCCAGACAAACGATCTAACGGATCTGCATATTGGTCGGAATGTCGTTGTAATCGGGGGCGGTATGACTGCTGTTGATGCTGCGGTGCAAGCCAAGCTCCTTGGCGCCGAAAACGTGACAATTGCTTATCGACGCGGTCGCGACGGCATGAGCGCGAGCACTTATGAACAAGACCTCGCAACGTCCAAAGGGGTGAAGCTGTTGTTCAACCTCCAGCCCAAAGCGATCCGTGGCGTTGGCGATGCGACCGAAATTGAACTCGAATACACCAAGGTCGATGACGGCAAGCTGGTCGGTACTGGTGAAATGCGCCGGCTACCCGCAGACCAAGTGTTCCGCGCCATTGGCCAGACATTGGACACGGATGCCGGACTAAAAGTTGAGGGCCGCAAGATCGCCGTGACTGGTGCAGGCCGAACGAGCCGCGCTGGAGTTTGGGCGGGTGGCGACTGCGCAGCGGGAGGCGATGACCTCACGGTAACGGCGGTGGCCGAAGGCCGCGACGCGGCCATGGATATTCATAGCACTTTGATGGGGGATGCATAAATGGCTGACCTAACAACCGACTTTCTAGGAATCAAAAGCCCGAATCCGTTTTGGTTGGCCTCTGCGCCACCAACGGACAAGGAATACAACGTTCGACGCGCATTCGAGGCCGGATGGGGTGGCGTTGTCTGGAAAACCTTGGGGGGCGAAGGTCCGCCTATCGTAAACGTCAACGGCCCACGCTACGGCGTGATTTACGGCGCGGATCGCCGTGTTCTCGGCATCAACAACATCGAATTGATCACCGATCGCGACCTTTACACCAACCTTGAGGAAATCAAACGGGTTAAGGCGGACTACCCTGATCGCGCCATAATCGTATCGATCATGGTCCCTTGTGAGGAGGAAGCATGGAAAGCGATTTTGCCGCTGGTCGAGGATACCGGCGCTGACGGGATCGAGCTTAACTTTGGTTGCCCGCATGGGATGGCCGAACGCGGCATGGGCAGCGCCGTGGGCCAAGTGCCCGAATACATCGAAATGGTCACGCGCTGGTGCAAACAGTATTATTCCAAGCCCGTAATCGTGAAACTGACACCTAACATCACCGACATTCGCAAGCCCGCAGCTGCGGCGATGCGCGGCGGGGCGGACGCGGTCAGTCTGATCAACACGATCAACTCGATCACCTCTGTGAACCTCGACACCATGTCACCAGAGCCGAGCATCGATGGCAAAGGCACCCACGGCGGCTATTGCGGCCCTGCCGTAAAACCAATCGCGATGTCGATGGTCTCCGAGATTGCCCGCAATCCTGAAACCGCTGGCCTGCCGATTTCCGGTATTGGCGGTGTCACCACGTGGCGCGATGCGGCGGAATATATCACGCTGGGCTGTGGCAACGTGCAAGTTTGCACAGCGGCGATGACCTACGGCTTCAAGATCGTTCAGGAAATGATTTCTGGTCTGTCGCAGTGGATGGACGAAAAGGGCCATACATCCATTCAGGATTTCATGGGGGCGGCCGTGCCTAACACGACTGATTGGCAGTACCTGAACCTCAACTATATCGCCAAGGCGCAGATCAATCAGGATGACTGTATTTCCTGTGGTCGCTGTTACGCCGCCTGCGAAGACACGTCCCACCAAGCGATTGCGATGTCAGAAGACCGCACATTTACCGTGATCGATGAGGAATGTGTTGCTTGTAACCTTTGCGTCGATGTTTGCCCTGTCGAGAACTGCATCACCATGGTTGCGATGGAGCCTGGCACAATCGATCCGCGAACAGGCAAAGTTGTCGAAAAGGACTACGCCAACTGGACAACGCACCCAAACAACCCGTCAGCAACAGCGGCGGAATAGACCCGTATTTCCCCTGAGACTTGGCCGGCACATCCGCGTGTCGGCCAGTTTTTTGACTGCGCTAGGGTGTCAGCAACCCACGCAACATCGCATCCAAATGTTTTTCAGCGCCATCGAACGGGTCTACTTCCCCGAGAATGGCCCGCACCTGAACATCAAAATCCGCGTAGTGCTGGGTCAGCGCCCAAATCGAAAAAATGAGGTGGTAGGGGTCAACGTCTTTGATCCGTCCATCCGCGACCCAGCCGTTGATCACCACGGCGATTTCATCAACCAATTCGCGCAACTCGCCATGCAGCACATCCCCGATGCGCGGCGCACCTTGGATAATCTCATTGGCAAACAATCGGCTTTCGCGCGGAAAATGCTGAGACATATCCAATTTGCGTTTCGCATAGGCAAACAATTCATCAACAGGATCACCTTGCGGATCGAGTTCGCGAAGCGGCTCAAGCCAGTTTTCAAGAAGCTTAGCCAAAAGGGACGTGTAGATCGCTTCTTTAGAGCGGAAATAGTACAGTAAATTGGGTTTTGAGAGGCCTGCTTCGTCGGCGACTTGATCCAGTGTTGAGCCGCGAAACCCGAACTGTGAAAAAACCAAAAGTCCCGCATCTAGAATCGCTGCTTGGTTCTTTTTTTGAATACGCGTGTCAGGTTTGTTCATAGGGGCTGCTTTTCGGACGATAGGGCGCAAAAACTAGTCAATACCAACCCTGTTTAGCGACTGTCGGTTTATAAAGTAAGCAAATTCCTTGACTAGGTAGGGACCTCTGGTAGCCTGCCTTTGACCAGTTGGTCAAATTATTGCCAGCCACTATTGGGAGATCAATATGCCAGCCGCAGGAGAAAACCTTCGCATTGATGGGGCGCGCCTTTGGGACAGCCTCATGGAGATGGCCAAGATCGGCCCAGGTGTAGCTGGCGGCAACAACCGCCAGACCCTAACGGATGAAGATAGCGAAGGCCGCCACCTGTTTCAAAATTGGTGCGAGGCCGCGGGCATGACAATGGGCGTCGATGAAATCGGCAACATGTTTGCACGGCGCGAAGGCACGGACCCCGATGCCTTGCCAGTCTACGTCGGCTCGCATCTAGACACGCAGCCCACGGGTGGCAAATATGACGGTGTTTTGGGCGTACTGGGTGGGCTAGAAATCATCCGCACTATGAATGACCTCGACATCAAGACAAAGCACCCGATTGTTGTAACGAACTGGACCAACGAAGAAGGCACGCGGTTTGCCCCTGCGATGCTGGCCTCTGGCGTTTTCGCCGGAAAACACGACCTTGAATGGGCGCGCGACCGCGAAGATGCGCAGGGTAAGAAATTTGGTGATGAGCTAGAGCGCATCGGCTGGAAAGGTCCCGAAAAGGTTGGGGACCGCAAGATGCATGCGATGTTTGAATTGCACATCGAACAAGGTCCAATTCTAGAGGCCGAAAAGAAAGACATTGGCGTTGTCACCCACGGCCAAGGGCTGCGGTGGATCGAATGCACCGTGACAGGCAATGAAAGTCACACCGGCTCTACCCCGATGCATATGCGCAAAAACGCAGGGCGCGGATTGGCGCTTGTGACAGAACTGGTGCATGAGATCGCGATGGCGAACCAGCCCAATGCTGTTGGCGCGATCGGCCATATCGACGTCTACCCAAATTCGCGCAATGTGATCCCCGGCAAGGTGGTATTCACAGTCGATATGCGCACGCACCTGCTGGATAAGCTGAATGGCATGGTAGACGAATTCAATGCCCGGGCGCCAAAGCTGTGCGAAGATATTGGCGTAGAATTCTCATGCGAGATCGTCGGCCAATTCGACCCACCCGCCTTTGATGAAGGCTGCGTCAAGGCTGTGCGCGATGCAGCCGAACGGTTGGGCTATTCCCATATGGATATCATTTCCGGCGCGGGGCATGATGCCTGCTGGATCAATGATTTGTATCCCACATCGATGATCATGTGCCCTTGTGCGGATGGCTTGTCCCACCACGAAGCCGAAGAAATTTCGCAAGAATGGGCCACCGCGGGAACGGATGTACTGATGCACGCAGTTTTGGAGACGGCGGAGATCGTGACTTGAGAGCGGCCTTCTCAATAGTGCCAATCATTCTCGCGGGAATGGTAACGGCGGAGACTCCTAATTGGGACAATCTCTATCTTGCGAATCTTGGCGGAACACGTCTGTTACAAGTGGATCCATCTGACGCTGACACCGTCACAGCCTATGTTGACGGGACCAACGGTTTTAGAATGAGCGTAACGTGCAGCACCGACTCTTCCTCTCTGAGTATTGCTCAGATCGGAAATGGCATCCCGTTTATGGGCTCAGATGTTCAACTGTTTGGGGTTTTTGATGGAGAACCAGAAATCAGAATTGGGCAAGCTCAATACTCGCGTGGAAGTTATCGAATTTCACTTCAACCATCTATTCTTGCAAGAATACTCACCCGCAATGAAGTGCTATTATCGGCAAACGAAACGGGTTTCTTCGACACGTTCTCGTTGAGAAATTCAGTAATCGCAATTGAAAAAATGCGGTGTTTTGGAGGAAAACCATGAGCAAAGTCATCAAGAACGGAACTATCGTAACGCATGATCTGACCTACAAGGCGGACGTGTTGATCGAAGGTGGTTCCATCATCGAGATCGGGCCAAACCTGAAGGGCGATGAAGAACTCGACGCGACAGGCTGCTACGTCATGCCCGGCGGCATCGACCCGCACGTGCATTTGGAAATGCCGTTCATGGGGACCTATTCCACGGATGATTTTGAGTCCGGTACGCGGGCTGGTCTGGCGGGCGGCACCACGATGGTTGTCGACTTCTGCCTGCCCAACCAAGGCGAAAGCCTGCTGGATGCAATCAAACGCTGGGACAACAAATCAACCCGAGCGAACTGTGACTACAGCTTTCACATGGCTGTAACGTGGTGGGGTGAGCAAGTCTTTGACGACATGAAAACCGTCATTGAGGATCGCGGCATCAACACATTCAAACACTTCCTCGCCTACAAGGGCGCGTTGATGGTGAATGATGATGAACTGTTCTCATCCTTCAACCGTCTATCCGAATTGGGCGGCATCGCGATGGTGCACGCCGAAAACGGTGATGTGGTGGCAGAACTGTCTGCTAAGCTGCTGGCAGAGGGCAACAACGGCCCCGAAGCCCACGCTTATTCGCGCCCCTCTCAGGTTGAGGGCGAAGCGACTAACCGCGCGATTATGATCGCCGATATGGCGGGCGTGCCATTGTATGTCGTGCATACATCTTGCGAAGAATCCCACGAGGCAATCCGCCGTGCGCGTCAGCAAGGCAAACGCGTTTGGGGTGAGCCGTTGATCCAGCACCTGACGTTGGACGAAAGCGAGTATTTCAACAAAGACTGGGACCACGCTGCACGTCGTGTCATGTCACCTCCGTTCCGTAACAAGATGCATCAAGACAGCCTTTGGGCGGGTCTTCAGTCAGGCTCCCTTAGCGTCGTGGCTACCGATCACTGCGCCTTTACCACTGAACAGAAACGGTCCGGTGTTGGCGATTTCACCAAGATCCCCAACGGCACCGGCGGGCTAGAAGACCGGATGCCGATGCTTTGGACTCACGGGGTGGAAACCGGACGGTTAACGCCGAACGAATTTGTCGCCGTGACATCGACCAACATCGCCAAAATCCTGAATTGTTACCCCAAGAAAGGGGCCATTCTGGTGGGCGCGGATGCCGATATCGTTGTTTGGGATCCGGCCAAGGAAAAGACGATCACCGCAGGGTCACAACAGTCAGAGATTGATTACAACGTGTTTGAGGGCAAGCACGTCAAAGGCCTGCCACGCTTTACCCTGACCCGCGGCCACGTCGCGATCCATGATGGAGAAGTGCGCACTCAGGAAGGTCACGGCAAGTTCGTGAAACGGGAAGGCAACGGCATGACCAATCAAGCGCTATCGAAATGGAAAGACCTCTCGGCACCACGCCCTGTGCAGCGCTCCGGCATCCCGGAAACGGGGGTCTAGAACCTTAATATGACTGATTTACTTTGGCTTGATATCGCCGCGGACGTTGCCACAATCCTCGCAGCTCTTGCGGTTATAGCCACCACATTTGCGGTATGGCGCCAAATGCGACTGCAAGCCGCGGGGCAAAACAAGGACGAGCGACGTTTTCTCCGGGAGTCGATTTTCGTCGTTCATGACACCTTGCAAGGTGAACAATTCCGCAACGCACGGCAAAATTTTTTTGGCTCAGGCCAGTACAAACAAGACTTCAATGCTTACGGGGATGATGACAAAGGCCGCGCGCGTTACATCCTTAGTGTTTACGGCTTGCTGGCCCGCATGATTGATCATGATGCGATCGATGAAGCAGTGGCCAGCGGTTATTGGAAAACTGCAATGTTTCGCGATTGGGATCGGCTGGAAAACTTCGTGAGCGGCGAACGTCTACGTTCCAGCAATGGGACATTGTTTTCCGCCACCGAACAGATGGTTGCACGATGGAAGAAGGGGGACCAAGCATGAGCCTCGTAATTTCCGCGGCAAACCTAGACCTGACGTTTGAGACAAACGACGGTCCAGTCCATGCCCTCAAGGATGTGAACCTCGAGATAAACAAGGGCGATTTCGTTTCTTTCATCGGACCATCAGGGTGCGGCAAGACCACGTTTTTACGCTGCATCGCGGGGCTGGAAACGCCCACGTCTGGCGAAATCTCCGTCAATGGAATGACACCTGATGAGGCACGGCGCGCACGTGCCTATGGCTATGTGTTTCAAGCCGCGGGTCTTTATCCGTGGCGAACGATTGGTGGCAACATTCGCCTTCCGCTTGAGATCATGGGGTTCGACAAGGCAGATCAGGCCGAACGCGTAAGCCGCGTGTTGGAGCTCGTCGACCTTGCCGGATTTGAGAAGAAATTCCCATGGCAGTTATCGGGCGGGATGCAGCAAAGGGCCAGCATTGCACGGGCCTTGGCGTTTGATGCGGATATCCTGTTGATGGACGAACCGTTTGGCGCCTTGGATGAAATCGTGCGCGACCATTTGAACGAACAGTTGTTGCAACTCTGGGCTCGTACCGAAAAGACAATTGGTTTCGTCACCCATTCGATCCCAGAGGCCGTTTACCTGTCCACCAAGATCGTCGTGATGTCGCCCCGTCCTGGCCGGATCAGCGATGTGATCGACAGCCCGCTGCCAAAGGAACGCCCTCTCGATATCCGTGACAGTCCCGAATTCATCGAAATCGCACACCGTGTCCGCGACGGGCTGCGCGCGGGGCATTCGGATGACTAGATCATGACTTTCAAAGGCATCTTTCCAGCGTTGACAGTGGTTGGGTTCATACTCGCCGTTTGGACACTTGCGGTGATCCCAATGAACGCGCATCTGACGGCGGATCAGGCCCAGCGCGACGACATGATCATTACCCCCGAAGCCCCAAGAGAGAGGCAAGAAATCTCGGGGTTGGGCTTGGCGCTCAAGAATCCTGCGATCATCCCGCTCACTTATGTGCAGCAACGCCCTCGCCTGCCGTCGCCGCATCAGGTCGCGTATGAGATGTATGATACCATTTTCACCAAGGCTCCCACGTCGCGGAAGTCTTTGGTATATCATGCTTGGGTCACGCTTTCAGCGACACTGCTAGGGTTTGTGATTGGCACGACGCTGGGTGTGCTGCTGGCGGTTGGTATTGTTTACAACCGCACGATGGACAAATCCGTGATGCCTTGGGCGATTACATCCCAGACTATTCCTATTCTGGCGCTGGCCCCGATGGTGATTGTTATGTTGGGCGCCATTGGCATCCAAGGTTTATTGCCCAAATCTATTATTTCGGCTTACCTCAGCTTCTTTCCTGTGGTTGTTGGCATGGTCAAAGGGCTGCGGTCCCCAGACGGGATGCAACTGGACCTACTGAGGACGTACAGCGCGAGCGCGAACCAAGGGTTTTGGAAACTGCGCCTGCCTGCCTCGATGCCGTATCTGTTTACCTCGCTCAAAATCGGGATTTCCGCAGCGCTGGTCGGCGCGATTGTGGGCGAACTACCGACAGGCGCGCGCGCTGGGTTCGGGGCACGGATGCTTGTGGGTGATCAGTACGGCCAGCCGATGGTGACTTGGGCGGCGCTATTTGCTGCCGCAATCACGGCAGCCATGTTGGTTGCGATCCTGAGCTTGATGGAACGACGCACACTTGCGCGTATGGGCATGGGGGCAGCAGCATGATGGCAATTGTCATAGCAGGGGTGATCTGGGCAACCGGGTGGTGGATCAATACCAAACTGGCCAACGGCCCAAGGTCGGACACACGTGCCATCAGCCTGCTCATTCCTGTGATTTTCGGCGTCACTATCATCGCGATGTGGCAGGTTCTTGTGACGATGCTTGGCGTTAGCCCAATCATACTGCCCGCCCCGTCCGCTATTGCGCAACGATTTGTGGCGTCGATCCCGATGCTTTGGGCCGATTTTGAACAAACGATCCTGAAGGGCGCTATGACAGGATATGTAATCGGTATGATTGCGGCTTTTGCGGTGGCTCTATTGGCGGATCGCAGCCCGTTCCTGACAAAGGGTATTCTGCCTGTCGGTGCGTTTATGGCCGCCTTGCCGATCGTTGGAACTGCACCGATCTTCGTCAAATGGCTTGGCAGTGACTGGCAATCAAAGGCGGCTGTGGTCGGCGTTATGGTGTTCTTTCCAATTTTGGTGAACACGGTCGCGGGCCTTAAGGATACCAGCGCCATGCAACGGGACCTGATGCGCACCTATGGTGCGGGATATTGGCCCACGTTGCTCAAGCTGCGCTTACCTGCGGCCCTGCCCTTCATTTTCAACGGACTTAAGATCGCGACCACACTTGCCTTGATTGGCGCCATTGTTGCTGAATTTTTTGGCTCTCCGACGGTTGGGATGGGTTTTCGCATTTCTACATCCGTCGGCCAACTTGCGCTTGATATGGTCTGGGCCGAGATTGTTGTCGCTGCCCTCGCGGGCTCGGCGTTCTATGGGGCCATGGCATTATTCGAAAAACGGGTGACATTCTGGCACCCTTCACAACGATAGACTTCGGCGAACCGAAGCGGAATGAAACTGACTTAGGAGGTCAACATGAAGACGACATTCACAACCGCAGCATTGGCTGCATTGATCGGCACCAGTGCCATGGCGGACGATGACGTAACATTGCAATTGCAATGGGTTACCCAAGCACAATTCGCTGGCTACTACGTTGCGCTGGACAAAGGTTTCTATGAAGAAGAAGGCCTGAACGTCACGATCCTTCCGGGTGGCCCTGATATTGCTCCGCCTCAGGTTCTTGCTGGTGGTGGCGCGGACATCATGCTGAACTGGATGCCATCCGCTTTGGCGGCTCGTGAACGGGGTCTGCCTGTCGTGAACATCGCACAACCATTCACATCGTCTGGCCTGATGCTCACATGCTGGAAAGACACTGGCATCGAGTCTGTTGAAGACTTCCGCGGTAAAACAATCGGCGTTTGGTTCTTCGGCAATGAATACCCGTTCCTCAGCTGGATGAGCCAAGTTGGCATTCCGACGGAAGGTGGCGAGGATGGTGTGACGGTTCTCAAGCAGGGCTTTAACGTTGATCCACTATTGCAGCGTCAAGCTGATTGTATTTCCACCATGACCTACAACGAATACGGTCAGGTTCTGGACGCGGGCGTTGATCCGGACGAGCTGATCACATTCAAGTACGAAGATCAGGGCGTTGCAACGTTGGAAGACGGCATCTACGCGCTGGAAGACAATCTTGAGGATCCGGAATTCGTCGACAAAATGGTTCGCTTTGTGCGCGCCTCTATGGCTGGCTGGCGCTACGCCGAGGAGAATGTCGATGAGGCCGCAGCGATTATCATGGAGAATGATGAAACTGGCGCACAGTCCGAAGAGGCACAGGCACGTATGATGGGCGAGATTGCCAAGCTGACCGCTGGTGGAACTGGCGCCTTGGACATCGAAGCCTATGAGCGCACAGTCGCAACACTGTTGGCCGGTGGGTCTGATCCGGTGATTTCCGCGGAACCCGAAGGTGCCTACACGACGGCGATCACTGACGCTGCGTTCGAATAAACCGAACTGCATGACATGAATTGGCCCGCTTGCAGCATAGCAAGCGGGCCTTTTTTTGATCTTGAACCAAGTCTTGGCTGGGACGGTTAAACCCGAAGTTTGTTACCGTCGATCGAGGCCTTAAAGGCGTCCTTTGGTAACAGGTGAAACGTGTTGCCTGTCGCCTTTGCAGACAAGATGCGATCGCACCTGAACGTACGAGGAGCACCGCGCAGGTGGTCAATCGCGACCACGTACCAAACTGGGTAATTCAGCAACAGAAAATGAGGTTCGATTTCGCGCTGTGAGGTTTCTACGTCTTCTCTTTGGTAGGTAATCGCCAGTGTTCCCTGATCGATAAATGCCTGGTGCACCGACTGCACGACACGCCTGGGCGGCGCGTTCATACTCGTCTGGACGTAGGTGGATGCCGTATCACCGATCAGGATACGCGACTTCATGCGTTCAACTCGGCCTCGTTTTTCCGGCGAGAATGATGCGATCAATTGACGTCTGACCGAACCGAGGTTGGCCAAGAACATAGGTGATTTCATCTGCTCTGCGACCTCTATACTAATAAGAAGATCAACCGCCTCAGGGTAACTGAGGTTCATGCGACCCACACCCCATCTGCGATCAAGTCGGACGCCACCGCCGCGGCCACGATCCGCGTCAATGGGCAACCCTTGGTCCCGCATCAACGCAAGGTCGCGCGTGATCGTGCGCTCGCTTACCTCGTGTTGCAGCGCAAGGTCTTTGACCGTGCAGTGTTCGTGTTGCTTGAGCTGAACCGCGAGCTGATCCAATCGCTGCAATCTGCCATTTGAATTCGTACGCGCCATCAAACAAATACGCCGTAAAATGTCTTATTTGTCAAATAAACAGTCCAAACACTCCACTGGCATTAGAAAGACATGAAAATGAAGATGAACTATTTCGTCGTTGGCACGAACAACATGGATGCAGCTATCACATTCTATGATGCGTTGTTCGACACGCTTGGCATGAACAAGATGATCCCATCAGAACGTATGACCTATTGGCTTGGCGATGATTTCGCCTTTGCTGCCGCCCTTCCCTTTGACGAACAACCCGCAACCAATGGAAATGGCACAATGGTCGGATTTAGCGTCGGATCCACCGATGAGGTGAAACGTCTATACAGTAAAGCGATTGAACTTGGGGCCACCTCCGAGGGTGAACCTGCCCAACGGGGGCCGCGCTTTTCTGCTTATGTGCGAGACCTCGACAAGAATAAGATCTGTCTGTCCGATTAAGCGCAACTGATAGACAAAGCTATAAGGGCCAAAGCGATGCTTCGGCCCTTATAGCTTTCCTTAAAAAAGAAAAGTTACCCTTTGCCCTTCCAAGGGACCAGTTTGCGTTCGGCCATGCGCATCAGCATATCGATACCAAAACCCACGATCCCGATGATGATCACGCCAAGCAGGATAATGTCCGTATTCTGGAATTTGGACGCCGTGGTGATCATCTTACCGATGCCCTCTTCTGCGGCGACAAGTTCTGCGGCGACAACGGTGCCCCAACACACGCCCATCGCGACCCGCGCACCGGTAAAGATCTCCGGCAATGAGTTCGGGATAATCACGTGGCGTAGGATTTGCCAACGGGACGCGCCAAGCGAATAGGCCGCGTGAACTTTGGTAATGCGAACGCCAGAAACGCCGGATCGTGCGGCAATCGCCATGATCCAAAGGGCCGCAAGGAACAGCAGGAAGATCTTACCAACTTCACCAATACCGAACCAAATGATCACCAATGGGATTAGGGCAAGCGGCGGCACAGGGCGCATGAATTCCACGATCGGATCAAACCAGCCACGGAACCAGTTGGACAGTCCCATGGCATAACCTAGTGGGATACCGATAATGGCGCCCAACAAGAAACCAACAATCACGCGGAACAGTGAAAACCCGAGATGTACCGTCAAATAAACGTTCTGATAGCCGTATTTCGCAATTTCGATAAAGCGGTTCCAGACGACTTCCGGTGCAGGCAAATACAAAGGCTGCATTTGCCACCCGGGATCAGGGGATACGTTGATTGTACCGCGATCCGTGATTGCCACACGTGCGAAATCCAACGTGAACGACGGGGCCGCGTCTAAAAGATTTCCGTTGTCATCACGGGCGTTCGGGTCAAATTGAAATTCCTGACCGTTAATTGCAACAATCCGTGCACCATCATCACGACGGTTCACGTCATCATTGCGATCCCACGAGACGATCTCACTGCTATAAACCGATACGGTTGTAACGTCGTCTTTCGCAAAACCGTCACCGCCGTCAATTTCGATCTCCTCAGCCACGCCGCCTGCGGTGATGACATTCACAAAAACCTCGGCTTCATCACGGTTACCGTCTGCATCTTCAACAGTGTAAGTGAAACTACCCTCACCTGTGAAAGGGCCAGGAAGGTGCATAAAGGACGGCAGCAACGACGATCCTGTAAACGTGCCCCAGATCACGAAGATCAAGATGATCGATATGATTGAGGCCGCAGTTTCGGAACGCACGGCGCTTTCGTCGCCAAACGTCACAGTCTTAAGGGAGGTGTAATCGCGTGTAGGTGTCAGGAACGTTTTGATCGCGCGCCAAACGAACATGAACATAACGATTAGGGCGACGTATCCAAAGATGTATGGAATCGCATTAATCGACGCCAAAACAACATTGATCGTTTCCGTCCAGAGTTCAGACCCGAGCGTGCCGAATTGGTATGAGAAAGTCTCCCAGCCGGATGCGATGTGGCAGCCGTCAGCCGGAGTGAAGTTTTCGCCAACGACCTGACCGTCAGGAATAGGCGTCGCGCGCAGCTCTGTGAGCATCTCACCAAGGCGTTCGCGGGTACAGACGAGGTTTACAGTTCCAGCCATGATTATTCCTCCACCTCAGTTCGACCCATGATTTCTTCTTCCATGTCCCAGATCATCGTCAGGATTTCTTCGCGGGTGGTGGTGTAGTCAGGATGCTCTTTTACTTCCCGCAAGTCCGTCTCTACGCCCATTTCCGCAAACGGCAGGCGGTATTCTTTATGGATGCGGCCAGGGCGAGGAGCCATGACCAGAACCCGTTCGCCCAACAGTAGGGCTTCGTCGATTGAGTGGGTGATGAGGATGATGGTTTTACCGGTCTCTTTCCAAAGCTTCAGAACCAGCCCCTGCATTTTTTCGCGGGTCAACGCGTCAAGCGCCCCAAGCGGTTCATCCATCAGAATAACGTCCGGATCGTTGGCAAGGCAGCGGGCCAAAGCCACACGCTGTTGCATCCCGCCGGACAGTTCGTAGACCATCTTTTCTTTAAAGTCTTGCAGGCCAACCACATCCAACAGGTGATCGACATTGCCCATGTAGTCGGCTTTCTTTTTACCAGCCATACGCGGGCCAAAGCTGACGTTGTCGCGCACCGACATCCATTCAAACAACGCGCCTTGCTGGAAGACCATACCGCGTTCTTTGTTCGGACCCTCAACGACGTGGTCATTGATGCGTGTCTCGCCGCCCGTTGGCGCAAGAAAACCCGCGACAATATTAAGCAACGTCGTTTTGCCGCAACCCGACGGGCCAAGAACGCTCATTAGTTCGCCTTGCTTGATATCAAGCGTGACGTCTTTGAGTGCCTGCACGTGACCGCCGTTTGGCAGATCGAAACGCATAGAAATATTGTCGATGGCCAATCCAGACATTGGAGCCCCAGTCTATAAAAGTGGATAGGAAAAGAGTGCAGTCACACCAAGGGTGAAAAGGGCCACACAGGTGTGGCCCCTTCCAAACGATTTACATCTCGTTTGCGGACGCAAGTGGACCAGTGTTGATCGCACCTTCGTAGCTTTCAAGAGCGCCATCAATGGAGCCTGCATCTACGAAGACGTTCGCAACTCCGGACAAGAATGCCGGAGCCGCAGCGCCGAGCCATGCATCGCCAAGCTGCTCTTCAACGGATGGGAACACGAATGTCGCCATAGTCTGAGCTGTCGCATCGACGTCCATACCCGCGTCTTGCGCGATGATTGGCAGCATTTCGTCCGCCATGTCGCCAGCATTCCACATTGCGTTGGCTTCAGCTGTCACAGCAAGGAACTTGGAAACAGTTTCTTCGTTTTCCGCGATCCAACCTGTTGGACCGGATGTTACGTCAAACACCAGAATGCCGAGTTCGGTCTTTTCTGCGCCAGTCATCAGCGTGTTGCCGCTTTCCAGTGCGCGACGCAAGGAACCGCCCCAACCACACATCATGTCGACAGACCCTTGAGCCAATGCAGCCGCACCGTCCGGTGGAGACATGTCGACAACTTCGAGGGATGAAACGTCAACGCCAAAGTGATCCATCTGACGCAGGAAGCCGTAGTGCGCAGCGGTACCGAGCGGAACAGCCACTTTGGAACCGGCAAGATCGCCAGCTGTGGAGCCGTCGATTTCAAGGTCAGAGCGTACGACGCAGTTGTCGTTGTCCGCGTAGGACACAGCAACGTCGAGCATCTGAAGGTCTTGGCCAGCAGATGTAGCAACGACGAACGGTGGAACACCTTGGGAAACGGACAGCTGAACGTCGCCGGATGCCATAGCAGCGGACATCGCTGTACCGGTGTCAAAAGACACCCAGTTGATTTCCATACCCAGTGCTTCTTCGTAGGTGCCCTGAACTTTTGCATATTGGAATGGCATTGGCCACTCGAGGAAGTAACCGACTGTAATTGAATGGCCGTCGGCCATTGCTGTGGTGCCGGACAATGCAGCCACTGCGCCAAGGATGATGGCGCCTGTTGTTTTCTTGATCATGGTGATCCCCTGTTGGTTATGTGTTGCTGTGCAACTTCTTGAAGTTCCCGTCGTGCAGGAACTTTGCTTTAGCGCTCACAGCCTAGAGATCGAATCGACAATTGGTCAAATCCTTTCTGAAAACTGGACTTACTGCCGGAATTTTTCTGGCGATACATTTTAACACCCCTACCCAGAGGTAGAGGCGTTGAAAATGTCGCGTGCTGCATCGATTAGCAGTTTGCGTGTATTTTGCGCAGAGCAGATAGGTCAGCGAATCCAGTGTCCGGATTCGGGTGTTTCTTATGCCCGCTTAGCTGCGTCCTGATTTGCCGCCTGGACCTTTATTCTTGGTGGTCGGACGGCCAGTGCCACCCTGCTTGCCACCCCCAGACTTCTCTGCAGCGCGGGCACGGTTCTTCTTGCTAGAAGCTTTGCCTGCTGGTGGCTTTGGCCCTTTCAGGCTAGCACCAGGGCGTCCGATCCGCTTGGACGGGTCATTGGCGTTGGACTTACGTGGTTTGAACGCTTCCACGGCACCATCGTTTGCTGGTTTAGCATCGCCCGTGCGTGGCTTTTTCTTGAAGGACGGCTTGCCACCCTTTGCGTGGTCCGGTTTTGGCTTTTTGGTGCGCGGTGCTGGTGCGTCGTTCCAATCCACAGGGGTGGTTGTGCCTTTTGACTTTGGGGCACCATCACGAGGGCCATCGCCGTGGCGTGGCTTGCGATCCTTTGGACCCGACTTGTCGTATTTCGGTTTATCGCCTCGGCCTTTTTCCCCGCGTGGCTTGTCGCCCCAGTTCTTCTCACCACGTGGTTTGTCGCCGCGCGGTTTATCAGATCGGCCCTTGTCAAAACGTGGTTTGTCAGGGCGAGGACCGCGTGGTTCCAATTTCGGAGCCGCAGCCAAACGTTCGATCACCATTCCTTTTTCAAGGATCATGTCAGGGCCGACGGCGGCCAAGAATCCTTTAACGGCGCTTTCGCGAATCTCGACGAATGACGCATCTTTCTGAATACGGATCGCACCGATATCATCGCGTGACACATCGCCTGCCTTACAAACGACAGGCAAGATAACGCGCGGTTCTGCACCTGCTTTATTCCCACCAGCGATAGAAAACCAAACGCTCGGCCCAAAGGCCTGACGCGGTTTTGGCGCTTCGTTCGGTGCAGCCAGTTCCTCTGGTGCGGAGTGGCGCTCGCGGTACATGCGCAGATAGGCAGTCGCGATTTGTTCGGCTGTGTAGGCCTCGGTCAGTTTTCTGATGATGCCGGTTTCGCTGTCGTCCAACGGGTCCGCGTCGCCCAGCTGTTCCAACATGCGCTCTTCGTCTTTGGTGGTGACATCGTCAGCAGACGGTGCATCGGCCCATTCTGCTGTCAACTTTGCCCAGCCCAACAGGCGGTCGGCCTTGCGGCGCACGGCTGGTGGCACGATCAGCGCAGAGATCCCTTTGCGGCCAGCGCGGCCTGTGCGGCCAGAGCGGTGCAGCAATGTATCAGACCCTGTCGGCAATTCTGCGTGGATCACCAGTTCAAGGTTCGGCAAATCGATCCCGCGCGCAGCAACATCTGTCGCCACACAAACCCGCGCGCGGCCATCGCGCATGGCTTGCAGCGCGTTGGTCCGTTCGGACTGGGTCAGCTCGCCAGACAACGCAACAACGCTGAAACCGCGGTTGGACAGGCGCGTCGTCATCCGGTTGACGGTGGCACGGGTGTTACAGAACACGATGGCGTTTGGCGCTTCGTAGTAGCGCAGCACATTGATAATAGCGTTTTCAGTATCGCGCGGCCCAACGTTCAAGGCGCGGTATTCGATGTCCGCGTGCTGGCTGGCCGTATTCGTTGTGGCGATGCGCAGGGCGTCGGTTTGGTAGGATTTAGCAAGTTTCGCAATCGCTGCAGGGACCGTCGCAGAGAACAGCAATGTCTGGCGGTCTTCTGGCGCGTTCTCGAGGATGAATTCAAGGTCATCGCGGAATCCAAGATCGAGCATTTCATCAGCTTCATCCAGCACGACGGCTTTCAGGTTAGACAGATCAATGGACCCGCGCATGATGTGGTCGCGCAAACGACCCGGTGTCGAGACAACAATGTGTGCACCGCGATCCAATGCGCGGCGTTCATCGCGCATGTCCATGCCGCCCACAGTGGACGCCATGACGACACCCGCTTTTTCAAACAGCCACGCAAGTTCACGTTTCACCTGCATCGCCAATTCACGTGTTGGTGCGATGATAAGGGCAAGCGGTGACCCTGCGCGGGCGAACTTGTCGCCTTCGCCCAAGATTTGCGGCGCAATCGCCAATCCAAACCCGAGCGTTTTACCGGACCCCGTTTGCGCAGAGACCAACATGTCTTTGCCGTTTGTTTCGGGGTCGCTCACGGCCTCTTGCACTGCGGTCAGCGTATCGTATCCGCGTGCTTCTAGGGCATCTGCCAGGGTCTGTTTCAAGGGCCGTTCCACGTCTGTTTGAGTATTCGGAATAAAAGAGTCGGAACCCGATCGGCCCGACAAGCGCCGCACCTAACGTGATGTGCCTTTAATGTATAGGGTTTATTAGGCTCTTCGTACGGGTAGGTGCCATGCAGCCACCGTGATCCTCGGTTTGACCTGTGATGCGACTCAATGTAGAACAAAGTGTGAACATTTAGGAAATGGTGTCGTGCATGCGATCTTTGCGTCTTCAGGAAAAACCAGCGGGTCAGGCGGGGCGAACTGCGCCCCACGGCGCGACTTTGTCCGAGATTTTTGCGACAAACGCGGTGGATGCGGCGGCTGTGGGCTACATGTTGGCACGTCTCCCACAAACAGACGCGCCCATCCTTTGGGTGCAGGACCGTTTGACACGTCGCGAAAGCGGGCGACCTTATTTGGCGGGGGTGGGCACACGTCACCCAATTATCATGGTCGATCTGTCCCGTGCCGCCGATGTCCTCTGGGCAATGGAAGACGGACTGCGTTGCCGCGCCCTTGGGGCCGTAATCGGCGAAGTCTGGGGCGATCCGCCAATCTTGGATTTCACAGCAACCAAGCGGCTGGCCATGCGATCAGAGGCCGCCAAGGTGCCCTGCTGGTTGATCAGACGCGCCGCTGCCGAAAACCTGAGCGCAGCACGGGATCGGTGGCGCGTGTCGTCCCTACCCTCTGCGCCCAACCCGCACGACCCCCAAGCCTCGGGCGCACCGCGTTGGTCGCTCGATCTGTTCCGTTCGCGCCGATTGAAACCCGGGCAATGGATGGCCGAATATGAGCGGGGCAAAAACGGGGCACCGGATCGTGTCTATCAACCTGCCGCAGTTCGCGATGGATCGTTGGCAGCGAGTGATGGACAGGCAGGGCAACGCGCCACCGGATGATGTGCCGCTTGTGCTGGCGCGTGAGGGGCACCATGGCCCCGTGATCCACGCCACCAACCGCGCCGCGCGTCTGATGGGCATCAACATAGGCGCACGGGTGGTGGATATGCGGGCGATCTGCCCTGAATTGCAGGTGGAATACGCCGACCTTGCGGGAGATCGCGCCGCCCTTGATCGACTGGTGCTTTGGGTGCGGC
The DNA here is from genome assembly GCF_021532625.1 of Octadecabacter algicola. GTDB lineage: Bacteria > Pseudomonadota > Alphaproteobacteria > Rhodobacterales > Rhodobacteraceae > Octadecabacter > Octadecabacter algicola. The sequence continues at coordinate 28,975 of NZ_JAKGAR010000003.1, forward strand.
GTTGGTGCCCGTGGTCCGTGCGCGACGGCGAGGACGGTTTGATTTTGGACACGACTGGGTCAGACCACTTGATGGGCGGCGAAACGGCGATGCTGGTTGAAATGGAAACACAATTGTCGCGGTTTGGGCTTACGGCCCGGTTGGCTGTAGCCCCCACATGGGGCGCGGCATGGGCCTTAGCGCGGTTTGGGCCGGTGCGGTCGGTTTGCGGACCGGATGAGGCAACGTGGAAATTGGGCGCGCTGCCTGTCACCGCACTACGGCTTGAAGCGGAAACCATTCTGCTGCTGCGCCGTCTTGGACTGAAAACCATTGGCGCCGTGATGGATGTGCCGCGCCTATCCCTAACGCGGCGGTTCGTGAAAGCGGCCCTTGCATCGAACCCTTTGATGCGGCTGGATCAGGCACTGGGCAAAATCGCCGAGCCCGTCGCCAGTGTGGACGCCAAACCGCGCATTCGCGTGCAAACGCAATTGCCCGAACCAATCCTTGATCCGACGTCCTATTTGCCTGCGCTGTGTGAAGAGCTTTGCGAACAATTGGCACAGACCGGCCAAGGGTGCCGTAGTTTGCATCTCGTGGTCTATAAAACCGATGGCGATGTGAGCTGGGTTGATGTGGCGACCTCTGCCAGCAGCCGCGACCCGAACCATCTGCTGGGGCTATTTCGCGATAAGGTCGAAAAGATCAATCCAGGTTTCGGGTTTGATCTGATTACGCTGGCCGCGGGCGGGGTTGAACCTTTGCAATTGGTACAAAACCACCTTGATGGCGGGTCCGATGATACCCTGCACCTAAGCCGTTTGGTGGATCGGTTGAGCGCCAAGTTTGGGGCCCGTGCCGTCAGTCGCCCCGTTTTGCGCGAAAGCCATATTCCCGAACGAAGCGAGGATCGGATCGCGGCCCTTGCGGGGATCGCGCAAGCCGTGATCGAGCGCCCAAAGGAACGCCCGATCCGCCTATTTGATCACCCCGAAGAAGTGCGCGTCCTTTATGCTGTTCCAGAAGGTCCGCCCGCACAATTCATATGGCGCAGGCAAACCTACCGCGTGGCACGCTATGCGGGACCGGAACGGATTGCGCCCGAATGGTGGAAAGACCGCCCTGGCACGCGGCTACGGGACTACTTCAAGGTTGAGGATCAGACGGGACGGCGCATTTGGTTGTATCGTGAAGGGCTGCATGAGGATGGGCGCGGCGGTGATCCGCGCTGGTTCGTGCATGGGTGTTTCGCATGAAGGTGCACCATGCCTGAAATCGACAATCATTTCCCCCGTCACACATTGGACGAAGGGGCGTTCACCCCCAATGCCCGAAGCAAATTCGTTGAGCTGAGCGTCAGCACATGCTTTTCATTTTTACGCGGGGCATCAGACGCTGCCGACTTGGCCGCGGCGGCATGGGCGTTGGGATATGATGCGATTGGATGTGCTGACCTAAACACCATGGCTGGCGTAGTGCGATTGCATTCAGAAGCCTTGAAAGCCTGCATGCGGCCTGTGATCGGTTGCCGTTTGGCGCTGGTGACAGGGGAAGAGTTTCTTGCCTATCCGCGTGATCGTGCGGCCTATGGGCGGCTATGCACGCTGCTTTCCAAGGGCAAAATGCATGGGGTGGATGGTGAATGGCAGGCCAAGGGTGTGTGTGACATCACACTTGAGGACCTCGCGAGCCACAGCGACGGAGTGCAATTGGTTGCCTTGCCCCCCACGCAGTTGGACACGTTCATTGCCGATTTCGCGCGTCTAAAACGTGCGCTTCCGACGTTAAAACACATCGCTGCCAGCTATCTTTATCATGGGGATGATGTGGCACGGATCAATCGACTGGATGCTTTGGCAAAAGCCCACGGGCTGTCCATTCTGGCAACAAACGACGTCCACTACCACGCACCAGAACGCCGCCCGTTGCAGGACGTGATGACCTGCATCCTGCACAAGACCACCATTCAGAAAGCGGGATTTTTGCTACAAGCCAACGCAGAACGGCACCTGAAATCCGCAGCCCAGATGCAAACCTTATTTGAACGTTGGCCCCATGCCATTCGTGCAACGCGCGTCGTTGCGGATGCCTGCCAGTTTGACCTGCGTGAGCTGTCCTACGAATACCCGACCGAAACCGTGCCCGAAGGACGCACCCCACAGGATTACCTAACCGAACTTACATGGAAAGGTGCCGATTGGCGCTACCCTAATGGCGTGCCTGAAAAAGTCACAGCAGCCTTGAACAAAGAGCTGGCGATGATCGAAAAACTCGACATCCCGCAGTACTTCCTGACCATCCACCAAATCGTAAATTTCGCACGATATGAAAGCAAACCAGCGATCCTGTGTCAGGGGCGCGGGTCCGCGGCCAATTCCGCCGTCTGTTATGTATTGGGGATCACCGCCGTGGACCCTGACCAAAACGATCTGTTGTTTGAGAGGTTCATTTCCGAAGAACGCAAAGAACCACCCGACATCGACGTGGATTTTGAACATGAACGCCGCGAGGAAGTGATCCAGCATATCTACAACAAATACGGCCGTGGGCGGGCCGCGCTATGCGCAACGGTGATCCATTATCGCCCGCGTATGGCGGTGCGCGAGGTCGGCAAGGTCATGGGGCTGTCCGAAGATGTCACCACAGCACTTTCCAAAACCATTTGGGGGTCTTGGGGGCGTGAAGTGGGCGCAAAAGAAGCGACTGAGGCGGGGCTTGATCTAAGTGATCCGCTCATGGCGCGCACGATCAAACTGGCAGATCAAATGATCGGAATGCCCCGTCATTTGGGCCAGCATGTCGGGGGTTTTATCCTGACCGAAAACCCGCTGGTTGAAACGGTGCCGATTGGAAACGGTGCAATGCCTGATCGCAGTTTTATCGAATGGGACAAGGACGACATTGAAGAATTGCGCATCCTAAAGGTCGATATCCTTGCGCTGGGGATGCTGACCTGCATCCGCAAGGCGTTCGATTTGATTGATGCGCATTATGGCAAGAGCTTCACACTGGCGAGCGTACCGCAAGATGATGATGCCGTTTATGACATGCTGTGTAAGGGCGACAGTCTGGGGGTCTTTCAGGTGGAAAGCCGTGCCCAGATGAACATGTTGCCCCGCCTGAAACCGCGTGAATTCTACGACCTCGTGATCCAAGTCGCTATTGTACGCCCCGGTCCTATTCAGGGCGATATGGTGCATCCCTATTTGCGCCGCCGCAGTGGGATAGAACCTGAGGACTATCCGGCCCCTGCCCCGCCCCATGACCCAGATGAATTGCTCAAGGTTCTGGGCCGCACCAAAGGTGTGCCGATCTTTCAAGAACAGGCCATGAAGGTTGCAATGGTGGCCGCCGAGTTTTCCACCGCAGAGGCCAACCAACTGCGCAAGGCCATGGCGACATTCCGGTCACGCGGTACCATCGGCGAGCTTGAGGAAAAGATGGTCGGGCGGATGATCAAACGGGGATATGACCCCGAATTCGCCACCCGATGTTTCAACCAGATCAAAGGGTTCGGGGACTACGGGTTTCCCGAAAGCCACGCGGCGAGCTTTGCGCACCTTGTTTACGTTTCCAGCTGGATCAAGTGCCACTATCCGGATGTGTTTTGTGCCGCTTTGCTCAACTCGCAACCACTCGGGTTTTATGCGCCGGCCCAAATCGTGCGGGACTTGCGCGAACACGACGGGATCGTGCGGGCGGCGGATGTGAACTACAGCGATTGGGACAATACGCTTGAACCCGTCGCGCGCGGGGTGTTCGCCGTACGGCTCGGGTTGCGGCAGGTGGACGGGGTGCGTCAGGACATGGCCCAGCGGATCATGGATGCACGCCAACAACCATTCACCAATTTGGAAGACCTGAAGTCTCGTGCAAGGCTGGGCGCGGCGGTGATGCGGCGGCTGGCGGCGGCGGATGCGTTTCGATCTATGACTCTGGATCGACGGCAAGCGCTGTGGGATGCGCGGGCGTTACGGGATGCACCGGATTTGCCGCTATTCGCGGAAAACAAGGATGAGGGCGAAGAACAGCGATTTGACCTGCCACAGATGCCTATCTGCGAACAGGTTGTGTCAGATTACCAGACGACGCGACTGTCGTTAAAGGCCCACCCGATGGCATTCTTGCGCCAAAGCATGCGCAAGCAGGGCTACACGGATGCCAAATCGCTGCGCACCGCACGCAACGGGCAAAGCATCAAAATGGCAGGCATCGTCTTAATCCGCCAACGTCCAGGCAGTGCCAAAGGTGTGTGTTTCATCACGCTTGAGGATGAAACGGGTGTCGCCAACCTCGTCGTGTGGCCCAAGATGATGGAGGCCTACCGCAAGGTGATCATGGGGTCGCGGATTTTGTCGGTTCACGGCACCGTGCAACGCAGCGAAGACGTCATCCACATCGTCGCGCACCATCTGGAAAATCGCAGTGATGTGTTGGACCGCCTATCAGGAGAGGTAATGCCAACGCCCCTTGCCCGAGCAGATGAAGTGAAACAGGCCCTGCCCCAAGGTCCGCGTGGGCACCCTCGTAACGCGCGCATCATCCCGAAATCACGGGACTTTCACTAAGTTAGATCAGCAAAACGCGCCTTCAACAAAGCCTCTTCATATTCCTCATCTGAGGTGCTGTCATACACCACCCCGCCGCCGACATTCAGACGCACGGTGCCGTCGGGCTTATACATCAGCGTGCGAATAGCGACGTTAAATTCCATTATGCCATCGGGAGCGATCCACCCAATGGAACCACAATAAGCCTCACGAGGGGTGTCTTCGAGCTCGCGGATGATCTGCATGGCCCGCACCTTCGGCGCGCCAGTGATCGAACCACACGGAAACAGCGCCATGAAAAGATCATAGAGCGAAATATCTTTGCGCAGTTGCGATGTGATGGTCGATGTCATCTGGTGCAACGTCGCGAAACGTTCAATCACGAAAAGGTCGGGCACTTTGACACTGCCAACTTCGGATACACGCGACATGTCGTTGCGCAGCAAATCCACGATCATCAGATTTTCGGCGCGGTTTTTGACCGACGCTTGCAAAGCATCGCGCAGTGCATTGTCGTCCTGAGTTGTCGCACCGCGTGGTGCGGTGCCTTTCATCGGCCGCGTCATCAACGCCCTGTCACGTGTCAGCGAAAAGAACAGTTCCGGAGAGCGTGACAGCAGAACCGTTTCGTCAAAGGTTACCAACGCGCCGTGGGGCACCGGTTGGCGCTGCTGCAAAGCGGCATAAAGAGCGTCTGGCGTTCCATTTGTGCGCGCGCCCAAGGGGAACGTCAGGTTTGCCTGATAGATATCGCCAGCACCGATGTAATCATGTACCGCACCAAATGCCTTGGCGTATCGGGACCGCCCCCAATGCGGGGCCGTTGGTGTCAGGTCCGCGCGGCTTTGATCCTGTTCGGGCAATGGGGTCGGGCCATCAAAGACTCCAAAGTGGATCAGCGGCAGAATGCGGTTTTCGGGCAAAAGATCCCGCAACTTGGACGAGGTCAGGTAGCCAAATTCATAGGAAAGATAGCCAGCCAGCCATTTCCCATCCGCCTGCGCCTGTTCCATCGCTGCAAATGCGGCATCCACGTCATCAGGCGTATCGGCCCTGATCATCTGGATCGGATCGCTAAACGCGGCACCTGTTCCTGTTGGACCGCGATCAAACAGGATACGATTGGGATTATCCACGTTCAAAAGTCAGCAGCGATCCGCATGTCGCGCAAGGGGCGCACGACCTCAATCGCCTTCTGATAAATCGGGTCGGCCTTATAGGCGGCCAATGCCGCACTGTCCTTGAACTCGGCATAAACAACGACATCAATTTCGCCGGACAGCGCATCCGCGCGGCTGTTTTCAACCACTTCGAAGAGGGACGAATGCGGAATACCGGCAAGCATCGACAGCCCATCACGAATACGGGTTACGTCGGCTTGGTCCTTAGCGCTGAACAGCACAACATGGCGAATGAATGATCTTTGGGTCACGAGATTGGTACCTACCAAATGGGACAACGAGAGCTAGGTCACATGTGTCTCAGTCCTGTCGCGGTTTCAAGGGGGCAATAACCAAGCTTAAACTCGGCCTGAGTTTCATCACCTCAGCACGTTACCGCCGTCGATCCCAATGGTTTGAGCCGTCATATAAGACGATTGATCGCTGGCGAGAAAAACTGCGGCGCGGGCAACATCAGAAGGATCGCCCATATGCCCAAGAGGAACGGCTTCACCGACTTCGCGTTTCTTTTGACCGATCTCTTTGCCTTCGAACTTGGCAAACAGCGCATCAACGTCTTTCCACATCGGCGTATCGATCACCCCTGGACTAATGGCATTGACACGCACCTTATGCGGCGCAAGCGCGAGCGCGGCTGACTGAGTATAACTGATTACAGCTGCCTTCGTAGCACAGTAATGCGCAACCAAGGCCTCGCCACGGTGGCCTGCCTGGGATGCCAGATTGATAATGGAACCCGCCTGCCCATTGGCGACCATAGACTTGGCGCTTGCCTGAAGCACCGCATAAAACGCACGCACGTTAAGGCCGAATAGGCGATCAAACTGTGCAAGATCAGCCTCTAGAACAGACCCCATGTCAAAGATGGCTGCGTTATTGAACAACACGTCCGGCTTAATTTCGGCGATCCAATCCGTACACGCCGATATCCCCGCCTCGTCCAACAAGTTGAACGACCGATAGTTGGCTGGCCCGTCGAACGCGTCGGCAATATCTGTTGCGTAAACCGTCGCCCCAAGAGCGGCAAAATGCGACACAGCGCTATGACCAATCCCGCCAGCGGCCCCTGTAACAAGACAAACCTTGCCTGTTAAATCCGTAGGTGCTGCGTTCAATTGAGACTGCATTCTATTTCCTCCCAGAAAGAGCATCTTTTAAGATGGCGTCAAAACCCTAACGGCCCCACTTGAAGGCGGAAGCGGCAGGGCTCGAGAGATAATGACGCGAATCTCAATGCCGTGTCGAGAGACCAAGACAAAAAGAGCGAAGAAGGTAAGACGCCCCTTATGCGTCGCGTTCCGCAGCACCAACCGAAGCAAAACTGCCTGCATAGGCTTCAATCTCTTCGATGGAGAGACCATCCACAGCATTCCACTGCTTTTGATTGTACTCCACCGATTCAAGATCCGTCCAAAAGCTATCGTTCAGGCGGTTGATCATATTGAACAAGGCGCAGGCCATGGAAATTTCGACGATCTCCGTATCCGTAAAGTTGGCCTTCATGTTTTCCCATGTCGCTTTGTCGCGTTGAGCCGTGTTTTGCGTCATCGCCTCGGACCATGCGATCGCCGCACGGTCGCGGTCATTAAAGAGCGGGTTGGTCTTGTAGCCATCGTCCATCATCGCTTCGAGTTCTTCATCCGAAATCCCAAGCCCCTGCCCGAAGACTGAAGTGTGGGAGGTACAATATTCGCAGGCATTGACCATCGACGTCTTGATGCAGGCCAATCCTCTGAGGCGCGGATCGGTTGTCGCCCCCAAGTCAGGCTGGCGAACAGAGGCAACTAACCCACCAAACCATCGCGCTAGATACGGGCTATGTGTCGCCAGAATACGCTGAAGGTTCGCCGTTCGACCAAGAAACCTATCGGACGCCTCAAAAATCAGTTTGGCGGTTCCGGTTGCTTCTTCGTGGGTCTTGCCAGTCAGTCTCTGTGTCATTGTCGATCTCCCAGTTTCATCATTGCTTCTCGATGCTCACCATCTCGTGCGGCCACGTCACGCGGTCCGTTTGGCCATCGCAGTATGCCAAAGTGATGTACGGCGGTTGCCGATGGTTGATGTAGATTTAGGCGCTGGCCGCTTTACCGTCGGGCAAACCACCCCCTGAACCCGCGAGAACCGTAGCCAGGCCGGGCAAATCCACGAAACCATACTTCCTTATGGCCCGCATCAGTTTCGCTGATGGCTACACCTGATATATTGGTCAACCAATTAAACCGTCACCAACCCACACTGCCCGTGCGATCTACTAGAATTTTCTTTTTAATATTGCAAAATGCTATTAACGTCGTTGATAACGAGGGTGCGGATTCGGTTACTACATTCCAAATTGGTCAACCATTCACCTAACGGGGAGAGCGCGATGAACACAGCGGCAACACATCAGCAAGGACTTAACGGTCTAGGGGATGACGTCCCATCGACGATGCGGGCATGGGTCCTTGGCGACCCCAACGAGCTAAAACTAGTGGAGAAGCCAACGCCCAAACCTGAGCGTGCTGAGGTTCTTGTGCGGATTGATGCTGTCGCCATCTGTGCAACCGACCTTGAAATCATCTCCTATGGGACGCCCGCGTTGATCGAAGGCGGACCGCCCTTCAACAAGAATTACACTCCAGGGCACGAGTATATGGGCACGGTGGCCGCGTTAGGACCCGGCGTAGATGAGTTCGAAGTGGGCGACCGCGTGACCGTAGAAATTCACGCGGGCTGTGGGCAATGCAAACGATGTCGAATGGGCATGTATACGTCCTGCCACAACTACGGCTTGAATTATGGCGAACATGACAAAGGCCACCGTGCGAACGGATTCACCACCGACGGTGGTTTTGCTGAGTATGCGGTCAATAATATCAACACGATGATAAGAGTCCCTGACGACATGTCCGATGAGGAAGCCACCCTTGTGGTGACCGCTGGCACGTCAATGTATGGCCTGACGGAACTGGGCGGGCTTGTCGCGGGCGAAAGCGTCGTTGTGATAGGGCCGGGGCCGATTGGCTTGCTGGCAGTCGCCGTCGCAAAGGCCCTTGGCGCATCTCCAGTGGCCCTTGTCGGTACGCGGGAAAGTCGTAATGCGATTGGCCGCAAGCTCGGCGCGGATCATGTTATTGACGCCCGAAACGAAGATGTCGTCGCCCGCGTCAAAGAACTGACCGGTAAAGGTGCAGACTATGTCGTTGATTGCGCCGGCACCGAGACCACCGTGAACCAAGCCGTCGAAATGACAAACCGTGGTGGGCGCATCTGCCTTGCAGCGTTCCCGAAATCCGCAGTTTCGTTCAATCTGGGCGCTTTGGCCGTCAATAATATTTATCTTTACGGCATCCGCGGCGAAGGCAAATCGGCGACCCATAGAGCGATGGCCTTTATGGCTGCGGGTCGCTTTGATGCAAGCCTCATTCACACCCACACCTTCCCGCTGGAAGACCTGCCAACGGCACTGAAATATGCCCGCGAAAGGATCGATGATGCGATCAAAGTCGTGGTGTCCACCAAGCCGGGGATCACTGGCGGTGCAAAATCAAAATGAATTCAAGGATCCAACAATGACCAAAGCTAGACGCGGAATCTACGCCGCCGCCGTTTCCCCGTTTCTACCGGATGGCCGTCTCGATCAGTCAAAGCTGATCGGCTATTGCAAACACCTTTTGTCCGATGGAGGCTGCGACGGTGTCGCGCCAACTGGCACCACCGGAGAAGGCACTTCTGTAGGAATGGCTGACAGACTGGCGCTGCCCGACGCTTTTGCAAAAGCCAATATCGAAACCGATCGCGTCATCTTTGGCACCGGCGCGCCGTCCCTTCTGGATGCCGTCGCTTTGACACGTGCGGCCTGTGATGCGGGATATACAAACGCCCTTGTGCTACCGCCTTATTACTACAAATCGCCGTCTGACGAGGGGTTGTTTGCGTCGTATTCTAAACTGATTGAACTGGTCGGTCGCGACGATTTAAGGGTTTACCTGTACCACTTCCCTCAAATGTCTCAGGTGCCTTTGTCGGTTGATTTGGTTCTGAAACTGCGCACCGAATTTGGCCCGATCATTGCCGGGCTAAAAGACAGCAGCGGTGACTTCGAACAATCTCGCGCCTTTATAGACGCAACGGGCGGAATTAATCAGGACTTTGATGTTTATCCTTCATCCGAGGCCTTCTTATGGGACGGGCTTTCGATCGGGAGCGCCGGAATTATTTCGGGATCGACGAATATCTTTGCCAATAAGGTCCAAGAAGCCCGCCATGCGAGTGAAGGCCCGATGCGAGACACCAAGATGGACGCAGTCCGGAAAGCACAGGCAGTGGCTGGGAAATACCCTTTGATGGCCGCAATGAAAACCGCCGAGGCATGGCGTAGTGGAGACGACAGCTGGCTTCGGATGCAACCACCGCTGCTGCCACTCACCGCGGATCAAAAGGCAAACCTGAAGGCCGATCTGGCCTCACTTTCTTCCAGCTAAGATCATAACAGGAGACCTGAAATGACACAGACATCACATCACGGACCCGATCATGTGGTCATCAATCCTGACCCGTCAGCTTTTTCCCATTGGCCTGACGGGCTTTACGAAGAAATGCAACAGGACCTCAATAACGGGTGCGTCGGATCTCAACTGGTCTCAGAAACGGAAACCATGCGGGTGTGGCATCTGCGGATTGCACCCGGAAAACGATGCGGATTTCATCGTCATGTTAACCGATATTTTTGGACTGCCTTGGTTCCCGGAAAAGCGCGTGGATATTTTTCTTCGGGCGAAATCCGCGACGTTGAGCACTACCAAGGAGAAACAAAACATTTCAACTATGGCGCGGGTGACCACATGGTCCATTCCGTTGAGAACATTGGCGATACCGAGCTAATCTTTGCTACCGTCGAATTCACCGACGGGGAGAATACACCCTTGGATGTGCCCGACAGCATTCGGTTAAAGGTCTAAAACGACCATTCGCGACGGAGCAGAGTTACGTAGGTGGGGTGCGTGCAATCGGCAAAAGGATCGCCGAATTGTCCAGATCGCCCTCACCGTTGTCGAGTGCGTCTTGCATCATGGCCAAATAGGTTGCGGTAAATGGCAGCCCCTGCCCTACGGCAGCGGCGCTTTGCTGTATCAACGCAAAATCTTTTGCGGACTGAACGATGCGGCCTTGTGGCTCGAACGCCCGTTGAACCATTTGGTCCCCCTTGGAATCCATGGCTCGTGAATGGGCGGCCGAAGCGCGGGCCAATGTCAGAAAATCCGAACCATTCAGACCGATCGCTTCGGCGTAAGCAATTCCTTCTGCCATGGCCGCCCGATTGAGCCCAAGCACCAGATTAATCGCAAGCTTTGCTCGGTTACCGTTTCCGATGTCCCCAACGTGAATAAACTGTTGGGAAACTGCACTTAGAAGCGGCTCAATTTGTTGGCTAACTTCATGATCTCCTGCCACCAAAAGCAACACTTCGCCCTTGGCGAGCGCACCACTGGTGCCAGAAATCGGGGATTCAACTAGGGTGATGCCCTTCGCCGCAGCTACGCCAGCCAAACCTTCCATGCGATCCGGATCACAGGTGCTGAGCGAGACGAGGATACTGCCGCAGGACGGGGCCTCATCGATCAGGCCAGCAAGCTGATCAGTGTCAAATACACAAGAAAAGACTACATCCGAAGCCCAAACATCCTTTGCAGAGGACGCCAAGCCACCCATATCATTGAGCTTGGCGCGGCGTTCTTCAGATGGGTCAAATCCACAAGGGGCATAACCCTTCTCTATCAACCGTTGACCAAGGGCGCAGCCAATCAGGCCGAGGCCAAATATGCCAACCGAGGTCAACTTGCTTCGCGTTTATTCGCGTCGATCATATCCGCCAAAATCGCCATCGAGTGATTTGAAAGCGGAAGATCCACCGGATCGCCAATCTTGGCCGAAATATCGGCCGCCAGATAGCTTTCCATTACCATGCGAGCATGTTCAGCTGAAACCACGGGTTCGTTGTCCAACAGAACGGATTCAAGGAAATGAAGCGTCTCCGGCCCCATCTGCCCTGCATACATGTGGTCAAGGTGTTCACCCGGCATGGTCGACATCGGGAACTGGGTCGCCCCTTCGACGGTGTTAAGCCAGTTGTCCCGTGATGTATCATCAAGGATCAACGATCCCTCGGTGCCTGTAATTTCGATCCAAGTAGCGCAGTAATTTGGATAGCTGGGCGGCAAATTCCAGCCCCCGCCAACCACGACCAATGTGCCATTGTCCATGTTCACAGTGTTCCACATGCAATCGTAGGACCCGTTAAGCTTTTCCATAAAACCGTAGGCCCCTTGCGAGTAGACCCTGACCGGTTTTGCATCCAGCAACCAATAAACGAAATCCAGATCATGGGTAGATTCCATAGCGGCGGGAGAAAGTTTGACCCGCCCCGCAATCCGTGACCCAAGGCTGCGTGACAAATGACGGCTGACCATGACATTCACGACCTTACCTAACTTACCGTCGGCGATCGCCTTTTTGGCGTAGGCGATTTTCGGATTGAAGCGTTGCGAATATCCGATTGTGAATTTCACACCTTTTTCACGGGCGATTGCGATAAGGTCATCCGCTTCAGCCAACTCCATTGCAATTGGCTTTTCCAACAAGACGTGCTTACCCGCCTTCAGGCAGTCGCGCGCGATCGGGTAGTGTGTCGGTTCGGGTGTTGTCGAGATGTAGACGACTTCGATTGCCGGATTGCGTACAATATCCTGATAATCGGCCGTAGCAGTTGCAGGATTTGTCAGCTCTGTCATCTCTTGCAGCCGCTCGGGGCGCACTTCGCAAATATGGAGCTTATCCACGAGAGCCGATTTCGCCAGAGATTCAGCGCGCATTCCACCGCACCAGCCTGTACCGATCACGGCAACTTCAACCTGTCGCATCTTAACTCCCATCATGTTTAAACTATTGATCAATCTAGGAATGCCCCTCTTTTGGAGCAAACAAGTTTTGCTGATGGTCGCTATGAGTTCTGCTGAAGTGCTTCGTTAAGAATTGGCCGAATGGGTCATCATTGCCCGCGTGGTTTCCAAATGCCGTCGCATTGCAGAACCAGCAGCAACGGCATCGCGAGCCTCTAACGCTGTTACAATTGCATCGTGTTCATCAAAGGAATGATAGCTTGTATCTGGGCCAAGATCGGATGTGTCGAGCCGCCTCCACACAACAATCAAACGCACCCCATTGAGCATTTTGTGCAATGCTTCCAACAGCGTATTGCCCGATGCCGCGGCGATAAGTTCGTGAAAATCCCTATCGAGGTTTTCGTAGGCCTTCCAATTTGTCGCCTCGCGCATAGAGGCAGATAATCGGTTTAACTCACGCAGCTGCGAGGGCGTCGCGTGCATCGCAGCGAGCTGTGCAATTTCAGGTTCGAGGAGCAGTCGCGCATTCATCGCATCAAGCGGTCCAGTGCTTTCGGCCAGTTCAGCAATTGCACGGTCAAGACCCGCGCCGTTTCTCGTCTGCCGCACGGTTTTTGATAGGTAGGTGCCCCGCCCTACATGGCGATCCAAAATGCCTTCTGCCTCGAGAACAAGGAGCGCTTTGCGCAGGTCAGCGCGGCTTACACCAAGCTCACTACAGAGTGCGCGCTCGGAAGGAAGGCGGGCCCCTTTTGCTAGCCCAGATCCCGAAACCCAGCTGCGCATTCTTGCTAGAGTTTTGTCTTGCATTGGTTTACCAAATATTGCCCCGAACTTCGGCACAAACTTTCATGGTCTTCCCTTTTTTACTAGAGTTTATGTTGCTATACTTTCAGGATGCAGCGGCTAAGGGCCAACCCGTAGTTTACTTGGTTAACCATTATTGAAAAACCAACAACTGGGTTACTGTCAAACCTGATCACGAGGCGACATATGCGCAACCGTTTCGCCAGTCTCGACAAAGGTACGGGTTACCTCGCGGGCACCGTAGATCCACAAGATTGTCAACGGACCAGCCCCAGTGTTTCGAAAATAGTGCGGAACATCTGCGGGCACAAAACTCGTGTCCATCGGGCCAAGCTGAACAACTTCACTGCCGATCATTGCCTCTGCGGTTCCCGACAAAATCGTAACTTGCTCGGCACAATTGTGCGAGTGCAGTGGAGCCGCGCTTCCGGCCGGAAAGGTCGTCGTTCCGGTGGTAAAAGGCGCGCTTTCACTCGCCGCCCGTCCAATCATCAGTCGCGTCTCGACCAGATCCCCCCGCGCAAATGGAGTAATGTCATCGTATCGCACCACGACGCCCGCCGTCGTTTTAGTTTCCGTTTGAGCATCTCTAGCTGTCATCTTTTCCCTCATTTCCAATCTCGGAGTCATTATGCCCAACGCATCCAAAGTCACTTTTTCCGACCTACGCAGCTTTAATGCGCGTTGCCTGATGTCTTGCGGCATGCCGCAATCTGACGCAGAAAAAGCCGCCCAGCTGATAGCTCAGGCTGACGTAATGGGGCAGGACGGACACGGCGTCTTTCGTCTTCCAATGTATATCAAAAGAATCCGTTCTGGCGGCATGAATATGACGCCAAACTTCAAAGTTTTATCAGATCGCCCCGCCACTGCATTGATCGACGGTGACAACGGCCTTGGGCACCTTGTAATGCAACACGCAACGGAATTGGCGATGGAAAAGGCACGGACGACTGGCGTGGCTTGGGTCGGAGCACGACATTCCAATCACGCGGGACCAGCGTCTTTGTATGCGATGATGCCAGCGCGAGAAAATATGATTGGATTGTATTTGGCTGTTGGAAGCGCAAACCACATGCCGCCATGGGGCGGGACAGACATGCTGCTTTCAACGAACCCGATTTCTGTTGCGCTCCCGTCGCAAGACTTTCCGCACATTGTTCTGGACATGGCAACCACGGTGGCCGCTTACGGAAAGGTCAAAACCGCAGCACAAAGAGGCGAGCAAATGCCGGAAGGTTGGATGATCGACCGCAATGGCAACCCGTTAACGGATCCGGCGCGTTCGTCTGAAGGGTTCCTACTGCCGATTGGCGGGGCAAAGGGCTATGGGCTGTCTCTTATTTTTGGAATTCTTGCGGGGGTCTTGAACGGTGCGGCATTTGGCAAAGATGTCGTTGATTTCAACGCCGATGCCGCAAGCGTCACGAATACGGGACATGTCATTATGGCATTGGACATCGCGGCCTTCGCCGACCCAGCCGAGTTTCGCAGAAACATCGATGATGTTTGGCGGCAAATGAAATCATCCGGCCATTTGCCCGGTGTCGACGAAATTCGACTTCCGGGGGAACGTCTGGATAGAACCACACGGGAACGTTCGGAATATGGGATACCGATCCCAGCTCAGCTTCGCGAAAAACTGTCTAATCTGGCAGAAGAACTAGGCGTCGAACCGTTGACCTAAAAGCAGAAAGCGCCGGACAATCTGTCCGGCGCAATCATCTCTTAGCGCAACAAAGGCTGCTACGAAATTTGGTTACTGAGAGGTCAATTCCTGCACCAATACTTCGTAGGCACCGCTTTGATCGGAACGCATCGCATCGTATTCATCGCTACCGATGATATCGATGTTTTCGCCAAGACGACCCATCATACGATTAAACGTTGTGTCTTCGCCTAGTTGCGCGAAGGCGTCGCCCAGCATTTCCAAAACATCGTCCGGCGTGCCCGCAGGAGCAAGAACAACACGGTGCATGAAGCCCACGTCGCCTTCAACGCCAACTTCGGCGAATGTTGGAACGTCGTCGTAAATACGCTCAGGACCAGCCGTTGCGAGAATACGAACAGTGCCGGCCTCAAGATGGCTTGCGAGTGAGGACGGGAAACCCATCGTAACATCCGCATCACCGCTCAGCAGCGCCTGCAAAGCTGGCCCGCCACCTTGGTAAGGAACGAGGTTCCACGACATGTCCAACGCCTGCATCATTTGCGCAGCCGGTACGAACAATGCGCCCCAGTTCCCTGAGTGTGCCATTTGAACGCCACCCGGATCCGCCTTGGAGGCTTCAACCAAATCTTCGAATGTCTGGTATGGGCTATCGGCACGAACTGTGACCGCGATGGGCGCATAGTTCACGCGTGCAACCGTAACGAAATCCTCAAGTGGATCATAAGGCAGGTTTTCAACGTGTTGCTGAAGTTGGTCGATGTAGTTGTGTGTGAACAGCAGTGTGTAGCCGTCAGCCGGAGCGTTCGCGACTTCTTGCGTGCCTTTCTGGCCACCAGCACCTGGTGTCAAACGAACGATCATCGCTTGTTCAAGGTACGTTGGAATGATCGACGTGATAACGCGCGCGTTCAAGTCATGCGAACCGCCAGCGCCGAGTGGGATAACCATCGTGATTGGCTTTTCCGGATACTCTGCCAGTGCAGGTGACATGCTCGCCACGACGGACGCGCCTGCCAGTGCCGCTACGGCGACTGATTTCTTTGCGAAGTTTCTCAACATTGAAGTTCTCCCTTTGGTTGAGTTTTGTGGAACGGCGCCTCCCTGCGCCGTTCCGGTGAATTTATGTATTGGCCGAACGACCGTAGAGACGTTTCCACAGCAGGTAGCCAATGATTGGTGCCGCGATCAAAACGCCCAATGCACCGAACCGTTCAGTCAGGAAGAAACCAAGAGGGTTCCCATTTGACATGGCGGCAGTCTGGCCGAAGGCGTATTCCATGGATGGTCCAAGAATGAAGCCCATCACCATTGGCATGACATCGAACTTGGCTGCCTTGGCGATGATCCCGAAGACACCGAAAGCAACGAGGATCAGAAGGTCTGTTGGGTCAGAACGGAAGACATATGTTCCGGCAAAGGCGAACATGATCACCAGCGGAATCAAGATGGATGTCTTGATGGTCACGATCTTGGAAAAGAACGGGATCGACAGATAACCGATCACAAGGAACAACAAATTCGCAATGACCATGGCAACAAGAATGGCGAATACAGTTGCTCCCTGCTCCTCGAACAACTGCGGGCCGGGCCGCAAACCCTGAGCAACGAAAGCGCCCAGCAGAATCGCAGTCACATTGTCACCGGGGATGCCAAGTGTCAGGAGCGGTACCATTGTGGGTCCGTTGACGGCATTGTTGGCAGCCTCGGCAGCAGCGACGCCTTCGATTTCGCCTTCGCCAAATGTTTCTGGGTGTTTGGATGCGTTCTTGGCAGCCGTGTAGCCCATCATTGCTGCAACAATTTGCCCTAGGCCCGGTACGATACCGATCCCCGTGCCAATCACGGTAGAGCGGCAGATTGTCGGTAAACAGCGACTGAATTCAGCACGCGTCAGGCGCTCACCGACAAGTGCCGCAAGCTTCCGGCTCTTTTCGTTACGGATGATGACATTTGCAACTTCTGGCAAAGCGAAAACACCTATGAGCATCGGCAACAGCGGAATACCCGATTTCAATTCGAACAAACCGAACGTGAACCTTTCAACACCGCCCAAAGGATCCGTACCAATAAAGGACAGCCAAAGGCCAAGCATCATCATGATAAGACTTTTGAGTGGATTGGCCCCCGATGTAGCCGCGATGATGATCAAGCTCATGAGGAGAACCGCAAACAGTTCTGGTGGTCCGAATTGCATTACCAAGAAAGCAATCGGGAACATCATAAGAATGGTGAAAATATCGCTCGCGGTATCCCCAAAAACCGATGAGAACAGCGCGATATCAAGCGCTTTACGTGATTTGCCTTGTTGAGTCAGCTTATAGCCATCACGAGACGTCGCAACCGCAGCGCCGGTGCCTGGCATTGAAATTAGGATAGCTGGAACACTGCCCCCAAAGATGCCACCTTTGTAAATGCCCAACAGGAACGGTATGCCCACGATCGGCTCAAGGAAGAACGAAATCGGCAAGAGGATCGCCATTGCCATTAGGGTCGTGAAACCAGGCAATGATCCAACCAGCATGCCTGAAAACAGGCCAATGCTCATCAATGCCATGGTGTCGAAGCGCATCGCCATTGCGAAGCCTTCGGTGAATAATTCAAACATGGGTGCCTCTAGGTATTTGCATTGTCATCTGCGCCACTACGACAGTAGGCGCGCGTAAAAGAGTTCGATCGTGTTCAATTCTGGCAGGGCCACGGCCAGCAAACGCGTTGCCGCCAGATACAGCAGGACAGGACCTGCTAAAGACACGAGTATGATTTGGATGGGCGACCTCGACCCCATCTGCAGCGAGATTAGAGAGAGGGCCATTGCCGTCGAAATCAGGAAACCGAATGGTTCCATGGTGAAACCGTAAAGAAGCATGATCCCAAAGAAGATCACCGCACGCAGCCATTCCTTCCGATTCATGCCGACGGCTGCCAAAGACGTGACGCGATTGCGCAGCATCAAGAGTGCCGCAACACACATAACCGCCATGAGGCTCAAGACGATGCTTGGGAACAGGCTTGGCGTGATTGCCGTAAGGGAGCGGCCGAACAATGCCTTTGGCTCTGCGACGAGGGAATTCATAAAGATCAGCGACAAGGTCGACGCGAGCAGCAACGCGTTGAGTGTTAAAATTTCCGGTGTGAAAAGAAGTTTTTTCCGTTCCATCAAGGTCTCCCTGTCGGTTTTAGGCTGACCATTACGAGGGTCATCAGCGTCGCTTTGGTTAATTTTGGGATAGTGAAATTCATGCTATCACACTTTCTGTCGGGCACACGTTTGCGTTGAATTTAGCAAGCAGGTCCGGATCAATTTCAGCTTGAATCCGTGTTCTTTCGGATTGTGTTGCAGTCCACCAAGATGCGCGTTGATCGGCGGTCAGCTCAATGAACTCTACCCCCTGATCTTTCAAAACACGCTTGCAAGCCTCATCCTCTTCAAGGGCAAATGAACGTTGCGCCTTGCTGACTTCATCCACGGCTTGGACAACGATGGCCTGAATCTCCACAGGCCAAGATTGGAACACCTCGCGATTGAAAAGGACCAATGCAATTCCCATCAAATGACCGGTCAGTGTGATCGTCGGCAGC
Source organism: Octadecabacter algicola (assembly GCF_021532625.1). Lineage (GTDB taxonomy): Bacteria > Pseudomonadota > Alphaproteobacteria > Rhodobacterales > Rhodobacteraceae > Octadecabacter > Octadecabacter algicola. The sequence continues at coordinate 47,627 of NZ_JAKGAR010000003.1, forward strand.
GATTTGTGCAGGCCGAAATTCAACGTGTTGGTCAAAGGATTTTCCTGAGCATCGACATCGCCGTTTGCGACGGCATCTGACAGATCTTTCGCGTCGATGACTTTTGGATCGAAGCCGAGAGACCGGAAAACGTTCTGGTGATCATCGTTTGGCAGAGTGCGAAGCTTTAACCCTTGGCAGTTTTCAGGGCAGTGCAAAGGGCGATTGGCAGTCGACATGTGCCGTACACCGTTGTCCCAAATGCCAAGCATAACAAGGCCGGTGTTCGCTTCGACTTCATGCTGGAACCGGTCCTCTAAAACTTTGTCCAACAAGGCAAATGTCGCCGTCCGATCTAAAGACGCGAACGGAATGTCGAACAATCTAAGGGCCGATACATCCCCTGCGATATAGCTGGACGAAAGATAGCAGCCGTCCAGATCATGGCGTTCGACGACTGTTCGCAAGTCAGCCGTCTTGATCCCTTGCTCTCCCACATTGGTTCGCACATCGACGGCAATTCTACCGTCCGAAAGGCGCACCAAGGCATCACCCAGCAGGCGCAAGGCACGCGTGTGCACAGAGTCAGGCCCCTGATAGCCCCCGAGCGTTATGTTAATCGGTGCGCGCATCAGGCCCTCACTCTTTGCTGGGCGACTGCGCCAAAGAAGCGCTGTACGGTGTGACTAACGGGCTGGGCAACGATGCTTCGAAGTCCGAATTGAGTCCGGATATTTCCAAGGCCGCCCAAACGATCAGCGGCAAACAGGCAAACGTCAGAAGTGTCGATACGACGACCGATCCCGCCACCTGCTTGGCATCGTGCTGATAGCGCTCCGCGAACACGAACATCAGTATCGCGGTTGGCATCGTTGCCATTAGGAAAACAGTTCCCGCGACCATCCCGCTTAGCCCCAACAGCCAAATAACCACCAAGGCCGAGATCACCCCGAACACGAGGCGTCCAACCGCGACAAGAAGCGCGGGTCGCAGATCTTCGACCTTTAGCGTGGCCAACGATGCGCCCAAGAGTAGCAGCATCGCCGGCACCATCATTCCGCCAAGCATTTCGGTTGTGGTTAGAATAATATTCGGCACTTGGATGTCGGCCCAAGTCACGACCAAGACGGCCAACACTGCGTAGATCAACGGCTGACGAAAAATCACCTTTAGCCGAAGAGATCCTGCGTAAATCGAGAGCCCCAGAGAATTCTGCAATAAGGCCACCACGAAGAAATAGGCGACGCCGAACGGCATGCCTTCTGGTCCGAAGGTCAGCACGACGAGCGGCAACCCCATGTTGCCAGAATTGGGCATCATCAAAGGCGGGAGAAAGCTTCGCACCGGTCCGCGCAACAGAAGTAGGGTCAACAGCCCCAAAGCACCGGCAATTGCGACGCAAAGAACCGCAGCGCCAGCCATCGTTTCGATCGTGTCGCCCGTCACGTGAAGCGACGTCAACGTATGAAATATTAGGGACGGCGTCGCGATCAAGATGACCACAGTGCTCAATGTGCGTGTCTCTATCCCAACCGACGAGCGGCCCAAGATATACCCGATTGCGGATATGCAAAGGATTGGACCTAAAATATCGGCCAACTGCATGAACATTCGGATGCGTCCTTTCAGCGGTTAGATGGGATGGGACCAAAGGCTGCACGTTAAATCCTCAAACAGCCACGCCGTTGAGCGTCCAGTTTTCAGTGACGACCGTGCCGGATTCCTGAAGCATCTTTGAAACTGCGCAATAGTCGCGCAACACTTCGGTCACTTTGACGGCCCCCTCGCGCGGCCCCTCAAACGTTGCATTGATGTTAAGAGCTACGGATGGGAACGGCACATCTATTGGGTTGATCAACCGCGTTCCATGGCTGTCCATCGTGACGTTGATATCGATGTCCATCGAAGTGAATTCGACACCGTTCGCCACCGCAAGCTTGTTGGAGATCACATGTGTGCACCCCACAAGACCCATGAAGACATACTCGACCGGCATGGGGCCTTCATCAGTGCCACCGCGCTGAATAGGCTCGTCAATGACGACGCTTTTGCCGCGGGCTTCGGCTACAGATTGCGTGCTAGAGTTCTGTTGGCCCGTGACTTTGAACTTCCAAATTGGCTTTTCTTTGACAGTTGACATGTGTCGTCCTTTTAACGGTCTTCTGGTCGCGTTCGGGGAAGGGATAGACGTATGGCGGACTGATCATTGATCGGCATTCCGACTTCAAAAAGCCTATCCTCCTCCCCAGGATTGTGGCTTAGTTCCAAAAACATGCCTCTAATGGGCCTTCAGGTGAAATGCTGTTTTTGCCTAGCATCAATCAAGAATCTTGATACGGCTCACGTCACACGAGCATCAATTTCCCTGACGGTCGGCATCAGATTACTTTGTTTGTCTTGATCGGCTTCGTTTTTCTAGAGTTTGGCAACGCCCCATTATCCAAGGGGGATCGCGCGGTACGACCACGCGGTTTACTGACACCACGAAGGAGCCATTTATGACCACTGCAAAATTTACCGTCGCGATTGCGGGCTTTGGATGGTGGGGCAAACACATTGCGACACGGCTACAAGGCCATCCATGGCTGACCGTCGCTGGCGTGGTTGAACCCGTCACCGAAAACCACGGGGGCATTACCGAGATGGGTCTGACCGTATGGTCCGATCTAGCCGAGCCGCTGACGCGAGAAGACGTCGACGCCGTCATTCTGACGACACCAAACCCGCTTCACGAGGCACAGATCGCGCAGGTTTCAGCCGCAGGCAAACACGTCTTTTGTGAAAAGCCGCTCGGCTTGACCGCCGATAGCGCCCGTCGATCCGTCAAAGCCTGCGAGGTTGCTGGCGTACAGCTTGGCATCGGTCATGAACGTCGCTTTGAACCGGCAATGCTCGCGCTTTCCGAAGCGCTTGATAAGCAAGAGCTAGGAACGATCATGCATGCTGAGGCGGCGTTTAGCCATGATAAGCTCATCGGGGTTCCCGCAAATGACTGGCGGACGCGTAAAGAGGTCTCACCGGCTGCAGGCATGACGGCCATGGGCATTCATCTAAGCGACTTGATGATATCGTTCTTCGGTCCTGTCCAATCCCTTCACGCGTTCACGTCCGATCGCTCGCTTGGTTGGGAGACAGGCGACGTGGTGACTGTGCAAATGAAATTTGAGGCTGGAATGACAGCTACGTTTAGTGCGGTATTGCACACGCCTCACTTTATTCGAATGCATGTGTTCGGCACTGAAAAATGGGTCGAGGTTCTCAATGACAGCCACCCTGACACACCCGATGGCATCGTTCGTGTTCTGACGGCCCAAACTGGCCAGGGCGTCGATCAGGTCAACTACAACTGGGAGGACGCTGTAACGGCAAACCTAGAAGCCTTTGCGCGCGCCGCATTAGGCGAGGCCGACTATCCCTTCACCAACGAAGAAATGGTTCACAATATTCAGGTGCTTGAGGCCATCGCCGTTTCGGCTGAAACAGGCAAATCAGTACAGCTTGCCGATATCTAAGCCACGCAACTCAAAGAAACATCACTGCGCAGATCGGTCATCCCGTCCGCGCAGCACGCATTTTCGGAGTTAACCGTCCAACCCTAAGAATCCAAAAATGGATACGGCAAAATCATCAGGGTTATCGACGTTGATGATGTGTTTCGCTCCACTAACAACCGCGTATTCTGAATTCGGGCATGCGTCAGCCATAACTTTCATCACCGCGGGTGGTGCCGCCATGTCGCCTTCACCAGCAACAAATAGCGTCGGAACGATCATGTCACCAAGGTGGCGAAGATAATCCAAACCCATGAGGGCTTGGGCGCAGCCGCGATACCCTTCATCGGTTGTCTTAAGGAAGCTATTGCGAAGTGCCGCCTCTTGCTCGGGTCGATTGGCGCGTGTTTCGTCGCTGAGCCACATTCCGACGGTTCCGTTCCAAACTGCTTCAATCCCGCCATCATCCAACATCCCTAAACGATTGTGCCAGTTCTGGACGAAGGGTTCAGGCGCGTCTGAACGCGCTGCACAACAGACGATCCGGTTGATCCGTTCCGGCACAGCAAGACCGAGGCCCAGCGCCGTCATGCCGCCCATTGACAAGCCAATGACATCAACGGTTTCAACCCCATGTTCGTCCAAGACCGCAAGAACGTCCTCAATGAAATTGTCGAATGAATAAGGTCCAGCAGGTGTCGGGCTGCCACCATGACCGCGCGTGTCGCATCGGATAACGCGATAATAGGCCTCAAACATCGGCAACTGGTTGTCCCACATTTCTTTCGTTGCGCCAAAGCTGTTGAGCAACAAAAGAGCTGGACCATCTGAGCGCCCTGAAATGGTTGAATGAAGTGTGGTTTTGGTCATGCGAATTGGTGCTTTCTGGCGGTGCCACGCTTTATTGCGGGCGGGGTTTCAAACGGCAGCAACACGGTCTTATGATGCCGACAAAGCAAGACCCGTAGGCGTACTGCCATCCTAGGACTGCAGAGCAATGGATCCTTGCCCGTCAAATTACGGGAAACGGCCATGTCAGTTGAAACAATATGTGGTCAAGCCGAGCATCAGAAAATCTGATAACAATACGTCTGGCCTACCCATTCGTGATTTAGGCGTAGGGGAAAACCTCGAGGGCGGAATTCAGTTCTTCTTGTAAAATGTCAGCGAAAATCTGTGCAACCGCGCTCAACGGGCGTTTGCGGGTTTCAATCCGCATGTAATCCACAGTCAAAGGTGGATCGACAAGCATCGCGACCTTGCGTCGACTGCCATCAAGATCTGGTAGGCACATAATACCTGGCAAGATCGTAACCCAATCGGAACTTGCAACAAGGTTCAGCGTCCCATGCATCGTGTCCAATTCCAATATGGACGACACTTCTACTTCGTTTAGGGCCATGTAGTTTTCGATTAAGGTCCGGCGGGCATTTCCGGTCCCCGGGAGCACAAGACGAAGCGGTGCCAGCTCCTTTAGATGTACGCCGTTCTTGGTCATAGGAATATCACGGTCAGCGGCACAAACGAGGCACTCGCGATCTTGCCCCATAGATTTGGAAACCAGTGCTTCGTTGATCGCGAACGACGCAGGCACGACAGCGAAATCCAATCGCCCCTCGACAACCTCCCCCGCGAGGGTGCTAGCATACCCTTCCGAAATTGACAGTCGGACTTCAGGGTATTCGCGGTCAAACCTAAGGAGAGCTTCTGTCAGGACCGCTCGCGTAAAGGTCGGCATTAGGCCCACATGAACATGCCCCACAACCGACTTTGACAGCCCTTTCAGTCGGTCTTCGGCGCGGCAGGCAGCGGCAAGAACTTTGACAGCCTCAAGATAGAATGCGCGCCCCTCTTCGGTCGGAGAAACCCCAGACGAGCTGCGGTGGAATAGGACAACGTTGTGGCGCTTTTCCATCTGGCTGACGTGCATCGACAGTCCCGATTGTGTCGCGTTCACTTTCTCAGCTGCCGCTGAAAACGAACCCTGTTCATAGACGGCGACAAAATACTGGAGCTGTTGGAGTTTCATTTTTGGTATCCGTTTTTCTGATACGATTTATGCCGTATTATTCTTATTTGTGAAAGGGCTGTCGCGGCTAACCTCCCAAAGACGATTCACGAGAACCATACAAATGACGAGAACTTCCCACTTGAACGGAAAGCCCAAAAAGCTGAGGTGTTCCGTAGGTTTGCAATCTGGAGAGACGCAATGAGACCCCTTCCAAAAATTATGGTTGCCCCAAATGGAGCACGGCGCGGCAAAGCTGATCACCCCGCCCTGCCAATCACCGACGACGAAGTTGTAGAAGTCGCAATTGCATCCCAAGCAGCAGGAGCGGATGGAATTCACATTCACATTCGCGATGATGCTGGTCAGCATCTCATTGATGCAGAAAGATACCGCGGCCTTCTGGATCGCCTTACGGTTGAGGTTCCAGAGATGTACCTGCAAGTCACGTCTGAGACCGCAGGGCAGTACGAAGCGGTTGAGCAGCAGGCCATGGTGCGGGAATTGCGACCCGACTACGTCTCTGTTGGCCTGCGCGAAATGGTTCGCCACCCAACGGACTGGACCACAGCACGTGATTTTTATCATTGGGCTCGCGGTGCAGGGGTAGAAATTCAACATATTCTTTACTCGCCTGATGACGTCCTTAACCTCGTCAACGCATTGAAGGATGGAAACATACCGGGGCAGGATCATCTTGTTTTGTTTGTGCAAGGCACCTACGCTAACGGCTCGAAAGACAGCGTTGATCTGGAGGAGTACCTTACCCCCCTAGCGACGATGGACGGCTTCGAATTCGACTGGATGGTGTGTGCTTTTGGTACACAAGAAACCAACAGTCTTGTTCGGGCTGCGGAACTGGGCGGAAAGGCCCGTGTGGGGTTCGAAAACTCGCTTCAGAACGCAGACGGGTCGCATGCCAAAGATAACGCCGAACGCGTGCGTGAAGTCTCTGCTGCCATTCTCGGCTTGTAGTCAAAGCGGCGGGATGCGCGGCTTATGTCTCGCTCTAGATCCTACATCGCCCAACAATTTAAACCAATCGCCTCTATCCGCTCCTTACTTCGCAATGAGCTGGTGCAGGACTTCGGTGAAGTTACCGATCTGATCATCGTCCAGACCTTTGAATGTCTCTTCAGCGTGGCTGTCCGCCAATGCCCAGCATTGGCCTGCCCTGTCTTGTCCAGCCGCAGTCAGAGCATATTCATCGCCGCTTATCTCAACGAGACCACGATCGCTTAGGTTCACGAGAGCGGCGCGCGCTTCTTCGGTCGGAGTATGGAGGTTATCCACGAGCTTCTCGACGGGTAAACCCGACACATCAGCGAGAACCAGAAGGATGCGTGCCTCGATCAAGCTAAGCCCCAAGGTTTCCAATTTTGGTTGATACCTTTGCTGATAGGCCCGCACTGCGCGCAGCATTAAGAAGAACGTGTGGTTGCCCATTCGATCGTTTGCTGGCGTCTCTACTTCATGGTCCTCTGCCTTCGCAAAGGTCTCTGGATGGTTGAATACGACAGCGTAGGACCCCTGATGGAAGCACAGCGGCGAGCGCCCATAATCGTCAAAGGCCACTACCTTTCCCACGAAAATCCAGTGGTCTCCGCCGTCCAGCTTATCATAGCTTTCACATTGGAAACGCCCCGCGCAGTTTGGAAACACGGGAGCGCCCCCGATCCCTTCTTCCCATTCAATGCCAGCAAATTTGTCTTTCTGCTGGCGGGCGAAGTGGTTGGACATGTCCATCTGGTCAGACGCCAGAATGTTTACCGCAAAGTGGCTCGCATTCTCGAAAGCCTCGCAGCTGCGGGTGTCTTTCATGCTGCTCCACAAGATGAGTGGCGGATCCATCGACAGCGAATTGAAACTGCTCGCCGTGACGCCAACTTTGGTCCCATCCGGCGCGGTGGCGGTGATAATAGTTACGCCGGTCGCGAAGTTCCCAAGCGCTCTGCGAAAGGCTTTTGGATCGATGTCATTGTTAATCATAGTGGTTGTCATGCGTGTCACCCTATTGGCTTAGGACCCGTAGCTAGGTTCCGATTTCGTCACCTCTGTCAGCATTGGCATCACTTTCTCACCCATAAGGATCATGGATTTCCGGCCAAGGTCGTAATCCGTCCAATCGTGGCCAGCGTAGACCAAATGTTGAAACGGTCCGGTTTCTTCGCGCAGTGCAAGGATCTGATCCGTGACCGAGCTTGGGTCGCCATGAATAACCAGCCGATCAAGGACGTAGTCCAAAGTCACATCATCGTCGGGCATGTTCTGATCTTCTTTGAAGAGGTTCAAACGGCCGCCACTACGTAGCTTTGTAAGCAGCTGGGAATAGTAAAGGACGTATGGGCTACCTGGATCGCGGGCATAAGCGCGGGCCGTTTCCATATCGTCAGCGACACAAATGTTTTTGGCGACCCGCCAATCGGAATAGTCGGGCACAATGCCAGCGTTCTCACAGCCTTCCACATATTTTGGCCAGTGGGTCGCGGCCCATTTCGGCAGAAGAAAGTTTGCAGAAATCGGCTGCCAACCACGTTCAGCCATAGCTGTTACGCCCTTAGAGAATGGAGCAACCGCGGTTCCAACGATCGGGGGGTGCGGGTCTTGGAAAGGCTTGATGATCTCACCCTGACCAATTTCCGGCATCATGGTGCGTTCGGTCGACACCTCCCAGAATTCACCCTTGAGGTTATAAGGAGCCTCTCCGGCCCAAATATCCAGAACCATATTGATGCACTCGAGGAACATCGCATTGCGGTCCTTGTCGAGTGTGCCAAAGATTTCGGCGTCCGACATCAAACCACCAGGCGAGATTCCGAAATTCAACCGTCCCTCAAGCATATGGTCCAGCATCGCGACTTCCCCCGCGATACGGGCCGGATGCGAGTTCGGCATATTTACGGTGCCCGTGCCAAGGCGGATGTTCTTCGTCTCGTAGGCCAAGCTCGCCAAAAACGCGACTGTCGAGGTAATAACCTCAGCTTTGTCTGTTGTGTGCTCGCCACAATACGCCTCAACAAAACCGAGCTGATCTGCGAGAATAAATGCCTCGCGGTCTTCTACATAGCTTTGGGAATAGGGCTTACCCAATGGGTGGATTGGCATAGTGAAGAATGACAGCTTCATCGGGAGACTCCTTATTTCTTGGTTCAGTGTGAAACATTGGTGCTAGTCAAAAAACTTAAACTTTCTGATGTTGTCTATCTTGTTTCCTGATGCCCCTTCGCGCCCCATCGAGGGAAATCACCGGCGCCTATAGAGTGCTGGCAAGGCATTTCCTATCAATCTGAACCTTCCGTACGCCAACCACTAACTTTTTCCTGTTAATAATATTTTTTTCTTGTTGGGATTATTGCCTTCCTACGCAAAACCCGTTCAGGTGGTCGAAAGGGTCAAGGATTCGTTCGGCGTGCCCGTGATGGCCCGCCGATTTTCACACTGATCTCCAAAGGGGTTCACATGCGATATTCAGGATTTCGCGTCATCAAGGAAGCGCTGAGCGGCCACAAAGGCTGGACACCGGCATGGCGAGACCCCGAACCATCGGAACACTATGACATCGTCATTATCGGCGGTGGCGGGCACGGTTTGGCGACGGCACACTACCTTGCCAAAGAATTCGGGCAATCTCGCATCGCGGTGATTGAAAAGGGTTGGATCGGCGGCGGCAACGTTGGCCGTAACACCACGATTGTGCGATCCAACTACCTACTGGACGGCAATGAGCCGTTTTACGAGATGTCGCTCAAGTTGTGGGAAGGTCTCGAACAAGACCTCAACTACAACGCAATGGTCAGCCAACGCGGTATCCTGAATCTAATCCATTCGGACGGGCAGCGGGATGCGTTCACACGGCGCGGCAATGCCATGATCCTGAACGGTGCAGATGCTGACATGCTCAGCACTGCGGACATAAAAAAGCGTTATCCGTTCTTGAACACAGACGACGCACGTTTCCCGATCAAAGGGGGCTTGGCGCAGCATCGCGGCGGTACGGTACGTCATGACGCTGTCGCATGGGGCTATGCCCGCAGTGCGGACAGTCGCGGCGTCGATATCATCCAGAATTGCGAGGTTACAGGCTTTCGCATCGAGAACGGTGTCTGCAAGGGCGTCGAAACATCGCGTGGGTTTATTAGCGCGGGTAAGGTCGGTTGCGCTGTGGCGGGCAACTCGTCGCGGTTGATGAGCAAAGCCAACATGCGCCTGCCCATCGAAAGCCACGTCTTGCAGGCCTTCGTCTCCGAAGGGCTAAAACCTGTCCTGCCCGGCGTCATTACATTTGGAGCGGGGCACTTTTATTGCAGCCAATCCGACAAGGGAGGCCTTGTCTTTGGCGGCGACATTGACGGTTATAATTCCTATGCCCAGCGCGGCAATATGCCCGTGGTCGAAGACGTCTGTGAAGGTGCAATGGCGATCTTCCCGATGCTAGGCCGTGCGCGGCTTTTGCGAATGTGGGGCGGGATCATGGACATGTCGATGGATGGCTCCCCGATCATCGATACAACCCACATAGACGGGCTCTATTTCAATGGCGGCTGGTGCTACGGCGGTTTCAAGGCGACGCCTGCCAGTGGCATGTCTTTTGCGCATTTGCTGGCCAAAGGCGAACCACACCCCAACGCCGCGGCCTACCGTTTTGATCGGTTTGAAAAGGGCCTGATGATTGATGAGAAAGGGATGGGCAATCAGCCCAATTTACACTGATGATTATTGATCACCCCTTGCTTGGCCCCCGCGACAGCGCCGAATTCACCTACATGGGCGACGCCCGCTTGATCGATCGCCCGGACCCAGACGGCGCGGATGCGGCGGCGGCGTTCTTTGACTATGCCTATCTGCGCGACAACCCTGCGGGCTGGCACCGGGAATTGTGGTTCCATGAGGCGGGTGACCGATCTTGGTTGGTTGTGACACGCAACACGCTGACCCATGAGATTTCGAAAGTTGAACTCGCCCGTGAAGTAGCCCGTGCAAAGGGGCGTTCAAAATGAAACAGAAGAACCGGATCGACGGCGGCCAAATAGACCGCGACACAAAATTGAGATTCACCTTTGATGGTCATGTCTATCACGGACACGCAGGCGACACGCTGGCATCTGCTTTGTTGGCGAACGGTGTGCGGCTCATGGGGCGTAGTTTCAAATATCACCGCCCCCGCGGGCCATTGACTGCTGGGTCTGAAGAGCCGAACGCTTTGGTGCAATTGCGCAGCAGAGCACGCCAAGAACCCAACACCCGCGCAACGACTGCGGAACTGTTCGACGGTCTGACCGCAACAAGCCAAAACCGACTTGGGTCTCTGTCCTTCGATCTATTGGCGATCAATGACCGCGTATCAAATTTCCTAACGGCTGGGTTCTATTACAAGACCTTCATGTGGCCCAAGGCGTTTTGGGAAAAGGTGTACGAACCCATCATTCGCCGCGCGGCCGGGCTTGGGTCGCTTTCGCTTCAGGATGACCCCGATGTCTATGATAAGGGTTTTTTGCATTGCGATCTGTTGATTATCGGCGCGGGGCCTGCGGGGCTGATGGCTGCGTTAACGGCTGCGCGCAGCGGTGCGGATGTGATCCTCGCGGATGAAGATTTCCGTATGGGCGGACGGTTGAATAGCGAAACCTTTGCGATTGGTGATGAGGCTGGTGCAGATTGGGCCGCGCAAACAGTCGCAGAACTGGCAGCGATGCCCAACGTGCGGCTTATGGCGCGCACCACTGTCATCGGCGCGTTTGATCACGGCACTTACGGCGCGGTCGAACGGGTAAGCGACCATATCGCCACACCGCTGGACGGCAAACCACGCCAAATACTGTGGCGGATCTATGCACAGAAAACCGTGTTAGCTGCGGGTGCCATCGAACGCCCGATTGCGTTCAACAACAATGATCGCCCTGGCATCATGACCGCCAGCGCCCTACGCAGTTACGCCAATCGTTTTGGTGTGGCTGTGGGCCGCCGTACTGCAATCTTCACCAACAACGATGACGGTCATCGCACGGCTGCCGATCTGCATGCCAAAGGCTTGAAAGTCACTGTTATTGACCCTCGCCCAGATGCCCCGCGTTCAATGGGCTACGAAGTTCTAGCCGGTGCACAAGTAACTGACACCATGGGTCGGCTTGGACTGACATTTGTGCAGGTGCGCTTTTCGGACGGGACTGATCGGACCATCGAATGCAATGCCTTGGGCGTATCGGGTGGTTGGAACCCCAACGTGCACATGACGTGCCACCAACAAGGGCGCCCAGCGTGGAACGATGCCCTCGCGGCGTTTGTTCCTGATGCATTGCCCGTGGGAATGACCGTCGCGGGTGCCGCAAAGGGCGACCTATCCACCGCAGGTGCCCTGCTGGGGGGGGCTACAGCAGCACGCACCGCATTGGGCCTTAAAGGGCGCATACCAAAAATGCCTCAGGCCGAGGATGCCCCAGTCAGCGTCACCCCGTTCTGGTATGTTGAAGGCGCAAGCCGCGCGTGGCTTGACCAGCAAAACGACGTAACCGTGAAGGACGTAAAACTCAGCCACCAAGAGGGGTTCAAATCTGTCGAGCACCTCAAACGTTACACAACGCTTGGCATGGCCACTGACCAAGGCAAGACCGCCAACATGGGCGGGCTTGCGATTATGGCCGAACTTGCGGGAAAGACGATCCCCGAAGTCGGCACCACTATGTTCCGCCCTCCCTATACTCCTGTTGCGATCGGGGCCTTGGGCGGACGGCACCGTGGGCAGGACTTCCACCCAAAACGCCTCACGCCGACCCATGCTTGGGCGGAAGAACAAGGCGCGGTTTTTGTTGAGGTCGGTAATTGGATGCGCGCCCAGTGGTTCCCTCGCGCGGGAGAAACCACATGGCGTGAAAGCGTCGACCGGGAAGTTCTCGCAACGCGCGGATCTGTCGGTGTTTGCGATGTAACAACCCTTGGCAAAGTCGACGTGCAAGGCGCGGATGCAGCAGCGTTCCTCAATATGATCTATTGCAACGGTTTCGCGAAACTACCGGTCGGCAAGGTGCGTTACGGGTTGATGTTGCGCGAAGACGGCATCGCTATGGACGATGGCACGGCCGCACGAATGGCCGACGATCATTTCGTTGTCACGACCACCACCGCCAACGCCCTGCCCGTCTATCGCCATATGGAATTCGTGCGCCAATGCCTGGTGCCGGATATGGACGTACAACTTATATCCACGACCGAAGCATGGGCCCAATACGCTGTTGCCGGACCGAACGCGCGCCGCGTGCTGGAGAAGATCGTCGATCAAGACATCAGCAACGACGCATTTCCGTTCATGGCCTGCGGTGACATCACGGTATGCGGCGGACTTCGCGCGCGTCTTTTCCGCATCTCGTTTAGTGGTGAGCTCGCCTATGAAATTGCCGTCCCAACGGCCTACGGCGACGCGCTGATCCGCCGCATAATGGACGCTGGCGCCGAGTTCGACATCACCCCCTACGGCACCGAAGCACTCGGAGTTATGCGTATGGAAAAGGGTCATGCAGCGGGCAATGAGTTAAATGGCACCACCACAGCAGCGAACCTTGGTATGGGGCGCATGGTCAGCACCATGAAGGACAGCATCGGTGCGGTGCTATCACGGCGCGAAGGAATGAACCAATCGGACGACCTACGTGCCGTCGGGGTGAAGCCGATTGACCTAGCAGACAAGGTTCCAGCGGGCGCTCACCTCATGGCGGCCGATGGTCCGGTAGCTGCTGCCCACGACCAAGGGTACGTGACTTCTGCCTGCTATTCCCCCAATCTGGGCCATCATATCGCGCTGGCCTTCCTCAAGGATGGCAGCAACCGGATCGGAGAGATCATGAGACTGGTTAGCCCACTGACGGGCGTCGATGTCGATGTGGAAATTTGCAGCGCCCATTTCATTGACCCAGAAGGGGAGCGGCTCCGTGCATGATTTAACGCCAACGCCCGCGCTCGGCGCGGCAACACAAACCATTGGCACCGTAACCGTCGCAGAAAATACTGGCGTCGCGCTGGCCTCTGTCGCTGCACGTACCGGCGGCGAGAATACTTGCACCAAAGTTCTCAAAGCTGTTCTTGGCGCAGTTCCAGATGTCGGAAGAACCGTTCTGCATGATCCTGAAGCAGGGTTTTGGATGGGGCCGGATCAGTGGATGATTGGGGCGCCTATGGACACCCACGAAGACATTGCCGACCAACTCAAGGCCAAGCTCGGCGATGCGGCCTCTGTGACCGAACAATCGGGCGCTTGGGTCGCATTTGATGTGACTGGCGAGCGAATGCCAGACATGTGCGAAATCCTGTGCAACATTCCGATCCGCAAAATGGTCGCCGGTGATGTGCGTCGCACAATGATCCACCAGCTGGGTTGTTTCGTCATTCGCCGCGCAGCCTACGATCACATCCGCATACTTGGCCCACGTGCGTCTGCTAAAAGCCTACATCATGCGTTAATCACCGCTGCGACCTCGGTAGCGTAACCCGCGTTAACCTCTCAAGCCTTGACCGTCCTAACGAAAGCCTTAGAAACGTAAGATATTTCATAAAGTGAAGACCAGTTCCATGGCCGCAGCCCCTTTGTCCCAAGACCCCCACCTCGTCCGCGAGACTCGCGAAAAAGTTCTCGAGGTTGCAATCGGTCGAGAGGTCCGCGCCCATCGCCGCAAGCAGAACATCACTGTGGCCGACCTTTCCGAGACCACTGGCCTTTCAATTGGGATGCTGTCCAAGATCGAAAACGGAAACACCTCTCCGTCTTTGACCACATTGCAGACCTTGGCGAACGCTCTGTCTGTGCCGATCACATCGTTTTTTCGTGGCTTTGAAGAAGGGCGTACGGCGGTTCATACCAAAGCTGGCGAAGGCGTTGAACTCGAACGCGAAGGTACCCGCGCCAACCATCAGTACAACCTTTTGGGTCACATCGGATCAAATGCCAGTGGCGTGATCGTAGAACCCTACATGATTACACTCAGCGAAAAATCCGACGTCTTTCCTGCGTTCCAGCACGGCGGGATCGAAACGATTTATATGCTCGAAGGCGAGGTCGATTACCGCCATGGGGATCAGATATACCCGCTTAAGCCAGGCGATACCCTGTTCTTTGACGCCGACGCGCCCCACGGCCCCGAAGAGCTCGTGAAGCTACCGTCGCGCTATCTGTCGATCATCAGTTACCCTCAGAAGACCTAAGTTTTAAGCGGCGGCTCTGTTTCTGGCTCGGGGAAAATACCGGGGCTCGTGGGCAACCCGTCATCGAACTTCGACAGGTAATCCAGCATCATCGGGCGGTTGTCGATAAAGCCTTTGTAGGTCGCCAATTCATCAGGCAGATCGCGAATGACTCGATGCAAACGGCGCCCCCATTTCGGCATCGTCGTCAGGTCCTGAAAACTGCACAGATAACAGCGGATCGGAAATGCCAAAGCATTGGATCGCGGCAAGCGGAAAAAAGTCTGCAGTTCAACCCGTAGATGTTGTTTCGCGCCGATGTTTTCCGGTGTCAACGTTGTCTTCTGGATGCCCCATTTGTGGTAGTTTTCCGGAGAGGTATCGAGTAGCGGGTTCACTGTCATCGTCCAGTTCAACCGACGCCCCGGTGACCCCTGCGGAATGTTGATGAGGTACTTCAACGCGCGTTTGAAAATCCCCATTTCGTTGGCTTTTGGCACAGGCGCATGCCATTCAAAAAAGTTCATTCCGATGTCAAAATCCAGCGACCAGTCAGCCTGCGTCGTGATCATGCCAGCGTCCATCCATAGGTTTTCTTCACGCTGATCCAGTAAGGCAAAGTCACCTTGTGTCTGGCGCGTGATATATTCCATAGGGCCGTAAGGCAGCGTAGTGTCATCCAAAAAGGTAAAGGGATCATCAATGCCGAGAGGTTTATTCACCCAGCGCCATTGATTGCCGTCGCGATGAAGTTCGAACAAGTCGGGGTAATCTTCGGATTTGGAAACCATGATCAGTTCGAGCAGATCCCACCCCGCCAAGGTCATATGCGGCAAGGATTGGCAGCGTAGAGGATCATCCGCCAAAACCTTGGCACGGTCCTGCATCTCTGACACATAGTGTTCATCCACATCGAACCGTTTTTCATAGACAGACCCATCCGGCCCGCCCTGATGTTGTTCGGCATTCATTGAGTACATGTAGCTGTCTTCGTGGAACGGAAACGGGAACCGTTTGATCGCCCATTCGGAGTTATGGAATGAATAATCATCACGAAAGGTTTCGTTGTTGAACTGGATACTCATCGGTCAATCTCCAACAATTCGCCGACAAAGCGGCTGACACAGGGCATGATTTTCTTACCGCTGGCGTGTTCTTCTTCTTCAAGCCAGTGATCGCAGTGAATGAGTTCGCCCGCACCGCTAACGACATCGGTTTCGCACTGCCCACACGCCCCGCCACGACACAGGAACGGCGCGTCCACGCCTTCGCGTTCCAGCGCTTCAAGCAGGCTCTCATGCTCGCCCACGGTGATCGTCTTGTCCGACTTGCACAGGCGGACCTCAAACGGGGCACCGGCGGCTGGGGCGAGGAATTCTTCGGAGTGAACGTTGCTGTCTGGCCAGCCAAGGCCGATCGCTGTGTCACGAACACCGTCGATCAAACGCTCGGGTCCGCAGGCATAAGCCTGGGTGCCAAGGGGCTGCCCATCCAATACATCGGCAAGCGGAATGCGTTCATTCGCGCTGCTGTAATATACATGCACTTTGGTTGGAAACTTGGCCAAAAGGACATCCGCATATGCCGCGTTTTCCGGAGTGCGGGACGCGTAGTGCAGCTCCCAATTTCCGTTGGTCAATTCAAGTTGACCAATCATCGCCAGAAACGGTGTGATGCCGATACCGCCCGCAAAGAAGATGTGTTTCTTGGCGCGAAGATCGAGGCTAAACAAGTTCACCGGATTGGTGAGCGTCATCGCATCGCCCTGCTTAACCTGGCTGTGCATAAATACCGACCCGCCCCGCCCGTCATCTTCGCGACGTACCGAGATTGCATAGGTCGAAAGATCGGCAGGATCGGACATAAGAGAATAGGGGTTCAGTCGCGTACGCGTTCCGTCTTGCATGGCGACAACAGTATGCGCGCCTCCCGAAAATGGTGGAAACTCCGTGCCATCCCTGCGGGTAAATTCGAAACGCGTCACAAATTCGGTTACAGGGACAACTGCACTGACCGTGACGTCGATTTGCGCGGGGCCAGACTTGGTCTTCTGCGGCGCGCTCATTCGTAAATCCCCTTCTGGGCCGGTACATTGCCGGGGTCTTCTGCATCTACGCAGACGCCTTGATAAGCGGCTAATCGGCGGGAGTAATGATCCCGCACAAACAGGTTCAGCCCGCAATGGCTGCACACGAACGGGTCTGTTTCCACGTCTTCGGTAAACCCTTTGCAGTGCACACATTGCATCCGCCGCGCCGTTGATCCGCGGTGATCGGTTTGGATCGCAGCGGGTGGTACACCCGCCGAAGTCGCCTCGTTTGTGGCTTGCCCCATTAACCCTTCGGTTCCCGACAGGTAAACCTGAAGCCCCATTTTGGCATCGCTGAGGACACGTTTGATGCGCGGCAATGACGCGTCATAGCTCGGCCCTTCATAAAACTGCGCAGGTGCGAGCGCGCGAAGTTTGTCCGCGTAATCCGTGCCGCGGCTGATAAAAATGATATGCCCCGTTTCCATCAATTCCGGTGTGGCAACGTCGATAATTGCTTCGGCGCCATGTGCATCCGCAATAAACAAATGTGATGCGCCCGTTCTCGGTTCTAACGTCCCCCAAATGGGGCGGCTTCCAATGCTAGGCGGGAATTCAAACTTCGACATGCTGCGCCCTCCTTACCCTTTCGCTGTACGGATGGATTTATCCTGGTCGTAAAACGGCATATCTTCGGCCGTCGCAGCAAGTTCGGTTCCGTCCGGCTGAACAACTGTCAGTTTGGTACCTTTTATGGCGACGCTCGGGTCGAGCCGTGCAATCGCAACAGAATAGCCGTTCAATTCGGAGGACAAACCATAGGTGATGACGCCGACGTCTTTACCGTCCGCCATCACGCGAGCGAACATCTCCATCTGATCCATGCTGTCAGACAGTTTCACGCCGTAAATCTTGAAGCGTTCTTTACCCTTCGCCGCGTAGTGGTTCTCCGCTCCGATAAAGCCCTGCTTGTCAGGCGACACCGTAAAGTCGAGACCAAGCTCCCACAGCGTGTCGCCGCAGGTTTCGTTTTCGAACGGGAAAGTTTCAGAGTTATCGCCAGGGTAAAACAGCAGGTAGCTTTCGATCCGTAGCATATCCAGCGTTGAAAATTGCACGGGGCGCACGCCCATGTCTTTGCCCGCTTCCAGAATGCTGTCCCAGAGGTGTGTGGCATCCTTGGCGCGGCAGAAAATCTCGTAACCGCGCTCTCCTGTATACCCCGTTCGGGAGATCATAACATCGCGACCATAAAGGCGTGTCTGCATCAGACCGAAATAAGCAAGGTCGCGGATTGCTGGGATTTCCTGTGCCAGAAGATCAACCGAGACCGGTCCTTGTAGGGACATATCGTGCAAATCGTCGTCAAACAGGATTTCGCAGTTCTTACCTGCAGCGACAGAGGCCAACTGTTCCATTCCCGTACCGGTTCCATGCACCACCAGCCATGAATTCACGGCGATATGGTAGATGATACAATCATCGATGAACTTGCCCTCAGCATTCAGGATTGAGGCATAGGTCGACCGGCCAGGCGCGATTTTCTCAACGTTGCGGGTTGTGACGCGGTCGATGACATAAGCCGCATCGGCGCCGACCACATGGACCTTCTTGAGGCCTGATACATCCATAAGACCCGCTTTTGTGCGGACCGCTTCGTAATCTGCTTTGGCGCGTTCTGGCGTGTCATCATAGAACCAAGCGGTTCCCATGCCGTTCCAGTCTTCCAACTCACCGCCAATTTCTGCGTGCCGATGTGCAAGCGCTGATGCTCTCCAAAGAATGGCCATTTTGATTCCCCTACCGGTGTTAATCGTATTGTTTTGCTTGCGTAGATTGAGACTCAGGCGGATCGCAAAAGCAAGACTGACATTCAATAAAGTTTCCTAACAGGCAAAAGGGGCCCGCATAACAGGCCCCTCTGCATCATTTTTCAGCGTCTTATTTAGACTTGCCGTATTTTCTGTATTTGCTGTAACTCTTGGCCTCGGCCTTTTGGCCAATCACCAATGCGCCAATGCACAGAACAATCGAAATTACGCTGAAGATTCCGGGCAATGCGCTGCCGTATCCCATGAAAATCGGGCCGGACACACCTTCCCAAGTCGCTGGTTCAAATGGAAATCCCATAGTCGTTACTCCTTCTAATTAAGCTTTTGTTGCACTTGGGGCAGAGATTGAAATGCCCTCTGGGTAGGCTTGTGCTGGGACCTTAACGGTATCGAGACCCGCAAGTTCAGCAGCGGCAGGGACACGTAGCATGCCGAACATCTTCAATACGAAGGATGTACCGTAGCCGGTGCCAAGGCCAAGCGCGATGAACACAACGGAACCAACAAGCTGCCCCATCAGGCTGATCGTTGGTGCGTCTTCACCACCCAAAGCTGGATAGCCAGCCGCTGTAATACCAAGGACCAACATACCGTAGATGCCGCATGTGCCGTGCACAGTTACAGCGCCAACCGCGTCATCAATGCCGAACTTCTCAAGGAAGGTTGCCGCAGGCTTAAGCAACAGACCCGCGCCGACGGCAATGATGAACGCCAGACCAGGCCAGTAGAAATCCAGACCGGACGCTGTGGAAATAATCCCAGCAAGTGCGCCAGACATCATCCAGAACGGATCTTTGGTGAAGACCCATGCGCCGATGATGCCGCCGCCGATTGCCATCAAAACGTTGAACGCCAACGCGCCAAGGTTTGTCGGCGTGCCATAGATTGTCGCGTAGTTGCCACCCCATGACCAAGCTTCGCCACCGACAACAACACAACCCATCAAAAAGCCCCAGAACCCGACGATGATAATCATCAGACCTGTCGCCGTAAGCGGCATGTTGTGACCCGGAAGGTCGTTTGCAGTGCCATCTTCGTTGAATTTACCAAGACGTGGGCCAAGGTTGATCAAGACACCCAGCGCAAAGAAGGCCGCAACTGCGTGCACCAAGCCGGCGGCACCAAAGTCGTGTACTCCCCACTGAGTGACCAACCAGCCATCAGAGTGCCAAGCCCAAGCCGCAGCTAGCGTCCAGCTGAAGCCACCAAGAACGATTGCACAGATAACAAAGCCGACTGTCTGGATGCGTTCGATCACTGCACCAGACATGATAGAAGCCGTCGTCGCCGCGAACAGGGCAAACGCACCCCAGAATACACCGTCGATCTGGTCTTCTGTGTTTGGCCCCATGTACGCGGCACTTTCACCCCATGGCCAAGCGATGGCGTTTGCATAGGCCGCGCCGGAAATACCATTTGCGCCTTCCGAAAGCGTTAGACCTGTTGGGAAGCCCCAGTAGACCCACCACCCAAAAAAGTAGAAAGCTGGAATGACGAACGCGAACGCGAGGATGTTTTTCACGCCGGATGACAATGCGTTCTTGGCTCGTGATGCGCCCATTTCGTAGGCCAAGAAACCAGCGTGAATGATGATCATCAGAGGAATGGTGAGGTAGTAGTAAAGCTCTGCGAACATCGTGTTCGTCAGATTGCCTTTCGTTTCTATGGCAGCGACTTGCGCTGCGAGTTCGGCGAGTTGTTCTTCCACGGTTTCGTTCCCTTGTCAGTTAATGTTGCTTTCGACCGACCTCTTGGAGTGTGGGTCGTTCCTAAAAATGAACCATGGTGATTTTCATCTGGCCAGAACTTTTTTGCCTGACGTGAAAATAAGTTTCCTGCTGTTGATCGTTCCGAATTGCGGTGTTAGCGTCAGATTCGATCAACCTGCGATGTGCAGGGCAACAAATGAGGGTAGCTAAATGTGTGGGATTGTCGGGTTATTCCTGAAAGACAAAACGCTTGAGCCGCAATTGGGTTCGCTGTTGACAAAAATGCTCGTCACGATGACGGACCGCGGCCCAGACAGTGCAGGCATCGCAATTTATTCAAATGATTCAATGGATAAGTCTAAAATCGTGGTCCAATCAGACACGCCAGAAACAGACTTCGACGGTCTGGATAGCGCCTTGGGACAGGTAATCGGCGCGCCCGTTTCGATGAAAACCACAAGCACACACGCAGTTTTAAGTGTCCCGCACGGCGCAATTGAAAATGCCCGTGCGGCAATTTCTCAGGTCAATCCGGCGCTCCGGATCATGAGTCGCGGCGACACTTTGGAAATCTACAAAGAAGTCGGTCTGCCTAAAGATGTGGCGGCACGCTTTGAGATTGAGCAGATGTCGGGCAGTCATGGCATCGGTCACACTCGCATGGCGACAGAATCAGCTGTGACCACGATGGGCGCCCATCCGTTCAACACTGGCGATGACCAGTGTCTTGTTCACAACGGTTCTCTTTCCAATCACGCCAGTCTGCGCCGCAAGCTGCGCCGCGAAGGAATTCACATCGAAACCGAGAACGACACGGAAGTGGGCGCGGCCTATCTGACTTGGCAAATGCAAAATGGCGCAACCTTGGGCGAGGCCCTCGAAAGCAGCCTTGATGACCTAGACGGGTTCTTCACCTTTGTCGTTGGCACTAAGGACGGCTTTGGCGTCGTGCGCGACCCGATTGCTTGTAAGCCCGCCGTCATGGCCGAAACCGATCAATACGTCGCCTTCGGGTCCGAATACCGCGCCTTGGTCGACCTTCCTGGAATTGAAGATGCCCGTGTTTGGGAACCAGAACCCGCAACCGTCTATTTCTGGAGCCACGCTGACCAGCCCACCAAAGAGAAAGCCGCTTAAATGCAAACACTAGATATGGCGGACATCGAGCTGCGTGAGATGAACGAAACGCTGCACGCACAAGCCGAAAACACCAACCAAACCTCATGGGAGATCGTAAACCCAAAGGGTGCCCATGCGATTGCCTGCGGGTTAGACGCCCCCATCGAAGTCACCGTCAAAGGGTCCACTGGTTACTACTGTGGCGGAATGAATAAGCAGGCGACGATCAATATCGAAGGCTCTGCTGGGCCGGGCGTCGCTGAAAACATGATGAGCGGCACAATTGTTATCGATGGTGACGCCAGTCAATACGCGGGGGCCACGGGCCACGGCGGTTTGTTGGTCATCAAAGGCAATGCGTCATCGCGCTGCGGGATTTCCATGAAGGGGATCGACATCGTGGTGCACGGCAATATCGGGCACATGTCTGCGTTTATGGCGCAAACGGGTAACCTTGTTGTTTGTGGTGACGCTGGCGATGCCTTGGGCGATAGCCTTTATGAAGCCCGCCTGTTTGTACGTGGTTCTGTCAAATCCCTCGGCGCGGATTGCATTGAAAAGGAAATGCGACCTGAACATTTGGCGATCCTTGCAGACCTTCTGGAACGTGCAGGGGCAGACGCCAAACCAGAAGAATTCAAACGCTACGGTTCAGCGCGAGAACTTTACACCTTCAAGATCGACAATGCGTACTGAGGAAAAGCCATGACAGATAAATCCAGCGGCGCACCTCTAACCGCGCCAATCCAATCCGCAACGTTCTCCAACCCTGTAAACGCCGAGATCCGCCGCGCTGCGGCGACTGGTATCTATGACATTCGCGGCGGTGGGGCGAAACGCAAATTGCCCCATTTCGACGACCTGCTATTCCTTGGAGCCTCCATGTCGCGCTACCCGCTCGAGGGGTACCGCGAGAAGTGCGAAACGTCCGTGTCACTTGGCACCCGTTTTGCCAAGAACCCGATTGAGTTGGATATCCCAGTTACCATCGCGGGCATGTCCTTTGGTGCCCTTTCCGGCCCTGCCAAAGAGGCCTTGGGCCGTGGTGCGAGCCTTGCGGGGACATCTACGACCACTGGTGACGGCGGCATGACCAATGAAGAACGCGGTCATTCCAACAAACTGGTCTATCAGTATTTGCCCTCGCGTTACGGGATGAATCCAGACGATCTGCGTCGCGCCGACGCGATTGAAATCGTTGTTGGTCAGGGCGCAAAACCGGGCGGCGGTGGCATGTTACTAGGCCAAAAAATAAGCGACCGCGTCGCAGAGATGCGCAACTTGCCCAAAGGCATCGATCAACGGTCCGCTTGTCGTCACCCGGACTGGACGGGCCCTGATGATCTTGAAATCAAAATCCTAGAGCTTCGTGAAATCACAGGTTGGAAAGTTCCGATTTACATAAAAGTCGGCGGCGCGCGCCCTTATTTTGATACGACCCTTGCAGTCAAAGCGGGTGCCGATGTTGTCGTATTGGATGGTATGCAGGGCGGCACAGCTGCCACACAGGATGTGTTTATCGAAAACGTTGGCCAACCGATCTTGGCGTGTATTCGTGAATCCGTTCGCGCCTTACAAGACCTCGGAATGCACCGCGAGGTGCAGTTAATCGTGTCGGGCGGTATCCGCACCGGTGCGGACGTGGCCAAGGCCATGGCCATGGGTGCTGACGCAGTTGCCATCGGCACAGCTGCCCTCATCGCCCTCGGGGATAATGACCCGAAATGGGAGGCCGAGTACAATGCACTTGGTACCACGGCCGGTGCTTATGACGATTGGCACGAGGGCAAAGACCCCGCAGGTATCACCACCCAAGACCCCGAATTGATGAAACGTTTTGATCCCATCGAAGGCGGACGGCGTTTGAACAATTACCTCAAGGTGATGACGCTCGAAGCGCAAACCATCGCGCGCGCTTGCGGCAAAAACCATCTGCACAACCTCGAGCCCGAGGATCTTTGTGCGTTGACGATGGAAGCCGCCGCCATGGCCAAGATCCCGCTTGCTGGCACCGACTGGTACCCCGGCAAACCAGGCACATCTTTTTAACTGAAAACGAGGGCGCGGCCACGCAGTTCGCGCCCCATTCTTTGCTTCACAGGGAAATCCGCAATGACCACAGATCTTGCCAAATTCGCAGCCGACAACGGCGTTAAATATTTCATGATCAGTTTCACCGACCTGTTTGGCGGCCAACGCGCCAAGCTTGTTCCTGCGCGCGCCATCGCGGACATGCAGGAAGACGGGGCCGGTTTTGCGGGTTTCGCCACATGGTTGGACCTGACGCCAGCCCACCCAGATATGTTGGCGGTGCCCGATCCAGAGGCCGTAATCATCCTTCCATGGAACCGCGAAATCGCGTGGGTACCAGCCGATTGCGTCATGGAAGGCCAACCCGTCGCGCAAGCTCCGCGCAACGTGCTACACCGTTTGATTGATGAAGCTGCCGAGGAAGGCATGCGCGTCAAAACGGGGATCGAAGCTGAATTCTTCTTGCTGACACCCGACGGTGAGCAGATCAGTGACCCCTACGACACGGCAGCCAAACCCTGTTACGATCAGCAGGCGTTCATGCGCCGCCTTGAGGTGATCCAAGAAATCAGCGACCACATGCTAGAGCTCGGCTGGAACCCCTATCAGAACGACCACGAGGACGCGAACGGTCAGTGGGAAATGAACTGGGATTACGACGACGCGCTTGCCACGGCGGATAAGCACAGTTTCTTCAAGTTTATGGTTAAGACCGTCGCGGAAAAATACGGCTACCGCGCCACGTTCATGCCCAAACCCGTTGAGGGCCTAACCGGCAACGGTTGCCACGCCCACATCTCGGTCTGGGATCTGGACGGCAAAACCAATGTCTTCGCGATGGAACCTAACGACAGTAGCCAGACAGCCGAACTCGGCCTGTCCGAGAAAGGCCGCACGTTCCTTGGCGGGATCATGAAACACGCCAGCGCCTTGGCCGCCATCACCAACCCGACAGTCAACAGCTACAAACGCATCAACGCGCCGCGCACGACATCTGGTGCCACATGGGCCCCTAACACCGTTACATGGACAGGTAACAACCGCACTCACATGGTGCGTGTTCCCGGCCCGGGCCGTTTCGAATTGCGCTTACCAGACGGCGCCGTGAACCCATACTTGTTGCAGGCCGTTATCATTGCGGCGGGCCTGTCAGGTGTGCGTAACAAGGCCGACCCAGGCAAACGCCACGACATCGACATGTATGCCGAAGGCCACAAAGTGCGCGGTGCGCCAAAACTGCCCCTCAACATGTTGGACGCCTTGCGCGACTACGACAAAGACAAGGGCCTTAAGGAAGCCATGGGCGAAGAATTCTCTGCCTCTTACCTCAAAATGAAGATGCAGGAATGGAACAGCTTCGTTGGGTTCTTCAGCCAATGGGAAAAGGACAACACATTAGATATTTGATTTGCTCAAAGTCTAATCAGATCAGGGCCGTGTTTCCCATTCGCGGCCCTTTTTTGTTGTCTGACTTGGTCTTGTATGGTCCCATTTCACTATGAAATATTTTGCGGATATCGGCGGGCAACGCTTTAAATGGCCTTCCCTCAAACAACTTTTGGCTCATGCCACACCCGAACGCACTGGTGATCAGTTGGCGGGGCTTTGTGCCAGTGGACCCGTTGAGCGGCTCGCGGCACAGCGGTGTCTGGCAGATGTGCCACTGAAGGCGTTTCTGGATGATGTTTTGCAGGTTGAGGACGATGATGTCACCGCCTTGATCATGGAACAGCAGGACGCCTCAGCCTTTTCGCCTATTGCTTCGCTTACCGTTGGAGCCTTTCGCGACTGGATGCTGACCCCAACGACAACGGGCACGGATTTGACGGCGATCGCATGGGGTGTGACCCCTGAAATGGCCGCCGCCGTTAGTAAGATCATGCGCGCACAAGACCTGATCGCCGTTGCTGCCAAAATCGAAGTCGTGACCAAATTTCGTTCTACTATCGGGTTGCGCGGGCACTTGTCCACGCGCAACCAGCCTAACCACCCCGCCGATGACAGCCGTGGCATCGCTCTCTCGGCAGTCGACGGGCTGTTGATGGGTACGGGCGACGCCGTAATCGGCGTGAACCCTGCCACGGATACCGTGCCCGATTATATTCGTATCTGCGAGGTGCTTGAGTTGATCCGAACACAGCTTGATATCCCGACGCAGCATTGCCTTCTTGGGCATGTCAGCACGGCAATCAAAGCAATGGAGCAAAACGCCCCTGTTGATTTGGTTTTTCAATCCGTCGCCGGATCAACCAAAGCCAACGCGGGTTTTGGCGTCACGCTGCCAATGTTGGACGAAGCTTACGATGCTGCGTACAACCTTGGTCGCGCCCCGGCAGGAAGCAATCTGATGTATTTCGAAACAGGGCAAGGCGCGGCACTGTCGGCAGATGCCCACCACGACATGGATCAACAAACTATGGAAGTGCGCGCCTATGCTGTAGCGCGTCAATACAAGCCATTGCTGGTGAACACCGTGGTTGGGTTTATCGGACCGGAATACCTTGCGAATGGAAAACAGATCATTCGCGCCGCCTTGGAGGACCATTTTTGCGGCAAGTTGCTCGGCCTGCCGATGGGGGTGGATGTCTGCTACACTAACCATTCTTACGCCGATCAGGAAGACATGGACGTGTTGCTGACCGTGCTTTCCGCGGCTGGCGTTAGTTTTGTCATCACCGTCCCTGGATCGGACGATATCATGTTGAACTACCAAACTCTGTCACACCATGACGCCAATTATATCCGAACCACCTTGCAGCGACCTCCCGCGCCCGAATTCGCCGCTTGGATGGATCGTATGGGCATCGGGACACCTGATGTCAGAATCCCTTCAATCGAAAACGCCCTTGGCCAACTGCGGCTTCCCAACTGATGAATGATCCCCTTACCCCCCGCGGCGCAATTCGCGCCATTACTCAAGCCCGCCTAAATTTTGGCCCGCCCCGTTTTGCTGCGGATACGGCGGCGTCATTGGACTTTGCCCTCGATCATGCGCGCGCCCGCGAGGCTGTTGAATCGGAACTGGATGTTGCGCGACTGACCGCTGGTCTTGATGCTTTGGGCTTGCCTCATGACATTGTCACCAGTTCAGCCGCCACCCGAGACGTATTCATCACCCGCCCCGATCTGGGTCGCCTGTTGCCACAAGATCAGGCAGATGTACTGTCACGCCACGCTTCGCCCGATGTCGCTGTCGTCTTGGGCGATGGGCTTTCTGCCGTTGCGATTGCCTTAAATGGGGTAGCTTTCGTGACTGAGCTGCACAAAAAACTGTCCCAAGACGGACTAAACATTGGCCCAGTGATCCTAGCGCGGCAAGCGCGGGTCGCGTTGGGTGATGGCATCGCGTTGGCGCTAGCTGCCAAAACCGTTGTGATGATTGTTGGCGAACGCCCAGGACTATCGGCGGCAGACGGGTTGGGCGTTTACATCACCCAAAATCCGTCAGCACAAACACCAGACAGTGCACGCAATTGCATTTCGAATGTTCGTGCCGAAGGTTTGCCTATCCACGACGCGGCACGCCAGACTTACGATTTAATCAAAGAGATGCGCGCGCTCGGTTGTAGCGGTGTTGCACTGAACCAAAGCCGTGCGACAAACGTTCTGACGTCAGATTAACGCAGCCACCCGCGTGCCCGCGCCGCCATCGAAATCCAAAATAAGATGCAGCCGACCAGAACCGAGATCCCTGTGCTTTGCAGGACTCCGATGGACAAGCCCAATGTCATGACCATGTAAAACATAGTCACCAAAGCCCCCATCAACGAAAGCCCCAGCGCCTGAACGGCGGCCACCCGACGCAACAGCAGCAATATGCACCCAACAGCCCCGCCGTAGACCGCAACCGCAAAAACCGCTGACGCCCAGAATGGTCGCTGCGTGATAAACGAGCGCTGCGGCTCGGCCAGTTGAGCAACGAAGTCGGCGTTGTTCTGTGCGATGTAGCTGAGGCACCCCATCAAACTCCACACCAACCCCAAAGCGGCAATCGACCAATAACTAAAACTCGGCTTTTCCATCATCTGTCCCTTGCTTAATGCGTCATCCCTACCGCAGCACAAAGGCGGATCAAAGCAAATATATGTCCCAATAGTGCTTAAGTTTTGTTCACTAGTAAGAATAATTATTGACTTAGGGTAATCATCGCGGTGCAATCCAGCAACCGCTATAAAAGGATTCCCCAATGCCCAAACGTATCGCCATTCTCGGTGCTGGTCCCTCAGGCCTTGCCCAACTTCGTGCCTTTCAATCCGCTCAAGCTAAGGGAGAAGAAATCCCCGAGATCGTATGCTTTGAAAAGCAGTCTGAATGGGGTGGGCTTTGGAATTACACTTGGCGTACGGGGCTCGATGAATACGGCGAACCGGTGCATGGCTCCATGTATCGCTATCTTTGGTCCAACGGACCAAAAGAAGGCTTGGAATTTGCGGATTATTCTTTCGAAGAACACTTCGGCAAACAGATCGCATCTTATCCACCCCGCGCTGTGCTGTTTGATTACATCCAAGGCCGTGTTCAAAAGGCCGGTGTGCGCGACCTGATCCGTTTTGAGACGGCCGTGCGTTGGGTGAAAAAGGACGGGGATATGTTTCAAGTTACCGTTTGCCACCTTCCCGATGATCATACCTACACCGAAGAGTTCGATCATGTCATCGTTTGCACGGGGCACTTTAGCACCCCGAATGTTCCGCATTTCGACGGCTTTGACAAATTCAAAGGCCGCGTGCTGCACGCCCATGATTTCCGCGATGCTATGGAGTTCAAAGATAAAGACATCCTGATCGTCGGGACCTCCTACTCCGCCGAGGACATCGGTTCGCAGTGTTGGAAGTATGGCGCGAAATCCATAACCGTCAGTCACCGCACAGCCGCAATGGGATATGACTGGCCCGACAACTGGGCCGAAGTCCCCCTTCTGACCCACGTGGATGGCAACACCGCCTATTTCAAAGACGGCACTTCCAAAGATGTCGATGCGGTGATCCTGTGCACAGGTTACAAGCACCACTTCCCGTTCCTACCCGACGAGCTAAAGCTCAAGACCGCAAACCGACTGGCGGCCGCAGACCTGTATAAAGGCGTGGTCTATGTGGACGAACCCGATCTGTTCTATGTCGGGATGCAGGACCAATGGTTCACATTCAACATGTTCGACGCGCAAGCGTGGTTCGTACGTGACGTGATCATGGGGCGTATCGCCTTGCCTGACACGGCAGCGATGAAAGCTGATGTCGTCGACCGGATCGCGCGCGAAGATGCGGGCAAGGATGACTACGATGCGATCTGGTATCAGGGCGACTACATCAAGGAACTGATTTCAGAAACCGACTACCCCTCCTTTGACGTCGAAGGCGCCTGTAAGGCCTTCAAGGAATGGAAGGGGCACAAGAAGAAGAACATCATGACCTTCCGTGACAACGGCTACAAATCCGTCATCACCGGCACGATGGCGCCCAAGCACCATACGCCTTGGAAAGACGCGCTTGATGATAGCCTCGAGGTCTACCTGCAAAACTAATCCAAACTTCACAAACCCCATCAGCCGAACCGCCCCCCAATCGGGGGCGGTCTGTGACCTTGGACACTCCAGTTACCATTTTATCACCACTCGAACAGGACCACTTCAATGAGTAAATACGCCCTCACCGTAACATGCCAATCCAAGCGCGGCATCGTTGCGGCCATCGCGAACTACCTTGCCGACAACAACTGCAATATCACCGACAGCGCCCAGTTCGATGATAAGGAAACCGGCAACTTCTTTATGCGTGTCAGCTTTGATTGTGACGATAGCAAGGACCTCGTCGCGTTGACCGATGGCTTCACCAAGCCTGCCGAAGACTTTGGCATGGCCTACGAATTCCACGACGAAACCGTCAAAATGAAGGTCGTGATCATGGTTTCGCGGTTTGGTCACTGCCTGAACGATCTGTTGTATCGCTGGCGCATCGGCGCGTTGCCGATTGATATCGTTGCTGTGATTTCAAACCACATGGATTACCAAAAGGTCGTAGTAAACAACGATATCCCGTTCCACTGCATCAAGGTCACCAAAGAAAACAAGCCAGACGCCGAGGCCAAGATTATGTCGGTCGTCGAAGAATCCGGCGCGGAATTGATTGTACTGGCACGCTACATGCAAATCCTGTCCGATCAGATGTGCCAAAAGATGTCGGGCAAGATCATCAACATCCACCACTCGTTCTTACCGAGCTTTAAGGGGGCGAACCCGTATAAGCAGGCGTTCCAACGTGGCGTGAAACTGATCGGGGCCACGTCCCATTATGTGACGGCTGACTTGGATGAAGGCCCGATTATCGAGCAAGACATTGTGCGCGTCACCCATGCGCAGTCACCAGAGGACTATGTGTCCCTAGGGCGTGATGTGGAAAGTCAGGCCCTATCCCGCGCCATCCATGCGCACATCCACCGTCGCGTTTTCCTGAACGGCAACAAAACCGTGGTCTTCCCAGCCTCACCAGGGTCGTTCGCCTCGGAACGGATGGGGTAACCCGCCCAGCGCCCGCGACTAGCTTCGCGGGCGTTCTTTTTTTGGGTCAAAGGCCGCCAAGTCAGAGCGGATCACAGCAGGCAGACGTTTTTGGTGCCCATCGAGCTTGCCTATCTCAACTTCGGTCCCGGCATCCGCATGTGCCACGTCGATCCGCGCCATGGCAATATTTTTGCCAAGCAAGGGGGATCGGGTCGCTGAAGTGACTTCGCCAATCTGCGCACGACCAATATGGATGCAATCACCGTGGGCAACGTCA
Organism: Octadecabacter algicola; assembly: GCF_021532625.1. Lineage (GTDB taxonomy): Bacteria > Pseudomonadota > Alphaproteobacteria > Rhodobacterales > Rhodobacteraceae > Octadecabacter > Octadecabacter algicola. The sequence goes on from NZ_JAKGAR010000003.1 coordinate 77,763, forward strand.
ACTTCGCTCCCGATATCGAGACCGACAAGTTTGCGCATTGGGTGATCTTTGCGCCGGATCAACGCACCACGGCCGATGAAGTCATCGGGTTTGGATTTCAGTGGCACAGTAAACCCAATGCCTGCTTCGAATGGGTCAGTCTGATCCGAGAAATCGTAATCCGCGAAAATCAGGCCAGCTTCAGTGCGCACCATGTCCAAAGCCTCGAGCCCCATAGGGCGCAACCCGTAATCTTGTCCTGCCTCCCAAATGGCGTCAAAGACTTCGGCGCAATGTTTGGGGTGGCACATGACTTCATAGCCCAACTCACCGGTGTAGCCTGTTCGCGAAATGACAAACGGCGTACCTGTCTCATCGCGAAGGCGCGCAGGAGTGAAACGGAACCAAGCTAGCTGGTCGAACTCGGGATTATGGGGCGCCGTCCAAATTAGGTCTCGCAAAAGATCTCGTGACTTCGGCCCTTGCACGGCGACGTTATGCAACTGATCCGTAGAAGAGCGCACCAGCACCTTTAATCCTAGCTTTTCGGCCTGTTCTCGGATCCATTCGCCGCCATAATCGCTACCGCCAATCCAGCGGAAGTTGTCGCGCCCAAGGCGAAACACCGTGCCGTCATCAATCATGCCGCCATGTTCGTAACACATCGCCGTATAGACAACCCCGCCCACGGGAAGCGTTTTCATATTGCGGGTAAAAACATATTGGCAAAGCGCTTCGGCGTCAGGGCCATTGATCTCAAACTTGCGCAAAGGCGATAAGTCCATAATCACAGCGTCTTGGCGGCAGGCGTGATACTCCGCGATCGGTCCGGCATCAGCAAAGCAATTCGGCAGCCAGTAGCCGTTGTACTCCACGAAATTACGGGTGTGTTTGGCAAAGCTGTCGTGAAATCCGGTTTGCTTGGTCATCTTGGGCTCCGCATCTGGTGTCGCGCGCACAGCAATGGCGCGTTGAAATGTCTCTTTGCCGGAATAGGTCCGCACATGGATATCAGTGGGGTTCCAACCATTGGCGGGTGATGTGTCATCTGGGCAAGCGCTGGAAACGCAGACGATATCTGTGAGGGCGCGCAACAGCACGTAATCGCCAGGACGCGACCATGGTTCGTCGGAATACATCACGCCGTGATCATCGATCCCTGTGTTGAAAAAGAAATTGATGGCCATCCAACCAGCCCGCCCACCGATGCCGAATTCGGACAGCGCGCTATTAAAGTTGTCAGAGCAATTGATGTGCCCGGGATAGCCGATATCATCGTAGTACTTCGCCGAACACGCCAAGGCGAAGGCATCGTGACGACCACAGGTATCCTGCACAACCTCAACCAATGGCACCATGTCTTGATCGTAATATTTCGCGTGCAAACCCGGCATCGGATATGCATGACCCATCAACGTACGCGTCGTGGTCACGTCCAACGCGTGTTCGATGCCCTTGTCCAGCTTTCGAGCACTGAAGCATTCAAAGTCCGTGCACTGTCGCCCGTCCACATCCAGTATCTGGATGTAATCGCCCGCTTTCACGAAATAAGCCTCAGCCGTCTGGGTATGCACTCGAATGTCTTGTAACGGCTCCGCCAGCGGCGTGGGCAATTCGAAGCCGACGTTTTGTTTGATAACAGCACGCTTGATCATCACCGTCAGGGGAGTTGCCGTGTTCTGCGCTTCAATATCCATAATCCCGCCGGGGGCGACGACGATCACAGTTCCATCGCGCTGGGCAGTGAATACCGCTTCGGTTTTGGCGGGCGTAGTTGCCTCGAACAGATGAACTGCGCCTGCAACGCTGACGTCGATCTTGCGTGCGTCTAACCCCATGCGCATCCCGCGCAAGGACTGATCGTCACTGTTGAGTAGCGCTTGCAATCCTACCGCAGGGCCCTGCCCCGTCGCCCCGATGACACTTGCATCGATCTTGCCCTTTGTGTCGCTGACCAACAGTTCACAAGGCTGGCCGCCTTCATCATTGATGATCGTGATCTGATCACCGACAGACACAGCCACAAGCGCCGCACCGCCACCCTCAACCACGTAACGCTCCGTACCTATAGGCAACGAGAATATACGTGGTTCGTAAATGGTGCTCGGTTTTGGCGGTCCGGCGTTAACCTTGATATATTCGTCCCGCATGAGCGCCTCGCGTGTTGCATGACTGGAATATTTATTTAACATGAAGAATATATTTGAATGCAATACAGCGCAAACCTAAATGTCAGGAAACTCGTGGAAAACCTCACCCAACTTATGTTTGGCCCTGTCATATCGTGCCACCATCCGAAGGTTAGCTTCTAATGTCCCTCTTTTTTGGGTTGATCGCAGCAGGGTGCTGGGGTCTTCATGATTTTTGTGTGCGCTTCATTAGTCAAAACGCCCCCATAAGCGCCTGCCTATTTGCGGTCATGGTATTTGGTCTGTTATTTCAATCCGCGCTTCTCATAATGACGGGAAACTATGCCAGCATACCCATAACAAGCGTGGTGCCATTACTACTTGCGGGGGTGTCTTTTGCTGTCGCCAATTGCGGGCTTTATGTTGCGTTTCAAAGGGGCCCAGTGTGGCTCGCTGCGCCATTGGTTGCGTGTTTCTCAGTCTTCTCGATCGGGATATCAGTGATCGCAGGCGCGCGCGTTTCATTGGGACAATGGGGGGCAATCCTTGTGATCCTTACTGGGATCGCGATGGTCGCCGTCCTCGCGGATCGGGAGCACGCGCAAGAGAAAGATAGATTCTGGACTGTAGTGAGCGCATTGGTTGCGGCGGCGGCCTTTGCAATCACTTTCACGTTCGGTCACGCCGCAGCGGAACTCACCAACGGCTTAGTGACGGCCATGGGAACACGCGTCATCGCGATTGGCTTGCTAATTTGCGGTATCATCGCATTACGCCTGCCTCTTTGGCCAAAACGTGAAACGCTGAGTATCCTTGCAATTATGGGAGTTCTTGATGGTGTCGCCATCCTGTCGATCATGGCCGCTGCCGATTACCCTCACCCTGAATACGCAGCTGTCGCAACCGCAATTTATGGTTTACCGACGATCTGGCTCGCTTCAGTCTTCTTGAAAGAGCGCATAAACATTTATCAGTGGGCCGGCTGCCTGGTGGCATTCTGCGGTATTGGCTATCTGGCACAATGATCGACCATTAGACGGTTCAGGCGCTACAACCCTTTCCGGTTACATCTTCTACGGGTCGACCGGGCTAAATCATGGTCGTGCAAGAACTCAGTCCCGGCCGACGCATCACTTTTGCCATTCCAGCTTACCCCAAAGTAGACCACGAGATTTCATGCTTCATTCGGGCGGTGGCGCGGTGCTTTCTCGAACCACGAGGGATACCGGCAAGACAGCTGCGTGTTCGGCAGGTTCTTCGTTGGGTGTTAATATCCTTGTCATAAGAATTTCCGCAGCGGTTTGGCCAATCATCAACCGGTCTTGTCTGATGGTTGTTAGAGGTGGGATGAACTGTTCTGCCAATTCAATATCGTCAAACCCCATGACCGAAACATCTTGCGGCACTTTAATTCCATGGCGCGATAGTTCCGCGATGAAACCCATCGCCAATTGGTCGGAGGCGCAAAACACAGCGGTAGGACGATCTTCTAATGCGATCCAAGTCTGCGCCGCCTTACACCCCGCCGCGAGCGAGAAGTCACCGGCGATGACCCACTCTGGCTTTAGCTCAAGGTTGAGGCGCGCCATTTCGGCGACAAGTGCATCCTTACGGGTGTGCATTAGAACGTTACCCTCAGGGCCCGTCACATGGCCAATCTTGGAATGACCCAGATCATGTAAGTGATTCACGGCTGCGCGTGTTCCATGGCGGTTTTCGCACCGAACAGACGGGAAATCGGCACCTTCAACCCATTCACAGGCGAACAGGATGCGTTTGGCTTGCGGTGCATTCTCAAGCTTCTCCACCACTTCTGCGTCCAGCCCGCCATCAAGAATAATCATGCCGTCGGCGCGGGCATCTTCGAGATAATCGACGAGCCGCTCTCCGCTATCGTGCACTTGTTCGGTGCTAGCAATCAGCATGGAATATCCCAGTCGCGAAAGGTTGCGAGAAATGCCTTCCAGGATCGTCGAAAAGAACGGGTTGGCCAAATCGGGAAGCAGCACCAACACCGAATGCGCCCGCTGCGTGCGAAGGTTTCGCGCGGCCCGATTGATACGATATCCGGTGGCCTTCACAGCCTCAGACACCCGCCGTCTAGTCGATTCGGATACAACATCAGGGTTCGACAACGTCCGGGACACCGTCGCGGTCGAAACTCTTGCAACTCGGGCAACGTCTTGAAGTGTCGAAGTTTTCACAACTTTAAGGTCCTGCAATTTCTGCCTTTCGTGCAATCGATTACATATTTTCTTGACACAAACATCAACAGCGGATGAAAATGTAATCGATTGCAGAGTGAGGAGGTCACAACGCGGTCTAAAAATCATTGGCGGGCAACCGCATTTTCTGGGAGGAAAAAATGTCTAAAATTCTTAAGTCGGCTCTGCTGGGAACAGCACTTACCGCAGCAACAGCTACGTCTGTATTGGCCGAAGGCGTTGAATTGGAAGTCACTCACTGGTGGACATCTGGCGGCGAAGCCGCAGCGGTCTCCAAATTCGCCGAAGCATGGAATGCGACGGGCAACACATGGATCGACGGCGCGATCGCCGGTTCTGGCGGCACGGCGCGCCCAATCATTATTTCCCGTATTCTCGGCGGTGACCCGATGGCAGCGACGCAGCTGAACCACGGCCGTCAAGCTGAAGAACTGATCGAAGCAGGTCTGCTTCTTGATCTCACAGACGTTGCTGAAGCCGGCGGTTGGGCTGACATCGTGAACCCGTCTTCCTTGTTGGACGCATGTACGCTGGACGGCAAAATCTACTGTGTTCCAGTGAACATCCACTCCGCGCAGTGGATTTGGTTGTCCCACGCAGCATATGAAAACGCTGGTCTTGATGTGCCTACTGATTGGCACGAATTCGTGGCGTCCGCGCCTGCCCTAGAAGAAGCCGGTACTTTGCCTCTCGCCATGGGTCAGCAAGGTTGGCAGCAAAATATCGCATTCGGTGCGATCACGCTTGCGGTTGCAGGTCAGGATGCATGGGACGAGGTGAACATCAACAAAAACGCTGATGCGGCACGCGGCCCTGAATACACAGCAGCGTTCGAAGCGGTTGCAGCAGCACGCGCTTTTGCGGCTGACTCCAATGTTCAAGATTGGAACCTTGCTACAAACATGGTCATCACCGGTGCTGCTGGTGCGCAGATCATGGGTGACTGGGCGCAAGGCGAGTTCGCCGTTGCTGAACAGGTTGAAGGCGAAGACTATTCCTGTCTTCCTGGGCTTGGATTGAACCCCGTTATCGATACGGGTGGTGATGCTTTCTACTTCCCAGTGAACGACGATCCTGAAATCACAGCAGCACAAAAAGAACTTGCCGCATTGTTGATCTCCCCAGAGGCGCAAGTTGCTTTCAACCTTGCTAAGGGGTCGTTGCCTGTGCGCGGTGACATCGACCTGTCTGCTGCGAACGGTTGCATGCAGAAGGGCCTCGAAATCCTTGCAAATGGTGGCGTACTGCCATCTGGCGATATTTCCTTCTCTCAGGATACTACGCTTCAGATCGAAGATTTGATGGCACAGTTCTGGTCTAGTGATATGTCTGCTGCGGATGCGCAAGCAGCATACGCGCAACTGATCGAAGACGCAGACTAAGCGATCCGATGATCCGGTCCGGCGGCTTAGCTGCCGGACCACATCCACCCACATTTATTGATTTGGAGCCGACACGATGACCGTGGCCTCGGACCCCCCTACCCATAGCCAAAAACGCCCCCGCCGATTGTTCAAGAACTGGATGGCAAAGCTGGCGTCCCTGCCGATGATCCTAACTGCGCTCGTCGTCTTTGTGGGCGGGACCGCTTGGACCGTCACGTATTCTTTTACCGGCTCTCGAATGTTGCCGAAAACAAACTGGGTCGGCTTTGATCAGTACGAACGCCTTTGGAGCACGGACCGCTGGATCATTTCGATCAAAAACCTCGCCATTTACGGTGGCTGCTCCATGATCCTAACTCTGCTGATCGGCTTCACCCTCGCGGCGTGCCTTGATCGTAAAATCCGGTTCGAAAGCGCCTTTCGCTCAATTTTCCTATACCCTTTCGCCCTGTCTTTCGTGGTCACAGGCCTAGCGTGGCAGTGGATCTTAAACCCAGATTTCGGCTTGCAAAGCGTCGTGCGAGACTGGGGTTGGACGTCGTTCAACTTTGACCCACTTAACAACCCTGACATCGTGATCTTTGGCCTCCTCATTGCCGGTATCTGGCAGGGGTCAGGTTTGATCATGTGCATCATGCTCGCTGGCTTGCGCGGCATCGATGAAGATATTTGGAAAGCCACTAAGGTCGACGGGATCAGCACGATCAAGACCTATGTTGTAGTAATCATCCCGATGATGCGGCCTGTGTTCATCACGGCGCTCGTCCTTATCGCGTCAGGCATCATCAAACTCTACGATCTGGTCGTAGCCCAAACCGGAGGCGGCCCTGGCTTGTCCTCAGAAGTCCCAGCGAAATACGTCATCGAATACATGTTCCGCGCTCAGAACTTGGGGCAAGGCTTTGCCGCTTCAACAATGATGTTGTGCTCCGTTGTGATCATCCTGATCCCTTGGGCCTACCTCGAATTCGGAGGCCGGAAACGTGGCTGATATGACAACAAACACCGCCGCCGACCCGCGCGGACCAAAGCCAAAAAGAACCTTTTCCCGCGCCAATATATTTCTCTATGGCACGCTTATTGTGGTCTCCATGTACTACCTGTTGCCGCTCTATGTCATGATCGTCACGTCCCTCAAGGGAATGCCGGAAATCCGCATGGGCAACGTATTCGGTCCTCCCGTGGAAGTTACGTTTGAGCCATGGGTGAAGGCATGGTCGGAGGCCTGCACTGGCATTAATTGTGATGGCTTGTCCCGTGGTTTTGGAAACTCGGTACGTATCCTGATCCCATCGATTGTCTTGTCCATCGCCATCGCATCCATCAACGGTTACGCGCTAAGCAACTGGAAGTTCAAAGGCTCTGAAACTTTCTTTACGATCCTGATCATTGGCGCGTTCATTCCTTACCAGACCATGCTTTATCCCATCGTCATCATGCTCCGCGAAATCGGGCTGATGGGGTCAATTTGGGGATTGGTCCTTGTGCACACGGTATTCGGTATGCCGATCCTAACGCTGCTATTTCGCAATTACTTCGCGGCCATCCCTGAAGAGCTGTTCAAGGCCGCCCGCGTGGATGGTGCAGGCTTCTGGCAGATCTATTTCCAGATCATGGTGCCAATGGCGTTGCCGATCTTTGTCGTGGCGATCATCCTACAAGTCACCGGTATCTGGAACGATTTTCTGTTCGGCGTGATTTACACCAAACCAGCAACCTATCCGATGACGGTCCAGCTAAATAACATCGTGAACTCGGTGCAAGGCGTCAAAGAATACAACGTCAATATGGCCGCGACCCTTCTCACGGGTCTGGTTCCTCTCGTCATCTATTTTGCCTCTGGCAAACTCTTTGTTCGCGGCATCGCCGCTGGCGCAGTCAAAGGCTGATCATCATGGCAAACTCTGTAGAAATCAAAAATCTGGACCTGAACTTCGGGGCCTTCAAAGTTCTCAAACAGCTCAACCTCGATATCGCCGAAGGCGAATTTCTCGTATTGCTCGGTTCGTCTGGATGCGGAAAATCCACGTTGTTGAATTGCATCGCAGGACTTTTGGACGTGTCTGACGGTCAGATATTTATCAAAGGCGAGAATGTCACTTGGGTCGAACCGTCCGAACGCGGTATTGGCATGGTGTTCCAATCCTACGCGCTGTACCCGCAGATGACCGTACGAGGAAACCTGTCGTTCGGGCTCAAAAATGCGAAAGTGCCCAAGGCCGAGATCGCGAAACGTGTCGATCAGGCCGCCAAGGTTCTCCAAATCGAAGCCCTGCTAGATCGCAAACCTGGCGCGCTATCGGGTGGGCAACGCCAACGGGTTGCGATTGGCCGTGCCTTGGTGCGTGACGTAGATGTCTTCTTGTTTGATGAACCTCTTTCCAACCTCGACGCCAAACTGCGAACCGATTTGCGGGTTGAATTAAAACGCCTGCACCAACAGCTCAAGAACACCATGATCTACGTGACACACGATCAGGTCGAAGCGATGACGCTCGCCGATCGGATTTCAATCATGAAGAACGGTGTGATCGAACAACTTGATACGCCCGAAGTGATCTACGCAAAACCTTGCAACAAGTATGTCGCAGACTTCATCGGCTCCCCAGCCATGAACCTGTTTACCGGCCAGCTGGAAGGTACGACCTTCACCGCAGAGGGTTTCAGCATCGACGTGGGCGGTTATGAATTCGCGACGGAAACGCATAGCGACACCACAGCGTGGCTCGGCATTCGCCCCGAACATATCCTGACTGGCGACGCGGCACATACCGCAACCTACACTGGTACCGCTGAAATCGATATCGTCGAGCCGATGGGGTCTGACACGTTGGTCTGGGTCAATTTCGCTGGCCAATCTGTACGTGTGCGGACTGACGGCCAATCGGGCTTGAAATCTGGCGATGCACTAACAATCGGGTTCGATGCGGCACGGCTGCATCTGTTCGACATGACAACTGAGATCCGTCTCTAATTTTCGAAAGAAGACACATGACAATTGCACTCCAACTTTACTCCATGCGTGATTGCGCCGATCAGATTGCACTGCTGTCGGACCTGCCTGCTATGGGAATCACAAACGTCGAAGGTTACGGCGGCGTTTACGGTGACCCTGCAGGTTACCGCGCGGCGATGGACGCCAACGGGATTTCCATGCCGTCCGGCCACATGGGGCTGGATGACATCGAGGCGAATTTCGATGCCACCATGGACATTATCACGACTCTCGGCATCACGCGCGTCTTTGCGCCGTATCTTGATGAAAAGGACCGTCCTGACACGTCAGAAGGTTGGGCAGCATTGGGGCGACGTCTGAACGATGCAGGACAGAAGTACGCCCAGCGCGGCATCGCTTTCGGCTGGCACAACCATGATTTCGAATTCGTGGCACTAGCGGACGGCGGCATACCGATGGACATCTTGCTCGAAGCAGCGCCCGATATTTCTTGGGAGGCTGATCTGGCTTGGGTTGTCCGCGGCGGCCGTGACCCTATTGAATACATCAACCGTTATGGCAATCGCCTGTCCGCCATCCACGTTAAAGACATCGCCGCCGAAGGCACCAATCTGGATGAGGACGGCTGGGCCGACCTTGGTACAGGCACGATGGATTGGGATGGCCTTTTGCAGGCCTGCCGCAACGCATCAAACGATCTAATTTACGCGCTGGAACATGACAAACCCAGCGATCCTGTCGGTTATGCAACCCGCTCAGCAGCTGCTTTCAAGACCCTGTGGGAGAACACGTATGACTAACTCACTTGGCGTGGGCATCATTGGATGTGGCAATATCTCAACGGCCTACTTGCAACTTGCCTCGATTTTTAAAGGTTATGACATCGTCGCAGTTGCTGACATCAATATGGACAATGCAAATGCCCGTGCAGCTGAATTCGGTGTACGCGCAGAAACGGTCGATGGGCTGCTTGCAGCGGATGATGTTGATCTCATCATTAACCTCACAATTCCTGCGGCACATGTCGACGTATCCCGCGCCATCCTTCAGGCCGGCAAACATGTCTATTCCGAAAAACCCTTCGTCCTTACGTTGGCCGAGGCACAAGAACTCGGCGCCATTGCAAAGGCCAACAACCTTCGGATTGGGTCTGCCCCGGACACATTCATGGGCGGCAGCCACCAACTGGCGCGCAATCTGATCGATGCGGGTGCCATCGGCAAAGTCACGTCAGGCGCAGCTGTTGTCATGTCTAGCGGCATGGAAGACTGGCATCCCAATCCCGATTTCTTCTTCCAAAAGGGCGGTGGCCCGATCCTTGATCTTGGCCCCTACTACATTTGCAATTTGGTGCAATTGCTCGGCCCCGTTCAAAAGGTCACAAGCTTTACGGGAATGGCCAGCGACACCCGCACGATCCAAAACGGCCCGCGCGACGGTGAAACCGTGCCTGTCGAAACCCCCACCACGATCCATTCCGTTTTGTCGTTCGAAAACGGCGCGATTATCACGCTCTTGGCAAGCTGGGACGTTTGGGCAAGCAACCACCCGATCATGGAGCTTTACGGTTCAGAGGGTACGATGAACCTGCCCGATCCAAACTTCTTTGGCGGCGAACTCACCGTGACAGATCGCAAAGGTCCACCCGTTGAAAAGTCGTGGGACCACCCATTCAACGTTCCCAACTTTGAAGAAACCCAAGCAAACTACCGTGGCGCGGGTCTAGCTGATATGGCATTGGCGATCTCAGAGGGCCGACCTCACCGCTGCAACGATGACTTCGCAACTCACGTGGTTGAGGTCATGACAGCGATTCTTGAGGCTGGCGACACCGGATTGGTCATGACGATGACAACCACCTGCAATAGACCAGACGTGCTTGGCCCAGACGCGGCCCGCTCGCTGATGGCATGACCCCATAATACGGAGAGTAAGATGACCAGTTCCATCAAAGGCCCCGCGCTGTTTCTCGCCCAGTTTCTAGGGGACGAAGCGCCATTCAATTCCCTTCCCGCGATCGTCGAATGGGCCGCGGGATTAGGATACAAAGGCGTACAAATTCCATCGTGGGACGCGCGGGTTTTTGACTTGGACAAAGCCGCCTCGAGCAAAGTGTACTGCGATGAAATCATCGACACCTGCGCCCAACACGGCGTCACCATCACCGAACTTTCCTGCCACCTGCAAAGCCAACTGGTTGCTGTGCATCCTGCGTATGACACCGCATTTGATGCCTTTGCACCCGAGCATTTGCACGGCAAACCAGAAGAACGTCAGGCATGGGCCGTGGATCAGGTCACCAAGGTAGCACAGGCATCAAAGAACCTTGGGCTGACGGGCGCGGTCGGTTTTTCTGGATCGCTGGCGTTCCCTTACCTTTATCCGTGGCCGCAACGCCCTGCTGGTTTGATTGAAGAGGCCTTTGATGAATTGGCGCGCCGATGGAAGCCTCTCTTGGATATTTATGACGAAGCGGGCGTCGATTTCGGCTTTGAGATCCACCCCGGCGAAGACGTCTTTGACGGCACGACGTTCGAGCGGTTTCTCGATGCATTAGGCAATCATCCACGTTGCAAAATCACCTACGATCCCAGCCATTTCTTGCTCCAGCAAATGGATTACCTCGCCTTTATAGACATCTACCACGATCGCATCAGCGCCTTTCACGTCAAAGATGCAGAGTTCAACCCTACAGGGCGCCAAGGGGTCTATTCCGGCTACGCCGATTGGACTGATCGCGCAGGGCGGTTCCGCTCGTTGGGTGATGGGCAGGTCGATTTCAAAGGGATCTTCTCAAAGCTCACCCAATACGGATTTGACGGTTGGGCCGTATTGGAATGGGAATGCTGCTTAAAGCACCCAGAACAAGGTGCAGCTGAGGGCGCACCTTTTATCGCCGATCAACTTATTCGAAGAACTGAACGCGCGTTTGACGATTTTGCCGGCGGGAAATCCGATCCGGAAGCTCTGCGCAAAATGATGGGGTTCTAGAATGGCACCACTAAAGCTTGGCATGGTCGGCGGCGGTAAGGGCGCCTTTATCGGCGGCGTTCACCGCATGGCGGCACGTCTGGACGGCCGTTTTGATCTGGTCGCAGGGGCGTTTTCCTCCGACTCCGCCCGCGCCCATGCCTCTGCCGCTGAACTCGGGATTGAGGCGGATCGTTCATACGCCGATTTCAACGAGATGGCGAAGGCTGAGGCTGCCCGACCAGACGGGATCGACGCCGTATCTATCGTCACCCCCAATCACCTGCACGGCCCCATCGCGGAAGCTTTTCTTACGCATGATATTTCTGTCATCTGCGACAAACCGATGACGGCAACACTCGCGCAGGCCGAACGCCTTAAGGCGGCTGCAGAAGCCTCCAGCGGACATTTTTTCCTCACCCATAACTACACAGGCTACCCGATGATCCGGCAAGCGCGTCAGATGGTGGCTGAAGGCGCACTTGGCGAGTTAAGGATCGTTGAGGCGAACTACCTACAAGACTGGCTCAGCGATGCACCCGCCGAGGATAACAAGCAGGCCAAATGGCGCGCCGACCCGGCCCAGTCAGGCGGAGGAGCAATCGGTGACATAGGCACCCACGCTTACAACCTTGCTTGTTTTGTCACGGGAATGCGCGCGGCATCACTAAGCGCAACCCTAAGCTCCCATGTTTCTGGGCGGTTGGTGGACGATGATGCGCGGATCACCTTGCAGTTTGACGCAGGCGCACGCGGCCATATCTGGGCCAGCCAAGTCGCGATTGGTAACGAGAACAACCTTACCTTGGCAGTCTATGGCAGTAAGGGTTCGCTGAGGTGGGCCCAAGAAAACCCGAACGTCCTTTGGTTTTCGGAAACCGGCAAAGCATCCCAAATGATAACCCGCGGGGGCGGTGCAGCGAACCATGCAGCAGCCAGTGCAACGCGGATTCCAGCCGGTCATCCAGAAGGCTATCTGGAAGCCTTCGCAACCCTCTATCGCGAAGCCGCGGATGTCATCAAATCATCTAGTACAACGGACACCACGATTGGTATCCAAGACGGTTTGGATGGTGTTCGTTTCGTAGATGCCTGCCAACGATCTTCACGCGATGGCGCGTCTGTGATCGACATAAAGTAGCCCATCGAAATCGTCGCCCCCAAGCGTCAAGCATTTCAGACCCAAACCGGATTCCCAGCGAGATGTGGAACAAGGGCCAGCATGCGGGCAGAGTGAGTTTTCGTTGCGCCCGCTCGAATGACCAGATTTGGAAAACGTATTAAGTGAACAAAGCTTACTCGAAGCTAGGTTGGCGCTTCCTTCGCCCCTGTCATAAACGCTACGGCGTCCGACATGGTGTAGTCTTTCGGATCGATTACACACAGCCGTTTGCCGAGGCGGTGAACGTGGATGCGATCTGCTACCTCGAACACGTGCGGCATGTTGTGGCTGATTAGGATGATCGGGATACCGCGTGAGCGGACATCAAGGATCAGTTCCAATACACGGCGGGATTCCTTGACACCAAGGGCCGCTGTAGGTTCATCCAAGATAATGACTTTAGACCCGAATGCCGCAGCACGTGCGACCGCAACACCCTGACGTTGACCACCCGATAGCGTTTCAACTGCTTGGTTGATGTTCTGGATTGTCATAAGGCCAAGTTCTGAAAGCTTGTCACGGGCGACCTGTTCCATCTTAGGTCGATCCAACTGCCGAAGCCATTTTCCGCGAAAGCCGGGTTTACGGATTTCGCGCCCCATGAACATGTTGTCGGCGATTGACAGAGCAGGCGACATGGCGAGGGTTTGGTAAACCGTTTCGATCCCCTCTTTTCGGGCATCAATGGGTGACGTGAAATTCACCTGCTGCCCCTCTAAGAACACTTCCCCTTCATCCGGGATCACAGCCCCGGAAACAGCTTTGATCAATGAAGACTTACCCGCACCGTTGTCCCCGATCACTGCCAAGATTTCACCGGGATAGAGATCAAAATCACAGTGATCGAGTGCTGTTACCTTGCCATAACGCTTAACCAATCCACGACCTTTGAGGATGGGCTCAATCGACCCGTTCGCGATATTTTCCATCAATGTCATGCTGAGACCTTTCTGATCCACTGATCTACTGCGACAGCACCAATGATGAGCGCGCCGATAAGAAGGAATGTCCACTGCGCGTCCGCGCCGGCAAGGCGAAGACCCAAGGTGAACACACCAACAATAAGAGCACCGAATAGCGGCCCCATGATTGACCCACGGCCACCGAACAACGAGATGCCGCCGATCACCACGGCCGTAATGCTTTCGATATTCAGGAGTTGCCCTGATGTAGGGCTAACAGAACCGATCCGTCCAATCAGTGCCCATCCCGCAATGGCACAGATAAAACCTGTGACAGCATAGACCGAAATCAGGGTGCGCTTTACGTTTACACCTGAAAGCTGAGCAGCGTCTGGGTCATCGCCCACGGCGTAGATGTGTCGCCCCCACGCGGTATGTTTGAGGGCATAGGCAAGGAATGCAAAGATAAGGACCATCGCAACGACACCAAAGGTGAACGTCGCACCACCGCGTCCATCCGCATCTGTGCCTATTTTGAAGGTCGAACCAAGGAACTGAAGCAAGGGCGCGTTTTGTTCAATGTCTTGGCTGCGGATAGTTTCGTTGGCGGAATACAAGAAGTTTGCAGCCAGAACGATTTGCCACATACCGAGCGTTACGATGAAAGGTGGCAGCTTCATTACTGCAACCAACCACCCATTGATCGACCCAATGAGTGTCCCAAACGCAAGACCAAGGGCAACGGCGACTTCAACAGGAATACCATAACGGAATGTGAATTGGCCCATGATGACGCTGGACAGCACTGCAATCGCCCCAACGCTTAGGTCGATACCTGCGGTCAGGATCACAAGACTTTGGGCTGCGGCGACGATACCAACGATCTGCACCTGCTGAAGGATCAGCGTCAGCGCAAATGGGGAGAGGAACCTCGATCCCAACAAGAGCGCGAATAAAATGATTGAGACCAAAAGAACGAACAACGGCACAAGTGCTGGGTTCACATGCAAGGCATGTTGCAACCTCGCCAGAAAGCCTTTGCGTTCCGTAAACGAAGCCACTGTGTCTGCTGCGGATGGTTTGATGGCGGCTTCAAAATCGTCGGCGTTGCCAGACATTGCTCGATCCCCTTGTCGTAAAATGGATATCATGCAGGATCATATCCCACTTTGGAAAATAGGGGCGGGAAAACACCCGCCCCTTGAGTTGCATCTACGATTAGATGCGGGAGGTTTGGGTTAGCCCCAGCAAAGCTCAGTGCCTTCGGCGACAGAAATGCTCTCAACACCGTCGGCTGGCTGATCAGTGACCAAGGCGACACCTGTGTCAAAGAAATCCTTGCCGGGGGTATTTTCGGGCAGCGTGCCATCAGCGGCATAAGCAGCAATCGCTTCGATGCCGAGGGACGCCATGCGCAGCGGGTACTGTTGTGATGTTGCGCCAATCACTCCGTCAGCGATGTTCTGAACACCTGGGCAGCCCCCATCGACGGATACGATCAACACGTCGTTTTCACGGCCGATGGACCGCAAAGCTTCGTAAGCACCCGCAGCAGCAGGTTCGTTGATTGTGTAGACTACGTTGATTTCAGGGTCGACAGCGAGGAGGTTTTCCATCGCAGTACGCCCGCCTTCTTCGTTGCCAGCGGTGACATCGTTGCCCACGATGCGCGCATCATCTTCGTCGCCCCACTTGTTGGGGTCGCCAAGATCAATACCGAAACCTTGCAGGAACCCTTGGTCACGCAGAACCCCGACAGTTGGCTGGGACACGGCAAGGTCAAGCATCGCAATACGTGCAGACGCTGCATCGTCGCCAAGCTGTGCAGCAGCCCACTGCCCGATCAATTCACCGGCTAAGAAGTTATCAGTTGCGAATGTCGCGTCCGCCGCATCAATAGGATCAAGTGGCGTATCAAGGGCGATGACCAAAAGACCTGCGTCGCGGGCTTGCGTCACGGCTCCAACGATTGATGATGTGTCAGACGCCGTCAGCAAGATACCGGACGCGCCGTCCAGAATGCATGTCTCGATCGCTGCAACCTGTGTTTCATGGTCACCATCTACTTGTCCCGCAAAGGAACGAAGCGTGATGCCAGCTTCAGCGGCGGCGGCTTCAGCGCCTTCGCGCATCTTAACGAAGAACGGGTTGGTGTCGGTTTTGGTGATCAAACAAGCAGTAACAGCATGGCCGTCAGCCATAGCGGAACCAGCAGATGTAATAGCGGCAAGAGCAGTGCCGATGAGCAACTTTTTCATGGTGTCCTCCCAGACAATTGATAGGTCAGAGCCTCCACCCCGACGTTTACGCGACCGGCATCTTCCCCGTCGCTTGACCCTAAGTGACGTGATTCTCAATCGCCTGTCAATTAGTTAGTTAACTTTTCTTATTAATTGGTTTACCTACTTTATATGGCTGCTATGATACAGCGCATGGACGACGGACTCATCAGATCAATCAGCACTGGCCTAAGTCAGAAGGGCGTTCGAGACCATAACGAACGGCTCTTGCTGTCTCTGCTGCAGCGAAACGGCCCAATGCCAGGAAGCGATTTATCTAAGCTGGCGGCACTATCTCCACCGACAGTTTCAAGCATCCTTAGACGTCTCGAGGGTGAAGGAATTCTTGAACGCGGTGACCCGGTGCGCGGCAAAGTCGGAAAGCCATCAATTCCGATGAGGTTAGCGTCGGATGGTGTGTTTTCGTTTGGCCTCAAGATCGGTCGCAGGTCCACCGATCTGGTACTGATCGACTTGAATGGCAGACTGCGTGAAGAACGTCAGTTGACCTACCCCGTTCCCGTTCCCGCCGACATTTTTCAATTCCTTGAAGACGGCGTCCGTAACATAATAGACAGCATGCCCTGCGATCACGCAGAGCGTATTTGTGGCATCGGGATCGCGGCCCCTTTCGAGATGTGGAACTGGCCTGACACGTCTGTAGACATGTCTGCTGCATTCGCGCCTTGGGAGGGCATCGATCTAAAGTCAGAGGCGCAATCGCGAACGAAACTTCCTGTGCATCTGCTAAACGACGCGACTGCTGCATGTCAGGCCGAACACACTTACGGTCGCGGCAAAGAATTTCGAGACTATGCCTACTTCTTCATTGGAGCATTCATTGGTGGTGGAATTGTTCTAAACAATTCGGTCTTTGAGGGACGCCAAGGAAACGCAGGCGCACTTGGATCGCTGCCTAGCATAGGCTCCCACGGCGAAAGTATGCAGTTGGTAGATATGGCGTCGATCCACCAGTTGGAATTGCGCCTGCGTGAAGTTGACCTCGACCCACAACAGCTTTGGTCTGATCCCGATAGCTGGCACAACTTGTCACGCTATGTTGACCCATGGCTCGGACAAACAGCTCAAGAACTGGCAAAGGCCGCGCTGTCTACATGCTCGGTCATCGACTTCGAAGCGATCCTGATAGACGGAGCCTTCCCCGCCAGCGTCCGTGATGACCTAGTAAGCCGTGTCCGCCGCTATGTCGTGACCCAAGACACTCGTGGCCTAATCCAACCTCGGATTGAAGGTGGTAGCATCGGTGGCAAAGCCCGTGCAATTGGTGCGGCTACGCGACCCATCGGAGCGCAATTTATGATGCAGGCAAGCGTTGGCATGACGGTTTGATAAGTCGATCATGACGATAAAACGGCCATATATCAGGGCCCAATCAGAACAACACTTATAAGTCTAATTAGGAGGGTAAGATGCGGGTTTTCTTTACAGGCGGCAGCGGCAAGGCGGGCAAATGGGCGATCAAGCACCTAATGGCGCAAGGCCATCATGTTGTGAATGTAGACCAAACTCCTTCCGGCCTCGACTGTCCGGAGTTGTTGATTGATCTGTGCGATGCGGGGCAAGTCATCGGAGCCATGTCCCAGTTCGTCGCATTCGAAGAACTCGACGCTGGCACCGGGGTTCCCACCTACGATGCGGTTGTTCATTTTGCCGCCATCCCTCGCGTTATGATCGGTACAGATGGCGAGTGCTTTCGCCAGAACACCTTGACCACCTATAACGTGATCGAGGCCGCCGTGAAGATGGGCGTGCCCAAGGTGATTTTTGCAAGCTCTGAGACAACATACGCCATCTGCTTTGCGGACGGAGAGCTAAAACCGGATTTCGTTCCTATTGATGAAAGTCATCCAACCGTACCCCATGACAGCTATGCCATGTCGAAGGTCTGCAACGAAATGACGGCCCGTTCCTTTCAGGCGCGCACTGGCGCCGACGTCTACGGGTTGAGGATTAACAACGTGATTGAGCCGGACGAGTACATCGAGATGTTCCCAGCCTTCATAGAAGATCCAGCCCTTCGCCGCCGCAATATATTTGCCTATATTGATGCCCGTGATCTGGGGCATATGGTCGATTGCTGCCTTAAAACGGACGGTTTGGGCTACGAGGTGTTCAACGTCTCAAACGACGATTCGTCGGTCAGCATCACTTCGGATCGGATCATCGAGCGGTTCTATCAGGGTGTCGAGGTCCGCGAGGAGATGGGCGACCATGATACTTTCTTTTCCAATAGAAAAGCCAAGAAAATGGTGGGCTTTCAAGCAAAGCACTCATGGCGGGATGCTCTAGATTAGTTCGTACCTGTCGGACCTTCTGTGGTACGATCATTGAGAGGCTGAATGACATCTCGAGCTCTGACGATTTTAACTTTGGGGCCCATACAAAATTTCTAACCACATGAGGATTCTACCCCCCATCAACAGCGGGTCAGTACACTCAGCAACCTTCTCGGCTTTTCACAGAAGCTAGAAGATCCGACCTAACGCAGCCAACCGAGCTTAGCAAAATTCATTAGGCCACCTTCCCGAAAGGTGCCGTTCGTTCGGGACGCAGCATTTGAGGCTGGCTGGATGTCAGCCATGCGGGACGAAGTGGTCATCGACTTTCAAAATCCGAATGGCTGCTTTAGTTCCGTGCAGAAATTAGGTAGCAGAGCGAGCGTCACATGCCTCTTACCCCCTTTTTCTTGTTCTGCTTGGTACTCCTACCAATCTGGCTGCAAATACGCGGGCGCCCTCCGGCGGCATTGTTTGCAGTCACAGCTTTGATACACATTATGTTTGTGACGGCGGCGATGTTTCAAACCCATGCGCTAGCCGTAAATTTGCACGGCCACGGACCGACGAGCCTCCAAGCGTTCTATACCCTCGGCCATATTCGCATCCCGGTCAATCTAGCGTTCACAATGATGATATTTGCTGGAATGACTTGGTTACAAAGTCGTTTTGACGTCATGCGTTTCTCGATGGCTACCAATGCGCTTTTTTGGGTCTTTCATCTAAGCACTCTTGTGAGCGGCACATATCTCGCCAATGTACTCTGGTGGCTTGTTCCTCCCCCCGACCACATAGTTTATTCTAACGTCTTGGAGTTGCTCTCGTCTATCAGTCCACTCGCAAGCTATTGTGCATCCTACAGCGCCATTGCTCTTGTCGGCTTAGCAACCTTGTCTGTCTGCCAACTATTTTGGACGAAGTTTGCGCGCTAGCGAAGCGGACGTTCGCGCCATCGCAGAAAAACTGCAAAGTAGGCTCTAATCCGCCGTTCGCCGCGTCACTGTAGGTTTGCGAGGATCCCATTGCCGCTTAAGGCCCAAAGCTGCCTTACGGCTAGTCATTCAGTTTCTGCGGAAGCAGCATGCAAAGCCGAATCTCCAGTATGCAAGTCGAGGTAGGAGTTTATCCGTTGGGCCAATTCATTGTGAAGCTCCCCTCGACTTCGGCCATCGGCATCCATGCACAACGGATCTAGCTCTCCCTCTTTCTCGAGGATTTCAGCTCCGCGCTCTTTGCACTCCGCGAGGAAACTAAAGTGCGTAGCATCGGGTATGAACAAATGCTCCGCGCTGGGCATACGGTCCGCTGCGTCCAATGCATGTACACCTTCCGGCACGCTTTCATTGGTCCCGAGATTGATGACAAAGAGTGGGATATCTATGGTCGACAGGCTTTCATCTGTGATCGTGCTGATGATCCCAGGATCAACAACGACACCCGTTGTAACCCGTTCGTCCCTTAGTTCCTGCGCTGCGGGCGACAGGTCCAGCTGATGGAGATCGACCCCGAAGTGACTTAAAAACGCGCAGTCCGACATCCCGTGATCACTCTCGTCACAGAACCTCTGTAACCGGTCCGGATCGACCCGCGCACCTGACAAAGCCAAAGCTGTGTAACCTCCCGCCGAAAAGCCGACAACGCCAATGTTATCAAAGTCGACATAAGAAAACTCATCCTCATGACGGATCATGTGATCGAGAATGGCTGTGATATCCTGCGGACGCTCCCAGACCCGAACAGCCGCTTGCGCACTGGCATTGCCGCTGGTCGTGCCGGGATGGTTCGGGAGCACAACGACATACCCATTGTTCGCCAACTCTGACGCGATCCAACCGAACTGGCCGGCATTGCCCCCTGCCCCATGTGAGATGAGTACCAACGGGAATACCCCTTCACGTCGAGGTGCCCCGCGTCCGGCTTGGGTACCAAAGAAGACCCCGTTTCCGCCGACAGTGACAGCCTTCCCTCCGGGAAGAGCTGGGTACCAGATATCAAAGGACACGTTCGTGTCACGAACCGGGGCATAGGCTTCGCCTTTCGCGATACCAACAGGCCCGTCGTAGGCGGGGCGCAAAATCTCATAGCTCCCCCAACCCACCGCGGCCGCCACACAGAGAGCCGACGACACTTTTGTGAATTTGATGAATATAGACATTTCCACTCCTTTCACAGATTGGTTTCTACAACGCGATGGATCACGATAGGATCTGTTCGAGATGCCAGATTTTAGAGACGATTTTCCAACCTGCGCTTCCCTTCACGAAGCCCAAGTGATCAACGAAAACGTTCTGATGTGCACGGATACGAATTTTCACGGTCGCGCTTAGCGGGGACAGAAAATCGATGAGTAAGACTTCTGCCTCCAAATCTTGGCCAGCGCTTTGCGGCGATTTCCGTCCCGCGACATCCGCACGAAAACTGTCAATCGGTTCTACGAAAACCTCGCCATTATCTGCATCGAAAAGGCTGGATTGGGGATGAAAGACTTTATCCAGCTTCTCGACATTGCATTCGTGAATTGCCTCGAAATACGTTTCGATTGCGGTGTTTAGAGCGTCCAATTGTGTCATTGTGACTTCCTTGTATAGTCGTTGTTAGTGTGTGCTTACTTCAAAGAATTGAAGCCGATCATGTTGCCTTCGGTATCCTGCGCCAACGTGATGTAACCGAACTCGCCAATGGAAAACTTTGGGCGGATCAGCTGCCCACCGGCCGCCTCGATACGCGATTGCTGCACGGCACAATCTTCAACGGAAAAGTAGATCTGCGTGCCACCCGGCCCGGGCTTTGCATAAGGGGCCTTGACCAAAGCGCCAGCCGCTCCGTAAGCCCCCATATTCGCAACAAAGCTCTTCATTTCGGTCTCGCCAGTCGGATCGTTCATGTCTTCAAGCTCAGCATCCAAGACCGTTTTATAAAACCCTTCGGCGCGTTCCATTTTGTCAACGTAGATGTCGAACCAACCAACTGCATTCATCTGTGTCATGTCATTTCCTTTAGCTTTCGATGCGTCCCGCCTGTGCGGAATGGATCAAAGCTAAGCCGTGGCGACTCTTCGAGAAATCCCCGCAATTGAGGGGGGCTGTTGACAGCAAAAAAGGAAGGCTTGTTAGATCAAACCAAGCGTCGAGGCTTTAGAAACGGCTTGTGCAAGCGTGACGCAGTCCAATTTCATCCGCGCATCTTTCAGATAACCGCGCACGGTGTGATCCGACAGCTTGAGTATAATCGCGATTTCGGTATGAGCTTTACCCTTAGCTGTCCATTTTAGGCATTCGATCTCGCGCGGCGAAAGCTGGGGAAGCGTCTCACCGTCCACATATATCTCAGCCAAGGCCATGAGATGAATTTCATGCGCCAAATGAATAAGACCATCTCGCATCTCTGCCAGATGTGGCTCCCAAATGTCGCCGCCTCTCGCATCATGTGCATTAAAAGACAGCACACTGCGGCGGCCAATGGCATCGACATGCCGGACGCTGAAACCCGTTTGGCCCAGACCATATTTGATGGTTTGATCCATCATCTCAACTTGAGCACCCTGAGGTACAATAGAGGACCAGCAGAAAGGGCCCGCGATCCGCTCCGCCATTTGTAAGACAGGATCAATCCGCACGTAGTCATTCAGTAAATAATGGCTCACCCATGCATCCGGGTAGTTGGTACGAACATAGGGCTTGTTCTGTGCATCCTCGCCTGAACGGAAGAGATGGAGGGTCACATAATCAACCTGATAGAAATCCGCTATCCGCTGAACTGCATCCTGAACGGTACACGATTTCAAGTCGACGTCTGTCACGCTTACCTGCAACTTTCCTAAATTCGGAGGTTTCAGCTCCGCATCTATGTTTGTCCGAAATATTGTGTGAATTAGGCTATCAAAGCCGTCACGCGCTGCAAAGTGAAATGAAATTTGGTTGCAGTTCCCAGCGTATCATAGAGGAACCGCAGCATCAGACCGTTGCGCACCAATTTGCCTTACGCGGACGGCACATTGCTGTCTCTCGTCATCTCGACTTTGGCCAGTACGGCCTTGGGCTGACGTACCGAGAAACGTATAATCCGTTCCTCAAAACGCTTTTACCGCTAAGATATGTAGTGGCTTTCAATTAGATTTATTGTGATGCATCACATAAAAGGGCCCCTACATTCAAAGAAGGTTTTTCTATGTACGCCATTCGCGCCCTTGTTCCCGCCCTTGTTCTGGGCTTGGCTGCTGGGATCTATGGCGCCTCCTTCTCTTACTTTAAAGCGCAGGAAATTGAGAAAGCCGCAGCACGCCTAACGCTTTATCGCAGTACACTTGAGTCAGAGCTGCGTCACTTCTCGCATCTGCCGTTCTTATTGTCGCTCGACCCCTTTGTGATCAGGGGCATATCTGATGCACAGATCGATGGGCTCGATTATAGATTGGCGCGCTACTCGCAGAGTGCCGGGCTTGATGCAGTGTTTCTAATGGACGCGGAAGGCCTAACCATAGCGGCATCCAACGCCCGATCAGACTCGAGCTTCAAAGGCCAAAACTACGCCTACCGCCCCTATTTTCAGGACGCCCAACAAGGTCAGTTGGGTGAGTTTTACGGAATTGGCGCCACGACAGGCATTCCCGGTTATTTTTATGCAATGGTTGTTCGATCTGCTGAGGCAGGACAGTCTGGAGTTATTGCGATCAAGATCGACCTGTCCCGTTTACAGGATGATTGGCTGGCTTCGGGAGAACGCATTATCCTAGCAAATGCTGATGGGGTCGTTCTTTTGGCGTCAGACCCGGCTTGGCGTTATAAAACGTTGGGGGAACTTTCTGATGACCAACGAGAGAGGATCTTGGCCTCTCGGCAGTTCGGTACTGAGTCCCTTGAGCCACTAGATTGGTCGCCTGATGAACCGTCTCGGACAGCGACTCTTGGCGGTGAAAACCTGAACTACCTCTCAACGACTGATTTACCAAACTCTTGGTCACTTCACTTCTTCACCCCCCATGATCAAGCGACCACGCGTGCGTGGCTGGTCACTGGGTTATTTCTTGCCTTTGTTCTGTTCGGCTTCACCGCCTTACAGTTCGCTCGTTTTCGCCGTGTTCGCACCGCGCTTGATGTTTCCGAGCAGGAGGAGGCGCAGCTTCGATTGGCAAACGAACGTCTCGCCGTTGAAATCGATGAACGTCGTGCGGCGCAACGGACTTTGCAAAAGACACAGGCAGAATTGGAACGTGCGGGCCGGCTGGCGGCGCTTGGGCAATTGGCGTCCTCGGTGACGCATGAGTTGGGCCAGCCCATTGCCGCCATGCGAAATCAACTCGCCGCTGCCGAAATGACGGAAGGAGCAACATCTTTGAATACAAAGATGCAGGGCCTCGCTGCGAGGATGGAAAACATCACACGGCAGCTAAAGTTCTTCTCGCGGAAAGGGCGTGATAGCTTCGAAACCTTCGACCTTCGAGATACCGTTCACAACGCGTTGACGCTTTTGGAACCAAGCATTTTGGCACGCAAGGCCGAGGTCATTTTCGACGACGTCGCACAGGGCGAAATGACGCTGCACGCAAACAAATTGCGGATCGAGCAGGTCATCACAAACATTGTGCGAAATGCATTGGATGCGGTTGAAGGGCAGGATGTCCGTCGGGTTCTGATTACTTTGGGCCACACATCAAACAGGATTTGGTTTGAAGTCGCTGATACTGGCCACGGCTTACAAGGGCAGACCCTCGAAGATTTGCGTGAACCCTTTGCGACAACACGCGAAAGTGGCGAAGGGATGGGATTGGGGCTAACGATTTCAGCAGGCATTGTCACTGACCACAACGGGACGATATCAGCCAAGGATGGTCCAGAAGGCGGGACGATCTTCCGAATTGAACTGCCCCGTAACCAAGAGGATTCATCATGACCCAGTATCGCGTCTTGATCATGGATGATGATCGGTTGATGAGAAATTCTCTTGTTGATCTGATCGAAGCCGCAGGTTGGACGGCCAAGGCCTTGTCGCGGGCGACAGATGCTGCGCGGTGGATCAGTCAGTTTCAACCTGATGTGATCCTATCTGATGTGCGGATGCCTGAAATGACAGGACTTGAGATGCTCAAGACCTTGGAAGCCGCGCCGCCGATTGTTCTTATTTCCGCCCATGGTGACATCCCAACTGCCGTAGAGGCGATGAACCATGGGGCCTACGGTTTTATAGAAAAACCTTATGACCCAAAGCGTTTGTTACTCATCCTGTCTCACGCCGCGGAACAGCATCAAATGCGGAAAAGCAATTCGAGGCTAAAAGAGCGGCTTCGGCAACTGTCTGGAATTGATCGGGTTCTACTCGGCCAAACACCTGAAATGCACCGTTTGCGCGATACGATTGCGATGGTCGCAGGTGGGGATGCCTCAATCCTTGTGCAAGGTGAAACAGGCAGTGGGAAAGACCTCGTCGCACGCGCTGTTCATGATCTGTCTGCGCGGTGTGATGCGCCTTTCATTGCGATCAACGCGGCGCAGATGGATGCCGGTAACCTTCCCCATATTGCCCGTAGCGCGGCTGGTGGCACATTATTCCTTGATGAGATTTGCGCTTGCCCGACGGATTTACAATCGGCGTTGCTGCGACTTGTAGAAGAAGGTGACGTTCTTGATCCGGGTGAAGGCACCCCAGAACGGGTTGATCTGCGGATCATCGCCGCTACGAATGAAGACCCTAACGCGGCGGTCGAACAGGGGCGGTTCCGGCAAGACTTACTATTCCGCTTGCGGGGCTTTTCGGTACTCCTACCATCCTTGCGCGCTCGGCCCGATGATATTGCATTGATGATGGTTCGGTTCTTGCAGGACTTTTCGGTGCTCTATGAAACGGCCACGCCCGAGCTTTCAGAAGCAGACATATCCGTGCTGATGTCACATGATTGGCCCGGAAATGTTCGAGAATTGCGCAGCATCGCAGAGCGTGCGGTTATGATGTCAAAGCAGGGCTTAGGGTCTGTACAAGAGGCGCTGTCGGGTGCCTCGCTGGATCCCGCAAGCCGCCCGGGTCTGCGCGAAGCTGTCGCGGCCTTTGAACGTCAAATGATCAGCAAGGCCCTCAAAACCCATGCGGGACGAATGGACGAAACCGCAGACGCCCTTGGCATTGGACGCCGCACATTGAACGAAAAGATCGTGAAGCTTGGCCTCGATAAGGATGCTTTGCTTTAATAATAAGGGCTTAGATACCCCTGCGGAAATCCGCAGGCAACCCACCAAAATCCGCGCGTTTTTCTTCATGAGTCCTCGGGGTGAATGTGGGCATAACTCCTCCCCACGATATTTTTTGGGAGGAAATCGAAACATGAAAAATTTCATGAACCGTGCAGCCATTGCTGCACTCGCGACCGGTATTGCAACAACGGCAGTTGCCGAAGAATGGAACGTGTCCCTTTGGGGGTCGCCACGCGCTTTCACGGCGCACGTTGAAAAACTGGCTGAATTGGTCGCTGAAAAAACGGACGGCGAGTTCACGCTGAACATCAGCTATGGTGGTCTGTCCAACAACCGTGAAAACCTTGATGGTATCTCCATTGGGGCATTTGAAATGGCACAGTTCTGCGCGGGTTACCACCGCGATAAGAACCCATCTATCACAGTTCTGGAATTGCCCTTCCTCGGCGTCGCTTCGCTTGAGCAAGAAGTCGAACTGTCCATGGCGGTCTATAGCCACCCTGCGACTGCGGCGGACCTTGGTCGTTGGAATGCGACACTACTGATGCCGTCTCCACTCCCACAGTACAACATTGTTGGTGTCGGCGATGCGCCGTCAACATTGGCAGACTTTGAGGGTCTGAGCGTCCGTGCAACAGGCGGTATTGGTGCCGCAATGGAGGCCGTGGGCGCTGTCCCAACATCCATGTCCGCGACAGAGGTGCGTCAGGCGATGGACTCCGGCGTTGTGAAAGCGGTTAGCTTTGCTCCGCACGCACACATGTCATTCGGCACAATCGAAAACGGCACATGGTGGACGACAAACCTGAATCCGGGAACCGTGAACTGCCCTGTTGTGGTGAACTCCGACGCGCTTGATGGTCTTAGCGATGAGCACCGCGATGCTTTGCTGGGCTCCGTTGACGAGGCATTGGATCACTACATCGCCAACTACAACGGCAACACAATGGAAGCTTGGGCGCCCGCTTTAGAAGAGCGCGGTATCACCCAAGTCACATTCGCTGGCGAGGAAATCGAAGCGTTCAAAGAAGCAGCGGCCGCACCGGCCGCCGCGGCTTGGATCGAGCAGAACACAGCTGCTGGCCTACCTGCGCAAGAACTCTACGACCTTGTCACAGGCTTAATCGCTGACGCGAACTAAGGTCTCCCTACGGGCCCTGCAGTATCAGCTGCAGGGCCTTTTGACGTATCCAATCCGAAAACGAGGCCCAAATGGCAACCGCATCCTTGGTGCTAAGCGACGACAGCGCGCTGAGCAAACTCGACCACAAATTGCTGCGACTTGAACGTGGGCTGGCACTGGTAAGTGGGCTCGCGGTGTTTTCACTTATGCTGCTGGCAGTGTTTTCGGTTTCAGGCAGAAACGCAATGAACGCTCCCTTACCAGGGTACGTTGATTGGATTGAACAAGCGATGCCATTGATTGCCTTTATGGGCATTTCGTTTGTGATGCGCGAAGGCGGACACATCCGCATGGACATCGTTGTCGGCAAATTGCGCGGCCGCACTCTATATGTGGTCGAACTGATTACGACCCTAGCAGTGCTCCTTTTGATGGCGCTTCTGGTTTGGGGCACTTGGGCGCATTTCCAACGCAGTTTTGACTTTGCTGCCCCGATGTGGAGCCGCGACAGTTCAATGGATATCGCATTGCCGCTTTGGCCCGCCAAACTGTTGGCCCCCGTTGCGTTCAGCGTTTTGTGCCTGCGCCTTTGTTTACAAGTTTGGGCCTATGGGCGGGCGATCAAGACCGGTAAAGCGATTGCCGTCCCCCTTATTCCCGATGCTGCAACTCAGGCTCGTATGGAAGCCGATCAATTGAGCGAGACTGAATAATGGAACCTATCGAAATTGGACTATGGGTTTCCGGCGGTATGCTGGTGATGATTGTATTGGGCATGCGCGTTGCGTTTGCCGCGGGCCTTGCGGGCATGATTGGTTTGATCTGGATTTTTTGGGCCAAGAAGGACTACGGGTTCGATGATTTTGGGTGGGCGTTAGGCGTCGCCGTTAAGACAGCGGGGCAAGTGCCTCATTCCAAAGTGTCAAGCCAAGCATTGTCGTTGATCCCCACGTTCATTCTGATTGGTTATCTGGCCTACTACGCCGGTCTTACCAAAGCGCTGTTTGAGGCGGCTAAGCGCTGGATTGCTTGGGTCCCTGGTGGTTTAGCTGTCGCGACGGTCTTTGCCACAGCTGGCTTTGCAGCCGTATCGGGCGCGTCGGTTGCAACCTCAGCTGTTTTCGCCCGTATTGCGATCCCTGAGATGCTCAAAATTGGGTATAACAAACAGTTCGCCGCGGGTGTTGTTGCTGCAGCGGGCACACTTGCCTCGCTTATCCCCCCGTCTGCGATCCTCGTTATCTACGCGATCATTGTCGAACAGGACGTCGGTAAACTGCTCCTCGCGGGCTTTATCCCCGGTGCGTTTTCGGCGTTGGTCTACGCAAGCCTGATTATCGGGATGGCTCTGACGATCAAGGATTTCGGCCCCGCGGTTAAAGGATACACTTGGCGCGAACGTTTCGCATCCTTGCCGCCTGCGTTGCCGATCGTATTCGTCGTGCTGATCATCATCTTGTTCGTCTACAATCCGTTCGGTGGGGACGCATGGGGCACACCAACTGAGGGCGGTGCGATCGGTGCGTTCGTCGTGTTCTTGATGGCGCTTTATCAAGGTATGCGTTGGCCGCAGCTCAGAGACGCATTGCTCGAGACAGCCAAGCTAAGCGTGATGATCTTCACGATCATCTGGGGCGTCCTGATCTACGTGCGCTTTCTTGGGTTTGCGGATCTTCCCAGCGCGTTCTCCGATTGGATCACCTCCCTGACAATGTCGCCCATGTTGATCTTAGTCTGTATTTTGCTGGCCTACGCGGTCCTCGGTATGTTTATGGATGCAATTGGTATGCTGCTGTTGACGTTGCCTGTCGTCTATCCCGCCGTCATGGCCTTGAACGGCGGCGATGCCGTCGCAGCAGCAGACAGCGCCTTTGGTATGTCAGGTCCAATGTGCGCGATTTGGTTCGGTATTTTGGTGGTTAAGATGGCAGAGTTCTGCTTAATTACCCCGCCCATTGGGCTGAATTGTTTTGTCGTAGCCGGTGTGCGTGATGATCTGTCAGTGCAAGACGTGTTCAAGGGGGTCATGCCGTTCTTCATTGCAGATGCAATCACGATCGCGCTTCTTGTTTCATTCCCAATGATTGTTTTGTGGCTCCCGAGCCTCGTGTGACCCTGATCACGCCGAGTTAAGCACTCGGCGTGATTTTGTCTCGGATCAATCCTAACTAGACTTGCTGCATGATTTCGATCAGGTTTTCAGCGTTACGACACCAACTCATGACGTTAACACCCAAAGGTAAATCTCATGCGCGACAACTTAGCCAATCCGCATTTTCAGACCGGACTGCTCGGTCTGAAACACATGCCAAAAGATAACGCATCGAATGTGTCCACGTTGTTGGCAAAATGCCCAGCGCACAAAGCCACGCCCTTATTAAATATGCCGGATCTGGCCCGCCATATCGGCGTCGCGCAAGTACATGTAAAAGACGAAAGCGACCGCATGGGATTGGGAAGTTTCAAAGCTCTCGGTGCGGCCTACGCAAT
Source organism: Octadecabacter algicola (assembly GCF_021532625.1). GTDB lineage: Bacteria > Pseudomonadota > Alphaproteobacteria > Rhodobacterales > Rhodobacteraceae > Octadecabacter > Octadecabacter algicola. Next base: position 106,841 of record NZ_JAKGAR010000003.1, read on the forward strand.
TGCCTGTAAAGCCGCCGAACATGTTGTCGAAGACCAATGGAACGTCGCATTGACAGACGAGGTTTTCATCACAGCAAGTGCTGGAAATCATGGTTTATCAGTGGCAGCGGGTGCGCGATTATTCGGTGCCACGGCGATAATCTATCTCGCTGAATCCGTGCCGGAAGCATTTGCAGACAGACTACGCGCGATCGGGGCAGATGTGGTCCGAGCCGGGGCTACCTATGAAGATAGTTTGGACGCCGCCCAAGCAAGCGCCGATGCCGGGCAAGGCACGTTGCTATCGGACGGATCGTGGCCTGGATATACGCTCCTCCCGTCGCGGGTGATGGAAGGGTATTTGCAGCTCGCAGTTGAGGTCGCCGAGCAAATCGACGAGCCACCCTCTCACATCTTTTTGCAGGCGGGGGTTGGCGGCTTGGCCGCGGCGGTGGCGGCCTATGCAAGATGCGTTTGGGGAAATGGCCCCACAATTATCGTCGTGGAGCCAGACGCGGCACCTGCGCTGATCGAAAGCGTGCGTGCTGGCGCGATTTGCACGACAACGGGTCCTGTGTCCGACATGGGCCGACTTGATTGCAAAACCCCTTCCATGATTGCACTGGCTGGTTTGACACGTGATGCGAATACATTTCTGACGATCACCGAGGAAGACGCAGCCCAAGCGGTGAGCGTTCTGGCGCAACATGGCCTGACGACAACCCCATCGGGCGGAGCAGGATTTGCGGCGGCATTGAATGGGTATGAGGGCATGGGCCCCGACGCGCGCGTATTAATTATCCTAAGCGAAGGTGCCGAGGATGTCTGAGGCCGCGCCTCTGTTCACTGTAGAGGAATATCGCGGGCGGGTCGCGCTTTTGCAAAGCGGAATGAAAGCCGCGCAGTTGGGTGGCCTGCTGTTGACCACACCCGCCGACGTTTTCTACGTCACTGGTTTCTTGACGCGGTTTTGGGAAAGCCCCGCGCGCCCTTGGTTCATTCTGATCCCCGCGAATGGTCGCCCGATCGCCATTATTCCATCTATCGGTGCTGCGTTGATGGGCCAAAGCTGGTTGCATGACATTCGCACATGGGATGCGCCTGATCCGACAGATGATGGGGTTTCCTTGCTGGTCGATGCGATTTGCGAAACGATTCCAAACAATGGCGCGCTTGGAATCCCGATGGGCCTGGAAACAAATCTTCGTATGCCATTGGCGGATTTTGAGCGTGTCAAGCGCCGCATTGAGCCCCGTCGCGTCACGGATGCCACAGCAATCGTGCAACGCGTCCGCGAGATCAAATCCGAAGCCGAGATCGACAAGATCAAATCGACCTGTGAAATCGCAGATCGCGCGTTTGTCCGAGTGCCAGAATTTGCCTCGTCTGGCCGACCGCTTGATCAGATTTTTCGCGACTTCCAGATAGCACTGCTGCAAGAAGGCGCCGATTGGGTGAGCTACGTTGCGGGCGGCGCAGGGCAAGGCGGATATGGCGACGTGATTTCACCCGCCAATGCACAGCCGTTGGTCAAAGGTGATGTTTTGATGTTGGACACCGGGGCCGTGCGCGACGGCTATTTTTGTGACTTTGATCGTAATTATTCTGTTGGTCCGCCTTCTTCCGCCGTTCAACGTGCGCAGGAGGCATTGTTTGCAGCAACAAATCTGGCGCTTGAAATGCTGCGCCCAGGTATGACCGCCGCGGACCTACACGCGCTTATGACAAATCACTTGCGCAACGCAGGTGTCGTGCCCGGCGGTGGTAGATTAGGGCACGGCCTGGGTATAACACTGACTGAGTGGCCCTCATTCACTGCGAAAGACACCACACCGCTTCGTGAGGGCATGGTGCTAACCTTGGAGCCCGGTGTCGAGGTTTCCGCCGGAAAGTTTCTTGTCCATGAGGAAAACGTCGTTTTGCGCGCAAGCGGGCCTGAGCTGCTTTCATCTCGGGCGCCACAAGAATTGCCTAGGTTAGAGTAATGGACAAATTTCCCTACGACTTATCGGACATCAATGAACGGACCGCGGCACTCGGATTGATAGTTCTACAGGTCGATGAGACGATAGAACAAGACTTTCGCAGATTGTTGGTGGGATCAGAAATAGCGATTTATGTCAGCCGAATTCCCTCGGGATCTAACTTAACGCCCGAAACGATCGCACAAATGGGTCTCGATTTGCCAAGAGCGGCTTCGCTTTTGCCACCCGCCGCGCGGTTCGATGCGATCGGTTACGCCTGCACATCTGGCACAACATTGATCGGAGCGGAGAAGGTCACAAAGTTAGTTAAAAAACAGACTAACACGCGAGCCGTGACGAACCCGCTGAGCGCCGCAATCGCTGCGTTCACAGCACTCAATGTAAAGTCCGTTGCAATCGTTTCGCCCTACATTGCGTCCGTTGCAACTCCAATTCAGATTGCCTTTGAAGATGCGGGGTTTAATGTTCCTGCAACCCTATCATTTGGCGAAGAAATCGAAGCCAATGTTGCGCGAATTGATCCAGCGTCAATCCACGCCGCCGCGATGCAGATCGGCCGATCCCCGGAGGTCGAGGCAGTCTTTTTGTCGTGCACGAACCTACGCACCTTGGACATTATCGACGATCTGGAACAGAGTCTTGGTCGGCCCGTGGTGAGCAGCAATCAAGCACTGGCTTGGCACATGAGCCAGATTGGATCCGCGCCACTTTCACCGGATGCGCCGGGAATTCTCTGTCAGGGAAAAATATATAGCACTTACTAACCCCTACCCTCGCAGAGAGCAGGTTTTAAAGGCAGGCGCGCTGAAGCGCTTTGCTCAAAACCAGTCTTGAAAGGGCAACCATGAAACACATCTTCTCAATCGATCAATAGCAAAGCTATTTGTCGAAAAAGGGACAAGCTCTGTCGCCAAGGGCAGAACTATGTATCGTTTCATAATTAGGGTAGTGGCGGACCGAGGAGGATTCGAACCCCCGACCCCCTGATTCGTAGTCAGGTACTCTATCCAGCTGAGCTATCGGTCCACTGAGCGGGGATGTAGCGACCCCTTGGGCTCAGCGCAAGAGGTAAACTACGATATCTTTGGGGAAAGTGTCAGGTCGGATTTTGGAAGGCTTATTACAAAGCGTGTTCCACTCTCGTCTGTGCGCTCCAGATCCAACCGTCCACCATGGCCACGAATTAATTCAGCTGCAATCGCCAAGCCCAGGCCAGACCCGCCACGGGTGGTCCCACCCTGAAACGCTTCGAACAAATGCTCTTGAGCCTTCTTTGGGAGGCCCGGCCCTGTGTCGGTCACCGAGATCGACCAAACGCTGTCGTCCTCTGCGCCCGTAATAGAAACCTCGCCTGCTTTCCCGGTCGCAACGATCGCTTGCCTTGCGTTCCGTACGAGGTTGCCTAGAACTCGATAAATCTGTTCCTCATCAGCGCGCACAGTCATTCCTGTCGGGATGTCTTCACTGAAGGAAACATCGTTTTCTCCGCTGGCCAAGCGTTCACTTTCGATAACGTCATCCACGACGTCCGCCAAAGAAATGCGTGCCAAAGTCGGGGCTGGTTCATCGACGCGACCAAAGGCCAGCGTGGTTTCACACAGGTTCACGGCGCGGGTAATTGAATTCACCAATTTCGGGGCCAGACGGTTCACGGTTGGATCATTTGAGCTTTCGATTCGATCCGTGAACAAAACCGCAGACGTCAGGATATTGCGCAGGTCGTGGCTAATCTTGCTCACGGCGCCGCCCAATTGCGCCAACCGTTCTTTTTGTTTGAGGGCCCCTGTGATCTGAGTCTGCATCATAGCCATCGCATCTTCGGCTTCGCGCAGCTCGGCAATGCTTGCCTTGGGCATAATTAAGTTGCGCGAGTCCTCAGGTGAGCGCGCATAGGCTTTCATGTGATCAACCACGCCCCGAATTGGTTTCACGATCAAACTTTGCACGGCGAAAAACAACAACCCTGCCACTACGATCGAGATGACCGCTGACAACAGCAAAATCCGAACTCCGTAGTCGATCAATGCCATGCGTAAGGGTTCGGTGGGGAGCGTAATCTCGATCAGTAGCCCACCATCCTGCACAGGGTTACCGATCACACGAATAACCCGTTCTTCTGTATCTGTAAGCCGCAGCATCGTGTCGCGCACCAACATCCATGAAGACGGGTCGCGCATATCGAATGTCTTGTGAATAGGTGTCGGGATTGGTGACGACAGCGCCAACTGCCGCACCTCATCGCGCCGCAGCACGACGTTGTATACCCCAGCGTTTACCAGAAGCTCTTGCTCCAGCTCTTCGGAGATCATGTCCTCAGCCAGAAGCGTCAGTGATGCAATCTGCGCGCGTTCTAGCCGTTCAAGGAAATAGTCCTCTCTGAATCGCGCAACCGACGGCACAAAAATCAGCAGTTCGGCAATCAACACGAACACCGTGGTGAGTATCAAGAACCGCCCTGACAGGGTATTGAGCATTCTGCATTCCGTTCCTTGTTTTCGTACCCTAGGGCAACCAGCGCTGCACCAAACCAACAACACGTTTCACCGTGCTGCTTTCAAACAACCTAGGGCTAAAGTAAGCACCCGCCGCCCGTTTGTTAATCTCTGATACGGTTGGATATGGCAGAACCGTTCCTGCAATTGCAGACATTTTCATTTTGTTGGCAATTGCCATGGCCCACATGCTGATCAATTCCCCAGCCATTGCACCTGCAATTGACGCGCCGACAGGACGACCCTTAACGATCATAACCTTGATCAGGCCGGTTGTTTTACCTTCTGCGATCGCGCGGTCGTTCTCATGATATGGGAACCGAACAACCTCCAGCTTACTTCCGAACTTTTCTTGGGCCTGCGCTTCGGTCAGGCCAACTTGGGCCAGCTCAGGGTCCGTATAAGTCGCCCATGGAATGTGATCGGTGCGTTGCTTGCTCGGCAACCCAAACAGCATCGACTTAATCACGACGCCTGCGTGATACCCCGCTACATGAGTGAACTGTAGCCCACCGGCGACATCGCCCACAGCATAGACCTTTTTGTTGGTGACAGAACGCAGGTTCGCACCCACTTCAACACCACCACGGCCCCATTTGACATCGGCCTTATCCAGATCAAGGTTTTCGACATTCACCTTACGGCCAACTGCCATCAAAAGATGAGACCCCGTAAAGTCACCTTTTGGCGTATGAACGGTAATGGCACCGGTTGTACCGCTTACCTTATCTGCCTGCGCGCCTTCGATGATTTCGACGCCTTCAGCGCGAAGTTTATCGAGTACGACAGCAGCCATTTCAGGATCATCCTTACCCATGGCCTTGGCGCCTTCGATGACGGTCACCTTGGACCCGAGCCGCAAATGCGCTTGTGCCATTTCCATGCCAATTGGGCCACCACCAACAACGATGAGATGGTCAGGACGTTCGCGCAAATCGAAGATGTTTTCGTTGGTATAGACGTCAACACTGTCCAACCCCGGGATCGGCGGGACAAACGGGCCAGACCCAGTTGCGACGATAAACCGACGCGCTTCGATGACAGTGTCACCGGCTTGAACTTCGGTTGGGCTGATGAATTTGCCGTATTCGCGGATCACATTGATCCCGAACCCTTCAAAACGTTCCTGACTGTCCACCGGAGCGATGGTTTCGATCACTTTGTGAACATGGTCTTTTGCTGCGGCATAATCCACATCAGGATCAACCGCTTTGACACCCAAATCACCGGTGTGCCCCATGGCGTAGGCTTGTTTACCTGCCGCGATGAGGGCCTTACTGGGAACACAACCAAAGTTCAGGCAATCACCGCCCATTTTGTGACCCTCGAGAAGGACAACATCAGCGCCCATCTGGGATGCGCCGGCAGCGATGCTCAACCCACCAGAGCCAGCGCCAATAATGCAAACGTCAGTTTTAATACGGTTCATGGTTACAGACCTTTTTTGCCGCGCACGGCTTTGATGAGAATAGGAAGCGCCGCCAGAACACACAGGCCAAGGATTGGCAGCAAGATGTGGGGCTCGAAGATAATGCCAAGATTTGGCGTTTCACCCGCGGCAAAGACTTCACCCAGCCCAGCGCCCACAGATGTGTACACAACCGACCCCGGAATGATCCCAACAAAAGTTGAGATTACAAAACGGCGCAGAGGAACTTCTAGGAAAGCAGGGATCAAATTGGCGAGGAAGAACGGGACTGCAGGTACCAAACGAATAAGGAACAACATGGACCACTGGTTTTCGTCGATCCCGTCTTTGATCTTCTTAACAACCCCTTCGGAACCTTCCAGCTTCGCACCCAATTGTTTTCCGAATCCCCAACGTGCCGCAAGGAAAATTCCAGTCGCACCCAAAGTGGCTGCGATGACGTTGAACAAGAAACCTGGGAACGTCGCGAACAAGAAGCCCCCAGCGAGGGTCATGATCGTCGCCCCCGGTAAGGAAAACGCGACCACGACAGTATAAATGGCGATAAACGCGACGACCATCAGTAGATAGTTCGCGTCACGAAACGCCAGCAGGCTTTCTCTGTTCTCGGCTAGTGCGTCAAACGTCAGGTAGTCGCGCAGGAAATAAGCACCCAACACGGCGACCACACCAATTACAATGATGGGTAAGCGTTTGAGAATCGGGTTCGGCTCAATGGGCTTTGGTGTTTCGGTCATTTGTGTCACGTCTCTATTCCTATGGCTGCGTTGCCCTTTAGATGGACGACAAGCCGTGTTCCCGATACCCCTAGGAGGCATTGGTTCACGCGGCGTTGATGCCAAGTGACTATTTTCATGCTGTTTGTTGCAATTGTCGTGAAGACTGTAACATTTGGCAGTACTACTTTCTGACTTTGTTGCAGAAATTAGCCGTGTCGCGCGTTGACAGACCATCAAACCCCTCCTATTAGCTGGGCTTCGAGATTTAACGGGGCTTGATTCCTAGCAATAGGCTCGCCCACAGACCGGAGAGACGCAATGAAGCGTACATTTCAGCCATCCAACCGCGTTCGCAAGAACCGCCACGGTTTCCGCGCACGTATGGCCACCAAAGCTGGCCGTAACATCCTGAACGCACGTCGTGCGAAGGGCCGCAAGGAACTCAGCGCTTAATTGTGCTGAACGAAGTCACATGACTTCGCCTGTGGATACAAATGAAACCGCCACAGCCTCGTCTGCGGCGGTTTTTGCACGTCTTGAGGTTCTCAAGAAGCGGAGCGATTTCGTTGCCGCCTCTAAGGCTCGGTATCAGACCGCAACCGGCCTAACCGTACAAATGCGAAACCGGGGCGACGACGACCCAAAGGTGCGTGTCGGATTTACCTGTTCCAAAAAGGTCGGCAATGCCGTCGCGCGAAACCGCGCTAAACGCCGCCTGCGCGAGATTGCGCGGATTGATTTGCCTGCGCTTGCCAAACCAGGCCACGACTATGTGCTGATCGGTAAGAAAGACGTAACCGCAAACCGCGATTTTGAAGCTTTGCGGTCCGATCTCGCAAAAGCACTCGGGAAACTGCGATGAATCGTCGAATGACCCCGCTCGCGTTTGTTCTTTCTTTACCGATCCGTCTTTACCGCCTTCTTTTCTCGCCGTGGGTTGGACATGGCTGCCGTTTTCACCCGACTTGTAGCGCCTACATCATGGAAGCTTTGCGCAAACACGGCGGGATCAAAGGAACTGCTTTGTCCGTTCGCCGCGTGGCCCGTTGCCACCCGTGGGGCGGATCTGGAATTGACAACGTTCCGGACGAGTGAAAGTCCGCGTTGCAGGACAAAGCTGCCGTTCGCGCTTAGCTTCCCCATGGCTCCTTCTTGACCAATGGCCGGAAACCTATCTATGCCTAGCCCACAAACAACAGGCCGCATCTTCAAACCAACCAGCTACGCCAAGTCAATTTCTATTTTAAGCTCTCTCTAGCTTCCAAAAACTTGCCAAAAGACAGTTATTGAACAAACTGGATTAGCCAATGATCTTATCAAAAAAATCTGCAATAATTATTCTTTGCATAACTCTAGTGGTCAGAAATTTCAGCCAGCTTATCTGGGGAGTTTATCCAAACTACAGCTTGGAAATTTATGGGTTTTTATATGCCCTTCTCGGTGTGGGTTATCCCTCTTTTTTATACCTTGAAGCGGCGAAACTGCTAACCTCTTTGATCGCTGCGGCGTTGTTTTTTTGGTGGACAACGTGGGCATTTCGGAACTTTCGGTTACACCGCCATACTGCGCTAGCTATAAAAGTTCTTGCCCTATTTACGATGATTTTTTTGCATGCGTACCTTTGGCTTTTTGTCGATTGCCAGTTCATTTCAAATCATTCGCACGAAGAGTTTGAATGCATTTTGAAGGTTTTCGCACCTAGCCATCCTTCGCGATGGTTTCCAGTCTCTAACTTAGCCTAAGGTTTTTCGCACTCTCGCGATAGCGGTCATTCGCTGTAACACGGTACTTCGCAACTTTGGGCTCAAAGCGGACCTTTAAGAACGTTACCACAGATGGCCTAATTGACGGGCAGAGAAACAGCCGAAGCTAAATATGTATACATACGGAATGTGGACGAGCATATCGCCCACTTGTAGGTCGAACCTTGCGCCTGTAATTCAACATCATGCTTGATGATCCTGATGACATTCACCCGCTGTTTTATGGCGCTCCGAAAACGACCGAGTTCAAGAAGCTCCGAAAGCGGATCGTGCAAAACACACGCGAAGCGATTGAGACGTACGGAATGGTTCAAGAGGGGCCGCGTCCGAAATGGCTCGTCTGTTTGTCAGGCGGTAAGGACAGCTACACGTTGCTTGCCGTGCTCCATGAATTGCAATGGCGCGGTTTGCTGCCTGTTGACTTGTTGGCGTGCAATCTCGACCAAGGCCAGCCGAATTTTCCAGCGACGGTGCTTCCTGCCTTCCTAGAAAAGATGGGCGTGCCTAATCGTATTGAATACCAAGACACCTATTCCATTGTCATGGATAAGATCCCCGCAGGCCGCACATTCTGCGCTTTGTGTTCTCGTTTGAGACGCGGAAACCTGTATCGCATCGCCCGCGAAGAAGGCTGTTCGGCTGTTGTTCTCGGCCATCATCGCGATGATATCCTTGAGACATTCATGATGAACATGTTTCACGGGTCACGACTGGCGACGATGCCGCCCAAACTGGTGAACGAAGAAGGCGATTTGTTTCTTTATCGCCCACTTGCCCACGTCGCTGAAGTAGACTGCGAAAAATTCGCAACGGCAATGGATTACCCGATCATTCCTTGCGATCTGTGTGGCTCTCAGGACGGGCTTCAACGACAGCAAGTGAAGGCCATGCTGGACCAATGGGAAACGAACTTCCCCGGACGCCGCAACATTATGTTCAAATCTCTGATGAATGCGCGACCCTCCCATCTTCTGGATCCAAAGCTGTTTGACTTCAAAGGATTAGAAATCAAACCAAGCGAGGATTGATCAGGGCATCGAAAACACGGCGTGCGGTGAAGACGACCGCTGCATCTTTCCCAGCATTTATTAAAGAAAATAAGGCAAAACCGCTTGACCTTTGGGCGTTCGACCTATTGAAACTGCCAGATATTTCAATGGCAGTTTCAGGCGGTTTCAATGGACGACCAGAACAAGAATCTTATCCTCGCGACAGCACTTAGCTTACTCGTGATCTTGGTGTGGTTTGTTTTATTCCCGCCACCGGAGGCAGTTGATCCTGCGACACCAACAGAGGTTGTCACAACTGCCGAAGGCGAAATGCTAGGCGTCGACGCGGCCACGGATACCGCGCAAGTCGCTGCACCCATTGAGGAAAGCAGTCTTGCCGACACACTCGCAAATGCTGCGCGCGTGACCATCGACAGCCCAAGCCTGACAGGCTCACTTTCTCTCATTGGTGGTCGTATCGATGATCTGTCGTTGAAAAACTACGACGAGACTTTGGACGACGGTTCCGAGTTGGTGCGCCTCCTTTCTCCTATCGGTGAAGAAGATCCGTACTACGCATTGCATGGCTGGGTTGCTTCGGTTGGTGCAACTGCTGATCAGGTGCCAAGCGCGACGACCGAATGGGCAATCGAATCCGGCGATTCGTTGTCCCCGGGTTCAGATGTCACATTGGCTTGGGACAACGGCGCTGGCCTTGTCTTCCGCAAGACATACTCTGTCGATGAAAACTTCTTGTTCACAATCACTCAAGACGTTGAAAACTTCAGCGGTTCTGAAGTGGCTTTGCGTCCATACGGGATCGTAGCACGTCACGGAGAGCCAGAACAAATCGGTTTCTTTATCCAACACGAAGGCGTCGTTCGGATGTCCGACGATTCGATGGAAGAAATCAATTACGACGATATGCCAGACCTGACGACCGAAGAGGGCCGTATTGAGGTTGAGGAAAATGGCTGGATCGGCTTTTCAGACCAATACTGGATGACGGCTCTTATCCCGACACCGGGTCAAGATTTCCGGTCTACCGCGAAATCTGGAAATGACATCTATCAGATCGAAACGATCTATCCGATGGTCACCGTTGCAGCAGGCGCTACTGTCGCCGCACAATCGCAGTTCTTTGCTGGCGCTCAAGAGTGGGAAGTCATTCGTGGGTATCAAAACGACCTTGGGATCGATCGCTTCCTAGACAGTATTGACTGGGGTTGGTTCTTCTTCCTGACTAAGCCAATTTTTGCTGTGCTGCATTGGTTGAACGGGTTCATTGGCAACATGGGTTGGTCGATCATTGCACTGACTTTCATGATCAAGGCGCTGTTGCTGCCGCTGGCATATAAATCCTATGTGTCTATGGCCAAAATGCGTGAACTTCAGCCGCAAATGGCCAAGCTGAAAGAAGACGCCGGCGATGACCGCGAGAAAATGCAAAAAGGTATGATGGCTCTCTACAAAGAGAACAAAGTAAATCCCGCATCTGGTTGCTTGCCCATCCTGATGCAAATTCCGATCTTCTTCTCCCTGTACAAAGTTATTTTCGTTACTATCGAACTGCGTCACGCACCGTGGATCGGCTGGGTCAAAGATCTTAGCGCACCTGACACATCCAGCATCTTCAACTTGTTTGGCTTGTTCCCATGGGACGCACCGTCGCCGGATTCGTTCCTGTCACTCGTCTTTATCGGGATCATGCCAATCGTCCTTGGTATCTCCATGTGGCTACAGCAAAAGCTGAATCCAGCCCCCACAGATGCGACGCAGAAAATGATCTTTGCGTGGATGCCATGGGTCTTCATGTTCATGTTGGGCAGCTTTGCCAGCGGTCTTGTTCTTTACTGGATTGCCAACAACACGATCACGTTCATCCAGCAGTACGCGATCATGCGGAGCCAAGGTTTCAAACCTGACATCTTCGGCAACATTATGGGTCGAACCAACGCGGATCCGAAGTAATGTGCACTGTCGCGGAACTCTGGCGACACCCGATCAAAAGTCACGGCCGCGAAGCACTCGCGGCCGTTGCTTTGACAGAAGGTAAGTGTTTGCCGTGGGATCGCCATTGGGCCGTTACCCATGAAAAATCCAAGTTTGATGGAACCGAATGGGTCATGTGCCGGAACTTCATGATCGGCTCGATGACGCCTACGCTTGCGGCGCTTTGGGCAACGTTTGACGATGCGGCGCAAAAGATGACATTGCGCCATGCTGAGATGGGCGAACTGACCTTTGATCCCGAAACCGAGAGCGATGCGTTCCTTGCTTGGGCGGCCCCACTTTATCCCGAAGGCCGGCAACAGCCCCAGGCCCTTGTCAGTCTCTCAAACCGCGGCATGACGGATACAAACTATCCCACTGTTTCGATCATGAACCGAGCGAGCCACACCTCATTCGAGACAGCGCATGGTGGACCAATTGAGCTGGAACGTTGGCGCGGAAACATTTGGCTCGATGGTGCAAAGGCTTGGGATGAATTGAGCTGGGTCGGCAAGACCATCCGGATCGGCAACGCAGAGCTTGAGATTCGCGATCCTATTAAGCGGTGCATGCACACTGCCGCAAACCCTGTGACTGGCGAGCGCGACGCCGACACTCTCGGGACACTGAAATCCAGCTTTGGACACCAAGACTTTGGCGTCTATGCTGTTGTGACGAAATCCGGCCACGTCGCGCTTGGCGACCAAGCAGAGGTGCTTTGAATGCAACTACCATTTCCAGAAGCGGAAGAACCCGATGACGCGACACGTGAAGCGGGACGTATTCTTTTTGCCGGTGAGACCGAATTTGTAAAAGGCGTTGTCGCAATGGACGGCCTGCCTGACCCTGATCGCCCAGAGGTCTGCTTTGCAGGACGTTCCAACGTTGGCAAGTCAAGCCTGATCAACGCATTGACTGGCCGTAAGGGCCTTGCTCGGGCTTCCAACACGCCAGGGCGGACGCAAGAAATCAACTACTTTACCGTTGGCGAAAGCTACTATCTCGTCGACCTTCCGGGGTATGGGTATGCAAATGCGCCTATTCCTGTCGTCGAAAAATGGCAGCGCTTGCTGAAGAATTACCTGCGTGGCCGCGTTACGTTGCGCCGCGCTTTTGTGCTGGTCGATGCCCGCCACGGGGTGAAACCTGTTGACGAAGAGATCATGGCGTTGCTCGCCAGTGCGGCGGTCACGTTCCAATGTGTGATGACCAAAACGGATAAGCTTAAGAAGGGCGAACTTGAAAAGGTTCTAGTACAAGTTCGAGAGAAACTGCAGAAATTCCCATCCGCCTTTCCAGAGATGGTTCTGACATCCTCAGAAAAGGGCGAAGGAATTGAAAAGTTGCGCGCAATCATCTCAGGGATAGACTGACGCCAATACAGGCCCCTAGGAAGAACATGAGAAAGCAAGATATGAACCGCGATTGGATCGCCACTGCGTCCACACTTAGTGCAGCACTGCCGTATTTGCAGCGCTACAATGACGCCATTGTCGTCATCAAACTTGGTGGCAATGCGATGTCATCTGAAGAGGCAATGGAAGATTTCGCCCGCGATGTCGTCTTGATGCAGCAGGTTGGTGTGAACCCCGTGATCGTCCATGGTGGCGGGCCGATGATCAACGAAATGCTCGAGAAGCTCGAAATCAAGTCAGAATTCGTAAACGGCAAACGGGTGACCGATAAAGCGACTGTCGAAGTCGTTGAGATGGTCCTGTCTGGCCGTGTAAACAAGTGGATCGTTGGCGCAATCAACCGCCAAGGCGGGCGTGCTGTTGGTCTGTCTGGCAAGGATGCAAACTTGATCATCTGCGATCAGGATGCACCTGAGCTTGGTCTTGTGGGAACACCCGCCGAGATAGACACCGGCGTTCTGACGACCCTGTTTGATGCCAATACCATCCCTGTAATTGCGCCGCTCGGTGCGGGCCGCAATGGCGAAACCATGAATATCAACGGAGACACTGCGGCTGGCGCAATCGCTGCCGCCTTGACGGCGGACCGCCTACTGCTACTGACGGACGTTCCGGGTGTGATGGATGAAACTAAGACAGTTCTTACGGATTTGACTGTGGAGCAGGTGATCGAAATGACCGCCTCTGGCGTGATTGCTGGTGGTATGATCCCGAAAACGCAAACTTGTCTTGATGCCTTAGAAGGTGGCGTTCGTGCCGCCGTGATCCTTGATGGTAGGGCGCCGAATGCCTGCCTACTGGAGCTGTTCACTGAGCACGGCGCCGGTTCCATCATTCGGGCGGCGAAGTGACGCTAGACGAGATCGCAGCGGCCGTCGCACCGCTGCGGCTTTCCCCGTTGGGGGGCTTTCATGAAGACGGACAAACGACGATCCTGCTCGGCCCTGCTGACGGGTTTTGGGACTACGTCACCGCACAGCCCGAGTTTTCTGGCGATGATCCGCTGGATGCTTGGTCTAAGGTGGCCATTTCAAAAATCGCAGATCATCTGAATGCCGAAGCTATGTTCCCGTTTGGTGGTCCGCCATTTCACCCCTTTATCGCGTGGGCCATGAACAGTGGGGAAGCATGGCAGAGCCCTGTTGGGCTGCTCGTACACAAGGACGCTGGGCTGCTGGTGTCATATCGTGGGGCTTTGCGATTTGCAGATCGGATCACGCTCCCCGAGCCTTCTGTATCACCCTGTGACACCTGCACCGCGCGCCCTTGCCTAACGGCATGCCCAGTTTCGGCACTAGGCCCAGACACCTATGACGTGTCGAGTTGTAAGGCGCACATGGACACGGACGCAATATGCCGCGCGGCCTGCCGTGTTCGTATGAGTTGCCCGATCAGTCAATCCTACCCGCGCGACCCCGCACAAACTGCATTCCACATGGAGGCATTTCACCCGTCATGACCAAACGACTCATCCTTATGCGTCACGCGAAGTCCGGTTGGAATGATCCCCTGCTGAGTGACATCGAACGCCCTTTGAACGAACGCGGGCGAAAGAGCGCGACGGCACTAGGAGTTTGGTTGTCCGAGAGTGGATATCTACCCGATGAAGTGCTGTGTTCTTCCGCTACCCGCACAGCTGAAACGTTTCGTGGCTTGGGATTAGACACGCCTGTGACGTTCAGGCCAGAACTATACCTCGCGTCGCCAAGCATGCTGCTAAAGACGTTGAAACAAGCCACTGGAGACACTGTTCTGGTGCTTGCTCACAATCCCGGAATTGCAGAGTTCGCTGAGAGTATTCTTAGTGCTCAGCCTGACCACCGCCGGTTCTTCGACTATCCGACAGGAGCAACCTTGGTGTGTGACCTGCCAATAGAAAAATGGGCCGACGCGGTTCCCCGCTCGGCCCATCCTGTTGATTTCGTCGTCCCGCGGGACCTGACAGATTAGTGCCCCAAGATCTGGCTGAGGAACAATTTTGTACGGTCTGACTGCGGGTTGTTGAAGAACTCTTCAGGCTCGTTTTGCTCAACGATCTGACCGGCATCCATAAAGATAACACGGTTGGCGACCTGACGAGCAAAGCCCATCTCGTGGGTCACGCAGAGCATTGTCATGCCTTCCTCGGCCAGCTCGATCATTGTGTCGAGAACTTCTTTGATCATCTCAGGGTCAAGCGCCGATGTAGGTTCATCGAACAACATGATGCGTGGTTTCATGCATAGCGAACGAGCAATCGCCACACGCTGCTGCTGACCACCAGACAACATACCTGGGTATTTGTCGGCTTGCTCAGGGATCTTCACCTTCTCAAGGAAGTGCATCGCGATCTCTTCAGCTTCCTTCTTAGGTGTCTTACGGACCCAGATTTGCGCCAGCGTACAGTTTTCCAAAATGGTCAGGTGTGGGAACAGGTTGAAGTGCTGAAAGCACATGCCAACTTCGGAACGGATCTTATCGATGTTCTTTAGGTCGGAGGACAACTCGGTTCCGTCCACCATGATCGTCCCCGCCTGATGCTCTTCCAGACGGTTGATGCACCGGATCAGCGTCGATTTGCCGGACCCAGAAGGCCCCGCAATAACGATCCGCTCACCTTGGTTGACGGTCAGGTTGATGTCCCGCAGGACGTGGAATGTACCATACCACTTGTTCATATCAGTGATCTGGATAGCGACCTCGTCAGAGACCGTCATGGCATCGCGATTGATCGCGCGTTCTGTTGTTGTGTCAGACATTGAAGGTCTCCTTAACGGTGCTCACGTTGAAGCTTTTTCTCGAGGTGTAGGGAATAGCGGCCCATGCTGAAGCAGAAGATAAAGAACAGCAGACCGATAAAGATGAAGAGTTCCCAATAGATGCCGTTCCAAGCGGTATCCGCACGGATGGCGCCAGCAAGGCCAATCGGGTCAAACAAGCCAATAAAGAGAACCAGAGTGGTGTCTTTGAACAGACCGATAAAGGTGTTCACGATACCCGGAATGGAGATCTTCATCGCTTGTGGCAGAATGATAAGTTGCATCGACTGCCAATAACTCAGACCAAGACTGTCCGCGCCTTCATACTGTCCTGTCGGCAGCGCCGCGAGGCCACCGCGGATAACTTCCGCGATGTAGGCCGCTGCAAACAACGTCACCATGATGATCACGCGCAAGACGAGGTCGAAGTTCGTGCCTGGTGGCAAGAAGTAGTTCAACAACAAGGATGCTGTGAATAGCCACACGATCAACGGTACTCCGCGGATGACCTCGATGAAGACAACGCAGATCTTGTTGACAATGAACAGGTGTGACTGGCGACCAAGTGCCAACAGAATGCCGAGCGGCAAGGACAAGACAATGCCCGCGATCCCGATGATCAGTGCCAGCATAAACCCACCGATATTACGGCTGTCGATTGGCAACAAGCCAACACGACCCAATTCGCCATATGTATCGTTGACAGATGCAGAGACGCCTAGAACGTCGCTTCTTGCACTCAAGTACTCAGACAGCAGCCGCTCATCGGCGGAGGATGTTCCTTCAGGAAGCTGGTTAACTGCAATCAGGTTGCGCATGTTACGTGGCAATTCTGCTTTCAGATCAGCGACTCTGCTACGCAGGCCAGGCAGTGATGCCTCGCGTGCCTCGAGCGTGCCCAATGAGTTCAGAAAGCTGTTACCTTCCGAAAGCTCAGTTTCCAGACGGAATTTGCTTTGGGAGATGACAGTTTGATCATCCCGCAACGCAGTCAGAAGTGACGTTTGATCCAACAAGCGCGCCTGAGGGTCCACGAGACTTTCTGCATTAGTTGCAATTACTTTGTCATGAACCGTCTGAAGTGCCTCAATGTTGGCACCAAGAGCAGAAGCTGCGGTTTCAACATCTGCTTGAAGAGCCATCAGTTCGGCTTCTGGAGTTTCAGTAGAAACGTTCCCTGCACGAACGATAAGAGCTGCAATTGGGTCTTCCAAGCCAGCTTTGCTTACCATTGAGCTGACATCTTCTGCGATCGACGGGTCGGCTTGTGACGCGGAAGAGACCATAAGCTCTGAAGCATCCACCGTGTCATCTGCCAGATCGGACAGTGCGCCCGTCAGCAATGATTCAATGTCGCCTACCAAATCTTCTGCTGTTTCGGCAGCGGCTTCCGCTTTCGCGATGTCGCCTTCTGATGCGCCGGATGCAGCAACAGGTGCCCCACCCCAATCTGCAAGAATATCGGAGAGGTCCGAAATGCTTTCAGACGCGCCAACGATACGTTGAAGGGCAACCTCTTTGGCTTCAAACTGTTCCTCAATCCCGAACTCTTCGATCCGAATACCGGTCATTTCGATCAGGATTTCATTCTTCACTTCGACAGCTTCTGCGATCTCGGCCTGTTTTGCCTCAAGTAAAGCGTCTTCAGCAGCAACTTCAGCCGGGAGTGCGTCAGTTCGCGCGTTCAGTGTCGCTACGGTGTTCTCAAACCGGCTCGAGCCGACCATTTTATGCAGTCCATCGCTGATCGGGGACATCAACATGCCCCACCAAATCAAAGCAGCGGCCAGTGCCCCAAGGTTTGCAACGATTGGACCCGCGAACTTGATCAGGATTTTATAAGCGATGACGGCGGCAACAAATCCAAAGGCTGCAAAGATCGGCAACCAGAAAGAACCGCCCCAAACCAACCACGCCGCGAGGAATGGATAAGCAAGGGAGAACCACATCAACTGACCCGGCACCTTATCTGCAAACAAAATTGGCGCGAGGGCGACGAACAGTAATACAAACGCGAGGATCGGACGCCAGTAGAGTTCTGGCGGATAGAAGCCGAACAATATCTGCAACCATCGGTCTTCGATAACAGCCCAACACGCGCCATCATGGCTACCCTTGTAAAAGGAAAATAGCACTTCGCGACACTCGGTCAAAGAACCGGCATTCCAAACACCGCCAAACGCCCATGGAAGAACCAATGACAGTACGGCGTAGATCACGTACAGCGACAGAACCGTCAAAAGGATGTTCAGCCAACCTGAGAACAGGTTCTGACGGATCCACTTGATTGCACCTGTTTCCTTCGCAGGAGGCGCCTTCTCAGGTAGCATTTCGGTACGGACAAAGCTGATTTCTGAATTGCTCATATCAACGCTCCTGCAACTGAGTGCGGTTGTTGTAGACGTTCATCACGCCTGAAATCACAAGGCTAAGGACAAGATAGAAGGCCGCCATAAGTAGAATACCTTCAAGCTCCCGGCCTGTTTGGTTGATCGTGATGCCGCCCAATGTTGACCGGACATCCATATAACCAACCGCAATCGCCAGTGACGAGTTTTTGGTCAGGTTCAAGAACTGTGAAATCAGTGGTGGAATGATAACCCGCATAGCCTGTGGCAGGATCACGAGGTTCATAGTGCGGCTAGGGCGCAAGCCCAAAGCGGCAGCTGCTTCTGACTGACCCTTGGAAATCGCAAGGATACCGGAACGGACAATCTCTGCGATGAATGCACCAGTATAAAGAGACAATGCCAACCAGAGGGCGATCAGAGAGTTTCGTAGGTGAACTCCATCTGTAAAGTTGAACCCTTTAAGGTAAGGAAACTGAAGTTGCGCGCCCATAAAGAATAGAACCAATCCAACTGGAATAACCAACAGCGCAAGCTGTTGATACCAAGTTGTCGGTCGGACACCTGTCGATTCCTGTATGTGATCGGCGCGGCGGCTAAGGAGGCGAATGCAAACGATGCTGGCAATTAAGACCGCTAGAATGAGCAGCCAGTTGAGGACAGCGAGGCCAAACAGCCCGTTCTCAAGAACAACCCCCGGCACATAGACACCACGGTTTGTTACGGCAACGCTGTCGCCCAAGATCATGCTGGCGTCACCGCCAACTTTGAAATCACGCGGCTGCGACATGCCTTCTGTCATCAAAGCAAAAATCGCGATGATCCAAAGCAAAAGCGGCACGTTACGGAAGCCTTCAACATAGACCGCCATCATGCGGCTTACGATCCAGTTCTTTGAAAGGCGCAGAACCCCAACAACGACACCTAGGATGGTTGCAAGAATGCAGCCCAAGAACGCAATGAGAAGCGTATTAAGAATGCCGACAATCGCGGCGCGGCCATGGCTGGATTGCGAGGTGTACTCAATCAATCGCTGGTTGATGTCATAACCGGCAGGTTGCGACAGGAACCCAAAGTCAAAATCTTTACCCAAAGCAGAGAGGTTCTGAATGGTGTTATTCACGAGCCAGAAAATGCCAAGCAGAACAAGGATCATCGCAATTACTTGAATGGTGATCGACCGGTACCGCGTGTCGTAAATAAGCTGGCTTAGCCGAAAGTTACCTTTCGGCGGATCAGTGAGCGTCGTCATCCGCAAACTCCCTCGCCCCTGTTGGGCAAAATGTAAGACATCTACGGGTCGGTTGATCCCACCACTTGTGT
Organism: Octadecabacter algicola; assembly: GCF_021532625.1. Classification (GTDB taxonomy): domain Bacteria; phylum Pseudomonadota; class Alphaproteobacteria; order Rhodobacterales; family Rhodobacteraceae; genus Octadecabacter; species Octadecabacter algicola. The sequence goes on from NZ_JAKGAR010000003.1 coordinate 126,013, forward strand.
CTTAGCTTTAATTTTTTTGTATGTCGTATTGGAAGTGAAAGGGCGCGATCCGAAGATCGCGCCCAATACTTTAGAACTTAGCGGAATGGTGGGGAGTAGATCAGACCACCTTCTGTCCACATGGCGTTCAAGCCACGTGCCAGACCGATTGGTGTGCTTTCACCGATGTTCGCTTCGAACAGCTCACCGTAGTTGCCGCCAGCCATCAGAGCGTTTTTCGCCCAGTCAGCTTCGAGGCCGAGCATCGCGCCCAGTTCACCTTCAGTGCCCAAGAGACGGTTGATCTCTGGGTTGTTAGTGCCTGCGGACAGCTCTTCGATGTTTGCAGATGTCACACCCAGCTCTTCAGCTGTGATCAGTGCGTTCAATGTCCAACGTGCAACGTCAGCCCATTCGTTGTCGCCGTGACGTACCAGTGGGCCGAGTGGCTCTTTGGATACGATTTCTGGCAGCAGAACGTGATCGCCTGGGTTTTCGAATGTCGCACGTGTCGCAGCAAGGCCGGATGCGTCAGTTGTGTAAACGTCACAAGCGCCAGCAAGGTACTGCTGCTGTGCTTCAGCGTTTGTTTCGATTGGCACTGGCTCATAGGAGATGTCGTTGGAACGGAAGTAGTCCGCCAAGTTCAGCTCTGTTGTTGTGCCTGTCTGAATGCAAACAGTCGCGCCATCGAGATCTTGAGCGGAAGAAACGCCCAATTCACGTGGAACCATGAAGCCTTGGCCGTCATAGTAGTTCACGCCTACGAATTCGAACTTAAGGTCGACGTCGCGGGAGAATGTCCAAGTTGTGTTACGTGCCAGCAGGTCGATTTCGCCAGACGCAAGCGCTGTGAAACGTGTTTGACCAGTTGTTGGAACGAACTCGACAGCCATTGGGTCGCCAAGAACAGCAGCAGCAACCGCGCGGCATACGCCAACATCGAAGCCATCCCAAACGCCATTGGCGTCAGGTGCCGCGAAGCCAACAAGACCAGTTGTAACACCACAGTTAAGCGTGCCGCGTGCTTTGACATCGTCAAGCGTACCTGCAGCAGCTGCACCAGCAGCAAGACCAGCAACGGTCATCGCGCCGAGGAATACTGATTTTTTCATTAAATTACCTTCCTGAGTTTCCCTGCGTGAGCCACAGGGATTATTTTTGTCTGACCAAGCGGTCAGGGGCGATACACGCAAGGAAGCCTTGCGTCACCCGCTAGAGTTTGTCGAATAACGGGATGACGTCAAGAGGTCGATGACTTGAAATAGGCAATTCAATCCGTCAAATCGCCCTGTAAGAAGCACCTTGCACAGTAAATGCGCTAAACAGCTCTGATTTAAGCCATTCGATAGAATTTTTCGGCGTGAAAAAAGGCACTTCTTTTTATTTCAACAGCTTGGCGGGCGTCTTCGTCTTCACCCCACTGCTCAATTTGCCAATTTTCATCCACTCGGGACAAATCCCAAGCCGCTTGAGCGCTCAATTGACGTTGCGTCACAGCTAGCCCCAAAACCAGAGAGCCAGATAAAGCAATTAAATCGTGCAACGCCGTCAGTTCGAACGCGGTTGCTGCAAACAAGGGCGCACGGACCGCTGAAATCGCTTGCGAATCTTGCTCGATCGGCATGATCCCTTCCGTTGGAACCAACCGTGCGCCAAATGTGTCCTCGGCCCATGCTAACAATGGGTCCCAACCAGCGCGTTGCCGATCAACCAATTCCGTCGGCGTATCAGCGCGATAACAGAGCAGATCACTTCCGCCGTAGGCAGCTAGCATTTCGGCCACGGCATCAAACTGAACAGACACTTTATCAATCGCGGCATTGGCCGATCTGGTGAAAGGCATAACTTCTGGATCAATCTTTTCGTCGACCACGTCCCATTCCGCTGCGACCGCCTCGGCCATTTCACGACTGGGCACGATCAACGCGGATTTCGCAGGTGTCTTAACCGAGCGCCCGTCGAGCCGAATCCCGAATCCATCCCCGTCTTCAACGACTGATACGTCCGTCCAAAAACGTTTCGCAGCCCATTCGCTCATAGGAGACCCTCGAACGGGTTGTCTGGCGCATGGTTTTCGGCCCAGCCGAAAAACTTCCAAGAATTTTCCATATGTGGCGGTAGGGATGCTTTGATCCAAAGCTCTTTCCCAGTCGCAGGGTGTTCGATTCGCAAAGACCGTGCATGTAGATGCAACTTGCGCCCAATCTCTTCGCCCATACCAGCACCCCAACCATCGCCGGGGTTATCCTGCACGTTTGCGGTTCCGTATTTGCCGTCCCCAATAATCGGGTGACCTATCTCAGCCATATGGGCGCGCAGCTGGTGTGTACGACCCGTCACGGGCGTCAGTGCGACCCATGCCGTGCGATCCGCTAGGGACGTCAGCACGGTGTAGTCCGTATGCGCACGCTTCGCACCTGGCACTTTGTCGACGTCGCGCGGGTGCACGCACTTCATGCGTTCGTTGTCGCCCTTTGCACCATGGCCACCCTGCTTAACGAGGCCGTACTTGATTGAACCCAATTTCGGGATCGGAACACCGGCGACCAGCGCCCAATAGATCTTCTCAGTATTGCGGTGGCGAAATGCTTCGGTCAGGGATTTTGCGGCCATCCGGGTTCGCGCAAGAATCAAAACACCCGACGTGTCTTTGTCCAAGCGATGTACCAAACGGGGCTTTTCATCGTACCCGAATTTCAAAGCTTCCGCGAAACCATCAACGTGGCGTGTCTGTTTGCTGCCGCCTTGGGTCGGCAAGCCAGCAGGTTTGTTCAATGCGATCACGTGATCGTCTTTGTAGATCACGCAGCCTTGGATAAGTTCGATATCCGCTTTCTTCATATCGCGAGGGCGATCTTCGACCTGATTTGGATCAGGCAATGGCGGGATTCGCACCTTTTGGCCGACCTCGACACGGGTATTCGATTTCACTCGGCCGCCATCAACGCGGATTTCACCCTTCCGGCACATCTTTTCGATGCCACCTTGTTGCAGGTGGGAAAAGCGGCGCTTCATCCAGCGATCAAGTCGCTGATCACCTTCGTCTGGACCAATGGTAAGTGTTTGAACGCGGCTCATGCCAGCACTCCTCGCATGATGAAAACTCCCAGCACCAACGCGGCGATGGATAGGATGACCGAGAGGGCAACATAAAGGGCCGCAAGCCCCGCCTCGCCCCTCTCGAACAGTGTGTATGCCTCAAGCGAAAACGCCGAGAACGTCGTGAAGCCGCCAAGAACACCCGTCATTAACAACGGGTTCAGGTGTGTTAGCATTTTCTGCCCGAGATAAACCACGAGCAGCCCCATCAGAAACGAGCCGATGATATTCACAGCCAAGACACCGAAAGGGAACCCGCCGGTCGGACGGAACAACGCCACGCCCACGCCATAGCGTGCTGCAGCGCCTATGGCGCCGCCCAAAGCAACATGAAAGACAGTTGGTATCATGGGCGCGTCATATGCCGATGACGCGTAGAGTCAACCGTTGCGCTTGTCGCGCAGCTTGGCGAAGTAGTCGACGCGTTTCTTCAACTCCCGTTCGAAACCGCGATCAACGGGCGTGTAGTAGACCCCGCGTTTCATCGTATCCGGGAAGTAATTAGCCCCACTAAACGCGTCCTCGGCGTCGTGGTCATATGCGTAACCTTCCCCATACCCGATATCTTTCATCAGGGATGTCGGCGCATTCAAGATATGTTTGGGCGGGGGTTCACTGCCTGTTTGGGTCGCCGCGTTCATCGCCGCCTTATAGGCCACATAAACCGCGTTCGATTTCGGCGCGAGCGCAAGGTAGGTCAGCGCCTGGGCCAGCGCGAGCTCCCCTTCAGGGGAACCGAGCCTCTCATAAGTTTGCCATGCTTGCAGGCACACATGTTGTGCCTGTGGATCGGCCAATCCTATGTCCTCGACAGCCATGCGCGTTATGCGCCGCGCCAGAAAGCGCGGGTCCTCGCCGCCCTTTAGCATGCGCGCAAACCAGTAAAGTGCAGCGTCAGGGTCAGAACCACGCACGGATTTATGCAACGCAGAAATCAAATTGTAATGCTCATCGCCAGACTTGTCATAGCGCGTCGCTCGTTTCATCAACCGCGTCGTCAATGCATCCGTGTCGAGCTTTCCATCCACCTTCCAAGCAACGACCTGTTCAATCAGGTTCAACAGGGACCGCCCGTCACCGTCGGCCATTTCCAAAAGGTTTTCACGCGCATGACCGTCCAGCGGCAGTTTGCGATCTAGTTCCCGTTCCGCCCGCTGAGCAAGGCGCTCGAGATCGGCAAGATCGAGGCGTTCAAGAACCAACACCTGAGACCGCGATAAGACCGCTGCATTCAGCTCAAAACTTGGGTTCTCAGTCGTCGCCCCAACCAATAGAATGGTCCCGTCTTCCATGTAAGGCAGGAAACCATCCTGTTGAGCTTTGTTGAAACGGTGGATCTCGTCGACAAACAACAAAGTGCCTTTGCCATTCTGGCGGCGCATCTTCGCGGCCTCAAACACCTTTCGCAATTCTGGAACGCCCGTGAAAATCGCGCTGATCTGGATGAAATGCAGGTCGGTCTCGTCCGCCAGAAGGCGCGCGATCGTCGTCTTCCCTACTCCCGGTGGACCCCAAAAAATCAACGACGAGAGCGAGCCGGAGGCGAGCATGACTCCAAGTGGCGCCTCAGGTCCAAGGACTTGCTCTTGGCCGATGACTTCGCCAAGGTTGCGCGGGCGCAAGCGGTCCGCCAACGGGCGAGGTGCGGTATCGGGCGTCGCGGCCCCAGAGTCGAATAAGTCAGCCATGTTGGGACAGTAAGATGACCGTGCTCGAGAGGGAAGCAGCCTCTTGCGTTGGGAATGGCTCAAATCGACAGCATGTAACTTGAGGAGTTGATTTTGACGTACAACCCCGTTGATCAAGCAAAACTAATCGACACTAACATCTGGATTTTCGACGGCCCGCACATCAAGTTTTATGGGATACCCTTCCCGACACGCATGACGGTTGTACGCTTAAGGGACGGCGGCCTTTGGATTCATTCGCCGATACACATGTCGGATGAAGTCCTCAGAAATGTAAATGCCTTGGGAGAGGTGAAGCACCTGATCGCGCCAAACTGGATCCATTACGCTTCGGTTGGAACATGGTCGGATGCGTTTCCCGACGCGATCACGTGGGGCGCTCCTGGGGTTGAGGATCGCGCGCGAAGCCGTAACGTACCCCTTAGAATTGATAATACGTTCGGACCAAATGTTGTTCCGCCATGGGCGGATGAAATTGAGTGGCATCACGTTCAAGGGAGCACCACGCATCAAGAGGTCGTGTTTTTCCACAAAGCGTCGCGCACTCTAATCCTTACAGACTTGATTGAGAATTTTGAGAAGACCCAAGTGTCAGTCTGGATGTGGCCCCTATTGAGGCTCGCTGGAAACACGGACCCCGATGGAAAAATGCCGATTGATATGGCAAATACATTCCGAAAAGGGCGTGACCACCTTCGCAGGTCCGTCGAGCACATGATCGCGTGGGCGCCTAGACGGGTGATTATTGCACACGGTCGGTGGTACCGAAAAAATGGCGTCGCTGAACTTCGGCGCGCCTTTCGCAAGGTCCTGAAATAGGAAAGGGCCCCGCGTTTCCGCGAGGCCCCAAAATCAGTAAATCGTGGAACGACTTATTCTGCGGCCTCTTCAGCAGCAACGCGAGCTTTGTCAGCTGCGCCTTTGGCATCAACATCGCGGTCAACGAATTCGATGATCGCCATTGGTGCCATGTCGCCGAAACGGAAGCCGGCTTTCAGAACGCGAACGTAACCACCTTGGCGGTCTTTGTAGCGTGGGCCAAGAACGTCGAACAATTTCGCTACGTACTGGTCCTGCTTAAGCTGCGCATTCGCCTGACGACGGGCGTGCAAGTCGCCACGTTTCGCCAATGTGATCATCTTTTCGATGATTGGGCGCAGTTCTTTTGCTTTTGGCAAAGTTGTTTTGATTTGCTCATGTTCGATGAGCGAGCCAGCCATGTTAGCCCACAAAGCCTTACGGTGTTCGTGGGTACGGTTCAGGCGGCGGTAACCTCGTGCGTGACGCATGTGATAGTCTCCATTTTGTATTAGGGTGGGCCATTGGTGATGCGTGTCACCGGCTCCGTTATTGGGGCAGAATTACCCAGGGTAGAAATGGGTGGGCTATGCGCCCACCCGAGTATCTTAGAAAGAGTCTTCGAATTTCTTCGCAAGATCTTCGATGTTGTCCGGTGGCCAGTCCTCAACGTCCATGCCGAGGTGCAGGCCCATGCCTGACAGCACTTCTTTGATCTCGTTCAAAGATTTGCGGCCGAAGTTAGGTGTGCGCAGCATTTCTGCTTCGGTTTTCTGGATCAGATCGCCGATGTAAACGATGTTGTCGTTCTTGAGACAGTTCGCGGAACGAACAGAAAGCTCAAGCTCATCAACCTTCTTCAACAGAAGCGGGTTGAATTCGAGGCCATCGTCGTCGTTCGCAGCTTGTGCCGACTCAGGCTCGTCGAAGTTCACGAAGATAGACAGTTGGTCCTGCAAGATACGTGCAGCGAATGCCACAGCGTCGTCCGGCGTGATGGAACCGTCTGTTTCGACTTTCATCGTCAACTTGTCATAGTCCAGAACCTGACCTTCACGTGTCGGCTGAACGTCATAAGAGACTTTCTTGACAGGTGAATAGATCGCGTCGATGGCCATCATGCCGATAGGCGCATCTTCTGGTTTGTTCTTGTCAGCGGACACGTAGCCTTTGCCAGTGTTAACTGTCAGTTCCATGTAAAGGTCAGCGCCGTCGTCGAGGTGACACAGGACGTGATCTTTGTTCAGGATTTCGATGCCAGCGGATTCCGAAATGTCACCAGCTGTTACAACGCCAGGGCCTTTGGCCTGGATCTGCAAACGCTTAGGACCTTCGACTTCCATACGGATGGCGACGCCTTTGAGGTTCAGAACAACGTCAGTTACGTCTTCGCGAACACCAGCGATGCTGGAAAATTCGTGCAGAACGTTGTCAATCTGAACAGCCGTGATAGCCGCGCCCTGAAGCGAAGACATCAAAATGCGACGCAATGCGTTGCCGAGTGTCAGGCCAAAGCCACGCTCAAGCGGTTCAGCAACAACAGTTGCCTGACGCAGCGGGTCGTTGCCCGGTTTAACTTCCAATTGAGTTGGTTTGATCAACTCAGCCCAGTTCTTGTGGATCATAAGTCCCTCCATACTTGTTTGCCTTCATGTCCAAAAAGGCAAACGCCCGAGGTTGAAATGACGGATTGGGGCCGCAGAAAAACTGCAGACCCCAAGGCGTTTGGATAGCTTAGACGCGGCGGCGCTTTGGTGGGCGGCAGCCGTTGTGCGCCATTGGTGTCACGTCACGAATAGATGTGATGTTGAAACCAGCGGCAGCAAGTGCGCGCAGCGCAGATTCACGACCGGAGCCAGGCCCCTGCACTTCGACTTCGAGTGTCTTAACACCGTGGTCTTGTGCTTTCTTGCCAGCATCTTCCGCAGCCATCTGAGCAGCGTAAGGTGTGGATTTACGGGAGCCCTTAAAGCCCATTGTACCAGCAGAGGACCAAGAGATCGCATTGCCCTGTACGTCGGAAATCAAGATTTTTGTGTTGTTGAAAGAAGAGTTCACGTGAGCAACGCCAGCGGCGATGTTCTTAGAGACCTTCTTTTTGGTGCGTTTAGGTTCGCGTGCCATTCGTCAGGTCCCCTTATTTCTTCTTACCAGCAATGGCCTTTGCAGGGCCTTTGCGAGTACGTGCGTTAGTGGATGTACGCTGACCGCGAACGGGCAGATTACGACGGTGACGCAGGCCTTTGTAAGAACCAAGGTCCATCATGCGTTTGATGTTCATCTGAACTTCGCGGCGCAGGTCGCCTTCGACTGTGTAAGTCGCGTCGATGTGCTCGCGGATTTTCAGAACTTCAGCGTCGGACAGTTCGTTGACGCGACGTGTGAGGTCGATGCCAACAGCTTCGCAGATAGCTTCTGCAGAAGTGTTACCGATACCGGTGATATATGTGAGGGCGATTGGAACCCGCTTTGCAGTCGGGATGTTTACGCCGGCAATACGTGCCACGTGTGCTATTCCTTTTCGTTGCGGGTCCGTAGTTCCGGACCCTTTTTTCACAACGTAAGCCCGAGGCGATAAACCGTCGGGCCTAAGTCATATCGAGGTGTTACGCCTAAGAGCGACTCAGGCAAGTTCCCTGAGGGAACGGCGCTGTTTAGGAGGGTTAGGGTTGTGCGTCAAGCCGTTTTGGAAATTGGCCGATGAAAGCCAGCCATAAGCATGGGGTTTACTTTGAAGTCCGCACGCTGATGAGGTAAGCTAGGCCCAGAAGTGTGACTAAGATTGACGTGACCCACCAAGCTTCGGTACGCGCCTCGAGAATTCGAGTGCAAAGATGGCTCGCCCCATATCCTGAAAGGTCAATCTGAACTCCCGCTGCACGAGACTCGTCAAAGTATTCTAGACAGTTTAGCCCAACGAGATTTCTGAAGGGATTATAAAATATCCCGCCCAGAACAAGCCCAACTACCACCCAATCCAATAAAGAAAGAAGCTTTTGATTGGTCTTTAAGCCCATCTGGTCTCACTTATGCCAATACGCCAGCAATCTCTGCCGCAACTTCGTCCATCGTACCCAGACCATCAACGCTGCTCAGGTCGCCTTTGGCGTGGTAGTAGCCGATCAGCGGGGATGTCTGTTTGTAATAGGCCATCAAACGAATTTTCAGGCTTTCCTCGTTGTCGTCCGCGCGGGCAGTGCCGCCAGCAGCAACAGCGTCAGCAGCGCGACCAAGGATACGTTCAACAAGGATTTCATCGTTTACAGCCAGCTCGATCGCGTGGTCGAGCGTCTGACCTGTTTCCTGGAGCAATTCACCAAGCGCATCAGCCTGAGCCAATGTCCGTGGGAAACCGTCAAAGATAAACCCGCCGTGATCGCCGCCCGCTTCGAGTTTTTCGCGGATCAAACCGATGACAATCTCATCCGTAACCAGATCGCCACGATCCATGACTGCAGCAACCATTTTACCCATCTCGGTCCCCGAGGTCTTGGCTTCGCGCAGCATGTCGCCTGTGCTCAGTTGCACCATGTTACGTTCATCCACGAGCTTTTGTGCTTGTGTGCCTTTACCCGCTCCGGGTGGTCCAAGAAGAATAATATTGATCATTTGCGCTGCGGGCTCCTTTTTTTGCCGCCGCGCTTACCGCGCAACTGCGATTTCTCAATCAGGCCCTCATATTGGTGGGCCAAGAGGTGGGATTGGATTTGCTGGATCGTGTCCATGCCAACGCTCACGATAATCAACACAGATGTGCCGCCAAAGTAGAACGGGATGGACAACTGGCTGCGCAGAATTTCCGGCAGCAGGCAGACCAAGGCAAGGTACGCAGAACCGAGGACCAAGATGCGTGTCACCACGTAATCGAGATATTCCTGAGTACGTTTGCCTGGGCGGATACCAGGAACAAAGCCGTTCTGGTTCTTCAGGTTGTCAGCAACTTCGTCAGTCTTGAACGCAACTTCACGCGTGTAGAAGAACGTAAAGAATACGATCATCGCCGTAAAGAAGATCAAGTACAGCGGTTGGCCTGGACCAAAGTAAGCCAAGATCGTGGACATAATCGGTCCTGCGCCATCACCACCAGAAAATGTCGAAAGAGTAGTCGGTAGCAACAGCAGCGCAGATGCGAAGATCGCAGGAATAACACCAGCTGGGTTAACTTTGATCGGCAGGTGGCTGGACCCACCATCATAGACCTTCATACCAACCTGACGGCGCGGGTACTGGATGTGGATTTTGCGCAAGGAGCGCTCCATGAATACCACAAAGGCAAAAATCGCGATGACCATCACAAAGACGCCGAGCACCAGACCCCAGTTATTTGTCTCCTGACCTTGGGCAAGGAAGCCAGCAAGGGCTGCTGGGACTTCGGCAATGATGCCTACGAAGATGATCAAAGAGATACCGTTACCGATGCCGCGTGCAGTGATCTGTTCACCCAGCCACATCAGGAACATGGTGCCACCAACAAGCGTGATTACGCAGGCAATCTTAAAATACAGGCCCGGATCGGTGACGAGGTTTCCCGCCTCAAGACCAGATGCCATGCCGTATGCTTGGAACGTTGCCAGCACCACGGTGCCGTAACGCGTGTATTGGTTCAGCTTTTTGCGGCCCTGTTCGCCCTCTTTTTTGAGGTTCTTCAAGGGTTCCCACATCGCACCCAACAACTGCACGATAATCGACGCAGAAATATAAGGCATGATGCCGAGGGCAAAGATGCCCATGCGACCCAACGCACCACCAGTGAACATCGACAGGATGCCACCGATACCGCTTGCGGCTTCGTCCATAAAGGCGCGCAACTGATCAGCATCGATCCCCGGCACTGGGATATACGTCCCCACGCGGTAAACGATGAGAAGACCGAGCGTGAACATGATCCGCTGACGCAATTCTTTGGCTTGGCCAAAGGCGCTCCAGCTGGTGTTCGCGGCCATTTGCTCTGCTGCTGATGCCATGGATGTGCTGCCTATCTGTTCGCAGGCCCGAAAAGGGCGATAATGTTATGAAAACGCCGCCAGCAAGGGTGACCCAAGCGGCGGCGTTTAAGTCGATTAACGATGTAGTGGGCGAAAGCGCCCCTCACAAGGTGTTATTCTGTCGCTGCCGCAGCTGTGACAGTGAGTTTACCGCCAGCTTTTTCGACTGCTTCAACCGCACCTTTGGATGCGCCTGTCACTTCGATGCTGACTTTTGTTGTGATTTCGCCCTTTGCGAGAACGCGAATACCGTCCAGCTTGCGACGGATCAGACCGGATTCAACCAGTGAATCTTCTGTGATCGCTTTGCCATCCAATTTTTTCTCGTCGATGAACTTTTGGATCAGACCAAGGTTCACAACTGCAAATTTCTTGCGGTTCGGCTTAGAGAAGCCGCGCTTTGGCAGGCGTTGATACAATGGCATTTGACCGCCCTCATAGCCGCCAATAGCCACACCCGAACGGGATTTTTGACCCTTGATACCACGGCCACCCATTTTACCGGTGCCGGAACCTGGACCACGGCCAACGCGTTTGCGTGGTTTTGTGGCGCCTGGATTGTCGTGAAGTTCGTTTAGTTTAACCATGTCGCTGTCTCCTTGCCGGAAGACCTGACCCAGCGACGGGACAGGCACGCGGCGTGTTTGATTCTATGGCCGGAAAGATGGCCACTGGCGGCGTATAGGACATGGGATTGGGGGTGGCAAGCGTTTGGTGCCTTAGCTGTGCAGCTTCTTGTGCGCATCGACGTAAGCGCGCAGCACAGCGTGCATCCGCGTTAGATGCCCATTACCTTGGCCCTTGAAGTATTCAAGCACATCAGGGTCGACCCGCATACTAATGGCGATCTTTGCTTTTGGCGTTTCGATTTCTGCGTTTGCCCAAAAGTCATCGGGCAAATCAACGGCCTCAGCGGACTCAGTTGGAGAGGCAATTTCGCCTCGGTCCTTCATGGCCCGCAATTCGTCAAGGGATGCGCGTTTTGTATTGCTCATACTCTTTACGGCCTCCTGGCCATGCTGAGATGATGCGGGTGGCCTCACCACGCATCGTGTAAGTTACGACATAGACAGTCTCATCCGTCATGCCGAGAGCGATCCTTCGCTCCTCTCCATAGTCTTTACGATCATCAATTCGGGTCAGGATTGGCCCTTCAAAGATCAATGCAGCATCAAGAAAGTCGGCGCCGTGTTTTGCGAGATTCTGCACTCGCTTCGCTTCGTTCCACTCGAACATCAAAAGTCTCACATATGGTAGTTAAAATAGTTTTTGCTTTCATCTTTACTCTCCATAGTTTGCGCTCTTACGGCACCTCTCTTGTATATACATAATGAAATACGAGCTGTCAATAAATCAGTCTACACCCCACTATCCGTCCGCACCCTGAACCCCTGCCCTCGCAACGCACCGACAATCGCCTCCACATGTCCCATGTCACGCGCTTCGATCACCACGTCCAACTCCGCCTGTTTCAGCGACACCGATTGCATCATGCGTTGGTGGATGACTTCGACCACGTTGGCGCCTGCGTCGCCGATGATGCGGCTGATGGTGGCGAGTTGGCCTGGTGTGTCACCGATCTCGAATGTCAGGCGGGTGATGCGTCCGTCGCGGACCAACCCACGTAGGATCAAGGTTGAAAGCAACCGCGAGTCGATATTGCCGCCGCAGATAACCAACCCGACCTTTTTACCCTTATAGGCCTCAAGGTTGTTCTTGATGACGGCCAGCCCTGCCCCCGCGGCCCCCTCGGCCACGAGCTTTTCATTCGACAACAGATCAAACACCGCATCCTCGATGTCAGCCTCGCTCGCGCTATCCACGCGGGCCACGGTCTGTTTGATGATTTCGATGTTCGCCGCAGAAGGCGCCTTCACCGCGATTCCTTCGGCGAGGGTGGCGCCGTCAAAATGGGTCTCCCCACCATCATAGGCCGCCTTCACGGCATCAAACAACACAGCTTGCGCGCCGACGACTTCAATCTCGGGCTTCACTGATTTCGCCGCGACGGCCATGCCCGCGATTAACCCCCCGCCGCCAATCGGCACAACGATCACATCCAGATCAGGATCTTGTTCCAACATTTCCAGCGCAACCGTCCCCTGCCCTGCGGCCACGACTGGGTCATCGAATGGATGAATAAACGTCAGCCCATCCTTGTCCGCCAAGTCCCATGTAAACTGCACACTTTCATCAAACCCATTGCCGTGCAGGATCACGGTCGCGCCGAATTCTTCGGTGCGTTTGACTTTGTTGAACGGAGTACCCTCGGGCATGACAATCGTGCTGGCGATGCCAAGGCGGGTGGCGTGATAAGCAACCCCTTGGGCGTGGTTGCCCGCACTACATGCGATCACACCAGCCTGCTTTTGCGCGTCGGTCAGCGTCAGCAGTTTTGCCAGCGCCCCTCGGGCCTTGAATGCGTTGGTGTGTTGCAGGTTTTCAAGCTTGAGCTGCAGATCGATGCCCATGTGCAACGACAGACGGGTCGCAGGGACCAGCGGTGTGCGAATGGTCGCAGACGAGATGACATCGCGGGTCTGGCGAATAAGATCAGGGGTCAGGGTCACGGTGCGCGTCCTTTGCGAAAAGTCTGTCGGACTTTCGTTCCAGACGCGCGCCGTTGTCAACGCGTGTTAGGCGCGTCGCTGGTTCGGGTGCAACGAACTAGAAAGGATATGGTCGGATTGGTGCAGCACATGGCTTGCTTGTCCGACGATTAGATTGTCGGGGCTGCCGACAAGCTCATGGTCCTTTTCAGGGTAGTCCAAGGTCGACAGGAAATGTCGCATGCAAGCGAGCCGCGCACGTTTCTTGTCGTCAGATTTAACAACGGTCCAAGGCGCATCAGCGGTGTCGGTGTAAAAGAACATCGCTTCTTTCGCTTCAGTGTAGTCTTCCCATTTATCGAGGCTCGCCTTGTCAATCGGGCTTAGCTTCCAACGTTTAAGGGGATCGGTCTCACGGGACTTAAAGCGCTTGGCCTGCTCGTCTTGTGTGACCGAGAACCAGTACTTGTAGAGCTTAATACCCGAGCGGGTCAGCATCCGCTCGAATTCCGGGGTCTGGCGCATGAATTCCAGATACTCGGACGGTTCGCAGAACCCCATCACTCGTTCAACACCGGCACGGTTGTACCAAGAACGGTCATAAAGAACGATCTCGCCCGAGCTTGGAAGGTGCTTCACGTAGCGTTGAAAGAACCATTGGCCGCGTTCTTCGTCTGTGGGTTTGTTCAAGGCGACTACACGTGCACTACGAGGATTGAGGTGCTCGGTGAAACGTTTGATCGCGCCCCCTTTGCCGGCAGCGTCGCGCCCCTCAAAGAGCATCACGAAACGCTGTTCGGTTTCAGCGGCCCAGTGCTGAACCTTCAAGAGCTCAGCCTGAAGGTCCGCCTTTTGCTTTTCGTATTCGCCGCGCTTCATGCGATCTTCGTAGGGGTATTTGCCTTTTTCAAAGCCGATCAGTTTATTTGTGTCTGCGTTTTCTGTCATGTCATGTCCCTCAGTTTCCCAAGTGTAGTGGCACACGATCAATTCACCGTCTCTGACATGGATCAAATCCCTCTCTCAGATAACGCGACGCCCCAACGCAAAACGCCCCGCAATTGAATGCAGGGCGTTTAATTCTTTTAGACGATGGAAAAGGGCTTAGCCTTTTTCTTCGATGATCTCGACCATGTGAGGGATCTTAGCGACCATACCGCGGACGGAAGGTGTGTCTTCCAGTTCGCGTGTCTTGTGCATTTTGTTCAGGCCCAGACCGATCAGCGTTTGCTTTTGGTCTGCAGCGCGGCGGATCGGGGAACCGATCTGTTTTACAACGATTGTTTTAGCCATGGTTTAGGCCTCCTCAGCTTCAGCTGCTGGCGCTTCGTCGCGCTTAGGCAGGATGTCAGCAACTTTTTTGCCGCGACGCTGAGCAACAGAACGAGGCGAAGCCTCTTTCTTGAGACCGTCAATCGTAGCGCGGATCATGTTATATGGGTTCTGGGAACCGATAGATTTCGCAACAACGTCTTGTACGCCGAGCATCTCGAATACAGCACGCATTGGACCACCTGCGATGATACCAGTACCTTGCGGTGCTGTACGCATGACGACTTTGCCTGCGCCGTGACGACCGTTCATGTCGTGGTGCAACGTGCGGCCTTCTTTAAGCTGAACGCGGATCATTTGGCGCTTAGCTTGTTCAGTGGCTTTGCGGATCGCTTCAGGAACTTCCTTAGCTTTACCCTTACCAAAGCCTACGCGGCCTTTTTGGTCGCCAACAACGACGAGTGCGGCAAAACCAAAGCGCTTACCACCCTTAACGGTTTTGGACACACGGTTGATCGCGACAAGGCGATCTGCGAATTCTGGTGTTTCTTCACGACGGTTACCGCCGCGCTGGTTATCTCGAGCCATGTGGCCCTCCTAAATTTGGGTGGCGCGTTGCGCCGTGGATGTCGATCCTAGTGACAAATGCCCTGGATCATCGGAAGGGCCCCCACAGGGAGCCCTTCACAAGTCTTAGATTTTCAAACCGCCTTCACGCGCAGCTTCGGCCAGAGCCTTGACCTTGCCGTGAAAGAGGAAACCGCCACGGTCGAAATAGGCTTCGGTTACACCGGCCTTTTTCGCACGTTCTGCGATTGCTGCGCCAACTTTGGTCGCTGCTTCGACGTTGTTTTTGCCAACTACGCCCAGATCCTTCTCGAGAGAAGAAGCAGAAGCGACAGTTACGCCGTTCACGTCGTCGATCAGCTGAACACTGATGTTCTTGTTGGAGCGGTGAACGCTGAGACGAGGACGTCCAGCATTGACCTTGCGAAGTTTGTTCCGAACGCGCAGGCGGCGTTTGATGAACAATTGACGTTTGGAGTTTGCCATCTGTCCTTACCTCTTGCCTTCTTTGCGGAAGATATACTCGTCCACATATTTGATGCCTTTGCCTTTGTAAGGCTCTGGCTTGCGCCATTCGCGAATTTCGGCAGCAACCTGACCAACTTGCTGTTGGTCAGAGCCTTCGACGATCACGATTGTCGGTTTAGGTGCTGTCACAGTAACGCCAGCAGGAACTACGAAATCCACGTCGTGGGAGTAACCGAGGTTCAGCTTCAGGATATTGCCCTGCATAGCTGCACGATAACCAACACCGTTGATTTCAAGCTCTTTTTTGAAGCCGTCAGTTACGCCAGTTACAAGGTTTTGAACCTGCGTACGAGACATCCCCCACTGCTGCTTAGCGCGTTTGGACTTGCCACGTGGAGTGACAGTCACTGCGTTTTCTTCAACAGCAAGCGTTACGTCGTCAGTTGCAGTGAAAGAACGTGTGCCCTTAGGGCCTTTCACTTCAACAGTTTGGCCAGACACAGAGGCTGTTACGCCGCTGGGTAGGCCGACTGGTTTTTTACCAATACGAGACATCTTGCTCTCCTTAGAATACGGTGCAGAGCACTTCGCCGCCAACATTGGCCGCACGTGCGTTTGCATCCGACATCACACCCTTAGGGGTGGAGACAATCGACACACCCAAGCCCTGACGGACCTGTGGGATGTCATTTGCGCCCATGTATACGCGGCGGCCAGGTGTCGAAACCCGCTTCACTTCGCGAATGACAGGAGTGCCCTCGTAGTATTTCAGGCTGATGTCGAAAGCCGGGTGGCCGTTGACGCCTGTGGTTGCTTCGTAGCCACGAATGTAGCCTTCGTCTGCCAGCACATCGAGTACCCAGCCGCGCAGTTTGGAAGCAGGTGTTGCCACCATGGACTTACCGCGCATTTGGCCATTACGGATGCGTGTCAGCATATCACCGATAGGATCGTTCATAATAGTTGCTCCTTACCAGCTAGACTTGACCATACCGGGAATTTCGCCATTGGAACCAAGGTCCCGAAGAGCGATCCGGCTGATCTTAAGCTTACGGTAGTACGCGTGCGGACGACCTGTAAGCTGGCAACGGTTGTGCAAACGAACTGGCGCAGAGTTGCGTGGCAGTTTTGCAAGCTTAAGACGCGCGTTGAAACGCTCTTCCATTGGCTTGCTGTCATCGTTTGCGATTGCTTTGAGTTCGGCGCGCTTAGCTGCGTACTTTTTGACGAGCTTTTCACGCTTCACTTCGCGGGCGATCATGGATTTCTTAGCCATCTTTAATCTTCCCCTTAGCTGTTGAACGGCATGTTGAAATGCTTCAACAGCGCTTTTGCTTCTGCATCGTTGTCTGCTGTTGTGCAAACGACGATATCCAAACCCCAAGCAACGTCGACTTTGTCGAAGTTGATTTCAGGGAAGACGATGTGTTCCTTCATGCCCATGGCGTAGTTGCCACGGCCATCGAACGACTTACCAGAGATGCCGCGGAAGTCACGAATACGTGGCATGGCGATCGTTGTAAGGCGGTCAAGGAATTCAAACATGCGGTCGCCACGAAGAGTAACCTTCGCACCCAGCGGCATATCTTCACGAACGCGGAAACCAGCGATGGATTTCTTTGCTTTCGTGATGACAGCTTGCTGACCAGCGATTGCAGTCAAATCGGCCTGAGCAGATTTTGCTTTCTTGGTGTCGTTCACAGCTTCGGAACCGCAGCCAATGTTCAGAACAATTTTGTCCAAACGTGGTGTCTGCATTGCGTTCTTGTAGCCGAACTCTTCCATCATGGCAGCACGGATGCTGTCATTGTAAAGCGCCTTAAGACGAGGTGTGTAGTTTGCAGTATCGAGCATTAGATCACATCCCCTGTTGTCTTGGCGAAGCGAACTTTTTTGTCGCCGTCCATTTTGAACCCGACGCGCGTTGCTTTGCCGTTCTTGTCTACAACCGCGAGATTGGAGAGTTCGATTGGCATCGCTTTAGGTGTGCGACCACCTTGCGTTGTCTGGGATTGCTTTACGTGGCGGATCGCGATGTTCACGCCATCAACAACGGCTTTGCCGGACTTTGGGTCAACGGACGAAATCTCGCCTGTTTTGCCTTTGTCTTTGCCGGCCAGCACGATGACAGTGTCACCTTTGCGGAGTTTAGCAGCCATCTTACAGCACCTCCGGAGCGAGCGAGATGATCTTCATGAAGTTCTTCGCGCGCAATTCACGAACCACTGGCCCAAAGATACGGGTGCCAACAGGCTCGTTTGCATTGTTGAGGATGACAGCGGCATTGCTGTCAAAACCGATTGCAGTGCCGTCTTCGCGACGAACCTGCTTACGTGTACGAACGACGACAGCCTTACGGACGTCACCTTTCTTTACGCGACCACGTGGAATGGCCTCTTTTACCGATACGACGATGATATCGCCGACCGATGCGTAACGACGGTGGGAACCGCCGAGTACCTTGATACACTGAACACGGCGAGCGCCGCTGTTGTCAGCTACTTCAAGGTTGGTCTGCATCTGGATCATTTAGATTACTCCCGACCTATAGGGTTCACCCCGATTCTGACCGGGCCCCTAGGGTTTCGATTAAAGGAAACGATCGCGGCTTAAGCCGTGATCACTTCCCAGCGTTTCGTTTTGGACTTTGGCGCACATTCCTGAATGCGAACTTGGTCGCCTACGTTGAATGTGTTGGCCTCATCGTGCGCCCGGTATTTTTTGGACTTACGAATTGTCTTCTTAAGAACTGGGTGCGTAAAGCGACGCTCTACGGATACAGTTACGGTCTGTTCGTTCTGGTTGCTTGTGACAACACCAGTCAGGATACGCTTAGGCATCTATTAAGCCTCCGTCTTGGCGGCATCAGCCGCTTTTTCGTTCAGAATGGTCAACACACGGGCCGCGTCACGCTTAACTGTGCGCATACGTGCTGTGTTTTCCATGGAACCTGTCGCCTGCTGAAAACGCAGGTTGAAGGATTCTTTTTTCAGGTTTGCCAGCTCTTCACGGAGCTGATCAGGGGTTTTCCCCCGCAGTTCGTTCGCGTCCATCGGACGACTCCTTATGTCAACATCATCGGCAGGCCGTGATTTTGTGTGAAATCCTTAAGGAGCGCACACGCCACGTGACCCGATTCTCCGATGGAGTGGGTTAGAAGCTGGCCGTATAGGGGGGATGGGGACGTGTGGCAAGTGCTCCATCTCACTTTTAACGCAGGTGCAGAAAGCCTGAATCTTGCCACTTTAAGTCAACAGGCTTTCTGTGATGTTTGTCTTTGTCTGTTAGGCCATTCTAGCCGGTCATCTCTCGGACCATACATTTTTCGGTGACAATAACGTTCTTAATACGACCATAGGCGGCTTTACGACCGGCCTTGTAGGTGTCCATCATCTTTTCAATCTCAATAAGACTGTCAGATTCAAGTACCTCGATCATGGTGTCTTCCGCTAGCCCAGTTCCTCTTAGCGAAACTAGAGAGACATATTTCAAATGTTCGGTTAGCTCTTTGATGTGGGGTGCGGTCAAATCAGCACGCTTCTTTTCGCCCAATTCGTAATAGTCTGGGTTCACATCTACAAAAACTAGAACAACATAACGCCTTTTCTCCGGTCTTTCTCTCGGGTCCATAATAGTAACTCCTCTAATATAATGAAGTCCCTCCACCATACCATAAAGTTGCATTTACACCAAATTTAAGACCGCTTAGGTTGTGAGTTAGGGACTCGTGGCCAAAGGCGAATTTGTTAAAAACCGATTATTCCGTTCAAGATCGTGCACTTGGACGGATAGCTCCCTACCAAGAGCTCGACATCGAAGGTGGCACTCATTTCCCAGCGCTAAGTTGTCATTGTTAAGACCGTTGATATACACGCAGAAAGCCATCAGGCCTCCAAGATAGGACTTGCAATGACAAACATCCGCTCCCTTTTCGCTACTCGCCTCTATCAAGCCAAACTCGGCCCGATTGATGCGGATGAACTTGAAACTTCCTGCTATTCCATCGCCGAGGATGATGAAGCTGGGCAGGATTGGTGTGAGGCCAATGATTTCCCTGGCTACACCTCCTACGCGTCCCTGACGGATTTGCCGTGGCGGTTCCCGATCTTTGCCGATATCGTAACAGCTCTGGATCAGCACGTCGCAGCCTTTGCCGCGGACCTTGAATTTGAATTAGATGATCGCAAGCTGGTCTTGGAAGATATCTGGATCAACATTCTGCCAGAGGGCGGCATCCATACGTCCCACATCCACCCGCATTCCGTCATTTCCGGCACGACCTATGTGAAGATGCCCGAGGGTGCCTCTGCGCTGAAGTTAGAGGACCCGCGTTCCCAGATGATGATGGCCGCGCCCTCCCGTAAGAAAGACTGCCGCGAAGAGTTGAAGCAGTTCGTCTACGTTAGGCCCGCCGTAGGGGATGTTTTGCTCTGGGAAAGCTGGTTGCGCCACGAAGTCCCGATGAACATGTCCGAAGACGACCGGATTTCCGTAAGTTTTAATTACAAATGGGAATAGATTGGCGGACGGGATGAAACCTGTCGTCAACGATTAGCCCGCATAAGCACCCTGATCTCAGAAGGGGTGCTTACGATGGTTCGGATTTGGTTGGCTGTGGCGATGTTGTGTTGTGCGGGAGGCGTGCGGGCAGAATTGCAATCCCTGTTCCCCAGCGGCCCGTCACAAGACACCAAAGTCATACGCGCCAGCCTTTTTTCTCCTGACCCGCAAATTGGCTTCTTTGCCCCGCTGCCCGAACGCGCCGCGCGCCCTGAGGCGCCGGCAATCACCGCAACAGGCACAACGCCCGTCGATAGATTACTTAGTCTCATTGCCAGCGCCGAAGCTGGTGCGGCGGGCTACAATGCAGTTCAGCACGGCGCGCGCATTCGGCCGACGAAACCGCCGACCCAAATGACCCTTGGCGAGATTTACCAATGGATCAGGGCGACCCCCGGCCAACCTCATGCCATTGGGCGGTATCAATTCATACCATCGACCCTACGCCGCGTAGCCGCTGAGCGCGGTTTCGGGCCGGAGACGCAGTTTACTGCGGGGGTCCAAGATGCGCTGGCTGTGGTTTTGTTAGAAGACGCAGGGCTTTCGAGTTTCCAGCGTGGCGATCTTGGCCAACGCCAATTTATGCATAACCTTGCACAGATATGGGCGGGCCTTCCGCTCCCCAACGGGCGGTCCTATTACGAGGGGCATGCTGGAAATAGTGCAACGATGACCTGGGCTGCGTTTGATGGGGGGATGGCGCGGATTTGGGGCGGGTAAAGGAACGATAAATAGTCGCAGATTTGGTGGCTAGATAGCAACGACAGAGGCCGCCCTGAATAGACGGCCTCGAAATGCTACACTTTGTTTTGCAGCTAAGCCGCCTTGCGTCGACCAGCGAAACCGAAGGCAGCAAAACCGCTCAGCAAGAGGACTGCTCCTGCTGGCAGCGGCACAGGCGAAATGTTTGCCGCTGGCATTGCCGTTGTGCGAAGTGTGAACGACCCAGTTGGGACGTAATCCGCCAAGTTGATGGCAAAATTCACATTTAGGTTTGCAAGGTCTTCAATGTCGTCTTCGAACAGACTTGTTCCTAGCCCAAGCTGTGCAACAACGTCGTCAAACGTGTCAAAAAACAAGGGACTGGTTAGGCTGTTCGCAATGCCATTGGCAAAGTCTTCAACATCGCGACGGACTTCCCATTGCCCGTCGCCATTCATCCATGCCATGAGCAGCGCATCCGTAAGCGGATCGTTGTCATTGTCCCAGAACGCACCGGTTGGAACGTCTGCCTGAGACAGCCATGACGGAAAGAGGTCGGTGTACGGACCAACAAAATCAGTACTTGCGATGTTTGTCAGTCCTTGATCAAGCGCTAGGCTTGCTCGTTCGGCCGCAAAAAATCCGTCTAATTCAAAGTTATCATTGGTACTGGCATCCCCAAATAGCCCGAACGGGAATTGGGTTGTGGACGATGCAGCAGCATCAGCTGGTTGTGCCCGAAACGCCGTCGAAAATGAAATGCCATCCGCGGCCGTCGCTTCTACGAAATCGTTTCCAACACCAAACCCCAATTCAAGAGCGAAGCCAGCAAGTGATTGGGTGGTCTGGTTAATAAGTCGGTAAAACACTTGATAGTTCGATTCCGCGCCTTCTGTTACGTCAAATACCAAGTCTATCGGATCTGTGCCTGTCATTTGCGTCTTGATCCGCTTCCCGCTCTGGAATGCACCAGTACACGTGTTACCCGGATTTGACGTCATAACGCATCCGTCGAGCGTTAGCCCGTTTGGGCCACCCTGAGTATAGGTTTCTTGGACGACCTGAATTCCGGGAGCAATTGCCTCGGGTGGCGCATAGGCGATTTGCCCACTGCTAGCGCCACTTCCGTTGTCAACTACACTTGCGCTTGGTGTGCCATTGGTTGCTCCAACTGTCACATTATCTAGGTTCCAGCTGTCGAGCGTTGCGGACGAGGCCGGTATGGCCGTCGACATTCCGGCAATTGCCGTCGTCAAAAGAATTTTTCTCATGGGTCCTCCCTGATCAATTTGCGTCTTGAATGCTGCTTCACCGACTCGCAGGATCAATGACTTGTTACGATGTGAATTGGCTAAGATTCGGCGCACGCCAACACACATTCAAAAATAGCATTATTAGACTTTGACGGATTTGATCGAAATCAACTGGGGATTGAACGCATATCACCGAAGAGTAACTGATCGGCAAAGTAACAACCTAATTGGGCGATGTAGTTGGGGTAATTTTGGGCAGGCAAGAACAGCCGCCTTTCTGAACCGAGGCCAATTAATACAGCCGGAATTCGGCGCAGAGTGACACATCGGCGAAGGGCCGACGTTCAGATGAACGAAAAGCCCCCGCCGAATACTCGACGGGGGCTTTTCGTTCGTTTCAAATCCCAGCAGGGAAGATTGGGCTTACCAGTCTTCGCGAACCACTGTGCGTGTTTTCACAGGCAGTTTCATCGCAGCAAGGCGCAGGGCCTCACGAGCGACGCTTTCGTCCACGCCATCGATTTCAAACATGACACGGCCAGGTTTGACCTTACATGCCCAATAATCAACGGAACCTTTACCTTTACCCATACGAACTTCGACAGGCTTAGAGGTGACAGGTACATCTGGGAAGATGCGGATCCAAACACGACCTTGACGTTTCATGTGACGTGTCATCGCGCGGCGTGCTGCCTCGATCTGACGTGCTGTCACACGTTCCGGTGTAGTCGCCTTGAGGCCAAATGTGCCGAAGTTCAGGTCAGAGCCACCTTTGGCTTCGCCCTTGATGCGGCCTTTGTGCATCTTGCGGAATTTAGTGCGTTTTGGCTGAAGCATTGTTTAATCCTTTCAGCGATCACGGCCACCAGGACGTGCGCCGCGTGGTGCGGGGCCATCCTGAAGCTCTTGAAGTTTACGGTCACGCGCAGCTGGATCGTGCTCCATGATCTCACCTTTGAAGATCCAAGTCTTGATCCCGATGATACCATAAGCGGTCATTGCTTCGACGTGTGCGTAATCGATGTCAGCACGAAGGGTGTGGAGTGGCACGCGGCCCTCACGATACCATTCAGTACGCGCGATCTCTGCACCGCCAAGACGGCCAGCAAGGTTCACACGAATACCAAGGGCACCCATACGCATTGCGTTCTGTACCGCACGCTTCATAGCGCGACGGAAAGAAACACGACGCTCAAGCTGCTGTGCAATGCTCTCACCAACAAGCTGAGCATCAAGCTCAGGCTTGCGTACTTCAACGATGTTGAGGTGCAGCTCGGAGTCAGTCATGGAAGCAAGTTTCTGACGCAGAGTTTCGATGTCTGCACCTTTCTTGCCGATGATGACGCCCGGGCGCGCAGTGTGAACAGTTACGCGGCACTTCTTGTGCGGACGTTCGATGATAACGCGGCTAACACCGGCTTGCTTGCAGTCTTCTTTGATGAAGGCTTTGATCTTCAAGTCTTCAAGAAGAAGGTCACCGTAGTCTTTGGTGTCAGCGTACCAGCGGCTGTCCCAAGTACGGTTCACCTGAAGACGCATGCCGATAGGATTTACTTTGTTACCCATTATGCTTGCTCCTCAGCTTGAACTTGGCGCACTTTGATTGTCAGCTCTGCGAACGGCTTCATGATCTTGCCGAAGCGACCACGGGCACGAGGGCGACCGCGTTTCATCGTCAAGTTCTTGCCCACATAAGCCTCAGCAACGATGAGTTCATCAACGTCGAGGTTGTGGTTGTTCTCAGCATTGGCAATCGCGGACTGAAGGCATTTCTTCACATCCAGAGCGATCCGCTTTTTGGAGAACGTCAGGTCCGTGAGGGCCTTGTCTACCGATTTGCCGCGGATCATGCCGGCCAGAAGGTTCAGTTTTTGCGGGGACGTCTTCAGCATGCGCAGTTTTGCCATTGCTTCGTCGTCTGCCACGCGGCGGGGATTCTTATCCTTGCTCATGACTTATTTCCGCTTCGCTTTTTTATCAGCCGCGTGACCGTAATAGGTGCGAGTTGGTGAATATTCACCAAACTTCTGACCGATCATGTCTTCGGTGATAGATACAGGGATGTGCTTCCGGCCATTGTAGACACCAAATGTCAAACCAACGAACTGAGGCAAGATTGTAGAACGACGGGACCAGATTTTGATAACGTCATTGCGGCCGGAATCTTTGGCGGCTGCGGCTTTCTTAAGCACGTAGCTGTCAACGAATGGACCTTTCCATACAGAACGAGACATATATTAACGCCCCTTTTTCTTGGCGTGCCGGGACCGAACGATAAGACGGTTGGACGCTTTTTTCTTGTTACGTGTCTTGGCACCCTTCGTCGGCTTACCCCAAGGAGTAACCGGGTGACGACCACCAGACGTGCGACCTTCACCACCACCGTGTGGGTGATCGACAGGGTTCATTACGACACCACGAACGGATGGACGTTTGCCATAGTGGCGCATACGGCCGGCTTTACCCATGTTCTGGTTGGAGTTGTCAGGGTTGGACACGGCACCAACGGTGGCCATGCATTCCTGACGCACGAGGCGCAATTCACCAGAGCTCAGACGGATCTGAGCGTAACCACCGTCACGACCTACGAACTGTGCGTAAGTACCAGCTGCACGGGCGATCTGACCGCCTTTGCCTGGCTTCATTTCGATGTTGTGAATGATTGTACCGATTGGCATGCCAGAGAACGGCATTGCGTTGCCCGGCTTGATGTCTGCCTTAGCAGAAGCAATAACCTTATCGCCAACAGCCAAACGCTGTGGTGCGATGATGTAGGCTTGCTCGCCATCTGTGTACTGAACGAGCGCGATGAACGCGGTGCGGTTCGGGTCATATTCGATCCGAGCAACAACAGCTTCCATGTCGAGCTTGTTACGTTTGAAATCTACGATGCGGTAAAGGCGTTTTGCCCCACCACCACGACGACGTGATGTGATCCGTCCGGTGTTGTTCCGTCCGCCCGATTTCGTCAGACCCTCTGTGAGGGACTTAACTGGGCGACCTTTCCAAAGCTCCGAACGGTCAATCAGCACCAACCCACGTTGGCCAGGCGTCGTCGGCTTATACGACTTAAGTGCCATGTTTGCTACTTCCGTTTGCTTGGCGGACCTCTTGCGAAGCCCTGATGTTTATAGGCCCCCGTAGGTGCCCGATGATATGTTCTCGCGAACAACAACAAAGCCCCAGACGAATCTGGGGCTGTGCCGATGGGGTCTGATAGGGGGGATGGGGCGATGGGTCAAGCAATACCAACGTTATTTCGCTTACACAAAGAAAGGTCCTTACGTTTCCACAGGCGCTTCTTTCATTTTCAGCCGTAAACGTCCCCTTATTGACCAGCGCTCATTTCAAATTGTGTTGCTTCCCTAGAAGATCACATAGACCTGCTTCCCGTCTCTTCGTGCCGCTGGCTAGCCCCTCAAGACTTGCAGTACGCCACCCCTATGCTTAAGACGCGTAAAGCTTAAATCTCAACTTGGAAATCAGGGGATACGCCATGCCTATGACGCAAGACGACCTTATCGCTGCACGCACCGCTTGGGGCGATGCATTGGTCGCCATTTCCAAAGCCTTTGAAGACGGAGGCATCGATGCCGCGCGCGTGTTGGCGGGGGATGTTTTGGATGCAGCCTATGGCTATGACCTTGGCCCTGTGTTGTTCAAACCCACGCTCAGTGGCGGGGCCCAGACATTCCGGACCACTAAGGAAGGCGCGTTGTCCTACTTTGTGGGGCATGACGACACCTACCCCGACGATGCCGGCTTCGCGATACGTGAATGGCACGATGTCCGGTATGAGGAAGCCGCAAGTTTCGTTGATGGTGACGTCGGCATGTGGATGGGCTGGGCGTTTTTCACCGACAAGGACGGAAACGTTACGCAGGCGGACAAGACGTTCGGCTACAAGAAAGACGCCGGCGGCAACGTGAAGGTTGTGTTGCATCATTCATCTCTGCCTTACGCTGGCTAAGCCGCCTCACAGATCAGAAACACAAAAGCTTTCTTTTTGTAGTGACGCGCGCCGCAGGGGTCGCGTGTCACCGCCCTACCCCTTTGGATAGTTCCCATACTCCAACGCTTCGTTAACTACCCTGTGTAGCGCACCACCCCCGCGCTACCACCTGTCATAACTGTTTTAGATTATGATTTAGACGGGAGACGAAGATGATGGATCAACCACTGTTAATGAAAGCACGCGCTGGCCGAGTTACTGCACTGTCGCACCTTATTCGGCACCGCCGCACCAACAACGCCAAAGCGTTGTCCAATACGGTTAGCGGTCGGCGCTTCAATCAAGACACTGATATTGTTGATCGGCTATTTTCCAACCTGGAATTCACATTCAATACCGGTCAGTCAGCCTAACATTCCCCGATAGCCACCACTCCGATTTGAAACTCAGCGCTCACCTTTTAGGCGCTGAGTTTTTTTGTGTCTTAAGCTCCCACACAACAGCCCCACGGCACCTACCCCATCGTATAGCCGCCCACCCTTAAGCGCGCCCAGCTATCCCATTGCACGCAGGACCAACCCGCCGCTTCATGCGAAACATAGATCGAACAGAAGCTCAGGAGGAGAAGGCATGAACAAACACTCAGAGAATGCGGAGACATCGCCGCAGGTTCTGATGACCGTTCTAAAACCCAGTGCCAATCTACATGTCGGCTTCACTCCCCGATATGCGGCTCCGCCCCCGTCCCCCAATCCTATGCAGTTACATGCGACGGGTGCTTCTGTTCCATCGACCCATGGCCTCTTCGGGTTGATGTCTATCCAAAGCACGTCCCTACTCAGTGCCGCGTGGTGTGACACCCTTTCCCCCAGTTAGGATCACGCCTAAACGCAAACCACTCTCAGTTGGCCCGTCGTAGCAATACGGCGGGCCTTATCTGGTTTGATGCGGCGGATCAGGCCAGCCCCAACGGAACAAGGCCCCTCGCTTTTCAGCAAGGGGCCTTGTTAATTCTCAATCGTAAATCCTAACCCTTACGGGTCAGATCTAATTAAAGACCAGTGGATACGTCGATTGTGTTGCCTTCTTCGAGCGTCACATAGGCTTTCTTGACGTCTTTACGTGTACCAAGCTGGCCACGGAAACGCTTTACTTTACCTTTAGTGATCGTCGTGTTGACCGCTTTAACCTTCACACCAAAGAGAGCTTCAACAGCTTCTTTGATCATTGGCTTGTTGCTGTCGATTGCCACTTCGAAAACGACGGCGTTGTTTTCAGACGCCATTGTTGCTTTCTCAGTGATGATCGGCTTGCGGATCACATCGTAGTGTTCTGCCTTAGCGTTCATGACAAACGAGCCTCCAGAGCTTCGACGCCTGCTTTCGTCAACACGAGTGTATCGGACTTCAGGATGTCGTAGACGTTCGCGCCCATAGATGGGAGCACGTCAATGGAAGTGATGTTGCGCGCGGCAACGGCGAAGTTTTCGTTCACGGCTGCGTCGATCACGAGTGTACGCTTCCAACCCAATGCGCCGACCTGTTTAGCCAATGCAGAAGTTTTCGCGTCCTTCATGTCAACTGTGTCCACGATAACCAATTCACCTGCTGCTGCTTTTGCAGACAGTGCGTGACGAAGACCCAATTTGCGGAACTTCTTGGTCAGCTCGTGGCCGTGGCTGCGTGGTGTTGGACCTTTGTAGATACCACCACCGCGGAAGATAGGCGCAGAACGTGCACCGTGACGCGCGCCGCCAGTACCTTTCTGACGATAGATCTTCTTAGTGGAGTACTTAACTTCGGACCGTGTTTTCACCTTGTGTGTGCCAGCCTGCGCATTGTTGCGCTGCCAACGGACCACACGGTGAAGGATGTCCACACGTGGCTCAAGACCAAAGATTTCGTCGTTCAAGTCGACGGAACCAGCGGCTTTGCCGTCAAGTTTGATTGCTTCAGCTTTCATCGGAGGAATCTCCCTCTGCTGGGGCTTCTGCGGCTGGGGCTTCTTTCACTGCGGACGCGAGCGCCGCTGGGAAAACAACCTGCTCGGACTGTGGTTTCTTAACCGCATCCTTGACAGTGACCCAACCACCTTTGGAGCCAGGAACGGCGCCCTTGACCATGATCAGACCACGGTCGTCGTCAGTTTTGACAACAACGAGGTTCTGAGTCGTGATCTTGGCGGCACCCATGTGACCGGCCATTTTCTTGCCTTTGAAAACCTTACCAGGATCCTGACACTGACCTGTGGAACCGTGGGAACGGTGAGAGATGGACACACCGTGTGTCGCACGCAGACCGCCAAAGTTCCAACGCTTCATCGCACCAGCGAAACCTTTACCGATGGACGTACCAGATACGTCTACGAATTGGCCTTCGAAGTAGTGAGAAGCGATGATCTGTTCACCAACTGGGATCAGGTTTTCTTCTGCAACGCGGAATTCAGCAACTTTGCGCTTTGGTTCAACGCCAGCTTTGGCGAAGTGACCACGCATAGGAGCGGATGTGCGTTTGGCTTTGGCAGTACCAGCACCGAGCTGAACAGCAGAATAGCCGTCCTTTTCAGTGGTGCGTTGTGCCACAACCTGCAGGTTTTCGAGTTGAAGAACGGTTACAGGAATCTGACGACCGTCTTCTTGGAAAAGGCGGGTCATACCAACCTTTTTCGCGATTACACCGGAACGTAACATATGCAGCGCTCCTTAAACTTTGATCTCGACGTCAACGCCAGCAGCGAGGTCGAGCTTCATCAGCGCGTCCACAGTCTGTGGTGTTGGGTCGACGATATCCAGCAGACGCTTGTGCGTGCGGATTTCGAATTGATCACGAGATTTTTTGTCGATGTGCGGTCCACGAAGAACTGTGAACTTTTCGATCTTGTTCGGAAGCGGAATTGGACCGCGAACCGATGCGCCTGTGCGCTTGGCTGTATTTACGATTTCCTGTGTGGATGCGTCCAGCACACGGTAATCAAAAGCCTTCAGACGGATGCGAATATTCTGGCTAGCTGCCATGATGCATATCCCTTGTCTTTGGGATGTTAACGGATTGGACGAATGCCGCTCATCGGCACCCCTCGTCGCGTCTTAGCGTATCGAATTGTTCGATACTTATGGTCCAACAAAAACGGGCACGCCGCGGCGCACCCAATTGGATATGGCGCGTTTAGGGGGAGTCGAAGCATGGGTCAAGAGGGTTGTCGCGAACGACGCGATTTACTTAAAGCTATTGTACACCCGCTTTGCGGGACAGAGCTGCCGTTGAGTTATTTGATTTCAATGTCGGCTTGTTGTGGGCGACCGAGAAATCACTGAAAGCTCTCAACAACTTTCCAGAACTCGGCCCACGCTGCTCTTTGTTCAGTAGGAACCCCATCTTCATCATCATTGACTAACTGCTCAGGAGTTACCCAAGCAACGCTTAGAGGTCGCGCAGCAGCGCACAATTGTTCCGCTTGTTGGTTCGTAACCTCGCTACCTAAGACTTGTGTTAAGCTTTCGTAACCCGTCGAAATTTGCTGCAAAGCGTCGATATGAGCTCGCAATTCGGCGCTCCTTGCATCTTCTGGGAA
Source organism: Octadecabacter algicola (assembly GCF_021532625.1). Lineage (GTDB taxonomy): Bacteria > Pseudomonadota > Alphaproteobacteria > Rhodobacterales > Rhodobacteraceae > Octadecabacter > Octadecabacter algicola. Next base: position 155,458 of record NZ_JAKGAR010000003.1, read on the forward strand.
CGCAGCAATAAGCGTCTCAAAAGTAGTCAAATCTTGCTCGCGCGATCCCTGGCACGCCCATTTGATAGCGATTGGGTGCAAGACGAAATCAAAGCCGAAAAAAACGTTGATTGCCGGATTTGACTGGGCGGATGCAACCGAAGACATCATGCCGAGGGAGAAAGCTATTCGTCTTGTTGCTCTAGTCATCAGAAAACCGCTCAGGAATGAATATTGGCTGCACCTTGCTGCCACGGAAGCACATTGGCAATCCCCGGACGCGCAAGTCGAGACGGTCAAAGCCGACGTTCGCGACGAGCGCAGCATCCGGTAAAATGGGCTCGAAGCGGACATTCAGCAACACAAAAAGGCCCCCGCATTTCTGCGGGGGCCTTCTTTATTCGTTCAACCGTTCGCGGTCATCCACTCTCGTGAACTTTCTTACAGAAAGGCACTGCGTGGGTACCCGCTGAGGTGCGTTCGGGCCGAGGCCCGAGCCGCCCCTTAGTCGAGGATTTTGGATACAACGCCGGAACCGACTGTGCGGCCGCCTTCGCGGATCGCAAAGCGCAGGCCTTCTTCCATCGCGATTGGTGCGATGAGCTCAGCGGAGAACTTCAGGTTGTCGCCTGGCATAACCATTTCTGTGCCCTCAGGAAGAACAACAGTGCCTGTTACGTCAGTTGTGCGGAAGTAGAACTGTGGACGGTAGTTCGCGAAGAATGGCGTGTGACGGCCGCCTTCGTCTTTGGTCAAGATGTAGACCTCAGCTTCGAACTTTGTGTGTGGGTTCACGGAACCTGGCTTACACAGAACCTGACCACGCTCAACGCCTTCACGGTCAACGCCGCGCAGCAATGCGCCGATGTTGTCACCAGCTTCACCGCGGTCAAGCAGCTTGCGGAACATTTCAACACCAGTACAGGTTGTTTTGGATGTGTCGCGGATACCAACGATTTCGATTTCGTCGCCAACGTTGATCACGCCACGCTCAACACGGCCTGTTACAACTGTACCACGGCCAGAGATCGAGAACACGTCCTCAACTGGCATCAGGAACGGCTGGTCAACAGCACGTGCAGGTGTCGGGATGAACTCGTCAACAGCAGCCATCAAAGCGCGGATGGAGTTTTCGCCGATTTCTGGGTCACGGTCTTCCATAGCAGCCAGAGCAGAGCCCGGGATCACTGGAATGTCGTCGCCGTTGTAGTCGTAAGAAGACAACAGTTCACGGATTTCCATTTCGACGAGCTCAAGAAGCTCTTCGTCGTCAACCTGGTCAACTTTGTTCATGTAGACAACCATCTCAGGAATACCAACCTGACGGCCAAGCAGGATGTGCTCGCGTGTCTGTGGCATTGGGCCGTCAGCTGCGTTCACAACCAAGATCGCGCCGTCCATCTGAGCAGCACCAGTGATCATGTTTTTCACGTAGTCAGCGTGACCTGGGCAGTCAACGTGCGCGTAGTGGCGGTTCTCTGTTTCGTACTCAACGTGCGCTGTGGAAATCGTGATACCACGTGCTTTTTCTTCTGGCGCGCCGTCAATCTGGTCGTACGCTTGGAAGTCACCGAAATACTTGGTGATCGCCGCTGTCAGTGTCGTCTTGCCGTGGTCAACGTGGCCGATTGTGCCGATGTTAACGTGCGGTTTATTACGTTCAAACTTTTCCTTAGCCATGATGGCCTCCTTGGTATGTAACCGATGCAGTGCATCGTATTGTGGGGGTGCGGTGGGCCCGAAGGCCCACCGGACTTATGCGAATTTTGCCTGAATCTCGTCAGAGATGTTGCTTGGAACCGGATCGTAGTGACCGAACTGCATAGTGAAGTTCGCACGACCAGAGGACATGGAGCGCAACGTGTTGATGTAGCCGAACATGTTGGCCAATGGCACATAGGCGTCGATTGCAATCGCGTTACCGCGAGTGTCTTGACCCTGAACCTGACCGCGACGTGATGTCAGGTCACCAATGATACCACCTGTGTATTCTTCAGGTGTTACAACTTCGACCTTCATGATTGGCTCGAGAAGTTTCGCGCCCGCTTTGCGCATACCTTCACGCATACACATACGAGCAGCGATTTCGAATGCCATGATGGACGAGTCAACGTCGTGGAACTTACCGTCAAGCAGCTGAACCTTGAAGTCGATCACAGGGAAGCCAGCCAAAGGTCCGTTGTCCATAACGGACAGGATGCCTTTTTCGACGCCTGGGATGTATTCCTTCGGAACAGCACCACCAACGATCTTGGATTCGAAGGAGTAACCTTCGCCAGCTTCGGTTGGAGAAATGAGCATTTTCACTTCGCCGTACTGACCGGAACCACCAGATTGTTTCTTGTGCGTGTAAGTGTGCTCGACTTCGTGACCAATGGTCTCGCGGTAAGCAACTTGTGGTGCACCGATGTTCGCTTCGACTTTGAATTCGCGCTTAAGGCGGTCAATCAAGATGTCGAGGTGAAGTTCGCCCATGCCTTTCATGATGGTCTGACCGGATTCGAGGTCAGTTTCCACGCGGAAGGATGGATCTTCGGCAGCCAGACGCTGCAGGCCGAGAGACATTTTCTCTTGGTCGGCTTTTGTCTTTGGCTCAACAGCGATCTCGATAACTGGATCCGGGAACGTCATCGTTTCCAGAACCACTTGTTCTTTATCGTCGGACAGCGTGTCACCAGTTGTAGTGTCTTTCAGACCCGCAAGCGCGATGATGTCACCTGCAAATGCTTCGGTGATTTCGTCTTGCTTGTTGGAGTGCATCATAACCATACGGCCGATGCGTTCTTTGCGGCCCTTAGTTGTGTTCATCAACGTGTCGCCCTTCTCCAGCTTGCCGGAGTAGATGCGTGTGAACGTCAATGTACCCATGTAAGGGTCGTTCATGATTTTGAACGCGAGGCCAGAGAACGGCATGTCGTCATCCGCACGACGTGCGATGTTACGTTCTTCCGTTTCGTCGCCTGGTGCAAAGCCCATGTAGTCGACAACATCCAGTGGGGATGGGAGATAGTCGATAACCGCGTTGAGCAGAGGCTGAACGCCTTTGTTCTTGAACGCAGAACCACCGAGAACTGGAACGAATTTCAACTCAAGGCAGCCCTTACGGAGCAACTTGCGCAGTGTTGGAACGTCAGGCTCGTTGCCTTCCAGGTATTCCATCATTGCTTCGTCGTCCATTTCGACGGCCGCTTCGACCATCTTGCCACGCCATTCGTCAGCTTGCGCCTTCAAATCGTCGCGGATCGGAGCTTTGATCCAAGATGCACCAAGGTCTTCGCCCTGCCACAGCCACTCTTCCATGGTCACGAGGTCGATCAGACCTTCGAGCTCAGTTTCGGCACCAATTGGGATACCGACTGGAATTGCAGTCGCGCCTGTACGGTCTTCGATCATGTGAACGCAGTTAAAGAAGTCCGCACCGATCTTGTCCATTTTGTTAACGAACACGATACGTGGAACTTTATAACGGTCAGCCTGACGCCAAACTGTTTCAGTCTGTGGTTCAACACCGGCGTTACCGTCGAGAACGGTTACAGCACCATCGAGAACAGCCAAGGAACGCTCAACTTCAATTGTGAAGTCAACGTGGCCTGGTGTGTCGATGATGTTCATGCGGTGCTTTTCAGAATCTGGCGTAGCGCCGTCTTCTGTGCGTTCCCAGAATGTCGTTGTCGCAGCGGAAGTAATCGTAATACCCCGTTCCTGCTCCTGCTCCATCCAGTCCATTGTCGCAGCGCCGTCGTGGACTTCGCCGATGTTGTGGGATTTGCCTGTGTAAAACAGGATACGCTCGGAACATGTGGTTTTACCCGCATCGATGTGCGCGATGATACCAAAGTTACGGTAGCGGTCGAGTGGATAGTCGCGTGCCATATTGGTTGCTTCCTATTACCAGCGGTAGTGGCTGAATGCTTTGTTAGCATCGGCCATTTTGTGGGTGTCTTCGCGTTTCTTAACGGCTGTGCCGCGGCCTTGCACCGCATCCACAAGCTCGCCTGCGAGGCGCTCTTCCATAGTTTTCTCGTTGCGGCCTTTGGCAGCAGCGATCAACCAGCGAATTGCCAATGCCTCACGGCGCTCAGGGCGAACTTCGACTGGAACCTGGTAAGTAGCACCACCAACACGGCGGGAGCGAACTTCGAGGTTTGGTTTGATGTTGTCGAGAGCTTCGTGGAACACTTCCACAGGAGCTTTCTTCAACTTGTCTTCAACACGATCAAACGCGTTGTAAACGATACGCTCAGCGACGGATTTTTTACCGTCGATCATGAGGTTGTTCATGAACTTAGAGAGAACCTTATCACCGAACTTTGCATCGGGAAGGATCTGGCGCTTTTCAGCGGCGTGACGACGTGACATATTCTGTTTCCCTTACTTCGGCTTCTTGGCGCCATACTTCGAACGGCGCTGCTTACGATCCTTAACGCCTTGCGTATCGAGTACGCCGCGCAGGATGTGGTAGCGAACGCCGGGAAGGTCTTTTACACGACCGCCGCGGATCAGAACCACAGAGTGCTCCTGAAGGTTGTGGCTTTCACCACCGATGTACGAAATAACTTCGAACCCGTTTGTCAGGCGCACTTTGGCAACCTTACGCATCGCGGAGTTCGGTTTTTTCGGGGTAGTTGTATAAACCCGTGTGCAAACGCCGCGCTTTTGCGGGTTGCCTTCTAGGTGGAGTGATTTCGACACTCGACGTTTTGGCTGCCGGGGTTTCCGGATCAACTGCTGAATCGTTGGCATTAGGTTTTGTCCTACTTCCTACACATGTGTAGCGAACCCTGTGGTCCGCCGGTTTAAATTCTCAAGCGCCTCTTGCGTCCAAAAAGCGCAAAAAACCCGCTGGCGTTGCCTTACCGGAGCAACGGAGCGGTTGGGTTACAGAGGATCGGACCAATAGTAGGCCGGATCTTGACCACGACGATTATGATGCCTGACACGGGAAAACCCTCAGCCAAGTGAGCGCTCTATAGGTTGACTCGTTTTTACTGTCAACAGCGCCTAGCGGATGCGAAGACCCGTTGGTGTCGCTGGCAATGTCTTTCGCTCTCTGTATAGGGTGAAAAGACCCATCGCGACCACGATACCCGCGCCAAGCAACGTCCATCCATCTGGCCACTCCTTGAAGACAATCAGCCCCAGCAGCAGCGCAACGATCAAAGACGTATACCGAAATGGTGCGACAAATCCGATCTCACCAATGCGCATCGCGGCAACCGAAGCCGTATAACCGATCATCAAGCACAGCGCCGCACCAACAATCAGTTTCCATGTACGAAAGTCCGGCATAACCCATTGCTCACCCGTTGCTGCGGACCCGATCGCCGCCATCACTGTCACCCCAATTGCGGCAACCAATGCAACGCGGCTAGAGGGGACAGATTTGGACAGCCTGCGAGACGTTAGATCACGGACAGTCACGCCAATCACCGCCGCGACACCATACAGGGAATAGACGGTAAACCCCTCCATGCCGGGGCGAATAATGATCGTGACCCCTATTAACCCGACAGCGATTGCGAGCATGCGCCGCCACCCCACCGGTTCTCGGAAAAACAAGGCTGCGGCAAGCGTCACCGTCAATGGAAGCGCCTGTAGGATCGCGGCGAGGTTGGCGATAGGCATCCGCAAAAGGGCTGTCAGAAAAAAAACAGTGCTGACAACCTCTGCCAATGTCCGCAAGGCGGTCAATGCACGGTCTTTCGGGCTAAGCTGGTAATGTAATTGCCCCCACATGGCGGCTAGAACAAACAATCCGACAGTGATTAAGACCCCGCGCAAGAATATCTGCTCAAAGAAAGGCATATCAGGCGCGGCGAGCTTCATAAGCGCATCATTGAGTGTGAAAGCGGCCATAGAAGCCGACATCATGATAGCTGCACGCGTATTGTCTGAAAGGGTCATGGGAATGGTGTGGCACTCCGCGTCCCTTCGGTCCATCCCTTTAAGCGGCAAGTGATACTAAATCTTCTTGGGACGATCTTTTAAGTCTGCGTAATCAACGACCTTCCAGGCAAGATCGGGGCCCCGAAACATACGCTTTTTCTGATCAGGAAAATCAACGACGTCGCTTTCCTGTCTCTGCCCCACCACAATACAACGCATTGTAGTGTTGCCTGTATTTGTGATCGTGTGGGCCTCACCTCCGCGGCGGTAACCGATGAAATCCCCATCCGAAACCATATACGTCTCGTCCCCACATCGCGCGCGGCCCTGTCCTGATAAGATGAAGACACACTCGTCTTCAATGTGGTGGAAATGAAATTCGGTAGTATCACGGCCCGGTTCGACCTCGAGGATATGAAAGCCAAAACCCGTAATGCCCGCCAGATCACCCAACGACCTGTTCGTCACCTGAGCATTCTCATTGAGGAAGTGGATCTTCCGCTCGGCGGGGATCTCCTCGATCTCGCCTCTCGTGATCAGGTTTCGAGTATCTGACATGGTATGGCCTCTTGATTTTGGAGATAGATCGTAACTGAATTGGTGATGTGCATACGATAGAAAAAAGGTGGCGCGGGCAAGCCGCACCACCTTATTCGGGGTTACCCCCCTTAGGTCAGTTCCGTGAGTATCGTGACCTATGATTTAGCCGCGCTGTGGGCGTTCTGGCGCGTGGCTTTGAAGAACAGTGTCAACTTGTGCCTGCGTCAGGCTTGCGCCGGCGTCGTGAAGGCAGGACGCGATGGCTGCGGCATCTGGTGCCGCTGGACGCACTTGTTGTGATCGTTGGGAGCCTGGTTCCGGGCGCGGCATGCATGTTTGCAGTGCGGCCTCTGTAACACCGAGATCAGACGCCATTGCAGCGATGTCAGGCCCGCGTTGGGGGCGATCTTGGTTTTGCGCTGTGGCCGCAAACGGAGCTGCGATGATGCCCGCGGCAAGCGCGAGAGTGATGATTGAACCTGTCGTGCGTGTCATATTTTTTTCCTGTATCGCACCGCCTCATTTTGGGATGCACAGGTGATACGCTTTGAAGCCAACGCTCCGTCGGAAACTTTATGGTGCCGTAAGGTCAACCACCGGATCGCATACAAAAAAGGCCGCCGGAAAGTCCGGCGGCCTTTTTCAATTCATGCTGAGACGATCTTATTCGTCGCGGCTTTCAGGTGTGTCTACGACGATCGTGTCAAACGCGTCCCCACCTACAACATCGTCAGATGTTGCAGCTGGCGCCGCCAATGCAGCGGCTTGTTCAGCCTCTTCACGGCGTGCCTGAATGACCACGTTGTCACGCTCTCCGGCGATACGTGTGACGCGCTGTGTTGCGCCACCTGTACCGGCAGGGATCAGGCGACCAACGATGACGTTCTCTTTGAGGCCGACCAGTTTGTCGCGCTTACCCTGTACGGATGCTTCCGTAAGAACCCGCGTGGTCTCCTGGAAAGATGCCGCAGAGATGAAGGAACGTGTCTGCAAGGACGCCTTAGTGATCCCAAGAAGGATCGGCTCACCCTGTGCAGGACGACCACCACGGGCAATCGCCTTAGCGTTTGCTTCGTCAAACTCGGCCTTGTCTACGTTTTCACCTTTAAGCAGTGTCGTTTCACCACTGTCAGAGATCTCCCACTTCTGGAGCATCTGACGAACGATAACTTCGATGTGCTTATCGTTAATCTTAACACCCTGTAGGCGGTAAACGTCTTGGACTTCGTCGATCATGTAATCAGCCAAGGCTTCGACACCCATAATGGCGAGAATGTCATGCGGCGCAGGGTTGCCGTCCATGATGTAATCGCCCTTTTGCACGAAGTCGCCTTCTTGCACTGGGATGTGTTTGCCCTTCGGCACCATGTACTCGACCTTGATATCCGGATCTTCAGCGGACTCAATCGCGATACGACGCTTGTTTTTGTAGTCCTTACCAAAGCGAACATAACCGTCGTTTTCTGCAATGATCGCGTGGTCTTTAGGGCGACGTGCCTCAAAGAGTTCCGCAACCCGTGGCAGACCACCGGTAATATCCTTGGTCTTGGCACCTTCACGCGGAATACGCGCCACAACGTCACCAGCTTTGATCTCTTGCTGATCTTCGATCGAGAGAACCGCGTCGACAGACATAGGGTAGGTCACAGGGTTGCCTGCTTCGTTGCGAACAGGTTCGCCGTCGGCACCAACGATCAGGATTTCCGGCTTCAGCTCGTTGCCTTTTGGCGCAGAACGCCAATCAGTCACGATCTTCTGCGTCATGCCTGTTGCTTCATCGGTGTCTTCGCGGATTGCGATACCATTGATGAGGTCAACAAACTTAACCGTACCGGCCTTCTCTGCGATGATTGGCAGTGTGAAGGGGTCCCATTCGAACATCTTGTCGCCGCGTGCGATTTTCGCGCCGTCTTTGACGAAGACTTTGGAACCGTAGCCGACCTTGTGGTTGGCAAGCTCTTCACCGTTTTCGTCCATGATCGCGAGAACCATGTTCCGGCCCATAACAACCTGCTCACCAAACTCGTTTGCGAGAAGCGTTGCATTGCGGAACTCGACCTTACCGTCGGCGGATGCTTCGAGGAAGGACTGTTGGCCACCCTGCGCAACACCACCAATGTGGAATGTACGCATTGTCAGCTGTGTACCAGGCTCACCGATGGACTGCGCAGCAATAATGCCGACAGCTTCGCCGATGTTGACGCGTGTACCGCGTGCAAGGTCACGACCGTAACACATTGCACAAACGCCATCTTCGGCCTCACATGTCAGTGGGCTGCGGATGCGCATCTTGGAAACGCCAGCGGTCTCGATCGCATCAGCAGAACGTTCGTCGATCAGCTCACCGGCTTTGACGATTACGTCTTCCGTACCCGGAACCAGAACATCGTCAGCGGACACACGGCCCAAGACCCGTTCGGACAAGGACGCAACGACCTCACCATCGTTGACAGCTGCTTCTGCGGTAATCGCAGTCTCAGTGCCACAATCAACTTCGCGAACGATACAATCCTGTGCAACGTCAACCAAACGACGTGTCAGGTATCCGGAGTTCGCTGTCTTAAGCGCGGTATCGGACAGACCCTTACGAGCACCGTGTGTCGAGTTGAAGTACTCGAGAACGGTCAGGCCTTCTTTAAAGTTCGAGATGATCGGCGTTTCGATGATTTCACCGTTCGGCTTGGCCATCAGACCACGCATACCGCCCAGCTGTTTCATCTGAGTAACGGAACCACGCGCACCGGAGTGAGCCATCATGTAAACAGAGTTTGGTTCATTCTCGGAACCGTCTTCTGCACGACCAGTGGTCGAGATTGTGGACATCATCGCTTCGGTCACTTTGTCGTTCGACTTTGACCAAGCATCGACAACTTTGTTGTACTTCTCGCCCTGAGTAATCAGGCCGTCCATGTACTGCTGTTCAAAGTCTTTAACTTGATCGCGTGTGTCGTTGACCAGTTCCCACTTGGTATCAGGGATAACCATGTCATCCTTACCGAACGAGATACCTGCCTTGAACGCTTCTTTGAAGCCCATGGTCATGATCTGGTCACAGAAGATGACAGATTCTTTCTGACCACAGTAACGGTAGACCGTATCGATAACCTGCTGAACTTCCTTCTTACGCAGAAGACGGTTCACCAACTCAAACGGAGCTTTGTTGTTCAACGGCAGAAGTGCGCCAAGACGGACGCGGCCAGGCGTTGTTTCGAAACGCTGCATGACCTCATTGCCTTCCGCGTCGATCTGCGGAATGCGGGCTTGAATCTTTGCGTGCAGGTGAACTTCACCCGCCGCCAAAGCGTGCTCGACTTCTTCGATGTCGCCGAAGACCATGCCTTCACCAACCATGCCTTCGCGCTCAATGGTCGTGTAGTACAGACCCAAAATCATATCCTGTGACGGAACAATGATCGGCGCGCCGTTCGCAGGCGACAGAACGTTGTTCGTGGACATCATCAGAACGCGCGCTTCCAGCTGTGCCTCAAGGGACAGCGGAACGTGCACAGCCATTTGGTCACCGTCGAAGTCAGCGTTGAACGCGGAACATACAAGCGGGTGCAGCTGGATGGCTTTACCTTCGATCAGAACCGGTTCGAACGCCTGAATACCAAGACGGTGCAATGTAGGGGCACGGTTCAGCATGACAGGGTGTTCACGGATCACTTCGTCCAAGATGTCCCAAACTTCAGGACGTTCTTTTTCAACGAGCTTCTTAGCTTGCTTCACTGTGGAAGACAGGCCCTTAGCTTCGAGGCGGGAGTAGATGAACGGTTTGAACAGCTCCAACGCCATCTTCTTGGGAAGACCACATTGATGCAGTTTTAATTCCGGACCGGTCACAATCACCGAACGGCCGGAGAAGTCGACGCGCTTACCCAAAAGGTTTTGACGGAAACGACCCTGTTTACCTTTCAGCATGTCGGACAGCGATTTCAACGGACGCTTGTTGGCGCCAGTGATCACGCGGCCACGACGGCCGTTGTCGAACAATGCGTCGACAGATTCCTGCAACATCCGCTTTTCGTTACGAACAATGATGTCAGGTGCGCGCAGTTCGATCAGACGCTTGAGACGGTTGTTCCGGTTGATCACACGACGGTAAAGGTCGTTCAAATCGGACGTCGCAAAGCGGCCACCATCCAGCGGCACCAGTGGGCGCAGCTCTGGCGGGATCACAGGCACAACGGTCAGGATCATCCATTCAGGACGGTTGCCGGACTCGATGAAGCTTTCAACGATCTTCAAACGTTTGATGATCTTTTTGGGCTTCAATTCGCCAGTCGCAACTTTCAGCTCTTCGCGCAGCATTTCTGCTTCGCCTTCGAGGTCGATTGCAGCCAGCATTTCGCGGATCGCTTCAGCACCGATGTTGGCTGTGAACGCGTCCATGCCGTAAGCGTCTTGTGCGTCAAGGAATTCTTCCTCTGTCATCAAGGCACCGTATGTCAGGTCTGTAAGGCCCGGCTCGATAACAACGTAGTTTTCGAAATACAGGATGCGTTCCAGATCGCGCAGCGTCATGTCCAGCATCAAGCCAATGCGGGATGGCAGGGACTTCAGGAACCAGATGTGCGCAACAGGCGCAGCCAGTTCGATGTGGCCCATACGCTCACGGCGTACTTTTTGCAGCGTAACTTCAACACCGCATTTCTCGCAGACAACGCCGCGATACTTCATGCGCTTATATTTGCCGCACAGACATTCGTAGTCTTTGATTGGCCCAAAGATACGTGCGCAGAACAGACCGTCGCGTTCAGGTTTGAACGTACGGTAGTTGATGGTTTCTGGCTTCTTGATCTCACCAAAGGACCACGAGAGGATCCGTTCTGGAGAGGCCAAAGAGACCTTGATTTCGTCGAACGTTTTCGCCGGTGTGAGCGGGTTAAACGGGTTGTTTGTCAGTTCCTGGTTCATATCAGGCTCCTTCAAGAGCAGTGATCAAAAAGGCATTTCGCTGAGGCCGTTGATCAAGAAAATTATGAATGCGATGTGAGCTGCGAGCGCGAGGATTGTGAGAGCAAGAAGAAAACCAGCTATCTTTGGTGATTGAGATTTTCGAGTCTTCCATACTTTCCAAGCGAACCACGCCCCGATGAAGGGGAGAACGACGATGGCGAGCAAAAATAGTGTATCACCGTATGCCAATATCGTTCTCCATATTCATCGGACTTATTCATCATCCTCCGCAGCATCCAAGAGTTCCATATTAAGGCCAAGGCCTCGGACTTCTTTCACGAGAACGTTGAACGATTCTGGCACGCCAGCTTCAAAGTTGTCTTCGCCCTTAACGATGCTTTCGTAGACTTTCGTCCGGCCAGCCACGTCATCGGATTTCACAGTCAGCATCTCTTGCAGCGTGTATGCCGCGCCATATGCTTCGAGTGCCCAGACTTCCATTTCCCCGAAACGCTGACCACCGAACTGGGCTTTACCACCCAGCGGCTGTTGCGTGACCAAGGAGTATGGTCCTGTGGAACGTGCGTGGATCTTGTCATCGACAAGGTGGTGCAGTTTCAGCAGGTACTTAACGCCTACTGTAACCTTACGGGAGAATTGTTCACCCGTGCGGCCGTCAAACAGCACCGATTGACCAGATGTATCGAACCCTGCGCGTGTCAGCGCATCGTTGACGTCAGCTTCTTTCGCGCCGTCAAAGACTGGCGTTGCGATTGGAACACCACGTGTGACGTTGCCCGCGGCTTCGATCAGTTCATCGTCGGTCATGTCAGCCACGCCCTCAGAATAAACATCTTCACCGTAAGCAATCTTCATCGCTTCTTTCACAGGTGTCAGATCACCGTTGCGACGGTATTCACCGAGCGCTTCGTCAATCTCAAGGCCCAGACCGCGAGCGGCCCAACCCATGTGAGTTTCCAGAATCTGACCAACGTTCATACGTGATGGAACGCCGAGTGGGTTCAGACAGAAGTCGACAGGTGTGCCGTCTTGCAAGAACGGCATGTCTTCCATTGGGACTACCTTGGAAATAACACCTTTGTTCCCGTGACGACCCGCCATCTTATCGCCCGGCTGAAGCTTACGCTTCACCGCAACGAAGACTTTAACCATCTTCATCACGCCCGGTGGCAGATCATCGCCGCGGCGCACTTTTTCGACCTTATCTTCGAACCGTGCGTCGAGCAGTTTCTTCTGCGCTTCGTACTGTTCGTTCAGGGCTTCTACGATCTGTGCGTCGTCTTCTTCTTTCAGAGCCAGCTGCCACCAGTGGCTGCGTGGAAGCTCTTCGAGCATCGCGCCGTCGATTGTTGCGCCGGTTTTGATGCCTTTCGGGCCCTTCGCAACAGTCTTGCCTTCGATCATAGAACGCAGACGCGCGTAGATGTTACGATCAAGGATCGTCATCTCATCGTCGCGGTCACGTGCAAGACGTTCGACTTCTTCACGTTCGATCTGAAGCGCACGTTCGTCTTTTTCAACGCCGTGGCGGTTGAACACACGAACCTCAACGACCGTACCAAAATCACCCGGCTTAACGCGCAGGGATGTGTCACGAACGTCAGATGCTTTCTCACCAAAGATGGCGCGGAGAAGCTTTTCTTCCGGCGTCATCGGGCTTTCGCCCTTCGGTGTGATCTTACCAACGAGGATGTCACCCGGCTCAACTTCGGCGCCGATGTAAACGATACCTGCTTCGTCGAGGTTGCGCAGGGCTTCCTCACCGACGTTTGGAATATCGCGTGTGATTTCCTCTGGCCCAAGCTTGGTGTCACGTGCAGCGACTTCGAACTCTTCGATGTGGATCGAAGTGAAGACGTCGTCACGCACGATACGCTCGGAGATCAGAATGGAGTCTTCGTAGTTGTAGCCGTTCCAAGGCATAAACGCGACGACCACGTTTTTACCGAGAGCCAATTCACCGATGTCCGTGGATGGACCGTCAGCAATAACTTCGCCCTTAAGAACCGTGTCACCAACCTTCACCAATGGGCGCTGGTTGATACATGTGTTCTGGTTGGAACGCTGGAACTTGCGCATGCGGTAGATGTCAACGCCTGGATCACCAACCTCAAGGTCGGATGTAGCGCGAACAACGATACGTGTCGCATCAACTTGGTCGATGATACCGCCGCGTTTCGCCATGATCGCAGCGCCGGAATCCCGTGCGACCACTTCTTCGATACCGGTACCAACAAGCGGAGCTTCTGCCTGAAGCAGCGGAACCGCCTGACGCATCATGTTCGAACCCATCAAGGCACGGTTGGCGTCATCGTTTTCAAGGAACGGGATCAAGGAGGCCGCAACGGAGACCAACTGCTTTGGTGAAACGTCGATCAGATCAACAGATGAGTTCTGAGCGAGTGTGTATTCACCGTTCTGACGTGTGGACACGAGGTCGTTCACGAAAGACATGTCTTCGTTCAGGTTCGCGTTGGCCTGCGCCACTGTGTGACGCATTTCTTCGGTCGCGGACATGTAGTGAACTTCGTCCGTTACCTTGCCATCTGTGACAACGCGGTATGGTGTTTCGATGAAGCCATACTTGTTGACGCGGGCAAATGTTGCGAGCGAGTTGATCAGACCAATGTTCGGGCCTTCCGGTGTCTCAATCGGACACATACGACCGTAGTGCGTTGGGTGAACGTCACGAACCTCAAAGCCTGCACGTTCACGTGTCAGACCACCTGGCCCAAGCGCGGACAAGCGGCGCTTGTGCGTGACTTCGGACAACGGGTTGGTTTGGTCCATGAACTGAGACAGCTGCGAGGAACCGAAGAATTCACGAACCGCAGCAGCAGCTGGCTTCGCGTTGATCAGGTCCTGAGGCATCACTGTGTCGATTTCGACGCTGGACATACGCTCCTTGATGGCGCGCTCCATGCGAAGCAGACCAACACGGTACTGGTTTTCCATCAGCTCGCCAACGGAACGCACACGACGGTTACCAAGGTGGTCAATGTCGTCCACGTCGCCCTTGCCGTCGCGCAGTTCAACCAGCGCTTTGATGCAGGAAACGATGTCTTCTTTGCGCAATGTGCGCATTGTGTCTTCGGCATCCAAGGCAAGACGCATGTTCATCTTAACGCGACCAACTGCGGACAGGTCGTAACGCTCAGAGTCGAAGAACAGGCTGTCAAACAATGTGGAAGCGGCATCAACGGTGGGCGGCTCGCCCGGGCGCATAACGCGGTAGATGTCCATAAGCGCAGTTTCGCGACCCATGTTTTTGTCTGCCGCCATTGTGTTACGCATGTATGGGCCAACATTGACGTTATCGATGTCCAGAACTGGGATCGTTTTAACGCCAGCATCAACGAGTTCTTTCAGCGTACCGCCGATCAATTCGTCTGCTTTGTCGTACTCTAGCGTCAACTCGTCACCGGCTTCGACGTAAATCGCACCGGTTTCTTCGTTGATGATGTCTTCGGCTGCGAATTTGCCGACGATCTGCTCATAAGGAACGAGCAGCTCAGTGACCTCACCGGCGTCAATCAGAGCCTTAACGGCACGTGGAGTGACTTTCTTACCGGCTTCAGCAATCACTTCACCAGTCTTCGCATCGACAAGATCGAACGTCGGGCGCGTACCGCGCACGCGCTCTGGGAAGAACTTGGTTTTCCAAGCTTTCGCCTTCTTGTCGAATGTATAGTCAACCGTATCGTAGTAGGCGTTCATGATCGCCTCTTGGTCGAGACCAAGCGCGTACAGAAGCGTCGTTACCGGCAATTTGCGGCGACGGTCGATGCGGCAGAACACGAGGTCTTTGGCGTCGAATTCGAAATCCAACCAAGAGCCACGGTAAGGAATGATACGACATGCGAACAACAGCTTACCCGAGCTGTGTGTTTTACCCTTGTCGTGGTCAAAGAAAACGCCAGGTGAGCGGTGCATCTGGGAAACGATTACACGCTCAGTACCGTTCACAACGAACGTGCCGTTTGGCGTCATCAAAGGCATGTCGCCCATGAAAACGTCTTGTTCCTTGATGTCCTTAACCGACTTCGCGCCAGTGTCTTCATCCACATCAAACACGATCAGACGGAGAGTAACCTTAAGCGGTGCGGCATATGTCATGTCGCGCTGCTGGCACTCTTCAACGTCATACTTCGGCTTTTCGAGCTCGTACTTTACGAATTCGAGAACGGAAGTTTCGTTAAAGTCTTTAATTGGGAAGACCGACTGAAAAACACCTTTGATGCCTTCGCCGTCAAGCGGCGTGTCACTGTCGCCTGAGCGCAGGAACAGATCATAGGATGATTTCTGAACCTCAATGAGGTTCGGCATGTCGAGGACTTCGCGGATTTTTCCGTAGTATTTACGGAGACGTTTCTGACCGAGGAACGTTTGCGCCATTTGGTTGGACACCTTTCAAATTCTCACCGGCGCACGAACAGTTGGGCGACTGCACGGGCGACCATACGAGACGACAAAAAAGGGGTCCATTCTCGCCACGCGACCCATTGCGCAGCTCTCGACCCCATATCCTGCCTTGGAAAACACCCCGAAACTTCAGGAGGCTTACCAAGGTAGGCCTGCTCAAAACGCTTTGCCGGCCCCTGAAAACAAACGGTTTTTAGGGGGTGAAGTGGCTCCATGCTTCAAGACAGAAAGAGCGGCCCCGAATCAATCGAAGCCGCGTGAACCTGCTAAATAGGTTGTGATTAAGGAAATGACAAGAGGCCGAACGCCATCGTGCGCCAGACATCGTGCGCCGATTTCCTTCTCCTAATCTTGGGACAAAGAGCACCCAAGGTCAAGAAAAAGCGCATATGGGACCAGTATGGGTCCGGTATGGTTACGATATGGTTATGAGCCGGAACGCCTGTTTTGGGGCTGATTAACCCGCTGACGTCACGATGGCACCCTCAAGACAGGAGAGCACCATGCGTGAAGCGAACCCAAAACAGATGACAAAAACAGACCTCAAACATTGGGGGCTGGGCGTCGATGCCATGAAGATGATGGACTACGAGCTGATGGGGTTCCTGCACGAAACCCGCGCCCTGCCCCGCGACTGGGACAAGATTTGGGAGGATCAGGACAAACGAGACCCCAAACGCAAGAAGGTGACGATTTCACTGGATGATGACGTGGTGCGGTTCTTCAAAGGCCTCGGCCCCGGGTATCAACCCCGCATGAACCGCGTGCTGCGGGCGTTCATGCATTTCCGGCTGGCGAAGCTGATCGAAGGGCCGGACACGATGGATTACATTTTGCGCCCCGACGCGGTGCTGGAAAAAGCCCGGATGCAACCGAAGTGGGGCGATACGCAGGTGATGTTGGAGGAGTGAAGGGGGAGCTCGAGATTCAGGCCGAGGTAAATTTAGTGCCCTTGCCGATCGGCAAAATAAACATACCATTTGCATTATTTTGACGCTGGAGCACGATCTTGTCCCACTGCCACAGAATAGTTGCCGCTTGCTCGTTTATCTTTTGCTTCTGGACCGTTTTGGCAAGGTAAAACGCAACAACCCCAGATCGCAAGATCGCTGCTTTTTCAGGAGGCCGTTTAGCGTTCCTCAGGTCTTTACTTATTACTACCCAGTCTTCTTCTTTTGCCAGTTCAGAAAAATACTCGACATCCCCGATATTTACAGGGAACTTGTCTTTCAGCGCGAACGCTTCATGGCCTGATCTAGCAATCACTTCGTTTAAAGCTCTTGCGATTGCAGGCGGCATGTTATGATCAAACAGAACTTTTACCACTGGCCTGATCTAATTGCCTCTCATAATTGATTGCGTCTTTAATTAGTGCTTTCGGTACCTCGTAAATTTCCGAAAGATAGGAAAAGTTCTCAAATGACTGAAATTCAGAGTATAGGGTTTCGGTTGAAACACCATATTCATCCAAAATAGGTGTTCCAAACTGCCGTTTTGGGTCAATAACAATAGTATCTGTGCGAGCCGGCCGCCAGCGCGCAACATGGCCGCGATCATATTCTAGGTTTTTCAATGAAGGCAAAACTACCTTGGCGAAAACTTTTTGCCCAGGGTACCTTTTTGACAGACTGACTAACTCACCGTCATTCTCGATTGCTTGCATCAATATCTGCGAGCCGTCCGTTTGAAATTTCTTCGATGAAAGCGGTTTTTCAATATCAAACGTCTCTTGAGCAAAGGCAATCGCATAGCGGATAGCCTGCATTGTAATTCCCGCCCGACGCAAAGCCCTCACAACACGTAGTTCTACCAGATCCGCAAAACTAAGTTCGGCTGTGTCATCTATTTCCTGATAGTATGCATTCCACAATGGTTCAGATGGCCCACTTCCTCGCGTCCAGCGCCTCACGTCTTGGGGCGAACCGCCAATCAGTCTGGCAGCTTGCCGCGGCGTGTAAATGCCTCGGCCTAGAATTTCAAAGTCTAATGGCAAGGGACCTCCGATAGAGCGCTTTTCCTCTTTAAGGAAATTCTTACGCGAGTTCCGCATCGAAGAAATTCGAATTGGTCACCAGTGTTGTACGAACTCACACAAAAAAAATACATGGCGAATTTCAGGAAACCATATTTTTTTGAACGGCTCGCTTGAAGTCCGAAGAACCACGCCCTTAATAAGCCGCGCCATCGCTGCCCCGAACGGAAACACCAGTCGTTTCAGTCTCGCAGTTTATGGTTGCCACGATTCTCTTTGATTTTAAGACAGAGCACGGGCGGCAAAATCGCTGCACCGTCAAACCGAAGGTTTGCTTCTAGCAAAACGGGGCGGGTTAGCAATGGGTCGGCGGCTAGGCTTTGTCTCCGGCCTTGTTGCGGCGGCCGACAAATGGGGGGCAACCCAAACAAAAAACGGCGGCCCCGAAGGACCGCCGTTTCCGTATACCAAAAAGGTATGCTCCGAAGAGAAGGGCTTAGGCCACTTCGACTTCGGCGCCAGCTGCTTCCAGCTTGCCTTTGATGTCTTCTGCTTCAGCTTTATCAACGCCTTCTTTGATCTTGCCGCCAGCTTCTACGAGGTCTTTAGCTTCTTTCAAGCCAAGACCAGTGATGCCGCGAACTTCTTTGATCACGTTGATTTTGGACGCGCCTGCGTTCTTGAGAACGACGTCAAATTCAGTCTTCTCTTCTGCTGCTGCGCCGCCAGCGTCGCCGCCGCCAGCAACCATTACTGCGCCACCGGCAGCTGGTTCGATGCCATACTCGTCTTTGAGGATGGTTTTCAGTTCTTGTGCTTCGAGAAGTGTCAGACCGACGATCTCTTCAGCAAGTTTTTTCAGATCAGCCATTTGCTTTTCCATTTCTAAGTTTGTGTTCCAACGACAGGGGGTATTCCCTACGTCAGCCATTCAAGTTGCTTCAGGCAGCTTTCTCTTCGATCGTTGAGAGAACGCTCGCGATGTTGGAAGCAGGCGCGCCAATTGCGCCGGCGATGTTGGAGGCAGGTGCACCGATGCAGCCCACGATGGAAGCAATAAGCTCCTCACGGGATGGCATTTCGGACACTGCTTTAACACCAGCGACGTCAAGTGCCGTCTCACCCATAGCGCCGCCAAGGATAACGAGCTTGTCGTTTTCTTTGGCAAACGTCTGAGCAACCTTGGCCGCAGCCACAGGATCCTCAGAATAAGTAAGAACGGTCATGCCTGTCAGGTGATCCGCGATGCTTGCGCATGGCTTACCTTCAAGGGCAATTTTGGCGAGCTTGTTTTTGGCAACGCGTACAGATGCGTCGACTTCACGTGCACGGGCACGCAGGTCTTGCATCTCAGCAACTGTCAGGCCTTCGTAGTGGGATACCACAACGACGCCAGAGCTTTCAAAGATTTGGCCGAGATCTTCGACCAATTGTTCTTTTTGTGCTCTATCCACAGTTTCACTCCAAATATGGGGCTTGGGAAGAATTCCGGCCCCGGCTCAAGTTTGCTTGACCCTTGCGGGCCAAACGTAGAAGTCCTCGAATTTAACGGGGTTGAGCCGATCAGGAGTGGAACTCATAGAGAGCGCCAGTAAATCTCGGTCTTTCCCGCCTCAGGCAGGATTTATGGTCTAGGACCACCCACCGTCTCGGACGAATGCACGCCCCGACGAATCAAGGCATATGTGCAGGAGTGCGTTTAGAGAGGTTGAGCCCGTTTGTGAAGAGGCTTCAAAGATTACGTCTGCACAATTTCCTTGGGGAGACGAGACATAAATACCGCCACAACCAAAAGAACTGACGCA
The DNA here is from genome assembly GCF_021532625.1 of Octadecabacter algicola. Taxonomy (GTDB): domain Bacteria; phylum Pseudomonadota; class Alphaproteobacteria; order Rhodobacterales; family Rhodobacteraceae; genus Octadecabacter; species Octadecabacter algicola. The sequence goes on from NZ_JAKGAR010000003.1 coordinate 174,982, forward strand.
ACCATCATTTCCCCACCATCTTCAAGAATCGCGACGACTTCCAACAAGTTCCAACTCCCTCCACGTCCTGATTGGCGCACAATCCCGTGGAGCAGGTCCATTACGACACCAAAAAAGGCCAAACTTAGGATCAAGTATACCAGACGGCGTGGCCAGATCCGTGCTTTGGGCGGTGACGATTGATGGCTGAGGGCGAGCGTCCCAAAAACCAGAAAGGCCAGCAACGCCATCCCGATTAGCGATGCATAGTCTTGAGCCCGAAGGTAGTACGCATTTTCGAAAGGTAGAAGCGGCCCAATGGCCCGTCCTATGCTTTCGTGAATCTCACCGGAATCGTCTATTAACAAAATTAGGAATACGAGGGCTGCCAAACCTAACCATTTTTCGCCATGTTTTCTTGCCGCGATCGCCAACACAAGGCTCGCAACGACCCATTTCAAATAGATATAGATACTTGGGATACTCCAAGGTGGGCCAAGCGCGAAGGCAGATTTGCCCGCCAGTTGATCGGGGTTCCGCCAAATGACCGACAGTACAATAAGCAAAACGTCAAAGGCCAACAGCACGACCAAAAGCCAATATGCCATACGTCGACAGGCGGTTTCTTGGCTCTGTTCTGTCACCTTCTTCACCTCGGCATTTCGTGATCCATTCTCTCAAGCCGTGGTCGAACGACTAAAAATTCAATCTTTCCCTATCACGATGACATGGCAAAACTTGGGTAGGTTCGCCCAAAGAAAAAGGCGCCCCATGCGAGGCGCCTTTCTTATAGTGCAATAGACCTTGCAGGTCTTGGGATTAGTTCCCAGTCGCGTTGTCGACGTTCAGTGTAACACCTGGGCCCATTGTCGAAGTCAAAGAGATCTTCTTCATGTATGTGCCTTTGGTGCCAGATGGCTTTGCCTTCTGGACCGCATCAACGAAGGCCAGAACGTTCTCTTCGAGCTTTGCAGCAGTGAAGGACGCTTTGCCAACACCGGCGTGAACCACACCGGCTTTTTCGACTTTGAACTGAACTTCGCCGCCCTTAGCAGCTTCAACAGCGTCTTTGACGTCCATTGTCACTGTGCCAACTTTTGGGTTTGGCATCAGGTTGCGTGGGCCCAGAACCTTACCAAGACGACCAACGATTGGCATCATGTCAGGTGTCGCGATGCAGCGATCGAATTCGATCTTGCCGGACTGAACTGTTTCCATCAGGTCTTCTGCGCCAACGATGTCAGCGCCTGCAGCCTTAGCTTCGTCAGCTTTGTCACCACGAGCGAAGACAGCAACGCGCATAGTTTTGCCTGTGCCGTTTGGCAGAGCAACTTTGCCGCGAACCATCTGGTCTGCGTGACGTGGGTCAACACCAAGAACAACTGCGATTTCGATAGTTTCATCGAATTTCGCTTTTGCGTTGTCTTTAACCAAAGCAACAGCTTCGGATACAGTGACGAGCTCTTTGCCTGCGAATGCTTCGCGGGCGGCGGTTGTGCGTTTTCCGAGTTTTGCCATCTTACTTAACCTCGATGCCCATTGACCGAGCGGAGCCCAGAATGATTTTCATTGCGCCTTCGATGTCGTTTGCGTTGAGGTCCTTCATTTTGGCCTCTGCAATTTCACGAACTTGCTTGGTTGTGACAGTACCAACAGTTTCACGGGACGGAGTTTTCGCGCCGGATTTCACTTTGGCAGCCTTCTTGAGGAAATAGGACGCTGGTGGCGTCTTGATATCCATAGAGAAGGATTTGTCTTGGTAATATGTGATTACCGTTGGGCATGGGGCACCTGGCTCAAGGTCAGCTGTCTTAGCGTTGAACGCTTTACAGAATTCCATGATGTTGATGCCGCGTTGACCCAATGCAGGGCCAACAGGTGGGGATGGGTTGGCTTGGCCAGCTGCAACTTGCAGCTTCATAGTGCCAGCGACTTTTTTAGCCATGAGGCTTCTCCTTTTGTCCGGTTACGGGACGCGTTCCAGTAACCTTTGTGGATGTGGTCTGGTCTGTCGCACGCGTGCGACTCGCCTCCCACATGGGATGTCGGATATCCGACAAGCTGCTCCATTAGCGGGGGTTAGAGATTCTTGCAAGAGAGATGTCGACAAGTGCGGTGTCAGACCCGCAAATGCTGCGGCAAAACGCCCTCTGACCGCCGTAGAGGTAACTAAAGTGACAAAATTCCCATTTAGCTATCTCCAAACCCGTGCTCTTTCTGTATGGCACTAGGCAGAAAACAACATAAGCAGGCATATGGACAAGAATTCAGAGGGGCTTAGCCCCGCAACGCCCCCCCGCTCCGGTCAGGAATGGGTTAGAACCCTCGCACTCTACCGCACGCCCAACGCCTTGCGCAGCTGGTTCGAGCTCGCGGTCACGATTGGTCCTTTCATTGCCCTTTGGGCCCTCGCATGGTGGAGCCTATCTTATAGTTACTGGGCAGCCTTTGCGATTTCGATGATAAACGGGGCGTTCTTGTTGCGCCTATTTTGCATCCAGCACGATTGCGGACACGGTGCGTTTTTTAACAGCCGAAGCCTAAGTGACTGGACTGGCCGCGTGTTGGGTGTGTTGACGTTGACGCCTTATGACGTTTGGCGCCGGACCCATTCCATACACCACGGCGCATCTGGCAACCTTGATCGCCGTGGGATTGGCGACGTCTACACAATGACAGTCGCTGAATACGCTGCGTTGTCCCCAATGGGAAAGCTGCAGTACCGTATGTACCGGAACCCCGTCGTTTTGTTTGGCTTGGCTCCGGGCTACCTTTTCCTGCTGCAGAACCGCCTGCCATTTGGTTTGATGAACAGCGTTAAATACTGGATCAGCGCAATGGCGACCAATGCGGCGTCCATCGTGGCGCTCGGCATCATCCTGTATTTCGGTGGCTTGGCTCCGATCCTTCTTGTGTTCCTGCCTTCGACGCTGTTGGCAGCGACGGCAGGCATGTGGCTGTTTTACGTACAGCACCAGTTTGAAGATACCCACTGGGACGTCGAAGAAGACTGGCAAGTTCATGACGCCGCCCTGCAAGGAAGCTCCCACTACGTGATGCCGTCCGTGCTACAATGGTTGAGCGCCAACATCGGTATCCACCACGTGCATCACATCTACGCACGTATTCCGTTCTACCGCTTGCCCGAAGTGCTGCGCGACCACAAAGAACTCGCAGAGGGCAACCGCATGACCATTGGCGAAAGTTTTCGCAATGCCCGCCTGAAACTGTGGGACGAGAAAACAAAGCAACTCATTTCGTTTTCACAAGTGCGTACCCTAGAACGCTAGGAATAACTTAACGGTTAACGCAAAACGCCGCCCCAATTGGGGCGGCGTTTTTCATTCGACAATTAAGGTTTCGCAGATTTAGCCCTGCTTCGTAACCTGCGTGAATTCCAACTCGACCGGTGTTTCGCGGCCAAAGATGGACACTGTAACCTTAAGACGCTGGTTCTCGTCATCGACCTCTTCGACCATACCGTCGAAGTCTTCGAACGGACCGTCGTTGACTTTGATCTTCTCGCCGATCTCGAAGTTGATAAGCGTACGTGGCGCTTCCTGACCTTCTTCAACACGACCGAGGATCTGCTGGACTTCGGCATCCCGCATCGGCATCGGACGACCCTGTGGGCCCAAGAAACCAGTAACGCGGTTGATGGAGTTGATCAGGTGGTAGCCCTCATCGGACATTTCCATGTGAACCAGAACGTAACCAGGCATGAAGCGGCGCTCAGCGGTGACTTTCTTACCGCGGCGAACCTCGATGACTTCTTCAGTTGGCACCAGAACTTCTGTGATCTGATCGTCCAAACCTTGCTCTTCGGCTGTCGTGCGGATCGTTTCCGCAATCTTCTTTTCGAAGTTCGACAACACGGAAACCGAATACCAACGCTGTGCCATTTTATCTGTCCTTTTTGATCCGAACGAGACCGCTGAAGAGTCCCGGAAATAAAAGCGGCGTGCAACTCATCCGTTGCACGCCATCTAAACTTGGGGATTCTCTACCGCGCAGAGCGCGACACTTCAAGGGGCAGCAACGATTTGCGCCCTAGAAAGCGTTGAGCACGCCTTCGAGGCCAGACCGGATGATCAGGTCAACCAGCGTAAAGAACAACGCCATAACGGCAGCCATGATCAACACCATCACAGTGGTCAACACCACTTCGCGGCGGCTGGGCCACACAACTTTGCCGATTTCGGCACGGGTCTGCTGAATAAATTGAACTGGATTGGTTCGGGCCATGGTCTGTCCTTTTAAGGCGGAAACGCCAATTTCTTAGCTGGATAGGCAGGTAACCGTCTTTGCCAGTCGTTTCAACCCTTCAGAGGGTCCGCCGGCGGATGCAACACTGTCACACCGTCTAATTGTTCGATCCGTGCCATTTGGGTGGCATAAACTTCGGCCGCGCGGCGTAGGATCGACGCATTATACAGCTGGAACTGCTTGTGGTGATCACCCACGGGATAAGCACGACGTGCATCGCGCGCCAAGTTACCGACTTGCCCTTCGCTTGCGGCCTCAATCGTCTTTTGGACTGCGGTCACAGACAGCCCCTGATGCACGCGATTGTGGATTGGTTCAATCCGACTGCTATCGTCCCACCGCAACATGCGGCAAAGCACCTGCGGTAAGACCTGCTCATAGTCTTCCTGACGCCAAATATAGATCTGGCCAACTCTCGTAACGCTGCGCAACCGTTCTACATATTCTGCCCAATCGATCTCACGCCAATCATTGCGCAACCGATATTGTCGTGGGCGCACATGGACCCCTCCGAACATCGCCTGTGAATAGGCAGACGCGAGATATGCAGCAGGATCACGCACAGCTAGAAACAGGTCTACAGGAATTGGCGACCACTTCTCGACCACCTCAGTGAGACGTTGGGCCGCTGCAGGATAGAGCGGCCTAACAACCCGTCCCCGACTATCGGCGAGATTGCCGACAAAGTTCTCTTCGCTCAGCAAAAGGTGTTTTCGGGTCTTGGTCAAAAACTGCAGTTGTTGTTTCGGTGTCCGGCGTGGTGTCGGGCTTTCTGACCACGATGTGTCGAACATCGCCGCAAGATTTCGCCCCCGCATGCGTAAATATCGCGGGCCGAACAATCGGATGCCTTCGTCCGCCAAAAGACCGCGATTCTTATACAGGACATTCTGGAGGTGGGACGAGGCGGTTTTATGCGCGCCAATATGAAACGAGATCGTTTGCGGTAAAGTGTGCAAGGTTTTCTCCCGTTTAACGCATCTTTAGCGCGCGAAATCGGCGGTGGCTTGGCAGGGGCTGAGGGTCTCGAACCCACGACCTACGGTTTTGGAGACCGTCGCTCTACCAACTGAGCTAAACCCCTAAGCCGAGCGTTGAAATAGCGAGGCCTTCCGCACTTGGCAACAGCAAACGTCACTCATTGTCATGCTTTGCGCCAGTCAATGTGCTGAGTGTGCCAAAAGACTGCCGAATAATCTCATCCGTTGTCTTGAAGCGAAAGCCAGATCCGCCGCCCGGAAACACGCTTTCGAAGGGCAGTTCGACGGCGATATCCACGTCATCCGGCTTTGACGGCCTTGGACTAGGGCGCTGCGTTGTAGCCGCAATAGCTGTGGTGCCTTGGGGCTTGAAGGTCCCCCATGGCGATACTTCGGTAGGTTGTGATACCGGTGATGCCTTCTGGCTCGGTTGTTGTGCTTGCGCTGCGGCCCGTTCACGGTTCTTCGCTTGCGCGGCATTGCGTTTCGCAGCGTCCGCCTTACCAAGAAACATCCGCAAGCCTCCGATCAAGGCAAGAAATGCAGCAATTCCCGCGAGCGCTACCGCCACGGCCATCGTTTCATCTGCACGCTCAAAGATGTAACCTCGCCGGTTCCCCATGAACGGCTCGATTACAAGGACACCCGTCGATCGCGGTACGCCCATACGCGCAAGCCCCGCATCGACATCAGCTGCCCAAACTTGGTTACGGCTTAGCTGCCCATTGATTGCGACGGAAATGTTTTCACCCGTCGTTTGGGCGGCCAAGTAGCGTTCCAACTGTTGAAGCGAGTCGGGCTCGACGACCAGCACAGCCGCAACTCCCTGCCCTTCGTCGTCGGCAAGCAGGACAAACAAGCGCTCTGACCCGCCCACATCAATTTGACCGATAGGGAGATCGGAAAAATAAAGTCCTTCGATATGAACCTCGCCATAAGACGTCACGTCTTGCGGGGTCCAATCTGACAGCCGTGTCGCAGCCGGCACGTTGTCAGAACCTTGGTTTTCCGCTTCCAATCTGGCGAAAAGGTGATTTTCATATTCACTGTAAGCGAGGCTTCCGACCCATATCGCGAGCGCGATGTAGACAACCCACGGCAATTTAAACAGCCAGCGTAAATACCAAGGTAGAAACATCTTAAGCATTACAAGTCAGTCCGTTGCGCATGAAGAAGCACCTTTAGATCACCGCCGCAAATGGCGGCTTCGTTTTGGACAATGACATCAATTGGCCAGTCCCACCAAGCGATTTCCAGAAGCTTTGCACAAGTCGCATCATCAAAGCGCCGACGGAGCGGTTTGGCGGGGTTTCCCGCAACAATCGTGTAGGGTGGGATGTGTCCCGACACGACCGACTTCGCGCCGATGATACAACCTGACCCAATATCGGCACCGGGCAATATCGTCGCCCCCTGCCCGATCCAAACGTCGTCTCCGATAGATGTATCCGGCCCTGCGTCAGGCATCGATGGGCGTTTGCGATCCATATCAAGGAAGACTGCAAACGGAAAACTGCTGAACCCGTCGTAACGATGATTGGCCGAGGAAGTGATGAACGTCACACCATCCGCGATCTGACAAAACTTACCGATGCGCAACACCTCGGGGCTTTGCGGATAGAGGTAGGGTGCCAGATGAAAGGCCCAATCCTGCGGAGGCACGTGGGCGCTGGCATATGTGTAATCGCCGACCTGTATGTTCGGGTTGGTAATGGCCGCACTTAAAAAGACGGTACCTTTGTGCAGCGTACCGTCGGGCAGGATGACAGGATAAAGCGTATCAGGAGATGGAAACGGGCGTGGAGGAAGTGGGGCCATGATGGGCCTCCTTTGTTCAATGTTGAAATAGGAACATGGATCAAAGGTGAATTGTCATCGCTGCCTCCTGTCGCTCGACCAAAGGATAGCGACAGGTCGCGATAAATCAAAGCCCCCACACAAAAAGGCCCCCGCATTTCTGCGGGGGCCTTCTTTATTCGTTCAACCGTTCGCGGTCATCCACTCTCGTGAACTTTCTTACAGAAAGGCACTGCGTGGGTACCCGCTGAGGTGCGTTCGGGCCGAGGCCCGAGCCGCCCCTTAGTCGAGGATTTTGGATACAACGCCGGAACCGACTGTGCGGCCGCCTTCGCGGATCGCAAAGCGCAGGCCTTCTTCCATCGCGATTGGTGCGATGAGCTCAGCGGAGAACTTCAGGTTGTCGCCTGGCATAACCATTTCTGTGCCCTCAGGAAGAACAACAGTGCCTGTTACGTCAGTTGTGCGGAAGTAGAACTGTGGACGGTAGTTCGCGAAGAATGGCGTGTGACGGCCGCCTTCGTCTTTGGTCAAGATGTAGACCTCAGCTTCGAACTTTGTGTGTGGGTTCACGGAACCTGGCTTACACAGAACCTGACCACGCTCAACGCCTTCACGGTCAACGCCGCGCAGCAATGCGCCGATGTTGTCACCAGCTTCACCGCGGTCAAGCAGCTTGCGGAACATTTCAACACCAGTACAGGTTGTTTTGGATGTGTCGCGGATACCAACGATTTCGATTTCGTCGCCAACGTTGATCACGCCACGCTCAACACGGCCTGTTACAACTGTACCACGGCCAGAGATCGAGAACACGTCCTCAACTGGCATCAGGAACGGCTGGTCAACAGCACGTGCAGGTGTCGGGATGAACTCGTCAACAGCAGCCATCAAAGCGCGGATGGAGTTTTCGCCGATTTCTGGGTCACGGTCTTCCATAGCAGCCAGAGCAGAGCCCGGGATCACTGGAATGTCGTCGCCGTTGTAGTCGTAAGAAGACAACAGTTCACGGATTTCCATTTCGACGAGCTCAAGAAGCTCTTCGTCGTCAACCTGGTCAACTTTGTTCATGTAGACAACCATCTCAGGAATACCAACCTGACGGCCAAGCAGGATGTGCTCGCGTGTCTGTGGCATTGGGCCGTCAGCTGCGTTCACAACCAAGATCGCGCCGTCCATCTGAGCAGCACCAGTGATCATGTTTTTCACGTAGTCAGCGTGACCTGGGCAGTCAACGTGCGCGTAGTGGCGGTTCTCTGTTTCGTACTCAACGTGCGCTGTGGAAATCGTGATACCACGTGCTTTTTCTTCTGGCGCGCCGTCAATCTGGTCGTACGCTTGGAAGTCACCGAAATACTTGGTGATCGCCGCTGTCAGTGTCGTCTTGCCGTGGTCAACGTGGCCGATTGTGCCGATGTTAACGTGCGGTTTATTACGTTCAAACTTTTCCTTAGCCATGATCTAGGCGCCTTGTCATTCGGGGGCACATAAGCGTGCCCTGTTCAACATCGCGGGCGATGTAATTCGGAATGACTGGGAAATCAAGTGTGAGTTACAAAGCGGCCTAATTCACAACCAAGTCTGCGGGTGGTTCCTGCTCAGGCACGATGAGCTCCGGATTGTCCTCAAGCACGTTGCCCTGGATGATCGTCGCGTCCTCTTCCAGAACCTCAGGAACGCCACCGAACCAATCCGCATTTTCGCGCATGGTGCGTTCGATTGCGCGGGCTGCATTGAATGACAAGCCTTCCATCTGAGCCTCAGCGTCCCGCGTAAAACCGGACCCCAGCAAAGGAACCGTGCAGCACGGTTCAAATACCGTGATCTGAATGGCTTCGTCATTAAGCTTTGTCTGGGTGGAATCCTCAAAGAAGTTCACGGAGAAGATCAGGACGGATTTTGGAGAATAGACAAGCGGCACTCCGGGGTAAGCCAATACATAGGCTTCTACGGCAACGCCAATATGGAAGTACTTATCGCCGAAATAGCGCGCCTCTCCGAAACGATCATCAACGGCAGCAACCATAGCCGCTTGCCATTCATCGTCCGTGATCGTGCGCGAAAACGGGCCAAGCACAGGTTCATTTACGACTGCGATGTTGTGGCCAAGGCGAAAGGTGCCGATTGGATCGGGAGTTTCAGTCAGGTCGTCACGAATACCACCACAGGCTGTCAAAACGATCAGCCCCATCAAAGCCACAAAAATCCGCATGCCATTCCCTTTGGTTAATAGCTTATGCCTATCGCAAGGACCGCGATCTCGCAATCAATTGCAGATGATAGCCAAGTTTGCCCCAGCGATAGACCGCTTATGTAAACGTGTTGTCCCTTGGGAAGCCGCGCGGCGCCATACGGCCCGTGCCCGCGCGTTTTGCGGTCCACTCGGCCAGTTCGGTTTCGGTGCGGGTACGTCCCGCTGGGTCAAGCCAGCTGAGACCATCCTCGAGAGTGAACGTTGTCGCGTCTGACAATCCGCCGTCTTTGTATTTCTGAAGACGGACACCCTTGCCGCGGCCCATTTCAGGCAATTCTTCGAGAGGGAACAACAGAACCTTGCGGTTTTCACCGACGCAAGCAACGTGATCACCATTTACCGTTGAACAGACTTTAGCCCGCACGTCGCCTTTGACGTTCAAGACCTGTTTGCCTGCACGCGTCTGTGCGATCACGTCATTTTCAGGCACGACGAAACCATCACCTGCGGAAGACGCCACGAGAAGTTTATTACCCGGCTGGTGAATGAACAGCGCCGTGATTTCAGCCTCATTCGGCAGATCCACCATCAAACGCAACGGTTCGCCCATGCCGCGCCCCCCCGGAAGAGTGGAAGCGCCGAGGGTGTAGAACCGCCCGTTGCTGCCAAACACCAGCAAGCGGTCGGTGGTTTGGGCGTGGAAGATGAAACGGCCCTCGTCGCCGTCTTTGAATTTCAACTCGCGGGACAGATCGATGTGACCTGTCATTGCGCGAATCCAACCCATCTTGGAACAGACAACTGTGATCGGTTCTTTGTCGATCATCGCCTCAAGTGGAACGTCCTCGACTTCGCCGGCTTCGGCAAAAGTCGTGCGGCGTGCCCCGCCTTCCACGCCGGACCCGAACAATTTGCGAGTTTCGCGCAATTGTTCTGCGATGGATTTCCACTGCAGGTCTTCGCTGTCCAGCAAGTCCTCTAGCCCAGCGCGTTCGAGCATCAACTCGTCCCGTTCTTTTACGAGAGCTTCTTCCTCAAGGCGGCGCAAGCTACGCAAACGCATGTTAAGGATGGCTTCAGCTTGCACGTCAGACAAGCCGTTTTCACGACCAGCATATGACGACGGAACTTTGCGTTCGCTGTCTTCTGCCCATGTCGGGGCGATCGCATCTTCGTCTACAAGCAGTGACAGGCTAGACACATCAACACCCGCAAGTGGTGACTTATAATCAGCCTCGGTCATGGCGCGCGGGATAGCAGATTGGTGCGCTGTGCTCCAATCCTCATACATCAGTGCCGCCTTTGGGTCGTCATCATAACGAATGATGTCGATCACGCGGTCCAGATTTAGGAAGGCGGTGATCAGGCCGGACAGAACCTCAAGGCGGTTGTCGATCTTGGCGACACGGTACCGAGAACGGCGGATCAACACATCGCGACGGTGATCAAGGAAGGCGCGCAGTACTTCTTTGAGGCTACAGACCTTAGGCGTCAGACCGTCGATCAGCACGTTCATGTTGAGGCTAAACCGCGTTTCCAGATCAGAGTTACGGTAGAGCATGCCCATCAGGACTTCCACATCGACGTTCTTGGATTTCGGTTCCAGAACGATGCGAATGTCATCGGCGGATTCATCACGCACATCTGCTAGAATCGGAATCTTTTTGGTCTGGATAACCTCGGCCAGCTTTTCGATCAGCTTGGATTTTTGCACCTGATAGGGAATCTCGGTGACGATGACCTGCCACTGCCCACGACCCAGGTCCTCAACCTCATACTTACACCGCAGACGAAAGCCGCCTTTACCGGTGCGGTAAGCCTCGGCGATGTTTTCTTTTGGTTCGACGATTACGCCGCCCGTCGGAAAATCCGGGCCCGGAATGTATTCGAGCAGCGTTTCATCCCGTGCATTTGGCGCTTTGATCAGATGTAAACACGCGCCGATCAGTTCTTCGAGGTTATGGGGCGGGATGTTCGTTGCCATCCCTACGGCAATCCCGCTTGAGCCATTCGCCAAGAGGTTCGGGAAGGTTGCAGGCAGAACGGAAGGTTCTTCAAGGCGGCCATCGTAGTTAGGGCGAAAATCGACAACATTTTCGCCAAGCCCCTCAAGCATCGCCTCTGCGGCAGCTGTCATCCGTGCTTCTGTATATCGCGCGGCCGCAGGGTTATCGCCATCGATGTTACCAAAGTTACCTTGGCCATCAACCAGCGGATAGCGCACGTTAAAGTCCTGCGCGAGACGCGCCATCGCGTCGTAAATCGCAGCATCACCGTGAGGGTGGAAATCCCCCATCGTGTCGCCGCTGATCTTGGCTGACTTCAGAAAACCGCCCTTCGGCGAAAGCTTCAGTCGTGACATGGCATAAAGAATTCTGCGGTGAACGGGCTTTAGCCCATCCCGTGCATCTGGCAGCGCGCGGTGCATAATTGTCGACAGCGCGTAAGTTAGATACCTCTCACCCAGCGCGCGGCGCAGGGTTTCGGTCGGGTTCATCTTGGGGTCAATCGTGTCATCGCTCATAGATCGTGTGTACCTAAGCCGCATATGCGCGACAACGGTGAAATAAGACGCGGTTGCGGAATTTTTCCCCGCAATATTCCCAAATAAGCCCATGACGAATCCATCACGAATTTGTTAACGTGCCTTCAGTGAATGGTACTCATGAATCTCTGGGGGGTTCTTTTATGAAAAGCTATGTATGGCTGACGTTCGGGTTTATGGGCTGGGCCTATTACGAAATGTCTGGCGGATCAGAATTTTTACCGGTCGAAATCGAAACTGCGGCGACTGTGATCCAAGAGGACCAAGGTCCTGAGATCGTTACCCGTTCAAACAGCCCGACATTGCTGGCTGTGTCTACCTCGAACATTTCTTCATCTATCGAAGTTAACGAAGCCGTTGCTGCCGCCACTGCTTTGGACGCTACTGAGGACGATCAACCAACAGTGGTTCTTGCTGCGGCGCCCGTTTTTGAACCAAAACTCGACATCCGGGAAGTTATGGGATCACGCGTGAATATGCGTATGGGGCCTGGGACTGACTTTGACGTCATCACAACATTGAACCCCGGCACCGAGCTGGAAGTTCTAGAAGTGAACGCAGACGGATGGGCCAACGTAGCGACGGTTGGTCTAGGCATCGAGGGTTGGATGGCAGCACGCCTGCTGACCGAGCCAAAAATCTAATTGCCGCTGGCGTCCGCACAATGCATGACGTCAGCATGACAAAATCTATTCTTATCACCGGTTGCTCATCTGGCATTGGGTATGACGCGGCGCACGGGATGCGCGACGCGGGTTGGCGTGTCTTTGCGTCCTGCCGCCAACAGGCCGATTGTGCCCGCTTGATCGCGGAAGGGTTTGAAAGCCCCCTGTTAGATTACAACGACTCCGCAACTTTGGAATCCGGCCTAGCTGAAGTTTTGGCAGCAACGGGCGGAACGTTGGATGCGTTGTTCAACAACGGCGGGTTCGGAACCCCTGGTGCAGCCGAAGATTTGCCGCGAGACGCGCTGCGGGCCAACTTTGAGACCAATGTTTTCGGTGTCCACGATCTGACCACTCGGGTCATTCCAGTCATGCGCGCCCAAGGACATGGACGGATCGTCAACCACTCCTCTGTGCTGGGGCTCGTCGCGATGCGATGGCGGTCTGCCTATAACGCGACAAAATTTGCGCTTGAAGGCCTGACCGACACGCTGCGCCTTGAGATGGCGGACACCGACATCAAGATCGTGACGATGAACACGGGACCGGTGACATCTGACATTCGCAAGAAGTCCATTCCGCATTTCGAAAAGTGGATCGATTGGGAAAACTCACCCCGACGTGCGCAGTACGAATCCACCCTTCGCAAGCGCCTTTATGAGGATAGCGGACCTGATAAATTCGAGCTTCCGGCATCTGCCGTGACAGCCAAACTGCTTACCGCCGTCACGCACCCCAATCCAAAACCGCGATATTACGTCACAACCCCGACCTATTTGATGGGGTTTTTCAGGCGAATACTGCCGACGCGCGCGCTCGACTGGATTCTTCGCAAAGGCTGACCCTTCCCTTTCGCCGCGCACATGTTAGCTGTCTTCGGCACCTAAAAGGAGTAAGACCATGGTCAACGATCCGTTCTTTTACGTTATTATAGCGGCCTGCCTTGTTGTGGCTGTGATCCTTGCGTGGGGGCTGTCTACGTTTCAGGCTGGTAGCGACGGCAAGCGATCCAACAAAATCATGCAACTTCGTATTGCGGCGCAGTTCGTTGCCGTGGTCCTTATCGTGGCCTTCGCCTACTTCAAAAGCAAAGGGAGCTAACCGATGGTCGTACTAAACAAGATCTACACCAAAACGGGTGATTCAGGTGAAACAGCTTTGGGCAACGGCAACCGCGTCGCCAAGAACTCCGCGCGGGTGAATGCCTACGGAACCGTCGATGAAACCAATTCAATCGTTGGGTTGGCGCGCCTTCATTCAGACGGCGAATTGGATGCGCAGCTGGCGATGATTCAGAACGATCTCTTCGATCTCGGGGCAGACCTGTGTCGTCCCGACATGAAGAGTGACGCGGACGCGGAATACCCGCCGCTTCGGATGGCTGACGCCCAAGTCGCGCGGCTGGAAACAGAAATCGACGCCATGACGGCAGTATTGGAACCGTTGCGAAGCTTCATCTTACCCGGCGGGTCAGCATTGGCCGCACATTTGCACCAATGCCGCACCGTGTCGCGACGCGCTGAACGACTTGCCGTAGAATTGTCCGCTATAGAGACGGTAAATCCTGCTGCTGTAAAATACCTGAATCGGCTTTCGGATTGGTTTTTTGCGGCGTCTCGTATCGCCAACAACGGCGGCAAAGACGATGTGCTGTGGGTTCCGGGTGCCAACCGCTAATTTCGAGTTGCGGCGCTAACATTCTTGACAGTGTGAAAAAATTAGGCGTTTTTTCACAAACGCGACGTCAGGAATACGACCTGCGTCGATTCTGACCTATTCCCATGCTGACGACTAAGGTATTGGGGACAAAGAATTGAACCGAAGCGTGAAAGCGCTCACTTTTGGAGAAGTCGCCGATGAAGGTCCTCGTACCCGTCAAACGCGTGATCGATTACAACGTGAAAGTTCGTGTAAAAGCGGATGGTAGCGGTGTTGATCTCGCCAATGTCAAAATGTCCATGAACCCTTTCGATGAGATTGCTGTCGAAGAAGCAATCCGCCTGAAAGAAGCTGGCAAAGCCGAAGAAATCATCGCCGTTTCCATCGGCGTGAAACAGTCCCAAGAAACGTTGCGCACAGCGCTGGCGATGGGTGCTGACCGCGCGATTCTAGTTGTGGCATCCGAAGACGTTCACAACGATATCGAACCACTTGCTGTTGCGAAGATCCTTAAGGGCATCATCGACGAAGAACAGCCGGGCCTCGTGCTTGCTGGTAAGCAGGCGATCGATAACGACATGAACGCGACCGGCCAAATGTTGGCTGCGCTGACAGGATGGGCGCAGGGCACATTCGCATCCGAGCTGGATGTCGATGGCGAAACTGCGACAGTCACTCGTGAAGTCGACGGCGGCTTGCAGACGATCAAGATCAAGATGCCTGCCATCGTGACTGTCGACCTTCGTTTGAACGAACCTCGTTACGCGTCTTTGCCAAACATCATGAAGGCGAAAAAGAAGCCTTTGGATGAAAAGACACCTGCGGACTACGGCGTCGACACTGCACCGCGTTTGGAAGTCGTTAAGACAGTCGAACCTGAGTCCCGTGCCGCTGGTATTATCGTCGGCTCTGTCGACGAACTGATCGAAAAACTCAAAGAAGCGGGGGCTGTGTAATGGCTGTTCTTCTATTTGCTGAAGTAACCGATGGCGCGTTGAATATGGACGCGACTGCAAAAGCAATGACCGCTGCAAAGATGCTCGGCGACGTGACGATCCTGTGCGCAGGCGCAACAGCCAAAGCAGCTGCGGACGAGGCAGCCACTTTGGGCGCCGCAAAGGTTTTGCTGGCTGAGGATGATGCGTTGGCACACCGCCTTGCGGAATCTACTGCGGACCTCATCGTTTCACTGGCTGGCGATTACGATCACATCGTTGCTCCTGCGACGACAGACGCCAAGAACGTCATGCCACGTGTGGCTGCGATGTTGGACGTTATGGTGATTTCAGATGCGTCCGGTGTTGTTGACGGCGACACTTTCGAGCGTCCGATCTATGCGGGTAACGCGATCCAGACGATCAAATCCTCTGACGCGAAAAAAGTGATCACTTTCCGGACGTCTACGTTTGACGCTGCCGAAGCTTCTGGGTCCGCCGCTGTTGAAGCAGTTGCCGTTCCAGGTGGCACCGGTTTGTCCGAGTGGGTTGAAGACAAGGTTGCCGAGTCTGACCGCCCAGAGCTTACATCTGCTGGTGTTGTTGTATCCGGTGGTCGTGGCGTTGGGTCCGAGGACGACTTCAAACTGATCGAAGGTCTGGCTGACAAACTGGGTGCCGCCGTTGGCGCGTCCCGTGCTGCGGTTGATTCCGGTTATGCCCCGAACGATTGGCAAGTTGGTCAAACAGGCAAAGTTGTTGCACCGGACCTTTATGTTGCTGTCGGCATTTCCGGTGCGATCCAGCACCTTGCTGGTATGAAGGACTCCAAGGTTATCGTCGCGATCAACAAAGACGAAGAAGCGCCAATCTTTCAGGTTGCCGACTTCGGACTGGTCGCTGACCTGTTTGATGCCGTTCCTGAGCTGACTGAAAAGTTGGGTTAAGCCGACGAGGCTCAAACCCCATTAAATTGCAGAAAGGCCCGCCCGTTAGTGGCGGGCCTTTCTCGTTCAACTCAAGCAACCCATCAGCGGTCCACGCAATGCCTTGGCGACCGCTGCGTGAGTTTTCGGCCCCATCGCTTCCTTGGCACTAAGAGCGTCGAGCGGAGCGTAGCACTTTCCATCGTGTCCATCGTCCTCGACGGTGACCACAACGATCTGAGAAATGTAATCGCGCAGCGCTGCAACCATCTTCTTCGTTACAAGAGAGCCTTCGGTATCCTTTTGATGAAGCCATAGCAGCACAACGGCCCCGCTAGAGCGCCCGATAAGGGTCTTCATGCGGCGAATCCACGTCCGCTGAAGGTGCTCTTTCACCAGTTCAAAACGCTTTTCATCTTCGGCGCGAAGGCGTGCTATTAAGTGACCCGTAAAAGCGATCTCGGTGAAATCGACCTCGGGGAACAGCAGCTTCAGCTTGTCGGTCGGACCAACAAAACGATCGTTTCGGCGCGGGTGCACCTTGTAAAACGAGTTACTTATATTTGCGGCATTCAGAACCTGAATGATTGTCGCGACTGCGTCATGACATAATGATTGGACCGCCGTGTCATTCAGAAAGACATCTGGCCCCGCGGATTGAAAGCCAAGGTTTATACAGACCTCGCCAATCTCGGTCTCGACCTTATCTGGGTAAGGCGTGCGAATATACTTCGCAAAGGTTTCCGACCCGCCTAAGAAGGCAACGAAACGCCCGTCGGTTGGTCGCATCGGTCCGCGAAACGGTAGTTTTGACAAGCCGTAGTGACACGGCGCTAGGCGCAATGCGCCCCTTGGTTTTATATCGGATTTCATGGGTCCCACCCTTCTAAATTTTCACTCACCACGGACAACATTCTGCCGATTCTATTGCCAAAGCCTTAAACACCGAATTTGCCTAAACTTGCCGACACCGCGAGGGATTGAGCGTGACCGCCCAGCCCCCTATGGTGCCCCCAATCAAAAGGATCGAAATCATGAGCATTGAACGGATCGGCGTTGTTGGAGCGGGCCAAATGGGCAGCGGTATCGCGCATGTTTGCGCCTTGGCCGGTTACGATGTTCTGATGACAGACATCAACGATGACGCCTTGAAGGCGGCGTTGGTTGGTATTGGCAAAAATATGGACCGTCAGGTTTCCAAGGGTTTGATAACAGAGGACGAAAAGTCCGAAGGCCTGCGCAGAATCGGCACCACGCTGACCCTCACCGACCTTGGCCCGACTGACTTGGTGATCGAGGCTGCGACCGAACGTGAGACCATCAAGCAAGCCATTTTCGAAGACCTGCTACCGCACCTGACGCCTGACACGATCTTGACGTCGAACACATCTTCAATCTCGATTACGCGCCTTGCTTCGCGCACGGACCGACCAGAGAAATTCATGGGTTTCCACTTCATGAACCCCGTACCGATCATGCAGTTGGTCGAATTGATCCGTGGTATCGCAACGGATGCGCCGACATTTGACGCCTGTAAGGGGGTCGTGGACCGTTTGGGCAAGACGTCAGCAACCGCTGAAGACTTTCCCGCGTTCATCGTAAACCGCATCCTGATGCCGATGATCAATGAGGCCGTCTACGCCTTATATGAAGGTGTCGGAAACGTGGAATCCATTGATACATCGCTCAAACTCGGTGCGAACCATCCTATGGGTCCGCTAGAGCTGGCTGACTTTATCGGGTTGGACACATGCCTCGCGATCATGAACGTGCTGCACGACGGTTTGGCCGACACGAAGTATCGACCTTGTCCGCTGCTAACAAAATACGTTGAGGCTGGGTGGTTGGGTCGCAAGACCAAGCGCGGCTTTTATGATTACCGCGGCGAGACGCCCGTTCCGACCCGTTAAGTTTCCTTTAGAGACAGCGTATGTTCGCGGAGCCACGCCATAAATGCTCGTGGATCTTTGCTGCGTTCGGCGACCTCTTCAGGTGGAATCGGGGCGCCGATCACTGGTTTTTGGGGTTTATCAAACGCATGTGCTATCTCGTGGATAAGCAAGCCTTGGCGTAGCGTACCGCTTATCTTGTTGGCAATCTGATACCAGCGCGAGTTAAATCCAGGGAAGTAGCACGGCACAACAGTGGCGCCGGATCGTTTAATCATTTTTGCGGTGAAGACGTTCCACTCTTCCTCAACGACAGGGCCCCACATCGTCTTGGACGTCGCTACGACGCCTGATGGGAACAGCGCGATAAGGCCATCATTGCCAAGGTGCTCCATGGCTTTGGCGCGCATTTCGATCATTTTCTTCTGCGCATCATCTTCATGAAGGAAAGGCACAGGGATCATATAGCTGGCCGCACTTTCATCGATCCCCGTAAGAAGGGACCGTGTCAAAATGCGATAATCGTTACGGCGTCGCCCGATAATGTCAGCAAGGATCATACCGTCAACCATCCCGTGCGGGTGGTTTGCAACAAACACGACCGGCCCGGTCTCGGGGATATTATCGAACTGTTCTTGTGGGGTCTTAATCTCGATCCCCATAGCCTTCATTGTGGCCGGCCAGAATTCTTGGCCCTTATGGGCGCCCATTTTTTCAAACCGGCGCACGCGACGGATGACCTTCATCTTACCGGTCAGCCATTCCATCCCCATGATGAACCAGCGCTTGGTATTGCTGTCAAAAGTTTCCGAATACGTCAAAGAACGGTTGTCATAGACGCGAGGTGCATCTTCATCCGCCGTCTGGCTTCGTGTTCTTGTCGCTTTGTCAGTCAAGCGTTTGCTTCCTAGCCACTCGCGGAATGAGGCGTTAGTTGCCTTCTCCGAATTTGTCAGCCACCAGAGCATCCAGCGCATCCATGAGCTGTTCAGCCTGGGGGCCGTTGGTTTCGACCTCAATAGAGGTTCCCTTAGAAGCTGCCAACATCAAAAGACCCATGATGCTATCACCATCAGCTGAAAGCCCGTCCTTTGAGACCTCTGCCGTAGCGTCAAATTGTTCGGCCACATCTACAAATTTCGCAGATGCACGAGCATGGAGGCCCTTAATGTTGGTAATGTTCAGTACGCGCGAAACCATAACCTGCCCCTAGGTGTCCAGTTCGACAATGTGGCTGTCGATATATTTGCGGCCTGCATCAAGTGCGGCAGACACAGCATCGTTAACAGATTTCTTGCGGGATTTTGCGAGTTTCACAAGCATTGGAAGATTCGCACCATACAGAATGCGGCGGTTGGACGGGCTACAGGCCCTCAGCGACAGGTTGGACGGGGACCCGCCAAACATATCTGTGACGACGACTACGCCATCGCCCATATCGGACGCATCAGCAGCTTTGCAGATCTCTTCTTGCTTAACTGCGCGGTCATCTTCGGGCCCAATAGTGATGGCATAGACGCCAGACTGTTTGCCGACCACATGCTCAACCGCGGAAAGATATTCCGCCGCCAGTCCACCATGGGCCACAATCACGATTCCGATCACTCTTGTATCCTTACGATCCGCTAGATGCTGGGCGAGTCGACGCCGCCCGATCCAATTCTCGGTGACGTTTAGACACCCGCCAATCGTTGTTCGCAAGGGCCAAGACCAATTGTTCTGTTACATAAACGGACCGATGTTGCCCACCGGTACAGCCAAAACCAACGCTAACGTGCGATTTCCCTTCCTCTCGGAATGCTGGAAGCAGCATTAACAGCAGGTCCAAAACTTTATCCATGAACTCCGCCGCGCGCGGGTCTGTTTGAATGTAGTCCCCGACTGCCGCGTCCAAACCTGTGAATGTTCGCAAGGCGGGTTCCCAATAAGGATTTTTGAGAAACCGGCAGTCGAATGTCATGTCGACGCCCTTCGGCGCCCCACGTTTATAAGAAAACGATTGCAGGCTCACGCCGAACAAGCTGCCGCCGTCCTCGCCAAACCAATCCGTAAGACGCGCCTTGAGGTCATGGGGTGACAGCTCGGATGTATCCAACAAGATTTCAGCCTGTTCGCGCAAAGGCGCAAGAAGGTCAGCCTCTTTTCGGATGCCTTGGATTGCGGGCTCATCAGGGGCGAGCGGGTGACGTCGTCGGGTTTCGGAATAACGACGAACAAGCGTATCTTCGTCTGCTTCGAGGTAAAGAAGTTGCGCGTCGATATCGTCCCTCAGCTGAAGGTTCTTCAACATCTCAGCGACGCCTGCGTTCGAGAAGTCTCGATTCCGGACATCGATCCCAATTGCTAAAGGGGACTGCAGTTCACCATCCGTCAGTCGCGGGATCAATGTCAGGGGGACGTTATCAATTGCCTCAAAGCCGAGGTCTTCAAGCACATTGATTGCCGTGGAACGCCCAGCACCGGACGGCCCGCTTACGACGATTAGCTTTTGCGGCTGAGGGGAATCGTTTGCCATCTTCAGTCCCTACCTATCCAGATCAATCCGATCGTTCATGTTTCATATACTGCATAATTGCGTCAACGAAATGGCCGGTCTCGGGGTTGTGAAGGATCGCGACGGGCTGGTTAAGCAACATAACCTTTCGCCACGGCGGGACGCGCTCGACCTCAACCGCTCCAAGGTCGACGACCAGACGCAACGGCGCTTTCTCGATGTGATCGACAGATAGGATGCCGACTCCACGTGCCTCTATTCGCCCCTTAAGAGTTGGCGGGCAATGCGCGACTAACCCGTGCGGCGCGTCCTCAATCCAAGTGATGTCATCGGCCAAAAGTACTGCGCCACGTGACATCAACGCCAGCGCATGCCCCGACTTTCCAGAGCCGGACGGGCCGGTTAGCGCAACCGCGTGGCCGTTTATTACAACAGTACTGGCGTGAAGCTGCAATCGACCGTCAGGCCCATCTTTGGGCGCGACCGACAACATTTAGACCGGCAGGCCAACGACAAAGCGCGCGCCCAAAGGATCGGATCCGATGTCTGCATCCGTGGGGCGGATGTTCTCCGCCCAGATTACGCCGCCGTGCGCTTCGACAATTTGTTTAGAGATCGCAAGGCCAAGTCCAGAGTTGTCACCAAACTGTTGTTCGGGGCGTTCTGAATAGAAACGCTGGAACACTTTTTGTAATGCGCCATCAGGAATACCTGGCCCTGTGTCTTCCACAACGACCAGCACGCGATTCTCGCGTTTACGGACCCAGACGCGGATCGCGTCACCATCTTCACAAAACGAAATTGCGTTGGAAATCAGGTTAACGAACACCTGAGCCAATCGACCCTCTAGACCCAAAATCTCAATCTCGCCTTCTGGGAGGTCCGACATGAAATCGACACCTTTTTCTTTCGCTTGAGTGCCTAGGAATTCGGTCAAGTGCCCCAACATTTTGATGAGGTTAAAGGCTTCTTCCTCTTCCTTCACGAGTTCGGAATCCAAACGCGACGCATTGGAAATATCACTGACCAAACGGTCCAAACGCTGAACGTCGTGCTCGATCACCTCGAGCATTCGATCGCGATGATCTTGACGCGTAACTTTTCGCAAAGTCCCGACCGCTGAACGCAGCGACGCAAGCGGGTTCTTGATTTCATGTGCCACGTCGGCTGCAAATTGTTCGTTACCTTCAATCCGTTCAAACAAAGCAGACACCATGCCGCGCAGCGCGCCGGACAAACGCCCGATTTCATCTGGGCGTCCCGTTAGATCAGGAATTTGAATGCTATGAGGCGACTTTTTGCGGGCGTTCCTATCTCTGCCCAGTTCAGCCGCTTTCGCCAAATCCGACAGAGGATGTGCAATCGTAGACGCAAGTACGAGGCTCAAGATGATAGAGACGATGACCCCAATGAGAAACATCTGAAGAAGCTGCTCACGGTCGCGCGCGACCAGTTCGTCTAACTCGCCGGGAGACGAAACAAGGGCAATCACGCCAACCGGCGCACCGCCTTGCTGAACAACTGGTGTCAGGACTTTAAAGAAAGACCGCCCCTGGCCGTCGGTTAGGGTTTCCAACCACGTCCCTGAATTGAGGGTTACTTGTACATCGCCCTGCAACTCTTCGGTCAAATCCAAAGCTACGTCGTTGTTGCGCCCCCCAAACAGCCCTGAGATTTTTTCGAATGCACCATTGAGAAGCCTTGTAATGAAAACGCTGCGACCATCACGTTCCAGTCCGGGAACTGGGGCGCCTTCTGTCGTAGGGGCGGACCACCTTTGAACAAGCGTGCCACTTCGATCCAAAAGGTAAACATCGACACCGCCCCGAAGGTCCAAGTTTTCGAGAGTGATCTGCGCATCCATGCCGTCACCGCTCATGAGGTTGACGGGAGCATTGATGGGCAGCTGTGCC
Organism: Octadecabacter algicola; assembly: GCF_021532625.1. Classification (GTDB taxonomy): domain Bacteria; phylum Pseudomonadota; class Alphaproteobacteria; order Rhodobacterales; family Rhodobacteraceae; genus Octadecabacter; species Octadecabacter algicola. The sequence goes on from NZ_JAKGAR010000003.1 coordinate 197,224, forward strand.
TCGAACACATCAGCAATGAGTTCAACTTCGCTTACCAACGCGCTGCCACGTTGATACGTCAGGTTGTCGCGCGCCGGATTGAGGTAGAGGACCCCCGCAACCATGACGATCAACCCCAAAAGGTTAAACGTTATGATCTTACGCGCAATTGGCGACTTTCGAAGGTGAAACACCCCGCGGCGTTTGCGCCGCTGTGTCATTGCATCGCCAGAGCGCGGTGCAACAAAGTCCTCCCCAAGCACGACGCCGCCGCCCCCGCGCGCAGCGTTGCGCACGGATTTCAAGTCTCGGACGTCAATCTTTGGGGCAACCGTCATGGAAGATCCCTACTTAAGGAACGGCAATATTACTCTTCGTTGTATCGGTAACCGATACCATAAAGAGTTTCGATCGCTGAGAATTCGTCATCAGCCGTGCGCATCTTTTTGCGCAAACGCTTGATGTGGCTGTCGATCGTGCGGTCATCTACGTAAACTTGGTCATCATAGGCGACGTCCATCAACTGATCCCGAGATTTCACGAAACCTGGGCGCTGTGCCAATGCCTGCAACAAAAGGAACTCGGTGACTGTCAGAGACACGTCATTGCCTTTCCATTTAACGGCGTGGCGCAATGGATCCATCGAAAGGTCCCCGCGCACGAGAACCTTGGTTTCCTCGGTCTCTTCTACAGGTTCGCCGGACATCGCATCTTGACGACGCAACAAAGCACGAATGCGTTCCACCAAAAGACGTTGGCTGAACGGTTTCTTTACGTAGTCGTCGGCGCCCATACGTAGGCCGAGAACTTCATCAATCTCATCGTCTTTGGATGTCAGAAAGATCACAGGCATGGTGGTTTTCTGGCGGATTCGCTGAAGCAAATCCATGCCATCCATGCGCGGCATTTTGATATCCAAAACTGCCATGTCAGGAAGGCGCTTGTTAAAAGCGTCCAGCGCTTGCTGGCCATCTGCATACGTCTCAACCTCGAAGCCCTCGGCCTCAAGTGTAATCTGTACGGAAGTCAAAATATTCCGGTCGTCATCGACAAGTGCGATTCGTGACATGTTAATGCCCCTCTACTGCTCAATTATTATTGCCTGTTTTTTCTTAGTTTTGCCCTACTTAGGGTCAGCGAATCAATCCGAAACTAGGAAAAAGCGGCAATCGACACCCTCTTGTACCCTGAAAAACAGTAACCAATGGCTAAAATGTCTCACTTCTGGCCTGAACGCGGACATTCTCCGAGCGACGAACCGCCTTGGTGGCGCTAACTGGAATATGATTGCGCTAACTGCGTCAAAGGCGACTATTCACGCAGTAAAATCCCATGTTAAGTCCGATTCATCGAGGCCGCGTCGGCCTCTGAATATTAGGAGAAATACAATGGACCACGGCACGGCCAACCCTTCGATGAAACTGCAGGATCAGGGCATCAGCGGGCTGGGACAGGTCTATTATAACTATTCCGAAGATGACCTTATCGCCGAAGCGCTGAAGCGCGACGAAGGTCAGCTTGGCAAGGGCGGCACGTTCCTTGTGACCACTGGCAAGTTCACCGGTCGTTCGCCAAAGGACAAACACGTCGTTCGCAGCGCCACCACTGAAAACACAATCTGGTGGGACAACAACGCAGCACAAGCGCCGGAAGCATTTGATCGGCTCTACGAGGACATGGTCGCGCATATGGGCGGTAAAGACTACTTCGTTCAGGACTTGTTCGGCGGCGCCGACCCTGCGCACCGTCTGGACGTTCGCTTCGTCACTGAACTGGCGTGGCACGGATTGTTCATACGTCACATGATGCGGCGCCCTGAAGCTTCCGAAGTTGAAGGCTTCTCTCCGGACTGGACAGTGATCAACTGCCCAAGCTTCTTGGCTGATCCAGAACGCCACGGCTGCCGCAGCGAAACAGTCATTACCATGAACTTCGATCGCAAGATGATCTTGATCGCAGGGACTGAGTACGCGGGCGAGAACAAGAAATCTGTCTTCACGCTGCTCAACTACCTGCTGCCTGAAAAAGACATCATGCCGATGCACTGCTCAGCCAACCACGCCAAAGACAACCCAGTCGATAGCGCTGTGTTCTTCGGCCTTTCTGGTACAGGCAAAACAACTTTGTCCGCTGACCCGAACCGAACACTGATCGGTGACGACGAGCACGGCTGGTCGGATCGCGGCATTTTTAACTTCGAGGGCGGTTGCTACGCGAAAACGATCGGTCTGAACCCAGAAGCCGAACCAGAAATCTATGCCACAACGCAGATGCCTGGCACGGTTATCGAAAACATGGTCTTCGATCCCGAAACGCTTGAATTGGATTTTGAAGATGACAGCCTGACGGCCAACATGCGTTGTGCTTACCCGCTGAACTATATCTCCAATGCGTCCGAAAGCGCACTGGGCGGTCACCCGAAGAATATCATCATGCTGACATGTGATGCATTTGGTGTTTTGCCTCCGATCGCACGGCTGACACCGGCACAAGCAATGTATCACTTCCTTTCGGGCTTTACGTCCAAGGTTGCGGGCACTGAACGCGGTGTGACGGAACCAGAGCCAACGTTTTCCACCTGCTTTGGTGCGCCCTTCATGCCGCGCCGCCCAGAAGTTTACGGCAAGCTTTTGCAAAAGAAGATCGCGGAACATGGTGCAACTTGCTGGTTGGTGAATACGGGCTGGACCGGTGGCGCGTATGGCACCGGTAGCCGGATGCCGATCAAGGCGACACGCGCGTTGCTGACAGCTGCACTGAACGGTTCATTGGTCGAAGGGCAGTTCCGCAAGGACGCGAACTTTGGCTTTGATGTACCGCTTGCCTGTGACGGTGTTGACGATGTGTTGCTGAGCCCACGTGACACTTGGGCGAATGGCGCGGACTACGATGCCCAAGCAAACAAATTGGTCGACATGTTCTCCGGAAACTTCGAACAATATGTTCCGTTCATTGATGAGGATGTCAAAGCCGCAGCAATCGGCTAATATCTTCGCATGATGATGCGAACCTTATATCTTAGCAGCGCCCTCGCAATTTGCGGGGGCGTTGTCGTTACTGCGCAAAGTACCGATACCGTCTCACCCCTTCTGGGATTTTATGAAGCCGGCGTCCTGTGCGCGATGGAGGGCGGCGTAATGCGAGACGCCCCAAATACGGCTGCGGGAAGCACCCTTGTGGTAGAAGACGCCCCTCCTTTTGTTAGCGAGGGCCGGCTGGTCCCAGCCGTGATCGGTGTCGGGTTCGGGGTACGCGCGGGCCTTCAAGGCGCACTGGGCCAAGACAACGTCGTCATGACAGTCACACACCCCCCGCTAATCGGTAACGGCCTTACAAAACAAAGCTTTGGTACTTCGATAGGCGGCGAGCTGACCCCCGGTATCACGTTCTACCAATTCGACTATCCTTACGAATTGGTTCTTGGGGATTGGACGATGACGGCGAAATCCAACGGCGTGACGTTTTATCAGACAACGTTCACTGTTGTACCGCCCGAGACCCTTCCGGACTTGGCGGCTATCTGCGGCTACACGGAATTGCTGAGTTAACCGAGGACCGCACGGCGGATCAGGTTCAGGCCCGCGACCGCCAAAACAACAAGGGTTAGCATCCGAAACTTTTCCTGCGGAATCTGGTCTTGTAGCCGAAACCCTATCCATAGCCCTGCGAAGGCAAACGGTAGGATCGTGAGCGTCAAAGGCAGGTTCTCACTCCTCAGCACACCCGTCTGAAGGTGCGCTCCGGCCAGCGCGATCGCACCAATACCATAGATAACGCCTTGGGCGCGCATCTGGTCCTGCTTCGGGGTGTTTACCGCCGTCAAATAAGAAACCGTCGGCGGCCCCCAAACGCCCGAAATACCGCCGACAAAACCTGCAAAACTACCAATGACTGCATCCAGTCGCGTCGATCGCGCGGAGAGTTTTGGTTTCCAGCCTGCCAACTGCAAGACCGAAAACAGCGCGACAGGTAAACCGATCAAAGCATAGAGCATTTGCGGTTCAAGAATACGGACAAGCTGGGCGCTCATCACCAACAACAGCACCAAGCACAAAAGGAAAACGCGAAACTCTCTTATCGTTTGAAGGGCGCTTTGCAGGCCTTGGCGCAACGACTGCCAAACGTTCGTTAGGAGTGTCGGCAAGATCAGCGCGGCCAATGCCTGTTCTGGCGGCAACACAAGCGTCATACCCGAAATCAGAATCATAGGCATCGCGAAACCAACGACACCCTTCACTACTCCAGAAAACGTCGCCACCGCCAAGATGAACAACAACGTGCCAATACCATCGATTCCATGTAAATATTCCATAATCACGCAAATACACTGCCATTCCCCCCACCGCACTCCATTTCCGTTCGGTTATTTTCGTTCGCAAGAGTTCTTTTTTGTGAATTATTATTGCGCTGCGCTTGCGAGGGGGTTATTTCTGCGCCTGCACAATAAAGGAGTCGACTATGCCCCTCGACGCACAAGACAAAACTGCGCTGTTGCCTGACCTACTGACGACAACCGGCGCCGTGATCTCGCCGCTACGCGCACTTCTTGAGACCGCAAAAGACTGCGTTCGAGGCCTCGTGGTTGTTGATGGTCGTGTTTCAGGGCCCAAAGTTGAGGCCGAACAGACGGCGTCCCACGGGCTGGCATGGCTGGCAACATACGTCGAAGCCTTGGCGCAAATGCAAGTTTGGGCAGAAAAACTGAAATCGGACGGCAAGTTCGGTGAAGTTGAACAATTGATCCATCAGATCGCATTTGGTGAATATCTCGCCCAAATCAGCGGTGGCATCCCGATGAACCAAGGCGAGATTTTGCGCCTGCAGGATATCGGTCTAACGCAAGATCAAATGAATACGTTGGCCACGCCTGAGATTCAGACCCTAACCCAAAGCGGCAACACACAAGCAGCACGTTTGCGCCTTGTGGCCTTGATGCAGGAACGCAGTGCAGAAGTAACCGTCGGGGCAACAGGCCTTGATGAAGAACTGGAAATGATCCGCGATCAGTTCCGCCGTTATGCCGTTGAAAAGGTCGAACCCTTCGCCCACGAATGGCACCTAAAAGACGAATTGATCCCGATGGACGTCATCGACGAATTGGCCGAAATGGGCGTATTCGGCCTGACGATCCCCGAAGAATACGGCGGCTTTGGGCTGTCCAAAGCTTCTATGTGTGTTGTTTCCGAAGAATTGTCGCGCGGTTACATAGGTGTTGGATCACTTGGGACCCGCTCCGAGATTGCGGCCGAACTGATTATCGCAGGCGGTACTGAAGAGCAGAAACAGAAATGGTTGCCAGCTTTGGCCAGTGCCGAGAAACTGCCAACAGCCGTGTTTACCGAACCGAATACGGGGTCCGACCTAGGGGCGCTGCGCACACGCGCGGTTAAGGACGGTGATAACTACACCGTCACAGGCAACAAAACTTGGATCACCCACGCAAGCCGCACGCACGTCATGACACTGCTGGCCCGCACGGACCCAAACACGACAGACTACAAAGGTCTGTCCATGTTCTTGGCCGAAAAGACACCGGGCGATGACGCGAACCCGTTCCCGACCGAAGGCATGACCGGAGGGGAAATCGAAGTGCTCGGTTATCGCGGCATGAAGGAATACGAACTCGCGTTTGATGGCTTTGCAGTCAAAGGTGAGAACCTTTTGGGAGGCGAAGAGGGCAAAGGCTTTAAGCAGCTGATGGAGACATTCGAGTCCGCCCGCATCCAGACAGCTGCCCGTGCCATTGGCGTGGCGTGTTCGGCAATGGACGTGGCGATGCAGTATGCGCAGGACCGCAAGCAATTCGGCAAAAGCCTGATCGAATTCCCACGCGTGGCCAACAAACTTGCCATGATGGCGGTTGAGATCATGGTCGCCCGTCAGCTGACCTATTTCAGCGCCTTTGAGAAAGACGAAGGCCGCCGCTGTGACGTAGAGGCCGGCATGGCGAAACTGCTGGGCGCACGGGTCGCGTGGGCGGCTGCGGACAATGCACTACAAATCCACGGCGGCAACGGTTTTGCGCTTGAATACAAAGTTAGCCGCATCCTTTGCGACGCTCGTATCCTGAACATCTTTGAAGGTGCCGGTGAGATTCAAGCTCAGGTGATTTCACGTCGGATACTTTAGGAAACCGTCCCCTTACAGGTGGGTCTGGCAACCGCTATTCTCGGCCCATGAATAAAATCTTGCCGATCATAACCTTTGTTGCCTTCGCTGCCTGTCAGGGAGACGAAAGCGTGTCCAAATTCACTGACCCAGAAACTGAATATCAGTTAACTGAATTAGATGACGCACCGTTTACGGCGCGGGCAACAATCACCTTTCCCGAAGAAGGGCGCGTCGAGGGGCAAGCCCCCTGCAACCGTTATTTCGCAACGCAGACTGCGCCCTATCCTTGGTTTGCCCTCGAAGGGATCGGCGCGACGCGTATGGCTTGCGAAGATCTTGCTGCCGAATCCGCCTTCTTTGCCGCATTGGAAGTCATGACCTTGGCGGAAGTTCAGGGCGGCACGCTCATCCTGTCTAACGTCGATGGGCGATCAATGGTTTTTAAGCCCGTTAAGTCGAGCGTTTCAAGACGTCGATCAGGCGTTGGCGGGCATCAGGTAAAGGGCGATCCCCCAGCGATTTCGCGAGGTGATGGTGCAGGAAATGTCCTGTGGTTTTCAACGCGATCAAGATGTCTGGGATATCAGCATCCCCTTTGCCCAGCATGACCTTTGGCAAAGGCAACAATCGATCGGCCCATTCGCCCGCAGCTAGCCGTGAAACGGCCCGCCCCGTGCGCGGAGAGACATAAAACAGATCGTCGTTTAGGCCCGACACGGCGCAAGCAGACAGGTCTAACGCAAAACCCATTTCCTCGAGCAAGGCGATTTCCCACTGTAAATAGGCAAGCGGCCAAATCTCATTTTGCCCAAGCAGATCAAGTAGGGCAATGGTGCGATCATAAAGCGGCGGATGGGTTTCACGCTCTGGCAGAACAAATGCCAGAATACCGGTCACAGCATTCAATCCCGCCAACGCCAGACGATCTTGCATTACTTGGGCTGCGCGACTGCGAACAGGTTCAATGGTAAAGCTTCCGAGGTGATTTTCGAGGCGCGCTTTCCACGTCACGTCTAACTGCGCCCCGGGTTGTAGCAGCGGCGCGATCTTTCGACTTGTACCGCCACGCACAATACCCGCTGCCTTGCCGTGATTTTGGGTGAACACCTCTATGATGGCGGAGTTTTCGCCGTGTTTTCGGACCTTCAACAAAGCCCCTTCATCGCGCCATTCAATCATAGCGTTAGCTTAGGCCAAGGAGGGGTCGTCTAGCAAATGGCGGCCCTGACGGTCCTCGACCTCAATCACCCAAAGATCAGGATCAAAACTTGCTTGTTTGTCGAGCGAGGCGTCCACGTCTGGCTCCGTGCCCTCGGCTAAGGTGACCCATTCGCGGTCACCCGACATCAGGTCAAATTGACGTTGAAACGCGCGGGCATTGCCATCCAATGTGTTGAGCTTCACCAGAACCGAGCCCGCAGTCGCATCGCCCTTGCGCACAACAAATGCGGGGATTTCAACCAACCGCAGACGGGTCAAATAGGCAGACACCCAAAGGTCGGATGTCAGACGGGTGCTCAAGCGTTGCCGTCCTTAAAGTCGAGGCCCATTTCCGAGTAGCGTTCGGATTCTTCAAGCCAGCCCGGACGGACCTTCACCTGCAGGAATAGGTGCACCTTGCGGCCCAAAAACTCGACGAGTTCTTCACGGGACGCCTTGCCGACCGCTTTAATGGTTTCACCGCGATTGCCCAAAACGATACCTTTGTGACCATCACGCATAACGTAAACGATCTGATCAATCTTACACGACCCGTCTTTGCGCTCTTCCCAGTTCTCGGTTTCAACAGTCAGCTGATACGGGAGCTCTTGGTGCAAACGCAGGGTCAGCTTTTCACGGGTCATTTCAGCAGCGATCATCCGCAGTGGCAAATCAGCGATCTGGTCCTCTGGATAAAGCCACGGCTCTTCGGGCATCCGCTCAGCCAGCCATGTGCGCAGAGTATCGACCCCATGCCCTTTTTCGGCAGAAATCATAAAGGTTTCGGCGAAATCAAAACGTTCATTCAGATCTTTGGTAAGGCCAAGCAAAACCGGCGCTTCGACACGGTCGATCTTATTGATCGCCAAGGCAACGGTGCGGCCCTTGCCGACGTCCCCGAGACGTTCCAAAATCGCTTCGACACCTTTCGTGATGCCACGGTGCGCTTCGATCATCAGCACGACAACGTCTGCATCAGCAACACCGCCCCAGGCGGCAGCAACCATCGCGCGGTCAAGGCGGCGCTTGGGCTGGAACAGACCCGGCGTGTCAACAAAAACGATCTGACTTGTGCCTTCGATAGCCACACCGCGAATGCGCGCACGGGTCGTCTGGACCTTGTGGGTCACGATCGACACTTTCGCGCCAACCATCCGGTTTAGCAGTGTAGATTTTCCTGCGTTTGGCTCGCCAATTAGGGCAACAAAACCGGCGCGTTGTGGGGTATCATCGCTCATGTATCTTCTCCTTGCACGCGGGCCAAAAGGGCTGCGGCTGCGGCCTGCTGGGCCTGTCGTTTGTTCGGCGCTTTCGCCTGTTCGGATGCGCCTGACTTGAGGCGGACTTCAATCGTAAAGACCGGCGCGTGATCAGGGCCGCTTCGGGTAATTTCCGTGTACGAAGGAGGTGGGTCGCCCTTCGCCTGCGCCCATTCTTGCAACGCGGTTTTCGGATCACGTGCGTCTTCTTCGACGTTGGTGATCCGATCCCCCCAAAGCGCAACAACACGGTCGCGCGCGGCATCAAACCCTGCATCCACGTAGACCGCAGCAATGACGGCCTCCATGGCATCGCCAAGCAGCGCTTCTTTGCGCCGACCGCCTGTCAGCATCTCGGAGCGACCCAGTTTCAAGACAGCGCCCAGATCAATTTGACGTGCGACATCCGCACAGGTTTCCTTACGCACAAGCGCATTAAACCGCGGGGCGAGCAGCCCTTCGGGCGCGTTCGTGTCTGCCTCAAGAAGTGCTTCGGCCATCACGAGACCAAGCACACGATCCCCGAGAAATTCGAAACGTTGATTGTCGTCGCGGTGCGGCGAGGACATTGACGAATGGGTGACCGCGCGGATCAAGTGTTCTGGCTTGGCAAAACTGTGGCCAAGCCTGTCTTGAAACTCACGAAGTGCGCCCGACAGTTTCACTCGACAGCCTTGAAGTAGCGGTCGGCTCTCCATGTCCAGAACGCCAAAAGCGAACGGCCTGATGAGGAGAACATGACACGGTCTGCACGACCAACAATATCTTCGTATGGAACAAACCCAACACCGCCAGAAATCTGAGGTACGCGACTGTCAGAGGAGTTGTCGCGGTTGTCACCCATGAAGAAATACTGACCTTCTGGCACCGTAAAGATGCCCGTGTTGTCTAGGTCACGGTCGCCAATGTTCAGGACGCTGTACTCCGTGCCGTTCGGCAGTGTTTCAGTGAACCGCTGCTTTAGGCAATCGGCCCCGAGACCAACAGCGCCATTGGAGCAGCGTGGAAGGTTACCCTGCCCACCTTGGCGTTCCATCGTTTCCGTGAACAGGCCTGCTTCGGTTTGCGCTACTTCTTCGCCATTTAGAGTAATGACGCCGTTTTGCACTTGAACGGTGTCGCCCGGCATCCCGATCAATCGTTTGATAAAGTCTCTACCAGAAACAGGGTGGCGAAAGACGACGACATCGCCGCGCTCAGGTTCTGACCCAAACAGGCGTTCATTGCCGCCTTTGAACACGCCGCAGAAATCTTCGGCATCGATATCCAAGCCGACGGCAGGGATAATAATCGTCGGACAAGACGCGTAGGAATACCCGTAAGCCATCTTGTTGACGAACAAGAAATCGCCGATCAGCAGCGTTTCTTTCATCGATCCCGATGGAATCCAGAATGGTTGAAACAGGAATGTGCGAAACACGCCCGCGATAAGCAGCGCGTAAACGACTGTTTTTACTGTTTCTTTAATGGATGCCCACACGGCCCAACCTCACGTTCAACGTCAATAAAATCTGGGGTTATGTGCGCGTGACGGCCCGCCAAGTCAACCCGTGCTAACCTAGGCCTTTATGGCGCGAGCTTCGATGACGACAAAGGCCTGTGCCCATGGATGATCATCCGTGAGGGTCACATGGATAATCGCCTCATGCCCCTCGGGAGTCATAGTTTCGAGACGCTCTTTGGCCCACCCCGTAACCTCCATCACAGGCTGGCCGGTTCGCAAGTTGGACACGGCCATGTCTTTCCATGAAATGCCCATCTGCAACCCCGTGCCAAGCGCCTTGGAACACGCCTCTTTGGCGGCCCATCGTTTGGCGTATGTCCCTGCAACATCTTTGCGCCGTTCGGCTTTTTGTTGCTCAACTTCGGTAAAAACACGATTGCGGAAACGGTCCCCGAAACGATCAAGCGTCCCCTGAATTCGTTCGATGTTTGCTAAGTCGGAACCAATTCCAAGGATCATGGAGTGAGCTTTGCCGTAAGTAGTTTCAAGGATGCCGCCCCGAATAGCACGCCGAACGTAAGATCGAAACCGCGTTTCGCGCGCAGGTAGGCCGCAGCAATCGGAGCGGAGGAAAACAGGACCGCATAGCCCAAAAAGACAACCATGGATGTAAGGCTCAGAACGCAAAATAGGATGGCGACCGAAATTGGCGCAGCATCTGCGGACAGAACGACTGCATAGATCGCCCCCCAGCTCAGAATCGCCTTGGGATTGGTTAAGTGCAGCGCCAAACCTTTGCCGAATGCACCCGTGCGGCTCGGAGACTGCGCTTGGACGGCCTTGCCATGCCATGCAGAAAGCAACGACTTTCCAGCCAGATACAAAAGATATCCAGCACCGGCATAGCGGATCGCCTCAAAGAGCCATGCATTCGCGACCATTATCGCCGAAAAACCGAGAGCTGCCGCGATACCCCAGATCGCCGAACCCACGACAACGCCCGCCGCAAGCCGCAGCCCCATCGCACGGCCATGCGCCATGGCCGTGCCCGAAATCGTAAGCGTTGCGGGGCCAGGGCTGCCGCCCGCAACCGCCCAGCCAAACAAAATCAACGGCAAAGGGAACAACAGGTCGTTCATTCAGCAAGCTCCTGAGTGACCGTGACATCACCACTAGATTGATTGACGGAAATGCTCAGCAAGGCCAAGTTCTGAAAACTCTGTTCAGGGAGATAGATAATTGCGGGTATCGTGAATGTCAGGCCTGTGGCGGGATCGTAAACTGCGTCTAGCTCTTCGAAGAACATACCAGCATATCCTAAGCCCTCATCCAAACCGACGACAGTACAGGTCCGGCCAGATAGTTCATCAAACGGAGGGTGCAAAATTAACAGGTACATCGCCGCGGCCGCGGGTTCGATCGTGTCTAACAACGCGACACGCACTTTCCCGTCCGCAAATGTTCGACTGTAGTCTTCCCATGGTTCTACAATCGCATCTGCACGGGCTTGCCAGTCGCAGGGAAATGCCGTTTGCGCCGCGACGGGTGTTGCAAAAAGTGTGGCGATCAAGGGTAACATTGTACGCATAACAAACTCCGTTCAAATTAAACGGAGTGTGCGTGGATCAGCCTCACCAATCAAGTAGGACGATCCAGCAACTTTAAGTGCGAGCTGCGTCCATGAGGCGGCGCATTTCGTCCATCGCCGGGCCGAGCCCTCGAAAGATTGCCTCACCGATCAGGAAATGCCCGATGTTGAGCTCCATGACTTCAGGAAAAGCAGCGACAGGTTGTACGGTGTCATAGGTCAAACCGTGGCCCGCATGAACCTCAAGACCAAGCGAATGAGCATATGTTGACATGTGCCGCATCTTTTCTAATTCGGCGTCACGGGTGATGAAATCGCCCTCTGCGTGGGCATCACAATAAGCGCCAGTATGAAGCTCAATGACTTGGGCACCAATTCGGTGAGCCGCATCGATTTGACGCTGGTCAGCAGCGATAAATATCGAGACACGGCACCCCGCCTCGCGCAGCGGCGCGATAAAATGCGCAAGTTGGTTTTCTTCCCGCGCGACTTCCAACCCGCCTTCCGTGGTTCGTTCCTCGCGTTTTTCCGGAACGATGCAGACCGCGTGCGGCTTATGGCGCAGGGCAATCTTTTGCATTTCGTCTGTCGCTGCCATTTCGAAATTCAACGGTATGTTGAGCGCATCCATCAACGCATCAATATCCGCATCCGCAATGTGGCGACGATCTTCGCGAAGGTGCGCGGTGATGCCGTCCGCCCCGAATTCTTGAGCGAGTATGGCGGCGCGAACCGGATCCGGAGTGCTTCCGCCTCGTGCATTCCGCACTGTAGCCACATGATCAATATTCACACCAAGACGTAGTTTGGACATAAGACACCCTTCCTGCTGGACTTAAGTCTAGCGCGGATTTTATTCGCCGTCAGCAGGATTCTTTAGCTGGGCTAGTTTCGCACGAAGGCTTTTACGACGGCGGTTTTGGTAGGCGCGAATGACCGGCACAGAGATGTAATATGCGATGGTCGCCGTTACAATTCCGGGAATAATTCCGCCCACGAAATAGGGGTAGAAAACCTCCCCATAGAACTCGGACAGGCCGCGCCAGTCCATTTTTTGATGCGTGAACAGCGCCGTGAAATTGTGCCATAAGTCACTGAATGCGTTGTTAAATTGGCAACCAATTCCACAAAACTCTTGGCCGGGCGGTCCATCAAGAATGTTGCGTTTCATACGCGTCCCCAAAAGCCAATGCCCCGTACTCAGCGACGCATAAGCAATTGGAATGTAGGTCAAAGGATTTCCAAAGAACGTGGCCATCAGAGACGCTAAGATATTGCCGCGCATGGCCATTGCGATCAGCGCCGCAATAACAAAGTGGATCCCGTAGAACGGCGAAAAAGTTGTGAAAACGCCAGCCCAAATCCCGCGTGAAATCTTTTCAGGGGTATCAGGAAGTCGACGCACGCGGTGTTTGACGTATTGAGCCGCACGTCCCCACCCGCCGCGCGGCCAGAGTAGTTCCAACGTCGCGCGCCAAAGTGGGCGCCTGTCTCGTCGTCTGAAAACCACCAGTGTTTCCTCTGCCCTTGGGCCTTAACTTCTGCGCTGAACTTTGCCGGCCCGTTCGGGGTCACGGTGCCGCGCGACCGACGCGACATTACTATCAACCTCGAGCGCATTCATAATAATGTGCATGTGTTCGGTGTCGCGTAAATCGACATCCATCAACAGCCTAAAATAATCGGGTTTTCGATCGACAAAGACAAGGTCAGAAATATTTGCATCATGTTCACCAATCACAGAACAGATACGCCCCAAAACGCCCGCATCGTTGGTTATTGTCAGTTCCAATGTGATCGTGTTGGTGACCGAATGGGTGCCTTCTTGCCAATGAATGTCTATCCAGCGTTCGGGTTGGTCTTCGTAATTTACGAGAACTTCACAATCAATCGCGTGAACGACCACGCCTTCTCCGCGCGACGTAATACCGACAATACGTTCGCCCGGGATCGGCTGACAACACTGCGCGCGGCTGTGCGACTGATCCGGTGAAAGACCTATAACAGCGCGGCGGGCTTCGATTTCATTGCCGACAGATTTAGCAAGATCAGGGAATACCGCAGAAACAACTTCACGAGATGTGATCTCAGCGGCGCCGACCCGTTCCAGAAGATCGTCGACATTGGACAATCCAAGGGACTTTCCGGCGGTCTTCAACGCCTTGTTCGTAACTTCTTTGCCAATGTTTTCAAATGAGACACGGACGAGTTCACGGCCCAAACGTATAAACCGTTCACGATCTTCCTCGCGAAGCGCCCTACGGATCGCGGTCTTCGCACGCCCCGTTACAGCAATATCGGTCCATGTGGCTTGGGGTGTTTGCCCTTCAGCAGTGATAACCTCGACCGACTGGCCATTTTTGACGCGAGTCCAAAGCGGAACACGAATGCCATCCACCTTTGCCCCGACGCAGGCATGTCCAATACGGGTGTGGATCGCATAAGCGAAATCAATTGGGGTTGCGCCACGGGGCAGCTTAATAACATCGCCCTTGGGCGTGAAACAGAACACTTGGTCCTGATACATTTCCAACTTGACCATATCGAGGAATTCGTCGTGATCGTGGTCTTCGTCCAAACGTTCGCTCAACTGAGCAATCCAGCGCGCTGGGTCGACCGCAAAGCGGTTCTCTACCCGCACGCCCTCACGATAGGACCAGTGGGCCGCAACGCCGGCTTCGGCGACTTCGTGCATTTCTACTGTGCGTATCTGCACTTCGACGCGTTTTCCGTCACGGCCAGAAACCGTGGTGTGCAAAGATCGATACCCATTGGTCTTTGGCTGGCTGATGTAGTCCTTAAAGCGACCGGGAACAGCCGCCCAACGTTGGTGAATCGCACCGAGGGCCGCGTAGCAGTCGGCATCTGACTGGGTGATAACCCGGAAGCCGTAAATGTCTGAAAGACGGCTGAAGCCTTGTTCTTTTTCCTGCATCTTGCGCCAGATCGAATAAGGTTTTTTGGCGCGCCCATAGATGTCGACGGACAAGCCCGCCTTGTCCATCTCAAGCTCCATATCGGCTTGGATTTTTTCGACGACATCACCAGTCTCTTTTTGCAAAGTGATAAAGCGACGAATGATAGAATTTCGGCCCTCAGGATTCAGAACGCGGAACGCGAGGTCCTCAAGTTCTTCGCGCATCCATTGCATGCCCATACGCCCGGCTAGTGGCGCATAGATGTCCATGGTTTCGCGGGCTTTTTGGGCCTGTTTCTGCGGGCGCATCGATTTAATGGTGCGCATGTTGTGCAGCCGGTCAGCGAGCTTCACCAACGTGACGCGCAGATCGCGCGAAGTTGCCATGAACAGTTTGCGAAAATTCTCGGCCTGTTTGGTCTCGGACGAATTGAGCTGAAGATTGGTAAGCTTGGTCACGCCATCGACCAAGTCCGCAATCTCCTTGCTGAAGCGCTTTTCGACTTCGGCGTAGGTGGCTTTGGTGTCTTCGATTGTATCGTGCAACAGCGCCGTAATGACCGTGGCGTCATCCATCTGTTGTTCAGCCAGGATGGCGGCAACTGCGACAGGGTGGGTGAAATACGGTTCACCAGAATGACGGAACTGGCCGTCATGCATCTCGGCGCCGAATGCAAAAGCATCGGCGATCATGTCCGCATTAGTCTTCGGGTTGTAGGTGCGGATCAGCGCAATCAGATCGTCAGCAGAGATCATGTGCGCTGCACCACCTTATTTCTGGCCCTGAGCTTCCATCAAAGCACGAAGAAGCTTTTCTTCGCTCAGATCGTCTTCGGCAGGCTTGTCTGCTTCAGGGGATCCACCACCCATCAAAAGAGCCATAGAATCTTCTTCCGGCTCATCGACTTCGATTTGTGTCTGGTTGGCTTCGATCATGCGCTCGCGCAGATCATCCGCTGTCTGTGTTTCTTCAGCGATCTCGCGCAGGGACACAACAGGGTTCTTGTCGTTGTCGCGCGGCACAGTCAGCGCACCACCAGCAGAGATTTCACGTGCCCGATGTGCAGCAAGCATCACCAGTTCAAAACGGTTCGGAACCTTGTCAACGCAGTCTTCAACGGTCACGCGGGCCATGGGGCACTCCAATCAAATCGATATAGGTAGGGTCAGAAACGGCTATCTAATGGCTTGACAGCAATAAGACAAGCGATTCCCGTCAATTCAATGGTGTGATCTCCGCGCTTGCAGCGGGCCCCAAAGATATCAGCAGATCCGTGGTGGTTTTTTGCAGAAAAGGATGAACCCAATTCGGCGCAATATCTGCAAGCGGGACGAGTACAAAAGCGCGATCCTGCATGCGCGGATGCGGTACAATCAACTCATCCGGAGCCTTGTTCATCTGGAGAGATAGAGGTAAGTCAAACCAACTCTGGAAGACCGCACGGTTAGGTAACAAAGCGTTCCCACAGGCGATCAGATCCAGATCTAGTGTTCTTGCGCTCCAACGTTTATCACGCTTTCGATCAAATTCCGCCTCGATGCCATGCAAGCGTCTAAGAATTTCTTCGGCAGAAAGGGCGCTCCGCAATGCACATGCCGCATTGACGAAATCTGGGCCTGAACCCACTGGAAATGCGGGAGTTTGATAGAGGTTGCTAACCTGAACTTCACCGAATTGATCCCGCAACGCGTCAACAGCCGCGAGGACTGTCGCTTGCGGGCCTCCGAAAGGTGACGTGGCGTTACTACCCATCGCTATGAGAACAATCTCGCTATTCATCTTTTGCTCCCCTTGCGACACGTCATAAAAACCTTACAAATAGAGTAGCCCTGCTGGAATTTTGAAACCACTCACATAGTTCCCACCAGTTCGGGCGATTTGAAAGGACTAATTGTCATGTTTTATCGTGATGAGAGGCTTGCCCTCTTCATCGACGGTTCGAACCTTTACGCGGCTGCGAAGGCCCTCGGGTTCGACATCGATTATAAGTTGTTACGTAGCGAGTTCATGAGGCGCGGCAAAATGTTGCGTGCGTTTTACTACACAGCCCTTTTGGAGAATGATGAATATTCTCCGATTCGACCGCTGGTAGATTGGTTACACTATAATGGCTTTACCATGGTCACAAAGCCCGCAAAGGAATTCACGGATTCCATGGGCCGACGTAAGATCAAAGGTAACATGGACATTGAATTGGCCGTGGATGCGATGGAGCTGGCGCCGCATGTAGATCACGTCGTGATCTTCTCTGGTGACGGTGATTTTCGGCCATTGATTGAAAGCCTGCAACGCCAAGGCGTTCGGGTCTCTGTTGTGTCAACGATCCGCAGCCAACCGCCTATGATTGCGGATGAGCTCCGTCGTCAGTGCGATAACTTCATCGAGCTCGACGAGCTGCGTGACGTAATCGGGCGCCCTCCAAGAGAGCCACGCGAAGAGCCCAAGGCCGAAATGGTCGAGGAAGAAAGCTAAAACAACAGGCGCCCTCAAGGGCGCCTGTTTTCGTTTATACCAACGTCACAGAAGTTCCTTGGATATCACTAGTTCTGCGCGGCAACCGCAGCATTCATCGCGTTGTGGCGCTCAACGATATCGCTGGGCCACGTGCTTTTGATGAACGCCATTACATTGCGAATTTCATCATCGCTTAAGATGCCTTCGTACCCAGCCATATCGCTTTCGTAACCATTACCGACAAGCACGGCAGTGCCAAATTTAACAATCTGAAACAACTGAACGTCAGGGTGGTGCCAAGTATGACCAGAGGCGTCGTGAGGAGGAGCAAGACTTCGACCATTTGAGCTTAAAGTACGCCAGTTCTCCTGCCCTTCAAGGTTCTCTCCATGGCAAGATGCACAATTGGTTGCATAGAGTTCAGCCCCTTGGGCCACGGCGGCTAAATCCTCATAAGCGAACAGGTTCACTTGTGAGAGAGTATCCTGTTCAGCTTCGGCCATGGTTGCGGCAAGGCCTACAGTAGCAGCAGTAAAAACTGTAAAAAATTTCGCGCTCATTGTTCTCTCCAGATAATCACTTCGTTTCTACGAGGTTCCACCAAGGGGAAGGCAAGGCTTTTCGAGTATTACAGCAGCCGAACACGTTGGATTGCAGACTTTCTGCACGGGCTTGATCTGGACGTGCCAACGCTAAATGCTTACCTACTACGGTGGCAAGCAGGAGACTCCCATGACCAAAGCCCCACTTACGTTATACCTAGCCGCGCCACGTGGGTTTTGTGCAGGTGTGGACCGTGCCATCAAGATCGTCGAGATGGCATTGGAAAAGTGGGGTGCCCCTGTCTTTGTCCGTCATGAAATCGTTCACAACAAATTCGTGGTAGATGATTTGCGCGACAAGGGCGCGGTCTTTGTCGAAGAGCTGGACGAATGCCCCGATGATCGTCCTGTCATCTTTTCAGCCCACGGCGTTCCCAAGGCAGTGCCTGCAGCCGCAGCCAAGCGCGAGATGGTCTTTGTTGATGCCACATGCCCGCTGGTGTCAAAGGTCCATATTGAGGCCCAGCGCCACGCAGAGAACGGCTTACAAATGATCATGATCGGACATGCAGGCCACCCCGAAACCGTCGGCACGATGGGGCAACTGCCAGATGGCGAAGTTCTTTTAGTTGAGACGGTCGAAGACGTCGCAAAGGTCACACCACGCGATCCACTGCAGCTGGCTTTCGTCACACAAACGACCCTTTCGGTCGATGACACAACAGACATTGTCGCCGCTCTGAATACTCGTTTTCCAGCCATCGTTGGGCCACACAAGGAAGACATCTGTTACGCAACAACCAATCGCCAAGAAGCTGTCAAAGCCATGGCCCCAAAAGCTGACGCGATGTTGGTTGTCGGCGCACCCAATTCCTCCAATTCGCAACGTCTGGTCGAGGTTGGTCGAAAAGCAGGTTGCTCCTATTCGCAACTCGTCATGCGGGCCGCCAACATTGACTGGCGCGCCTTGGACGGAATCACGAGCATCGGCATCACCGCCGGCGCATCCGCCCCCGAAGTGCTGATCAACGAGGTGATCGACGCGTTTAAGGATCGCTATGACGTAACCATTGAGCAGGTCGAAACCGCGGTCGAGAACGTGGAATTCAAAGTGCCACGCGTTCTGCGAGAGACAGCATGAGTGCCGATAAAGAAACCTTAGATGTCTACAACGCCAAGGCTGCGGACTACGAAGCGCGGTTTGGCGGAGGCCACCCGAGTGCGCATCTGGACCGTTTTATTCATGGCGTGCCCAAAGGAGGCCGCGTACTGGACCTTGGTTGTGGGCCTGCGAGTTCGGCGGCCCATATGGCGGCGGCGGGACTGGTTGTTGAAGCGGTCGACGCGTCCGCCGAAATGGTGCGGATCGCTGCACAAAAGGACGGCATTACGGCAAAACAAGCGGTGTTCGACGATCTGAACGCTGTGGACCATTACGACGGCATCTGGGCGAATTTTTCATTACTCCACGCCCCCCGAAATGCCCTTCCGCGTCACTTCGCAAGCATCGCGGCGGCGCTCAAACCGCGGGGCATGTTCTTCATCGGAATGAAGACCGGGGAAGGCGAAACGCGCGACCACTTGGGCCGGCGCTATACATTTGTCACCCTCGACGAATTGCATGGCCTTATGCGTGACGCTGGTTTTGAGGTGCTTGGATTTGAAGAGGGCCAAGAAGCAGGAATGGCTGGAACGGTCGATCCTTTTGTAAACATGAGAGCCCAAAAAATTGCCTGAACTATTTGTTTACACAGACGGCGCGTGCAGCGGCAATCCCGGCCCCGGCGGCTGGGGCGCAGTATTGATTGCGCGCGATGGCGATACGGTTGTGAAAGAACGTGACCTTAAGGGCGGCGAAGCGCACACGACCAATAACCGCATGGAACTGCTGGCAGCGATCAATGCGCTTGAAACCTTATCGAACCCATCGAAACTTACGCTGGTGACCGACAGTTCCTACGTCAAAGACGGGATCACCAAATGGATCTATGGCTGGAAGGCCAAGGGCTGGAAAAAGAAGGGCGGCGAGATCAAGAATATTGATCTTTGGCAACGCCTGGACGAAGCCCGCAATCGCCATGACGTGACATGGGAATGGGTGAAGGGCCACGCAGGCCATCCAGAAAACGAACGAGCAGATGAATTGGCACGTGCTGGCATGGCGCCGTTCAAAGATTAGTCAAATGCGGCAGGCGGCGTCCATCCCTTAAGGAGGTCGGCGGCCAAGGCGGGTTTCTTGCCTGCCTTTTGAAGTCGCAAGATTTCGAGTGATCCGGAGCCAGTCCCAACAAACAGTCTCCCCTCTGAGGCACTAATTGCCCCCTCACCGAGCGTCTCTGTCGCGATGCTAGCTTGAAGAAGCTTCATACGTTCTCCCGCGGCTTCGGACCAAGCGCCCGGAAAAGGTGACAGCCCATTGATCTGACGGACAATCTCATTTGCGGGGGATGTCCAGTCAATTCGGGCTTCGGCTTTGTCGATCTTGGATGCATATGTGACGCCATCGTCAGGCTGAGGATCGGGGGTCAGGTCCGTCAACGTCGCGAGAGCTTCGACGATGGAACTTGCCCCCAAGCTGCTCAGCCGATCATGTAAAGCGCCCGTTGTTTCATCCGTAGCAATGGCGATTTCGCGACGCAGCAGAACCGGTCCTGTATCCAGCCCCGCTTCCATCTGCATGATACAAACACCTGTCTTGGAATCGCCGGCCATTATCGCACGGTGAATTGGTGCAGCCCCTCGCCATCGCGGCAATAAAGACGCGTGAATGTTAAGGCAGCCCTTAGTGGGCGCATCCAGAACCTCTTGTGGCAGGATCAACCCGTAGGCGACAACAATGGCGATGTCCGCATTCAGCGCGGCAAACTCTGCCTGCGCGTCTTCGTTTCTAAGCGATACAGGATGACGGACATCCAAACCCAACTCTTCGGCCCGCGACTGAACGGGACTTGGCCGGTCTTTTTTGCCGCGCCCTGCGGGGCGGGGAGGTTGCGAATAAACAGCTGCGATCTCATGGCCTGCATCCACCAAGGCATCCAAGATTGGCACCGAAAAGTCGGGCGTTCCCATGAAAACTATGCGCATCGTAATCCCCTTGGGTTAGCTGCCCAGCTTGCGGGCTTTCTTTATCAACATATCGCGTTTGGTGCGGCTTAGGTGATCGAAATACATCTTACCGTTTAAGTGATCGATTTGATGCTGAACGCTGGTGGCCCAGAGACCCACGAAATCTTTCGTTTCGACCTCACCCTGTTCGTTCATGAATTCGACGGTAACGGCACGCGGACGTTTGATCGTCGCAGACGCACCCGGCACATTTGGCGACGCTTCTTCATGGGCACGCAGTTCTTGAGACGCATGAAGAACTTTCGGGTTCGCCATCCGGACCGATTGGCCGCGCTTGTCGGAGGCATCGACCACCGCCAATTGCAGCGGAATACCCAGTTGCGGTGCAGCAAGCCCGACGCCGGGCATGGAATCCATGGCTTCGATCATTTCTACCCAGATCGCACGAATTTCGTCTGTTACTACATCAACTTCGGCTGCTGGCGTGCGAAGGACTTTGGCAGGGTACGGGACAAACGGTCTATGAGACATAGGCGGCTTCCAATTCGGTACGAGCATCTGGCGTCTGGTGATCGAATATCACCGTGCCGTTAAGATGATCAAATTCGTGCTGGATACAACGTGCAAGCATTCCGTCGAACCACGCCGTTTCCGTCTGGCCGTCGCGGTTGGTCCAGCGCAATTGGACACGGTCAGGGCGGCTAACGGGCATGGGCAAGTCGGGTATCGAAAGGCACTGTTCATCCATATCGATGATGGCTTCGCTCGTGCTCAGCACGTCTGGGTTAACAAAGACTCGTGGATCACGTGGGCCTTCTTTCCACGTCACATCAACGACGAAAACACGTTTCAACGCGCCAATCTGCGGCGCGGCTAGTCCACGTCCATTTGCTGCGTACATCGTATCGAAAAGGTCATCGATCAACGCTCCAGTACTAAGATCATGCACATCAACGGCCGCACAGACCTGTGACAATACGGCGTCCGGCCAAAGACGGACGTTACGCGTTACCACGTGCGATCTCGCGTTTCAGTTTTTGCATCTTGCGGGTGATCATCTGACGCTTGAGCGGTTTCAGGTAGTCGATAAACAATTTGCCGTTCAAATGATCGATTTCGTGCTGCACACAGGTCGCCCAGAGCCCGTCAAACTCTTCCTGAACTTTCTTGCCGCTAATATCCGTCCATTCGACTTTCACAATCGCGGGGCGTTCCACCTCGGCGTATTGATCAGGAATACTCAGGCATCCCTCGTCGTAGACGTTGGTTTCTTCCGAGCTTTCGATAACCGTAGGGTTGATCAGCACCATTGGTTCTGGCGTCGCGTTTTCTTCTTTGACGCAATCCATGACCAACATCCGCTTCATTATGCCCAGCTGGGGCGCGGCTAAACCAATGCCCGGCGCGTCATACATGGTCTCAAGCATATCATCGGCCAAAGCGGCCAGATCGCCGTTGAATTCAGCAACGGGCGTAGCGGTCGCTTTTAGGCGCGGGTCGGGGTGGATCAAGATGGAGCGTACTGTCATGGGACGCCATGTAAGACTTCGGCTTCAATTGCGCAACATCTCCAGCGGTTCATTCCACCATACAAGGGCTTGCACCTGCGCCACATGGCGATAGCTTGGCCAAAACAGGAGACTTCATATGGATTTTGACACCCCTATCAACCGCCGCGGAACTCATTGCATCAAATGGGATGGGATGGAGCCAATCTACGGCGTGGATGCCAACGACGGTATCGCGATGTGGGTGGCAGATATGGAGTTCAAGCCGCCTCAATGTGTGCAAGACGCCATTCAGGCCATGCACGACCACGGTATTTACGGCTATTTTGGCGATGATACCGAATACCTTGCCGCTATTCAGTGGTGGATGAAGACACGCCATAACTGGCACATCGATCCGTCTTGGATTTTCACCACCCATGGTTTGGTGAACGGAACGGGGATGTGTGTTGATGCATTCACTGCGCCCGGGGACGGGGTCGTCTTGTTCACGCCTGTCTATCACGCCTTCGCTAAGGTGATTAACGCGGCTGGCCGACAGGTTATTGAATGCCCCCTTGTGAACAACGGTGGGCGATACGAGTTCGATTTCGACGCCTATGATGCGCAAATGACCGGCAATGAGCGTATGGTTATCTTGTGTTCACCTCATAACCCAGGTGGGCGAGTCTGGACCAAGGGCGAATTGCAGGCAGTCGCCTCATTTGCGAAACGTCATGATCTGTTGCTGGTGTCGGATGAGATCCACCACGACCTGACTTTTGGTGCAAAACATACCCCGATGGCGCACATCGAAGGGATCGAGGACCGCTTGGTCACAATGACGGCGACCACAAAGACGTTCAACATCGCTGGATCCCATTCGGGCAATGTGATCATCGAAGACCCCGATCTGCGGGCCCAATTTGCGGGCCGGATGGCAGCACTAGGCCTTTCCCCGAACAGCTTTGGCCTATTCATGGCAACAGCCGCTTATTCACCTGAAGGCGCTGCATGGGTAGATGAACTTCGCAGTTACTTGGATGGCAATCGCAAGCTGTTTGATGACGCCGTCAATGCGATCCCGGGGCTAGCATCTATGCCCTTGGAATCGACCTACCTCGCTTGGGTGGATTTCAGCGGAACAGGCATGTCACGCGAGGACTTTACCCAGCGCGTTGAACGGGATGCAAGAATCGCGGCAAACCACGGCCCAACTTTTGGCGGAGGCGGCGAAAGCTTCTTACGGTTCAACTTCGCAGCGCCCCGCGCACAAGTGCAAGAGGCTGTGGATCGATTGGCCAAAGCGTTTGGCGATTTGCAGTAACTAGCGGCCCAAAAGGGCAATTGGCGCGTCTTTCTTGCGTTCAAAATCAAGCGGCGCGCCATCACTGGCCGCCGTATTGCGCTTGAACTCATAGACCATTTGTTTGCCGTCTTCTGCTGCCGCAACGATCAGGCATTGGCTGATATGACGCCCGCCATCAAAAACATCAACCAAACCACGCAGCTTTGGAGCGTCTTCCAAATCAAGCGCAAAACCTGAGTTGGTCATCCGTTCAATCCGATAGCTTTTTCCATTCACCTCAACCCGAAGACGAGTCTTTTTGGCAGCAGCTTTAGACTGAGCGGCATGAAGCTCATTCCAAATCGATTGAGGCAGTGATTCCAGCATTTTAGTCTCCATCCAGTGGCGCAAAGGATGGCGCATTTATCGTTACCGTCAAGTTAACCTTCCGCCGCGCTGCGGCATCCGCGCTATGCTTTTGCTTTGGGCCTTAGCACATGGGGTTTGGCGGCATCGTACAAAGCGGAGTCAGGGAACCCGTTATCTTGCGCGAGTGCTGGCCCCAAGAGAATCAGTGCTGTTCGGGTGATCTTTGCGTCCCGTGCTTTGGCGCGAATATCTGACAAGGTTCCACGGATGATCAATTGATCCGGCCAGCCCACGCGGTAGATCACAGCGGCAGGACAATCAGCCCCGTAATGAGGGATCAGCTGACGTTCAATTTCACGTAGCGCGCGGATGCCTAGGTGGATCGCCAGCGTTGTTCCAGTGCGGCCAAAGTTACCAAGCGTTTCCCCCGCGGGCATACCCGTCGATTTCATGGACATGCGGGTCAAGACGATAGATTGCGCCACTTCTGGCACGGTCAATTCTTGGCCCAACGCCGCAGCCGCCGCTGTATAGGCAGGAACGCCAGGGATGATTTCGTAGTCGATCCCGTCAGCCTTTAGGCGACGAATTTGTTCCGCGATGGCTCCATAAAGCGACGGATCACCAGAATGCACACGCGCAACGTCTTGGCCCTTGACGTGTGCTTTGACGATTTCAGCATGGGTTTCATCAAGGTGCATGGGAGCTGTATCCATAACCAACGCCCCCTCGGGCGCGATGGAAACCACTTGTTCGGGAACCAGTGAGCCCGCGTAAAGGCAAACGGGGCAGGCCTTGATCAAGCGCGCGGCCTTTAGAGTCAGAAGTTCAGGGTCACCCGGCCCTGCGCCGATGAAGTAAACGGTCATTTATGCAGTCTCCGGTTCGTAGGGGTCATGGCGTTTATCTGTAAGGTCGCCGTCAATCTTGCGGGCATAGCCACGCGGGGTGAACATTCGCGGCCCCTCGCCCAATTGTGCAAGGCGCGAGTTGGAGGACCCGATCAGGACGACCGTCAGCATGTCGACCTCATCCACCTCAAGCTCATCCAAACGACGATATCGGACGAGCTCCGTTGGGCGGCCAAGGTTAGACGCGAGCATCACAGGGGTATCTGCGGGGCGGTGTTGCAGCAGGATGTCACGGGCTTCGGCCAATAAGGTGCGACGGGTTTTAGAAACAGGGTTATAGAAAGCGATCACAAAGTCACCCTGTGCAGCGGCATTCAAGCGGCGGATGATGTCATCGCGCGGCGTAAGAAGGTCAGACAAGCTGATCGTGCAGAAGTCATGACCAAGGGGTGCACCAGCGCGAGCGGCCGCACCTTGTAGGGCAGACACACCGGGGGAACAGACAACTTCCACGCAACGGGCAGCATCGCTGACGCCTTCCTCGTTTTCGGCACGATCCAGAAGTTCAAACACCAAAGCACCCATCGCGTAGATGCCTGCGTCACCGGAACACACAAGGGCAACATTCTTGCCAAGTGCTGCCTGCTCCAATGCATATCGACAACGCGCTTCTTCGCCGCCAAGAGGGAAGTCTGACCGTGTCTTGCCGGCAGCCAATGGGCCGAGCAGATCAATATATAATCCGTAACCAACCAATTCTTCGGCGTCCGCAACAAGGCGAGACACTTCCGGCGTGCGCCATGCCGCCTGCCCCGGCCCGATGCCGACAACAGACAACCGCCCACGAGACCGGCCTTTTAGATCCGTGATAGGTTCATGCGCTTTGGCGATTGCACAGGTCGTCGTAGCGGTTTTGGTTTTTTCGACGTGCAACGTGGCGTCTGGCCCAGCCGCGGCGAGGGCAGCCCCTTCTGACACACCACTGGTTCCAACCTCGGCCAAGACCACATCAGACGGATTGGCGAGGCGCGGCGTTTCGGCGTTCAGCTCGTCCGCCGTGAAGACGCGGAGCGGCGCACCAAGACGCTTGGCCGCTTGAATGATTGCTGGCTCATCGGCCTTCAGGTCAATCGATGCAACGCAGGCGATGGCACCCTGCGCAATGTTGTTGCTTTGCAGGACACCCTCGATATGGGTCCACAAATCGTCTGGGTCGGCATTGCGCGCACAACCCAACCCAAGAGTGAAGTGTTGCGGGTGATATACAAGGCGCGTGTCGCTGCCTTGTTTTGGCGCATCCGTTACGCAAAGTTCGACGGCGTCTCCATCAGGCAGCTGTGCATCAAAGATCGCGTCGCCGGGCCATGTCACGCCGCCACCAGAAAGTAGTGTTGCCATGACTGATTTCGCATCTTGAGGGTTTTGGAGGCGATAGCCCAGCGGCGGTTCATCCAGCGCAAC
Organism: Octadecabacter algicola; assembly: GCF_021532625.1. Classification (GTDB taxonomy): domain Bacteria; phylum Pseudomonadota; class Alphaproteobacteria; order Rhodobacterales; family Rhodobacteraceae; genus Octadecabacter; species Octadecabacter algicola. The sequence goes on from NZ_JAKGAR010000003.1 coordinate 223,241, forward strand.
GCCCAAAGCTACGTCCCCAGCGGTCGTCACGGCTGCGGTTCCCTCTAAGGTTTCTGCGATCTGTTTAGCCAAACGGTTTGCGCCACGATGCCCGCCCAGCAGCGGGACGATCACCTTACCATCGTCGGACACCGAAATGACTGGTGGTTCGGTGGTTTTATCGTTGAGTTGTGAGGCCACACCACGGATCAGAATGCCCGATGCACAAACGCCGACTATCGGGGTCCCTGCCGCAAACAAATCACGGGTGTGATCAAGGGCGTTGGCGAAGAAAGCATCCGCAACGTCCACCCGACCCTCACGGCCATGGACAGCGCAATTCAGCGCCTTGGCGATCGCATGTGCGGTAGGTTCACCGGATTTCGACAAAGCGAGAACGACTGGAGTTAGAGCCACGGGTCGGCTCCTTTCGTGAGTAAGATCATTGAGAAATAAGGTGCTTTTTCGGGCGCTTGAGCGAGCGGGCGCACAACCTGTTCAGGTAGTGTCGCACGTTCGATATATGTGGCATTTTCCGTCAACCCGAGGTCTTCGATAACCGTGCGGATCTTTGGAAGATGACGTCCAACTTTCATGATTGCCACGGCTTCAGCGCCTGCAATTCGGTCGCGCAGTTCAGCTTCGTCCATCGGGCCGGGCAGGACGGTGAGGCGTTCATTACGCGCAACGAGCGGCTGTTCAGAAGAAGCGGCACAGGCCGTCACAGACGTTACTCCGGGAACCACACGGACCTCGAAACGATCCTTGAGGCGTGCGTGGATATACATAAACGAGCCGTAGAAAAACGGGTCGCCTTCGCATAGGCAGACAACGTCTTTGCCGTCTGACAGAGCCTCGGCAATCTGCGCAGCACCTTTGTCATAGGCGGCCTGCGCAGGGGCGCGATCAACCGTCATAGGAACATCCATCACAATTTCTGTGGCATCCTTCGAGATCATATCAGCTGCGATCGAGCGCGCAAAACTGTCAGCGCCAGCAAGGGTCGGATAGGCAATGACGTTCGCGGCCTCAATCAAGCGGGCCGCGCGCAGCGTCATCAAATCAGGTGCGCCGGGGCCAAGGCCCACACCATACAGAATTCCGGTCATCGCTTGATCAGGCTCCATTGTGTGACGGGCATCGCCGGACGCCATCCGGTGAGTTTCCCAATCGGGTCAGCGCGGTGTGTCTGGATTTTCACAAGATCGCCGCCATGGGCTTTGCGTAGTTCTATCAACAGGGCTTCGGATTCCAACGTCACTACATTTGCGACGAGTCGACCGAGAGGGCGCAGAGCGGCCCACGCAGCCTCAAACGTCTCATGCGACAAGCCACCTCCGATAAAGACAGCATCAGGTGGTGCAAGACCGTCGAGCGCAGCCGGAACTGTTCCGTCGATAATTTCCAGCTTCGGGGCACCTAAGGCGAGCGCATTTTGCGCAGCTAGTGCACGCCGATCAGCGCGAGGTTCGATGCCGACCGCGCGGGCGTAACGGGCCGCACGCATCCACTCGATGGCGACGCTCCCACAGCCTGTGCCGATGTCCCAAAGAAGTGCGCCGCGCATCGGCATGAGTTTGGCAACGGTCGCGGCGCGGACTTCTTGTTTGGTCATTGTCCCGTCAGATTGGAACAAGGCGTCTGCAAGGCCCGGGACGCGGGGCAAAAGCGCAGCATCAGGGGCAGCAACGCAGTCGATGGCCAGCGTATTGAAAGCGGGAACATCGTGAGACCAGCTATCGGCGATACCATCGAACCTTTTCTCACGGTCTCCACCCATCGCGGCAAGAACCGTCATCTTTGAGCCACCAAAGCCGCGATCCGTCAGAAACTTGGCGATCTGTGCGGGAGTTTCTGCGCCAGTCGTCAAGACTATAAGACGCTGATCAGGTTGAATGAACGCGATCATTTGCTCAACGGGGCGACCATGCACCGTCAGTGTTTCTACGTCGGCCAAAGACCACCCCATGCGGGCAGCGGCAAGTTGAAACGCGCTCAACTGCGGGTGATAGACAAGTTGGTCAGCGGGGATCGAACGGCCGATGCGCGCGCCAACCGAAAACCAAAGGGGGTCACCTGTCACCAGAACGACGGCACGACGGTTTTTCAGGGTCTCTAACGTGGAAATCATCGCATCAAAGGGCGAAGGCCAAGCAAGGCGTTCTGCGTTGGGGTTAACCGAAAGCGTGTGGTGGCGTTCGCCGCCGACAATCACATCAGCAGCCTCAACGACGGCGCGAGTGGCCGGCGTCAATCCGTCCATCCCATCTTCGCCGATGCCCACAATATGAAGCCAAGGTGCGTTAGGCATTCGAAATCTCCGGCAGACCTGCAGACAAGGCGTTGACGGCAGCGGACGCCATTGCGGAACCGCCTTTGCGCCCGCGAAGGGCGACGAAATCAACATCGCGCGGGTTGGCGGCAAGTTCAGCTTTCGATTCAGCCGCCCCGACAAAACCCACCGGGAAACCAAGGATTACAGCCGGTTTGGGGAACCCTTGGTCAATAAGATCAAGCAAGTGGAACAGCGCGGTCGGTGCATTGCCGATAGCGACAACGGCATCCTTTATATGGGGCTCCCAAAATTCCACAGCCGCTGCAGAACGTGTGTTGCCGATCTGCTTGGCATGATCTGGGGTGCGAGGGTCGTTCAGCGTGACGATGACGTCATTGTTCGCGGGCAGATACCGGCGAATGATACCCGCGCCAACCATTTCACAGTCGCACAAGATCGGCGCACCGTTTTGAAGTGCGTGATGCCCTGCAAAGGCCGCATCTGGCGAAAACGCCAGACGATCAGCGATTTCAACCATGCCGCAAGAATGAATCAAACGCGTGATAAGCGGGCGCAAGGCTTCGGGAAACCGCTCCAAGCGGGCCTCTTTTGTCACGGTCGCGAACGACTGTGCGTAGATCGCTGAAGGGTTGGTCTCATAGGGGCGCATTGTAGGCTTTCGGGCGATTACGTCTTGGCTTTACGTGCGGATTCAGGCCCATGAGGGTGGTCCGCATGCGGGTAAGCCGCGTGATGATGGTGATCGTGGTCATGGTGGTGATCATGCCCGTGATCGTGGTGGTGATGATGATGGTCATGACCAGCCGTTAGGCGACACATACCGGTACAGAAAGTGTCACACATTGTGCAGTCAGATACGTTCGAACCAGGGGCCGATGCGCCTTGGCCTTCAACGTGGTGGTGGTGGCTTTCTTGAACCGCGCCCACTTCACCCTCAAAGCCAAGAACTTGAGTGCGATATTTGCAGAGCACACAGGTTGACGGAGGGGTATCTGCAAACGCTGGGTGATTGCGTTGGTCTGGTGAGATATGACGATGCTCACCGTTGTCGAAGGCAAGAACCTGTTCACGATAACCGCAAATGCCGCAGTTGGGCGGAGGCGTCGCGTGAGTTTGCTCAATAATACGTTCCGCAAACGTTTCGAGAACTTTTGGATGATCGCCAAGGTAAGCCGCTTTGACGAATTGGGTATCGGGGTTTTCGGCGGCAACTTGGTCGGTAAAACCATAGATACGGTCGATAAGGATGCCTGAGAACAAGAAGTACGGCGCGACGATAATACGTTTGTAGCCGAGCTTGGCCGCGTGGGTCAGGCAGGGTTCAACCAACGGAAAGGTTACACCAGAATAGCCGACTTCGAGCCAACCAAAGCCGAGGCCCTCTTGGAGCATACGGGCGATTTTAGAGACGTTACCGTTAGCGTCCGGATCAGACGCACCACGACCAATAACCACGAGGCAGGTGTCGTGACGATCAACGGGGCCGTATTTGGAATCGGCAGCAGCAATCGCATCGGTAATGCGTCCAGCGGCAGCGGCAATCATTTTCGGATCAACGCCAAGTTCGCGACCGTAACTGATCTGCATGCCATGTTTAGCGGCGTAGGTATTCAGTACGGTAGGGATGTCATTTTTGGAATGCATCGCTGCGAACAGCATCCCGGGAACCGCCAGAATACGGGTGCACCCGGCGTTGCGCAGCTTGTCTAGTCCATCACGGATAACGGGATTGGCGAATTCAAGATACCCGTATTCGGTCTGCCAATCATCCGGCAGATACGCCGGAAGCTTATCAGCGAGCGTAGCAAATTCATCAACGGCGGACTGACTACGGGAGCCGTGACCGCAAATCATCACGCCCGTCTTTTCAGTGCTCATGCTGGGGCGCTTTCTTCTTCGATGTCGTCCTCGGAGGCGTCTTCTTCGGCTTGGGTATCATCAGATTTTTTGCGCGCGCCAAGGGCCGCTATGCCAACCGCAATGGCGATACCGCCCAATGCGATCCAGTGGCCATGGCCGGCAACCTCACCGATGTGGCCGATATGAGCTAACGCGGGGGATACCGCGAACGAAATGAAGAGTGCGAGGGTAAGGCGCATTGGGGTCTCCTGATGTCACAAGCCAGAGAACCGCCTAGCGGTTTGGACGATATGCCCGCGCGGTTCCCTTTTTGGGTCAACCTTTTGGGCAACAACCTCTCTGGCCCTGTTGGGCGTCGTCTTTGGCGTTGGTAACCCGCGGGCGGCGGCTCTGCAAACGGATTCGCGGCGGTGAACGGTTTGAATGCGACCTGTGCGCAGGCGCACCTTCGCTGCGCTGAAGGCGGGAATTGGTCAAATCGCACAGATGCTTTACGAGATGGGCAAGCTAAGAAGGAGCACGCTATGGGACAATTGGTTGACGGCAAATGGCATGACGTTTGGTATGATACGAAATCGACCGGTGGTGCATTTAAAAGAACCACCGCGAAGTTTCGCAATTGGATCACAGCTGACGGATCTGCTGGGCCGTCCGGTGACGGCGGTTTTCAAGCTGCATCCGGACGCTATCATTTGTACGTGTCGTATGCCTGTCCGTGGGCGCACCGAGCGTTAGTTTTCAGGGCGCTAAAGGGGCTCCAAGACCACATATCCGTAAGTGCAGTGCACCCAGACATGTTGTCGGATGGTTGGACCTTTGAAACTGACAGTCACGGAGCGACAGGTGATGATCTGTACGGGCTTACCTTTGCTCGGGATATTTACCTAAAGGCCGATCCAAAGGTCAGCGGCCGCGTCACAGTGCCGATCCTTTGGGACAAAGAACGCGAAACAATTGTGAGCAACGAAAGCTCCGAGATTATTCGCATGCTAAATTCGGCATTTAACGGGATCACCGGTAACACAGACGACTACTGGCCCGAAGATATGCGCCAAGCGATCGAGGATGTGAACGCGCGCATCTATGACACCGTCAACAACGGTGTCTACAAGTCCGGCTTTGCGACCACGCAAGAGGCGTATGACGCTGCAGTTGTGCCCCTCTTCGAAAGCCTAGACTGGCTAGAAGAACGGCTTGGCCAAGGTCGCTATTTAATGGGGGATCAAATTACGGAAGCAGATTGGCGGTTATGGACGACTCTTGTTCGGTTTGATCCGGTCTATCACTTGCATTTCAAATGCAACAAAAAGCGCATTGTAGACTACCCAAACCTTTGGGGATTCACGCGGGATTTGTATCAGGTCAAAGGCATCTCAGAGACCGTAAACATGAACCACATCGTCCGTCATTATCACTACAGTCACGACACGATTAACCCGAACCGAATTATCCCGATCAATCCTGATTTGGACTTTATGACGCCTCATGGTCGCGAAACCGTTTGATGTGATGGGTTGAAGAGACGGCAGGTTTGGGGTTGAAGTTACCGAACCAAATTAAGAGGCCGCCATGACGACTTGGATTACGATCTGCGACACCTGCAAACGCTCCGGCTGGGAAGAAACCGGCATGGAGAAGACAGACGGCGAGGCGTTGGCCGAAATGGTCGAAGCCGCCGCTGAGGGCACGAGCGATGTGCGCACGCGTCGCGTGTCCTGCACGATGGGATGTGATCGCGCCTGTAATATTACTGTACAGTCTAGCAGCAAGATCAATTATTCGCTGGGGACGTTTGAGGCCACAGCTGAGGACGCTGAAGCCATAGTTGAATATGCTGCAAAACACGCGGCATCCGAAACAGGTCAAGTGCCGTATCGCGAATGGCCGCAGGGCGTGAAGGGGCATTTCGTGTCCCGCCACCAACCGCTTCCAGATGAGTGAAAAGCGCGACCACGGGGGCGGGTTAGACGCGGCAATTGCCAAATATGGAGGCAGCCGCAGCGATTGGCTGGACCTGAGTACGGGCATAAATCCGGTGCCCTATCCTGTGGGCAATATCTATCAAGAGGCATGGACCGCATTGCCCGATCAAGGCGCAATGGATCGGTTGCTGGCGGCCGCACGCTCGTTCTGGAATGTGCCCAAAGGCGCTGAAATTGTCGCCGCAAATGGTGCGTCTGCGATTATTGCCAAGGTTCCGTATCTAACTGGGATCAGTGGTGGCGCTTACATCCCCAAACCGACCTATAATGAACATGCGGCAGCGATTGCTGCATCAACCGAATGGTTCGAGACGAGCGATCCTGACGATGCGCCGTTGCATATCTACGTTCACCCCAACAACCCCGACGGTCGCACATGGCCCGGCTCTCACATCGGTGGGCGGGCCTTAACTGTCATAGACGAAAGCTTCTGCGATATTATGCCAGAGCAGAGCCATGTTGCGCTGGCCGAGGATCAAGGGGTTCTAATCCTAAAGAGCTTCGGTAAGTTTTGGGGACTCGCGGGGTTGCGGCTCGGGTTTGCGATTGGCGCACCCAATACGCTGACTCCGGTGGACCGGATCAAAGTTCCGTTTCGAAAGGAAGAAGTTCTTCCAATGGCATCTCTGGCGGATCACTTGGGGCCGTGGGCCGTCGCCGGTCCTGCTCTGGAAATTGGTGCGCGGGCATTAGAAGACGTGGAATGGGCCGATGCGACACGGGCGCGCTTGATGGTGGATGCGGCGCGATTGGATCGCGTAATGACACAAGCTGGTGCTACAGTCGTGGGCGGCACAGATTTGTTCCGGTTATATGAAGTTTCGGACGCTGAAGCGGCACAAAAGCATCTGGCGCAAGGCCATGTGTGGTCGCGCATTTTTCCCTATTCAAAAACGTGGCTGCGGCTGGGGTTGCCAGCGCCAGATCGCTGGGCGCAGTTCGAATCCGCTGTTGAAGGGCTGGCCTGATGGCGTTGGTTCTGGCAATGGTGCTGGACGCAATTCTTGGTGAACCAAAATGGCTTTGGGACCGTTTCCCCCATCTCGCCGTGCTCATGGGCCGCTGCGTTTCGGCTCTTGATAAACGACTGAACGACCGTACCCGTGAGAAAGGTATCATAGCGGCGCTACTGCTTCTGATAGGAGCCCTAGCGCTCGGAACGTTGCTACAATCCCTTCCGGGGATCTGGATTGAAGTCATCCTAGGTGCTTTCCTGCTCGCGCAGCGGTCTTTAGTGGACCATGTGCAAGCCGTAGCGACTGCCTTGCGCGTGTCGGTCGATGACGGGCGTTCTGCGGTGGCGATGATCGTTGGCCGCGATGTGCGCGACATGGACGAACCAGCGATCGCCCGCAGCGCTATCGAAAGCGCCGCAGAAAACCTGAGCGATGGTGTGATTGCGCCCGCCTTCTGGTTTGCCGTCGCAGGGCTACCCGGTATCTTGGCCTATAAGGTCATCAACACCGCAGATAGCATGATCGGTTATCGCACTGAGAAATACGAAGCATTTGGCTGGGCCGCAGCGCGGTTAGACGATGTATTGAACTGGATTCCCGCGCGGATTACGGCCCTGCTCCTTAGGGCGATTGCACCGAACCGCCCCACATGGGCCGCGATCCGGCGTGATGCGGCGCTGCACCGCTCCCCCAACGCGGGCTGGCCCGAGGCCGCGATCGCACCTGCTCTCGGCATCTCTCTCTCTGGGCCGCGTAGCTATGAAGGTGTGATGCAGGACTTCCCTTGGGTGAACCCAGAAGGGTCAAAGGACGCGGGCGCGGATAATATCGATGGCGCTATAACAATGCTTTGGAAAGCATGGGGAATCGCACTTTTGGTCATCGCTGTGATCGCTGCCGCGCCGTTTTTGGTTTGGCTTGCCGGATCGGCGCTTGCGGCCTGAGGGGCATCCGTTAATTTGGACGAAACCTAAGGAGCCCCTATGATCCGATCCCTGACACTTGCGCTTTCCATTTTCGCCAGCGGCGCCACAGCCCAGACCTGCGGTGGCTCTTGGTCATCTTTCAAAGACGGGTTGGTTCAAGAGGCTGCGGCCCATGGCATTTCCCAGCAGCTGGCACAGGACTTTTTGGCTGGGGCACAACAAGACCAGGCGGTGTTGCAGGCAGATCGGTCTCAGGGATTTTTTCAACGCGACTTTATCGACTTTTCTAGACGGCTCATATCAAACAACCGCATTGAGAACGGCCGCGCTCAGGGACAACGTCAAGATGCAACATTCGATCGCATCGAAGCAGAATTTGGAATCCCACGTGGTGTTCTGCTAGCATTCTGGGCCTTTGAGACAGATTTCGGAGCTGTGCAAGGTGAATTCAACACGCGCAATGCACTTGTGACTCTTGCCCATGATTGTCGCCGACCCGAGCTGTTCCGCCCACAGATTTTCGCCGCAATGGAGCTTTATGCGCGGGGCGATTTTGATCCTGACCACACGACCGGCGCTTGGGCCGGAGAGATCGGCATGGTCCAAATGTTGCCGGGCGACATCATCGAAAACGGTCGCGATGGCGATGGCGATGGCCACGTCACGCTTAAGACGTCGGCACCGGATGCGTTGATGTCTGGTGCAAGCGTGCTGGCGTCGTTGGGTTGGGTCGCAGGGCAGCCGTGGCTGCAAGAGGTCACAGTACCAAGCGAAATGGATTGGTCACTCTCTGGAACAGAAGTGAAACGGTCGACCTCCGAATGGGCTGGCATGGGTGTCTCAGCCCGCAATGGATCGCTTCCAAATCTACAAGCGTCTTTGATCCTGCCAATGGGCCGTAAGGGGCCAGCGTTCCTCGCCTACCCGAACTTCGATGTCTACTTCGAGTGGAACCAGTCGTTCGTTTATGTGCTGACTGCTGCCTACTTTGGAACCCGACTGGAAGGCGCACCTGTCTACAATGCCGGCAATCCAGACACGGGTTTAAGTGGAGAACAGGTGCAACAGTTACAACGGAAACTGGAAGCGCGCGGGCACGACGTTGGCGGCGCTGACGGTATTATTGGTGCTCGCACAAGGGTCGCCATTCAGGCGGAACAACAACGGCTGGGGATGCCTGCGGATGCATGGCCAACACCGGCACTCTTGAATGCGCTTTAGGTGAAGTGGGGCGTTTGCACTACGGCCAAGGCGCCCCTGACCCAGTTGCTGGCGTTTGTGGCTTGGCATCGTGCCGCTGGCGCAGCGCATATCTGGATACATCTCGATGACGCGGATGAGGTTTCGGGCCACGTTCTAAACCAGCTCGATAATGTAACAGCGATCTTGTGTGATGACGCCTACTGGGCCGTGCTGGGCATGCGCCCCAACAAACAGGAACCCCGCCAAAGCTACAATATGCAACGCATTTACGCTGAGGCCGCCTTGCCTATAATCGCGCACGTAGACGTTGATGAATACCTTTTTTGCACACGACCGATTGGCGACGTTCTGGAGGAATGGGATGACGATTTTCCATTCATGAGGGTTGCACCTGCGGAAGCTTTGAACGACCCCTCATTGCCGGATGATATCTTCACCGCGCGGCAGTTTCGATTGCCCTTTCCCAACGGAATGCCTGCCGAAACACGTATGGACGTGCTTGGCGATTACACCGCGTTGCTGAAAAAGAATATGCTGAGCCACAAGGTCGGTAAAAGTTTCTTCAAGACTGGAATAAAAGGGCTGATCCCAAAAATTCACGCAGGTTCCTTCGGGAAGAAAGAACCGCCACTGCATGTGCCCGTGAACCCAGAAATCGTCGTCTTACATTTTCACGCACAAGACAAAGCTGCGTGGCTGGACGCACTCCCGCACCGCACTGTGAACGGTGCCTACCGGTTCAACGAGCCTTTGGCAGCATTTCTTGAAGAAGCAACCGGCGCAGAAATTGATGCTTTTTATGCAGCAACACAGGTGGCGACGCCTCAACTCGTTTCAGCATTGGCGAAGCATGGATTGCTAGTCGAGGCTGAGCTGCGGTTACGCGAAAAAGTTGAGGCGTTGTTTTAGGACACACATTTTATGAAAGGGACCCAGACACCTCAAACAAAGAGCCTAAGAACGCTGCACAAATATCTCTTTGGGGTCTTCGTATTTAGCATCGCCGTTGTCGGCCTTGAGGTCTTGCCGTTGATGGTTACTCGGCAAACCGAAATCGTAACGATCACCGAAATCGGTGCGGCGCGGGAATGCCGAAGCCGCCGAAGTTGGAAAGTACTCCCGAAGTTCAGGTCAGAGCAGCCAAGTTTCGATCTCACGTATTGCGGCCTAATCAGGTCTGATTACGGGAGCTTTGAATTACCAGAGAGCCGTGTGATATCGTTATTTGGGGCATCGCGGGAGGCGCTTTTTGACAGCCTGACCGTAGGATGTCGTTTTGAGGTCACCGTCGCAGGCCCCGGGCTCGAACTTCGAGAGAACGGCCCCGCATCCAACCGCAACCGAACCCTTGTTAGAGCGCGCCCAATTGAAGAGTGCCTAGGTTAGGCAACCAGCGTTGTAGCGGCTTTTAGATCGACGCTTACCAATTGACTGACACCCTGCTCCCCCATCGTCACACCAAACAAACGATCCATGCGGGACATTGTCACAGCGTGGTGGGTAATGATCAGGAACCGCGTATTGGTGCGGCGTGTCATTTCATCGAGCAGGTCACAGAAACGCGTCACGTTGGCATCATCCAGCGGCGCGTCGACCTCGTCCAACACACAAATCGGCGCTGGATTGGCGAGGAAGACAGCAAAGATCAGCGCCATCGCCGTCAGTGTTTGCTCGCCACCCGAAAGCAGAGACAGCGTGCTGAGCTTCTTGCCCGGAGGTTGGCACATGATTTCCAGTCCCGCTTCGAGCGGATCATCGGATTCCACCAACACTAGTTTCGCTTCGCCTCCACCAAAGAGGTGGGTGAACAACGTGCCAAAGCTTTCATTGACCTGTTCGAAAGCGGTCAAAAGACGTTCGCGGCCCTCTTTGTTGAGCGACGCAATTCCGGTACGCAAAGCGCGGATCGCTTCTTCGAGGTCGGTCTTCTCTTTCACCAGCAGGTCGTGTTCGCCCTGAACTTCTTTGGCGTCTTCTTCGGCGCGTAGATTCACTGCGCCCAGCGCGTCGCGTTGACGCTTGAGCCGATTGACATCGTTTTCTATTGCCTCGGACGCCGGCATATCCTCTGGATTGACGGCCAACTGCTCCAGAAGGTTTTCTGGTGTGGTTTCTTGCGCTTCCTGAATGCGTTCCGCAGCGTAGTCCACGGTTTCCTTAGCCGCATCTGCGCGGGCTTCTGAACGGGCGCGGGCCTCACGGGCCTCGGACGCGAGGCGTTCAGCATCGCGTTCGGCCATCGTTGCATCACGCAGGGCGCTTTCGGCTTCAGCAAGCTTATCGGCAGAACCTTTGCGGCGTGTCTCGGCCTCATCAATGGCGTCAGCCAACTCTTCACGCTTTGCCGCGATCTCGGCGGGGGCCGACGTCGCGTCTTTCAATTCGGCTTCGGTTTCGTCCTTGCGCTCCTGCAATTCAGCGGATCGTTTGTTCGCGGTCTCCAAGCGATGCTTCCAGCCGCTGACTTCTTTGGTAATTTCTTGCGCGCGTTTTGTTCGGGCTTCGCCGGTGCGGCGCACTTCGTCATAGCTCGACCGTTTTGACATCATCGTCATACGGGCCGCTTCGACGGTCATCTTGATGTCTTCGACTTGGTGGCGAGCTTCATCTAAGTTCCCAAGGGACCGCAGGCTACCTTCTGCCTCGGTCAGAGCTTTACGGGCGCTCATGGCTTCTTCTTCGTGTCGCGTCACCGCGAGACCGCTGGATTCCAGCTTGCCGTCCGCCAAATTGCGATCGGCTTCTGCACGGGACAAGGCGCGATTTGCGTCGGCGACAGCGCCATCGGCGGCGCGCCGGGCTTCGCGGGCGGCTTTGTCTGCTTGGGCCAACTCAGCCAGTCGCGTTGTTAGCATTTCATGGGCTTGGCGCATCCCATCCGCCTTAGCGGTCGCATCGTTGAGGTCTTTCTTGAGCCCCTCGAGGCGGTTGAGTTGCTGCAGGCGCAACGCAGCAGCAGACGGTGCGTCTTCGGCAGCGGCGCGGAACCCGTCCCAACGCCAAAGATCACCCTCGATGCTGACAAGTCGTTGCCCGGGCGCGAGGTCCTTTTGCAGACGCGGGCCGTCTGCGGCATCCACAAGACCCACCTGCCCCATACGGCGGATCAAGACTTCGGGCACAGAAACATAATTGGTCAACGCCTTGACGCCGGACGGCAAAGATTGCGGCTGTGCGTAGTCAGGCAACGGGACCCAGCCAGACCCCATATCTGGCGTGACAGCGGGGGCCTTCAGATCATCCGACAGCGCAGCACCAAGGGCCTTTTCATAACCGCCCTGTACACGCAACTGATCAAGGATTTGCGACCCTTCGGAACTGTCACGGTCTACCAGCTTTGCGAGCGCAGCAGTTTCCGCACGCAATGCGTTTGCTTCGCCTTCGGCCTCAGAGCGATGCGCACGTGCATCGGCCTCGCGGGACTGGGTATCAGCGCGCGCCGCCTCGGCTTCGGCCAAAACGGTTTCTGCTTTCTCGGCAGTTGCACGTGCCTGATGCTCCGCCGCCTGGGCCAGTTCAAAATCTGTCGCGGCTTTTGCCAGTGCCGCAGTTGCATCCGCCTTGGCCGCAATCGCACGCGCGGCCTCTGCTTCGTTCTTTTCCAAAGTTTTGCGGTAGTCGTCAATAAGGCGCTGTGCAGATTGATGGCGCGCGGCAAGGCGCGCCACATCTTCTGTTAGCTGCGCAAGGTCCGCTTCGCGATCTGCCAAAATCTGCGCCCCGTCCGTAGAGGCAACGCGGGCTTCTTCCAACACCGCATCATGACCTTCGCCAGCTTTGGCGATTTCTCCGGCTTCCCATTCAAGGCGATCAATTGTTTCGCCAGCGTCTTTGTTCAATTCGGCTTCGCGGGCCATGTCTTTGGCCAGCTGTTCGATACGATTTGTCAACGTCTCGATGGTTTGTTTTGCACGAGCTTCTTGGTCGGCCAAAGTGTCGCGTTGCACGTGAAGGCGCTGCAGCACAGCGGCGGCGATTGCTTCTTCTTCGCGCAAGGCGGGTAGCGCGTCTTCGGCCCCTTGTCGCACTTTGGCCGATTGGCGTGCGGCAGTCTCGGCGCTTGCTGCATCTGTGGTGCGTTGGCGCAACTGGTCGGCCGCAGCTGCGCGGGCTTCGTCGGCTTCTTTCCAACGACGATACAAAAGCAGGCCTTCGGATTGGCGCAACTCTTCACCGATGGAACGATACCGCGCAGCTTGGCGCGCTTGCCGGGCAAGTTGCCCCAACTGGCTGGCAAGCTGTTCAATTACATCATCAACGCGGGCGAGATTCTGTTCAGAACCTTTGAGCTTCAGCTCCGCCTCATGGCGACGTTGATAAAGCCCCGAGATGCCTGCCGCTTCTTCCAGAATTCGGCGACGCGCCTTGGGCTTGGAATTGATGAGCTCCGCAATTTGACCTTGCCGAACCAATGCCGGTGAATGAGCCCCCGTCGATGCATCGGCAAAGAGCATTTGAACATCGCGCGCACGCACGTCTTTGGTGCCGACTTTATATGCGGACCCCACATCGCGGGTAATGCGGCGCACAATTTCCAAGTTGTCGCTGTCGTTGAACGCAGCAGGTGCAAGGCGTTCCCCATTATCGATGTGCAAAGAAACTTCAGCAAAATTACGAGCCGGACGGGTCGACGCACCGGCAAAGATGACATCTTCCATGCCGCCACCACGCATGGCCTTCGGGCGGTTTTCGCCCATAACCCAACGCAGCGCTTCGAGCAGATTGGACTTGCCGCACCCATTTGGCCCTACGACACCAGTCAGGCCGTCCTGAATAATCAGGTCGGTTGGGTCTACGAAACTTTTAAAGCCGTTCAGGCGAAGGCGGGAAAACCGCATTTGGGCTGCTCTTTTTGATTCTTTGTCTGGCATGCAGTTTGAATGCCCCACGTCGCTCGAGTCAACGAACGCACACTGGATGTGGGTGAATTGGCGGATTTATCCACAAGATATTGGCCGACACAGTGCGCTTTGGGCATAAATCACGACCACGAAACTGGTGCATAGCGTCGCAATCGGCATCTCAGTGCCGGAATCAGCCTTGACCGATCTTCTGCGCCATCGCACAACGGTTGGGCATGGTTCATTGCGCCAAGGCTAAGCCGAAGCGCGGAATCAAATGGGAATGTGGTGCGCACCGATCCAATTAGGAGGAGCAAAACCACAGCCGCCCCCGCGACTGTAAGCGGTGAGTGTTCGTCCATACCACTGAGGAAACTCGGGAAGGGGACGAGGTTCACATTGACCCGCGAGCCAGGAAACCTGCCATGCAAAATGTAACCCGTCGTCGGGGATGACGACCGTATAGGGACTGAGACATGAAAAAGAATATCCTTGCCGCATTGGCACTAACTGCGACTGCTACTCCGGCTTTGGCGCACCATCCATTGGGCGGCTTGCCCATGGAAACATTTGCACACGGGCTGATGTCCGGCGTGGGTCACCCAGTTTTGGGTTTTGACCACCTCTTCTTTGTCGTTGCTGTTGGCATCTTGGCATTGTTTACCGCTCACCGTTTCTTGGCACCGGCGGCCTATGTCGGCGCGATGCTGGTTGGTTGTGGTCTTATGTATGCAGGCGTTGCAATGCCTGCCGCTGAATTGGTGATCGTCGCTTCTTTGGTGGTTGCCGGTGGTTTGCTTGCGTCTGGTCGCGGCGTAGCCCCTACAGCAATCGTGGCTTTGTTCGCAGTCTTCGGTTTGTTCCACGGCTCGGCATTTGGCGGTTCCATTGCTGGCCAAGAAGGCGGCGTTGGCGGTGCAGTTCTTATCGGCTACTTGATCGGCCTTGGTGCGATCCAATACGCGATTGCGCTGTTTGCCGGTTGGGCCGCGAGCAAAGCAGGTTCGGTTTCTCCCGCGTCTGTTAATGCCCGTCTTGTTGGCGCTGCAATCGCCGGTGTTGGTCTATTCCTTGGCTTGGAAGTCATCGAAGGCCCAATCGTTGCGCTTCTGTCCGCAGCCTAAGACCTTAATTCTACGAATTTCTGGCGGTCCTTCAGGGGCCGCCATTTCGCATGCAAAACCCTGAGGATATCCCATGGCTGCCAAAATCCCCGCAACCGTTGTCACCGGCTTCTTGGGAGCCGGAAAAACAACGCTGATCCGTCACATGCTTGAAAACGCCAACGGTAAACGTATTGCTTTGATCATCAATGAATTCGGCGATCTGGGCGTAGATGGTGACATCCTGAAAGGCTGCGGCATTGAGACCTGCACCGAAGAGGATGTTGTTGAGCTGTCTAATGGCTGCATCTGCTGCACAGTCGCAGATGATTTCATCCCGACGATGGAGCAACTGTTGGGACGGGATAACCCACCAGACCACATCGTAATTGAAACCAGCGGGTTGGCTTTGCCTCAGCCGTTGGTGCGGGCGTTCAATTGGCCCGGTATTTCCACAAAGGTCACGGTAGACGGTGTTGTCACTGTGGTTGACGGCAAAGCCGTAAGCGCGGGACAGTTTGCCCATAACGTTGCCGCCGTCGATGCACAGCGCAAGCAAGACGAGAACTTGGACCACGAAACGCCGCTAGCTGAGCTGTTTGAAGATCAGATTGCTTGCGCAGATATGATTGTGGTGAACAAAGCCGACCTACTGGCCGAAGGTGAGGCAGATCACTTACGGGCTGTGCTTAAATCCGAAGCCCGCAAAGGCGTTCAGGTCGTCACAGCCACAATGGGTGCCCTGCCCGTGAATGTCCTGCTTGGTCAAGGCGTCGGCGCCGAGGCTGACTTGGATGCCCGCCACGAGGTCCACCATCATCACCACGATCACGACGACGATCATCATCACGATGACGACCATGATCACAGTCATGAACACAGCCATGGCCACGATGAGTTCGAAAGCTTCGTCGTTGAACTGGGCGAGATTGAAGACGCAACTGCGTTTGCCGAAAAGGTCGCCGATGTTATCCGCGCACATGATATTTTGCGCCTCAAAGGGTTCGCTGCAATTCAAGGCAAGCCGATGCGACTGACGTTGCAGGCTGTTGGGCCTCGCGTGGACACCTATTTTGACCGCCCATTTGGCATGGCGCCACGGTTGACGCGGCTCGTCGTGATTGGTCAGGCTGGGCTAGACATGGCTAAGATCGAAGCCGCGCTTAAGGCATGATTGTCGTCGAGGCAGGTCACCCCAAGGACACAGCCCCAGCCGCTCTGCTGGCCCAAAGCCATGCCTTGATGAATGCGATGTTTCCAGCGGGCGCGTGTCACTACCTCGACCTTGATGCCCTCTGCGCCGAAAATATCAGGTTCTTTGTCGCCCGCGAAGGAGATGCCATCTTGGGCACGGGGGCCTTGGCCATTCAGGATGGCTACGGTGAAGTGAAATCCATGTTCACCGACGAAATGGGGCGCGGCAAAGGTATCGCCGCCGCAGTATTGCGGATGGTCGAAGACACCGCACGCGAAGAGGGTCTAACAATCCTGCGTTTGGAAACCGGCACGGGGCTAGATGCTGCGCACCGGCTCTACGACCGGTTCGGCTTTAAGAAATGCGGGCCCTTTGGCTCCTACGAAGACAGCGATTATAGCGTCTTCATGGAAAAATCGCTCGAGGACGAGGCGTGAACCTACTTTTTGTTCTTTTCAGCGTTCTCTTTCATCCGCGCCAACAATTCGGCCTTGGACGGACGCTGTCCGAACGGTGTCTTCTTAGTGCCATACGCGTTGTGCTCAGAGTGGCGAGGTTGGCCCTTGGCGGGCTTAGGAGCGCCTGCAGCTTTATAGTCCATGGGAAGTCTCCTGTTTTGAAGGCGTTTAACTGATGCATTTGTTGGCGGCAACTCCTGGGGCAATTGACGACGGGAAAGAACCTGTCGATCTAGGACAATCGCCTGCAGATGTGGTCGTCATTTCTGCTGCGGACACCGAGCTGGCCGCCCTATCTGCCGCACGGGGTGAGCTGACGGATGCACCAAGCCTTCGCTTGGCAAGCATGATGCACTTGATACATCCGCTCTCGGTAGATTTGCATCTGGATCAATGCGCGACCAAGTCGCGGCTGGTTATCGCCCGTTGCCTTGGTGGTGTCGGTTACTGGAAGTACGGGGTCGAGCAGTATGCCGCGCGGCTCCGTGAGGCGGGCGTGCCGTTGGCCTTACTACCAGGTGATGACAAACCCGACGCCGAGTTGCGCAGCCTATCGACTGTCACGGATGAGGATTACGATGCTCTGTGGTCCTATTTGGTAGAAGGCGGCCCCGAAAACTCGACGAATTTCCTGAGCTACGCCAAGTCTATGCTCGATGGGGGGCAAACGCCCGAGCCCGCTCGGCCCCTACTAAAGGCTGGCGTCTATTGGCCCGGTGCAGGGATCAGCGATCTGGCGACCGCTCAGGCTGCGTGGACCAAAGACGCGCCGGTTGTTCCAATCGTGTTCTATCGTGCGCTGGTTCAGGGTGCAGGCCTTAACCCGATCAACCGGTTGGTGAAATCCCTGTTGCGTTCAGGATTAAACCCTCTGCCCGTCTTTGTGGCCTCCTTAAAAGACCCGCTCTCACAAGCGACGCTTGAAGGTTTGTTTCTGGATGCCCCGCCGAGCGTTATCCTGAACTGCACAAGTTTTGCCGTTGGCTCGCCTCATGCGGGGGATACTTCATCTTTGAATCCCCTGGCAGCGCCCTTTGCCAACAAGGCTGTGGTGTTTCAGGTCGTGTTGGCTGCATCTTCTGAACAAGCTTGGGCAGATGGGCTTACCGGTCTGAGCGCGCGCGATATCGCGATGAACGTGGCACTCCCGGAAGTCGACGGGCGCGTCCTGTCCCGCGCGATCAGCTTTAAGGGGGAGGCTTATTTTGATGAGGCCACCGAATGCCCAATCGCAACTTACCGCGCCGTCGGGGATCGCGTGCAGTGGGTCACTGATTTAGCCGCGTCCTGGGCGAACCTGCGAAACACTGAAGCACGGGATAAAAAGGTCGCTTTGGTTTTGGCGAACTATCCAAACAAAGACGGCCGTCTTGCCAATGGGGTTGGGCTGGACACCCCAGCGGCCACAGTTCACGCACTGGAGCTGCTAGCCGGTGAGGGGTACGATGTAACTCCACCGGAAGACGCGAAAGCCTTGATGGACGCCATGATGGCGGGTCCGACGAACTGGCTAACTGATCGTGCGGATCGTGAAGGCGGTGAGGTTTTGGCGCTTGAGATATATCGCGCGTATTTCGATGCCCTGCCTTGGTCTGTCAAACAAGACATGACCGACCGCTGGGGTACACCCGAAGATGACCCGTTCCTGCGCGACGACGGGTTCGCCTTATCTATTCATCGGTTCGGCAATGCTGTCGTCGGGTTGCAACCTGCACGTGGCTATAACATCGACCCGACAGATACCTACCATTCGCCAGACCTTGTGCCGCCGCATAACTACCTCGCGTTCTATTTTTGGCTACGTCATCACTGGGGGGCAGACGCGATTGTCCACATGGGCAAGCACGGCAATCTTGAATGGTTGCCTGGCAAAGCAACAGCATTGAGCGAGACCTGCTGGCCAGAGGTCGTGCTTGGCCCAACACCGCATATCTATCCATTTATCGTCAATGACCCCGGTGAAGGCACGCAAGCCAAACGGCGCGCAGCAGCTGTCATTATCGACCATTTGACACCGCCACTAACTCGCGCAGAAAGCTACGGCCCGCT
This sequence comes from Octadecabacter algicola, assembly GCF_021532625.1. GTDB lineage: Bacteria > Pseudomonadota > Alphaproteobacteria > Rhodobacterales > Rhodobacteraceae > Octadecabacter > Octadecabacter algicola. The sequence goes on from NZ_JAKGAR010000003.1 coordinate 242,089, forward strand.
TCGCGATCTAGAGGCGTTGGTAGACGAGTACTACGAGGCAGCGGGCGTTGACCCACGCCGGATCGAGCTGTTGCGCAAGGAAATCCTGTCGCTGTCCGATGTGACTGGCCTCGCAAAGGACGCGGGATTTCTGGGGGATGAAGAGGGCGATCTGGCCAAACTAGACGCGTATCTTTGTGAGTTGAAAGAAACACAAATTCGCGACGGGTTGCATGTTTTCGGACAGTCGCCCGATGGAACTTTGGAGCGCGACTTGGCGATTGCACTGGCCCGTGTGCCGCGCGGCGACGGTACAGGCCGAGACGCGTCGCTGTTGCGCGCGTTGGCAACAGACTTAGAATTGTCATTTGATCCATTGGATTGCGACATGGCCGCGACCGCCACCGAAAAACCAAACGTTTTGACTGCGCTGTCCGACGATGGTTGGCGCTCGTTGGGGGATACGGTTGAGAGGCTTGAACTCTTTTCGCAAGCCTTACTCGATGGATCCGTTCAAGCAACGGGCGAAAAATCCCAATCTGTATTGTCGGAAATTCAAAGCAAGATCATACCTGTCGTGCGAGCATGCGGCCCGAACGAAGGAGCGGGGCTCCTCAGCGCCCTAAAAGGACACTTCGTCGCCCCAGCGCCATCCGGCGCGCCGACACGTGGACGATTGGATGTTCTGCCGACAGGTGGGAATTTCTATTCTGTCGATTCCCGTGCTGTTCCGACGCCAACCGCTTGGGCGCTTGGCTGGAAGTCCGCGAACCTGCTGATCGAGAAACATTTGCAAGACCATGGCAATTGGCCTCGTGCGATGTTGGTGACCGCTTGGGGTACAGCAAACATGCGCACCGGTGGTGATGACATCGCTCAGGCTATGGCGCTGATGGGCGTAAAGCCGAAGTGGGATGCTGCCAATCGCCGCGTAACGGGATTTGAGATTCTACCCGAAGGCGTTCTGGGTCGGCCCCGCGTTGATGTGACATTGCGAATTAGCGGCTTTTTCCGTGATGCGTTCCCACAATTGATCGCCTTGTTTGATAGCGCAGCTAAAGCAGTTCAGGCTTTAGATGAAAGCGCCGATCAGAATCCGGCGGCTGCTCGTTCTCGGGCGGGCGAAACACAGGCACGGGTCTATGGCTCGAAACCGGGAGCCTATGGCGCTGGTCTTCAGGCGATGATTGATGAACGGCTCTGGGCGGACCGCAAAGACCTTGCCGATGCCTATCTCGAGTGGGGTGGATATGCGTACGGGGCTGGCATCGAAGGCGCGAAGGACCGCGACGGATTTGAGGCTCGTCTTGGACAGGTCGAAGCCATCGTACAAAACCAAGACAACCGCGAACATGACGTGCTCGACAGTGACGATTACTACCAGTTTGAGGGTGGGGCTGCGGCGGCGGTTGCCACGCTGCAAGGCCAAGACCGTCCGATCTATCATAACGACCATTCGCGCCCCGAACGACCTGTTATTCGCACTTTGGATGATGAAATTGGCCGTGTTGTTCGATCCCGTGTCGTCAATCCAAAGTGGATCGATGGCGTCAAACGGCACGGGTACAAAGGTGCCTTCGAGATAGCGGCAACGGTTGATTATTTGTTTGCGTTTGCAGCCACGACCGGTGCCGTTCAAAACCACCATTTCGACCTCGTAGAAGAGGCGTTTTTGGCAGATGACGAAACGCGAGAATTCATCGCCGAGCACAATGCGCCTGCCCTGACCGAAATTGCTCTTCGATTGAAAGAAGCAATTGATCGCGGTCTATGGACCCCGCGTAGTAATTCCGCTCGGGCACGGATTGCTGGATTGCTGGAATAACGGCTTGATGGTGAAGGGGTGGTGAAACCTAAATCCCGGCTGCCAATGCAGCAACACCGAGGTACGATAAAAACAACACTATTGAAAACACACGCATCTACCAACCCCTTCAAAATCATCATCGCTGAAAACCATTTGTAATTTCAGGGGAAAAACTGGCGTTTTGATGCTCAACTTTAGGATGACGGTGGCTGCGTGAGCTATCGCGCCTCGCTTACAGCCACTGCCCTTAGGTAAGCTGCGTTTCACAAGAAAACACATTCAATTCTTGACATATATCAAGGCCACCACCGCACCGGCTCGATACATCTGACGATAAGATGTCTCGAAAGGAATCAGTTATGACACCGCACTCACGCCCAGCGGACACCTATTCCCCGCTGTATTTCCTTGCCTCCTTGGGGGCGGGCGGCCTCGCCGTCACTTTCTTCATGTATCTGATGTTCTGGGTGCCGCACCCAAATGCACCTGTCCCGGTGTTTGAAGACATTGCAGGTGCCTTCAACAGCGGAACCTTTGCTATGAAATCCGGTATCGCCGTTGCCGTGGTCGGAATTGCAGCAATGGTCTTTCTAAACCTTAAAATGCTGTTTTGGAATTTCGCTGAGCTCGGGAAGTTCGCTAAGACAGGTGCTTATACAAAACTCGTGAACTCCAATGGCGAAACCCAGTTGTTGGCGATGCCATTGGCACTGGCGATGACCGTAAATGGTCTGTTCATTGTCGGCCTTGTCTACGTGCCTGGCCTTTGGGGCATTGTTGAATACCTTTTCCCGGCGGCATTGGTCACCTTCGCGATCATCGGCATGATCGCATTCCGTCGTATCGGCTTCTTCCTTGGGCGCGTCTTATCTGAGGGTGGCGTTTTTGACGTGACGGCGAACAACTCCTTTGCACAGCTCTTGCCAGCGTTCGCACTGTCTATGGTAGCCGTTGGCCTGTCCGCCCCCGCCGCCATGAGCACGGTTCCAGCGACTGTTGGTATTTCCCTCGTGTTGTCGATTTTTGTTGGCACCATTGCCGCGTTGTATGCGCTTGTTGCCGCCATCGTGGCATTCAATTCCATGCTGCACCACGGCACCGCCAAAGAAAGTGCGCCGACATTGATGATTGTCGTGCCGATCCTGACGATCCTTGGCATCATGACAATGCGTCAAGACCACGGGCTGCACACCACGTTCGAAGGTCATTCAGACATGGCTTCGACGTTACTCCTGACGACGACAATTTTGGCAGTTCAAGCCGCGTTTGCCGCACTTGGGATGCTTGTACTGCGTCGCCAGAAATATGCCGACGCCTATTTGCGCGGTGATGGCAATTCCCCTGGTGCGTATGCGCTGGTCTGCCCTGGTGTCGCGTTGTCCGTGATGATGCACTTCTGGATCAACAAAGGCCTTGTTGCCGCCGGGATCATCGCGAAATTCGGCATTTTGTATTGGGGTCTCACAGCAGTTGCCATCGGCTTCCAGGTCGCCATGGTCCTGCTCGTACTGCACCTCAATCGGCGTCACTTCCGTAAACCATCCGGAGCGACGCCAGTTCCTGCTGAATAACCCTCCCCCCGTTCAGTAAGACACGAAAAGGGCTGCCTTCGCGCGGCCCTTTTTGCTTGCGGGGAACGGCAGGCTGGCGCAGTCTGTGCGCTGCAAAGAGGAGAGCGCCAAATGAGTGAAGATGCTGACCGCCACGCGATGAAAATGGCAAAGAAGAAAGCCGCACGTGATAAGATTATGGCGACGAAGACCGACAAGAAGGGTCTGATCATCGTCCATACCGGCAAGGGGAAGGGCAAATCTTCGGCGGCGTTTGGGATGATTTTCCGCCATATTGCACATGGTATGAAATGTGGTGTGGTGCAGTTCATCAAGGGCGGCATGAGCACCGGTGAACGCGATTTAATCCTTGAAAAGTTTACGGATGAATGTGCGTTCCACACCATGGGCGAAGGGTTCACATGGGAAACCCAAGACAAGACCCGCGACACCGAGATGGCAATGGCCGCATGGGAAAAAGCCAAAGAACTGATCCGCGATGAAAGCAATTCAATGGTCCTGTTGGATGAGATCAACATCGCCATCCGCTACGACTACGTGCCGATCGCGGATGTTGTTGAGTTTCTCGTCGAAGAAAAGCCCGAGATGACCCATGTCGTTCTGACAGGTCGCAACGCCCACGACGACCTTATCGAGATTGCCGATCTAGTGACCGAAATGGAACTCGTGAAACACCCGTTCAGGTCTGGTGTAAAGGCGCAGATCGGCGTGGAATACTAGGATGCAGATGGGTTCGCATCATCGCGACGCTTTGGCGGACTTGTTGGTCTGGCGGCGCGATGTGCGGCACTTCAAAGCCGATCCTGTCGCCCCCGAGGTTTTGGCGCGGCTGCGCGACGCAATGGACTGTGCCCCAGCCGTCGGAAACGCGCGACCGTGGCGGGTTTTCCAAGTCGAGGACCGCGCCAAGCGTCAGGCCGTCCTTGAGAATTTCAAAGCGGCCAACGACAAAGCCGCCGAGCTTTATTGTGACGAAAAGGCCGAGGCCTACCGCGCCTTGAAACTTTCTGGACTGCAAGAAGCGCCCGTACATTTGGCGATCTGGACAGAGACCGCGCCGGCCGAAGGTGCCGGCTTAGGGCGACAGACCATGCCCGAGATGCTGGCCTACTCCACTGTCACGGCGATTCAGACGCTTTGGCTGGCTGCTCGGGCTGAAAATATCGGCGTGGGATGGGTCTCGATCCTTGATCCTAAGGGTGTGAAAGCCGTGTTTGACGTTCCCGACAGTTGGTCGCTGACAGGATATCTTTGCCTCGGGCATCCCGCAGACACATCCGACACACCATTGCTGCACCGCGCAGGCTGGCAGAAAAATACTACGACGTACTGGGAGATTACATGATGGCGACTCGGTTACTGACTGAATTTGGCATGGGCACGTCTTTGCGCCGCCAAGATTACACGCAGGCCGCACGGCGCGCGCTGCAGGATGCCTTGTGGCACAACTCGATCAATTTGGCAGAACTCTATGGCCAGCCCAAAGAAGCGATGAAAATCACTGTCGAGATTGGTGTCCAACATCCTGACGAAGTGGATACCGAAGCGTTGCGGGACATATTTCCATATGGGCAGCTGTCATTCTCGGTTGTCGAAGGCGGGCTAGATGTGCCCCGTCCAGATGGCAAGCCCACGGTGATCGCCAACGTAGCTCTATCTGTTGCACTGGATTTACCATCATGACCGATCAGAGATTCATTATTGAGATGGGCATGGGTAACGACCTTTATGGCCAAGATTACACCAAGGCGGCAGCGCGCGCGATTGAGGATGCTTTGCGTCACTCCTCCATACCTTTATTCGAGGCTACGGGCCTTAGTCACGATGCCATGCGGGTGCAGGTGACAGTCGGGGTGCAAGACCCGGCTGCAGTGGATTGTGATTCACTTGTGGGCACTCTGCCGAGGGGGCGCGCGACGGTAACTGCGGTTAAAGGTGGGTTGAATGTGACCAACCCCGACAACGGCAATGTCATCGTCATAGCGAGCGCCGCAGTTGAGGCGTTTTTGCCAAAACAAGGTTAGGCCAGTCACAAGGCTTGGCAGGGGGCAAAAGGCGTGACAGGATTTCCGTTAAAGGAGCCCATCATGCCAGATACCGCACGCGACAACCCAACCGTTCCCAACGACCTCGACAGTTTCTGGATGCCGTTTACGGCGTCCGAAATGTTCAAAGACAACCCGCGTCTGATTTCCAAAGCAGAAGGCGTGCGCTACACCAGCATTGACGGGCATGAGCTGTTCGACGGAACGGGCGGCTTATGGTGCTGTAACGCGGGCCACAACCACCCAAAGATCACCAAAGCCATTCAAGATCAGGCGGCGCGTCTGGATTTTGTCCATAACTTTAATCAAGGGCACCCGCTGGCCTTTGAGGCTGCCGCCCGTGTCACAGCGCTGGCGCCCGGGTTTGATCATGTGTTTTTCACAAACTCAGGGTCTGAGGCTGTGGACACGGCGTTGAAGATCGCATTGGCCTACCACACAGCCCGTGGTGACGGAGATCGCCGAATTCTAGTTGGTCGAGAGAAGGCCTATCACGGAATCAACTTTGGTGGCTTGTCTGTTGGTGGGCTGGGGCTGAACAAAGGTCAGTTTGGCACGCTGTACCCTTCTACCGCGCATATGCGGCACACATGGCTTGAGGAGAACCACAACAGTCTCGGGCAGCCAGACCACGGCGCCGATCTTGCCAATGACCTTCAACGGCTGTGCGACTTGCACGGGGGACAAACCATTGCTGCGGTGATTGTCGAACCCGTCAGCGGCGCGGGAGGGGTCTTTCCGCCGCCCGTTGGTTACCTCGAACGGCTGCGCGAAATTTGCGACACACATGGAATTTTGCTGATCTTTGACGAAGTGATCACGGGTTTCGGACGTATGGGCACCCCGTTTGCTTTTGAGGCCTTCGGTGTGCAGCCAGACTTGGTGACCTGCGCCAAAGGGATGACCAATGCGACGGTCCCGATGGGTGGTGTTCTTGCTACGGCGGCCGTACGTGACGCGTTCCGCAATGGGCCTGCCAAGATGCCGGACCTCTTCCATGGCTACACCTATTCTGGGCATCCTCTCGCATCGGCGGCGTGCATTGCGACTTTGGACGCATATAGAGACGAAGACATCTTCGGCAATGCCGCACGAATGGCGAAACCGTGGGAAGATATGTTGCACGCTTTGGCCGATCTTCCAGTTGTGCAGGACGTCCGAAATTGCGGCATCATTGGTGCGGTTCAGCTACATCAGGATGGCGCCGTAGGTGATGCAGGTCGTGCGGCCTATAACGGGCTATGGGAAGCCGGCTTGATTGTCCGCCCTGTCGGGGACGCACTGTGCTTGTCACCGCCGCTTACGATAACGCAGGCCGACATTGATGAGATCGGCGAGAAGCTAAGGGCGCAGTTAACCCGCTAAGGGTGTTTGGCGAGGGTCGCGCTTGTTGAAAGCGCGTCCTCGCTTACTTGCAACTCCAATACCGCAAATGTGCCGCTTTGCTGTGCCCGCTTAAATGCGGGCGCGAAATCTGCAGTGGTCGTAACTGTTTCCCCATGACCACCGTAAGCCCGCGCGAGGGCCGCAAAGTCCGGATTGGTCAGTCTTGTTCCAGAAACACGCCCCGGATAGTGTTTTTCTTGGTGCATTCGAATCGTACCGTAGCGACCATTGTTGACGACGATCACAATAGGCGTTGCACCGTGCTGGGCTGCGGTCGAAAGCTCATTGCAGGTCATTTGAAAACATCCGTCCCCTGCAAGGCAAATAACTTGTCGGTCGGGGTGTTCAAGGCTGGCAGAAATTGCCGCAGGGAACCCGTACCCCATTGACCCCGACGTCGGAGCAAGCTGCGTCCCATGCTGCTTAAAGACGAAATATCGGTGCAACCAACCTGCGTAATTACCTGCTCCATTGGTTAGGATCGCATCTTGCGGCAGGTTTTCAGACAACCATGTAATGACCTGTTCTAGCTTCAAATCCCCCGGTGTTTCTTGAGGCGTTTTCCAAGCGTCATAGTCAGCGCGGGCGGCCTTGGTCCAATCCGACCAATCCCTATCTGTGGCCGGCAAGTCAGCCAACGCACGGATGAACGACACACCGTCAGCCGTCACCGCGACATCAGGGCGGTAAACATGCCCTTGCTCGTTCGGATCCGCGTGGACATGACAAATCGCAAGATGTGGTTCTGCAGGGTCGACCAACGTGTAGCCTTGCGTTTCAATATCCCCCAGTCGCGATCCAATAACGAGAAGCGCATCCGCGTCCCTAACACGTTGCGCGAGTTTTGGGTTTACTCCCACATTCAAGTCACCCGCATAATTCGGGTGGCGATTGTCGAGATAGTCTTGCCGCCGAAAGCCTAGCGCAACCGGAAGTTTTTGCACGCTCGCAAAGGTCCCTAGATCATTTGCGGCTTCGGGGGACCAATGAGGACCGCCCACAATAACGAGCGGTCGTTCAAATCCGCTGAGCCATTGCAACGTGTCTTCAGCGACGGTTGCAAGTGTTGGCGCGAGTTCCACAATCGGCCCTTTGATGTCGGGTACATCAGCCCTCGCTGACAACATATCTTCGGGGAGCGCTAGGACGACAGGACCGGGCCGCCCAGCCGTCGCAACATTGAACGCGCGGGCGATGTATTCAGGCAAACGGTCGGTATGGTTCACCTCTGTAACCCACTTAGCGATACTTCCAAACATCGCTTTGTAATTGACCTCTTGGAACGCTTCACGGTCACGATCTTCCATGCGTATCTGACCGACAAAAAGAACCATCGGTGTACTATCCTGCATGGCAATGTGCACACCGGCCGAGGCATTGGTCGCCCCTGGCCCACGCGTCACAAACGCGACCCCAGGCTGGCCTGTCATCTTGCCGTAGGCTTCGGCCATCATCGCGACGCCGCCTTCTTGGCGACAAACAACATTGTCGATGCCTGCATCATAAAGCCCGTCCAACGCCGCCAAAAAGCTTTCGCCTGGAACCGAGAAAACACGGCGAACGCCGAGCCGTATGAGTTGTTCAACAAGGATCTGTCCGCCGTGGCGCTGCATGATGTTGTGCTCCCGATATTTGGGTCAGCATGCGATACAAGACCGGCAGTGCAAAGGTTCAATTTTCACATGATTGCGAAACCCTAAAGCGGCGCCACGCGATGTTACTTAGGTCGGATTAGAAACCTCGATCAAGTTCCCGTCCAAATCTCGAATGTAGATGGATTCGAGTGGACCAACAGCACCTGTACGGACAATTGGTCCTTCTTCGATGCTCACATCTTGATGCGCAAGATGCGCGATCCAATCCACCAATGGCGTGTCTGACAGGAAACAAATGTCTGCCGAACCTCGTCGTGGATTCGCGGCCTTTGGATCAAATTCAGCGCCCGCCTGATGCAAATTGATCTTTTGATTACCAAATTTAAGCGCGGTTCTGACTGTGCCGTCAGCCACTCGGAACTGCTCGGCTGCCATACACAAAACATCCTCGTAGAACTTCACCGATTGCTCGATCGACGCGACCGTCAAAACGAGGTGGTCTATAGACAAAAGACGAGGCACTTGCAGGCTCCTTTGGTTTTGGTCAGCATGGCAGCTATGACAGAGAAATCGGCCTCTACGCAAATTTTGACAGATGTAATGGATCCCGCGCGTGCCTGCGCACTGCAAGTCGCATTGGGGTTTGAGCCAACAATCACCGCGGCCAGCACATTGCCTCCCTTCTTTCACCACATCTATTTTTGGGACCCACAGCCGCCACAAAACCTTGGCCGTGACGGTCATCCAGCTTTGGGAGGGTTCGTGCCGGACATGGGGCTGCCACGGCGCATGTGGGCTGCAGGACGTCTCTTGTTTCACACGCCTTTAAAGGCTGGAATCCGCGCCGAAAAGACGTCAATGATCGAAGGCGTGACCCGCAAGAACGGACGATCGGGGCCACTGGCCTTTGTGCGGCTACGCCATGACATCCGGCAACGCGGTGCGGTGGTCCTCAGCGAATGGCAAGATTTGGTGTATCGCGAAGATGGAGGCGACACACCTGAAAGGCCTATCGCGAGAACGGATGAGACCCACCAAGACAACGTGCACTTCGACAGCACCCTACTGTTTCGATACTCGGCTCTGACGATGAACGGGCACCGCATCCACTACGATGAACCCTATGCCCGAGACATTGAGGGTTACGGCGGGCTTGTGGTTCACGGCCCATTGCTGGCCCAACATTTGATGCTGATGGGGGAACGGATGCTGGGAAAGCCGTTGACCGAAGTAAGCTACCGCGCGACGGCGCCGCTAACCCTACCAAGCTCGGCAACGCTTTGTTGGGCCGATGGGGCCGCATGGGTCCGCGGCCCGCAAGGTGAACAGTGTATGGAAGCAGTGATGCGCTAAAGGCTCAGCGATGGGTTGAAATCCTCGGGGATTGCGTCCTCACCTGTTAGAATAAGCTGGGCAAGCTTTTCAGCCGCCAATGGCGCCATACCAAACCCAATCTTGAAGCCCCCGTTGGCGATGAACTCTCCGTCACGGAAAGGATGATTGCCTAACATGGGTGCGCGGGTTCTTGCACGGGGTCGCACGCCAGCCCAGCGGCGTATTTCGATCGCTCCAGAAAGAACGGGGACGTATTCCCGCGCCTTGGCAACAAGCGCGTCGCATTGGGCGTCCGTGCTTTGGGGGTCGTCGAACTCTCGTTCGGTCGTTGACCCAATTGCAGTTGTGCCGTCCGCATGTGGAATGACGTGCAGCCCGTCCACGAAAAGCTGGGGTTCATTTCGGGCATCATAGTCCAGCAAAACCGCCTGCCCTTTGATACCCGCTCCGACCAAACGGGTATGATCTGCCGTAAGGGCCTCCAGACCTTGATACCCCGTGGCCCATACGACAGCGCCCTCATCCAGAAAACTACTATCTTCAGTGATTTCGCACCCCCGCGCCTCAAGGGCTTTGGCAAGAGACGCACAGGCCTGCGCGGGATGGATTCGACCGCTGAGGGTATCGCGAATGTACTGGCCAGTCGGGCTGATCGGCACAAACTCAGACTGGGGGGTGTCGATGACCTCCCAGATTGCTCGTCCTTGCCAAAGTTTATCGGCACCGACCGCACGGGACTGGGCGAGATCGGGTGCGCCTTCAGCCAAGGGCTGTAAACGCCCTGTCCGACCGTAGCCGCTTGATAACCCAGACGCGTCATCGACTTCGCGCCACCAATCTTCCGCCAACAACAGGCTCTCTAATTGAAACGCTTTCTTCGGGTTCCACTGCTCCGGCACGTGGGGAGCCAATGCACCGACAATGCCGCCAGAAGACCCCGCACCGACGCCGTTCGGGTCAATGATCCGCACCCGAGCGCCGCGCTTCACGCAGGCCCAAGCTACGCTCAGGCCAAAGGCCCCTGCTCCGCGTACTGTTACATCTACCGTTGCCATTACCGCTCGCTGCTTTCATGTTCCTGTTGATCAGATAAGGCACCATGACATGACAGACCAGCAAGCAGATTTGGAATGGCGCGACGGCAGGACGCCTGTATCGGTTCAGTTCGACGACCCTTATTTCTCGCTTGATGACGGCCTTGCGGAAACACGACATGTTTTCTTGGACGGCAATGACCTTCCCGCGCGATTTGAGGGGGATTTCCATGTAGGCGAGTTGGGGTTTGGCACCGGGCTAAACTTTTTGGTAACGCTCGCGGCATGGCGCGCGGCTGGTGTGACAGGAAAACTTCACTTCACCAGCTTTGAAGCGTTTCCCATGCCTATGGCCGATATGATGCGGGCCCTACAGGCGTTTGATGGTTTGCCCATCGATGCATTCGAACACGGCACTTTTCCCAATTTTTCTGGCCCCGATTTTAAATTGCAGGTCATTATTGGCGACGCGAGGAAGACCCTGACGCAATGGGACGGCAAAGCCGATGCGTGGTATCTGGACGGTTTTTCGCCCGCCAAAAACCCCGAGCTTTGGGGCGATGATCTGATGGATCAAATCGGCAAGCACACCGCAAAGGGAGGCACTTGCGCCACCTACACAGCCGCAGGTTTTGTACGACGCGCCCTTGTCGACGCAGGCTTCGAAATTGAACGCACCAAAGGGTTCGGGCGCAAGCGGCACATGTCGCGAGGCACCATGAAGTGAGCCAACAAAACACCCGCCAAGGTATCCTCTTCATGATTGCCGCGACCTTTGTGATGGCCGTGCAAGATGGATTCAGCCGCCACTTGGCAGGGGAATACAACGTGATCATGATTGTCACGATCCGCTATTGGTTCTTTGCCGCATTCGTCATCGCGATTGCGCGGCGGCAAGCGGGTTCACTTCGCGAAGCTGCATCGACGTCACAACCGTTTCTTCAGATCACGAGAGGACTGCTTCTGGTAGCTGAAATTTGCGTCTTGGTCTTGGGATTCGTTGTCTTGGGGTTGATCGATTCTCATGCGGTTTTCGCATGTTACCCATTGCTGATTGCGGCCTTCTCTGGCCCCGTACTGGGTGAAAGGGTCGGCTGGCGGCAATGGTCGGCGATTGGGGTTGGGTTCGTCGGTATCCTGATCATCCTTCAACCAGGGAAAGGTGTATTCAGCCTGACGGCCGCGATTCCACTGATCGCGGCACTCATGTTTGCGCTTTACGGTTTACTGACCCGCTTTGCCGCACGGAAAGACACGGCTGCGACCTCCTTTTTTTGGACAGGCGTAGTAGGCGCGATAGCTATGACGCCATTGGGCATTTGGTTTTGGGAACCGATGGTGCCCGCCGATTGGGGGTGGATGGCAGCTCTTTGCGTAACGGGCGCGACGGGTCACTGGTTCTTGATCAAAACATATGAGGTCGCAGAGGCCAGCACAGTGCAACCCTTTGCGTACTTTCAACTGGTTTTTGTGAGTGTCATCGGGTTGGTCGTATTTCGCGAAACCTTGGCACCAAACGTGGTTATCGGCGCAGTCATAGTCGTTTCTGCAGGTTTGTTCACCCTGTGGCGGGCCCGACAAAGATCCTAGTCGCCCGCACGCGATACCGGCCTGATAGGTTGCGCGCCGCTTGGACCAGAGGGGCCCAACTCACCCGCGCGTCGAACGGGTGGAAGATCGTTCTCAACATCTACAACTTCGGCCTCCTCAACGACGCGAACGGGACGGGAAACGGGTCGAATGAGGCGCTGCTCCCCGATCAAGAGCCGCTCGAATTGCACCGGTCCGATCTGACCGCTCAATCGAGCACGATAGACGGGAATGCCTTCGGTTACGCGCATGACGTAGTTGCGGGTTTCACGGAACGGGATGTGTTCAATCCAATCCACGACGTCAACGGGATCATCGTTGCCAAAGCCAACGCGCGGATCACCGTGATCGGTCATCCACGTTTTGGGACGGCTAGGCCCTGCGTTATAGCCTGCTGCAATCATCACCGGTGAATTGCCAAATTCCCGCTCAAGAAAGGCAAGGTATTCCGATCCCAAAGCCGCGTTATAATCCCAATCCGATGTCAATCGACCACGGGAATAAGGCACATCGATCCAGCCTGCGACTTCTTGCGCTGTTGCAGGCATTAACTGCATCAATCCCAAGGCTCCAACGCTGCTGCCTGCATCCGTTCGAAATTCCGATTCCTGTCGGGCAATGGCGAGCGAAAGCGCAGGTTCAACGGGCAGGTCAAGGTCCGCCAGCGGATGGATCGGGAAGTAAACATCCTGCACTAAAAGCCCTTCGCGCACCGCAGACTTGGCAATCAGCACCGCATAGAAGGGTTCGCCGATGTCCATAAACAATTGACCAAGCTGGCCAATCTCTTGGCGCGACATGGTTTTCGCTGCGTCGACAAAGAACAGAACCGCCATGCCCCTCTCGCCCGCGTCAAGCAAAGACAAGCCCGCCCACACGAGGTCATTTTCCAGCATTGGCGAACCTTGCCACGGGCCAAAGTTTTCACCTCCCGCGATGTCGGGGTCCATGGTCAAGCCTAGCCTTTCGGCCGCCAGTAATCCGTAGAACGACGTCTGATGTTGCGCGCCATCTTGAAAGGCCGCGATGGCCGCTTCGGCATCGCCCAAGCCTTCATAGGCGCGGCCAAGCCAATAACCTGCGCGGCCCTTTGAGATTGGCGAGGTCACGGACGCACCGAAGTTCTGAAAATGGGTCAACGCTAGAGCGTAGTCTTTCTGGTAGGTCAACGCGAGGTAACCCGAAAGCCACTCAAGATCGCTATAGTTTGTTTCGTCGGGTTTAATGAAATGGTTCGACGCCAGCGCATAGGCACGTTCGATATTACCTTCACGCATCTGCCAACGCGCCAACATGCGCCGCCAAGACCCCCACCTCCACGGCACACCTAATGCTTCAGTGCTGGTGGACCGTTCCAACAAGAGAGCCATTGCCAATGTCCAGTCGCCGCGGTCCGAGAACAGGTTGAACCGATCATAGTGCAAACCGGCCGTGTCCTTTAGACGGTCAGGAACGAGCGCTTCGCGGCTTTGCATGTCTCCATCACGATTGATGATCGCCATGCGGGCCCGAAACAGGGCTTGTTCACCCTCATCAAGAAGCGGCAATAGATTGGTCGCATCCGTCGTTCGCCACCGCCAAAGCAACATATCCGCACGCGCAATGTGATGTGGCGCAACGACGTCAGGGTAAGCATTTACAATTGCTTGGTGACCGGATGCCGACAACGCTTGGTTCAGCCAGACGTCAACCAACATCGCTTCGGCTTCCGTCTTGCGACCATCGGCAATCAATGCATCGGCATAAGCAACGGCGCCCTGCCCGGTTTCCACGTCTTCGCCTTCAAAGAACGCTAGAATGTCCTCGGTCGTCGCGGTTTCCAAATCAATCTGACGCTCTGCGGCGGCACGGATGCGCGAAACGCCGGGCCAATCGGCACGCTTTTCTAGAAAATTGGCATAGATCGCAAAATCGACATCCGTGTCAGCGTCTCGCAAGATCAACCAAGCAATAAGATCTTGATCAACCCCATGGCCGTCAGCGAGCGCATTCAGGGCCGCGACTTCGTCGCCTTGTCCCACAAGGCCAACTGCTTCGGAGAATGCTGGATCAACGGGCAATTGCTGCGCCCAAAGGGGCGACGCAATCAGCCAGCCTGAAAGGCCCAAAATGATCCGCGAAATCTTCAACAAAACACCCCTTCTTTCGACCACGATATACGATTTACGCGGCATTCTTGTGTCACATAGGTAGGCTTTCATCCAATTTGCGCAACTCACAAACTTGGCAAAGGGGAAAAACCCCACTACAGACCTCCAAATTAACTGACCCCGTGAATCGTCGCGGAGGTCCCCTAAAAAAGGATGCGTATCATGATCAAAGGGTCTCTCCCTGCTCTCGTCACGCCGTTCGCGAACGGCCAGCTGGATCTTGATACGTTGAAAAAACTTGTCGAGTGGCACGTTGATCAAGGATCACACGGTTTGGTTCCTGTTGGCACAACAGGCGAAAGCCCTACACTAAGCCATTCCGAACATGACCAAGTTGTCGAGACTGTGGTTGAGGCGGTGAACGGCCGCTTCCCAGTTGTCGCTGGTGCGGGGTCGAACAACACTGCCGAAACGGTGCGTTTGGTGAAGGCAGCAAAGACGGCAGGTGCGACAGCAGCTTTGGTTGTTACGCCATACTATAACAAGCCAACTCAACGTGGATTGATTGCGCACTTCACGGCTGCTGCCGACTGCGGCTTGCCGATCATTATTTACAACATCCCTGGTCGTTCGGTTGTCGATATGACTCCGGAAACAATGGGCGAACTCGCGAAGCATGAAATGATTGCTGGTGTAAAAGACGCAACTGGCGATTTGGCCCGCGTTCCAAACCAACGGCTAAGCTGTGGCGCCGATTTCATCCAAGTGTCCGGCGAAGACCCGACAGCAATTGGATTTAACGCCCAAGGTGGCGTCGGATGTATTTCTGTTACGGCAAACGTCGCCCCTGCTCTCTGCGCTCAAATGCAAGAAGCGACGTTGAAAGGTGACTATGCTGCCGCACTGGAAATCAACGACCGCCTGATGCCTCTTCACAAAGCGATCTTCACTGAACCAGGCTTGGTTGGTGCGAAATACGGCATGTCGCTGTTAGGCATGTGCTCCGAAGACGTGCGTTCGCCGCTGACAGGGCTGGAAGACAGCACCAAAGAAAAAATGCGCGCCGCGATGGTGCACGCGGGTTTGCTGAACTAAGCAATCTCTACATTAGAATTGAAACGGGCAGAGGATTTCCTCTGCCCGTTTTCGTTTTAGGCCGCGATTTTGTTGCGTGCCTCAAACTGGTTGTTCAACCGCCAAAGCCCCCATGCAACAGGGATCGCTGCGAGGCCGCCGATCACATAGGCAAGCGGTTCATCGTAGAACGTCTCGAAGGCCTGAGTGTAGGCGTGGATTGCGCCAAACGTCATGGCTGCATTAAAGATGCCACGGCGGTTGGTGTAGGCTGACCAGAATGCAGCCGCGATCAAAAGGACAGCCCAGACGATGGAATACACGTGTTCGTGGATAACCCAAGTCGAAGCTTCAAAGACTTCCATTGCTGCGTTGTATTCCTCACGGGTACCATCAAAGCGCCAGCTCGATACGCCCGGCCCCCACATTGTTTGGCCTACGATATCGCCCCAAAGGCTGCCGACGAGGAAACACATGTTCGCGACGATAAACGCCATGATGCCAAACATGTGGGTATGACGGCGGTAACGGTCCGACAGCACACTTGCCAGAACAACACAGATTGCCATCGCGATGCCAAGTTGCAGGATGCTGAGCGTGGTTTCAGGGCTGTAGAACGCGTACATCGCGTTCCAGTAGAAGGTGCCTGTATCCAACATCTGCGCGAAAGGTACGATTGCCAACGCCGTAACCAGCCGCACGTCGATAAAGATACCAAGACCGATCATCGCCACAGCCACATAAAGGTGCGTTACAGATGCCGCGAGGCCTGAAAGCTCAACGTCGGCCGCCCATAAATAGAGCCCGCCAAGATGCATAGCACCGACCATCAATAAGATACTGCCGGTCAGAAAACCTGTGTGTTCACGACCTTTCCGGTGAATGATTGCGGTGAAAACAGCCAAGCCGAGCCCGAGAATGGCGAGGAACATACCGCCCGACCCTTCACCAAGCGCCTCTAGTATTTTGATAGACGCCCCGCCAACCAACATCCCCGCCCCGATAAGTGCCGACGCATTGCCGAACATGCTGTAAACGTCGGTCGTTTTGGTAAGGATCATCGTACCAACGGCTAAGAAAAGACCCCCGACGATGGCAACCGCCAAAGCATCCCCCAAAAGACCGATAAATCCAGCCGCAGCTGCGATAATTCCGAAACACAACACGGTGTTAATAGCGAGAGAGACCATCACTTGCCGCGAGCGGCTTGCAATAATTGCGCCCTGTTCAGAAGAGATTACTCCCTCCTGCACAAGCGCGTCCGTTTGAATGACATGGGCCATTGGGCACCTCCAGAATCAATTTGTGAACAATGTTCAGGATATTAATCTCATAAATTTGAACGTCGTTCAAGAAATTTCTTTGCTCCACCCCTTGGACCAGTTCACGTCCTTGCTCCCAACAAATTTCGCGACGCGGTCAACTTCGGCCTCCAGCGCTTTGATACGGGCCTTGCCCATGCGGATTCCTTTTTCCGGCCAAAACGCCGTGACCAACGTCACGTCGCCGTCGCGTTTGGTATCAATACGGCCAATCATGCGATCCCCTTGCATGACGGGAAAGACGTAATATCCATACTGCCGCTTCGGCGCTGGGACGAAAATTTCAATTCGGTAGTGGAAATCAAAAAGACGTTCCGCGCGTTTGCGGTCCCGCAACGCAGGATCAAACGGCGACAGCAACCGCACACGGCTGTTTGGTTCGGGCGGTTTAAGATCAAAGACCTCAGGCAAAACAAAACTAGGGCGAAGCGTGCCGTTCGCTGATGTAATGTTTGCCTCTACGATCCGTTGATCGCTGAGGGCCATTGCGCACCAAGTTTTGGCCTGCGCGGGTGTGATGATGGCATAGAAGGCTGCGATCTCGCCGGATGTCGCAAAGCCCAAGGCCTGTAACGCCGACATACAGGCCCAGTCGATCATCTCTTCTTCGCTCACCTCGACCGAGCGATATTCGTCCGGGATCACGCGCTCGGTCAGGTCATAGATCTTGCGGAAACCTTTCCGGTGACACACAGACAATTGCCCCGAACGCCAGAGGTATTCCAATGCGGTTTTGGATGGGTGCCAGTCCCACCAGCCGCCGGACTTGCGTTCTTCATCAGCGCCAACTTCCATCGAAGAACACCGACCGTTATCGGTAATCTGGCGCAACACGCCATCGATTTGGTCACGAAACCCTTCGCGACGCCAAGCAGGCCATTTGGCATCCATATGCGCTTTGTCTTTGGCGAATTTGTATCGCCACATCGGAAAGTGTTGCATGGAAATGACCGATGCATCGTGGGTCCAATGTTCAAACGCACCACGGGTCTTCATCAGACGCGGCAGGTTCGGCGCGCGGTATTGTTGGCGACGGGACCAAAGGATCAGGTCATGGGCACGAGCCAATGTATTCACGCTATCCACCTGCACGAATCCAAGGTGATCTATCACCGATTGCAGGTCATCACCCTTGCCCGCACCTGAGCGCGTCCCCAGCAACAAATGGCGATCCAAGAACAGGCGGCGGGCAGTCTGATTGTCGATGACGGGGCGCATGGCTCCACTCCGATGGTTTGAAAACCCACCCTACGGGTTGTGGCAGGCCGTGCCATCCCCTATTTGCTAAGCACTATGGCAAAGAAACCTGAGAACACGAATTACAAAGTCATCGCTGACAATCGGCGTGCCCGCTACGATTACGCAATCGAGAGCGACGTTGAGTGTGGGATCATCCTAGCTGGTTCCGAAGTGAAATCTTTGCGGACAGGGCAGTCCAACATCGCAGATAGCTATGCGGCTGTGGAAAACGGCGAACTTTGGTTGGTGAACTCTTATATCGCGCCCTACCAACAGGCGATGTTCCCGCACGAAGAACGCGCACGGCGCAAATTGCTCGCGTCCAAGCGGGAGATCGCGCGGATGTGGAATGCGACCCAACGCGATGGCATGACGCTCGTGCCACTGGTGATGTATTTCAATGACAAAGGCCGCGTTAAGCTTAAGATTGGCATCGCCAAGGGTAAGCAAAAACAGGATAAACGCGCTACCGAAGCCAAGCGCGACTGGGGCCGTCAGAAGGCCCGTTTGATGCGTCACGGTGAATAGCCCTTTGTAATCAACGGGGAAATACAACGGATTACTCCCACTATTGATTGGTTCTAGACTTCTGCTAACCTTCGCCCATCACAAAATGTGGTGGGGAGGGGTGTGCATACTCCAAAATATGCCCCCTTAATGGAAGGAAAATATAAGATGGAAATGATTCTTGGTTTGCTGATTCCTGCGCTTTCTGGTGCAGCTGGCGGTAACATTATTGGTAAAGTCGCTGGCGCTTTGAATGGCGGCGGCATGATGAACACAATTCTAGGTGCAGTTGGCGGCTTGGGTGCGGGCACAGTGCTTGGTTCTATGGGAATGGACGCAACAGGCGGTGCAGAAGCAGCAGAAGCCGTAAGCAACTTTGACGTAGGCACATTGTTGTCTGGCGTTCTGGGCGGTGCCGGTGGCGGCGCAGCACTTGGCGGCGTTGGTGGCATCATCAAGAACATGATGTCCAAGTCCTAAGTTTAGTAATACGTAACGAGTATTCGGAGCGCCCAGCCCTGCTGAGGCGCTCCTTTTTTATGGCAGAGGTTGCGAAGCCAGAGGCACAGGTTTAGGGACAAAGGTATCCCGAAACGCCTGTAACCTAGGGGGCATTCCACATGGCGCACGACGATCCGAAAACTCTCGTTTCAACGGAATGGTTGGCGGCACACCTGAAAGATCCTGACCTGCGGATTCTGGATGCATCTTGGTTCATGCCAGCCGACGAACGCGACGGGCGGGCCGAATTTGAAAAAGCCCATATTCCAGGTGCGCGGTTCTTTGACATTGATGACGTCAGCGACAATCGATCAGAGCTGCCCCACATGGTACCAAGCGTCGAAAAATTCATGAGCCGCATGCGAAAAATCGGTGTCGGCGACGGCCATCAGGTCGTTGTCTATGACAGCTCTGGCTTGTTCAGCGCCGCCCGCGTTTGGTGGCTCTTCCGCTTGATGGGCAAAATGGACGTGGCAGTGTTGGATGGCGGATTTCCGAAATGGCAGGCCGAAGGGCGCGAAATCGAAGATTTACCGCCAGTCATCCGTGACCGCCACATGACCGTGTCCCGTCAAAATCAAATGGTGAAAGACGTCACTCAAGTTGCTTCTGCTTCAAA
Organism: Octadecabacter algicola; assembly: GCF_021532625.1. Taxonomy (GTDB): domain Bacteria; phylum Pseudomonadota; class Alphaproteobacteria; order Rhodobacterales; family Rhodobacteraceae; genus Octadecabacter; species Octadecabacter algicola. The sequence goes on from NZ_JAKGAR010000003.1 coordinate 261,783, forward strand.
GCTTGGCGACTACGTAATTGTCGATGCCCGTGCATCGGAACGGTTTCGCGGTGACGTCCCAGAGCCCCGCGAAGGATTACGCGCAGGCCATATCCCAAACAGCCGCAATGTTTTCTTCCGCGACCTGCTAGAGGCAGACAGCACCCTGAAATCCCCCGATACGATTGAACAGATTTTCAAAGATGCGGGCGTTGATTTGAGCAAACCCGCCATTCTTTCATGTGGGTCTGGTGTTACGGCCGCGATCCTCGCGCTTGCCATGGAACGCATGGGGAAGACAGACCACGCAGTTTACGATGGAAGCTGGTCCGAATGGGGCACTTTCGATGACTTACCAATCGCTACAGGAGACGCTTAATGCTTGAACATCTTTCGGCACAACCCAAGGATAAAATCCTCGCCCTTATGGCAGCTTACCGCGCCGACACGCGGGATACGAAAGTTGACCTCGGGGTTGGTGTTTACAAAGACGCGAGCGGCACGACACCTGTCATGCGCGCCGTTAAGGCCGCCGAACAGCGGTTGGTCGATCAACAAGACACCAAGGCCTATACTGGGCTCGCTGGCGATCCTGCGTTTTCAGACGCCATGATCGATCTCGTCCTTGATGGCGCGGTCGAACGGGATCGCATTGCCGCCGTTGCGACACCGGGTGGCACGGGCGCCATTCGCCAAGCGTTGGAGCTGATCAAGCTGGCAGCGCCTGGTGCAACGGTATGGCTGTCCGACCCAACGTGGCCAAACCACCCTTCAATCATCAAGTACCTAGGGATCAAGTCGCAGACATATCGCTACTTCAATGCGGAAACGCGAAGCGTGGATTATGTCGGCATGCTGACAGATCTTGGTGCGGTCCTACCCGGCGACATCGTGTTGCTACATGGCTGTTGCCACAACCCGACCGGCGCGAACCTGACCGTACCTCAGTGGAAGGGCGTGATCGATCTGCTGAAAGAAAAGTCAGCCGTTCCATTTATCGATATCGCCTATCAGGGCTTTGGCGACGGGCTGGACAAAGACGGAGCCGCCACACGTATGGTAGCGTCCAGCTTTGACAATGTGCTGATTGCGGCGTCTTGCTCCAAGAACTTCGGTATTTATCGCGAACGTACAGGCATTCTGATGGCGATCGCGAAAGACGCTGACCAACGTGATCTGGCTCAGCAGAATCTTTCGTTCCTGAACCGCCAGAACTTTAGCTTTCCGCCAGACCACGGCGCTCGGGTCGTCACAACCATCTTGAACGACCCCGAATTGCGCGCTGACTGGGAAGCCGAACTCGAAGAGGTACGCCTCGGGATGCTTGATCTGCGTAAACAATTGTCATCTGAACTTCGCCGCCTGTCCAACTCGGATCGGTTTGATTTCTTGGCGGACCACCGCGGTATGTTTAGCCTGTTGGGCACATCCCCTGACAAGGTTGAAAAGCTGCGCGCGGACCACGGGATTTATATGGTTGGTGACAGCCGCATGAACATCGCGGGCCTGAATGCGGACACGATTCCAGTGCTGGCGCAGGCGATCATCGACGCCGGGGTCTAACGCCCCTTCATAGTTAAAAAGTTTATGGCGTGTCTGGATTACCAGTCACGCCATTTTTGTTTGCGCTATGCAATACCTCTGCCCAAAACGCAAAAGGCCCCGCAACTCTGCGGGGCCTTTCGATTTCTATGGCGACTAATGCTTAGCCGTTTTTGAACTCTGGGTATGCTTCCATGCCCAGCTCAGCCATGTCGAGGCCGTTGATCTCTGTTTCTTCGCTGACGCGGATACCCACGACTGCTTTCAAGATGAACCAGATGACCAGGGACACTACGAAGGTGAAGACACCATAGGCAACGATACCTGTAAGCTGTGCTGTGATCGTCGCGCTGCCTGAGAAGGCAACTGCGATTGTGCCCCAGATACCTGCAATCAGGTGAACCGGAATGGCGCCAACAACGTCATCGATTTTGAACTTGTCGAGCATTGGAACCGCGAAGACTACGATCGCACCGCCAACACCACCGATGAGGAGGGCAGACAACAAGGAAGGAGCAAGAGGCTCAGCTGTGATGGATACCAGACCAGCAAGTGCGCCGTTCAGAACCATTGTCAGGTCAACCTTTTTGTACAGGATCTGTGTAAGGATCAGCGCGACAACGGAACCGGCTGCAGCAGCCATATTGGTGTTCGCAAAGATACGGCCAACGTCTGTGATGTCACCAACAGTACCGGCCGCAAGCTGGGAACCACCGTTAAAGCCGAACCAACCGAGCCAAAGGATGAATGTACCCAATGTAGCAAGTGCGAGGTTGGAACCAGGCATTGGAACAGTTTTGCCGTCTTTGTATTTGCCGATACGTGGGCCAAGCACGATGGCACCAGCCAAAGCAGCCCAACCACCAACAGAGTGTACAACTGTGGAACCCGCGAAGTCGGAGAAGCCGAGTTCGGAAAGGAAACCACCGCCCCACTGCCAGGAACCGGAGATTGGGTACATGATACCTGTCAGGATCGCGACAAAGATGAGGAATGGCCACAGTTTGATACGTTCAGCAAGTGCACCAGAAACGATGGACGCAGTCGCAGCAACAAACATCAGCTGGAAGAAGAAGTCGGAAGCAACGGATGCGTAATCAAGTGCAGCATCAGCAGCGTCCAAACCAACAGGCTCGAGCCAAGTTGTCGTGCCCAAGATTGGGCCGAGGTAACCGTTGAAGTCACCAGGGTACATCAGGTTGAAGCCAACCAACCAGTACATAATGGATGCGATGGAAAACAACGCGATGTTCTTTGTAAGCTGCATTGCAACGTTCTTACCGCGCACGAGGCCGGCTTCGAGCATTGCAAAACCAGCGGCCATGAAGAACACAAGGAAGCCGGCCACAAGGAACAGCAGCGTCGTCATGATGTAGGGGCCGATTTCATCGAAGCCCGGCGCGGCGTCTTGGGCCAGCGCAAGGGTCGGCAGTGCCATCAAGGCGCCAGCGACCGGAAGAGATTTAAGTAGTTTCATTAGTTCGTTTCCTTCTTAGGTCGCTTAAAGGGCGTCGGAGTTCGTTTCGCCTGTACGGACGCGCAGTGCGCTTTCCACATCAAGAACGAAAATCTTGCCGTCGCCGATTTTGCCGGTGCTGGCCGTCGTTGCGATGGTCTGAACAACCTGCTCGGCCATCCCGGCATCAACCACGATTTCCAGTTTCACTTTTGGAACAAAGTTCACGGCGTATTCAGCGCCGCGGTAAATTTCAGTGTGGCCGGATTGCGCACCGAAACCTTTTACTTCTGTCACCATCATGCCGCGAACGCCGATTGATGTGAGTGCCTCACGAACGTCCTCCAGCTTGAATGGTTTGACTGTTGCGATGATGAGTTTCACGATCGTCCTTTCTGCATTTGTTAGTCCACAGGCGGCTTTTGGCCCGCTTGGGCACAACAAGGTCTGGAGCGTTGACATACCTCAAGAATTGGGAGCAGCATTTGTTAAGCATTCAGCAGCAATTTGCACAAAAAATGCACAAAACAGGCAGATCGCCCAATAAGTGAGCAGATAGAAAACTGCGATCGAACGCATATCCGGCTCTACATTTGGAATCGGTGGCGGTATTGTGTCGACAATTGACGCCACAAATGGCGCGTGAGGTAAGTGGGCAGTATGACCGGTAAACGAGGACAAAAGCCGCCATTGGTGGCTGAAAAGCGCAGCAAACCTGCAGCAAAGACACGCAAGTCGGTTAAGCGAGTAAGACGCAAACCCACAGCCGCCAAACGGCGTGGCCTGATAGGTACGATTCTTTGGCCCTTCAAGTGGCTGCTCATCCTTTTGTGGCGCATTTTTTGGCGCGGCACGTTGGTTGTCAGCGTTTTGATCGGGATTGGTGTGTTCTATTACGCCTCAACCCTGCCCCCAATCGAAGAGATGGTTGACGGCCGAACGCGCGGCTCTGTGACCCTCCTTGACGCGCGCGGAGAGACGTTTGCGTGGCGGGGCGATCAATTCGCCGGAATGATCCGATCTGAGAGTGTCAGCGATGATCTGCGCAACGCGATTATCGCAACCGAGGACAAACGGTTTTACGCATTCTACCATTTCGGCGTGGACTTCTATGCAACGACGGCAGCGATGGTGCGCAACTTCCGCAATGGGGGTAACCCCCTGTCTGGTGCGGGCGGTTCATCCATCACGCAGCAAACAGCAAAGCTTTTATGTTTTGGACGGGACTACGACCCAACCGTTTGGGAAACCGAAACAGACTACGAGGCAGAGTGCCGTCGCACCACGCTTTGGCGCAAGGTCCAAGAGGCGGTCTATGCCTTTGCACTTGAGACGCGATACACAAAAGAAGACATTCTGACGATCTACATCAACCGCGCCTATCTTGGTGCGGGCTCTCGTGGGTTCGAAGCCGCATCCCAGCGTTACTTTGGCATCTCCGCCGCCCAAGTAAACCCTGCGCAATCTGCGATGCTAGCGGGTCTCCTTAAGGCACCATCAAGCTACGCTCCGACTCGCAACTTGCAGGTCTCTCAAGATCGGGGCGCGACAGTTATTCGCCTGATGGAAGAACAAGGGTACCTCACATCGGCTGAGGCTGCCGATGCGCAAGCCAATCCAGCGACTTTATCCGAAGCCGCCCGTGCCCGTGCTGGTGGGTATTTCGCCGACTGGGTCATGGACAGCGGCCCGAGCTTCTTCACTGAAGGCACCACCGAAGACGTTATTATCCGCACAACGCTGGACCCAAGGGTTCAGACCGCCGCCGAAGAGGCATTGGTTTGGGTGTTTGAAAACAAGGTCCGCGCGGGGTCAGAGGCACAGGCCGCGATTGTTGTTATGTCTGCGGACGGGGCCGTGCGCGCTATGGTAGGAGGACGAGACCTAACTGTCTCCGGCGCCTTCAACCGTGCTACGCAGGCTTTGCGGCAGACCGGATCGGCTTTCAAGCCATTCATCTATGCCGCAGCCCTCGACATGGGGATGTCACCCTTTGACATCCTTTTGGATGCCGCGACCTGTTGGGATGTCCCTGGCCCAAGTGACTATTGCCCGGAGAACTACACCAACCGCTTTGAAGGTGAAGTCACGATGGTTCAAGCCTTGCAGCAATCGTTGAACATTCCTGCGGTAGCCCTATCTGAACTCGTCGGACGGCCCGCTGTACGTGCCGTGGCCGAAGGCTTCGGCATCGATCGGGATCTAGCAGACGGCCCAGCCCTTGCGCTTGGTGTCTCCGAAAGCACCTTACTTGAGATGACGGGCGCCTATGCTGGTATTTTGAACGGCGGTTCGGCGGTTAAACCCTATGGGCTGACCGAACTTCGTTTGGCTGGTGATGATACCCCCCTACTGGAAGCAACAGGCGGTATCCGCGAAAGGGTGATTCAAGAAAGCGCCGCGCGGGAACTTACATGGATGATGTATCAGGTTGTCGAGGACGGATCAGGACGCCGCGCCGCCATTGAAGGCTGGGAAATTGCAGGCAAGACCGGCACAACCCAAGGCGCACGTGATGCTTGGTTTATCGGGTTTAGTGGCGACTACGTTACAGGAATTTGGATGGGGTATGATAACAACACGCCTCTTACAGGCGTTACTGGCTCAGGTCTTCCGGCGGAAATCTGGCATGAGACCATGACTCGAGTGCTTGCTGGGCTTCAACCAACGCCATTGCCCATGAACATTCCAGCACAAGCACAAGTTCAACAGCCACAACCCAACCAACCGAGTGGCGGCTTAGGCCTTCCGGAAGAAGAAGCTGACAATTTGATTAATGATCTCTTGCGAGAGCTCCAGGGCGGAAACTAGTCGGGGGGGGGGCGCTTCGTGCCACCCGTCGCTTAGTTTTCAGCGCAGCGAGAATACCGGAAGGCGTAGCCATCCCATAGCATGATGATGCCGCTTTCGATTTCGGCATCATTCATCACCATTGCGCGTTCCGTCCAAATCTGATCGTCGCCAGAACACCGCATAGTATAAAGCGTTGCATCCATATCGACGACTTGAACAGGACGCGTCATGCGACACTCCATTTCAACGCCATAGAATATGCCGTCTTCAATTTTCAGCGCTCCGCCATCTACCCCGACCAACCCACACTCTGAGTTGGCATTCTGACGGTACGTCCCGTCATAAGGCGTCGCGGCAGCAAGGGCCGGTGCAAGAATGAGGGCAATAGCAAGACGCATTAGCTGAGATCGCGAATAAGCTGATCAAGGTTACCGCCGCGTGCATCCAACATCGCACCAATCTCGGCACGTTCAGACAACAACATATTAACGCCTTCAATGATCAAATTGAAAAACACTGGACGGCCCGGGCGATCAGATACGTGGAAATCGACTTGGAACGGGGATTGTCCGCGTAAGATCGCAAGCGTGCGCACTTCCATATATGAATTGACGGGCTGCGTTCCTTGCACTTCGATCCGCCCACCTGCGAATTCGTTAAACCGGCGGCCATATTTGTTCGCAAGGTAGATGCCGAACGCGTCAGAAAAAGCGGCCTTTTGCGCATTCGACGCAGAGCGGCCATCATTGCCCAGCGCGTAAGCTGCCAGGTAGCTGGTGTCAGCGTAACGATCAAAGATACCTTTGAAGCTGTTCACCATGGAATTAACCGAGGCACCGGAAGAGATGACCCGGTTAATCTCACCGATTGCTGTGGTCACAAGGTTTTCAGCCTGGTTCGCGCTTAAGGCAAGAGCCGGCAATGGCAACGCTGCAAAGGCGCTTGCGCCTCCTAGGGCCAGAACGCGGCGGCGGGAAAAGCTAAGTTCAGTCAATGTTAAAACCCTTCTAGACTAAGATCATCCGAGAACGGATCAATCTCGGAAACAGTGGGCGGCGCTTCGCCCAAATCAAAACGACGGTTCTGCAGATAGGCCAAGCGGGCCTGCGCATAACTGTCAGCACTCTCATACAAGATCGAGTCGAACGTATCCATGAACGTCCCGCGATCCACGGCCAAACTCGCCACACGGGCACCGGTTCCATAATCCAGCTGAACACCCGTTCCAACGCTTTGGAGTGGATCAAAAATCAAGTCGACGATAACGCCGGCAGCGTCACGTTCGGTCGATGGTCCGAAGACCGGCAATTCTACATAGGCACCTTCAGGCACGCCCCAAACAGCGAGCGTTTCGCCAAAGTCTGTCGTTTCCTCGGCAAGGCCAATCGCGCCAGCGGGGTCAAACAGACCGCCGATGCCCACAGTTGTGTTGATCAGGAAACGCATTGTGTTGGTGGCTGACCCACCAATATCACCCTGCAGCAAACCATTCGCGACCATGCCCGGAAGGCCAACATTATCGGCAAAGTTTACAACCGGAGTGGTAAACTCTTCTGGAACGACAGCCGCAACCTGGCCAGCAGGGCGCAAGATGGCTTGATCCAGTCCTTTGTTGAAGGCATGTACCGCGCGGTTCGTCTCTTCGAACGGGTCATTATACTCAGCACCGGGTGTAGGTGCCGTACACGCCGCAGTCGCAGCTATGGCCGATAGGACGCAGACTGCGCGAAAGTGAGAGGTGATTGTCCGTAACAATAGTTTATCCAAAGCAGAAATTGGTAATAGATGGCACATAGTCTTCTGGTGTTAGATAACCAGAGGGCTACACTACAATGTAACCCGTCGTGATCCATATGCGACAGGGTTTCAAGATTTTATAACGATTGCCCGCGGATTTGCGGCAATAAGGAAGGCGGAAAATCGCCCATGATGAATAAAGAAGCGACCAGCGCCGAAACTCGCGCAGGCCGGTCAGAACTATTAGGCGTTCGCAAAAAGTCGCGCGCGCTTTATTGGTTCGTGGCAATATTCAGTAGCTTCGTTAATGCGCTGATGCTGACTGGCCCGCTCTATATGCTCAATGTTTACGATCGCGTACTTGGTTCCCGATCTTATGAAACCTTGATCGCATTGTCCGTATTGGTCGGGTTCATGTATTTGATGATGGGTATTTTGGACTATGCCCGCGGTCGCATTATGAGCCGAGTTGGCGCTCAATTCCAAACGGATTTAGACGAACGGGTGTTCAACGCCGTCATGCGTGCCCGCGCAACAGGTCGCGTCCCAACAGAAGCAGCGACCGGTCAAAACGACCTCCAATCGGTTCAACGCGCCGTCACGTCACCTGTAGCGATGGCCATTTTTGATTTGCCGTGGACGCTTATCTTCGTGCTGGGTATTTTCATTTTCCATCCATACCTTGGTTATTTGGCAATCGGCGGCGGGATCATTTTGGTCATAATCGCGATTATCAACCAACTGAGCAGCCGACGCCCTCTTGCCGAAGCCAACGAAGCGACATTTCACGCTGAAGCCATGGGCGAACAGTTGCGAAGTGGCGCCGACATGATCCAAGCGCTTGGAATGCGGTCTTCTGCGTTTCAACGATGGATTGATCTGCGTAACAAGTCTTTGCGCGCCGGCATCAAAGCGGGTGACTTGGGCGGCGGATTTGGCAGTTTGACTAAAACATTCCGGCTGTTTCTTCAGTCGGCAATGCTTGGGGTTGGGGCCTATTTGGTTCTTCAAGGAGAACTGACGCCCGGTGCCATGATCGCCGGTTCAATTCTTATGGGTCGCGCACTCGCGCCGATTGAACTGCTGGTCAACCAATGGCCAGTCTTGAACCGTGGGCGCAGTGGTTGGGCAAGCCTGTCGCGTCTGTTGGGCGCTGTGCCTCAACAAAAACACCGGACGGAATTGCCAAGACCGAGATCTCTCATCGTCGCGGATCAAGTTACTGTTTTGCCCCCCAGTGAAACCAAAGCGTCACTAAGAATGGTGTCATTCAAGCTCAATCCCGGTGAGGCGGTCGGCGTAATTGGCCCTTCTGGTGCAGGTAAGTCGACACTCGCTCGTGCCTTAGCAGGGCTATGGGTTCCCGCTGGCGGAACCATCCGCCTGGATGGCGCGTCATTGGATCAATACGAACCAGATGTCTTGGGCGGGTATGTTGGATATCTGCCGCAGACCGTCACGCTCTTGAGCGGTTCAATACGGGACAACATCGCCCGTATGTCGCCGAACCCAGACGACGCGGCAGTCATCAAAGCCGCCAAGCGAGCCGCCGCTCATGAAATGATTCTTCGTTTGCCCGATGGCTACGACACAATCGTAGATGAAACAGGTGGACGGCTATCTGGGGGTCAGGTCCAACGCGTCGGACTGGCCCGCGCCATGTATGGGGATCCTGTGTATCTCGTTTTGGACGAACCGAATTCCAACCTCGACAACGAAGGGTCTGTCGCCGTCAACAACGCGATCAAGACCATGCGCGAAGAAGGGCGCTGCGTCTTTGTCATGGCCCATCGCCCAGCGGCGATCGAACAGTGCGACAAGCTCATGTATCTGGACGGCGGTGTGTTGAAAGCATTTGGCCCCACCGAAGAAGTGAAATCGCAAATTCTCGCCAATCGGGCGCAAATCGATCGAAGTAAAGGCCAAGGCGGGGGTGTCACATGAAACGAACTGAATGGTCAGCACGACGCCCGCTTTCAGTTGGCGTTTTTGCACTCTTGATACTTGTAGGCGGATTCGGAGGATGGGCTGTTACAGCACAGATTTCAGGTGCCGTAATTGCCAGTGGTTTGATTGAAGTCGACCAGAACCGCCAAGTTGTTCAGCACCCAGACGGTGGTGTTGTCACAGATATTTTGGTCAAGGAAGGTGATGTCATAGCGCAAGGGGATATTCTCTTGCGTCTTGATGCGCAGGATCTTCAGGCCAATCTAGCTGTTGTCGAGGCCCAGTTGTTTGAAACATTGGCGCGAAGTGCACGTTTTAAAGCCGAAAGAGATGGCGCGGCTTCTCTTATTTTTGACCCGGTGCTCGACGAGGGTAATCCCGTCGTCGTTCAATCGCTTAAGGACGGTCAGGAAAACCTTTTCAGCGCGCGACTTGAATCGGTCGCGCGAAGCACCGAACAACTTGGCAATCGTAAGGACCAAATCGCATCGCAAATCCGTGGGATCGTCGCACAGCAAGACGCACTCGAAACCCAACTTGCCTTGATCGATGAAGAGTTGAGCAATCAGCAATCCTTACTTGAACGCGGCCTTGCACAAGCAAGTACGGTTCTGAACTTGCAACGGGAACGCGCTAGATTGCAGGGCCAAGTTGGGGAACTGACGGCCTCTGTCGCAGGAGCACAAGAGCGTATCACGGAGATTGAGATCGAAATTCTGGGCATCACCACAACCCGAAGAGAAGAAGCGATCACTCGACTTCGGGACCTCCAGTTCAACGAACTCGAATTAAGAGAGAGGCGCACGACGATTATTCGCCAGTTGGAGCGGCTCGATATTCGGGCACCTGTCGGTGGCATTATCTACAGTTTGCAAGTGTTCGGGGCTGGTGTGGTTATCCAGCCCGCCGACCCACTCATGTTCATTGTACCGCAAGATCGTCCTCTGGTCATTGCCACTCAAGTCGCCCCGACGGACGTTGATGTCTTGACCATTGGCCAAGAAGTGAGCGTGCGGTTCTCGGCACTAGATCAACGCACGACGCCCGAACTCTATGGAACGGTAGCACTCGTGTCAGCGGATGCGTTTTCGGATAATGCGACCAATGCGACCTACTATCGCGCTGAGGTTCAACTGAACGAAGGCGAATTAGCACGCCTGCCGGATGGGACAACCCTTATCCCCGGGATGCCCGTGGAAGCCTTCATCCGTACAGCAGATCGCACGCCGATGAATTACCTGACCCGCCCCTTGATGGACTATATTGCACGCACCTTTAGAGACGGCTAGCGTTGGCGTAACATCCCGAAAGGATCATACATGTCTATTGAAACTCGCCTCGCAGAACTTGGTGTCTCACTTCCCGATGCGCCTGCTCCAGCCGCCAACTATGTGCCCTTCGTAAAAACCGGAAACCTACTGTTCGTTTCCGGCCAGATTTCGGCGAATGACGATGGATTCATCGTTGGAAAGCTTGGCGATGATCTAACCGCAGAAGACGGCGCCCTGGCTGCCAAAGCCTGCGCCATTTCTTTGTTGGCGCAACTCAAGGCTGGTTGCGACGGAGACATCGACCGCCTTGTACGGGTTGTTAAACTGGTTGGCTTCGTCAATTCGACGCCAGACTTTGGTGACCAACCAAAAGTCATCAACGGGTGTTCGGATTTCATGGTAGAAGCCTTGGGCGACAAGGGTCGCCATTCCCGCAGCGCGGTATCCGCCGCATCCCTGCCATTTGGCGTGGCCGTAGAAATCGAAGCTATATTCGAGATCGCACCATAATGACGACCGGCCTACCCGCTAGTTTTTTTGAAAGACCAATAACACATCGCGCTTTGCACGATACCTCTCGGGCCGAAAACTCCCTTGCGGCTGTTCTTGCGGCCGCTGAGGCTGGGTACGGCATAGAGATCGATATTCAGCCGTCAAAAGACGGAATACCGATGGTGTTCCACGATTATAGCTTAGATCGACTAACAGCCGAAAAAGGCCCAATCGCCCAGCGCAACGCTGCTGAACTAAGGGAAATCGCCCTAAGCGGCGGCGGGGGCACAATCCCAACTTTGGCGCAGGTCTTGGACAGCGTCGCGGGGCGTGTTCCATTGCTAATCGAAATCAAGGATCAGGACGGCGCACTTGGAAAAGCTGTCGGGCCTCTGGAAAAAGCCGTAGCCGAAACATTGAAAGGGTACGGTGGCGACGTAGCTTTGATGTCATTCAACCCCCACTCTGTTGCGGCCTGCCGTGACTATGCCCCCTCAATTCCCCGCGGCATCACGACCTGCCCTTACAGCGAAAAAAGTTGGCCAACTGTGCCAGCCGCCGTACGCGAACACCTCGCCACGATCCCCGATTTCGACCGCGTCGATGCCTGTTTTATCAGTCATCAATGGGATGACCTCGCATCGCCACACGTCGCCGAACTCAAGGCACGAAACGTGCCCGTTTTGTGTTGGACGATAAAAAGCGCTCAGCGCGAGTTAGAAGCACGCAAGATTGCCGACAATGTCACCTTTGAGGGCTACTTTGCTTGACTATGCGCGCATGAGCGCCACTTGTTAACCATGGACGGCAGCGCGATCGAAATAAGTACACACGCGTCACTCTCTGGGATTGACCCAGCCGAGTGGGACGCATGCGCCTGCCCCGAGGCGAAAAACGGACGCGCGACTGATCCGTTCACCACCTATCGCTTCTTAAATGCTCTAGAAGAAAGTGGCAGTGTCGGCGCAGGAACCGGATGGACCCCACACTACCTTACAGCACGACTAGACGGAAAACTCATCGGCGTCGCCCCGCTCTATGGAAAATCCCATAGCCAAGGCGAATACATGTTCGACCACAACTTCGCACAAGCGTTTGAGCGATCAGGTGGGCAATACTATCCGAAACTCCAGATTGCCGCGCCCTTTACGCCTGTCACAGGTCGAAGGTTCCTGACCCGCCCAGGGTTTGAAGTTCAAGGCATGGGTGCTTTGATCCAAGGGGCTGTTCAGATCACGGCTGACAATAATCTGTCGTCACTACACGCAACCTTTTGCACAGAAGCCGAGGCCCTTGCTGGCGCCGAAATGGGGTTGCTGCATCGCACGTCTCAACAATACCACTGGACGAATAATGGTTACAAAGACTGGGACGGGTTTCTAGCCGAACTGTCATCGCGGAAACGTAAGACACTGCGCAAAGAACGCGCGACAGCACAGGCGATTGATGCGGATATCGTGCAGGTGTCTGGCAAAGACATTCAACCCCATCACTGGGATGCGATGTGGGCGTTCTACCAAGACACCGGAGCACGCAAATGGGGACAGCCCTATTTGACGCGATCGTTCTTTGATATCGCGGCAGAACGCTTGAAGGATGATATCCTATTGGTGTTTGCGGAACGGGACGGAGAGCCCATTGCAGGTGCGATGAACTTTATCGGACGCGACACACTTTATGGGCGCTATTGGGGCTGCACCGAACACCATGCCTGCCTGCATTTCGAGATCTGTTATTATCAGGCAATCGACTATGCGCTTGCCCACGGGCTGAAGCGGGTCGAGGCGGGGGCGCAAGGTGAACACAAATTGGCGCGGGGGTATCTTCCGGTTACAACCCATTCGCTACATTGGTTTGCAGACGCGGGGTTTCGAGATGCGGTTGCCAAATACCTAACCGCTGAACGTGCCGCCGTATCGGAGGAAATCGAAGTGCTGACCAACTACGGCCCGTTCCGGCAGGCGGACATTGAGGAACAGGAATGAACGATACTTTAGACCAAGCCGGACGGGATGAATTGGCTGCAGCAGGTTGGGTCGTTGGTGACACCGATGCTCGCAAGACATTCACGTTCAAGAACTTTGTTGAGGCTTTCGGGTGGATGACATCCGTGGCCATTGTTGCTGAAAAACTCAACCATCATCCCGAATGGTTCAATGTCTACAAAACCGTCGATGTGACTCTCACGACCCATGATACAGGTGGGCTAACAGGGCTCGACCTGAAACTAGCCAAGCGGATGGATGCGCTGGCGGGATAATCCGCCAACGCATTTCGATTACATGTCTTCCAACAGGCCTTCGCCTGCTGACGTTTCACAGGTACCGGGGCTTTCTTCTGCGTTAAGAACCTTAACTTCGCCATCCATCACAAGCATCGCATAGCGTTTGGACCGATTGATAAGACCCGCAGGCGGCGCAGAGAAATCCATGCCGATCGCTTTGGTAAATTCGCCTGCTGGGTCACCAACGGTCACGATGCCGGCATCAGCCGCACCAGTCGCTTCGGCCCAACTGTCCAGAACGAATGGGTCATTGACGGACAAGCAGATGATTTCCTCAACGCCGCGTTCTTTGAACTCATCCTTTGTGCGAATAAAGCTTGGAACGTGCGCCGTTGTACAAACTCCTGTGTACGCACCTGGTACCGCAAAAATCACAACATTGCGCCCTTCGGTCAAAGAAGAAACCGAAATTCCTTCGGGGCCGTCTTCGCCCATCTTTACAAGCATTGCATCTGGCAGTTTGTCGCCCTCTGAAATCGTCATATCTAGTCCTTTTCGGCAATTGCGTTGGTCGCTGCCCTCACTATAGGGTCCATTTTGTCAGCAACCAGATGGAACCGCTATTCATGAGCCATATTGTCGTGATCGGCGCAGGTCAGGCCGGGGCCTCGCTTGCAGGAAAACTTCGTTCAGAAGGCTTTGAAGGTGAGATTACGCTGCTCGGAGCCGAGGAAAACCCACCCTATCAACGGCCGCCGTTGTCCAAAGCATATCTGCTAGGCGAGATGGAACGTGAACGGCTCTTTTTGCGTCCCCGCGAATGGTATGAGACCAACAACGTCACCTTGCGCACGGGGACCCGTGTGGTCGCGGTGGATGCGGCAGCGCAATCGATCACTCTAGAAGGTGACGAAGTGCTTACTTACGACGAACTGGCTTTGACGACTGGATCCCACCCACGCATGTTGCCCAGTTCTATCGGCGGCACCTTGGAAGGCGTTTATGCTGTTCGTGATTTGGCGGATGCCGATGCAATGGCACCCGAGTTCGTTGCTGGCAAACGGCTATTGATTGTTGGCGGCGGCTACATTGGCCTTGAGGCGGCGGCCGTGGCTGCAAAACTCGGCCTGAATGTCGTTTTGGTTGAAATGGCTGATCGGATTTTACAGCGTGTTGCCGCACCAGAAACGTCTGAATACTTCCGTAACCTCCATAGCGCGCATGGCGTCGACATCCGCGAAGGTGTCGGGCTAGAGCGTTTGACGGGCGATACTCGAGTGAGCGGCGCGATCTTGACGGATGGGACGACTCTGGACTGCGACTTTGTGATTGTTGGCGTTGGGATAACGCCTGCAACCGCACTGGCCGAAAGCGCGGGTGTCTCCTGCGAAAACGGCATCGTCACTGATGCCAATGGCCGAACATCGGACCCACATATTTGGGCCGCTGGCGATTGTGCCACGCTAAACTGGAATGGATCCCAAACCCGTATTGAAAGCGTCGGAAATGCCATTGATCAGGCGGAAGCCGTGGCGCGCAATATGATGGGTGCTGATACGCCCTATCAGCCCAAGCCGTGGTTCTGGTCAGATCAGTATGACTGCAAACTACAAATCGCTGGATTGAACGTGGGTTACACTCGGATTGTCGTCCGTAAAACGGGCGGCGCGCAGTCACATTGGTATTACCGCGATGAGACGCTGCTCGCGGTTGATGCCATGAATGATCCGCGCAACTACATGATCGGAAAACGCCTGATCGAGGCTGGAAAATCACCCGCACCTGACGTCATCGCAAATCCAGACACCGACATGAAAGCATTGCTAAAAGCATGAGGATCATTGCTGGACAGCATCGCGGACTAACTCTTGCGAGTGTAGGCAAGGGTGACGAGGCCGCTCATCTGCGACCAACACCGGACCGTGTGCGCGAAAGCCTGTTCAACGTTCTAATGAGCTACAGCTTACCGCACGGCGCGCGGGTTCTGGATCTGTTTGCTGGCACGGGTGCATTGGGTCTAGAAGCGTTGTCACGCGGCGCTGAGCATGTGACGTTTGTGGACAATGGCCGCGTCGCCCAAAAACTCATCCGTGAGAACATCGCCAAGACCCGCCGCGAAGATGACACGACTTTGCTGACGTGTGCGGCAAACAAGTTGCCAATGGCATCAGCGCCCTGCGACCTCGTGTTCTTAGACCCTCCATACGGTAAATCACTTGGAGAGGCCGCGCTTTTGATCGCGCACAAGAGCGGATGGCTGGCAGGTGACGCGCTGATCGTATTTGAAGAAAACACTCCACAAGCAGTTGCTGGTTTTGAGCAAGTCGACCTGCGCCGCTATGGCGACACACATATTACGTTATTGAGGGCCCAATGACCCCCGAACTCGTTGTTTTTGATTGCGACGGCGTTCTGGTCGATACGGAACACGCGACCGCGACAATCATTGCTGAAAGCTTCACTCATTATGGCCTCCCACTAAACGGGGGTGAGGTCGCTGATCTCTTTACTGGTGGCACGATGGACACCGTGATGGCCGAAGGGAAAAGGCGCGGCGCCGATTTGCCTGACAGTTGGCTCGACGAGGTGTATGGCCTGATCTACGCGAGACTTGCCCAAGGCGTTGACGTGTTTGACGGTGTGTTTCAAATTCTTGACGCATTGGTCGAAGCTGGCGTGCCCCACTACATTGCATCTAATGGCACAATGCAAAAGATGCGACTATCGCTCCGACCATCGGGGCTTTGGGATCGGTTCGACGGCCGTATCATGTGCCGTGAAGATTACTTGCCCAAACCTGACCCCGCAATGATCTTACATGCGATCGCGCAGACGAATGTAGACCCGCGAAAGACCGTGATGATTGACGACAGTACCGCAGGGTGCAGTGCTGGGATCGCTGCAGGCGTGCGCACAATTGGGTTCGCGACAGAAGGTCAGGACGCGGATCTTGCTGCGCTCGGGGCTGAAGTCGCCAACTCGATGGCGCAGGTACAACAGCTGATCTTGAATTAGAACGTCGGGTGGAATTTTCCAGCTGGCGAGGTCGTAAAGATCTCTGCACCGTCTGCTGTAATCCCAATGGAATGTTCGAACTGAGCTGACAGTGACTTGTCCCGCGTTACGGCAGTCCAGTCATCAGCCAAAATCTTCGTTTCTGGCCGCCCAAGGTTCACCATCGGTTCAATCGTAAAGAACATGCCCTCTTGCAGTACAGGTCCCGTTCCCGCGCGGCCATAGTGCAAAACGTTTGGTGGCGCATGGAACACAACACCAAGACCGTGTCCGCAAAAATCGCGTACGACCGACATGCGTTGACTTTCGGCATAGGTTTGGATCGCGTGGCCAATATCACCAAACGTATTCCCTGGCTTAGCGGCCTCAATTCCCAGCATCAGCGCGTCATGTGTCACATCGATCAAGCGTTTTGCTTTCACGCTTGGTTTGCCGCCCGCGACATACATTCGGCTCGTGTCACCGAACCAACCGTCGACAATCACGGTCACGTCGATATTGATGATATCACCTGACTTAAGTGTCTTCGTGCTCGGAATTCCGTGGCAAACGACATGGTTAACACTGATGCAACTTGCGTGTTTGTAGCCTTTGTAACCGATCGTGGCAGACTTGGCGCCAGCTTCGTTGACCCACTGGGTAATCAACGTATCAAGCGCCTCGGTCGTCTGACCTGGAGTCACGTGCTCTGCGATCCGATCCAAAATCTCAGCGGCCAATTGTCCGGCCTTATGCATGCCTGCAAAATCAGCGGGTTCATACAGGCGAATGCCGTCTTTTGTCATCGTGGCTTTTGAGGTGCTCATCACTTAATCCTTTGTCTTAAGACCAGATAAGACACATCTATCGTTTTCAAAACCCCCTCGGGCTTCATCTGGCTGAATTATCTCTTGTGGAAGGGTCGATCAGCCGTACGGCAGCTGATGGGTAGCCGTGATCCCATCGGGTGTAATCGCGCAAGCCAGACATATTACTTCAACTCCAGCCGCCTGTGCGGCCTTAAATGCAGCGGCATAGGTCGGATCGATATCTGCAGCCAACGTCACGCGATCGCAATCCGTTCGTTGCACCAAAAACAACAACACAGCCCGATGACCTTGTTCGACCATTGCTGCCAAATCGCCAAGGTGCTTTGCGCCGCGCGCTGTGACGCTGTCTGGAAACTCTGCCAATCCCGCTTGTCGTGAAAGGGTCACCGATTTCACTTCGAGATAACAATCCCGCCGTCCGCTACTGCTGAGTAGAAAATCGACACGGCTTTTCTCGCGGTACTTCACCTCAGGCCGGATCACATCGTACCCGCTTAGAGCGTCGATCCCCTCGGCTAAGGCCTCGGCGACGACTTTATTGGCAGCGCCTGTATCAATCCCGACAAAGGCATCGGGCAGTTCGGCCAGCCGCCACCCCCAGTCGAGCTTTTTCTTAGGGTCGTCATTGGGCTCAATCCAAACCCGCATCCCTTCGTCCTTCAACCCCATCATTGAACCTGGGTTCGGGCAATGAGCCTTTACGACCGTGCCATCGGAGAGTTCTACATCAGACAAGAACCGCATATAGCGGCGGATCAGTCGGGCCGGAACAAGGGGAGTGGCAAAGCGCATAAGCGCGATTTATACCATTCCCAACCATAGGAGAAGTGCATGACCAATCCCACTGCCGCCATGCTAGTTATCGGCGATGAAATCCTGTCTGGTCGCACACGCGACGCCAATATGTATCATCTCGCTGGGGAACTTACGAAAGTGGGGATCGACCTGAAAGAAGTGCGTGTGGTCAGTGACGATGCACCTGCAATTGTTGCGGCCGTTAAGGCACTGTCTAGTGCCTACGGTACGGTTTTCACATCCGGCGGAATCGGGCCAACCCACGATGACATTACCGCCGATTGCATCGCGGCAGCATTTGATGACCACATCGACGTGCGCGACGATGCCCGAGCGCTGTTGCAAGCCCATTACGACCGCAATGGGCAGGAGCTAAACGACGCCCGCCTGCGCATGGCCCGCATTCCAGACAGCGCAACTCTGATCGACAACCCCGTCAGCATCGCGCCCGGTTTCACAGTGCAAAACGTGCACGTTATGGCAGGTGTGCCATCCGTATTTCAAGCAATGGTGGCGACAATTCTGCCCACGCTTTCAGGCGGCGCACCACTGTTGTCAGAAACTTTGCGCATTGATCGTGGCGAAGGAGATATCGCTGGGCCGCTTGCCAATTTAGCTGCGTCCTATGCAGACCTTTCAGTTGGATCCTACCCGTTCCAGAAAGACGGAAGGTACGGGTCCAACATCGTGATCCGTGGACAAGACGCAGCACGCGTTTCTGCCGCGCTGACTGACTTAAAGGCTGCGTTTCCCACATGACACCTGAAATACTCACGTCTTTGATCGACGCCACATGGCCCGCCAAATCGCTCCGCGATGTGAGCGGTTGGACCATTCGTGAGGGCGCTGGTGGCGGCAGTCGTGTAAGCGCAGCTACGGCGACAAAAGCCGCAAAACTTGAGGAATACCCCCTTGCGGCGAACGCAATGCGTGACATCGGGCAAAACCCGCTATTCATGGTCCGCGCAGGAGAAGACACACTCGATGCCGCGCTCGAACGTGACGGCTACGCGATCAAAGACCCAGTCACCTATTACACCGCCCCCGTCGAAAAAATCGCAACCGAGCGCCCGCCTGCCGTCACATGTTTTGAGGTTTGGCCGCCATTGGCAACGCAGGCCGAGATTTGGGATGCAGGCGGTATCGATGATGCGCGATTGGCAGTGATGGAACGTGCCGAAAGTCCAAAGACAACAATCTTGGGCCGCGTTCATGATACACCTGCCGGAACAGCCTTTGCGGCCATTCACGATGGGGTCGCAATGCTGCACGCGATTGAGACGGCTTCTGCATTTCGCCGTCAGGGCGTAGGCCGCCACATGATCCGCGCCTTGGCATTTTGGGCGCAAGGGCGCGGCGCAACGCAAGTCGCTCTCTTGGTGACGAAAGCAAATGTCGGTGCCAATGCTCTCTATACTTCCATGGGGTTCACTCCTGTGGGAGGATACCACTACCGCATCCAAACCGAGGACTGAAATGTCTAACGATCAACCGACAGCGTTAAACCTACCGCAAGCTGATCCACTTCCAGATCATATCGCAAAATACTTTTCGATATGTGACGAAAAACTCGGTTTCGTGCCCAATGTTCTTCGTGCCTACGCTTTTGATCCAGCAAAACTGGATGCGTTTTCGACGATGTACAATGATCTGATGCTCGCTGAATCAGGCCTAAGCAAACTCGAAAGAGAAATGATCGCAGTCGTCGTATCGTCGATCAATAAGTGCTTTTATTGCCTCACGGCCCACGGCCAAGCGGTAAGGGCGTTATCAGGCGATCCTATTTTAGGTGAACAATTGGTAATGAATTGGAGGGCGGCTGATTTAACAGAACGACAGATGGCGATGCTAACCTTCGTGGAAAAAGCAACCAAGGCCAGCTGCGAAATCGCAGAGACGGACCGTAGCGCGTTAAGAACCGCTGGTTTCAATGATCGTGATATTTGGGACATTTCCGCTGTCATGGGTTTTTTCAACATGACGAACCGCATGGCAAGTGCCACAGACATGCGTCCCAATGATGAATACCACGCGCTAGACCGATGATCCGATACATCGCCCTTCTCTTGATGCCCCTTCAGGCCGCTGCAGTGACATTGGACATGCCCGCGAACGCAACGTTAGCTGTAGAAGAGGTCGAAGGGCTGGGCAGTTACGCTATGCCGACTGCGCCATGGTCACCAGAAGGGATGCCAGTTTTGACCGGCACCGGGGAAGTTCGCAGTCAAGCATGGCACGTTGATGCCGCCGGTATTACGACGCTTCAGCTCCTACGCCCCCTCGAGAACCAATTGGTTGAGGATGGGTTCGAAGTCTTGTTTCGCTGCACGGATGATGGCTGTGGTGGCTTTGATTTCCGGTTCTCAACGGATGTCCTGCCCGCACCCGCTATGCACGTCGATTTAGGCGATTTCCGGTTTTTGGCGCTACAACGAGACGTCGATGGCGAAATAGAACTACTCAGTATCCTAGTAAGTCGATCATCGTCGACGGGATTTGTGCAGGTCATTCGCGTAGGCACAGCAGGCAGCAGCATCGTAGCCGAAGCTGACGCCCCAGCCGTTCGAGCTGTTACACCGACAATCACGGGCGACCTTGCTCAATCATTGGAAAACGTTGGACGTTTCATATTGGCCGATCTGGCGTTTCAAACAGGGTCCGCGCAATTGGGCGAGGGGACGTTTCAAACTCTGGAAGATCTTGCCAATTATCTGATCGCCAACCCAAACCGAACAGTTGCATTGGTCGGACACACGGACACGGTTGGGTCGCTGGACGGGAATATTGCCCTCTCGAAACGGCGTGCAGGGTCTGTTCTCGAACGCCTAGTGACGGCGTACTCAGTACCGCGTCGCCAGCTAGAGGCCGAAGGAATGGGGTACCTTGCACCCGTCGCCACGAACCTGACCGAAGAAGGTCGCGAAACAAACAGACGTGTCGAAGTGATCATCACCTCAACCGAATGACAGGGTACTCATTCCCATAAAAAAACGCAGCCCCCATTTGACTGGGCGGGCTGCGTTAGTAAGGGTGTTGCACCCGTGGGATTCTTGATTGGGCTACCAGGCGTCTGGACCTTTTTCGGCAAATGCATGCACGAGGAAGTCGATGAAAGCGCGGACCTTAGGCTGGGTAAACCGACCCGGAGGATAGACCGCATAGATGCCTTGTGTTTCGACTGGAAGATCAGGGATCGCTTCTTCAACCAGACCTTTTTCCAACGCGTCAGCATAAAGGAATGATGGCAAGTACGCGATTCCAAGGCCCGAAATCGCCGCGTTCAGCAGGGACTGACCATCGTTCACTGTCAGCCAGCCAGCAGTGCGCACTTGACGTTTTTCACCGGATGGCGCTGTGAGTTTCCAAACAGCAGAATTCGCTTGGTTTGAATAATGAAGCAGTTTGTGATCGTTCAAATCGTCGATCTTTTCTGGACGACCGTATTGCTCAAAGTAACTTGGAGCCGCGACCATACGACGAGACGTTTCTGTCAGTTTACGGGCGCGCAGCGTGCTGTCTTCCAACTCACCAATGCGGATCGCCATATCGAACCCTTCGGAGATCAGTTCAACATAGCGGTTGTTAAGAACCATATTGACTGTGATGTCGCCGAATTCGCTGAGGAAATCGCCCAGAACAGGAGACAGATGGTTGACCCCGAAATCCGTTGCAACGCTGATCCGCAATAGGCCAGATGGAGCGCTTTGCATGGACGTAACCAATGCATCCGCTTCGCCAGCGTCATTCAGAACGCGGCGAGCGCGGTCATAGTAAGCAAGGCCAATTTCGGTCGGGCTTACGCGCCGAGTCGTGCGGTTCAGTAGACGCGCACCAAGTCGGGCCTCCAGAGATGACACATGCTTAGAAACCGCGGATTTGCTAATCCCCATTTTCTTTGCTGCGTCAGTAAATCCACCCTGATCCACAACTGTGGCAAAGGCTTCCATTTCCGTAAGGCGATCCATACTTGATCCTTGGTCTGCGTACTTGTTCGAGGACCATCTATCGGGGCCAAAAGGGGCAGTAGTGGGGCATGAGCCTGACAATTGCGGGGTATTCACAGGACTGTTGCGAGGCAGGAAACACAGAAACGCGGTGTTTCCTTGATATTATTACGACCCGTTTGCTCTGATCGCAGAAGTTATCAACTGTCCAATCAGGGCTGCGCCACGTGGTGACGGATGCACCATGTCTTCTGCATAGGCTGCTGCGTCCCCTGAACCAACGACTTTTCCAGCATCAACAAATGTTACGGTAGGGATCGTTGCAGCGAACCGTTCTTGTCTTGCGGACAGCTCATCTAATTCAGATACGCAATCTGAGAACGAACCGCCACGATCACTGACAGTATAGTAACCCAGTAGGATTACATCTACACCCTGCCCAGCAACCTGCGAGATAAACGCAGGAATCGCACCGTTTTGTCCGTCCTGTGAGATGAGTGCATCCAGAACACGCTCAGCGTCGAGCGTGCCACAGGTCGGCAAAAGATCATTGCCGCCGCCATCGACGATCATCCAGTCCCAATCATTGTTGGCATATTGTGTCGGTATGCCACGCGGACCCAAGAACGTCGCACCGCTGATCGACACGTTACTAACCGCAAGGCCGGATTGTTGTTCAACAACGCTCGGAATTGAAAGCCCTGTCCCACGGTGCCACGCGAGAATGGAATCCCCAACAACGATGACATCAGCATCCAGATCAACGGCGGTCGGCACAAACGAGCAAGCCGTCAGCCCCAGCGCGACGGTAAGTGTTGCAGACCAGTTCAGAAATGCCATGTCGTTCGTCCCTTAAACTAAAGGGACGCCACCAGCCGGGTTCCCTGATCAATCGCGCGTTTGGCGTCTAGTTCCGCCGCGACATCCGCGCCACCGATAACATGGCAGTTGATCCCAATGGCGTCCAATGCGTCGGCAAGCGAACGTTCGGGTAACTGGCCAGCACACATCACGATAGTGTCAGCTTCTATCAGTGTGGGGCGTTCGCGTGCCTCACCAAAGCTGACGTGCAAGCCGTTCGCGTCGATCCGTTCGTAGTTCACGCCCGCAACCATCTGTACGTCTTTCATCTTCAGCGTTGCGCGATGAATCCACCCTGTTGTCTTACCTAGTCCCTTGCCGAGCTTTGTAGCTTTGCGCTGAAGCAACGTGACATGGCGGGCCGGTTTTTCGGGCTGTGGCCCTTCAGGGCGAATACCGCCACGGGTCATCTCGGGGTCGCCGACGCCCCATTCTTCTAGCCATTCGTCCAGATCTTCGGTCGGGCTGCCATCCGTCACAAGATATTCGGCAACATCAAAGCCGATGCCACCAGCACCGATAATGGCGACGCGTTTACCAACGTCCGCTTTGCCGCGCAGGACATCAATATAGGACAACACATTCGGGCCATCCTGACCTTCGATCTGTGGATCACGGGGCATCACACCTGTCGCGATTATTACTTCATCAAAACCGGCCAGATCATCTGCCGTTGCAGTTTTCCCTAGCTTGAGGGTGATACCGGCCTCGGCGACAGCCGCACGGTAATAATCGACCAAACCCCAGAATTCTTCTTTGCCTGGCACCTGTTTTGCCATGTTCAATTGCCCACCGATTTCATCGGCGCGATCAAAAAGCGTTACAGTCATGCCCCGCTCAGCGGCAGCCAAAGCAGACGCCAACCCAGCCGGCCCCGCGCCGACAATTGCAACGGATTTTTCAGACGGCGTTAGAACAAGTTCCGTTTCATGGGCCGCTTTTGGATTGACCAAACAGGACGCAATCTTCATCGAGAACGTGTGATCAAGGCAGGCTTGGTTGCAAGCAATGCATGGCGCAATCAACGGCGCGTTACCTGCCTCAGCCTTAATAACGAAATGCGGATCAGCCAAGAACGGTCGCGCCATGCTCACCATATCAGCGCAACCATCCGCGAGAACGTCTTCGCCCACTTGTGGGGTGTTGATGCGGTTGGACGTAATAATCGGGATCGTTACTTCGCCCATCAGTTTCTTGGTCACCCAAGTAAATGCGCGGCGTGGCACCGAAGTTGCAATCGTTGGAATGCGGGCTTCATGCCAGCCGATACCTGTATTCAAGATGTTGGCGCCTGCGGCTTCGATCGCTTTGGCCAGCATGACGACTTCTTCCCAAGTTGACCCGTTCGGGATCAGGTCAATCATACTGAGACGGTAGATCACGATAAAATCGTCGCCCACGGCTTCACGAACACGTCGAACCACCTCAACGGGGAGGCGCATACGATTTTCATATGAGCCGCCCCAACGATCTTCGCGTTTGTTCGTGTGTGTTACCAAGAACTGATTCAGGAAATACCCTTCAGACCCCATTACCTCGACGCCATCGTATCCGGCTTCGCGTGCGCGGGTGGCCGCAGTCACCATATCGGTGATCTGCTTTTCGATACCATCTTCATCCAGTACTTGCGGTGGAAACGGAGAAATCGGCGATTTAACAGGCGACGGCGCAACGCAATCTTTCGAATAAGCGTAGCGGCCGGCATGCAAGATTTGCATCGCGATCTTGCCGCCCGCATCGTGAACGCGATCAGTTACAATCTTATGGTTGGCAATGTCAGCTTCGCTGAATAATCCTGCCGCACCAGGAAACACGCCACCCTCTGCATTTGGCGCCATTCCGCCTGTCACCATCAGGCCTACCCCGCCACGTGCCCGTTCAGCGTAGAACTCTGCGACGCGATTCCAGTCGCGAGTTTCTTCAAGGCCCGTGTGCATGGACCCCATCAAGACGCGGTTTTTAAGAGTCGTAAACCCGAGGTCGAGCGGCGCGAGAAGGAGCGGATAAGTAGACATAGGTTACCCTTTCAGGAGGTTTGGAAAACCATGCCAAAGGTTTACGCAAAGGTCACTTTAAACGCGACGTCACCCGCCCCCTACCCAAACTTAGCCGTTGTCAGCGGTTTCAACACAGTGACGGCGGAATGCCTTTTTGAGCATATCAAGCTCAGCGCGAACCAACGACAGCTCAGCGCGAATGTCTTCGGCCAGCGCATCACCTGCGATGATTGAGAAATTCCCCAACACCGTGTCTTCGTGTCGGTCCGCAATAACGAAGGTCTGAACACCATCAGAAATCCGATTAGCCGGAATGGGAACGCTGATGACCCAGTGTTCTTCAACACGGTCCTCTTCGACGACAACGCCATCAACCGCAAAATCCAGATGAGTGACTTCGATGTTCGGTTGCCAATCCGCCCGCCCACGGTGTTTCAGAGCGCCATACCAGACGCCTTCAGCAAGCCGCAGTTTTGTCAGTTCGATCGTTTCGGACATAGCGGTCTCCTACAGGTCAGCGCGTGGATTGCGTGAGAATGTGACGTCACGCAACGTGACTTGGTTCATTTCCGGCCCCTCAAAAATCAGATCGACCCACATGGATTCAACCCGTTTTTCATTCAGCTTGGTATAGGCGAGATCAAATTCCACCATCACTTTGTCATCGTTCAGGGGCAGTTCACGAACAATCTGTTCCGTGTTCGGACCATGGCGCACGTTCAGTCGGGCAAAAATCTCGAGCGGTTTTTCGACCTCTACGATGACTTCCATACGAACGAGGTGGCTTCTCAGAAGCCCATCACAGGAACTATCAGGTAAGTTGAGAACAAGGCTAAGGAAGGACCCATCGAACCGGAACACGTCCATTCGTAGTCCGTAAGGTGCGAGGTCCGCTTCTCTTGAGTTGCGCAATTGGCGAAGCGACAGTTCTGAGATGTGACAATCATGGAAGATCGTAACCTCGTCACCAAGACGCGTTTTGCTTTCAACGGCACTGAGCCCTTTAAACGGTAATGCACCGCGCCAAAGCTGTGGGCGCCAAGACCAATCCGTGCCGGCAGGTTTAGGAAAGGACATAGAACCGATCCGCGGCAAAGCAAGACGATTGTCCGCTTGGTGCGTGAGTTCATCCAGATTGTGGCGTAGGAGTTGGGCCTCGGTTCGTTGTCGACGCAGGGTCGTCAAATCAGTCGAGCCAGCCTTATTAGCCGCACGCGACCAAAACGCCCGCGCACGACGCAACAGCGCCTTCTCCAACATACCTATGTTTTCTTTGCCCATGGGTCCCAAACGAATCTAATTTTCGACACCATACCTGCCAAATTGTTTCAGGAAAGGAAACAATTAGCGGGAATTTCCCACTAGAATCAGCCGTTTTCTTTTGGAGTGTCGGCGGAAGTGTTGACCTCAACGAACTCCTCCAAAGCCGCCCCCATCAAGCGTTCACCTTCGCTACGGCTGAGCTCGTTACGCTCAAAACTCAATACAGTGATCGTAACCAAGCGCCCCTTCACATCCAAGAACCCACGCCATTGCGGACCGGTTGTTCCCTGGAATACGGGGCCGGAAGCATCTTCGAACCGTGCCAATACCCTGCCATCGCCAGCAATGGTCGTGACCTCGCCAACACTGGCGGTGTCACTGTCAGCAGCCAACAGACCTCGACCTGCCTCGGTCTCAAGAAAAGCCGCGAACGCCTCTTCGTTGCCTGCAACGCTAGAGGTCTCATCTGCGCCGACTTGTACAGTAATCAGCCCATCCAAGCTTGGCATGATGGCGGCATCTTCCGACATCAATGCACATCCCGCCATCACCGCGAACCCTCGGCGGGCATTGCTGGCTGCTTGGTCCACACAATAACCCTCTGGACCCCGAACCAAGACATCTCCCTGCATGAGCGATAGCGTCCGAATGCCTTGAGCCGTCGCGTCGCTCGGCGCACCAATACGTGACAAACCATCGGTCACTGCGCCTGAAACGTCCTCACACCCGACCAAACCGAAAGCAGCAACCGCCAGAACACACGCGCGCACTGACATGATTTAAAGGTCCATGTAGATGTGGCGTTCTTCCTTGGCACCCGGATGGGTAACCGCACCTTGTTGAGCGCCGCCCACCAATTTGGCGTACTTCCAAAGCGCGCCGGACGAATAGATCGTCTCACGAGGTCCAGCCCAATCGGCCTTGCGCTGTGCGATTTCGTCATCTGACAGATCAACTGACAATTCACCCGTCACCGCATCAATAGTGATCACATCACCATCCTTGAGAAGACCAATCGGCCCACCGCGATAGGCCTCTGGGCCAACGTGTCCGACACAGAAACCGCGGGTCGCACCCGAGAAACGGCCATCGGTGATCAGTGCAACTTTCTTGCCCATGCCCTGACCGGACAGTGCAGCTGTCGTCGCCAACATTTCACGCATACCAGGACCACCTGCTGGGCCTTCGTTGCGAATAACCAGAACTTCACCTTCTTTGTATTCACGCTTTTTCACGGCATCGAATGCTTCTTCTTCGCACTCAAACACACGGGCAGGCCCTGTGAACGATTGCTCATCAGCGGACATCCCAGCTACTTTTACGATCGCACCTTCCGGCGCGAGGTTGCCTTTTAGTCCAACAACGCCACCTGTTGAGGTGATCGGTGCTTCGACAGGATAGATGACGCGGCCATCGGCCTCACGCTCGATCAGGTCCAACTCGTGACCCATGCTTTCACCGGTCGCTGTCATGCAGTCTTCGTGCATCAGGCCAGCTTTGCGAAGCTCTTTCATCACAACCGGCACACCGCCGGACTCGTAAAGGTCTTTCGCAACATACTGACCGCCCGGCTTCAGATCGACAAAATAAGGCGTCTCGCGGAAGATGTCGCAAACATCAAACAAATCAAAATCAATGCCCGCTTCATGGGCGATGGCAGGAAGGTGCAAGCCAGCGTTCGTTGATCCACCCGTACAAGCCACAACACGCGCTGCGTTTTCCAGTGACTTACGCGTCACCACATCACGTGCGCGGATATTCTTGGCGATCAAGTTCATCACGGCTTCGCCGGAGGCTTTGCCATACTGGTCACGGCTTTCATACGGCGCTGGTGCACCAGATGAATTCATCAACGCCAACCCGATTGCTTCAGACACACAAGCCATTGTATTGGCGGTAAACTGGCCGCCGCAGGCGCCAGCAGACGGGCAAGCCACACGTTCGAGAATTTCAAGCTCAGCTTCGGTCATGGTCCCGTTTTGCTGACGGCCCACGGCTTCGAACATGTCTTGTACCGTCAGATCACGATCCGCAAAGTCATCTGGCACACTTGCGCCCACAGGTGCGCGGCCCGGGAGGATCGACCCCCCATAAATGAATACAGACGGCGTGTTCAAACGCACCATCGCCATCATCATCCCCGGCAATGATTTGTCACAGCCCGCAAGGCCAACAATCGCATCATAGGAATGACCGCGCATAGTCAACTCAACAGTGTCAGCAATCGCTTCGCGGGACGCCAACGAAGAACGCATACCTTCATGACCCATCGCGATGCCGTCTGTAACAGTGATTGTCGTGAACTCACGGGGTGTACCGTGGGCTGTTTTGACGCCCATCTTAACAGACTGTGCTTGACGGTTCAGCGCTATGTTACAAGGCGCAGCTTCGTTCCAACATGTCGCAACACCAACCAGCGGTTGGTAAATCTCTTCCTCGGTCATGCCCATGGCGTAGTAATAAGACCGGTGTGGCGCGCGCGCAGGTCCTTCAGTGACGTGGCGGCTCGGCAGGTTGGTTTTATCTGTACGGGTGTTGGTCATGACAGTGTCCTTCGCAAAAGTAAGTTGGAAACGGTCTAAATTGCGCGGGCCAACGGGGCAAGGGCCGAAAGACGGCTATTCCAACCCGCAGCGAAATAACGCACCTTTGGGAAATGAAGCTTTCGTTTTCTACTTTGACAGGCGGCTATAGCATTTGTCGCCTTGCCGCTGACGCTCCCCTGCCAGATTGGGCTGAGGGTGACGGGTTGGTCAGCATCACCCGCGCCGAAGACGAACTGTCGATCGTTTGCCTGTCCGAACGCGCACCATTGGACGCCGATCATGGTTGGAGCGCGCTGCGCGTCGACACTGTGGCCGAACTAGACGAACCCGGTGTTGTGATGGCCGCCGTCACTCCGATTTCATCCGCAGGCTTAGGTGTATTCGTGATCTCGACCCACTTGCGAGACTACCTTTTGGTGCGAACAGCTGAAATAGACAGGGCCAGAACTGCCCTCATTGGTGCTGGGCATGATTTCACCTGAGACACGATCTGCATGATATATGGCATAAGCGGACTTCAACGGCGGCTCTGATTGCAATTCGCCCACGGGCGGCTTATTTCGAACGCAACGTCATAAGAGGCCACGCATGAACTGGATTTCCAACTACGTCCGCCCACGGATCAATTCAATTTTCTCGCGCCGTGAGGTGCCTGAAAACCTGTGGAGCAAGTGCACCGAGTGTGGAACTATGTTGTTTCACCGTGAACTGGCAGAAAACCTGAATGTCTGCACCTCATGCGGACACCACATGGGGATCACGCCGCGTGATCGGTTTCTTGCGCTTTTCGACGGCGGTGTCTTTGTAGAGGTCGACGTGCCAGCCCCCACCGCTGATCCGCTGAACTTTCGCGATCAAAAGAAATACCCTGACCGGATGAAGGCCGCTTTGCGCAACACCGGCGAAAAAGAGGCCATGTTAGTCGTTGAGGGCGAGATTGGCCGCACGCCTATCGTGGCGGCGGCGCAGGACTTCAGCTTTATGGGTGGGTCAATGGGCATGTATGTCGGCAACGCCATCATTGCCGCCGCGACGCGCGCGGTTGAACTGGGTCGCCCGCTTGTGTTGTTTTCCGCTGCAGGCGGTGCACGTATGCAAGAAGGCATCCTGTCATTAATGCAAATGCCGCGCACGACTGTCGCAGTCGAAATGCTGAAAGAAGCAGGCCTTCCTTATATCGTTGTCCTTACCCACCCGACGACGGGCGGCGTGACCGCGTCTTATGCAATGCTGGGGGATGTGCACATCGCCGAACCCAATGCTCTGATCTGTTTTGCGGGACCTCGCGTGATTGAGCAAACGATCCGAGAGAAGCTTCCCGAAGGTTTCCAACGGGCTGAATACTTGCTGGATCACGGAATGCTGGACCGCGTGACGCCACGCGGAAAAATGCGCGAGGAATTGATCACAATCACGCGCATGCTAATGGACCTGCCACCCGCAATTGCAGGCGACTTACCCGCACCTGACCATGAGGCAGAAGACACCCCCGATGAGGTCGCACCTGCCGAGGATGCGAAAGAGTGACGAATGGATCGGACATCATCCTTGAACGGATGATGGCACTGCACCCGAAGATCATCGATCTAACGCTTGATCGTATGTGGCGATTGCTCGATGCGTTGGGCAATCCGCAAGACCAACTCCCCCCCGTGATCCATATCGCTGGCACCAATGGCAAAGGATCCACCCAAGCCATGATCCGTGCAGGCCTTGAGGCGCAGGGCAAGCGCGTTCACGCCTATACGTCGCCACACCTAGCCCGCTTCCATGAACGCATCCGGCTGGCCGGTGAACTGATCTCAGAAGATGCCCTCACCGCGGCCTTGGATCGCTGCTACACAGCCAACAACGGTGAAAACATCACCTATTTCGAGATCACCACCTGCGCCGCGCTTTTGGCATTTTCTGAAACGCCCGCGGATTACACACTCCTCGAGGTCGGCCTTGGTGGCAGGTTGGATGCAACCAATGTGATGGACCCAATGGTTAGTATCATCACGCCAATCGATCTCGATCATCAGCAGTTCTTGGGCGACACGCTAACCGAAATCGCTGGCGAAAAGGCTGGTATCATTAAACGTGGGGTGCCCTGTATCGTTGGCCCCCAGCACGACGAAGCCATGGATGTTATTGAACACACTGCCGCCCGTCTCGGCGCGCCGGTGATCGCTTACGGACAGCATTTTCACATCAGCGAGGAACACGGGCGGCTGATCTATCAGGACGAAACCGGACTGTTGGATTTGCCGTTGCCCGCCCTTCCCGGACCACATCAAGTGCAGAACGCAGGCGCAGTATTGGCAACCTTACGCCATCTCGGAGCGAGCGAGACCGCTTGCGAAGCTGCTATGTCGCGCGCCACTTGGCCCGCTCGAATGGAACGGCTGCGCGAAGGCAAAGTAGTAGATCACGCAGCTCCAGCAGAAATTTGGCTGGACGGGGGGCATAACCCTGCCGCCGGGCGCGCAATCGCGGCAACGTTTTCGGCGTTGCCCAAACGTCCAACCCACCTCATCTGTGGCATGCTCAACACCAAAGACGTTGTCGGCTTCATGGAACCGCTCTCACACTTTGCGGAAAGCCTGACAGCCGTTGCCATTCCCGGTGAAAAAAACACCCTTCCCGCAAAAGACACTGCCACCGCCGCAACTACAGCAGGTATCTCGGCAGAAACTGCGCCGAACTTATTTGCTGCGATCGACACGATTTGCGCGCACACACCCAACGCGCGCATTCTGATTTGTGGGTCTTTGTATTTCGCGGGTCACGTTATGCGGGAAAATGCCTAACCAAACGACTTTGATCCACAAGTCGCGCTATTGAATAAATGGCCTCATGTTACGTGTTTTGATCTTAAGCCTTTTGGCGACCCCTGCCGCAGCCGTTGACTATGAATTCTGCTGGGTCGGAGCGAACGGATATCGAATGGCAGGCACAATGACTGTCGAAGATGCCGCTGTCGGAAACCAATTTCGCAACCGCCGTTTGGTGACCGAAGAAAGTGTTCTAGCGTTCGAAATAAATGGTTTTCAAGATGGTAAGCCGCTTGGATCTTGGTCCCTTGATCAAGAGACACCACAAACCAGTTGGCACCTGAATTTCGACCCTGTCGCGATGGTATTTCCGACTGGCGGATCCACTTTCGGGACCGAGGGCCAACAATGGAATGCCAGCGGTCGCGTTAACAATTGCGGCACACCAGGTTTCGGATTTAACTCTGGAAACGGGGGGCAAGATGTCTGTGTTGATGATGTTTATCGTGTCGACAGCTTGATTGACGCCAAGACTCCGTTTTTCGTCTACCCTCTCGGGGATGGCCCAAGTTGCATTGGGTCCCCGCTACTTGGTAGCCTGTTAACACCGCGGGCGTCCGTCTCATGAAACCACGAGCGCGATTATAAGATAGGTCTCTATGTTACGTGTTTTGATCCTGAGCCTTTTGGCCACCCCTGCCGCCGCCGCTGATTTCGAATTCTGTTGGGAGGGCGACAATGGCTATCGCTTGGAAGGGACGATGCGCGTTCCCGATGCGCTTATGAACCGATCCCTTTTAACACATGACGACGTTACAGGGTTCTTCATCCAAGGCTTTAAGGACGATGTTCCGTTAGGAGCTTGGGATCTCAGCCAACTTGGACCCTCGACCAGTTGGAACCTGTCCTTCGATCCACGTGGAATGGTTTTCCATACAGGCGGCATGCACGACAGTGAAAAAGGCCAAGCATGGAACGCTGGTGGGCGGGCCGATGACTGTGGCGATCCGGGGTTCGGGTTCAATTCCGGCACAAATGCGCAGGACCTGTGTGTTAACAACGTTTGGCACACGGACAGCATGATTAGCCGCTACACGCGATTTCCAGTCTTCGTTGCCGGCTCCGCAGACCTTGATTGTGGTGGCGTGGCGCTACTTGGTGGCCTCCCGCGTTCTGCGCAATCAGCAAGCGAATAAGCGTTTAAATACAAAAAAATCGAACCAGTGATTCGTTTTTCCTTTGACGACTGATTCGCGATACCTCTATATCTGTTTGAAACGTCTAGCTGTGCTATGGGTCTGCCAAGAAGCCCACTACATCTAGAACGAATTCGTTGGGGGACGAGGGATGAACCGCACTGCGTTTGCGTGCACATTGATCGGGTTGGCCACAGTTTCTGCGGCCGAGACGTTCCCTGTGACGGAGGACGCGGTATTTACGTTTCAGGGCGAAGAAATCGTCATCTCCCGCACGAGCGTTATTGCCCCCGCCACGATCACCGCATTGACGCAGATAAGCGCGACCTGCGCAGCGCCCTGTCTTTCCCCAATGACAATCACCGAAAATGTCGCCACTTTGGGTGAATTGGACGTGATTCAGTTCCTGTCCTCCAAAGTCGAAACCGGTGATGGGCTGTTGGTTGATGCTCGAAACCCCGATCAGCGGACAGGGGGAATTATTCCGGCCTCCGTAAACATCCCCGCAACGACCGTTTCACCCGAAAACCCTTATCGGAATGAAATTATCATGGCACTTGGGGCAGAACAGTTTGAGGGCATCTTCGATTTCTCCGAAGCAATGTCATTGGTTGTCTTTGACGCCGGGCCAGCAACACAAGACGCCCAAACTTTGATTTTCGACTTGCTGGGCGCAGGCTATCCACCAGAAAAAATCGCATATTATCGCGGCGGCATTCAGGTTTGGACAACCTTGGGACTTACTACCGCCGAGGCACCGCAATAAGCGGGCACGGCTTTTCACGCCTCTTTGTGCCACCCCTCCGGTGCGAACATCAGGGCAATTCAATACCGACCCCCTAACACAGGGTGATCGACACGATCTTGGCAGGGCGAGGGGGCGAGCTTTAGGCTCGTCCTCTTGTTTAATACCGGCAGAACCTTTGGGAAATCGGGGCGCACCCATCTCAATGGTCACAAAACAATGGCGCCCCAGACGACGGAACTTAGGATTTGAACACGATGAACATCGCAAGCGTAAAGGGAGTTACTCGACTGGCAGTGTCGCTTTCTGCGCTGGTGATTGGCAGCGCAGTGGAGGCACAAGATGTCCGCATTACTACATTCAAATCCGACAGCACATTCACGTTAAATGGGCGCACATTTACGGTTTCACGCGACCAGAATAGGGACAACATCCTGACCGGTGAATTCGCGCGGACGTCTCGTGCATGCCCGCCAAATTGCCTACAACCCATGACCGCTGCGGATGGCGTTGCGACAGTTGGGGAACTTGAGGTCCTCGACTTTCTGGAAAACGAAGTCACGGACGGACGGGGGTTGCTGCTCGACACACGTGGGGCAGATGCATTTTCAAGCAGTTCCATTCTAGGCGCTGTCAACGTCCCCTACGCCACTCTTGGATCAGATAACCGCTACCGCACCGATATCTTATTGGCCTTAGGCGCTGTCCGAACATCAAACGGCGCGTTGGATTTTCAAAATGCGATGTCGCTAACCCTATTTAGCGGTGGCGTTTGGTCCTCGGATGCCCGTACAGCCGTAAGCAACCTCATTGAGAGCGGCTACCCACCTGAAAAACTATTCTACTATCGAGGAGGCCTGCAGGCATGGATGCATGTTGGCCTAACCACGCAAGACTCAGCGAACTCTAACTAATCCGATGAAGGCTTAACCATGATCCGTACAACTATTGCCCTCTTTGCCTTTGCACTCGTCTTGTGTGGGCTGATCATTTTTCGGCCGTTCGCTGACGGCGAAGTAAACACGGCTGACCGACTTGGCGCACCCGTCGATATTGAAGTCACGCGTGCCGTCACGACAGATATAGAAGCATTAGTACGAGCCACAGAAACTGCAACGACTCCGACGGCGGTTGTCGAAGCTCCGCGTCGTGTGGATGTCGCACGCCCTGATACAGATGACACACGTCTGTCAGACATGACAAACAATGTCTTGGCCGAGCTTGGGTTTGCTGGCGTCGAACCCGTAACGACCAACAGTCAGTTACAACGTCAGTCAACATCCGACATTTTGGCTGGCATTGAGGCCGCGACCGGACAGCATTCGGTACTAGACGAACACGATTCCTTCGAGGCAATCGTAATCGCCGCTTTGCGAGCAGGTGAAACCGACGAAAGCATTGACCGGATCGTCAACGATGCTGCGGCGAACGGTGTCGCAGTTCCCGAAATCCTTGTGACATCTGACGGTCGTGTGGACACTTCCGTCATGCTGGCCAATATCGTAACTCAGGCACAGATGGCAGCTGGGGCAGCAGCCCCCGCGATCCCAGAAGTGTCACCCGACGATGTTCAAGGCATGGAAGTTCGTGTCGTTCAACGCGCCAACGATGATGTCGAAGCGCGTTTTTACACCGTTCAAACGGGCGATAGCCTTGGCGCAATTTCAATCAAGTTCTTTGGTGTAATCACACACTACGAAGAGATATTCGAAGCAAACAAGGGCCTGCTCTCGAGCCCTGATCGAATTCGCGTTGGCCAGCGGCTAGTGATCCCGCAAATCTAGAGTTCCGCGTCGCGACCCCAGTCTTCGCCCTGCATCTCGCGTAGGCGGCTGGCTGTGCGTTCGAATTCGAACACCCCAGTTCCTTCGACATACAGCATCTCAGGAACTGCGGCAGCGGACGCGATCAGGCGGACCTTGGCCTCATACAACGTGTCTATGAGCGTAACGAAACGTTTTGCTTCGTTGAAGTTGGACCGACTAAGCCTCGGAATGTCTTCAAGGATCAAGACCCGTGCCGCGTCAGCCAAGGCCAAGTAATCGGCGGCCCCTAGCGGCACCCCGCATAGGTCTCGGAAACTCGCGCGTGCCACGCC
Source organism: Octadecabacter algicola (assembly GCF_021532625.1). GTDB lineage: Bacteria > Pseudomonadota > Alphaproteobacteria > Rhodobacterales > Rhodobacteraceae > Octadecabacter > Octadecabacter algicola. The sequence goes on from NZ_JAKGAR010000003.1 coordinate 297,249, forward strand.
ATTGGCAAAAGCCGGCACCACAACATCACGGCCCTTAACCCGCAACGTCAGCGGGGCAACTTCGCCCTGTGTCAGCCCGACAAACAAGGCATCGACTTTTTGCCGCGCTTCCCCGTTTGCTGGACTGAAATAAACCGCAGCGCCTTCCAAAACGGTTTGACGGTAATCCATATCGCTCGCCAGCTCATGGACCACCATTTTCTCGCGCAAGAGATCAATAAACGGCAGGAACAGCTGGCGGTTTAATCCATCTTTATAGAGATCTGCAGGAACACGGTTGGATGTCGTAACAACAACAACGCCCGCGTCAAACAGGGCTTCGAATAAGCGTCCGACGATCATCGCATCCGTGATGTCGCTGATCTGCATCTCATCAAATGCAAGAAACCGCACCCGTTTGGCGAGGTCCGCCGCGACAGGTGCGATCGCATCATCAACACCGTCTTTTCGTGCCTTTGCGATAGCTTCATGAACCCACTGCATAAACGCGTGGAAATGGCTGCGTTGTTTGGGGACCTCTACCATATCATACAACAGATCCATCAACATGGACTTGCCGCGCCCCACGCCGCCCCACAGATACAAGCCCTTGGGGCCTTGAACGGGGGTTGCCTTACGAAACAGGCTCTTTTTCGGGGCTGCAGGAACCGTCAGCACCTCCGTGCGCACTCGTTCCAACGCCGCCAACGCTGCTCGTTGCACCGGATCATCGTGCAACACGCCTGTGTCTACGCGGGACTGGTATTCTGACTGTATGGTTCCCATTCCAGTGGCATACCGTGATGGCGCGGTAGCATCAATTGCCATCAGGCAGCCCCATCTATCTTCGTGATCCCGCGAACAACATCTTCGAAATTGACGCGGCGCAGTTTCCCCCCCAATGTCGCCGGATGGAACGTCAATCAAACCTCATTACGCCCGTCCTTATTGCTGGGTGCATCATCATCATGGTCAGCTTCGCGGTCCGGGCATCGTTTGGGGTGTTCCAAATCCCTATCGCTGAAGAATTCTCCTGGGCCCGCGCCGAGTTCTCACTTGCGATTGCATTTCAGAACCTCGCGTGGGGCATTGGCCAACCTATCTTTGGCGCATTGGCAGAACGGATCACCGATCGCAAAGCGATCATACTTGGCGCAGTTATCTATGCCGCAGGATTAGTGCTGTCCTCGCAGGCCGTTAGCCCAATTGCCCATCAAACCTATGCGTGGCTCGTCGGGTTCGGAATCGCGGGAACCGGGTTCGGTGTCATTCTCGCCGTGGTCGGACGGGCTGCATCAGATGAGAACCGCTCAATGTCGCTTGCTATTGCCACTGCCGCTGGATCGGCGGGCCAAGTTTTCGGTGCACCAGTGGCAGAATTCCTGCTGGGGTATATGCCGTGGCAATCCGTGTTCATGGTCTTTGCGGGGCTCATCCTTGCGTCGTTGTTGGTGCTGCCTATGATGCGCGCGCCTCAATCCGCAGGGAAACAAGAGTTCGAAGAAACCATTGGCCAAGTTATCAAACGCGCCTTTAGCGATCCGTCCTATACCCTGATCTTTCTTGGCTTCTTTTCATGCGGCTACCAATTGGCATTTGTAACAGCGCACTTCCCGGCCATGATCACCGAAATGTGCGGGCCTATTTTACCTGGTGGCGCGCTGCATAGCATTGGTATCACCACCACATCCGCGCTTGGGGCTTTGGCTATTTCCCTTATCGGATTGGCAAATATTGGAGGAACTCTACTGGCCGGTTGGGCCGGCAAACGATATTCCAAAAAATACCTGTTGGCTGGGATTTACACGGGCCGCACCATTGCCGCCGCCCTGTTCATTGCATTCCCGATCACACCGACGACAGTCATCTTATTCTCGGTTGTTATGGGATCGCTATGGTTGGCGACTGTCCCGCTTACCAGTGGCCTTGTCGCCCATATTTACGGGCTGCGTTATATGGGCACGCTTTACGGTATTGTCTTTTTTAGCCACCAGTTGGGATCATTCCTTGGGGTCTGGCTTGGTGGTGCTCTTTATGATGCCTATGGATCTTATACCGCCGTTTGGTGGGTTGGTGTCGGCATCGGCGCCTTCTCGGCGATTGTCCATTTGCCGATCAAAGAAAACCGATCCGTACCAGTGAACCCAGCCGCTGCGTAACAAGCGGAGGCACTTGGTCTATGACATGTCTTCTCGCAGCACAGAGGCGAGGAGATCCATGACTTCGCGAGAATTAGAATAGCCGATGTCATGCGTGGCGCCCCCGACGACTTCTTGCCGGATAGCCCTGTTCCATTGGGTCAAGGAACCCAATGATTTGAGAGGGATGATTTCGTCCTTCTCGGCCCAAATCGCGACCACTGGAACATCTTCTCGGCTAATTTTGCGATGGGAATCTTCTTGCGTTTCATTCAGCATATGGCGGCGACTGGATAAAACGGATCGCACAAACCCTCGGCTTTGGAATTCTGCTAATTGCAACTCAACGATACCGGTGACGTCGAAGGGTTGGCCCAATTGTTTGTGCAAGTCGCGGCGTTCTTTTCGAGAGACCAAAACGGCAAACAACCAGTCCCCGAAGAACGGAACAGTCCGGCTGAAGTGTATGAGTTTACTTTCGCGCAGCCATGCGCCACCAGACGCCAGCAAGATCAAACGCCGGACACGGCCTGGATATTTTGCGGTGAAATGGGTCGCGATCGATCCGCCCATTGAATACCCCATTAATGTCACATCTTCGTCGAGCCCTTGGTGCTCCAAAAGATCGGCCAGCTGTTGCGAAAAGAAATCACCGGTCTGTGGTCCATGTGGCGCGTCAGAAAAACCTCGCCCATAGAGGTCATAAACCAGGACACGGTACCCCAGCCGAACCAAACCGTCAGCGATAGCGTACCAGACGGGACTGGGCGTCGTTAGTCCATGCACGCAAACAACAACTGGTCCGCGCTCGCTGCCAAGCCATTGGTAGTGTGTCACCCCTTGGCTAAGCTTTGCAAAGCGCCCCGGAGCCTGATCGCGAAAGGCTTCGGCATCATGTCGTCGACTTTCATCTAACCACGGCAATGCTGCGATTACCCCGATAACCACGAGAGGGATGATCCACCCCATCATGCTGAACGGCCTTTCCATACATCAAGAATATGTCGGCTTGTCATGAGGTCTAGATGCGCACCACCGCCGTTTTTGAACAGCGTGATTTCGTCGTCAGATTCCCTCGAGAATTGATCAGGCGCATAGTAGTCTGCGATCACGAGATCAGGCGCAATTGTGCCTGCTTCAAGCGGTATCTTTAGCTCGCCTATATGGCCCATTGTTGTTTCATAGCTATCAACAAAAATGCGTGATTTCAGTAGCGCCGTGTCATCTACCTCGCGCATGTCGGGGCGATACGCGCCAATCAGATCGACGTGCTGTCCGGCCTGCAACCAGTCGCCCTTAATGACGGGCTCAGTAGTCATCGTGGCGGATGTAATGATGTCCGCTTCACGTACTGCGGCCTCCAGATCTTCGGCCACTTCCACGCCAGTGCAGTCCTTGGCAAATTGAATTGAGCCTGCGATTGAACGGTTCCAAACTTTAAATCGCGCATGCGGAAAAGCTGCACTGTAGGCCTGCCAAAGTGAACGTCCAACTGTACCCGCACCCACGATCAGGACATTCTTACTTTCGGGTCGCGCCAATCGTCGTGCGGCCAAAAGACTATCACCTGCGGTCTTCCATTTGGTCACGAGATGAAAATCGAGGATCGCTTCAAGCTGCCCATCACTGTCGGAAAACAAGTTCACCGCACCATGGATCATCGGTTTGTCTGTCTTTTTGTTCTCAGGAAAAATCGTTGCGCATTTGATAGCGAGCCCCATCCCTTCAATCCACGCAGAGCGGTTCAACAGAGTGTCAGAACCACGATACAGAAAAACGTCTTCAACTGTCGCCTTAGGCCTGAGGTGACCGGCGGAAAGTGCGTCAGTCAACGCGATCCAATCAAGATGTTCTTGCCCGTCTTCGAATGGGATCATCACGGTCATTGTGCAGCCTCAGCGGTTAACAGTTTCTCAGCGACGAGCCTTTTGGAAAACCCCTCGGAACTTTTGAAAAGATATGTCTTCCATCCGCGAGCAGCAGCCGCGGCGATGTTTTCAGGAAGGTCGTCGGTAAACATCAGGCTTTCTGCAGGCAGGCCGGTTTCAATTTCCAGGCGCTCGTAAATCTCGGCGTGAGGCTTTGAAATGCCCATCTCAGCGGAGATGAACCTACAGTCAAATTCTTGTAAGAACGGATACTCCCGATCAGCGATTTCCAACGTTTCGGCACCAAAATTCGATAATGCAAACACTGGGACCTTGGCATGGCGCAATGCGCGCAAAAGTCGTACCGAATGGTCAATTGCGGGTGACGCCATTTCTATCCACCGATCCCGCCAAAGGTTAATTTCACCCCCCCAGTCAGGATAGCCCGTCATCAGCTCCGCGGTTGCATCGTAGAAACTCTCACCGGCATCAACACGGGCGTTCATTTCAAAAATCGGAACGGCTGCGAAAAATTCAACCCGTTTTTCGGCGCCGATAACGCGGTCAAAAAATCGCTCGGGCTGCCATTCGATCAGCACGTTACCAATGTCAAAAACGACAGCACGAATGGTCATTAGGGTTTCTCTCCGACTTTTACTCAATCTATCAGCTTTGGGAGTGGCTCAAATCTCTTACATACGTTTTGCGGCACGTAGCTCGCGTTCTAATGCGTCCAGAAACCGCGATCGGTCTGCTTTCGAGAACGCCTTACCGCCACCTTGTCGAAACGGGTCCGCCGCACGAATGTCCGCCATAAGGTCACGTGTCGCAAGGATGTTTCCAATATTGGCTTGCGTCAGGGCTTCGCCATTGTGCTTAAGCACACGCGCGCCTGCCTCGACGCATTTCGCGGCAAGTGGGATATCGCCCGTTATGACAACATCACCCGCAACCGCGCGATCAGCGATCCACATGTCGGCGATGTCAGGCCCGTCTGGTACAATGACCGTCTCTACCAGTGGGTTCTGGGATGGCCGAAGTCCGCCGTTAGAGACTACGAACATCTTCACGCCATGGCGTGTGCCAACCTTTTCAACTTCGGCCTTTACGGGGCATGCATCCGCATCAACGTAGATCATGAGCGTCTCACTTCCAAAGCGCCTCAGCATGGAAATTCACATGATCTTCCATGAAGGATGAGATGAAGAAATAACTGTGATCATAGCCTTTTTGGAGACGAAGTTGTCCGTCTTGTTTTGCAGCGCTCATTGCGCCGGCAAAGGCCTCGGCTCCCAAAAGATCCCAGAACTGATCGTCGGTACCGGCGTCGATCAGCATTGGCCCATCAAAGCCACCACCCTGCATAAGCACCGTAGCGTCATGCGGTCCCCATTTGGATTCATCACCCCAATACGCGGCAAATTGTTTCCGACCCCAGTCACTTTTGGTCGGGTTACAAATCGGTGCGAATGCTGAAACCGACCGAAATCTGCCCGGCAGTGCCATCGCCATAGTCAACGCGCCGTGCCCGCCCATGGAATGACCCGTGATCGACTGCCGAGACATGTCGACTGCAAAATGTTCGCTGACCAAGGCGGGCAATTCGTCCGCCGTGTAGCTCCACATTTTGAAATGTTTCGCCCAAGGTTCTTGCGTCGCGTCGATGTAGAAACCCGCGCCCTGCCCGAGGTCATAAGCATCATCATCAGCAACATCGTCACCCCGTGGGGATGTATCCGGAAAGCATAGCGCAATGCCGTGATCTGCGGCCCAAACTTGCGCCCCTGCTTTGGTCATAGCGTTTTCATGGGTGCAGGTGAGACCGGACAGGAACCACAAGATTGGCACAGGGCCGTCCTGCGCTTCTTCCGGTAGGAACAAGCCGAACGTCATGTCGGTTCCAGTGGTATTTGAACGGTGCTTATAGACGCCTTGCACACCGCCAAAACAGCGGTTCTCGGATATGGTTTCCATCAGGATTTCGCCTCGTAAGTCGTGAGAATTTCAGGGAGGTCTTTCTTGTTCTTAGCCACAGCCGGCACCGTTGCGTCCTTTGCTGGGTGTCCGACGGCCAAAATCATGATCGGTTTTTCGTTCTCGGGCCGGTCACACAGTTCATTCAAGAACTTCATCGGGTTGGGTGTATGGGTGAGACAGGACAGTCCTGCCGTATGCAAAGCCGTAATCAGCATGCCCGTCGCGATACCGACGCTTTCGGGAACGTAATAGTGCTTAACCCGCTCGCCGTTCCGTTCGCCCCAGCGCTGGGCAAAAATTACGATAAGCCATGGCGCGATATCAAGGTGCGGCTTGGATGCATCCGTGCCGATGGGCTCAAGCGCCTTAAGCCAGGCATCGCCACCTCCGCCACTATAGAATTTCGCTTCTTCATCCTCAGCCGCTTTTCTCACCTTGGACTTCATTTCCGGATCGTTAATTGCAACGAAATGCCAAGGCTGTTGGTTTGCTCCACTTGGCGCTGTTCCGGCCGCACGCACGCAAGCCTCGATTACGGCCTTCGGAACAGGTCGATCGCTATATTCTCGAATGGAATGTCGCGTTTTAACGTGAGCATAGAACTGCTCGGCCTCGGTCAACATCTGGGCATCGTCATAGTCTGCGAAATCAGGCAATGGCAACGCGGAATAAACGGGGGCAGTTTCGCTCATATCGGACCTCTAGGTTACGGCGGCAATCACAGCGGATACTGTGACGACGCTTACGGCAGTAGACAACAGAATGGATGCAGAAACGCGCGCGGGCGCGACGCCATAATGTTGCGCAAGGATGTAGACATTTCCCGCCACGGGCAAGGCGGCAGCGGCAATCATCACACCAGCGGCGTAAGGATCAACGGGAAAAATAACAAGTGCGGCAAAGGCGACCGCGGCGGGGTGCAAAATCAGTTTCGCAAATGAAAGCCAACCCGCAACGGCAATGCGTTCTGCGGACTTGCCCGCCAATGACGCGCCGATCGCAAACAACGCACCGGGTGTTGCGGCCGCCCCAAGGATCGACAGGAATTCATTCAGCGGCGCAGGAATCGGCAAAGCAAGGGACGACACCACCAACCCCAAAGAGATTGAGACGATCATCGGGTTCTTCAACAATCCAATCCCGACCGTTCTAAGTATCCCGATCGACATGCGCCCGTCGCGCGATCCGGTTATGAGGATCACGATCAACGACCCGAAAACGATTAGGTCTATGGCAAGGACCAGCACCACGGGCCCGACTGCTTGTTCTCCAAGAAGCAACACCAACATTGGAATGCCCAGGAACCCAACGTTTCCAATGACGGCACATTGGGCTTCGACTGCGGCCTCTTCGACGCCGCGCTTGCGCAGTAATGCAACAGCCGTCGCCAGCAGGTATACAAATAGCGTGCCCCATAGGTATGCCAAAACAAATGGCCAATCGAATATCTCGGCAATAGATAGATTCGCCGCGAACCGGAACAGCATTGCAGACAAAGCAAAGTAGAACACGAATTTGGTAAGATAAGCCGTGGCCTCAGGGGTAAAGAACCCTGTGCGGCCCGCACCGTAGCCAAGGCCAATCAGGGCAAAAAACGGTAAGGTCTGAAGAAAAATGTCCCACATGGTTTAGGGTTAGCACCCCTTCACGCCACGCAACAGTCTATCCGCTGCCGATTAACACGCCCACGGCAAGGACCAAGGCACCACCCACAACGACTTGAAACGCCGCGCGAAAAAATGGTGTTTCCATATATTTGTTCTGGATCCATGCAATGGCCCACAATTCGACAAAGACCACAGCAATAGCGATCACCGTCGCGGTCCAAAAATCGGCGATCAAATACGGCATTGCATGTCCGAGACCGCCAACCGTCGTCATGATCCCAGACGAAAAGCCGCGCTTTAGTGGCGATCCACGGCCCGAGATTTGCCCATCATCGCTGGCGGCTTCAGTAAAGCCCATAGATATCCCAGCACCGATGCTTGCCGCGAGCCCTACCAGAAACGTCGTCCACGTGTTTTGCGTAGCAAAGGCCACCGCGAAAATGGGTGCGAGCGTAGAAACAGATCCATCCATCAATCCCGCCAAACCGGGCTGCACCCAAGTCAGAACGAACTGACGATGTGCAGTGCTTTTTTCTTCGGCGTCGGCGTCAGCGGGCATTTGATCAACGAGGGTATCGGCGAGCTCTGAGTGCCCTGCCTCGGCAGCGGCAAGATCGCCCAGCAATTTGCGCGTCGCAGCATCTCGAGTGGCCGCAGCCGCGGTTTCGTAGAACCTTTGAGCATCCTTTTCCATCTGCCGTGCTTCTTCGCGAATACGATCCAACCCCAGCGTCTCTACGAGCCAGATAGGGCGTCGTGCGTAAAACCCTGCAACGTGCTCGCGCCGCAGCAACGGAATCACGTCGCCGAACCGCGACTGGTGCAAAGCGATTAACTGCTGCCGGTGCCCATCTTCTTCGAGGGCCATCCCGTCGAATATTTCTGCGGAGGCAGGAAACTCATCTCTCAAACGTTCTGCATAGGTTCGATAGATCCGCGCGTCGTCCTCTTCGGACGAAATCGCGAGCGCCAGAACTTCCTGTTCGGAGAGGTCTTTAAAACGGCGTCGATTGGTCAATCCAGTCAGCATGACAGTCCTTTCTAGAATGATTCTAATCTAGCGGCATAGAGAGCGGGATCAAGTTCAAAAAAATGAACTGTTTAGTTCAGTTAGCACTTGCAAACTAAACGAATCGGTTTAGTTATTTGGAAACACAGTTCACTTACGCAAAAGGAACCTAATATGAAAAACCTAATCCTGACCGCCACAGCCGGTATTTTTCTGGCATCCGCCGCAAGCGCTGGTGGAATGTCATTTTCCCTTCCAAACTTGTGGTTCCCACCAGCGGACGACGTCACTGTGACAAAAGATGCGCTTTCGGTTGACGCTACGACTGTGACCCCGCTGGCAGAAGAGTAGCCCTCCCGTTCTTGCCCGAACTGAACAGATCAGTTTATACGTGGCAGCAGGGAGACCCCAAAATGACTGACGGACCACCAGAGGTGAAACGCGGACGCAAGTTCGACCAAGTGCTTAATGGCGCGCGCGATATTTTCATGTCGGACGGGTTTGAAGGCGCAAGCGTCGACGAGATTGCCAAAGCCTCTGGCGTGTCCAAGGCAACGCTGTACAGCTACTTCCCTGATAAACGCTTGTTGTTCATGGAAGTCGCGAAGTCCGAGTGCATTCGACAGGCGGATGAGGCGGTGGCATCCATCGATATGTCGTTGCCCGTTGCGACAGTTCTAACGAGCGCTGCTTGGCATATGGTCCAGTTCTTCACGTCAGACTTCGGGCAGGGCGTCTTTCGTCTCTGCGTCGGCGAAGGAGACAGATTTCCTGAACTGGGGCAAGAGTTCTACAAGAGCGGCCCAGCCCTTGTCCGCGATCGATTGATAGAATTCCTAAAAGTCGCAATTTCCCGCAATGAGTTGAAAATCGATGATCTGCCCTTGGCGGCAGACCAGTTCCATGAACTCTGCAAAGCGGACCTTTTCCCGCGTCTAATTTTCAACATGGACACTTCGTTTTCCGATGGTGAAAAGCAGCGGATCGTAACTGGCGCGGTCGAAACCTTCCTCGCCCGCTATGCCAAATAAGGCCCGCCTCACCGAGGCGGACCTATAGGGTTTAGAATTCCACAACAGCGCGGATGGATTTTCCTTCGTGCATCAGATCGAAACCGTGGTTGATCTCGTCCAACGTCAGTTTGTGGGTGATCATTGGGTCGATCTCGATCTTGCCGTCCATGTACCAATCGACGATTTTCGGCACATCGGTCCGCCCGCTCGCTCCGCCAAAGGCGGTGCCACGCCAGCTGCGCCCTGTGACCAGTTGGAACGGACGGGTCGATATTTCCTGCCCAGCACCAGCAACACCAATGATGATGCTTTCGCCCCAGCCTTTGTGCGCGCATTCCAGCGCTTGGCGCATTACAGTTACGTTGCCTGTGGCGTCGAACGTATAATCTGCGCCGCCGCCCGTTAGCTCAACCAAATGGGCGACGATATCGCCCTCGATATTCGACGGGTTCACAAAGTCGGTCATCCCGAAATGTTTCGCCATCACAGCCTTGTCGTCGTTCAAGTCAACGCCGACAATCTGGTCCGCCCCTGCAAGCCGCAGCCCTTGGATTACGTTCAGCCCGATACCGCCCAAACCGAAAACGATGCCGGTGCTGCCTATCTCGACCTTGGCCGTGTTGATGACCGCACCGATTCCGGTGGTCACGCCGCAACCAATGTAGCAAATCTTATCGAATGGCGCGTCCTTGCGCACTTTGGCCAACGCGATTTCAGGCACAACCGTGTGGTTCGCAAAGGTCGAACAGCCCATGTAATGGTGGATTGGCGTACCATCGAGCATCGAGAAACGTGTTGACCCGTCCGGCAAAAGCCCCTGCCCCTGCGTCGCGCGAACAGCCTGACACAAATTCGTTTTCGGGTTCAGACAGTATTCGCACTCGCGACATTCCGCAGTGTAGAGCGGGATCACGTGATCGCCCACTTCAAGGCTCGTAACACCTTCACCAACTTCAATCACAACGCCCGCACCCTCATGCCCAAGGATTGCGGGAAAGATACCTTCGGGATCATCACCCGACCGCGTAAATTCATCTGTGTGACAAAGGCCGGTGGCTTTGATTTCGACCAAAACCTCACCGGCACGAGGGCCTTCCAGATTGACCTCCATCACTTCGAGGGGTTTGCCGGCTTCCATAGCGACTGCTGCACGTGTTCTCATGATCGGGACTCCATTGTTTGCAGAATACCGTGTGGCAAACGTGTCGATCATGCAATCCCTTCGGTTGCGCCAAATTGAAAGTCGGCCGATAGTGTTCCTATGAAAAAACTGTTCTTGATCGCTCCGCTCATTCTCCTTTCTGCTTGTGATGTAGCAGGTCCACGGCCCACAACGCCGACGGGGCCACCAATCCCCGCGCCAGAACAAGACACCTGCAATGCGGCGCAGCACGCCACCCTTATCGGCCAAGACGCTACAGCGTTGGAGAGAGTGCTTCTTTTGGCGCAAGTCCGAGTGATCCGCCCAGGGCAGGCTGTGACAATGGATTTCCGTCCAAATCGGATCAACTTTAATGTCGGTGCCGACGAGAGGATCAAAACAATTACTTGTGGGTAAGGTTATCGAAGTCACCCCAAAGATGCGCGCTGGGTGGGGGCTGATACGGCACACCCTTGGGGGACTAACGATGAGTTTGGAATGCCGATCAAATGGGGCGCAAATTGGTTGCCCGCGCGGTGTTTTGGTGACCGCTGTGTCGGAAACCTTCTAGGGGTTGATTTGCGCCGCATAAGTCGCAAACTGAAACCATGAACGCACCAACTCCATTTCCTAATCAGACACCTGCGCAGATTGCGTTTCACAGAACCGAACTGAACTCTATCTTATCTCTCTACGGTCGATTTGTGGCCGCGGGTGAGTGGAGAGACTACGGAATTTCCCATCTAAAGGATGTAGCGGTTTTTTCTGTGTTCCGCAGAACGGCAGAGAACCCGATGTATCGGGTCGAAAAACGTCCCAGCTTACGGATGAAGCAGGGACAGTACTCTGTCATCGGGATGGAAGGGCAGATATTGAAGCGCGGCAACGACCTGCGGCAAGTGCTGCGCGTCCTGGAACGTAAACTAATCCGCGCCGTCGACTAAAGAACACGGCGACGGGCAAGGACATCCCCATCCCCCTGCGCTTTGATCCGCAAGGTTGCCTGTTCTAACCCTTCATAGACGACTGCCATGTGGTGCGCGTTGGCATGGATCATCGTCTCACCGTCAACCATCATCGCTATATGGCCTTTCCAGAAAACCAAATCGCCTCTTTGCAGAGGTTCGTCGGCAGCCAACAATTTGCCGAGCCCGTCTTTCTGCATATCACTGTCACCAGCACACAAATGGCCACAAGCATGATAAGCGGCCTGCACCAGGCCCGAACAGTCGATCCCACGAGTTGAATTGCCGCCCCAAAGATACGGCACACCAAAGAAGAGTTGCGCGACCGTCGCCGGGTCAGAGAATGGATGTGACAAGGGACGTAGATGTTTTTTGGGAACGAAACCCTGCGGTGTTTCAAAAAACTTATGACGTTCGTCGACAACAGTCAGCTCCGCGCCAAACGGGAGGTAAAGCAGATCCTGTGACTTGAAACTCTCCGTGGCATAAGCGTGGGTCGCGGGCGTTGCAACACGGTGGGATGGCGACTGAACAGCCACCAAAGCGGATTCCACAACATAGCCGACATAACCGTCCCTTTTGGACTGCACAAAGGCCCAACCATCACGACGTTCATAAACCGTCACCGCCGCACCGATCAGCAATTGCCGATCACGCTTGCCAGCCGGCGTCGCCAATAGATCAACCACGACCGTCCCAATGGTCGCTGGCTCGCCATCAGTAAAGCTATCAGCCTCAATCTGACCCTTAAGGTGGCTTGCGGCCACGCGCCCGTTAGCTGGTGTTAATCGTCGGTCGCTCACAGGCCCAAAACCTCAGGCAAGGCTGCAAGCAAAGCACGGGCACCCTGCCCAGCGCCCCCCTTTGGGCGTGCTGGGGCTGCAACGGGGTTCCAGCCATAAATATCAAAATGCGTGTAGGGGGTGTCACTGACAAATCGGCGCAAGAACAATGCCGCCGTGATCGAACCCGCGAACCCGCCCGCTGGCGCATTGTCCAGATCCGCAATCTGCGGTTCGATCATACGCTCATAGGGGTCATGAAATGGCATCTGCCAGACTGGGTCTGCGACTTCACTAGCCGCTTGGGGAAGCGCTCGCGCCATCGCATCATCGGTCGTATAAAATGGCGCAAGGTCGGGACCCACTGCCACCCGTGCAGCCCCGGTCAGCGTCGCCATCGAAATGATATGATCCGGCTTACCCTCGTCCGCGAGCGCAAGAGCATCCGCGAGAACCAAACGGCCTTCCGCATCGGTATTGTTTATTTCGACGGTCATTCCCTTACGACTTTTCAAGACATCACCGGGCCGGAAGGCCGAACCGTCAACGGAGTTTTCAACAGCAGGGATCAGCACACGCAATTTGATGTCCAGTTTGAGCGCCATAATCATATGGGCCAAGCCCAATACAGTCGCGGCGCCACCCATGTCTTTCTTCATCAATCCCATCGACGCGCCGGGCTTTAAATTTAGCCCACCGGTGTCAAAACAAACCCCTTTGCCGACAAGCGTAAGCGATGGGCCAGTCGCGCCCCAAGTCATATCGATTAAGCGTGGTGCGCGCGGTGACGCCCTGCCGACTGTGTGAATAAGAGGGAAATTGTGGTCGAGCAGATCTTCCTCTTGGATAACTTTGCAATCAGCACCATGGAACACTGCTAGTTCCCGCGCTGCGGCCTCAAGCTCTTGCGGTCCCATATCGGAGGCTGGTGTATTAATGAGATCTCGCGTCAAACATTCTCCGGCGACCAGCGCTTCGAGCCGAGAGGCGTCAACTCCAGACGGGGCCGCAAAGCTTTGTTTCGCAGCGGGTACGGCTTTGTATCGATCGAACCGATACGTACTCATCAAAAGGCCAAAGGCCGCTTCGTCTAGCGCAGTACCGGTCAAGCCGGCGTCGAGCTTATAAGTTCCTTCAAGTAACTTCGCGGCTCCTGCCGCTGCCGCAAAGCGAACCCTCGTTTGGTTGCGCGCGCCTAAGCCAATAAAGGCACGTGCCACGTGTCCTTCGTCATTCGCAATCGAAACACACGCGCCAATCCCGCCGTCAAAGCCATTTACCTTCAGCCATGACGCATCAGCTGCAGACAGACCTGCCAGCGCCTTTTCGAGATCATCTGAATAGATGGCCGACAGTTGGATTTCGTTCGTTGAAGGGGCTGCGAATTTCGGGGACATAAGACCTCAGGCTTGGTTGCTTCATCAACCTAAACCAGAACGCCCCAAGTGAAACCCCCGAACTCGATATCATCTGAGCCCTAGAACGCTGTCATTGGTCCCGCAGCATGATCCAATGCCTGCGTAACGAGGCGCATTAAACGTGACAGGGTCGCCGACAATGCAATTTCGTCAGGCCCATCGACACAATAAACCACGTCCGCAGCTACTTGCCCAACCTGTCGCAAACCGAGCCGATCCGCCAACATAACAATGCTACGCGCCCGCGCTTCCAGCCGATCATACTGGCCGGACTGATAATCATCATCGAGCCGCTTCAGAAGGCGGGAAAGCTCTTCCAAACCTGAGCAAAGCACATCGCCGTCCTCAAATTCATCGCTTTCCATTGCGAACGAAGACAGGGCATCAAGCTCAGGCCCACGTTGTTCTATTGGGATTAACCGCGCCACGCTTTGGTTCACGCGTTCATTCATTTGTTCCATGTTTTAACCACTCTCATTCACCCAGGACCAATTTAGGGTTTTTAGGTTTCCAAGTGGTTGCTTCTGAACTGCAAAAATCACTCGAATTTCGGACAAATTCGCAATATGACGGGCAAAGCCTAAAAACAGGATAGCACCAATGAACCATGCGCGCCCTCTCCCAGACTACCTTGTTCGCCGATATCACGGCTGGAAAGCCACCACATATGAGCAGAACAAAGGTTGGTATATGCAGCTGGCTGAAGAAGGTCAGCATCCTCGTGCAATGGTGGTGTCCTGCTGTGATAGCCGCGTTCATGTGACATCAATATTCGGTGCTGATCAGGGGGAATTTTTCATCCACCGTAACATTGCAAACTTGATTCCACCCCAAGAAGACGGCGGCAATCATCACGGCACTTCCGCAGCGGTCGAATACGCTGTCACTGCGTTGAAGGTCTCTCATCTGATCGTTCTGGGGCACTCGGCATGTGGTGGCGTAAAAGGTTGCTACGATATGTGTTCTGGTAACGCGCCCGAGCTCGAAAAGAAGAACAGCTATGTTGGCCGCTGGATGGATATTTTGCGCCCAAGTTTTGAGAAGCTTCCGGAGGGGGACGACGATTTCCGAGTCCGCCAACTTGAGAAAGACAGCGTTGTGACTTCGTTGGAGAACTTGATGACTTTCCCGCACGTGAAAACCGCCGTGGAAAGCGGTCGCTTGTCACTCCATGGATTGTGGAACGACATCGGCCACGGTGGCCTTGAGGTTTATGACCCTAAAACAGGAGCGTTCAACGCTCTCTGAAGTAGATACTTAGAAACAAAAAAGGCCCCGCCAGTTGGTGGGGCCTTTTTCTAAATAAGTTAAGTCGGGCGCCTTAGCCCTTTTTGAGGCAACGTGCGCCGAGCGTCTCTGCGATCTGAACAGCATTCAAAGCAGCGCCCTTACGCAGGTTGTCAGAAACAACCCACATGTTCAGGCCATTATCGATGGTGCTGTCCTGACGAATTCGGCTGATGAAAGTTGCAAAATCGCCGACACATTCGATTGGCGTCACGTAACCACCATCTTCGCGTTTATCGATAACCATACAACCAGGTGCTTCGCGCAGGATGTCGCGGGCTTCGTCTTCGTCAAGGAAGTCTTCGAACTCGATGTTGATCGATTCCGAATGACCTACGAAAACAGGCACGCGAACACATGTCGCCGTCACTTTAATGGACGGATCGACGATCTTTTTCGTCTCCGCGACCATTTTCCATTCTTCCTTGGTATCGCCGCTGTCCATGAACACATCGATGTGCGGGATCACGTTGAACGCGATCTGCTTTGGATATGCCTTCGGTGCGACTTCCTGACCGGGCACATAAACGCCTTTGGTCTGGTTCCAAAGCTCGTCGATCGCTTCTTTGCCAGATCCGGATACCGACTGGTAAGTAGAGACAACGACGCGCTTAATCTTCGCGCGATCGTGCAACGGCTTAAGGGCCACAACCATCTGTGCTGTCGAACAGTTCGGGTTCGCGATGATATTTTTCTTTGTGTAGCCCTCGACAGCCTCTGGGTTCACTTCTGGAACAACCAATGGCACGTCCGGATCGTAGCGATACAAAGACGAGTTATCGATAACCACACAGCCTTGCTTGGCAGCGATTGGCGCGTATTTTTTTGTCGCTTCAGAGCCGACCGCGAAGAACGCGATATCAAAGCCGCTAAAGTCGAAGGTATCCAAGTCTTGGGTCGTCAACGTCGTGTCACCAAAGCTCACTTCCGTGCCCATGGATTTCCGGCTTGCCAGAACGGCAACCTCATCCGCTGGGAACTGGCGTTCAGCCAGTATGTTGAGCATTTCGCGGCCCACGTTTCCTGTGGCACCGACTACGGCGACTCTGTAGCCCATTATCTTGGTTCCTTTGTGTAAGACTCGTTCCCGCATGGGAACAGACGCCTCTTAGCGCCTCAAAGCCTTAAACAAAAGGGGGAAGCTAGTCCCTTGGGTCTTCGCTGAAAACATATATCGCAAGTCCACAACAGAATAGGATGCCATAGGTCAGGAAAATCATAGGATAAGCGGCCAGAGGATCCTTCGTTGCCTCCCAAAATGTTGCGACTTTTCCAGTGACTATTTGCATTAGGCCAGCGCCACCGATGCTGAATAGATTGAGCAATGTAACGCCCCGCCCAGTAAGGTGTTCGGGGAAAAACGGGCGCGCTTGTGCGATGATGACAGGAAAACCAGCACCTGCGATTCCAACCACGGCAAATAGCGCCGTAACGGTCCAGATGGATTGCCCTGAACCCGTTGTGGGGAAAGTATACAGTATAAAAAACGCCAGCGCACTTATTACACCACCGCCAAATACCACCCACTTACGACTGCCAACGGCACGTTCTAGTGGACCAAAGACGAAACTGCCCACGATCATGGCGATTCCCATAACCAAGGTCATTGTCCCAATCGTTTGCGTATTTGCGCCGTAAACGTCCGAACCATACGGCCCAATCCATAGGCCACGAACACCTGCTGAAGGTGCATAATTCACAAGCATCATCGGCAAAATGAACCACAAAGCCTTGATCTTCAGAAGGTCCAGTACTGAACCACGTGAACCTGCGCGTTCTTCTTTTGGAGGGTCAGTCATAAATATCCAAAGTGCAGCGGCGACGATCAACGTTACTATAGCTAACGCGACCATGGTTTCACGCCAGCCAAACGCTTCAACAGCCCATGCCATCGGCGCCGAACTTGCCAGATTCCCAAGACTCCCGACGCCGATCATCGCGCCTGCCAACGTAGAAAACAGTGCCGGAGCGTACATTTTTGCAAAAATGTAATAGCCAGCCATCAAGACCGGCGAACATCCAACACCAATCATCGCCATCGCCCAATTGATATGCGCTGGGGTCTGCGCAAACGCAAACATCAACGCACCGCCTGCTCCGCCCAAAGCGAACAACACCGACGCTGTAATCCGCGGCCCGATCCGATCCAACGCTTCGCCAACGGGTATCTGCATCGCCGCAAAAACCAGAAACCAAAGCCCCGAAGCATAAGCGAGATCGGCCGGCATAGCCCCCAAATCCGCCTCTAATTGTGGTGTAAGAACCGCCAAGAACGCGCGGTAAAACTGGCTAAGAACGTAGCCAGCGATCAAACACATCAGACCAATTCGCATATTCTCGCCCCTTTGCATCGGGGTCGCACGGCTTGCGGCGCTTGGCAAGCGGGTGTAGCAATAGCATTGTTTCTTGTGACGGGTTGCTGTGGTTAACATACACGCGCTGCCACCATGCCCCAACTAGTTGGCGTCTGTTATGTCTATTGGGTGAACAACGCTATCGACTTTGTCTTGAAAAGAGAGAACCGCCATGGCCACCAAGCTTCCACGGCTAGATACAAAATGTTCTGATTGCCCGATCCGCCATCGGGCCGTTTGCTCAAAATGTGATGCTGACGAGTTGGAAGAACTTGATCAGATCAAGTTTTACCGCTCCTTTGAGGCCGGTCAAACGATCGCTTGGTCGGGCGATGAGCTTACGTTTGTGGCATCGGTAGTGCGCGGGGTTGCGACGCTTGGGCAAACTCTGGAAGACGGGCGCACACAGATGCTTGGATTGCTACTGCCGTCTGACTTTATTGGCCGCCCCGGGCGGACGAGCGTTGCGCATGATATCGAGGCGGTGACTGACGTTACCTTATGCTGTTTTAGACGGGCGCCCTTTGAAAAAATGTTGATAGAAACACCCCACATCGGTGAACGTCTTTTGGAAATGACCATGGACGAGCTTGATTCAGCACGTGAATGGATGATGATCCTTGGCCGAAAGTCAGCGCGCGAAAAAGTCGCGAGCCTTCTAACGGTCTTCGCCCGCAGGGAGACACCGTTTGATAACGCCGCCCTGCAATCCAGCATCGCGATTGATTTGCCGCTCACTCGTGAAGCCATGGCAGACTACCTCGGCTTAACGCTGGAAACGGTTAGTCGGCAAATCTCTGCTCTGAAGAACGACGGGGTCATCCAACTTGACGGAAATCGACACGTCATAGTGCCGAACCTTGCACGTTTGATGGTCGAAACCGGTAGCAACATGAATATGGGCCTTCATAGCTGACAGCGTCACGCCCCACCATCAGTGGGACATCATGATTGGAACTTCGGATTTTTCGAGCATGTCACGGGTGGCTCCGCCGATCAGGGCTTCGCGGAATCGCGAATGGCCATAGGCACCCATAACAATCAGATCATTCTCGTGATCATTGGCGTAGCGATTGATGACGTCAGCGACAGTCGGCAGCGTCTTCGACAAAATCGACACTTCAGCCGTGATACCATGGCGAGACAACATGAGAGTAACGGCGCCACCCGGATCAGATCGATCAGGGGAATGCGACGGTGGGTCAACCATCACAATCTGTGTCCGATCCGCGCTTTCAAGAACGGGCAACGCATTTCGGATTGCACCCAACGACTCGGGGCTTTCGTTCCACATGACCAAGGGGTTCTCGAATGCACAGAAGTTCTCGGCATCCTTGGGAACGACCAATACTGGCGCACTAGTGCCAAACAATGCCGCCTCAAGAACACTGACGTTTAACTGAGTTGCGGCATTGCCATACGGCTGAGGCACAACAACCAAGTCAGCAAAGCGGACAACGCGCGCGATCGTGCTTTCTAAACCGACTGAATTGATCACCAACGGGCGCACCGAACTTGCAAACGTTTCATTTCTCAACCGTTCCTCCGCCCACTTCGCAAGGCGATCAGCCGCGATTTGTGCGTCGCCTGTCGCCATAAGCGACAAAGCAGGAGCGGAGCCCATAGGCACCATGTCATATCGAACTGGATCATAACCAAGACAAAAGACGTCCAAATGACCGTTGCTGTGTTCAGCCAATGCTATCGCTGCATTAAACGCCGCCAAATCCGATTCTTCGTCGGTTAGTACAAAGTTAATTGTCCGGTAGACCATCCCGGATCCTCCTGTGCAGAACTGCTGATGACTGCAGGATAACGAAGCCTTGCAGTCGCTGCCCGAAGGCTAACAAAACTTTCGGTGCTCGTTCTTGATGTAGATCAAAGTGGCCCTCGACGTTGCATGCGACATCATTAGGCAAATTTCCGCCATGGCGACTCTGTCGTGGCACGCATAAAGGGGACAGATCAAATGTGGGAATGGACCAAAGTAGCGGCGTTTGGGGTAATCACCCTAATAGCCGCTCTAGCAGCAAGTTGGGCGCGCGACCTCGCGTTTCAAGTGCACGCTGTAATAATAATGCTTGTATCCGCTGGGATGTTTATCTGGTCGGTACGCCAGCTGGACGAAGAGCCAGCTCCTCAACCAACCGGCTACGCGGACAGCGTGATACGATACGGCGTAATAGCCACCGCATTTTGGGGGCTAGCCGGATTTCTGGTCGGCGTCATCATTGCCTTCCAATTGGCTTTCCCTGCGCTGAACTTTGAATTCCTACAAGGTTTCGGCAACTTCGGACGCCTACGCCCACTGCACACGTCTGCAGTGATTTTTGCGTTTGGTGGCAACGCCCTGATCTGTACGTCCTTTTACATTGTTCAACGGACCTCGGCGGCACGCCTTTGGGGCGGCAACCTTGGTTGGTTCGTCTTTTGGGGATACAACCTGTTCATCGTACTGGCCGCAACCGGCTACCTGATGGGCTCAACCCAATCCAAAGAATATGCCGAACCTGAGTGGTACGTTGATATCTGGCTCACAATTGTTTGGGTTGCTTACCTTGCAGTCTTCGTAGGCACGATTTTGAAGCGTAAAGAGCCGCACATCTACGTGGCAAACTGGTTCTTCTTGGCCTTCATCATCACAATCGCAATGCTGCACATAGTTAACAACCTGTCCCTACCGGTCAGCCTTTTGGGTTCCAAATCCGTACAGGTCTTCTCGGGTGTTCAAGATGCCATGACGCAGTGGTGGTATGGCCACAACGCCGTTGGCTTCTTCCTGACTGCGGGCTTCCTTGGGATGATGTACTACTTCGTACCAAAACAAGCCGAAAAGCCTGTCTTCTCTTACAAGCTTTCCATCATCCACTTCTGGGCGTTGATCTTCTTGTATATCTGGGCTGGTCCACACCACCTGCACTACACAGCTCTGCCTGACTGGGCATCCACACTTGGTATGGTGTTCTCGATCGTCCTCTGGATGCCGAGCTGGGGTGGCATGATCAACGGTCTGATGACGCTGTCTGGCGCTTGGGACAAGATCCGCACCGACCCGATCATCCGTATGATGGTAATCTCTCTGGGCTTTTACGGTATGTCCACATTTGAGGGCCCGATGATGTCGATCCGTGCTGTGAACTCCTTGTCTCACTACACTGACTGGACAATTGGCCACGTGCATTCCGGTGCGTTGGGTTGGAACGGCATGATTACGTTCTCGGCTCTTTACTTCCTGACACCTCGTCTTTGGGGTCGTGCATCGCTGTACTCCCTACGCATGGTGAACTGGCACTTCTGGCTCGCGACAATCGGCATCATTCTTTATGCCGCGTCGATGTGGGTCACAGGTATCATGGAAGGCCTGATGTGGCGTGAAGTTGATGCGCAAGGTTTCCTCGTGAATAGCTTTGCTGACACCGTGCAAGCCAAATTCCCAATGCTCGTGGTTCGTGGTCTCGGCGGGGTTCTGTACCTCGGTGGCGCTCTCATCATGTGTTACAACCTTTGGATGACAGCCTTCGGCAAGCAGCAAACAGCTGCTGTAGCCGACGACTCTGCCATTCCTGCTGAATAAGAAGGAGACGACTCATGGGTATTCTTGATCGTCATCATGTTCTCGAAAAGAACGCGACACTATTACTAGTAGGCAGCTTGCTGGTCGTCAGCATCGGCGGGATCGTCGAAATCGCACCCCTGTTCTACCTTGAGAACACCATTGAGGACGTAGAGGGCATGCGCCCTTACTCCCCGCTGGAACTCACGGGGCGCGACATCTACGTTCGCGAGGGTTGCTATGTCTGTCACAGCCAGATGATCCGCCCGATGCGCGATGAGGTCGAACGTTATGGCCACTACTCGCTTGCTGCGGAATCCATGTATGACCACCCCTTTCAATGGGGTTCCAAACGAACAGGTCCTGATCTTGCTCGGGTGGGTGGTCGTTACTCTGACGCATGGCACGTTGATCACTTAATCGATCCACAGTCGGTTGTTCCGGAATCTATCATGCCACCCTATGCGTTCTTGATGGACCAGATCATCGAACCTGAGCACATCGAAGATCTCTTGCAGACCCACCGCATGGTCGGCGTCCCATATACGGACGAGATGATCGAAAATGCGTCTGCAGATTTCATCGCTCAGGCTGATCCATTCAGCGATTGGGATGGCCTCGTTGAGCGCTATCCAAACGCACAGGTTCGCAACTTCGACAACCAAGACGGAATTTCCGAGATGGATGCACTGGTTGCCTATTTGCAGATGCTGGGCACGCTGGTCGATTTCTCGACCTTTACGCCTGACGCCAGCCGCTAGGGGGGGAACAACTATGGATTTGTATTCTCTCTTACGCCAACTGGCTGACAGCTGGGGTTTGCTTGCTTTGTTCATCTTCTTTCTTGGGGTCTGGGTCTGGGCATTTCGCCCGGGGTCGCGCCCCTTGCACGACGAAGCTGCCGACGTGATCTTTCGCCACGACGACGGCCCACTAGAAGATGACGCTACCAACACTAACACCCGTTCGGAGGGTCAATCATGAGCAATAATGACAAACAGGACGACGTCGGCACCACCGGACACAGCTGGGACGGTATCGAAGAACTAAACAACCCGTTGCCACGGTGGTGGGTCTGGATTCTTTATCTGACAATCGTTTGGGCCATTGGTTACACGATCGCTTATCCAGCTTGGCCGCTCGTTACAGGCGCAACCGAAGGCGTTCTTGGCTTTTCCACACGCGGCGAAGTTCAAGAAGACATCCTTCGCGTTGAAGCCGAGAATGCCGACTTGCTGGAACGCCTGACAACAGTCGATCTGGCAGCCGTTAGTGACGATGACGAGCTGCACGGCTTCGCGATCAACGCTGGTAGCTCAATCTTTGCGGCGAACTGTTCCCAATGCCACGGTCGTGGTGCTGCGGGCGTTCAGGCTGGTGGTTATCCGAATTTGTTGGATGATGACTGGCTCTGGGGCGGCAGCATCGACGAAATCGTCTACACCGTCACGCACGGCATTCGTAACGAACAGTCTTTCGACAGCCGATACTCTGAAATGCCCAAGTTCGGTGCAGATGAAATCCTGATCGACGACGAGATCACTGCACTTGTGCAGCATGTTCGCGCGATTTCCGGTCAGGAACACGATGCTGAACTGGCAACAGTCGGTGCGGAACTGTTCCTAGATAACTGTGCGTCCTGTCACGGCGACGCGGGCGAAGGCATGGCTGAGCTTGGTGCGCCAAATCTGAGCGATGCGATTTGGCTCTATGGCGGTGATGAAGAGACTATCTACTCGTCCATCTACAATGCCCGCTTTGGTGTTATGCCTGCCTGGTCAGAAGAGTATCGTGCCGCAGGCGGATTAAGCGCAGCTGAGATCAACGCGGTTGCCGTCTACGTTCACCAGCTAGGTGGTGCGCAGTAACACCTGTCGGGGGTCGTCCCCTACACATAAATTTGAAACAGGCGGCTGCTACATCAGCCGCCTGTTTTCGTTTGGACACGCAACAAGAACGCTGCGGCATCCTGACGTTGGTCATTTTTCTTGATTCAAGTCAAAGTCATCCCTCCCCTGTTAGGTCAAAGATGCGGCAACGCAGAACAATAAATCGGAAACGAGTCAGATGAGCACCGAAAACCCGCCATCACTATACGCCAAACGTGAACCGGTCTTTCCCCGCAAAGTGAAGGGGACGTTCCGGACGCTCAAATGGGCGATTATGGCCGTAACGTTGGGGATTTATTACATCACACCGTGGCTGCGATGGGACCGGGGGGCTGAATTGCCTGATCAGGCGGTTCTAATCGACCTTGCCCACCGTCGTTTCTTCTTTTTCTGGATCGAAATCTGGCCGCATGAATTTTATTTCATCGCGGGTCTTCTTATCATGGCGGGCCTTGGCCTGTTCTTGTTCACGTCCGCCATGGGGCGGGTCTGGTGCGGCTATACATGCCCACAGACTGTTTGGACGGACCTCTTTATTGCGACCGAACGCTGGATCGAAGGCGATAGAAACGCCCGCGTACGACTTTGGAACGCCAAATGGGATGGGCGAAAGGTACGCTTACGCATAACCAAATACGTCACTTGGTTGTTAATCGGCCTCGCGACCGGTGGTGCTTGGGTCTTCTACTTCACAGACGCACCAACTTTACTCACGAACCTTCTAAACGGCACGGCGCACCCGATCGCCTACACCACGATGGCCATTCTCGCTGTTACAACAGTTTTCTTCGGCGGCATTGCCCGCGAACAGGTCTGTATCTACGCCTGCCCATGGCCACGCATCCAAGCCGCCATGATGGACGAAGACACGATCACAATTGGCTACCGTGAATGGCGCGGCGAACCGCGCAAGCACTCCGAAGCCGTAAAATCCGGTGAACCGATGGGTGACTGCATTGATTGCAAAGCCTGCGTCACTGTTTGCCCGATGGGCATCGACATCCGTGATGGTCAGCAGATGGCCTGTATCACCTGCGGCCTTTGCATTGATGCCTGTGATGACATGATGGCCAAGATCGGTAAGCCACGTGGTTTGGTGGACTACCTGTCACTAGATGACGCCGAAGCCGAAGCAGCTGGACAACCAACCAAGCCAGTTTGGAAGCATATCTTGCGCCCAAGAACGCTGGTTTATTCCACACTTTGGTCCATCGTCGGCATCGGCTTGGTTGTTGCACTGTTTATCCGTACAGATATCGACATGACGGTCGCCCCTGTGCGCAACCCAGTCTACGTAACGCTGTCTGACGGGACGATCCGCAACGTCTATGAAGTGCGCCTGCGCAACAAACACGGCGAAGAACGCCCATTCCAACTGTCTCTTAACTCAGAAGCGCCGCTTCTGGTTAGCTTACAAGGACAAGAAGAAGGCGACCTTACCGTGATGGTGCCGGCAGACTCCACTCACCTCGTGCGGGTCTTCGTGTCCGCCGAACAGGGCAGCGCTGGCGCTCTCGGGGATCGTACGCCCTTGCGTTTCTGGATCGAAGATACAATCAATGAAGAACGCGCCTTTGATGACACCTATTTCAACGGCACTGGAGGATCCTAGCATGGCCATGGCCCCACTTACCGGACGCAAAGTCTTCTTCGGAATGGCCGGAGCCTTTGCAATCATCATCTCGGTCAACCTTTTCCTCGCCTATTCCGCGGTTCAGACTTTTCCGGGACTTGAGGTTAAGAACTCGTATGTCGCGAGCCAAAACTTTGATGCTGACCGTGATGCGCAATTAGCGCTGGGTTGGACGGTTTCTGCCGAAGTCATCGGCGAAGAACTTCACCTTAACATTACCGATGAAGACGGTCGTCCTGTTGAAGTGACCGAACTTGACGGAACATTTGGCCGCGCCACCAGCGTGCGGGACGATCAAACGCCTGAGTTCTTGTTTACTGGAGTCAACTACACCGCACCCGTTACCACCTCCGCAGGGAACTGGAATTTGCGCATGGTCGCAGTAGCCGAAGATGGCACCGCGTTTCGCCAGCGCATCGTGGTACTCGTGCACAGATGAGTGTAACGGACGCACATATGCGGATGTCTGCCTGTCCTGGTTGTGACGCCACATCGCTGGCCACATCCCGCGCAGCGGGCAAGGCACAAGCCGGTGATCAAGAAATCGCCCTGTCATTGCCGAGCATGCATTGCGCGGCTTGTATCTCGACCGTGGAACGCGGCCTGCTCGATATCGATGGTGTTTCGTCCGTCCGTGTGAACCTGACCCGTAAACGCGCCGTGGTTCATGCACGCAATGATGTCTCCGACGACATGCTGACGGAAGCATTGGCGCGGCTGGGTTACGATGCCCAGCCGTTGGATCAGGCGACACTTTCGGCGGATCAATCGGACAATGCTGCACGCGATATCCTGATGCGGCTTGGCGTGTCCGGCTTCGCGATGATGAACGTGATGCTGTTGTCCGTGGCGATCTGGTCTGGGGCCAGTGACGCAACACGTGATCTGTTCCATTGGATTTCCGCAGCCATCGCGCTCCCGACAATCATCTTTGCAGCCAAACCTTTCTACGTGAACGCGTGGAAAGCGCTTCGCGTCGCGCGCCTAAACATGGACGTTCCGATTACGTTGGCAATCTTTCTTGCTGCAGGCATGTCCCTGTTTGAAGTCGCACATTCCGGTGAGCATGCCTATTTCGACGCCGCATTATCGCTGTGTTTCTTCTTGCTTGCAGGTCGCTACTTAGATCAACGAACCCGCACAATCGCAAGATCCGCAGCAACCGAACTTGCCGCGCTCGAAGCCCCAACAGCACTGCTTTTGCGCGATGGTAAGCCCGACACAGTTGCGCTGGATACATTGGCTGTCGGTGACACAGTTTTAGTTCGCCCCGGCGCGCGAATGCCCATTGATGGAGAGATCGTAGATGGCGACAGCGAATTGGACCGCGCATTTCTAACAGGTGAGTCCGACCCAATTGCCGTCCGGCTTGGGGATCAAGTGCGTGCTGGTGAAATCAACCTGACGGGACCTCTGCACGTTCGTGTTACAGCGGTCGGAAAAGACACGTTCCTGCATGCTTTGGCCGATCTTATCGCCATCGCAGAGAACTCGAAATCCAAATACAACTCTCTCGCTGACAGAGCCGCCGCAATTTATGCGCCAGCGGTTCACTTGCTGGCTTTCGCAGCGTTTCTAATGTGGATGTATCTTACTGGCGGCGATTTACGGTTCTCCCTCAACATCGCAGTGGCGACACTTATCATCACTTGCCCTTGTGCGCTTGGGCTTGCAGTTCCGGCGGTATCCACCGTTGCCTCTGGCGCCTTGTTCCGCAAAGGGTTGTTGGTGAAACACGCCACAGCCTTAGAGAGATTGGCAGAGGTCACGGCAGTGGTATTTGATAAGACAGGCACTCTTACGATTGGCCAACCGCGCCTCCTGCATCCCGACGCCATCGCCCCTTCCGACATGGCCGTGGCCGCCGCACTCGCTCGTTCATCCGCACACCCGCGCAGCAAAGCTATCGCGCAGGCGGCTGCCGAGATGGACCTGCCCGAAGTGACATTAACCGACGTCAAAGAACAAGCTGGGCATGGTATCTCTGGCCAGTGGAACGGACAAACTGTGGCCCTTGGCCGCGCGGATTGGGTTGGCGGCAAGAGCGACGGCACTCAGCTGCGCGTTGGTGATCAAACGCCTATTGCGCTTGAGTTCGAAGACACATTGCGGACAGGCGTGGCCGAGCTCCTCGAGCTACTGAAAGATCGCGGGCTGCCGATAACTCTGTTGTCTGGGGATACAGCTGACAACGTAAAACATTTTGCAGCTCCTCTTGGCCTCACCGATTGGCGCGCAGGAATTTTGCCGGATGATAAGGCTACAATCTTGAAACAGATGACCGCCGATGGCGACAAGGTGTTGATGGTTGGCGATGGGTTGAATGACACTGCGGCCATGGCGCTTGCGCATGTGTCCATCGCGCCTGCCTCTGCCCTTGATGCCACGCGAGTTGCCGCGGACATGGTGCTTGTTGCACCCGATGTGTCCCAGATTGCAGATGGACTGCGGATTGCCAAATCAGCGCGCCGTCGCATCTTGGAAAACTTTGGAATTGCCGCTTGCTACAACGCTATCGCTGTACCAATTGCGTTCTTTGGCTTTGCTACACCCTTGGCGGCAGCAATCGCGATGTCATCCAGTTCGATTATCGTTTCCCTGAATGCCCTAAGGACCCGCTGATGGAAGTTCTGACGTTCCTTATTCCTGTGTCTCTTGGCCTTGGCTGTCTAGGCCTTTTGGCGTTTTGGTGGACCCTGCGTTCTGACCAATATGACGACCCCGAAGGCGACAGCGCCCGCATCTTGCGGGACGACTATGATGATCATCCAGCAGACTGAACGTCTATTCCCGACTGAAAGACTTGGTGATCGATGGACGATGCTGGGCCAATGCGCTAGCAAGCGGTCATGACTGACACTTCGCAGAAAACAATCAGACCTCTTCGTTCATCTTGGCAAGTCGCGGACAAAGCGATCGGCGCTTTGGTGTTTGCGATTGCTGCCTTTTGTCTTCTGCCACATATCGCAGTCCTATTGGCAGCTCTGACAAGTGGCACTGACACCCTGCGTCATCTCGCTGGGTCCGTTTTAGATGACTACACGCTCAACACGGCCAGTTTGGTCCTGATTGTTGGTTTTGGGACGTTCATGATCGGGACAGGTGCTGCGTGGCTTGTCACGATGACGGACTTTCCCGCCCGCCGTGTGCTTGAGGTCGCGTTGGTCATTCCGCTTGCCTTTCCGGCGTATGTTTTGGCTTATGCCTATACACATGTGCTTGACCATCCCGGCATCGTGCAGACCGTTCTTCGCGATCTGACCGGGTGGGGGCCGCGAGACTATTGGTTCCCTGAAATCCGCTCTATGGGCGGGGCTGCGATGATGCTTATCCTCGTCCTTTACCCTTATGTTTACCTCCTCGCGCGGGCGGCGTTCTTGGGGCAAAGCGCAACAACGTTCCTTGCGGCGCGCTCGCTTGGTAAATCACCAGCGCGGGCGTTTTTGACAGTTTCATTACCCCTCGCACGGCCAGCCATAGCTGCGGGAGTTTTGTTGACAATGATGGAAACCATCGCGGATTTCGGCACAGTTTCGTATTTTGGGGTACAGACCTTTGCGACCGGAATTTACACAAGCTGGTTCTCAATGGCCGATAGGGGTGCGGCTGCGCAGCTGTCACTGGGTCTATTGGCCTTCGCTCTCCTTCTGGCAATGTTGGAACGAGCCAACCGAGGCAGAGCGCAGTTCTCAAACGGGAAACGCCAAGAAGTCATCGGCCGGATTAAACTAACCGGGCTTTCAAAAATGGCCGCAATGGTTTTGTGCGGTCTTCCGGTGGCAATGGGTGTTGTCCTTCCAGTGATTGCACTGGCGGTGATGGCCATCGGTTCGGAACAGGATCTCCTTAGCAGCCGTTACATTGGATTCATCACGAACTCGCTGACCTTGGCGTCGATTGCAGCAGTTGTGACTGTCATCATCGCCGTCGTCTTGGGCAGCTTTGCGCGGCTGCGCGACAGCCGTGCATCCTCTGTTGCGCTTTATGTCGCGCGGATCGGATATGCGGTGCCAGGTGGCGTGATTGCCGTTGGCCTACTCGTGCCATTTGCAGCATTCGACAACACATTGGACGCTTGGATGCGAGAGACATTCGGCATCTCAACAGGGTTGCTCTTCACAGGGTCTATCTGGCTATTGATTGGGGCCTATTTGATCCGTTTCCTTGCCGCGGCATTGGGGGCATATGAAGGCGGTATTTCCTCGGTCAGCCGAAACATAGACGCAGCAAGCCGCATTCTGGGAGAAACGGCTATCGGAACAGTCCGGCGAGTCCACGTGCCGCTCCTTACTCCAAGCCTTCTGACCGCCGCTTTGATCGTCTTTGTGGATGTGATGAAAGAACTGCCTGCGACCCTTATTATGCGACCGTTCAATTTTGATACATTGGCAGTTCAGGCCTACCGTTTGGCATCAGATGAACGGCTAAACGGAGCAGCCGTCCCAAGCCTTTTGATCGGCGCGATCGGGTTGCTGCCAGTCATCTTGTTGTGCCGAAAGGTTGCTCGGCACTGATGGACCCAACGGAAAAGGGGCGCAGCTTTTGCTGCGCCCCAAACCATCCAAGGTCGTGGTCGTTCTTTATTCCCAACCGACATCATTAAAGATTGTCAGTGCCAGCGGAAGCTGTTTGGCCACGGCGCTTAGGTCAACGTCATCTGCGGTAAACTCGCCCAAGGATGCGACTTCTTCGCTCAGCGCAACGCCTTCGACGACTGGGAATTCATCGTTCCCGTTAGAGAAGTACTGCTGTGCTTGATCCGACGCGAGGTATTCAAGGAACTTAACCGCGTTGTCGTAGTTTGGCGCGTGGGCCGCGATACCTGCGCCAGACAGGTTAACGTGTGCACCTTCGGCGTCTTGGCTTGGCCACTGCAACCCGATCATGTCGATGCTGTCGGATAGACCGTCGACCTCGGTGCGGATCGCACGTGCGAAGTAGTAGGTGTTGGACACAGAGATTTCACACTCGCCAGAGACGATCCCGCGCAGCTGGTCTGTATCGCCGCCTTGTGGGTCACGTGCCATGTTGTTCACAACGCCTTGCGCCCATTCGCGAGCAACTTCTTCGCCGTGGTTTTCAATGATCGAAGCAAGAAGCGTTTGGTTGTAAGTGTTCGTAGAAGACCGAATGCAAACGAGGCCTTCATACGCTGGATCAGCAAGATCAAGGTACGTAGCCGGTGGGTTTGCAACGTCCGCTTTGTCAAAGAAGATAACGCGTGCGCGCTGCGAGAAACCAAACCACTGGTTGTCGCTGTCTTGCAGGTTAGATGGGATGCTTTCCTCAAGAACGGCGCTTTCGACTGCTTGCAAGATGCCCATGTCCTTAGCGCGCTCTAAACGGGATGTGTCGACCGTGATCAGAATATCAGCAGGTGAGTTTGCACCCTCAGCATCGATACGCGCAGCAAGCTCATCAGCTTTGCCTTCAATACGGTTAATTGTGATGCCCGTTGCTTCTTCGAAGTCACTATAAAGGCGCTCATCGGTGTCATAGTGACGTGAAGAATAGAGGTTCAATTCACCCTCAGCGAATGCGGGTGCTGCAGAGCTCAGTAACAATGCGGCAAGTGTAAGTGTCTTAGTAGTCATCGGAACATCCTTAATATCTGACTTTTTTACTCAACTACAAAGCCGTGGGTAGCTGGTCAAGTATCCTGAGTAAAATAATCGGAAATAAGTTCGCGATTCTTGGCGCTTGACCAAGCAGCTTTTTTGCAGCCCATTAAACGCAGGAGTATTCTTATGGCTGCACCCTTATTCACGACGACCCCGACACGTCGATCATATGACATCGTCATTATTGGTGGCGCTATGTATGGTTCTGCAGTCGCTTGGTTCCTGACGGATAACTCGGACTTTGACGGATCGATCCTCGTGATTGAACGCGATCCGTCCTACGAAAAATCTGCAACCGCCCACACAAACTCCTGTATTCGGCAGCAGTTCTCCAACCCCTTAAATGTACAAATATCTCAGTTCGGCGCCGAGTTCATAAACGGGTTTCGGGGCTTTATGGGCGGCGACACGCGCGTGCCTGACCTCTCGATCCAAAGCTACGGCTACATGTATCTTGCGGACACCGAAGCCTTCGCCGACAGTTTACGGACATCACAAGCCGCGCAGAAATTGCAAGGTGCCGCGACCCAGATCATGACGCCAGATCAGATCAAAGACGCGTACCCATTCTATCATACGGATGATCTACTGTTGGGCAGCATCAACCTCGTCAACGAGGGCTACTGGGACGGCGGCACCGTGTTCGATTGGTGGCGCAGGTCGGCACGAGAGCGCGGCGTTGAATACCTAGCGGGCGAAGTGAGCTCTATGACGTTGTCGACCAGCGGCGCACGGGTTGAAAGCGTCACACTTGCATCCGGTGATGTCATAGCATGCGGTCAAGTGGTCAATGCATCCGGACCGCGGGGCGCGCGCACGGCACTGATGGCAGGGATCAAGATTCCAGTTGAACCGCGCAAACGGTTCTCATGGGTCTTCTCCGCCGAACAACCGCTCGACCGTGACCTGCCGCTGACGATTGATCCTTCGGGTGTGCACATTCGTCAAGACGGCCCTCAAACCTATTTGGCGGGTGGACACGCTGACTATGACCCTGCCGTAGACTTCGATGATTTCGAAATGGATCATGGCCTATGGCAAGATAAGGTTTGGCCCGCGATTGCGTCCCGAATACCGCAGTTTGAGGCGATCAAAGTCATCACCGAATGGGCCGGGCATTACGACTACAACACGTTGGACCACAACGCGATCCTTGGTCCCCATTCCCACGTCGAAAACTTCTTTTTCGTTAATGGCTTCTCAGGTCATGGATTACAGCAATCCCCCGCCATGGGGCGCGGCACCGCTGAGATGCTGACCTATGGCGAATATAGAACACTGGACCTTACACCCTTTGGCTATGAGCGCATCATGACGGGAACACCATTCTCGGAAAACGCGATAATCTAACGCAGCTTTTTACTGTCTGGATGTCGGCCCATCAAACGCAACAAGGGCCCAGCCCGCAGGTATGTCCCTGTTTCATGTCGCGACCGCGTCCGCAGAACCGGGGTCGTTGAATCTCCGTCAGAGCGGCTTTCGCGCAGGACGATATACAGACCCGACGCAATGATGATACCCGCACCAACGATCGTCGCGCCATCAATCGTTTCATTGAAAAACAATGTCCCGAAAATCGTCGCCCAGATGATCTGGCTATATTGCATCGGCGCAATGATTGCGGCCTCGCCCGCCTGATAGGCCGATATGACAAGCCGACCTGCAGTCCATGCAAAAATCGCAACCAAGGCAACAAGGCCAAGGTGTTCGATTGGCATTGGTTCATACACAAATGCCAGTCCGGCCCCCATGAGCACAAAGTTCGCCACCAGAGGGTAAAGAAGCATGACAACAGGGCGCTCATCCGCTCCGATACGCCGCACGATGATAGACGCCACCGCACTCCCGACCGCTGCAATCAATGCTGCCGCATGTCCAAGAGACAGGTCCGTGGTCCCAGGTCGTAACACGACGAACACCCCCGACAAGCCGACAATGACGGCAAGCCAGCGGCGTAACCTGACCCGTTCGCCCAAGATCGGAATCGCAAGGATCGTGATCAGCAGTGGTGCTGCAAAAAGGATCGCGTAGGTCTGTGCCAACGGCAGAACAGAGAACGCGTAAAAGGCCGACACGGCCGTTGCCACCGATGCAATCGTGCGCAAGGCCACCCACCACGGGTGACGTGGCACCAGATGTCCGGGCTTGGAATCGCGCATCAGCATGACCGTGGCTAGCGGGAAACTGAACAGGACCGAAAAGAAAACGATTTGAATCGGCGAATAAAACTCACCCAGCGTCTTGATGAAGACGTCATGAGTAGCAAATACAGCGAAAGCGATGAGCGCGAAAACAGCGCCCTTTGCGTTAGGGGACATACCGAAATCTCTATGTGGCTTAGTTACCGTTAGCACTAACATAGAACGCAAAAAAGCGGCGATTATTCATCGCCGCTTTTTCAATATCATTTGATCGGCCTTAGAGAGACGCGTCGAGCGCGGCCAAAATCGCGTCTGTCATCCCAGATGTGCTCACGGCTGTGCTGTTCTCATCGCTCAGCAAGTCGCCGGTGCGAACACCATCAGCGAGCACTTTTTCAATTGCCGATTCAAGGCGCGTGGCCTCTTCGCCCTGATCGAATGAGTAACGCAACGCCATCGCAAAGCTCAGGATACACGCAATTGGGTTCGCCTTGCCTTGGCCTGTGATGTCAGGAGCAGAACCGTGTACTGGTTCGTACATCGCTTTCGGGCGACCGTTTTCCATTGGGGAACCAAGGGACGCAGATGGCAACATGCCAAGAGAGCCCGTCAACATCGCTGCGCAGTCGGACAAGATGTCACCAAACAGGTTGTCTGTGTAGATAACGTCAAACTGTTTTGGTGCGCGCACCAACTGCATCGCGCCATTGTCCGCGTACATGTGGGACAGCTCGACCTCTGGATAGTCGGCATGCACTTCGGTCACGACGTCGCGCCACAGGATACCAGATTCCATCACGTTGGCTTTTTCCATGGAGCACAATTTCTTGTCGCGCTTCATTGCAAGTTCGAAAGCAGCACGCGCACCACGTTCGATTTCGGCTTCGGTGTAACGCTGGGTGTTCACACCCACACGCATGTTATCTTCCATGTGGATGCCGCGCGGCTCACCAAAGTAAACGCCGGACGTCAATTCGCGCACGATCATAATGTCGAGGCCGGCAACTAGTTCCGGCTTCAAGCTGGAGAAATCTGCCAACGCGTCAAAACACTGAGCTGGGCGCAAGTTTGCGAACAAGTCCATTTCCTTGCGCAGGCGCAAGAGACCACGCTCTGGTTTAACAGAGAAGTCTAGATCGTCGTACTTAGGGCCACCAACCGCACCAAGAAGGACCGCATCAACTTCTTGCGCCTTAGCCATCGTGTCGTCGTGCAATGGCACGCCGTGTTTGTCGTAGGCCGCGCCGCCAACAAGATCTTCGGACACGTCAAACTGAAGATCGCGCTTGGCGCCGAACCAATCAATTACACGGCGCACTTCTGCCATGACTTCTTGGCCAATGCCGTCACCGGGCAAAATCAATAGGGATGGGTTCGACATGGGGAAATTCCTAAGCTGATTAGTGTTGGCATGCGCCTAGCCCGTCAGCCCCGATTGGTCAAGAAACCGCTATGCTACGAAAGGTTTCAAACCTTCCGCCAGCAAGTCCCAAACTCGCCGAATGCGCGGTGTATGGCGCATGGCTTCGTGGGCAGTCAGCCAGATCGGCAGCGGCGGAATCGGAAACCCCGCATCAATAACATCGATCAGCGGATCATTCCGGGCAATGTCTGCTTGCGAAAAACCGATCCCACAACCAGACCTGACCAAAGCCCAGTAAGCGGCGTTGTTGTCACACCGCACTTTGAAGAAATCCCGCGTGACTTCGATCCCTGCTTGCCTAAAGCCATCTATGATCGCGGGGTTTGCGTCAAATCCGACAAAGTCATGCAGATGCACATTGCCAAGGTTCAAACCCAGGCCCTTGCGCTTCAGATAGGTCTTCGCTGCACACATTGTGAGCGGAATGTCCCCGATGTGCTGTGTCACCAGATCTAGTTGAGTTGGTCTATACATCCGCACGGCAATATCAGCCTCGCGATAAAGCAGATTGCGACTGTCATCCGAAGGGACAAGTTCAACGGCAATTTCGGGTTCCTGTTCACGGATATGCGCGATGATGTCTGGGAGGTGGTACTGAGACGTCATTTCGCTTGCCGTGACACGCACTGTCCCCTCGATTCGCGCTGATTGCCCTGCTGCAGTGAGCGATATTTGCCCCATGGCCTCTCGCATAGCACGCGCAGGTCCGACCAAGGCGGCTCCGGTTTCCGTTAACATCAGCCCGCGGGCCTGACGCACAAATAGATCAGCGCTAAGCTGCTGTTCCAACGCTTTGATTTGACGGCCGAGGGTTGGCTGGCTTGCTCCGAGCACGCGTGCAGCACCAGACAACGAGCCTTCTTCAGCAACCGCTAAAAAGGCTTGGATCAGGGACCAGTCAACAGAGGCGAGTGATTCAGGCATTCATAATTGAATACACGACCTGCATTTTTTCTCAATTATAAACCAATACTGAATGAGCGATTGTGGTGCCATGATAGGAGGCATTCCATGCAAAACACTGTTCTAATTCTTGGCCCAACCGGAAGACTGGGCCGCAATGCCGCTCTCGCATTTGAAACTGCGGGCTGGGAAGTTCGCTACTTTGATCGCGAAAAAGATACCCTTTGGGACGCTGCATGGGGCGCGTCTGTCATCGTGAATGGCTGGAACCCGCCCTACCCGCAATGGGCAGAGCAAATACCGGACCAAACTGCGCAGATCATTGAAGTCGCAAAAGCCGGAAACGCTACCGTTATTATTCCCGGCAATGTTTACCTTTATGGTGAACAAGCGCCGGAACGGTTTGCAACCGATACACCCCATCTTGCCAATAACCCATTGGGCCGTGTCCGGATCGAGATGGAAGCCACTTATCGAAAATCTGGCGTGCAAACGATTGTCGTTCGCGCTGGCGACTACCTAGACACGGAAGCCTCGGGGAATTGGTTTGACATGATCATTGCTAAGCCCGTCGCTAAGGGCCACATCAGCTACCCCGGTCCATTGGACTGCCCTCACGCCTTCACCTATTTGCCGGACGTGGCCGCGACCATGGTGGACCTAGCCGGGAAACGCCACGCCTTGGGCCAATTCGAAGACGTCTTGGTGCCCAGCTTTACCCTAACCGGCCACCAGCTCGCGCAGGCCATCGGTGACGTTCTAGGCAAGCCGATTCGTGCAAAACAAATGGCGTGGTGGCCCCTGCGCGCCGCCGCACTGGTTTGGCCGATGGGGCGTGCAATATGCGAGATGCGCTATCTATGGAGAAAACCGCATTTCATAGACGCCAAACGCCATTCCAAGCTTTGCCCTGACCTTGATCAGACACCGCTCCACGAGGCTTTGTCACGGGCTCTCGATACGGATGTCCACCCAGACGAGGTGATGTGGACCAGCAGCAAGCCCGTCGCTGCCCAATAGGCTTGCCAGCGGATCATCTAGCGCGGGCCAGAACACGCCCGCGCCAACAACAGACAGGTCCGAAGACGGCAATACGTACGAGACCCGCAGATTTCCTGGTCCATCCTCGGACCAGTCAGCAGTATCAAACGCAGGGTTCCCTTGATGCCCGACATTCATCGCATCCGCCCCACCCTCGCTTGCTGGTTGCGGGTCTTGTAAGTCTGACCGCGCGAGAACGCCCGCAATCCCGTCCCGAAATCCTTCACCATCAAATGGTTCAGCGTTAACATTTCCAATCAGAATGGGCCGTTCAGGTGTGGCACCGATCTGACCATCCAGCACCGCCTCCCAAACCCGCAATTCGTCTCGGTTGCGAAGACCATTGAAGTCTTCTGGTCCATCGAAAACCGGAGCAGTTGCGGCGAACGCAAGTAAACTAACCCGCTGCGGCCCAACCAGAACTGGAACAATCCAATGCCCTGTAGATGAAACCGGTATCATATCGTGAACTTGTTGCGACGGAAACGGTTCCCCGTCCAAAGTAGGCAAAGTGGCGCCAGGCACATCCTTCCACAGCAGCTCCGTTAGATTGCGAATATCATCCTTCGAAATCTCGTACCGAGACAAGATCGCCATGCCACCATCGCCAAGGAACCGACCATAACCGAGAGCGTCTCTCGCATCACCTGTTCGCCCGTCACCGTCCATGTCCAAGCCAGTGTGCACACCCGCATTTGGCTGCGCCGAAAAGAGGTAGGGGAACGGACTATCCAGTTGCGCCGAGAACGCGGCCAAGGCCGCGTCGCCGGCGTCGTAATCGAAATCAGTGAGAAGCAAAACGTCGGGAGAAACCTGATCAATCACCGTCGAGATCGCGTCGATTTCTGGGTCTTCACCACGGATAAGATCGCGAAGCAACAGTCCGGGGCCATCCCGACTTAAGGGGGCCGCGAAGGTTGCTACGCGAATAGTGTCTGCAGCTTGGGCCGACGAAATTGTTGGAAGCGCCAAACAGGCAATTAGTAAGTACGCTAGGCCGTTAAACTGTCTTCGGTGCTGGCTTCCATATATGCAACCTCGCGCTGATATGAGATCATCTGAGCGACCCGAAGCATTGCAATGCCGCGCATAATCAAGCTGGCGGGAATAAAAGCCCATGCGGTCATCATCCAAATTAGCGTGTGCGGGTCCTGAAGCTGAATCGGATTAAACATGTCGGATGCCAGTTTGACAAATGCTGGAATAAGAAACGGCAACAAGAACCCGAAGATCAAGTTCATTTGGCCGTCGCGTTCCAGCCGTTTAACCACATCACCACCCGCTGTAGGGTCAAATGTCGGCAGGTTAGTCCAAACGTTGAACCCACCGCGCTGGTTCGGCCAATTCTTAAGGCGAAGCGCGAGCACAAAGATCGCCAATGACACCAATGAAACTAAATAGCTCAGTCCCGCAGCAGTTCGCACACGACTTGCGAGATCCGCACTTGCTTCAGCTGGAAGCATAAGCACCACGAGCCGAACAGGCGAGTAAGGGAAATCCATGGCCTCTGCCAGATTGGACCCTACCAATTCAAACAACAAAGTTAGGTTTGTTGGTTGCGAGTAGCCTTTTGCAATGATGGTCAAGGTCAGAACTGTTGTGGCCAGACCCAGATACCGCACACGGTTAAACGGTGGCGCATCGCGAAATTCAATTAGGCTCGGCGAGACGGTGTTGTATTCAACTAGGACGAATATCCCTGAGACGATACAAACAAGCGTGACAATCAACGAAGTATCCGTCGTGGTGCCAGCAAGCATCAACGATGGAATTGCAATCATAACGATTACTAACGCTGCCCTAAAGACAGCACCTGAAAGCCGCGATATCACTGCCCTTTTACCCTCATCTCGGTCGGAGGCGATACGATGCCGCGTCCTTGTCCCGTTTTGATCCTGCGCATTTGCAGCAGGTTGCCTCATAGTTGCCATAATGTTGCCCACATCCCATTTTCACACAAGTCACTGAACGAAATTACAAAATAATCGAGGCAGATTTGCGGCAACAGTGGTGCGAGATTGCAACCTTTCTGCCACATTCGAAGATTGTTGGCTAAATGTAGAGCTTCGCGACTTCGGCAACACAAGTTGCCGTTAACGTCCGGTTAAAGGGCACTATACAAAAGGGCGCCCGAATCGGACGCCCTTCTCAAAATGATACTGCTTAGCTTTGTGGTTACGGCGTCAAACCCAAGGACGGTCAGTCCCGTGCTGCGCTTCAAACGCATCAATCGCGTTGACCTTTTCCATGGTCAGACCAATGTCATCCAAACCGTTCATCAGGCAGTGCTTTTTGAAGCTATCAACTTCGAAGTTGAAAACTTCACCATCAGACGATGTCACAGTCTGCGCTTCTAAGTCGATTTCGATCCGTGCGTTGGCACCTTTCTCGGCGTCCTTCATCAACGCATCGCGCTGATCTTCTGGCAGCACGATTGGCAAAATGCCGTTCTTGAAGCAGTTGTTGTAGAAGATGTCGGCAAAGCTGGTGGAGATCACGCAGCGGATGCCGAAATCTGCAATGGCCCACGGTGCGTGTTCACGGGATGAGCCGCAGCCAAAGTTATCACCAGCGACAAGAATAGAGGCTTCACGGTAGGCTGGTTGGTTCAAAACGAAATCTGGGATTTCGTTGCCTTCACGGTCGAACCGCATTT
The DNA here is from genome assembly GCF_021532625.1 of Octadecabacter algicola. Lineage (GTDB taxonomy): Bacteria > Pseudomonadota > Alphaproteobacteria > Rhodobacterales > Rhodobacteraceae > Octadecabacter > Octadecabacter algicola. Next base: position 335,647 of record NZ_JAKGAR010000003.1, read on the forward strand.
CATCAAACAGGTTCACGCCGAGGCCAGAACGTTTGATTGTTTTCAAAAAGATCTTTGGGATGATCATGTCAGTGTCGATGTTCACCAGCGGCATAGGCGCGGCGATTCCGGACAGTTTGTCAAATTTTTGCATGGGTGTTTCCTTTCGGGGCGTTAACCCTTTGGAGCTTTCACGTTCATCGTTGTGAACGGATTGTTCATCAATTTCGTCAGTATGGGTCGGGTATTGCTCTGGTATGGGTTTGGTATTGCTCTGAACCTTGCTGGCCATCGTTTTCGCGGATGCGACAACTGAGCCTTTCGGGCGAATCCAAACCTGACTGCGGGCCCATTTGCCGGCACGTGTGGTCCCCTGAAGGGGCCCCAAGATACCGCGCGTCGACATATCACGCATCAACTGTTCCGCCTGATCTAGCCCCAGCCCCAACCGTTTGGCGAGGGTAAAGACAGAGAACGAAACATCCGATTGCGCATGATAGATCGCCGCATGCAAAGCGGAGGCGGGATAACCCGCCTTGGCCGCGGCACCAAGCGACGCGGACGGCAAAAGAGGTGCGGCGAAAGCACCCCCCAACATTTGCAAAAATCCGCGTCGTTTCATGGTCATTACATCAGATCCCGTACGTCAGTCAGTTTGCCAGTGATCGCTGCCGCAGCCGCCATTCCAGGAGACACGAGGTGCGTGCGGCCTTTGTAGCCTTGGCGTCCCTCGAAGTTGCGGTTGGACGTTGACGCGCAGCGCTCACCTTCGGCCAACTGATCTGGGTTCATAGCAAGACACATGGAACAACCCGCCATGCGCCATTCGAAACCGGCGTCTTTGAAGATGTCAGCAAGACCTTCTTCTTCGGCTTGGGCACGCACAAGGCCAGAGCCCGGAACGACCATGGCACGCATGCCGTCTTTGACCTTTTTGCCTTTTAGGATGCTGGCAGCGGCGCGCAAATCTTCGATGCGGCCGTTGGTGCAGGACCCGATAAAGACGGTGTCGATTTCGATGTCAGTCAGTTTTTGACCAGCTTTTAAGCCCATGTATTCGATAGAACGCGCTGCCGCGTCGACCTTACCACCCTCAAAGGAAGATGGATCTGGCACAACGGCGTCGATCGGCAGAACGTCTTCTGGAGATGTGCCCCAAGTGACGGATGGTGCGATGTCTTCGCCCTTGAGCGTTACAACCATATCCCACTCTGCGTCGTCGTCAGAATAGAGAGTTTCCCAGTATGCCTGCGCCGCGTCCCATTCTGCGCCCTTAGGTGCGTGTGGACGACCTTTGCAGTAGGCAAACGTCTTTTCATCCGGCGCAATCAGGCCCGCACGTGCGCCGCCCTCAATGGCCATGTTACAAACGGTCATACGACCTTCCATGGAAAGGTCTTGGATCGCGGTGCCGCAATATTCGATCACGTAGCCAGTGCCACCAGCAGTGCCGGTTTTGCCGATTACGGACATGGTAATGTCTTTCGCCGTCACACCTGGTTTCAGGTGGCCCGTGATTTCGACCTTCATGTTCTTGGATTTCTTCTGGATCAACGTTTGCGTCGCCAGAACGTGCTCAACCTCGGATGTACCGATGCCGTGCGCCAGCGCGCCAAACGCGCCGTGAGTCGCTGTGTGGCTATCGCCGCACACAACGGTCATGCCCGGCAATGTCCAACCTTGTTCTGGACCAACAATGTGCACGATGCCCTGACGAACGTCAGACACAGGATAGTAGTGAATCCCGAATTCCTTGGCGTTCGTGTCCAAAGCTTCGACCTGAATACGGCTATCTTCCGTCATGGTTTCAGCATTGGCGCGGTCCAGCGTTGTCGGAACGTTGTGATCCGGTACAGCAATGGTTTTATTCGGTGCGCGCACTGAACGGCCTGCCATGCGCAGACCTTCAAAAGCCTGCGGGCTGGTTACTTCGTGGACCAAGTGGCGGTCGATATACAGCAGGCACGTGCCGTCATCGGATTCGTCTGCCACATGGGCATCCCAGATTTTATCGTAAAGCGTTTTGGGGGACATGTGTCCTCTCCCGTTCTGTTAGTTTTGGCTAGGGTTTGGCTAAAGTTTTGAACGCGCCCATTGGCACGCCAGACATCATAGGTGAGAGAGAATAGTGCGTGTCGCACCATAAAAGCGCCAAGGCAGGCGCGCGCGGTCATCCATGTCGAAAACTTGGGTCATGAGGTGCAGATATACACGCAAAGCACATCCCGCAAGGGTGATCCCGAAATCCCTGATATTGCAGGGACCTCACCATTTGCTGAAGAAACGTTATTGGCTCTCGCCGTCCTCCTCGCGGACAGTGGTCTAAATTTCGCGGGAAGGGCGTTGGCATGACACGACAGACTATGAGATCAACACGAGGGTTTTTGGCCGTTGCCGCCTTGGCGACATTCGGAACAGGACAAAGTGTTGCTGCGCAAGAAACGCAGCAACTTCCGGCTTACGTCACCCAAGAATATGGCACGCCCCCCTCGATCCCCAGCGGTGAAATCGCCCCTGACATCATGAACGCATTGCAAATTGTGTTCGTAGACAGCCTCGCTCGAAGTGAATGGGGTAACCGGGAATCGCTCGCTCTGGAACAAATCGCACAAACTGGCGACCCTCGTTTGGCATGGATCATCACTGACATGATGCGGTTTACATGGCGATCAACGTTTGATGATGCACTGGCGCAAACTGCCGCGGGTTTACTTGGTATCGACTTGGAAACACCGAACCGATGGCACGAACTAACGGACCACTTAATTGCATGGGATATCCCGTCTTATCCCGGATACCTTCCCCATAAGCGCGCGATCTTTACCCAATTCCTAGACGGTTGGGATGACATTTTCATCGAGGGCGACATCGACTGGCGTTTGGTGTCATGGGGCGGCGTACCAATCGACAATCGCGCCTATGACCAAACGGACGTCTTATGCAATTGCATCCCTGCAGCAGACAATCCCGAAGTCAGCTCTGCAGCAGACGCCACGTGGCTAGATGACGATGACATCATCTTCGGCATCGGCATCAACGGTGAATACCGCGCCTATCCGCGCCAAATCATGGAAGTCCGCGAGATGGTGAACGACACCTTGGGTGGGCGTGATCTTGGCATCCCATATTGTACTTTGTGCGGCGCGGCGCAGGCTTACTTTACTGACCAAATGCCAGAAGGCGTTGAACGGCCCATCTTACGAACGTCGGGCCTGCTGATACGATCCAATAAGGTGATGTATGATGTGAACACTTACTCAGTATTCGACACGTTTCTTGGCACAGCCTTGACCGGCCCCCTGAACGACATCGGGCTGCAACTGGAACAGGCGACCGTGATCACCACCGATTGGGGCACATGGAAAGCAGAGCACCCAGAAACCACTGTATTGATCGAAGAACTGGCCTTGGGGCGCGATTTTGATTTCCGCAACGGGCGTGACGCCAATGGCCCGATCTTCCCTGTGGGGGATGTAGATCCGCGACTCGGCGTTCAAGACGACATTATCGGCGTTATGACCGCAAGCGGCGAACCTGTTGCCTTCCCTCGTGGACCTGCATTACTGGCCCTGCGCAATGGGGCGAACATTGCCTATGAAAATATACGGCTTGAACTAGATGCAGGCGGCATTCGCGCGGTTGATGTAGATGGATCCGATCTTGGCAGCCATCAAGCGTTCTGGTTTGCGTGGTCCCAGTTCCACCCTGACACGGCGCTTTGGGCACCTTAGTCCACTCGCTGCAAATATGATGCCCATATGTTGCCGGTGCATTGGCGAATGGCATCGTGTGTTCTAGTGTATCCCTTAGGGCGCAATGTTTCGCCTTAAGGGAGCAGCATGGAACAAGACGAAACCACGGACCTTGCGCAACAAGCCGCAGAAATCGCTGAGATTGGTCAGGGTGTTTGGGGGCAAGCGCTGACCTTTGGCGAAAGTCTTTTGCGCCCTTGGAATGCCTACCAAGTCGGCATCATTATTGCCGTTTTTCTAATCGCGCACCTAACAAGCAAGTTTCTTGCGCCACGGCTCCACAATTGGATGCGGAGTCGTGAAGGTTGGCCCAAATGGCGCCTGCGTTGGCTATTGGTCGTCCACAAACGACTTCGCGGCATATGCTTTGTTGTGTTAATCTGGCTGGTATTATTCGCAATGCGCGAACTTACCTGGAATTCGCGATCCTATCTGATCGGCATCGCAGCGAACCTCGCCTTGGCGTGGCTAATCGTGGTCTTTGCCACGCGGCTTATTAGCAACCCGTTCTTACGCTCGATCGTTCGTTTTGGTGCCTGGATTTGGGTGACACTTCGCATCGTCGGACTGACGGACCAAACCGTGGGTATACTCGACGCCGCAGCGATTGAGGTTGGGGAGGCCCGCCTTTCGATCTGGCTCGTGCTGCAAGGTGTCTTCATCTTGTCGGTGTTCTTTATGGCCGCGAGGTTCGTGTCCAAACAAACGGCCCGTCGAGTTCAGGCAAACGAAGACATCAGCCCGTCCATGCGGGTGCTTGTCGTCAAGTTCTTGCAGGTCGTTCTCTACGGTGCCGCGTTCTTTATTGGGCTACGTGCTGTCGGCTTTGATCTTACAGGGCTTGCCGTACTGTCTGGTGCGATTGGTGTGGGCCTTGGCTTTGGTTTACAAAAGGTCGTTTCGAACCTTGTCAGCGGCATCATCATCCTGCTGGATAAATCCATCAAACCCGGCGATGTCATCACGGTCGGCGAGACCTTTGGCTGGATCAATTCTTTGGGTGCGCGATACGTGTCGATCACGACGCGGGACGGGCGCGAATATCTGATTCCGAACGAAGACTTGATCACAACTCAGGTCGTGAACTGGTCCCACTCCAACGACTACGTTCGCTTGGATATCTATTTCGGCACCGCGTACGGCGATAATCCTCGCCAAGTGCGCAAATTGGCTATCGAAGCGGCCTCCGCCGTGGATCGTGTTCTCGAATTCAGACCCCCCGTTTGCCACATCGTTGGGTTTGGCGACTCGTCGGTGGATTACATCCTGCGGTTTTGGATCAAAGACCCCACCGGAGGGCTTACGAACATCCGAGGCAATGTCTACCTCGCGCTTTGGGATGCCTTTGCCGACAACGGCATTTCGATTCCTTTCCCTCAGCGAGAGGTGAAGATGATCGAAGGATCAGAAATCTCGCACAAGGCTCTCGACTAGCGCGCACCGTGCCTGACGCCGATAACAGCGCAAAGTTATCGCACTCTTGTCACCATTGGTGCAAAACGAGTCACTATTGCAGACGTTCCTTATTGACGATCTGGCAGAATTGCCGCAGTGCAACGGCCCACGCTGAGATTCATTGAAATGTCACTTCTGGGTTGCTAAGTTGAAAGCATCCCAGCGTCAGGGCTTTGATGACGTATTTTAAGGAGGACAATGATCTGTCTCTTTCTTCACAGGCAGGAACACCTGCCGAACTATCGGGTCGCACGATGAACGTGCAGGCGCCGAGTTCCGACAGCACGTTGGCTGCTGTTCTTAAATCCCTTGACGATGATAAAGCCGAAGATGTGGTGCAGATTGATCTGCGCGGCAAATCTGAGATGGGCGACCATATGGTCATCGCGTCCGGTCGTTCTTCGCGTCAGGTGTCATCCATGGCTGAAAAGCTGACGGACCGCCTGAAACAGACCTATGGCATCTTGTCCAAGGTCGAAGGCAAAACAACTGGCGACTGGGTCTTGATCGATGCAGGCGACGTCATTGTTCACCTCTTCCGTCCGGAAGTGCGCGAGTTCTATCAGCTCGAGAAAATGTGGCTGAACCCGGATGAAATGGCGCAAGAGGCGGCGAAAAAGCCCTGATGCGTGTGACGTTATGCGTTGTGGGCCGCCTGCGGGCTGGCCCTGAACGTGACCTGATCGACGATTATCTGCAACGCTTTGACCGGACGGGTCGCGCCCTTGGGCTCGGCCCGATTGACGTGCGCGAGGTCGAGGACCGCAAAGGCGGCGGCATGGCGGCTGAGGCTGCGTTGCTAGAAAAGGCCCTCCCTGCCGGAGCGGCTGTCATCGCTTTAGATGAACGCGGCAAAATCAAAACCTCACCGGAATTTTCGCAAGACATCGCGCGGTTTCGCGACGACGGGCGCAGCGACCTTGCTTTTATTATTGGCGGCGCGGACGGAATTGACCCTAACTTGCGCGCGAAATGCGATGCGTCGCTTAGCTTTGGCAAGATGGTGTGGCCGCATATGCTGGTGCGGGTGATGTTGGCCGAACAGCTTTATCGTGCCGCCAGCATTTTGGCAGGCGCCCCTTATCATCGCGTTTAATAGACTTTATTTGATCAGAAACGGCAGGGGCGGTTTTCGCGCCTGATCTGGTCCGCTACAACAAGTCAGCGCCAAAAGGAATAAGATCATGACCGCACCCAAACCTGTTGTCCTTTGTATTCTTGACGGATGGGGCAAACGCGCCGATCCGGTCGGAAACGCGCCTCTCATGGCGAACACGCCAAATTTCGACCGCGTCATGGCGGGTCCAAATGCAGAACTTATCACACATGGGCCCGATGTTGGCTTGCCAAAGGGTCAGATGGGTAATTCCGAGGTCGGCCATACCAACATCGGGGCGGGACGCGTCGTTGCAATGGATTTGGGCGCGATCGACTTAGCGATCGAGGATGGCTCTTTCTTTTCCAATGAAGCCCTCGTGGCATGGGCTGGCGCGCTAAAGGCATCCGGCGGCACCGCTCATGTGATGGGTTTGGTCAGTGACGGTGGCGTTCATGGCCATATTGTTCACATTCAGGCCGCGCTTAAAGCACTCGTCGATCTGGGATTACCCGTGGTGATGCACGCAATCACAGACGGGCGCGACGTGGCCCCCAAGTCTGGCGCTGATTTCCTGCGCGACCTTACTGCGGCGATGCCCGAAGGCGTAACCATCGGGTCCGTAACGGGGCGCTACTACGCATTGGATCGGGACAACCGTTGGGAACGGGTCGAAACCGCCTACCGCGCTATGGTCCATGGCGACGGCCCCAAGGGCGACAATGCCGTTGCCGTTATCGAGGCAGGCTACGCCAACGACACTACGGATGAATTTATTCCCGCGACCGTGCTTGGCGATTACGGTGGCATGAAAGACGGTGACGGTGTTTTCTGCTTGAACTTCCGCGCCGACCGCGCCCGCGAAATTCTGGCAGCTTTGGGTGCGCCTGCATTCGATGGGTTTGATATTGCGGGACGGCCTGCGTTGTCTTTGCTGGGCATGGTAAACTACTCAGATGCTCACAACTCCTACATGACCACCTGTTACCCGAAACAAGAGATCAAGAACACAATCGGGGCATGGGTCGCATCTAAGGGGCTACGACAGTTCCGTGTCGCTGAAACCGAAAAATACCCCCATGTGACGTTCTTTATGAACGGCGGCGTCGAAACCCCCGAGGCCGGTGAAGACCGTTATTTGGCGCCCTCTCCCAAGGTGGCGACCTATGATCTACAGCCCGAAATGTCCGCCGCAGAAGTCACCGAGGCTTTCGTAGGTGCAATCAACGATGGCTACGACCTGATTATCTGCAACTACGCCAACCCCGATATGGTCGGCCATACCGGCGACATTGCAGCGGCTGTTGCGGCCTGCGAAGCAGTCGATACTGGGTTAGGGGCAGTTTTGGCGGCATTGGAAACTGCGGGTGGTGCGATGCTGGTCACGGCCGATCACGGCAATTGCGAAACCATGATCGACCCCGAAACAGGTGGCCCCCATACTGCACACACGATCAACCCAGTTCCTGTGGCATTGGTCGGCGGGCCCGAGGGCGCACATCTACACAATGGTCGTCTGGCTGATCTGGCCCCTACTCTGCTAGGCTTGATGGACCTGGACTTGCCGCCAGAAATGACCGGAAAGAGCTTGATTGAGTGAAGTTTCTCGCGGTCATAATTGCACTCCTTGCCGGTGTCGCGACAGCGCAGACACCGTCTGAGGCTGCACAGGCCGCGGCCGTGCGTTTGCAAGAAGCGCAATCGATCTTAGAAAATGCCGATGGGCGATCTGATCGTGTCGCAGCCCTGACCCAAACCGTCCAAGCCTATGAGGACGGATTGGCAGCCTTGCGCGACGGGTTGCGACGCGCTGCGATACGACAACGTACACTGGAAACCGACCTTGCTGCACGCTCGGACGAGGTCGCGCGACTACTTGGTGTTTTGCAAACGATGGGCCGCGCGCCCGCGCCTATCTTGTTGCTGCATCCATCGGGGCCCACCGGAACGGCTCGCTCTGGCATGATGCTTGCCGAAGTAACGCCCGCCTTACAGCAAAAGGTGATCGAACTGCGCAGCCAGCTTGATGAACTTTCGGACCTGCGCAGCCTACAAACGGATGCCCTTGGGGTATTGGAAAAAGGGCTAGAAGGCGTTCAAACGGCGCGAACCGAACTCACCGCCGCTATTGCGGACCGCACCGACCTTCCACGACGGTTTTCGGATGACCCCGTCCAGACCGCCCTTTTGCTGGCCAGCTCCGAGACCCTTAGCGCGTTTGCGACTGGCCTAAGCGATACGCAAACCAATGCTGGACCAGATGCGACCACAATCAAGGGGGCGATCCCCCTCCCTGTTTCTGGGCAAGTTATTCGACAGTACAACGAAGCGGATGCCGCTGGTGTTGCACGTCCGGGTATCCTGATCGCAACGCGACCACGGGCACTGGTCACAACACCCGTTTCGGCCACCGTGCGATACTCTGGCCCTCTTTTGGATTATGGGAATGTCGTCATTCTGGAACCCGCAGCCGAGACGCTGTGGGTTATTGCGGGCCTCGCCGAGGCTTTTGGCGAAGCCGGTGAGATCTTGCCAGACGGGACCCCAATCGGCCTAATGGGCGGCGAAGTCACACAAGCTCAAGCAATTTTGAACGAAAGCGCGCAGGGTTCCGCCGGTCAGCGCACTGAAACGCTTTATCTTGAGGTCAGAGACAGGCAAAGTGCAGTCAACCCTGCTGAGTGGTTTGCATTTCAGTAGAGCGGCTCTAAATGCAGACATAAGAAAATGATGGGAATGAGTAGATGAAAAAATTTGCAATGGCTGCATCGGGCGGGATTCTATTAGGGGCCGTCGCAACAACACAGATCGCTGGCCCCCTGATCGCGCAAGAAGCAGCGAACAACGCCAGCGTCTATGAACAACTCGATTTGTTCGGTGACATCTTTGAACGCATCCGCGCGCAATATGTCGAAGACGTAGACGAAGCCGCTTTGATCGAAGCAGCTATCGACGGAATGCTGTCCTCGCTTGACCCGCATTCTAGCTACCTCTCCCCCGAAGACGCTGCAGAAATGCGCGAGTCCACACGTGGCGAATTTGGCGGTCTCGGGATCGAAGTGACCCAAGAAGAGGGCTTCGTAAAAGTCGTGTCCCCAATTGATGGCACCCCCGCCGCAGAAGCCGGGATCGAAGCCGGTGATTTCATTACGGCTGTCGATAATGAGAACCTGCTGGGTCTAACTTTGGATGAAGCGGTTGAATTGATGCGAGGCCCAGTCGGGTCCGAAATCATTATCACTGTGGTTCGTGAAGGATTGGATCAACCACTCGAGGTTTCAATTGTCCGCGACACCATCAAATTGACCGCCGTTCGCAGCCGTGTTGAAGGCGATACAGTCGTCTTGCGCGTTGTTACGTTCAGCGATCAAACCTATCCATCTCTCGAAGAGCAGCTGGCCGAACAAGTAGCCGAAGCTGGCGGTATCGAAAACGTTAACGGATTCGTAATCGATCTTCGCAACAACCCCGGCGGCTTGCTCAATCAGGCGATCGCTGTATCCGATGCATTCCTAGACGCCGGTGAGATCACATCAACCCGCGGTCGTGACCTAAGTGATGGCCAGCGCTGGAATGCACGCGAAGGCGACTTGGCCGAAGGGTTGCCAATTGTTGTTCTGATCAACGGCGGTTCTGCCTCCGCATCTGAAATCGTTGCAGGTGCCCTTCAGGATCACCGTCGTGCGATTGTTGTTATCGGAACGAACTCATTCGGTAAGGGTTCTGTTCAGACGGTGATGCCGTTGCGTGGTGACAGCGCCATGCGTCTGACAACGGCGCGGTATTACACGCCGTCTGGTCGTTCCATTCAGGCGCTTGGTATTAGCCCTGACATTATCGTCGAACAACCACGCATCGACCCAACGCTCGAGGTTGAGGAAGAAGAGGAAATCAACCGCCGTTCCGAGGCCGATCTGCGCGGATCACTGGAAAACGATAGTCTGACTGATGACGAAATCGAACAGATCCAAGCTGACCGTTTGCGCGCAGAAGATGCCGCCGCCCTTCGCGAAGAGGATTATCAATTGGCATATGCAATCGATATTCTCAAAGGCCTGTCTGCTCTCGGCCCGAACGAGTAAGCCGAGCCGACTTTGAAAATTGCGCCGCTGGGGGAAACCTTGGCGGCGTTTTACTTAGAGGACCCGTATAATGACCAAAACAATGACCCCTGAAGAGATTGCCAAGCTTCCTTACCGGCCCTGTGTTGGGTTGATGGTCGTGAATGAGGATGGAAAGGTCTTCGTTGGTCAACGTATGGATCGCGATCAAGACGCTTGGCAGATGCCACAGGGCGGTATCGACGAAGGCGAAAGCGTCACCGTCGCGGCCCTACGTGAGCTTGAAGAAGAGACCGGAATTACGGCTGATTTAGTGTCTATTACGGCGGAAACGCCCGACTGGCTGCCTTACGATTTACCGCACCATATTGTGCCTAAGATTTGGAAAGGTCGTTACCGTGGGCAGGAACAAAAATGGGTCCTGATGCGATTCAATGGATCGGACGAACAGATCAATATCGTCCAACCGCACCAAGAATTTTCCGAATGGATGTGGATTTCTCCCAAGGAACTGCTCGCCAATATCGTCCCATTTAAGAAGGATGTTTATTCAGCGGTGCTGGAGGCATTCGAGGGCCGTATCTAAAGACGGTGTTAAATTGCGCCCAAAGGGTGCGAACTGGAGTATGTGATGAAATCTATTTTGGCCTTAGCAACGACAGCAGTTCTTGTTGCCACGCAATCAGCAGCGCTGTCCTGCATGCAACCTGATGCAGCGCAAACCTTTCAATGGGCCTCAGAGGCCGAGGAATCCTACGCTGTCTTGCTTGGGAAATTCAGTTTCGAAGCGCCACCTCAACAGCCAGTGTCCAATGACGCGCAACCACAAGAAGTTGTCGCCAGCTTCACAGGACAAGGTTTGGCTGAAAACGGATTCGCACCCATGGCACCAACGACCGTAACCCTACGGACATCATGTGCTGGGCCTTGGTGCGGCGGCTTTCCAAGCCCAAACAGCGAAGTGTTGGCCTTTGTTGCGCTCACCGATGACGGTTATGTACTGACAATGGGTCCGTGTGGCGGATCTACCTTTGGCGTGGACACCGCCCCCATTGTAGAGGCCTGCATGCGCGGAGAGGCCTGCACAGCAACAGCAGACCCTGCCCAACATTAACGCAAGCGTCGTAACAACTGCGGTGAGGCATACCCATCAGGGACCAATCCGTTGGCCACTTGATAGGCGCGAATGGCATTGATCGTCAGCGGGCCAATCCGCCCGTCAATGGCCTGCGGGTCAAAACCCGCATCGCGCAGTCGCTGCTGCAACTCTCGTCGGTCGGGCCCGCTCAACGCACCGTCACTGCGGGGCCATGCAGACTGTATAGCACCGCCACCCGCTATTCTGTCAGCCAAATGACCAACGCCGATGACGTAGGAATCCGCAGTATTGTAAGTTTCAAGAACTTCGAAGTTTTTGAAAATCATGAGGGCTGCACCTTCATGGCCACCCGGTAACAGGATCGAAGCACGCCCATGGTTCGGCACAGGTTGTCCGTTCAATGCCACCACACCGTCTGACGCCCAATCGCTCGGCATCCTTTCGTTGTCTCTTCGCGCAGTCATATAATCAAAGTTCGCAGGAAGCTGAACTTCGACCCCCCAAGGCTGGCCGCGCGTCCAGCCATTGCTGCGCAGGTAGTTGGCCGCAGATGCCAAGGCATCCGTCGGATCATCGCCCCAGATGTCACGCCGCCCATCCCCGTTTCCATCAACCGCAAGGTCAAGGAAGCTGGTCGGCATAAATTGCGTATGGCCCATGGCACCAGCCCAAGACCCGACCATATTTCGAGGCGCCGTATCCCCTGCCTCAAGAATCTGTAGCGCCGCCAGCAATTGCCCTTCAAAGAACGCACTGCGCCGCGAGTCATGGGCCAGTGTTGCGAGCGCCTCAATCGTGTTCGTGTTCCCGCGGACAGCCCCATAAGCGGACTCGAGACCCCATATCGCAGCGATGACCTCTTTATCGACACCATATGTCGCTTCAATTTGGGTCAAGACAGATTGATGATCCCTTAAGGCACGCTGACCATTTCGAATACGCGCATCAGACACGGCGGTATCCAGATATTCCCACAACGCTTTTGAAAATTCGGACTGATTTCGATCCAGCGTGATGATGGCATCGTCCTGCGTCACACCTTGAAACGCAGCATCAAACGTCGCGGCGGAAATGCCCTGCCTAAGGGCGCGGCGGCGAAAACCATCAACCCATTGATCAAAACCCTCACCGTTGGATTGCACTTGCACGAATGGCGTAACCTGCACTGGCGCTTCGAGTGGCACAGGCCCAGCGATCCCCTGTCCTGACACGCTAACCGCACCCAGAAAGATCATACCAAACCGAAACATACTGTTACCCACTTCACGTTGCTTTGCATCACGCTAGCAAGTGCAGGCCAATATCGGAACCATTTGTATAAGGTCGGGCAGTAATCCGCCCTTACTTGCGGGTGCGTTTCACTTTGCGAGCTGTCTTGGCAGCCTTTTTCTTACCCTTGGACATCTTGCGACGCGGCGACGGGCCACGCCCCTTGCTTTTGCCCTGCGGCATAGCTTTGCCATCAATCTCAAGCAGATCAACAATCAGACCGCCCGTGACAGGCGCCGCTTCGACCAATTTGACCGTAACCCGCGTACCCAAAGCAATCACAACGCCCGTATCCGCGCCCATCAATGTCTGGCTGTCCGCGTCATAGTGGAAGTACTCAGCACCAAGGTTACGGATCGGGATCATCCCATCCGCGCCCGTTTCGTCCAGCTTAACGAAGACACCAAACTTGGCGATACCGCTGATGCGGCCAGCCATAACCGCGCCAACACGGTCATTCAGGAACGCGGCAAGGTAGCGATCAGTTGTGTCACGTTCCGCAACCATGGATCGACGCTCAGTGTCGGAAATCGCTTGCGCGGTTTCGGCCAACATTGCTTCGTCCTCGGGCGTCAAACCATCGTCGCCCCAACCGTGTGACGTGACCAAAGCCCGATGAACGATCAAGTCAGAATACCGTCGGATCGGCGAGGTAAAGTGTGCATATGACTGCAAGGCCAAACCGAAGTGGCCGAAGTTTTCTGGATTGTAATAGGCCTGCGTCATGGACCGCAGTGTGGCGATGTTGATTAATTCAGCATCGTCCGTATCGGCGGCTTGATCCAACAGGCGATTCAGATGCCCAGTCTTCAACACCTGCCCTTTGGCCAGCGTTAACCCCGCCGCCTCTGCTGTTTCACGAAGGGCATCCATCTTCTCGCGTTTTGGTTCCTCGTGCACACGAAACAGCAATGCCGACTTCTTGGACACCAGCGTTTCTGCAGCTGCGACATTTGCCAGAACCATGAATTCTTCGATCAGCTTATGCGCATCAAGGCGATCTCGGAACGCGACATCAATTACCTTGCCCTCATCGTTCAGCACAATTTTGCGTTCCGGCAAGTCGAGCTCAAGTGGCTGACGCTTTTCGCGGGCCCGTTTTAGCGCCTCGTAGCAGGCATAAAGTGGACGGATCACATCATCGAGCAGCGGTGCGACCTTGTCGTTCACCGTGCCATCCATCGCGGCCTGTACTTCTTCGTAATTCAGAGACGCAGGCGACGTCATTAAGCCACGCACAAAGCGTTGCGAGACCTTATTGCCAGCCTCATCGACCTGCATTTCAACCGCGATGCAGACGCGTTCAACGCCTTCGTGCAGTGAACAGAGATCACCCGACAGACGGTCCGGCAGCATCGGCACGACCCGATCAGGGAAATACGTTGAATTACCCCGCTTGCGGGCTTCACGGTCCAGCGCCGAACCGGGGCGCACGTAATGCGCCACATCCGCAATCGCGACCCACAGCGCAAAACCGCCCTGATCGTTGGGGATTGCGCAGCAGGCGTCATCATGGTCTCGCGCATCCCATGGATCAATCGTAATCAGTGGCAAATGGCGCAGGTCCTCCCGGCCATCCAACGCGGCTGGTTTGGCTGCATCAGCCTCCGCGATCACTTCGTCAGGAAAATGATCTGGAATATCGTGTTGATGAATGGCGATGAGCGACACGGCGCGTGGTTGGGTCGGGTCGCCAAGTCGCGCAACAATGCGGGCCTTGGGCAAGCCCATGCGCCCCTTTGGTCCGGCTTGTTCAGCCTCAACCAACTCTCCGTCTTTGGCCCCGTCAGTCGCACCTGCCGCTACGGTCCATTCTTTCTGGCTGCCCTTATCGACCGGCAGAATGCGCCCGCCTTCTGATCCTGTTTTAAAGATGCCCAAGATACGCAAAGGGTTCGTGCCAATCTGTCGGATCAAACGCGCGGTATAGCCGTAGTCTTGGCCCTTAACCTCAGTCAAACGCCCAAGAACGCGATCTCCTGCGCCCAACGCGGGTTCGCCGTCCTTCATCACCATCAAAATGCGCGGCGGATCGCCTTCTCCTGCCCACTCAAGCGGCTTTGCGAACAGATCCCCATCGCCGTCTGGCCCTGTGATCTGCAATACAGATACAGGCGGCAAAGCATTCGCGTCACGATACGACGACTTGCGCTTGGCAAGTTTGCCTTCGTCTTCGAGTTCACGCAGCAGACGCTTAAGATCAATGCGCGCAGCACCTTTGATGCCGAACGCTTTGGCGATATCACGCTTTGCGGCCTTAGTGGGATGTTCGGTGATCCAATCGAGGATCTCTTGCTTGGATGGGATACGGGTCATACGACCTGCCTAACATGACGAACCGCGCACGGCACGTCGATATTCTCACAACAATTAAAACATTGTTAATAAACGAAAAATTTATCCGCGAATAAGGTTAATTGAAATAGTCTTGCAAGATACGAGTATAGATCGCCTTTAGTTGGGTAATCTGTTCAACCGGAACGCATTCATCAACTTGGTGCATCGTTTTGCCCACCAGCCCAAATTCGACGACAGGACAGTGATCTTTCACAAAGCGCGCATCAGACGTGCCGCCCGTTGTGGACAGCTCTGGCGTGATCCCAGTTTCGGCCTGAACCGCGGCACTCACAAGATCAGACAAAGCACCCGGAGGCGTCAGAAAGCTTTCGCCGGACACCCGAACAGGCATGTCGATTTGAACGCCAAATTCTTCGGCAACGGCGTCGGCTTCGGACTGCATCCACGCGATTACAGTTGCCGATGTGTGCAGATCGTTAAACCGGACATTGGCGCTCGCCTTGCATGCGGCGGGAATGACGTTTGTGGCTGGGTTGCCTGTGTCGATTGTCACCACTGCCAATGTAGACGGGTCAAAATGGTCTGACCCTTGGTCCATCTCGTGACTGGCAAGTCGGTCAATTAAACGCGCCATAGCCGGTAGCGGGTTAATCGCGCGGTGGGGATAGGCAGCGTGCCCTTGCTTTCCGGTCACCGTAAAATGCGCCGTGAGCGACCCACGCCGCCCGACCTTAATCATCTCACCCATCACGTCTGGGCAGGTCGGCTCTCCGACGATGCAGGCTGTCATCGCCTCACCGTTGGATTGCATCCAGTCTAGCAAGGCGATTGTGCCGTCGGTCGAAGGGCCCTCTTCGTCGCCTGTAATCGCGATGATAATTGCACCGTCTGGCGGGGTATCTTTTACAAAGTCGACCGCCGCCGCCGCAAAAGCCGCCACGCCGGATTTCATGTCGGTCGCGCCCCGACCATAAAGAATGCCGTCTTTAATTTCCGCGCCAAATGGATCGACCGTCCACGCGGCCTCATCCCCCACAGGAACGACATCTGTGTGCCCGTTAAATCCAAAGGATTTGTTAGCCCCCCGTGCGCCCCACCTCGCATAAAGGTTTGGGGTGTCCGCACGATCAACCCGCCACGTTTCAAAGCCCGCGTCAGTCAGCAATTCATCCAACAATTGCAACGCACCACCCTCAATCGGGGTAACGCTAGGACAACGAATGAGATCAGCAGTGAGTGCGATAGGATCAATGGTCATGGAAGCCTCCAGTTTCCACTGCGTTATCGTTCCTTCGACGTCATTGCAAATACTCTAGGTTGTGTCCCTGTCGACACATATTTTGCGTAACGTGGAAACGACCCCCTAAAAAACCTCCAAATATCAAACCTCTAACATATAGTTGACATAATAAATTAGACCCGAGGCAGGGCAGACATCGAGCGGACCCAAGATGGTCCTACGGTCGCAGCGACGACCACAAGATATAGGCAATTCACAGCTTTTCGCGCGTGAAGTCCGTCTGGCGTGCCTCCTTTCGTAAGGGGCAGATACCGTGGTAGCAGGCGTTGAACTTGAATATGAAACCGATGCAACAGCGTGGGAGATGGCAAACACGATCTTTGGTGATGGTGTTACTGTCACAAATGCATCCTATTCTGGGTCGGACTATTCATCCGGAATTTATTCAAACGGAGATGCTGTTGCTGGCAATGTGACGCCTGGGGACTCGGGTGTTATTTTGTCCACGGGGCGGGCATCTCGGTTTACAAACAATAACAACAGCCAGTCCAACGAAAGCACAAATACGTCGACCAACACGGGCGGCCAGAATAACGAAGCTGGGTTCAATGCGCTTGCTGGGGCCAGCACATACGATGCGTCGTACATGGATATTGATTTCATCCCAACAGATGACGTGATGACCATGCAGTTTGTGTTCAGCTCGGACGAGTATCCTGAGTACACCAACTCGATCTACAATGATGCTGTGGGGGTCTGGATCAACGGTAACCTCGTGCCTTTGGCGATTACGGACAATGGCACGACGATCAACTCGATCAACCAAACCAACAACATCAACCTTTATAACGACAACACGTCTGACCAGTTCAACACCGAGATGGATGGTTTCACGCTGACGATGACGCTGACCATTCCTGTGAACGCGGGCGTCGTGAATTCGATCCGGATCGGCATCGCCGACGTTGCTGACAGCAGTTATGATTCCAACCTACTGATCGCCGCCAATTCAATTCAGACAGAACTGGTGGCCGAACAGGACTATGTGACGATGCAGGACAGCGTCACAAAGACCGTCGATATTCTAGACAACGATATCAACAATACGTCGGGTACACTGACAATCACCCATATCAATGGCGTGGCTGTCACCGCAGGCCAAACAGTTACCTTGGCCACGGGCCAAACAGTTCTGTTGAACGCTGATGGCACAGTCGACATTACCACAGATAGTGATTTTGAGACGTCCAGCTTTACCTACGAAGTCGAGAGCAAGGATACGTCCGGAAATGTGCTTGAGACTGACGTCGGGTTTGTCACCGTCGAGACGATCCCGTGTTTCGTTGCAGGTTCGATGATTGATACCGACCAAGGGCCACGTGCCGTTGAAACGCTAACCGCTGGTGACATGGTCATTACGCGCGATGATGGGCCACAGCCAGTGCGATGGATCGGGCGGCGTTCTGTACCCGCGACGGGCAAGATGGCACCCATCTGTATTCAGGAAAATGCACTGGGTGACCACGGTGAGCTAATGGTGTCACCACTGCACCGCGTTTTGGTCAAAGATGTAATTGCCGAGCTTTTGTTCGGTGAGGCGGAAGTGTTGATTGCTGCAAAAGATCTGGTCAACGATCAATCCATCCGCCCCATTGAAGGCGGGGAGGTTGAGTACGTTCATTTGATGTTTGATCGCCATCAGGTCGTCTACTCCGAGGGGCTGGCCACCGAGAGTTTTCTACCAGGCCCACAGACGACAAAGTCGTTCGAAGCAGAGATCGTTGAAGAGATTTCAACGATCTTCCCAGAGCTCGACGTGACAACAGGCGAAGGCTACGGCCCCG
Source organism: Octadecabacter algicola (assembly GCF_021532625.1). GTDB lineage: Bacteria > Pseudomonadota > Alphaproteobacteria > Rhodobacterales > Rhodobacteraceae > Octadecabacter > Octadecabacter algicola. Next base: position 353,740 of record NZ_JAKGAR010000003.1, read on the forward strand.
CCGCAAGGCCAATGTTGAAACGTTATGAGGTCGAAGCACTTATGCGGCGGGTCGCCTAGACAACATGGCACTCCAATGGATCGGCACACGTACGCAAGAAGGTGGGGATTTCAACCCCGCTGGATTGGGGTGCGCGCGACCCAACCTTGGATCTTCTGCAGAGCTTTTGCCTCGCGGCAGTCTGCTCATGGAAGTGACGATACGGCCGACATCCCATCCGATAAACTTGTTACGTTTCGCAGCGCTGGACCCATGGCCGTCGGGCCTAACGGTTTGCCTTGAACCCGATGGAACAGTGCGGTTGATGATGCGCCAAGGTGGCAAGCATCTGGCGACTTCGTTGAAAACCAACCTAGGCGGCAAAGCGCAAACCGCCCACATCACTTATACGTGGGATGCACCAGCGCGTTCAGGCCGTATTAGTGTCTATATTCCGGATAACGGTATCCTTTGGCAGACGGCCGTTCTGGCGCCTTTCCCGATCTCAATGCGGGATGCTCAACGCATTGTAACGGCACCCGAAACTTGCGCCATGGACAGGGATTTAACGTTCGCGGCGATCGCCGATGCACCCTGCCCGCATGGCCCGCTGCCCGGGTTGAGCGGAGCGGCAGCAGTAGATACTCCGTTTGGACCGAAAGCTCTGCGCGACATCGTTGCAGGTGATTACGTAACCGTCGACGGAACAGAAGCAGTTCGAGTTTTGTGGGTGGGCCACACGAGCGTACCTGCATTGGGTCGGTTCACACCGATGACATTGCGCAGACCCTATATGGGACTATGGGAAGATTTGATCGCAGCCCGGGACCAGCGTGCCTGTTTGGCAGGGTCGGAAGTAGAATACATGTTCGGGGAAGAGCGTGTCAGCACAGCCATCCGTCACTTAGAAGTTCGCAATTGCGCGACTCCGACCAAGAACGCACCTGCAATTGTCACATACTATCAGATCTTGTTGGAAACCCACGAAATCATCACTGTGAACGGCGCTATGGTCGAAAGTTTTGACGGTTCCGCCGTGCTTTCCGCTCCAGATTTTTTGAAATTCTCCGTACTGGCCGACATGCCCATCGAGTTGTGCCCGAAACAAGTCGGGCTCGCGGCACCTGTCTTGCAAGGCTACGAAGCCCTGACACTGACAGGCGTTTCAATCGGATAATCTGATGGGTTTTAGTCGTCGGTGTCTTCGTCAAAGAACGGAGTCATTTGCGCAACGATGACGCTGTTTTCGTCAAGCGCACGCTGCATCAATTCGCGTTCTTCGTCTGGTATGTCGTGCCCTTCGGCTAGACGTTCATCCAAAGTGCCGTAACCCGAGACATCCAAAGGTGCCAAATCTGCTTGTTTCAGAATGGCCACGGTTTCACGGACGGCTTCTGCTTCATCTACACCAGACGCATAGATCATCAACGCAGCACCGGTACTGTCTTGGGGCAACCCGTCATCATCCTTACGGCCCACTTCGACCAGCAGGGTAAAGACTTGTTGGCGCGACGGCTTTTTGGCCTTCTTGGGCTTCGAGGTCGACTGGGGTTGTGGCGTTTTTGGATCCGACATGAGCGGCGCCTAACCCTTCGCGTTAGTAACGTCAACGTTGAGGAGGATTGACCATCGCTTCGCGCTGCGCAATTAGGGGGCAGATTCTTGGGGGACAACTGATGAAATATGCGTTGCGACTGCTGGCAAGCTTCTTCTTAATCATCATTTCAAATTCTGGTTTCGCGCAAGAACCGCCACTGACCTTTGCCACGGTGGAGCGCCCCCCTTTCGCATTTTTGGACAATGGAGAGGCCGCGGGCTTTAGTATTGAACTCACGAAAGCGATTGCCGATCAGTTGGGCCGTGAAATCTCTTTTGAATTCTACGGCTCCTTTCCTGACATGTTGTCGTCCGTCCAGAATGGTGAACGTGACGCTGCTGTCGCAAACATCTCGATTACCGCAGACCGCGAACTGTTGATGGACTTTTCGCATCCGATCTTTGAAGGCGGGATCGGCGTCCTTTTGCGGGACGATAACAGCGGCGGGTCGTTTCTGTCTGCATTGTTTACACGAGACATTCTATTTGTGGTTCTCGGGGCGCTTGGGTTGCTGTTTGGCAGCGGCGTTGTGATGTGGCTTATGGAACGCCGTGCTCAGCCCTATTTTGATCGCAAAGGCGGGGATGCACTGTTTCACTCATTTTGGTGGGCCTTGAACCTTGTTGTAAACGGCGGGTTTGAAGAACGCGTGCCGCAAACTCGACCAGGCCGTGCTTTTGCTGTTGTTCTGGTCGTCTCGAGCTTGTTCATCGTATCGATTTTCGTAGCGACCATTACATCCACTATGACGGTCGAGGCGTTGCATGAAAACGTAGAGTCCATCAATGACCTAGAAGGCCGCCGTGTTGCGACAGTAGAAAATTCGACATCCGCTGCATTTCTAAACGCGCGGGACCTACCGCATGTCACATACGGTTCACCAGATGAGATGTTTCAGCTTCTTGAGAACGACAATCTAGATGCCATCGTTTTTGACGCTCCGATTTTGTCCTATTATTCCAACACGCACACGGAGCCTGCCACACGGCTATTGCCGCGTATTTACCGACGCGAAAACTACGGAATCGCGTTGCCCAATTCTAGCCCGCTTGGCGAACAGATAAATCAATCACTGCTTCGTTTGCGCGAAGACGGAACCTATGACGAATTGGTTACGAAGTGGTTTGGTCGCGCGAGCGGCTAACCGTCCGGTTTATCATCCGTGAACCGCGACTTCGCCGCCCAAAGCGACGAGAAAATCAGCACCGCCTGAATCGGGATAAACCCGATCGCTAAAAGAGCGACTGCGGTCGCCCAAACGGGGAAATTGAACGTTTCCGCAATTGTTTGAAACGGCCGGTACAACACAGCAAACGCAAAAACGAGGCAAGCGGCATCAAACCCCACAGGGGCCCATGCCGCCAACCAACTGGGGCGTTCGGCCCGCGCGATGCGGGCCTTAGCTAGTGCTCGGCTGAGGATCAATCGCGCAGCAGATCGTTGATGCCCGTCTTTGAACGTGTCTTTTCGTCGACGGTTTTCACGATCACGGCGCAATACAGGTTGATGTCGTTCTTGGACGGCATAGATCCCGCAACCACAACGGAATAAGGCGGTACTTCGCCGTAGAAGACTTCGCCGGTTTCACGGTTCACGATCTTGGTGGACTGGCCGATGAATACGCCCATGCCCAGAACGGACCCCTCTCGGATGATGCAGCCTTCGACGACTTCGGAACGCGCACCAATAAAGCAGTTGTCTTCGATGATCGTTGGGCCAGCTTGCATTGGCTCAAGAACACCACCGATGCCGACGCCGCCGGACAGGTGAACGTTCTTGCCGATCTGCGCACAGGACCCAACAGTCGCCCAGCCATCAACCATGGACCCTTCATCGACATAGGCGCCGAGGTTCACGAAGGATGGCATTAGGACAACGCCTGGTGCGATGTAGGCAGAACGGCGAACGATTGAACCTGGCACCGCACGGAAACCTGCGGCCTTCCATTCGTTGTCGCCCCAACTTTCCCATTTGGACGGCACCTTGTCCCACCAGCTTCCGTTGCCGTTGGACCCTTCGATCATGGCCATGTCGTTCAAACGGAAAGACAGAAGAACTGCTTTCTTCGCCCATTGGTTTACGTGCCAGTCGCCATTTTCCAGCTTTTCCGCTACGCGCAATTTACCGCTGTCCAGCGCGTTCATTGTATCTGTGATCGCTTCGCGTACTTCGCCTTGTGTGGACGTTGTGATGGTATCACGTGCGTCCCATGCAGCTTCGATTGCGGTTTCCAGTTGAGCGTTGGACATGATGGTCCCTTTCGGATGCGTTATGTTTGAGGGTCCAATAGCGCGAGGGCCACGGTTGAGCAATTAAATAGGTATAGGCGCGGGATTCGCGCCACAGAGCAGTACCGCGACTTTTTCGTTCTTTGAGGGCATGTAGACGCCAGACAGGATTGCAGCGACACCCGCAGCACCTGCCGGTTCAACCAATTGACGAAGGTTCTGCCAAATCAGTTTTTGGGCATGGGCGACTGCGTCATCCGTCACCAGAACAGTAGAAAGGTCATTGGCTTTCGCAATCCCGAAGGGCAGGCTTCCGATCCGTTTTGCGCCCAGCGCATTGGCACAAAGGCCCGAGACTTCGATGTCCGTCTCTGAACCATTGGTAAGCGCCGCGTGCATGGAATTGGTGGTTTCGGTTTCGACACCGATGATGTTGCGCCCATTTAGCCATGTCAGCGCACCACTGATCAAACCGCCCCCGCCAATGGCGATTATGACAGTATCTGCGTCCAGTCCTTGATCTTCCCATTCTTTGAAACAGGTGCCCTGACCTGCAATCGTCGCTGGCGCGTCATAGGGATGAATATCCAATGCGCCGGTTTCGTTTTTGTGTGCCGTGGCGGCGGCGGCGGCATCGGAATAGGCGCCTTTGACGATATGAAGGTTTGCACCAGTCTGCCGGATCACATCGATCTTTGCGGGACCCGCAAATTCGGGCACAAAGATATGAGCATCATGGCCAAGCGCGGTCGCGGCATGGGCCACAGCCGCACCGTGATTGCCGCCCGACGCCGCAACAATTCCAGCAGTTGGCACATCCGCAGTCAGGATAGAATTAAACGCGCCTCTGGCTTTGAAGGATCCTGTGACCTGCGTGTGTTCGAACTTGAACTGAAGCGGCAGTCCAAAGCTGTCCGAGCGCATAGCGGGGGTTTCGTGTACGTAACCTTTAATTCGAGCGGCGGCATTGGAAATGTCAGCGGAGGTGACGGGCATGTGTTTGGCCTTTAGTTGGACAATGTTCGGCCAACCTGCCACTAAAATGCCAACACGAACAATAAGATTGAAAGAGTTGCCTCATGAAAGACGATCCACACCGCCGCCATCCGTTGCGCGACAGCAAACAAGACCGTGCCGAGGCTGTTCAAGTCCCTGACACGCCTCAGACGCGTTCGCCTGCCTATGCGCTGGCGTTTGCCGACCCTGATTTCCTGTGCCGCGACGAATTGCGCCCAGTGCGTTTGCAACTAGAACTGCTGAAGCCGCAATTGATGCTGGACGAACAAGGAATCGAATCGACCATCGTGATGTTCGGTGGTGCACGCATTCCTGCACCTGCAAACAAAGACAACGCACGTACCAAAACGCTAGCTGATTTGTCCCAGTATTACGAAGAGGCGCGCAAGTTCGCCAAACTGATGACTGAAACAGGCGAAAGCCATGAGAATGTTATCGTTACAGGTGGTGGCCCCGGCGTCATGGAGGCCGGAAACCGTGGTGCCATTGATGCAGGTGGTAAATCCATCGGGCTGAACATCGTGCTACCACATGAACAGGCCCCGAACGAATACGTGACGCCTGAGCTGTGTTTCAATTTTCACTACTTCGCGATCCGCAAAATGCATTTCTTAATGCGTGCCAAGGCGGTCACCGTCTTCCCCGGCGGTTTCGGAACGTTGGACGAAACGTTCGAAGCCCTGACGCTCATTCAGACGGGTCGCATGGAACGGGTTCCGTTCTTGCTGTTCGGTCGCGCGTTTTGGGAGAGCATTATCAACTGGGACGCTTTGGCGGACGCCGGAACGATTTCTGCGGATGACCTTGAGCTGTTCAAATTCGTTGAAACCGCTGAAGAAGCCATCGAGGCGTTGGAAAACTGGGAAGGCGCCGGCGAAAAGCGCGGCGCAATCCCCGGACGGTAAAAGAAACGGGGCGCTGGCTTACAGGCCAGCGTCCGCTTCAATCTCTTTACGCGACTTTCGGGCCCGTTCGGTGGCCGACTTGAGCTGACCACAGGCCGCCATAATGTCTTCGCCGCGCGGTTTGCGCACTGGAGACGCATAACCCGCATTGTAAACGATATCCGCGAACGCCTTGATGCGGTTATTGGTAGACCGTTCATAGGGCGCACCCGGCCATTCGTTGAATGGGATTAGGTTGATCTTCGCAGGAATGCCTTTGATCAGTTCCACCAAACGGCGCGCATCTTCGTCGCTGTCATTCACATCTTTTAGCATCACATATTCAAACGTAATGCGTTCCGAGTTGCTGACTTTCGGGTAGGCAGCAAGAGCCGCGAGCAGTTCTTCGATGTTCCAACGCTTGTTAATCGGCACGAGTTTGTTGCGCACCTCATCCGTGGTTGCATGAAAGGAGACCGCCAGTTGGCAGCCGATCTCATCCGCGGTGCGGGCGATTTCAGGGACAACACCAGAGGTCGATAGTGTGATACGGCGGCGCGACAAGGCGATGCCTTCACGGTCCATTGCAATCTTCATCGCATCACGAACGTTTTCGAAATTATACAACGGTTCGCCCATGCCCATCAGAACGATGTTGGACAACAGACGGGGGCCTTGGTCAGCAGTACTGATACCAGCCTCTGGCCATTCGCCCAAATCATCGCGAGCCAACATGACTTGGCCGATGATTTCACCCGCCGTCAGATTGCGAACGAGTTTTTGGGTGCCTGTATGACAGAAGCTACAGGTCAGCGTGCAACCGACTTGGGATGAAATGCACAGCGTGCCGCGATCGGTTTCGGGGATATAGACCACCTCAACCTCATGACCGCCTGCGATGCGCACAAGGTATTTACGCGTGCCATCTGAGGACACTTCGCGTGTCACAACCTCGGGCAATTCGATCTTGAAATGCTCGGCTAAGGTGACACGAAAGTCTTTGGACAGGTTCGTCATGACATCAAAGTCACGCACGCCCCAATGGTACAGCCAAGCCCAAATTTGGTTCACCCTCATCTTGGCCTGTTTCTCTTTCACGCCAAGGCCAATGAGCTCATCGCGAAGCTGGTCGCGGGTCAGGCCGACGATGTTCACGGGGCCGCCTTCGGGCAGAACACGTTTAATCGTCATAACGTCTTGGGTGATGGGCGCTTGCGGTTCCATGAGAATCGACTCCAGTGGGGTTTGAGGCCCTATATAAGACGTGAGGCCGGTTTCCAAAGAAAACCGGCCTCACTCAAATTGCATAGCTTAGCGATTTAGCTGGAACAGCGGTTCGCTGCTTCTTCAACGCCAGCCGTAAAACCAAGCAATGAGAACGTGTCACGTGTAACTGTGCCGCGACCGGATCGCGCAGAGATCGTTGCCGCAGAACCGCGTTTCATAGCGGCCACAATGCGTGCGTCGTCTTCAGGTGTTGCTGGCCACGCCCATTCACCTTCGGTGAAAAGCTCGAACGTAGTGCCGCCGATGTCCAGTTCAGCTGTGGATCCGCCCGCAAACGGATAACCGCCCGTGAATGTCACCTGCCCGTTCACACCCGCACCAGGGCGGTAGAACACGAACAGCAAAATCTCACCGCGGCGCACAGATACAACCTGCCCATCGCGAGAGTTTACAGTTTCTTTCGGGGCGGAGACCGCCCAGCATTCAGTTGGGTTGTCTTCTACGAAGACGGACCAGTCAGTGTTTGCGGCCACGCGGTTAGAGCTGGCCTCTTGCGCGATTGCGCTGGTGCCTAGTGTTGCCAACGCGACTACGCCAAACGCGCGAGAAATCTTTGAAATCATAAATACAGCCTCCAAGCTGTCCGTGCCTCAGGTTGCTCTTATCTGCCTAGCACCTCTAGCGGGTACCTTTTCGACTAGAATGAGCGGTTTCAACTCGATAGCTACAGCATTAGCAAGTTTTTGCCCAATTGGGAAAGCCCTTTGTCCCCTATTATTTGTGCGGATTGCCGCCCATTCGGAGAGTTTCATGTCAAATCCTGTCGATCTTGTTGAACTTTGGCGCGGTGGAATGCTGGAATCTGTCCATCAAGGGCATGCGGTTGTGGTCGACCAAAGTGGTGAGATCCTGCATGCATGGGGCGATCCGGAGTACATTACCTACCCTAGATCCAGCGCTAAAATGCTACAGGCGCTGCCTTTGGTTGAGAGTGGTGTGGCGGATCGTTTCGGACTGACGACCGAACAGCTTGCGTTATCTTGCGCGTCACATTCCGGCGCGGCTATTCACACAGAACGTGTTCAGAACTGGTTGAACGACCTTGAGTTGGACGATGATGCATTTCGATGCGGTCCACAGTGGCCTTCCGACAAACCCGCCAGCAAAGTGCTAATCAAGTCTGACGCAAGTGCTTGTAAGTATCATAACAACTGTTCCGGCAAACATTGCGGCTTCTTGACGATGGTCAAGGCAAATGGCTGGGGACCGGATTACGTTGCGATCGACCACCCCTTGCAGGTGGGTATCAAACAAATCGTCGAAGAACTGGTAGAAGAAACCTCGCCCAATTGGGGTATTGATGGCTGCTCTGCTCCGAACCACGCCAGCACCGTCCACGGTATGGCCCGCGCCATGGCAACATTTGCCAAGGCCGATGACAGTAATACACGCGGGTCTGCAATGGTTCGGCTTCGCAATGCGATGATGGCACATTCCGATCTGCTGTCGAACACAGACCGCGCCTGTTATCACCTCACGAAGGCTGCAAAAGGAAAGGCTGCCGTCAAAACAGGGGCCGAGGGATTCTACATTGCTATCTTGCCAGAGCTGAAAATGGGCGTGGCACTAAAGATCATGGATGGCACAACACGGGCCGCCGAATGTGCGATAGCCGCGATCCTATGCAAACTGGGTGTCGTCGACGCACATGATCCGCTCGTTAAACAGTACCGCAATCCAGACCTGAAGAATTTCGCCGGTCTGGTCACTGGCGATATGCGCCCCAGCGTCGCACTTGCCTGACGAGCACGAATCCGTCAGATAGAAATTGTTCTCAGGGCGGGGTGTAATTCCCCACCGGCGGTTATAGCCCGCGAGCGGCCTCAAGGTGAGGTGTCAGCAGATACTGGTGAAATTCCAGAGCCGACGGTCATAGTCCGGATGAGAGAGAGCTTCGGTGCGCGTGTGGTTTCCGCCTGCGCAGCGATTCTTTGCCCCGAGGTGATATGTCACCCACGCAATCGCGTGGTAATCGGGAAAGGAGACCCTAATGACAATCGCCCCTCGCTACGCCTTTATTAAGGCACAATGGCACGCTGATATCGTAGATCGTGCCTATGATGGATTTTGCGAACTTATTCCCGCGTCCCAGATCGACGTTTTTGATGTGCCAGGTGCGTTTGAGATGCCCTTGGTTGCCAAGGACCTCGCCGAGTCGGGTCGATATGCAGCGATTGCCTGCGCGGCATTCGTTGTGGATGGCGGCATTTACCGGCACGATTTCGTTGCTTCTGCCGTTGTAGATGGCCTGATGCGCGTTAGCCTTGATACTGGCGTACCTGTGCTGTCGGTTTCTCTGACACCGCACCATTATCAAGAAACAGATCACCACAACGCAATCTATCGCGACCACTTTGTTGAGAAAGGTCGCGAAGCCGCGAACGCCGCGTTGATTATTGGTAAAACGCGAAACGCGTTGGCAGCTTAAGCGAATTCCGTTTTGGCATAGCCTTGCAGGTAAAGCAGTGCGGTGAGATCGCCATGATTGATCCGCACGTCACACTTTTCTTGCAAGGCGGGCTTGCCGTGCAGCGCAACACCTGTGCCCGCATTTGAAAGCATCAGCAGATCATTCATCCCGTCACCTACGGCAATCACATCGTCTGCGGTAATGCCGAGGCGCGTCGTGATTTCGCCCAGTGCATCGAGTTTGGCCTGCTGTCCAAGGATTGGCCGAACAACCTTTCCTGTAAGAATACCCTCCGCAATTTCGAGGGTGTTGGCGCGGTTTTCATCAAAGCCAAGTTCATTAGCGACTTTTGCGGTGAAGGCCGTAAAACCACCCGACACCAAAGCACTGAAACCACCATTGGCCTTCATCGTTCGCACCAATTCACGGCCACCAGGCATGTAACTGATCCGTGTTTTCAAGACGTGGCCGATGATGCTTTCGTCGAGCCCCTTGAGCAGACCAACCCGTTCATCAATCGCGGATTCAAAATCCAGCTCGCCATTCATAGCGCGCGCGGTGATGTCTGCTACATGGGCGCCAACGCCAGCCTCGTCTGCCAATTCATCAATGCATTCTTGCTGGATCATGGTGCTGTCCATGTCGGCCAGCAACATTTTCTTACGCCGGCCCGTGAACGGTTGAATGACCAGATCAACGCTCTGTTCTTGCAGATCCGTCCAAACCTGTGGCCCATTGTCCGGCGCACGCTCCATGGCGAATTCAGCCGCTTCGTCAGGTGCCAGCCACTGAGCAGATTGCCCACCCCATGCATTGCGCAGCGATTCGACAAGAGCAGGCTGCAAAGCACCAGCTTTGGCAATCAGGGTAACAACAAACATGGACGATCTTTCTGTTAGTGTGCGGTTGCGACCTCAAAAACCCTGCTTAGAGCCGAACCGCAACCCGAACTTATCAAAAACTTACGTTTGCTGTTGCCGTGACGCACCCAACCCCTTAGACGCGGCGGTGGGACACCCTTCCCCAACGAAGGGCATTTATCTGTAAGGATACCAGAAATGGCTACTCAGCAACCGGCAACGCGGCCGGCAAACCCGCGTTTTTCCTCTGGCCCCTGTGCCAAACCCCCGACATGGTCACTCAATGCTTTGCAGGACGCCCCTTTGGGCCGGTCCCATCGCGCGGCTGTCGGCAAAGACAAATTGAAAGCAGCAATTGAAGGCACTCGTGAAGTGCTCGGCATTCCTGCAGATTACAAAATCGGCATTGTGCCTGCGTCTGACACAGGCGCGATGGAAATGGCGATGTGGTCCCTCTTGGGCGAACGCCCTGTGCAGATGGTTGCATGGGAAAGCTTTGGCGCTGGCTGGGTCAGCGACGTTGTTAAACAATTGAAGATTGAAGCGTCCGAGCATGTGGCCGACTATGGTCATATCGTTGACATGGCAACTTTGGACTACGACCAAGATGTCGTGTTCACTTGGAACGGCACAACATCTGGCGTTCGTGTAGCAAACGGTGATGTGATCCCCGCCAACCGCGATGGTTTGACAATTTGCGATGCGACGTCCGCTGCTTTTGCACAGGACCTGCCGTGGGACAAACTAGATGTAACGACCTTTTCCTGGCAAAAAGTCATGGGCGGCGAAGCGGCACACGGGATGATCGTCCTGTCACCACGCGCTGTTGCACGTCTTGAATCCTATACGCCTGCTTGGCCCATGCCGAAGATCTTTCGCATGACTAAAGGTGGCAAGCTGATCGACGGCATCTTCACAGGTGCAACGATCAACACGCCTTCCATGCTTTGTGTTGAAGATTATCTATTCGCTTTGAACTGGGCGAAATCACTTGGTGGGCTTGATGCGTTGCGGATGCGCGCTGATGCAAACGCACAGGCGATCTGGAACTTCTGTGCGACGCGCAGCTGGATCGACAACCTTGCCGTTGACGCAGCGACCCGTTCGAACACCTCTGTTTGTCTGAAGTTTACGGATGACCGTATCGAAGATGGTGCAGCATTTGCGAAAGCGATTGCGAAACGGCTTGAGGCCGAAGGTGTTGCATTGGACGTTGGTGCGTACCGCGATGCCCCAGCAGGCCTGCGCATCTGGTGTGGTGCTACTGTTGAGACCTCCGACATCGAAGCGATGTTGCCGTGGCTCGACTGGGCATTTCAGGCCGAAATCGCAGCCTAATCATACATAATTTCGGGGCCGCAGGGCCCCGACCCTCCCCTATATTCAAAGGACCAAAATCATGGCCCCTAAAGTACTCGTATCTGACAAACTGTCTGAAACCGCTGTTCAAATCTTCCGCGATCGCGGCATTGATGTCGACTTCATGCCGGACCTTGGCAAAGATAAAGAGGCGCTGGCCGCTGTAATCGACCAATACGACGGTCTTGCGATCCGCTCCGCCACAAAAGCGACAGCGGCGCTGATCGAAAAAGCCACGAACCTGAAAGTGATCGGGCGAGCTGGCATTGGTACAGACAACGTCGACAAAGAAGCTGCCTCCAAGGCCGGTATCATTGTCATGAACACACCGTTCGGCAACATGATCACAACAGCAGAACACGCGATTGCGATGATGTTCGCGGTTGCGCGTCAAATTCCCGAAGCGTCAGAATCTACGCACGCTGGTAAGTGGGAAAAGTCCAAATTCATGGGTGTCGAGCTGACAGGCAAAACACTGGGCGTGATCGGCGCAGGTAACATCGGCGGGATCGTCTGTGACCGTGCCCGTGGCCTGAAAATGAAAGTCATGGCCTATGACCCCTACCTTGGCGAAGAAAAAGCCGACCAGATGGGCGTTCAAAAAGTTGAGCTAGAAGAATTGTTGGCTAAGTCTGATTTCATCACGCTGCACGTACCGTTCATTGCTGGCGTAACTGAAAACATCCTGTCTGCTGAAAACCTCGCCAAAACCAAAAAAGGCGTGCGTATCATCAACTGTGCCCGTGGTGGTTTGGTTGACGAAGCGGCTTTGGCAGAACTGCTAAAATCCGGCCACGTGGCAGGCGCTGCGTTCGACGTATTCGCAGAAGAGCCTGCGAAAGAGAACGCGCTGTTCAACTTGCCAAACGTCGTTGTCACGCCGCACCTAGGTGCCGCGACAACCGAAGCGCAGGAAAACGTTGCCCTTCAGGTGGCAGAACAAATGTCCGACTACCTGATGACAGGTGCCGTCACCAACGCATTGAACATGCCATCCGTTACTGCCGAAGAAGCCAAGATCATGGGGCCATGGATCGACTTGTCCGGCCACCTCGGTAACTTTACCGGTCAGATGACGGACGAACCGATCACAGCGATCAACATCATGTTCGACGGTTCCGTTTCCGAAATGAACCTCAAGGCGCTGACGGCTGCTGTACTTGCGGGCATCATGAAAAAGGCAAACCCTGACACAAACATGGTCAGTGCGCCTGTTATCGCCAAGGAACGTGGCATTCAGATTTCCACAACCAAGCAAGACAAATCCGGCGCATTCGACGGCTACGTAAAAGTGACTGTCGTAACTGACAAACGCGAACGTTCTATCGCGGGCACTGTGTTTAGCGACGGCAAACCACGTTTCATCCAGATCAAAGGCATCAATATCGACGCCGAAATTGGTGCGCACATGGTTTACACGACTAACGAAGACGTTCCGGGCATTATCGGCACATTGGGACAGACCATGGGCAAGCACGACGTAAACATCGCGAACTTTACGTTGGGCCGTTCCGAGGCGAATGGCGAAGCAATTGCATTGCTTTATGTGGATGCACCGGTTCCTGCAGGTGCGCTGCAAGAACTAGAAGGCACAAAATTGTTCACACAGGTTAAACCTTTGGCGTTTGACGTCGCTTAAGCGCGTTAACGCAACAATCTAGTGACATTTTCGGGCCGCCCCTCGTAATCGGGGGCGGCCCCTGTCATATGCCGCGCATGTTTTATTGCATTGGTGACATCCACGGATATTCCGATCAGCTCGAGCGTGCGCTTGCCCTGATCGAAGCAGACGGCGGCGCAGACGCGCCGATCGTTTTTCTTGGCGACTACGTAGATCGCGGACCTGACAGTAACGGGGTCATCCAGCGTCTCATGGACGGGCAAGCAGCGGGTAAACCCTGGACCTGTCTGATCGGCAATCATGACCTCATGTTCTGGCGTTTCATGACACATGGCATCGTGAATGACGCACATATCTTATCCGGCAAAGGTTGGCTGCATCATCGCCTTGGGGGGCCAAATACTTTGGCTTCTTATGTCGAACTACCCGAGTTCAATCACCCAGCTGGTGGCGGCATGGATACCCTATTGCAAGAAGGGTTGGACCCGACACCGCCTGCGTTGCTGGCAGAATTGCTGCAAGCGGCCCGCGATAGGGTTCCCAAGGCGCACTTAGACTGGATCGAAGCGCAGCCGCGCATCCATCAAGCCCATGGCCATATCTTTGTGCACGCTGGCATCCGTCCGGGTATTTCGCTCGACAAACAGGACGAAGCCGACCTGACTTGGATACGCGACGGATGGCTGGAAAGCGAAGCGGATCACGGTGCAGTTGTTGTGCATGGTCACACGGCACTGGAGTTCCCTAAACACCACGGAAACCGGATTAATCTGGATGCAGGCGCTGGCTACGGACGCACATTGGTACCTGCGGTTTGTGATGAAGGCGACTGGTTCACGTTGGACGAGGATGGGCGCACGGGGTTGCGTCCCTAACGCTATCCACTTTCGACGAGGGGACGGGTCGGTTAAGCAAGGCTTATGAAAACCAGCTTTGCCACTCTGACAGATATTCTGAACCACGGGTTCGACACTGTTATTGATGTTCGTTCTCCTGCGGAGTTTGCTGAAGATCACGTGCCGGGCGCTATTAATTTGCCCGCACTCTCCAACGATCAACGGGCTGAAATCGGCACAATCTATGTGCAAGATACCCCTTTTAACGCCCGTAAACTTGGGGCGGCGATGGTCGCGCGCAATGTTGCGGACCATCTGAATGGTCCATTGGCAGAAAAAGACGGCGGGTGGCGCCCTTTGGTGTATTGTTGGCGTGGCGGTCAACGATCAGGATCGTTTGCATCCATTCTAACCCAGATCGGGTGGCGCGCTGGAGTCGTTGAGGGCGGCTATCAAACTTTTCGACGGTTGGTCTACGATGCTCTTTATACGGATGAACTGCCCCATCGTATCATCCTGCTCGACGGCAATACTGGAACAGCGAAAACGGATACACTCCGCCTTCTCGGCGCGCGTGGTGTGCAAGTTTTGGACCTCGAAGGTTTAGCGAACCATCGCGGATCATTGCTTGGGACGATGGAGGGCGGACAACCATCGCAAAAGGCATTCGAGACCGCCCTGGCTTTTGCTTTAGCAGAGTTTGATCCGTCGCGCCCTGTGATTATCGAGGCCGAAAGCAGCAAGATCGGGGCGCGCATCATTCCGCCCGCGTTATGGATTGCGATGAAGGCCGCGCCCCGGATCGAGATAGATGCACCATTAGATGCTCGGGCGCGTTATCTTTCCAAGGCCTATGCCGACATGAGTGTTGATCGCTCAGCGATGGTGTCGAGGCTCGAGATCCTGCGCCGCCATCGGGGCGGAGTAGTTGATCGGTGGCGCACGTTACTGGATGGCGACGACTTTGAAGGCTTGGCCAAAGCACTCATGGAAGATCACTACGACCCAAGCTATCGCGCATCGCGTTCGCGACATGGGGCGCAGGTGTTGAAACGGTTCACTGTGCCCGACTTGAGTGACGCGGAACGAGAGGTTTTGGCCAATCAGATCGCCGATACGATTGCCGCTAGCTGAATGTCACACCGCTACCATCTACGACATCGCCGATGATCCAAACCTTGTGATTGGCGGCGAGGTCTTCGGCCAGTTGCGTATTCACAGCGGCAAGCAAGCCACCGCACGTCTGCGGATCAAACATCAACGCTGCGTGGGACGTATCGGGGGCCGTTATGCGGGGATCTTTGCGGTTGTCTGGATAGATTGTTGACCGGATGCCCTCCTCAGCCAAATTCAATGCACCATTCATCAACGGGACATCCGAAAGCCGAACAGTTGCGCCTACTCCCGACGCAGCACAAAGCCCCGCCAGATGTCCGGCCAGTCCAAACCCAGTCACATCCGTCATTACGCTTGCGCCACGCAGCAGGTGCGCGATGTTAGCTTGGGACATCATCATGGTGTGGTGGCAGGCCAGCACATCCTCGCCACGCGCGCGGCGCTGCATATCCGCCGCAAGGATTGTGCCGGACCCTATAGGTTTGGTGAGCACCAAAACATCCCCCGGTTTCGCACCCACCAGCGTGATCGGGTCACGTTCACACAGGCCGGTGACCGAAAGGCCTATGGTCATGCCATCACCCATCGTGGTGTGCCCGCCAGCAAGTGTCGCGCCCGCGTCTTTCAGTTGTTGAGCGACGGTTTGAGTAATTTCGGACACTGTTCGTTGCTGTAGGTCAGATGTCATGCGCGGCAGGGTCAAAGACAGAACCGCGGCTTGCGGGTCCGCGCCCATCGCCCAGACGTCGCCCAACGCATGGGTGGTCGTGATTTTGGCCATGGTAACGGGGTCATCCGTGACCGCGCTAAGGTGGTCCGTGGTCAAGACCTGGCGGGTGTCGCCCATGCTCAGTATCGCGGCATCATCTCCGGCAAGGCGGGATACATCGGAGCGGTGGCTTTCGGGCAGTTTGGACAGCGCGTTTTGCAGTGCGTCACGCCCAACCTTAGCACCGCAACCACCACACAAAGGCGCAAAACCTATCGCGTCCTTAACGCCATCAGCCGCTCGGATCGGAAGGGGCTGTTGCATGTGCGGGAGTGTGTCGAACTGGGTCATGAACTTGCGATCAATGTGGTTCTTCCATTTCCACAACATCGCCCCCCGCCGTGCCGTCCCAAGTTTTTCAGCGAGAGCTTCTTTGCCACCCAATGATATCAGTTTCAGGTAGTCTTTTTGCGGATGATAGTGCCGCATCTTGCCACCAGACAATCGGGCGCGCAGGTTATCAAAAAGGTAGGGCGCTTCACGCACGGCAAAAACGCCAGCCTTTGGGCGCGGGTCATGAGACAGGTGCGCACAATCCCCAACCGCAAAAACATTGGGGTCAGATGTTTCCAATGTTGGGCCAACCGTCAGGAACCCGTCGTGCAGATCCAGTCCAATGTCTGAAACCCAATCATGAGGACGTGCACCAGCCGCCCCAGTGGTGAAATCGGATGCGACCAGAGTCCCGTCAGATAGCCGAACTGCATCGGCCAAAACCTCGACCACATCAGCATGTTCGACCAAGGTTACATTCAATTCTTCCAAGGCTGCCATCAACCGATTGCGGGCAGGTGCGTCGAACCCATCAAGAACTTCGCCCCGATCAATCAGAGACACTTCTGGGGATTTTTTGCGCAGAGCGTAGGCCATCGCCATGGCAAGTTCCGCCCCAGCAACACCGCCGCCGATAACCGCAACTTTCGGCGCAGTAGCAGTTTCGCGGTACGCATCCCAACGGCTAGCAAAAACACCCAACGGTTTCGCGGGAATACCGTTTTCCGTGAACCCCGCAAGGCGTGGCATTTCAGACGTTATGCCAACATCAATCGCGGCCACATCGTAGGCGACGGGTGGGCGATCCGGCACGGTGATGGTCTTTGCTACAGGATCAATGGCGCTTGCCTTACCCGCAATCAAACGCGCGCCAGCGAACCGTGCGAGTTTCACCAGATCAATGTCCAATTCATCGCGCGTGTAGTGGCCCGCGACAAACCCCGGCAGCATCCCTGAATAGGGCGCCGTTGGACCCGGATTGATGACGGTCAGCCGCACACCAGGCAGGGGGTTCATCCCCCATGATCGCAGAACAAGAGCATGAGTGTGCCCTCCGCCAACAAAGACGAGGTCACGGGTGAATGGGATCGATTGTTTCATAATGTTTTCTTAGCGTGGGGTGCTGGGCAGCGCGAGAGACATGTCATCACACCTGCGCCAGCGATGTGTCAGTCGTAGCCTGTCATTTCAAGGTAACCGCGGCCAGTGTGGGATCCTTCAACAACAATCGGACCTTCCCAATAAGGTATAGACGTGCCCATCCACGCCTGCGGGTTCAACGCATAAACATCAACGTCCACCCCTTGGGCATCAAGGCGAACGGTCCACATTGTCGGTATCTCGCGGCCATTTACGTCCGTTGTCGCAACAGGTTCGGCCACGAACGCGCCATCTCCATAGGGGGTCGCCGTGCCATCCGGCGCGATCCATGTCGCCGAAGTGTAGTAGTTGCCGTCCGTTTGACGCAGACGGAACCCCATGAGTTTTCCAGTATCGAGAGAGAGCGAGAACCAATCCCACCCTGTTTGATTGTTGGATAACGGTTGCGAAGACCATTCGCGATCAAGCCAGGCCTGCCCCGTCACCTCTACTTCGCCGTCGGGCAGAGTAAGCGTGCCAGAAATGTCGTAAAACGGTTGCGAGTAATAATAACTGGCTTGCCCTTGCGCGGATTTAACGGAGTACCCAGCATCACCGTGAAACACCAAAGGTCCCTGCGCCGTGAGCCCCATGTCAAAGGCAAAATCAGGGCCGCTGGCGGTCATGTCTAGTGTGTCAAAATCTGTCCCGACAAGTTGCCAATCATCTATCCATGCATCGAATGGATCGGCGTTAACCCCCGCTTGGCCAATACCCCCGCGCGCGAGGCGCTCTGTCACGAAGTGCGCGTTCGGAGTCGTAACAGCGGCGTGCCCCATCCAAAATTGCGGTGAAGACCAGCTTTCCCCCTCAACCGGCGCCAACGCGGAGCGGAACAACGTCCACTGCAATCCATAAGGCGTTCCGTCTTCTGCTTCGAGGTTGGCCGTTAAATACCACCATTCGATGCGGAAGTCGGTGTGTGGACCATGGTCCTTCGGGAAATTGAAAATCGCCGGTCGTTCAGGGGTCGCGAATGCGTCGCTCCCTGTTCCCAAACCTGCAAAGCCTTGGGCTGATGCCGTTAAAGGAAGCAGGAGCAAGGCGATGATTTTAGCGTTCATTGGAAAACACCTTGAGCAGTTCGGCGGGCTTCGTGCGGCCGAGTTTTCGTGCAGGCCAGAGTGCCGCCAGAACCGCCGCTGCGACAGCAAAGGCCGCCAAACGAATGTAGTCCAAGGGGAACAGGAACATCGGCAATCGCCAACCGAAGGCTTCGACGTTTACGACCGCCAGCAGCGTCCATGCCAAAGCGAGGCCAAGTGGCAGTGCCAGAGCAGCCGTCAGCAATGCCAATAGAACCGCCCGGATCACTTCGAGGTGCCCCAACCGCGCCCGCGTGACGCCTTGCGCCCAAACCGGTGCAAGCTGCGGTAGACGCATGGTCGCGAGGGTAAGCAAACTCATCAAAATTGCAAAACCTGCAACCGCCAGCGTCAACACATTTAATGCGCCCGTAACTGTAAATGTGCGGTCGAATACGGCAAGCGAAAATGCCTTGATGCCCGCCTGATCGACCATGTTGTCTTCGGCCAATCCAAAAGCATCGCGCAGGTTCTGTGCCAGTGCAGGGACGTCAGCGGGATCCATTCTCAGTCCAAACCTTTCGGGGCGAACATCTGGAAACAACGTCGCGAACGCAGTTTCAGTTACGATCACTTGGCCGATCGGATTGCCATAGTCCCCGTAGATGCCAAGCACTGGGAAAGCTTTGCCCGCCAAGGTAATCTCGTCTCCGATTTCGATCTCCATGCGTCGGGCCAATTGCTCGTTTATGGCGGCGCCTTGGGCGGTTTCGATTTGCGCCCAAGCATCCGGCGTCGACTGCAAGAACACCCAATTGTCCCGATAGGTCGAATGCGGTGCTGGGCCGTAAATGTCGGACGGCATCCCTTTTACATCCTGCGTTGTGAATTGAATTGGCAGAACCTGATCGACGCGTGGCTCTAAATACGCTGCAAGGCGTTCCGCTTGATCGGCGTCATTCGCATAGACGTAAAATTCAGAAGCCAACCGTTGATCGAGAAACCCAGTGAACGTCATTCGAAAGCTGCTGACCATTGTCGACACACCGACGTTGGCCGCCATTGCCAGCAGCAACGCCATGAGCGCCAAAGACAGGCCCGGCAACTGTTGGCGCGTGTCGGCCCAAAACCATTGGGCCATCACAGACTTTGCCCGTTTCGCACCTACCGCCAACACGCGGTCAAGGATCACGGGCAACGCGAGGGCCGCCCCAACCAATAGTGTAGCCAGCATTGCAAACCCCGCAATGAGGCCGCCCCCGACCACCCCCAAAACCAGCGCGACCAACAGTAACCCCGCAGCCAGACCAGCCTGCCAATAACGCGCCGCGACAGCTTGCATGCCCCATGCGCGTGGCTGCGCTGAGGTCAACAGCGGCATGCGGGACAGTTTCCATAAAGATGCAGCCGATGCCAAACCTGTCCCCCCAACCGCAATCGCGAGACCTGAAAGCCACCATTCTGGTCGAAGTTGCAAAGTCCCGGAAACAGACGCGCCATAAAGGCCGGTCAAAGTTGCTGCGACGTCAGGCAAAAGCGCGGCAGCAACAACATACCCAAGACCAACACCAATGGCCCCGGAAATCAGCGAGATCATCAAGAGCTCTGCCGCAATCAAAATCATCAAGCGGCGCAAGGGAAAGCCCAGCGCGCGAAGGGTTCGTATCATCGGGCGGCGTTGTTCAAACGCGAGGCCAATTGCGCCATGAACAATGAAAATGCCGACCGCAAATGACAACAATCCGAACGCCGTAAGGTTGAGGTGGAAGCTATCGGTTAAGCGGGCGACATCTGAACCCGATTGCGGTTCGCGCAACGCCAAGTTGGGCGCGACGTCCTGCAACGGCTGCTGTGTGATCGGTTGATCGGGCGCGACGATCAACCGATCTATAATGTCCTCTCGACCAAGCAGACGTTGCGCGGTGCCGATGTCTGTCAGAAGCAGACCCGTCGCAACGTTTGGGAATACGATTTCAGTAACATTTTCAGCGGTGAAGCGATCGAGAGTCGCTTGCTGGCCAAATACGGCCCCGTCCATAAAAGTTTCAATGGCGAAACCATCCTCACCCAAATCAGGGCCGCCCATACCATTCGGAGACGTGAGAGGGTCCAGCCCGATAACTAGCACTCCATCTAGGCGGCCCTGCACGAGCGGGCTCACGAGCCAACCCGCACGACGAAGGCGGACATAATCGTTCTGCGCGATTTCCCCAGTTGGCGATGTTATCTGAGCGAATTGCCCTTCGCCCAAGGTTTCGGCGGCGGCATCATAGCTTGCGCGAGCTTCTGCGTTGACGGCCTGTACGCCAGACCACAAGGCCGTCGCCAACGACAATCCGACGACCAGCGTAAACAGCTGCATCGGATTGCGCCTCCAATGAGACAGCAGCGCCTGAAGTCCCGCCTTCGTCATGCGATGCGTCCGCTACGGAGATGCATGCGACGGCTCATTCTTGCGGCCAAACGTTCGGAATGTGTGACCATCAGCATAGCGGCTTCAGTTTCGGCCGCGAGGGACAACATCAATTCGAGGACAGTGTCGGCTGTGGCCTCGTCCAGATTTCCGGTAGGTTCATCCGCAAGGATCAGCGTGGGACGAGCCGCCAATGTACGGGCAATCGCAACGCGTTGTTGTTGACCCCCCGACAGTTGTTCCGGGTATTTCGACAGCTGATCCGAAAGGCCCATGCGTGCGGCCAAGTCTTGGGTCCATTCGGCGTTTTCGCGCCCGCTTAATCGCGCTTGGAATTCAATGTTCGCCGCGACGCTCAGAGACGGAATCAAATTGAACTGCTGAAACACCACGCCAACTTTGTCGCGTCTAACCGCTGCACGGCCAGCGTCATCCAAGCCACCGATGTCTTGGCCTTCCAGTTCCACGCTACCACTGTCCGGTTGATCCAGCCCGCCGACCAGATGCAAAAGCGTGCTTTTTCCGCTGCCGGATTCCCCAGTCAACGCAAGAGTTTCCCCCTTTTCCAAAGTCATGTTGATACCCTGCAGTATTGGCAAGATACCATCTGGCGCAGGATAAGTTTTGACGAGGTCAGTAACGCGCAACAACATAGGGCTCAATCCAACTATAGGCCATTTGGAAACTCGATTAGGTTAAACCATCTCTTAGCCGTCAACGCGAGGTAAGGAATTGGTTATGGGCTGCGGCACATTCTCTTTTTGTTGGGGCAATGAAATTAGCTAGCCAAAGGGGTAGAATGACAATGACCAAACCGTTCGTGTACTCAAACTACAGTAAACTCATGATTTGACCGTTGCTAATCGTCAGGTTCTTTGAATTTGGGACGGCGGTCGTAACGTAAGTCTTGGCAGACAGGCGTCGCTAGATAGGTTGCCTCTAAATCACGGGGGAACAAACCATGTCAGAGATCGTAATTTTGTCCGGAGCACGGACTGCCATTGGCGCCTTTGGTGGAAGCCTTGCCGGTGTTGCACCAATTGAACTTGGCGCGACGGTAGCCAAAGCGGCGTTAGAACGCAGCGGAGTTGATGTAGGGCTGATCGGGACTGTGACCTTCGGCCACGTCATCAACACCGAACCGCGCGACATGTATCTAAGCCGTGTGGCTGCAATGCAGGCCGGCATCCCCAATACAGTACCTGCGATGAACGTGAACCGTTTGTGCGGCTCTGGTTTGCAGGCGATTGTATCTGTTGTTCAGTCGCTATCCCTTGGCGATGCGGAGTTCGGCTTGGCGGGTGGGGCGGAAAACATGAGCCGCTCTCCCTACATCTTGCCCGATGCCCGTTGGGGCGCGAAAATGGGCGATTTGGGTGGTCAGGATCTGATGCTCGGCGCACTAAACTGTCCGTTTGGAACAGGGCATATGGGTGTCACCGCTGAGAACGTAGCAAACGAACATGCAATCACGCGGCAAGACCAAGATGCCTTTGCTCTCGAATCACAGAACCGTGCAGCCGCTGCGATCGAAGCTGGATATTTCGACGAGCAGATCGTGCCCGTTGACGTAAAAAAACGCCGTGAAGTCGTTCAGTTTCAGCGCGACGAACACCCCAAGGCGACGACACTTGATGCCCTGTCCGGTCTCCGTACTGTTTTCCAGAAAGACGGCACTGTGACCGCGGGCAATGCGTCCGGTATCAATGACGGCGCTGCTGCCTTGGTCTTGGCCACTGCAGACGCTGCCGAAAAGGCGGGGCTGACACCTAAATACCGCATTCTAGGCTATGGCCACGCTGGCGTGCGGCCCGAAGTCATGGGAATTGGGCCTGTGCCCGCAATTGAAAACCTGCTGGCCAAGACAGGGTTGTCGGTCGGCGATTTCGACATCATCGAAAGCAATGAAGCTTTTGCATCTCAGGCGCTTGCGGTGAACAAAGAGCTCGGGCTTGACCCGGCGAAGGTGAACCCGAATGGTGGCGCAATTGCGCTTGGACATCCCGTGGGTGCGACCGGCGCAATCATTACAGTAAAGGCGATGTACGAGTTGGAACGGACGGGCGGCAAACGCGCGTTGATCACCATGTGTATTGGTGGTGGTCAGGGCATCGCGCTGGCGATCGAACGCATCTAGGCTTTAGGATAATCGCGCAGGAACACCGGCTTATTGTCTTCGCTGAGATCGGCGTCGTAGGCATAGCCTCCTGCCCTAAAGTCGCGCAGACCGTCCATCGTCGTTACGCGGTTTTCGACGACATGGCGCGCCATGGCACCGCGTGCGCGCTTGGCAAAAAAGCTGACGATACGTGGACGGTCATCTTTGACCTCCATGAAAACGGGCGTAACGACATTTAGCTTGAGTGCTTTGGTGTCTGCTGCGCCAAAGTATTCTTGGGACGCACAGTTGACGAGGGTATCCGTGTTTTGCGCTTCGCCAAGCGCATTCAACGCCTTGGAAATCGTCGTGCCCCAGTAGTCATAAAGGTTCTTCCCGCGACGGGTTTTCAGTCGGCTGCCCATTTCCAGACGGTAGGGCTGGATCGCGTCGAGGGGCCGCAAGAGGCCGTAAAGGCCAGACAGAATACGTAAGTGATCTTGTGCATAGGATAAGTCGTCCTCGCCAAGTGTCTTGGCCTCCAGCCCTTGGTACGTGTCACCATCAAACATGAACGCCGCGGCCTTGGTTTGGTCGGCCGTTGGTACATCTGCAAAGGCTTTGAAACGGTCCCTGTTGAGTTTGGCCAGATCATCTGAGATCGACATCAGGTCTTTCAACCCACCAAGCGTAAGGTTGCGGGATGTCTTAGCGAGACTGATTGCTTCTTTCTGAAAATCGGGCGCGGTCGCCTCAACGGACACGGGTTCCATATTGAGGGATTTGGCGGGCGAAATGACAGTGAGCATGGTCTGACCTTTGGTTTGATAAGAACTAGATAGTGCGTTTACGGTGAAGGTCTAGACATCGCGTAAGATTTCAAGGAACGCAGTGCCAAACCGATCAGCATGACGATCGCCAAGAACACGGGCAATTCCTGCTTCGTCAGAGGGTTTCTGACTAGCAACCTTGGCAAGTTGTGACGCGGTGCACGACATTGGCTTATCAGTTCCTTCGGGTCCGCGAGATAGGTCGGCTTGCACTTCGAGTAAACGGTCATAAATCGAACCTTCGGTTCGGCCTGCGAGTTTTTGGCGCTGCGGATGGAGCGCCTCGGCCTCGCCATTGATGACCTCAAGAAAAGCCGCGCCATAGCTGTCGAGCTTTTTAGTACCAACGCCACCAATGCGTGCCATTTCATCAAGGTTACTTGGCCGCTTTTCGGCCATCTCGATCAGGGTGCGGTCATTGAAAACGATGTAAGCGGGACCACCGAGCTGTTCTGCAAACGCACGACGTTTGGCCTTTAGCGCGGACAGTAAGGGGGCGTCTTCTTCGGACACCATTTGTTTGACCTTTGGTCCGGATTTCGCAGCTTTGATCGTGTCACGGCGAAGGTCGATCTTGGCCTCATCCCGCAATATTGGGCGGGCTTTTTGCGTCATCCGCAATGCCCCGTGGCGTTCTGCATCAGGGCGCATCAGGTCATGCCCCATAATCTGGCGAAAAATGGCCTGCCACTGAACACGGGAATAGTCTTTGCCGACAGCGAAGGTTGGCAGTTGATCGTGATTCCACTGTCGCACTTTGTCAGTCATATTCCCGAGAAGAATATCGATCAGGTGCCCTGCACCGAACCGTTCATCCGTGCGCAGCGCGGCGGACAGGGCCATGCGCACGGGCGTCGTGCCATCGAAGACATCGGCAGGTTTATCACAGAGATCGCAGTTTCCACAGGGCGCGGGATCTTCGCCGAAATAAGATAGGAGATTCACGCGGCGGCATTTCAGCGCCTCGGCAAGACCGAGAAGAGCGTTCAGGCGACCATGATCTGCTTCGCGTCGTTCGGGCGGTGCAAGGCCTTCGTCGATCTGTTGGCGGCGGTAGCGGATGTCATCAGGACCAAACAACGTGAACGTTTCAGCGGGATCGCCATCACGGCCAGAACGCCCGATTTCTTGATAATAGGACTCAATCGATTTCGGCAGGTCTGCATGTGCAACCCAACGGATATCGGGTTTGTCGATCCCCATTCCAAATGCCACAGTAGCACAAACGATCAACCCGTCTTCTTGTTGGAAACGACGCTCGACAATGCGTCGATCATCAGCCTCCATCCCGCCATGATAGTAGCAGGCAGTGTGGCCTTGGTCGGTCAAGGCCTTGGCAAGGGTTTCGGTCTTGGCGCGGGTGCCGCAATAGACAATCCCGGCTTGATCTTTGCGCGCAGCAGCAAAGCGCAGGATTTGCGCGCGCGGGCCGTCCTTGGCCGCAAACGCGAGATGGATATTGGGGCGATCAAAACCGTGCAGGAAGATTTCAGGCGGTTGGTCTCCAAACAGCTTCGCTACGATTTCGTCACGCGTTTCGGCATCCGCAGTTGCCGTAAAGGCGGCCAGCGGCACACCAAGGTCACGGCGTAGTTCCCCGATCCGCAGGTAGTCCGGTCGAAAATCATGACCCCATTGTGAAACACAATGGGCTTCGTCCACTGCGATCATCGAAACGCCTGCATTACGAAGCATCCGTTGTGCACCGTTGGAGGCCAAACGTTCGGGCGCGATGTACAGAAGTTTCAACGTGCCGTTTTCAAGGTTGCGCCAAACCTCATCGGTTTCTTCTTCTGTATTGCCAGAGGTCAGAGCCCCCGCGACGACGCCTGCCTCCCGTAGCCCGCGCACTTGATCGCGCATCAAAGCAATGAGAGGGGAAATCACGACGGTCACACCGTCGCGCACCAACGCAGGCAACTGAAAACAGAGCGATTTGCCGCCACCCGTTGGCATGATGGCAAGCGTGTTCTTCCCATCGGTCACGGCTTCAACGATCTCTTGTTGGCCCGGACGGAAACCGTCAAAGCCAAAGACATCACGTAAAAGCGTGGCAGCGCTCATCCCAAGAAACCTGTGTGTTTGTTTTATTGCTCGTTAGAGCGCAAAGAATCACAGCACAGGGTTGGGGGCAAGCCTTAGGAGATTGCGTACAGTTGATTGGTTAAGACAATGCGGACCGCTTCGAGACCCAGCAACGCAACCAATGGCGACAAATCGATCCCACCCATTTGCGGTAGGATACGGCGGATCGGACCGTAGATAGGCTCAAGCAGGCGGCTCAAACCGTACCAGATTTGCGCGACAAATTGCTGACGAATGTTGAGGACTTGGAACTGAATGAGCCATGACATGATGAAATGCGCAATGATGAACATGCGCAGGACGCCGATGACCATAAGCAGGATTTGAAGAATAGATACCATGATGAGTCCTTGAATTGGTTTGGGATGAGGTAAGCATGCAAACCCAAAAGGGCAATAACCTTCCGTAGCGTCAACACTTGACGTGCACGTCACTTAGACGTCTTTAGGTTGCATGTATCCATTTATTCGCCTTGGCTGGACTTTGATTGCAGCCCGCAAAATGCCCCCAATGAACCCGCTGGACATGCACGTGTCACAGCACCGCTGTCGTTTGGTCGACTGCGATATCTTCGCCGAAATGAACAACGGCCGTATTCTGACGCTTTATGAGATGGGGCGGTTTCAGGCTGCCGTGCGCATGGGGCTTTGGGCGTTGCTGAAGAAAAAGCGCTGGGGGCTGACCGTTGCGGGCACATCAATCCGTTACCGCAAACGAATTACCCCGTTCGAAAAGTACGAAACGCGCACGAAAATCGCCACGTGGGATGACCGGTTTGTCTACATTGAACAGGGCATGTTCAAAAAAGACGGCACCTGTGCCAGTCACGTGTTGTTCCGCACAGCTGTGGTGGAGAAAGGTCGCGCAGTTCCGACAGAGGTTTTGCTAAATGCGATGGGTATCAATGAACCACGCCCCGAACCCGCAGGCTGGGTACAGAACTGGATTGACGCCGAAGCAACCAGAACTTGGCCCCCAGAATTGAACCCCACGTAAAGCGGCATTGCCAGTTCATCGCTTTCCCTGTCTTATCACGCTTAGGGAAAAGGGAATTATCAATGGCAACTGTATCTAAGAAACGCATTTGGGGTTGGATGGCCTTTGATTGGGCTGCTCAGCCCTTTTATACGCTAGGGCTGACGTTTGTATTTGGCCCCTATTTTGCGACCGTTGCTGCGCAATATTTCATTGGAACCGGCCTCGATGAAGAAGCGGCGAAAGCTCATGCAACCGGAACATGGTCAGCCGCGCAAACGATTGCCGGATTGGTCATCGCCTTTACCGCGCCGTTTCTTGGCGCATTTGCAGATAATTCTGGGCGAAAAATCCCATGGATTGCATTCTTTTCAGTCCTATTCGTGATCGCATCAACGTCGACGTGGATGCTAACGCCCGATGCCAATGCACTTTACCTCGTGTTGGTCTTGTTCTTTGTCGCTTTCATCGCCGCGGAATCTGCATTGAATTTCATTAACGCCATCCTGCCCAGCCTTGGCTCCAAAGACGAAGTCGGACGCATCAGTGGGTCTGGCGCCGCATTCGGATATTGGGGTGGTGTGGTTGCTTTGGCTCTTATGTTGCTGCTGTTTGTTGAACAAGACAACGGTCGTACAATATTTCTGGGGCTTGAGCCTCCGTTCGGGCTAAACCCAGACGAAAAAGAAGGCACGCGATTTGCAGGGCCTTTTATCGCGATCTGGTATGCCGTTTTTATGATCCCATTCTTTCTGTGGGTGCGGGATGATCCTAAGGCCGGCGGAAAATCCACACAGTTTCGCGCCGTCGCCGGTGATCTTTGGCAGACGTTAAAGAGCGTAAAGGAACGCAAAAGCCTTCTGAACTTTCTGATCGGTTCGATGTTTTATCGTGACGCATTGAATGCGCTTTATGCATTCGGGGGGGTATATGCCGCGCTTGTTCTAAACTGGGGCATCACCAAGATTGGCGTTTTTGGCGTAGTAGCCGCAATTGCGGCCGCGATTACGACTTGGTTGGCGGGTCTGGCTGACA
Source organism: Octadecabacter algicola (assembly GCF_021532625.1). Taxonomy (GTDB): domain Bacteria; phylum Pseudomonadota; class Alphaproteobacteria; order Rhodobacterales; family Rhodobacteraceae; genus Octadecabacter; species Octadecabacter algicola. The sequence continues at coordinate 381,577 of NZ_JAKGAR010000003.1, forward strand.
GACGTTTCGGACCAAAACCCGTGATCCGCGTGTCCGTCTGGTTTCTGATTTTGGTGAGCATCACCATTGTCGGAATGTCACGCGAACAGCTGTTCTGGGTTCCGCTGGCTGCGGATTCAACACTGCCTGACACGATTTTCTACATCTGCGGTGCTGTGATCGGTGGAGCCGGTGGAGCCGTCTATTCGGCCAGCCGTTCCATGATGGTACGCCACACGCATCCTGATCGCCCCGCCGAGGCATTCGGGTTATTTGCACTCTCCGGCAAAGCAACGGCCTTCCTCGCGCCCGCAGGGATTACGTTGTTCACTTGGATGACTGGGAACACTCAATTGGGTTTCCTGCCAGTCATCTTCCTTTTTCTATGTGGGCTTGTATTGTTATGGTGGGTTAACCCCGAAGGAGATCGAGACGAATGGTCAACCTAGTCAGAACCGGTATTGTGATTGCCGCACTCTGCTTTACGGCAAGTTGTCGCAATTCGGATGTGAGCCGCGCTGCCCCCGAGGATACGCGCCCTGCAGCATCGATTTCGACGCAGAACGCAAACGACAACCGCGTCGCCAAAGAGGTGTTTGGTCATATCCCAGTTGCCTCGAACCAACGCAGCGAAAGCTTCGGCGGCTATGCAAGGGGTTGCCAAGCCGGCGCCGAGCAATTGGCGGAAACAGGTCCAACTTGGCAGGCGATGCGCTTGTCACGTAACCGTAATTGGGGTCAGCCTACTTTGGTTGATTACGTCCAAGATCTTAGCCGATTTGCCGCCACCTTACCCGATTGGGAAGGCCTCTATGTTGGCGACATGAGCCAACCACGTGGCGGCCCGATGCTATCGGGCCACGCGTCTCACCAGATTGGTTTGGACGTTGATATCTGGATGCTGCAACCGGACCGGCTCGACCTAAGCCGCACCGAACGGGAAAACCTTTCTTCGATTTCCATGCGCCGCGAGCGGGGCGCTTACACGAACTCCAGCTGGACCGAACAGCACATGCAATTGTTGCGTGCTGCAGCCAGTGATGACCGAGTGGCACGCATTTTTGTGTTCCCGGGCGCCAAAGTGGCAATGTGTAATTGGGCGACGGGCGATCGGTCATGGCTCAACAAAATCCGACCATGGTGGGGACACCACTACCATTTCCACGTCCGTCTGAGCTGCCCTGCTGGTCAGAGCGGTTGTGAAAATCAAGCTCCGCCACCTGCTGGTGATGGCTGCGCGGATGCGCAAACTTGGGTGAATAATATCTTGAATCCACCACCACCACCGCCACGCGACCCAAATGCGACGCCCAGCGCACCGCGCGGACCGGCCACAATGGCACGCCTTCCAAGCCAGTGTTTGGCAGTCGCGGCAAGCCGCTAGAATAATACGTTTGACAAGTTGGACGCCGCCCCTCATTAGGGCGGCGTCCTTTATTCTGAAGGGCCAAGTGTCCGACTACCTTGTCAAAACGGATTGATAAAATGACCAAACTTCTACCAGGCGTAATCGCCATGGCCATCGTTGTGGTGGCATCAAACATCCTTGTGCAGTTCCTGATCCTCGATGGATTGCTAACGTGGGGTGCATTCACATATCCGCTCGCATTCCTCGTAACCGACTTGATGAACCGTGTTTACGGCGCAGGCCCTGCGCGGCGCGTTGTTTTCTTTGGCTTCGTCGCTGGCATCATCTGTTCCCTGATCGGCAGCCAGATCATGATCCAAGGCGATGGGTATGAATTCCCCGCCGTCGCACTACGCGTTGCAATTGGCTCGGCGACAGGCTTCCTCGTCGCGCAGCTCATCGACGTTGCGATTTTCCAACGCCTGCGAGACGGCCTTTGGTGGAAGGCGCCTTTAGCGTCGACATTGATCGGTTCGACCATTGACACGTTGCTGTTCTTCACCATTGCTTTCAGCAGCTTGATATCCTTCGGCGCAAATGCTGATGCCGAAGTGTCATGGGCGCTCGATTCAGTTCCTTTCTTGCTCACCGGACCTGAGGCACCTCTGTGGATCTCACTTGCCGTGGCAGACTGGGGCGTAAAACTGATTATCGCTCTGCTCGCCCTTGTACCATTCCGCCTAATTGTGGGGCGCTTACAACGCGTCACATAAATGTTGTGAAAAAATCTTTGGTAATCCCCAGAAGTTGTGCCAACCTAGGGTCAGGCGAAACAATGAACAGGAGGTGATCCAGTGTCGAGAAAGATAGTGGTAGGACGTGTCGGGACAACTATGGAGGCATGTGTCTAGGGCAGCCCTTGGGCATATAAATCTGTAGGTGAGACCCTCTAACCGGCATCACCTCCTGAACTTTCGAAGGGCCATTCCTATCGCTGGGAATGGCCCTTTTTCATGCCAAACACCCTGTGGCTGTTCGTAGGCCCAAGACGTGGTAGAACCCCCGCATGGGACTATGGATAAACGATAGTATTGAGATTGCCGATTGGGAGCTGACGGAACATTTCGTCCGTGCCTCTGGCCCCGGCGGCCAGAACGTCAACAAAGTGAGCACGGCGGTTGAGCTACGGTTCGAGGCCGAACGATCCCCCGCGTTGACAGGGCCTGTCAAAACCCGCCTGCGCCGCGCGGCGGGTAGGAAATGGACAAGTGACGGCGCGGTGGTGATCTTTGTGCAAGATACGCGGTCCCAGGCAAGGAACCGCGAACTGGCCCGCGAGCGATTGGCCGAACTCATTCGCGCAGCTTTGGTCGCCCCGAAACGGCGGGTAAAAACGCGCGTATCCCAGAACCAGAAACGCAAAAGGGTAGACGCGAAGAAAAAGCGCGGAGAGGTTAAGGCCTTGCGTAAAGGGCCGGGAATTTAGATCGGGGAACCGCCTTGCCAAGGATCGCAGTCATCCACCCAGTTGTGTCCGCATGGCTTGATAAATCACTGCTGTCGCGACATTCGCCAAGTTCAAGGATCGGACGCGTGTATCAAGCATCGGCAAGCTGAACGTCCGGTCTTCCATCTCATTAAGAATGTCCAATGGCAGACCCTTGGATTCGCAACCGAAGACCAAAAAACCGTCTTGTTGGTAATCAGCATCGTAGAGGGTTTGCGCCCCGGTCTCTTCGAAAAAGAACAGGTTTTCGCGCTGAGGGTTTCGGGCAATTAGGAAATCTTGCCAACTATCGTATTCACTTAGGTTAACATACTGCCAGTAGTCTGTTCCGGCCCGCCGCACTGCTTTCTCATCAAGAGAAAACCCATAAGGTTTGATCAAAATCAGTTCTAGATTCAAAGCAACACAGGTCCGCCCGATGGCGCCCGTATTGTATGGGATTTCAGGTGTCACCAGAACGATTTTCATGCGCGGTTCAGACATAGGATGTTTCGACTTTTTCGTTTGAGGAAGCTGCATTCGCAACGGGCCATCTGTTTTGTTGAGTTCCGCTTGGGGCCTATCGTTTCTCAAGAAACTGGTGGGCCTCGAGAAGTGTTTCGGAAAGGCCCGCAAAGAAACCCGGCACCTCAACATCTAAGAAAACAGATGGCGTGTTTTCTTCTTGTGGCGCGCTGCCTTCGGCGGATTTCACATGGAACGTATCGGTCCGAGTGTTGAGTAGTTCCCGATAGCTGGCGCCCGTTCCGTGTTTGAGCACGTTGATCGCCAGATAGTACTGATGAAGCCTGCCCGCGAGGTCAGTGCGACCCGCCTCCAAGAGAGCTGATTTCAACTTTCGCGAAAACGGACCACGTTTGAAGTGGTGCTGCATGCGCGCCTCAAAAACCGAGAAGCAATCAACGGCGGTCGCTTCAAGCGCGAGATACGCCGCGCGAAGGTCTTCGGTTTGGGTTTTGGAGTCGGCTTTCCCGTTCAATTCTGCGCGAATGGCCAGAATTTGATCTTCGGATATCTTTGCTTCGGCTTTCGAGGCCGCGATCAGGTCCGGCATAGTTTGGGGCGTCGTCATCATTCATTCTCCGCATGGGTCCACCTTCCCTTAAGCTACGCCGCGAGGAATGATAGGGGCAGAGGCGATTCATTGTGCCGTCCCGCGAAAATTATCTGCTGATGGAAGTGCGCGCAGGATAGGAACCTACGGGGCAAGATCAAAGAGTAATCGTTAAATTTCCAGCGCGGCGGTGCCCGCAATCCCGATCAGATCAAGCTGACCTGATGGGCCAATGATGACGTGGTCCGCCCCATCATCACTCCATGATACGAAATCAAAGTCTCCGTTTGTTGATTCCGAAAATGGGGCAGGCGCAGTTTTGCTACTGCTTTGCAGGCAGAGCGCAACAACGAGGCCATTCACATCTGTATACATCAATTGCGCTACAGGTTTCCCGTTGGCGACAACAAGGCGGCCTCCCTCAAATGTAAGGCCGTGCGCGGTCAGATCCGGAATAATAAACTCCGCGCCAATCGTGCTGCCGAGCCACGTTTCAATGTGGTCGGTTTCCTCGGCGCTGACTTCAACAAGATGGCGGCTTTGACCGGCGTAAACCGCATGATATTCCGCAATCGCTGCAATCCAACCCTTTGGTTCGGCGCTTTGGATTTGCCCTTTGTATGCGTAGCCACCCAGACCTCCGATCATGAACATTGCAAGTCCCGCTGCCAACGCCCCCCAAATCGGGCCGCGCGGTTTTTGTGCCGGCTGTAAGGTTTCTTCCTTGAGGTCAGCAGTCATAATCATTTTGGCAAGATCGAACGGCACGGGTGTATCAAGCTCTTTTTCAAAGTCTGCTTGCGCTGACGCGTCGGCCAGTAAGAGCGCATCCATCTCTTCTTGGACGGCTTCATCGGAGGCGAGTAGCGCTTCGATTTCTAGGGCTTGTTCGCCTTCTAGTTCGCCATCGATATAGGCGCTTAAACGTTTCGATAAATCATCATTCATTGAAGATTCTCCTGTACGTTTATCTCTGTCAGCAGAAGTTTTCTGGCACGGTGTATGCGGCTCATGACAGTTCCGATTGGAACGTCCAACATTTCGGCCGCCTCTTTGTAGCTAAAGCCTTCTGCGCAAACCAACAAAAGCGGTTGCGAGAGGTCCGCGCCAAGTGATGAAACCTTCTGGCAGATCTGTTGTGCGGCCAGTTTTTCGACAACGGTGCTTTGAACGCTAAGTTCTATTGTCTCGTCTTCGGCAGGAACCTGACCTTCGCCCTCTCGCACTTTGCGTTTTCGGATTTCAGAAATCCAGTGGTTACGTATTATCCGGAACATCCAGCGATCTAATGGCTGGGACGAGTCATACTGTCCCCACTTAAGAAGGGCCGTCGAACAGGCATCTTGCAGTAAGTCGTCGGCGTCTGGTCCGGTTCTCGCTAGGCTTATCGCAAAACGGCGCAACCTCGGAAGCAGGTCGATCATCTCTGATTTGAATTGATCTGCGTTCATGGTCTCACTAAAAATGGCCCAGCGCGAAAAATGCCGCTGGGCCATAGTCCGTGATAGCGAGTGGCTTTTCAACAGTGTAGTTTGTAAGAAGGCAACTGATTACAGCACTGAGTCCTGTTGAAAATACGGCTTATTCCGCAACATGCCAAACGCCACCAACCCCGTCTCCGGTCTTGTCACCGGGGTTCTGGTCACCAGCCCAAAAATACAGTGGTTCACCGTCTTTTGCCCATTGCTGGCTGCCGTCACGACGTTCAATCAATGTCAAACCATCCCGAGTAGCGCCTGCCTGACCGAGGAAAGGTGGCCAGCTTGAAGCGCAACCGTCATAGCAGTTGGATGTGTTCGCCGTGTCGTTATCAAATGTGTAAAGCGTCATGCCATTGTCGTCCGTTAGAACCGCATGGCCGCCAGCGTAAGCGCTTTCGCAGCCAGCGACGAAGAGACCCAGTGTTAATGCAGAAATCAGTTTCATGTCTTTTCCAATCCAATGTTTGAGCAACGCCCTGCTGCTCTCATTAGGACTACGCTTGGCGGACTAGTATTATTCTTGGAAAAGTAAGCTATTTTTTAAGTCGTTGTTATTAATTGATTTTAAGGTCGGTCTTCAAACCACAACCTCAACCCGTTCCTGTTCCCCGACACCAAACACCCGCTTATACCGTTCGATCTCCGCTTCTGGGCCCATGGCTTTGTTGGGGTTGTCGGAGAGTTTGACGGTGGGGTTGCCGTTAGCCGTGACGGCTTTGCAGACCAGCGAGAACGGGGCGAGGGTGTCGCCCGTCGTCAGGCCCTTAAAATCGTTGGTGAGCATGGTGCCCCAGCCGAAACTGACTTGGCAGCGGCCTTTGAATTGGTTGTGCAGGGTCACGATTTTGTCGGCGTCCAGACCGTCAGAGAAGATCACAAGTTTGTCGCGCGGGTCCTCACCACGGGATTCCCACCATTTGATCGCAACTTCGGCGGCGGTTGCGGGGTCACCGGAATCCACACGAATGCCCGTCCAGCCCGCAAGCCAGTCGGGAGCGTTATCAAGGAAGCCCTGCGTTCCGTAGGTGTCGGGCAAGATGATGCGCAAATTGCCTTCGTGTTCGTCGTGCCAATCGCGCAGTACGTCATAAGGCGCTTGGAACAGGGCATCGTCGTCTTTGGCCAGCGCGGAGTAGACCATGGGGAGTTCGTGAGCGTTGGTGCCGATGGCCTCGACCTCGCGGTTTTTGGCGATCAGGCAGTTGGAGGTCCCGATGAAGCTATCGCCCAAGCCTTCCTGCATGGCTTGCACGGCCCAGTCTTGCCACAGGAACGAATGGCGACGACGGGTGCCGAAGTCTGCGACGCGAAGGCCTTCAAGCGGGCGCAGTTTTTCGACCTTCTCCCAGAGCTTGGTCATGCCGCGCGCATAGAGAACTTCGAGTTCGAATTTCCCCATTGTGCCCAGTACAGCGCGGTTGCGCAGTTCCATGATGATGGCGAGGGCGGGGATTTCCCAGAGCATGACTTCGGGCCAGCTGCCTTCGAACGTCAGTTCATACTGGCCGTCACGTTTTTCGAGGTGGTAGGGCGGCAGGCGAAGTTGTTCGAACCAGTCCATGAATTCAGGCGAGAACATGGAGCGTTTTCCGTAGAACGTGTTGCCGCGCATCCATGTGCTTTCGCCGCGTGACAGCGAAAGGGAGCGGACGTGGTCGAGCTGTTCGCGCAATTCGCCTTCGTCCACCAGATCTGCAAGGCGAACGGATTTGGTGCGGTTGATCAATGAAAACGTGACCTGCGTGTCCGGTTTGTTGCGAAACACGGATTGGCACATCAGGAGCTTATAAAAGTCCGTGTCGATGAGGGATCGGACGATCGGATCGATCTTCCATTTGTGGTTCCAAACTCGTGTTGCGATATCGACCATGCCGTTCTCCCTTGTCGTGATGATGTTGTGACGGTTGGTGTGCGCGGGGGCAAGTGTCTGGCGACGCTTTGCAACCGACTGTGGCTATGGTTTGGTGCTTTGAACATCAAGCAAGGGGTATTAGATGAGCTTTCTCGGAATTGACTTGGGGACTTCGGGGCTTCGGCTATTGCTGATTGACGAAGCCGGAGACGTCTTGGCGACTGCTGAACGCGGATACGCCACGCAGCGGCCCCATGATGGATGGTCCGAGCAATTCCCAAGCGATTGGGAAGCCGCGTTAGAAAGCGCCGTTGCCGAAATGCGAAAAGAATGCCCCGCATTTTCCGAGCTGCGTGGCATCGGGGTGTCCGGCCATATGCACGGAGCAGTGGTTCTCGATACCGCTGGAGACGTCTTGCGTCCCTGTATCATGTGGAATGACACGCGCGCGCACGTTGAAGCGGAAGCGTTGGATAAGGTTGACGGTGTTCGAGATCTGTCGGGCAACATCGTTTTTGCGGGGTTCACTTCGCCGAAACTGGTGTGGCTGGCCAAGCATGAGCCTGAGATTTTCGACCAAGTTGAGACGGTAATGCTCCCTGCAGGGTACATGAACTTCGCTTTAACGGGGGATCGCGTGGCAGACATGTCAGACAGCGCGGGAACGTCTTGGTTGGACGTGGCTGGACGCGACTGGTCAGATTCTTTGCTTTCGGCCAGCGGCATGGCACGTTCAAAAATGCCTAAGCTGGTAGAAGGAAGCCAACATGCTGGCGTTTTGCGAGCCGATATTGCCGAGCGATGGGGCGTCGGGCCTGATATCGTTGTTGCCGGTGGTGCCGGAGACAATGCAGCAGCAGCCTGTGGGATCGGAGCGTTGAACGACGGCGTTGGGTTTGTGTCGCTGGGCACCTCAGGCGTCGTGTTATGCGCGCGGGACCGGTGCGCGCCGTCACCAGCGACCGCGGTACACACGTTCTGTCATGCGGTGCCGGAGCATTGGTACCAGATGGGTGTTATGCTGTCGGCTACTGACAGCTTAAACTGGTGGGGGCGAATCACAGGGCGCTCGCCGGCTGAGCTTTCGGGAGCCTTGGGGACGTCGTTACGAGCACCAGGTGCCGGCCAATTTCTGCCCTATCTGGCAGGGGAGCGGACTCCGCACAACGATACCAGTTTACGGGGGTCGTTTGGCGGGTTGTCCCATGACACAAAGCAAGAAGACATGACACAGGCCGTTCTAGAGGGTGTGGCGTTTGGACTCCGTGACAGTTTGGAGGCATTGCGATCCGTCGGCGCGGCCCCCCAACGACTGTCTGCCATCGGAGGTGGTGCAAAGTCCGAATATTGGGTGGCGCTGATTGCGACGGTCTTTAACCTACCCTTGGACTTACCTGCGGGGGGTGAGTTCGGCGCAGCACTGGGCGCAGCGAGGCTTGGAATTTGTGCGGCGACTGGAGCAGATGTTGCAGAGGTCATGACGCCGCCCGATGTGGACAGAACAGTTATGCCTGAGATGCACTTGGTCGACGCTTACGAGGCCGCGTATCAAAGATTCAGGGAACGGGGCCCTAGCTGACATCGTTCAAGTGGACATCACGGCATCACCAAGAACGAAATGTGTAATAGTTGCGTCGATGGCATAAAACGACCAGTGCAGCCCATAAGCCCACTGAAACCCGTTCCGCGATTGCAAATATAGATAGGGCACGAAAAGCCCGAAAACTGTTGCCGAGAGAGTGAAGCGCGTAACGTAGAACGCCGTGAAACCATCGAACCCGAGGGTCAGATGGTAACCGCCAAACAGGATCGCCATTGTAATCGCGATATACCGCAATTTGATATTCCGTCGGGCCATTGCGAAGATCATCGCAGCGATTAGCACCTGCTGAAACAGAATGTCCGCTGATTTGGGCAAGTAATACCACGCGGTTGCAAACATAAACTCCGGCGGGTTAGACGGCGCCAAGTCTACCGAGACCTCTGGCAACATCGGCAAAACAACAGTGACGTAGGCCCCGAGCACCACCATCATCGGGACCATGATCGCTGCCTGATAGGAGGCCCGTTTCGCGCTTAGGTCACTGAACAAGAGCGCGCGAAACCACACAGCGGCAAGACCTGCCCAGATCAAATAGTACGCTGTGAACAAAAACGGGGCTTCATCGTAGCCTCGTTCAAGCGACATGGCATCAACCAACCAGTAATAGAGCAGACTAGAGACTGCCCAAAATGACGCGACGACCACAACCAGTGACGCGGCCGCTCGCAATTCGAACTGTGAAAGGCTGGCGAACGTGCCACTCCTATTTTGCATCCGGTCTCCCATCATTGAGCTTCATGAAAACCTTCTTGATCTGCCTCAAGGCTGGCGCGGTGCGTTGCGGTTATCAATAGGAACGTTCTTGAAGCATTCAAAGGGAGATACAGCAATGTATAAGAATATTCTTGTTCCGATCATGTTGGATGACGGCGGACATGAAGTGTCGTTTAAACTCACTCGCACGCTTGCGGATGAGGGAGCGAAGATAACGGTGGTCCACGTCGTGGAGGATATACCAGACTTTGTCACCGCGGAAATTCGACAGGATGTGTTGGATAAATCCTACGAAACAGCGAAAGAAAAGTTACGTAATGCCGCTGCGGAAATCCCCGGTGCGAGTGCAGTACTGCTCCACGGTCATCCCGCCCGCACGATTGATAACTATGCAAAAGAACACGACATCGATTGCATCGTGATTGCATCTCATAAACTGGGATTCACGGATATCTTCATCGGGTCAACAGCATCGCGCGTAGTGCGCCATGCACCGTGTTCGGTCCATGTGATCCGCTAATCTATGGTTTGGATTGATTGCGCGTTCTCGAACTTGTAAGGCGGGACCCTTTGACGGTGCAATGCAATAAATGCAAAGACAACTCAGCCCACTACACGTTTAGGAGTTGAGTAGATGCTCAAAGGTGTCCTGTTTGCTGTTTCGATCGGAGTTGCTGCTCCGCTCTCGGCGGAACCAACTGTTATGTCCGCGCCAGATGCCTTTGCAGCGGTCAGCAACGATGAAATGATCCTGATCGACATCCGCAGCCCTGGTGAATGGGTTGAGACAGGAGTGGCCGAGGGCGCGCTTGCATTGACAATGCACAGCCCCGAGTTCGCCAGCAAAATCACAAGCTTGCTGAATGCAAACCAAGGTGTTCCCGTCGGCTTGATCTGTGCCACGGGTGGTCGAACCGAATATGTTGTCTCTATTCTTGCGGAAAATGGGTTTCCTGATGTCATCGACGTCTCCGAAGGGATGATCGGCAATGATCGCGGCGCGGGTTGGATTGAGCGCGGGTTACCGCTGATCACGTCAGATGAAGCGCAAGCAGCTTATCGGCTGGTGTCTCTTCGTCGCTGAATTAGACGACGTAGACACCAGCGGTTTTCATCCCATCTACAGCTGCAACCAAACTGCCATCAAAATCGATTGCACGGCACAAATCGGTGCGTACGGTAACTCTAAAGCCAAGCTTTGCGGCATCCACAGCAGAATAGTTCACGCAAAAATCTGTAGCCAGCCCAACCAAAGTGAGGGTGTCGATCCCGCGTGTGTTTAGGTAACCCGTCAGCCCTGTCGGCGTCGTATGGTCGTTCTCAAAGAATGCAGAATAGCTGTCGATTGCTGGATTGTATCCTTTACGGATGATCATGTCGGCGGCGTCAACGTTGAGGTCTTTATGGAAAGCCGCGCCTTCGGTGCCTTGGATGCAATGGTCAGGCCAAAGCACTTGTGGACCGTAGGGCATGTCGATGACGCTCATCGGATCCGCCGAGTGAGTGGTTGCGAAGGAGCTGTGTCCCGCTGGATGCCAATCTTGCGTCAGGATGACTGCGTCAAAATCAGCCATGACTGCGTTAATTGGGGAAACGATATCGCTCCCACCAGCGACCGCGAGCGCGCCGCCTGGGCAAAAGTCGTTTTGAACATCAATGACAAGAAGAGCGTGGGACATGTGAGACTCCAACAAGTTAAGTTGCGCGCAGACTAAGGATTGAGGCGGCGCGTGCAACGGGATTTGACGTCGGTCAAAGAAGCGGTCGCATCATCAAGTTAGCATGAGGGTCAAACGTAAGATTGAGGATACGTGCAACGAAGAGGAGTGCCAGAAATGAAAATTTTCATCGGATATGCGACAACCCAAGGACACTCTCGCAAGGTTGCGCAGTGGGCTGCGGATCGGTTTGTCGAAACGGGAAACTCTGTAGAGCTCATGTCTCTTGTTGATGCCGATGGCTTGGACCTTGGCCGATTTGATCGGGCGGTTTTCGTCGCTTCCGTCCATGCGGGACACTATCAAGCTTCTTTGACGGATTTTGTATCCGACAGTGCTAAGGCCCTGAAGACAGTTCCGTCATTGTTTCTATCAGTGTCGCTGGCGGCGGGCGGGCATGACTCGGATGACTGGCGCGGGTTAAGCCGTATTGTCTCGGATTTTGAACAAGCCACGGGCTGGGCGCCAAATGAGGTTGCCCATATCGCAGGGGCCTACTTGCCATCAGAATATGACCTGTTCACGAAGTTCATTATGCGACGGATCATCGCTGAAAAAGATCCAAATGCGGAATTGGGCGTAGACCATGAGTATACGGATTGGAGCGGTCTTAGTGAAATTTTGGACCGCTGGCTGAGTGCAGGGCCGCAGTAGATGTAGGCGCTTGCGCTCTCAGAATGACGACTTTAATTGGATAGCTATGTATACAGTTGCTGCACTCTACCATTTCACCTCATTTGATGATCCCGCTGCTTTGAAGGGGCCGCTGGCGGCCGTTTGCGCGTCTGGTGATGTCATGGGAACACTGCTGTTAGCCCGCGAAGGGATCAACGGCACGATTGCTGGTCCGCGAGCGGGAATTGATGCGGTTCTAACACATATCCGCGCGCTGCCAGGTTGCGCGGATTTCGAATGGAAGGAAAGCACTGCGAGCGTGCCGCCGTTCAATCGGATGAAGGTGCGTATCAAACGCGAGATCGTGACAATGGGTCAACCAGATGTAGACCCAACAGCGAGCGTCGGGAATTATGTGGCGCCCGAAGACTGGAACGCGCTGATTACCTCCCCAGACGTAGCTGTAATTGATACGCGCAATGACTATGAAGTGGCGATTGGGACGTTTGATGGTGCGATAGACCCTGAAACGAAATCTTTCGGTGAATTTCCTGCATGGTGGGAAGCAAACAAAGACCGCTTTCACAACAAGCGCATTGCAATGTTTTGCACAGGCGGCATCCGCTGCGAAAAGTCGACCAACTATCTGATCGGTCAGGGGGTTGAGGATGTGTATCACCTGAAGGGTGGCATCCTGAAGTATCTGGAAGAAGTGCCTCAGGAGGAAAGCACTTGGGATGGTGAGTGTTTCGTCTTTGATGCGCGGGTGAGCGTTGGTCACGGGTTAAAAGAAGGGCCGCATCTTTTGTGCTATGCCTGTCGGCGGCCCTTGCTGCCGGATGACCAGAAACGACCGGAATTTGAGCTAGGCGTGTCGTGTCACCAGTGCGCCGGCGAAACGAGTGAGTCCGACAAGAATCGGTTTAGAGAGCGCCAGAAACAGATCGCGCTATCCGCCGCGCGTGGCGAGTCGCATGTTGGACCTGCTGCAGGTTAAAGGCTTGTGCGACTCAACTGTTCAGGTGTTCACTAGGACTCTCATGATTGGGAGGATCTGAAATGCCTAAGTTTTTATTCGTGTATCACGGCGGTGGAATGCCGGAAACGCCCGAAGAGGGAGCGAAAGCCATGGCCGCGTGGGGCGCATGGTATGAATCCATGGGGGCTGCGACTGTTGACGGTGGTGCACCTGTTGGGCAGTCCCATACCGTTAGTGCAGATGGTCATGTTGAGAATGGTGGCTCGAACCCGGTTTCCGGTTACACGGTTATTCAGGCAGCTGACTACGCGGAGGCATGCGCTCATGCAAAAAGTAATCCGATGGTGGTTGATGGCAGCGGGTCAGTGGAAGTAGCGGAAATGATTGACCTGTAGGCGCACGTTTGTGCTGGCATTGGGAGCTTGTTTGAGATGAAGTCTTCGTAAGGAGACTTACCATGATCAATGCCGACCTACTTTCAGAAATCCGCGGTAAATTTGCCCATGTTGATGCCTGCCCTTTCAATGGGCCGAGGGTGTTTTTCGAGAATGCGGGTGGCGCGTTAACACTTAACTCTGTGGTTGAGACTTCGGCGCGGTTCGCAGCCATTCCCGACAACCAAGGACGCGCAAACGTCGCGTCCTTGGCATTGGTCGATATCATCAAGGAAGCTAAGGCCGCCGCTAGCGATTGGTTCAACGTCACGGACGGGCAAGTCATTGTCGGTGAAAGCGGTACTGAATTGCTTTTCCGTCTAATTAGGACCTCAATTGCGGGCACGGATGGCGGCGTTTTGATTGGATCGACGGTCGAGCATCCAGCATCTTGCTCGGCCATGTCGTATTGGGCGGATAAGTTAGGGCGGGATTATTGTCGCGTGCCCCATGATGACACTTTGGGACTTGTCACGGCCGAGGCCTACGCGAAAGTCATCACAGCTGACACGAAAGTCGCCACAATTTTGCATACGTCGCCGGTGACGGGGATGGCGATGGATTTGAATGCAATCTGTGCTGCGATCCGCGCAGTTGCGCCGGAGTGTTTTATCATCGTTGATGGCATTCAGCATGCGTCACATGGCTTGGTGGACCTCGAGGCTGCCGGCGTTGATGGGTACGTTGTGTCCCCCTACAAAGTGTTCTCTCGTCACGGCTATGGGGTGGCTTGGGTGAGTGACCGCCTGACGGCTTTGGGGCCAGAAAACCTGATAAACGGGCCGGAGGCCAATTGGGAATTCGGGACACGCGATACGGGCGCTTATGCGACGTTCCACGATGTCGTGGATTACTTCGATTGGCTTGGTGGGCAGGTGGGCTCGTCCGAAACCCGTCGCGGCAGAATTGAAGATGCAGGTGCTGCCATTAAGATCCAAGAAAAGGCGCTGACGGATGCGATGTTGCACGGTACCGGCAACCTAAAGGGACTGGCCGAGATGAAGGATGTCACAATTGTTGGTGGTGTGGACAACCCCGCCCGCGAGGGGCTGGTGTGTTTTTGGGCCGAGACAGTTCCCGCAGCGGAGATCGTTGCTGCGTTGAATGCCGAAGGCATTCGAACCCATGTCCGTAAAGCGGACCATTACAGCGGCAATATCCTGAACCCCTTGGGGCAATCCGCTGCCGTAAGGGTGTCGATGTGCCACTACAACAGCGAAGCCGAAGTCGCGCGGTTCTTGGGTGTGATTGCGCAGGTCTTGGACGAGGACTAGCGGCTAATAAGGTTGTGGATCACCACAAGCGCCATGAACATCACATAGCGAATACCAAAGAACAGTATCGCTGCGATGGCGAATGTCATCAAAGCCGTCGGTGACGGACCAAAGGCCCGCAGTATCAGCGTTGAGCAAATTGCAGCGCTGATACTTACGGCCCAATAGAGCATTCTTAGAAATCCAGATGTTCGACGTTCAGCGCGTTTTCCTGAATGAACTCGCGGCGTGGTTCCACGACATCACCCATCAGCTTTGTGAACAGATCATCGGCCTCTGCGACGTCTTCGACTTTCACTTGAAGCAACGTGCGTGCGTCAGGGTCGAGCGTTGTTTCCCAAAGCTGATCTGGGTTCATCTCACCCAAGCCTTTGTAGCGCTGTAGGGAAAGCCCGCGTTCGCCTTCTTCGAGGATCGCCTTAAGAAGATCGAGCGGCCCATAGATGTTCTGAACACGGTCCTTACGGATCAACGTCGCTGGTGTGTTGTAGACCTCTTGCAGGTGCTGGGTGAACGAGCCTGATTTACGAGCTTCGCCAGATCGTAACATCTTGCCGTCCAAAGTGCGGACTTCTTCGACACCGCGCAAAATACGGGCAAGTCGGATACCCTTGTCCTGCGTGATGCGACCCTGCCAGCCACGTTCCCATTCATTCGCGATCAAATCGAGACGCGCTGCAACCTTGTCGGCCACACCTTGCAGATCGCTATCCACCGCGCCTGAAACGAACGCGCCAGCAATGGCGGCTTGTTCGAGGATGTGACGGGGGTAGTGCGTCGGGAATGCATCAAGCACACGTTTCAGGCGGCCCGCTTCGTCGACGACGCGGCGCAAGTCTGCACCAGTCAGCTCTTCACCGTTGCCTTGACGTAGGATCGCACCTTCGCACCCTTGCTCAGTGAGGTAGTCATCCATCGCGGCTTGGTCTTTGAGGTAAACTTCGGACTTACCACGGCTCACTTTGTAGAGGGGCGGCTGCGCGATATAGAGATAGCCACGTTCGATCAACTCGGGCATTTGACGGAAGAAGAACGTGAGAAGAAGAGTACGAATGTGTGCACCGTCGACGTCCGCATCGGTCATGATGACGATCTTATGGTAGCGCAGCTTGTCGATGTTGAATTCATCGCGGCCAATGCCAGTGCCCAGCGCCATTACGAGGTTACCAATCTCTTGGCTCCCAAGCATCCGGTCAAACCGAGCCCGTTCAACGTTCAGAATCTTACCTTTCAGTGGCAGGATCGCTTGCGTCTGACGATCACGTCCAGTTTGGGCAGACCCACCAGCGGAGTCACCCTCCACCAAGAAGACTTCGGTTTTGGACGGGTCTTTTTCGGAGCAGTCCTTGAGTTTGCCTGCGAGGAAATTCACGTCCATTGCCGTCTTGCGACGGGTTAGTTCGCGAGCTTTGCGCGCAGCTTCACGCGCCAACGCAGCCTCAACAATCTTGCCAACAATCTGCTTGGCAACATTAGGGTTTTCCTCGAACCATTCAGACAGCTTTTCCCCCACTAGGGATTCAACCGCTGGGCGGACTTCAGAAGAAACCAATTTGTCTTTGGTTTGGCTGGAGAACTTCGGGTCCGGCACTTTCACGGACAAGACACAGGTCAAACCTTCGCGGGCGTCATCGCCGGTAAAGCTCACCTTTTCCTTTTTCGCGATCCCGCTGGACGTCGCGTAGGCGTTGATCGTACGAGTTAGCGCACCACGGAAACCCGCCATGTGCGTGCCGCCGTCCCGCTGAGGGATGTTGTTGGTGAATGGCAGGACCATCTCGTTGTATGTGTCGTTCCACCACATAGCGACTTCGATGCCGATGTCATCTTTCTCGCCTTTAACGTAGATCGGTTCTTCCATAACGGCGGTTTTGGATCGGTCGATGTATTTGACGAATTCCTTAACACCGCCTTCATAGTACAACTCACTGCGCAAAGGTTCGGCAGGACGTTCATCTTCTAAGATGATACGAACGCCAGAGTTCAAGAACGCGAGTTCGCGGAGACGCTTTTCCAAGGTCTCGAATGAATACTCGAGGTTAGAGAACGTCTCAGTCGACGCAAGGAAACGGACTTCGGTGCCGGTTTCGCCGTTTGCATCACCAATCACTTCGAGGTGGTCTGTTGTATCGCCGTGCGCAAAGCGTGCTTTGTGAACTTTACCATCACGCCACACTTTGAGTTCGAGCCAAACAGACAGCGCGTTCACAACTGATACACCCACCCCGTGCAAACCGCCCGAAACCTTATAGGAGTTGCTGTCAAACTTACCGCCGGCGTGCAGTTGGGTCATGATGACTTCGGCGGCAGAAACGCCTTCTTCTTCGTGGACACCTACAGGAATTCCGCGCCCGTTATCGCGCACAGAAATCGATGAATCCGAATGGATTTTGACGTTCACATAGTCCGCATGACCAGCCAAAGCTTCGTCAATTCCGTTATCGACGACTTCATATACCATATGATGCAGGCCGGACCCGTCATCAGTATCACCGATATACATACCAGGCCGCTTGCGAACAGCCTCCAAGCCCTTGAGAACTTTAATAGAATCCGCGCCGTACTCTTCCGGCTTTTGCTGCTCGTCGGTCATTGAGGACCCTTTTTGTTATTCCTGTAATTTTATAGGAGTTTTGGCGCAGATTGTCACGCTTAACAGGCATATTTTATAGGTAGTTTCGTCAAGTTTGGCTGACTTGCGAAACACCGCTTTCATCCGTGACGTTGACGTTCTGTGCCGCCTCGCCGAGTTCTTGGAACAACTCTGGCCCAGTCCCAGTCATAAAGGCCTGAGCACGGAGTGCAGTGATCTCTGAATAAAGTGCATCACGTCGGCTGGCATCCAGATGAGCTGCGACTTCGTCCAGCAGTAAAATTGGAGGTGCACCAAAATCATCAGCTAAGGCGCGCACGTTTGCTAGAATGAGAGAGATGAGCAGTGCCTTTTGCTCACCCGTTGAACAGTCTTTCGCTGGCACGTCTTTTGCCGCGTAGACAGCGCTAAGATCCGCACGGTGCGGGCCAATCAAGGTCCGGCCCGCGGCCATGTCGCGTTGGCGGCTGCCCTCAAGCGCAGCAAGCAGCGCGGCTGGGTCATCAGGAGCATCACAGGCGGGGTCCGCATGTGTCAGATCAAGGAGCGCAGACGGGAAGGCTGTTTCAGCCGCGGCCTGCGCGTTTGCCAGAAGCAGAAGGGCATCCATGCGGTTGCGATGAATTTTCGCGCCAGCGTCCGCCATTTGGCGTTCTAGGGCAGCATACCAGTGGGCGTCCCGCACCATATCCTTCAGCAGCCGGTTGCGTTCTCGCATCGCCTTTTCATAAGTCAGGACGGTTTCGGCGTGGGACGGTTCAAACGAGAGCGTTGCACGGTCCAGAAAACGCCGCCGCCCCTCTGCGCCCTCAATCCAAAGCCGGTCCATTGCGGGGATTAGCCAGAGCACCCGTCCAATGCGGCCCAATGCCACCTGCGCGGCCGCTTTGCCGTCAATTTTGGTTTGTCGAGATGCACCACCTTCGGACCATGTTTCGATCTCGTGATGCTGATTGATAGAGGTAAGGTCCGCAGTGATCTTCCAGCCCAGCGCTTCGGGACGACGGGTCATGTCCTGTGAACTCGCACGGCGCAAACCACGTCCCGGAGACAAGATCGACACGGCCTCAAGGATATTCGTCTTGCCCGCTCCGTTGGGGCCATAGATCGCGACCGGCCGGCCATCAAGTTCGAGCGTGGCGCGCTTGTGGGACCTGAAATGGGAGAGCGTCAGTGAAGACAGGAAAAGGGCCGACATTATCTGCGGCCCCCCTGTTTCATTGTGCTTAAAATACTCAACCTACGTGCGAGGTCACACGCGCATCGGCATGACGACGTAGACGGCGCTGGTGTCGTTACCTTCGCGCATCAGTGTCGGATCGCCGGATGAGTTGAACATGAAGACCGCGTTTTCACGGTCCACTTGGCTTGCAATTTCGAGCAAGTACTTCGCGTTGAAGCCGATTTCTAGACGTTCATCACCGTATGCGACCGCGAGCTCTTCTTCGGCAGCGCCGCTATCAGGTGCATTGACCGAGAGGATAAGACGGTCTTCGTCGAGCTGCAGTTTGACCGCACGGGAACGTTCGGACGATACAGTCGCCACACGATCAACGGCCTTGGCGAACTCGGCAGCATCCACTTCCATTTTGCGCGTGTTCCCCTGCGGGATAACGCGCGTATAGTCGGGAAATGTACCGTCAATCACTTTGGACGTCAGCGTGATGTCAGGTGTCGCAAACCGGATTTTGGTTTCGGATACTGAGACGGCAATTTTCATTTCGTCATCATCAAGCAGCTTGCGCAATTCGCCCACGGTTTTACGTGGGACAATCACACCCGCCATGCCCTCTGCACCTTCAGGAAGCTCTGCGTCGATACGGGCGAGACGATGGCCATCCGTTGCCACGCACCGCAGAACTTTGCCGCCATCGGCATCGGAAACGTGCATGTAAACACCGTTAAGGTAGTAACGGGTTTCTTCGGTGCTGATCGCAAATTTGGATTTGTCAAAAAGGCGGCGAAGCGTCGGCGCTGGGCAGGAGAAATTCGCCGCATAATCAGACGTCGCCATAACAGGGAAATCTTCTTTGGGCAGTGTCGCGAGGCTAAAGTTCGAACGGCCGGCTTCGATTGTCAGGCGACCGGACGCGCTGTCTTCTGTCAGGGTGACCAATGCACCGTCAGGCAGCTTGCGTACAATTTCGTTCAGGGTCACGGCGGAAACCGTAGTAGCCCCTGCCCGTTCGATCTGCGCCGGTGCTTTGTCCACGACTTCTATGTCGAGGTCCGTCGCACGGAACGTGGCTTCGTTTCCTTCGGCCTCGATCAAGACGTTGGCAAGAATCGGAATCGTGTTACGCCGTTCCACTACCGATTGGGCTTGCGCCACGGCTTTGAGCAGTGTTGCGCGTTCGATGCTGAGTTTCATGGCCCTGTCTCCGATAGTGGTGCCGCAATGGTCGGACGCCAAAACTAGCGGATTTCAGCCCATCTACAAGGGCTTTATGCCTAGTCTTCGAGGGCGCGGCGTAGCATTTCCAGATCATCGGCGATTTGACTGTCAGATTGGCGCAGTTCGTCGATTTTACGGACCCCGTGCATGATCGTGGTATGATCACGTTTCCCAAACTTACGGCCAATTTCCGGTAAAGATCGCGTCGTAAGTTGTTTGCACAGCCACATCGCAACTTGACGAGGACGCGCGAGGCTACGTGTGCGTTTAGGGCCAAGCATGTCAGACAAACGAATGTCGTAGTGTTCGGACACTTTCCGTTGGATTTCTTCGATAGTGAGCTTGCGATCAGACGCGCGCAGAATGTCGGACAGGCAATCTTGAGCCATTTCAACCGTAACAGTGCGACCTACGAGGGATGCGAGCGCATAAAGGCGATTTAAGGCACCTTCCAGAACACGCACGTTTGACGAAATACGGTGTGCAAGGAATTCAAGAACGCCCGTGGCGATTTCCACCCCAGGATAGACGTTAACGTAGTTTTCCTGTTTCGCGTGCAGGATACCAAGACGCAATTCGTAATCAGTCGGGTGCAAATCAACAACCAAACCACATTGTAGACGTGACTTAATCCGCTCACTCAAGTCACGGATCTCACCAGGTGCGCGGTCCGCAGAAATGATGAGCTGCTTATTTTGATCTACAAGTGCGTTGAACGTGTGGAAGAATTCTTCTTGTGTTGATTCCTTACCCTCAAGGAACTGAATGTCATCCACCATCAAAATGTCGACTGAACGGAAGTGCTGTTTGAAATCCATCATCTTGCGATCCCGCAGAGCAGAGATGAATCGATAGATGAACTGGTCCGCTGAGATGTAGAGAACGTTGAGATCTGGGCGACGCTCGCCAAGCTCATGTGCGATCGCGTGCATCAGGTGTGTCTTACCCAAACCAACGCCCCCATATAAGAACAACGGGTTGAAAGTTGTCGGACCACCTTCGGCTACTCGTTTGGCCGCAGCGTGAGCCAATTCGTTTGGCTTGCCGATGACGAAGTTGTTGAACGTAAAACGTTGATCGGGACTCGCGTCGGCCTGAGTGTTGGCCGGTTTTGAGGGCGCGCTTTTGGGTGCGTTGTTCAAAGCTGGCTTCGTCGCACCGGCGACCTCAAATGCCAAACGCTGAACAGAAAGGCCCTGGCGGTTTAGGTGGTAAATGATTTGATCGCCGTACGTCTTACCAACGTAATCACCAACGAACAGATTTGGGGCACCAACGTGGGCAACGCCCTGGTCAGTAGTCAGGAGGGACAGGGGTTCTATCCAACTTTTGTAGTTCCCTGCGCCGACAGCTGCTCGCATGTCCGCCTTAACCTGATCCCAATTCGCGTCCGTCATAAATTCCCCATTTGTCCCGTACCAACACTTATTGTTTAGCGGCTGCCACCACTTGTTCTTGGACTAATTCGTTCCTTGGCCAAACAAGCAGACACCGCACCAAACTGGTGCAGGCCGCATAGGACCTTGAGTAAACGTAGAACTGGCCGTCTAAAACAGCAGTCTTCGTAGAAAACATGGGTCACGCTTACGATTGCTAGGTCCCCACCTATATGCATTCGCTAGCCTGCCGAACAGGTTCAGGAAAGCCCGTTTGCCACACGCAAACTTAGCCTCAGAATATGTTCGATTGTCCCACGCTCCCCCAGGAACGAAATGAATCGCTCGATGAAACTAGCCTCCGAGAGATCGTGTTTTCAACAGTGTTGATGGTCTTGACAGGCGTAGCCGCAAAACGAATCTGGCCAGCCGTTGAATCACAACAGAAAGTAAGTTGTGAGGGGGGCAAAAATGTAACTGCCAAAAAGAAAAGGCGACCCGCTTGGATCGCCTTACCTAAGGTAAATCTGAGAATCGGTAGCGATTCTAGATTTAGCCGATTGATTTTACGCGAGACACGAGACGGGACATCTTACGTGCCGCTGTGTTCTTGTGGAAAACGCCTTTGGTAACGCCACGCATCAATTCTGGCTGAAGAGCGCGTACAGCTGCTGTTGCTGCTTCTTTATCGCCGGATTCGATTGCTTCTTCAGCGCGGCGCAAGAAAGTGCGGATACGGGAGCGACGTGCTTTGTTTACTTGAAAACGGGCTTCGTTCTGACGTGCGCGCTTCTTTGCTTGTGGAGTATTTGCCATTTTAATCAGTCTCTTTCGGGTTCGTTTGTTCAATATCTTTAACGCACGCAACCCAATGGTTCTCACCAAGATTGATTCGAGCCTAGGCGGGCATCACGCGCATTTCAGCGCTGCGTATAGGTGGCGCGATCAAATTTTGCAAACATCCTTTTGCATTGCGTGATTCCACAGGTCAGGGTGACAGAAACATCAGGAGCAAACCATGACATTGAAGACGCGGAATTGGGTGCCGATGGCAAGTGAAGCCAGAGTGCAAGATATTGCACAATATGCGAGTTGGTCATCGAACGACATTATGGCCCGATTGGATGCTTCGGTTATCGAGAACCGCGACATTCATGAACGACACTGTTTCAACTTAAATCCGGCGACCAACGTCATGAACCCGCGCGCCGAAACGATGCTAGCGTCTGGCATTGGGTCGCGGCCTTCGCTTGGCTACCCGGGCGACAAGTATGAAATGGGGCTGGAGGCAATCGAAGAAATCGAGGTTCTTGCAGCCGCGTTGTGTGCTGAGGTCTTTGACGCCGATTTTGCCGAGATCCGTGTGCCATCTGGTGCGATCGCAAACCTTTACGGCTTCATGGCGACTTGCAAAGCAGGGGACACAATCATCGCTCCGCCCGCTTCGATTGGCGGGCACGTCACACATCATCTGGCAGGGTGTGCGGGTCTGTATGGCCTGCGGACTGTTGAAGCCCCAGTACTGGCGGACGGCTATACTATCGACGCCGAGGGTTTGATGTCACTCGCGGAACGGGAACGGCCAAAGCTGATTACTGTCGGGTCAAGTTTGAACCTGTTTGAACATCCTGTCGCAGAGATTCGCGAGGTGGCGGATGCCGTAGGGGCAAAAGTTATGTTTGATGCCGCCCACCAATGCGGGATTATTGCCGGAAAGGCGTGGCGGGATCCGCTGGCCGAGGGTGCGCATTTCATGACGATGTCCACTTACAAAAGCCTTGGAGGGCCAGCCAGCGGACTGATCGTTACCAATGATGCAGAGATGGCAGAGCATTTTGATGCGATTGCTTTCCCTGGAATGACCGCCAATTTTGATGCTGCAAAATCGGCAGCGATGGTTGTCACGATGCTAGATTGGCGCGACCATGGTCGAGCCTATGCGGCAAAAATGATCGAGGTTGCCCAAGGGCTGGCGGCTGGATTGAAGGCCCGAGGTATTCCTGTGTTTGAAACGGCGCAAGGCGCTACTTCGAGCCATCAATTCGCAGTGCATGCCGAACCTTATGGGGGCGGACAAGCCGCGTCCAAGAAACTATACAAGGCTGGCTTTCTGGCCTGTGGTATCGGGTTGCCGAGTGATCCTGTGGACGGAGATATGAACGGGCTGCGGATTGGCACTCCGGAGCTGGTGCGATGGGGCGTGGATATGCAGCACGTTGATCGTATGGCCGACTTGATCGCGGAAGCGCTGTGCAGCGGTGATCCGTCAGCGATGGCTGGCAAGGTCCGTGAATGGCGTCAGACCTTCGATGAGCTGCACTATATCAACTAGATTATTTGTCTCGGAACTGCGGCTCGCGTTTTTCGACATAAGACGCCATACCTTCGGATTGGTCTTCTGTGGCGAACAATGCTTGGAACATCCGACGTTCATAGTTGACGCCTTCAGCAAGCGTCGTCTCATAAGCGCGGTTCACCGTGTCTTTGACCGCCATGGTCGCAAGGAGCGATTTTTCAGCGATTTTTCCGGCAGCAGCCATAGCTTCTTCTTTAAGCTTCTTGGCGGGGACAACACGGCTTACGAGACCAGATGACTCGGCTTCTTCGGCAGTCATGAACCGGCCTGTCAAATGCATGTCCATCGATTTCGATTTCCCGACAAAACGTGTCAGTCGTTGGGTTCCGCCGATGCCCGCAATAACGCCAAGGTTGATTTCGGGTTGACCGAATTTCGCGGTTTCTGCGGCGATAATGAAATCGCACATCATCGCCAGTTCACATCCACCGCCCAGCGCATATCCTGCAACGGCAGCGATAATCGGTTTACGCACTTTCAAGAATCGGTCGGCTTCGTCGCCAAAGAAGTTTTCGACATACATGTCTACAAATGATTTTTCAGCCATTTCTTTGATATCAGCACCGGCGGCAAACGCTTTGTCGGACCCAGTGATGACAATACAGCGTACTTTGTCCGATTTATCAGCAGCCTCCAGAGCATCAGCCAGTTCGCCTAAAAGCTGAGAGTTCAACGCATTCAACGCATCTGGACGGTTGAGCGTGATGAGTGAGACGCCGTCGTTAATGTCGACAATGATAGTTTCATAGGCCATTTGAGAGCGCTCCGGCTACTGTGATGAATGTTCAGGATTACCAAAGCCAGCGATGCATTCAAGCTATCTTTGGCACTTCGGGCAGTAGAATGTCGAACGCCCTGATTGAGTGATGCGCGCAATTGTGCCGTTACATTCATCAGTTTGGCACTCATTCCCCTCTCGGTCATAGGCCTGAAAACCATGCTGGAAATAGCCGAGTTCGCCATCTGCTTGGCGGTAATCCTTCAGTGATGATCCTCCTGCGTTTATCGCTTCGCTCAGCACGTCACGAATAATCGGAACGAGGGCCGCGATTCGCTTTCCAGATAGATCGCGGGCTTTGCGTTTGGGGTTGATCCCTGCCCTAAACAGGACTTCGCAAACATAAATATTGCCCAGCCCTGCAACAACGTGCTGGTCAAGAAGCGCCGTTTTTATGGGGGTGTTGCGCGTTGAAAGAGCCGAGGTCAGGTAAGAGTCGCTGAAGTCATTCCCGAGTGGTTCCGGACCGATAGGCTTAATCAACCAATGATCATCGAGCTGGGCCGTATCCGCTAAGTCCATGGCCCCAAAACGCCTCGCGTCGTTAAACGTCACCCGTGCTCCATTGGCCATGTGAAACACCACGTGATCATGTTTGGCCGGTGCCGGATGATCATGATGAAATTGCCCCAAAGGGTCACCAGAAACCGTCATACGGCCCGACATGCCAAGATGAATAATCAGTGTTTCGCCTGTATCCATGTCCGCTAGGATGTATTTAGAACGACGGCGCAACCCCGTGACTTTGGCCCCCGAAAGGCGCGCCGCCATATTTTCGGGAAAAGGCCAGCGCAGATCGGGGCGGTTAACGTCCGCACGGGTGATTACATGCCCCTCCATTGAAGGGGCGAGCCCTCGGCGGACGGTTTCGACTTCGGGTAATTCGGGCATCTGCACATCCAGCAATGAATTGGCCGCGATAATTTGGCCATTTGTATCTGAGGGATGGACGCTATATCTGCGAGATACGCAACGCAAGGTGGCCTGCAATGACGGACGATCAGACAACCCATTTCGGTTTTGAAACAGTACCAGAGGGAGACAAGGCGGGCCTTGTTCAGGGTGTGTTTTCGAGTGTGGCCAGCAAGTATGACGTCATGAATGACGCGATGAGCCTTGGCATTCACCGCGTTTGGAAAGATGCGATGATGGATTGGTTGGCGCCGCGCACTGGGCAAAAATTGCTGGATGTTGCTGGGGGAACTGGCGACATTTCGTTCCGGTTTCTAAAACGGGCTGGCGATGCACATGCAACGGTTTTGGATCTTACCGAACCAATGCTGATTGAAGGGCGCAAACGTGCGGAAGCCGCGCAACAAGAAGACTCATTAGATTGGATCGTGGGCGATGCCATGGCGCTCCCGTTCGAGGACAATACATTTGATGTCTATACGATAAGTTTTGGCATCCGAAACGTCACTCGTCCGCAAGAAGCCTTGAACGAAGCTTACCGAGTCTTGAAACCGGGTGGCCGCTTGATGGTCTTGGAATTCAACCAAATCCCCAATGACATGCTGCAAAAGATGTATGATGTGTATTCGTTCAACGCCATACCGGTGATGGGCCAGATCATCACAGGCGATCGAGATAGCTATCAATACCTTGTGGAATCTATCCGTAAGTTCCCAGATCAGGACACTTTCCTCGAGATGGTAAAAACCGCTGGTTTTGACAACGCGAAGTATCGCAACCTTAGCCTTGGGATCGCCTGCCTACATTCTGGCTGGAAGCTCTAATATGCGCGGCCCACACAATATTTTGCGATTGATCCGCACTGGCGCAACGCTAGAACGAACCGGTGCGATGAAGGTGATTATGGATGCCGCTGATGCGCCAAAGATCACGCGTGTTGCCATTCGAACCCTCGTCTGGCCGTTTCAGTGGGTGGGACTAAAAGGCGACACTGAATTGCCGCCTGTCACGCGGGCTTTGCAAGCACTTGGACCGGCCTATATCAAATTTGGGCAAATCCTTTCGACCCGACCGGATGTTGTCGGCACGGATCTCGCGGCCCAACTTCGCGTCTTGCAAGACAAATTACCCCCTTTTCCAGTTGAGGTTGCTAAAGCCGAAGTCGAAAAGGAACTCGGTATCCGTGTGGATGAAGTGTTCGACGAATTCTCGGAAGCTGTTGCCGCTGCCTCGATCGCGCAAGTCCACAAAGCGCGAATTCGCGAGAGCGGGGAAGCTGTCGCAGTAAAGGTGCTGCGGCCCGGGATTGAAAAAGCATTCCAACGCGATATTGACGCGTTCTACCTTATCGCTTCCGTAATCGATACGTTTTCGCCGTGGTCTCGCAGGTTGCGCCCTCTCGATGTGATTGAACATTTTGAAGGCGTCGTAGTAAGCGAGCTGGATCTTCGTCTGGAGAGCGCGTCTGCATCTGAGTTTGCGGCAAACACAGAAAACGATGCGGGATTTGCATTGCCGCGTATCCGGTGGGGGTTGTCAGCGCGTCGTGTGATGACGCTGGATTGGGCCGAGGGAATCAACGCGGCCGACGTGGACGATATTGCTGCTGCTGGCCATGACCTGACGGAACTTTCCCAACGTGTGCTCCAGTTGTTCCTGAACCACGCCTTAAGGGATGGGTTCTTTCATGCGGACATGCATCACGGCAACCTCAAGATCGCGGCCAACGGTGACATCATTGCTTACGATTTCGGGATCATGGGCCACTTGGACGAGTACACTCGCCGTGTCTATGCCGAGATATTGTTTGGTTTTATCCGGCGCGATTACAATCGCGTAGCCGAGGTGCATTTTGAGGCGGGTTATGTCCCCGCCGATCGCGATGTGAATGAATTCGCGCGGGCATTACGCGCCGTTGGTGAACCCATTTTCGGGATGAACGCCGAACAGATTTCTATGGCTCGCCTGTTGTCTTATCTGTTCGAAGTCACGGAACGGTTTGGCATGGAAACCAGAACCGAACTCATCCTTCTTCAGCGCACCATGGTTGTCGTCGAAGGTGTCGCAAGAACCTTTGATCCACAAATGAACATCTGGGACGCAGCGAAACCTGTTGTGGAAAACTACATCAAAGACAGCATTGGCCCACGGGCAATGATCGACGACCTGACCAAGACCGCGCGGGTTTTGGCTCGGTTTGGTCCACGTCTTCCAGCACTGGCAGAAGCAGCCTTAATTCGCCTAGGAGAAGAACCCCCTGCCCCTCCTCGGCAGCGGCCCTATGCAGCTGCTGCGTGGGTTGTGGTCGGGGCCGGAATGGCCTCAGCGGTGGCAGTTCTGATCACTTTGGTAAACTGATCAGCCCTTCCGCAATGCACTGACATCGGACGCTAGAACTGCGACATTGCCTTCGAGAATCAATACAGACTCGCCATTCTCACTGCGCACTTCGTTCACCCGAGCGTAGACATCCGCCGTTTCGTTCAAGATAACTTCGCCATTGGAAAAACTCTCAACGTTGAAGGTGTAAGTGCCGTCCGGGAAAGGCGTGCCATCCGATGATGTTCCAGCCCATTCGACAGGCTCCGCCGAGAGTGGGAGTGCCGTCCGCTGAACTTCCTCACCAGCTTCATCGTAAACAACCAGTTCAACAGTATCGGAAACTGCAGCCGGATTGGGCGCAATCGTTATTGGGGTTCCGTCAAAATAAGCAGGCGCAGCGACTCGGGCCTCGTTGCCGACCCAGTCAGCCATCTGCGCCATACCAGACGTATTCATCTGCACCATTAACGAAGACAAAAGTTCATTGGTCAGCACCGCCTGTTCCACACCAGAGAATGTCGCCAGTTGTTGGGCGTACTCCGTAGAATCGGTCGGATTAAGCGGATCTTGGTTTTCCATTTGCACGGTCAGCATTTTTAGAAATGTTTCGAAGTCAGAAGATATTACTGCTTCCGACGTTTCAGCTGTCGGCACAAAAGAAGCCGATGTTGCGACTGAACTGATTTCCATGATTTGAGATCCTATTTAGAGTTTGAGGTCGAGTCCGCGCGATATGGCGGATTGAATGTGAGTTAATGTGGCGTGATCATCCAATGGCTGATCAGTAATGTTGGATAGGTGTAACTGCGCATCCTGATCATGCTGGTTCGGCTCATCCGATTGATTGTCGAATGTAAATTCCAATGACTCGTAGCCGAGATCCTGGAATTCGCGGATCAGGTCGTTGATGTTCTTTCGGATCAGGTCCACGGTTTCAGGGCGCTCTGCTAGAATTGAAACGGAAAGCCCTGCGTCCGTATTCGTTAGCGTCATCTTGATACGGCCAAGCTCCTCGGGATTGAGGACAATCTCTGTTGTTCCCGTACCCGTCTGTGCAGCAACTGTCGCAATTTGCGCCGCTATCTGCGGCGTGTGAACCCGACTAGTCACCATAGAGTTCGACGTCTGCATCTCAGGAGCTGTGGTATTTACGATCGCAAACCCGCTTTCGGCAAAGGCAACTTCTGATAAACCATCTTGGGTCGATATCGCTCTGTCAATAAACTGCACTGGTGGGTTTGGATCTTGAGACATGGGAGAAAAAGATGGTGCGATACTCGTAATGGCCCTTTTCGTTGCCATACCCCTCATTGCCCCATCCGCTTGCGTTTCCATTTCTTTATCGGGGTTAATTTTAGCACCGCGGTTTTCTGGAATAGCAGCGAATGAATAGAGTTTCCTATTAACTTGCGCCTCTTTCAAAGAACCCGAACTCGTTGATCCTGCTGATGAAATCGCTTGGACTGGCCCCATTAGTTTGGCTGAAGTCGCGAGTGGCGAGGAATGACGTCCTTCGATCTCACCTAGGAAATGTGATTCCTCTATTTGGCCGTTCATAAGGGGCGTCTTAGTGTTCGCCATTTCTTCTGTGAACAGTGTTTGTGAGTTCAATGTTTCAGGCTTCACTGCAGGCTGATTCATTGATGCCCTCAGTTCCTTAGAGTTAAGATCCGGACTATCCGAAGTCGCCATGTTTTGATCGGGTCGCTCCCGATGGCTTGGCTGAGACGAGTC
This sequence comes from Octadecabacter algicola, assembly GCF_021532625.1. Taxonomy (GTDB): domain Bacteria; phylum Pseudomonadota; class Alphaproteobacteria; order Rhodobacterales; family Rhodobacteraceae; genus Octadecabacter; species Octadecabacter algicola. The sequence goes on from NZ_JAKGAR010000003.1 coordinate 410,601, forward strand.
CACGAGGTCGGCCCTTTTAACGAGCTCGACTTGAGACAAGCTTTCAGCTGACTCGGGCGTCTTCACGATTGTCGACTGATGAGCCCTAAGTGGCTCAAACAAAGCGAACTCAACCGGGTCAGAGTCTGACTCCGTTTCCGTCGTGTCAGTATTCGGTGACTTTCCAGAGATGCGCGCGTTAGCAGGAATTTGCTCAGAAGACTCATCGTTTTCGGTCGCAAGGTCTGATTCATCTGGAATTGAAAGTGGTGGGGGGGGCGAGTGCTTCGCCTCATCCCTACGCAAGGCGAGGTCTTGTTCTCTTAATACCTCAGCAAAGGCCATCTGCGCGTCGCCTTCATCACGGCTCTGCAGCCCGATGTCATGTTGCGGATTTGTACCTGCCAATGCCGACGGCCTAGCTAGACTTTGGCTCTCATTTTGAAACATCGGCTTCTCCGAACGTTGTATATTGAGACGAGGTCTAACGCAGAGATACTTACTCAATCTTTACCGCTGGCCCCTAATGATAGGGAAAATTGTCAACGTCGGAGTTTCAGAATGGAAATACAGACACTTCAAACCACACCCTCTATCTCAGAGGAACGCGCGGCCCAGCTCATGGAGGTTGCGCAGTCGCTAGAAACTCAATTCCTATCTGAGATGTTGAAGTCAGCTGGTGTCGGTCAAACACCCGACGCTTTTGGTGGGGGAGCAGGCGAAGACCAGTTCGCGTCATTCTTGCGCGAGGAGCAAGCCAAGCAAATGACGCAAGTCGGTGGTATCGGCCTTGCCCAGTCCCTGTTTGATGCAATGATCGAGGCACCTCATGAGTAAGCATGCCGTCCAACGGTTAAAGAAAATTCTTGATGCGGAACGCGCGGCTCTCTTAAGCGGCGATTTTGCGACGGTCGACACCCTAGCCGAAGAGAAAACCAGGCTTTCCCAACGTATAGGGCCCGAAGACCGGCGAGAGTTATCGGCGCTCTCTGGAGCATTGGCGCAGAATAGCGCGCTTTTGGCAGCGGCGCGCGATGGCGTGTCCAATGTTCTCAAGGCACTGGCAAATCAACGTGCTGCGCGACAAAAGTTGTCCAGCTATGACAGTTCAGGGAAAGCGACCATGATCGCTCAACAACCCGCCAAGACCGAACGGCGTTTCTAGAAAATTGAAATCAAATCGCTCAGACTTGCCCCTGTCTCGTTAAGGCCACGTTAGGAGACAAGGGGCATGTTGGCCTTGCACCCGAGTTGGGTGGCGCTGACCGTCAATCGGTCCAGCCTCCGTCAGAATGGCGTTCCTTCCAATCCAAAGGGATTGGTTCTTGAAAATCTGGCGCAAAACGCGCCCTTCAACTTATAGGACCCAAAAACATGTCCAGTATTCTGACAAACAACAGCGCAATGGTTGCCCTTCAGACACTTAAATCCATCAACAACGATCTGAGCGACACCCAGTCCGTTATTTCGACAGGTAAGGAAGTTTCCAGCGCAAAAGACAACGCCGCCGTTTGGTCAATTTCCAAAACCATGGAAAGCGACGTTAAGGGTTTTAAGGCGATCTCCGATAGCTTGAGCCTTGGTGAATCGACGGTTGCCGTTGCACGTAACGCTTCTGAAACAGTCACTGACCTCCTTACGGACATCAAAGGCAAAATTGTTGCGGCTCAAGAAGAGAACGTTGATCGATCAAAGCTTCAAGACGACATTTCCGCTTTGACTGAGCAAATCAAATCCGTTGTTGGCGCAGCGCAATTTAATGGTCAAAACCTTGTTGACGGGTCAAACACCGGCACAAACACAAATGGCAATACTGGTATTGATGTCTTGTCTTCCCTAGATCGCGACAGCTCTGGTGCTGTTTCTGCCAGCTCAATCGGCGTTGACACGCAAAACCTGTCGACGTCTGCCGGCCTTGATATCACTGCTGGGACGGGAACAGGTAGCGCAAGTGTCACCACTTTAGCTGAGAACGGCGGCGCTGACGAAGTTGATATTACTGGCTTTACGTTCCTGGATACGTCCGGTGCTGCGGCTGGAGCAAGCGCACTGAAAGCGAGTACGGCAGGCGTTGACGATACTGTAGTCAACGGGCTTGTCGTAGGCGACGAGGTGTCGCTCAAGATTGGTGACGTCGAGGGCGTATATCGTGTTAGCGAAGGCGACACAGACGCCTCTATTGCCTCTGGCCTGAAAGACGCTTTGCAAAGCAGTGGTCTGTCTACCGATGACTTCTCTTTCGATCTCACTACAGCCGGAACGCTGACAATCGAAAACCTTACAAGTGAAGCAAATATCGACATTGAATATGGCGTTTCACGTGGGTCCGGTGCATTGGCTGGCATCGAAAGCATCGATGTTGTTAATGATCCATCTGGTGCACTCTCAGAGATTGAAAACATGCTCAATGGCGCAATTGACGCCGCTGCAGCGTTTGGTTCTGTCGAAGGCCGATTAGAGACGCAGGCCAACTTCATCAGTAGCCTGTCTGACAGCCTGACGTCCGGTATTGGGTCCATGGTCGACGCAGATATGGAAGAAACGTCCGCTCGTTTGCAGGCCTTGCAAGTACAGCAACAGTTGGGCGTTCAATCCCTGTCCATCGCTAACCAATCTCCGCAGTCGATCTTGTCACTGTTCGGATAAGTCTAAAAGTCTGAGGCCTCGAAAGGCGCCTCAGACATTTATTCACCCCACGACAAAGTCGTGAGAAATATCCTTCCGTCCCGAAAGGACAAGTCGTGAATATCATAGAACAGGCCCACCAAGCTTATGGGCACAAGTCCTCTCCGTTACGAAGCGACCGATCGGCTGAGCATCAACTTTTCAGTGAAGTCACAAGTAGGCTCACTGCCACCGCGGGCCATTTACCATCCGGATTTCCAGCTTTCGCAGAAGCCGTTCAAGCTAATCGAGCAGTCTGGACCCACCTTGCAGCTCAAGTCTCCGATGATGAAAATGGACTGACTAAAGACCTGCGGGCACGCATTTTCTATTTGGCTGAGTTCACAACCTTCCACTCTCGCAAAGTGCTAAAAGGGGAGGCTGATATTAAGCCTCTTATTGAGATAAACACAGCAATGATGCGTGGCCTGAATCCACGGGAGGAACGATAATGTCTGGTCTAGTATTAAAACTCGGGCCCAAAGAACGGGTTCTCGTGAATGGCGCAGTTATTGAAAATGGAGACCGCAGGTCCCGCCTTTCAATCCTGACACCCAATGCAAACATTCTTCGGCTGCGTGACGCTATCCGGCCTGATGAGGTCAATACACCCGTACGACGGGTTTGCTATATCGCACAATTGATCTTGTCCGGTGATGCAGAACCTGACGAAGCGAGGCTACAATTGATGCGCGGCGTTGAACAATTAAGCCAAGCGTTGACAGATGATGACAGCCGTAAACTATTGTCAGATGCTACGGACGCTTTCAGGGACGACGAATTCTATCGTGGCCTAAAACGACTTCGTGGACTTCTACCAAGGGAGGGGCGTTTGCTTGCATCTCAGCCGCGATTGTCATGACCTTCCAACCGGTTCTTCCTCTATCTGGCTACGCGGGATGGTTGTTTCTTGAACGGACCGCGGACAGCCAACGCGCGGTCTTCAACGAAAGCGCAACAGTGGTTCGGGCTACCGATAGTTTCCGCGACAATATTGGAAATATTACTACCGCCGAAGATCTTGTAAATGATCGGGAATTACTGAGCGTGGCACTAGGGGCCTTTGGCTTGGATGATGATATCGACAACAAGTTCTTTATCCGGAAAATTCTGGAAGAAGGCACCGAAGATTCGGATTCCTTGGCCAACAAATTGTCGGACAGTCGCTACGCAGCATTCAGTGAAGCATTTGGGTTTGGGACCTTGGGCGGTCTACCCAAAACTTCACTTTCGTTTTTCTCAGATGACATCATTGATCGATATGAGGCCAAACAGTTTGAGGCCGCCGTTGGCGAACAAAACAATGACATGCGCCTGGCTATGAATGCCGGAACTGCGATTGCTGACGTTATGGAAACATCGAGCACGAATGACGGCCAATGGTTCGGAATGATGGGGGATGCAGCGCTACGTAGTGTCTTTGATACGGCTTTTGGATTCTCATCTAGCTTTGCCGCGCTGGATCTTGATCAACAACTCGAACAATTTCAGAGTCGCGCGAAGGCAACGTTTGGGACAGATCAATTTTCTGAACTCGCTTCGCCGGAAAACCAAGAAAAAATAATTCGGCTCTATATGTTGCGGACAGAAATTGAGACGAATTTCGCCATAACCTCCGGCGCTTCGGTTGCATTGAGCCTGCTGCAACAAGGCTAAGCGCCACCAATCTGTAAAGCACGTTGCAGCATTCGAAAGGCGCCGACGATCCCTTGATCGCTTTGCATTGCAATGAAGTTTTCCAAGGCATCATGTGTCGCTATCGCATCGTCGATCTTTTGATCTGACCCGTTCGCATATAGGCCAGACTGAATCATCAGCTCTGCTTGTTCGTAGGCACCCATGTGACGTCTAGCTGACGCAATAAGTTTATTTTCAGCAGCGTTAGCAGCGTCCGGGAGCGAGCGCGAAACTGAGCGCGTCACATCGATCGCCGGAAAACGACCGCGTTCTGCAATTATTCGATCCAAAACAACATGACCATCAAGCACACCGCGCAACATATCGGCGACGGGTTCTTCCATGTCAGACCCCGCAACCAAAACACTATAGATTGCTGTGATATCGCCGGTTTCATCTCTGCCGGGGCCCGCACGTTCACAGAGTCTGGCAATAGCTGCCGGCGTAGACGCCGGATGTCCGCGCAAGTTCGCTGTTTCACCTGCAGCGACAGCGACTTCACGATGCGCTTCAGCGAAACGGGTAACACTGTCGACTAGCAGTAAAACCTGCAAACCCTGATCTCGAAAGTACTCGGCGACGGTTGTGGCGACTTGCGGGCACCTGCGGCGCACTTGCGCCGCACGATCTGAAGTCGCAGCGACAATGACACTGCGCGTCATCCCGTCCGGCCCAAGGGACTTTTCAACGAACTCCCGAAGTTCACGGCCCCGCTCTCCGACCAATCCAATGACGATAACATCTGCATCGACCTTTTTGGCAAGCGACGCCAATAGGGTGGATTTGCCCACACCGGATCCCGCAAAGAGCCCAATTCTTTGACCGCGGACAATTGGAAGAATGGTATCGAAGACAGCAAAACCAGTCGCCAATCGGGTTCCTAATCCACGCCGAGAAGCTGCTGGGAGAGGCGCTACGTCTATCTTGCGAGGTTCGACCCCCGGCAAAAGCGGTCGACCATCTAAAGGTTGTCCGTCGGGATCAACCACACGACCAATCCAGCCAGCGTGAGGGGCAAGAACAGGACGGGGCAATAACACCACTTTGGCTTTGGAACCTAATCCTTCGGTCGAGCCATCCATCATCACATCAAGCCGCGCTGCGCCCACACGGATGATCTCGCCAGTTAGTTCGTGACCGATAACTTTGATCCGATCCCCGACCACCCCGTGGGCGGATAACCCACAAACTTGGACCAAACCCCCAGCTATTTCGCTGATTTCCCCGACTGGTCGTATTAGCGATACGCGGTCGAGTGATGCACCCATTTGGGCGAATAATTCTTCTGTCATCTTATCCCCGCTGTGTTCGTGACAACCAATTCTTAGGGAATCATCCTTAAGGCTTAGTTGAAGCCACTCGAGGGAGAAGCCCCGATGTTTACGAACCTGAACTTGTTTCAGACATCTTATGCCATGGCGCGTCATGCAGGCGCGCGACAAGCCGTAACGGCCGCCAACATGGCGAACGCCGATACACCAAATTATCGTGCACAAACGATGGCGTCTTTTGCCGACAGCTATGAAAATGGTTCATCGGGTAAGATGCGAACGACACGTGCCGGACACCTAGGTTTGGGCGATGCAACTTTAACAACCTCAAATGATTTCACAGATGCCGAAGCATCTCCAAACGGGAACTCTGTCTCTCTAGAACAAGAGATGATCAATGCCGTTGAGGTGCAGCGCGAACATAATCGGGCGCTCGCGATCTATAAGCATTCGCTGGATGTCCTGCGCATGAGCATTGGACGGAGATAAGAATGGCAGATTTTTCTGACGCAATGAGGGTGACCGCAAGTGGCATGCGAGCGCAAGCCGCACGCTTACGTCATGTCTCCGAAAATATCGCAAATGTCGACACACCTGGTTACCATCGCAAAACGGTTAGTTTTCAATCCATTGTAGAAGCTGGACAGGAAAACGGCCTGGTTGAAGCGGGGCGTGTCCAATTGGATCAAACCCCGCTTAATGAAATCTATGATCCTTCGCACCCTATGGCCGACGGTAACGGCAATTATGAAGGATCCAACGTGAATCTCCTCATTGAGATCGCTGACGCCCGAGAGGCGCAGCGTAGCTATGAGGCCAATTTGAAATTGTTCGATCAGGTTCGGCAAATGTCGACGTCCCTGATGGACATTCTGCGTAGATAAAAAGGGCAGACATTATGCAAGTTCAACCGACAGTCGTCGCGCGCGCCTATGCCGCGAACCGACCAGCCACGGCACCATCTCCATCCGATTCTGAAGGATCAACTTTCGGCCAAGCCTTGTCTGGTTTCGTCGATACCCTACAAACCGGCGAACGAACGGCCATGGCATCAATGACAGGTGACGCTGATCCACACGCTTTGGTTCAGGCACTGGCCCAAACAGAGTTGGCCGTCGAAACCGCTGTTACCGTTCGGGACAAAGTCGTCGAGGCGTACCAAGAAATCCTGAGGATGCCTGTCTGATATGGACGACACGATCTTCTATGACACGCTGAGGCAAGGCCTCTGGACGGCGACACTGGTGTCGATGCCAATCTTAGTTGTCGCACTGATTACCGGCTTAACGGTCGGTTTGTTCCAAGCTTTAACCTCGATTCAGGAAATGACCCTGACGTTTGTCCCGAAACTCGCAGCAATCGTAGGCGTGTTCTGGATCACTATGGGTTTCATGACCGAGACGCTCGTCGGCTTCTTTCAAAACACTCTCGTTCCGATCATCGCAGGAGGCTAATTTATGGAAAATGCGACTTACACCGCATTAACGCGGCAATCTGGTCTAATGAATGAAATGCGCGTGGTCGCCAATAACCTTGCCAACATGAACACGACCGGCTTTCGCAGCGAAGGTGTGATTTTCGCAGAGCACGTTACCGCTCTTGGACCCGATGATCCTTCTCTTTCAATGGCAACGGCGTCGGTTCGTGAAACTCATGCGGATCAGGGCGGCTTGATGCAAACGGGTGGGTCATTTGACTTGGCAATCGAGGGCGAAGGCTTCTTCCTCATCGAAACTCCGGCGGGTGAACGCCTGACACGTGCGGGTGCATTCACCTCCAATGAAAACGGCGATCTTGTTACACCCGAAGGCTTCCGTGTTCTCGACGCAGGCGGTGCGCCTGTGTTCGTACCGCAAGGTGCCGGGCCTGTTGGAATTGCACCAGACGGAACGGTCAGCGCTGGTGGCCAACCTGTCGCTCAAGTTGGCCTTGTGACACCAATCAATCTATCTGGATTAGTGCGGGAAGATGGTGTTCGGTTTCGCGCCGATGAGGGGCATGAACCTGCGTTAACTGGCAAGATGCTTCAAGGATACCTTGAGGAATCCAATGTTAATCCGGTGCTCGAGGTATCTCGGATGATCGAAGTTCAACGCGCTTATGAACTCGGACAAAGTTTCATCGACAAAGAAGACGAACGAATTAGGAGCGCCATCCGTGCGCTCGGCAAGTGATCCCAAATAGGAGGCAGCCTTATGCGTGCCCTAAGAATTGCCGCTGCTGGTATGGCAGCACAACAAACCCGAGTCGAAGTCATCTCCAATAACCTCGCCAACATGAGCACTACCGGATACAACACCCGCCGTGCCGAGTTTGCGGACTTACATTATCAACAGTTACAACGGCCAGGGACAATCAACGCCTCTGACGGTACCGTGCTACCGACCGGTGTACAATTGGGCCTGGGTGTACGGCCGACATCCGTTTCAGTGATGTTGTCACAAGGCTCATTGGCGGCGACGGGTGGCGACCTCGATCTCGGGATCGAAGGAAATGGCTATCTTGAAGTAACACTCCCTGATGGTCGCGCGGCCTACACTCGCGATGGCAGCCTGAAACGTACAGGCGATGGACTGATCGTCACATCTGATGGGTATCCAGTGGTTCCAGACATTACGATACCGGACGATGCACGATCCATTTCCATCAATTCTGAGGGTGAAGTTTACGCCTACTTTATAGATCAAGTTAACCCACAGCTTTTGGGGCAGTTTACATTATCTGGGTTCACAAACCCAAAGGGATTAGAAGCAATCGGTTCAAACTTGTTCCTCGAAACCCCCGCATCCGGCCCCTCCGCAGCAACAACCCCAGGCCAAGATGGTTTGGGCGTCTTGCGCCAAGGTTATCTTGAAGACAGTTCCGTTGATCCCGTTCGGGAGATCACCGATTTGATCAAAGCCCAGCGCGGGTACGAGTTAAATTCCAAAGTGATTTCCGCAGCTGACCAGATGCTCGGCGCGATGGTACAGATCCGATGAGAGTTCTGGTTCTTGTGTTCAGTGTTCTCGCAGGCCCTGTAATCTCAGATACCGTCGTCGCTGCTCGAACTCTGCCGGCGCGAACACTTATCGGCCCCGAAGATATATTATTGCGAGATACCAATGTTGTTGGGGCGATCGACCAGCCAGAACTGGCTATTGGGCGCGAGTCCCGCGTCGCGCTTTACGCTGGTCGACCCATCCGTTTGGGCGACATTGGACCGCCAGCGGTGATCGAACGCAATCAAATCGTCATGTTGGTCTATCGCCGGAATGGTATCTCGATCTCAACCGAAGGCAGAGCTCTCGACCGTGCCGGGCCAGGGGACTTAATCCGAGTGATGAACTTGTCATCTCGCGCAACAGTTAGCGCAGTCATTGATGACAATGGCATAGCCTTTGTCGCCCAATAGGAGAAAAAACATGCGAAAGTTAACTCACACCCTCGTAGTGGCCTCGATGATGCTGACCGCTTGTGGAAGATTGGCGGAGGTCGGAAAGGAACCCGATTTCACCTCGCCGCAAGCATCTCCGGAAGCGACGGCAATGATGACATACGGCATCGAACCCGAGCTTGCAGTTTCAACAACGCGCGCAGTGACGCCATCCCTTTGGACTGGTGAGCGTGGATCGTTACTTGGGGATCGTAGAGCGGTCCAACGAGGAGATATCTTGACGGTCGTCATCGAGATTGACGATTCCGCGTCGATATCAAATTCGACAGATCGGTCACGTAGCGGATCTGAAAGCATGTCAGTTCCCAGCCTTTTTGGCGTTCCACAACGCATCGATGAATCTTTACCGGATGGTGCAACGCTGAACGATGCCGTTGATCTGACATCGAGCAGCAGTTTTGGAGGCGATGGATCCGTCCGACGCAACGAACAGTTGGAGCTGCGTGTCGCTGCTACAATCGTTGGGGTCATGCCAAATGGCGTTTTGTCCATACAAGGCACGCAAGAAGTTCGAGTGAACTTCGAAATGCGCGAACTACTCGTATCTGGATTCGTTCGGCCGGAAGACATCAGCCGCCAAAACGAAATCACTTATGACAAACTGGCCTCGGCGCGCATTTCATACGGCGGGCGTGGGCAAATTTCTGACGTTCAACAACCGCGATACGGCCAACAAATCGCCGACGTTATCCTTCCATTTTAAGAGGACCCATCGTGAAAAAAATGATCTTGCCATTAATCTTTTTGCTGTTGGGCGTCGGAGGCGGAGTTGGCGCTGGGCTTATTCTGACGCCCAAGCTCGACGAAGTGGCCGTTGACCCATGCGGAGACACGAGTGAAGAGCCGTTTGATGTTACGCACGAAAAAATGGAAACCACTGAATCGGCTCCGTTGGACGAACGTGAATACGCCCGAATGAACAACCAGTTTGTGGTCCCCATCGTAGTCGGTGAACGCGTAACAGCCTTGATCGTAATGTCACTGAGCATCGAGGTGGAGACTGGAGGGCAAGAAGCGGTGTTTTCCCACGAGCCTCGTTTGCGCGATGCTTTTCTTCAGGTGATGTTCGACCATGCCAATATCGGAGGGTTTGCTGGGGCCTTCACATCGTCATCCAACATGCGTTTGTTGCGAGAAGCGCTGCAAGGCGCCGCAGATGATGTAATGCAAGGCCATATCACTGATGTGCTGATCGTAGATATTGTTCGGCAGGATGTCACCAACTAGAGCGCCTTGCGGTTATCTGCCGCTCTTCCAGTACTGCGCGCCGTTCCATTTGTTTCGCCGACTCAAGTTTCGACAGCGTTTTGATCAGGCGGTCGCGGGCGATCTCTCGGTCCCGAAAAGCATGTGCCAATTCTTGGTTGATCAATACCTTCTTGTCCTGCGCCCATGTTTCCCAGAGCACGTCCGCACCCGTCCTTGACGCCAAACTCATCGGATCAACGCTTTGAGGTCGCTCAAGTTCATCAAGCTGCTTGTTCAAGCTGGAGATACGGTTCGCAACTTGTGCCATCTTCAGTTGTTCCGCTTGAAACGCCATATCGAGAACCGGTATCAACCGACGAAAATTTGAGAGCGCGTCCGTCACTTTGCTGTAGCCTTCCGAATTCGATCAGCAAACCGGATCGCCGCAGCGACTGCTTTGTAATGATCTCGGGGTATCGTTTGTCCAACTTCTATTGTTGCGTGAAGAGCGCGGGCAGTCGGTGGATCTGAATGGATTGGCACCGCATTTTCCTGCGCAACCTCGCGGATGCGTGCGGCGACCAAATCTACACCCTTTGCCACACACTCAGGCGCGCCGCCCGCAGCTCGGTCCCACTTTAGCGCAATAGCATAGTGGGTTGGATTCACGATGATCACGTCAGCTTCTGGTACATCTGCCATCATCTGATTCATTGCGATCGCGATAGCTTTCTGACGGCGTTTCTGTTTCATCGAAGGATCGCCTTCGGAATTCTTATTTTCATCCGTCAACTCTTTGCGGGACATCCGGTTCTTGCGAAAATGTTCCGATCGTTGCCAAGTATAGTCCACCACACCAAGCGCGGTGGCGATGAGCAAAACGATAGACATCAGGCTTATGCAAAGCTGCAAAAGCGTCACCATAATTTGCGCCGGAGACAGCGCCATTGCGCCCATGATTTCAGGCATCCGGCCCGCCAGAAAAGTAAACAACACGATGCAATATAGGATTAGTTTTGCAGTGCTCTTTCCGAATTCAAATAGACCACTTCGTCCAAATTTATTCTTTGCCTGAGAGACCGGGGAAATGCGGGACATCTTCGGTTCGAGCTTGGACGGCGCAAAAACAAATGCCTTCTGAAGAACAAGAGAGAGAATCACACACACCGCTGGAATGGCGAACCAAGGCCCGAGTTCAATCCCAAGATTTCGCATCATCCCTCCCAAGAAAGGAGAGCCACTAGACGCGAAAATGCGTGTTGAAATCGTATCTGCCCTTGCGATCATGCCTGACAGTTCAGAACCGAGCTGCATCAGCGAAGCAGCCCCGAAACTAACTCCGGCTATCAGAATCCCAGCATAAGCCGACGCTGTGTTTAGATCGGTCGACCGCGGAAAATCACCCTTTTTACGGGCTTCGGCCAACTTATGTTCAGACGCTTCATACTGCTTGTCGTCGTCGTTGCTGTCATCGCTCATCAGAGGCCACCAAATGGGTCCGAGATGAAGCGCCCCATCGATTCGACCCACAGTGACAACATAAGCGGTGCTGCGAGCATCAGGATGATCAGACCTCCGGCCGTAATGGCAGGAGCACCAACGAAGGCGACCATCAACTGAGGCATCGCTTTGTTAATTACGCCTAGAGTAATGTTGTAGATCAGTGATGCGACAACAAAGGGCGCGGCAAGCGTAAAGCCCAATGCAAACGCGCGTGAAATCTCAGTAATGCCAGCCGGTGTCAGAATATCGGGCGGAATAACCGAACCGTGCGGAACAAAATTGTAGCTGTGGATTATGAATTCTGCGATCTGAACATGCAGCCCCATGATCGTCGCCAAGGCCAGGCCACCAACGACCAATACATGGCCCATTGCGGGCAATGGGTCTGTTCCAGCCCCACCAAATAGCTGGGACAGGGAAGTCGACTGCGCCGCGATTGATCCAGCCGTTTGCAATGCCAAAACGAACAAACGAAGCATCATTCCAAGAAAAAATCCTGTGAGGGACTCGGCAAAAATGAGTCCGATTGCCGCTTTAGATTCTAAAGGCGGTGGCGTCGGTATGGCCGGCAAGACGATCATCGTGAACGCAAAAGCGATTCCCAGCTTAACTTGCGCCGGGATCGACTGTTCACCGAACGCCGGCAATAGAGATACCATTGCACCGACACGAACAAACACAATGAAAGCTTGCCAGAGCAACACTTGAGAAGCCGACGTAAGGTCGCCCAACGACTCCATCATGCGGCCACCAAACCGACCAGAGCTGGTTTTGCGTCGACACCGATTTCTTCGAAGGACAGTACTGGGTTAGGCAAGCCCTTAGCGGTGAGGACGGTACGTAAGAACCGGCGGCGCTTCATGGATGTTACCACGGCCGGATAAGCACCCGCTTCTCCAGCTGCTGTAATTTTTTCCGAAATAGCTAACGCGAGGCGATTAAATTCATCTGGTGGTAAGGCAACATCACCCAAACCTCGTTCCGTAGAAATCTGGTATGTCGCAAACATGTCTTCCCATTCTGGCGCCAATTGAACGAGTGGTATGGTACCGTCGTCACGGCGCATCTCAGCGACCAGTTGGAACCCAAGACGTTGCCGAACATGCTCCGCCACACCTTCGACGGTGGGGTAAAGCTGTCGCCCTTCCGCTGTGGCTTCGATGATTAACGAAAGATTGCGGATCGAGACCCTCTCTTCGAGCAAAAGACGCAGGACTGATAACAACATGTCCACGGGAACCTTATCAGGAACCAATTCATCCAGCATCTTCCGGTTGGCCTCACCTCGCGCGGTGTCAGTTAATTGGCTCATTTCATCCATAAGACGGCGTAAAGTCTTAAGCGTCATAAGACGGGCGAAATTCTTTTTAATAACTTCCAATAAATGAGTCGCCAGAACTTCAGTTGGCTGAACTGTTGTCAGGCCACTTAAGGATGCTGTCTCCAAATCATCCGAACTAATCCATCGAGCCGGTGCACCGTAAACCGGCTCTTGTACGTCTTGCCCGTTAGGTACATGAGTTTCAGGGCCCGCCAACAATGCTAAAACACGACCGGGTTGCAGGCGATCCCTGACCTGCTCGACGCCTTGAACAAGAATCCGATAGTAACCGTCCGGAAGAGATGCGTTATCGGTCAGTCTAATTTCTGGTAGCAGGACTCCGAATTCAGTTGCGACGTGGTTGCGCATATTGCCGATCCGAACATCCAGGCCAACGCCAGGATCCAAAACCATATCAACCAAATCCGGAGCAAACTCGACGTGAATGTCATCAAGATCCAGTAAATCGCCCATGCTTTCGCTTGGCGCTTGAACCATTGGTTTCTCGGCTTTCAATGAAGCATCAGCCGCGGCTTTGTCAGCCGCCTGCTTGCCAAACCAGGCGGCCGCCCCCAAAGCGCCAGCGCCAGCTACAAATGGTAGAAACGGCAACCCTGGAACCAAAGCGAACAAAAACATTAGGACGGCAACAGTCGCCAACGCAGCCGGATATCCTCCAAGCTGAGATACCAGAGCGAGGTCAGTGGCTCCTTTTGCTCCACCCCGAGCCAACAACAACGCCGACGCTATAGAAATGATGACTGACGGGATCTGATTCACTAGGCCGTCGCCGACCGTCAAGATGGCATAGGTTTCAAACGCAACACCAATCGGCATGCCGTGAACAGCTGCTCCCATGATAAGCCCCATCACAAGGTTCAATGCTGTGATGAGAAGCCCTGCAACGGCATCCCCTTTGACGAATTTCGATGCGCCATCTAGGGAACCGAAGAAGGTCGTTTCGGCTTGCTCGATTTCGCGTCGGCGTTTGGCTTCTTTATGATCAATCGCCCCAGCGCTCATGTCGCTATCAATTGCAAGCTGCTTGCCCGGCATTCCATCTAAGGCAAAACGCGCTCCGACCTCGGCCATGCGCGTTGCACCTTTGTTGATCACCATAAAGTTCACGATTAACAGCACCCCAAAGACTACGAGGCCCAGAAAGACACTACCGCCCATTACAAAATTGGCGAAGCCTTCTATCACATCGCCGGCGGCTCCAGTTCCAGTGTGTCCTTGACCAATGATGAGCTTGGTCGATGACACATTGAGGGATAGGCGCAGCATCAACGATGCCAATAGAATTGTTGGGAACGCCGAAAAATCCAACGGGCGTTCAATGAATAACGTGACGGTGAAAATCAAAATCGCGAGAGCGAAAGAAGCCGCAAGTCCAATATCCAGAACCCACGATGGCATAGGTAAAATCATCATCACGATGATCGCCATCAATGCGAGCGCCAACAGTACGGTCGGTTGAAAGACAGAACGTAGAGAAAAGCTTGGCATCAGCTTACCCTCCGGTCACGTTTAATGTTCGCACACTGGTCGCTAGCATGAAGTCAAAACGTCTCTGGCCCATTTCATCCCTGCACATTCTGTTGCTGGTCATGGGAACCTAAGAGCTAGGTCGTTACGATATGGTAACCAAATCAATTAATTTGACGCAGCAGTTCCATCAAATCGCATAAGCAGTGCTTCAATTGCCCGTCGACTTTCTTGTGACTGCGCTAGAATTTCTCGCCGATCAAACAACGTTTCGACTGGATCCTCAAAAGGAGGATTCAGAACGGTTTCCGCGAAGGCCGATAAAACCTCATCGTCGTCAAGGGTGAGTCGATCCCATGCGCCAGCGCGAAATTGTAGTGTCGCGTCATCTACTGCAGCGTCACCAACTGTCTGCGCGGACAGGACGGCCCTATGGTCTCCCAAACCCTCATATGCACGCGTGCGCAGCTCATTCGCACGTCTATTTGTCGAACCAGTCAAACTTTCAATCGCACCGACATAATCTTCTACTCCTATCGCGGCTTCGGCACGTAAATATCGCCGTTCAGCCGCCGCGTTGCGCTGGGCTGAACCTTTAAGAAACTCAGCTGCTCGTGCTGGAAACCCATTTTCGATCAACCGCGCTGCAATGAGATTTTCACTATGTGACGCAAGGCCTTTTGGCGGGTCTTCAAATGCAAAGCCAAGAAATGTTTCAGTTTCAGCCTGCTCTACCATTCTAACGACCGCAAAGTTGACGACATCGAAAGCTGCTTGATCTTCCCGCTGCTCAAGAAGATCAAATGCCGCGCGATACTGCTTGAGTTGTACGCGGCCAATTGCTTCTGCGACGGCGAGACGGTTCGCAACGGGCGTACCACGATGCTCTTGTCGCAATGCTGCAGCCAAAATCAGATCTGACTCTCTAGGGATCGTTTCGTTTTCAACCCCGAGCTCTATCAAGCGAATAAGTGAATCAGGAGAAATACGCGCATTGTCTGCAGCTTCTTCCTTCAGCGCGGCCATTGCTTCCTCTAGATGGTCTTGCTGTTCCGCAACAAAAGCTCTGGCTGCCACAGTTTCGTGATTTGCTGCGGTATCATGGTGATCGGTCGCTCGGAGCAATTGTGCAGCAGCGTCGACATCGCCAACGGCTGCAAACTGTCGAGCCATACGATGGGCTAACTGCCCACGCAAAGGCTGCGGTAATTCCAAAAAATTCTGTAGAATTTGATTTCTTTGATCTTCATCAACTTCTGTTGGCTGAGCAATAAATGCCCACATCGAACCCGGTGTGTCGCATCCCGCTTGCGCGAGTATGAGATCCGTTTCTGCATCATATTCGTCAATCAATCCAGCAAGTTGCAAAAGAACTATCCGGTCCTGACTTTGCGCCGGATCAGACGCTAAAACAATTCTCGCCTCGGCACCAAAGCCAAAATGCAGATACAGTTTGGCCAGTCGGTTCTGCGCTTCCAACGGTTGCTCCCCAAATTCACCAGCCAAAGCTTCAGCCAAATCCGCTATTTGAGTGTGTATCGCTCGATCATCACCCCACCGATCAATTTGGAATAGATCGGCTGATAGGCATTGTTCTCCAATTCCAGCACCCAAAATATCGCGGATCGCTGCAAGGTCTCGATCCATCGCCGTCGAAATCCCAATACCAGGATGGCTAGGCACGGCTGACGGAACTGATGGGATTTGTTGCACGATCCTATCTATAGGTACTTCATTATACACCGGCTCTCGCTCAGCAGATGACGTAACATTCGCATCAAGAAAGCCCTGAGACGTTGCTCTCGCAAGGCCCTCAATAAGCGCAGCCTGCATTGCAGCAACATCCGTTCGATCTAGGCCAATCGGATCCCTATAATCAGGAGTTGCAGCGTTTTCAGGAACCACCAAATCTGGACTAGATAGAGACAAAGGCGGTAGGGACGCGTTCCGCAATACCAGCAAGTTTGGCAATTCCAGGCCTAAGTCTTCCGATGCCAAAAGTGGTCGCGAGGGTCGTGTTGGCGGCTGGGCAGGTTCGACCTCACTGGCTAGCGTTTCACCCGAAACGATATCGACTACCAACTTTCCCCTTTGCCATAGAAAGGCGTCGGCCTCACAATCGCAATCCACAGCGAAGAAGAGTTCATTCTTCGTTGTCTGCGAAACACTTAACACCCTTTCTCGAGGGATCCGTTCAAAAACTTCTGAGGTGTCAAACCCGTCCTCGTGGCCTTCGAGGGTCAACAGGTAGCCGCCGTCTGTAGGTTCGATGAACCAAGGCGTTCCGGACCCGATACCAATCACAAATCGGGAAAACGTCTCGTGTTCACCGGTACGGATTGGTGCAGGATCGGCCCAGGCCGCTATAGGGAAACACAAGAAAGCCAAAACATAACGCATCATGCTGCATCCTGTTTGGCAGCTTTCAAAGCCTCTTCCAGATCAGTAAAGCTTGGACGGCAATGACCAGGCGTATTCTGGCGACCAACTTCGATACAAATATTAGGCGCATGTTGGTAAAGGTTTGCCACAAGGACTTCCCTAATAAGCTGATAAAAATGTGCGTCGTCTTCAACAACCGTTTTAACCCGCCCTGCAAAGGGACCGACCAAACCATAGGCGAGAAATACTCCCAAGAATGTGCCCACCAAGGCACCACCAATCATTTTTCCAAGGACTTCTGGCGGCTGATCAATAGACCCCATCGTCTTGATAACGCCGAGAACGGCCGCAACAATTCCCAGAGCAGGTAGACCATCAGCAATCGTCTGAAGCGCATGTGTGCCATGCATGGAATGGTGAAAGTTAGCCTCTATCCGTTTCTCAAGGACTTCTTCGACCTGATGTGGATCATCATAATTCATAGAGGCGGACCGCATCGTGTCACAGATCAATGCAACCGCCTCGCCATCGGAAAGAATTTTTGGGTACTTCCCAAACAAAGCGCTGTCCGTCGGTTCCTCAATGTGGGCCTCTAACCCGACGGGATTGGTCCTCGCAATGCGGATCAGCTCAAATAGAAGACACAACAGGTCGCGATAATCATCGGGCTTCCATTTCGTCCCTTTGAAGACTTTTCCCATATCTTTCATGGTGTGTTTGATACCTGACATATCGTTGGAAATCACAAAGGCGCCGACAGCCGCGCCGCCAATCATGATCATCTCGAATGGGAGCGCTTTTATGATCATCCCCATCTTGCCCCCGGCTAGCGTGTAGCCACCAAAGACCATAACAAAAATGATTACGATTCCGATCAAGCCGATCATGATTCTACCCCTACTTGTGCTTAAATGGTGATGCCATGGCAGTGGTTAACGTTCCGTCAGCACCACTACTCAGTAGGTGCGTTTGTATTTCGGCCGGCGATAATAACGCTTATTGAATAAGCAGTTTGCGGGTCTAACCCTGCCAAAACTGCCGCCGCCGATTCAGGTGCCATACGCATTAGAAAGCCCGATGCAAAATCTGGCGCCATCTGACTAAATAGTCCGGCGGCATCCGCAGGTTTCATGTTTTCATAGACCGCTGTGAGCCGTGCTATATCGTCGTCGTTTGCGGTCTCGGATAGGGCTATCGCCGCTATCAAAGACTCCTCTGCAGCCCGGAGTTCGTCCAAACGTTCACTCAACTCGACTTCTGCCAATGACAAAGCGCGCATCCGGTCTTCCATTGCGACTTCTCTCTCTGAGATGCGCCTTTCGCGATCCTGCAATGCGTCTAGCAAAGGCTGAACGACTACGACGGGCGTCTCCATCGGTGCTTCAACCATTGGGGCAACCGTTTCTTCGGCTAATGCAATGGCCGGTCCGACACCCGTCGCGAACCTGGTCACCCCGGAGATTAAAAGCAGGCTCGAGATTACGAGGAGGACATGTTTGGATTTTCGACGCCCCACGTTATGTCACCTCTTCAGAGAAGATCGGACTGCGAACAAAAAAGGGATCAAGAGTTGGTGTTTGAGGCGATGTTGGCCTCGAATTATTTGGGGCAGGAAGATCGTGGAGCGAAGCCATCAGCAACTCTAGCCGCTTTGCGGCTTGATCCGCCTGTTCACATTGAACCACTAGTGTATTCCCCGACTCTAATGAAGCATGCTCTGCCTGTCTGAGCGCTTTCGAAAGATCGTCAACCTGCACCGACAGCACAGCGATGGCGCCTCCAACCCCATGTTCGAGGTCCGTAAAGCGACGCAACCTTCGTGAAAGAACGAAACAATAGAAACCGGCCGCTAAGGCCCCTGCGGTTAGTAATATATCGGCGATAAATGCCATAGCTGACCCTTTCTAGTTCAACACAAATTCCATGATTAGGATGTCCTTGACCCGTCCATCCCCAACAACGACCTGCACGCGTCGCAGCATCTGTGCGCGCAGCCGGATTAGAGCTGTTGAGTCTTCCAACTCAGACAGATCGACGGCGCGCAGATATCCATTCAGGACATCGATAATGCGCGGCATGAGGCTCAAGACTTCTTCGCTGTATGCTGGGTCAACTTCCAGCTGAGACGTAAATAATAGATGTTGCGCACGGGCATGCGGAGGCAAGTTTATAACCAAGGTTTCCACTGGCACGAACGCGAGATCTGGGAGTTCTTCGGCAACTTCCTCATGAACAGCCTCTACTTGGCCATCGTTGCCTGACCCGCCGATGATTCCCATATTTACTGCCAAGAAACCGCCAGCACCGCCAACAATTGCTAAGACCAACCCGAGAATCAGAGGTATCTTCGAAGACTTTTTCGGTGGGTTCCCGTCTTCGGCGTCGGGTGTTTCTTCTACTTTTGCCATCGTTGCGATCCTTCCGTTCTTATCAATCAATACCTGCGAGGAACTAACCGATTGTTAAGCCTGATCCGGATATTGATGAGAAACAGGCAGCACGCCTTGATACGGGAGAATCCCCATTGGGAAGCACAAACACCGCTTGGTCTAACCTTGATACACGCCGCCGAATCATTGTGATCGGCGCATCGCTGGCCGTCTTTGGCGCCGTCTTGATGATGGCTCGGTCGACAACGTCGCCAGATCTTTCCTTGCTTTATGCTGGATTGGACAATGCAACCGCTGGCGATGTCGTCACATCCCTAGATCAGCGCGGCGTGACATATGAAATACGAGGCGGCTCGATTTTCGTACCTTCGTCCGATCGGGATCGCCTTCGTATGGCATTGGCTAGCGAAGGTTTGCCTGCGAATAACTCTCAAGGGTATGAACTACTTGATAACTTGTCTGGCTTCGGCACGACGTCACAGATGTTTGACGCTGCTTATTGGCGCGCCAAAGAAGGTGAACTTGCTCGAACGATTCTGGCGAGCCCCCATATTCGTGCTGCGCGGGTCCATATTTCAGCGACGTCTGCACAGCCGTTTCGTCGCGAGCAAGCGCCCACAGCAGCTGTAACCGTAACAACTGTCAATGGAACTCTGGATGCCGGACAAGCAGATGCGCTTCGTTTCTTGGTCGCGTCCGCGGTCCCAGGGCTAGCACCAAACGACGTCGCTATTATTGATGGTGTTGGCGGGCTTGTTTTAAGCAGTGATCAAGGAGCAATCGCGCCTGAGGCAAGTGAAAAAGTCGCCGAGCTGCGAAATCGAGTCGAACGACTCTTGGCCGCACGAGTTGGGCAAGGCAATGCCGTCGTCGAGGTGAGCGTCGATACCATTACCGAAACCGAATCGATCTTTGAACGTCGGTTCGATCCCGAAACGCGCGTGGTAATCAGCACAGATTTGCAAGAAAGCAGCGCATCGTCGCAAGACAGCATATCAGGAGACGTTTCTATCGCATCGAATCTCCCCGACGGAGATGGCGTAGGAAGTGCAGGTGCGGCCACAAACGAAAACAGCGAAACCCGTTCTGTCACCAATTATGAAGTGTCCGAAACCCAACGGGAGGTAGTACGGGCGCCCGGAGCTGTGCGTCGCATAAGTGTAGCGGTTTTGGTCAACGGCATTGAAACAACGGACGATGCGGGGGTGACATTTCTTGCGCCGCGTCCAGCGGAAGAACTTGAAGATCTTCGCATGCTCGTAGCATCCGCGGTTGGCCTCGATGCAGAGCGCGGTGATGAAATTACGATTCGTTCAATGGCTTTCGAAGCGCTACCAGAACTCGGAACTGCGGCGGGGGAGGCTCCTGACCTACCCACGGCACCTCTCAACATTATGAAACTCGTACAAACTGGGGTGCTCGGCCTCGTCGCATTAATTCTAGGCCTATTTGTGGTGCGTCCAGTGCTAACGGCAAAGCATGAAACGCCGCCATTGCTAGATAATAGCGGAGGCGGCGTTACACCAATGGTCATTGGCCCAAATGACAGCGTCATAGACGGCACGTCCGCACCTTCTGTCGCGCAAAGTAGCCGAGCAAATCAAACAGGCAGAGATGAAGCTGAAAACGCGGACGATGACCCTGTGCAGAGACTTCGTGGACTTATTGACGACCGACGCGACGAAGCAATTCAAGTCCTCCAAAGCTGGATTGAAGATCCAAATTCGGAGCCTGCTAAATGACATTTTCAAATATCAAACTAGAATGCTTCGATATCGATGGCGGCGAGGAGTCTTCGCCCCCCAGTGCTGACTACAATAGAGGTTTTGAAGCCGGATTACTCCAAGCGAAAAATAGCATCACCGCCACGCAAGAGCAGAGCATTTCCGAAATCGCCGCAACCTTGGGTGATATGACCTTCGGTTACACCGAGGCCCGAGACATCCTCCTAGAACAAATCCAACCATTGTTGGCTCAGATTTCCCAGATCGTTCTGCCCCAAATCGCCATGCATAGCTTTTCGGAACATCTCACTGAAGCGATGGCACAGGCATTTTCAGATGCAACCGACAAAGCGATCGAGGTGGCAGTCGAGCCCAGTATCATTGGGAGCCTAAATTTACGCAATGAAGCAGTCAGAATCGTCCCTGATCCGGCCATGGAACATGGGCAAGCCAGACTTCGCCGTAAGGACACGCACATCATCGTTGATTTGCCAGCCTTACTCGATGCCCTTCAAACGGCCCTTCTAGGTCACGATCTAACGCAAAGGACTCATTCAAATGGATGACACACCAACAAGTGCAGTTGCGCACCCCCTTCATAACGTACCAGTCGAAGTCACAATTTCCGTCGGTCGGGCCCGGCCCCTCGTGCGAGATCTCTTAGAACTCGGTGAGAATGCTGTGCTCGCTTTGGATAAGCGCATCGAAGACCCAGTGGACTTGTTTGTAGGTGGACGGCTCATTGCCCGCGGTCAACTTGAGCAAGTCGCCGACAGCGAAACCGGTCAATTAGCCGTGCGCCTTACCGAGGTAATTTCAACAGGTATTAGCAGTGAGTAACCGGATGCCATTATTGCTTGTCTTTGGTTGTCTTGCCGCTCTAGCGGGTCCAGCTTTTGCGCAAGATGTTTCAATAACGCTGGACAATAGTGGGTCACTTGCCACGCGATCCGTTCAACTTATGGTGCTTATCACGCTATTAAGCATCGTCCCTGGCCTCGCTATCATGATCACATGCTTCCCGTTCATGGTGACCGTGTTATCGATACTTCGGCAAGGCATAGGATTGCAGCAATCTCCGCCTAATATGTTGATTGTTAGCCTAGCCTTGTTCCTTACTTACTTCGTAATGGAACCTGTTTTTACCGAGGCGTGGAAAAATGGAATTGATCCCATGCTGAATGGAAACATGTCGTTGGAAGTCGCTTTTGTAAAAGTCATGGAACCATTTCGCGTTTTTATGTCGGGCCGTATTGAACCTGATACGTTTGAAGAACTCGCCAGCCTCCGCTCAGAAGTGGCACAGTCACAGCCTGTCGAGACCTCACCTCTTTCGATTCTAATCCCATCATTCTTGTTGAGCGAAATTGAGCGTGCCTTTCAAATTGGTTTCTTAGTCTTCTTGCCGTTCCTGATCATTGACCTCGTCGTAGCCGCTGTACTTATGTCCATGGGGATGATGATGGTACCTCCAGCCATTGTCTCGTTGCCTTTCAAACTATCATTCTTTGTGGTCGCCGATGGCTGGAGTTTGATTGCTGGAAGCCTAGTTCGAAGCTACTTTTGAGGTCACCTTCAACGCACTACGAATTCAGCGTGGAGCGCGCCTGCTGCTTTAATGCTTTTCAGAATATCGATCATGTCGCGTGGCGAAACACCTAACGCGTTCAATCCCGCCACGACTTCTGAGAGTGAGGTGCCTTCCTGGATCTCCGCAAGACCTATCCCCGGTTCTTCGTTGATCTGTGCATTAGTATTTGGAACCACAATTGTTTGCCCATCAGAAAATGGGTTAGGTTGAACAACAAGAGGCGCTTCCTCAATACGTAGAGTGAGGTTACCTTGACTAACTGCAACACGGGAAATCCGAACGTCTTCCCCCATGACGATAGTTCCTGACCTCTGATCAACGACAACTCTTGCGCGACGTTCCGGTTCGACCAGAATGTTTTCAACCCGAACCAGCGAATGAGCAGGCGAAACATCGTTTGCTGCCGCGATGTCTAAGCGAACAGTCCCCGCGTCGAGCATGACCGCAACACCACGACCATAGGCTTGGTTTATCGCGGTTTCGATCCGAGCCGCAGTCGTAAAGTCAGGAGATCGCAAAGCGAGCCGGATGACGGTTAAGTCGGAAAATTCAAAATCAACCTCGCGTTCCACAGTCGCACCTGACGGGATCACACCGGCAGTCGGAACGCCCTGTATCACCCCCCCTCCATCGCCTTGTGCAGACACACCACCAGCAATTATCGTCCCTTGCGCTACGGCATAAATCTCACCGTCAGCGGCATTGAGTGGCGTCATAATAAGTGTACCACCCAATAGGCTATCAGCATCTCCAATCGCCGAAATAGTAACGTCAATCGGACTTCCCGTCCGAGCAAATGGCGGCAGGCTGGCCGTCACAATGACGGCGGCAACATTGTTTGGTCGAAACTGCTCGCCCGTTACATTTACCCCAAGCCTTTCGAGGATGTTGCTCATGATCTCTTCTGTGAACGGCGAATTTCGTAGACCATCCCCAGTCCCATTCAACCCAACAACAAGACCATATCCGACTAAATCGTTTGAACGAACACCGTCAAACTCGACCAGGTCTTTGATCCGGATGGGTGAGGCGCAAGCTATGTTAGTCGAAAGAATTAGAAATAACGCGGCAAACATTCTGATCAACGCAAATACTCCATTAATGAAAGGCGCGATAATCGCGCGGTTAGGGTATATTGGGTTTCCAACTGTTGCTGGACGGCCTGCAAGCGCGTGGCTGTTTCAAACGGATCGGCTAAAACCAAATCATTTCGCGCGATGCCGTAGGACGATTGTTGTGCCGAAATTCGAACGGACGCTTCTTCAACTTGGCCTTCAGCATAACCTATACGGGCTTGCAGGTTTACGAGTGGTGACGCGGCAGTCAAAAGTTCATCGCCGGCCTGCTTTTGCATCGCGCGTCGCGTGTCTAGGTCTAGCGATAACGACGTATCACCCGCCAGAGCACCAAGAGCCATCGCCTTCATGGTATCGCGAAGCGACGGGTCATCAGCGCGCGCATCAACGTTTATTGTTTGGTTCGAGCCGACAGGACGAGTCATCGTACCCGTCTGGTCGCCTTGATAACCGAAAGTTTGAAACCCTCCTATTGGATCATCAAACCAAGTGTCCAAGGCCGCTTGAATATCTGCTTGAGTCGTAAGGCCCGAAACTGCAAGACGTATGTCTTCCATCATTAACTTTGGGTCCGACATTGGATTTGAATCCACATCATTGCCGCCAAATATACTGCGATCGCCAAAACGAGTGTTAAGTGTATTCACCGTCATTTCGAATCCAGAGAGTGAAATGCTGCTGACGTTCTCAATTTGAGACATAGAGCTTCCCGAATTTACGGTAAGAAGCGCGTCACTGATCGCAGATCTTTGCCCATCGATGCCGTCGAGCGCAATTTGCATTGTAGACAACAGCTGACTGACGCTAGTGCTGGACTGCGCGTAAGTCTCGAGCATCTCTAACTGGCGATCAATGCTATTCAACTTAGTTTGGTCGGCACCAAGATGGGCCGTGAGATCAGATTTCTCCCCCGTGGTTAGTTCTTCCACCAAAGTTTGCATGTCATTCTTTAGTGAAAGATTTGCCCGTGATGTCATGAAATATTGGCGCATGTCGCCAACCGTTGAGACCGGCATGTATTATAACTCCATCAAGGATTGCATCATCGTCTCGACCGCCTGTATGACACGAGCGTTCGCGGCATAGGCTTGCTCTACTCGAAGCAACATTTGCATCTCGTAATCGCTGTCCACGCCATTAGCCGCTTCAGCTTCTTGCAGACTTGCCCAGCGAGCGGTTGCGAAACTGAGTTCCGCCTCAAACTCAAGACGTTGACTTCCGACCTTTCCCTCAAAGGACGACGCTCGACCCGCCGCACTTTGTTGAACTGGGTCGTTTGCTGTGCTTTTCGTTGCTGTGAGTGCTGACGAATAGGCCTGCAGTAAGCTGGCGTTGCCTGAGGGGCCCGCTACGGCTGCATTTATGCCATCTCGCAAATTGGTCAACGTGCCACCCTGATCAGGGTCAACTGCAGCGTTAACGGAAATTCGTCCTGCCAAGCCTGTCGAATTGGCAGCATCGAAAGCTGCACCTGCGTCCGTGAAAAGCCCCGCGTCACCCGCTACCAATGTTGGATCAACATTAGGGTCCTGAAACCGCTCCATTAAATCGGCGGCAATATTGTCGAGTCCTTCCTGTGCCGTAACCAATTCAACGTCACGTGCTTGGAATGCGGCACCAAGGGATCCGCCTGAAAGTTTGCCTAAACCATCGCTCGCAATAGGCTGGCCATCAAGGGTTATGCCAGATAACCCGCCGCTAGCGAGGGTCATGTCCGGTACAATTGTGTTATTTTGCGTAAAGCCGAACTGCTTGGCCTTACCCTCTAACAACGTTTCACCGTCCGGTGTCATTAAAGCGACCTGACCGCCATCGCGGTCCAGCTCTCTGACTGGGACGATCTCCGAGATATCATCGATAATTTGCTGCCGTTGATCCATCAAACTTGACGGGTCGCCACCGGTGTTTCGCGAATATGTAATATCAGCGTTCAACTGTTCAACTTGAGTCAACCGAGTATTGAGAAGATCAACCTGCTCAGCAATGGATGCATCCGCTTCTTCTCGAAGGGTTTGTACGCTTTCAGATGCATTATTTAAGCTTTTGGCGACGCCACTTATCCGATTGGCCAGCGTCGAAAGGGCAATCGGGGACGATGGATCAGATGCTGCATCCACCAGCGACGCCTCTAACGCAACAATGTAGGATGAGATCGACCCGTCTTCTCCCGTACGTCCAACGGTATCCTCAACTTGGCTCATCGTTGATACAAGGGATCCATACTCCCCAATGCTTGTTTCTGCCAAACGGCGGTCCGACAGAACACCGCGATCAACGTGCCGAATAACCGAGCCGACCTCGACACCGCTGCCTAGCCCACCAATAGACGCGGCAGACAAGCTGAGAGTGCGTCGCCCATACCCGTCGGTCAACGAGTTCGCCAAGTTTGACGATACGACTTCGGCAGTTCGAGAAGCCGCATTCATGCCAGATAAGGCGTTGGAGAGTGAATTGGAGATACTCATGGTCCGGCTACCTCATTGGCTTAGCGTTTGATATTTGTAGTTTCCTGCAGCATTTCATCGACGGTCTGAATGACCTTCGCATTTGATGAATAAGCGCGTTGGGTTTGAATAAGATTGGTGAGCTCCCCCGCAACATCAGTTGCGGATTCTTCGCGCGCATAACTGACGATGTCGCCGGTTGGCCCATCGGTTGCATCCCAGAGATAGAACTCACCACTTTCTGGAGTGACAGAATAGCTTTGATGATCTTCGGTCGCCAAGCCATTGGTGTTCGACACATCTACCAATGGAATTTGATAGATCTTACGAGAAACCCCGGTATCGAAGAAGGCATGGACGTATCCATTCTCATCAACTTCTACCGACGTCATATTGCCAACCGGTGAACCATCCTTCGAAATGGAAATCGGGGCGAAGGTATCGGACAACTGAGTCATTCCATCAGCTTCCCCGATCAGACCTATATCGATATCAATGTCTAGGTTACCACCCGAGACGGCGACAGAAACTGTACCTTCAGCAGCGTCATACGCCCCACCGACCGCATCTGTTATCGACAGAAGCCGCCCGCCTAGACCTGGGGAATCGTCGAATTGTAGTGTGTAATTGCCCACGATTGTGCCGTCTGAACTGTCCTCGATCAACATTGTCCATTCATTCGATGCGCCCGTTGCGGGAACAGATGGTGAAAAGCTAATCGATAGGTTCTCTGCGGTTCCCAAGTTGTCGAAATACTCGATTGAAAGTTCTTGAGTTTCTCCAGATGAGCCTGCTTCTGTTTCCGCTGCTGGAAGATTAACGGCAAGTTCAATTTGCGTCGTTGGATCGCTCGCGAATTGTTGCGAGTTAACTTGGATCGGTTCTAGACCACCGATACTGTCTCGAGGAAAAGCTGGTATTGTCCCATCCGGATCGGCCGGCCACCCAAGCAGAACCAGCCCGCTTGTCGTCGTGAGATACCCATCAGAATCAGGACGGAAAGATCCAGTTGATGCCAGTCGCATCGGAAAATCAGTGCCGCTCTCAGAAGATACAGATGATCCTTCGGTAACTGGCAGCATACCGGTACCACGAACGGCAAGATCCGTCGCATTGGACGTCGCAACAAGAGGGCCACGTTCATCGATCATCCGTTGAGTGGTCACTCTCACACCACCAGCCGTGTATGTCCCTTTATTGCTGCTGATGACCATTGAATGAAAATCGGCGACCGAACGCTTGTATCCATATGTCGCGGAGTTCGCGATATTGTCGGAGATTGTTGCAAGGCGGCTCGCGTTCGCAGCGAGCCCCGCCACCCCAGCGTTCAGGGAAGATGAAATTGTCATAGTCTTGGCCTTTCTGTCGCAAGGAACTAAATTCTCTCCCCTTGCCTACAGCCCTGCCCTTAACCGGTCCCTAATAGATAAAATGTGACTTAGTTCTCGACCCGGAGCAGAGTTATCTCGATCCGGTCATTGCGGACAGATAACGAATCTTCATGGGCTAAATCACGATCGGCGTTGCCGGTAATACGCGCAATCCTTGCGGAATCGAGATTCCCTGCCTCAAGCAAAAGACGAACAACCTCGGCACGTCCGGTGGATATTTCCCAAACTTCGCGATCCGCAACAACCAATGGAACCGAACGCGTATGACCCTCAATGGCAACGGGGTTCGTTACAATCGAGAACACACGAGCAAACATCGCGCTTAACTGAACAAGAACAGGGGCTGGATCAGCAGTTTCACTGTCAAACAACGGTGCACCTTCGCGGGCGAACACCTCAATGATTAGGCCTTCGTCGGTTAGCCGCGTCACCACGTGCCGCAACGCTTCTTGCTGCACAAGGCTTTCACCGCCAATTCCTAGAAGTCGGGCTTCGATGTCTTGCAATGCTGCAACTTCAGCAGCAGCAGCCTCTCCACCAGACAGACCACCATCCAGAGGAACAGAGTCCGCGGCCCCTGATCCATCTTCGATCATTGCATCTTCAGCCATCATACTTGAACCACCAAACATTCCATCCCCACCACCAGAAATTCGGACCACGGGGATTGTCGGCGAAAAGTAGTCGGCAAGACCTTTGCGCTGCTGTTCTGTCGTCGCATTAAGCAGCCACATCAACAGGAAGAAGGCCATCATGGCCGTCACGAAATCGGCGTAAGCAACTTTCCAAGCGCCACCATGATGACCGCCGCCGGCGATAACCTTTTTACGTTTAATGATAACTGGTGCGTTTGACCCATGCGCCATTGCGAACTCCATTCCTGATTAAAGATGGGTGTACCGCGAGGACATACAAATGCTGTGATCGAATTGTGTTACACTTGGGGCGAACGTTTAAAATACATCTCATCGGGTCCACAGAATTCGATCAGGTCATAACCATTCTCATCCATGATCTTCTTGATCTCTGGTGTGCCGGTATTGTTTTCGATCGACCAGATTTTCACATCATGCTTATCAAATGGGAACGACTTGAGGCACTCAATCTCGCCACCCTCGATATCGAGAGAGATGAAGTCGGGATTTACCAAGTCCAACTGATTAAGGACACCAGACAAGGTCATCGTCTTTACTTTCACCACGTTCTCTTTGTGGCGCTTGTCATTGCGCACCCGACCTAGGAGCGCCTTGTCATAACTGTCCACCAACCCGCTCATTTGGGTGTAACCTTCGGTGATCTCAATAAAGTCGGCTTCACCTTCAGATGCCGCAATGGCGACTTCTACGCAGGGGCAAGACCGATTGACTTTAGCGCGTTCAATTTGTGCTCGAACTGGTTCAACCAAAGCACCAGTCCAGCCGCGGTCCGTCTCGAGAAAGAATGTATTTGACCCTGTGACGCCGTCATACCCGCCAACATCCACGAATGTTCCGCCCCGCTTCTGTTCCAGCGCGGTGTCGACAACGCGATCCTGTCCAGCTTGGGACATATATCCGTAAAGCGGCGACAGCATTTGCTGCACTTCGTGATAACGCCGAATTGCAGGTCCCCGAGAACGCGAGCGGTCCTTTTGCAACTGTGCACCCAGTTTCTTAGCTTCTTTTCGTAACAGGCGGCGTGCTTCATTAATATTTTCGCTCATGTTTCGACTCCATGGTCTGAATAGGATTTTTCTTCGATCAGGCTCGATCCAAGCAATAGGTTTATTCGTTTCTTAACATCCGACCGGCGGTCATTCGTGATGTATACAGCGCGAGCAAGACGAATGAATTTTTCGCCAAAGTCCTTGGACCTTTCGCAATCGCGAATATCATCTTCAATGTTCCAAAGCTCTGCGTTGATCTCGTAAAGCTCTTCCCACAGGACGTCCAGTTCCGGGCTGGCTGGCACCTGTGTCTTTGCGGTTTTCATCAGAACACCTTTTTCAACGCGCACATTTGCGACCTTCGTGACGTCAGAAATACGTTCTTCTTTGAGACGCAGAATCGTCAGCTTGTCGATCAACTCACCCGGAGCCGTCGGAACCAATATATGGTCAACCATATGCCTTTGCCTTTTCAACTAGTGCGGCCGTTGCTGCATCAAATGCCGATGCCCAATCTTGCGGAGTTTCTTGTCGAAACAGACGCATCGATGGATACCAGTCAGTCGCCTCACCAGCGTGACGATAAACCCAAAATGCATCCCAATGCAGCATGACCCACGTCGGAACACCCAAAGACCCAGCAATATGCGCGGTTGCAGTGTCGGATGTAATAACTAGATCCATCTCCTGCATGGTTGCAGCAGCATCGGCAAAATCTCGGTCCGTGCTAGCCGTATCAATCATGAGGGCGTTGCTTCCGTCCTTTTGATACGCGTCCAGAAACGGACCCTTATAAAGCGAGAACAACTGCACATTGGGAATAGCAGCCATCGGCAAAAACTCTCGGTGGGTAAACGACCTAAACGTATTACCCTTGTAGGTAGCAGACCCAGACCACACGACGCCGACTTTGAACGATTTGCGATGGGGCGCAGAAAAAACCTTAGCGCGTTTTGTAGAGTCATCGGGAATATTGAGGCGCGTGGGCGGCGGTACAACTCCTGCTTCATCAGCTGCATAAGTGATCTTGGGAAGATCCATAAGGTTCAACCATAGATCTACCGGATCGTCCTTGCCGACCTGCGAACCAATCCAATCGACACCGTCTATTCCATCCAACAATCGCAAGAGCGGCTTTTTCGCGATCAACCTGATCTTTGCACCTTTAGCTGCAACGAGCGGGATAAACCGTGCCAACAACACCATGTCGCCAAAACCCTGCTCAGGAAAAACGAGAAGCGTTTTTCCTTTAACAGTCATGCCTTCTTCCCATTTCGGGAACGGAACCTGCGGCAAGTCAAGTTCATCTGAATCCCAACGCGCGTCATAAGACCGGAATGCAGGACCGTACCGCCCGGCGCCAAGTTGCGCGAAAGCGAGCTGTAGTTTGATTTCAAACTCGTCTGGAAACTCTGAAACCTTAGGTGTCAGATAATCAATTGCCGCCTGATAGTCGCCCATGCCCCTAAAACACCGTCCAATCATAGCGTGATGCATCAGATGACTTGGGTCTTCCTTAAGAGACGCTTTGCGCAATTCAATCGATTTTGCATAGCCACCCGTGTCCGATAGAATGTTCGCGTAGTTGTTGCGAACACCTTTATCTTCCGGCGCCAGTGCATAGGCTCGCTCTTGTGCGATCTTGCCCATCTCATGTTGACCGCGAGTCCGATAAAGCGACCCTAGGTTTGTCCATATACCGGCATCACTGGGGTTCTGAGCCAGATAGTTCGCATAAGACTGCAATGCTTCATCATAGCGGCCAGCCTTATGAGCATTTACTGCGGCTATACGCGCGGCCCTTGCGTCGTCTGCCATCGCTTAGCCCTTGTCGCGCTTGCGGGAGACTGGCTTCAACAGTGTTTCTGGCCGGCGTTCTTCAGCCGCTTCAAACAGGCTAAATGTCTGGTTCACGTAGTTCACTGCACCTGAAATCAGATCCATGTATTCTTGCAACTCAGGCGTCAGTTCAGTCTCGGTCACAGATACAGGGCGTTCTGGGGACTGAGTTTCAAACCCCATGTAGAATAATGGATCACCCCGTTTGATTTTGATCGGCTTGTCCGTCTCATGCCATTCGAACGCCCACATCAAAGGGCGCGGCCAAACATTGATCGGGAACCGGCCGCCAAAAATCGTGCCGGGAAGTGGGTCTTTGTTGTAATGCATGAACGGGCTGACTTGGCTGGCGTAGACAGGTTCATCAGAGATGAAGACATAGGGCAATGACAGCTGGATTGTAGGGATGCCCTTGGTGCGCCATTCCACCTCTGAGGTCATGTGAAGTTTTTCACCGAGCTTGCTCGCACGAATGTTGGACTGTGTGCCCGCCAAATTGCGCAGCACAGGATTACCTTTGTCGTCACGCGCGAAACCGATGTGGATGTCAAACGGGCATTTCACCATGAAATACCGGCTTTCCATATTGATCACAGCTGGGCAGCGTGACGCCGATTTTGCGTGTTCGCGATTCATCTCTACGGATCGAACACGTTCGGGCGCATCGTAAATGATTCCGCCCTTTTTATCGTTTAGAAACCAACCCACTTGAACGGGACCGCGCCCAGTCTCGGTGTCTTTAGTGTTCTCGAATGCCACTGAAAGGCGCATCGCCTTCTCCAATACTGCTCTTTTTGGGGGATAGAATCGCAATCCCGCGGTCAAGTCAAAGACTGGGGAAGAATAAGCAGTCGAACTGGCACCAAAACAGCGCGGTTTAGGTGAAACTGTGGCGCCGATAGATATCTGTGCACGACAAAGGGTGTCGCAAACGAACCTAGACAGAGCAGATCTGGAATGGTCTCGTTTAAAGGCACAGTTGGAGAGAACGCCATGAATGACCAATACCGCGTTGTAGTTATCGGAGGTGGCGTTGTCGGTGCCTCAGTTTTGTATCACCTCGCTAAGTTCGGCTGGACTGATGTTGCACTGATCGAACGCAATGTTTTGACAGCGGGATCATCTTGGCACGCCGCAGGCGGCATCCATGCTTTAAACGCCGATCCGAACATGGCCGCTCTTCAAGCCTATACGATTGACCTCCTGTCTGAGGTCGAAGCCGAGTCCGGCATCGATATCGGCCTACACATGACGGGCGGCATTACAGTCGCCTGCGATCCGAACCGCTGGGAATGGCTGCAAGGGGCGTATCGCACCTTTCAAACCATTGGCATTGAGGACTGCCACCTCATGAGTGTCGAAGAGATCAAAGAAAAATGCCCCATCATGTCAACCGAAGGTGTCATTGGCGGGCTATGGGCAGACCGGGAAGGCTATGTCGATACAACTGGCACCGTTCATGCATATGCACGCGCCGCGAAGAAACGCGGTGCTGACATAATCGAACACAACCGCGTTCTAGAACTGAATTGGAAAGGTTCTGCATGGGAGGTCGTGACCGAGAAAGGCACTATTACAGCTGAACATGTCGTAAATGCGGGCGGGCTTTGGGCTAAACAGAACGGCCGCATGGTCGGACTTGATCTGCCCGTTTCTCCGCTCTCGCATCACTATTTCCTGACAGAAACGATCCCCGAACTAGAAGCTATCGACTTCGAGGTTCCTATGACCGTGGACCTAGAAGGGTTCACTTATATGCGCCAAGATAAGAAAGGCATTTTGGTCGGTATC
This sequence comes from Octadecabacter algicola, assembly GCF_021532625.1. Classification (GTDB taxonomy): domain Bacteria; phylum Pseudomonadota; class Alphaproteobacteria; order Rhodobacterales; family Rhodobacteraceae; genus Octadecabacter; species Octadecabacter algicola. The sequence goes on from NZ_JAKGAR010000003.1 coordinate 443,401, forward strand.
TATGAAACCGATCACCAGCATTGGATGATGGACGGAGCGCCATGGAACTACGGCATCGAACTTCTGCAGGAAGACACCGATCGGATTGAAAATGAGCTGACGCTCGCCTTTGAACGCTATCCATGTTTGAGCGACGTCGGCATTTCGTCTTGGGTCAACGGAGCATTTACATTCTCACCAGACGGAAACCCATTAGTCGGGCCGGTTGAAAGCGTACCAAACTACTGGTTGGCCTGCGGTGTTATGGCTGGTTTCTTGCAAGGTGGCGGGGTCGGGAAAACTCTCGCAGAATGGATGATTCACGGCGATACAGAGACTGATGCGTGGTCGATGGATATCGCGCGTTATGGCCCGCACCAGTCGAATAAGGAATACATCAAACAGACAACCGGCCAGTTCTATTCCCGACGCTTTGTGATGACTTATCCCAACGAGCAATTGCCCGCAGGTCGTCCGTTGCGCATGGCACCGGCCCACGATGCTATGACCGAAGCAGGCTGCCGCTGGGGTACGAGCTGGGGTTTAGAGACGCCTCTTTATTTCGCGCCTAAGGACTTTGAGGAAACCCCGTCTTTGAACCGTTCTGATGCATCGCCCTTTGTAAAAGCAGAGTGCAAAGCTGTGCGTGAAAAGGCGGGCCTCCTCGACATCACTGGATTTTCGCGTTTTGAAGTCTACGGGCCAGGTGCGGAAGACTGGCTTAACCATGTGTTCGCAACAAAGCTACCAAAAGCCGGACGCTCCCGATTGGCGGTAATGCTTTCACCCGAAGGCAAAGTGAAGGGCGACCTGACCCTGTTTAATTGGGGCGACGGCACGTGGTGGATCATGGGCAGCTATTATCTGCGTAAGTGGCACAAACGCTGGTTCCATGACAATGAAGCTCCAAACATGGTCATTCGGGATGTATCCGATGATGTTTGTGGGTTTGCAGTTGCAGGCCCAAATGCCAAGGCGATCATACAATCGATCCAGCCCGAACTTAGCCTGCCCTTTATGGGCTGCGGCACCTACGACCTTGGCCTGCTAAGGTGCAAAATCGGGCGGCTTTCTGTGACCGGCGAACACGGTTACGAGATTCACTGTCGTGCGAATGAACACATCGCATTGCGTCGAATGCTTCTTGAGGCTGGTAATGATCACGACCTGAAGGAGATAGGTTTCAACGCCATGCTATCTTTGCGGATTGAGAAATCTTACGGCGTCTGGTCCGCCGAATTCACTCAGGATCGAACGGCGGCAATGACCGGCATGGACCGATGGATTGATTGGGAGAAGCCAGATTTTGTTGGCCGTGACGCCGCTATTGCCGAGCGTGAAAATCAACCCGAGCATGTCTTGGTGACGCTCGGTCTCGATAGTCCGGATGCAGATTGCGGCGGATATGAACCCGTATGGTCCAATGGAAAGCGCATCGGTTTTACGACCTCGGGCGCATTCGGCTATACAGTCGGACAGAGCATCGCGATGGCATTGGTAGACAAAGAGTACGCGGATAGCGGAACCAAGTTATCCGTCCATGTAGTCGGGGTCGAACGCCCTGCAACCGTATTGGAATCATCTCCTTATGATCCGAAAGGTATTGCGATGCGTATTTAGGTCAGAAGCGATCGAGGCGGGACCCTCGCGCTTTGGTGAGGGCGTTGTCACAATTGTCGCAATCCGCCACACTCACCCCATATCCATTAGCGAACCAATGATAGGGGGCTAAAAATGGCCAAGTACGAAAAGAACCCAGACGTCGTCGCGACGCTGACGCCCGAACAGTACCGTGTCACACAAGAAAACGGGACGGAACGCCCTTGGACCGGTGCTTATCTGGACAATAAAGAAGTCGGAATTTACGTCGACGTCGTTTCTGGCGAACCGCTGTTCGCATCTTCCGATAAATATGAGTCCGGTTGCGGCTGGCCAAGCTTCACCAAACCGATTGAAGATACCCACGTGAATGAACTGACGGATTCCACCCTGGGTATGGTGCGAACAGAAGTGCGTTCCACCCATGGGGACAGCCATCTTGGTCATGTTTTTCCTGACGGACCACAAGACCGCGGGGGGCTACGCTACTGCATAAACGGCGCATCCCTGCGCTTCGTTGCCAAAAGTGACATGGAAGCCGAGGGTTACAGCGATTACTTGGATCAAGTGGAGGATATCTAATGAGCGAGACCAAACAACGCGCAGTATTGGCCGGTGGCTGCTTCTGGGGCATGGAAGAATTGATCCGGAAGTTACCTGGCGTGGTATCGACCCGCGTTGGTTATACAGGCGGTGATGTACCGAATGCGACCTACCGCAACCATGGCACCCACGCCGAAGGTATCGAGATTATCTTTAACCCATCGGAAATCACTTACCGCCGGCTTCTTGAATTCTTTTTCCAGATTCATGATCCGACAACTGCGAACCGCCAAGGCAACGATCGTGGCATGTCATATCGTTCAGCTATTTACTACGTCGACGATGATCAGAAAGGTGTTGCAGAAGAAACGATGAAAGATGTCGATGCGTCTGGAGTGTGGCCATCTAAAGTCGTGACCGAGCTCGAGCCCGTTGGTGACTTCTGGGAAGCTGAACCAGAGCATCAGGATTATCTGCAACGCTTACCAAACGGGTACACTTGCCATTTCATCAGACCCGACTGGGTACTGCCCCAACGAAATGCTGCTGAGTAGCTAGGAGGCAATTCGGGGCCGACCACTGGCGGTCACCCGTAACGTCGCCTCAATAAACATCGTTTGAGCCTCGATCTGCGCCTCTCGCAGGTCGAGGCTTTCTGTTACACGAACCTCTTCTACTCCTGCAGCGGTAGCTTGCTCTGTCGCGCTGGCCGTCAGGATATCGCGGAGCGTTTTAACTGCTGTGTCTTTATCGCCAAATTGCGAGGGTCCATCTGGCAGGTGAACAACGAAAGCGCCCTCTCCAGCGCTGGTAATACTGCCCTCGGCGTGGATCGCGATTTGACCGACTACCGCACCAATCGCATTGGCAACACCCCCATCGGTTGGAAGAATAGTCTGGCAACCAAGTCTCTCCCCCACTGCGCCGTAGTAGCACTGCGCTGAAGCGCCCAAACCGATCAAGGGAACCGCAAGACCGACATCCACACGCGCAATATTACTCTGTCTTCTAAGGCCAAACTTGGTCAGGTCATGTAGAGATAGTTCAGCAGGTTTATCCCAGCCCTCCTCGGCAAAAGCAGTTTCTAAAACAGCTAAAGAAGTCTGAACTGTCATTTGTTCGACAATTCGTTCCGCCACATCTTGTGCTGTTTTAGCGAGCCGATCGCCTCCTCCGACCCGCTGCCGTCCGAAAAGGCTCAACGCCTTGGTCGCAGCCAAACCATCCCAATCAGACACCAACCCAAGGACATGGCTTGCATCGGTTGGCGTAACCCCAACCATCATGACCAAGCCCCGCTTAACCAACCGAGCTAAGGCTGGCTCATCAATGCGGTTTCGCACGACGTCTGACCACCGTTGAGGCCCGCCTTGCAAACGGTCTGCAATGATCGCCTCCCGATCATCGAGGTTAGAGGGAAGATCCGTCCATAGCCCCAAAACAAACCGTGACGCTTCGACGGGAGCAGCGTCGAGCCGCAACGCTCGATCTAAAGATTCATGAACAAGGTCAGCGTGATCTATGGCAAGTAACGAAACGGGCATTACACGGCGTGGCCCAAGAAAAAGAGCGGCGTCCAGACCATCTTCAACAGTCACTTCACTGTCACCGCCTAAACCAAAAGTGCGCATAGCGACGGCTTCAACCATCGTTCTGTATTTTCCGACTTTCGCACCATTTGGGTCTATCTTTGGCGATCCGTTTCGTAAAAGGCAGATATCGGTTGTCGTTCCACCAATATCGCTAACAAGGGCGTTCTTTTCGCCTGTTAACCACTGCGCGCCGGCAATGCTCGCGGCGGGGCCGCTCAAGATTGTTTCAATCGGACGTTCGCGCGCGAGATCAGAAGAAATCAATGCACCGTCCCCACGTACCACCATCAATCTCGCAGAGATCTCGCGCCTTTCCATATGCGATAGTACAGACTCGATAAGCCTGTCGATCATACCGATCAGCCGCGCATTAAGAACGGCCGTTAAAGCACGTTTTGGCCCACCAAGGGATTGGCTTAGTTCATGGGAGCAGGTTACAGGAATACCGAGTTTCTTGCGTACCATTTCTCTGGCTATGATTTCATGTTCTGGGTTTCTGGTCGCAAAACGTGATGCGATTGCTATTCCCGTTAGCCCCAGAGAAATAGTCTCTAACCATGCGGAAAGCGCATCGATATCCAGACTGCTGATCTCCGCTCCATTGTGGGAATGACCGCCAGAAACAAACAAAACTGGGTCGCTTCCGATTGCGTCAGTCAGGTCTGCCTTGTCCAATTCCGACTGCTCGAACCCAATGAAGATCAGCGCGATCCGACCACCCTGCCCCTCAATCAATGCATTCGTAGCCAGTGTCGTTGACAACGAAACCAGCGCCACGTCGGTTGGGTCAGTGTCGCTATTCGAAAGGACGGCGTCGATTGCCGCGCCGATCCCGAACGAGAGGTCAGGCCGTGTCGTCAAGGACTTAGCTGATGAGACGATCTTGTCTGCAATATCATCCAGCAAAACCGCGTCTGTGTAGGTCCCACCGGTATCGATGCCCAAGAGAATTGCCATTGTCGCCCCTAATCGTTTTCTTGAGGATATCAAAGAAAGCCAAAGCCCGAATACCAAAGACGACAACTTATCGCAGCTTCCGCGGCATTTAACTCTTGGAGTAGCTTTCCAGTTCGATAATCGGACCGCCCGCGGCTTTTGCATCTTCTAGGTCGTGGGTTACCATCAGTACTGGCAGGTTTCTTTCCTTAACCACCCGAAATACGAGTTCTCGAACATGGGCACGCAGTTCCGCATCCAGTCGTGAAAAGGCTTCATCTAATAGCAACGCCTTTGGATCAGAGAGCAACATTCGCACGAGTGCCACACGGGCCCGTTGCCCGCCCGACAATGTTGCGGGGTCTCTATTGGAAAACCCAACCAACCCGACATCACTCAGTGCGTTTTCAATCTTCCTGTGCCGTTCAACACGTGAACCACCGCGCGGAATACCAAACGCGAGATTTTCGCCGACACTCATGTGCGGGAATAGTAGGTCATCTTGGAACAAGATCCCGATTTCGCGTTTGTGTGGCGGTAACCCGGTTATGTCTTTTCCATTCAACAGGACCTCACCCATGCCCCTAAAAACGGGATCTAAGTTGCCCGTTAAATACGCCAGAAGCGTTGATTTCCCGACCCCTGACGGCCCCATAACCGACAAAATCTCGCCCGCTGCAACTTCATGATCGATCTCGATCAGAGGAATTCCGTCCCGAATAATACAAATTTTCCGCAGAGATAGACTCTTATTCATGCATTCCCCTCCGATTGCGCCACAAGAGTGTGGGTATAGTTAACGCAAGCGCAAACGGGACCAAAGCCGCGAGTGTTTGCATAAGGCCGTATACACCGATTGCTCGCCGATCCCCGCCGGATGCCAACGCTACGGCTTCGGTCGTGAGCGTGGCCACACGCCCGCCGCCAATGATCAGGGTTGCTAAGTATTGACCAACCGAAACCGCGATTCCGACAGCGGTCGCCGTTAAAATCGGGCGAGTGAGCATAGGTAGACGCACGCGCCAAAATACCCCCCAAGGCTTGGTGCCGAGCGCACCCGCGACTGTTGCATTTCGAGTGTCCCAGGACCTCCAAGGATCGCCAAGTGATAAGAAGACGTATGGAAGGACGAAAACCAAATGTGCAAAGATCACAGGCGCCCGCCCAATGTCGGCGCCAATGTTGAGAAGCAAGGTCTGCAAACCAGGAAGAAATGCCGTTTGCGGGACGAGCAAGGGTAGATAAAGCAGCCATATCCCACGTCGGGAAAGCGGGCGGCCAGATCGATGCTCTGCCTCTAGACAGCCCAACACAAGGACTAGCGCGAGTCCAACTGCTACACCTGCGACAATAAATGTCTCACCGAACGTCTGGAACGCAGCGGGCCCGTGTCGGTCCCAGTTTTTCCAAGTTATTGCATCGGGTAAACTGTTAGGAAAACTCCAAAAACCAGCGACAGACCAAACTGCCAAGCCTGCAATTCCGAGCAGGACCGCCAGTGAAGAAATTGACCCCAAGCCGAGTGAAATCACGCGGATCGATGCCTCTTTTTGCCCCCTGTGACCTGTTTCAATCCAAATACGGCCAAGCCATGCGATAACCCGCTCTCCACCCCACCATAAAGCCAAGGCAAAGATGACAAGTGCTAATTGCAAGAGTGACGCCGCCGCCCCAGTAAGGCGCATCGCAAGGTCAGGATCGCCCATCCATTTAACGATCTGAACTGAAAGTGTAGGCGGCGTCGACGGCCCCAAAATCATGGCAACGTCAACAACACTCATCGAATAGGCTAGGACTACGTAAACTGGCAGTCGAATTTGATCGTAGACCCGAGGGAAAACTGTCTTGAGCCAACCTGTGACCCGTCCGTAACCAAGGCTCTGTGCGACCATGAGTGAGCGACGGGGCTGTGCTTGGCCCAATGCTGCGATTGTCATTAACAAGAGAAACGGAACTTCTTTCACCACAAGCCCAGCTATCAGCGCAATTCCGAGTGGGTCTTGCAGTATCAAGAGGTCAGGTGGGCGGTCCCATCCCGTAAGACTTGGGGAAACCAACCGTGCGATCCATCCCGATGGTGCGATCAAGAAAGCAAGGCCAAATGCTGCAGCAGCATGCGGCACGGATAGCAAAGGCGACAGCAGCCTTTCCAACAATCGAAACGTCCGCGTTCCCGACCAACCAGCGACAAACATGACAACGATCGCCAAGGAAATGCTTGTTGCTATAAGGCCTGTCGAAAGAGACAGGCGAGACGCCGATGTAAGCCCCGCCCAATCCATAAGTGTTCGAAACGGGTCAAGCGAAGGGCCCATCAAACCCGCAGCCGGCAAATGGCCGAATGCGGGCAATACTGTTCCCCAAAGCCCCGCGATTACGGGGCCCAACATTGCAAACAAAGTTACCGCTGGCAGAAACCTTAGCATGTGAAAGGCAATGTCGCCTTAATTGCCTACGCCATAGCGTTCAGCCCAGTCATCCGCGATGCGTGTCATCCACGAAGGATGTGGTTCGGCCTGTACAGCGCCTAATTCAGCAGGTGACAAGGTCGCAACACCAAGCTCGAGTGCCTCGAAGGCCGCTCGTTCGTCAGCATTCAATGCATCCATGTTAAGCACTGTGCCATATCCAAGGATATTTGGGTCTTGAGCCCGTACTTGGGCTTCTGGGGACATCAAGAAGTTGGCAACAACCATAGCGCCTGATGCAGAGCCAGAGTTGTATGGGATTGCGACAAAGGACGCATTACCGATAGTTCCACCTTCTAGAACGAACGTACGAACGGTGTCGGGTAGCTGGCTGTTTGCAATTGCCGCCGTTGCCTCACCCGGGCTGAATGAAATTGCGAGATCAACTTCGCCGTCTGCGATCAACTGAAGCTGTGCGGGACCCGTCGCAGGATACGCGCGGCCTTCACGCCACAAATTCGGCGTTAGAGCATCCAGATATTCCCATAGGGGAGCGGTAACTTGTGCATAGTTTTCATCAGTCGCTTCGCCTTGAAGGACAGATGCATCATCCAGGACATCAACAAGCGCTTGTTTCAGGAAGGTGGTGCCCAAAAAGTCGGGCGGTTGCGGATAAGTAAAGCGACCTGGATTGGCCGTGGACCATTCCAAAATTGAGGCCATGTCAGCCTGTGCGACCATATCGGCAGTGTCATACATGAAAACCACTTGTGCCATGGCCCATGGGGCTTCGTATCCTTCGACAGGAACCGTAAAATCTGTCTGAACGGTCTTGCCTTCGCTGTCGACAACAGCCCAGTTCGGGAGCTGTTCTGCGAATGGGCCAAACAGCAAATCCGCTTCTTTCATGGCAGCGAAATTAGACCCGTTGATCCAAATCATATCGATTGCACCGTCTTCGTTCTCGCCAGCCTGTCGTTCACTCAGGACACGGGTAACAGCGTCTGCTGTATCCGTGAGTTTAACATGCTCAAGAATAACGCCGTAATCTTCTGCAACCCGATCTCCGACCCAAGCGATGAAGTCATTCGTAGTCGTCGATCCGCCCCACGCATTCCAATAGACCGTTTGGCCTTCAGCTTCGGCCATAACTGCGTCCCAGTCGGATGGATCTGGCGTGGCGAGTACGAGGGACGGAGCAGCAAAAGCCGCAATAAGGGCGAGGTGTTTCATTGTTTTTCCTTTGTAGTGAAGACGCGCCGAGCGGCGATGAGTCGAAGGGTGGCTGTTGCAAAACAAAGCGCACCGAATATCCAAGCAAGAGCCGCAAACGATGTTGGGAACAGACACAGCAGAACAAAGAACACTATGGTCTCTGTCCCCTCTAACAAACCATTTGAGAAGTAAAGTGACTTGATACCTTGGGAAGATGTTTCCATTTCATGTTTCTCGGCCAAAATCGCATAGCCGAGGAAACTGGTTCCGTTGAAGTAGAAACTCGTCAACAAGAATGCGCCCGCGATGGCGTTGGCGCTCGGATTCATTATTACAAACGCGAATGGGATAGCGCCGTAGAACAAGAAATCACATGCAATGTCGAGATAACCGCCAAAGTCGGTTTTGGTTGTTGCACGCGCAACCGCGCCATCCAGTCCATCAGCGATGCGAGATGCCAAGAGCAAAAAGAGAGCCAGAAACGGCCAACCTATGGCGATCAAAAACGCTGCAGACAACCCAAGTACTAACCCCGTTATAGTGACAAAGTCAGCTGTAACGCCTCGCGCTGCAAGTACGGCGCCGAATGCGTTTAGCGGCGGGTCAATTAATCGTCGGGCGTGAGCGTCCAGCATTTTGTCTCGCAATTAAGTCACAAGACTTGTGACTGATGCGTCGACGCCGCGCAATCATGCTGACAAGAATGTGACCAAGCGTGCGGCGCCGGGCAATCCCGGCGCACAATGCTCTAGTTGGAATCTACGTCCGCACCGAACGTTGCCAAGAAGGCATACATGTCGATCGCGTCCTGCTCGTTACGGACACGATACGCCATTTTGCCGCGTGCGCGTGGGTCTTCTGTAGCTTCACGCAGCCATCCTGTTGGGTCCTGAACGTAGGCAACGAACGCCTCTTCCGTCCAAACTTGACCTGCTGCGCCGAGGTCTACAATTGCGTCGCCATAGCGGAAGTCTTCGACTGCGCCGAGTTCACGGCCAGCAATGCCAAAAAGGTTCGGGCCAGTGCGCGCGCTGCGCCCAGCCAAGACATCGCCATCTGCGTTTGCCACAATGTGGCATGCAATACATTGGCGGCCGAATTGCTGTTCGCCAGCCTCTGCATCGCCAGTCGCTGCGTGCCCGTCAGCGAAACCGGGGCCAGCAAGCAAAGCGGCGGCAGCGGCGTAAATAAACTTGGTCATAGGAATCTCCATAAGGTCTATGAATGTGCAGCATTGCCGCACTCGAGCGAAACTAAACCTATCAGTTCCACCGTCTAGGGGAAAACATGTGTCGGAGCAGTGACGCGATGTCACGCCCGCTTTTCATAGCATTTCTAGTCGCGTTCATTCGTGTAAAAGACGAAAGATGCCCATATGAGGCGTGAAGATTTCGGAAGGGCCCATGCAATGGCGCAAGACACGACAATGATTCCGGCCTGGGTAGATGGCGTGCTTACGCCGACGGAAAAGCTCTATGTTCACAAGAACGGTCTACGTCACAAAGCGGTATCAGTCTTTATTTTGGATGGCACAAAAGTTCTGATCCAACGCCGCGCATTGTCGAAATACCACACCCCGGGGTTATGGGCGAACACCTGTTGCACGCACCCACTTTGGGACGAACCACCAGAAACCTGTGCGACACGCAGGCTGTCCGATGAGCTTGGAATTGAGGGGGTCTCTTCGGTATTTCGTGACCAGCTAGAATACAGAGCCGACGTTGGGGGTGGGCTAATCGAACACGAGGTGGTTGATCTATTCGTGGCAACAGCTGACGCTGAAACCCTCACTATTACGCTCAACCCGGATGAAGTTATGGAAACTCGTTGGGTCGACATCTACGATCTTGCCGAGCAAGTTAGGCGGCAACCAGACAATTATACGCCGTGGTTGCGGATATATTTGGCGGATCATCTTGAGACTGTGCTGACGCCGAAAACAACCTGAAGAACGAACCGCTGTCGGTACAACGGTTCGCTCCAAAAATTCTTAATATCGTCAGTTATTTCGTAGCTTCAGGGTCACCCTCGGAAGCGATCTCTTCACCTACAATTTCCGCATCCACAACGTCGGTGACGTCTACTGGCGCTTCAACCTGACCGACAATCAGCGGAAGCATTTCAACACCGGCTGGCATTGCAACTTCGCCTTTTGGTGGCTCACGCCAAGTCAAAGTATCGAAGCCCGAACAGTTCCCGCAGATAGGCGCCCATACCGGATGGATGTGTTGGCAATTGTCACAAATCCACTGCGGGCCACGGGTCGCAGTCAGCGCCTTTGCCAGCCAGCCACGAACGACTGCGTCATCGGCCCCTTCGCCGCGTTCAATCGCAGCCATAAGCGTCAGGTTCCGCGCTGTTGGTTGCTCAGCAACAAGTTCGCTGATTGCACGGCGCGCTTCGGGGAAATCTTCAGCAGCGATATGGAGCTCAGCGAGCAGCATTTTGGTTTCGGCGTGGTTTGCGTGCACTTTGGTCAAAGCCCGGAACCGTTTCAGTCGCGCTGCAGGTGTTTCATCGGGAACAATCGCCGCAAAAGCCGCCGCCAAATCTGGGTGCGGGGCAACGTCCCACGCTTTTTTCAGAACACGGCTCGCTGCACGAGCGTTGCCTTTTTCAATGTATGCCTGTGCCGCCATTACGGCAGCAGGGATCAGATCAGGAGACATGCGGTTGGCTTCAATGCTAGCTTCTTGCGCTTCGATCGTCTGGCCTTCTTCAAAAATCCCTTTGGCCTCGGACAATGCGAGAACCGCATCGCGGCGTTTATGAATATTTCGCGGCAACTGACCCGTTTTCAACTTTGCCGTCAGCGTTTCACGCGCACCCTTCCAGTCACTCTTTTCGGCCTGAAGGCGCAACAAAGTATCCTGTGTCTCAACATGCTTTGGCTTGATCGCAAAAGCCTTCTCGGCAAGGACCAGCGCCGTATCAGTATCGCCGTCCTCCAGCTTCTGTTTCATGATACCGCGCACGCCGACAAAACGTGTTTTGTCATCTTCCAACAGTTTTCGGTAAGTCTGCTCGGCTGTCTTGCGATCACCAGCAAGCTCGGCCGCTTGTGCTGTAAGCAAGTTCGTTAGCTCGGGACGCTCAAGAAACTTCTCTGCACGGTTGGCTTTCGCCATCGCCAGACGACCTTCACCTGATGCCAAAGCCATCATGCCCTCAGAAAGCGCCTCATACCCTTTGCGCTCGCGGTTTCGCGAAAAATAACGCGAGATTGCTGTTTCGTCGCCATTTAAGAATTTGAACGTCGCAACGGCCAGTCCAATCAGTTTGAACATTAACCAGATCAGAGCGACCAACACGATCAACCCGATGACCAATTCAATCACCGAGAACGTGGCGGCCTGTCCGCCGATATCAATCGTGGCGCTGCCATCCATATCCATCAACATTGTCGCGCCAAAGGTCGCGGCCATAACAACGGCGACAAACGCCAAAATCTTAATAAGGGACCAGAGCATCAGGGCAGCCTTTGACTAGTTATAGGTTTCAGACAGGGTCGCGATTGCGTTCAAAACGTCTGCACGTTCTGTGGCGCGGGCGGTCCAGTCTGTCAGATCAGCACGTGCCACTTCTGGCAGTGCTTCGAGTTCAGCAAGCGCGTCAGAAACACGCCCTTCTTTTACAGCAGCTTCAGCCCTTGAAAGAATAGCATCAGGGCTGGTCCCTTCTTGTGGTGAAGTCGAGCGCACATCAAACTGGCTGCGCAAGAAACCACCTAGGCCTCCCGCGTCATCGGAAACGCCTTCCGAACGGGCAGTTGCCAATGCCGCGCGCGCAGCGGCAGGAAAGTCAGCCGTCAATTGGGCGGTTGTCGCGACACCAGTATCCGCAGCGGCTGTAAGCGCGGCAGGCAAATCAGCGTCGTTCAGGTCGCTCAATGCATCGGCGAAAGGCGCGCCAGTCTCTACGGCTGTGGCGACACGGTTCAACGCGGCACGAGCGACCGCAGCTTCAGCAGCTGCAAGCGCGTCTTGCTCTAGTGCTTCTGCCTCCGCACGAGCAGCGGCCAAGTCCGCCTCAGCTTGCGCGGCAGCCGTCATAACAGACTGTTGCTGGACCTCGAGATCTGCGCGCAATTGTTCCAATTCACGCTCATATGCAGCAAGGGCAGTATCCGAGAGCGTTCCATCGGCGTTCGGTTGTTTTTCCAGTTCATCCAGGCGGCCCTCGAATGCCGCAATCTGCCCAGTCAGATCGTTACTCAAATCACCAATCTGCGCGGTAGTTTGTGTGCTCAGATCAGAAACTTGACCTTCAAGTCCACTCAGGTCTGGTGCGGGGATATTGGCAATCTGGTCTTCCAAAGCGGCGATTTGCTCAGCTTGGTCTGACAGTTGTGCCGTTAGATCATCATTGCTACCGAACATCGGGAAGTAAGTCGCGACACCATATCCAATTGCGCCAGCCACAAGACCACCCAGCGCCATAGGCATAAAGCCGGAAGACTGCTTTGTCGCGGGTTGCAGCTCATTGATGAAAGCTTCGGGCTCTTCGGCAACCTCGAATTCCTCAATATCGATCGGGTCTTCGACGATCTCCATATCCAAAGGATCACTCTCGTCTTCGTCTGCTAAGAGGTCGAAGTCTTCCTCATCGTCTGGAAAATCGTCAGTGGCCGCGTCAGCATCGACAGTCACATTACCGTCCTCCGCCTCGACAGGTGTTTCAGCCAAGGCTTCAGCTTCAGTAACCTCAACCTCATCAGCAACGGTCTTATTGGTTTTTGATTTATTGGTCTTTGTCTTAGACGACTTCGCCACGTGCCTTACCCTACCCACATCAATTTGAGTTTCATCGCTCACCAAATGTACTCTAGCGCGGGCCATTCGGACCCTCAAGCGATCAAACGAGATGTTGCCGCTACCATTTCCAATTGATTTGGCGCTTTAGAAATAATTATGGACGCCGGCGACAGTGCCTCAGCGGCGCCTGCCACAACTGGGCTTATTGCAGTGACATGGGCAACACCCAAATCCACCCCCCAATCCGCAATAATAGAGACTGTTTCGGCTGAAAACAAAGGAAGTAATATTGCATCCCGTGAAGTAAGGGCTTCGATTGCTTCTGTTTTTGGGCTGCACAGTTTTTTGCGGTAAAGCACGGCCTCTTGGCAGCTTAGTCCGCTAATCTCCAGCTTTTCTTTGACATTTCCTACAGAAGTTTCCCCCCTAAGATGAAGCATATGCTTCTTAGGTTCGTGTTCTAGAATCAGCTCGGTCAATTCTGACGCCGTCCCGTTCGCGCTGATTGGCCTGTATCCGGCATCTTCCGCCGCTTCGGCGGTGCTATTACCCACGCAGTACGCAATACGCCCATCACCCTTTGGGGCAAATGACACCCCTGCGCGCGACGTAAAGATTCCTATTTCGAAAGCCGGGACAACCGCGCCAGTGCCACAATACTCGAACGCGGGACTAATGAGCCGCTGAAACGGGCCCGCACACTCTTTTAGTGCTGCGAGAAACTGCTCGCTGCTCAATTGAGGGCGCGTCGCTAGAACGATCGGATTGTCAAAGCAGGGCACGGCGACACCTCTAGAAGCATTGTAGGGATTGCAGCCAAGTGTTACCTGCCTCATGTCCAGACGCAAGCAGGCCAACCCGTGAACAAACCTACACCTCTTACCATTCTTGGCATCGAAAGCAGTTGCGATGATACCGCTGCGGCAGTCGTGCGTGGTGTCGCCGGTGAGGCCAAAGTTTTGTCCGCAATAGTATTTGACCAGACAGAGGACCACAAAGCCTTTGGCGGCGTCGTGCCTGAAATCGCAGCCCGCGCGCACGCGGAAAAGATCGACTATGCGGTTGAGGATGCACTGAATGCCGCGGACCTAAAGCTATCAGATATCGACGCGATCGCCGTAACGAGTGGGCCTGGATTGATCGGCGGCGTGCTGTCCGGTGTCATGTGCGCCAAAGGAATAAGTGCCGCAACGGGCTTACCCCTGCTCGGGGTAAATCACCTTGCGGGTCACGCATTGACCCCACAGCTAACAGATAAGGTCACCTTTCCTTATGTAATGCTTTTGGTGTCAGGCGGTCACTGCCAGTTCCTGCTGGTGAAGGACCACGATGATTATACGCGGCTGGGTGGTACGATAGATGATGCACCCGGCGAAGCCTTCGATAAAACAGCACGTATTCTCGGCCTTTCTCAACCTGGAGGTCCGGCGGTCGAACAGGCCGCAAAAGATGGCAACGCAAAAGCCTTTGCCCTGCCGCGACCTCTTCTCAATCGCGACGACTGCAATATGTCGTTCTCCGGTCTGAAGACAGCGATCCTTCGTGCCCGAAACGAAGTAATCGCCGAACACGGCGGATTACCGATATCTGTGCGCTCAGATCTGTGCGCCAGTTTCCAAGCCGCTATAAAAGATGTCCTAGTCTCGAAATCGCGCCGCGCATTGGCGGCCGCTCGGGCGATCGCCCCAAACGTTACGACGTTAGCAGTTGCTGGCGGCGTTGCTGCAAACAGCGCGATCCGAAATGGCCTAGAGACACTTTGTGCAGAAACAGAGACTACTTTTGTCGCCCCGCCCCTTTCTCTTTGCACTGACAACGCCGCGATGATTGCTTATGCGGGGCTCGTTCGCTTTACTAACGGAAAGGCAGACGACCTTACACTGTCCGCTCGGCCCCGTTGGCCACTGGATGAAACAAGCCCATCGATGCTCGGTAGTGGGAAAAAGGGGGCAAAGGCATGAAAATAGCAGTCGCCGGTGCAGGCGCATTTGGCACAGGCCTTGCGATAGCATTGGCAGCTAATGGGCCTGTTACGCTTTGGGCACGGGATGCAAAGGCTGCGACCAAGATGCAAGAAAGCCGAGAGAACGCAGCGCGTCTACCTGATCTCATAATTCCCGAAAATGTGACTGTTACGTCTGACTTATCCGAAGTCTTTGCCGCGGACACCATTCTACTGGCAATTCCTGCTCAGAAAGCTGGTGCTTGGCTGGCCGAACATGCGGCCGAGTTGGCAGGCAAGCGGTTGGTTGCTTGCTGCAAAGGTATCGATCAAGCGACACTGCGCGGGCCCGTTGCACAAATTGAAAACCACGTACCCGATGCTGTCGCAGCGATGTTAACTGGGCCTAGTTTTGCCGCCGATATTGCGCGCCACCTGCCAACGGCGCTTACACTTGCCTGCAAAGACAACGATGAAGGCGCCTACCTCCAAGCCTGTCTTTCGACTCCAACATTGCGGCTCTACCTGAGCCACGACGTTGTTGGCGCTGAATTGGGTGGCGCTTTAAAGAACGTCATCGCGATCGCCTGCGGTGTCTGCATGGGAGCAGGATTTGGTGAGAGCGCCCGCGCAGCCGTAATCACTCGAGGATTTGCCGAAATGCGTCGCATAGGTGCAGCCCTTGGCGCCGACCCCGAGACCTTAACAGGGCTTTCGGGCTTTGGTGATCTCGCATTGACGTGCACATCGGATGCCTCCCGGAACTACCGATTTGGATTATCAGTCGGGGCCGGAAAAGAATTCGATTCCAGCACGACAGTTGAAGGTGCCGCAACTGCGGTTTCTGTCACTAACCTTGCTGAAAAACATAACCTTGATCTGCCGATCTGCCGTGTGGTCGCTGATTTATCCTCTGGAAAGATCGACCCAGAAACCGCTTTGGCGACGCTGTTGGCGCGCCCTCTTCGAAAGGAACAATAATGCGTGTAGCTCTTATCACCCGTGACAAAGCAGGTGCTTTGCAAATTCGCCTCGATAACCGTGACGCCCACCTCGCTTATATTGCAGAAACAGGTGTTGTTGAAATGGCCGGTCCATTTCTTGACGCAGATGGAACCATGTGCGGGTCCATGATTATTATGAATGTTGAGACCATGGCAGAAGCGCAGAACTGGGCAGACAATGACCCGTACGCCAAGGCAGGATTGTTCGAGAAAGTTCGCATCGAGGAATGGAAAAAGGTCATCGGGTGATGCGCTACTGGCTTTTCAAATCAGAACCCTCCACTTGGGGCTGGGACGACCAAGTCGCCAAAGGAGACGTAGGCGAAGAGTGGGATGGCGTGCGCAATTATCAAGCCCGCAACTTCATGCGCGAGATGAAGGTTGGAGACAAAGGCTTCTTCTATCATTCTCAAAAAGAGAAGTCCGTGGTTGGAATAGTTGAGGTGTGCGCCGCAGCTCACCCGGACAGCACAACTGACGATGATCGTTGGGACTGCGTTGATATCAAGGCAGTACGCCCTTTCGAATCGACCGTAACACTCGATCAAATTAAGTCGGATGAACGGCTTAGCGAGATGGTTTTAGTCAGAAGCTCACGTCTTTCCGTACAACCGGTGACGGAAGATGAGTGGGGCATCATATGCGACCTTGGCAGAACAAAACCCTAGCTTTTTGACCCTCAGAGGCCCAACATCCCTTCACAACAAAGAATGGGAGGAACTAATGGGATTTGTTTCTGTAATCGTCGCGGCAATCGCTGGGTTTGCATTTGGTGCTGTTTGGTACATGGCGCTTGCCAATCCTTGGATGGAAGCTGCGAACATTAAAAAAGGCGAAGACGGGCGGCCTGAAGGCGACACCATGTTGCCTTATGTCATGGCCTTGATTGCAATGGTCGTCGTTTCGGGAATGATGCGCCACACCTTTGCTCTCTCGGGGATCGAAACATTTGGAAAAGGCCTGATTTCCGGCCTTGGAATTGGCCTGTTCTTTATCAGCCCATGGATCATGATCAACAATGGCTACACGAGCCGCCCTTTCAAATTGACGCTTATCGACGGTGGCTATGCGACTTTTGGTTGCGCTGTGATCGGCGCTGTTTTGGCATTGTTCTGATCTGAAAATTGAAAGGGCCCGAGCAAATGCCCAGACCCTTTCTCTCACCCACATGTACTCCGAAGAGCCACCACACGTGTATCTGAAACTGGTTCTGGGCCATCCTGGCCGCTCTTGAGTGATACCCGCTAAGACAGGATTCTCGCAACAAGATAGCCTGTAAGATGCAATTCAAATGCAAAACGCCCACCAAACGAATGGCAGGCGCTTCAACTATTTCAGTAGAATATCGGACGTTTAGCCGTAAACAGACTCTTTTCCGAAATGCTTTGTCAGCATGTAATAAATCACGGCACGATACTTGCTGCGCTCGGATTTACCGTAAGTTTCGATAGCAGCGTTGATCGCTTCCATCAGCTGAGGTCCATCTGCAAGGCCTAGCTTCTTTATCAAGAAGTTGTTCTTTACGGTTTCCAGCTCGGAGGCTTGGCTGCCTGCGACTGTGGATGCGTCAGCATTATAGATCGACGGACCGCAGCCAATCGTAACTTTAGTCAAAAGATCCATGTCCGGAGACATGCCGCATTTGTTTTTCAGGTCGTCTGCGTATTTCGCGATCAGGTCGTCACGTTTGCTCATGGTATTCTCCCACCTTGTCCTGTTTTGGCCAATTATCTGGCGCTGGGGGAAGGTTAGTCTGTGATTCACCCTACGCAAAGGGAAAATATTGTTGAGGTTCCCCATACCCGTCCTATCTACATAGCCCACGACCACGCGACTGCAGGTGAAAATGATCTGCGTGTAGCGCATTGTAGTCAGGGCCAAGCGTCGTTGCGAACCATTTGCATGCGCTGTCTCGTACCGCTCGTAGAAAATCAGCCTCTTCAGTCCCGTCGCCCCAATCTTCAATAAGTCTAATTCGGCGCCCATCAGAAAAGTCGAACCCAGTGACGTCGATCGCCTCGGCGGTCGCATGGGTGCTCCATCTCGTAGATGAACCTTGGGTGGTTCTTATTGGGCGGCAGTTGTAGCTTCCGATCTGGCGGATGGTCGTAACTTCACTGCGAAGAATGTCGCGAGCCGCAGGTTGGACCCCGTGCCGTTCCCACATTGCAGTCCGCAAAGCGATTGCGCAGGACGTTGCAATTTCATTGATCTCGGCATCGCCAACACGAGTAAGGTTCACGCGATTGCGCACATGACAATCGGCGGACTCCTCAATCGGATCAATTGAAGCAGCCTGTGCGGCGTCCAACAGTATGGCAACGCATTGTGTTGGGTCATCAATTGCTGTGCGCAGCTTCCATGTCGTGAGAGGTGAGACCGGATCAGCAACGGACAATGGCACCCTAGGGTTCCATTCGTCGGGCAACGGTGTGTCAGGGTGAAAAAGAGCTACAAGCGTACCCAAGATGCCACCAGCTATGACCAAGAGAAAGATAGAACTAACCACCGACCGGAAGATCGCCCAACGCGAAACGCGAGACCGTTTCGGGGCCTCGCGTTCTACATTGTCTTCGGGTTCTTCGGTCACGTTTCGACCTTAGTACCGGTAGTGTTCTGGCTTAAACGGACCCTCTGGCGTTACACCGATGTAGGCTGCTTGCTCTGGGTTGAGTTTTGACAGTTTCACGCCAATCCGATCAAGGTGCAGACGGGCAACTTTCTCATCAAGGTGCTTTGGCAGAATGTAGACACCAGGCCGATACTCGTCGCCCTTTGTGAACAATTCGATCTGCGCCAAAACTTGGTTCGTGAACGATGCAGACATTACGAATGATGGATGCCCCGTTGCATTTCCAAGGTTCAAAAGGCGACCTTCGGACAACAGGATCAACCGATGGCCATTTGGCATTTCGATCATGTCGACCTGTTCTTTGATGTTGGTCCACTTGTGGTTCTTCAACGCCGCGACCTGAATTTCATTGTCGAAGTGGCCGATATTGCCAACAATCGCCATGTCTTTCATGCGGCGCATATGTTCGATGCGAATGACGTCTTTGTTGCCCGTCGTCGTAACAAAGAGATCTGCGGTTTCGACAACATCATCCAATGTCGTAACTTGAAAACCATCCATTGCCGCTTGAAGCGCGCAAATCGGATCGACTTCTGTAACGATTACACGTGCGCCCGCACCCGCCAAAGACGCAGCAGAACCCTTGCCGACATCACCGTACCCCATGACGACAGCAACCTTACCCGCCATCATCGTGTCGGTTGCGCGACGAATGCCATCGACCAGAGATTCTTTACACCCGTATTTATTGTCGAACTTCGACTTGGTTACGGAGTCGTTTACATTGATCGCCGGGAACGGCAGTTGTCCGTTTTTGTGGAGATCATACAGACGGTGAACGCCCGTAGTCGTTTCCTCGGAGACACCCAAGATGTCGCCGCGAGTTTTGGTAAACCAACCCGGAGTGGCGGCCATGCGTTTCTGGATCTGCGCTTTGATGACTTCTTCTTCTTCCGATGTTGGCACCGCCAAAACGTCCTCGCCGGCTTCCATACGTGCACCCAGCAAGATGTAGAGTGTCGCATCGCCACCATCGTCCAAGATCATATTCGCGCCTTCTGGAAATGCGAATGACTTGTCGAGGTAGTCCCAATGCTCTTCTAGCGACTGCCCTTTGATCGCGAACACAGGTGTGCCGCCTTCAGCAATCGCAGCAGCCGCATGGTCTTGCGTTGAAAAGATGTTGCATGATGCCCAGCGCACGTCGGCACCCAACTCAACAAGGGTCTCAATCAAGACCGCCGTCTGAATGGTCATGTGCAACGATCCGACGATCCGCGCACCTTTCAAAGGTTTGCTTTCGCCATATTCAGTGCGACATGCCATGAGACCTGGCATTTCGGTTTCAGCAATGTCCAGCTCTTTGCGGCCAAATGCAGCAAGAGAGATGTCTTTAACGATATAGTCATTTGCCATTTCAGAGGCTCCTGCTGTTGTTTGAGAGCCGCCTATCACTGTAAATGGCTTGGTTCAATCAGCAGCTCAGCCCATTCTTGTCCCCCTTTCAATCTTTAAGGGGCTTTCAAACGGGCCATCGGCATTTGCCTTACCCGCTGCTTGCATGGCTCAAACGCTGTGCTATCCAATCGGCATGAAACAAGCACGTGCATGGCAAAGAATGTTGTCGGGTCGCAGGTTAGACCTGCTGGACCCCACTCCTATGGATATCGAGATTGAAGACATTGCTCACGGGTTGGCCTTTGTGGCCCGCTGGAATGGCCAAACCAAAGGTGATTTTGCCTATTCTGTGGCTGAACACTCTCTCCTTGTTGAACGCATTTTCGCGATCATGAACCCTGCGGCGGGTATCAGATGGCAATTGGCTGCTTTGCTACATGACGCGCCTGAATATGTGATTGGCGATATGATCAGCCCCGTAAAAGCCGCTGTTGGTCCGGGCTACGAAGCATTGGACGACCGGCTCATGGCTGCGATCCACATTCGCTTTGGGTTACCCGCACAGGTTCCTGTCGCGATCAAAAAACAGATTAAGAAGGCGGACAAGATTAGTGCATGGCTCGAAGCGGTGCAGATCGCTGGTTTCACGACAACTGAGGCAGATAAGTTTTTCGGCAAACCTGACGCAAACATCGTGAAAACTTTGGCCATTCGCCTGCGTCCACCTGTCGAAGTTCGAGCAGAATTCACCCAACGACATGCAGAGCTAATGGATCAATTATGACATTCGAAACCCGTACGATGACCGCTGACGACGTCCCAGCATGCGTTGCCATCCTTAACCCGATCATCGCCGCTGGTGGCACCACCGCCTATGAAGATCCCTACACCGAGGAACATTTCCTCGAACACTATTGCAACGAGCCGCCCGTCTCCAACGTGATTCTCTACAACAGTACAATCATCGGCTTCCAAGCTGCATTTGAAGTGGAACAGGGTCTATATTCCGTCGGGACCTTCACTGACCGCAACAATCCGGTGCGCGGTGCTGGCGCGGCGCTCATGGCTAAAACTAAAGAGGACTGCCGCACCCGCGGCGGCACCGCCATCCTTGCCAAAATCACCGAAGACAACACCGGCGCCTTGGCTTTCTATTCCAAAATGGGGTTCGAGGATTTCGAAGTTGATAAAGCCGCCCACACCCGCAAGTCGGGCAAGGTCGTCGACAAGATCATCAAGCGGTATTCGCTTTGATTCTTCGTACACCGAGAAGCCAAAGACTCCCATGACCGATGACATTTGTTCACTACCGCCCGATTTCGAAGCGAAGATCACGATCTTAAGACCAGAACAGGGCGGAAGAACGATCCCTCCGCACAACCCTATTCGGTGGGATCTCGGTTACGCAGATAGAGCGCCGGACGATCCAATCTACATGATTTGGCCAAACTTTTTAGATGATCATGGTGTGCCCATCTCAAAAGGTATTCCACTATCAGGGACCCTACCTGCACAAATGCACATCCTCGCTCGGGATATGATCAAATTTCATAAATCCCGAATAGTCGTTGGCACAAAGTTCAATTGCCACGAAGGACGTCGGATGGTCGCAACCGGAGTAGTCACCAAGGTATATTTTCCTATTTAAGAAACTCCGCCGGAGCCAAAAGGATCTGAGAAGACGGGGCCAGCATCAGGGAACGCCGGCCCCGCCAAACCCTCACCAAAGATCGCGGTACGGGTTGTGTGCGCGCGCTTGCCGATTCGGGTTACGGCGGCGCTTTGGAATGTAATGATCTGCGTAGTCCTTGGCGTTGTCAGGGATGTTGTCGCCACGACGTTTTAAAGTCGCTGTGAACATAGCATCTGCAAGTAGAGTAAGCATGTCAGTCTCCTTTGGTTTGTCTCGATAGCCAACAGATATGGCTAACTTGCGATTTCCCCTAGTCAGGAAGATTTCTCATATGTTAGCCTAGCTTTCATATGAATTGGCATGACATCCCTTCCCTTATGGCGCTGCGTGCGTTTGAAGCCGCAGCACGCCACGGCAGCTTTTCTGCTGCCGCGCGCGACCTTAACGTGACACATGCCGCCATTGGTCAACATGTCCGCGCGCTTGAAGACCATTTCGGTCAATCACTTATGCAACGGGACGGCCGAGGCATGTCCACCACAGCGCAGGGCCGTCAACTGGCCGACAGCCTATCCGAAGCCTTCGGTCTTATTGCCACGGCCTCCACCGACCTTTTGAACCAAACCAAAACCCGCGCCATCCGTGTGTCATTAACCCCGTCGTTCGCCGCCAACTGGCTAATGCCCCGCATTGGGTCATTCTGGGACACACACCCAGACATCGAAGTTGAACTTATCCCGTCAATGCAATTGATCGACATCCGCCGCGACAACATCGATGTCGCAATTCGCTACGGTGATGGGAATTGGGCTGGTGTTCATTCTGTTCCGCTCATGCCCGCTGGCCACACGGCTGTCGCTGCTCCCAACTATCTAAAGGGGTGCAAAACTAACTGCCTCGCAGACCTCAAAGGGTCTCGTTGGTTGCTGGACGATAACAGGTCAGAAGAACGGCTTTGGGTCTGCGAGAATGGCATCGACCTAGACGAAGAAAACGTCACCTATTTTGCCACCGGTCAACTGTCCCGCGAAGCAGCTCTTGCCGGTCTTGGCGTCACGATCCTCCCCGCGCCTGTCGCCGCTGGCCACATTGCATCCGGCGCCTTGGTGAAACTATGTGAAGAGGTCGACAGCCCGGTCGCCTATCACGTCCTGATACGCCCTGAGGTGGTGAACCCCGCACGGGACACATTCGTGAAATGGCTCAATGTTCAAACGATCGAGAACCAGATCTAAACAATACCAGACCCATACCAGACCCATATCGGGTTTTTCAGTGTTAACGCGGGCTGCGTTTCGCGAGAATCCGCTGCAACGTCCGGCGGTGCATATTCAATCGTCTCGCGGTCTCTGAGACGTTGCGGTCGCACAATTCGTAGACCCGCTGAATATGTTCCCAACGCACACGATCTGCGGACATAGGGTTTTCGGGAGCTGGAGGAATTGCCCCTTCTGGTGTCAGAAGTGCATTCATTACGTCAGTCGCATCTGCAGGCTTTGACAGATAATCAGTGGCGCCAATTTTCACAGCCGCAACGGCGGTCGCAATAGCGCCATACCCTGTCAGGACAACAATACGGCTTTCGGGTCGATGCTCCCGAAGTGTTTCAACAACATCAAGACCGGTTCCATCTTCAAGACGAAGGTCAACGACAGCGTATGCAGGTGGGCGTGCTGTTGCGATGGCTTTGCCAGCGGCTACGCAATCCGCAGTCTCAACGGCAAACCCACGCTTTTCCATTGCTTTGGCAAGTCGACGCAAAAACGGCTCGTCGTCGTCAACCAACAGCAGGGTATTGTCATCGCCAATAGGGTTCACTTCCATGTGCCGCTCCTCCTCGTTCAAACGAACCTACCGTTCGGCGTCGAGAGCGTCAAACTCCATGTCAGCTTGCGGCATCAACAAAACAAGCAAGGCTTTTGGCCATTTGCTCTGGCGTGACATCACGGCGATAAAATTCAACCAACCCAATTTCAGGGAACATGAAATAGGACATCGTCGTGTGATCAACGAGATAATACTCATCGTCACCCTCTTGTTTGTTGTAATATGTCCGATACGCCTGCGACGCGGCCCGTACTTGTTCTGGCGTTCCTGTAAGACCAATCATGCGCTCGTGGAAATTGTCCGTGAAATCACGAACGACATCAACAGTATCTCTTTCGGGATCGATGCTGATGAAAACGGGCGTCACTTCGATGTTTTGTTCATCGAGAATTTCGATTGCCTGTGCATTGCGCATGTTGTCCAGCGGACAGACGTCTGGGCAGAAGGTATAGCCAAAATAGATCAACGTCGGGCCTGTGATAATGTCGGCGTCGGTGACAGTGTTGCCATTCTCATCTATGAGCTCAAACGGGCCACCAATGGCGCCACCCGCAACCTGGCTGCTCCTACAATGTGCAAAAATATCGTCCGAGGAAGATTTCCAAGTTGCGGCGAGTGTCCCGCCTAACAAAGCCACAACAGCGGCACCGGCGGCGATAGCGTAAGTCTTTGACATGGGAATCCTAAAAAAGCAGTCGCGGTTGCACTCTTATTGTGCGCACCATAGCGGCGGTAAAGTCACAAAAGCGAGACAGGTCACTATGGCGCAGCCCCAGCGCGAAGTTTTCGAAAGTCACAAACGAAGCAACTGGGTACGAATGCGTACACTGGTTATATTGCGATGGTTCGCGGTCATTGGACAAATCGGTGCGATATTGGTCGCAATCTACGTGTTTGGTCTATCCCTCGAGATCGGGTTGATCGCAGTCGTCGTCGCACTCCCGGTTCTTTTGAATCTGGTATCGATGTTTTTGTATCCAGAAAGCCGCCGTCTCGCAGAAGGTGAAGCAGGTCTTATGATCGGATTTGATCTCTTGCAGCTAGGTGTGTTGTTGTATCTGACAGGCGGGCTTAACAACCCGTTTACTCTACTGATCCTCGCTCCTGTAACTGTGGCATCTACCGTTTTGCCACTACGCAGTACGATGGTTTTGGGGGCAATCACCTTAGCAATTATTACGCTTTTACGTTCCCAAAGCTTGCCCATAAAAACGGCGGGTGGGTTCGAACTTTTGTTACCCGATTTATTCGTGTTCGGCTTCTGGGTCGCCCTTATGATCGGCGTCGTGTTCGTCGCTGTCTATGCGCGACAGGTTACGCAGGAAACTCTGTCGATGGGGGAAGCCTTAGCCGCAACACAAATGGCGTTAGCGCGGGAGCAAAAATTGACAGACCTTGGTGGGGTCGTCGCTGCGGCAGCACATGAATTGGGTACACCGTTAGCAACCATTAAGCTCGTCAGCAGTGAGCTTGTTGATGAACTTGAGGGCAAAGAAGAACTACAGGAAGACGCTCGTCTAATACGTGAACAAGCAGACAGGTGTCGCGATATTCTCCAATCGATGGGGCGGGCTGGTAAGGAAGATCACCTTCTGCGGCATGCCCTTTGGGAAACAGTTATCCGAGAAGCGAGCGAGCCGCACTTAGACCGCGGTAAGGTGGTTAGGATTTCTATCAACCCACCAAATGAAGGTGACTGGCGACAGCCCACTATAACGCGCAGCCCCGAAATCATTCACGGTGTCCGAAACCTTGTACAGAACGCAGTCGATTTCGCAGAGAGTACCGTACGGGTAAACGTTTCGTGGACTGACAATTTGCTGACTTTGCAGATCAACGATGATGGGCCAGGGTTCCCGCAGTCTGTATTGGGTCGCATCGGAGACCCGTTCGTTCGACGTCGACGAGCCGACGGCCGCGGTGGACAGCGACCCGGTTATCAAGGCATGGGACTTGGCTTGTTCATCGCCAAGACATTGCTTGAGAGATCAGGTGCCACAATAAGCTTTGCGAATGCCGGACCGCAAAGTGGATCAGGGCGGGAGCGTGGCGCACTTATTAGCGTTCAGTGGCCTCGTGCAAGCATTGAGGCATCCCAAGGGGCGTTAGGCGACAACACGCCAATCACCTAGGTTTTAACGCGTAATTAACCAAATCAACTCATCGTGGCCTTCGAGAAGTCGGAGGTCGCGATGGAAAGATATGGTTTTCTAGATATTGGTATCGCTGTTTTTGTCGGTGCGGCCATTGCCTGTGCATTGCTCTTGGTTTGGGTCCGCTTAAATAGAACCTCTTCAATCGCGGCACGGGCACTTCTGACAGAAGCAGAAGATACCGTAACCTTCTTGTTTGATGATGATCACCTTATTGATCTGACGCCGCGTGCGCGCTCACTAATGTCCCACGGTGACAATTTGCGATCGGATTGGGAAAACCTATTGTCTCTCTTGTCGGCTCGGTTTCCGCATATGCGTTCCCAATGCAGCGACCTTGCTAGCGTGGGAAAGAAGACCATTACAGCGAATGATAATCAGCATGGTTGGATCGAAGCCGAGTATTGGAATGGGATTGCCCGAATTACCTTGGTTCAGGACCAAATTCACCCAGATGAAACACTCGACCCTTTGTCGGCCGAAGCGTTAGAGCATGAGTTGGAAACTCTACGGAGCATCGGTGAAGACTCCCCTCAATTGATTTGGAAACGCGACGCAGAAGGCGTGCTAGTCTGGGCGAACCGCGCCTATATCGAACTTTCGGAAGCAATCTATCCAGTTGGCCCTCATGATATCTTGCCGTGGCCACCGCGCGCTGTTTTTGACGACTCCATCGCTCCCGCTGGCAATGCGCCCTTGATCGACCTGAAGCGTGTTGATGCCCCCGACTCCGATGATCCGATCTGGTACGAAGTAACCAGTCTCAAACGCGGCACGAACACCATCCACTTCGCGGTCGATGCCACAGCAGTGGTTGCAGCCCGTGAAGCTCAACGAACATTTGTTCAGACTCTTACAAAAACGTTCGCGCAACTCTCTGTTGGTTTGGCAATTTTTGACGAAGATCGACGTTTGGTCCTATTCAACCCTGCATTGATCGATCTAACCGGTCTTCCAGCAGAGTTCCTCATCAATCGGCCAACTCTTTTTTCGGTCCTCGATCGTTTGCGAGACCAAAATATGATCCCAGAACCAAAAAACTATAAGACTTGGCGTGATCAGGTCGCCGCATTGGAAGCGGCTGCTGAACAAGGTAGCTACAATGAAATGTGGTCACTCCCAAATGGGCAAACACTGCGGGTAACTGGCAATCCACATCCAAATGGCGCCATCGCTGTATTGTTGGAAGATATTAGCGATGAGGTTTCCCTGACACGTAAGTATAGATCCCAGATCGACACAACAACGGCCACGATCGACAACCTTATAGTCCCCGTCGTTGTATTTTCTTCTTCAGGATCGCTGATCTTAGCAAACTCCGCCTATCGTCAACTCTGGGGGCCTCGACAGGGTGGCTCTGTGAGCAATCAGGATTTCACAGATGAAATAGAAACATGGCAAGCAATGTCTGCGCCATCTCCTGTTTGGTTGAAGCTTAAGGAAACGCTGGCGCGTCGTTCTTCTGACATGCCTTGGAACGGGAGCATTTGGTTGGATAGTCATGTGGAAGTTATCTGCCATTACGCTCCACTGCCCGATGGCAATCATCAAATTACCTTTATTCCATCAGCCAATGAGAACCAGCCGGATGGACAGATCGAAACACTGAAATTACAAGAGAGCCAGACTCTGACAAGCTGATTACGCTTGCAGGGAAAACCATGCCGCATAATGTTGGCTCATGGCAAAAACCACAACCATACTTAGGCTCCAATCAGAGTCCGAAACTGCCCAATTGGGGCAAACCCTCGCCCAAATTGCAGAGCCGGGAGATTGCTTCCTGTTACGTGGGCAAATCGGCGTAGGAAAGTCATCGCTGGCTCGTTCTTTTATACGCGCGATTCTTGGACCCGACGTTGAAGTTCCGTCACCGACGTTCACATTGGTACAATCCTACGATTACGGCGATGTCGAGATATGGCATGCCGATCTTTATCGATTAGGCGACCCACAAGAAGCCGTAGAACTTGGCCTAGTTGACGCGTTCGAGGACCACATTTGCTTGATTGAATGGCCTGAGCTTCTTGGTGATATGGTTCCCAACACTGCACTGGATATCTATCTTGAAATCTCAGATGACGCCCACCTTTGTACCATTACTTTTGATGAAACGTGGGCAAATCGAATGCGGGTGTTTGTAGAAGATGCGTAGCGAAATTGTATCAGATTGGCTAGAACAGTCCCCTTGGGCGAAATGGCAAAGGCATGCCATGACCGGCGACGCATCTGCGCGTCGCTACGAAAGACTCAGGAACCCGTCAGGTGACAGCGTGATCCTTATGGATGCTCAACCCGACGTTTGTGGAAGTCAGGCTCAATTTGTCGAGATTTCCAAACATTTAGTCGACATAGGGCTTTGCGCACCCAAGATACTAAACTGGGACAGCTCTCTTGGGCTTATGGTTCTTGAAGACTTGGGTCAGATCGATTTTGCCCGTCACCTGCAAGAACATCCAGACGATGAACGACGGCTCTACGACGCTGCCGTTGATGTCTTGATCGAACTAGGGCGAACACCTCCTCTTGCTGGCTTACAGCAAATGACACCCACTGTAGGCGCCGAAATGATCGACATTGGTTTTGAATGGGCCGCAATCGAAAAGTCCCCGTCCCTTGCTGAGGACATAAAATCAGAACTGACCACGCTCCTATCTTCTGTTTCTCCAAACCCTGCGACGTTGTCTCTACGCGATTTCCATGCTGAAAACCTAATCTGGCGACCAAACGAAATCGATAACGGATCCGTTGGGCTGCTCGACTTTCAGGATGCGTTTATCACACACCCTACTTACGATCTTGCGTCGCTCTTGCGTGATGCACGGCGTGACGTTGATCCAAATTTGGTTGATCCGCTAGTGGAACGGTTAGGGGGCGGCGAAGAAATGTTTCTGGCTTTTCACGTCATGGCCGTGCAGCGAAACCTGCGGATCTTAGGGATTTTCGAGCGTTTAGCGCGCCGCGATGGTAAGATCGGCTATCTAGACCTAATCCCACGCGTGCGTGACCACCTAAAAACCGACCTTGAAGCGCCGTGCCTTGCCCGACTTGCACCCCTTGTGCAGCGGGCGTTCAAGATTCCCGAAGGAGACATCGTATGAGTAAGCCAACGGCCGTTCTTTTGTTTGCTGCTGGCCTCGGTACACGCATGGCGCCCCTCACGGACACCCAACCTAAGCCGATGGTCAAAGTTGCTGGCCGACCCCTCCTTGATCATGCGCTTGTCTGGTGTGATGAGCTCCGACGGGTCGTCAACACACACTACTTTCCCGATCAAATTCAAGCCCACCTGGCTGGCACCGGCATCCTGGTTTCTGACGAAACAGATCAATTGCTCGAAACGGGGGGCGGCCTCAAACGAGCCATGCCGCTGTTGGATAGTAATCCGGTTTTCACCATGAACACCGACGCCTGCTGGAGAGGTTCAAATCCAGTGAGTGTTCTATCCCAAGTTTGGCGACCAGAAATGGAAGCTTTGTTGCTTATGATTCCGCGCCACGCCGCCGTTGGCCATAAAGGGTCTGGTGATTTCGATATCGGTGCGACAGGCCGACTGTCACGTGGTTCTGATTTTGTTTATTCCGGCGTTCAAATCATCCACACAGATCGACTGGCGGACATCAAGGAAGACGCCTTCTCAATGTGGAGTCTTTGGGGTGGGATGTTGGCTCGGGGTGGCATGTTCGGTGCTGTCTATGACGGTGATTGGTGTGATGTGGGGCGCCCCGAAAGCATCCCGTTGGCTGAGGCGATGTTAGAAGGAAAAATTGATGTTTAGCCCAACGGAAGGGCCGCGTGTTTTTGCGGCTCCTTTAGGCGTGGATTTTACCACCGCATTGCACGATGGCCTTCGTAAACGATTTGAAGCGCTCGCACCTGAAGACGTGGCCAAGGTTGAGATTTTTGTAAACACACGCCGTATGCAACGGCGCCTGATTGAGCTTTTCCATAGTGGGGATGCTCTGCTGTTGCCAAAGATACGACTTGTCACTGATCTCGGTTCAGACGTTGGATTAAACGATATTCCTCCAGCAGTTGCGCCGTTGAAAAGGCGGCTAGAAGTGGCGCAGCTTGTCAAAGGGCTGTTGGCCGCTGATCCGACACTTGCCGCGCAAACCGCGGCATTTGATCTAGCTGATAGCTTGGTCGCCTTGATGGGAGAGATGCAGGGCGAAGGCGTGCCCCCAGATGCAATCGCGGGCTTGGACGTCACCGACCAGTCTGGACACTGGCAACGCGCGCTATCGTTCATTCAACTCGTGCAGCGCTATTTTGATAACGACACTCAACTGGACGTCGAAGGACGCCAACGACGTGTCGTGGAAGCACAAATCGAACGCTGGGCAGGTTCGCCTCCTCAGTATCCAATCATTGTAGCGGGCTCCACGGGGTCCCGAGGTGCGACATCAATGTTCATGCAGTCAGTGGCAAAGCTGCCGCAAGGGGCTGTTGTTTTGCCCGGTGTGGACTTGGATCTACCAGATGCAGTTTGGGACAAACTTGATCCGCTGGATGGCGGCGAAGATCACCCCCAATACCGTTTCAAAGCATTCTGTGACGCGCTCGACATACCGGTGAACAGCCTAAAGATTTGGCATGGCACAATGAATGAAAGAGCTGATCGAACAGCTTTGATTTCTCTTTCGTTAAGACCCGCACCCGTCACTGATCAATGGATCAAAGACGGGCCCGCCTTGGGTGATCTGCTTGCGGCAACGCAAGATATGACATTGATCGAGGCCCCAACCCCCCGAGCCGAGGCAGACGCTATTGCGGTTCAGCTGCGCCAAGCCGTTGAAGATGGTGAAACTGCAGCGCTTATAACACCAGATCGAGTGCTGACACGTCAGGTTACCGCTGCTCTCGATCGTTGGGATATTGTTCCTGACGACAGCGCAGGTCTGCCGCTTCAATTGACGGCCTCCGGACGGTTCTTACGACATGTCGCAGA
Organism: Octadecabacter algicola; assembly: GCF_021532625.1. GTDB lineage: Bacteria > Pseudomonadota > Alphaproteobacteria > Rhodobacterales > Rhodobacteraceae > Octadecabacter > Octadecabacter algicola. The sequence goes on from NZ_JAKGAR010000003.1 coordinate 473,904, forward strand.
GCTTTTCTGCGAACCTTTGTCGGCGGAGAGTCTATTGGTTCTATTGCGTCACCCACTTAGCAACTCAGGTAGCTCGGATCGCGGTCAACATAACCTCCATACCAACAGCCTTGAAATGGAATTGCGCCGGAATGGCCCACCCTTCCCAACACATGAAAGCCTAACCCAATGGGCGATTGCCACGGCTGATCGCCACCCCGATCGACCAGCTTGGGTTGCCTGGGTGTGCGACGCCATTATGGGATTAAATGGGGCGGACCAACGGCCATTGGGAAGAATTGTCGACCAGCACTGGCGGGTCGCAGAAAATTTATCTGCGGGACCGCGCGCAGAGGGCTCTGGGGAAGTCTGGCTAAAACCAGCAGGCCGCGAAGCACTTCGGGTAATGTCAGAATTGCGAACTCACGCCGATGCTGGCGGAGAGATGACTCCGCGGGAATACCGACAACTTGTCAATTCTGTTTTGTCAGGTGGTGAAGTACGTGACCGCGACAAAGGACACCCTCAAGTTCTAATATGGGGTACGCTTGAGGCCCGGGTACAGGCAGCGGACATTGTTATTCTAGCTGGGTTGAACGAAGGTACATGGCCCGAGGCGCCAACCCCCGATCCTTGGCTGAACCGGCCATTACGTATGCAAGCTAACTTGCTTCTGCCTGAACGTCGGATCGGGTTAAGCGCGCATGATTATCAGCAAGCGGTCTGCGCCAAGAAGGTGGTTCTGAGCCGAGCCATTCGTTCCGATGAAGCTGAAACCGTGCCAAGTCGCTGGGTGAATCGGCTGACCAATTTGCTGGGCGGTTTGACGGCGAAAGACGGACCAGAATGCTTAAAGAGGATGCGCGCTCGTGGGGATGCATTTCTTGCGCTCGCAGAGGCCATCGCGGCACCCGAACAAACAATAGACCCTGCCCCGCGCCCGTCCCCTGCACCGCCTGCCGCTGCACGTCCCAATCAATTGTCTGTAACTCAGATCAAGACGCTAATCCGCGATCCTTACGCGATCTATGCCCGCAAAATACTAAAACTAAATTCGCTTGACCCATTGTCTCAGTCTGCCGACGCTCCTTTAAGGGGCGTAATCGTCCATGAAATCCTTGAGCGTTTCATAAAGGATGCGGTTGATCCAAGTGACATCAATGCGACCGAACAGTTCATGCAGATTGCAGACGAGGTTTTGTTGAAGCATTGTCCATGGCCCGCTGCCCGTTCGATGTGGCGTGCAAGGGTCGCATATTTCGTACCTCATTTCTTGGCTGAGGAACAAAAACGTCAGGCGAGTTCTACCAATGTAGACACCGAAATGTGGGGCGAACTGAACTTTCCGAAGATCGGGTTTTCGCTAACTGGCACGGCCGATAGGATCGACTTGTCTGATGACGGGGAAGCATTGATATATGACTATAAGACAGGCAATCCCCCTACTCAGAAACAGCAAAAAGAATTTGATAAGCAGCTGTTGCTAGAAGCCGCCATGGTAGAAAAAGGTGCCTTCAAACCGCTCGGCGTCACACGCACCAAAGCTGCAGTATACATCGGTTTGGGGAGTGGTTTGAAAGACCAAGACGCGCCGTTGAAGGACACATCTACCGAAGAGATTTTGACCCGCTTCGAGAGCCTGATTGCCAAGTGGATGGACCCCTCGAAAGGCTACACATCACGACGCGCAAACGAGACGCTTACGTTTGAAGGCGACTACGACCACCTCGCAAGGTACGGCGAATGGGATGAAACAAATGATCCCGTTGTGGAGGATTTGGCATGACGCATAACGACGCAACGCTACGCCAGATCGAAGCAGCAGACCCTACCCAGTCCACTTGGCTTTCAGCCAATGCCGGATCAGGCAAGACGCGCGTCCTCACCGACCGCGTGGCTCGTTTGTTGCTGGGAGGGACACGGCCGGAGAATGTGTTGTGCCTAACCTACACCAAGGCGGCGGCGTCCGAGATGCAGAACCGCCTTTTCAAAAGACTGGGTGAATGGGCAATGATGCCCGATCAAGAGTTGCGACAACAACTGATTGATCTGGGCGGGACGACCTCGGTTTCAGACGATTATCTCGGTCAGGCGCGGACGCTTTTTGCCGCCGCCATCGAAACGCCTGGCGGATTGAAGATCCAAACAATCCATTCGTTTTGTGCAGGCGTTCTGCGACGCTTCCCGTTAGAGGCTGAGGTGAGTCCGCAGTTCAAGGAAATGGAAGACCGCGCTGCGCAGTTATTGCGCGAAGAGGTCTTGGATGAAATGGCGATGGGCGTTCATGCAGATGCTGTCGCGAGGTTTGCGGAACACTACACAGGGGCGGATGTCGGCAGTTTTCTCGCGGCGATTACTGGCCGTAAGTCGGCATTTATTAGACCGCAGTCGGATGATGATTTAGCGATCAAGTTTGGCGTGCCCAAGGGCACAACACTTCAGGACGCAGTTGATGTCGGGTTTGTCGGCGGCGAAGATGGGTTGGTTGATGACCTGATCGAAGCCAGCGCGACAACGTCAAAAACCTATCAAACGTTTGCTGCGAATCTAAAGAAGCTAAATCTGGCCAACCCAGACATGGCATCTTTAGAAGGGACGTTTTCGTTGCTGCTATATGCAGCCGACAAGACAAGTAAGTCGCGTAACTGGCCTCAGTCGAAACATACAAAAGCAGTCGAGGCTTTAGCTCATCTTTCGGACGACGTTCATGCGTGGATGGACCGCACCGCCGATGCGTATGATTTCATCTGCCGCATCAACGCGCTTGAAAAAACACGAGCGTTACTAACATTCGCCGAGCCGTTTGTGCGGCTGTACGAGCAAAAGAAAACTCAACGTGCCGCATTGGATTTCGATGACCTGATCAGCAAAGCAAAGTCTCTCCTCGAAGACCCCGCATTAGCGCAATGGGTTTTGTTCCGCCTGGATGGTGGCGTGGACCACGTGCTGGTCGATGAAGCTCAAGATACATCGCCGGATCAGTGGGATATTGTGCGGCTTCTTACTCAGGAATTTTCCACTGGAGAAGGGGCACAGCCTGAACGGCTCCGGACTGTCTTTGTCGTTGGTGACAAAAAGCAATCTATCTATTCCTTCCAAGGCGCGGACCCAGAAGGCTTTGACCGTATGCGCGATCACTTCGACGGAGAGCTTGCAAAGGTTAAGAAGCAACTTAAGACGAGCGAACTGCTCTATTCTTTCAGATCGTCAGAAGCAATCTTACGGTTGGTGGACCAAACCTTCACAGATGAAATGTCAGAAGGATTAGGTGATGAAATCAAACATCTCGCGTTCAAGAACGACATGCCCGGACGCGTTGATGTTTGGCCCATCGTCGAGCCGTCAGATAAACCAGAAGAACGCGAATGGGATGACCCGCTGGATCTAAAAGGGCGCACCAATCATAAAGTCGTGCTGGCCCATCGGGTCGCCGCTGAGATCAAACGCATGCTGGCCGAGGAAACTTTACCGACCCAAAAGGACGGAAAATGGGGCCGACGGAGAATTACACCAGGTGATTTTTTAATCCTTGTGCAGGGTCGCCTCAGCGGGATTTTTGAACAGATCATTTCCGCGTGTAAAGCCGCTGAATTGGAGGTTGCTGGTGCCGACAGATTGAAATTAGCTGGAGAGCTTGCCGTAAAAGACATTTCTGCCCTTCTACAATTTGTTGCTTTGCAGGAAGACAGCCTGTCACTGGCCGCTGCACTGAAATCTCCGCTATTTGGTTGGACGGAAAAACAGCTCTACGATCTTGCTCAACCTCGTCCGAAAGGGCAATCCCTATGGGAGGCGTTGCGTACATCTGGTCAACACAAAGACACACTTTCCATTTTGTACGACTTACGAAACAACGCCGATTTCTTGCGACCCTATGATCTGATTAATCGCCTGTTGGTGCGTCACAAAGGTCGCCAAAATCTACTCGCGCGTCTTGGACACGAAGCTGAAGACGGCATCGACGCGTTGCTTTCTCAGGCGCTGGGTTATGAGCAATCAGCGGTACCAAGCCTGACAGGGTTTTTGACATGGCTAGAATCCGAAGACGTTACAATCAAACGACAAATGGATTCTGCGGGGGACCGAATTCGGGTAATGACCGTTCATGGCGCCAAAGGTCTGGAAGCACCGATTGTCATTCTTCCCGATACAGGAAGTCGTGCGCGATCTCTTCGGGGAGATTTGCTTCAGTCTGATGGTGGCGTATTCTGGAAACCTAAAGCAGACGTCATGCCTCAACCTCTGCGTGACGTGCAAGAAGACATGTTGTTGGCGCAAGATCGAGAGCGACGGCGTCTTCTTTATGTCGCTATGACCCGCGCTGAAAACTGGTTGATTGTGGCTGCGGCTGGGAAGGTTGGCGAAGACCACGACTCTTGGCATTCTACAATCAGTGGTGCGATGACTCACCTAGACGCCGTTGACCATGAGGCTCCTTTTGCAACAATCAAAAGACTGTCTCGCCCCGGCTGGAACGATGGCGATCTATTCGAACAAACAGCTAATCCCCAAGGCCCAGCGCCTGAAAAAGGCTTCGGCGATGTTCTTCCGCCTGTCCCAGATCGCCAATCCACTCGATCTCCCTCGGAGTTGGGTGGCGCCAAGATCATGTCTGGTGAAACACACACCGATGCGTCTGATCTTGCGCTGGCTTGGGGAAGGATCAGTCACCTTTTACTTGAGCATTTGCCGGAGGTTAGCGGTGAAAGTCGGCGGGAGATTGCAGAGACTTTGGTTCAAAACCATCCAGACATAGGGCTCATTGGCGACCCAACCGAGATCATAGAGGAGGCGCTGAACCTAATTGCGCAACCCGAGCTGTCTTGGATCTTCAATTCAGGCCTCGCAGAGGTTCCGATTTCGGCCAATCTCAGTTCTCTTTCCGGAGATCGGGTCTTTGGCATCATCGATAGATTGATCATAACCGCCACCGAAGTCGTCGCCATCGATTTCAAATCAAACCGGATAATTCCCAACACGCCCAAAGAGACTCCTGCCGGCCTGATCCGTCAAATGGCAGCCTACCGTGACGCATTGTCATTGGTGTATCCAAATCACGTAATCCGTTGCATCCTCTTGTGGACCAAATCGGGCGAAACAAGCGAACTGTCTACCAATCAACTTGATGATGCTCTCAAAGATGTGACCACGCCTTGACGACCACGTGGTGCGCTCATACTTTCCGTTTCAACGAATTAATCCCTTAAAGGAGCAGCCAAATGGCGACCGTAGCAGTAACAGACGACACTTTTGACGCCGAAGTTCGGAATTCCGACATTCCAGTGGTCGTAGACTTCTGGGCGGAATGGTGTGGCCCTTGTAAGCAGATTGGCCCAGCGCTCGAAGAGCTGTCGGCCGAAATGGAAGGTAAAGTCAAAATCGTCAAAGTGAACGTTGACGACAACCCGAATTCTCCTGCTCAAATGGGCGTGCGCGGCATTCCGGCATTGTTCCTGTTCAAAGGCGGCGAAGTCGTTTCCAACAAGACCGGCGCGGCACCAAAAGCTGCGCTTCAGGGTTGGATCGAAGAAAGCATCTAAACCGGATTTATTGACTTCGAGGGCGTCCCAATGGGGCGCCCTTTTTTCATGGAACCTTGTGTCGCGCCAATTGCGTCGCCATATAATTCACAAGCAACGTAAGGACACGGCATGACAACAATTATCGGTGTACGCAAAGATGACGAAGTGGTCATCGCGGGTGACGGGCAAGTGTCTGTCGGGCAAACAGTAATGAAGGGCACTGCAACAAAGGTGCGTCGTCTCACAGTCGGTGGCAGTGATGTAGTTTGCGGTTTTGCCGGTTCCACCGCGGATGCGTTTACGCTCCTTGAACGTCTTGAAAAAAAACTTGAAGCAACACCAGGTCAATTGGCACGCGCCTCAGTCGAGCTCGCCAAAGATTGGCGAACCGACAAATATCTTCAAAAGCTTGAGGCGATGTTGATCGTGACAGATGGTAGGGACTTGTTTGTCATTACAGGTGCGGGCGACGTACTTGAACCTGAATTCGACGTTACAGCGATCGGGTCAGGCGGAAACTTCGCGCTCGCCGCGGGGCGCGCATTGATGGATCAAGACCTAAGCGCAGAAGAAATTGCCCGCCGTTCAATGGCCATCGCATCTGACATTTGTGTCTATACCAATGGTAATCTGACCGTAGAAAGCATCAAAGCATGAGTGACCTAACACCCCGTGAAATCGTTTCCGAACTCGATCGTTTCATTATTGGTCAGAACGACGCAAAGCGCGCTGTCGCCGTTGCGCTGCGCAATCGGTGGCGCCGTAAACAATTGGGCGATGATCTTCGCGATGAGGTTTATCCAAAGAACATTCTGATGATTGGGCCGACAGGCGTTGGCAAAACCGAGATCTCTCGCCGCTTGGCTAAACTCGCTCGTGCGCCGTTTATTAAAGTGGAAGCGACGAAGTTTACAGAAGTTGGATATGTCGGCCGCGACGTAGAACAAATCATCCGTGACCTCGTCGAAGCGGCGATCGTAGAAACCCGCGACTATATGCGCGAAGACGTGAAACAACGCGCACGCGAAGCCGCCGAAGCACGCGTCATCGATGCCATCGCTGGCGACGATGCACGTGAAGGCACGCGCGAGATGTTCCGCAAGAAACTCAAGACTGGCGAGCTGGATTCAACGATCATCGAACTAGAGCTGGCCGATACGTCCAACCCGTTGGGTGGTTTTGAAATTCCAGGTCAACCGCAAGGTATGGGCGGCATGGACTTAGGCGCGATGTTTGGCAAAGCTTTGGGCGGGCGCACAACCCGCAAGAAGGTTACCGTCGCAGACAGCTACGACCTTTTGATCGCGGACGAAGCAGACAAACTTTTGGACGATGAAGCCATCACCAAAAAGGCGCTTGAGGCTGTTGAACAAAATGGCATCGTTTTCCTCGATGAGATTGACAAGGTCTGTCGTAACTCTGACGCTCGTGGAGCTGATGTATCCCGCGAAGGTGTTCAGCGTGACCTATTGCCCTTGATCGAAGGCACCACGGTCAGCACCAAACATGGATCCGTTAAAACGGACCACATCCTGTTTATTGCAAGCGGTGCATTTCATATTGCGAAACCGTCCGACCTCCTGCCGGAATTGCAAGGCCGTCTCCCGATCCGCGTAGAATTGCGGGCCCTAACCGAAGACGATTTTGTTCGTATCCTTACGGAAACCGACAATGCGCTGACGCGCCAATACACAGCGCTCATGGGGACTGAAGAAGTCACTGTTTCGTTTAACGATGACGGTATCGCTGCCCTTGCGCGGATCGCGGCGGAAGTAAACGAAAGCGTAGAAAACATCGGAGCGCGGCGTCTTTACACGGTTATGGAACGGGTCTTTGAAGACCTATCATTCAATGCGCCGGATCGAGGCGGAGAAGCGATTGAGGTAGACGCTGCATTCGTCGAAGAACATCTTGGTGAACTTGCACGGTCTACCGACATAAGTCGTTACGTACTTTAGCGCTTTCTTGTTCGTCGCGATCGGCGGATAAGGCCTTATGGCCGAAAGCGGATACCTAGCATTTATCAGACAGAACGCTCCCTTCCTTGCGACGGGGGCGTTGTTGTCGTTTCTCTCGAGCTTTGGGCAAACCTTCTTTATCTCGATCTTCGGTGGTGAAATTCGAGAGGCATACGGTCTTAGCAATGGCGATTGGGGTTTGATCTACATGATCGGTACCGGCGCCTCAGCAGCTGTGATGGTTTTCGCGGGTGGATTGGCGGATCGGTTTCGGGTCAGGCAGTTGGGGATCACTGTTATTCTGCTGCTGGGGCTTTCATGTACCTTAATGGCTCTCAACCCTGTAGCTGCTCTTCTTCCCGTTTTGGTATTCTTCTTAAGATTCTTCGGCCAAGGCATGACGACCCAAGTTGCAACAGTTGCAATGGCACGTTGGTTTGTCGCGGCGCGCGGTCGTGCGTTGGCTGTCGCTGCAATGGGTTACATGCTCGGCGAAGCGACCCTACCGCTTTTGATGGTCTGGATGAAATCCATTGTTGATTGGCGTTTCATCTGGCTGGGATGTGCTTTGTTTTGCGTCGCGATGATGCCGGTATTGTTCGCCCTCCTACGCCTTGAGCGCACACCACAGGCTATTTCATCCTCGGAACAAACAGCAGGGCTTTTCGGTCGGCACTGGACGCGTGCAGAAGCCCTACGTCACCCTGTGTTTTGGGCGATGGCCCCAGCCGTTATGTCATTCTCGGGTTTTGGAACTGCATTTTGGTTTCACCAAGTTCATTTTGCTGAAATCAAAGGCTGGACACATCTTTCATTGGTCGCGATCTTTCCGCTCGGCACAGTTACCGTCTTTCTGTCTACAGTGTTCTATGGCTGGGCAGTTGATCGGATCGGCGCTGTTAGATTGCTACCGTTCTACCTCATCCCCTATGCATTCGCGTTTGTCTTACATTGGTACGCGCCCAGCTTGGTCTGGACTGCAGTTGCGATTGTCCTAATGGGCGCGGCTGGCGGGGGACAAGCGACCTTGTTGAATGCCTGTTGGGCAGAGTTCTTTGGGACACGCCACCTTGGATCCATTAAAGCAACCACAATGGCACTGATGGTTCTTGGGTCTGCACTCGGCCCGGGCGTGAGTGGTTGGCTCATCGACAATGGCGTCGGCTTTGAAGTTCAGATGCTCGGCTACGCGGCAACGTTCTTCGGAGCGGCTGCTTTATTACTCTATCCTGTATCAGTCGCGCGGCGTTCAGCGGCTTCGTCTTAGGTAGACGTAGTATGCACCTTGTCCACCGTGGCGGATGTGACTTTCAGTAACCTGCATCACCAACCCAGCCAATGGCGCCATCTTGAGCCACTGAGGGACCTGATGGCGTAGCACGCCAAATTTCGTAGGTATCGGACCGCCATCGTCCCGATTTTTCCCTTTACCCGTAATAACCAAAACTAAACGATGCCCCGCGCTTGCGGACCGCAATATAAATCCAGTCAAGGCGGGATGCGCTTGCGCCATGGTCATCCCATGCAGGTCAATTCGCGCATCAGGCTTAAGCTTACCCCGTTTCATCCGTCCATATGCTTTGTTGTCCATCTGAACCGGGTCGGAACGTAACTGCTGCCCAAGCGACGGCAACAAATCATGGTCGCCCTTGTGATCTACGGATTGACCAACCTTGAACGCGGGTATCGGGCGCGGCGCTCGGTTACTTATTTCTGGCATAGGTTTGATCGGTGCAGCGCGCACCAATTTGGAAACCGGCTTTTGCAGGGCCTCTGTACGTTTCGCGACAGTTTCCCAAAGCGCGCGTTCTTCAGCCGACACGTTTCTGGCTTTTTTCATTCGATAATGTCCGGCAAAAGCGCATTTGCGGTTTGGATAGGCATAAGAACGATCATGCGTCCGCCATCTTTGATGCGGCCAGCATCACGGCCTGCCTGATCGCCAGTCCCAAAAAAGATATCAGCCCGTTGCGCGCCTCTGATTGCGGAACCCGTATCTTGGGCAACCATCAGACGGTTCAGTGGATTATCACCACTCTTTTCAATCCAGACCGGCGCGCCGTATGGGACATAACTGGGATCAATCGCAACAGTTCGCATTGGCGTGACACTTCGGTTCATAGCGCCTAGTGGTCCGAGCTCTGGTGGAACTTCATTGACCTCTCGAAAGAAGACATAGCTTTCATTTGCCCACAAAAGTTGGCGACCCTCTTCGCCATTGTTGCGAACCCAATTGCGGATCACATCTGCGGAAACCTGGTGAGGTTGGTAAATCCCACGTGCAACAAGCTCCATCCCTACGGAAGAATATTCTCGGCCATTTGCGCCGCCATAACCAACACGAATGACGTCACCGGTATCGAGTTTCACACGGCCAGAACCCTGTACCTGCAAAAAGAACACGTCTACCGGATCATCGATCCACGCGATTTCAAGGCCCATGCCATCAAAGGCATTGGTTTCTTCGATCTCCCGTCGTGACATCTGGCCAGGAACCGGGGGCAGCCGATAAAGTGGATACTGATATGGCCCACCACGATTCAGTGACCCTCTTAGCTCTGGTTCAAAATAACCCGTAAACAGCGCGTCGTTTCCGTCATCGATCATCACCGGCGTAAAAAACCGCTCGAAAAATGCTTTGGGGTTTTGTCCAGAACCTGCAACTGCGCAAAGCGATGCCCAGTTTGGATCCTTCATGTCGCCACAAGTGCTGAGAAAAACATCCATCGCAGCAGAATGGTCATCATCTGACCAACCCGAAAGATCATCGAAATTCAACAGTTGATAGGTCGGGTTTGCCATCGCACCCTCCGCGGTGAAGAGCGACAGCCCGACGACGGCCGCTTTCAGTTTCATTCGCCCGTGGCGACAAGGAACCAATTCGGGTCGCCAGTTCCCATTGTTCGGCCGAATGTCCAGACATCGCGTTGCTTTTTGATGTCCGTTGGTGATCCTTCGATCAAATCCCCACCATTATCGTAAACGGCGGATGTACTTTCGCTCACAAATCGAACGGAGACTTCTGCGTTCTTTGATGTCGCGTCATAGTCAGCGTCCACCAATGTGGTCTCAGAAATTCCGATGAAATTGAAATCAACGCTCAGATTGCTTTTCTCACGGGATTCAATAACACCAGCAAAGGCCTCGTAGACGTCGTCTGACAGGAACGGCTTGATTTCGGATAGGTCCCCGTTTTCAAACCCAGTCAAGATCATCTCATAAGCACCGCGCGCGCCACGGACAAATTCACGGACGTTGAAACTACGATCAGCAGATTTCATGGCAGCCAATGCGCTCGCGCTCTCGCTGTCTGCATCAACATAATCAGTGATATCTGGGTCTGGGCCACCATCAATGACCTCAAGGTCCGGTGCAGAACGACGCGATGGTGCTTGGGATGATTGCACACGCGGTTTTTCAAATCCTTCGCGAGTCCCCAACACACTGCGCAAGCGCAAGATGAGGAATATCGCAATACCTGCGAGAACCAAAAGCTGAATAACAGGCGAATTCATGTGGGTTTCTTTCCGAATAAGGGCCGTACAAGTGGTAAACACCACCTGCCAGCCTTATGTAAGGTTGGGGATGGGCCAAGTCCACCTTACCGCGATAAATTCGGAGAGATCATGCTACTTCTATTGCTTTTTATTGGCGTTCCACTGCTTGAGATAACGTTGTTTATTCAAGTTGGCGGTGCAATTGGTTTGGGTTGGACCCTGTTTATTGTGGTCGCAACAGCAGTACTTGGGGCTTACATGGTACGCTCCCAAGGTACCCAAGCGATGACAAACTTGCGTGGTTCCTTTTCCAACCTGCAGGACCCGACTGAACATCTTGCCCACGGGGCGATGATCCTGTTTTCGGGGGCACTGTTACTGACACCTGGGTTTTTCACCGATTTTATCGGCTTTTCGCTCCTCGTTCCCGCTGTGCGGACCGCTGTTTACGGCTACATGCGCAGTCGCGTTAATGTTCAGAGTTTTCAAATGGGTCCGGATATGCGCCAGAGTAGAAGCCAAACCGACGATCACGTCATTGATGGGGAGTTCGAACAGGTCGATCCTGAAAATTCCGAGGCGCGTGGTCCATCTGGCTGGACTAAAGATTGAGGCCCCGTCTCAGCCCTGCTACACACGACCAGATTGAACAATAAAATTACTGACATCCGGAGAGCCAAATGGCCGAAGAAAACACAGTTCCAAACGGCGCAGCAGAAGCTGCACCACAAATCAAACAGCGTATCCTTGCCCAGTTTGTTCGCGACCTTTCATTTGAAAACATCATGGCGCAAAAAGGCGTTGATGGTGAAGTGAAGCCTGAAATCAAAGTTGAGGTGAACCTTGATGCGCGTAAACGCGGTGCTGATAATCAGTACGAGATCATCACAAAGCTGAAGGTCACATCCACCAATGCTGGATCCGACAAGTCATTGTTCCTGCTTGAGCTGGAATACTCCGGCATCTTCGAAATCGAAGGCGTACCAGAGCAGCAAATGCACCCTTACCTTATGATCGAATGCCCACGCATGACGTTCCCGTTCATCCGTCGCATCGTTAGCGATGTGACACGTGATGGCGGTTTCCCACCACTGAACTTGGAACAGATTGATTTCGTAGCGATCTACCGCCAGCAGCTTGCGCTACGTGCGCAACAGCAAGCTGAGCAGCAGAAGACAGCTGACGCTTAAATCTTCTTCCAAAGGGCATCTTCGCCCAGTTTTTCAATGAATGCGGCGTGGGCTTCGGCTTCCGCCGCATTTATTTTTGGTGCTAGTGGTGTCTGGCGTGGGCTAGGACGCCAATTGCTGGACGCTGTTGTCTTCGTCTTGGTTGTATCCTGCGAAGTTGGCACCAAGTCTGGCTGCCTCCCGCCGATAAGCTCCAGATAAACTTCGGCCAAAATCTCACTATCGAGCAGCGCGCCGTGCAGAGCTCGGTTCGAGTTATCGATACCAAAACGACGACAAAGCGCATCCAAAGACGCTGGCGAACCCGGATACTTTTTCCGTGCTATCGCAAGCGTATCCAACGACTGATCCATTGGCAGTGGCGGGCGATTAAGCCATCCGAGTTCTGCATTCAGGAATTTCATATCGAATGCCGCATTGTGGATGACCAATATCGAATCGCCAATGAAATCAAGAAACGCCTGAGCAACGTCAGCGAAGACAGGTTTGTCTTTCAGGATGACTTGCCCCGGTTTTGGGTCTTGCGGAGGGCTAAGAAGATCAGGTCCGATACCGTGAATTTCGAACGCGCCAGCAGGCATGTCACGTTTTGGGTTAATGTACTGGTGGTACGTGCGACCAGTTGGCATGTGATTGAAAAGTTCGACCGCGCCAATTTCAACAAGCCGATCACCTTCCCCCGGATCAAACCCTGTGGTTTCGGTATCGAGAACAATCTCACGCATGTGCCAATTCCTGTTTAATCTCAGCAAGGATATCTTTGACCGATTGGCGCGCCGCGTCCATGGACAAGGTTTCAATGACCCACTTCGCGCGTTCGCGCTTTTGACTGTCGGGCAACTGACGGGACAGTATCAATTGAAAGTCCTTCTCGGTCATCTCACCCCTATCAAGAACGCGCTGCCTTTGAATGTCAGCGGGTGCAGTCACAACGACGACAGCATCACACTCAGCGTCGGTTCCGGTTTCAAAAAGCAGTGGAATATCTAACAGGACTATCTCGTTTTTAGGGTTTTTCAGAAAAGCTGCTCGGTTCTCAGCCACGAGAGGATGAACAAGGGATTGGATGTGATCAAGAATTTTTGGATCCGCTGCGATTAATTCCCGAAGTTTGTCTCTGGAAACAGCGCCAGCCTCCATGGCCTCAGGATAGTGGCACCGAACCAAATCGGCCGCCGCACCGCCTTTACGGTACAATCCACGTACCACAGCATCAGCATCCCAAACCGGTACGCCCATGTCCGAAAACATCTGAGCTGTCGTAGATTTACCCATCCCAATAGACCCAGTAAGTCCAACAACGAAGGTCATGATAAAATTGCCGCTCGCGTATTCACATCTACTTCTGGGCGCACACCAAACCAACGTTCAAATCCGGGCACGGCTTGATGAAGCAGCATACCCAAGCCATCGACGACGACGCAGCCTGCAGCTTCCGCTTCTTGAAGAAGGTGCGTTTTCAACGGCGCATAAACCAGATCGGTCACAACTGTACCGCGCCGCAGCCCATCGAGTGGAACACGTAGTTCGGGTTTGCCCTGCATGCCCAGTGATGTCGTGTTGATCACTGTGGCAGCATTCTCAAGCATATTACCGGCTTGCACCCAATCAACGACGGTTACTTTAGAACCAAACGAGGATTTCAGTGCTTCGGCGTTCGGGCGTGTCCGATTGCTCAAAAGAATCTCTTGAACGCCCACTTCAATCAAGGACGCAATTACAGCACGTGCTGCACCACCAGCGCCGAGAACAGCTGCTGGCCCTATCGAAGGAGCCCAACCTGGTGCACCTTGTTTAAGATTGGCAATGAACCCGTAGCCGTCAGTGTTATCCGCGTGGATTTTCCCATCTTTGCGGAAAATAAGAGTATTTGCGGCACCGATCAGAGTTGCACGGTCTGTCGCAAGATCGGCTAATTCCAATGCAGCGAGTTTATGCGGGGCTGTTACGTTACAGCCAACAAATCCCATTTTTGGCATTGTTCTGACAACAGATTGAAAATCTGCTTCAGAGACGTCGATGGGAACGTAATGTCCGGCTCGATCATAGGTTTTCAACCAATGACGAAACAGCTTGGGTGATTTCGATTGCACAATCGGGTGGCCAAGGACAGCAGCAAGAGGGATGTTTTGGTCAGTCATTGGGGCAGTGTTCCGCGTAAAACGAGATAAGATAGGAGTTCCAAAAGGGGCAGTCCCTGAATCGTGAAGGTATCGCCTTGTATCATACGAAACAGGCGAATGCCCTCTTCTTCTATCTTATAACCGCCAACAGACGTTTGGATGCTGTCCCAGTTGCGTGTCAGGTAATCCTCTAAATAGGTTTGGGAAAAATCTCGCATAGCCAAACGTGCAACGCCAACATGTCGCCATACCGGTTTTTGACCATCATAAATGACGGCAGCGGAAAGAAGTTGGTGGGTTTCATTCCGCAGCTCGGTCAGTTGAGCGAGAGCTTCGGCTTGGCTTTTTGGCTTGGACAAAACCTTACCCTTGAAGGAAAGAACCTGATCACATCCCAGAACCAAACCCTCTTGCCCTTTATCGGCAATCTTACGAGCCTTCATCTCAGCAAGTGTATCCGCGATATCACGTGGAGGCGCATCTTCAGCTTCTAATGCGGCTTTAATCGAATCTTCATCGATTCGCGCTGGTATGATGTCATAGTCGACACCTGCATTTCGCAATAATCGGGCTCGAATTTCCGATGTTGAAGCCAAGATAATGCGGTCAGACATGTGGATATCCCCGTGAATGAATACGTGCACACGTCATGGGATGATTTCCGAGTAAGAGCAACACCTGCCCTTCCAGACAAAAGTTATGCAGCCTGTCCCTACAGCCAGATTGTTTATCCATAAGGGATAAGGAAGAATCGCACTTGTGGATGAAGTTGTGTTGGACTCAGGATTCAAAATTTCTCAATAGCCAGAACAGTAATATAAATGTTTATTATCAATAATTTAAGTGTCACTTTCTAGTTTTGAAAGTAGCACTTTTTACCTGAAAACCGTGGACAACTATGTGGATGACTGCAGTTTTCTGAGTTGTCCCCAGTACTACTGCTACTATCATCTATTTTAAGAATCTTTCTTAAGAGTAAGTGAAACGAGCGTTACACCCAGCCTCATCAAGCCGAACAGCGGATTTGACAGAGAGGCTGAGAAAGCTTAGCAACGGTTCAACCTTCATTCGAAGAGTGTTTTTCCAAGCCAATATTAAAAAGACCATGATAGTGGTCGGAGACTTAGTTTATGTCAGATGACGTCATATCTGAAACAGTGGTTACTGACCGCTTGAATCTCGCTGATCTCAAAGCGCAGAGCCCAAAAAACTTGCTGGCTTTGGCTGAAGAGCTGGAAATCGAAAACGCGTCGACCATGCGCAAGGGCGACATGATGTTTTCGATCCTCAAAGAGAGAGCTGAGGATGACTGGGTTATCGGCGGTGACGGTGTCTTGGAAGTGGTTCAAGACGGGTTCGGATTCTTAAGATCTCCGGAAGCAAACTATTTACCCGGCCCAGACGATATTTACGTTTCTCCTGATATGATCCGTTTGCATGCCCTGCGTACAGGCGACACGGTTGAGGGCGTAATAAAGGCTCCATTGGATACTGAACGTTATTTTGCGTTGACTAAGGTTGAGAAGATCAACTTTGAAGATCCAGAGCGGGCTCGCCATAAAGTCGCTTTTGAAAATCTGACACCTCTCTATCCAGATGAACGTCTGCAGATGGAAACAGCAGATCCTACGACCAAAGATCGTTCTGCGAGAATTATCGATTTGGTTGCGCCGATTGGTAAAGGTCAGCGGTCTTTGATCGTTGCGCCGCCTCGGACTGGTAAGACGGTTCTTTTGCAAAATATTGCGCATTCGATCGCGGCAAATCACCCAGAATGCTATTTGATTGTTCTGCTTATTGATGAACGCCCCGAAGAAGTTACGGACATGCAGCGTTCGGTTAAGGGTGAAGTTGTTTCTTCTACCTTTGATGAACCCGCGTCCCGTCACGTTGCTGTGTCCGAGATGGTGATCGAGAAAGCAAAACGCTTGGTAGAACATAAGCGGGACGTTGTTATCTTGCTGGACTCAATCACGCGCCTTGGTCGCGCCTTTAACACGACAGTTCCCTCGTCTGGTAAGGTTCTGACAGGTGGTGTTGATGCTAACGCTTTACAACGTCCTAAGCGCTTCTTTGGTGCTGCGCGAAATATTGAAGAAGGTGGATCGCTTACTATTATTGCGACTGCATTGATCGATACAGGTAGCCGGATGGACGAAGTGATCTTTGAAGAATTCAAAGGGACCGGTAACTCCGAAATCGTATTAGATCGTAAGATTGCCGATAAACGTGTCTTCCCAGCGATGGATATTTTGAAATCTGGTACGCGGAAAGAAGACCTTTTGGTCGACAAAATTGATCTGCAAAAGACTTACGTGCTGCGCCGGATTCTAAACCCGATGGGAACAACTGACGCTATCGAGTTCCTGATTTCGAAGTTGAAACAAACTAAGACAAATTCGGACTTCTTTGACTCTATGAACACGTAACTTATTGTTTATAAACAATGGGTTAATATGATGGATACGATTTTCGCACTTGCATCAGCAGCCGGTAAAGCTGGCGTTTCAATCATTCGCGTGTCTGGCCCAGATGCACTAACGGGTTGTGCAAAGATGGGTGCGACGTTGGGTACCCATGATAGAAAACTTGTTAAATTAGTCGCGGCAGATGGCGTCCTAATTGATCAGGCTTTTGCCATTAGCTTTGCAAAAGGGCGCAGCTTTACAGGTGAGCAGGTTGTAGAACTGCAAACACATGGTTCTCCGGCTATAGTTGCAGCCGTTTTGTCTCGCTTGTCTCAACTTGGAATGAGAGAGGCCGAAGCTGGCGAGTTTACACGGCGGGCCTTAGATAATGAGAAATTGGACCTTGCTCAAGTTGAAGGGTTAGCTGATCTGATTGATGCAGAGACTGAGAGCCAACGGCGTCAAGCGGTTCGTGTGTTCAATGGCGCATTGGGTGACCTCGCTGATGGATGGCGCAAAAAGCTGTTGCGAGCAGCGGCTTTACTGGAAGCGACAATTGATTTTGTCGATGAAGAGGTCCCTGTTGATGTTTATCCTGAGGTGAACGAGTTGGTCGACTCGGTTTCCAAAGAAGTACAGCACGAAGCATCTGGGGTGCGGGTTCGTGAAAGGGTCCGTGATGGATTCGAAGTTGCATTGGTTGGACCGCCAAACTCAGGAAAATCCACATTACTTAACCGATTGGCCGGTCGAGAGGCTGCAATAACGTCGAATATAGCCGGCACAACGCGTGATGTGATCGAAGTAAGAATGGATCTGGATGGCTTGGCTTTAACAGTCTTGGATACGGCTGGATTACGTTCGTCGGATGATGAATTGGAAGAGATTGGAATTGCGCGTGGTCGGGAACGGGCTGCGGCAGCAGATGTACGAATCCATCTCCTTGAGACGAGCGATTCCGAACGGGTATCAGGGTCCGATGGTTTGGACATCTTTGTTTTATCTAAGGTAGATAGCTGCGCTGATGAGCCGTCTATCTTGGGCATTTCCGGTGTGACCGGACAAGGTGTCGATGAGCTACTAGAGCAGGTTTCGTTATATTTAGGTAACCTGATTGCGGGTGCCGGTGTCGCGACTCGTTCTCGTCATGAAAAAGCGCTGACAGCTGCTGCGGGTGCTCTTGTTGATGTTTCGAGGTCATTAGGAGCTGGTGATAAGCCAGTGGATTTGTTGGCTGAAGATCTTCGTGTCGCTATCCGTTCTTTGGATAGCCTCATTGGCCGGATTGATGTAGAAAACGTTCTAGGTGAGATTTTTTCAAGTTTCTGTATCGGAAAGTAAGGATTGTTTCACGTGAAACACTCGGATTTTGATGTAATTGTAGTTGGCGGTGGACATGCCGGAACAGAAGCTGCCCATGCTTCTGCCCGAATGGGTGTGCGAACTCTATTAATAACCATGCGCGCGAGCGATATTGGTGTTATGTCTTGTAATCCAGCGATCGGCGGATTGGGTAAGGGGCATCTAGTTAGAGAAATTGATGCTCTAGATGGTGTAATGGGTTGCGCGGCTGACCATGCTGGAATTCAGTTTCGGTTGCTTAACCGTAAAAAAGGCCCAGCTGTACAGGGACCTAGAACTCAGGCGGATCGCGCGCTTTATCGGCAATCTATGCAGGACTTAACCGCGAATCGGTCCAATCTGACCGTTTCGGAGAATGAAGTCGTAGATCTGTCGATCGATGCTGGTAGGATAGCTGGTGTTGTCCTTAAGGACGGGTCGGAGGTTAACGCACAAGCAGTTATTCTAACATCGGGCACATTCCTTCGTGGTGTAATTCATATTGGAGATGTTTCTAGTTCCGGTGGTCGGATGGGAGATAGGCCATCTATCGCATTGGCTGAAAGGCTTGCGGAGCTAGATTTACCTATGGGGCGCCTAAAGACTGGTACGCCTCCTCGTTTGAATGGACGAACAATTGATTGGTCTGAGCTAGAGGAACAAGGCGCAGACGAAAAACCAGAGCTATTTTCTTTTTTACACAGAGGTCCGTTTGCGAAACAAATTTCCTGCGGCATCACCCACACGAACCCTCAAACCCATGATATAATTGAGAAGAACCTATCTCGCTCTGCGATGTACGGTGGCCATATCGATGGGGTTGGACCGAGATACTGTCCGTCAATTGAGGACAAAATTGTCCGTTTCGCAGACAAGAGCTCACATCAGATATTTCTTGAGCCAGAGAGCCTTTCAGACGACGTAATTTATCCGAATGGTATCTCTACGTCTCTGCCGATTGACGTTCAGGAAGATTATGTTCGATCTATAAAAGGGCTTAAACAAGCTGAGATTCTCCAGCCTGGCTATGCGATTGAGTACGATTATGTAGATCCGCGTAGTCTGAGCTTGGCTTTGGAGCTTAAGAAGCTACCGGGACTTTATCTTGCCGGGCAGATCAATGGTACTACTGGTTATGAAGAAGCAGCTGCACAAGGGCTAGTGGCCGGACTGAATGCTGCGTCGGTTGTTCAAGAGAAAGCGGCGGTGCAGTTTGATAGGTCAACATCTTATATTGGGGTCATGGTCGATGATCTGACCGTTCGTGGAGTATCCGAACCGTACAGAATGTTTACATCTCGTGCGGAATTCAGACTTTCCCTTCGTGCGGATAATGCTGATCAGCGTCTCACGGAATTCGGAAATACAGTCGGCTGCGTTGAAGCTGTCAGGTGGCAAGCCTTCAGTGAGAAGAAGGAATCGCTTTTGACATACAAAGAAATGCTGAAAGTCAGCTCGTTTTCGTCCCGTCAGCTAAATGAAGCTGGCGTCAAGATCAGCGTTGATGGCCCCAAGCGTAGTTTGTACGAAGCACTAACTATTGCGGGTACAGAAGTTAAGCAGTTAGGTTTATTGGATAAATCTTTACTGAAAATACCAGAAGATTTGGCTGTTCAGCTGGAGAGAGATGCTCTTTATGCCCATTATATTGATCGTCAGCGTAATGACGTCGCGGCTTTGAACCGTGACAAAGAAAAAGTTATCCCGAACAACTTGGACTATGACGTCATAACCAGCCTTTCCAATGAATTGAAAGCCAAACTAAAGGCGGCGATGCCGGATAATATGGCACAAGCGGCTAGGATCGATGGGATTACGCCAGCGGCCTTGATGCTGGTTGCAGCTGAGGTCAAGCGTTTGGAAAAACTGGATAAGGCATCATGACACAGTCTGGCAGGGTAATTGCTGACCTCGATGTTTCACGTGAAACAATGGAGAAGCTAGACCATTTTTCTATGCTACTTGAAAAGTGGACTAAGTCCATCAATCTCATCGCACCGAATACGGTATCAGAGATCTGGACGCGTCACATCGCCGATAGCGCGCAAATCCTTCAATATGCTCCTCCCAGATGGCGCAATTGGACTGACATGGGAAGCGGTGGGGGTCTGCCTGGGGTGGTAATTGCAATTTTGGACCCTGAAGATCGCCCAATGACACTCATCGAAAGCGATAAACGAAAATGCCTCTTTCTCAATACAGTACGTCGAGAGTTGTCACTAAATCTGAATGTGCTAAATGACAGGATTGAACAAGTTCAGATTGAGCATGCGTCAGTTCTAAGTTCGCGCGCCCTCGCGCCGCTTTCAGAATTGTTGTCTTTTGCCGAAAAACTCCTTGAACCCGATGGTATAGCCCTTTTTTCTAAGGGAGCGCGCTATCAGGAAGAGCTAGACCTAGCACGACAAGGTTGGCATTTTGACGTGTCGGCTCATCAAAGCGAAACTAACGCAGATGCGAGAATTCTCGAAATTTCAAGGATACGCCCCAGTGAATCTTAGTCGTACAACCCAGCCAAAAATCATTGCGGTTGCTAACCAAAAAGGTGGAGTCGGCAAGACAACAACGACAATAAACTTGGGAGCGGCACTTGCACAGGCGGGACGTCGAGTTTTGTTGATTGATCTTGACCCACAAGGAAATGCCTCAACTGGATTGGGAGTAGAATCCGCAGATCGAAATATAACAACTTACGATCTGTTAACCGGTGACGCGTTTCCAACCGAGTGTGCACAAGAAACAGAAGTTTCCAACCTACTTATTATTCCAGCAACAACTGATCTAAGTTCTGCGGATATTAGCTTGATGTCGAATGAGAAACGCAGCTACATGCTGCACGATGCGCTGCATCACCCAGATTTAGATCAGCTTGATGTAGACTACATACTGATAGATTGCCCGCCATCGCTGAACATTCTTACTGTAAATGCGATGATCGCGGCTAACTCCGTCGTTGTGCCCCTTCAAAGCGAGTTCTTTGCCCTAGAAGGACTTTCGCAGCTGATGCTGACCGTCCGCGAGGTCCGGCAAACGGCAAACCCGAACCTACGTATTGAGGGTGTTGTCCTGACAATGTTCGATAAGCGCAATAATTTATGCCAACAAGTCGAAGCTGACGCGCGTGAAAATCTAGGTGAACTCGTGTTTAATACAGTAATTCCAAGAAATGTGCGGTTGAGTGAAGCGCCTTCTTTCGCGTTATCCGTGATCGATTATGACCCTACTTCAAAAGGTTCTGTCGCATATCTCGCTCTCGCGGCGGAAATCATCGCCAAAGAAACGCCCCTGAAAACTAGGAGATCGAAATGAACAAGCCAAAGTCCCCAAATCGAGGCCTTGGACGAGGTCTTTCATCATTGATGTCCGATGTTAATCAAACACATGATGCTCCTTCTGATCGCCCACTGCGGTCAGAACAATCGTTGCCGATCGATCAAGTTTATCCAAATCCAGATCAGCCTAGACGCACGTTTGATGAGGAATCCCTGTCCGATCTGACAGCCTCGATCGCCGAGAAAGGGATTATTCAACCTCTCATCGTACGTAAAAGAGATTCCGATAGCGGCGCCTATGAGATTGTAGCTGGTGAGCGACGTTGGCGTGCAGCCCAGCGTGCCAAGCTTCATGAAGTCCCTGTAATTGTTCGTGATTTCAATGATGTGGAGGTCCTTGAGGTTGCCATCATTGAAAACATCCAACGCTCTGATCTTAACGCCATCGATGAAGCTGCTGGATATAAGCAATTGATGGAGAAGTTTGGACGAACTCAGGACGAGATGGGCAAAGCTCTTGGGAAAAGCCGGAGCCACATCGCGAATTCTGTCCGCTTGTTGACCTTACCAAGTAGCGTTCAAGCATTTCTTGAAGACGGCCGATTATCTGCTGGGCATGCACGGGCACTGGTTGGTCACCCGGACGCAGACGCTCTTGCTGCGGAGATAGTCAAAAAGGGCCTTTCAGTACGCGACGCAGAAAGATTGAGTAAGAAAGACAAGTCAAAGCTGACAATGCCAGCGCGCAAAAAACCTGCGCCTAAAGATGCAGACACGGTGCAGATTGAAAACGAACTTGGAGCGAATCTCGGTATGAAGGTCAGCATTTCTCACGCTGACGGAAAAGAAAACGGGCAGATTGTCTTGAACTACCGGAACCTTGAGCAACTAGATGATCTCCTCCGCCTTTTGTCAGGAAGCTAATCCGACAAAAGGTTGGCAATAATTGCGTTCAGAACTGGCCGACCTTGATTTGTTACGGTTAGCCGGTTCGACTTACAATCTAGGTGACCAATTTCTTTTAAGTCATTGATTAGGTTTGTTTTTTCATGAATCCATGACTCAGGTAACACGATGCCCTGGCTCATCCGCAATCCCATCAAGATACGCTCTTCTGTAATCGCTTCTGAAGACAGAGGGTTATTGATCAAGTCGCCGCCGGATCCAGTCTCGACGCGTCCAATCCAGTCTCCGGGCATTTTGGCTGAAACAGTCTCGAAACGATCGCCATTCACGGTCAATCGACCGTGGGCACCAGGCCCGATTCCGGCCCAATCTCCGGAGTTCCAATAGATGAGGTTATGCCGACTTTCCTGACCTTCTTTCGCATGATTAGACACCTCATACGCCGGAAGCCCCGCAGCATTACAAATCCCTTGTGTGGTATCCCAAAGATCGGCACTAAGATCTTCGTCTGGCAAGTCACGCAGCAAACCACGCTTAAACCGATCTCCAAATGCTGTGCCGTCCTCGATGGTCAATTGATACAACGACAAGTGGTCGGGATCTAAACTAAGGGCGCGATAAAGCTCCTCTTCCCATTGTGAAACTGATTGCCCTTGTCTTGCGTAAATCAGGTCAAAGCTAACGCGCTCGAAAATGTTTCGAGCGAGGTCGATGGCTAACAAGGCTTCGTCGGCTGAATGTAGTCGCCCAAGGGCCTTAAGATCCGGATCGTTTAGCGCTTGTACGCCAATTGAAACGCGGTTCACCCCTGCTCCATGATAACCTGCAAACCGGTCGGCCTCGATGGATGTCGGGTTGGCCTCTAAGGTGACCTCAAGGTCATTGGCGAGCCTCCAATGTTTCCGGACGCGGTTCAGAATTCGCTCAACCGTCGAAACATCCATGAGGCTTGGAGTGCCACCGCCAAAAAAGATAGAGTTCAAAACTCTATCCGAGGTAAGCGCTGCAACACGATCGATCTCTGTTTCGAAGGCTGCCGCCCATCGCACTTGATCTATCGATGCCACTACATGGGAATTAAAATCGCAATACGGGCATTTCGCTTGGCAGAATGGCCAGTGGATATATAGGCCAAAGCCACCTTCAGGCAAAACAGCCCTCGATCAATTTCTTGAACGCGTCGGCACGGTGGCTGATCTTGTTCTTTTCCCAACGATCCATTTCTCCAAACGTAATGTCGTAACCGTCGGGTTGAAAGATCGGGTCATATCCGTGGCCTTGATCGCCCCGCATTGGCCAAACGAGCTGACCAGGCATTACGCCTTCAAAGACTTCATCGTGTCCGTCTGGCCAAGCTAAAACTAAACAGCAACGAAACTGTGCGGACCGTGGAAACGACGCTTTGCGCTCTTCCAGTTCATTCCAAGTTCGAGTCATTGCCATAACAAAATCACGGCCGTTGGGCGTTTCGGCCCAATCAGCAGTGTAGACTCCTGGTGCTCCACCTAAGCCATCAACGGTAATCCCGCTGTCATCCGAAAGGGCTGGTAATCCAGTTGCAGCAACCGCAGCACGAGCCTTGATCCGCGCGTTTCCGGTAAAAGTGGTTTCCGTCTCTTCTGGTTCTGGAAGCCCGTGGTCCGCATTTGAAGAAACCGAAACGCCAAAGGGCTTTAACAAATCGGCAATCTCCTCCAGCTTTCCCTGATTGTGTGTCGCGATCAGAAGCTCGGTTCCGTTGAACTTTCTCATTAGCTGACTGCCGCAATCTGGGCCGCACTCAATTCAGCAATGCCTTTATCTGCCAGTTCCATCATCGCATTCATTTGATCACGGCTGAATGTTGAACCTTCAGCTGACATCTGAATTTCGATGAGCTTGTCGCTCGACATGACGAAATTTCCATCCACGCCAGCTTCTGAGTCTTCTGGATAGTCTAAATCAAGAACTGACTGACCCGCATAAACACCGCAAGACACTGCCGCTACAGGCACCGCTAATGGATCCGATGTAACATCACCCGCCTTCATCAACTTGTTTACGGCCAATTTCAAAGCAACCCAACCACCCGTAATTGATGCGCAACGCGTTCCGCCATCTGCTTGAATGACATCGCAATCGACAACGATTTGCCGTTCGCCCAATGCAACACGGTCCACACCTGCCCGCAATGAGCGGCCAATTAAACGCTGAATTTCCTGAGTTCGACCGCTTTGACCGTTCTTTGCTTCACGTCGCATCCGAGTGTTCGTTGCACGAGGCAGCATCCCATACTCAGCCGTGACCCAACCAAGGCCAGAGTTCTTGATAAATGATGGAACGCGCTCATCAATTGAAGCAGTACAAAGCACATGAGTGTCGCCGCATTTAATAAGGCAGGACCCTTCCGCATGGCGTGTAACATTCGTTTCGATCGAAACTTTCCGCATTTCGTCGATTTTTCTTCCGGAGGGGCGCATTGCATGTCCTTTCTTAGGTTTCTCATCGGATACGCCGCGACGCTCGTAATTCCAACCCCGATTGACCTTTGTCGCGCACAGGGGTCTAACTACCCTCGCCCCAAGGATTGCCACGATGTCTGATCAATTGCCCAATCTTGATGACATGAACGCTCGCTCTCGCGAGGTGTTTCGACGTGTTGTTGAGGGTTATCTAGAATCTGGCCTGCCGGTAGGTTCACGAACGCTAACGCGAAGCCTCTCTGAACAAGTCAGCGCCGCGACCATTCGCAATGTTATGCAAGACCTTGAACACTTAGGCTTACTAGACAGCCCTCACATCAGTGCTGGTCGGATCCCTACTCAACAAGGGCTACGTATGTTTGTTGACGGTCTTCTTGAGGTCGGTGACATGGATGGTGATGATCGTGCTAAAATAGATCAAACACTTGGCGGTAATGATGACGACGTTGGGACCTTGCTTGACCGCGTTGGGTCGGCACTCTCTGGGGTGACTCACGGCGCAAGTCTGGTTCTCACCCCAAAACACGAAGCCCCAATTAGGCACGTCGAATTTGTAAGTCTTGCCGCGGACCGTGCGCTTGTTGTTTTGGTGTTCGCTGATGGACATGTTGAGAACCGTGTCTTCACTCCACCACCTGGGCAGACTCCCTCATCAATGCGAGAAGCAGCGAACTTTATTAACTTCGTAGCTGAGGGCCGAACTTTGTCTGAACTCGGCAACGCAATTGCCCATGAAGTGCAGAATAGACGCCAAGAAATCGATGTTTTAGCTCGCGAGCTCATCAATACGGGTGCTGCGATGTGGGAGAACAAGGGCGAATCAACCGAACGACTTATTGTTCGTGGGCGTGGAAACTTGATCACAGACGAGGATGAAGCCGATCTCGACCGGATTCGTACCCTGTTTGACGACCTCGAACGCAAACGTGATATCGCTGATTTCCTTGAATTGACGGACCAAGGCGAAGGCGTTCGCATTTTCATTGGCTCGGAGAACAAACTTTTCTCACTTTCGGGTTCATCTTTGGTGGTTTCTCCTTATATGAACGCTGATCGAAAGATCGTCGGCGCGGTTGGTGTCATTGGACCCACCCGCCTCAACTACGGGCGCATTGTGCCCATCGTGGATTATACCGCGCAGCTGGTCGGGAAACTGATTCAGGACCGCGGATAGGGAATGCTGGATTATGGCTGACAAAGACAACAACGACCAATTTCTTGATGACATCATGGCGGAAACCGATCTCGGTCCAGAAGACGAAATGACCTTGGATGAAATGGTCGCCGAGAGTGACGATATTGTAGCTCTAAAGACTGAAATCGCTGAGCTCAAAGATGGGTATATGCGGGCCCTCGCTGATGTAGAAAATTCGCGCAAGCGGGCTGATCGCGATCGGCGCGAAGCTGAAAACTACGGCGGTTCTCGCCTCGCTCGCGATTTGCTGCCGGTTTATGACAACCTGACGCGCGCGCTTCAGATGGCGAAAGAAGACGGCAAAGAAGGCGACAAGGCTTTGCTGGAAGGCGTTGAGCTTACAATGCGCGAACTGATTGGCGTCTTTAAGAAGCACGGCATTGATCCGATCGTCCCGGAAGTCGGCGACAAGTTTGATCCACAGTTCCACGAAGCAATGTTCGAAGCCCCCCTACCCGGCACTAAGGCTGGCGACATCATCCAAGTGGCAAACACTGGTTTCATGTTGCATGACCGCTTGTTGCGTCCTGCACAGGTTGGCGTGTCTTCTACTCCGAAGTCTTAATCAACCCACGAAGCTCGTAGATCAAATCCAAGGCATCCTTGGGCGAAAGATCATCTGGCAACACGTTTTTAAGCCGCGCCTCCACTTCGGATGGCGCGGTTTTTTGTGGAACAGGTGCTGGAGTCGCACTGAATAAGGGTAAGTCATCGATGACTGCTTTTTGCTGTCCCTCACGCTCGCCTTTTTCCAACGCTTCAAGCACCACCTTCGCGCGGTCGACAACAGTTTTGGGTAGGCCAGCCAAACGGGCGACTTGTACACCGTAGGATCGGTCTGCGGTGCCACGTTTGACTTCATGTAGGAAGATTACGTCGCCTTCCCATTCTTTCACCGTCACCGTCGCATTGGCTACGTTGTCTAGCTTGTCAGACAGCCCAGTCATTTCGTGATAGTGTGTCGCAAACAAAGCGCGACACCGGTTTACTTCATGCAGGTGTTCTAGTGTTGCCCATGCGATCGACAGGCCATCATACGTTGCCGTGCCACGGCCGATTTCGTCCAAGATCACCAATGCGCGGTCATCTGCCTGATTGAGAATGGCTGCGGTTTCAACCATCTCTACCATAAATGTCGATTGTCCCTTGCTCAGATCATCGGACGCGCCAACCCGGCTGAAAATCTGACTAACAATTCCGATTTTGGCGTCCTTTGCTGGAACGAATGCCCCCATCTGCGCAAGGATCGCGATCACCGCATTCTGCCGTAGGTAAGTCGATTTACCAGCCATGTTCGGACCGGTGAGCAGCCAGATAGATTCATCACTAAGGTTACAATCATTCGCCACGAACGGAGTACCGCTGGGTGCAAGTGCTGCCTCTACAACCGGATGACGGCCTTCGGAGATCGTGAATTCCCGTTCGTTTGTCAGGATCGGACGAACCCAATTTTCTTCTCGTGCCAGTCGTGCCAGTGCCGCGCTAAGATCAAATTCCGCCAAACCACGGGCCAAAGTAAACAACGGCGCAGATTGGCCGAGTATTTCGGTACTTAAGGTGGAATAGAGCCGTTTTTCGATTTCCAAGCACCGGCCACCAGCGTTCAGGATCCGGGTTTCCAATTCTGACAGCTCGATCGTGGTGAATCTAACTTGGTTTGCTGTGGTTTGCCGATGAATATAGGTTTCTGACAGCGGCGCAGAGAGCATCTTTTCCGCATGGGTGGCTGTCACTTCGACAAAGTAGCCTAGAACATTGTTGTGTTTGATTTTCAGTGCAGAGACGCCTGTTTCATCGGCATAGCGCCCTTGCAAACCGGCAATAATAGACCGGCCTTCGTCCCTTAAAGAACGATATTCATCCAGTTCTGTGTCGTACCCTGTCGCGATGAACCCACCATCGCGGGCAAGCAGTGGCGGTTCGGCAACGAGTGCGGAGTCTAGCAAATCCAACAATGGCTCCTGCCCTGTTAGATCTTTGGCAGCTTGCACCAAGACATCGGGCATTTCGGAGGGTAGTGCGTCAGAAATCAGCCCCGCTTGGCTGATTGCGTTGCGTACGGCTGCCATATCTCTAGGTCCGCCGCGCTCAAGGGAAAGGCGTGATAATGCACGATCCAGATCGGGAACTTCGCGCAACCGATCTTCTAGCAAAGCACCGACGTCAGCCCGTTCCAAGCACCACGAGATTGCATCATGGCGGGCGGATATTTGGCCTAAATCGCGAGAGGGCGAGGAAAGTCGACGTTCCAGCAGTCGTGCCCCTGCTGACGTTGATGTACGGTCAATTACGGATAGCAATGACCCTGCTCGCCCACCGTTCATCCCACGGACCAACTCCAAAGATTTACGCGTCGCTGCGTCGATCCGCATAGCAGCTTCGCGCTTTTCACGGATTGGTGGACGTAGCAGCGGCAGTTTCCCTTTTTGAGTGATCTCAAGATATTCGACAATTGCTGCCATCGCTGCGATTTCGGCGCGGTCGAAAGCCCCAAAACCTTCCAGAGATCCGACAGAATAGACACTAATAAGGCGCTTTTCACCATTCGTGCTATCAAATGCCGCATTACCCAAGGTCGTGACAGCAGCGCCAGAATCTTCGATGATCGAACTGAATTCGTCTTCACCAGCTTCACTCAGAAGTACTTCCTTGGGCCCCAAACGCGCCAATTCCGGCCCAAGTTCGGACGCTTTGCAGCTCAGGACTGAAAACGCTCCTGTAGAGATATCAACCCAAGCCAAGGCCCCTTCCCCGCGCACATCAGCATAGGCTGCTAAAAAGTTGTGTCGACGCGCATCAAGTAATGCATCCTCAGTCAAAGTTCCGGGCGTAACGACCCGCGTTACACCGCGTTTAACGACGGATTTGTAACCGCGTTTCTTTGCTTCAGCGGGGCTTTCAAGTTGTTCGCAAACTGCAACCCGATGTCCCTTGCGGATCAGAGTTAGAAAATACCCTTCGGCGGCATGATGCGGTACGCCACACATCGCGATGTCTTCGCCCAAGTGTTTTCCACGTTTCGTGAGAGCAATATCGAGCGCCCCAGCCGCTGCAACAGCGTCATCGAAGAACAATTCATAGAAATCGCCCATACGATAAAACAGCAGCGCGTCCGGATGGTCGGCTTTGATCTCAAGATATTGCGCCATCATCGGCGTCACAGTGCTGCTCATGTGTCCCCCCAATGGCCGCTGATGCAACCTAATGGCCATATGTTAGCGACGAAAGTCCAAAATCCGCCCATTGCGGGGAACATTCGCGCCCCCTATCAAGGCTCAGACTTAAGGGAGAGAAACATGGCCAGCAATCGGATCACACGAGAGGACGCTCTAGCGTTCCATTTGGAACCCACACCGGGCAAATGGGAAATCAACGCGACTGTTCCTATGACCACTCAACGTGATCTATCACTTGCGTATTCTCCGGGTGTGGCTGTTCCATGTGAAGACATCGCCGAGAATCCTGAGTTGGCATATGACTACACCAACAAAGGCAACCTAGTTGCAGTGATTTCGAACGGAACGGCTGTTTTGGGCCTTGGAAATCTAGGCGCGCTGGGCTCAAAGCCAGTGATGGAAGGTAAGGCGGTTCTGTTTAAACGGTTCGCTGACGTGAACTCGATCGACATTGAACTCGATACTGAAGACCCAGATGCGTTTTGTAATGCGGTCCGCCTCATGGGGCCGACGTTTGGCGGCATCAACCTCGAAGATATCAAAGCGCCGGAATGTTTCATCATCGAACAACGGCTCAAGGAAGAAATGGACATCCCAGTCTTTCATGATGACCAACACGGAACAGCAGTGATTTGCGCTGCTGGCTTGATCAATGCCTTGTATATCTCGGGCAAGAAAATTGAGGACGTTAAGATCGTGCTCAATGGGGCAGGCGCTGCGGGTATCGCATGCATTGAGTTGTTGAAGTCCATGGGTGCCAAACACGAGCATTGTATCGTTTGTGACACAAAGGGGGTGATCTATCAGGGTCGTACCGACGGCATGAACCAATGGAAGTCCGCCCATGCTGTCAAAACTGAATTACGCAGTCTTGAAGACGCGATGAAAGGCGCGGACGTGTTTCTGGGCGTTTCGGCCAAGGGCGCTGTTACGCCGGAAATGGTTGCCGATATGGCTGATAATCCAGTCATCTTTGCGATGGCGAACCCTGATCCAGAGATCACACCGGAAGAAGCTCACGCTGTACGGGTCGATGCGATCGTTGCGACAGGTCGCAGTGATTACCCCAATCAGGTAAACAACGTGTTGGGCTTCCCGTATTTGTTCCGCGGCGCTCTCGACATCCACGCAAGAGCGATCAACGATGAAATGAAGATCGCTTGCGCTCATGCGCTTGCCCAGCTCGCCCGCGAAGACGTCCCAGACGAAGTGGCGATGGCATATGGTAAGAAGCTAACCTTTGGACGAGATTACATCATCCCAACGCCATTTGATCCCCGTTTGATCCATGTTGTACCGCCAGCCGTTGCGCGCGCAGGGATGGATACTGGTGTTGCGCGTCGCCCTATCGTCGACATCGAAGGGTATGAGGAATCTCTCAAGACTCGCATGGATCCAACGGCAAGTATTCTACGTGGGATCAACACGCGTGCTCGTGCGAACCAACATACGATTGTCTTTGCTGAAGGCGACGATCCGCGTGTTCTTAGGGCGGCTGTTCAATATCAACGCTCAGGCTTTGGGCGTGCTCTTGTGGTCGGGCGAGAAGATGATGTGAAAGAGAAGCTCATCGCAGCTGGCCTTGGGGATGCGGTACGTGAATTGCGTGTTGTGAATGCAGCAAACACTGAGCACCTGGACAGCTATAAATCCTATCTTTACGACCGTTTGCAGCGCAAAGGTTATGATCGGCACGATATTCATCGTCTGGCATCGCGTGATCGTCACGTCTTTGCATCTTTGATGCTTGCACATGGTCATGCGGACGGAATGGTAACTGGTGCGACGCGTAAATCTGCCCATGTTCTTGAGTTGATTAACCACGTCTTTGATGCGGGTCCCCAAGATGGTGCAGTTGGCGTTACCGCCGTGCTTAACAAAGGCCGGATTGTTCTTATCTCTGATACGCTTGTTCATGAATGGCCCGATGAAAATGGACTAGCGGATATCGCTGAACAGAGTGCCCATATCGCGCGTCGTCTTGGTCTTGAACCTCGCGTTGCGTTCGCTTCTTTTTCGACTTTTGGGTACCCGGTATCTGAAAGAGCAGAGAAGATGCACCTTGCAACGGACGTACTTGACGCTCGCGGCGTTGATTTCGAGTACGATGGCGAGATGACCGTCGATGTTGCGTTGAATGCCAAGGCGCAGGAACACTACCCGTTTTGCCGTCTAACTGGACCAGCCAACATTCTGGTTGTGCCGGCTCGTCACTCTGCTTCGATCTCGGTCAAGCTGATGCAGGAAATGGCTGGTGCGACGGTGATTGGGCCGATTTTGGCGGGCATCGATAAACCAATCCAGATATGTTCTACGGGCAGCACGGTGAACGACATTTTGAACATGGCTGTCCTTGCGTCGAGCACGGCGACATAACAATGACCATTTGGAACCTTGGTGGAATCAATGCGGACTACGTTTATGGAGTGCCACATATACCGGCGCCAGGTGAAACGTTGGACGCCGTGTCACGACAGGTATTCTTGGGCGGTAAGGGGGCAAACATGTCCGTCGCGGCGTCGCGAGCGGGTGCACATGTTGCGCATATTGGTGCTGTTGGGCCTGATGGGCGCTGGGCGGTTGATAGATTGATGGAGTATGGCGTTGATACACGCGCCATAAAATTCATAGAAACTGAAACAGCCCATGCGATGATCTTTGTCGCAGATGATGGTGAGAATGGTATTGTTGTTTACCCTGGTGCGAACCGCGAGATCCCTCAGGCAACTCTGAACCAGTCTCTAACACTGGCAAAAACAGGCGACTGGTTTGTTACACAGAACGAAGTGAACATGCAGCTTGATGCCGTGAAGCTCGCCAAAAAGATGGGTTTAAGAACGGCCTATGCTGCGGCGCCATTTGATGCAGAGGTCACCATGTCGCTTCTGCCTCATCTTGATTTTCTTATTCTAAATGAAATCGAATCTGATCAGTTGCGGGACGCGACAGGGCAGGGACCAGAAGATCTGCCAGTCAAAGACATCATTGTGACGCTAGGCGCAAAGGGTGCGAAGTGGTTCGGCGAAGAAAGCCCCGTTCATGTTCCGTCGTTTGAAGTGACACCTGTTGATACCACTGGGGCGGGCGATACCTTTACTGGATATGTTCTGGCTGGGCTCGACCGCGGTCAACCCATCCTTCAAGCAATGCAGTTCGCATCAAAGGCTGCGGCAATCATGGTCACGCGGCGTGGCACTGCCGACGTGATCCCTGATCTGGCGGATGTCCAAGCGTTTAGTGGTTGATAAACGGAGCGTTGCGGCCCCAAAGCTCTTCGACCCGCGCATCACGGCCGCATGCCTCACGGTAGAATGCGTAAGCTTCGGCCTCAGTTTTAATGCCACCGCGTGTGATAACTCGATTTTGCCCTTTGTAATAATCTTGATGGTACTCTTCCGCATCATAGAACGCGGACAATGGTAGGATCGGGGTCACTATTCGCTGACCAAGAGCAGATTGAGCAGACGCGAGTGCGGCCTCTGCGATCTGCTGTTCTGCAGTGTTAGAGACGAAAATTGCGGTCCGATAGCTATCGCCGCGATCACAAAACTGTCCACCTGCATCCGTTGGATCTACAGACCGAAAGAACAGATCAAAAATCTGCCGTGCGCTGACCTGATCAGCGTCATAGCGAATTTCGACCGCCTCATAAT
Source organism: Octadecabacter algicola (assembly GCF_021532625.1). GTDB lineage: Bacteria > Pseudomonadota > Alphaproteobacteria > Rhodobacterales > Rhodobacteraceae > Octadecabacter > Octadecabacter algicola. The sequence continues at coordinate 506,586 of NZ_JAKGAR010000003.1, forward strand.
GACCGGTTCCGCCACCAGTTACTTGCCGATATGTTGGGTTCGCTGTCGAACCGCCAGTGTAGCCTGATGTCACCTCTGCCACGCCACGAACTTTTTCAAAGTCGCTTTCGACGCACCAGAAACACCCGCCCGCGACAGTAATCGTTTGCATGTCGCGTGCTTCGACTCTGCCGGCTTGCATCAACGTTGCAGCACCGATGGCCGCGGCCAACGCGATTGTTTTTAATTTTCGTGACGTCGTCATCATGGAATATCTCCTTTGCCAGTAACAATCGCGGCAAAGGTGATCGTGCGCAATTCACTGCAGCGTGTGCTCACGCGCAGTTTACCACTCGCAACTTTCCAGCAGGGCTCAAACTGGGCCAGCAGAGCGATCTAACGAATGTTGATCGCTCTGCTAGCGCTTATTTTGTACGCTTGTCGCGTGCAGCGAGTAGTTTCAGGCGCAGCGCGTTTAACTGAATGAATCCCGCGGCATCTTTCTGGTCATATGCGCCTGCATCGTCTTCGAACGTAACATGTGCTTCGGAATAGAGGCTGAACTCAGACGCACGTGCGACGGTTTTTGCGGAGCCTTTGTAGAGCTTCAGCGTTACTGTTCCGGTCACATGTTCTTGTGACTTGTCGATTGCGGCCTGAAGCATTTCACGCTCTGGCGAATACCAGAAGCCATTGTAAATCAGTTCCGCATAACGAGGCATAAGCTCGTCTTTCAGGTGTGCCGCGCCGCGATCCAACGTGATCGATTCGATGCCACGGTGTGCTTCCAAAAGCAGCGTGCCGCCTGGTGTTTCATAGACTCCACGAGATTTCATGCCGACGAAACGGCCCTCAACCAAATCAAGGCGACCACATCCGTGCTTGCCGCCAAGTTCGTTAAGTTTGGTCAGGATTTCGGCAGGTGACATGCCGGTGCCGTTGATTGAAACTGCGTCGCCTTTTTCAAAACCGATCTCAACAAACTCAGGATCGTTAGGTGCATCTTCAGGCGCAACTGTGCGTTGATAAACGTAATCCGGCGCGATCTCAGCAGGATCTTCCAGAACTTTGCCTTCGGAAGATGTGTGCAACAGATTTGCATCAACGGAAAACGGCGCTTCGCCGCGTTTGTCTTTGGCCACTTGAATTTGATGCGCTTCAGCGAATTCCAGAAGTTTTGTACGGCTGGACAAATCCCATTCACGCCATGGCGCAATCACTTTGATATCTGGGTTCAGCGCATATGCGGCCAACTCGAAGCGCACTTGATCGTTGCCTTTGCCCGTCGCGCCATGCGCCACGGCGTCCGCACCAACTTCTTCAGCGATCTCAACCAGTCGCTTTGAAATCAAAGGGCGCGCAATTGACGTACCCAAAAGGTAAAGGCCTTCGTAGACGGCATTTGCACGGAACATTGGGAAGACAAAATCGCGTACAAACTCTTCACGAACATCTTCGATGTAGATGTTTTTTTCAGGGATCCCCATGTCCAACGCTTTCTTGCGGGCGGGTTCCAGTTCTTCGCCCTGACCGAGGTCGGCGGTAAATGTTACGACTTCGCAGCCGTATTCCGTTTGCAGCCATTTCAGAATGATTGACGTGTCCAAGCCACCTGAATAGGCAAGTACGACTTTTTTGGGTGCAGACATTGGAGAACTCCTAAGCGTTGATCGCCAGCGGGTTACTCCGATTTCTGGGTTAGAGCAAGCTGGCTACGAAGTCAGCGTCGCCTTCATTGCTTAGAAGGGTAGGGGCTTGACGCATTGGGACCCAAATGGCGGTGTGCAATTCTTCCAATGGCGGGCCATAACAATAGGTCGGTTCGGCCCAATAAATCGCGCAAATCTTTTCCGCCCACATGTCGTACTCCGGCATGTAAACAAAGCGTTTGTATGCGCCAATCCGCGTTGGGCGCGTCATGCGCCAACCGGTTTCTTCCATCACTTCACGGTGCAAAGCTGGAATAACATGTTCACCCGCATCGATTCCGCCACCAGGCAGCTGTATTTCAGGGTGCTTAAGGCGTGCGCCATCTTGCTCTGTTAGCAGTAAATCATTCCCTCTTTGAAGGATCACATATGCGCCTGGGCGCGGCCTATAGCGCATAGCGGGGTCAACTCGATCGCCGTATCTTCGCATCTTACCCTTTTTGCCTGTCTTGTGGCACCTATATGGACGCGGTATGCCAATCCTCGACTTGTTAGGAAAGCCCTATGAACACTGCATCTAAAATTGCTTGGGACGATACCGTCCTGCCATTCCAGCTCGACGACTCTGACATTCGTGGTCGTGTGGCCCGTCTCGATGGTGTGCTGGATCAAGTCCTTTCCCAACATAATTATCCTCCAGCCGTTGAAGCCTTGGTTGCAGAAATGGCTTTACTTACCGCGTTGATCGGCCAAACGATCAAACTGCGTTGGAAGCTATCACTACAAGTCCGCGGCGATGGCCCAGCGCGATTAATTGCGACGGATTACTATGGCCCTACGAAAGATGGGAAACCCGGAAAAATCCGCGCGTACGCGAGTTACGATAAAGACAAGATTGACCCAACGGGCGACGCGTTCTCGCAAATCGGCAAGGGCTACTTTGCTATTCTCATCGATCAAGGTGAGGGGACGACACCGTATCAAGGGATTACTCCAATCGCTGGTGGGTCTCTGTCTGCTTGTGCGGAAGCGTACTTTGCACAAAGCGAGCAACTGCCTACGGCGTTTCAACTTACGTACGGCAAGTCTTCCGTGCCGGGCGGCCAAGAGTCGTGGCGTGCGGGTGGGATCATGCTGCAATCCATGCCTAAGGCCTCCCCATCGGTTGCGGATGATGCAACAGGCGAAGAAGGATTGCTAAGCGCAACCGACATCTTAGATGAAGACGAAGGCGAAAACTGGAACCGCGCTACGACCCATCTGAGAACAGCGGAAGAGCTGGAACTGATCGGCCCAAGTGTGCAGCCTACGGAGCTGTTGGTGCGATTGTTTCACGAAGATCAACCAAGGGTCTTTGACGCGCAGCCCGTCGAATTCGGATGTTCCTGCTCGCCCGAAAAGGTGCGCCAATCACTGTCGATCTATTCGGCTCGAGATATCGCTCATATGACGACGGACGAGAATACCGTTACTGCGGACTGCCAGTTTTGCGGTGCCCACTACGAATTCCAGCCAAACACGCTGGGGTTCGAGGCGACCGAAGGCCCAGATGCTAAATCCTGACGCTCTAGAACATTCGCTTCGTCGTGCAGTCGAAAACGTGCGGCAAGCGTCTTCGGATTTTGATCTTAATCCGGAACTGGCGTCGCCTGAAGCGCGCATCTTAAAACCTGCTGCTGTCTTGGTGGCGGTAAGCATGGATGGCCAACTCATTCTGACAAAACGATCTGCCCAGCTGAAACATCACGCTGGGCAGATCGCGTTTGCGGGGGGGCGTAAGGACGACACCGATCGCGACTTGGCACATACTGCTCTGCGGGAGGCCCATGAGGAAATTGGCCTTAGGCCGGAGTCCGTCCAAGTGATTGGAACACTGCCAAATCATGAGACCGTGACAAATTATGCGATAACCCCGGTTGTAGGTTTGGTTCCATCAGCCTTAGACTTCGTTGCAGAACCAGGAGAGGTGGCCGAGGTTTTTACCGTGCCACTGGTTCATGTGCTGAATACTGACAACTATTCAGTCGAGGGTCGTTGGTGGCGCGGACAAAAACGTCAGTATTACGTGGTGCCTTTTGGGCCATATTACATCTGGGGAGCAACTGCGCGCATTCTTCGAGGTTTGGCGGAGGGTGCTAAATGAGCGATGGAAAGCAATCGTTTTGGGACGCCTCTGGCGCGTTAACGAACATCGGGCAGCCGCGTTGGTTGGTGGACGAAGCTTTGCAAACTTTGATGGCGGCATTCGAAGATCAAGGACACAAGATCTATGCGGTTGGCGGGTGTGTGCGGGACACGGTGTTAGAAAGGGCGGTTTCGGATGTTGACCTAAGTACGGACGCTTTGCCGGATGTGACAACCGAGATCGTTGAACAACTGACGACCCGAAAAACCTCGTGGAAAGCGATCCCCACTGGACTTGAGCACGGAACGATTACCGCGGTCGCACCAAATGGTGCCGGAACATTTGAGATTACAACGTTTCGGAAAGACATAGATACCGATGGCCGTCACGCTACGGTTGCGTATTCTAAAGACATAGTAGACGACGCAATGCGTCGCGACTTTACCATCAACGCTTTTTATTCGGACCGGCGTGGCAAAGTTCACGATCTTGTCGGTGGATCAACCGACCTCAAGGCGCGACGTGTTCGTTTTATTGGTGATCCCCTGAAACGTATCGAAGAAGACTACCTAAGGATCTTAAGGTTCTTTCGCTTTACCGCCTCCATCGGCAATCGGAATGAAGGGATTGATGCAGAAGGGCTCTCAGCTTGCGCCCAGCTTGCCGAGGGACTCGAGGGCGTCTCTCGTGAACGGATTGGCATGGAAATGACCCGATTGATTGCACAGTTTGATGTCGCGCCGATTATCGGCTCGATGGAACAGTCCGGCGTCCTGAATCGTATCCTGCCGGGTGCATCTGTTTTGACGCTCGCGCGACTGATTGATCTTGAAGAAACCTACCCGATCGAAGGACGCATGCTTCCGCCTATGGATGTTCCGACGCGGCTTGCATCACTGGGTTGCGAAGACATTGCGGATCGGTTGCGGCTCTCGAATGTGGACGCCAGAAAACTAAACCTTGTTCACGCAGAAGCGGGCTTAATGAAGCCACCGCACGAGCTTGGGTATCTTTACGGGTATTGGACTGCAGTGCATTGTCTCCTTTTGCGATGGGCGTCGTTAATGCAGCCATTTGACAGTTCTGTTCTTGCCGATGTTACTATTGGGGCGAACGCAGAGTTTCCGATCAAAGCCCAAGACCTGATGCCAGCGTTCGAAGGTAAGGCGCTAGGTGATCGACTCAAGCATCTTGAAACTGTTTGGATCCGCGCTCGGTTCGAGGTTTCCAAAGCGGACCTTTTGGCCATGCCATGACCGTGCTCATCGGATTTGTGTTTTTTGGGCTATTCTCACCGGGGCCAAACGTAATCCTGTTGACGACATCGGGCGCTCGTTTCGGATTTCGTGCGACGTTACCACATCTCTTGGGGGTTGCGCTTGGTGTTGGCGTCATCGCGTTTGTAACAGCATTGGGCCTCGGGGCATTGCTTGAGGGTGCCCCGCGAATGAGGTTTGCGCTGACCATTGTCGCTGCGTGCTGGATACTCTGGATGGCCTGGAAATTATGGAACGCACCGCCTTCTCAAGCTCATGGCAAAGAACGACCGTTTAGCTTTATTGAAGCGGTACTTTTCCAATGGGTGAACCCGAAAATTTGGGCCGTTGCACTGTCTGCATCGATGCTTGTTCCCGAACTTGCCCCAATAGCCCAAGCATGCACTTTGGCGATTACGTTCAGCGTAACCAATCTGTTTGTCTGTTTGTTTTGGACCTACGCAGGTAGCTTACTAAAATCCCTTCTTGTTGACCCGATCAAGTGGCAGATTTTCATGCGTGGGATGGCGTTGGCTTTGGTTTGTTTCTCTGCACTGGTTTTCTTGTAGGGATTGCGATCTATTCAGGGGCGAAAGGAAACCTTCCCTGTGTTCCGCTTCTTTGAAAACCTCGTTGATCCATACCAGCCCTACGCTGAGGACAATACGCCGCCAACGCGCCTTTGGCCGTTCCTGAAGACCTATGTGAAACCCTTCAAGCGAGTATTCTGGGCGGCAGGAATCATGTCTGTTGTAGTCGCGACAATCGAGATTTGGTTGATCGCCTATATGGGCCGATTGGTAGACCTCATTGCACCGGGTGGGGAGGTGTCGTTTTGGGTGGACTATGGATGGGAATTCATCATCGTCGGGGTGTTCTTGCTGACGTTGCGGCCCTTGCTGCAAGTCATCGATGTTGCATTGCTAAACCAATCCATAATTCCGAATTTTGGGACGACGGTGCGATGGCGGGCGCACCGTCATGTCTTGCGGCAATCGGTTGGTTGGTTCGAGAATGATTTTGCTGGACGGATTGCGAACCGCATCATGCAAACGCCACCCGCGGCGGGTGAAGTCGCGTTTCAGGTGTTTGACGCGGTCACTTTTTCGCTCGCGTATATCATTGGTGCAGCGGTTCTTTTGATGGGTGCGGATGTACGGTTGCTGCTGCCGATGTTGGTTTGGTTCGCTCTTTATGTAGCGCTTATGCGTTGGACAATCCTAAGGGTTGGCCCCGCTGCCAAGGCGTCTTCTGATGCGCGATCCGAAGTCACGGGCAGGGTCGTGGATAGCTACACCAACATCCACTCCGTCAAAATGTTTGCTCATCACGACAACGAAGTCAGTTACGCCCGTGAGGCGATTGAAAAGACGCGCAAAGCTTTGCAGCGGGAAATGCGACTTTATACGATCATGGACGTCTCTCTGGTTCTATTGAATGGCTTCTTAATCGTGGCGGTTGTTGGTTGGGCGCTTTGGCTTTGGTCTGGTGGGTTGGCAACGGCAGGTATCGTCGCCGCAGCTGCCGCTTTAACATTGCGGCTGAACGCGATGACGGGTTGGATCATGTGGGCGGTCACCAACTTGTTTCAGAACCTTGGGGTTATCTCGGAAGGCATGGAAACCATTGCTCAACCGATTACGCTTACCGACGCAGAAACTGCGGTTGATTTGGATGTCACAGAAGGTGCGATCACCATACAAGGATTGACGCACCACTATGGGCGATCATCTGGCGGTTTAGACATGCTGAACTTAACGATACCAGCAGGTCAAAAAGTCGGTCTTGTCGGGCGGTCAGGGGCTGGGAAATCTACGCTCGTGAAGTTGTTGCTGCGTTTCTATGATGCGGAAAGCGGTCGCATTTTGATTGACGATCAGGACATCTGTGACGTGTCACAAGACAGCCTGCGCCAAGCCATCGGTATGGTTCAACAAGACAGTTCCCTTTTGCACCGATCTGTTCGTGACAACATCCTCTATGGTCGACCAACTGCCACCGAAGAACAGATGATCGCGGCGTCAAAGCAGGCAGAAGCACATGATTTTATCCTCGATCTCGAAGATGGGCAGGGGCGCACAGGTTACGACGCCCAAGTCGGTGAGCGTGGCGTTAAGTTGTCAGGCGGCCAACGCCAGCGCATTACTCTTTCTCGGGTCCTACTCAAGGACGCGCCGATCCTGTTGTTAGATGAAGCGACCAGCGCATTGGATAGCGAAGTCGAAGCTGCAATTCAGGCGACGCTTTACGATATGATGGAAGGAAAGACCGTGATCGCGATTGCCCATCGATTATCAACAATTGCGCGAATGGATCGGATTATCGTTTTGGATGAGGGTCGAATTGTTGAAGACGGAACACATGATGATTTGATTAACCAAAGCGGACCCTACGCCGGATTCTGGTCAAGACAATCAGGTGGCTTCATCGACGCTGACGGGGGCGACTTATGATCGTGCAGGCCTACCAAGACGGGATCAAACGATTGGGTGGATTGATCGATAGCCAGATGGCAGCATCGGGCCCACCTCCATCGACGCTTGCTCGGTTCTTTAAATGGGCATTGTCGGGTGCGTGGCGAATCATTGCGTTTGCAGCCTTCGTATCCGCGATCGCCGGGGCCAGCGAAGTGCTTGCGATGTTCTTGCTCGGACGCGTTGTTGATATAGCGGTGTCTTCTGACCCCTTATCGAATAGCCTTGGTGTCTTGATTTCGGCGGTTGTTCTATTGCTGTTCATACGGCCGGCTCTTTTTGGGTTTTCGGCGTCGTTTCAATCGGTGGTGATTGGGCCGAACTTGTTTGCTCTCGTTGTTGGTCGGTTGCATCGGTGGACGTTGGGTCAGGCCGTCACATTCTTTGACAATGACTTCGCAGGCCGCATCGCCCAAAAGCAAATGCAGGTTGCCCGATCATTAACAGAAGTCGTGATTGAAACGGTAAATGCAGTCTTGTTCGCGCTGGCAACTGTCATCGGTACCGCAGTCCTAATCGTCGGAATAGATGCTCGCCTTTTGGTCATCCTTTTGCTTTGGCTTTCAAGCTACATCGTCTTTTTACGGCTCTTCCTGCCGCGAATTCGAAAACGCTCTAAGGCGCGGGCAGGGGCCGCCGCAATGTTGACGGGTCAGGTTGTTGATACGATCACCAATATCAAAACTGTGAAACTGTTCGCTGGAACGCGACATGAAACAGACGCTGCGCAGCACGCGATGCAAGACTTACGCGCACGTGCGCTTGATTTTGGTGAGGTCGCGGTTCTGTTCCGATTTGGGCTCATCACCCTTGCGGGCATCTTGCCCTTGGCGATGGTCGGGTTCGGCCTTTCGATGCGAGACTCTGGTGTTTCACCTGGTGACTTGGCTGCAGTGGGTGCGGTGTCCATCCGCCTAAGCCAGATGACAGGTTGGGTGAGTTTCGTGCTAATGGGGATTTTCTCCCATATCGGGGAAGTCGAGGACGGGATGCGCACCCTGACACCTGCGCATCAATTGACTGATCATCCTGATGCCGTGCCCTTGGACGTTACAAAAGCTCAGATAGAATTTCGTGATGTGTCGTTCCAATATGGCGGTGAGATCGGCGGCATTGGCAACATTAACCTCGCGATTAGACCGGGCGAAAAGCTGGGAATTGTGGGGGCGTCGGGCGCGGGGAAATCCACACTCGTTGCGCTCCTGTTGCGGTTGTATGATCCCGAAGATGGCGCAGTTTTGATCGATGGTCAGACGATCAGCAAGGTGACTCAAGAATCGCTTCGGGAATCGATTGGGATGGTCACGCAGGAAACAGCCATGTTCAATCGGTCCGCGCGCGACAACATTACCTACGGGCGTCCTGATGCGACGGACGAAGAGATGATCGCGGCAGCAAGTAAAGCGGAAGCACATGAGTTTATCGAGAACTTATGCGACAACGCGGGTCGCACGGGATATGACGCCCATCTTGGTGAGCGCGGTGTAAAATTGTCCGGTGGACAAAGGCAAAGGATCGCCTTGGCGCGAGCGATGCTCAAGGACGCGCCTATTCTTGTGCTGGATGAGGCGACGTCTGCACTAGATAGTGAGGTTGAATCTTCGATACAGTCGGCGCTTTCGCGCGCCATGATTGGCAAGACCGTTGTCGCCATCGCGCACCGGCTATCTACGATTTCTGGCATGGATCGCATAATTGTTCTGGAAAATGGTGCGATTGTAGAAGAAGGACGGCATGAAGACCTGCTCGCCAAGAACGGGACTTATGCAAAGTATTGGAATCGTCAGTCTGGCGGTTTCCGACAAGGACAGAATGCGGCGGAATAGATGATTGAAAAAGTTGAACGGTTGACGCTGGCAGGAATGGGCCAAATGCCTGACGGGACGCTGTTGGAACGGGTATTGCCTGGCGAAGAAGTCGAAGTGCAAGTCGATGGCAGTGCTAGGATCGTCACTCCTGTTGTAGAACGCGTCAAACCGCCATGTCGTCATTTCAAAAGCTGCGGCGGCTGTTCGTTGCAACATGCATCGGATGCATTTGTCGGGAGCTGGAAAACGAGCGTTGTTGAACGGGCGATGACGGCGCGTGATTTACCATTTCCATTTCGCACGCTTCATACGTCGCCTCCAAATAGTCGACGACGCGCGCGATTGTCTGGACGTCGGACGAAAAAGAGCGCGATGGTTGGGTTCCACGCGAAGGCGTCTGATGCGTTAATAGACGTGCCGGATTGCCAACTTCTGACACAAGCAATCATGGATGGTTTCCCAGCGCTTGAAGCATTGACAGTGATTGCGGCTTCTCGAAAGTCAGAGGTCAATTTGACTGTAACTGATACGCTGGGTGGTCTGGATGTTCTGGTTGAAACAGAACGCGACCTGACGGGACAGTTGCGGATTGAACTTGCGGGCTTAGCAGAGACACACAACCTCGCTCGTTTAGCGTGGAACGAAGACGTTGTTGTCACTCGCAAAGCGCCAGAACAAGCCTTTGGGAATGCTCGCGTTGCGCCGCCATCCGGAGCGTTTTTGCAAGCTACCCCAGAAGGCGAGGCGGCTTTGGTCGCGGCAGTTCTTGAGGCGAGCGAAGGTGCGAAAAGGGTTGTAGATCTGTTTTCGGGAGCGGGTACGTTTTCATTGCCCTTGGCGGGCCAAGCAAGTGTTCACGCTGTAGAAAGCAGTGATGAAATGCTTGAGACACTGGATCGTGGATGGCGACATGCTTCGGGACTTAGGACAATTACGACCGAAGCTCGGGATCTATTTCGCCGCCCGCTTGAACCGGATGAACTGAATAAATTTGATCTTGCCGTGCTTGATCCGCCTCGTGCGGGAGCAGATGCGCAGATCGCGACGCTGTGTCAGTCCAATCTAAAAAGGATCGTAATGGTGTCTTGTAATCCGGTGACATTTGCGCGGGACGCGGGTGCCCTGATCGCCGCTGGGTTTGACCTAAATTGGATTGACGTTGTGGATCAGTTTCGTTGGTCGCCTCACATTGAAGTCGTGGGCGATTTCACACGCAAGTGACTCCCTGGACTTATGAATACCTAGAAAATTCTGCCGGTTTGCGGTAACTATTCAGAAAAATAAACGTTGAGGCAGAATTAATGATGAACCGTCGTACTTTTTGTAGTGTCGCCGCACTGTTTGCTCTGACTGCCTGTTCGAACAAATTTCGTGTCTATACGGGTCCGGCGGTTACAAGTGTTGTTGTTCAAAAAGCGCGCCGCCAGATGTTCCTGATGCACGGAAATGAAGTCCTCAAGGACTATAAGTTTGAACTCGGTTTTGCACCGGTTGGTCACAAAGCAGTTTCGGGGGATGGACGCACGCCGGAAGGTGCTTATTTCATCGACCGAAAAAACCCGAATAGCAGCTTCTATCTTTCTATCGGGATATCCTACCCGAACAACGAAGATCGTGCCCGCGCCCGTGCCCAAGGTAAATCCCCGGGTGGAGATATCTTTATTCACGGTACTCCGCGCCGTGCGCATGGCGAAGAAGACTGGACAGCGGGCTGCATTGCAGTTCGAGATCGTGAAATGGAAGACATCTACGCGATGGTAAATGTCGGAACGCCGATTTTCTTGTATGCGTAACGTCTATTGAAGGGGAACAGGGTTGGCCTGTGCGACGACACCACGTGTTGTTCCGTCAGCGAGAACCAACGTCCACCAGATCTTGCCGTTGCTTTCTTGGAACCACGCAAAACCCATTTCTGTAGCGTCTGCCTCTAGCAATACAGCACGTGTGTTGGGTTCACGCATCCATGCCGCAAGAGTTTCGAGTTCTGTTTCGTAGGTTTCGGAGATTGTTTCGCCCGTTAGTGAGCCACTATACCCCACGCGCCGTAACCGATCGAGAGGCGAAGACCCGTCAGATCCAAAGTGCCATGGGCGGTTCTGTACGGACATGTCGCGTGAATGTGTGGCCGCAGCAGCATTCAATTGCGAATTGAGTTGGACTGCCCCCGCGCCGGATGCTTGACGCAAGGCATTCAGGCTATCGAGCATGCGAAATTGGATGTTGTCAGCATCTTGCGCTCCGATCCGGTAGACCTGCGGCAAAGGCAAGCCATCGGGGCCAACGGAGGCCTGCGGAGCCTCACAAGCGGCTAGGCCAGTTGCTAGAACACCCAAAAGAAAAGATCGGCGATACATGTAAGAACCCTTATCAATTTAGAATTCCATACCCCGACAAGCGTTGCGTTTCAAACCCACATCAGCGTGAAGGCGCTGAAAAGCCCTCAGTTTTATTTGCGAGCGCGGCAAATGCGCCATAATAGAGCACCTAGCGCAGACGTAACCGGTGGGAGCCCATCCGATGACTGATTCGACATTCAAGAACTTGAGCCGTCGTGGGTTTCTTGCCACTTCAGCTGCAGCTCTGGGTACTGGCGCCGCAGCGCAGACCGAAAACTCAACAGAAATCGAAAACGATATCTCTCAATCGATATCGCGGAATATATCCAGCTTTCGAACGCTTGATTGGCGACCTTACTTCACCAACTTGAACAACGGCGCAATTCTTGTGGATATCCAATCACGGGCGCTTCATTTTTGGAACGCTGATCAGTCGGTCTACAAGTTATACCCAACAAGCGTTCCATTGACGACCGATCTTACGCGTACCGGCCGGACATCAGTTGTTCGTAAAGTTGAAGGCCCCAGCTGGCGTCCGACGCCGTCTATGATTGCGCGTAATCCAGAATGGCCCGCATTTGTAGGTCCGGGTCCAGACAATCCTTTGGGCACTCACGCGCTTTACCTGTCTTGGACATATTATCGCATCCACGGTACTCACGACACGCGTAAAATTGGCCGCCGTTCATCCAACGGTTGTATTGGTTTGTTCAATGAGCACATCGCGGAGCTATTCGGGATGACAAATGTGGGTACACAAGTGTTGCTGATTTGACGACATTTTGTCGTCGTGATGGTAGGATAACGACTAATGCCTTTGCATTCTGTCCAATTTCATGGTTTGGGGAGTCTAGAGGGAAGTCTTGGGTGCCCATGGCTTACACCTCAATTAATTTGCCGTGGGCAATAACTTGGAGAACTAAAATGAAAAAATTCGCACTTGCTGCTGCATTCGCTGGCGCCGCTTCTACTGCTTTCGCAGGCAACATGTCTGAGCCAGTAATGGAAATGGCACCTGTTGTCGTAATGGAAGAAACAGCTTCTTCTTCTTCCAGCGCCGGCCTGATCGTTCCACTGATCTTGGTTGCTTTGATTGCTGTTGCTCTGGCTGACTAAGCCTAGCTCTTAGAAGCATCATTAATTAAGAAGGCCGCTCCAACATGGAGCGGCCTTTTTCTTTTCCAAGTTAGGCGTTGGCGTTACAGCCAGCCGCCAAGGTTTCTTTCAACGATACCTGTCAATGCATCCATGTGGGCTGCATCATCGTTCAGACAGGGAATATAGGTAAAGTGCTCTCCGCCAGCCTCTTCAAAGCTCTCCTTGATCTCTTCGTTTATCTCTTCCAAGGTCTCGATGCAGTCGGCTGAAAACGCGGGCGCACAGACTGCAATGTTCGTTTTACCAACTTCGGCAAGTCGGGCGACTTCCTCAACTGTGTAAGGCTGCAACCACTCCTCGGGACCGAACCGGCTTTGGAAAGTGGTCACGATCTGCGTGTCATCCCAACCGAGCCGTTCTTTTAGCAACCGCGTCGTTTTCTGACATTGGCAGTGATAGGGGTCGCCCTCCATCAAGTAACGTTGCGGAACGCCGTGATAAGAACAGACCAAGATTTCGGGCTTCTTATCCGCTGCTTCGTAAGCCTTCTCGATGGATTGCGCGAGGGCATCTATGTAGGCAGGTTCTTCGAAATATGGGTCAACGACACGAACGGTCGGCTGCCATTTTTCTTTCATCAAGGCGCGAAAGAATTGATCATTCGCCGAAGCTGAAGTCGCACCAGCATAATGTGGATACAAAGGGAAAAAGAGGATCTTTTGGCAACCCTGCGCAATGAGCTCCTGTACTTTGGATTTTGTCGACGGATTGCCGTATCGCATGCAGAAATCCACAACGACATCGTCACCGTAGATTTCAGCCAAACGCGATTTCATTGCGGCTGTCTGTTGTTTGGTGATCGTCAACAAGGGGCTTTCATCTGCCTCGGTGTTCCAAATGCTTTTGTATGCCGCACCGCTTGAAAACGGCCTTTTCGTCAAGATGATCAATTGAAGCAACGGCTGCCATTTCCAAGACGGGTAATCGACAACACGCTTGTCGCTAAGGAACTCTCCGAGGTAGCGGCGCATACTCCAGTAATCTGTGCCGTCCGGTGTGCCAAGATTGGCAAGCAAAACACCGACTTTGGCGGGCTTGATCTCGGGGTGGTCGGCAGGGGCATGCATCGGGCAGTGTTGGGTCTGGTTAGACATAGGGCTACTCTTCTTCGAATGGGCCACGACGTGCGACGCGGTGTTTATTGATACGTTTAATCCTCGGATCGATCTAGGGGCGTCTCCACCGTTCCCAACGCGTCAGATAGACGCGTCGTTGCGGAACCGGGGCGCAAAGGTTTCGGTTGGCTTTCTGAGGGCGCCCAACCGGTAAGCGTTGTAATCTCGAACGTTGCAGGGATACGGCCATCCTCCATCGCATACGCGTCAACATAGCGTTCCATTGCCTGAGCGAAGATCGTACGACGCGTCGGCGTTTTCTGCCGAGCGGCCATTGCATTGCTTTCTCCCATTGCTCGTAAGTCTCGCATTAAATGGATCGGCGTGTCGTATGTAACGGTCAAAGGTAGGATATCAGCAACGGGCAATGCAAAGCCGGCACGCTGCAAGATGCCTCCAAGGTCGCGAACCTCGGCCATTGGTAAGACCCTTGGTGACAATCCACCCGTCTGTGTAACTTCGGCCTCAGCAAGTACAGAACGCATCTCATGGAGGGTTTGGCCGGAAAATAGCGTCGCGATAAACAGCCCATCTGGGCGTAGTGCGCGCCTACATTGAACCAATTGGCCAATGGGATCGTCAGCCCAATGTAGCGACAGTGCATGGACCACAAGATCATGGGCCCCTTCTTCAAGATCGAGCGTTTCTGTGTCTTCTACCACCTTAGCGCTGGGCATCCATTCTGCCCAAGTTGCCGGAAATCCTGTCACGACAGCGGGCGTTGTAAAGGTTCTATTAACCTCTTGCAGTCTCTCTTGGACATCATCGGCAGCTGCCGCTTGAAGAAACATGGCGTCAGCACGTCCGCGGTTGCGGGTCAGGGCTAATCGGTCGGTGAGTTTGGGCGGCGTTGTCATGGTTTTGATCTAGGAGAAAGCGGAAAGAATGCAAAGCCTCATTCAGCTTCTTTACCCGCCACAATGCGTGATGTGTGATGATCGAACTGAGTTAGATTTCGCCCTTTGCGGTTCGTGTTGGGCAGAAACACCGTTCATTGATGGGTTGTGTTGTGACGCCTGTGGCACTCCATTGCCGGGGGATGACACCTCTAACCACGGTCTTTTGTGTGACGACTGCATGGTTGTCGCGAGGCCATGGAGCGAAGGGCGCGCTGTTCTGGTTTATAAAGACAAGGCGCGGCGGTTGGTTTTGTCCTTGAAGCACGGCGATAGGACAGAGCTGGCTCGCGCCGTGGCACCATGGCTCTCGCGAAAGGCGGACGAGATTTGTGGCCCCGATACATTGATCATCCCCGTTCCGCTTCATCGCTACAGGCTTTTGCGACGAAAGTTCAACCAAGCGGCATTGCTCGCACAGTACCTCGCGCAGCTCGGTCCGATGGACTGCATTCCTGACGCCCTTGTTCGAACCAAGAAAACCGCGCCGCTCGAAGGGCACAGTCGAGACGAAAGGTTTGCCGCCCTAGAGGGTGTTATTCAGGCGCACCCAAAACGTCGCGCAGCGTTGAGTGGGCGACGAATTCTTTTAATTGATGACGTCATGACGTCTGGTGCAACCTTCGCGGCTGCAACAGAAGCTTGTTTTGCAGCCGGAGCCAAAGATGTTCGGGTGCTAGCACTGGCACGCGTGGTCAAGGACGCTTAGATAGGAAGAAACCATAAAAGACCATAAAAGGACGTCCCTGATGGCAACTGTTGAACTTTATACAACTCCGATTTGCGGCTTTTGTCATGCGACCAAGCGGTTGCTTGATTCCAAAGGTGTTAGTTATTCCGATGTGGATGTTATGGCCGATCCATCGCGACGCGCAGAAATGACCCAACGAGCGAACGGAGGTCGTACCGTACCCCAAGTTTTCATTGATGGGGCACACATCGGTGGCAATGCTGAATTGCAGGCTTTGGAACGGGCAGGCAAGCTTGATGCTCTCTTGAGCGGGTGAAGGTCGCCATCCTCCAACTGACGTCGTCTGACGATCCGGCAGAAAACCTCGTGATGGTGCAGGATATGATTGCAGATGCGGTCAGTCAGGGTGCAGAGTTCATCTGTACGCCCGAAGTAACCAATTGCGTTAGCCTAGACCGCAAGCATCAAGCGTCCGTCTTGTCCTACCAAGAAGGCGATCCAACGTTGAGCGGGTTACAATCGTCAGCGAAGGAGCACGGCATTTGGTTGTCGATCGGTTCGTTGGCGTTGAAAGGTGGCGAAGGTGATCGCTTTGTGAACCGATCCTTTTTGATCGGGCCGGATGGAAAAATTACTGCGACATACGACAAGATTCATATGTTTGACGTGCAAGTTAATGAAGCTGAAACCTATGCCGAGTCGTCTGGCTATGCTCCAGGGGACCAAGCCGTCGTTGCTGATATTGGCGCTGCAAAGGTCGGTTTGACGATTTGCTACGACTTACGTTTCCCTTATTTACATCGCGCATTAGCCAAAGCTGGCGCCGATATCCTGCTCGTACCGTCGGCGTTTTCGCCTGTGACTGGCGCTGCTCATTGGAAACCACTGCTCCGCGCACGCGCCATTGAAACGGGTTGTTTTGTCATTGCTGCTGCCCAAACAGGAACGCACGCTGCGCAAACAGGGAAGAAACGAACAACTTACGGGCATTCGTTGGCCGTGTCGCCGTGGGGAGAGGTTTTGTTGGACGCTGGTGTCGCACCTGGTGTGACTCTCGTTGATTTTACGTTGTCGGACGTGCCAAGGTCGCGCGAACGCATTCCTGCGTTATCACACGACAGAGAGTTTAGCGGTCCGTAAGCCTAATGAGTAATCAATCTGACAGCCTAGCAGTCGCTCTTTTTAGTGAGATCCTGACTGTTGACCAATTGGTGCGTAACAACATGACGCGCGCCTTACCTAAAGGGATGGAGTTGTCACATTTCTCTGTTCTGAATCATTTGGCTCGTACGAAGTCGGAAAAGACCCCAGCTCAACTCGCAGAAACATTTCACTTAACTCGGGGCGCGATGACCAACACATTGCGCAAGCTCGAAGTGTCGGGGTTCATTCATATCCGACCGGATTGGGATGATGCACGTCGAAAACTAGTGACGATCAGTAACACTGGGCGCGCAGCCCGCGATGAGGCGATAGCAGCAATAGCGCCTGTTATTGCTGAAGCCGTTGAAAGGGTAACTGACGAGAGAGTACGCCCTGCCTTGGCTGTCCTCAGAGAGTTGCGCTTGAGCTTGGATGAGAAAGAGAACAGCTGAACCTAAGCGGGTTTCACAGACGCCGTTACATAATTCACTGACAGATCGCTGTCGGAAATTGACCAGCTCCATCCTAGAAAGTCGAACCTAAACCCCTTCCGATCCACAGGAGTCAGGCCAGCTTTCTGCAAAAGCTCAAATAGTTCATCTGGCGTAATAAACTTATTCCATTCATGCGTTCCCTTCGGAAGCCAACGCATGATGAATTCGGCGCCAATGATCGCCATGCCAAAACTCTTTGGATTCCGGTTGATAGTCGAACAGATGTGCAGGCCACTTGGTTTCAGCAAATCATGACAGGCGGTCAGATATGAAAGGGGGTCGGCAACATGCTCTACGACTTCCATATTCAAAACTACATCAAACTGCTCGCCGTCGGCGGCCATGTCCTCTGCTGTGGTATGGCGGTAATCTATCTCAAGTCCTGATTGTTCCGCGTGAACTTGCGCGACAGGAATGTTTCCGGCTGCGGCATCCGCCCCTACGATTGTGGCTCCCAACCTCGCCATCGGTTCGCAAAGCAATCCACCGCCACAACCAATGTCGAGGATACGAAGTCCATCAAACGGAGCATCGGTACAGAGATCTCGATCGTATTCAGAGGCAATCTGGCGCGTGATGTAATCCAACCGTGTTGGATTCAACATGTGGAGCGGTTTGAACTTCCCTTCCAAATCCCACCACTCCGCGGCCATTGCCTCGAACTTGGCGATCTCTTTCGGGTCTACAGTAGTTTGGGCAGTAGACATTTAGGCTCCTGACTGGTGCGGCACGCCAAATTGGCGCGGTAGGCTTCTGGGCATCTATCGTAGCGCACTATATAGTTTTCTCATGGACAAAGTCTCAGGACAAAAAAGCACGGTTGGGCATCTTTACCCTGCACTTAACCCATTCGACCAGCAGATGTTGGATGTTGGTGACGGACACCGCATTTATGTAGAACAATGCGGCAATCCTGACGGGATTCCTGTTGTGGTTTTTCATGGTGGCCCAGGTGGCGGCTGTAGCCCAATGATGCGTCGCTATTTTGACCCCAACCACTATCGTATTATTTTGTTCGACCAACGTGGCTGTGGGCGGTCACGTCCTCATGCCAGCGTAGAAAACAATACCACTTGGCATCTGGTCGCTGACATTGAACTGATCCGTAAAACATTGGGCTTAGATCAGTGGCTTGTGTTTGGTGGAAGTTGGGGTGCAACCCTTGCGTTGATCTATGCGCAGGCCCACCCCAGTCATGTGGCTCACATAATTCTGCGAGGCGTGTTCCTCAGCACTCCGCGAGAATTGGACTGGTTCTATCAAGGTGGTGCTGGTGCTTTTTGGCCTGAAAACTGGGCGCAGTTTGAATCTCTCATTCCCGAAAATGAGCGACACGACATGATCGGCGCTTATCATCGCCGGCTTTTTTCTGGCGATATGATGGACGAAACGCGCCATGCCCGCGCTTGGGCGGCTTGGGAAAACGCGTTGGCATCTATCGAAAGCAATGGCGTTGGTGGATCTGGACCTTCGGATTACGCACGAGCCTTTTCAAGGCTGGAAAACCATTACTTCGTGAATGGGTGCTTTTTGAACGAAGACCAACAAATTTTGGGAAACATGAACAAGATTGCGCATATTCCGGGCGTTATCGTGCAGGGGCGCTTTGATATGATATGTCCCCCCCAATCGGCTTATGATCTTTCCCGACTATGGCCTGCTAGCAAGATATCTATGATCGCAAAGGCTGGGCACGCCTTGTCCGAACCTGGGATCACAACCGAACTTGTCCGGACAATGGATGCAATCGCAGCTTCGAAAATGTTGCGAAACTAAATACTTGTAAGATGTGCCAAAGCCGCTACGCTGAGTGGAAACCACACGGGGGTGGACGGCTTGTCATCGATACTGAAGATTGTTCTTCAACGCTTGGGCTTAGGTCTTGTTACCTTGTTCGTCGTTTCAATTGTAATTTTCGTCGCGGTCAACTTGCTACCCGGAGACTTCGCTGAAGCGATCCTTGGGCAAGGTGCAACGCCGGAATCGGTCGCCAAAATCAGAGAAGACCTTGGCCTCGATCAACCAATGATCACTCGCTACTTTTCTTGGCTCAAGGGGATGCTGACGCTCGATCTTGGCACAAGTTTTGCGCAGTTGAATTTTGCGAACTTTGGCGGCGCGGGCACTACAACCATTGCCGAGCAAATTGCACCGCGTCTTTCCAATACGATGTTCCTAGCCGCAGTTACCGCCTGTATAGCTGTGCCTTTAGCTGTAACGTTGGGTATTCTAGCTGCGCTTTACCGCAACACGGCCTTCGATAAGGCCGCGAACATGTTCACGCTGAGTTCGATTTCGTCACCTGAATTCTTCATGGCCTATGTGCTGATCCTGTTCCTTGCAGTGTTGAACCCGATTTTTCCAAGCTTGAGTAACATCTTTGAGGGTATGGCATTCAGTGAGCGGCTCGAGAAATCAATGCTGCCCGCACTTACGCTCACTTTAGTTGTAACGGCACATATGATGCGGATGACCCGTGCTGCGATCATCAACTTGCTTGCGTCGCCGTATATCGAGATGGCGCGGCTTAAGGGGCTGTCGCCCATGCGGGTGATTGTAAAGCACGCATTGCCAAATGCTCTAGCGCCCATCATCAACGTGATCGCGTTGAACCTTGCCTATTTGATTACAGGCGTTGTCGTCGTCGAGGTGGTCTTCGTATATCCTGGAATTGGTCAGCTTTTCGTGGACTCAGTTAAGATCCGAGACATTCCGGTGGTTCAGGCCTGCTGCCTTATCTTTGCAGCGGCTTATATCCTATTGAATTTGACTGCCGACATCCTGTCGATCCTATCTAATCCACGTCTGAGGCATCCAAAATGAGCAGTTTGTTAACAATGGCTATCATTCTGGCGGCCATTTTGGGTGGTGCGTATGTGTTCCGGTTCGCTGGGCAAAAGATAACCAATAATGCGCCAATGTTTCGTGATATGGGCTATGGCGTCGCGTTCGGCTACGTTTTAGCTGCAGCGCTGTTGATTTGGGCGATCTGGTACTACTTCCAGCCGCTTGAAACTGACGCTGGCATGAAAAACGCAGGGGTCCAGTTTTTCCGATGGGCCGTTCAAGGTTTCATTATCGCTGCTATCGCCGCATTCCTATTCCGCCTATTTGGCCAATTCGTTGGAACGGCTGGGACCAGAAAGTTGTTCCGCTCCATGCCCCTGACGGCTTCGTTTGGCATACTCGTTATCCTGCTTTATGCGATTGTTGCGATTTTTGCCGGTGCGATTGCACCATACGGTCAAGCTGAAATTCTTGGGGCGGCAAACGTAACTGCCGGTGGTGATCCAGCATTGGGTGGCAATCCGGAATATCCGCTTGGCACTGACCAAATTGGCCGGGATATTCTTAGCCGTTTGATTTACGGGGCCCAGAATACAGTCGGTATTGCATTTGTAACGACCTGCCTCGCCTTTTTCATTGGTGGATCACTCGGGTTTCTTGCCGCGACATTGCAGGGTTGGCTTGATCAACTGCTGTCTCGTTCCGTCGACGTACTTATGGCGATTCCGTCCCTTATTTTTGCACTCTTGCTGATGACAATCGCTAGCGTTTGGGCTGTCGAATTGGGTGTGCCTTTGACGATCTTTATGGTCCTGATTATTGCGGTGATTGATAGCACCAGAGTGTACCGCCTTGCCCGAGCCGTTGGTCTGAACATTGTTGTAATGGATTATATCGAGGCGGCGAAACTACGCGGCGAAGGCCTCGGGTATCTTGTGTTTAAAGAGATCCTGCCGAATGCAATGGCGCCATTGTTGGCCGAGTTCGGGTTGCGTTTCTGCTTCGTGTTCCTGACGATTGCTGCCCTTTCATTCCTTGGCGTGGGTATTCAGCCACCGCTTGCAGACTGGGGTACAATGGTGCGTGATCTTGCACCGTTTATTAACTTTGCCGCATTTGCGCCGACCGCTGCAATTACACCACTTTTGGCGGCTGGCGCGATCGCGTTGCTGACGGTTGCGGTAAACTTCGTTGTCGACTGGATGCTGCATAAATCATCGGGGCTAAAAGAATGAGCAATCTTCTCACCATTCGCGGGCTCAAGATCGAAGGTCGCTCTGACGAAACATGGAACCCGATCATAAACGGTGTCGATCTGAATCTGAAAAAGGGCGAAGTCCTTGGGCTTATCGGGGAATCCGGTGCCGGCAAATCCACTATTGGCCTTGCCGCGATGGGTTATACCCGCGACGGGGTGCGTATTTCGGATGGAACGGTTGAATTCGACGGCATTGATTTGGTTCGTGCTTCCGCAGCTGTAAAACGCGGTCTGCTCGGAAAACGGATCGCTTATGTTGCGCAATCCGCTGCGGCATCATTCAACCCGGCACATAAGATAATTGATCAACACACAGAAGCGCCTGTTCAACATGGTGTCGATAACCGTGCATCAAGTATTGAAGACGGGATCGAACTCTACCGTAAGCTTCGGCTCCCCAATCCTGACGAGATCGGGTTTCGTTACCCGCATCAGGTATCTGGCGGGCAGTTGCAGCGCGCAATGACGGCGATGGCGATGTCCTGCCGTCCTGACTTAATCATTTTCGATGAACCAACGACTGCGCTAGATGTGACGACCCAAATTGAGGTTCTCGCCTCGATTCGCGAGATCGTCGAAGAGTTCGATACCGCCGCGATCTATATTACCCATGATCTCGCCGTGGTTGCGCAAATGGCAGATACGATCAAAGTCTTGCTGCGTGGTGATGAAGTAGAAGAGGCTGACACTCGGACCATGTTGTCCGCGCCGAAAGAAGATTACACCAAATCGCTTTGGGCTGTACGCGCATTTGAGCGCCCTGCAAAACCAGCCGTTTCAACTGGTGCTGTACCTGTTGTATCGGTTCGCAATGTTACCGCGGCCTACGGGACGACGGATGTTTTGCACGATGTGAGTTTTGATATCCACGCGGGTCGCACAGTTGCGGTTGTTGGCGAATCCGGCTCGGGTAAGTCGACGACGGCGCGGTGTATAACGGGGCTCCTGCCTCCTCGTATTGGTGAGATTGCATTCGACGGTGAGGTTCTTCCCGCCGACTATCGCAAGCGTAGTAAGGATCAGTTGCGCCAAGCGCAGATGATTTATCAGATGGCGGATACTGCTTTGAACCCGCGCAAGACCATCGGCCAAATCATCGGACGTCCAGTGCAGTTCTATGGCGGTTTAACGGGATCTGCACGGCGCGCTCGCGTTGATGAACTGCTCGAACAAATCGAACTTGAACCAAGTCAGTATTTCAACCGCTTGCCATCGGAGCTTTCGGGTGGTCAGAAGCAGCGTGTCGGTATCGCGCGCGCGCTTGCAGCCGAGCCAAAGTTCATCATCTGTGACGAGGTGACGTCAGCCCTAGACCAGCTCGTTGCTGAAGGTATTTTGCGTTTGCTCGGTGACTTGCAGGATAAATTGGGCCTGTCTTATATGTTCATCACGCATGACCTCGCGACTGTAAAAGCGATCGCAGATGAAGTTGTGGTGATGAAAGACGGTAAGGTCATTGAGCAAGGTCCAAAGCTGGACATGTTCACGCCACCGCACCATGCTTACACTGACTTATTGTTGAGCTCAGTGCCGGAAATGGACCCAGATTGGTTGACCAACCTTCTGCAAGAACGAGGCGTCGACAATATTGGTGATGCAGCCGTTGATAAGATGTGACCGAATCAGCGTAGAGTAACCACAGAAAAAGAACATAACTTCAGGGAGTACTAAAATATGTATGGAATTAGCAGACGCGGATTGCTGCAAACGGGTGTTGCAGCGGGTGTTCTCGCAGCGACTGGTTTGCCGCTTCGGGCGCAAACACGCGGCGGTAAACTAACAGCTGGCCTTAGCGGCGCGAACACATCTGATAGCTGGGACTCTCGCACCCACTCAGATATTTTCATGATCGCTTCGGCGCACGGCACGGTATTCGATTGCTTGACCGAAGTTGCGGCGGACGGATCGTTGGTTGGTGAATTGGCAGAAAGCTGGGAAGCATCTGCAGACGCCAAGACATGGACATTCAACTTGCGTCAGGGCGTAACGTTCCACAACGGCAAGTCTTTTGGCGCGGATGACGTAATTGAATCACTTCAGATGCACCTTGGCGAAGACTCCAAGTCTGCGGCAAAGCCAATCGTCGAAGCTATCACCGAAATGACGAAAGTTACCGATTATCAGGTGCAGTTCGTCCTTGCCTCTGGCAACGCTGACTTCCCGTATCTGATGTCTGACTATCACATTTGTATGTATCCAGCGGGCCAGATCGAAGAGGCTATTGCACAGGGTATTGGTACGGGCCTCTATCAGGTTACTGCTTTTGACCCAGGTGTACGTATGACGGCAAGCCGTTACGCAGATCACTATAAGGGTGACGCTGCCGGCTTCTTTGACGAAGTTGAATTTATCGCAATCAACGACAACACAGCCCGCATGAACGCATTGATGACGGGTCAAGTTGATACGATTAACCGGATCGATTTCAAAACCGAAGCGCTTCTGAAGGCCAACCCTGCGTTGCGTATTCAGGAAGTGACTGGCAACCAGCACTACTCTTTCCCGATGCTCACGAATACGGCGCCATATAACGACGTCAACGTTCGTAAGGCGATCAAGTATGGTGTGAACCGTCAGGAGTTGGTCGACAAGATTTTGCTCGGTCATGGTGCGGTCGGTAACGACACTCCAATCGGTCCTGCAAACCAGTACTACAACTCCGAAATGGAGCAGCTGGAATATGATCCTGATCAGGCGAAGTTCTACCTCCAACAGGCTGGTATGGATTCGCTGGACATCGAACTGTCTGCGTCTAACGCTGCCTTTGAAGGTGCGGTCGATGCGGCTCAGTTGATGCAGGCATCTGCAGCAGGCGGTGGGATCAACATCAATGTGGTTCAGGAACCTTCTGACGGTTACTGGTCTAACGTTTGGCTGAACAAACCATTCTGCGCCTGCTACTGGTCTGGCCGTGCGACAGAAGATTGGATGTTCGCGACTGCTTACGAAGCGGGCGTTCCATGGAATGATAGCCAGTGGGATAGCGACGATAGCTCCCGCTTCCAGGAACTTCTGCTGAGTGCACGTGCTGAACTCGATAGCGACAAGCGCCGTGAGCAGTATTTCGAAATGCAGCAGATCCTTCGCGATGAAGGCGGGGTTCTGATCCCGATGTTCGCCAACTACGTCCAAGCGGTGAATAACCGGATCATGTCACCTGACACCATCGGTAACCTTTGGCAGATGGATAACGCGCGTATGGCTGAACGTTGGTCCGCTGCGTAGGTCCTGACCGTTGAAAACAGAAAGCCCCGCCAATTTGGCGGGGCTTTTTGCATTTAAATGGGTTAGTTTACGCTACCAGCGCAGCTTCAGCAGCCCGCTTCTTGATAGTGCGCATCATAACAAGATACATCAACGCGACGCCGCTCAAGAACGCGCCACCACAAGCTGCAACCAGAACTCCGATTTCCATGGTTTCTCTCCTTTTAAATATAACCGAGAGCATGGTTAATGAGGGAATAGGGCGGAAATTGGACCCTGAGCGGGCCTATATGGGCAGCAATATGCCAAGCCCCTTGCAGACTCAGCTATTCATCCGTATATCCATCACAACAGCGGCGTTTCGGCCTCCACCCCCGAAACCCACCGAAATACCAACGGGCCGCGCGCCCGTTTTTTTATGCCTACTGCTAAGGACCCAAATGTCTGACCTGATCGCCCGCGCGGCAATGGACCGCCGCATTACAGAAATCATCACCCCGACTGTTGAAGACATGGGGTATGAAGTCGTGCGCGTTCGTCTGATGACAGGCAAGGAATCCATCCTGCAGATCATGGCACAAAAGCCCGATGGCTCAATTGAGGTCGATGATTGCGGTGAGATCAGCGCAGCGGTTTCTGCATTACTTGATGTCGAGGACCCGATCACAGACGTCTATACACTCGAAGTCTCTTCCCCTGGAATTGATCGCCCGCTCACGCGGATGAAGGATTTCGATCAATGGGAAGGCAATGAAGCCAAGATCGAAACCGAAGAGTTGATTGATGGCCGCCGCCGTTTCAAAGGAATGCTGCGCGGTACTGAAGGCGATGAAGTTCTGATCGAGATTGAAGAGAATGGCGCACCGATCACGATCGGTTTGAAGTTTGAATGGCTCACGGATGCCAAACTTGTCCTGACGGACGAGCTAATCCGTGACGTTCTTAAGGGCCGCAAGGATGCGGGCCAAATAGATGAGACACAATTTGACGTAGTTGAGACCGTGTTGGACGGCTCTGACGAGGAGAAAAACTGATGGCGATTACATCTGCCAACCAGCTGGAACTTTTGCAAACCGCCGAGGCTGTGGCCCGTGAAAAGATGATCGACCCGGGGTTGGTTATCGAAGCGATGGAAGAGTCTTTGGCTCGTGCTGCGAAATCCCGCTACGGTTCTGAAATGGACATTCGCGTTTCCATCGACCGCAGCAACGGTAAGGCGACTTTCACACGGGTCCGTACAGTTGTCGCTGAGGAAGAGCTTGAAAACTATCAGGCTGAGTTCACCGTCGATCAAGCATCCGACTACATGGACAATCCAGAAATTGGTCAGCAGTTCATCGAAGAAGTGCCACCTGTTGAAATGGGCCGTATTGCCGCGCAATCTGCCAAACAGGTGATCTTGCAGAAAGTCCGCGAAGCAGAGCGTGACAAGCAATACGAAGACTTCAAAGATCGCGCTGGAACTATCATCAACGCGCAAGTGAAGCGCGAAGAGTACGGCAATGTCATTGTTGACGTTGGCACTGGCGAAGCCATCTTGCGTCGCAACGAGAAAATCGGCCGCGAAAGCTACCGCCCGAACGATCGTATTCGCTGCTACATCAAAGAAGTCCGTCGCGAACAGCGCGGCCCACAGATTTTCCTGAGCCGTACAGATCCTCAGTTCATGGCGGAACTGTTCAAAATGGAAGTGCCGGAAATCTATGAAGGTATTATTCAGATCAAAGCGGTCGCCCGCGATCCGGGTTCACGAGCAAAGATCGCTGTAATTTCTCACGACGGTTCCATTGACCCTGTTGGCGCCTGTGTCGGTATGCGTGGCTCCCGTGTTCAGGCTGTTGTGAATGAACTTCAGGGCGAGAAGATCGATATTATTCCTTGGAATGAAGATATGCCAACGTTCCTTGTGAACGCGTTGCAGCCTGCTGAAGTTTCCAAAGTAGTATTCGACGAAGATGCAGAGCGCATCGAAGTTGTTGTGCCGGAAGAGCAGCTGTCCTTGGCAATTGGTCGTCGTGGCCAGAACGTCCGTTTGGCGTCCCAGTTGACTGGTTTGGACATCGATATTCTTACTGAAGAGGAAGAATCCAAGCGTCGTCAGGCAGAATTCGAAGTACGTACCAAGCTGTTCATGGACAACCTTGATCTCGATGAATTCTTTGCACAGCTTTTGGTTTCCGAAGGGTTCACAACTCTGGAAGAGGTTGCTTACGTGGAAGTCGATGAACTGTTGGTTATTGACGGTGTCGACGAAGCAACCGCTGGTGAGCTCCAAGCGCGTGCACGTGATGTTCTCGAAGCGCAGAATGCGAAAGCATTGGAAAATGCCCGTGCATTGGGTGTCGAAGACAGCTTGATCGCATTTGAAGGCCTGACACCTCAAATGGTTGAAGCACTGGCCAATGATGGTGTCAAAACACTTGAGGATTTCGCGACATGTGCTGACTGGGAACTCGCAGGCGGCTGGACAGTCGTTGATGGTGAGCGTTCTAAGGATGATGGTTCTCTTGAGCCATTTGAAGTGAGCCTTGAAGACGCGCAAACCATGATCATGACTGCGCGTGTGATGCTGGGTTGGGTTGATCCTGATGACCTCGTATCGAACGAAGAAGACACTGAAGTCGAAGAGGAACAGGAGGCCTGATCTCAGGCCTCCGGGTAACCTGATGGGTCGCGGCGGGCGAACCAAAGACCGAGATGTCTCAGAACGTCGGTGCATCGTCACCGGTGAGGTTTCGCCTAAGGCGGGGTTGATCCGTTTCGTTGTGGGCCCAGATAATACAGTGGTCCCCGACATTCTGGAAAAGCTTCCAGGACGAGGCATGTGGGTAACGGCGGATCGGGCGGTTTTGGAGCAGGCCAAGAAAGGTCAGTTTTCAAAGTCTGCCAAAGCGCCTGTTACTGTGCCGGAAGGTTTGGTTGATGAGGTGGAACGCCAAATGGTGCGCCGCGTTGTCGATTTGATCGGTTTGGCCCGCAAGGCGGGGCTGGCGGTGACCGGTTTTGAAAAAGTCAAAGGCTGGGTAAGCGGCGGTGAGAACGTCCGCGCTCTATTGCAAGCCTCTGACGGATCAGAACGCGGCAAGACGAAACTATGGACGCCCGAAGGGGCGCGTTATTTTGGATGCCTTACGGCCCAAGAATTGGGTTTGGCATTCGGGCGCGGGACTGCGATACACGGGGCGCTCGCCTCTGGTAGACTCAGCGACCGTGTTGTAGAGGAAGCGACAAAGCTGAAAGGCTTGCGCGAGATAGGCGGCGATGAAGGCATCGCCTCGGAAGGAATAGAAGCTACATGAGCGATTCAGACGGCAAAAAACCACTTGGTATTGCACGACCCGGCAGCGTGAAACAAAGCTTTAGCCACGGGCGCACCAAGAGCGTCGTAGTTGAGACGAAACGCAAGCGCGTTGTTGTCCCCAAACCGGGGGCATCCAAACCTGCTGGCGGCGGATCAACGCCCGTTGGTGGCGACCCATCCAAGCGTCCAGCTGGCATTTCCGATGTCGAAATGGACCGCCGGATGAAGGCGCTTCAGGCAGCGAAGGCTCGCGAGGCAGAAGATGCCGCAAGACGCGAAGCCGATGAAAAAGCGCGCGCAGAAGAGCGTGAGCGTCGTCGTGCGGAGATTGAGGCGAAGGAACGCGCAGAAAAAGAGCGTGAAGAAGCCGTCAAAGCCAAGCAAGACGAAGAAGAACGCAAGAAGCGCGAAGCAGAAGCTGCAGCCCAAGCGGCAGCGGCACCTGCAGCGGTCGATCCCGAATTGGCGCCAGCACAGCGTCGAGCACCTCCGAGTGGTGGTGCTCCCGCGGCTACTCCGCGCAAGAAAGAAGACGACCGCGATACGCGGAAGAACAAGAACCAAGCCGATGCCCGCAAGGGTGGCAAGCTGACGTTGAACCAAGCGCTACGTGGTGGCGAAGGTGGCCGTCATCGCTCCATGGCACAAATGAAGCGTAAGCAGGACCGTGCCCGTCAAAAGGCAATGGGCCAGAGCGTTGAGCGCGAAAAGGTTATCCGTGACGTGCAATTGCCAGAAGCAATTGTGGTGTCCGAACTTGCCAACCGGATGTCTGAAAAAGTGTCAGACGTTGTAAAAGCTTTGATGACCAACGGCATCATGGCGACGCAAAATCAATCCATCGATGCGGATACAGCGGAACTGATCGTCGAAGAATTCGGCCACAAAGTTGTGCGTGTTTCTGACGCTGACGTTGAGGACGTAATCAACATCATCGAAGACGATCCGAAAGACTTGAAACCGCGCCCACCGGTCATCACGATCATGGGTCACGTTGACCACGGTAAAACATCCTTGCTGGATGCGATCCGGAACGCGAAGGTTGTCGCTGGCGAAGCCGGTGGGATCACGCAGCACATTGGTGCCTATCAGGTTACGACCGATACCGGTGCGGTTTTGTCGTTCCTTGATACTCCAGGCCACGCGGCGTTTACGTCCATGCGTGCCCGTGGTGCTCAGGTTACGGATATTGTTGTTCTGGTTGTCGCGGCGGATGACGCTGTGATGCCACAGACAATCGAAGCAATTAATCATGCCAAAGCGGCGAACGTTCCGATGATCGTTGCGATCAACAAGATTGACCGCCCTGCAGCCAACCCTGACAAGGTTCGCACAGATTTGTTGCAGCACGAGGTCATCGTAGAAAAGATGTCCGGCGAAGTGCAGGACGTTGAAGTTTCCGCAATCACTGGCCAAGGCCTCGATGAGCTGCTCGAAGCGATTGCTTTGCAGGCAGAACTTCTGGAACTGAAAGCGAATCCAGATCGTGCCGCCCAAGGTGCCGTGATCGAAGCTCAGCTTGACGTAGGCCGTGGTCCTGTTGCGACTGTTCTGGTGGAAACCGGTACGTTGCGTCGTGGCGATATCTTCGTTGTAGGTGAGCAGTGGGGTAAAGTCCGCGCGTTGATCGACGACAAGGGCGACCGTGTAGATGAAGCGGGTCCTTCGGTTCCTGTTGAGGTCCTCGGCTTGAACGGTACACCTGAAGCAGGCGATGTTTTGAACGTGACCGAGACTGAAGCGCAAGCGCGTGAGATCGCCGAGTATCGTGCGAACGCTGCAAAGGAAAAACGCGCAGCCGCTGGCGCTGCGGTTACGTTGGACCAGTTGATGGCTAACGCCAAGGCTGATGAAAACGTTTCCGAACTGCCAATTTTGGTGAAAGCTGACGTGCAGGGTTCTGCCGAAGCGATCGTTCAGGCGATGGAGAAAATCGGCAACGAAGAAGTTCGTGTTCGAGTTCTGCACTATGGTGTCGGCGCGATTACGGAGTCTGACATCGGTTTGGCCGAAGCATCCGGCGCGCCTGTGATTGGCTTTAACGTCCGTGCAAACGCATCGGCTCGTAACTCAGCCAACCAAAAAGGCGTTGAGATCCGCTACTATTCAATCATCTACGATCTTGTGGACGATGTGAAAGCAGCGGCATCTGGCTTGTTGTCTGCTGAAGTTCGCGAGAACTTTATCGGTTATGCAAAGATCAAAGAGGTCTTCAAGGTATCCAACGTTGGTAAAATTGCTGGTTGTCTCGTGACCGAGGGTGTTGCGCGTCGGTCTGCAGGGGTTCGCCTGCTGCGTGATGACGTTGTGATCCACGAAGGTACGCTTAAGACACTGAAGCGTTTCAAGGATGAAGTGCCAGAAGTACAGTCCGGTCAGGAATGCGGCATGGCGTTTGAGAACTACGAGGACATCCGTCCAGATGACGTGATCGAGATCTTTGAGCGCGAAGAGGTTGAGCGCACTCTTTAAGCGCCAGCCAACTAAGAATGAAAAAAGGGGACGCCACAGTGGCGTCCCCTTTTTACGTTCGGAGCTGATACCGAACTAGTTTGTTCTTGAAACGGGTTTACCTTGGAATTCTTGGTCACCAGTAGACACGATGACTCTGCCGTTCTCTAAAGTACGTACGAACATTCCCTGAACCTGTACGTGAGTACCAACTGTAATAGTTTGAAGCATGGCCATTCCCCTTTTACCCCACTTTTTCCTAGAATAGACCGACAGAGGTTTTTATGTCACCTAGTAATTGTGCACATTGGGCATAAAACTGCCGCATTGTTGCCATTCTTGAAAAAAATTGCCGGCTTTTTCAGAAATGTGGACTAAAGCCAGTCCCGTAAGATGGGAATGAGTGGCACGTCTGCGGCGGGCATTGGGAAATCCCGCAATTGATTTGCATGAACCCACTTTAGCGTCTGCCCTTCCTGTGGGGTTGGCGTGCCTTCCCATTTGCGACAAGCGAAGAGCGGCATGAGTAGGTGAAAACCTTCATACTGGTGGCTGGCAAACGTAAGAGGGGCGAGGCAGGATTGCCAAGTATCAATACCGAGCTCTTCCTGTAGCTCACGTATCAAGGCGACTTCTGGTGTTTCACCAGACTCAACCTTCCCACCTGGAAATTCCCATAGGCCAGCCATGGATTTTCCCTCGGGCCGCTGGGCAAGCAAGACCCGACCATCCACATCAATAAGCGCGACGGCTGACACGAGCACAGTTTTCATCAGCAGTTCTTTCTTTGGCGATTCAGGAACGATAGTCCGCGTTTATCGAAATATATCCATGAGTTAGATCACAGGTCCAGATCGTTCCGATCCCACCGGCAAGGCCAAGATCAACTCCGATCACCAGTGACTGGTTCTTCATATAGGCAGCGCCAGCGTCTTCGGTGTAATCGGGCGATACCCAGCCATTTTCAGCAACCGTGATATCCCCGAAGCGAATTGTGAGCCGGTCTCGATCGGCTTGGGCACCAGACTTGCCTACAGCCATGACAATGCGCCCCCAATTCGGATCTTCGCCCGCAATCGCTGTCTTAACGAGCGGCGAATTAGCAATCGCGAGGCCAACTTTGTGGGCATCTTCATTCGATGCCGCACCGGTAACACGCACTTCGACAAATTTGGTTGCACCTTCGCCGTCGCGAACAACTTGATGTGCGAGGTCCAGCATCACGCTATGGAGCGCTTGGGTAAAACCCGCGCTTTCTGTGACATCAACACCTGATGCACCCGTCGCAGCAATCATGAGGCTGTCGGATGTTGACGTGTCGCTGTCGACCGTAATGCAATTGAACGTTTGATCTGTCAGCGCACCAAGCAACGCCTGAAGCGCTGGTTGCTCGATTTTGGCATCTGTAAAAATATAGACCAGCATCGTCGCCATATCGGGCGCGATCATTCCTGACCCCTTGGCAATGCCAGAAATGGTCACCGGTTTGCCATTGATGTTGACCGTTGCAGATGCCCCTTTGGGGAATGTGTCAGTGGTCATGATGGCGTTGGCCGCTTGTTCTATGCCTTCGGGAGAAAGTGTCGAAGACAAGTTCGCCATCGTGCCGATGATGTTGTCGTGGGGTAGTCTCTCGCCAATGACCCCCGTAGAAGCCGTAAAGATACGCTCTTTTGGCAGGTCGAGTGCCTCAGCAAGTGCACCACAGATTTGCGTGACGGACCCTTCGCCTGCTGATCCAGTAAAAGCATTCGCGTTACCAGAATTGACAAGAATGCCCGCGCCGTTCGATTGATCTCTGCCAAGTTTAGCCTGACAATCTAGAACGGGAGCCGAACGGGTAGCGGAGCGCGTAAACACACCCGCCACCGAAGTTCCTGGCTGCAAGACCGCCAACATAACGTCGTTGCGGTCTTGGTATTTCACCCCCGCCGAGGCAGAGGCAAACCGAACGCCATCAACGATGGGTAAGTCAGGAAAGCAGTCTGGGGCTAGGGGTGAAACTGTCATGATTAGTCCTCAAGAAGGTCTATGTTCTGGATCATCGACGCATCAAACTGACCTTCTTCCGGCAGCGTGATGTCCGCTGCTTCGGTCAATTCGGTAAGTCGAGCGTTCAATGCTTCCTGCTGGATCTGTGTTGTCAGTTCACCGCGCAGATCATCGAGTGCCGGCAAAGGTTGGGTCCGTGTCTCGTTGAGAGTTACGACATGCCAGCCGAATTGCGTTTGCACAGGAGCGGACACTTCGCCGACTTCCAAGCCGACAACAGCAGCTTCGAATTCAGGAACCATCATCCCAGCGCCGAACCAACCCAATTCGCCGCCAGACGGGCCGGACGGACCGGTTGAACGTTCCATAGCGGTTTCAGCAAAGTCGGTTCCATCGTCGATCATAGCTTTGATTTCGGTCGCTTCCTCTTCGGTTTCTACCAGAATGTGGGAAGCGTTGAATTCTTGCTCCGGCTCGACGCCTTCAAACCGAGCATCATATGCTGCTTGAAGATCTGCATCGGTAATCGGCATTTCGGACAGTGCATTGACCACCTCACCAGCGCGCAGTGAACGCGTTTCGTTGGACAGAGCGATCGCTACGCGTTTTGGCTCCACTTCGAGGGTATCTGCTAGAAGTTGCTGATTTACCAATTGCTCAACTAAGCCATCAAAGATCACTTCGTCGGGCAGTTGTTGGTATTGTTCCGGCAGCTGAGCGCGCAACATGATCAGTTGACCAAGCGTGATGTCAGACCCGTCAACAGAGGCAATAACCGTCTCAGCGGTCATTTCTGAGTGGGAGTCTGCAAGCGCGACACTGGATGAGATGGCGAAAATAGCTGCGGAAGCAAGCAAATTGGTGCGAAATAGCATGTTAACAGTTCCTTGATGAGCCGCGTTGCGTCGCGGCGTTGACACCTTAATGACGGCCCCTTACATCCCCATAAGGTCCTTTGGAGGCCGGTCTTGGCCCTGTTTCTAGGGGTCGTGCGCGACAGGCACAACCAACCTCCTCACACATTGATGTCAGAGACGCCAAAATTGGCGCGCGGAGAGAATATGCTCGGTCTTGGAACACTTTCGAAGAAGGTATTCGGCACGCCGAATGATCGCAAGGTAAAGGCCACGCGCCCCTTGATTGAAAAGATCAACGCACTCGAGCCGGAATTCGAAGCGCTCAGCGATGACGGTATTAAAGCAAAGACCGAAGAAATGGCGAAACGCGCTAAAGATGGTGAATCTTTAGATGCCCTCCTGCCGGAAGCATTCGCCAACTGTCGTGAGGCAGCTAAACGTGCGCTGGGGCTGAGGGCATTCGATACTCAGCTCATGGGCGGCATTTTCCTGCATCAGGGCAACATCTCTGAAATGAAGACAGGCGAAGGCA
Source organism: Octadecabacter algicola (assembly GCF_021532625.1). Classification (GTDB taxonomy): domain Bacteria; phylum Pseudomonadota; class Alphaproteobacteria; order Rhodobacterales; family Rhodobacteraceae; genus Octadecabacter; species Octadecabacter algicola. The sequence continues at coordinate 540,092 of NZ_JAKGAR010000003.1, forward strand.
AAACCCTTGTGGCCACCTTCCCAGCTTATTTGAACGCGCTAACCGGCAAAGGCGTCCATGTTGTAACGGTAAATGATTACCTCGCCAAACGCGACGCGGAATGGATGGCACAGGTCTATACCGCATTGGGCCTGACGACTGGTGTTGTTTACCCTCAGCAGCCTGAAGAAGAGAAACACGCGGCTTACCGTTGCGACGTGACCTATGCGACTAACAATGAGCTCGGTTTCGATTATTTGCGCGATAATATGAAATCCGAACTGTCCCAGATGAACCAACGTGACCATAACTATGCGATCGTGGATGAGGTAGATTCGATCCTCGTGGATGAGGCGCGTACGCCTCTCATCATTTCTGGACCCGCACAAGACCGGACAGATATGTACCTCGCGGTTGATAGGTTGATTCCTGAAATACAGGACGAACATTTCACGTTAGATGAAAAGACCCGTAACGTGAATTACACCGATGAGGGGAACGAATTCCTCGAGGTGCGTTTGGTGACTGCAGGTATTTTGCCAGAAGACCAGTCTTTGTATGATCCCGAAAGCACCACAATCGTTCACCACGTAAACCAAGGTCTGCGAGCGCATAAGCTGTTCGTAAAAGACAAAGACTACATTGTGCGTGACGGTGAAGTTGTCCTGATTGACGAATTCACTGGCCGCATGATGTCCGGCCGTCGTTTGTCAGACGGCCTACACCAAGCGATTGAGGCGAAAGAGGGCTGCAAGATCATGCCTGAGAACGTCACGCTCGCGTCTGTGACGTTTCAGAACTACTTCCGTCTGTATGACAAGCTGGGCGGCATGACCGGCACGGCGCTGACCGAGGCCGACGAATTCATGGAGATTTACGGGTTGGGCGTTGTGGAAGTTCCAACAAACCGCCCCATTGCCCGCGTCGATGAACACGACCAAGTGTATCGCACGGCTAAAGAGAAATTTGATGGCGTTGTCACTGCAATCAAAGAAGCGAACGAAAAGGGTCAACCGACATTGGTCGGGACAACTTCTATCGAAAAGTCAGAAGTCCTGAGCCAGCTTTTGGCAGCGGCAGGGATTCAACACAACGTACTGAACGCGCGCCAGCACGAACAAGAAGCCCAGATTGTTGCCGATGCGGGTAAACTTGGCGCTGTTACAATCGCCACTAACATGGCTGGCCGCGGGACGGACATTAAACTTGGCGGCAACGTTGAGTTTAAGATTATGGAAGCGATTGCCGCCGATCCAGAAGGCGATCACGAAGCGCTTCGGGCGCAGATCGAAGAAGCCCACAAAGCAGACGAGCAAGCGGTCAAAGATGCTGGTGGTCTCTATGTTCTAGCAACTGAACGTCACGAATCCCGACGTATTGATAACCAGCTGCGTGGACGTTCTGGCCGTCAGGGAGACCCTGGCCGGTCGTCCTTCTTCTTGTCATTAGAAGACGATCTGATGCGCATTTTCGGATCCGAACGGTTGGACAAAGTGCTGTCTTCGCTTGGCATGAAAGAAGGCGAAGCGATCGTGCACCCATGGGTGAACAAGTCACTTGAGCGCGCACAAGCCAAGGTCGAGGGGCGCAACTTTGACATTCGTAAACAGCTTCTGAAGTTCGATGACGTTATGAACGATCAGCGTAAGGTGATCTTTAGCCAGCGCCGCGAAATCATGGAAGCCGAAGACCTGTCTGAAATTGCAGCGGATATGCGCAGCCAAGTCATCGATGATCTTGTAGACGCACATATTCCAGCCAAAAGCTATGCGGACCAATGGGACACTGAGGGGCTCTATGCGCAAGTTATTGCACATCTAGGGATTGATGTGCCGGTCATCGAGTGGGCGCAAGAAGAAGGTGTGGATGATGATGAAATCCGTGAACGCCTCGAAAAAGCAGCAGATGCGCATATGGCCGAAAAGGCAGCGGCGTTTGGCCCAGAGGTTATTCGCAACATTGAAAAACAGATCTTGTTGCAAACGATTGACGCAAAGTGGCGTGAGCATTTGTTGACGCTTGAACACCTTCGTTCAGTTGTTGGTTTCCGCGGGTATGCCCAGCGTGATCCTCTCAATGAATACAAAACAGAATCGTTCCAGTTGTTCGAAAGTCTCTTGGATGGGCTTCGTTCGGATGTAACCCAGAAGTTGGGTCAAATTCGTCCGATGACCGAAGAAGAACAAAAAGCGATGGTCGCACAAGCGATGGAGAATCAGCGTCAACAACAAGGCGCCTCCGCCCCGGCTGCTGCTGTGGCTGGAACTGCGTCTAACGCAGCTGCAAAACCGGGCTTTGATGAGGCTGATAAATCCACGTGGGGCAATCCTGGCCGAAATGATGATTGCCCATGTGGTTCGGGTAAGAAATTCAAGCATTGCCACGGCCGGCCAACTTAAAAGTTTTTCCAAAAGACGTCTTTTCGCCTCATTGCAGGCGGAAAGTTTCCTTGCACCCGCCCTTCTAAGGACATTTCGGTAAAGCAATTTCTGCTCTGACCCTATCTGGGGAAGGAGTGATGAAATGGCGAATATCAAACAAATCGGCATGGCGGCTGGCACGTTCAGTGTAGCTTTGGGTATAGGCTTTGTTATGCAGAATGGTGACGCGTTAGCGAGCCGTTTTGGTGCGGAGACCGAACACCAGGTTGCTCCGTTTGCCGACTCAGGCGCACCCTCAGAAGAGCTTGCCGCAGACGTGACCGCGGTAACTCCCGACGAAGCGCCAATCGAAACAACACAAGCCGGCGTATTGGCAATTCAAACGCCGAGCATTGAAGAACCAAGTGATGCAGCTCGTGCCGCTGTTATTCTTCCGGAGGCAGCAAAAGTACCTGCGCGGCAAGATTCGCCCGTACAACTCGCTACCCTCGATGCAAACGATGCCATTGAAATTGAAACTGACAAGATTTCAGAAATCGAAATGAGCTGTGCACCTGAGATGACTGCAACGGCATCTTTCGCGGCCTCAGTCGCAGTGTCGGTGATCGCGCCTTGCTACACTGAGACAGCATTTACTATTCACCACCAAGGAATGATGTTTACAGCTGTCACTGATGTCGATGGCGTAGCAGATCTTTCCGTGCCTGCGTTGGCCGAAGTTGCGGTCGTTATTGCAGCATTCGGTGATGGCGAAGGGTCCGTAGCAACCACGGTCATTCCTGATTTTGCGTCTTATGACCGAGCTGTACTTCAATGGCAGGGCGATACCTCTGTCATGCTAAGTGCCTACGAAGGCGGAGCGGATTTTGGTGACACGGGCCATATTCACGTTGGTAATCCTGGTGATCTATCACGTGTAAGCAATGCCGAAGGGGGTTACTTGCAACGTCTTGGTAATAACGCCATCGAGAACGCCCTGATCGCAGAAGTCTACACCTTCCCGACGGGTATGATGAATGGTGAATCTGATGTAGTGCTCGTCGCAGAGGCTGAGATTACCGGTGCAAACTGTGGTCAAGAACTGAGTGCACAGAGCATCCAAATTTCTCCGACAGGTCAGCCGTCAGCGTTGGATTTACGCATGGTTATGCCAGAATGCGATGCGGTCGGTGATTTTCTGATCTTGCAAAACATGTTTGAGGACCTGACAATCGCCATGAGATGACGTGGTATAAGTTTGGTAAAACAGAAGTGACTTTGAGGTATGCGGCGGTTTTCGCCGCATATTTCGTTTGCTCCGGCACAGCTTGGGCGCAAGATGTCACATTTAAAAGTGAGACTGATGACGTTGAGGTTTCCGGCCGCTTTTTAAGCTTTGACGGCGCTTCGGCAACGATGGTCATTGACGATTCTCTCGTTAGCTTCCGGACTGAAGGTTTGATCTGTGTCGGGGAAGCCTGCCCCGACCTTGCAGAATACGTACCATCCCTAAAGATGACCGGCGCGAGCCAAATGGCAGATGTGTTGTTGCCTGCTTTGATTGACGTTTACGCGAGAGATCAAGGTTGGACCGTTCATGAGGATGTGAACGGTTTCAAGATGACGGATTCCGCGAGCAACGATGTATTTGAGGTATCTCTCTTTGTTGCCTCGCCGGATGAAGCGTTTGATACATTCATTTCCCATGACACAGATGCTCTCTTGTCCATGAGGGAGCTACGATCCACCGAGGTAGAAGCCGCATATGACGCGGGATTGGGACGCGTCACGCTTGCACGTCAGGCCAGAATTCTTGCACTGGACGCTCTTGTTCCAGTCGTATCCCCGACCTCTGATCTTCGGTTCATTTCATTGGCGGATTTGACGGCGACCTTGGCGGGCGTGTCTTCAGAGCTTGACGTCCACCTATTGTCGCAGATGGACGGGCAGCTGCAGGGCTTTGAGGACCGCTTTATGGGACCATTTGGCTTAGAAATGGCAGAACCCGACGTGGGCCATTCGGATCGAAATGAACTGACGTCAGAGATCGAGAAAGGTACTAACGGGATTTCACTACTGCCCTTTGGTGAGACAGGAAACACCCAACCACTTTCACTTTCAGGGCCCTGCGGGTTGGTTTCAGATGCCCGGTTCTTGACGATGAAGACGGAGGATTACCCACTTACGTTTCCGATGTTTCTTTATCTTCCACAGCGAACGCAACATCCTCAGATCAATCACTTTTTGGACTGGTTACGATCTCCTTCGGCGCAGCTCGTAATTCGAAGGGCCGGTTTCGTGGACCTTGCCGCCGTTGCCATTCCGCTGGCGAATCAAGGCGATAGGTTGGCGAATGCAATTACCAATGCTGGCCCCGAAGTCCCTTTGACGGAATTACAAAGGATGGTACGGCTCCTTGAGCCGAGGGTTCGGATGTCGAGCACGTTTCGTTTTGAACCAGGGTCGACCCGATTGGACGGGCAATCACGTTCCAACGTGATGCAGTTGGCACAAGCGATTCACGATGGCCGTTTCGGAGGGCGCGAATTGTTGTTCGTCGGGTTTAGTGACGGGCGTGGTCCTGCGGATGCGAATAGAGATCTTTCGTCAGCAAGGGCCGAGGCGGTTCGTCGGGACGTAGAGCGCGCCCTGGGCGGGCAGTTGCCACGCAATGTAGTTATTGGCACAGAAGCCTTCGGCGAGGCACTGCCGATGGCTTGCGATGATACGATCTGGGGTCAACAAACCAATCGTCGCGTTGAATTATGGGTTAAAGACGCGGACTAAATTAGTCCTTGGGCCTTGAAGCTCAGTTCACGGGACCTGCCGATGATAAGGTGATCGTGCAAAGTAATTCCCAACGCCATTGCAGCATCAGAAATTTGGTTGGTCATTGCGATGTCTTCGTTGGACGGCGTCGGGTCGCCAGACGGGTGGTTATGAACAAGAATAAGGGACGAAGCATTTACCTCTAATGCGCGTTTCACAACCTCTCGAGGGTAGACGGGTACATGATCCACGGTGCCGGAAGATTGTTCTTCGTCGACAATCAGGACGTTTTTGCGGTCCAAGAACAGCACGCGGAATTGTTCAGTATCGCGGTGGGCCATAACAGTGTGGCAATAGTCGAGAACGGCGTCCCATGAGCTGATGACATGACGTTGCATGACCTTGGCGCGCGCCATACGGTGGGTGACCGTTTCCATGACTTTTAGTTCCAGCGCGACGGCGGGACCGACACCCTCTACGCGTTGAAGTCGTGCAAGGGGGGCAGCCAGAACGCCGTTCAGATCGCCAAATGTTTCTATCAATTGCCGAGCGAGAGGTTTGACATCCTGGCGGGGAATAACGCGGAACAACGTCAGTTCAAGGATTTCGTAGTCCGGCATAGCAGCGGCCCCGCCGGTCAAAAAACGATGCCGTAGCCTCTTTCTGTGGTCAGCCAAGTAGGACGGTATCTTTCCTTTACTGGATGTTGGCTTAGCGGTTACGATCTCAACCTCGTCGCGATCGAGCGTGACGGGAGTCACGTCAGCTAGCGGAAGCATTGGAGATTCGGCAAAAACTGAGGGTGCATGTTTCATACCCTCAGACTGAAGCGATTCCGTTACGGATCCGTTAACTGCGCTGAGATTGCCTTGCCTGTGTTAGCTTTTCATCGAGTCCCAAAATGACTTAACGGACTTAAAGAACGTCGATGTTTGCGGATTGTTGTCACTGGCGAGGTCTTCAAATTCGCGAAGCAGTTCTTTTTGCTTGGACGTCAGGTTTACTGGTGTTTCTACAGCCATCTCAATGAACATATCACCAGCGCCGCCGCCGCGAAGGGCAGGCATGCCTTTTGATTTCAGACGCATCTGGCGACCGGATTGTGACCCTGCGGGGATCTTAACGCGGCTGCGACCACCATCGATTGTCGGTACTTCGATATCGCCGCCTAGGGCTGCGGTGGTCATGGACACGGGCACTCGGCAAAATAGGTGATTGTTCTCACGCTCAAACAGGTCGTGTTCACGCACTTCAATGAAGATATAGAGATCACCAGTTGGACCGCCACGCATACCGGCTTCGCCTTCGCCCGCGAGCCGAATGCGTGTGCCTGTTTCTACGCCAGCGGGGATGTTAACCGAGAGTGACTTTTCTTTCTCGACACGGCCAGCACCGTGGCATTCTTTGCATGGATTCTTGATGGTTTGACCCATGCCATTACAGGTCGGGCAGGTGCGTTCGACCGTAAAGAAACCTTGCTGAGCACGGACCTTACCCATGCCCGAACATGTCGGACAAGTCTGTGGCTCTGATCCGCCTTCGGCGCCAGTACCACTACAAGACCCACACGCAGAGGCCGCCGGAACCGTGATTGTTTTTTGTAGTCCGGCGTAGGCTTCTTCAAGAGTTACCCGGAGGTTGTAACGGAGGTCATTCCCACGTTGGGCGCGGGTGTGTGCACCGCCGCCACGTTGGCCTCCCATATTGCCAAACAGGTCGTCAAAAATATCAGAGAAGGCAGAACCGAAGTCGCCTTGGCCGCCCATGCCGCCAGGCCGTCCGCCACCGCCCATGCCGCCTTCGAATGCAGCATGGCCATACCGATCATAAGCGGCTTTCTTATCGGCGTCCTTCAGGACGTCGTAGGCTTCACCCACCTCTTTGAACTGGGCTTCGGCGTTTGGATTATCGGAATTCCGGTCAGGGTGAAGTTCTTTCACCTTGCCGCGATAGGCCTTTTTGATCTCGTCAGCGTTGGCGCCTTTGGCGATACCAAGCGTTTCGTAATAATCGCGTTTTGACATGACAAGGTTTCCCTTTGGGGCATGTAAGATCGGCCCCAACCCCAAAAGGGAGGGGCCGATCTACTACGTGCTGTTCTAGATTAACCGCGCTTGTCGTCGTCGAGGTCTTCGAAATCGGCATCGACGATGTCATCATCGGCTGCCGGCGCATCAGGCTCGACTTCACCTGCTTCTTCCTGTGCGGCCTTGTAGATGGCTTCGCCCAGTTTCATCGCAGCTTCGGTCACATTCTGAACGCCAGACTTGATCTTGCCAGCGTCTTCGCCTTCCAGATCATCCTTCAGCGCAGCAATCGCAAGTTCGATCGCCTCGACTGTTGTCGGGTCAACTTTGTCGGAATGCTCTTCGATCGACTTTTCTGTCGAGTGGATTAGGCTTTCCGCTTGGTTTTTCGCCTCGACAAGTTCCTTACGGTCCTTATCGGCTTCTGCGTTTTCCTCTGCGTCACGAACCATTTGTTCAATGTCGTCATCGGACAATCCGCCAGATGCCTGGATGGTGATCTTGTGCTCTTTGCCAGTGCCTTTATCAGTCGCCTGAACCGACACGATGCCGTTGGCGTCGATGTCGAACGTTACCTCAATCTGAGGCATGCCACGTGGCGCTGGTGGGATGTCTTCGAGGTTGAACTGACCGAGAATCTTGTTGTCGGCAGCCATTTCGCGTTCACCTTGGAACACGCGGATCGTTACAGCGTTCTGGTTATCTTCCGCAGTGGAAAAGATCTGCGACTTCTTTGTCGGGATCGTTGTGTTGCGGTCGATCAGACGTGTGAAAACGCCGCCGAGTGTTTCGATGCCCAAGGACAGTGGCGTCACGTCGAGAAGAACAACGTCCTTGACGTCCCCCTGCAGAACGCCGGCCTGAATGGCAGCACCCATGGCAACAACTTCATCAGGGTTAACACCCTTATGTGGTTCCTTACCAAAGAACTTGGACACTTCTTCGATGACGCGTGGCATCCGTGTCATACCACCAACAAGAACGACTTCGTCGATGTCGTTTGTTGTCAGGCCGGCATCTTTCAAAGCGGCTTGGCATGGCTTCATGGAGGCTTTGATCAGATCTGCAACGAGGCTTTCGAGCTTCGCACGAGTCAGTTTCATTGCCATGTGAAGTGGCGCGCCGTCGGATCCCATAGAGATAAACGGCTGGTTGATGTCTGTGGAGGACGCAGAGGAAAGCTCAATCTTGGCTTTCTCAGCGGCTTCTTTCAGACGCTGCAACGCCATCTTGTCTTTGGTCAGGTCAACGCCGTTGGCCTTTTTGAATTCGTCCGCAAGGTAATTAACGATGCGCATGTCAAAGTCTTCACCGCCGAGGAATGTGTCGCCGTTGGTAGACTTAACTTCGAACAGACCATCATCGATTTCGAGGATCGTTACATCGAATGTACCGCCGCCGAGGTCATAGACCGCAATGGTGTGTGTTTCTTGTTTGTCCAAGCCATACGCCAACGCAGCCGCTGTCGGCTCGTTGATGATACGCAGAACTTCGAGGCCAGCAATTTTACCGGCATCTTTTGTTGCCTGACGCTGAGCGTCGTTGAAGTAGGCAGGAACCGTGATAACGGCCTGTGTTACTTCTTCGCCAAGATAGGACTCAGCGGTTTCTTTCATTTTCTGCAGGATGACAGCAGAGATCTGAGCTGGGGAGTATTTCTCACCCTTGGCTTCGACCCATGCGTCACCGTTGCCGCCGTCGATGACAGCAAACGGCAGGTTCTTTTTGTCTTTTGCAAGATGCTTGTCGTCGTTGCGACGGCCAACAAGGCGTTTGATGCCGAAGATTGTGTTTTCTGGGTTCGTAACAGCCTGACGTTTTGCCGGCTGGCCGACGAGACGTTCGTCGTCGGTGAATGCTACGATAGAAGGAGTCGTGCGCGCGCCTTCTGCGTTTTCGATAACGCGTGGCTGCGAGCCGTCCATGATTGCGACACAGGAGTTTGTAGTCCCGAGGTCAATACCAATTACTTTTGCCATGTTTCAAATCCCTTTCAGGCGATGTGAGGCGGCACGAACCCGTTCCGGCACCCGTGCCTATGGTTTAACGTATGAATGAGAAGCCTCATTCGGATCGAAGGGTATATAGGTGTGCAAAACATGCCCTGCAAGCGGTGACAGGGCGCTGAATGCGCAAAAATGGTGATGAAATGGTTAAGTTACGTCCGACGATGGAGATAAGGGGCGTTCGAGTCTGGCAAGGACTACTCGATCGGCCTGCGCAGGACGCAATTGTTGAGGATATTCGAAAGGTCGTGGCCAAGGCTCCGTTGTTTTCCCCAATGACGCCTTACGGAAGGCCGATGACGGTGCAGATGACAAGCGCTGGACGATTTGGTTGGGTGTCGGACCGATCTGGCTATCGTTATTCCGAAACGCATCCAAAGGGCACGCCGTGGCCCGTCATACCAGATTCGATCCTAAGTGTTTGGGATGACGTTTCAGATTCGGACCGCGCCCCAGAATGTTGCTTGGTGAACCTGTATCGTGAGGCCGCAAAGATGGGGCTGCATCAAGATCGCGATGAAACGAATTTTTCATATCCAGTGGTTTCCATTTCGTTAGGGGACGAGGGGTTGTTCCGCATCGGAAATCTAACGCGTGGCGGCAAGACCGAGTCGATCTGGCTTAAGTCGGGGGATGTGGTCGCGATGGGTGGCGATGCGCGATTGGTTTATCATGGCGTCGACAAGACACGGGAGGGGTCTTCGACGTTGCTGGAGGGCGGGGGTCGGATCAATCTGACGTTGCGGGTGGTGACTTGAGCAAGTGCCGCGGTTCTCGCGCGGTTAGGGGGCGATTTGTTTCCCTTAGTCCGCTTGGATAGTACAGCAGCCCGATAGGTGGCCTAAATCTTCGGCGTTCAGCCGAATGAAATCAGCCGAAATACTGAATAATTGGTCGGACATGCCGTCAGTGCAGATCTCGCGCTCAAGCCTAAGTACCATTACGTCTTCGCCCCAAGATCCGATGACTGAGAACCGATCCTGCATGTTAGCGGACCTTGCGGAGAGACTCGGTTGCCAAGTTTCAAACCGATCACCCAAGATAGAAGATGTCATATTGCCGGTTGCCGGTTTGTCGAGGGACCAAAAGGGTTCGGTTCCGAAACAGTTGAGATGGGCTGTGGGGAGGTAACTGTAATCTTGCGAGAGGGTTAGGAACTGGGTTGATGCCCAGCCTGCCATTCCGTTGACGTTGACCTGGGCCCAGCGGCGATCCTCGGATAGTCGGATGACCTCGATTCCGGTTTGATGCGGCGCAAAAAGCCCAAGGATTTCTCCGTCAGTTGAAGGTTCCGTTCGAACATTGAGGGTGTCGTCGCTGGCCACTCCCGTGACGTCATAGAGCGCAGGAAATGTCTCTGCAAAAGAAGGTGTGGTGCCTATCAAGGCGAACAGAAGAAAGAGGAAGCGGATCATCGTGCGGCGTTCCAACTTACAGAAGCATTCTTGCGGGTATAAAACTCCAGCATGAGTCCAACCATGATCAACACAATGCTGACTTTCATCGGGTAACTGATCGAACTGTAGTGAGGATTGTAATTAATGAAAGCAAACCCGCGTGCCTGATCGATGGCGTGGAACAACGGGTTCCAATCAAACATGGCCAACATGAAACCTGGCATCGTGTTTGCTACAAACATTTTTCCAGACGCGATCATATTGGCGCGGGCATAAATCGAAGACGCGATGGACGTGAAGCCTGGAAACCATGGTTTGAGCGACGAGAAGATAATGCCGACAGCCACCCCAGAGAACCAAGCCAAAAGGACCATACCAAAAGCACCAATGGGATCATGGATGGTAATAGGGCCGAAGATAACGTGATAAAGGTAAAGGACCACGGACATCGACAGCAGCTGAATGTACAAAGAGGCAAGGGCTGAGGACGAAATAGCAACGATCGTATTCATCGGTGCGTGCTTCATCATGGCTGATGCCGGGCCTTCGGCCTTTAGGACCGCAGCCATAGCTTTCGTATGGGTTAGGAACAGGAAGATTCCTGACATGATATAGAGAAGGAAGTCACCACGGATTGCTGTGCCTTTCAGCCCTAGAACAGTGAACATGAAATAAAAGGCAGTAACGAACACGATGGTCTGCATCATGTTCATCAGGAGGCCAACAACCGCATTTCGATGATCTTTACGAACTTCGCGAACGATTGAGTGGTAGATCAAACCCAGCATGTTGAATGCGGTGCGCGAATGTGTGGTCTGGCGTCTTGCTTCAAACATGGGGTGCCTGTTTGTGATGGGTTGGAGTCTGCTCAATTAGTGGTGGCGGCTATTTGACACGTTAATCTTGCCGATCCTTTAGCATCACAGCATAAGGGTCCTATTCCCACGGATCAATTAAAACACCCGTGAAGCCCATTTTTAGAGGAACAGTGTGATGGACTTTAGTAAATTAACCGAAGTGATGCGACGTCTTTCGTTGGAAGCAGGCGACATCATTATGGAAATTTATGAATCTGATGATTTTGATGTGAAGTCCAAAAGTGACGACAGCCCTGTTACGGCCGCTGACGAAGCCGCTGACGCACATATTTCCGCTGGGTTGCGCGCGGCATTCCCTGATGTTGTTTTGGTTACCGAAGAGCAGTCCGACAGCCACACTGTCGATGCAAACACATTCCTGATTGTCGATCCGCTCGATGGTACGAAAGAGTTCATTCACCGTCGCGGTGATTTTACTGTGAATATTGCGTATGTCGAAGATGGTACGCCTCGTAGTGGTGTTGTGTACGCACCGGCCAAAGGTCGGCTCTTTTATACCAATGCGGCAGGCGAATCTGTTGAAGAAGTCGGTGAAATGGCAAAGGATTCTATTGGCACAACTGTTCCAATTTCCGTCAGTGAGCCTGACAACAAAGGCTTGATGGTCGTTGCGTCGAAGTCGCACCGTGATCAGGCGACTGATGACTACATCAACAAGTACTCCGTGAACGACATGAAGAGCGCAGGATCGTCCCTTAAGTTCTGCCTTGTTGCCACCGGAGAGGCCGACATTTATCCGCGCGTAGGTCGCACTATGGAGTGGGATACGGCTGCTGGTCATGCAGTTTTGACTGGGGCTGGTGGTCACGTTGTGCGGTTTGATGACCACACGCCGCTGACTTACGGCAAAGAGGATTTCGCTAATCCGTTCTTTATTGCCTATGCGCCTGGCGTTGAGTTGAAGTTGCCATAGTGGCTGTTCTGGTTGTTATCCCGGCTCGGTTCGCATCGACTAGATACCCAGGGAAGCCACTTGTTGAATTGCGTGGCGCAACCGGGGATAGCAAAAGCCTTATCCGCCGATCGTGGGAAGCCGCTATGGACGTCAAAGGCGTTGACCGAGTCGTGGTGGCCACTGATGATGAAAGGATCAAAGTTGCGGCCGAAGGATTTGGCGCTGAAGTAGTGATGACGTCGACAGAGTGCCAGAACGGTACTGAACGTTGCGCCGAGGCGTTGGACACACTTGGTGGCGGCTATGAGATTGTTGTTAATCTACAGGGTGATGCGCCACTAACGCCTGCTTGGTTTATCGAAGACTTGATTGCAGGCCTTGCCGCGGATCCGGTCGCAGAGGTGGCTACACCTGTTTTGCGGTGTGATGGGCGCGCTTTGAATGGCTTGCTGGAAGACCGTCGTCAGGGCCGCGTTGGCGGTACGACAGCGGTATTCGGCGCTGATCACAATGCGCTTTTCTTCTCGAAAGAAGTCATTCCATTTACGGGGAAGACCTATGAAGACAATGACGAAACCCCCGTTTTTCATCACGTTGGAGTCTACGCGTATCGCCCATCGGCATTAGCCGCTTATCCACGTTGGGCGTCAGGCCCATTGGAACATTTAGAGGGTCTCGAGCAGCTACGATTCCTTGAGAGAGGCGCACACATGTTGTGTGTCGAAGTCGAAGCCCGAGGACGACAATTTTGGGAGCTAAATAATCCTCAAGATGTGCCTAAGATTGAGGCGATGTTGACCGAGATGGGGCATTCTTGATGATTCTTTCCAAACATTCCCCCCGTAAAGTCAGGGTTTGTTCACTTTGTTGACATGTTTTTTGATGTTAATGTGTGCATAAAGTTTAAGCCTCGGTTTGAGGGGAAATGATGGATTCGATATGAAAAGACGAGTAACGAAAGCAATTTTTCCGGTAGCTGGCTTGGGCACACGATTCCTTCCTGCGACAAAGTCTGTTCCAAAGGAAATTATGACGCTCGTGGATCGCCCGTTGATCCAATATGCGATTGACGAGGCTCGCGCGGCTGGGATCAAAGAGTTTATCTTTGTAACGTCCCGCGGAAAATCGGCCCTCGAAGATTATTTCGACATGGCGCCTCACCTAGAAAGTGAGCTGCGCAAGAAAGATAAAACCGAGCTTTTGGATGTCTTGAAATCTACAAACATGGACAGCGGTGCGATTGCTTATATTCGACAGCAACGTGCACTTGGTCTGGGTCATGCGGTATGGTGTGCCCGACGCTTGGTGCACAATGAACCTTTTGCGGTTATCTTGCCTGATGACGTTATCGCGGCAGAAAAGCCTTGCCTTCAACAGATGGTCGAAGCTTACGAAGAAACCGGCGGTAGCATGGTTGCCGCGATGGAAGTGCCTGCGGACAAAGCGTCATCTTATGGTGTCATCGATATTAAAGAAGATTTCGGGTCCATGGTGTCCGTGAAAGGTTTGGTCGAAAAGCCAAAACCAGAAGAGGCTCCTTCAAACCTTGCTGTTATCGGACGCTACATTCTGTCGCCAAAGATCATGCAGAACCTTAACAAGATGAAGACCGGCTCCGGCGGGGAAGTTCAATTGACTGATGCCATCGATGCCGAACTGCAAAATGATCGCGACGTATTCGGGTTCCGTTTCAGGGGACAACGTTTTGACTGCGGCTCCAAAGCAGGCTTCTTACAAGCAACGGTTGCTTTCGGTCTTGCTCGCGAGGAACTCAAAGAAGAGTTTGGTGGTTACCTTAACGAATTGATGTCCATGCGGCAGGCAGCGCAGTAAAAGACCGTATGTTCCCATTTGACGCCACCGGTGTTTCTGGATCGATGGCGGGGGCATCTGCTGCAATCTTTGCGTATCGAATGCGTTGGAAACGGCGGCGGCTTTTGTGGAGGGCATGGAGGCGTCGACGAGAATTGTCGTTGATCGCGGGCGGTGAAATACCACGTGATGGTGTTTTGGTGTTTTCCACAATACGGAATGAAATGCTGCGGGTGGACCATTGGCTGTCGCACTATCGAAAGTTAGGCGTCGCGCATTTTCTTATTGTGGACAACGACAGTGACGACGGCACGACGGAGTTTTTAGCCCAGCAACCGGATGTGTCGGTTTGGTGCACATCTGACAGCTACAAAGCATCGCGATTTGGCGTCGATTGGCTGACCTGCTTGCAGATCAAATTTGGCGCTGGGCGCTGGTGCTTGACGGTCGATGCAGACGAATTGCTTGTCTACCCAGACAGTACAACGCGCGATCTAAATGCGCTGACAAGCCATCTAGACGTAACAGGGCGCGACTCTTTTGGTGCCCTTATGCTTGATATGTACCCCAAGGGTCCTTTGGGACAGGTGAAGTTCGAAGAAGGACAAGATCCCATTCAAGTGCTTCCTTGGTTCGATGCGGGCAATTACCGCGCAAGAATTCATCCGGTCTTTGGGAACCTGTGGATTCAGGGGGGCGTTAGGGACCGTGTATTCTTTAGTAGTCAACCGGAGAGGTCCCCGACATTGAACAAGACACCTCTGGTGAAATGGCGCCGAAGGTACGCCTATGTCACCTCCACTCACCAATTACTGCCGAGGCGGTTGAATGACGTATTCGACTTCGGACAGGGTGATCGGGTGTCTGGCGTGTTACTTCACACCAAGTTTCTGCCAAACATCGCTGAAAAATCCATCGAAGAGTTGGCCCGCGGGCAGCATTTCGAGAATAGCAACCTGTATCAACCTTACTACAACGCCCTAATCGATGATCCGGACCTTTGGACAAAAGCGTCGACCAAATATCAGGGGACAGATCAATTGGAGGCTATGGGATTGATGTCACGCGGGGCGTGGAGCTAGGCTAACTATCCTTTAGAACAGTTGCCAAATTCCCATCGTCGTTTAAGGAATGGAAACAATGAGCGATAATTCCCCATATTTTCAATGGTGTGTTAAGCATGAGACACTAGTAACATAGGCACACAATACCACTGCTTCGGGAAGGATGATTTTGGGCGCTTGGACATCTTATCGGCTACGCATACAGCGTAAGCGCTGGCATATCCGTGCCCGGCGCAAAAGTCGTGAGTTGACGGTTCACAAGGACCGCACCAATCAAATTAAGCGCGGCGATATTTTATTGTTTTCAACCTTCCGCAACGAAGACGTTCGCCTCCCATATTTTTTCAAATATTACCGTGATTTAGGTGTCGATCACTTCATCATGGTTGATAATGAAAGCGATGATGGCGGTGGTGAATATGCCGCCATGCAGCCCGACGTGTCCGTGTGGACGGCCAAAGGCAGCTACCGCAGATCTCGGTTTGGCGTCGATTGGTTGAACTATTTGCAACGCAAATATGCCGACGGTCATTGGACACTTGTTGTCGATCCAGATGAGTTTTTTGTTTACCCGTTCTGTGACACGCGCCCTATTCGTGCGTTAACGGATTGGTTGGATGCGTCCGATATTCGTAGTTTTGGTGCGATGCTACTGGATATGTACCCCAAAGGCCGCTTGGATGCTGTGCCCTATAAAAAAGGCCAAGACCCGATTGAGATCGCGTCATGGTTTGACAGCGGGAACTACACTTTTGCCAAAAACCATCTTTACTACAATCTGTGGATTCAAGGCGGCCCGCGCGCTCGGATGTTCTTTGAGGACGAGCCGTGGCGTGCGCCTGCGTTGAATAAGACCCCGCTGATCAAGTGGGACAAGAATTACGCCTATGTGAGTTCGACTCACATGGTTCTGCCACGGGGCTTGAACCTCGTTTATGATGAGTGGGGCGGTGAGAAGGCGTCAGGTATTCTATTGCACGCTAAATTCCTAGACACTTTTGGGGAAAAAGCGGCCGAAGAGCTATCTCGGGGGCAGCACTATGCCAGTTCTCAAGAGTACAAAGCCTACGCCGAAGGTATCGCACAGCATCCGGACCTGTGGTGCAAATGGTCAGAGAAATACATTAATTGGCGCCAGCTCGAAATTTTGGGACTCATGTCGAAAGGCAACTGGGCATGAGCGTCGGTGTGGTCATGTTGGTGCACACTGCGTTGAAACGTGCGGAGCAGGTGATCCGTCATTGGTCAGCGGCGGGGTGTCCTGTTGTGATCCATGTGGACAAGAACGTAGATCGCACCGTTTACGATGAATTCGTAAACAGTGTTGCGGACTTGCCCGATGTTTTGTTTTCCAAACGCCATCGCTGTGAATGGGGAACTTGGGGAATTGTCGCTGCGTCGCAATCAGCGTCCAGTTTGATGCTGGAAAAGTTCCCAGCTGTGCGGCATGTCTATCTGGCATCAGGATCATGTTTGCCGCTAAGGCCCATTAAAGACCTACAAGAATATTTGGGCAAACGTCCGCGTACCGACTTTATCGAGAGCGCAACGACCGCGGATGTGCCTTGGACGCAAGGCGGTCTTGATTTTGAACGCTTTACGCTGCGGTTCCCGTTTTCATGGCGCAAACACCGCTTTCTCTTTGATCGGTATGTAGAATTTCAGCGCCGATTTAAAATGTACCGCCGTGTGCCTGACGGCATCGTACCGCATATGGGGTCGCAGTGGTGGTGCCTCACGCGGCAAACCTTGTCGGCAATCCTCGAAGACCCAGATCGCGGCGTTTACGACGCCTATTTCAAACGCGTTTGGATTCCTGACGAAAGCTATTTTCAGACGCTCGTTCGCCTGTATTCGCAAAATATCGAAAGCCGGTCCCTGACGCTGTCCAAATTCGATTATCAAGGTAAGCCGCATATCTTTTACGATGATCACCTGCAATTGCTGCGTCGGTCGGATTGCTTTGTTGCGCGAAAAATCTGGCCCGACGCCGACCGTTTGTATGAAAATTTCCTGAACGAAGAAAATCCGCTCAAGGGTGCTGAGCCTAACCCAGGAAAGATCGATCGTATCTTTGCCAAAGCTGTTGAACGCCGTACGCGCGGGCGTGCTGGGTTGTTCATGCAAAGCCGCTTACCGAGGGCAGGGCACGAGAACGGGTTCACTTCGGCGCCCTATTCTGTGTTCGAAGGCTTTGCCGATCTATTTGAGGATTTTGAACCTTGGCTTGCGCGGATGACGGGAACACGTGTCCACGGACGTTTGTATTCCAAGGCTGGTGTTGAGTTTGAAGGGCGGCAAAAGACGTTTAGCGGCGCTATGTCGAGCAATGCCAAATTGCGTGACCATCATGCACAATCGTTCTTGATTAACCTTATTTGGAACACGCGTGGGGAACGGCAGTGTTTTCAATTTGGCCCGGCGGATAGCCAGTTTGTGAGTTGGGATATGGCGAAAGACCCCAACGCGCAGATTAGTGTGATCTCTGGCGCATGGGCGATCCCGTTGTTCCAGTCGAACCGTAACTTTTCTGAAATTCGTGCTGAAGCCGCAGAGCTTCAACGGATAGAAAGTGAACATCTAGAAGCATTGAGATCCCCTTGGGCGAAAGCCCGAATCAGGATCTGGACCTTGGCCGACTTCATTGAGACACCAATGGAGGCGCTGCAAACAGTGCTGGATGAAATGGGCGCTAAGAACTTGCGACGCGTGACAGAAGCGCCGAAAATGGCGGATCTTAACGGGTTTGGCCAATTCTTGCAGAACCTAAAGAACCAAGGAATGCACCCTTATTTGATGGGGGACTTTCCGACCGAAAGCTCACCTGTCAACGATCGTCCATCGCGGCGGAAACCCTATCTGGTTAGATAAGTTATGGCTGAGTTTGACTATTTCGTTGTCTTCGCGGAGATGCGCACAGGGTCCAATTTCTTAGAAGCGAACATAAACGCGTTCGAAGGGATTACCTGCCACGGAGAAGTGTTTAACCCGAGCTTTATTGGCTATCCGAATCGCGACAAAGTTCTCGGAGTTTCACAAGAAGATCGGGACACGAATCCAAATGAATTGTTGGATCGGATTAAGGCTGCGGATGGGCTGAACGGTTATCGCTATTTTAACAGTCACGATGATCGTGTGTTCGACACGATGCTGGATGATCCGCGTTGCGCTAAAGTCATCCTGACGCGAAATCCCGTCGAAAGCTACGTAAGCTGGAAAATCGCTAAGGCGACGGGTCAATGGAAGCTCACAGATGTGAAGCGGTTGCGGGAAGATACGATCGAATTTTCCGGACCGGAATTCGAGAACCATGTCGCCAAGATACAGGCGTTTCAGGTGCGTTTGATGGGAAGATTACAACGGTCCGGCCAAACAGCGTTCTATGTCGACTACGAAGACCTGCAAGATGTCGATGTAATGAACGGCCTTGCCGCATTTCTCGGATCGAACGCTCGGTTAAGTGCGCTTGATAAGTCGCTGAAAAAGCAAAACCCAAGCCCGATGTCTGACAAGGTCGAAAACTTTGACGAGATGGGAGAGGCGCTTGCACGGCTCGATCGATTCAATTTAAATCGCACCCCAAATTTTGAACCTCGTCGTGGACCGTCTGTGCCAACATTCGTTTCCGCCTCGATGTCGCCGCTACTTTACTTACCGATACGGTCTGGCCCGGAAAACGCTGTCACTAACTGGTTGGCCGAACTTGATGATGTGAGTCCTGATGATCTGATCAGTGGGTTTACGCAGAAATCACTGCGTGACTGGAAACGTCAGCACATCGGTCACCGCAGTTTCACGGTCGTTCGTCATCCCGTTGCACGCGCTCATGCGGCGTTCTGCAGTAAGATATTACAGACGGGTGAAGGGACCTATGTCGGCATCAGAAAGACCCTGTCGAAGCAATTCAAATTGAAGTTGCCCGAAGACGCTTCCCAAGCATCCTACACGCCAGCAAACCATAAGACCGCTTTCTTGGGTTTCTTGCGTTTTGTGAAGTCCAACTTGGGAGGACAGACGGCGATCCGTGTGGACTCGCACTGGGCAACTCAGGCGAATGCTCTGCAGGGCTTTGCCGAATTTGTGACCCCTGATCTGGTGTTGAGGGAAGATCGTCTGCAAGATGACCTGGCCATTCTCGCCGCGCAAATCGGGAAAGAAGTCATGCCTGTGATTGCGGAAACTGATCGGTATTCTGATCAGTTAGCCGGAATGTACGACGCAGAGGTCGAGACTGCTGTTCAAGAGGTTTACCAGCGCGATTATGACGCTTTCGGGTTTGGGCCCTATTCTTCTTAAGCGGCCTGCGCTGTCACTGCTTCCGTCAGAATTGTATAAATCGTTGATGGGTCTTCGTTCGCTCGCAATTTGGTGCGGATATTCTCATCACGAAGTGTCCGCGAAACAAGAGCGAGTGCTTTCAGGTGTTCAACGCCGGCATCTTCAGGTGCGAAAAGGGCAAAAGCCAGATCAACAGGTTGGCGATCAACTGAATCGAAGTCGAGCGGCTTCTTGATCCGGACGAATAACCCACAGACCTGATCCAGAGCGGGCAGGCGCGCGTGTGGTAGGGCGACACCTTGGCCCACACCAGTGGGGCCAAGGCCTTCGCGTTCGACTAATGCATCCACGACCATCGTGTGATTCAGACCAAAACAAGACTCAGCCATGTTTCCGATGTCGTGAAACAGCCGCTTTTTGCTGCTGGCAGCAGCAATCACTTTGATGCCTTCGAGAGGAAGGATACCTTGAATGGTCATAATGAATACAAATCGGGCTTTGCCCAATCAGCCTGTGTTACGCGGGTCTATCCAACCGATATTGCCGTCTTCGCGGCGGTATACCACGTTGACACCGCTATGTCCTTCATTTCGAAAGACCAAGACTGGCGAGTTCGCAATTTCCATTTGCATGACTGCTTCTCCGACGGAGAGTTCAGGAATCTTCGTTTCCATTTCAGCCACGATCATCGAAGTAACGCCCTCAGGCTCGCTGTCTTCCGACTCGCTATTTGAGGCGAGGATATACGACCCTGCGTCCGAAAGTTCAACGGGTTGTGAACGTTCCTTATGGTGGTCCTTCAGGCGTCGTTTGTACCGCCTGAGTTGTTTGTCCATTTTTTCGGTAGCACTATCAAAAGCCGCATATATTTCAGTAGCATGGCCTTTGGCTTGCGCGGTCAAACCCGTAGAAAGATGGACAACAGTTTCGCAGACATATTCATGCCCGCTCTTCGAAAAGATGACATTCGCGTCGGTTGGGCGGCCAGCATATTTGCCAACAACTTCCCCGAGTTCAGTCTGCACGTGTGTCTGCAGAGCTTCGCCGATATCAATATGCTTTCCTGTGATCTGATAGCGCATCTTATCTCCTTTATTATTCAACGCATGCAATTCGGGCGCACAAACCGTTAAGGTTTGTTCAGTTTACGCCTGAAAAGATAGGATTGATGACAGCGTCTTGCGTGTGTGCTGACTGCGCCCATAAGGCGTGATCCGAACCGCGCTGGAAAAGGATTCTGTCATCTCTGTTAGTTGGCGACAAAATGGGGGTGTCTGTCAATGGTTTCCATCGGAAGATCACGAAACGCGGAATGAATCTCCGAGATAGACGCGGCGTACATTTTCGTCCTTTACGACTTCTTCGGCCGTTCCAGACATGAGAATTTGTCCATCATGAAGGATATACGCACGGTCAACGATTTGTAGCGTTTCTTGGACGTTGTGATCGGTGATCAGGACGCCAATTCCTCGGTTCTTGAGGTCGGCAGTCAGCGCGCGGATCTCAGCGACAGCAATCGGGTCAACCCCAGCAAAAGGTTCATCAAGCAGTACATATTTCGGATCTGCGGCAAGGCATCGCGCGATCTCGGCACGGCGGCGTTCGCCACCGGACAATGCCAGTGCAGGCGCGCGGCGAAGGTGCTCGATTGAGAATTCGCTTAAGAGTTCTTCAAGGCGTTCGCGGCGGCGGCGGCGGTCGGGTTCTGAGATCTCAAGAATTGCGAGAATGTTGTCTTCGACGTTTAGCCCGCGAAAGATGGACATTTCTTGTGGCAAGTAACCGATGCCCAACTTGGCACGCCGATACATTGGCAATGTAGTTACTTCTCGGCCGTCTACGATTACCTGCCCGCCTTCGGGGGTCACAAGGCCAGCGATAGAATAAAAACAAGTGGTCTTTCCGGATCCGTTCGGGCCCAACAGGGCGACAACCTCACCCCGGCCAAGCTCCATGTTAACGTCGCGAATAACCACGCGTTTCCCGTAGCTTTTGCGCAGGTGGCGGACTTGGAGGCCAACGTAGCCATCTGTCACGGTCAAATCAGGCATCAGTTGCCGCCTTGGTTAAAGATAGTGCGAACGCGTCCTTCCATGCGGGCGGCGCCCGTCGAAAGATCAATGTTCATGCGGTCGGCGGAAATTGCGCTGGCACCTTGCGTCAAAAGGACATCTCCCGACATGAGCAGTGTTCCTGCATCAAGGTTGTATTCTGCAGTTGCGGATTCTGCGGCTTCGGAGGCTGTTACTAGGGTAACGCCGCCGCTTGCAGACAGACGGCTTATGTCGCCTGAAGCGTCGTTATAGATAACTTGGACCTGTCCAGCAGAAAGCCGCAAATCGCCTTGGCCCAAGACTACGTTTCCCGCAAAAACCGCCTCACCGCTGGTCTGGTCAATACTCAGGTTGTCCGCCGTGATTTCTACGGGCGCATTCGGGTCGGCATTGACCGCACCGAGATTGATGTTCGTTTGAGAAAAGGCAGCCGATGCTACAATTAGCGCGGCGCAGGTTACAACTGATTGAATGAATTTCACGATAAAAGAATCCTATTGTTGCGGCGTATATATCAGCCGAACGCCGTTTTGGAAAAGCATCACTTGGCTCGTGCTTCCTTCAGGGGTTTCGATGATCAGTTGGCCCGCAGATAATGACCCAAAAGGCGCAAGCCCTTCGATGTTTCCATCAGATGCAATTCGCCCCGTCGAAAGTTCAGCGATAAAACCGAGCGCTTCCATCTCATAGCCATTAGACGTTTCTAGATGTGCCAAACCCGTTAGGCGTGCGATGCGTGCATCGTTGTCGATCTCGCCACCGCCGGCACGAATGTCGATATGCGTGCCGTCTGCCGTTTCAATAGCGGCTTCGATGTTCTCAGCCGAAATGGTGCTACCGTTGGGGCGGGTCGTTCTTGCCGCAAGTTCAATCACGGAACCATCGTCGGCTACGCCTGACAATTGCGCACCAGAAAGGCGAGGTTCTTGGGCGAGCTGTTCAATTTCGGCGTATGGTATCGCACTGTCTTGTGTGGGCGCACGGGCAAAGAGGAACACCGTCGACATCAAAGCAAGGGCGGCCAAAGGCAAAGTTATCTTAAGGATGCCGACAAATTGGGAATAAAGATTGTCGTCGTTAACCATCTACACAATGCCAGCGCGCAGGCAGTCGTGAATGTGCAATATGCCTGCCACTCTGTTCGACCCTTCAGGGTCGACGACAAACAGACATGTGATGTTGCTAGTGTTCATTACATTCACAGCTTCTTCGGCCAAAGCAGCTGTGCCAATGGTGCGGGGGGCTTTGGTCATGACCTTGCCCGCAGTTAGGTCCAGAAGTCCGGCCATGTTCCGACGCAAATCGCCGTCGGTCACGATGCCTGAAAGATAACCATCGTCATCCAATACGCCAACCACACCGAACCCTTTTTGGCTGATGGTTAGCAATGTATCGCTCATTGGAGTGTCTTCGCCGACCAATGGAACAGCATCGCCTTTGTGCATAAGGTCGCCGACCCGCGACAGTTGAGCACCCAGTTTGCCGCCAGGGTGGAATTCACGAAAGTTGTCGGCGCTGAACGCGCGGTGCTGCATGATCGCGACCGACAACGCATCGCCCAACGCAAGTGTCATGGTTGTGGATGTCGTCGGGACGACGCCAGTTCCACATGCTTCTGGTAGCTTGGGCATCAGCAGTACAATGTCTGATTGTGTCGCAAGAGAGCTTTCCGCTCGGCTAGTGATTCCGATCAGCGGAATCCCGAACCGTTGCGTGTAGGCGATGAGATTGGCGAGCTCCGGCGCTTCGCCGGAATTGGAGATCGCCAAGACCACGTCGCCGCGTGTCACCATACCTAGGTCGCCATGCGATGCTTCGGCAGGGTGTACGAAATGCGCGGGCGTCCCTGTGCTGGCCAAAGTCGCTGCGATTTTTCGTGCGATGTGGCCGGACTTGCCGATACCCGAAATGATGATACGGCCTTTTGCGTTCAGGATCAGATCAACTGCGTCGGACAGCGATACTCCCAAAGAATCCGCTAAAGAATTCAGAGCGTTTGCTTCCTCGCGGATGACGCGGCGAGCGGTATCGATGAATTTAGACTGTGCCATTAGTGTGCAAATATGTCTTGTTCGTGCCAGCCCGCTAAATCGAGCTGCGCACGCATTGGAAGGAAGTCAAAGCAGGCTTGCGCCATTTTTGTTCGGCTTTCGCGGGCGAGGCGAATGTTTAGCTCGTCTCTCAGTTTGTGCAGATACAATACATCCGACGCCGCATAATCAAGCTGGGCTTTTGAGAGCTCGGCAGCGCCCCAATCGCTTTGTTGCTGGAATTTGGAAATATCGACGCGCAAAAGGTCCTGAAGCAGGTTTCTTAGCCCGTGGCGATCCGTGTAGGTGCGCACAAGCTTGCTGGCAATCTTGGTGCAATAGATTGGTGCTGCCACAGTGCCAAAGGCATTCGCCATGGCGGCGATATCAAAGCGCCCGTAGTGGAACAGCTTCAGCACATCAGGGTTGGCAAGCATTTTACATAGATTCGGAGCTTGGGTTTGATTGGCTGCGACCTGAACTAAGTGGCAATCGCCGTCTCCACTGCTCATCTGGATCAAACAAAGTCGGTCACGATGGGGATTCAGTCCCATGGTTTCGCAATCAATCGCGACAACTGGACCAAGATCGAGACCGTCTGGTAAATCATTTTGATAAAGGTGATTTGTCATGCGATCTCTCTAACACGCGCTTGCGTTGATGTGGAGAGAATGGTGCCCAGAAGAGGACTCGAACCTCCACGTCCATACAGACACCAGCACCTGAAGCTGGCGCGTCTACCAATTCCGCCATCTGGGCACAGATAACAGAGGGGCGTTTAAGCCCGTGACGTAGGGCTGTCAACGAGATTCGGGTCGTGATTTCCGCTTGAATGATTTTGATCTGTATTTTCAGCAAAATGAAGCGGCAGACTCGTCCAGTTGATCCTTGTTTATCAAGGGGCAGGGCGGTAAATGTGGCGCAACACTAGCTGCAGGAAACTATTAGCATGTCCAAACTTGTCACCATTTACGGCGGATCCGGATTTCTTGGGCGCTATATTGCGCGACGTTTGGCGAAAGACGGCTGGCGTGTCCGTGTCGCAGTGCGCAGCCCGAACGAAGCGATGTTCGTAAAGCCTTATGGTGCGGTTGGTCAGGTTGAGCCGGTTTTCTGCAATATCCGCGATGACGCTTCGGTGGCGTCTGTAATGACAGGTGCCGATGCGGTCGTGAACTGTGTTGGTGTGCTCGACAACATCGGCAAGAATACATTTGATGCGGTTCACGTCGAAGGCGCTGAGCGTGTTGCGCGCCTTGCGGCTGCAAATGGCGTTGGCACGATGGTTCATATCTCGGCCATTGGTGCAGATGAGAACAGCGCAAGCGAGTATGGCCGTACCAAAGCACAAGGCGAAGCTGCAATTCTGCAAAACATGCCAAACGCGATGATTTTGAGGCCCTCCATCATGTTTGGCCATGAAGATGGGTTCTTTAACCGTTTTGCAGGCATGTCACGTTTCGGTCCGGTCTTACCTGTGATCGGAGCGGAGACAAAGTTTCAGACTGTTTACGTCGATGACGTTGCGGCTGCTGCCGTCATGGGTGTCGATGGACAAGCGCAGGGCGTTTTTGAACTTGGCGGGCCTGACGTGAATACCTTCCGCGAGCTGATGGGGCAGATGTTGAAAGTCGTGCGTCGCCGTCGTTTGGTTTTGAATATTCCATTCGGGATCGCAAAGATCATGGCGTTCGGATTTAAGGTTGGGCGTTTCTTGTCGCTGGGCCTTGTGCGCGGGCCGATTACTGCGGATCAGGTTGAAAGCTTGAAGATCGATAATGTTGTGTCCGAGGATGCACAGGGGTTTGACGCCTTGGGAATCACACCGACGGCGCTGGAAGCGATCTTGCCTGACTACTTGTGGCGGTTCCGCCCGTCTGGTCAGTATGACGCGATAAAAGAGAGCGCTGCGAACCTTAAAGCTTAAGTGTAGGCAATCGTCAGTAAGGCAATTCCAAGAAGCACGCGATAGATCACGTAAGGCGTGAAGCTTACGGAACGCAGCAAGCGCATCATTAAGCTAAGTGCAAGCAACGCCGCCAAGAATGATAAGATTGCCGCGATTGCGCCGTCTTTGGCGGCTTGAACGTCCGCGGTTGCGGCAACTTCCACACTCGCCAATGTGCCAGCTGCAATGATGGTGGGAATCGACATCAGCATCGACAATTTTGCGCCGTCTTCTCTTTTGAAGCCAAGCCAGCGTGCAGCGGTGATCGTGATCCCAGATCGTGATGTGCCCGGAATCAGTGAGACCGCTTGCCAGAGTCCCATGATGATCGCGCGGCGTGGGGTCCAATCCGGTGCTTCAAGATCTGTTGAACCTGTCTGGTCTGCCCAATAAAGCACAATCCCAAAGATGAGCATCGTCCAACCGATAACCGTTATTGAGCGCAGAGCGTCATCCCAGCCCGTCAGTTTCAAGATCAGACCGAAAATCACAACTGGGATCGTAGCGATAGCCAAACCGAATGCCAAACGTGCACCTTGGGTGTCGATCTTGCCGCGCAAAACACGTGGGACACCAGCAAGCGCCAAGCGCACATCCTGCCAGAAAAACAGGATCACGGCGAAAAGTGTACCAACATGTACGGCGACATCGATGACCTGACCTTGGTCCTCCATCCCCGTCAGTTGCGGCAATAGAATAAGGTGTCCAGAGGAAGACACTGGTAGGAATTCGGTGATTCCTTGGATCAACGCGACAAGCAGGAGCGTGAGGAGTGGCATAAGAACCTTTGATTCGTTTTCGCCTTTGTAAATCACTGGAGTCGCGGGGAAAGAGGATAGATAGAGCCGATTCGGACCTAAAAAACACTGACATGTTGACAAGTCCGCGCTTAGCAGTGCAAATAATTGTCAATTAGGTAAACTATACTGACTTTTCTTTCTCGCCGTCGCGCTTTAGAAGAGCAGTTCGAATTTTCGATTTGGAGAATGTCCTGTGGCTGGTCAAAAGATGCTGAAGTTTGTCGATGTGGAACGGGATATGCCTGAAAAGCGCCCGCCAAACCTGCGCAAAGAAGATTTCTCGGAGATTTACGCAGAATACGCGACAGCCAAAGCAGCTGAACAAGCGAGCCGCTGCTCTCAGTGTGGTGTGCCGTATTGCCAATCTCACTGCCCGCTTCACAACAACATCCCTGACTGGTTGCGCATGACCGCCGAAGGGCGTTTGGAAGAAGCCTATGAGATCTCACAGGCAACGAACACGTTCCCGGAAATCTGTGGTCGTATCTGCCCACAAGACCGTCTTTGCGAAGGCAACTGCGTAATTGAACAGTCAGGCCACGGTACTGTTACGATCGGTTCCGTTGAAAAATACATCACCGACACTGCGTTCGAAAAGGGATGGGTCAAGCCGATCCGCCCAAGTGTTGAACGCGGTGAAAGCGTTGGGATCATCGGTGCAGGCCCTGGTGGGCTTGCAGCGGCGGATGCGCTGCGTCGTCAGGGTGTACAGGTTACAGTTTATGATCGTTATGACCGCGGTGGCGGCTTGCTGACATACGGTATCCCCGGCTTCAAACTGGAAAAAGACATTGTCATGCAACGCATGGCGCAGCTGGAAGATGGCGGCGTAGAGTTCGTGATGAACTGCAATGTTGGCGAAGACCTCAGCTTCGACGCTATTCGCGGTAAGCACGAAGCGATTCTAATCGCGACGGGTGTTTACAAGACCCGTGCATTGCAGGCTCCGAATGCCGAAGCTGACGGTATCGTTCGTGCCATCGATTATCTAACCGCAAGTAACCGCAAAAGCTTTGGTGATGACGTTGAAGAATTCGACAACGGCGAGCTGAATGCGGCTGGCAAAAAGGTTGTCGTCATCGGTGGCGGCGACACGGCGATGGACTGTGTACGCACAGCGATCCGCCAAGGTGCCGAGAGCGTGAAATGTCTCTACCGTCGCGATAAAGCAAACATGCCAGGTTCCCAGCGGGAAACACAGAACGCCGAAGAAGAAGGTGTAGAGTTTGTTTGGTTGTCAGCACCTAAGGGTTTCACAACCAATGATGACGCCGCAGTTGAAGGTGTCATGGTGCAAAAGATGCGTCTTGGTGCGCCAGATGCGTCAGGCCGCCAGATGCCCGAATTGATCGAAGGCAGCGACTATGTTGAAGACGCCGATCTTGTGGTTCAGGCGCTTGGTTTTGAACCAGAAGACATCCCGACATTATGGGGTGTTCCTGAATTGGAAGTGACCCGTTGGGGCACCGTTAAAGCGGAGTTCACAACTGGCCAAACCAGCCTTGAGGGTGTGTTTGCGGCCGGCGATATTGTGCGCGGTGCGAGCCTTGTGGTTTGGGCGATCAAAGATGGTCGTGACGCGGCGGATGCGATCCTCGACTACATCAACCAAGGCGCATCGGTTGCAGCGGAATAGCACCAAGTTCGACCTACGGGTCGAGTATGGGTTTGATATGGGTCCAGTATGGGCCTGATCCACCCGACACAGAAGCGATAGGTCAGCACTGCTGATATGGAGAGTAAATAGATGATGAAGACAGCAACTACTATTGCCGTTCTCGCTGCCAGCCCACTAGCCGCGCAGCAGTTTTCTATGCCCGCTGGTTGTGAAGCGTATCTAACGATCCAATCCCAGAGCTGCTCCGTGTCGCATTATTTCCGCTGCGAAGAGGATCTCAATGGAGAGCAGCGCCGCGCAACGCTGGACGAAGAAGGCATGTCCTACATCGGACGTATCAGCGCGCAGGCAGAATGGCTGGAGAGCTTTCATTTGCGGTCCGGTCACACAGAACGGCTGAGCGACGCGGCTGACCCGATGAATATTATTGAGCTGATCGAGAATGGCGTTGATACGTGGGATTTCGTCACGGAAAGCGCAGAGATTGGCGACAGCCGCTACGAAGGCATGGACCGACTGACCGGCGAAACCATCGTCATTGATGGGGTTACACTGCTTGGTACGGAGTATGCGCTGACTTCTTATGACAGCGCTGGCAACGTCGCTTGGCGCAGTGAAGGCCGTGAATACGTTAGCGACGAATGGAACATGTTTATCGGGGGTGAGAGCAGCTACATCACGTCTGATGATCGTTTTGATAGCGACGATTCACCAGTCGAATTCATCTTTCCTGATGAACCCGGTTTCCTATCCACAAATCCAAAATTTGGCTGCGGCGTTGAGATGTCATCCTTTGATGTATCAATCCTGCCGACAAGCCCCATCCAGAATTAAGACATGCCACCCCGCAAGGGCAGCACGAGGAGTGACTAAATGACCAAATATGATGACGCATGGGCAGAAGCCGAACAGGCAAAGCGCGACTACATGGCCGAAAAAGGCCTGTATTCCCACGATGACGAAAAGGCCAACTGCGGTGTGGGCTTGGTTGTCTCTATCGACGGCAAAAAATCGCGATCTGTGGTTGAGAACGGTATTTCGGCGCTGAAGGCAATTTGGCACCGTGGCGCCGTTGATGCAGACGGTAAGACGGGTGACGGCGCGGGTATTCATGTGCAAATCCCGGTACCGTTCTTTTACGATCAGGTTGCTCGTACAGGGCATAAAGCGCGTGAGAATGAACTGCTGGCGGTTGGTCAGGTGTTCCTGCCGCGCACCGACTTTGGTGCTCAGGAAACATGCCGGACGATCGTGGAATCCGAAGTTCTGCGGATGGGCTATTACATCTACGGCTGGCGCCACGTTCCGGTCGACATTTCCTGCCTCGGTGAGAAAGCCAATGCGACACGCCCTGAGATCGAACAAATTCTGATCTCCAACTCCAAAGGCGTGGACGAAGAAACCTTCGAGCGCGAACTTTATGTTATCCGCCGTCGCATCGAAAAAGCGGCCGCCGCCGCTGGCGTAGGTCAATTGTATCTGGCGTCTTTGTCGTGCCGCAGCATCATCTACAAAGGTATGATGTTGGCTGAACAGGTTGCGGAGTTTTACCCCGACCTGATGGACGAACGTTTTGAGTCCGCGTTTGCGATTTATCACCAGCGGTATTCTACGAACACCTTCCCACAGTGGTGGTTGGCGCAGCCGTTCCGCATGTTGGCGCATAACGGTGAGATCAACACGCTGAAGGGCAACGTCAACTGGATGAAAAGCCATGAAATTCGCATGGCGTCTTCGACGTTTGGCGACATGGCCGAAGACATCAAACCGATCATTTCTGGCGGGTCGTCTGACTCCGCTGCTTTGGATTCCGTGTTCGAAGTTCTGGTTCGCGCTGGGCGGTCTGCCCCGATGGCGAAGACTATGTTGGTTCCTGAAAGCTGGTCCAAGCAAGCAACCGAATTGCCGGAAGCTTGGCGTGATATGTATTCCTACTGCAACTCCGTGATGGAGCCGTGGGACGGGCCTGCTGCACTGGCCATGACCGATGGCCGCTGGGTTTGCGCTGGGCTTGACCGCAACGGCTTGCGCCCGATGCGTTATGTCGTGACCGGAGATCGTTTGCTGATCGCTGGTTCCGAAGCCGGCATGGTGCCGACGGACGAGGCGACCGTCGTTGAAAAAGGCGCGCTGGGCCCTGGTCAGATGATCGGTGTGCACATGGGTAAGGGTGAACTTTTCCATGATGAAGAACTGAAAGATAAAATGGCAAATGCTCTGCCGTTTGGTGATTGGGTCGGTAAGATCAATGAGTTGGATGCCGAACTGGGTGCCGTTACCGAGGCTCCGATCTATTCCGGTAGCGAACTGCGCAAACGCCAGATCGCGGCGGGCTATACCATCGAAGAGCTGGAGAACATTCTTGCGCCAATGGCAGAGGATGCCAAAGAGGCGCTTGCGTCTATGGGCGATGATACGCCTTCTGCGGTTCTGTCTGAAAAGTATCGTCCGCTAAGCCACTTCTTCCGCCAGAACTTCAGCCAAGTTACCAACCCTCCGATCGACAGCTTGCGTGAATTCCGCGTGATGAGCCTGAAGACTCGGTTCGGGAACCTCAAGAACGTGCTGGACGAAGACAGCAGTCAGACGGAAATCATCGTGCTGGACAGCCCGTTTGTTGGGAACGCTCAGTGGGATGCGCTGCAAACAGCGTTCAATGCGAAATGTGTTGAAATTGATTGTACTTTCCCTGCGGATAGTAGTGCTGGTGGGCTAAACGACGCCTTGGCGCGCATTCGGGCCGAAGCAGAAGATGCCGTACGTTCTGGCGCTGGTCATCTGACATTGACTGACCAGCACCAAGGCGAAAACAAAGTGCCGATGCCGATGATCCTCGCGACGTCTGCAGTGCACAGCTGGTTGACTCGCAAAGGTCTTCGGACGTTCACGTCGCTGAATGTGCGGTCTGCCGAATGTATCGACCCGCATTACTTCGCGGTTTTGATTGGCTGTGGTGCGACTGTTGTTAACGCTTACCTCGCCGAAGATTCCTTGGATGACCGGATTGAACGCGGCTTGCTGGATTGCACATTGACCGAGGCCGTGTCGCGGTATCGCAATGCGATTGATCAAGGCCTTCTAAAGATCATGGCTAAGATGGGTATTTCCGTAATTTCGTCTTACCGTGGTGGCCTGAACTTTGAAGCCGTAGGCCTGTCCCGCGCAATGGTTGCCGAATATTTCCCAGGCATGCACAGCCGGATTTCCGGTATCGGTGTGTCGGGTATTCAGCGCAAAGTCGAAGGTGTTCACAAGGCCGGTTGGCTGGGTGGATCTGATGTTCTTCCAATTGGTGGCTTCTATAAAGCGCGTCGCAGCGGCGAAAAGCACGCATGGGAAGCGCAAACAATGCACCTGTTGCAACAGGCCTGTAACCGCGCGTCTTATGAGTTGTGGAAGCAGTATTCCGGCGCAATGCAGGCAAACCCGCCGATCCATTTGCGTGATCTGTTGGCTGTTAAGCCGATGGGTAAGTCGATTCCGATTGAGGAAGTTGAAAGCATCACCTCGATCCGTAAGCGTTTCGTGACGCCTGGTATGTCATTGGGTGCGCTTAGCCCCGAGGCGCACAAGACGTTGAACATTGCGATGAACCGTATCGGTGCGAAGTCTGACTCTGGTGAGGGTGGCGAAGATCCGGCACACTTCGTCCCAGAAGCCAACGGCGACAACCCGTCAGCGAAGATTAAACAGGTCGCATCAGGTCGTTTTGGTGTGACTGCCGAGTACTTGAACCAATGCGAAGAGCTTGAAATCAAAGTTGCACAGGGCGCCAAGCCTGGTGAGGGTGGCCAGTTGCCAGGTATGAAGGTCACCGATCTTATTGCCCGTCTTCGCCACTCGACGAAAGGTGTGACTCTGATCTCACCTCCACCGCACCACGATATCTATTCCATCGAGGATTTGGCGCAGCTGATCTATGACCTTAAGCAGATCAACCCGCGTTGTAAGGTGACTGTGAAACTGGTGGCATCCAGCGGTGTTGGTACGATTGCAGCGGGTGTTGCAAAGGCGAAGGCCGATGTGATCCTGATTTCTGGACACAATGGCGGTACAGGCGCGTCCCCTGCGACGTCCATTAAATACGCGGGTCTGCCGTGGGAAATGGGCCTAACCGAGGCGCACCAAGTTCTTGCGATGAACAACTTGCGTGGTCGCGTGACGTTGCGGACAGATGGAGGACTGCGCACGGGTCGTGACATTGTTATGGCTGCGATGCTGGGTGCGGAAGAATACGGAATCGGTACTGCCGCCCTGATCGCGATGGGCTGTATTATGGTTCGTCAGTGTCAGTCCAACACATGTCCGGTCGGCGTATGTACTCAGGACGAAGCCTTGCGCGATAAGTTCACTGGCAACGCAGACAAGGTTGTGAACCTCATCACGTTCTATGCAACAGAAGTGCGTGAAATTCTGGCCGAGATCGGCGCACGTTCGATGGACGAGATCATCGGTCGTGCCGATCTATTGGATCAGGTTTCGCGTGGGTCGGCACACCTTGACGATCTTGATCTCAACCCGTTGTTGATCACTGTCGATGGCGCGAAAGAGATCGTCTACGACCGGAACAAGTCGCGCAATGCGGTGCCGGATACGTTGGATGCGCAAATCGTCAAGGATGCCGCGCGCTTCCTTGAGGATGGTGAGAAGATGCAGCTTGAATATGCTGTTCAGAACACCTTGCGGACGATTGGTACGCGGACGTCTTCGCATATCGTGAAGAACTTCGGCATGCGCAACACGTTGCAAGCTGACCATTTGACAGTGAAGCTGAAAGGCTCTGCGGGTCAATCTTTGGGCGCCTTCGCGGCACCCGGGTTGAAGCTGGAAGTCAGCGGCGATGCCAATGACTACGTTGGTAAGGGTCTGTCTGGGGGTACTATTGTTGTGCGCCCACCGATGAATTCGCCGCTGGTCGCGTCCGACAACACGATTATCGGCAATACGGTTCTTTACGGTGCAACCGACGGGTATCTGTTCGCTGCTGGCCGTGCAGGTGAACGGTTCGCTGTGAGAAACTCTGGCGCGAAGGTCGTGATTGAAGGTTGCGGGTCAAACGGGTGTGAATACACCACGGGCGGCGTCGCAGTTATCCTTGGGTCGATCGGTGCCAATTTTGGTGCGGGTATGACGGGTGGTATGGCCTATCTATACGATCCGGAACGTCAATCCGATCCGTTGATCAACATGGAAACATTGGTGACGTGCCCGGTTACGGTCGATCACTGGGAAGCCCAGTTGAAAGGCTTGATTGAACAGCACCTAGAGCAGACCGGAAGCCGTAAGGCCGCCGATATTCTGCAACACTGGGATCTTGAGCGCGGTAATTTCGTGCAGGTTTGCCCGAAAGAAATGTTGGTTCATTTGCCAGCGCCATTGAGCCTTGAGCAAGCAGCAGTTCCTGCTGAGTAAATAGGAAGAATGGGGGCGGGATATGCCGCCCTCATTTTACTGAAAATAGAGCGTTTCAATCTCGATCTCAGGTAATGCTCGGGCGATTTGTCTGAGTGCGCATCGTGTGAGGCATTCTAACACAACAACAGGCGGCTTGGGCGGCCAGTTTTTGCAGTTCGTTTTGCGGCGCTGCAGTTCAGATCAACTTTGATGACGCGAACTTCGGTGCGGAGTTTTTGTTTAAAGAGCGACGCAGGTGTTTTGGGGTGACACTTGAGGTGTTGCAGGCAAGCAGAGCTTGACCCCAAGGGTGCTGCTGCGATGAATAGCGTCATGGCTCGCAAAACCCGCAAAAAGACCCCTAAGAAACCCGCAGTGAAACTGAGGGACCGCCCGCGTCTTTTTGTGCGGCGGGTGATGAAGTACATTTTTCGAGGCATCCTCATTATGATCGCATTGGCAGTGCTGGTGACAGCGGCGTTAACGGTCGTGAACCCCCCGACAACCCCATACATGTTCGCCGAGAGCCGCCGTGTTGGTGGAGTAAACCACACGTGGGTTTCCATGGAAGACATTGCACCTGTGATGGCACGGTCAGCGGTCGCCGCTGAGGACGCCAATTTCTGCCTTCATTGGGGCTTGGATGTTGGGGCAATTCAGGCGGCTTTGGCAGAGGGGGGTAGTCGCGGCGGCTCTACGATTTCTCAGCAGGTCGTGAAGAATGTCTATTTATGGCACGGGCGTTCGTGGTTCCGTAAGTCACTCGAGGCGTTGATGACGCCTATGGTCGAAGCGATCTGGAGCAAGCAGCGCATCCTTGAAGTTTACCTGAACGTTGCGGAGTTTGACGAAGGCGTTTTCGGGGTTGAGGCCGCTGCGGTACATTACTTTGGCGTGAGGGCCGCAGATTTGTCACCGGTTCAGGCCGCTCGATTGGCTGCGATCCTTCCAAGCCCCAAGACCCGATCCGCCTCAGAGCCGTCATCCTCGGTGCGCAGACGTGCCTCGGGCATCGTTGATGGTGCCGCTACGATACGGGCGGATGGCCGCGCAGACTGTTTCGAATAATGCCCTGACGTGGCGCGCGGGATTGAATCGCGCTGCCGCTTGATGCATTGAAGGGGAACACTGTATCTGGGGCCCTTGATGAACCGTCTCTACCATTATCCGCTGTCGCCGTTTTCCCGCAAAGTGCGCTTGTCATTGGCCGAGAAACGGATTGAGGTCGAGTTGATCGAAGAGCGTTACTGGGAGAAGGATGCCGATTTCTTGCGCCGTAACCCTGCCGGTAAGGTGCCTGTTCTCAAGATGGGCAATCGCACGATGGCTGATAGCACTGCCATTTGTGAGTATCTTGAGGAAACCCACCCGACGCCGATGTTGTTGCCACAAGGGGCCGACAGCCGTTACGAAGTGCGTCGTTTGGTTGCCTGGTTTGACGATAAGTTTAACGAAGAAGTCACGACGAAGCTTATGGGAGAACGGGTGTTCCGCAAAGTGATGGGAACCGGTTACCCAGATAGTGCGAACGTGAAGGCAGGATCGCGGGCGATTAAATACCATTTGGACTACATGCATTGGCTGTTGGATCAGCGGCGCTGGCTGGCTGGTAATGACATGACTTTGGCTGACTTTGCAGCCGCTGCGCATTTGTCTTGTTTGGACTATGTGTCGGACGTGGATTGGAACCGGTCAGAGATCGTTAAAGATTGGTATGCGAAGATCAAATCGCGACCAGCGTTTCGATCTATTCTGGCGGACCAAATCTCTGGGTTCCCGCAGCCGTCGCACTATAGCGACTTGGATTTTTGATCGGGCTGAAAGAACAGCTTCGCGAAAAGGCCCTGAGCGAAGGGTTTGCCAGTTTTGGTGTTTGCCGTCCTGATGCCGTTCCAGAATTACCTGAAAGACTGAAGATATTCGTTGAGCAAGAACGTCATGGCCAAATGGCATGGATCGCGGATCGCATGGCATGGCGGGGTGATCCAAGCGCGCTTTGGCCGGATGCGAAATCAGTAGTGATGTTGGCAGAACCATACACACCAACACATGATCCACTGGAGGTATTGGAGCATTCAGATCGCGCAGCGATTTCTGTCTATGCCCAGAACCGTGACTATCATGACATAGTAAAGAAACGTCTGAAACGAGTTGGACGCTGGTTGGTGGATCAGGCTGGGTGCGAAATAAAGGTGTTCGTGGACACTGCGCCCGTGATGGAAAAACCTTTGGCGCAGGCTGCCGGTCTTGGTTGGCAGGGTAAGCACACAAATCTGTTGAGCCGAGATTTGGGGAGCTGGTTCTTTTTGGGCGCAATTTTCACAACAGCAGAGCTGACGCCGGATGCTTCAGGCATTGAAAATTGTGGATCATGTACTGCTTGTCTTGATATCTGTCCGACGGATGCCTTTCCGGAACCGTACCAGCTCGATGCGCGGCGGTGTATTTCCTACCTGACGATTGAGCATAAAGGGCCCGTTTCGGAAGAACTACGCGAACGGATGGGCAACCGGATTTACGGATGTGACGATTGTCTTGCCGCGTGCCCATGGAACAAGTTTGCCGTTGAAGCTCAAGAAGTACGGTACGCTGCGCGTGACGATTTGGTTGCGCCTCCACTTAAGGATTTGGCTGTTCTGGATGACACAGCGTTTAGAGAAAAATTTTCTGGTAGCCCAATTAAGCGGATTGGGCGGGATCGATTTGTTCGCAATGTGCTTTATGCGATTGGAAATTCTGGCGATGCCTCGTTAAAGGCCACCGCAGCGGCTTTAACTGAAGACACCGCACCTGAGGTGTCGGACGCAGCGCGATGGGCGGTCGAGCGATTATAGGTTTAGACGGCTGGTTCTTTGCAATCGTCAGGCGTAAGCAGTTACCATGACATCAACACCTACAATCAACGTGCCGCGCGGGATTTTCCTGATGGTGTCGGCGATCACGATGTTCACAGTTATGTCTGCCTTTATTAAAGCGGCCGATCGAGTGCCGGCGGGCGAGACGATGTTCTTTCGATCCATCATGGCGATGCCGATTATTCTGATCTGGTTACTGGTTAATGGCGGTATCGCACAAGGAATTCGGACACAGTCAATTCGCAATCACGCGGTGCGTGGGATTGTTGGTTCTTGTGCGATGGGGCTTGGCTTTGCGGGTTTGAAATACTTGCCATTGCCGGAGGTTACCGCGATCCGTTTTGTGACGCCGATTGTGATGGTCGTACTGGCGGCTCTGATACTCGGGGAGAAATTCCGGCTGGTTCGCATTGCGGCGGTTTCTCTGGGCTTTGTTGGGGTGGTGATTATCGTTGCGCCGAGGCTGAGTGTTGGGCTGGGATCGATAGAAGCGTTGGGCGTAGCGTTGACGCTCGGATCCGCATGCCTCGCGGCATTGGCACAGGTCTTTGTTAAAGGCATGGCCAATTCAGAAAGCACAACGGCGATCGTGTTCTGGTTTTCCGCAACTTCGACGGTTTTGTCGCTGCTAACAGTGCCGTTTGGTTGGGTTTGGCCAACTGGAACGGAATTGGTCTTGCTGTGCGGGGCAGGACTTGTCGGGGGCGTTGGACAGATTTTGTTAACAGCGAGCTACCGGCTGGCCGACGCGGGCGTTCTTGCGCCGTTCACCTATGTTTCAATGCTTTGGTCGGTCGCAATTGGGTACATTTGGTTTGACGAAGTACCAACCGCTGGAATGCTCGCTGGGGCGGCATTAGTGATCTGTGCCGGGGTGATAATTGTGGTGCGTGAACGTCAGCTCGGGATGAATGCAACGGCCCGTCGCAAGGTGAAGGCGAAGGGACTGCAATAGCGTCTAACGTGATTTTTGCGATGATCCGTGTTAGTATTCGGAACACAGCAAGGAAGGACCTGTCATGACCCGACATATTTCCGACAATCAGCAAACGTTGGATTCAAGTAAACGTGCTGCCGTTCAAGTTCTGCATCAAAAGCAGGAGTTTAGCAGCGCCGCGCGCCGTAGACTATTTGAACATGTTCGAGAAACGAGCGGCAGACGCCTCGCCCAATACATAAAGATTGAGCGAGGTCGTTAAATCTGGGCGCTTATGCGCGGACCAGTTTTTCGTAATCGGTGGCGATGTCTTTGGCCAATGCGCCGACTTCAAAATTGTAATCACCAATCTGGTTGATTGGGGTCACCTCTGCGGCGGAACCAGTCAGCCATGCCTGTTCGAACCCTTCGAGTTCTTCGGGCATGATGTGGCGCTCATTCACCTTGATGCCTTTTTCGGTCAACATCTGGATTACGGTTTGACGGGTCAACCCGTTGAGGAAAGCGTCAGGTGTGGGTGTGTGGACTTCGCCGTCTTTAACGAAGAACAGATTTGCGCCCGTGCATTCAGCAACGTAGCCGCGGTAATCGAACATCAATGCGTCAGAACAGCCCTTCGCTTCCGCCGCGTGTTTGGACATGGTCGCGATCATATAAAGACCGGCCGCCTTGGCCTGTGATGGGGCCGTTTCAGGAGACGGGCGCTTCCATTTCGCGATGTCGAGCTTGGCGCCCTTCATTTTGGCATCACCGTAGTAAGCGCCCCATTCCCAAACGGCCACAGCAAGGTGGACAGGATTTCGAGAGGCTGCGACACCCATGTCTTCACCAGACCCGCGCCACGCAACAGGGCGGACGTAGGCGTCTGTAAGACCGTTTGCATCAAGTGCGGCGCGTTTGGCGGCTTCGATTTCATCCACAGAGAACGGGATGTCAAAGTCGATCAGATTGGCCGAACGTTTTAGGCGTTCGGAGTGTTCGCGGGATTTGAAGATCTTACCGGAGTAGCAGCGCTCGCCTTCAAACACGGAGGAAGCATAATGCATTGCGTGCGTCAGAATGTGGACGTTGGCATCGCGCCATTCGACCAATTTGCCGTCCATCCAGATTTTTCCGTCACGATCGTCGTATGCACCAGCCATGATGGCCTCCTATTGTCTTTGCATTTATTTCGCGATTAGGTCCGGTGTGGACATTTTGTTGCGCGAAACCTGCGATTCGATACCGATGCTGGCTTGGAATGTCAACAAAGCTGACGTATTATGACGGCGAATGTGAAGGAGGGTACGATGGAGGGGAGCGGACGAGAGAGCGGCAACGCTTTGTTATTCCTAACGGATGAGCAATTGCGTAAGGGCATCGAGGCGATGTTTTTTGCCTATCGCGGTTTCACGGCTGACCCGGATCGAATTCTTGCGGACATGGCATATGGGCGTGCTCATCACCGCGCTGTTCATTTTATTCACCGCAGTCCCGGGACCACCGTTAACAATCTGTTGGCGATTCTCGGTGTTACAAAGCAATCGCTGAACCGTGTGTTGCGTGCATTGGTTGAGGATGGTCTGGTCCGCAGTGAAGTAGGAAAGCGCGACAAGAGAGAACGGCATTTGCATTTAACCGAAGCGGGAGAGGCTTTGGAGCGGCAATTGTCGGACGCACAACGGGACCGAATGCGTGCGGCTTACCGCGCGGCGGGACCAGAGGCCGTTACAGGATTTCGGCAAGTGCTTGAGGCTATGATGGATGATGAAATGCGGAAGCGGTATGATGCGCTTAAAGATTTAAAGGGATGATGTTGATGCAAAGTGACCAACCGCATTTGTTGATTGTGGACGATGATGAGCGCATTCGTGTGTTGCTACAGAAATTTCTTGTGCGGAATGGGTTCTTGGTGACCGCAGCGCGGGATGCTGCGCACGCAAGGCGAATTTTGTCGGGGCTGGATTTCGATATGATCGTGCTCGATGTAATGATGCCGGGCGAAGACGGCGTCTCGCTTTGTGCTGACCTGCGCCAAGAACGCGAAACTCCAATCCTCTTGTTGACGGCCAAAGCCGAGACGGGCGACAGGATCGCGGGGCTTGAAGCCGGCGCAGATGATTATCTTGCCAAACCGTTTGAACCGAAAGAGCTGCTGCTGCGGATCAATTCGATTCTGCGGCGTGTCCCACCTAGTGAGGCTGAGAGTGTTGTTCCGAAGGTGCTGCACTTAGGGCCGCTCCGCTATGACATGGAACGTGGTGAGATGTGGCAAGGTGAGGACTTGGTCAGGCTGACAGCAACCGAGGCGCAGTTGATGCGTATTTTCTCGGCGACACCTGCCGAAGCGATCAGTCGCGAGGAACTCGTTGATCGGCTTGGTCGGTCCGGTGGCCAAGCCCAAGAACGCGCGGTCGATGTTCAGATCACGCGGTTGCGTCGAAAACTGGAAGCCGACCCGAAACAACCCCGTTATCTTCAGACGGTGCGTGGTGCCGGTTACATGTTGGCGCCAGACTAGGCCATTCGACCAAATCAACACAGTTAGGAGCGTCTTTTGGCGACTGCATTGATCACCCATAAGGCCTGTTATGATCACGTAACACCGCCCGGTCACCCCGAACAGGTGGCACGTCTTGATGCGGTTTTGGATGCGTTGGATGGGCTGGAGTTGGCTCGCATGCCTGCGCCCTTGGCTGCGGACGACGATTTGTTGCGGTGCCATACCAAAGCGCACCTAGACGCAATTCGCGATGCGGTCCCGTCTGAGGGCTGGCGCAGTTTGGACGCAGACACTCACATGTCCGTTGGCACTCTGGAGGCGGCCTATCGTGCGGCTGGCGGTGTCATCCGGGCTGTTGATCTGGTGATGTCTGGTGGTGCCCAGAATGCTTTTGCGGCCGTTCGTCCCCCCGGACATCACGCTGAACAAGAAACGCCAATGGGTTTTTGTTTCTTCGGTTCGGTCGCCACAGCAGCGAAACATGCGGTTGATTTCCATGGCCTAAAGCGTGTCGCAATTGTGGATTTCGATGTCCATCACGGGAATGGTACGCAGGATTTGGTTGAGGAAGATGCGCGCATTTTGTTCATATCTTCTCATCAGATGCCGCTGTGGCCAGGCACGGGTGCAGCCCATGAAACGGGTGTCGGCAATGTCGTGAACGTGCCTCTTCCAGAAGGCTGCGGATCAAAGTCGTTTCGATCC
Organism: Octadecabacter algicola; assembly: GCF_021532625.1. GTDB lineage: Bacteria > Pseudomonadota > Alphaproteobacteria > Rhodobacterales > Rhodobacteraceae > Octadecabacter > Octadecabacter algicola. Next base: position 580,380 of record NZ_JAKGAR010000003.1, read on the forward strand.
ACCTATGAGCGTGATGTTTTCCCCCGTATCGCGGGTTTCAAACCTGAACTTCTGCTGATTTCCGCGGGATTTGATGCACATGCAGATGATCCACTGGCAGGACTGATGTTGGGTGACGATGATTTTAGGTGGGTCACTGAAAAACTGTGCGATTTGGCAGATGAACATTGCGATGGTCGTGTGGTGTCTGCGCTTGAGGGCGGTTATGATCTAGATGCGCTGGGCCGATCTGCTCGCGCACATGTAAAAGTACTAACGGAGCGAGGCGCATGAGCGACGTAAACGAGATGAGCTTTGAGGATGCCCTGCGCGAGCTTGAGCAAGTCGTAGGAAAGCTGGAGCGTGGAGAGGTCCCGCTGGACGAGTCGATTTCGCTGTATGAACGCGGAGCTGCCCTTAAGAAACGCTGTGAGACGAAGCTGAAAGAAGCCGAAGAGAAGGTTGCAAAGCTGACCTTGGATGGCGATGGGAACCCGACGGGCACGGCACCGTTGGATGGCTAAGAAGCTCAAATTTAAGTCTTTGGATCAATTTGAGATCAAGCCGCTCTTTAGCGTAGGCGAACCCATGCCTTTCCGCGAAGCCTTGGAGCAGACTGCGGAGGCGACCGCAGTTGGTATCAAGGTTTCCACTGAGGGCTACCGAGGGGACGTCGCTGATGCGATGAGATATGCAGTGGAAGGTGGCAAAGGATTGCGGGCGTTCTTCGTCTATCAATCAGCGCACCTGCACAAAGTTAACCCGATTTTCGCTCGTATGGCGGCGGAAGCCATTGAATGCCTGCATGCTTATTCTTTGGTGCATGATGACCTGCCCTGCATGGATGATGATGATTTGCGGCGGGGCCAACCCACTGTCCATCGGAAGTGGGACGAGGCGACTGCGGTTTTAGCCGGCGACGCCCTACAGGCTCTTGCTTTTGAGAGGGCAAGCTCTGCGGGTATGACCGACGAAGCGCGGGTCAAAATGGTTTTGACGTTAGCGCAGGCGGCAGGCATTGGCGGGATGGTCGGCGGGCAGGCTGCCGATATCGCCGCAGAGACGGCCACAGCCCCGTTAACGCTCGATCAGATCATAGCGCTGCAGGCGGGTAAAACAGGTGCATTGATCACTTGGGCCTGTACGGCAGGTCCTACGATGGCGCAGGACGATCCCTCAGCGTTGCGGACCTATGGTGATAAACTGGGGCTCGCATTCCAGATTGCCGATGACATTCTTGATGTTGAGGGCGATGCAGCCACAGTTGGAAAGGCCGTCGGCAAAGATGAAGCCGCTGGAAAAGCTACGTTCGTGTCCCTTTTGGGGTTGGATGGGGCGAAAAGCCGCGCAGATGAGTTGGTGGAATCGGCCTGCGATGCGCTAAGTGTTTACGGAAAGGCGGCTGATACGTTACGAGACGCCGCGCGGTTTGTTGTAAACCGCAGCCACTGAAGAAAGACGCCTGATATGGCCGAGAGACCCAAAACCCCATTGCTGGATCAAATCGATCTGCCCAGCGACATGCGCGGACTTAGCGATGCGCAACTGCGCAGCGTTGCAGATGAATTACGCGCTGAGACGATTTCGACGGTTTCCGAAACGGGTGGGCACTTGGGTGCTGGCCTTGGCGTTGTAGAACTGACCGTTGCGTTGCATGCCGTGTTCGAAGCGCCAAAAGATAAGATTATCTGGGACGTCAGCCACCAGTGTTATCCGCACAAAATCCTGACAGGCCGTCGGGACCGTATTCGCACACTTCGTCAGAAGGATGGGCTGAGCGGTTTCACTAAACGCAGTGAATCCCCATACGATCCGTTCGGGGCCGCGCATTCGTCTACATCGATCTCTGCAGCACTCGGTTTCGCAGTCGCACGCGATCTAGGTGGCGAAGGCGGTGATGCGATCGCAGTCATCGGCGATGGGTCTATGTCTGCGGGCATGGCTTATGAGGCGATGAACAATGCTGGCCATTTGAAGAAACGGCTGATCGTGATTTTGAACGACAATGAAATGTCGATTGCGCCGCCGGTTGGGGCCATGTCGTCCTACCTGAGCCGACTTTATGCTGGCGATCCGTTTCAGGATTTCAAAGCAGCAGCCAAGGGCGCGGTGTCGTTCCTGCCCGAACCCTTCCAAGAAGGCGCACGTCGAGCAAAGGAAATGCTGAAAGGCATGACCGTTGGCGGCACATTGTTCGAAGAACTCGGGTTCAGTTACCTTGGCCCGATTGACGGCCACGATATGGATCAACTGCTCAGCGTTTTGCGGACGGTAAAGACCCGTGCGACCGGTCCAATCCTGATCCATGCAATTACGAAAAAAGGCAAAGGCTACGCAGAGCACCGCGCAGATCGCGGTCATGCCACAGGCAAGTTCGATATTGTGACAGGCGAGCAAGCCAAGGCCGTCAGCAATGCGCCGTCCTATACCTCGGTCTTTGCCGAGAGCTTGATCAAAGAAGCGGGTAAAGACGAAAAGATCGTTGCGGTGACGGCCGCTATGCCAGACGGCACGGGGCTGGACCGGTTCATGTCGCGTTTCACATCGCGCTGTTTTGACGTTGGTATCGCGGAACAGCATGCGGTGACATTTTGTGCAGGCCTTGCGGCCGGCGGGATGAAACCGTTCTGTGCGTTGTATTCTACGTTCCTGCAACGAGGCTATGATCAGATTGTGCATGATGTGGCGATCCAACGATTGCCTGTTCGTTTTGCGATTGATCGCGCTGGGCTTGTTGGTGCGGACGGGGCGACCCATGCGGGTTCCTTTGATGTCGCATTCCTTGCCAACCTACCGGGGTTCGTTGTGATGGCGGCTGCGGATGAAGCTGAATTAACGCGCATGGTTGCGACAGCTGTTGCCCATGACGAAGGCCCAATTGCGTTCCGTTTCCCCCGTGGCGAAGGCGTTGGGGTCGACATTCCAGATGATGCGTTGCCATTGGAAATCGGTAAGGGTCGTATGATCCGTGAAGGATCGAAAGTAGCCATCTTGTCCTTTGGGACCCGTCTGCAAGAAGTTGAGAAAGCCTGTGAGGCATTGGCCGCCAAAGGCATAACACCAACGGTTGCGGATGCACGTTTCGCAAAACCATTGGATCGCGATATGATCCTTGGGCTGGCCGCAGATCACGACGGGCTGATCACCGTAGAAGAAGGCGCTGTTGGCGGGTTCGGATCACATGTCGCGCAACTGCTGGCCGAGGAAGGCGTTTTCGATCACGGTTTGAAGTTCCGCAGCATGGTTCTGCCTGACACGTTTATCGACCAATCCAGCCCGCGCGACATGTATGACACTGCAGCAATGAACGCAGAACACATTGAAGCCAAAGTGCTGGATGTTTTGGGCGTGGCCGTAGTTGGTAAGCGCGCTTAGTCAGATTTTGGTAGACGTTTTTCGATTGCTTCTAGCCGGACGAGAACTTCGTCGCGGTAGCTGTCGGTTGCGGCATTTTCTTCGACGTGATGCGCGTCTTGCATCGAGTTCACGATCAGACCAACCAGTAGGTTCACAACAGCGAATGTAGTGACCATGATGAATGGTACAAAGAACGCCCACGCGTAGGGGTAGACTTCCATTACGGGGCGGACGATCCCCATGGACCAGCTTTCTAGGGTCATGATCTGGAACAGGCTGTAGGCGGATGCGCCGAGGCTGCCAAACCATTCCGGAAAGGCATCGCCAAAGAGCTTTGTCGCCATAACAGAGCCGATGTAGAAGATTAGTGACATCAACAAAAAGACACTGCCCATGCCCGGCAAAGCCGTCAGGAACCCTTCGACAACACGTCGCAAACTTGGGGTGGCCGAGATAACGCGCAGCACACGCAAGATCCGCAACGCCCGTAAGACGGACAGGGATTGCGCGGCGGGAACAAGGGCAATGCCAACGATGATAAAGTCGAAGATATTCCAGCCAGAGCGGAAGAACTGAAACCGATAGGCAAAGAGCTTAGCTAAAATTTCTATGATGAAAATCGAGAGGCACAGTCTATCGAGCCAATGGATTAGCGGGCCTGCAACGCCCATCACTGTGTCAGAGGTTTCCAGTCCGAGGATCACAGCATTGAATATGATGACAGCAATGATCCCGTAGCGCACCGTTGGCGTATCTAGAAATGCTGCTACTTTGTTGCGGATCGTCATATGAGTTCCCTTTTCTGAGCCCGATATGGCGATTGGATGATCTTAGGGCAAGTGCAGGGATCAGTCCTTACGTGTTTCTGCGGCCAAAAGTGATGCAAGCCCAACGCGGTAATCCGGAAATAACAGCTTCACGCCGAGTTCGTCCTTAATCCGATCGTTTCGAACCTTCTTACTTTCCGCATAAAAGCTGCGGGCCATTTGTGTCATCTCGGCGGTCTCGAAGTCCTGAGCAGGCGGGAGCGGGAGGCCCAATAATTCAGCAGCGTGTCCGATGACGTCTTCTGGAGGCGCCGGGTCATCATCGCAAAGGTTGTAGATTGCACCGGGGTTTGGTTGCGAAATTGATGCCGCAAGGACTTGCGCAATATCGTCTACATGGATGCGGCTAAACACCTGCCCCTGTTTTATGATGCGCCGCGCAGTGCCGTTGCGAACTTTCGCAAATGGCCCTCGGCCAGGTCCGTAAATCCCCGCAAGGCGGAAGATATGAAGCGGCAAGCCCAGTTCTTGCCACGCCTGTTCGGCTTCGACACGCAATTGGCCACGTTTGGTAGATGGGGTGAGAGGTGTCGTTTCGTCTACCCATCCCCCCTCATGGTCGCCATAGACCCCTGTCGTTGAGAGATATCCAACCCATTCGAACTGTCCCTTGTGCGCAGCGATCTCGTCGCGCAGTTCCTTCAGAACGGGATCGCCCGCTTCCGACGGGCCAGCAGAGATCAACAAGTGGGTCGCAGCATCCAATGCAGGGATGATGTTTGCCCCCGGCCAGATGCGCGGCTCGACGCCATCTGCCATAAGTGTCGCGGCTTTGTCTTCGCTACGCGTCGTGCCGATCACACGCCAATCATCAGGCAGGAGGCGTGTTAAAGCACGGGCTGAGTAGCCGTGCCCAAAAGAGAGGAGTGTCTTATTCATGCCCCTTGGTCGCCCAGCCCGCGGCGTTGTGCAAGGTGTCATAGGGGCTTGCCATATCGACCATCCTGTTCAATGGTCCGAGCATGACAAAAATACTTCTCCTGAATGGCCCGAACCTGAACCTTCTTGGGCAGCGACAGCCGGAAATCTACGGCTCCGAAACGCTTGATGATGTGATCGCTGATTGCACCGAATTGTGCAAAACGCTTGGGTTCGAGCTCGAGGCCAAACAATCCAACCACGAAGGTCTTTTGGTGGATTGGATTCAGGACGCTCGCGGGGACTCAGGAGGAATTGTCATAAATCCTGGTGCCCTTAGTCATACATCCGTGGCAATACTTGATGCGCTGAACGCGTTCGAAGGGCCCGTGATGGAGGTTCACATTTCCAATATTCACCGTCGCGAACGGTTCCGGCACCATTCCTATGTGTCGGGCCGCGCCGAGGGTGTGATTGCCGGATTTGGCACCCAAGGCTACGGCTTTGCATTGCAACGTCTTAAGACACTTCTGGCCTAGCGCCCTTTCCAAACAGGATCACGCTTTTCTGCAAAGGCCTTAGCCCCTTCGAGCTGATCCTCGCTGGAATAGAGCCTGTCTACGCTTGCCAACTGCCGTTTCGTAATTCGGTTCATGGCGTCTTGGAATTTGGAGTCTTCGGCGTCACGCACGACTTCCTTGATGGCCGCGTAAACCAGAGGAGGACCAGACGCGAGCATGCGCGCCATTTCCCATGCTTGATCCATAAGCGCGTCGGACGGGTGAATGTGGTTGATTAGACCCCAATTCAGGGCCTCGGATGTGTCAAACCAACGACCCGTCAAAAGCAGCTCCATCGCGATGTGATAGGGGATGCGTTTCGGGAGCTTGATGCTCGCCGCGTCTGCCACTGTACCTGAGCGAATTTCAGGCAATGCAAAGGACGCGTGATCAGCAGCGAGGATTATGTCCGCCGACAGCGCCAATTCCAGTCCGCCACCACAGCAAATGCCATTCACAGCGGCAATCACAGGTTTGTTCAGACCTCGTAGTTCTTGCAACCCGCCAAAGCCGCCAATGCCATAGTCGCCATCCACAGCGTCACCATCGGCCGCTGCCTTTAGGTCCCAACCTGGGCAAAAAAACTTTTCGCCGGCTCCGGTGATGATTGCGACACGCAGATCGGGGTCGTCGCGGAAGTCTGCAAACACCTCACCCATGATCCGGCTGGTCGCGAGATCGATTGCGTTTGCTTTTGGTCGATCAAGCGTCACTTCGAGGATTGCCCCCTCGCGGCGGGTCTTGATCGGGCCTGTTGTTCGGTCAGTCATGGTATTTCCTTATGAGTGCGTCAGCGGCGACCGCGCGGGTTGGGGTGACGATCAGCGGGTTTACTTCAACCTCTTCAACTGTCGTAAGATTGGCAAGGATATAGGCTTGAATGGCTTCTATAGCATCCAAAGCACTATCGATGGAGGCTTTGGGCTGGTTTCTGTAACCATACAGAACAGGAGCCATTCTAAGCTGCGTTAGAGACTGTTCTATTTGATCTCGTGATGCAGGAACCAGCAGGGATGTGCGATCTGCGAGGATCTCCGTAAGTATCCCACCGGCCGCAATTGTAATTACAAAACCATGTGCGGGATCTTTGACAATTCCAACGAGAAGTTCAGCAACTTTGTCATCAATCATCTCTTCAAGAATAAAGGTGTCGCCTTGCATCTTTGCGCCAGCGCTCAAAACTTCATGGCTATTCATAAGCGATAAGGCAACGCCGTGGGATTCGCTTTTGTGGGCCAATCCTGTGGACTTTAGCACGTACGGGCCAGCCGACTTATCGGCCAGTTTAGCCAGATCGTCGATTGGTCCAACTATAAGCGCTGGAATCGCAACGCCCATCTTTGAAAGCGCAGCTTTGGCTGCTGATTCTGAAAGTGCCTGTGCCTCTTGGACGGGGACGGGTTGTATGACGTCACTAGCGCATTGGGATTGGACCTGCGCAGCTATCGTGGCGCCTAGTGCTTCTGACAACCCGGCAAGCGGTATGACGCCTCCTGCCATAAGACGTCGTGCGGTTTCCTCTGGCATAAGTTCTGGTAGGGTTGCGACCATTGCGACAACCCCGCCTGTGGCATTGCGGGTATTGATTGCGGCGTTGATTGCACATTCCCAGTCGTCGGCATCACATATGTCTTTTCGCGGAAAGTCGACAATCAGAAAAGTAATCGCAATATTAGGGTCTATTATGGCTGAAAACGCCTGTGTCATGGCATCAACATCACGCCAAATATAGGTGTGATAGTCGAGAGGATTGGCGATGGCGACTTTCGGACCAAGCGCTTGGAATAGACGTTCATGCTGGGTTTCGTTTAGAGGTGGAAACGTTAGCGGCGTTTCGTGCGCCATGTCTGCGATCAGACTTGCCTCACCTCCGGAACAACTGACGGATGCGATTTCAGTCGATGATAACGGCCCTGCGACGTGAAGGATCTTTAGGGTCTCAACAAGGGTCGGAAGATCACCTACCTGAGCAATGCCGAGATGCTCTAGAAAAGCAGTTGCACCTGCGCCGCTCCCGGCGAGGGATGCCGTGTGAGAGATGGTCGCGATTTGGGCTTCGACGGATTTCCCGACTTTCAGCGCAACCACTGGAACACCCTTTTCGTGTGCCTTTCGGGCGAATGCCTGCCATGTGGCTAGGTCTTTGAAACCTTCGATATGCAAGCCAATGGCTGTGACGCGCGGATCATCGAGCAATGCAGAAGCTATTTCAGCTTCCGTCAGCTGCGCTTGGTTTCCACATGTAACGACATAGGCAATTGGCAGAGCGCGCGATTGCATCGTGAGATTGATCGCAATGTTCGAGCTTTGCGTTAGGATCGCGACACCGCTGTCGACAGGAACACAACCGTGCTGATCGGGCCAAAGACAGGCCCCATCAAGCGCGTTGATCATTCCGTAGCAATTTGGCCCAAGGATGGGCATGTCACCCGCAGCCTTAAGAAGCCGTTCGTTGGCGGCATGCCCGTCATCTGTTTCACCAAACCCGCTGGCAAAACAGACAGCTCCCCCGACGCCGATCGTCGAAAGCTCCTCAATTGCGCCTACCGTGGCTTCGCGGTTGATACCAACAAAGGCAGCATCCGGCACCTTGGGAAGGTCGCTTACAGATGGGTGCGCGGGCAGCCCACAGATAGTGCCTGCTTTTGGGTGGATGGGCCAAACATCACCCTTGAAATCAGATTTTTGAAGTTGCTCAACAACAGACTTGCACCATGCACCTCCTCCAATAACTGCAACACTTTTGGGCTGTAATAGTCTCGATAGTGATACCGTCATATGCACACCTCTCGACTATCATCCGCATCAAGGGTGCGGTGAATAACGATGTTCATGACTTAGGCTCCTAGCGCACGAAGCAATTCACGGCTGATGATGTGACGTTGAATTTCCGACGTGCCGTCCCAGATGCGTTCTACACGAGCATCCCGCCAAAATCTTTCCAACGGGTAATCGTCCATAAGGCCCATACCGCCATGGATCTGAATCGTTGCATCGGTAACCCGAGACAGCATTTCAGAGGCGTATAGTTTCGCACTTGCGATCTCGCGGTTTGCAGGCAGGCTTTTGTCTAGACGATCTGCTGCGGCGAGAGTTAGCAGGTCTGCTGCATCAATTTCGGTAATCATGTCGGCGATTTGGAAACTGATGCCCTGAAACTTACCAATTTTTTGTCCGAACTGTTCGCGTTCGGCAGCGTAGTCCAGCGCGTAATCAAAAACGCGTCTGGCGCGGCCAACGGACATCGTTGCTACGGTGATACGAGTCGCATAAAGCCACTCGTTCATCACAGCAAAGCCGCCGTCGACCTCCCCAAGAACTTGTGCGTCTGGTAGGCGGCAATCGTCAAATTCGAGAATCATGTTTTTGTATCCGCGATGCGACACGGACTTGTAGCCATCGCGAACCGTAAAGCCTGGTGCCCCACGATCCACAAGGAATGTGGTTATCCGCTTTTTCGGGCCGCGGGGCGTTTGATCCTCACCTGTGGCGACAAAAACGATGAAAAAGTCAGCATGATCCGCACCAGAAATGAAATGTTTGGTGCCGTTCAAGACCCAATCACCACCATCACGCACAGCCGAACATTTCATCCCGCGAATGTCAGACCCTGCGCCAGGTTCCGTCATGGCGAGAGCGTCCATGCGGTCGCCTTGGATGGCAGGATCACGATAGCGTTCTATTTGTTCGCCTTCGCAAGCCATTAGAATGTTTTGAGGGCGGCCAAAGAAATGGTTGAGAGCCATAGATCCTCGACCCAGTTCGCGTTCAACCAATGCAAATTCGACATGGTTTAGGCCCGCGCCACCAGCGCTTTCTGGGAAGTTACAGGCGTAGAACCCTAGTTCTTTAGTTTTTCGTTTGATGTCGTCCGCGATCTCTTGGGGAACTTCGCCGGTGCGTTCCACTAGGTCTTCGTGCGGATAGATTTCGTTTTCAACAAAACTGCGGACGGTATCCGCGATCATAGTATGCTCGTCAGTGAGGCCATAAATAGTCATTGGATTTGCCTTAGGTAGGAGAAATTACAGGGTTAAATCCTGAATCCTCTGCCTAGGCGACGCGTGCTGGTCCAGCGTCTCAGGTTCTCAAAAAAGAGCCTATCCTGCATAATTAGAGCCTTCTTCGTCTAGAATGGCTTTGAGTTCGGCCAAATGGCGTTCGTCTTGTTCGGGATAATCTTCGAGCTCTTGCGCAGTTTTTTCCGCGATCTCGTCTGACAGCACGCGTAACGGTTGGCCTGTTTGCAACGCACGGATGTAGGTTTCGGCAGCGCGTTCAAAATAGTACAGACGGTTAAAGGTCTCTGCGACCGTGGCGCCAATAATCATAATGCCATGGTTGCCCATGATCATGACTTTCTTCTTTGGATCACCAAGGAGTCCTGCACATCGTACGCCTTCTTCCTCAAACGCGAGCCCGCCGTAATGGTCGTCAATGACATAGCGGTTGAAGAAGGTCGCGCAGTTTTGATCAATCGGAAGAAGGCGGCTGTCTTTCAACGTGGCCAAAACTGTCGCATGGATTGAATGAACGTGCATGGCGCAACGGGCGTGTGGACAATGGCGATGAATTCCCCCGTGTAACCCCCATGCAGTTGGGTCTGGCGCATTTGGTCCGGTCAATGTCGAAGGGTCATTAGCGTCGACTTCGATCATGTCGGACGCCTTGATACGCGAAAAATGCATCTGATTAGGGTTCATTAGGAACCGCGTCCCATCATCGTTGATCGCAAGGCTGAAGTGGTTCGCGACGCCTTCGTGCATGTTTAAACGAGCCGTCCAACGGAATGCGGCCGCAAGATCAATGCGGTCTTGTAGATGGTCGAGATTCGGGCGCAGGGATGAAACAGACATTGCGGTACCTCCTGTGAGAAGCGAACACCGTTTCTTGCGACATGGCTAGCCTGAAAACGACGTAAGAGCAGGTCTTGATAACATCACAAAGCAGTGCCACGTTTCGGGATGAATAGAATTTCTGTCACGCACACTCGCCGCGAATGTATTGCGGCGTTTTTGTTTGGGGCAGATACCATCGAAAACAGGAGGGTCTCGCCGTGATGAAACCACATGCTCATTTGCCGGTCGTGTCACCGGAAACACCCGCCGCACAGGAATTTCGCGATCCCGTTGCCGCCGTTGAACGACTGCAAGAATTATACCGGATTGCACAAGAGTTCTTGTCCAAGACGTTTGCCGAGAATGTTGGCGGGGCACGACCAAACAATAGGTTCCGCGCGTTTTATCCGGAAATCCGCATCCGCACGACGACCTACGCTCAGACGGATTCGCGCCTTAGCTTTGGCCATGTCGCGGGTCCTGGGATTTATTCCACGACGATCACGCGGCCTGATCTGTTCGAAGGATACCTTCAACAGCAGATTGGCTTGTTGATTGAAAACCACGACGAACCTGTAGTGATTGGTGTTTCGAACACGCCCATGCCAATGCACTTTGCAGTGTCCGGTGAGATTGCGGTCCCGCAAGAGGGCGCATTGGAATATACGTTACGTGATGTGTTTGATGTACCGGATTTGACGACAACCAATGATGACATCGTGAATGGTTTGGATTTCCTGCACCAAGACGGATCCAGTCCGCTCGCTCCGTTTACGGCTCAACGCATCGATTATTCATTGGCGCGTTTGCAGCACTACACCGCGACCAAGGCTGAACATTTTCAGAACCATGTGTTGTTTACAAACTACCAGTTCTACGTCGAAGAATTCGAAGCTTACGCCCGCAAGATGCTGGCCGATCCCAACAGCGGTTACACGTCATTTGTTAGCACAGGTAATCAGATCATTACCGATCCCGAAGCACCTTTGAATGTGCCGGAGAAATTGCCGCAAATGCCGACCTATCATTTGTGCCGTGACGGGCAGGCGGGGATCACGTTGGTTAATATCGGGGTCGGGCCATCCAACGCCAAAACCGCGACAGATCATATCGCGGTTCTGCGCCCTCATGCTTGGTTGATGGTTGGCCATTGCGCCGGCTTACGCAATTCGCAGCGGTTAGGTGATTTCGTTCTGGCGCACGGCTACTTGCGGGAAGATCACGTGTTGGACGACGATTTGCCTGTTTGGATGCCAATCCCTGCGCTAGCTGAAATTCAGATTGCTCTGGAAGATGCCGTCGCCGAGGTGACAGAACTGAAGGGCTATGAGTTAAAACGGATCATGCGAACAGGGACAGTTGCGACCATTGATAACCGTAACTGGGAACTGCGTGATCAATCTGGTCCCGTGCAACGGCTTAGTCAGTCTCGTGCGGTTGGGCTGGACATGGAAAGCGCAACGATCGCGGCCAACGGCTTCCGGTTCCGCGTGCCCTATGGCACTTTGCTGTGTGTTTCAGACAAGCCGTTGCATGGAGAATTGAAGCTGCCCGGTATGGCATCTGACTTCTATAAAACGCAGGTTTCACGCCATTTGATGATCGGAATCCGAGCGATGGAGCACCTGCGCGAAATGCCGCTTGAGCGGATTCACAGTCGGAAATTACGGTCATTTGAGGAAACCGCCTTCCTCTAACGCAGGTATTTTTGCGAATTTGCCCACAATATGCAGTTTTTCACTTGTAATGCGCCACTATTCGTTGTGGAACATAGCGACATGCAGTTTACTGCAGAAATAATGAGCCCATAGAATAGGGCATCAACGAGGAGAAATACCATGGCGACGAAACCAATGACCAAGACACAACTGGTCGCAGCGCTTGCTGAAAAAATGGACACAGACAAAAAGTCCGCATCTGCAGCACTGGACGCGATCACAGGTCTGATCACTGATGAAGTATCCGGTGGCGGTGCCGTGACTTTGCCAGGCGTTGGCAAAATCTATTGCCGTGAGCGCCCAGAGCGTATGGTCCGCAACCCAGCAACTGGTGAGCAGATCAAAAAAGAAGCAGACAAAGTTGTCAAAATGACAATTGCGAAGGCTTTGAAGGACAGCGTAAACGGCTAAGGCTGGTTTACAATTCGATAGAAAGGGTCGCCTAGTTGGGCGACCCTTTTTCGTTGGAGAGATAATGAACAAGATTGACCGAAAAGCGATCCTTATGGGTGTGGTGTTTGGGATCATGTGGGCATCAGCTTTCACATCAGCCCGCGTAATCGTCCAATACGCGCCTCCGCTGCACGCCTTAGCATTGCGGTTTCTAGCATCAGGGGTGATCGGCCTCGTGATTGCGCTCTGGCTCGGTCAAAGTTGGCATTTGACCCGAAAGCAGTGGGTTGCAGTTGTGGTGTTCGGAATCGCGCAGAACGGCCTTTATCTAGGTCTAAATTTTGTCGCCATGCAGACCGTTGAAGCGTCACTTGCGTCGATCATTGCATCGACTATGCCCCTTTTGGCGGCCTTTGCTGGTTGGGCGATTTATCGAGAAACCATCCGGCCATTGGGCATAGCTGGGCTGTTGGCAGGTATTCTGGGTGTTGCATTGATTATGGGTGCGCGACTGCAAGGCGAGGTGGACCTTTACGGTGTTGGATTATGCGCAATCAGCGTTGTGTCTCTGACGGTGGCAACGCTGGCCGTTCGTGGTGCTTCATCTGGTGGGAATTTTCTGATGGTTGTGTCTTTGCAGATGTTTGTTGGAAGTGCCGTCCTGTGGTTGCCCGCGCTCGCGTTCGAAACGTTTGATGTAACTTGGACATGGCAGCTTGGCGTAGCATTCACATACACCGTGATCGTGCCGGGTTTAGGCGCGACATTGATTTGGTTCATGTTGGTGGACCGAATTGGCGCGACTCCTGCGGCCGTCTTCCACTTCCTTACGCCGTTCTTCGGGGTCCTGATCGCCGCGGTCTTATTGGGCGAAAAGCTCGGTTCGATGGATGTCATCGGGGTGTTGATTATCACGGTAGGCATCTTGGCCGTTCAATTGTCGAAACAAAAACCAACGTCCTTGTGAAGTGACAGTGAAGGTCCAGCGCGGCATAGATTTCCGCGATGGAATTGATATTCGCATATATTGCTGGGTTGTTGACTTTGATCAATCCATGCGTCCTGCCGATCCTGCCAATTGTACTGGCAAGCGCGCTGCAAGTGAGCCGCGCTGGCCCTCTTGCGCTGTGCGCTGGGCTTAGCCTTTCTTTTGTATTGCTTGGTGTTAGTATTGCGGCGTTTGGACGGGCCCTTGGGGTTGATACCGATACGGTCGCCTTTGTTGGCGCACTGTTGATGATTGCCTTTGGCGTCATGATGCTGGTTCCGCGCTTTGCCGACAAGTTTGCATCTGCGACAGGCGGAATGGCTACGGCTGCGGATGAACAACTTGATGATCTGGACCGTAGTGGCCTGCGCGGTCAGTTCTTGGGCGGGATGCTTTTGGGCGCCGTCTGGGTGCCATGTGTTGGACCGACCCTTGGTGGCGCTATCGCTTTGGCATCCACCGGCGAGAGCCTCGGCTGGGCGACGCTAATAATGCTGTTTTTCGCGCTCGGCATCTCAACCATCATTCTCTTGCTGGCTTACGGTGCACAGGCTGCGATCCGCAATCGCCGCGATTGGCTGCGTACAACGGCTGCCAAGGCGCGCCCGGCAATGGGGGTGCTATTCATCCTCACCGGTCTCGTGCTTGCCTTTGGGCTGCATAAATACGCCGAAATCTGGCTTCTCGATACTCTCCCATACTGGCTACAGGATCTTTCGGTCCGTTTTTAGAAAGGAATACCAAATGAAACGCAGAGACTTCTTGGTCGCCGCAGGCGCCACCACACTGATCCCATTTGCCGTGCAGGCCGCTGGCGTACCCTATACTGAAGGTCTGGTTCAAGAACGTTTGGCCGCAGGCGAGACTGTCTTCCTCGATTTCAAAGCGTCTTGGTGCACAACGTGCCGTGCTCAGGAACGCGTTATTAACAGTATCAAAGCCGACAACAGCGCGTATGAAGACGCGATCACGTTTATCGACGTGGATTGGGATGAATTCGGTCGATCGCAATTGGTCAACGATTTGAACATCCCACGCCGTTCGACGCTCGTTGTCCTAAAAGGCGAAGCCGAGCTTGGTCGTATTGTCGCTGGAACAAGACCAGCCGACATTCAGGAGCTAATGGACGTCGCTCTTAACGCCGCGACAGCCTAACCGATCTGGCCGCGTGTGCCGCCTGTCTGTCCTCGGTCCAGAAGAATGTGATCGAGGATGACGGCGGCCATCATGGCCTCGCCAACGGGTACGGCACGAATACCAACACATGGATCATGCCGGCCCTTTGTCACCACCTCAGTCGGCGTCCCGTCCATACGGATCGATGCGCGGGGACTAAGGATTGACGACGTAGGTTTTACAGCGAAACGAACCACGATGTCCTGACCTGTCGAGATACCGCCCAAGATACCACCAGCATGGTTGCTGGAATATTCTGGCCCGTTTGGCCCCATAAAGATTTCGTCGGCATTCTCACGACCCGTCAGTGCAGCTGCAGCCATGCCTTCGCCAATCTCAACGCCTTTCACAGCGTTGATGGACATCATCGCAGCGGACAAATCAGTGTCTAACTTGCCGTAAACAGGTGCGCCGATGCCCGCGGGCACATTGCGTGCCACGACTTCGATCATAGCGCCGACAGAGTTATGATCGTCTTTGCGCAACCAGTTGAGGTAGTCTGTCCATACGGAAACAGCGCCTGCATCTGGGCACCAGAAATCGTTGCCATCGATGGTATCCCAATCGAACCGATCTCGGTCGATGTGCTTTTCGCCCATCTGAACCATATAGCCTTTGATCTCGACGTTTGGGGCAATCGCTTTGATTGCTTCGCGCGCCACACCGCCAGCCGCTACACGCGCTGCAGTTTCACGGGCCGATGAGCGGCCACCACCACGATAGTCGCGCAGACCGTATTTCTGGTGGTACGTGATATCTGCATGGCCGGGGCGGAACGTGTTGGCGATGTCGCCATAATCCTTTGAGCGTTGATCGGTGTTCTTGATCATCAATTGGATCGGCGTACCGGTCGTCGTGTCTTCAAACACACCGGACAGGATTTCCACCGCATCAGGTTCGTTGCGCTGGGTCGTCATCTTGTTCTGACCTGGGCGGCGCTTATCAAGCCATTGCTGGATCATCGGTGCTGTCAGCGACACACCGGGAGGGCAGCCATCAACCGTCGCGCCAAGCGCGGGTCCGTGGCTTTCGCCCCAAGTGGTGACGCGGAAAAGATGACCGTAGCTGTTGATCGACATGGATAGGCTCCTTTGGGCGTGGTCTAGCCCGACAGGCCCCCCTTGCCAAGTCTGAGGGAACGTCCTAGGTCTGTCGGCACCTCGGGGGGCTTCATATGAAGCTGAGATGCCACAGGCGGACCCGTTGAACCTGAACCGGTTAAGACCGGCGGAGGGAAGGTCACGGGTTTACCCCCTAATGCCCCCCATCCGTCCGGCGCATTGAGAGGAAAGACCATGAAGAAGACCCTACTCACTGTCGCAGGACTTACGTTTGCATCGGCTGCGGCCGCACAAACAGAAGTTTTGACAGTTTACGCTCCAGATTACTTTGGCTCCGAATGGGGCCCGGGCCCGTCCATTGAGGCGGCTTTTGAAGAACGCTGTGGTTGCGATCTTCAGTACCAAACAGGTGATCTTTTGCCGCGTTTGTTGCTTGAAGGCGAACGCACAGAAGCCGACGTTGCGATTGGCTTTAACACTGACGTCACCAAACGTGCCCGTGATAGCGGCTTATTTGCCCCACACGGGTTGGACCTGTCCCCGCTGACGCTTCCACTTGAATGGTCAGATGACACGTTCTTACCGTTTAACTACGGCCATACCGCGTTCATCTATGACAACACAAAATCCGACGGTTTTGATAGCTTTGAGGCGCTGCTTGATGCGCCGGATGATCTGCGCATTGTGATCCAAGACCCACGTTCGTCCATCTCCGGCCTCGCGCTGGTTCTCTGGGTGAACGCTGTTTACGGCGACGAAGCAGAGGCCGCCTGGGCGCGTCTTGCACCAAAGATCGTTACGGTCACACAGGGTTGGTCTGAAAGCTATGGCTTGTTCACAGATGGCGAAGCAGACGTAGTTCTGTCTTACACAACATCGCCTGTGTACCACATCATCGCCGAAGAAGACCTGACAAAGTCGGCTGCGATTTTTGAGGAAGGCCATTACTTTATGGTCGAACTCGCCGCGAAATTAGCGACAACGGACAATCCTGAATTGGCTGACCAGTTCTTGGAATTCATTCTCACGGAAGACTTCCAGACGATGATCCCAACAACGAACTGGTCCTTCCCTGCTGCTTTATCAGAAGACAAATGGCCCGAAGGTTTCCAAGACCTTCCAATGCCTGAGACAGTTTTGTTCTACGACGAGAACGAAGCCGCCGCCCTGCGCGACGGAGCGATTGAAGCGTGGCGCAGCGCCTTGTCTCAATAACAGCGGCACTTGTCGTCGCGGGGCTGGTTATTGGCCCCGTGACGGCAGTGCTATGGCGGGGCGGCGGGTTCGCTGCCCTGTCTGCGGCCGACTTGGCCGCATTGCGCTTTACCGTATGGCAGGCCTTCTGGTCTGCAACGCTCAGCGTTTGTCTGGCCATCCCAGTGGCACGCGCCCTGTCGCGGCGTACATTTTGGGGGCGATCGGCGTTGATCTCGGTTATGGGTGCGCCATTCATTTTACCTGTGATCGTAGCAATTTTAGGGCTTCTGGCCGTTTTCGGGGGCAATGGCGTCGTCAATGCCGTCTTAGGCCCTCTCGGGATCCCAAAGCTTGACATCTATGGTGCTCAAGGCGTGATCCTTGCCCACGTTTTCTTTAATTTACCGCTGGCTGTACGCCTGATCTTACAGGGCTGGCTACAAATCCCATCGGAGCGGTTCCGTGTAGCAGCGTCGCTGGATGCCCCTGTGTTCTGGCTGTTGGAATGGCCGATGCTGCGGCGCATCGCACCGAGCGCTTTTGCCGTTATCTTCGTTATTTGCCTTGGATCGTTTGCGGTCGCCCTGACATTGGGCGGTGGCCCAAGGGCGACGACCGTAGAATTGGCGATTTACCAAGCATTCAAGTTCGATTTCGACCTGAGCAAAGCAGCCTCATTGGCTGTAGTACAGCTATGTTTGGGTCTGTCGGCAGGGACCGTTGCGTTGCTTTTGTCTCGGGGTGATATGCTAGGCGCGGGTTTGGACCGTGTGGTGCAGCGGTGGGATGGCAACCGTCTAGTAGACGCCCTTTGGATCAGCGCCGCTTCCCTGTTCTTGTTGGCACCCTTGTGCGCCATATTGGTTGCTGGCCTTCCGGGTCTATTCGATCTGCCGTCGAGCATTTGGCCCGCCGCGCTGCGGTCACTTCTCATTGCGCTCGGCGCTGTGCTCTTAACCATGATCTTGGCATTACCTTTGGCAACCAAGGCGGGCGAGGCAGCTTCACTGCTTGGGATTTCGGTTTCTGGTCTGGTCCTCGGAACTGGTTTGTTCCTGATCGTGCAGCCGTTTGTACGGCCATCTTCCGTTGCACTGCCTATCACCATGTTGGTGAACGTTCTAATGGCGCTTCCGTTCGTCCTTCGTATCCTGCGGCCAAGTGTGCAAAGCGCCAAAGAAGACTTTGGACGTTTGGGGGAATCTCTGGGGCTTGAAGGGTGGGCCCTCTGGCGCATCGCTTATTTCCCTCGTTTACGCCGGCCGATGGGGTTTGCAGCCGGTCTGACAGGAGCGTTAGCGATGGGGGATCTTGGCGTCATAACGTTGTTTTCGCGCCCAGGTGAGGGAACGTTGCCGTTGATGATGTATGATCTGATGGGACGCTACCAGATGGAGGCAGCATACGGCGCGGCCCTGTTGTTGGTGGCCCTGTCTGTGGGGTTGTTCTGGGCTTTTGATAAAGGGGGACGTGTGAATGCTGACGCTTGAAAAGGCAGTGTTTGTGCAAGGTGATTACCAGCTTAGCGCGGACGTGGAGTTTGAGGTTGGCAAAGTGACTGCTGTCCTTGGTCCGTCAGGCGCGGGAAAATCGACACTTCTTGGCGGGATTGCAGGGTTTGTGCCGCTAAAGCAGGGACGGCTTCGCTGGAACGGTGAAGACATTTCCGACTTAGCGCCAGCTAAGCGGCCGGTTTCGATGCTGTTCCAAGACAACAATCTCTTCCCACATCTGACGGTGATGCAGAACGTCGCTCTGGCCTGTGCGCCTCAACTTCGGCCAAGCACGGAAATCCGCGACAAGGTTGAAGAGATGCTGGACCGCGTGGGCCTTGCGGGGATGTCAGCGCGAAAACCATCTGCTTTGTCCGGTGGGCAACAAAGCCGCGCGACACTCGCGAGGGCTTTGCTGTTGGACCGTGAGCTAATGCTCATGGATGAACCTTTCAGCGCTTTGGGCCCTGCACTTAAGGCCGAGATGCTTGATTTGTCTGTGGGCCTCGCACAGGCGGCGGGGCGCACTTTGGTGATGGTCACTCATGACCCTGCAGATGCTGAACGCGTAGCCGATGCGGTGGCCGGTGTCGCGGAAGGCCGAGTTTGGCCTCTTCAAGAGACTCAGACGTTTCTGTGTGCCCCCCCAACAGCTTTTACCAGTTACCTTTAATGCAAAAGGCCCGCCAAATTGGCGGGCCCTTCGTTTAAGATATGCGAAGTGCTTAGTCGCGGTTCTTCGCCGCTTTCTTGTGCGGTGCCCACAGACGTTTGTTTGTGAGGTACAGCAGAACAGAAAGTACGACCAAGAAAATTACGCCAGTCAGGCCTGCCTGCTTACGCGCATTCATCTTTGGTTCAGCAGTCCACATGAGGAACGCTGCAACGTCCTGTGACATGTGTTCAACGTCAGCCGCGTGACCGTCTGCGAATTCAATTGCATCATCGTACAGTGGTGGTGCCATTGAGATCCAGCTGCCTGGGTACATGTGCGCACCGTGGTCGTCTTTACATTCGTCAGGGTAACCGCCGGATGCGAAGACTGTGTTGTAGTGGCCGTCGAAATCCTCCGGCGCACAGCTTGGTGCTTCGTGGTAACCATCCAGCAAAGACGCGATGTATTCTGGGCCGCCCATGCCACGCATCAATTGGTTGATGCCTGTACCATAAGGACCGTGGAAGCCAGCGCGTGCTTTCGCCATCAAAGACAGGTCAGGTGCATTCGGATCGCCACCTTCAGGGAAACGATCTGCTGGTGTCGCGGGGCGGTAGTCGCCGTCGCCATCAAACAATGCAGGATCGAACACTTCGATGCTGTCAGCGTATGCCCGCATCTGATCTTCCGGCAGGCTTGGCCCGCCTTCGTCATGCAGGTTGCGGAACGAAACGTACTTCAAACCGTGGCAGCTGGAACAGATCTCAGTGTAGATTTGCAGACCGCGCTGCAATTGGTTGGTGTCGTAGCTGCCGAATGCGCCCTCGAACGAGAAGTCAAAATCCTCAACGTGGACTTCGGAACCAGCGGCGTAAGCAGAACCAGAGGCGAGGCCAAGAATGGTTGCTGCGGTCAGGGTGAGTTTGCGGAACATGTTCATTTGTCCTTTCTCACTCAGCCGGGGATGCAGCGGAGGAATCCGTAGCAGCCTTAGAGCCGTAGTGCGCGTTGAAGTCGTCCTCGATTGTCGCAGGTGGTGTTGTCGGTTTTTCGATAACGCCAAGCAGCGGCAGGATTACGAGGAAATAGGCGAACCAGTATGTTGCACCGATCAGGGCGATGATTGGGTAAATGCCCTCAGCTGGCATAGCGCCGGCCCACATCAAAACGATGAAGTCCACGCAGAGGATCGCAAACCACCATTTGAACATCGGACGGTAACGGCCAGAACGAACTGAGGATGTGTCCAACCATGGCACCAAAGCCATGACCGCGATTGCGCCAAACATAGCCAACACACCGAAGAACTTCGCATCGATGATGCCAAAGCTGATCCAGTCTGCGAACATCACAACCCATACAGTGTTATCGAACGCACGAAGGATCGCGTAGAACGGCAAGAAGTACCATTCAGGAACGATGTGCGCTGGCGTGACCAGAGCGTTGGCTTCGATGTAGTTATCCGGGTGACCCAAGAAGTTTGGCATGAAGCCAACGATTGCGACGAAGACAGCTAAGATAACAGCCAACGCGAACAAGTCTTTGATCACGAAGTATGGCCAGAATGGCAGCGTGTCTTTTTCGGCTTCTTCTTTGGAACCGCGACGAACTTCAACACCAGTTGGGTTGTTGTTGCCTGTAGTGTGGAACGCCCAGATGTGAACGATAACCAGACCGGCAATTACGAACGGCAAAAGGTAGTGCAACGAGAAGAAGCGGTTCAGAGCAGGTTGCCCAACAGCAGATGCACCAAGCAACCAAGTCTGAATGCTTTCACCGATGAACGGGAT
This sequence comes from Octadecabacter algicola, assembly GCF_021532625.1. Lineage (GTDB taxonomy): Bacteria > Pseudomonadota > Alphaproteobacteria > Rhodobacterales > Rhodobacteraceae > Octadecabacter > Octadecabacter algicola. The sequence goes on from NZ_JAKGAR010000003.1 coordinate 601,270, forward strand.
CGCGCCAAACAGGCCAGTGATAACTGCAGTACCGTGGAACGACATTTGGCCCCATGGCAGTACGTAGCCCAAGAACCCCGTGCCCATCATCATTAGGAAGATCAACATGCCGATGATCCAAGTGATTTCACGAGGTGCTTTGTATGAACCGTAGTACAGACCACGGAACATGTGGGCGTACACGGCGACAAAGAACAGTGACGCGCCGTTCATGTGGAAGTAGCGGATCATATGACCGCCGTTCACGTTGCGCATGATGTGTTCAACGGACGCAAACGCCAAATCAACGTGCGGCGTATAGTGCATCACAAGAACAACACCGGTTGCGATCTGCAGCGCCAGTGTAAATGTCAAAACGATGCCCCAGATCCACATCCAGTTCAGGTTCTTTGGTGTGGGGATCATCAGTGTATTGTACAAAAGTCCGATAACAGGAAGACGGCCGTCGACCCATTTTTCAATGCCAGACTTGGGTTCGTAGTGGTCGTGGGGAATGCCACCCATGTGTCTTCTCCTTAACCGAGTTCGATAGTTGTTGCGTCGACCCAAGCAGCCGGTGGAACCGGAAGGTTCTCAGGGGCAGGGCCTTTACGGATGCGACCAGCAAGGTCGTAGTGTGAACCGTGACACGGGCAGAACCAGCCGCCGAAATCACCAGCGCCGTCGCCCAGTGGAACACAACCAAGGTGCGTACAAACGCCCATTTGAACGATCCATGCGGCTTCCGCTTCGCCTTCTGGCGAAGGCATGACGCGGTTGGCGTCAAGCGCATCGGCCGTCGGAGCCAAGTTTTCATTGCGAGCAAGCCCATCAATAAAAGAGGCCGCTTCAGCGTCTTGCGCTTGCGCTTCTTGAATTTCGGCACCTGTACGGTGACGAATAAAGACTGGCTTACCCTGCCACAGCACTGTCAGCTGCATGCCGGGATCAACAGCACTTACATCAACGCGAATCGACGCGAGTGCGAGCACATCTGCTGAGGGGTTCATTTGGTTCACGAGCGGCCAAACGGCGGCACCTGTGATTACGGCACCCGCGCCAGCGGTAGCATAGTAGATAAAATCGCGGCGCGTTGCGTGGTCGTGTTCTGCGTTAGACACCTGTTATTCTCCGAATTTTGGGGGCTTTTGCCCGTCAAATACGATGAGAATCCCAAAAAAGGGACTTTCATTCGGTTCGCTATCTAGCCGCCAAGTCGCTGCAGGTCCAGTATGATTCACAGGCATTTAGCCTCCTGCGGCGTTTGGCCCTGTTACGCTTTTGTGGCCTGCATCGAGTCGCGCGCTTCGAAATCGGCCTGCCACGTCGCAAGGGTTTCGTTGCCATGACGCCAATTCCGGTTGTCGTGGCGTAAGTCCACGTATGCCAAAGCACAGGACACGGCGATTTGCGCCATGTTCAACGGGCCTTTCAGGTGACTCATCCAGCGAGTGTTGATCGCGGCAATTGCGCGTTCTGCTTTGCTCCACTGGGCTTCGGTCCATTCTGGCGCATTCATGTCAGGGCGGAACCGCGCATCGTAAGTGAGACCGATGCAGGCTTCCATGACGGCTTCAGCCGTCGCCTCGAGCGTGAGAATTTCATAGAGGCTGACCTTCGGGTATAGGTTTGTGTCGGCAATATCGTCCAAGTAGCGGGTTATCACGCGGCTGTCGTAGATCGCAGGGCCATCTTCGCGGATCAAAGCAGGGATTTTACCCAATGGATTAGCAGCTAGGATTTCAGGCGCAGACTCTAGTGGAGTTGTTGCGACCTGAACTTCTTCGACACGATCAATGAGGCCGGTTTCCCGCAACAATACACGCGCCTTACGGGCAAACGGGGAGGGAGGAGACATGATGAGTTTCATGGGATGGTCCTTTAACTATCTTCGGGCGGGGTCTGCATCAGAGCTGCCAGCGCTGTCGTTTCCATGCCAACCCCACTAGTTGCCATCTCGTCGGCGGCACGCAGGCGCACGTCATCGGGCTTGTTTTGGTTTAACTTAAACGTGCTTTGTAGATCGGTAACCGTTATGCGGCAGGGCACGATCTGACGCATCATCTTTTCAAGCACGTCAGGCGTCATCTTGGCGGTAGTCCATTCCGGCTTTGGCAGCCGTTTCTCGAAATCTGCGCTTTGGCGGTCCAAAACATTGCGGATCATTGACTGGTCGAGCTTTTCCAAAGTGCCGCGGATGTGGACAGCGACATAGTTCCAGGTCGGAACTTGATCCTCTGCTCCGTACCAATCCGGCGATACGTACCCGTCAGGGCCAGCAATCGTGAGCAATACGTCGAGCGGTTCAGTCAGGGCTCGCGCAATTGGGTTCGAGCGCACGAGGTGCAGATCCAACGTCTTTGCGTCATCTGACAAAAGTACCGGAACATGAGAGGCAAGCAATCCGTCTGATCCCATCGTGGTAACCTGACCAAAAGCGCGATCGCGTACAAATGCGCGAGCGTGGTCATCAGTGGTTTTGCGATAGACTGGATTAGGGTGCATGACAGTTCCTTTGACTTAGGGGAACTGGATCACGTCATCTCCGGCTTTCCAAGGGGTGTATTTCGTCATGATGGATTTGAACCGGTCCGAATCCTTGAAACGCGCCAGCCAGTCTTGTGCATTTTTAAAGGGCTGCTCACTCCACCAATCAAGGTCGGTGTGGGCGAACTGGCGAACAAACGGCAGGATCGCGAGGTCAGCAAGCGACGGAGCATCACCGTAAAGCCATGGCTTGTCGCCCAAAAGCGTGTCTAGTTTGGCGATAAATGTTGCGGCCTCAGCGCGGCTTTTGATCGGGTCGAGATCAGGATGGCGCACGGCATATTTCGTGTGATCCAGCGCGGTTTTGAACGGCCCATCTGACTCAGCGATCAAATCGTGGCCGCTGTCGGGCATTGCAGCCAATAAGCCTTCGGGGTCTGATTGGCCCAGTGCCCAATGCATAACGTCCAAGGATTCGTCGATAACCTTGTCGGCGATCATCACGGGAACGGTGCCTTTTGGTGATGCTTCTAGCATTGACGCTGGTTTGTCGCGCAAAATGATTTCGCGCAATTCGACCAGTTGGCCTGACGATGCAATCGCAAGGCGCGCCCGCATAGCAAAAGGGCAGCGTCGGTAGGAATATAGGATTGGCTGGGTCATGCGGTGAGCTGATGATCAAGTGCGCCAGTGATCTTGGCTGTCACAATCTGCGACTCGGGTTGGTCGGCATCAAACATGACTTCGGTAAACTGTTCGGTACGACCCATGCGCGGGTTTTCCATCAAAATGTGATGCGTCTTGCCGAGCTGGGCAGAAAGGTGGCTAACAACCGCCTTGTCGCCCACCGCACGAAGACGTGCTGCACGTGCTTTGATGTCCTTGCCGTTCACGGCGGGCATTCGGGCGGCAGGAGTGCCTTGGCGAGGAGAATATGGGAAGACATGCAGCCACGTCAGGGCACAGTCTGCAACGAGCTTGAGCGAGTTTTCAAAGTGCGCCTCAGTCTCGGTCGGGAAACCAGCGATAATGTCTGCGCCAAACGTCATGTCTGGGCGCAGCTTGCGGGCATCCTCGGAAAACTTGATTGCGTCGTCACGAAGGTGGCGGCGTTTCATGCGCTTGAGAATTAGATCATCGCCGTGTTGTAGGGACAGGTGTAGATGCGGCATTAAACGCGGCTCGGTCGCGATTGCTTGCATCAGGTTCTCGTCAACCTCGATCGAATCGATCGAACTGATCCGAAGGCGTGGCAGATCAGGCACAAGTTTCAGGATGCGCATTACAAGATCGCCGAGTTTTGGCATCGCAGGCAAATCTGCACCCCAACTTGTCAGGTCAACTCCCGTGAGGACGACTTCGTTGTAGCCTTTGCCAACCAAGCGTTTGATCTGTTCTACAACAACGCCTGCCGGAACGGAGCGCGAATTGCCGCGACCGTAGGGGATGATACAAAACGTGCAGCGGTGATCGCAGCCGTTCTGGACCTGCACATAAGCGCGGGACCGCGTGCCAAATCCGTCAATCAAATGGCCAGCGGTTTCCGTAACCGACATGATGTCATCGACCTGCACAGGCTCCGTTTCGCCGATCAAGTCAGGCGCCATCCCGTTCCACGTTTCAGGCTGCATCTTTTCAGTATTGCCGATGACTTTGCTGACCTCTGGCATCGCGACAAAGGTTTCAGGTTCCGTCTGCGCCGCGCATCCTGTCACGATCAATGTCGCATCAGGGTTTTCACGGCGCAGTTTGCGGATTTCTTTCTTGGCCTTGCGCACAGCCTCTGCGGTGACGGCGCATGTGTTCACGACGACAGCGTTTTCAACGCCTGCCGCGCCAGCGAGTTCTTTCATCGCTTCTGTTTCATAGGCGTTTAGGCGGCAGCCGAGTGTTGTGAATTTTGGCGCGCTCATAGGTACCACAAACCATCAAAGACATGCGCGGTTGGGCCGGTCATCCAGACCCCATCATCGCGCCAGTCGATGTTAATAGTGCCACCGTCTAGCTCAATCTGGACGCGACGGCCCGTTAGGCCCTTGCGATGTGCTGCAACAGCAGTGGCACAAGACGAAGACCCGGAAGCTAAAGTCACGCCAACCCCACGTTCCCAGACTCGCATCCGCAGATGGTCAGGGCCGATGACGTGTGCAAATTGTACATTGGTACGCTTTGGATAAAGAGGATGGTGTTCAATCTCGGCACCGCGCGCCTCTAGGTCGACAGCATCAGCATCGTCTACAAAGAACGTGCAATGTGGATTTCCCATGCCTGTCGCAAGCGGCGCGCCCGAAATCGGCAAGGCGTCAAGATCAACATCCTGAGCAAGTGGTACCGTATCCCATGTCAGCTGAGGATGCCCCATGTTCACAGAGGTCAATCCATTGCCTGCATCCCGCGCCAAAAGTGTGCCGCGATCTGTCGTCAGCGTCAGATCGGATTTGCCCGTTTCATCCATGATAAACCGAGCGATACAGCGGGTGGCATTGCCACAGGCCCCAGCAGTGCTGCCATCGCTGTTATAGAACGTCAGATGGACATCCGCATTACCCTGAAGAGACATCACCGCCAACTGATCAAAACCGACACCGCGATGGCGATCCGCAATTGCACAGACGATAGAATCGGTTACGCGCTGAACGCCATCACGTTCATCGATCACAACGAAATCGTTGCCAAGGCCGTGCATCTTCATGAACGGCAAAATGCCTGCTGTCTGTGTCATGATCGCGGATATAGGTGAGCGATGGAAATGAATCCAGTCTAATGGCGAGATTAGGGGTTGACCGCGGGGGCCATGGTTTCTAAATGCAGCCCTCGTGGGCCGTTAGCTCAGTTGGTAGAGCAACTGACTTTTAATCAGTAGGTCGATGGTTCGAACCCATCACGGCTCACCACTTTCTCCACCAATGTCAGTAGACCATAAGAGTGCAGATTTGGAGCATAAGCTTGCTGATCTGCCTGCTTGGTTAGCTTTCAAGACCATTTTGAGACTGAAATCGAGATGACACCTCGCTTTGGGCTAGCGGACGAAATCTCGGTGGATCGTTGAGTTCGTAGGGCAACGCTTTTTGGTAGCGTGTACCGTAGGTTCGAATCCTACCACCCCAGCCAGCTTTCCTGTTTTGTGCCGTCCGGCGTGAATCACAGCTTGTCCGGCGAGAAACACAACTTATGTCGGGCAAGAGTGCAACCCTAAGTAGGAGCCCGTAACCAATAAGCATGTGAAAAATCTAAACCAGACATCAGCGTTGCGCACCTGATTTATGCACCGACTCACAAGCCTTGTTTTTATGGCCTGGTTTGTTTGTTGCAAATATCATTAATTTCACTGCAAAGACGGTACCCACGCATGGATTCACTCTACAGCCACAATGACCGCCTTGCCCAACAAACCCGTCGCAAGCGCAGCTTTTGATGGTTCAGAGCTGTTTGCCAACAACCAGCCCTGAATTTTGGCTGGACTAATTTTCTGAGACCCCAACCGTTCTTGAAACTGCTCCGCAAGCAGTGCCTCATCTGGGAAGAACCGATTGAACAACTGCCGAGCCGCTTTAGCATTCACCAATCCCAATTCGGTGTGCACGTCAGCACGACCAGGTCGGATCAGAGCGGGGTCCAATTTATCCCTATGGTTCGTCGTCATGATCAACGCACTCCCCTCCTGAGCAGCGACGCCGTCAATGGCGTTCAACAGTCCGGAGAAGCTGACTCCAGTGCGCTTTTCTCCACCTTCGCGTTGTGTGAATACGGCATCCACATCTTCGACGGCGATCAACGAGCGTTTTGGCGCACAAATCATCGCTTCACGAAGATCATCATCTGTCAGCGTTGCCCTGCCAACATCCAGAGTTGCGATATCCAGAGACAACTCCGATGCAAGCGCTCGGATTAGGCTAGATTTCCCAGTGCCGGGTGGGCCATGAAACAGATATCCTCGCCGCCATGGCACACCGCGTTCAGCATACCAGTTGCTGGCTGCATAGAACCAACGCATGTCTTCCAAGACCCGTCGCACGCGGTCGTCGTCTACCACAACAGTATCCATGGACCGGCGCGGAATATCACCAATGTTATCCCAGTAGTCGCCCTTTAAAATGTGCAGTCCTGGGCCGATGCGATCTTTCGTTTGCGCAATTTGTCGTCCGGCCTCGATCCATCCAAGGATTGTCGAGAGATGACCGAATAGCACGGTGACGTGCAATGTTTCCATTGGACGTTGATTGTGAGGATTCCCGATTTTGGACTTCTCGTTAATGTCGCGTTCAAGACGGCAAATCTTACCTTGGCTTAAAAACCAATGCAGTCCGGGAGCCGGGGCATATCCCTTGGTGCCACTGGCCCATCTACCATCAGTCATCCGCACGTGCCGCGATTTAGACAGCACATTGTTATGTTCCATCCAAATGCAAAAATGACGATAGGCCGCGCTGCGATTGTCCAGCGTCAGGCTGACCCAAACGCGGCGCATGACCAGCTTATAGAGAGCAATTATCCCGACGCGCAAAGACGCGACGGCAATGCCAAAAGCACCTAAAGCTAGACCGCCAGCGAAGAAGTCACTTTTCAATGCATCGGTTAAAAAGCTATCAATCATGTCCATCACAGGCACCTTTCCTCACGAAAGTTGGTTCCTTTGAAGCAACGGACAGGATTGCCACGTTCCAGCGTGTTGTGGAGCTGGTTCTGATCGCTTTTTTTGGCCTCATAATCTGCTGTGGCTTGCGCCTTCATCAAGGTCTGTAGTCGCTCAAGTGCCAGGGACTTGTTGCGATGTTGTGACCGCATTTCGCGTGCTACTGCTGTCAATCCGGTTGGTCGATGCGTTGCCCGCACTGCGCTATCAGTCGTGTTCTGGTGTTGACCACCGGGGCCACCTGCACGGAAGCTCTCAAACACAACATCGCTGGGGTTAACCTCAACCTTTTGGGCGGCGTTCCGCGTCAATTGGAAAACACCAACAAACCAGTTTGCGCGCTTGTGGTTCGGTCGTAACGTGCTTTTGGAACGCCAAAGGATCGTCCCGCACCAGCGTCGGGCAAACGCATCATTACTCAGACCATTAACAACAACCACAGCCGACTTTGCACCATACTTTGAAGGCGTGGTGTTCGCATCCAGATCAAGGCCGATCGCTTCGGCCTCATCCAGCATATGCTGTAGAATGCCTGCGACAGCTTGATTGCATTCGGCAGGTCCGTTGCCACTGGTGATGAGAAGGGAAATTGGCATGTTGTGTTTCATGTCCGACCTCCATTTCGTGTTTTCTTGAAGGTCAAAAGCGGATGAAACATTGCAGCTGATTTTGCTGCACCGGTTGCTTCCAGATCCGCCACCACACTTTGCGATGATTTGTAGGCCAGCGGTGCTTCCTCAATCAACAAGTCACGATCTTCACAAATGGTGCGACCGCCATAGGACGTTCGTTGCATTGCTTCGACATCAGATCGCTTGGACCGCACCCGGCCATACATGGAAGATCGATCATAGCGACGACCCGCCCCATGAGCCGTGGACATCAAGGCATCTGGTTGATGCGTTGGGCGCAAAAGGTAGCTGGGTGTTGCTCGCGATCCGGCCAGTGGAACAAGACCAGAGGCAGCACTTGCCGCGCCTTTGCGGTGCAACCAACCATCAACATCCCGCGTCAAGAGATTGTGCGGCGCATCCGCAATCAGATGCAGGTCCGCACGCAATGCCTCGGCCGCACGTTCAGCTATGATCTGGCGATTTAGGCTAGCCCATAGGACCGCCTTGTCATGGCTTTGCACATAGTCCGACGTGGCCGCGTCGTTCGGATGCATGCCTGAAAACGCGCCCTGTTCAACAGCGCCCAGAACTGCATTCCCAAAACCGCGTGACCCCGAATGGACAAGCAGGTAGGTCACCGTTTTGTCCAGGTTTAGGTCAGCCTCGCTCTCGACCAGCGTTTGCACTTCGCAAAAGTGATTGCCACCACCAATCGTGCCCAGAGACGTCGCGAACACGTCGGGTTGCAGGCCAATTTCTTCGAGGCGGCATCCAGTGTCGTCGGTTACCGGCTCGCTCAGCACGCGTATCCGGCGCACTGCCTTTTCCATCTTGAATTTGCGCAAAGGCAAATCAAGCTGGAACAATGACATGCCGCAGCCGATATCGTTGCCGATCAACTGCGGAAAGATGCGATCCGCCAATACGGCACACCCAACGGGCCCGAACTTTCCGGGGTGCAGGTCAGGAAAAGCCGCGATTTTACGGACGCCGGACCATCCGGCGACGTGCTCAAGTTGTTGTTCAGCGCGACCATCGATCCAGGCCGCAGACGTATAGAATTTTGTGATGGCGCAGTCGCTGTTCTCAGCAGACATGCGGCCATCCAAGACAGAATTGCCCATGGAGTAATACCCAATATTCACAATGTAGATATGCTGACCACAAGGTCAGTGAATGAGATCACATCAGGCCGGTTTGCGGCTTAAGCGGTGATTTGCCCCTGAAGGGCGTTGCGATGAAGTGTCATGTGTTGCCCTTTCTTGGTTGGGGTTACAAATTGGGTCTCACGGACCGATTGGAGAACTCGTCTAGGCGCGAAGTTGGATTCTGACAAACATAATATTGCTCAGGACAAATTGTGTGGCCAATCAGCAACGGCACATCCATGACGACCATTCAGCTTTGGCAGGAGCCCCAATCCAGTCCGAACTTCTCAAGATACTTGCGAAGCCTATCGGCATCGTTCCGGCTTGCCTTTGCAGCCCGAGAAGCCGCGAAAAGGCGGCGGCCAGCGGCACTGAGACTGGCGCTTTGTTTGCACACGCGGATGACAGCGGCAAGTTGAACACGGTCGAATTCATCAATGTTTGCAGCCTTTTCGCCGAGGTGTTCTGTGATGAGCTGCATATCGGGATCACTGCTAGCGTGATGCCATGTTTTCGATAAAGCCTCAATCTCGGCGGTGACCATCGTGTGCGTGATGCGCCCACGAGGAGCCAAGGTGCACATCCGCTGGATTGACGCACTAAGATCGCGGAAATTGCCGCGCCATTGCGTACCCGGATCAGTCGCGAATTTCTGGTAGGCGATTTGCGCGTCTGCGTTAAAGGTGATCCGATTACCCTGCAACTTTTCAACGCGGGCCATCTCGAAGGCGATGTTGGGAGCGATATCTTCAGGTCTGTCGCGCAGTGCCGGAAGCGTAAAGGTCCATAGATTCAAGCGGGCAAAAAGATCCGCACGGAAGCGACCTTTCGCCACCATTTCAGCAAGGTCCCGGCTGGCACCTGCGATCAAGTGAAAGCGGCTGGTAACCTCATAGTCCGACCCTAATGGAAAATACTTCCCCGTTTCGATCGCGTGCAGGATCATGGCCTGTTCGTCCAGACCAAGCTCATCAATTTCATCCAGAAATAACACACCGCCGTCGGCTTCTTGCAACAAGCCCCGCCTGTCGGCACCAGCCCCGGGGATCGCCTGCTTGCGGTGCCCAAAAAGCGTAGACATGGCGCGTTCGCCCTTAAGCGTCGAGCAATTCACATGCACCAACCGACCTTTGATACGGCGACGTTGTAGTTTGAGTTCATAAAGTCGGGTAGCAAGATCAGACTTGCCCGTCCCCGTCGGACCCATCAGCAACAATGGCGCATCCGAGTTTGACGTCACTACCTCCATGCGGTCAATCATCGCATTGAAAGCTGCGTTGCGGGTTTCAATACCACCTTTAAGTAGGGTGTTGTATTCTTTGCTGACAAGATCAAAGCGCTGCTGCAACGCATTGTAGCGTGACAAATCCAAGTCAACGACTTGCAGGCTGCCGGGACCTTCCTCTTCACCACGAGGGGGGCCCGTCTGGACCAATTTGGCGGGAATATGACGGGACTCGGCCAGCAAGAACCAGCAAATCTGGGCGACATGTGTGCCGGTCGTCAGGTGGATGTGATAGTCTTCGCGCTCATCGTCAAAGCCATAGTTTCGGGCAAAATCGAACATCGCGCCGTACATTTCTTCAAAATCCCAAGGGTCTTGGATCTCCATTTGTTGAAGCAAGACTTCGGTTTTGGGATTGATATATTCGATCGTAGTTTTGATCTTTTCAGCAAGACCTGACCAGCGTGAACCATGGATCAACTCAAAACGATCTACCGGAAAATCACTATGCTCGACCAACTGAACAGAAGGGCGCCAGCGCCGGCGCTTTCCCGCATCCAGATTCGTTCCGAGAAAGCCAATGACAACGTTCGTTTTCATGTCTCTATCCTATCGGATAAACTACGATACAAATCAATACGTTTTTTGCTCACCGATTTCGGGATGTCGATATTTAACTTTTTAAAACATATAGTTACATGGTTTTCGATTTTTCTTAGAATCCCGCTGCCTATCAGGCAAAACATCCTCACGAACTGAAATGAAGGATGAAGACTATGGCAAACAAATCCGTGTTTGCATCAATCAAAGGCCGGTTGCTTCCTGCAACCAATACCCAAAACGCTGCGGGTGCACCGGCCTACCGATATACTGATGCACATGCCCTGGCTCAAGTCGCGATGACTGGAACCTTTGGTGCAACATACTACCAAGATCCGATGCAGGAACTGTCTCGTACCTTGAAATTGGCAAATAAGGTTGATCCGTCATTTCTGGCGCAAACGGCTGTCTACACCCGTAAGTCCGGGCATATGAAGGACATGCCAGCATTGCTGTTGGCAGTCCTGGCTGGGCGTGACCCAATTTTGTTTCAGCGTGTCTTTGGACGCGTCGTGGACAACGGCAAAATGTTACGGACATTTGTGCAGATCATGCGGTCTGGGCAGACGGGACGGAAATCGCTTGGCTCTGCGCCAAAGCGGATGGTTGCGAACTGGCTGAATGCGGCGTCCGACCAGGCGATCTTGCAGGCCAATGTCGGCAACGATCCGTCCTTGGCGGATGTGATCAAGATGGTGCACCCTAAGCCGGGCAACAAAGCGCGTGAAGCTTTGTTTGCTTGGATCATCAGGCGGCCATGTGATGTCGCGTTGTTGCCAGTGGCTGTGCAGGACTTCCTCCGGTTCAAGGAAACCGGCAAGGGGGCAGTCCCTGACGTGCCATTCCAGATGCTGACGCAGTTGTCTTTGTCCACCAAGCAGTGGTCAAAGATCGCTGAAAGCGCTTCTTGGCAGATGACCCGTATGAATCTGAACACGTTTCAGCGTCATGGGGTGTTGGCCTTGCCAAAGATGCGGGCGCATATTGCGGCCACCCTGCGTGATCCTAACAAGATCGCAAAAGCGCGGGTGTTCCCATACCAATTGATGACCGCCTATCAGGCGTTGTCTGCTGATATGCCGGTGGAAATCCGGGATGCGCTGCATGACGCGATGGAGCTTTCGGTGCGTAACGTACCAAAACTGCGCGGTCAGGTCGTGGTCTGCCCGGATGTATCTGGGTCCATGTCTGGCGCTGTGACTGGTTTCCGTAAGGGGGCCACCACGGTGACGCGTTTTGTGGATGTGGCAGGTCTCGTTTCTGCGGCGATCCTGCGCCAAAACCCATCGGCAACAGTGTTGCCGTTTGAAGTGAAGGTGCGTGATCTGCGGTTGGAACCCCGCGACACCATCCTGACAAACGCCGCGCGTTTGGCAGAACAGTGGGGCGGCGGGACAAACTGTGCGGCACCGCTTGGTTGGTTGCTGGCGAAGGGGCGTGCCCCTGATCTGGTAATCATGGTGTCCGACAACCAGTCGTGGGCGCATGCAGCTTACGGGAACAACGGGACGGTGATGATGCAAGCGTGGGAGAAGCTCAAAAAGCGTAACCCCAAGGCCAAACTGGTCTGCATCGACATCGCCCCCTACGGGACCACGCAAGCGAAAGAGCGTGACGACGTGCTGAACATTGGCGGGTTCTCCGATACGGTCTTTGACCAGATCGCGGCCTTCGCGAACGGTGAGATGGGGTCAGACCACTGGGTCGGCCAAATCAAAGCTGTGGAGGTCTAAAACATAGGGTCAGGCGGAATGCCTGTGGGACTACATCTGTTAAATGTCCCGTCTCACGGATTTCTTGTCCGCCTGACCCAATCAATTGAACACAGACGTGAAAACGTCAACTGCTTGAAACGAATTGAAAGGAATACAATCCGGCGAATGCTGGTGGAACTACATCCAACCCCAGAGTCGCGTGGATCGAGCCACGCCGAAGCGAAACTGCTTCGTAGTTTAACGAGGCAAAACACTGGGCAATTGTTTCACCTAACCCTTGTCGCCGGGACCGACACACAAACAACTTGGCGAATGCCAAAGGAACTACATCGCGCACCCTTGGGATCATCCGAGTAGGTTCGACTCCTCTCATCGCGGTCGCCCAGACGGCAAAACACTCCTGACAGGCGGAGTGTGGGCGGGACCCCAAACTGTTTCTTTACTCTTGTCGCCAAGACAAATGCATTGCGTTGAATGCTGACACACGCGGGGGCACGATCAGAGGAACTTGAGGGTTCGACTCCCTCACTCTTGCGGGCGCTCTTTGGCATGGGCGGGACCTTGTACCGCGTGTGTCTGCATTCAACGCAAATTCCGGCAAATGCTGGTGGAACTACATCTTGTCGCGGGTTCGAACCCCGCTCCTGATATTACTTCTCAGGGTAGCTCAGTTGGTAGAGCCGATACCGTTTCGCCGATCCCTTGTTGCCGGACCCGAAATCACCCCTGGCGAATGCTGGTTGGAACTACATTGTGGATGTCGAGGTCGTGGGTTCGAATCCCACTCCTGCTACCATGGCGGGATAGCTCAGCGGATAGAGCGCGTAATGTTTCACCCTTTCCTTGTCGCCAGGGACCAAAATTCAGGGATTAGCTCAGGCTGGTTAGAGTGCCGCACTTGGACTGCGGAAGTCGGAGGTTCAAATCCTCCATTCCTGACCAAACGAAATATGCAGGAGGAATGCCTGTGGGACTACATTGGATAAATGCGCGTTCGAGTCGCGCCGAACCAGATGCCAACACATCTGGGAGAAGGTCTCACAATCAACTTGTCCTCCCTCATTCGGCTGTAGCTCAGAGGTAGAGCACCTGACTGTTAATCAGGATGTCGTAGGTTCGATCCCTACCAGCCGAGCCAATATTGGAAGGTAGCTCAATTGGTAGAGCAACGGGTTTTGATCTCGTGTGTTGCAGGTTCGAGTCCTGCCCTTCCAGCCAAAAATAAAAGGAAACAACCGGGGGAATGCCCGTGGGATTACATCGCTCAAAACGGTCGGGGAAACCCATCTCACGCATCCTTGTCCCCCGGGACCATAGTCAGAAATGCCTGCAGGATTACAGGTAGACGCAGCCCTTCATGGGTGGGACCCTCAGGCCCGTGCTGGTTCAACCCCAGCCCAGAGCAATCTGGTGGCGGAAATTCATCCTGCAAATGCCTTGTTCTGCGTGTGGTTTGATTTGAGAGTGAAGAAGATGAAATTGAACAAAGACATATCTCGGTTTGATGCCGCATGGCAGGTTGCAAATGGCAAGCTTGATCCGTTTGCGCTGTCTTTGTTTGAAGAGCGTCGCAAGCTACTAAGCCCACAGCAAGTGGCCCAGCTTGATCAGCCGTTTCGTAGTAAAGCGTATCGTGCGCCAGTGCGAACTGCTTCCGGGGTAACGTCGTGGTTTACCAAATCAGGTCCTGTTGATTGGGATGCGCAATTTTCCAGAAATCCTACCTTTGGATTGCTTGCAATACATGCCGCTGATGGGCATCTGCGTGAACGGGCTGTGCAGGTTGCACCAATGGATGATACCGCCGCGCTAACGGCACTTTTGCTGCGGTGCAACGATTGGGCAGCTCAGGTTCGCAAGGTCGCTTTTTCTCGACTTGAGGCTGTTTTGCCGAGGTTGAACCAGGCGGAGTTGGTCCCGCTTTGCCTTTTTGTGCTGGACCGTGTTGCCCGTTGGGAACGCGGTGGTGCTGCAGTGGCGCAGATGTTGGCGGCGCATCGTGATTGGCCGTTGGTTGTCAAAGCGACGTTCTTGGAAACCGCAACTGGGCCGTTGCCACGTTCCTTACGGCAACTTCTGCGCAGTCCTGACCACAATTGGGCTTTGCCCGATTTGGCGCTGCATGCGCAATCGGTATTTGTACGCGCTGTTACAGTCGAAACTTTGCTGACAGGCCATGCCCATTGGACCGAAGGCTATGATTGGGTGTGGCATGACAAGGTCTTCAACCTGCGCCAGAAAGTACCGCGTCGCGAAAAACGCGCGGTAGAGGTATCATCGGCAACCCGTGCGATGATGCTGCGCCATGCCGGCCAAGACAAAAGCGCCAAACTGCGTAGTCTGGCCGCTGACTACTTGATCACGGTCGGGGCACCTGAAGGCGACGGTTTGGTCACGTCGCTGACCAATGACAAAGCGAAGTCCGTGCAATGGCGCATGACGTATTATCACAAGAAATGGGTTGGAAATCTGTCCGCCCAAGAGAGTTAAAGAAGATGACAAACAAAGAGAAAAAGCACCTGCAAAAAGTGAGCAGGTTGTTAGCGCAGGTTTTGCGCCATACGCCCGAGAAGCTTGACCTAACGCCCGATTCAGAGGGGTGGGTGGCGGTGGATGTGTTGCTGACGGCTTTGGCCGACCACGACCTGCCCATAAGCCAAGATCAACTGGTCGAAATTGTGGAAACCAATGACAAAAAACGCTTTAGCTTGTCGGGTACGGGCGACCAAATCCGTGCCGCTCAAGGACATTCGATTGCCATTGATCTCGGTGTGGAAGCGATTGAACCGCCATCGCGGCTTTACCATGGCACAGCAGAGGTGACCGTCACGGCGATCATGACCGATGGGCTGCGCCCGATGTCTCGCCAGCAGGTGCATTTGTCGGGTGACCCGCAAACGGCTTTCAAGGTTGGCGCGCGCCATGGTGCGCCGGTGATCTTGATTGTGGCTGCGGGTGAAATGCATCGAGCCGGGTACGCATTCTATCAGGCCGACAATGGTGTCTGGCTGACGGATCACGTGCCTGCGGCATATTTGAAAATTGAAGAAAGCGTTGATGGTTCAGCGGACAAAGAGAAAATAATGACACAGATGGTAATCACAGGTGAAACGCTCAAGGCTTGGGGCCATATTCCTAGCAAGGAGTTCGGTCGCCTTTTGGCAATTGCACAAGCGGGGCTTGCCGCTGGCTATAGCGAGGATCAGATCAGGGCCAAGCTGGATGGGATGAAACCCCCTCCGCCACCCCCAACGATCCCTTTGCAAAAGGCCGGCGATGTACCGTTTCATTTCAACATCGAAGCGTCTGATGACGCAGATGAGGTCGATAACCTCGCTAAGGTTCGTGAAACGATGATGGCTGTTATGCGGACGCCGACTGTTGTGTCTGCTGCCGTGATGCCTGATGCCTGCCCCGCAGGTCCTATGGGCACGATTCCAGTGGGCGGTGTTGTTGCAGCTAAGAACGCGATCCATCCGGGTATGCATTCGGCTGATATCTGTTGTTCCGTCATGATGACCGATTTGGGTGAGATTGAGCCCAAAGCGGTGCTGGATGCGGCAGAGAAGGTCACGCATTTTGGCCCCGGCGGGCGGCAGAACGGCAAACGCTTTACCTTGTCGCAAAACCTGATGGACGGGTTTCGCGAAAACCGTTTTTTGAGCAATCCTAAGATCCTCCGCATGGCAACGGAGCATTTGGGTACGCAAGGCGATGGCAACCATTTCTTGTTTGTGGGCAAGTCGCGCAACAGCGGACGTACCGCCATCGTGACCCACCATGGGTCGCGTGGGCCAGGGGCAGTTCTGTACAAGCTGGGAATGGAAGTAGCGGAGAAGTACCGCAAGAAGCTATCGCCTAACACGTTGAAGCAGAATGCTTGGATTCCAGTGGATACGCAGGATGGTCAGGAGTATTGGGCCGCTCTGCAACTGATCCGCAAATGGACCAAAGCCAACCACAACGCCATTCATCAGGCGACCGTGGAAGGGTCCGGTGCACAACCGGGTGAGCGGTTCTGGAACGAGCACAACTTCGTCTTTAAGCGCGATGATCTGTTCTATCATGGCAAGGGGGCGACGCCCGCTTGGGGTGATTATGCCGCTGATGCAACGGGTCTGACACTGATCCCACTGAACATGTCCGAGCCTGTTTTGGTCGTGCGTGGATCAGATGCGGATCATGCTTTGGGCTTTTCCCCGCATGGGGCGGGCCGTAATTTTTCACGGTCCGAGCACAAGCGCCGGATGGGGGATATGACGGCAGAGCAGGCTTTGGTGGCCGAGACGGCAGGATTGGATATCCGCTTTCCCGCCGGTGGTATTGATGCGTCAGAATTGCCGTCGTCGTACAAAAATGCGGCCAATGTCGTGCGTCAGATCGACAGCTTTGGCCTAGCCGATATTGTCGATTACATCGACCCTTACGGTTGCATGATGGCGGGTGATGCACCTCCATTTTGGATGAACAAGAAAAAGAAGGGGCGCAGGTAGCGCCCCTTTCAGGTCTCTCATTATTGAAGGGTAGTATGTGCCTGCATAAGCTTGATCGTGCCGAATTTCTCGATCTTCGCTAGGCTAAAAACCCCGGTTTCGTCAAAGCATAAGCGCCGGCAAGAAAGGCGTTCTTTAAATAAACCGGAAGCTTCTCTGGATATTTTTCAAGATCTTTCTTGGCAAAGTGCGCGAGCGCGACCGGACTTACGAACTTGGTCTCGCAGCCCTCAATGAGTTGAATCAGAGTTTCGATTTTGAAGGATACCGCTCCACCTGCCATGCGGCCTTTCTTGGCGCGCGTCTTGATAACGAAGGTATCGATTTCATGCTCTCGGGAAAACTCCTGAAGATCAGCCAAGAACGACCGAAGATTGGCCTCAGATGTGTCATCCTCGAGCTCAACTCGTGTGACCTTCAGGCGAAGCATTTCCATGTCGCCTTCATCGCTCAGGTCGACAACGGCAAGTCGAACCTCCTGCGCCGATATCTCACATCCACATACTTTCATGTTCTACGCCCTCATGCCCCAAGCCCAAGGTAGCACTCTTTTTGACTTGCCGCGTAGGCATAAGCTGGCCCTGACTTCATTGTCCTGACAAATCTTCAAAGCGTACTTGGACGGGCTTCTCATCACGTCGCTCCTCAACGATGTTCTTCTAAAATTAATAGCTTACGGTGTGCGTATTTTTGTGGCTGTGAAATCTGCACTCTTATGGGATTTTGACAACCAATACTGATTCTTTGTTGTGCGCCTAAATTTTAGGCTCTCTGCTTCAATTCGTTTCTTTTCTAAGTCAGGTTCACTCTACTTTGGCTTTGCTCTGTTGTGATCAGCAGATGCAGGGATCATGTTTTACAGCATGAAGTCCAATACCCAGCTTATCGTGTTTACCGATCTTGACGGTACATTGATCGATCACGAAACTTACAGTTGGAATGAAGCACAGCCTGCACTGACCGTTCTTCATCAAATTTCCGCAGGCGTTGTTCTGGCGAGCAGTAAGACAACACCTGAAATTTCCACGTTGCGAACGTCACTTGGGTTGGACCATTGGCCCGCCATTGTCGAAAACGGCGCGGGTATTTTGCCGCCCAATGAAACCATCATTCCAGCGGGTGACCACTATGAAGCCGTTCGAGAGGCGCTGAACCGTGCGCCCGAGGATCTACGCGATCTCTTTCGTGGGTTTGGGGATGTATCCACAGCGCAAGTGGCAGAGATAACAGGCCTTTCGCTTGAAGACGCGGCATTGGCGCAACAGCGGGCCTTTTCAGAACCAGGTCAATGGTTAGGGACAGACGTGCAGAAGGTCGCCTTCGTGGATCACCTCAAGCGAGACGGAGTCATTGCGCAGCAAGGGGGGCGGTTCCTGACGCTTTCGTTGGGTGGCAACAAAGTTGACCAGATGCGAGCGATAATCGACGCGTATAAGCCGCAGCACACCATCGCCTTAGGCGATGCCCCCAATGACATACAGATGTTGGAAAACGCTGATTATGGTGTCGTCGTCGCCAACCCAAACCGCGCGCCACTTCCGCACCTAACTGGCGAAAAGACTGGCCAGATTATTAGAACGGCATCCGCGGGCCCGACTGGCTGGGCAGAGGCGGTCCTGACACTACTTAATAAACTTGAATTGCACTAGGAGAGACGCACATGGCTGATTTTCATCAGAACGGAAACATCACAACGCTGCACAATCTCCGGGCGAGGTCCGCAGACGAGATGGAGCACGAACTGTCGGTCTTTGCGCAATCACGGAAAATCTCGCTGATCTTGCCATGCCTCTACTCAGAGCTTGAGGGTGAAGCGATGCCGCATATCCTGTCGGAGTTGGCAAAGGTCAGCTACCTGCACAGAATCATTATCGGCCTGGATGCAGCCGATGAGACGCAGTACCGACACGCCAAAAAGTTCTTTGAGGGGTTGGGCCAGAACCACATCGTAATTTGGAACGACAGCCCGCGAATGCTTGCGCTGGGCGCGCGATTGGAATCGATGGGGCTGGCCCCGATGGAGCAGGGTAAGGGCAAGAATGTTTGGGCCTCTCTTGGGTATTTGATCGGATGCGCGGACAGCGCTGTAATGGCAATTCATGACTGCGATATTCTCACCTACAACAAAGAGATGTTGGCTCGTTTGGTCTACCCCGTCGCAAACCCTACGTTTCCGTATCAAGTCGCCAAGGGTTACTACCCCCGCATAGGCGGTGGGAACCTTAATGGCCGCGTAACACGGCTGTTGGTAAGCCCTCTTCTGATTGCTTTGAAACGGGTCGTCGGAGATCGTGACTACATCGATTACTTGCGTAGCTTTCGGTATCCATTGTCAGGCGAATTTGCGATGCGTACTGCGATTTTGCCAGACCTTCGAATGCCGTCCGATTGGGGCTTGGAAATTGGTGTCCTGTCCGAGGCATGGCGCAACCTCGCGCCGAAGGCGGTTTGCCAAGTTGATATCTCGGACGCCTACGATCACAAACACCAATCCCTAAGCCCAGAGGAATCCAGTGCAGGCTTAAATCGAATGTCCACGGACATCTGCAAAGCGATTTTTCGCAAGCTGGCGTCCGACGGCACCGTTTTTACGGCCAATGTTTTTCGTACGTTGAAAGCGACGTACTACCGCTGTGCCCTTGATCTACTCGAATCCTACTACAACGACGCCAAGATGAACGGGCTGACGATTGACCGCCACGCAGAGGAACAGTCAATCGAGTTGTTTGCAGAAAACATTATGAAGGCAGGGCAAATATTCTTGGATAACCCCCATGAAACGCCGTTCATCCCAACGTGGAACCGTGTTCATTCAGCCGACCCGACATTCCTGAGCGATATGGCTGCCGCTGCTAAAGCCGACGAAGAAGAATACGTCTAAGCTTTAGCCGCGATTGGTTATCCAACGACACTGATACGGTGAAAGGGTCACCGCATCTTTTTCCATGTCGATAGGTTCGCCACTGATCAGATCCACCCAGTCTTCATCTTCGATCAGGTTCATCGAGAGATGCGAAACATCGACCGTTTCATTGCTGACGTTATGCAGAGCGAAAATTGATTGGTGACGATCGAGACTCTGACGCCAGACACCAAACACAGCATCAGTCAGCGGCATCGTGAACTGCGTCGCATTGGGGTGGAAGGCGGGTTGGTTTTTCCGGATGCGCAGCCGATCTGACAAAGCATTCAAGACGCGCGATTGCTCTGTTTGGGGATCATCCAGCAAGCCGTTCAATGTTGGATAATCCCAGCGGTGCCTGTTGATCGCACGGTTCATGCCCCGATGTTCGACCTGTGCGTGATCATTCGGTGTCGCCAGCATCGAGTGTATGTAGAACGCTGGAATGCCTTCGAGTGACATGACGATGGTTTGCGAACATATGAACCGCTCAAAGTGGTAGTCATCTTTGCCTTCAAATGTCTGGCCAGTCGCCGCGTAATAGGTCGTGTTGATCTCGTAAGGGGCCTCACCACCATCTGGCAGCGCCCGCATAGACACCAAGCCACCAATCTCTTTGATCGTGTCGATCATCTTGTTTTGCTCGTCCGTAGGCAGAATGCCCTCAACTGGGCGCATCCCGATCCCGTCGTGGCTGGCAGTGAAGTTCAGGTAGGCACAGCCCAATTGCGCGGGGGGCATGCCGCTAGACCAACGCCGCAGATAATCAGCGGAGCCAGACATCATCGCATGCAGGATCAGCGGCGGCAGTGGGAAGTTATAGATTGCGTGGGCTTCGTTGCGGTTGCCAAAATAGCTTAGGTTTTCGGCCTTAGGCACATTCGTTTCAGTCAGCAGAATGATCGTTTCCGCAGCATAGTCGCACAGCATTCGGATCAATTGCACAACGGCGTGGGTTTGTGGCAAGTGGATAGAAGGCGTGCCCGCTTCTTTCCAAAGAAACGCTACCGCATCTAGCCGGATAATCTGGACACCGTTTTCAACGTGCAAACGGATGATCCGCAGGAATTCCAACAGAACTTCTGGATTGCGAAAGTCGACATCAATTTGATCATGGCTAAACGTGCACCAAACATGACGCGGCCCGTTGACGGTTTCAACTTCCTGCAAAAGTGGGGTCGTACGCGGGCGAACAACATCACTTAAGTCATCTTCAGGGGACGCCTCAAAGAAGAACTTGTCGTAGGGCGCTTGACCTTGGCGATAGGCATTGAACCACGTCCCTTGGCTCGACACATGGTTCAGCACAAGATCAGACATCAAATGAAAATCCTCACCGATGCGGTTGATGTCCGGCCAATCGCCCAATTGTGGATTCACGGCGCGAAAGTCCGATACAGCAAAGCCATCATCAGACGTATATGGAAAGAATGGCAAAATATGCACGCCGTTGACCACGCCCTTCATACGGCGCAACAAAAAGTCATACAAAAGATCGAGCGGCTTATGCGTTCCGTCCAGAATTGAATTGCCGTAGGTGATCAACATCGCATCCTGTTCGGTCCACAGGTTGTTGCTCGGGAGCCGTCCGCGTTTGCGGGGCTTGGTGCCCTCAGGCCAAAACGCCTCGACCACTTTGCTGGCCAGAATGTCGGCGTCGATATCAGGATAAATCTGTAGGATAAGAGAGGCCAGCCGGGCGCTGAACGAAGTGGTCTTAGACGTTTGCATACGAAGTGAAGTTCCGAAGTTGAGTTTTATACGAAGCAATCTGCATGATTTGCGCGGCGATAGGTCGTCAAAAAGAGTTTGTTGTCGCAATAGATGTCATTTTAGAACTGAGATGCCCAGTCTTTGGGCAGTTGTCGAGCGTCGGTTTTACCCCGCCACAATACAAAAGCGGATCATCCACACCAACGCGGCGCCTCCCGTTCATGCACTTTAGGCTTAAGTGTCAGTCTACGTGATGGTTTCTACTTCGTGCGTTCTTTCGATCGAAGCTTTGGTCGCTTTTCGGGCGGCGGCTTGTGCTGTACGTGCCAGAAGGAATGTTCCGCAGACGCCTGTCATGCTAGGGAAATGCCAACGACCCGTGATCCGTGTTGCTGTGGCGTTGATCTGGCCCTCGTAAACTGGGTCCTCGCCTTGATCAAAATCGGTGTATGTCTTGGTAAACGATACCGTAGACCCGCTGCGTGTGCCCACGATCACCGCCAAAAGAGTATCCGTTGCCTCGTCGCGAAACGTATTTGGTTCGACGACCTCGCCGCGAAGCGTTGTCCCCGTCTCGGTCAGGACAGCATCAAATGAAACAGGTGCCCCCAGCGTGATGTTGTCGTAGTCAAAACGACCCGTCCAACTTCCACTGAGGCTGTCCGACGCTGCCATTGCCTAGATCTTGCGCAAGGTGTCGCCGCGGCTCAGCGTCGGAGACAGGTCAACGACTTGACCTTCATCACTTGCACCGTCTGCATTGCGTGCGGCAACGATGCGCGCGGCCGTTTGCCCGATCTCAAGGCGGCAGGCATCCATACTCGCCAGTCGTTTCGGAAGCCCTTCCAGAAGCTCAACGCCATTGAAACCCGCCAGCCCAATCTTGTTGGGAATGTCGATGCCTTGTTCTTGTAAATAAAGCAAACCACCCGCGCCGATCATGTCGTTCGAGAAATATAGGAAGTCGAGGTCGGGCGTCCGTTTCAGCATCGCTTCCGTCATTTCGCGGCCCTTGGCCAATGCTGACCCGCCCGAGTAAAATTCCTGATCTGCAATCTCGATACCGTTCTTGGCAAGGGTTTGTGTGAATCCCTCGAACCGTTTACGTGCACGGTGATCCAACGGCATCTTAGTGCCCATGAACCCGATGCGTTTGTACCCGGCCTCAACAATGGCTTCGGCCATCATACGGCCAGCGCGACGGTGGGAAATTCCAACAGCTGTGTCGATTGGTTCACCGTCGGTGTCCATGATCTCGACCACGGGAATACCAGCCTGAAGCAACATCGCGCGCGACGCTTCGGAGTGTTCAAGTCCAGCAATGATGACGCCAGATGGTCGCCACGACAGCATCTCGAACAGAACTTTTTCTTCTTTTTCGGGTTGGTAGTCCGTCACACCAACGACTGGCTGAAGGTCCGTGTCCTCAAGGACCTCACTAATGCCAGATAAGACCTCAGGGAAAACCATGTTTCCAAGGGATGGGATAATGACGGCGACCAAATTCACGCGTTGAGATGCAAGCGCCCCAGCGATTTTGTTGGGAACATAACCCAACCTGCGCGCCGCCTCGCGAACCTTTTCTCGCGTAACGGCACTAACATCGCCTTTATTTCGCAACACGCGGCTGACGGTCATTTCGCTCACACCGGAGGCCTCGGAAACGTCGCGAAGAGTGAGGGGTCTTTTTGATCGGGTCTGCACAGGCATCGTCCTATAAATATTCACCTTTAGTGTTAACGCCCTGAACCATGGAAGTCCAAGCCCTTGCGACGTGCGGGTTTTAAAGGCAGACAGTCTTGATGTGGTCCCGTGGCTCAACTGGATAGAGCAGCCCCCTCCTAAGGGGCAGGTTGCAGGTTCGAATCCTGCCGGGATCGCCACGATGACTCACACTGTCAGAAAAACCAAATGTGTGCGCAAAAGAAAGCAATAGCGTGCGCAAAGCTTGTGTAATGCGGCTGTCAGCCGGAAAACTTATTGTTTTATTACAACGCGATACCATGAATTTTCTCTAACAATTGGCGGCATTCAGGAACGCAATCTTGACGCTGATTTGACAGCCTGCCTCCGATCACCTTTCTAAAAGGCAGCTAGGTTCCGGAACCTTTCAATCAAATTCTAAGGCTGGAAAGGCCTGAACCAAATGACGTTGCAGTTTGCAACGCTTGAAAGGATGCCGTCGTGACGCTCTCCAAAACACCCATACCCTTCTGCTCTCTAAAATTTGTCGACGAACTCCCGCGTGTTAGAGAAGTTGAAGATCGCCTGAAAGAAACCCTGCGCGAGCTAAGGAACCGGAAGCTGATGGCTGCGGGAAGCGTTGATCACGGCAATGATCCGGTTCTGTGGCATCAATTGATCAACGACAAAGATCGTACAGTGACCAAGCGCCGTGCGATCCGATTTTTAGAGCGAATGCAAAGCCTGTCCGGCATGAGCCATTTGCCTGACGCCGCCAAGACACAATTGAACGCATTGCGGGATGGTGTTTCAGTGACCCGCATTCACACCGAACACAAAGCGGACGAGATCGCTGCCGCCTTGCATGAAGAAATGCCTTGGATGGCGCCTGCTACCGAGGAGGTATGGCATGGTCTCAGGCGATCCGCGCGTGAGGGGTTACCTGGTTTACGTTTCAATCCGCTGGTGTTGGTTGGCTCGCCAGGCATCGGCAAAAGCTTTTGGGCGCGTCGACTGGCACACCACCTTGCGGTGCCCGTAACCAAAATCGAGGCGACCGGTGAACCGGCGACATTTTCACTGGTTGGAGCTCAGCGCGGATGGGGCAGCGCCGCACCAGGCAAACTCATGCAAACCGTGCTTCGGGAACGCCACGCTGGCCCGCTGGTGATCGTCGACGAAGTTGAGAAGACGGGAGACGTCAACGCAGTCAACGGCTCGCGTCATACACTAACTGATGCGCTGCTTCCGTTGTTGGAGCGCATGACAGCAGAGGGCTGGGAGTGTCCTTTTTTCCAGATCCGCTTTGATATGTCCTGGGCGAATTGGGTGCTGACGGCTAACAGCCGGAAGGGTTTGCCGGAGCCGTTGCAAAGCCGTTGCGTGGTTCTCGATTTTCCTAATCTGACACGCACGCAGTTGCGTGAGTTTGCTCTAACAGAAGGTCAAAGGCGCGGCCTCCCGGAGCCCAGCCTTTCGGCGTTAGACGCAGTGCTTGATCATGAAGTTTGGGCTGAACATCCCCTAAGCCTGCGCACAGTGTCCAGAATGTTGGATCGGGCGGAGGCGTTGATTGCGAGGCCGATGCTCCAATAACGGCCCAAACCGGACCTTCGCCTCTCGGTCAAGATGCTGCGGCTGCAACCCGCATAGCCGACATTCGCCGCGCCTGCGAAATCAATGGGTGGCCCGATGACTGCATCGCGGGACAAAGTGAGCTTTCGTTGCACGGATCATCAACGGCTGAAAGGACAGCACTTCGGACGTAGCGAAGAACAATGCGCCACAAATTGATGGTTGAATTGGGACAGACCTAGACGCTCAGATCTTTTTGCGAAGGAAGACAATTGATTAGGGCAGTGCTATCGATGTCTCAACAAAGATAAAATAAGCCATGGTAATTCTGAGTACTTGAATGATTGAACAAATTTACAGGTATGACCGCGACTCGGAGTTGCGCTCCACCTCACACGGACAGGCGTTAACGCTAGCCAGCGACCAGAACGTTCAAGCGGCGTCGACATTCTTGAAAGCTCGGGCACTCTTTCCAAACGTGACTGCAAAATCGCTCCGTGCGGTTTCCGAGATCGTAGGATCGAGGTTTTATGTACCACCATCAATGCTGGCCAAGATTCTTCGCGAAGCGGATCCCGTCGCGACGGTTGGAACGGGCGCGGTTCGGTTCGAGGGGTTCTCGGCCTGTTGCAGCGCGTATATCCGGCTGGATCTGGACAACAGCGCCCTGGAAACCGAAGCGCGCAGCAAAGGAACGACGAATGTTGATTTCGGCCCGGAATTGAGAGGTGCGCTATCCACGGTCTCGCGCGATACCGAAATGGAGATCAGCATCGGCTCAAACTCGGTCGAGGTTGTCACCGACGGCACCGCCTATATCGAAAAGAAAGTGCCGCTGCCTTTGCGATGGGTCAAAGGATTTGCCGAGGTGCAGGTGGCGATGGCCAGAATGAGGCCCGCTTTCAGCCTGCCCAAGATCGGTGCGCAACGGTTTTTACGCGGGCTGCCCCGAGGGAAAAATGACCAACGGATCTGGGTTGCCGCGAATGGCCCCATGGTGCGGGTGACTGCCCGCGAGGCGCGTGGGGCCGTTCCATTACCAGGGTGCCACCGGCTGCGTGTTTTTGAGCCTTTGGTCACGCTGGCTGATAGTCTCGACGTGCAACACAATCCGGCAACCGGCGCGACGAGCTGGGCGTTGAATTTCGGCACCCAACGGCTGTGGCTTGTTTTGAACGCAGAACCGTGGCGGGGGTTTTCGGGCGACGGCGGATTGCTCAGCCGCATGGCAAGCTCAGTCGACACCGGAATGGCAGCGGTTGCAGCGCAGTTGAACTGGCAAGACAGTATCGAACCGGCAGCGATTTCCAATACAACTGGCCTTTCGATTGAGTCCGTTGACCTTGCTTTGGCCAAGCTCGCCGCTGGAGGCCGGTTGGGGTTCGACTTGAAGCAGCAGACCTATTTCCACCGCGACCTTCCGTTTGACATGAGCAAGACTGAAGGTCTGAACCCGCGCCTGAAGTCGGCAAAGAAATTGGTCGATGCAGGAGCTGTACGTTGGACTGATGACGTGGCCGAAGTGTCGTCAGACGATGTAATCCACAAAGTCGCACCTGATGAAGCTAGCTGGCGATGCACGTGCCCTTGGTTTGCCAAGAATGGAAACCAACGCGGACCGTGCAAACACATCCTTGCAGCTGAGATGGAATTGGACCGGCAAAATGACTGAGCAGGAATTTCTGAAGTTCATTTCTTCAAACAGCGCCAAAAAGGTGTTGGACTGGTTAGCCAAGATACCGGCGAAGGAACGACACGCCTATGCCAAACCAACAATGACCTTGTTCAAGAAACTGGATCGGTACTGGAACGCTGGTGCCGATATATCCCAGCCCAAAGTTAAGGATGGTGAAGCCATCTCAGTCGCGGTCCTTGCGACCTCATCTCAATCCGAACTGACCAAGCTGTCGTTTTTCCCCATGCCTGAGAAAATCCCGATTGAGGACATCATCCGCAAGTTGGACCCCGATTGGGTACAAGGCGTCGTAGAGCATTTCATTGAAGATCATACTTTCTATATCAACCGTTTCCAAGAGCTGTGGAAGACAGGCCTGTGCAAGCGCCCCGAAAGCGATGCGATCATTCTTGGCTACTACTCTCATTGGTCTGGAACGCGGACAGAAGACAGCAAGTCAGCGTTGTTGGATGGTGATGTATGGCGGTTCTTCGAGGTCGAGGGCGGTGGTGAAGATAGCCTTGCCAACCACGACAAGTTTCTGAAAAGCGGCCAAGAAAGCTGGGCGGATCGGATCAAACGATATGCCGACGAAGGTTTGTTGGACCGCCAGCGTTTGTTGGATGCGTCGCTGGACGCGTTGGATCGAGATTTCGCCCAATACCGCGCCGGATGGTATTCGCGGTTTCATGTGTTGATGGCGCCGGTTTCCGGCGAAATGGCGATGCGGTCTGACCGGTATTTGCGATTGCTGTCATCCTCAATCCCTCCGACGGTTTCGTTTGCCTTGAAGCATGTACAGAAGTTGGAAAAATCGGGGGCCATCGCCGCGGAAGAGCTGTTAGCAGCGTTGGAACCTGCGCTGCAAGCGCGTGTTAAGGGTACCGTGACGGGGGCACTCAAGCTGTTGCTGAGCGCTGCGAAACGGAAACCAGAGTTAAGGCAGGAAGCCGCAGCGAAGATGGTTTTGGCGCTGATTTTCGAAGATGCGGGCGTGCAAGCAAAAGCGCTGGACGCAATCGAGACTCTGGGGGCTGAAAGCGTCTCGGATGAGTTGGCCAACTATGTCGATCTTGTTGCCCCCTCAGTCCGATCACGCATCGCAGAAATGGCGGGTGTTGCGTTTGGGACCGCACCTGATACCGCCCTCGACATTGTTCCGAATGAGGCTCAGCCGATCGCGGCAGTAACATCCCCTGATGAGGCACTTGCATTGTTTCTGACCGTGCTGGAAGAGCCGCGCGATCCGTTTGAAGTCGAACGCGCAATAGATGGTATTTCGCGCTTCGGGGCCGCGCTTCGACTGGATGACAAGACTTTGTCGCCGCTTCGCAAGCGCGCAAAGCAGGTGTGCAAGTCGTCTGGCGACAGCGATATTCGCTATGTCCTTGCTTTGAGCGGACGGGCGATGGCCGAGAGCGTGCCGCTTGCCGCGATACTTGCGGAAGAAAGCGATGGGCAAAAGAACTTCAGGTTTTTATCGGAGCTTAGCCTACAAGAACATCATCTTGCCCGAAATGCTGGTGTGATCGAACGGGTCGGAGATGGGGCTTCCCTTCCGTTGCTGGCTCTGCCAAGCGAAACCTCGGGCTTGGTTCACGTTGCCGATCTGCTGGCGCGGATAGAGTGCTATCGCGAACAGGGCATCAAGCCCGAGCCCCATGACCTTGCAATGGCATTGATGAGGCTTGCTCCGGAGGGGCGCGACGTCGGGAACCTTTCCCTTGCAACCGAGGCAGATCGGGCCATTGCCTACGCCCTGGGACAAGACGTCAAGGTCGGCCCCGCGCCTGAGCTGTGGGGCGCCGCATGGCGCGCGCGTATTCCAGAACAGGCCGACAAAGCTATCACCAAACTGTTCAAGAAGCCGCTCAAACTGAAGCAAGATTCCGTACCAGAATGCGGCACGCCTGCCACCATGGAATTGCAGGTCGAGCGCAAGGAAACGGAGGATGGTAGTTGGCATTGGCTTGTGGTTGAGGTTCCGGTTACGCCCGCGAACACGATGAAGTCTCGCGCCTTGCCCGCTCTCTTTTGTCTTCCCGACCAAGGCTACCAATACGCGACGTGCTGCGGATACACATTTTCCGACATCGCATGGGCCTCGCTAACTCGACCGGCGGATCCGGAACCGTTTTTTCGGGTTGCGTTGATCGGTTTGGATACATGGCAAAAACTTTCCGACAATCCCACAAGGGCTTATCTGGAACCGTTCTTTCGACCTGGTCCGTCGGTGGGCCCTCTGGGGGCGGCTGTGCTAGCGTGCTATGTGGCCTGTGAGGACAAATCCGTTTCCTCGCTTGCAATCGAGGCGGCCGCTGTGCTCTCGGCTGAAGGGCGACTGACAACCCGGGTCTTTGTGCCCGAGCTGAAAAAGGTCTTGATGTCGAATTCATTGCCGACCAGCCGCTGGACAAAGGCCTTGAAAGGCGTCGCCGATTTGGGTGCCAGTCGTTTTGCCATAGAGACGATCGTGGGCCTTTTGGACTTCGCGCCAGAAGAAACCCCAAGGGATATCGGCGGCATGCTGGAGCTTTGCTTCGAGCTTCACGTTGCGCAAAATGCCCAACTTACCAACGAACGCGCGATTGCTTGTCTGCGATCCATTCCAGGAGGCGGGAAAACGACGCGGTTCTCAAAGAAACTATTGTCCTTGGCGAAGCAAGATCAAGTTTGAGAACGAAGTAGTTTCGTTGAAACTGCGCTCGCCAATGTGGATTGGGCAGCAAGGCCGAATTCTCAAGTTTTGCCGCCACGTAACGCCAGTCTAGCCAAAGTCGTCTTCCAGCAAAGTCGCCTCCATTGGTACAAATTGCAGCATCATTCACTTTGGGCTCATAGCGGCCATTCTCCGCTTTGCAGCATCATAGGTTATTAACCGAGAACTCACGACACGAACGGCCCAAACCGGACCTTCGCCTCTCGGTCAAGATGCTGCGGCTGCAACCCGCATAGCCGACATTCGCCGCGCCTGCGAAATCAATGGGTGGCCCGATGACTGCATCGCGGACGAAGCCGACTTTGGCGCAATGTCCGCTTTCAGTTTATTTGAGTGATTGCGCGTATTCCTCAAGCTGAGTAGCGACCGTGCCCCAACCATCATAGAACCCCATCCCTTCATGGCTTTGACGGGCTTCGGGCGAACGATGTCTGGCAGTTGCGGTGTACGTCGTGCCACCGTTTCCATCATCGGCAAGTTCGATGATCGCCGTCATGAAGGGATCTGCGGCAGGCTTCCATCCTTCGCTGTAAGTGTCGGTGAACACCAATCTTTCGCCATCCACGACTTCGAGGAACACACCTTCGTTCTGCATGAGGTTGCCTTCAACGTTCATCACTGTGTTGAACTTGCCGCCGACCCGAAGGTCGATTTCGCAGGCGTCGATGCCATGGGGTTTGGGCACAAAGAAATGCTTGATGTGATCCGGCGTGGTCCAGCATTCCCAGAGCAGGGCGCGCGGAGCATTGATCGTGCGGGTGAAAGTCAGGTCGGTTTCGGGGTCGAAGTTCATTTGCTACGCTCCTGCATGAGGTTCCTGATGTAATCGTCAAAGCGGTCGAGCCGCCCTTCCCAGACCGCGCTCTGCTCGCTCAACCAGTCTTTTGCGGGCGTGAAGGCATCCGGAGCCAACTCGCATATCCGCGTCCGCCCTTCCTTCTTCGATGTGACGAGGTTAGCAGCTTCTAGCTTCTTCAGATGCTCCATGAACGACGGCAGCGCCATGTCATGGTGCTGCGCCAATTCGCTCACGGTCGCCTCGCCACGAGCAAGACGTTGAAGGATCATACGCCGTGTCGGATCACCAAGGGCTGAAAAGCAGAGATCGAGGTTCAGGTCATACTTAGACATATCCCTAAGTAACAAAAGCAACAGGCCCGATCAAGACACTAAGGAAAACCCCTAAGTTAATGGTAAGCGGTCGTTCGCTGCGCGCTGACCAAAGATCAAGTTGGGCTCATAGCGGCCATTCTCCGCTTTGCAGCATCATAGGTTATTAACCGAGAACTCACGACACGAACGGCCCATTGCGGCCCCTCGCTCCTCGTTCAAAATGCTGCACTAGCAGCTCGCATAGCGGACATTGCTCCATGAGCGCAGCATTTCCCAATGCTGGATGACTACTACGTAGGACAGAGCGGACAATAACAGTGACATGGCCAACGTCCGGCTTCTTTGCGTTCCAAAGCAATTTCCTTGGTCGTCGAAGTCTGCATTTCAACAACGCGAACCGCGAATGCACTTTTCGAAGACATCGCAGTAGATCCGTACCCGCATGTTCTGATTGGAAGTTAACGACTGGTTTGCGCCAACGTTCTCCAACGATCAATGTAATCCAGAAAATCCTCACCAACGTCAGAGTTTTCCGCGTTGGAAGCGTTCGGCAATTTCTCATGGTGATTGAAAAGCAAGGCCGCGCCTATACTTGTACCCGTCACCGCTTCACTTGTGAAGACGGGCCGACGGGTGACTGCTTTCAACATCGCGATGAATTCTGCATTGCCCGCAAAAGGGCCTTCAACAATAGTGGGGCCCGCGCCCTCAATTAATTCCAGGCATGTCCCTGTCATTAAGGCGAGGTAGTAAGACAATGCCACCGATCGCTGGCCCGAACCTACTGGTAGCTCCGTATCTCGCCATTGCATTTTGCAGCCCTGGAATGGACCCGTGCAGTGTTCAACCGATGGGAGAAGCATCAAATACCGCTCCAGCACCGTGGTGACGTCCTGTCGGGTTGGCGCATAAGGATGGCCATTCTGTATGACCTCGTATTCGCGGCCACCCATGAACCGCGCGCTTGGCACCGCTTGCCCAAGCGCATTAACGTTGATGAGCGTGTCACGGGCCGGATCAAGGTGGGGGATCGGCGCCGCATCATCACCTCTAAACGACATCGCGATCACCCATGTTCCGGTCGAAACCACAGACGCAGGTGCATTCTGGGAACGTAAATGTGGGTAAAGCGAGGCGTTTGAATCGTGAATACCAACGCAAACTGGCGTATTCGGGGCAAGTCCTGTGGTCTCAGAGATATCCGGTAAAATCGGACCGAGGATATCACTTGGGTGGCGCACTGTTGCAATCTTTTCCTGAACGCCAAGGGCCGCGGGGAGGTTAGAAAATGCCCCCTTATGAGGATCCCAAAGGTCCGTATGACAGCCCAGCGACGTCACATCTGTCGCGGCAATGCCCGTCAGGCGATGCCCCCAGAATTGCGGGTAAGTGACGATCTGCACCGTACGATCCCTAAGCGTTGGATCGGTGGTGAACTGGTAATGCAACTGTGCGCCGATGTTCAGACCACCCACCATTCTTGGCGATCCGGTCAAGGCGAAATCAGGCTTTAAGGCATCATAGGCCGCGACGATATCGGAAGGATATTTATATTCGTAATCAAGGATCGGCGCGGCAAGCGAGCCGTCCGCTGCCAGCAGCGCGGCACAGGCGCCATGGGTCGTGATCGAAATCGCGTCAACTCGGTGGTTGCAGTGAAAGGTTGCGAGCGCATCCAGCAAGAAGGCCCAATGCCCCTCTACATCATAGTGCGGCCAAGGCGGCCCCGCCTGAACGACATTGGGGCGGGTGACGACTGCGATTTCGGTCAGCGTCGCGAGGTCGACAAGTGCGAGCTTTGCATTCGTCTTGCCGATGTCAACGACGGCGATGTGCTGCGGATTGGTCATGGCATGTGAAATAGTGGCGTGAGCGCCACGGCGACGGGTTCATTGTTGGGCGCGGTTTGCATGATGTCGGCCATATGTGCCCACCATTTTTGCATAACGGGATGGTTCGGGAGGTCGTCCATCTTGTGGCCGACTTCGCGTGTAAGGACACCGATCAGGAGGCCCGTGTGTTCGTCCAGATGGATTGAGTAGTCGCTGACACCGGCACCGTGCAACAGATCGACAAGTTCCGGCCAGATTGCATCATGGCGGCGTTTGTATTCATCCGCCATGCCGTCGTTCAGGGTCATGCGGAACACGTAAAGCTCGCTCATGCGTTGCGCCTCGCGGCTGCCATGGCCCAAAGGCGCGGCAACGCGATTACCCCGATAAGGAGCAGGCCAATGAAGATCGACATCACGATGCCCGGAACGTTGAGAAGCCCAAGGCCGAAGGTAACGAGCCCCATGACGAACGCTGCGATGACAACGCCCGGTATGGTGCCAGACCCACCAAGGATGTTGACGCCGCCAAGCACGACCATGGTGACCACCTCAAGCTCCATTCCCGAGGCAATGCTGGGGCGGGTGGAGCCGAGGCGCGAGGTCAAACAGACCGCTGCAACGCCAGACATCAGACCTGTCAGCAGGAAGAGGATGAACTTCACCCGCTGCACACGGATGCCGCTGAACAGAGCGCCAGTCGGATTGTTGCCGATGGCATAGACCGCGCGGCCAAAGTTGGTTTTGTGTAGCAGCACAGCATAGATCACCGCGATGATGACGAAGAGTAACATTTCCACCGTGAACACCCAGTAGATATAGCCTTGCCCGAACCACGAGAAGCTGGACGGATAGCCGCTGAACGACCCATCCCCAAGGATGATATAGCTGATACCACGAAACAGGCTCATGGTGCCGATGGTCACTACGATGGACGGCAAGCCGAAGAAGGTCACGAACACGCCGTTGAACGCCCCACACAAAAGACCGACGGTCAGGCCGATCAGAACAAGCTCTGGCGTTCCCGCCCCATGCTGCATCGCCAATCCCATTGCGGTGCTGGCCAGCGCGATGATCGAGGCTACGGAGAGGTCGATTTCACCCGAGATGATCAGCAGCGCCATGGCAAAGGCGATCATCGCCTTTTCGGTGAAATTGAACGTTGCATCGCTCAGGTTCCATGCGTTCAAAAAGTAGGGGGAGGCAAAGCTGTTAACCACAAAGATCGCGATGGCGACGGCCAGTAGAAGGGCTTCCCAGCTTTTGAAAATCCGCACGGCGCGGCTGTTCAGGCGGTCAGGGATATGGCGGGTAGTGGTTGTGTCCGTCATTGGGTGGCCTCGGCAGATTTAAGGATGATGCGGCCTTTGGTGCGGCCGGAACGGGCATTGAATGCGACTGCGATCAGGATGGCAGAACCGGAAATGGCGAGCTGCCAGAACGGCGAAATATTAACGACAGGCAAGGCGTTTTTGACCACGCCCAGAAAGATCGCGCCCAGCACGGCGCCCCCGACAGACCCGATGCCGCCCGCGATGGAAATGCCGCCGATGACGCAGGCTGCCACAACTTCGAGCTCGAAGCCGCCAGCGATGTCGACATAGGCCACGGCGTAGCGGGCCACCCAAAGGTATCCCGTCAGACCCGCCAGCGCGCCCGAGACCACGAAGGCCCAGAACTGCGTCTTGCCAACATTGATGCCTGTATAGACCGCGGCGTGAGGGTTGCCGCCCACGGCAAAGATCGACCGCCCGAACTGGGTGCGTGCCATCATGATCCCGAAGGTGATGACCGTGATAATTGCGATCCAGGAAAGGACAGGCAGGCCCAGAAGAACCGCGCGGGGGAAGCCTGTGAAGGCCGCGCTCATCTCATGGGAATTGACCCATTTACCGTCGGAAATCAGGAAGATAATGCCGCGAAAGATGGTCATCGTACCAAGGGTCACAACGATCGGGGGGATCGACAGTTTCCACACAAGCACGCCGTTGATCGCCCCCATAATGCCGCCCATCAGAACGGCGATTGCGATGATCACGGGGATCGGCAGGCCCGGCATGGCGACGTTGATCATCGCCACGGCCATTCCGGTCAGCGCAAGGTTTGCGGCAACGGACAGGTCGATACACCGTGTCAGGATCACGACCATCTGACCCAACGCCAGAATAATCAGCGGAGCTGTGTCGTTGAACACATTTGCCAGATTAGACGGCGCCACGAAGCCCGCAAACCGCGACGCAACAAGGATAATCAGGATCAGGATCGCGCTGCCAAGGATGGCTTCGCGCACGGGGATGAAACGCATCATTGGGGCGCGCCTTCTGTTTGTGTTGTAATACCAGCTGCGTGGCGAACCAGCAATTCAGGGGTCACGTCATCACCGGACAGCTCTGCAGCGATCAGCCCGTCACGCATGACAATGACGCGGTCGGACATGCCGATGATTTCAGGAATTTCAGAGCTGACCATAATCACAGAGAGACCCTGTGCAGCGAGTTCTGCCATGAATTCATGCACCGCCGCCTTTGACCCAATGTCGATGCCTTTAGTCGGCTCATCAAGGATGATGACCTGCGGCTGGGTCGCCAGCCATTTGGCGATGACGACCTTTTGCTGGTTCCCGCCGGATAGGTTTCCGATGTCTTGGTCCAAGGACGCGGCGCGCAAATCCAGCCGTTCCGCATATTCACGGGCGAGTTTGAATTCTTCGGCCAACCGCAGGAATCCGCTACGGGACGTACGGCCGAGTGAGGGCAGCGTGATATTCTGGAAGATCGGCAAACCGATCACCGCGCCCTGTTTGCCGCGATCTTCGGGGACGTAGACAATCCCGTTCTCGACCGCATCAGCGGGCGAGCGCATGACTTTAATATTACCATTCACACGGCACACGCCTTTGGATGGCTTGGTAATGCCAAACAAGGCTTGCATGAACTCGGAACGCCCCGCGCCGACCAGCCCGTAAAAGCCAAGGATTTCGCCGCGTTTCAGATCAAAGTTGATGTCTGCAAATTCTGTGGGGTGGGAATATCCGACAACTTTGAGAACCTCTTCGCCCACCTCACGGGCGCGGTCGGGGAAAATCTGGTCGACCGAGCGGCCGACCATCATCGAAACGAGATCGCCCTCGGTAATCTCCGCTATCAAACCGTCGCCCACAAACCCGCCGTCACGGAATACTGTATAACGGTCGGCGATGCGGAAAATCTCGTCGAACTTGTGGCTGATGAACAAGATCGCCTTACCCTGAGCCTTTAAAGTTTCAACAAGTTCATACAGTTCTTCAATTTCTTTGTGCGATAGCGCGGCGGTGGGCTCGTCCATGATCACGACGCGCGCATCCACCGACAGCGCACGGGCAATTGCCACAAGGTGTTTGTTTGCAATTCCAAGGTCTCGTAGCTGGGTGTGGCTGCTGAACGGCGCGCCGATGTCAGCCAGTAGCTTGGAAGCGTTGCGGTGCATCTGCGCCGTGTCGATCAGCCCGAAGCGGTTGCGCGGTGCGTGACCAATATAGATGTTTTCGGCGACTGATAGCTCGTCAAATAGAACAGTTTCCTGATGGATCGCGGTAATCCCAGCCTTGGCGGCGTCGTTGGGCGTTCCAAAGGTCACGGGGTCCCCATCAATACGAATGGTGCCGCCATCGGTCTGGTAAATGCCTGTCAAAATCTTGACGGTCGTCGACTTCCCCGCGCCATTTTCCCCAACCAAAGCCGTGACCTGACCAGGATACAGATCAAGCTTGACCTGATCGAGCGCTTTGACGCCTGGAAAGGTCTTTGTGATCAGGTCCATCGATACAACGGCGGACGGAGTGGCGGGCGCGGCATGCGGCGTCATCGGGAGGCCTCGTTTTAGTGGGGGGGGCGGGCAGTGTCTGGTCCGACGCAAGGCAGCGCCGGACCAGTCGAGGTGTTTAGAAGATCGACTTGAAATCGTCGATGTTGCTGGCGTCGTAGACGAAGGGGTCAGCCATAGCGCCTTCGTTGTTTTCATCCAGCGTCAGTGAGCCCATGCGACCCATAGGGATTTCCGCACCGGGGGCTGCTTCAACCCCATTCTGGCTCAGCTCATAGGCCAGCATCGTGGCCGAATAGCCCAGATCAATGGGGTTCCAGATCGCAAATGACTGCGATGCACCAGATTCGATCGCGCCGGCCATTTCTGATGGAAGACCAAGACCCGTGACGTTGACTTCGCCGACTTTGCCCGCGTCGACAACGGCCTGTGCCGCAGCAACGATGCCGACAGATGTTGGCGCGATGATCGCGTCCAAATCAGGGTAGGATTGCATGAGGCCCGTGGCTTCGCGGTAGGATTTATCCGCCAAATCATCGCCGTAAACCGTGGCAACAACTTCGATCCCAGGATAATCGCCCATGACGGCATTCATTTCTTCCATCCAGATGTTCTGGTTTGTGGATGTCGTGGTGGCAGACAGCAGCGCAACTTCGCCACCATCGGGCAAGTGATCTGCCGCCAGTTTGATGATCATATTACCGATCAACGGGTTGGATGACGGGTTCAGGTGCAACTGGCGGCCTTCAGGCGCCACGCCGGAATCCCAGCTGATGACAGTGATGCCGCGCTGCATAGCGCGCTGCAGAACAGGAACCAGAGCGTCGGTGTCGTTGGACGAAATCGCAATCGCGTCGACCTGCTGCGCGATCAGCGCGTTGATGACCTCGATTTGGCCTTCCGCAGTGGTGTCAGTCGGGCCTGTATAGATAATCTCGACGTTTCCCAGCTCTGCTGCGGCTTCTTGTGCGCCTTCGTTGGCGGCTTCAAAGAACCCGATGCCGAGCGCTTTAACGACCAACGCAATGCGTACATCGTCTTGTGCGAATGCAGGTGTGCCAAACATTGCGCCGGCCAATGCGACGGATGTTGCCAGTTTCTTAATTACACTCATGGTTTCCTCCCTGGAGTGGTTGCGTTCGGGTTGGCTAGGACGCCACCCCGTCTTTCTGCGCGGCACCAATCGGCACCACGGTCAGCGATACATCAGCCGCCTCAAGCATGGCCGCAGTGCGGTCGTCGATGCCGTCGTCGGTGATGATTGTGTCGATACGTTCAAGCGGGCAGAGCACGAGGCTTGAGCGGTTTTCGAATTTGGAGCTGTCGACCAGAACGATCAGTTCTTCGGCTTGACCGATCAACTTCTGTTCCGCCTGAATAAGCAGAGGATCCTGTTCCATCAGACCCAGCGGCCCGATGCCTTGAGCGCCCATAAACATGCGTTTGGCGTAAAAGTTGCGCGTCACGTCGTTGTCGAAGGGGGATAGGATGATGTTCTGTTCACGGTAGATGATCCCGCCAGACAGCATCACAGTGTTCTGCGTGTTTTTCAGCAGATGTTCTGCAATCGGGAAAGAGTTGGTAAAAACCTGCACGCGGCGCGATGCCAGCGGGTGGACCATCTGAAAGGTTGTGGTGCCACCGTTGATGATGATCGGCTCACCGTCATCGCACATTTCCACAGCGGCTGCTGCAATCGCCTGTTTTTCAGTGATGTGCATCGTTTCGTTCACAGAAAAAGGACGCCCTGCCAGACCGACGAACGGTTTGGTTGCAATGGCCTCCGCGCCGCCGCGCACACGGCGTAGGCGTTTCTGCTCGTCCAACGTGTTGATGTCACGGCGT
The DNA here is from genome assembly GCF_021532625.1 of Octadecabacter algicola. GTDB lineage: Bacteria > Pseudomonadota > Alphaproteobacteria > Rhodobacterales > Rhodobacteraceae > Octadecabacter > Octadecabacter algicola. Next base: position 639,021 of record NZ_JAKGAR010000003.1, read on the forward strand.
ATCGTTGCCTCGGATGCGCCGGTGAGAGAGCACAAGTCTATCACTGTCACCAATGAGCGATCTTGTACGGCTGAGAGGATTACGCGGTGGCGGTCGTTCTCGTGCATGGATGGTCCTTTCGTTCAGTCAAGTTGGGTCGAATCGCGACGTTCTGTCAATCATTATTTTTCAAGTTCAATCATTCTGCATCGCAGCATGATTGTTTATGATTGAAAATGATTGACTTTAGAAATGCCGCCCGTCAGCTTGTAGCCAACGAATTAATCTTAACCTGCCCCCGACGGAGACACACATGACCGCTTCGAAAACAAGTCAACGCCTTGAAAACAAATGGGATGCGGCCAAAGCCGAGAAGATGAGCGAGCCCGAGAAGCTTTTGTACCGCTCAAACCTGTTGGGGTCGGATAAGCGAATCACAAATTACGGTGGCGGGAACACCTCTGCGAAGGTGATGCAAAAGGATCCGTTGTCTGGCGATATGGTTGAGGTTTTGTGGGTCAAAGGGTCCGGTGGGGATGTCGGCTCGATCAAGATGGACGGCTTTTCGACCCTTTATATGGACAAGCTGAACGCCCTGCGCGGCATTTACCGCGGGGTCGAGTTCGAAGACGAGATGGTGGGCTACCTTCCACATTGCACATTCAACCTGAACCCGCGCGCGGCCTCGATTGATACGCCGTTGCACGCCTATGTGCCGCAAAAGCACGTCGATCACATGCACCCTGATGCGATCATCGCAATTGCAGCGGCCAAAGACAGCAAAGCCCTGACGCAACAGATTTTCGGTGACAGCATTGGCTGGCTGCCGTGGAAGAAGCCCGGCTATGAGTTGGGCCTGTGGCTGTCGGATTTCTGTGAAAAGAACCCTGATGCGAAGGGTGTCGTGCTGGAAAGTCATGGGTTGTTCACATGGGCGGATAACGCGAATGACTGCTACGAGTTGACGCTTGAGATCATTCAAAAAGCGATGGACTGGTTCGAGGCCGAGACCGCAGGCAAAGACGCTTTCGGCGGTGCGGTGCATGAAAGCCTTTCCCCAGACGACCGCCGCGCCACGGCTGCACGGTTGATGCCCGCCATTCGCGGATTCGTATCTGGCAAACAGCATATGGTCGGCCATTTCACCGACAGCGAAGCGGTGCTGGAGTTCGTCAACGCGAAGGATATGGAGCGGCTCGCCGCGCTGGGGACATCCTGCCCGGACCATTTTTTGCGCACAAAAATTTGCCCGCTGGTGGTGGATTTCGATCCTGCCAAACCGGACGTGGACGCCACGATCGAGGGGCTTGAAGCCGCGGTTGCCGACTACCGCAAAGGCTATCAGGCTTATTACGACCGCTGCAAAAAGGCCGACAGTCCGGCGATCCGCGATCCGAACGCGGTGGTTTACCTGATCCCCGGTGTCGGCATGATCACCTTCGCCAAAGACAAGGCTACTGCCCGCATTTCCGGCGAATTCTACGTCAACGCGATCAACGTGATGCGCGGCGCGGATGCTGTGTCCGAATATCAAGGCCTGCCTGAACAAGAGGCTTTCGACATCGAATATTGGCTTCTTGAAGAGGCCAAGTTGCAGCGGATGCCTGCGCCAAAATCAATGGCAGGTCGCGTGGCGCTGGTCACTGGCGGGGCAGGCGGCATTGGTGCCGCGACGGCGGAACGCTACCTGCGCGAAGGCGCCTGCGTGATGCTGGCCGATATCGACGACGCGGCTTTGGTTGAAACCTATGAAGGGCTCAGCGGCAAATACTCTGCCGACGTTGTGCGCACCGTGAATATGAACGTGACGGACGAGACAGCCGTCGCGAATGCATATAGCGCAATCGCAGCCGAATTCGGCGGCGTGGATATTCTGGTCAGCAATGCAGGCATTGCCAGCTCTGCCCCTATCGAAGAAACCTCGCTTGACCTGTGGAACAAGAACATGGCGATTCTTTCGACGGGGTATTTCCTTGTAAGCCGCGAGGCGTTCAAATTGTTCAAAGTCCAACACATGGGGGGCTCTGTTGTTTTCGTGGCTTCCAAAAACGGCCTCGCCGCATCGCCCAACGCTTCAGCCTATTGCACGGCCAAGGCGAGCGAAATCCACCTCGCGCGTTGTCTGGCACTTGAAGGTGCTCCATTGGGTGTGCGTGTGAATGTAGTTAACCCCGATGCGGTTCTGAAAGGGTCTAAAATCTGGCAGGGCGAATGGCTTGATCAACGCGCTGGCACCTATGGAACCGACAAAGACGGGCTTGAGGAAATGTACCGCGAGCGATCCATGCTGAAACGCTCCGTTCTGCCCGAGGACATTGCAGAGGCGGCTTATTTCTTGGCTTCTGATCTGTCGGCGAAATCCACGGGCAACATCATCAACGTCGATGCCGGCAACAAGGAGGCGTTCACGCGTTGAGCGTGAACGGATCAGGGAGGATCAACTATGAGCTATGACAGCGCGAAAGCCGCCTTTGCCGATTGGGGTGTGGATACAGAAGCAGCCCTTGCTAAACTGGCGGAGATTCCGATTTCCATGCATTGCTGGCAGGGCGACGACGTCGTCGGGTTTGAGAAGAAGTCCGGCAGTTCAGGCGGCGGAATTCAGGCGACGGGTAACCATCCGGGCCGCGCCCGCACACCTGATGAATTGCGCGCGGATCTAGAGTTTTCCTACAGCATGATCCCGGGCAGCCACCGCCTGAACCTGCATGCATGCTATCTGGACACAGACCAGAATCCGGATCGTGACGAGATTGAATTCAGCCATTTTGCACCGTGGGTGGATTGGGCGAAAGACCAAGGGGTTGGCCTTGATTTTAACCCGACCTTCTTTGCCCACGAAAAGGCAGATGACAACCTGACGCTCAGCCACCCCGAGCAAGGCATCCGCGATTTCTGGATTGAACACGGTAAGCGGTCGCGTGATATCGCTGCACAAATGGGTGCAGCGCTTGGTTCCCCCGTCGTGAACAACGTCTGGGTTCCTGACGGATATAAAGACACGCCCGTTGATCGCTTCTCGCCGCGCAAACGGTTGGAACAGTCGCTTAATGCGATGATGGCGACATCACACGACAAAACGCAGATGCTGGACGCTGTCGAAAGCAAACTGTTCGGCATCGGAGTCGAGGCCTGCACTGTGGGCAGCCACGAATTCTACATGGGCTATGCGATCCGTAACGAGACGTTGCTGTGCCTCGACATGGGGCACTTCCACCCAACTGAAAATGTGGCGGATAAGCTTAGCTCTGTGGCCTTGTCAGTTGATGAAATCCTGCTCCATGTCAGCCGCCCAATGCGGTGGGACAGCGACCATGTGATCCTACTCGATGACTCGATTATGCAAATGGCGCAAGAACTGGTCAGCGCCGATCTATTGGATCGCACGTATATCGGGCTCGACTTTTTTGATGCCACGATCAGCCGCACAGCGGCGTGGGTGATCGGCACGCGCAACATGCAAAAGGCCTTGCTGCGCGCGCTTCTGGCGCCGTGGGAACAGTTGAAATCAGCCGAAGACAATCTCGATTACACATCGCGCCTTGTGGTGACGGAGGAGATTAAAGACCTGCCGTATGCCACAGTTTGGGCTGAATTCTGCAGCCGGATGGACGTGGCTTCAGGCAAACCGCTCGCGGCAGCGCTTGCCCAATATCAGACGAGCATAGAGGGGCGCGGTTAGGAAGCCGCGCAGGAAACACGACTGGTCAAGCTCGGATGTCGTTTGATCAGTCGCCTTCCAACACGATTCAATATTGGTCTGAACCTCATGTGAGTTGGTACCAATAGAGAACGGGAATGGTTGGCCGTAAACGTGAGAGACTTTCGTAAAAGATCTTGAGACCGGACATTCAAACACCATGCAGCATTGTCCAAAAATGGGCTCAGAGCTGACCAGGGATGCAGCGCAGCATTTTGTGTTATGATGCAATGTCAACGTCGGGTTGTCGATGTGTGAGGGCGTGGCGGACAGGAGAAACTGTCATGCAAACACCAAACTTACCGGCCATTCGCGCACTTCGCCCCGCTTGGAACAAGGGTCGCATTGTTGGTCAAAAGCGTCCGTTGAAGCCCAAACATGTCTGGGCGATCCGTGTCAGGCTGGAACTTGCCGAGAACCTTCGCGACTTAGCTTTGTTTAATATGGCGATCGATAGCAAGCTACGCGGATGTGATCTTGTGCGAATGAAAGTCGTCGATGTTATGGCGTCTGGACAGATTAAAGAACGTGCATCGGTGCTGCAAAGCAAAACCCAAAAACCTGTGCGGTTCGAGATTTCCGAAGGCACCCGCGCCTCGGTGGCAAAGTGGCTGGAAGATCCGTTGATGGTCGGATCCGAATATCTCTGGCCGGGTCGTTTCCACCAGCGGCTCCACATCTCAACACGCCAGTATGCCCGTATTGTGCGGGATTGGGTTTCGTCCATCGGGTTGGAAGTGACCGCATATGGCACCCATTCGATGCGACGCACGAAGGTCACCCAGATTTACAAAAAGACGGGCAACCTGCGTGCGGTTCAGCTGCTATTGGGACATACCAAGATGGACAGTACAGTTCGCTATCTGGGAGTTGAACTCGAAGATGCGTTGGCAATAGCAGAGGCTATTGAAATCTAAGCTTTTGGGCCGTTCGTAAGGGACGGCCCAAAGCTGCCGTTCGCGATGGGGCGCCACGCTGCAGCGAAGCTTTCCCTAAGCGGTCATTGCAGTGGGAGCGCAGCAATTTCGGGGTGCGATGACCGCAATGCGGGACGAAGCCGCCTTTAGATTGGGGTCTTTGAAAGTCGGTTTTACGATGTCTAAGCTGTGCTCGTCCGACTAAGACAGGCTTCTTTGAATTAATTTCAATACTACTCCAATAACCAAGACCGTGGAGAATCCCACAGGAATGGCGACCCAGTGGAAAAAGCCTATCCTTGCCAGCTTAATGTGTGGGACGCGTAAGGGATCATCGGGATTGCGTCGATAAGCGGAGCGGAGATTGCCCGTATTCAAGTTGAGTTTTTGCCCGCTGGCTCGCAAATCTGCGTATTCGTCGCGCTCAGAGAAACGCCAAAAGGAAAACATCACCGCAGGTAAAACCAAGACTGCTGCTGTATCTATTAAGAAATCCAAGCTGTATATCCTCTGAAGCAGGGTCTTCGATAGACGAGCTATCAAATAATTTTCTTTTCCATTCTTCTGGAAAGCCGCCGTTTGTGCAAGTTGCAGCATCAGTCAAAGTAGGCTCCTAGCAGACCTCGGATGCAGCGCAGCATCTGCTCTGATTTTGCTGTTTTTGGCGACATGAACGGCCCTAACCGGACATTGACCGAACCTTGCGTCGTTGCGCCGCAGCTTCTCCGAAGCGGACGTTGGCAATGGGGCACAGCATTCTAGCGGGGCCTATGACCGCAGTGCTGACATCCTACTCAGTCCCAGCATGGGGATAATGTATGACAATTCTCTCTTCTACTGGTCGCGGAAAACACGCGGTATTTGTTCCAGCGAAACTTATACGGTAGCGTAGATAAGTTGGGATTTTTCAGGAAACCAGAATGAGCAGCATAACTCCAAAAATCGACTTTCAAAAAGAGTTTTCGGGCCTGTTTGAATTGTCAGACAAAGTCGCATTTGTGCCTGGGGGGTATGGTGGGATCGGCGAGGCGATCGCGTGGGGGCTTGCTCTCTCTGGAGCCAAAGTCATGATCGCGGGCCGTGATCTTGAAAAGTCCAAAAAGTTGGCGGCTCAAATTTCGGACACGGGGCACGATGCTAAGGGGATTGCTGTTGACGCAACGTCCGTCGCAGATATCCATCGGGCGGTTCAGGAGACGATGGACGCTTTTGGCCAGATCGACATCTTGATGAATTGCGTAGGAACTCAAAAAGAACAGCTCCTGCTTGACGTAACAGAAGAAGCCTTTGATGAAGTTTATCAGGTCAATTTGAAGTCAGCGATGTTTCTGGCTCAAAGCGTCGCGAAACGACAAATTGCGGGCGACAATGGTGGTAAACAGGTTCACCTGCTATCAGTTCGTTCTCAGTTTGGACTGCGTGATAGGGGCTATTCTGCTTATTGTAGTACCAAAGGCGGGATGGTTATGTTGATCAAACAGCATGCCATGGAGCTGGCACCAAAAGGCATTACAGTTAACGGCGTTGCACCGACCTTTGTCTATACCGAGATGATCAAACACGTCATGGAAAACGATGAGTTTCGCCAAGGTCTGTTGGATCGTATTCCGCTTGGCAGAATCGCCGATCCCAAAGATGTCGTCGGGCCTGCGCTATTTTTCTGTGCGCCTGCATCGGATTTTGTTACCGGGCAAACAATGTACGTCGATGGTGGCATAACGTCCAGTCAGTAGGTTCCCTGACCGCTTTGAAGATAAGGTGATGCCTGCGAACCCGACATTTGTGAACCGTGCAGCATTTGCCATCATGGGCTCATTCCTGCCGTTAGCTGCGTTGCCGCATCATGGCGTGTTGACCGGTTTAGGGTCGGCACTCACGGCCCAAAGCAGACCTTGGCGCGTTCTCAATCATGCTGCAGTGCGGCCTGTCACTCCAGACATTCGCAGCAACTGCAAAATCAGTTGAGGAGCGAATTCGTGATTCAAGCGTTTTTACGGCAAGGGATATCAGTTTAACTGGTAGCGTTTAACGCCAAATGCGCCGTTGTTATTAGGTGCTCATTAATGCGTTTGAAACCGTGAAGCATATCGAGGTGGAGATCGCTGCTTTCGATACTGTCTGAGCGACCTGACCCAATGCGGCCTATATGTGCAGCGATAGAGACATCTTCCATTTGGCGAACGACCATTTTTGTATCGTAAAGCTGTCGTGCCAACTCGGGATCATATGTTAAAAAGGCATTTACAGCCAAATCAAAGTTCATACAGACGACCTCATAAACTTCGGTTATTTCCGCGAAACCTTCTTGAGAAAAGTCAGTCTGGCGCGCGGTTTTCTTGCGCGTGATCGGCAAAAGATCGCAATCAACAATGTCACCAATGTGTTCCATGTTCGCGATGAATGTTAGTAGATCCTGTGCTTGCTGACTTTCATGTTCTGTCAATTGCTGCTGCATTGTGCGGGCCATGTAAATTTTGATGGCGTCAAACAATCTGTCCAACCCATCGTCCATTACGCTGGTTTTCTGAGGCAACCCAGGGTCACTAGAACCCAGAATTGGACCGACATTTCGAACCATGGTTTGGGCAATGTCTGCCATGCGCAGCGCTTCACGCTTGGCGCATGCGAGCGCGCGCGATGGCGTTTCATGCGCGTTGGGGTCTAAATGTATTGGATGCACATCATCAGTGTCTTCTGTGTCTGCCGTCACGGATGCTGTTGCCAATGCTACCCATATACGAGCACCGAAAATGCCAACTAGTGCAACAGCGATGTTCAACACCACATGCAACAGTAGCGGCAGCATTTTTTCGGAGAAGCCGAACTGTGGAACCGGCCAAACCAGAATGATTAGCACCGATGCAATTGTCACCCCAACAAGGCGAACGTAAAGGTTCGCAATGAGCGGAATTCGCGCTGTTGCTGAGGATTGCAGATGAGCGACAACTGGCAACACGCCACTGCCGATGTTTGCTCCGAGAACCATGAACAAACTGGCCTGTAGATCGAGAACACCTGCGTTTGCAAGCCCGACTGTAAGTAAGATCACTGCGAGGCTTGAATGGGCGAGATATGAAATTCCAGCGCCAAGGATCAAAACAAGAAGAGGTTGTTTTGCAAAGATCCCAAGGATCGTTGCGAAGTCTTCTAACTCGCTGATGCGCAGGGCGGTGATGCCGACAAGAGACAGTCCCAACAACACCAAACCGACTCCCAACGTTGATTTGAACAAACCGATGGTGCGCGGAATACGCGCTGATTGCCCGCCGAAGTAACCCACCGCTATCAACAGTGGTGAAACCGCCGTAATTTTCTGAGACGCGATCAGGGCCGCGATTGCTGTTCCAATATCGGCGCCCAAAACTGTGATGAATGCGGTGGCTGCGCTGATAGCGCCTTGCGCAGCGAAAGTCGCGGAAATCATCGCAGTGGCCGCGCTGCTTTGAAGCAATACTGCAACTAATAGCCCGGTCAGGAATGTTGGGACGACACGCCCTTCGGTTCGTCCGGCCAATCGTTTTAGGCTACTTCCGAATGCACGCATCATGCCGTTGCGCACCTGTCGTAATCCAAACAACAACAAGCCAACTGCGCCAACCAGTTCAATCATAAGGAGCATAAGCGACCTATTTTTTGTTTCGTAGATAAGGGCGAATTGATGGGCTAAGTCAGGCAGGCAATCGAAAAACCTGTCCCAGATTAGATTTGCGAAAGATCTTCATCGTGACGCGCCAAAGCGTTTTGCACGCGCGCTGGATAGTCTGAAATTATTCCATCAACGCCAAATGCGATCATCCGGTCAATATCGACGATGTCATTGACCGTCCAAACGTTAACAAGCAAGCCCAAGTCCTGCGCCTGTCTCAGCGCATCGACCGTAAGGTCTTTGAAAAACGGACACCATACTTTGCCACCGAGATTTGCGATCGCTTGTGGCAAGCTGGCATTGTGGTCGTTCAGAGAAATTCCATCAAGCCAAGGGGAACCATCTATGACATTTGGTTCCATCGTGGTGCCATGTGCCTGTTCAAGCGTTAGGTATCCTCGTTTGATTTGGGGATTCCGTTTGGCGCAGGCCGCTTGTACCCGCCAATCAAAGCTAGAGATGACACACCGATTACTCAAATTGTGCCGCTCAATAATATCAACCACGTCTGATACGATCACATCGGGCGCATCATACAGGTCAGTGTTCAAAGCATGTGATTTGATCTCAACGTTTAGCAGCATCGGCGCATGGTCAAAGGCCCATGCACAGAACGCATCAAATGTTGGAACCTTTTCATGTGGCAAACGTGCCTGATCGGGAAACAGAATGTGATCTGTGCTAGCAGGACGCAACGCGCCAACCTTAAGCTGCTTTACTTGTTCAGCTGTGGTTTTGCGCACCAAACGAATGTCTGCTTCATGGGCTAAGGTCACGTGCGGATCATGGACCAGCACAGTCAAACGATTGGCCGCGTTCTGGACATCGAACTCTACCGCTGTGACGCCAATGTCATACAGATATTGAAAGCCGGCCATTGTGTTTTCAGGGTAGATACCCCGCGCGCCCCGATGGCCAAAGACTTGTATACCTCGTTGTTTTGCGTCGCTATGCATTAGATGCGCTGCCCTGTTTCAGCGTCAAAGAAATGCAGGTGTGCGGGATCAACTGAAAAACGGATCGTTTCGCCCGCGACCGCATGATGCACCCCCGGAAGGCTAAGTGTGAACGCTTCGTTGGTTCCGTTCAGTCGACCATGCAACAACGTATTTGCCCCTAGCGGCTCGCCCATCTGTACAGTGATCGAAAGGGGGCCATTTTTATCAGCAATGACGTGTTCAGGGCGAATGCCAGCTGTCACTTTTCCTACGGCAGTTGTTTGTGCCGGAACTGAGGTATCAGCGACCTTTAACGCCTTTCCCTCGACCACAGCATCAAAAACATTCATGGATGGGCTGCCGATGAATTGCGCGGCAAAAAGCGTTTGGGGGGTTTCGTAAACTTCAAGCGGTGTACCGATCTGTTCGGCGCGTCCACCATTCATGACGATCATTCGGTCAGCCATTGTCATGGCTTCAACCTGATCGTGGGTAACATACAACGACGTGATTCCAAGGCGGTTTTGAAGGTCGCGAATTTCAAGCCGCATTTGCACGCGCAGCTTTGCATCTAGGTTGGACAATGGTTCATCAAACAAGAACACAGCAGGCTCACGTACAATCGCACGGCCCATCGCCACCCGTTGTCGTTGACCGCCAGACAGATCACGCGGGCGGCGATCAAGGTAAGGTTCAAGCTGCAAAAGTTTTGCGGCGTCGTTGACCTTTGCCTCGATCTCGGCTTTCGGAACCTTCGCGATTTTCAGGCCATAGCCCATGTTGTCACGCACGCTCATATGAGGATAAAGCGCGTAGTTTTGGAACACCATCGCGATATCTCGGTCCATCGGTTCAAGATCATTGACGATTTTGCCGCCAATCCCGATCTCACCCTCTGACACGCTTTCCAGTCCTGCGACCATCCGCAAGAGCGTGGATTTACCACACCCCGACGGACCAACAATCACGATGAATTCGCCGTCTTCGATCTGGGTGCTGACGCCATGGATGACTTCAACAGAGCCAAATCGCTTTTTAACGTTCTTGAGTTCTACAGTAGCCATGTTGTACCTATTTTTCGCTGTCCACGAGACCGCGGACGAAGAGCTTTTGCATTGAGATGACGACGATCACAGGGGGGATCATGGCCAAGATTGATGTGGCCATGATCACCGGCCAATCCGCAACGTCATCGCCGGATGGGAACATCTGTTTGATGCCCATAACGATGGTGTTCATTTCGGGATCTGTTGTGATCAGCAGTGGCCACAAGTATTGGTTCCAGCCATAGATGAACAAGATCACGAACAACGCCGCGATGTTTGTGCGGCTCATTGGGAACAGAATATCTTTGAAGAACCGCATGGGGCGTGCACCATCGACGCGGGCGGCCTCTGCCAATTCATCAGGAACCGTCATGTAAAACTGACGAAACAGGAACGTCGCGGTGGCCGATGCAATAAGCGGAAAGATCAAGCCGCCGTAGCTGTTAAGCATCCCAAAGCCTGCAACGATCTCATAGGTCGGCACAATGCGCACTTCGACGGGCAACATCAGCGTCAAAAAGATCAACCAGAAAAAGATCTGCTTGCCGGGAAACTTGAAATACACAATCGCAAATGCCGACAAAAGCGAGATGATAATTTTGCCAACGGCAATCCCAATGGCCATGACAAGACTGTTGAGCAGCATTGTCATCACAGGAACATTTACGCCCGAAAACAGCGCCTCTTTGTAGTTTGCGAAGAACTGATCACCGGGCAAAAGCGGCATTGGAGGACTGACGATGTCTTGTTGCGTCACGGTCGATGCGACGAAGGCCAACCAAATCGGAAAGAACACCACGAAGACGCCCAAGATCATAATCGCATGGGTCATCCATAAACCAGCGCCGCGTTTTTCGACCATGCCGGGGGCCGGTTCTTTGCGGGGTTTCTGCGTTGAATGGGTCAATAGTGCACCCTCCGTTCAACGAATTTGAATTGGAAGATTGTAAGCGCGCCAACAACCACCAAAAGGATCACGGACTGTGCGGCAGAAGACCCAAGGTCTTGGCCAACGAACCCGTCCGAAAACACCTTGTAGACAAGGATGGTTGTTGTTTGTTGCGGCCCACCAGAGGTGATTGTGTGGATAACACCAAAGGTTTCAAAGAACGCATAAACGACATTGACGACCAACAAAAAAAATGTGGTTGGTGACAATAGCGGAAGCACGATCGTCCAGAACCGACGCCAGAACCTAGCCCCATCAATAGCGGCGGCCTCGATCACCGATTTCGGAACGGCCTGAAGCGCGGCAAAGAAAAACAGGAAGTTATAGCTGATACGCCCCCAAGCAGAGGCAACGACCACAAGGCCCATTGCTTCGCCACCGTTCAGCACATGGTTCCAATCATATCCAAGATGCCCAAGGTACCATGACACAACACCAACACGTGTATTGAACATGAAAAGCCAAAGAACACCCGCAATCGCGGGTGCGACGGCATAGGGCCAAATTAACATGGTGCGGTACGCCCCTGCGCCTTTGATCAATCGGTCTGCCACGACCGCAAGGAATAAGGCCGGAACCATCGATACGACCGTCACAAGCAGCGAGAAAATCGCGGTCGTTACAAAGGACGCACGATAATAGGGGTCGGAAAGAAGGTACTCAAAGTTCCCGAGCCCGACATATTGCATCGACAACCCAAATGGGTCTGGGATGAAAAGTGACTGCCATATGGCCTGCCCAGCGGGGTAGAAAAAGAAGATTGCTGAGACAAGAACCTGTGGTGCGATGAGGCACAGCGGCAATAGCCAGCCTCGAAAGGTGACGCGTTTTTCCATGATGATCTGCCTGCTTAGTCATGAATCGGGCGCAACCAAGTTGGCCGCGCCCGACAGGGAGTAAACGTTAGCGGTTCGCTTGCTCGAAGCGGCGCAGCAGTGGATTGCCACGCTCGACAGCACTGTCCATCGCTTCTTGGGCGGATTTGTCACCAGCCCAAATCGCTTCCAGCTCTTCATCGATGATGCCACGAATTTGGTCGAATGACCCCAGACGCAGACCTTTCGAATTCGCCGTTGGCTCGTTCGCTGTCATCTGAAGAACGGCAATTTCCGTACCTACGTTATCTTCATAGAAACCGGAAAGGCGTGTCGCGTCGCTTGCTTCAGCCGTGATCGGCAAGTAGCCCGTGTTCTGGTGCCAAGAGGCTTGAACATCAGAGGACGACAAGAAGCTCAGGAATTCGCCTGCACCTGTGTATTCATCGTCTTCATGGCCTTCCATAACCCACAAAGATGCGCCACCGATGATCGTGTTTTGTGGCGCGTTGCCGACGCCTTCCCAATAAGGAAGTGGACGCACATCAAAGTCGAATTCCGCTTCAGAGCTGATGCCAGCATACCCAGCAGAGCTTTCGGTGAACAGTGCACATTCACCCGCGCGGAAGTTTGCGCCACCTTCATTGCGGCGACCCGTATAGATGAACTTGCCTTCTTGTGCCCATTCACCCATCGCTGTGAGGTGAGCAACCTGTGCTTCACCATTCAACACCAATTCTGTGTCGAGCCCAGCGAAACCATTGTCTTGGGTCGCGAATGGCACGTCGTGATAGGCTGAGAAGTTCTCAAGGTGAATCCAGCTTTGCCATGCAGTGACCAGCGGGCATTCAGACCCACCGTCTTGCAAAGCTGTTAGTGCTTCGCCAACATTCTGCCACGTGGAAAGATCCATATCAGGATCAACGCCAGCGGCTTCAAATGCGTCACGGTTCACCCAAAGAACAGGCGTAGATGCGTTGAATGGCAGAGAAAGCATGTCGCCATCTGTTGTCGTGTAATACCCGTTCACAGCACCGATGTAGGCGTCAGGCCTAAACTCGGCTCCGCTTTGCGCCATAACTTCGTGGACAGGGCGTGTTGCACCATCAGCAGCCATCATTGTCGCAGTACCGACTTCGAACACCATCAAGATGTGTGGCTGTTCTTGAGCACGGAACGCGGCAATGCCCGCGTTCAACGTTTCGGAGTAGTTACCCTTGTGGCTTTGAACGACAACATAGTCGTCTTGGCTGGCGTTGAATTCTTCAACTTGTGCAGCAACCAATTCACCGAGGCGGCCTGTGAAAGCGTGCCAAAAGTGAACCTCAGTTTGGGCAGAGACTGCGATTGGCGTCAAAAGAGTTGAAGCCACGGCGAGAGTGCCGATTGTTGATCGTTTCATGTTTTCCTCCCAGAAATCTAATCCGACTCGATATCGGTTTGATTAGGCTAACGTAGCGGAAATATTAATCAACAGTATCTATTGAAGAAATATATAACCAAATGTTATGACTTGGGTGGAGGGAAGTGATTTATGATGCCTGCGCCTAAGCTAAGACAGCTCAAAGTTCTTAAACTCGTTGCAGATCATGGGAGCATGACACGCGCTGCAAAAAGTTTGGAAATTTCGCAACCGGCAGTGAGCCGCGTGATCGCCGATCTATCTGATTCTTTTGGGTTTTCGCTTTTTGATCGAAAAGATGGCCTACTCGTCCCGTCGCAAGAAACGCGGTATATTCTTCCAGACGTCAGTAGAGTTATCGAACTGATGGATCATATTCAAAACACGACAAGCAATCTTACGGCACGCCGAGCCGGGCATTTGCGGGTTGCTTGCTTACCTGGCTTTGCAACAAGTCATTTGCCAAAAGTTGTCGCAAGCTTTCTAGAAAACCGCCCCGACGTTACAATCACGATTGAACCTGATCGGCCGGAACGGATTCTGGAATGGGTTCTTGGTGAACAATACGATTGTGGCATAACCGATGGCTTTGATGGTCATCCGACGATTGAACGAACGACCGTCGATATCCGCACAGTGTGTATTTTCCCATTGGGGCACCGGTTCTCGGAATATGCGAAAATTTCACCGATCCACTTGGACAACGAACGTATGGTGCACACCCGTCGCGATAGCCAATTCTTTCAAACGTTGAACGAGGTTTTCCGCAAAAACTCTGTTTCACCAAAGCTCGCAATCGAAACGCGGCAGTTCACTGGAGCATGTGAACTCGTTTCCTTAGGAGCAGGCGTTTCAATAGTAAGTGAGCTTGATGCGAGAACCTATGAAGGGCGTCTGGATTTCCGCCCATTTACACCAAACATACCTCACCAACTATCTCTGGTACGCCCGGTCCATCAAGCACCTTCTATGATCGCATTAGATTTCATGGAGAAATTCAAAGAAAGCCTAAGTGATCTACTTGTTTAGTGTCGAGGCCGTCCACAGCCCAAAGGTTTTTCTGCCCATGAACGCTCGCCCTCACCATTAATGGCCATTAGTCATGATCCAAAGGAAAACTGCGTCGCAACGATCCGAACCTTTCAGATTGTCCGCTAAGCGCTCGAAACTGTCGCTCAACGGGTCAATTGCCGCCAAAGGTCTGCTTCCCAAAAAGATTAAACCAAATTTCGCAAGCGCAGCGAATGTCTTCTTTCCGCCCACCCTAACATAAACGGAGGCTAAGTGCTCAAGCTCGATCCAATGCGTCAATATCGAGTTCAATACGTTGGATGTCCTGCAGCAGATAAACCTTGCCAAACTCCATACCACCTTGCCTGAACTGCCTTACACCAGCGCTTCGAATCCTCTCCACAAGCTCACGGCTTTCTAACCCCGTGCCCAATGACAGGAGTTTGAGAGTCGTAAAGCGAGCGTGGAATTTCGCTTGATCCTCCTTATTCATATATAAGCCAAACCTACGGGTTGCAGGGTTCAACAACCTTTCCGCCGATATATGCCCCCCTTCGAATAAGGCGTTCATCATCCCATTCTTTTGCAACCCGACCATTTCGCCGAATTCAGACAATGTCGGGTGGGCTGGGCGCCCCGGGCACAGTTCATTCATATCATCCTGCCGGACGCGGATAGCTGAGTAAGATCTCTCTCCTTCGAGAACCCGAACCTCCAGCTTGCGGTTGCGGATAGCATCGATAGCTTCGCTGACATCGATACGTGCCCGCCTTGCGGCAGCACCAAGCGGCTGCCAGTTTTCATCTTCAACCATCAATGATGTCGCGCCGATTGTTAGCGAGGCGAATAGCTTTTCGACATCTTCTACATCCCACTGAAATTTCGATATCGAAAGAGGGCAAACCGGTACAAAGACGCCCTGGCCTGCCAGGGTTTCAAATTGCTCCGTGGATGTCCCCAACCTTTTCGCCATTTCCTTCGCCATAACTAACCGCTTACCCCGAGACAAAGCTGGTGCAGCAGATTCGGCTTCGAAAGTAAGCCGTTTGTGTGGGCGAGTATCATCTTTAGAAATAATGCCTGCGTGCTCTAAGTAGCGTCGCGTGACTGCTGGAGACCGACCCATTTCAGCTGAAGCGCTAAAGACCGAATGCAATCTGCGTTTCTTGATCTCTTTACCCAGAATGACCGCGCTTGCGGGCATTTCAAAAGTATCAAGGATGACCTCTCGCAAGAGGTCACGATAGGGATCACATCGTGGGTCCTGTGCTGCGTCATGAGCCAACCAACGATGTAGATGACCGAACGCACGGCGCATACCGTCTTGCGGTCCAGATGCATCTAAGGCGAGTTCCTTCAGTGCTTGAGTTACCTCTCGCGGCCCTCGACGGGCAATATCAAAACCGATGGCACGGGAGGGGGCGCCACTAGTGGCTACTTCAGGATTGGTACGGATAACCTCCGCTCCCAAAAGATTGCAGAACGTCGCTGCCGTATCGATATCAAAAGAGGACAGCTGGGTTTCGTCGACACCAGTCGAAAGTCGCTTATCCAGCCACCGGTCATAGTCTGTGAGGTTCTGGTCGCTTTGAACTTGAACGTTTGACATAAGCTCATTTGCAAGTCGCTGGAGCTGCGATGCGTAGTCGTTCCGTGCCAAAGGCGCGGCAATTTTCCAAAGAGGTTCCAAGGGCTGTCGGTGCTGAACGCAGACTTCGACATATCTGAGTTGCCAGTGCCCTTGCATGGCCATTTGCCCCTGAGGCGGCATCAGCTCTGATGTAACGTTACCTCTTAAACAAGATGGACAACCCCTGATCACCGGGTTGATCAAGGCCCTTGAAACGTAGGTCTCATTACGAAAACGCGCATGAACGCCTGGCTGAGGCTGCACGGACCAGGTTCTAACTTCCGCCAGTGTAGTTGAGTTTAGTCCCAGGATTTCTGCCGCGATTGCAAACTGCTTCTCATCATGTTGGAGCAGCTTTTTGAAAGATAATCCCAGTTCATTGCAGAAGTTGCCTATCGATAGTTTTCTTTCACCTGCGGCGCGCGACACGAGTGATACCAATCCTTCGCGTGGCTTTGGGGTGGGCGGTGATAACAAGGGCATCTGTGCTTTTGATCTCAGTGTAAGAATAGTGAGGCTGTTTCAAAAGACTTATGCGCTTCATTTTTAGGTTTCTAGTATCGTCGAACGCCGTTGCTCAAAGTGGGCCATTCTTGGTCAACTGAATGCTTCAATGCGGACGATCGGCGCTTGGTTATTAATGTCGGATATGCGGACAAAGCGCCATTTCGCTGCGGCTGCGCCTATGACCGCTATTCTAGCATCGTCGTCAGCTTTTCTGGATAAGTCGGTTTTATGAGCGACAACGGGATTGTCCTTGGCCGGCGCTTTGTCGCCTTCGAGGTGTTTTCAGGCTGCCCAGCAACTCGCAGCGGAACCCTAGAACTCTTCGATCTCCGGGACTGTGCCAAGTCTGACGAGGAAACTCGGTGATCCGACTTCGCCTGTGCTCGGATCTTCGATGATCGTATAGGCATCAGCACCGGTGCACTCTTCACGACCGGCTTCTCTTTCGGCCCTGTTTTGAGCTTCTAGCGCAGTTGTGTATTCAAATTGCTTGTCGACTTTCAGACTCACTTGCCCGTTTCGACCTGCCTTTGTCTCCACGTATGTCTGACAGATATGGTGAACCTTATCTGTGTTTTCCTCTGAATTCTTCATGACTAGATCCTTTTCGGGCGCGGAGGTGATTTGGGCGCCGTGGGCACCTCGAGAGATCCAAAGTGGGACATTATTCGTCCGTTGGAAACAGACTTCAAAGTGCGTTTCATCGCTTCACACCAACCTTGGGCGAAGGCTTTTTCTTTGCCCCCGCGACGGCCTTGGTTGGCGTGTTCGCTTCTCGCTCGAGGCGGGCATTGCGAAGGCGGTCGAGTTTGAGTTGCCGCTGTTCCGCTTCGTCGTCGATCATCTTTCTGACGACGCGGCTTGTTCTGTCCATCGGCGTTTCCCTATCAAGAAAACTCTCCTTGAGCACAGTTGTTTTGGTCCGCTTTGTCATTGGTCCATCTCCTTGTTGATTTCATCTGCGAGCAAAGGGGCGAAGAGTATCAAACAATTTCCAGGTGTTTGCGTGGTTCATCGGCGTTCCGCCCTCTTGGAATTTGGCGGTCATGGAGCATCGATATCTTGATATCGGGCGCCGCCATGGCTCGCATCAGAGCGCTGTAGGTCATCTGAAATCTCACTTCAGAGCCCACGCTCATCGTCGCCTGAGTGGTGCCGATGACCAGATGGTCGCTTGTGGCGCCGATAAGCATTGTTCCAACGGGCATTAGGAGCCCAAGAATGTCTGTGTCCTGATGTCCAAGCGCGAGGATCAATCGTGTTGGCTCGTCGTCCCTTGGCGCAAGGAGACGCAGTGCGACGCTGCTTTGGAACAAAGGCACGGACCGATTATTTGCCTCAATTACTTCGGCAACCAGTGAGAATGCATCGGTGTGCATCCCGTTAATCCGACCTCCCGACACTGGATCAACGCCCAGTAGGATTGCTTCGCCCAATCTTAGATCGTTTACACGGCCGGTCGGATTCCCGCTGAACGCCCAAGGCAGGTTGGCAGAATTGCCACCGGAAACCGTCTGAAGAAAAGGGCCGCATTGCCCCTCCACCTCCGATGTCAAAGAAGACAGAGCCTCCATTGCGGCTGCATCCGGGGCTACACCAGTGAGGCAGGCGAAATTGGCGCCGATGCCTTTCAACGCGACACCCGGCAAGTCAACCACGCGCTGCGCCATTGCACCAAGGTCAGCTGGCATGATCCCCTCACGGTTATCTCCCATCTCGACCATTAGGATGACGTTGTGAACGCAGTCGTGTCGGATCGCGGCAGTGGCGAGTGCAGTAATAACGGCAATCTCGGTGTTGTAGCTTGCATCACAAACTTGGACGACCTCATCCACCTGGCTCAGCATCGGCGTTCGGATCAAGGTAATCGGGCAGAGTTGGCCCGCCTTCCGTAACCGCTTCACGTTGCTCAGGCGCGACTCGGCGAGGCCCGTCGCACCCCCATCTAGCATGGCCTGCGCGATTGCGGGGTGGCCGCAGACCGCTTTGGTCACGGCAGTAACGCTGATGCCGCGGGCATGCAGCGCCTGAACAGCGGTCTGGGTATTGTGGCGTATCTTGCTCAGATCCACCTCAATGCGCGGGTTGCTCATATTGCGGCCACAGGTGGTCCTTGCTTCAAACCAGGATAGGCGGCCACGACCATCGCCAGCAAATGCGCCGCCGGCCGGCTGAGCGCATCGGTCACAGGAAGCCCCAGTTTATGCGATTGTGCTTTGATCGTATCTGCAAGCTCGGCGTCGGACATTCCCTCATGATTTATCGTGACTCCGATAACCTTCGTGTCGGCAAAAGCCTCAATCAACGCAATTTCGCTTGCGGGCGTGGGCATCGGCATGTTGGGAAAATCACAACGATGCGCCCGTTTAGGTGCGTGCTGAAGGATAACGGCATCCGGTTGGCTGCCACGCAAGATAAATGCCGATGTGCAGAACGCTGGATGGCTCAGCGCTCCTTGGCCTTCGATCAAGATGACATCGGGACTCTCTGCGTCAGAGGCAGCAACAATCGCCCCCTCAAGTTCGCCGCAGCAGAACTGGGGTGGCACAGCATCCATAGCCACACCGTATTTCGCCCCCTGCATCAAACCCGTTTGGCCTGTGCCAACAAGAACTGTCTTGATGCCTTTTGCATTCAGGGCCCGCGCCAAGACTGTCGCCGTTGTCCGTTTGCCAATGGCGCAATCGGTCCCGAGAACCGCAATGCGTAAGGCACTGACACCCGCGATGCTACCATCGAACAGGCGCATGTCCTTGCTTTGCTTTGGTTTGCGTATATCGCGGATGGTGACACCCTGCTGTGCCGCGGCGCGGGCAATCTCGGGATCGTCGCTCAGGTATTCGTGCAATCCGCTGACGATGTTCATTCCAAAACTGATTGCATCCAGAACGACGCCGCGGTCAGCCGGAGATAGCCGTCCGGTAGATGGAGCCATCCCGTAGATAAACGTTTCTGGGATGACGGGTTCATGGGCGACAGCGGCGGCCAGTTTTCCGAAGACTGGTATCCGGTTTGCCGCGTCGTCAAGAATGAGCCCACTGTCCTCTCCGGCGTGAAGGCTATCGACCACAGACAGGACCCGATAAGCTTGAGAATGGCGCACGAGGCCGTTTGCGGTCTTGCCGTCGATTTTTGCGAAATTGCCCTCACAATAGACAATTGCGGTTGGACATGAGTTGGTTTGCTTAGCGGGCGCCGAGTTTTCAAGTTCAAAGTCGCTCAGCGGTGGCACGAGTTCCCTCTTGCCAATTTGAAAGATGGCGCTCGCAGCGCTAAGTTTGGTCGTCATTGTGTTTCCTCTTTTATAGTCGACACTGCGGCTTGCATCTGGCCCGACGTTTCGGGCCAAGTGCGGAGCGCAATGCAATAGTGTCAGTCGTCTAAAAAGCACTGACCTTTTTAGGTTTAGAAATTTCTGTCGCATTCCCAGTTACTTAACGACCTGTCGCGGCGGGCATTCTCTGGAATCACGATGGCGGCGTAGAGATTAACCCGGGCTTCGAGCAGGCGTTGTCAGGCATTTGCGAAACAAATTACCAAGCCACCGCAGGCGTCGCGGCCAAACCTAGGGCGCAACCTAGTCCGAAGACCTAGTATTTCATGGTTTGGACGCCATGCGGTCGAAGCGCGCTGAAGGGTCGCGGCGGCAGTTGCTATTCCACATCTGTGTCATGATTCATTCAGCTCGAGCTCCTCGATGCAGGCTGCTGCAAGATCGCTGTTCGGTGTGTCGGTGCCCGGCAATGTCGCCCAACCGGTTTCCATCATAGCCCGACGGCGTCCAAATCCTGAGGCATCTTGAATGCTCGCCAGTTTTTCAGCACGTTCGGGATCGGACGCTGACATATCGAGGCAAACTGGCACCATGGCCATAGTTACTTCTTCGCTGGCGTGGTCCTGTGCCATTTCTTGTGCAGTGCCGCTGGTCGTCCAGCCACCCCAAGAAAAGCCTAGGATTGAGATCGCAATCGCGCCGCCCAGGGCCCCGTAGAAGCCTGGTTTCGTCCATTCTGGAAAAGTCATTTTTGGTTCCTTTGACGGAGAAAGCGCCGCCTCACTGTTTTTTGCGCGAACGACGTCTTGGGTCAGGGCCGTTTCCAAGTCGATTTCATCGACAGGGCGCTGTTCAAATCTCGTCGCGATTCACGAGCGTATCCGGCTGCCAAGAACGGTCGATCGACCGTTCCGGCTGTGTGGTTGTGCGCGAAATTATCGGCAACGTACCCAAACATCAGATCCTTGCTAACGGATATGACAACTGAATTTTCATGATAGAGGATTGCAATTCGCTCTGGCAGGCGATGCGCCTATGCCGCAGAAAATCACAATTTTGTATCTCCTACGTAGTCTCTTGGCACCGGAAATGCAACGTAAACGGTCCGGGTCTTGTTCTTAAGGCCAGCAATCTCCCTCGATTAAAGGGATCGGCAAACCATCCCGCAGCCCCTTTGCCAGCAATGTCATCGTCTTGTGTAATGACCAAAAGCAGACATTCATGCTCATCGCAGCATCGGTTAAAGTGGGCTCGAAGCAGACGTTGGAACTAAAAACCCGCACTTCGCTGCGGCTGCACGATAACATCTGGGTCAGGCGACCGGTTTGCGGGACGAAGTGTGCATTCGCTGCGAATGGGCTGAGGTCCGCTTCAGTAACCAGGGCTGGTCAAAAACGAATGTTTTTTGGCTGCCATCTTTCTAGTTTGGTATTGCTGCGGGCTATACATCAGCGTGCTTCAAGAGGGTCAAAGCAAGACCGAGGGCGACAAGAAGACCGCCACATACTCTGTCGATCCACAGCGCCCCGCGATTGCTGAGAAATTGAACCGCTTTTGCGCCCAGGCCCGCGTAGGCGGTCATGGTGATCACATCGACCACAATAAAGATCAGAGCCAGCGTAGCATACTGTTGAAGCATTGGCTCTGTCGGTATGAGGAACTGCGGCAGGAATGCCGTGAAAAACAGATAGCCCTTGGGGTTTGTGACTGCGACAAGAAAGCTCTTCCTGAAAACCGCCGTGTTGTTGTGAAGCGCACCCGCTCTCTTTTTGTCGGAAGGGTTTTCCACCGGTCCCAACTGGCCGGATGATCGCATCATTTGTACGCCCAGCCAGACGAGGTAAGCGACGCCGATCCATTTGACGACGCTGAACAGGAGAGCCGAGGCAGCTAGGATAGCACCCAATCCCAACCCTGCCGCCGCGATGAGAACGGCGTCTGAGATCGCTGCACCAGCGATGCCGTACCCGGCCACAGGGATGCCGAACCGCGATCCATTGGTCAAGGCGAGCAGGACCGTTGGACCGGGCGTCATAACCACAACCAGCGCCAGAAGGGCGAATGTCAGAAGTGAAAGTTCCATTACGCGGTGTCCTGCTGAATCTGATAGATGGCCAGGCCAGTCAGGAGGAGTGACACTCCGCTGGCGACGGTTCTTAGGGTGTTCCAGAATTGCCAAGAGGATGAATACTCATGCCAGATGTCGCGCGCCGCCTCGGCGTCAGTTGGAACGACAACCTCTGCCAGCGCTTCGTTCATCGGCACGTTGACTGTGGCCGTGACAAGGAAAGCCCCCACAACGTAGACCCCCGCAGCCACTCCAAAGAGCACGGCAGGTTGCCTTTGCAGTTGGCTAGCGGCGACATATGATGTCGCCGCAAGTATGAGAGGCGTCAGGAAGAAAGCCGGGAAGAAGATGGGGTTTCTGACCGATGCATTCATCGCCTGCATGGCAGTGATCGCGATACGTGGCTCTGTGGCATCCAACCCCCACATCGTTGAACAGACCCAAGCATAGAAAAACCCAAAGATTGCGCCGATGCTCAGGAGTGAGAGCATCGACATGGGCAAAAGCAAACGAGCCATCATACCCGCTCCGCGACGGTCGTCTGTTGTGGGCCGACAGCTTTCACAACAGACGCAAAGATGACCAGCGCAGCGAATTGACCAAGCAGAACCGCTGGGTAGATCAGGGCGAATTGTGCGTCGAAGTATTTCTGCGGCCCGAAAGAAACCAGAGCCATGAGCGCGGCGAGAGCGCTTAATGCGCGTCCGGCCCGACTGCCCAGCGGCTGCACGATGATAGCTGCCAGAGCGACGGATATCGCGGCTCCAAGAAACGGCGCAATGCCAAATAGGGGCGTAGCGATGGGCGGGTGAGGCCTGATCCCGGCATACAAGGCGGACAGCATAATCGCTTGCAAAACGATGAGAGTTGCCAGGGCAGCAATGACGTGACGATTTGATTGTTCCATTTGCTTCTCCAAAGCGTAACTGAGATTACGGTTGAACATATCCGTAATAATAGTTACGGTTTCTGTCAACAGGTAGGAGAGTGATTTGCGAGAAGAGAAACGATCCTTGCGCCAGCAACAGATCGAGGCGGCTGCCTACGAAGTTCTGGAGGCCAAAGGCTATGGTGGCACGTCCATGCAAGGCATCGCCAAACAGGCACGCGCCTCAAATGAGACGTTGTACAATTGGTATGGCGATAAACAGGGGCTGTTTCGTGCCCTCGTCACGCGCAACGCCGAAGAAGTAAGGTCCCACCTGGAAGCCGAACTGCAAACCGACCACGACGCGCTTTCGATTCTGGGGTCCCTGGGTCCGAAGCTTCTAAATCTGCTGACCGGTGATCGTGCCGTTGCCCTGAACCGGGCCGCCGCCGCCGACAGCAGCGGTGAGCTTGGCGCGACGCTGTCTAGGGCCGGGCGCGAGGCTGTATTTCCATTGCTCGAACAGGTGCTGCTTCGGGCGCGGCAAGAGGGCCACCTGCGCTTTGAGGAGTCCGGAGCAGCCGTGGGCCTCTATCTTGACCTGTTGATCGGTGATCAGCAAATCCGGCGGGTAATTGGACGGCTCCCGGCTCCGACAGATGAGTTCTGCGAGGCTCGTTCGAAAAGGGCTGTAACCCACCTTCGCCAACTGCTTGGCAGCCAACCATATGGAGATGGCCATAAGTGAACGACGACCACCCGAAGCGTGCAAGACTATGGCTGAGCCACGCGATTAGATCGACACCATCGATATCGAGCTGATTACCCTTCTCGCCAACCGGAGCGGCTACATCGACCGCGCTGTTGATCTGAAAGTGATCGAGGGGCTGCCTGCAAGGACAACAGATCGGGTGACTGAGGTTTTGAATGAAGTCGGCGCAACGGCCACACAAAATGGGTTGGACCCTGAACTGGTGCGCAAGCTTTGGTCAGAACTGATCGAATGGTCGATCCAGAGAGAAATCCGGGAGCTTGGGGAATAATGCCATTCTGAAATACCAAAGGCGTTGTTGATGTGGCGGACCTATGAAACTCATCCGCGATATCAAAAACGCGGGGGTTTTTCACAAGGCGGCGAAGTCAATGCAAGCAGGGGATTATTCTGCCGTTCTTGACCGCTTGGAAGGATTCCACGCGCAACCATATTTTCTGGCCAAGTCAAAGCTGTTTCGCGCAATGGCGCGGCATCGGCAGAACCGCTTTGCCGATGCAGGCCAACACTATGACAAATTCCTGACGAGCCATCTCGCGGACATGCCGCAAAAGGACCGTGTCTATATGGAAGAGTATGCCGAATTCTTCAGAAGCCGTTCTCAAGCCAAAATTGATCCGTCACCACAGTTTTATTCATCTCTTGAAGAGCTGAGAAAGCTTGCGTACTCGGAACCATTCCTCACCAGAGCTAAATATTATTTTTGAACCATGGGCAGGTGTCGACGGGGATGAATGAAGCTGACCTTCGACTATTTGCGCCAATAACGTTTGTATTTGCCACAGCCATCGCTGTCGCCGAAATCTTTAAAAAGTTTGTGCCACGAACCCTTGGCAAGACTTCGATTGTTTTTGACAAGTTTTTGCCGCGATCACTACACCGGACATTCGCCATCTTGCAGCAAATTGGTAGGTCAGGGCTCTTTGCGGATTTTCGCCGCACGGCGCACCAATGTCCGCTATACTGGCAATCCAGCAAAACAAACTCATGGATCAACGCTAAAGGATGAAACATTTCGTTTTCAGTAGCACGATGATGTTTTTGTACCAGTGCTTAACTTATTGATCCGCCTCTAAGACCAATTTTGTATCTGTCCAATTTCTACGCCTCCGGATGCAAGCAATGAGGGTTGATTAGATGCGATGCTGCGTTCAAAACAGACCGCGATGAGCAATTAGAAACCCGTGCGTAAATTTGGATATAGGCATGGCTATGACGAAGAACGGTTTTCCAAATGCGACGCTGGAACAGATCCACTGGCTTTCACTTTATCTACGGTTGCCCGCCGGTGGCGTTGCTGAAGAATTCCCGACAGAATCAGCTTGCGAAGATCGTTTTCGACAAATTCGCTGGCCTGACGGTCTGATCTGCCCTGTCTGTTCAAAAAAAGATTTTGGCAATCTAACCAGCGAAAAATTCTACCCTTGCCGGAACTGCAAAACGCAGGTTTCTGATACTTCGGGGACGATACTGCATCGCCGTAGATTAGATTTAGGTGTGTATTTTCTCCTTTCAGCGGAGATTGTGCGATATGAAACAGCCCGGTCCATACCGAGCGGTCACGATATCAAGGATCGTTTCGGGTTAGCATATGCAACGGCCGTACGCCTCAAGAAGAATGTCACCAGGGCACTTACAGAGGTTGATGGCGGCCTCTTAGGGCGCTGTATCTGCGTTCGCGACCTTACTCTCCCGCAAGATATTGATTTTGGATCTGATGATCATCTCATCTGGCTTCAAGGTGAAGACCAACGTCGGCGCTGGCGATCTGTCGGCATTTAGTTAAGTAGACAGCTCGTCCACATGTATCGTTCGCCAACGTCTTCCCGTTGCGAATTTCGGCATCTATATCTTCTTCACAGCAGGCAACGATGCCTACTGAATTAGGGATTTCATCCGGGAAGTTTGGCCATCTATGGCGTTTCACCCGTGCGAATTTCGAAAGAGAGAAGATAGTCTAAGCCTATGTAATAAAATAATAATTGACTCACATTGCATCGGCGTGATCGTTTCGCCGCGACCTGCAGTAGGAGTTCAATGATTTGCTAGGTTTACGATTGAACCGACCAACAGTTCATCGCGGACTGCTTGAATTGAAACCGGGCTGATCGCCTAAGCACACTTGCACAATACGAGCCGTACCAAGGCCAGGCAAGCGCGATCAATGCCTCACTATTGGAAATAGATAACTCGAAAGTGGGAACTTTCGGGAGCGGAGAAGATATGACTAGACCTCTCATGTGGGATACGTCCCTTGGCAACCAAGAAAAAATGCCCGCGTTGAAAGTCGACCCCATTCCTGGGGTCTTACCCTATGATGGTTCTCTAAACCCTTTGACGCGCAGCGATACCGCTAGCCGTGTTTCCATGACGATCGCCACACCAGCTACGCGCGGACACCGCAAGGTTTATCATTTTGATGGTCAGCGTGAGATGGCTGTTGCTCTTGAGGCGCTTCTAAGCCCCGAACTCTACGGCTTAGAAGTGCAGCTGCCACCAGTTTGGTTCACAAACAAGAACGGAAAATCGATACCGCATCATTTTGACTTGCGGATTACTTTTCGGGACGGGTTCCGTCGCGCCGTATATGTTCGGCATGGACAAAGCTTGGCCCGTCAAGAAACCCAAGATGAAATCAAGGCAATCTTTGCGGCGACGCCGGAATCATTTGCCGACGACAAGATCGTCGTAAACGGGGATCACTATACTCAGGCATACCGAGACAACCTGTTGCGGATCTGGCAAGAGTCCAAAACCTCGGATCCAAAACTGGAAGCTTACGTTCTGGAATGCGCTCGAAATGCAGCGTTTTGGAACATTCGAGATCTGATGGACTACTGCAGTCTACAAGAGGGCAAAGCCTTCGGAGTTATTCTCCGGCTCATCGGTCGCCGTCTACTTAGCGTAAACTGGAATGCATTCATTTGCCCACATTCGCGGATTTGGCTGACCTAATGCCAAAGACGCCTCTCTATAAGATCCCCGTGGAGTCGGAGCTGATCCTCGACCGTCGTAGATGGCGTGTGGTCGGTAAAGATCTTGACGGATATGCTGTAGAGGGCATCAATGATGGTGAGTGTTTGACTCTATCTTTTGAGCGCGTGGATAGCGCGATCAAGGTAGGTGATTGTGAGCTCATTACGCCTAAAATGTCTGAGGAGAAAAAAGAGCTTCTTGCCTTTACTGGCGGCATAGAACGAGTGGAGCAGCTCTCTGTGGATGAACAGCGTGATGTTCGTGCTCGTCTCGGTCTCGTACATGCAATGGATGCTTTAGAAGCAGCTGGAGCCAAGCTAACGCAACGATATCTATGTCGTCGTAACGTTCGCCAAAAGCTTCGCCCCCTAGCTTGCGAGTTAGCAAAAGATCCACATCTTTTCCACGGAGCGCATATCGGTAGCGCTTCTCTTCCTCACTCATTGCCAAAGGGTCGGACTCTTCATGAAATGCGCCAGACTTTCGAAAAATTTGGTCGCAATCCTATTGTGCTGATGCGCAAGCATCACTTGAAAGGACCACAGGGAGAGGCGCGGT
Source organism: Octadecabacter algicola (assembly GCF_021532625.1). Lineage (GTDB taxonomy): Bacteria > Pseudomonadota > Alphaproteobacteria > Rhodobacterales > Rhodobacteraceae > Octadecabacter > Octadecabacter algicola. The sequence continues at coordinate 666,077 of NZ_JAKGAR010000003.1, forward strand.
GCAAACTGAGTGAACGGCAGGAACGGTTCATCTCTTATATTTTGAACCTGTGGCACGACAAGAAACAACCGCAACTTCAACCACTTTACGACGGTGCGGTCGAAGTATTTGATGTGCCCGAATTGGAGGTGCTTCGGGGTTTTCGTTTTCCGTCAATCACGACCGTCCGAACGCGTCTCAAAGGCATCCAAAAGATTGTTAAAGAGATCGGACGTAATGGCTCGCGATATTCACAGAACAAATATGGAGCCGGTTCAACTAATGTCAGAGCTCTCAAATTTGGCGACTCCTGCGCAACCGACCAAGTTCTTTTGTCTATTTTCACAAATAAAAAGGGTGAGACGCAGATTAAGGAAATCGACCCAAAGAAGGACGGCACACCGCTAGAGGAGAATGAGATCAACCGCCTCTGGATGTTCTTTATGATCGATATTGCAACCCGTTTGCCCCTGGCATGGTTACTTGCCGAGACCGCCGATGGAGACCACCAGAAAAAACTACTGCGGATGGCGATGCGGGACAAGACGCGTGAGGCAGTACGTTATCGCTGCAAGCATAAGCCGGCTCCCGGCGTTAAGCTCGCATCGGTAAAGTCAGACAATGGGACTGCAGCACGTAACGGGCCAGTCTACGCCGGTCAACTGGGAATGGAGACCACGGTTGTTACAGGCAGGGCGTACAATTCAACTGACAATGCCTATGCAGAAAGGCCTTTTGGGACACTTCAGTGGCGAGTGCTTAACTTCTTGGATGGTTACGTTGGGAGCGGGCCTGGAGAACTAAATGGATATGACGGTCAAAAACGTGCGAAAATCACGCCAGATGAGCTGATGGGAATTATTACCCGGTATTGGGTCGACGAGTACCCTTTCGCGAAACACCGAGGCACAGGAATGTTCAAGGCGACGCCGTGGCAAAAGTTCGAAGAACTCCAACAGTTGAACAGCGGCATTGAGGCTCCATCCCCAGAGGCGCTTCGTCTTCACTTGGGCGAAAGAGAAGAATTCACAATCACCTCAGAAGGGGTGAGAATATTCAACATCCCCTATAACTCCACGGAGCTTCGGAACTTTGATGGTGGAGCCAATAAGAAAGTGACGGTGTTCATAAACCCGGATGATCTCCGTTATGCCAGCATCCTGAGTGAAGAGACGGAAAAGGCCGTGACCGCAGATCTGAGGATGAATATTTTTGCAGATTTGAGCTTAGAGGAAGCAATTTCCACAATGCGTGCCGCGACAGAAGCGAACCCAGAGAAAACAGTTCTGCATGAACAGTATCTACGTGATGCTCGGAAACGGCGTGCGATAGAATCTGGGTTCTTCCCAGATTCCAATTCACCAGCCTCATACATGACGATCGAAAAGCTAAAGAGACAAGCTGAGGCAATGGCAAATGTTGAGTTCGTTCCCTTAGCCAGATCTGGCCCAACGGTTGCGCCAGGTTCCGTGATGGACAGGCAGCCAGAGGTGCCCGCGATTACTGAAATTTCAACGCAGGAAGAAACAACTGTCACCGTTCAGTCTGACCCAACGAATGCTGATCATGGGGCTTCCGGTGGGTCCATGTCGAGCAAAGACGCCTTGCCTGACCCCAAAAAGCCGATGTTCGCGCCCATCAAGAAAAGTAAGCTATGAGTGAATTCGTCAATGAAACCTATCGAGATGCGGCGGCAAATGCCGCTGGCCGACTGTTCCCCCTGGATAGGGCGACGTTACTGCAGAGGGATTTCATTAGGAAATTCAGCACTCACCTCGGACATCTGATCGGTGGTGGACAATTTGAAGCTGAAGGACTTCTTGTCACCGGTCAATCTGGCAGTGGAAAGACTACTGAAATCCGCTCGCTTCTCCAGCGGTTCAATGCGGATGGCGTCGAGCTCCCCAATGGAATGCCTGCCCGCTTTGCAGAGGTTTCGTTGAAAGGTGTCGAAACCTGGAAGGATTTCTGTAAATCCACCTCTGACGCGGTCGGATTTACGATCGCGGAGAAGGCGCGCCTAACCCAAGGTGATATCTGGGGTATCGTCATCAGAGAGGCCAAAATTAACGGATTTATCGGAATCCATTTCGACGAAGTTCAACATATCTTCCGTAAGAAGAGCGAAGTAGATCGTCTAGCCGTTCTTGACTCCTTCAAGTCCTGGATGAAGTCTCACAAATGGCCCCTGATGTTGATCTTCTCTGGCGTGCCAGAACTCAACGTATACATGCGGGAAGAGCCGCAACTGTACCGTCTTTTGGACCGCCTCCCGTTTGAAGATATTTCATTGCCAGAAGACTACCAAACTATCCACGAGATCGTTGGTAGCTACGCGATTTCCGCTGGGCTTGAGGTCGATCCTGATTTGATGACCCAGGACTTCCTTGATCGGTTAGTGTGTGCTGGCGCCTATAGGTGGGGGTTAGTCCTCAAACTCACGTCGTTTGCCTGTACGATCGCGCAAGACGCAAGCTCTACGTCATTAACACGAGACCACTTCGTTAAGTGGTGGGTGAACAAAACTAAGGCCGCCAAGATTGCCACGCCGTTTCTGCACAGTGGTTATGAGACCATGTATCGGAGGGATCATCCGTTCATCGAGGCTATCGCCGACTAAACCTTCATCAGCAGTAACAATACGAGTAAGCCCGCGTCTTATGGCGTGGGCTTTTTGCAGTCTGTAGGCGTGCAAAACCTGGAAAAAGGTGCAAAAAAGCTTGCGCAAGCTATTGGTTTCGTGCGCACGCTTTTGCTTTTGCTCCATTTTTGGGAGCTTGTAACCGATTGATTCCGGTAGGGTAATTTACATAGCGAAATCGGTGATTCTCACTTTTGCGCAGACATTCCCTTTCTCTGGCACACACTTTTTGCGGTTGGAATTTCCATGATATTTGACGTTTCAAAGGCCACCGCAGGTCCTCGCATCAGTACATGGCATTTGCCAATTGGGCACTGATATGACCCGAATATTAAGCCCTATGCTGCTTGAATATAATGTGGTTCGGCTTTCATGCAATCAATCATGCGCGCAAATTTCTTACGCGCCTTTTGGCCAATCGCTTGGTCCTGCGCATCATCAGGAGCTTTAGCCTTATCCTCGGACGCCGGCGCAGGAGACTTTTTATCCCAAGGTTCCCAAGCGCGCGTCGGGTGACTGCGACCATCAAGGCCGGGCGGGCGGATCACGCCACGCATCAGCATCCGGTCCATCAAGCCTTGTGCGTCTGCCCCAGAGATCCGGAACACGCGTTCAATATCCGCGGCCGACACCCCGTTGTTCATTTGAGCATAAACGCAGGCCCAACCGTAATGGAATGGCACAACCTTGGCCGTCGTGGCTTTCGCGGCCTTTGCGATCACGGGTGCTGGAAGAGCGGTCGCACCTGCGCTCGCCATCATGCCTTGTAGGAATTTACGCCTCTGCATTGGGCGTCTCCTGACTGCGTGGCTCCTCTTGAGCAGCGGTTTCAGCTGTGACGTCGTCAGCATCATTGGCCTGCGCCACGTCATCGTCGCGCATCAAATCCTTAATCACGTCTTTGGTTGCCTCAACAACTTTGTTGCGTTTTCCGAACAGAGTGTTCGGCCCATTTGAGGCATACATTGGCTTAATCGCCGCTGCGCTACCTGCGACAGGTGCGTGAACGACATTCTGCCGAACCAGTTCGCGCATTACGGCATCGGCCTGGGTGGCATCGACCCGCAACCATTTTTGGATAAGTGCGGGGGTGGCGCGGTGGTTTGCACGTGCAAATAAGGCGGCCCAACCGACCTGCATGGCATTGGCTGGGGCTGCTGCTGCTGGGACAGCGGCGGCGGGCAAGGGCAGGACTGGGATCACTGCGGCTGCTCCCGCGGAGCTGAGGAAGTCTCGTCTATTCATACCATTGATATGGGTATGGGACCCTGACCTTTTACGGGGAAACCCCGCGAAAGGTTCCCCAAAGTGGGTTAGGGTGTATTTAATCTGTTTGTTAACAGGTAGTTACCTTATCCGCGGATAAGGACGTGCGGGGTCTGTTCGTAAAAACGCGCCTACATGCCGTGTCAAACCATGCGGATGACGTCTTTATCAATCGACAACATATAGCCGCGCCGCGCGATGTTGCGCACCAGTAACTCTGACATCATTTGGTTGCCCAATGTGTCGCGCAGTCGCTTGATGCGGGTTGCCCCTGCGGCCTCTTCGCAATCGGACGAAGGACGGCCTGAAATCACACCCTCAATTTCGGCACCCGTCAGGACTTCATCATCCATGCGGGCTTCTGCCAGAACAGAAAGCGTTTCAATTGCTGCGTCCGTCAGTTTGAACTCGAAATTGTTGAGGTAGACCATGTTCTGATCGCGAGAAATCAGAAGCGAGTTCACTTCGATACCCTTGCGTTCGATCTGTCCCATGCGGCGGTTCATGGCGATTAGCATCACTAGAAAGGCGATCGCAGCCACCAGCAAAGCTGTCGCAAAAGTCAGCAGGACAAAGATGACAAAGCGGTAGCTGTCCAACGTAGCAGAGAACGCCGTGCCCGATTGGGCCAGAATTTCCAGCAGCTTGATTTCGGATTGGCCGGTCAGGGACGCGTTTTCAACGAACAGCTGTTCGACACGCGCGTTAAATGCATTTGCGTCCGGTAGGTTCAGAAACAGCAAGACAGCCGCCGTTGCCAAGATGACCACGATCGCTGCGATTCCGCCGACGACAATACGATTGCCTGTCTGGCGCGCTTCAATAGCGGAGGTAGTAGTCTCCTGCACTTTCCTGTCTCTCCTCAAGTCCGGCGTCGTCAAAGACACCTTCAATACTCAAAAGCTGCCATCCATCGGCAGCTAGGCGTGAATTTAGTTCGGCCTCGGCGGCGCCAACAGAACATTCGCCATTGATCTCGGCGACACCGTAATGCAACCGAAGCGGATCGTCACGCTTGGCTTTATAGTCCGCATAACAGGCCGCCTGGGCCGCGGAGCTCAGCACAATGAGTGCGAGAGAGAAGGGGATGATGCGTTTCATGCTCGGACCATGCCTCGCGACGGATTGTTATTCAATATCCATCGCCAAAGCGTCCGCTGTCAGCGCATAACATTTCCCCGATATTGAGAGACATCTGCCCCCAAGCCCATCGTTGATCCATCCCAAGCTGGCACACCGTCAGACGAACCCGAAAGGATCACACAATGTTTGCTCGTTCACTTAAAACAACATTCACCGCAGGAATTTTAGCCGGTTCCTTGGCGATAACCTCTTTGACGCCGTCTTCTGCACAGGCAGGGATGTCCGAGGAAGAAGTCTTTGGCTTGTTGTCTCTCTTGGTTATCGGCGCTGCAATTCACAACAGCCGCAATGATGATCCTGCGCCTTCTCCACAGGTGAATCGTACACCGCGTGGTGAAAGCACACGGCATGTGCTGCCGTCCAACTGTCGCCGTGACATTGAAACCCGCCGTCGCGGCACCGTTCGGATGTTCACGCAGCGTTGCCTGAACAACAACTACCGTCACGTCGATCGTTTGCCACAGGCCTGTCACATCCGTGTGCGCACTGAGAACGGTCAGCAGCGCCAAGGATATAGTGCCCGATGCCTGCGCAACGCCGGATTTCGCACAACACGGCACTAAGGCCGTCGCGAAATAGGGTGACCGCCCCCAGCGGTACCCCGATCAGAGGCAGGGGGGAGGACATGGCCCCCTGCCTCTTTTTTGTTCCTGAAAAGAACGCATGATTGCAGACTTTGCATATCGGGTCTGTAAACTGAGCCCTACCTCGATAGGTCAAAGTGCCTTACCCATTATCTTAGGGGAACGATGAACTAAGTAAGGACAGAAAATGATCCAAGACCGTTTGACCGCCAAATTCCTACGTAACAAGCCCGCCAAAGCGACTGAGCCTGAAGCACCTGTTGCCGTGAAGCCGAAAGCCGTGAAGGCGCCAGTCATGGACAACTACACGCGTGGTCGCCGCCTGTCTGGTGCGTTCTGGCTCTAAACTTGCGTATGTTGTCTGGGTCTGATTGATCGGACTTATGACAAAGAACATCGCCAGCGGCCCCGACTTTTCGTTTGAACAAGATCTTCTGACCCGTGGTGCGCTACGGATCGCTGGAGTCGACGAAGTCGGGCGCGGGCCACTTGCGGGGCCTGTCACCGCCGCAGCAGTGATCCTTGATCCTGCAAACATCCCTGTAGGGTTGAATGACAGTAAAGCGCTGACGAAGAAACGACGAGAGGCTTTGGAGCCCGTCATCTTTGCAACCGCCCAAGTCTCGATCGCACATGCTACTGTAGAAGAGATCGACGAAATCAATATCCTGCGAGCGAGTCATTTGGCGATGGAGCGTGCCATCGTAGGATTGGGCACTGTTGATCATGCCTTGATCGACGGCAACATGATCCCCCGTGGCCTTACCGTTCCAGCGACGACACTTATCAAGGGCGATGCCCGTTCTTCGTCGATTGCGGCGGCCTCAATTGTGGCAAAAATATGTCGAGATCGGATCATGGTGGATTTGGCGCAACAGTACCCTGGCTATGGCTGGGAGACGAACGCGGGATATGGATCAAAAAGTCACATATCTGCGCTTCAAAATCTTGGGGTGACCCCTCACCATAGACGGTCGTTCAAGCCCGTGCACAATATGTTGTGACAAGACTATTTTCTAACCTATTGATTCAATAAAGTTTTTGACTGCGAATCGCCTTTGACTCACATTGAGGACAACAAACGAGCGGATAACCGCCGTGACTTTTAAAGTCGGGACAGAGGCGTAGTATGACTAAGAAAAACAACGGGAAAAGTGCGGCTGCACTGCCCCTGAACACAATTCTTGACGGTGATTGCATCGACATCATGAACAGCCTGCCAGAGTGCAGCGTTGACCTGATCTTTGCGGACCCGCCCTATAACCTTCAGTTGAAGGGCGAATTGCATCGCCCGGATAATTCCAAGGTCGATGCGGTTGATAACGACTGGGATCAGTTCGAAAGCTTTAAACGCTACGATGAATTTACACATGCTTGGATGAAAGCCGCGCGCCGTATTCTTAAACCAAACGGTGCGATGTGGGTTATCGGATCCTATCATAATGTGTTCCGCATGGGGACCGAGCTTCAGAACCAAGGGTTCTGGATCCTCAATGATGTGATCTGGCGCAAATCTAATCCGATGCCGAACTTCCGCGGCATGCGTCTGACGAACGCCCATGAAACAATGATCTGGGTTTCCAAGACCGAGAAGTCGAAACCAACTTTTAACTATGAAGCGCTAAAAACGCTGAATGAAGGCACACAAATGCGCAGTGACTGGGTCCTGCCAATTTGCACAGGACACGAACGTTTGAAAAACGAAGCTGGCGAGAAAGCCCACCCGACACAAAAACCCGAAAGCCTGCTTCACCGCGTGCTGATCGGATCAACAAACCCTGGTGATGTCGTGCTTGATCCGTTCTTTGGTACTGGCACAACAGGTGCTGTCGCGAAGATGCTGGGCCGTGATTACATCGGTATCGAACGTGAAGCCGAATATCGCGCCGTCGCTGAAAAGCGCCTCAAGAATGTTCGCAAATTGGATGCCTCAGCTCTTGAGGTTACACAGTCCAAACGCGCCGAACCGCGCGTGCCATTTGGCCAAGTCGTAGAACGCGGCATGCTGCGCCCCGGTGAAGAGTTGTGGTCCATCAACGGGCGTCACAAAGCCAAGGTTCGCGCCGATGGTTCCTTGATTGGGGCCGATTCCAAAGGATCCATTCACCAAGTCGGTGCTGCCTGCGAAAACGCACCAAGCTGTAATGGCTGGACTTATTGGCACTACCGCCGTGACGGAAAGAAAGTTCCTATCGATCTGTTACGCCAACAGATCCGATCCGAAATGCGAGCGAACTAAACATTCACACAGAGATAGCGTGCCCCACGGGGCCGCAACGACTACCGCCTGTGCCTGCGGCGCCTATAGCCGTGGCACCACTTTCCCCCCGTCGGTCCCAAGACCTGACGGGGGTTTTTTCTATTTTAGCTTTGGCCCTTTCTGGGCCATAAGGTGCGAAAGTTAACGAGGGTTGGTTAATGGCAAAAATTCTTCTGACAGGTGGTGCGGGCTATATTGGATCGCATACATATTTGGCTTTGGTTGAAGCTGGTTTTGATGTCGTGATCCTCGACAATTTCTCCAACGCAAAGCTGGATGTTCCAAACCGACTGCAGAACATTGTGGGCGACTCAGTGACAGTGGTGAATGGCGATGTGTTGGATCGTGGCGTTCTGGATGCGCTGTTTGCAGACCACAAGATAGATGGGGTCGTGCATTTTGCTGCATTGAAGGCCGTGGGCGAAAGCGTTGAGAAGCCACTCGATTACATGCACACTAACGTCGGCGGCCTGCTGAACTTGCTTGCGGCGATGGACGCGGCTGGCGTGCGACGCATTGTTTTCTCGTCCTCCGCGACTGTTTATGGGGACACCGACGTGCAGCCGATCCCAGAAGATCACCCACGTACCTATACGTCACCTTATGCATTTACCAAGATTGCCGGTGAACAGATTTTAGAACAACTGACGGATGACTGGGCCGTTGGTATCTTGCGGTACTTTAACCCGGTCGGGGCGCATAAGTCCGCAATGATCGGTGAGGACCCAAGCGACATTCCAAACAATTTGGTGCCCTACATTGCTAAAGTCGCGACAGGCGATCTGGAACAGCTTGGCGTCTTTGGCGATGACTACGAAACTCCAGACGGAACGGGTGTGCGTGACTACATTCATGTTGAGGATTTAGCGGATGGCCATGTGTTGTCTTTGAAGTCTTTGATCGAAACGGGGAACAGTCACACGGTCAACCTTGGCACCGGTGAGGGGTCATCGGTTCTGGACATGGTACGGTCCTATTCGAAAGCTTGCGGGCGGGAATTGCCCTATCAGATCAAGCCGCGTCGCGATGGTGATGTGGCTGTACTGACGGCGCGCCCTGAGAAGGCCAAGGTGGAACTTGGCTTTGAAGCGACGCGCAGTTTGGCCGACATGTGCCGATCCAGTTGGGCGTGGGTCAGCGGCCAAATCCGCAACGATAGAGACTAATTCAACCTACCGCGGCATCGGGTTGGTGGCGTTTTTGTAGGGCGCCCAATCTTCGATTTCTGGGTAGTATTTTTTGCGCCATTCCCGCACGCGCGGGTTCATGACGCGCCGCCAGACAGGCGGGATCATCGCCGCCATGGTCATGATCGGATAGCCGTAGGGCAGTTGCGGAGCGTCCTCTTGATCGTAGGTTTGCAGGAGCGGAAACCGGCGGTCTGGTTTGTAATGATGATCGCTGTGACGTTGCAAATTGATCAGCAGCCAGTTTGAGGCTCTGTGGTCAGCGTTCCATGAATGACGTGGTTTGACGTGTTCGTATTTGCCGTCGCCAAGGTGCTTTCGGGTGAGGCCGTAGTGTTCGACGTAATTGACAACCTCAAGTTGGACAATCGCGATATAGGCTTGGAAGACGAACAGCCCAAGGCCCGCCCAACCGCCAATCAGGCAGGCGAGGGTGATCATCAACGATTGTAGAATTAGATAACGCCAGAACGGGTTGCTGCGGTGATACCAAGGCAGGTTCTTACGGGCGAGCATCGCCCTTTCGGCTTTGAACGCAGAGATCGGCTGGGACCAGAATACACGCGGGAAATAGCGGTGGAAGTTTTCGTTGTAGCGCGCGGTGACGGGATCGCGTGGTGTTCCGACGTAACGATGATGCACGAGCAGATGTTCGCTTCGGAAATGTGAATAGAGAGCCATCGAGAGCAGGATATCTGCGAGCCAGCGTTCGAATTTTGGTTTTTGGTGCGCCAGTTCGTGGGCGTAGACGATGCCGACCGTCCCCGACATCACGCCGATTCCAAAGAACAGCGCAAATTTTTCCAATGTCCCGAGATGGCCCGTTGAGGTCACGTACCAGAGCACCCCGAAAAGTGTGATGAACTGCAGTGGCATCCAGATGATCGTGACGAGCCGATACCAGAACAACTCATCCGTTGTTGTTTCAAGGTCTGCGTTTGCCTCGTAACGACCAACGAAGGCATCGAGGATCGAGAACATGTACCACGTTGCCAATGGCATCAAGATCACGGTCCAGCCGCCGAACACGGCCCCGATCCAAGCCAATGGGATTAACATCATCGACAACCAAAACGGAGCCGCGCGCGCAAATCGGGCCATGTTTTCGTGGGATACGATCGGGAAAGACGTCATGTCTGGAACTCCAACAAGTCTAGCTCAGTATAAGCGTTCGTGAGAGCACCTCAAAGGGTTCGTAGCGTCGCGGCCGCAAGGGTGTACGCCTTTTGCATCACAGTGGGCAAAGAGCTGGGGGCAAACTTGTCATCGGGTATGAAATGACCGCGGGATGGATTTGCGTCATGTGCCAGCACCAAGATGTGCACCCGCAGGATCAGGTGGAAATGGGTGAAGGTGTGCCGCGCATGGTCTGGCAGTTCAATCCAATCGCCGGAAACCGGCTCTAATCCAGCAGGATCGTCGTTCCATTCGGTCGTTGGCCAGCCGAGCATCCCGCCAAGAAGTCCCTTGTCTGGGCGGGTTTCCAATAGCCATGCTCCATCAGCGCTGCGGGCGATATAGGCGATACCATGGCGGGTTGGTTTGGGTTTCTTTGGTGTCTTTTTTGGGAGCGTTGCTTGGGTCCCCGCAGTCCGTGCTTTGCAGTCTTCAAGCAGAGGGCAGATGCCGCAGGCGGGGGACTTGGGTGTGCAGATTGTAGCGCCAAGGTCCATCACTGCCTGTGCATAATCGCCTGCACGCTTTTGAGATGTATGGCGTTGAGCGTAGTCCATGAAAACAGGTTTGGCTGCGGGCAACGGGGTGGCGTCATTATATAGTCGCGCCATGACCCGTTCGACGTTGCCATCTAGAACGGTTGAGGGTTCATCAAATGCAATCGCTGAGATCGCGGCTGCGGTATAAGGCCCAATTCCCGGAAGAGCGATGAGCGCATCATAGCTTTGCGGAAAGGTTCCGTCATGGTCGGCCACAATAGCGCGTGCGCACTTTAGCAGGTTTCGTGCACGGGCGTAGTATCCGAGGCCGGCCCACGCGGCCATGACATCGGCATCATTGGCGGTGGCAAGATCATTCACAGTCGGCCAGATTTGAGTAAATTTGCGGTGGTAATCGCGTACAGCAGCAACGGTTGTTTGCTGTAGCATTACTTCGGACAGCCAGACGGCGTAGGGGTCCGGCAAGACGCCTGCTTTGCGATCTGATGGCATGACCCGCCACGGCATTTCGCGGGCATGAACATCATACCAGTCCAGTAAGGCAGTCGTAATGTCACGCAATGTTTATGACCTTCCCTTGGTGGTTTCTCTGGCGTTGCGGGGTCAGAGGTTTAGAGTAGCGCATAATGATGAAACAGCCACGTCGCCATAACACAACACGCGGATTCTCTCGTGCGGTCACTCTGATGCAGAAAAACATCCGAGGGGCGACGCAGTCGCGTGGATTCGAGCAAAGCCGCGTTTTGACTCATTGGGCTGAGATTGTCGGAGAGGGGACTGCGAAAATCGCCCATCCCGTCGATGTAAGCTATGCACGTGGCGGGCTTGGTGCGACTTTGACGTTGCTGACATCGGGTGCGCAGGCACCGATGCTGGAAATGCAAAAAGAGCAGCTGCGCGAAAAGGTAAACGCTTGTTACGGGTACAATGCGATTGCGCGTATCCGTATTACACAAACTGCCGCGACTGGGTTTTCCGAAGGGCAAATGGCGTTTGACCACGGCCCAAAAACTCCACGCGGACCCGTGCCTGAGGTGAAGGCCGCTGCGCGGGACCTCGCCGCTCCTGTAGAAAACGAAGACTTGCGACTTGCGCTTGCGGCGCTTGGGGCAAATGTAATGACGAAATGTCCAACTGATACTGGAAAGAAATCCTAATGAATAAACCGTTTCTTGTTTCTGTGGCTGTCGTAGCCGCTGCCACTGCTGGTGGCTTTTGGTTCGCCAATCGCGATGCTGGCACGACGCCCCTTCAAATCTCCGAAATGACCGAAGCCGCCGATTTTGATGTTGTCGAGATGACCCAAGGCAATCCTGACGCCGCCGTTCAGCTGCTTGAATACGCGTCCTATACTTGCCCGCATTGTGCGAATTTCCATGCCGATCAATATCAACAGATCAAAGAGAACTATATCGATACGGGCCTGATCGGGTTCACGTATCGCGAAGTGTATTTTGACCGTCCAGGTCTTTGGGCATCTATGGTAGCCCGTTGTGGCGGTGAGATGCGGTTCTTTGGTTTGTCCAAGTTGATTTACGAAGGACAGCAGGATTGGGCTCGCGGCGAAAGCGGTGAGGAGATCATCACATCCCTGCGCAACATCGGTAAGGTCGCTGGACTGAGTGATGCTGATCTGGACACGTGTTTGGCCGATGCGGATCAAGCCCAAGAACTTATGGCTTGGTATCAATCCAACGCTGATGCCGACAACATCACAGGCACACCGACCTTCTTCATTAACGGTGAACCTTATTCCAACATGAACTACGCGGACTTTGCTGCAGTGTTGGACGAAAAATTGGCTGAAGCCGCCGAATGACACCGCTTGCGGGTCTGAAAGTCGTCGAACTGGCCCGCATTCTGGCGGGCCCGTGGGCGGGGCAGGTCTTGGCGGATATGGGTGCAGAGGTCATCAAGGTCGAAGCGCCAGAAGGTGATGATACCCGCCGTTGGGGGCCTCCGTTTATTGATCATCAGGGCGAGGCTTCGGCAGCGTACTTCCACGGCTGTAACCGTGGTAAGAAATCTGTGGTGATCGATTTTCGCACCGACAAGGGTAAGGCGGATTTACTGCGGCTTTTGGCAGGCGCAGATGTATTGATCGAGAATTTTAAGGTTGGAGGGCTTGCGAAGTATGGACTGGACTACGCCAGCCTTCGAGAGACCCACCCGAAGTTAATCTACTGTTCTATTACTGGGTTCGGTCAGGACGGGCCTTATGCGTCGAGGGCAGGGTATGACTACATCATCCAAGGGATGTCTGGCCTTATGTCGGTTACTGGCGAACCGGACGGGCAACCGCAGAAGGTCGGTGTCGCAGTGACTGATGTTTTCACGGGTCTCTACGCAAGCAATGCAATTTTGGCCGCAGTCCATCAGCGACACGCGACGGGGCGAGGGCAGCACATTGATTTGGCGTTGCTGGACGTCGCTGTTGCGACGACGGCCAACCAAGCGATGAATTATCTGGCGACCGATGTTTCGCCTAAGCGGTTGGGCAACGCCCATCCCAATATCGTTCCTTATCAGGTGTTCGATTGCTCGGATGGGCACGTGATTATTGCGGTCGGCAATGACGGGCAGTTCAGGCAGTTTTGTTCGGTCTTGGGCTTGGATGCCTTGGGCACGGATGAACGGTTTGCAACCAATCCGGCGCGGTTGGAACATCGCGATGTTTTGGTCCCTATGCTGGCCGAAAAAATGCGAGAACACACGATGCAGGGTGTTCTCGCGGCGTGCGAGGCTCATGGCGTTCCAGCGGGGCCGATCAACACCTTCGAAGATGTCTTTTCTGACCCGCAAGTGATTGCACGTGGGTTGAAACTGGATCTGGATGGCGCGCCGTCTGTCCGACCTCCGATGCGGTTCTCGGATGCAGATTTAGCCCTGGATCGTGCGGCGCCAAAGCTCGGGCAGGATCAGGATATTATCGGGGAGTGATCCCAATCGCGGCGAGTTTCGCATCAAGTGGCGCCCAGTCGGTGAGGGTCAATCGCACAGGTAGAACCTGTACTTTGGGTCGAAAACTGTCAGGCAAACGAACGGCATCCTTTTCGGTCGTGACCATGATCAAGCCGCGCGTCGCTGCTTCGGTTTCAAGGCGTTTCAGAATTGCATCTGTATAAGGCTGGTGATCGTCCAAGGCTTCGCCACGTACGACGTCCGCGCCAAGACCCTTTAGCGTGGCAAAGAACTTTTCAGGGTGCCCGATACCCGCAAAGGCTAGCACCCGTAGGTTGCCCCAAGGCATGCCCGTGGGCAGCGGTTCAAGGTGGCCATCAAGGCGCGCGCACCCGTCTGGTAATTCTGGCATGAACGTCGATCGGGCGTGTTCGGGCCCAATCGCAAGCAACAGGTCGGCACGCTGTAATCCGACATGCGCGGGTTCGCGCAGGGGGCCCGCAGGCATTGCACGCCCATTGCCGAACCGTTTGACGGCATCCACAACAACAATCTGCAAATCCTTGTGGACGGTCGGATTCTGGAACCCATCGTCGAGGAGAATAACCGTGGCGCCAGCACTCTGCGCGGCCTTCACACCTTCGGCTCGATCCTTGGCGACCCAAGTTGGCGCAAATTCACTGAGCATCAAGGGTTCGTCGCCAGTCTGATTGGCTCTGTGGACCTTTGGGTCGACCTGAACAGGTCCGACGAGGGACCCACCATACCCGCGACTAACGATGTAAGGCGTTTGTCCCATCTCGGTCAAATGGGAGGCGAGTGCGATTGTTGTCGGTGTTTTCCCAGTCCCACCGGCGTTAATGTTACCTATGCAAATGACCGGAATGTCTGCGCGTAGAGTTGGTGCCTTGTTCACGCGCCGCGCCGTGGCTGCCCCGTAAAGTGCCCCAAGAGGTGTCAGAAGAAGGGCAAGAAAACTGCGATCTTGATACCAGAACATTGGCGGCTTCATGAGTGCACCTCTAGTGAGTCAAGAACACCGCGAACGAGGTCATTTATGGTGTCCGCGTTACGTGTGATCTCTTCCCAGCCGGCCAAGGCCATGCGCGCGCTTTGTTCAGGTGAGGAAAGAACCCCAACCGCTATTCCAAGTTCACCGGCTGATCGGATTTCGCGACAGGCCTCGGCCTTGGCCAAACGGGCGAACCGGGCTTCATGTGGGGCTTTGTGGGTGCCGTGCACGACTGCAGATCCAAGCACGATAGGATCAAACGGGGAATCGGCATCGCTGCCGCCTAGTGTGCCACCAACAAACGTCAAAGGTGCGAGCCGATACCAAAGACCGAGTTCGCCATCCATGTCGGCAACATAGGCTTGGTGTTCGGCTTCTGGGTCGTCCCCTTCCGAACGAACGCCAACCTTTAGTCCCGCTTCACGAAGGGTGTTCGCGACATCTATACCGCTTTCGATATCGCGAGGTGTGATGATCAGAAGTAATAGGTGGCTTTTGCGGCTGGCAGCTAAATGCGCGGCGGCGATGTCTTTCACCTCGGTCGCGATTACGTTTGCTGCGAACCAAGATGGGCGGGTGTCGATGGCTTCTACCATGACGGCTAATTCGTATTGATTATGTGGTGGGGCGGTGGGTTCTTCGAGGATTGGTCCCGTTGCTTTTACGCGGTCCCGTGCGACGCCACCTCGGTTCAAGCGGGTCGCGGTTGCGCCGTCAGCTGTAAGCACCTGATCAAATGCAGCCACGGCCCCGCGGACCGCTCTAGGCCGCCATCGGGAGCTGCCCGTCAACAAGCCGGCATTGCGAGCGTTAATTAGGGTCGCGGGGAGAGATTCATTTTCAACGATCCTCAGCAGGGATGGCCGCAATGTCCCACCGTTCCAGATCAAATAGTCTGGGCCCCAACGATCCCAGAATTCTCGAATTTTACTGGGGGTGTCTGTTGGGACAGCGACCACAGTGGCAATGTCTTCGGGCAAATTGAACGAGAGCAAGACGTCTGGGGTTGCCGTGACAAGAACGCCGTGATCGCCGCATTCATGTGCAAGGCGTGCCGCGATGGAGGTTGTCGAGGGTACCTCCCGTGCATCACCACAATGAATCCAGATCACGGCGCAGCGCCCCGCTTAACCGAGTTCTTCGGTCGTGGATGTTTCGGCTTCTTCATCACGCAGACGGTGGATGTGAGCGATGAAATAACGCATGTGGGCATTGTCCACGGTCTTCTGGGCTTCTGCTTTCCAAGCGTTGAAAGCAGTTTCGTAGTTTGGAAACATGCCGACGATGTGGATGTCATCGACATCTTTGAACGCGTTCTTGGTTGGATCGATAAGTTCGCCGCCAAAGACGAGGTGAAGACGTTGGGACATAAAGCACCTTTGAGTTGCTATTTGAGACATAAATGAGTGTTGCGGGGACATTAGGCCCTGCTGCTTATCGGGTAAAGGCGATCAGGCGAGTGCGTCGATTAAAGTTTGATGGATGCCACCTGCTGCGACCATGCCGTTGATCTGTGGATGAGGATTGTTGAAAGAAGCGGGTTGGCCCTTTTGATCGCTGACGATGCCGCCCGCCTCGGTAACGATCAGCGCGCCCGCTGCGACGTCCCATTCCCAGGTAGGGCGGAGGGTCAGCATTCCGTCGAACTGCCCTTGCGCGACCAGTGCCAAGCGATAAGCGAGTGATGAGCGAAAGGTGCGTTTAAATGGCGGAGCCTTTGTCGCCCAATATTTTGAGTCCATGTTTGGTTTTGCTGAAAGGACAGTCGCAGTGTCGATAGCTTTGTCTGCGGTTGCCAACAGGGGCGTGCCATTGCACGTGGCGCCTTGTCCCAGCGTGGCCGCATACATCGCGTCGTGCATCGGCAGATAGATCACGGCGGCGGTGACGATGCCGTTTTCAGAAATAGCGATTGAATGCGCCCAGTCTTTATTACCTTCGATAAAGGCGCGTGTTCCGTCGATCGGATCGACAATGAACTGCCGCTCGGTCGAGAGCCGCTTTTCGCCATCCTCGGTTTCCTCAGAGAGCCAGCCATAGTCTGGACGAGCCGTTTGAAGATCGGCGGAGAGTTGGCGATTTACGTGAAGGTCGGCTTCGGTAACGGGCCCTTGCCCGCCAGATTTTTCCCACACCTCGGGCGAGGCGTTGAAATATTTCTTGGCGATGTCTCCCGCGTCGCGGGCTGCGTTTATCAGAAGGTCAAGATCACGCACCGGCGAGGGTCATCCCTTCGATCATCAGGCTTGGAATAATGCGACCCATATGGGCGCGGCCGTCGTTAGATGGGATAATCCGCGCTAGCATCTCAAGCAGATTTCCCGCTACCGTGCATTCATTGATGGGGTAGGCGATTTCGCCGTTCTCGATCCAGAAACCGGATGCGCCGCGGGAATAGTCACCGGTGTTCGGGTTAATGGTGGACCCAATCATAGACGTAATGAGGAGCCCTGTGCCCATGTCGCGGATGATCTCTTCGGGGGAGGCCTTGCCCGGAGTAAGTTCCAGGTGAGACACTGTAGGAGAAGGTGGGCCTGAAGTGCCGCGTGACGCGCTGCCGGTGCTGGGCAAACCTAGTTTGCGACCTGTCGCGAGGTCTAAGGTCCAACCTGTCAGGACACCGTCGTCGATGATCTTGCGTCGAGCGGTTGGTAGGCCTTCGCCATCAAACAACCGCGACCCAGCCACACGAGGGCGATGCGGTGTTTCGGTCAAGTCTATGCCTTCGGGCAGGACGCGTTCGTCGTTTTTTCCGAGCAGCCAAGATGACCCCCGCGCAATTGCGGCGCCGTTACTGGCTGACAGTAAGTGCCCAATCAGTGACCCTGCGATACGTTCGTCAAACAAGACCGGATAGGTCCCTGTCTGCGGTTTACGTGCGCCATGACGTGCAACGGCCCGTTCCCCTGCCATGCGGCCAATGTCATCCGCCGCGCGCATGTCAGAGAGATGGATTCGACTGTCATGGTCATAGTCGCGTTCCATCTCAGAACCGCTGCCAGCAATCGCCACGGCGCTGATGGAGTGGCCTGTGCTTTGAGAACCAGCGGAAAAACCGTTGCTTGTGGCAAGGTGAACTTGCCGACGACCATACCCGGCTGAGGCGGATTGCACTTGCGCAACCCCTTCTATGGATTGCGCTGCTTCTTCGGCGATACGGGCCTGTTCTTGAAGCCATTCGGGGGTGGGTTCTGGGCCATTGTCGATCAGATCAAGGCGGCTGACATCAAGGTCTGTTGCCAGTTGCGAAGGGTCCGCAATGCCTGCATGCGGATCTTCTGGGGCTTCTGCCGCCATTGCCACGGCGCGTTGTGCCATTTCGGAAATTGTACGATCCGACGTGTCAGATGCGGATACATTGGCGGAACGTTGCCCGACAAAAACACGCAGTCCAACATCCGTGCCCTCGGCGCGCTGCGCTTCCTCTAGAATACCTGAGCGCACATCAATTGAAACCGAAGTGCCAGCGACGGCCAAAGCGTCCGCAGTATCGGCGCCAGCGGCCTTCGCGGCCTCAATCAGGCGGTGTGTGAGGTCTGCAAGAGATTGGGTCATAAAGCGTCCTTTTCTTGTCTCAGGACGTAGTGCCTGTTCGGGCGACCCGCAAGTGCGTCCGGCCCCATTCTTGTATCACCAGTGTTCTATAGACGGACTGTCAAACAATGCAAAACGGCGCCCGATAAAATCGGGCGCCGCTTGGTTCGTCAAAAGATATGGCGCGTTAGCGCAGGCGCTGACCATTCGCGAGAACATGGCCTTCGCTGTTCACTTCAATCGTGGATGTCAGCATGTCATCACCAACGGGTGTCGTGAACATACCCATCATCATGCGCGGCATCATGGCTTCTTCTTCTGGGATCAGACCCATTTGAACAAGCTTGTCGACAAGGCCGTTCACGCCATTGATCTGAAAGGTTGCTTCGCCTTCAGGGCGGGGCATGCCGTCGAACGACTGCAAGTCTGTGTTGTCGAACGTAAATGCACCTTCACCAGTGATTTCGGCACCCGCAGCTTTTACCGTCAAGTCCGTAATCTGAAGCCCGTTCAATTCGCCCGGAACGTCGGCCATTGCAGCGGCTTCCATTTGCTCAGGGTCAAGGAAATCAAAGAAAGGTGTCACCTGGGCATCAATCCCCAGCGCAACTGTCAGTGGATCCCGCGGCAAGATGCTTTGTGGGTCGGCCATGCTCCATAAGAGTTCGCTAATCGCGAGTTCTGTGAAGTTGAATGCGAGACGCGCATCGCGCGGGCCGTCTTCGCCTTGGCTCAGCGGGATTTGGAAGTCAAAACCGTACTCGGCCATTGATGCTTCGATCGGGAATGGAAGTTCATTTGGGATCAAAGCTGTAATGCTGATGTCTTGGGCCGAACCGGAATAATCCATGCCATCTACGTCGAAAGAAAAGCCCAATTCACCGCCGGCAATTGTTGAGTTTCCTGATGCGGCCTCACCATCTGCGCTGATATCAAAGGCGTAAACGATTTCGCCGAACGTGTAGCCACCATCCATCGCCAATCCTTCGTTGAAAGGTGGTACATCGGCGCTCATGTCCATGTCGATGGGCATTGAGATATTGGCGGCCATGTCCAAATCAGCCATGTCACCGTTAAAGCTCACGATGCCTTCGCCGCCAGTTTCACGGAACAAGACGTCGATATCTACGGCGCCAACCGCGACCTCATAGGCCATACGGGTCAAGTTGTCCTTAACGATGGAATACTGTCCGGACAAATCCAGCATAGCGATGACCGCGTCTTCAAGTTGGACTTCTTCCTTGGCGTCCCCTTCAAGACTATCGATCGCGATGGCATAGCGGTCGGCCGTGAATTCATAGTTCATCGCCTCAGGATCGCCGGATACGATCATTTCCAAACCGGACTGCGAAACCGTCATGTTGACTGTGGATGGGTCACCATACTGGGGCGTGATACCGAGTGTCATCGGGTAGCTTTCGGCCGTGGTGATTGTAACGGTACCGTCACCGTTCTCGGTCAGCTCAATGTCGCCCAGCTGTGCATTGATCGAAGTTTCCTCATCAGACATCGCAATCGCAACGCCCGAGATCGTAAGCGTGTCGCCGGACATTTCTTCACCTTTTGTGGTGAACCCTTGCCCATAGATTTCCATTTGGTCTGTCCAGTTGTCCCAGACCTGTTGAGCCGTCACATCGGCGCTTGCGGTTGTGCCGCATAGGATGGCCGCGATGATTGTTGAGTTACGAATAGACAGCATTTCTTGAATCTCCTGCTAAAATAAGTTGCGCGCAGCCTTTCAAGTCTGCTGGATATGGTCAAGGTCGGGAAATCACTCCTTCGCGAGTGATGAAGGGGCCTGATGGGAAAACTATTGAAGAGGATAGGACATGTGCGTGACGAACAAGGTTGTTTTGGTGACGGGGGCCAGTCGGGGGATCGGGGCCGCCACTGCGCGGGCTTTTGCTGATGCGGGCGCAAAGGTCGCCTTGGTAGCGCGGTCTACCAACGAGATTAACGCCATAGCCGCCGAAATTGGTGAAAATGCCATTGCGATTGGATGTGATGTTGCGGACTACGGGCAAGTCGTCGCAGCGATTGAGCAGACGACGGCTGCATTTGGCCCGCTCGATATTTTGATTAACAATGCTGGGTTGCTTGATCCGATTGATCATTTGGCCGAGTCAGATCCAGACGTTTGGGGTAAAACGATCGACGTGAATTTGAAGGGTGTCTTTTACGGCATGCGTGCGGCGATGCCGGATATGATTGGCCGTGGTGCCGGTACGATTATCACTGTCTCATCCGGTGCAGCCCACGGGCCCGTCGAAGGGTGGTCCGCCTATTGTTCTTCCAAGGCGGGGGCCTACATGCTGACCCGCTGTGCAGACAATGAAGCCCGCGAGAAGGGGGTGCGTATCATGGGGTTATCGCCGGGAACAGTGGCGACTGATATGCAGCGTGATATCAAGGCGTCTGGTGTCAATCCTGTGAGCCAACTTGAATGGTCCGATCATATCCCACCCGAATGGCCCGCGCGGACATTGGTTTGGATGTGTTCTTCTGATGCAGATGAATTCCTTGGAACGGATGTTTCACTGCGAGATGAAACCATCCGCCAACGTGTGGGTCTTGTATGATTCATGTGAGTTCAGAAAACGGTTGCCTGACACTCACGATCAACCGCCCTGACAAGGCCAATGCCTTGACCGAAGTAATGTTGGGGCAACTAGCCGATGCGGTGGAGAATGCTGACGCCAAGGTTCTGATCCTTACCGGTAAGGGCAAAGTCTTCAGTGCCGGCGCAGATTTGGAAGACGTGCGAAATGGTACGCTTGCGATCTCACCAGAATGGGAACGGCTTTCGTCCGCCGTTGCCGCGTTTCCTGGGTTGAGCGTGGCGTCCTTGAATGGGTCTTGCGCTGGCGGTGCGTTGGGTATGATGCTGGCGTGCGATTTGCGGATTACGGTCCCAACGGCCAAATTCTTTTACCCCGTCATAAAAATGGGCGTTCTGCCGCAACCATCCGACCCTGCACGGTTAGCGGCATTGGTCGGGCCGTCGGCAGCAAAACGTATTTTGTTGAATGGCGCCAAAGTGACCGCGCAAGAGGCTCAGTCGCTTGGTCTAGTGGACCAAATAAGTACGGACACACTTGAGGCAGATACTGCTGCCCTCATTAAACCTGCACTTGACGCAGAACTGGCACAGGTAACAGCGATCAAGGCGATGATCGGCTGAGGCTCTGTTTTTGACGAAAGACGTGGTGTAGGAGGTGCCTATGGAAGATTTAATGAACACTGCGATGGGCTACATTACGCCTGCATATGAGTTTGTAGTTGGCTGGATCATTGACCCCGCCAATTGGGTGCAATTTGCATTGCTGGTCGCGGCCTATGTTTTGGCCGTTGTCATTACCCGCAAACTGAACCCGATTTTGACCAAGGCGCTGACACCGCCAGAAGAGAACCAAACGATCCTCGCCAAAGTGCGTCGGTTCGTTTTGCTGTTCCTTCCGTTGGTGCTGCCGCTTCTTGCATTTGCGCTGACCGCGATCGGCGAGCAAGTAACGCGATCGATTTTTGGTGCTGGCGAAATGATCGCATTCGGTAAGCGGGTGTTCCTGTTCCTCGCGGTGCGTGCGTTTGTTCGCGATATGCTGACGGATCCACTCCTAAAGCTTCTCGGAAAGATGGTTCTGATTCCGTTCGCTGCGATCTATGCGTTAGGCTTTCTCGACCCAATAATGCTGTGGCTTGGTGAGACAGTCGTCCCACTTGGCGGTATGTCTTTTTCATTGCTTGGATTGTTGCGGTTCTTGGTGGTTGCGATTGTGATGTTCTGGCTTGGGCGTTGGTCAAACGACCAGAGTTCGGCGATGATCCATAAGCAGGAAATGCCTGCTGCAACCCGCCAATTGGCAGTCAAAGCGGCCGAAATTGCGATCTTTGGTGTCGCCTTTCTTGTGGCAATGAATATCGCGGGGGTTCCCCTTAGTTCTCTGGCCGTGCTGACAGGTGCCTTAGGTGTTGGTATCGGTTTTGGCCTTCAGAAAATCGCGTCCAATTTTGTCTCTGGCGTGATCCTTCTCCTTGAGGGGCAAGCGACTGTTGGCGACTATGTTGAACTCGATGGGGGAGAGGCGGGCACGATCGTAAAGATGACCGCGCGTGCTGCGATCCTTGAGACCTATGACGGTAAATGGATCGTAGTCCCCAACGAGGATTTCATCGTTACGCGGGTGGTAAATTATTCCGATAGTGGATCCGCCAATCGTTATGACGTTTCATTCTCTGTAAGTTACGACACGGACATTAACCGTATCCCCGATATCGTTGGACCCGCTGTCGCAGCATTGGATTTCGTTTTGAGTAAGCCCGAAGACCCCGATGTTGAACTCGACGGGTTCGGAGACAGCGGTATTGAGTTTGTCGTTGAATTCTGGGTGAACGGGATTGATGACGGTAAGAACAAATATCGTAGCCACGTGCGATTTGCGATCTGGAATGCGTTAAAAGACGCCGGTATTGAGATCCCATTCCCGCAGCGTGTTGTTGAGATCAAGGGCGGTTTTCCTGCCGCGTCTGAATGACGGACGCACTCATTATTGGTGGCGGTCCAGCGGGATTGATGGCGGCTGACGTCTTGTCGGCTGCTGGTCACTCGGTTGTGGTCGCGGATGCAATGCCGACATTGGGTCGAAAGTTCTTGATGGCTGGTAAGTCCGGCCTGAACTTGACCAAGGCCGAGCCACTACCGGTTTTCATGCAAGCTTACGGTGCCGCAGAGGCGGATCTGTCGCCGATGATCTCGGAGTTCGGGCCAGAAGACGTGAGAGCGTGGGCCGAGGCACTGGGACAGACCGTTTTCACAGGATCAACCGCGCGGGTATTCCCAACCGTGATGAAAGCTTCACCACTGCTGCGGGCATGGCTTGCGCGTCTGTCAGAGCAAGGGGTGACTTTGCAAACCCGTTGGCGTTGGACGGGTTGGGACGGCGATGATGCGACGTTTGATACACCGACTGGGGTGACCAGGATAACACCGCAAGTGACCGTCTTGGCGCTGGGCGGCGCGAGCTGGTCGCGCCTTGGGTCGAACGGCCAGTGGGCAGGGCTCTTGCTGGATGCGGTTGCACCGTTCCAACCGGTTAACATGGGCTTTGATGTGGCGTGGTCCGATCACATGGCCTCGCATTTTGGCGCGGCAGTAAAAGGGTGCAAACTGACGGCGGGCGAAAGTATTTCGCGGGGTGAATTCGTGGTGTCGTCCAAGGGGCTTGAAGGTGGCGGGATCTATACCGTTTCGGCAGCGATGCGCGACGGGGCGCCTTTGGTGATTGACCTTTTGCCGGACATGCCCGTCGAGGAGATTTCCACCAAACTGGCAGCCGTCAAAGGCAAACAGTCTGCCTCAAACAAGCTGCGAAAGGCATTGAAGCTGGATCCAGTAAAACGGGCGCTTTTGAACGAGTTTGGTCGAGATAGTGACTTATCTTTGCCGGAGAAGATCAAGGGGCTGGCCATCCCGCAACTGACCCCACGTCCGATCGATGAAGCAATTTCAACGGCAGGTGGAGTGCGGTTTGACGCTCTCACCGATGACTTGATGCTTAAGTCCCGTGACGGAGTGTATTGCGTCGGTGAAATGCTGGACTGGGCCGCGCCGACGGGCGGTTATTTGATCAACGGTTGTTTGGCGACGGGGCGGTGGGCCGGATTGGCCGCAGCATGCAGGCTTCAGTTGTCGCTCGGAGATTGAGTGCATTAGACGTCGTAGTAGTCGCGATACCAATCAACGAAAGATTTAACGCCGGTTTCGACGTCCGTCGCTGGCGTATATCCGGTGAGCGTTTTCAGGAGTGATCCATCAGCCCAAGTTGCAGGCACGTCACCTGGCTGCATATCCATAAAGTTCTTTTTGGCGGGCTGGCCCAGTGCCTTTTCGATGGCTTCGACGAAGGCCATCAGCTGCACGGGTTCGCCGTTTCCGATGTTAACAATCCGGTGCGGCGCTACTGGGGACAGACTGTCACCCTCTGGCACTTCGTCTAGCCGTTCAGGTGCCGCATCAAGCAGTAGACGGATGCCACGAACGAGGTCGGTGACATAGGTGAAGTCGCGGCTCATGTTGCCGTGGTTGTACACATCGATAGGGTCACCATTGAGAACGGCCTTGGTGAACTTGAATAACGCCATATCAGGGCGGCCCCATGGGCCATAGACCGTGAAGAACCGGAACATGGTTGTCGGGATGTCGTAAAGGTGGGCATAAGAATGGGCCATCACCTCGTTTGATTTTTTGGTCGCTGCGTAGAACGACATTTGCGTGTCGGCCTTGTCGGTCTCGGTGTAGGGCATTTCGGTATTGGCACCGTAGGCCGACGACGTTGATGCGAGTAAAAGGTGTTTGACGGGCGTCGCGCGGACGGCTTCTAGTAAGTTGAACGTGCCGATGATGTTGGCATCAACATAAGAGCGCGGCTCGTCGATGGAATAGCGGACGCCTGCTTGCCCCGCGAGGTGTACAACGAAATCGGGCTTCTCTTGCGAAACTAAATCCATCAGCACACCGTCTGCCTCGAGCCGGTCGTTCACGGCGCGAAAACTGCCAGACTGCAGCAGGTTCGCCTGCCTGCGTTCTTTCAAGCGAACGTCGTAATAATCCGTCATCGCATCAAAGCCGATGACCTCAAACCCTTCGTCCAAGAGGAGTTTACAAAGGTGATAACCGATAAATCCTGCGGATCCGGTGACTAGGGCCTTGGGCATGGGAGACTCTTTTGTAACGGGTGATGGTTTGGTGGAACTGCTAACGTCTTAACACTTTGAGGATCGTTTCCCAGAGCAAAGTAATGTCAAAACAGACTGAAGCATGGCGCTGATAGATGAGGTCCAGAACGGCTTTGCGCGGCACGCAACGCGTGACGTAGATCTGCTCGGTTTGTTCTGGCGTGCTAGCATCGGCGATGAGGCGTTCTTCGTGGCGGTGGAAATGCAAGGTGGCCAACCCTGTTACGCCGGGGCGGGATCGCAAGACTTGGCTGTATAGGTCAGAAAACGCGTCGGTATACTGGCGCAACGGCGGGCGCGGACCGACAAAGCTCATATCGCCACGCAGAACATTGATCAGCTGCGGGAGTTCGTCCAAACGATAGCGGCGAAGTTTTTTTCCTACATGTGTAATACGGTCGGTCTTATCGCCACCGGTAACGCCTGCATTCTGATCCGCGGGCACATTGGACATGGTGCGAAATTTGATCAGGTTGAATGGCGTTTCTGGTGTCTTCATACGTTCGGCGACATAGAATACAGGACCGCCGTCACGCCATAGAATAGCTATCGCAATGGCGAGGATCACGGGCCAGAGTAAGAGCAGCAAGAGCAGTGCAAGACCGATATCAAAGACGCGTTTCACTTATTTGGTAGCTCCGCAGTTTGGCGCCCCAAAGCATCGGCGGGGTCGTCGTAGTCTTTTAACTTAACAATATTTTGCAGGGTGTCGTTCGAAAGGACAACACTGCGAGGAACACCGTCCGGAGCGGGTCTATCTACCCAGCTTAGATCGGGCAAGAGATGGTCCTTATACGCCGAAAGAAGCTTATCGAGGGAGACAGGTTGTTGTTGAACGACATTGACCGTTCGTAACTTTGTTTTCGGTGTCGGGATCAGTGCTTTGATCGCGACGAAAAAATCGTAGGGCCCAATATAGGATCTTACAGATGCGGTGCCGTCCCTAAACCGATGCAGCGGCATCGCAATGCCGTCAGCCGAGTGTCGTTGCGCGGCGGCGATCAAAGCATCCGCGCCCGCAACATTACCGATCCGTGCAATTGTAATTTTGGGCGCGTTATTGATTGCTGCAAAGGTCTCTGCGACGCGCTCCATCGTGGCTTTGCTTTGGCCATATGCGTTAAGGGGGGCGGTAGGGTCCGCTTCTCTGAAGGGCGTGCCATCCCCCGCGCCGTATACTGCGGCTGATGAGGCAAGGATCACGTGCTTTACGTTGCTTCGGGCGGCTCTCTCAAGCAGTTGCTCGACGAATTCCACATTGGCGGATTCCAGCTGATTTTTATCTGTACCTGTTTCGCCGATAAAGTTGATAATGGTCGCGTAGTTTTGGAAGACTTGATCGGCAGCAGTGTCACCAAAGTCTCCGGACCAAATTATATCTGCATCCCCTTGGCGCGCTTGGGTTTTCCAGTCCAATCCCTCCTCCCGCGCGAAGTGGGTTAGGATGGTGCCCAAACGGCCATTTGCCCCGAGAAGAATAGTCGTCACAGCTGCCCCTTTTTCAACAGGGTATGGCATATCGCCCACCCTTGGCATCAACTTCTGATTTGGGTGAGAATAAGGTTGCGACGAGGTTGGATACAATGTCAGACGTTGATCATGTTTGAATTAGACAGAATTATAGGCATTTCCGGTGTTTTATGTGCCGTGATTGCTGCAACTCCCGCAGCCGCTGATGATGATTGGCGTGCAAACTACACGCTTTATGGCACGCCAGGTATTATTGATATGCCAACGGCTGTTGCCCCTGCGGACGGCGAGATTGCGACAACGGTTGCGGTTTTTGGCGACACGCAACGTGTGACATTTACCTTTCAGGTCTTGCCGCGTGTCTCCGGTAGCTTTCGCTACTCGTTGATTGACACCTATGACCGAAGTTTTGATTTGCAGTATCAGGTCACTGATGAAGGTCAGTACATGCCTGCGATTTCGGTGGGGGTGCGCGATTTTATCGGTACCGGTCGGTATAGCAGCGAATACCTTGTCGCGACGAAAACGTTGGGAACCAACGTGCGCGTCTCTGGTGGTTTGGGCTGGGGGCGGCTTGGGTCGCTCGACGGTTTTACCAATCCATTGGGCATCATCGATGAGCGTTTTGAAACGCGCCCTGATGACAGCATAGATACGGGCGGCACGATCCTCTCGGGGCAATTTTTTCGAGGCGACGCTGCGTTGTTTGGGGGCGTGGAGTGGCGCTTGAATGATGAATGGACAGTTCTTGCTGAATATTCTTCTGACATTTACGAACGCGAAACGACGCTGATTGGATTTGAGAGGGAGTCCCCTCTTAACTTCGGTATCAAATGGCAGCCCAGAGACGCCTACCAGCTTGGTGCGTACTACATGTATGGGACTGATATCGGCTTTGCTGCCACGATTTTGATTGATCCGACGACACCGAATTTCCCGAGCGGACTGGACACATCGCCGATGCCCGTTGGTGTTCGTGCCGAAGGGATCAGTGCAGCTGCTACTTGGGACAACCCCGAGGTGGAAACGGCAAGTGTAGACGCCTTGGGTTCGATTTTGGCCGCGGACGGATTCCGATTGCATGGTGCTGAAGTCGTCGGAAACACTTTGAGAGTGCGCTATGAAAACCAGCGTTACAGAGCGGAGGCACAAGGCGTAGGCCGCGTATCGCGCATCCTGACGCAAGTTGCACCCGTTAACGTTGATACATTCATTCTGGAACCAACTCGACGTGGGATTACAACATCTTCGGTAACGATCCGTCGCAGTGATCTGGAAGCGCTTGAGAATGAGCCGAACGCAGCGGCGCTTTCTTATGACCGCGCGATTTTTTCAGATGCGGCTGGTCCTGCACCCGCCGTAGAATGGGAAGACCCGACGCCGGCGTTTTTGTGGGGGGTTGCGCCTTATCTTGAGTTGTCATTGTTCGACGGTGAAGAACCTATTCGTGGCGATGTCGGACTTGAGGCGACGTTTCAATATGAACTGCGCCCCAATGTGATTCTTGCAGGGGCCTATCGCTATCGCGTGGCAGGCAACCGTGATGAAGTCGGTTCGATCTCTGAATCTGATTTGCCCGATGTACGTCGGACGAGCCTTCGGTACGGTGCTGAAAGCGGCAGCGGCATCGAAAACTTGTTCATGTCTTGGTACGGTCGTCCTGGTCAAAACGTCTATAGCCGCGCCTCAGTCGGGTATTTCGAACGTTCGTTCGGTGGCGTGTCTGGTGAACTTTTGTGGAAACCCGTGGATAGCCGTTTGGCGCTTGGTGCCGAATTGAACTACACTTTGCTGCGCGACTACGACCTTGGTCTTGGATTTCGCCCCGCCTGTTCGGGAACCGACTGCAATAGTTTTGTTGGTGACGACTATGATGTCATTACGGGCCATCTGTCAGCGTATTACGATTTTGAGAACGGGTTTCAGGGCCAAGTAGATGTTGGGCGCTATTTGGCGGGCGACTGGGGTGCAACGTTCTCTCTTGATCGTGAATTTGATAACGGGTGGAAGGTCGGTGCCTACTTTACACTGACCGATGTTCCGTTTGATGACTTCGGTGAAGGGTCGTTTGACAAAGGTATCCGTATCGAAATCCCATCTGACTGGCTGTTTGGAACACCAACACGCGACACGTCCTCGACGACACTATCATCTCTTGAACGTGATGGTGGTGCACGGCTTCGGATTGACGGTCGGCTCTATGATGTGGTCGAGGGCGGCCACCAAGGGCAATTGGAAGAAAACTGGGGACGATTCTGGCGATGAATACAACTTGGACCTCAGTACTATCGACAGCGACACTTGTAGTGGTTTCTGCTTGTGGGCCCCTTAATACGAAGAACGCGTCAGTGGGGGTATTCCGTGGTGTGGTTCAGTCAGCAATGCCAGACGATTCGGCGGCGGCAGCACCCTCAGTCGAGGCGGCTCAGGCTCTCACGCGGGACTACATTGAAGCTCAAGAAACAAACATGCTTCGGGTGAGCATAATCGACCGCGAAGCCACAGGCCTCATTTTTGAGGTTGGTCGAAATGGTGACAAGGTGACATGGAATTCGCCCGATGGACTTAGCTTTGTCTTGGAAGCCGGTGTTCTCGTAGCGACGCGCGGACTGGGCGACGACGTGATGGGTTCGGATGTATCCTCTGTAAAAGCCGCCCTTAGATCTGGTGGTAGTTACTTGAGAACTATAGATTTTCTCGACGGTCTTGGTCAGATTGAACGGTCAGTCTACCAGTGCCGAATGGACAATGTTCGAACTGAAGCACTGACTATTTTTGAAAGAACCTACACGACGACGGTTATGGAAGAGCTGTGTACGGGCGAAACTCATTCCTTTAAGAACACATACTGGCGCGGCGGAAATGGCACGATTTGGCAGTCCCGTCAGTGGATTTCTGCCGGTGTAGGTTACGTAGGGTACCAGAAACTCTAAGATGCGGACTAAGTTGTTGTAATTGAAGTTCGACCAATCTACCGTATAGGTTGAGCTGATACCTTTCCAATTGAACTTCGCATCGAAGACTTTGACATATTTACCAGTGATGGAACCTTTATTTTTTTCCCATACCAACTTGTTTTTGTATTTGTTATAAGTTCATAGCGTATGCGCGCACACACAACGTAGACACCGGAGTAATGAGAAATGAAAAAGACGATTTTGACTGCTGCCTTTCTTGTAGCAGCTAGCAACACACCAATGATGGCTGGCGACTATTCTGACGCAGGCACTACTGACACACAGATCATCATCGCAGACGACAACATGGCGAAGCCTTTGTCCTCTTCCATGGGCGGCACAGTTTTGCCAGTTTTGCTTGGCGTAGCACTTATCGCTGCAGCAGCTTCCGGCGGCGGCTCCTAAGCCCTCTAGCTTAACAGCTACTTGAATTTGGAAGGCAGGCCTTGGGGCCTGTCTTCTGCATTTCTAATGGCTATTTCGGTGCGGACTCGTTCTGGTGTGACCTATGTTAGTAAAAGCACCTAGGATTACCATCTAGGAACGGCGCCGTCCCAACATAGCCAACCGAATGAACATGCGCTCCACCAAGGCGCGATCAGGTGCGGTATGTGCCGAACGCAGGGTCAAATCGGCCTCAGTAATTGTGGACAAAGCTTCTTCGAGGTTGATGCGGCCCCAATTGCTAGCTTGTCTGACCATCCGATCACGACGTGGACCAAAGACAGGTGGCTTTAGCCGCCCAATACCTGCAGACGGCCCACCAGGGTCCGAAGCGGCGACATGGAGCTGTCGGAAGTGACGCATCGCCGCGATACATAACGCAACAGGTTGTGTGCCCTGCGCATAAAGGCGGCTCAGGAGCGGCCCGATCTCTTTCGTTTTCAAATCTGCGACGACATTTAAGACGTCATCAAGGCCTGCCTCGTTGGACTGCGGCGCGCAGGCTTCGACATCGGCTACAGTGATCTCATCTTTGGAATCCAACATGTAGAGCCCGAGCTTTTCAATCGTCTGGCGCAAATCCCCTGGTGCCATTTCACGACTATAGGCAATGACGAGGTCCATTGCATCGCGGCCAACATTGCTAAGCCCCGCGTCCCGCAGGTTGGCTTCGATTTCGTCGCGGGATGGAGGGTCGTCATAGATACCTACGGCGTAGGCCGTCTTGTGCCCCTCAAACAGTTTGCGAAGTGCCGAACGCGCATTCAACTGACCAGCTGTGACGATAATCTGGGCGTCGCCCGGTTCCCAGTCCGCCAGCGCGGGCGTAATCGCTTTGGCCACGGTATCAGTTGCATCCTCGACAAAGGCAACGCGGTGACCGGGAAAGAAGCCTTGGGATTTTATGGCGTCGCCAAGTAGGGCTGGATCCTTGCGTAAATCAGCACCCGACATACGCGTCAGGCGCATTTCTTCTTCGCCGTTCTCTCCGACCAAAGCCTTGATAACGTCTTGGCGTTTAAGTGCTACGCGCATGGCGTCGCCGCCGTAAATCAAAAGGCCTGCTCCTTCGGGGTCGGGCTTTCGAAAGTAACCGGCGGCGTCGCGAGCGGATAGCTTCATGCGCCGGACGCGATAATGATGTGGGTGACAATCAAATCGGCCAAAGCAATGGCGAGGCGGTCGCGCGCATCGTCCTGTGCTTCTTGGGTGGCGACTGTGGTACCAAAGGCGGAATAGGCGGTGAAGGTTTCTGCCACACCAGATGCCAGCGGTTGGTCAACGCCGGGTTCAGTGAGCGTCCACGTTGCCTTACCGGGGAGGTTGAACCGGTTAATGTCTTGCGCTGAGGAAATCGCCACCGCGACTTCTTCAATGTCGAGCTCTACCGTAAGCAGATAGTCACCCTGTTCAACGCGGCCCAATCGCTCTTCAAGACGTGTCCGCAGACGGAACCCCTCTGGCGTGTTTGGTGCACGGAAAGCGATGCGCCCGCGCAAGGACCGCGTCGACCCGTTCACCCCGTAGACCGGCGTAAAGCCGCAGCCCGCTAAAGGAGCTACAGCGAGAAGGGCAAGAAAGGCGCGTCGGTTAGATGACAACATTGATAATCCGGCCTGGTACAACAATCAGCTTTTTAGGCGCGTTGCCGTCCAAAGCTTTGACTACAGCCTCATCCGCGAGAGCAAGTTTTTCAACCTCATCTTTCGGCATGTCCGCTGGAACGGCAATTTCGCTCCGACGTTTGCCGTTGATCTGGATCGGAAGGGTGATGGTGTCTTCGACCAGCATTGCCTCGTCTGCGACGGGCCATGGCGCGTTGGCAATCAAACCGGTCCCACCAAGAAGGGCCCAGATATCTTCAGCCAAGTGCGGTGTCATCGGTGACATCAGCTGTGCGAGAGTCCGCATGGCCTGGCGTTTGGCATCGCCTCCCGCCTTGGATTTGGCCAGCCCAGCAGTAAAGCCGTAGAGCTTGGCAATCGCCGCGTTGAACCCGAAACTTTCAACGCCGTTGGTAACGTCGACAATCGCTTTGTGCATGTCGCGCAACAAGGCTTCATCGGCGTCGTTAGCGGCAACGTCATTCGTCGCGATTTCGCCCGCAATGCGGTGAACACGGCTGAGGTGTTTGAAAGACGCTTCAGCACCAGATGCTGTCCATTCCACATCCCGTTCTGGGGGAGAGTCGGAAAGCACGAACCAACGGGCCGTATCGGCGCCGTATTGGCTAATGATCGCGACAGGATCGACGACGTTGTTCTTGGACTTCGACATTTTCGCGGATGGAATGATGTCGACCTGAGTGCCGTCTTTGAGGAAACCGCCACCATCGCGCAGTTCGACGGTTTCGGGGTAGTGGTAAACGGGGCGGCCATCGTCGCCTGCCGTTTTGTAGATCGCGTGGGTGACCATGCCTTGCGTAAACAGCGCGTTGAACGGTTCAACTGCCGTTTCAGGCAAATGGCCTGTCTTGTGCATAGCGCGGGCGAAGAAACGTGAATAGAGCAGGTGCAAAATCGCGTGCTCGATGCCGCCGATATATTGGTCGACATTCATCCAATAGGCCGCGTCCTCGGCGTTGGTGGGAGTCTCGGCGTGGGGTGAAGTGAAGCGTGCAAAATACCATGACGAATCCACGAAGGTGTCCATCGTGTCAGTTTCGCGTTGGGCTGGTTTACCGCAAGACGGGCAAGGCACGTCGCGCCAAGTTGGGTGGCGGTCAAGCGGGTTGCCCGGAATGTCGAAGGACACATCATAGGGCAGTTCAACTGGCAGGTTTTCTTTATTCTCGGGCACGACGCCACAGCTGTCACAGTGAACAACAGGAATAGGTGCGCCCCAATACCGCTGACGGGACAGGCCCCAATCGCGCAGGCGATACTTCGTGACGCCTTGGCCAACGCCGTTAGCTTCGCAGAAATCTACGGCTGCATTTATCGCGTCTTCGCCGTTTGTAGCGGGCTCCCAAGCGTAAGGTGTCAGCCAATGCACCATATCGGTTTTGTTTGGAACGAAAGCCTCTTCCAACTCGGGTGAGCTGTCCTCAGACGGCAAGAATGTCGGCTTGATCGGCAGGCCGTATTTTTTGGCGAAATCGAAATCACGCTGGTCGTGGGCAGGGCAGCCAAAGATAGCACCGGTGCCGTAGTCCATCATGATGAAATTGGCGATGTAGACGGGCAGTTCCCAAGACGTATCGAATGGGTGACGCACGCGCAGGCCCGTATCGAAGCCCATCTTCTCGGCTTTTTCCAAGGCTTCGGCGGTGGTACCGCCTTTGCGGCATTCTGCATTAAACGCGGCGATGTCTGCGTTGTCCGCCTCTAGCTCTTTGGCCAATGGATGGTCGGGGGAAATACCAACAAAGGACGCGCCCATCAGCGTGTCAGGGCGCGTTGTATAAACCTCGACGCGATCATGTGCGCCGATGCCTTCAACCATCGAGAACGAGAACTGCAAACCACGAGATTTACCGATCCAGTTTTCCTGCATCAGTTTCACCTTGGCGGGCCAGTTGTCGAGGCCATCCAGAGCGCCCAGCAGTTCATCCGCATAGTCGGAAATCTTGAAGAACCACTGTGTCAGGTCTTTGCGTTCGACTTCTGCACCGGAGCGCCAGCCCTTACCGTCGATGACCTGTTCGTTGGCCAGAACCGTCATATCGACGGGGTCCCAGTTCACGGTCGCATTCTTGCGATCAATCAGCCCAGCATCGAGCATGTCGATGAACAATGCCTGTTGCTGGCCGTAGTATTCAGGATCGCAGGTGGCGAACATGCGGGACCAGTCGATCCCAAGCCCCAGTGGTTTCATCTGTTCGACCATGTCGTCGATGTTACTGTAAGTCCAATCCTTGGGGTGGCCGCCGGACGCCATTGCCGCGTTCTCGGCTGGCATCCCAAAGGCGTCAAAGCCCATCGGGTGCAATACGTTGTGCCCTGTGCTCAGCTTATAGCGGGCAATCACGTCGCCCATGGTGTAGTTGCGCACGTGGCCGATGTGGATGCGGCCAGATGGGTAGGGGAACATCTCAAGCACGTAGTACTTGGGCTTGTCGTCACTGCGGACAGCTTTGAACGTCTCGGCTTTATCCCAAGCGGCCTGCCATTTGGCTTCGATTTCTGAGGGCGTGTAGTTTGACATGGTCTGTCCTTGAAAATGCAAACGCCGGGTGCTGGACCCGGCGCTTAGAAACTGTGGGTTGGGGCTGTTTTACAGCGCACCGTCCGCGATGCGCAACTGGCGTGCGCGCGAAAGAATTGCGTCTTCGATAGCGCGGGTTGTTTCAGCTGCGGCTGGTCCTGAACGGGTCAGCAAAGCAACATTCAACGAGCGCGCGTCCAATGCTGGGTCGGTAATGTAAATCGTCGCGCGGTAGGCGCGACTACCCCCCGGAGGGGTGCCGTAGCCCATGACGATTACCCCTGTGAACGGATCAACGGATTCAACGGGCAAAAAGCTAAGTACATCAAGCGATGCTGCCCAAAGATATCGGTTTACGGCGACGTTTTCGACGCCACGTGTCCGCGCTGCCTGCTGTGTTGCGGCTTCGTTTGAACCGCCCAGGCTGCCGATTGAGCCGAACGGGTTGCTGCCAGATCCGCCACAAGCTGCCAATGCAGCAATGAGGCCAACACCAAAAGTAAGGCGGATAGTTTTGCTAAGTCTCGTCACCGGATCGCCCTTTGCGAAATTTACTTAGCAAAGGTGTATCGAAGGGGGGCAGGTGCCACAAGACCCGAGGGCATTATCGGAGCTGTGGAAAAGGGTCTTACAAACGAAAAGGGCGGTTCCCGAAGGAACCGCCCAATCTTAGTCTAACCATTCGGTTCTTTAGAATTCGAATGTCAGCTCAACAGTTGTACCGCGCTGGTAGTCGCCAGCACCGATTTCGTCTTCGTCAACATCGTCGTCGTCGATCGCGTAGGAAACGAGCAGAGCTGCACCGCCGCCGAGGTCGTAACCACCAGCAACATAGTAACGGTCATCTGTGTCGTCCTGTGTCAGGTAACCAGCGTAAGCTACGAGACCATTGCCGATGTCGTAAGAGCCTTCGAGGCCCATTTTAGCTGTACCTTGGTCGTCCTGGTAGTCGAAGGAAACAGCAGCTGGGCCGTTTTCGTATGCCAGGTTGATGCCCCAGTTGTCGTCTACGTCGCCTGCGTCGCTGTCTTCAACAACGTAGTAAGCAGTCGCAGTTACTGGACCGAATGGGTATGCAACTTTTACACCCATGGAAGATTCAGCTTCTTCTTGAGCGTATGCGACTGTTACGTCAGCGCCGGAGAAGGATGTGCTTGCGAAGATACCGAATACTTCGTCAGTTACGAAGTCGCCGTTACCCATAGTTTCGTCGATGGAAGACGCTGCTTCCTGGTACGCTGCACCAACTGTGAAGTTGCCGAATGTACCAACGAGACCGAGGGACATCTGGTCCATGTCGTCGTCGCCAAGATCGGAAACAGAAGTGCCATCGTCAGCTGTAAGAGCATAAGACAGAGCAGCTTCAACGTTGCCGTATGTCATTGTGCCTTTGAGAACGATTTCGTCAGAAGCTTCGGAGAAGCCGTCTGCTTCCATGTCGCCAGCGGAAGACCAGAGGCTTTCAGCTGCGAAGGAAGTAACACCGAAGTACATTGCAGCTGTGTCGGAAGACAAAGACAGCAAAGCATCGTCAAAGGAGAGGTCACCGGCGATGCCTTCATCGAATTCGATGTCGAATTCAACAGCAGCAGTGATACCGTTGTCCAGCTCTTGGGAGAAGCCAACACCAAGGTCTACTGTGCCGTAGAAGCCTTCGTTGTTGTCTTCGGCGCTGAAAACACCGTCCATTGTGTCGTCTGTGTTGTAGCCCAGTTCTACTGCGCCGGAGAAAGTAACTTCAGCAGCAGCTGCGCCAGCGAAGGCGACGATTGCTGTGGAAGCAAGAAGGATGCGTTTCATGTTATATTCCTCGTGTTTGCATTCTCGAGAATGCCAGTGGTTCTAGCATTGGCACTGTCTTTGCGCCCAAACCCTTGCACACTCAAGAAAATTGGCTTCGGATTTGGGACCTGCTTTGAAAATGATGCAGACGTGCCACACCATTCAGTGCCGCCCTATATAGATGACAGCGTTTGGATAACGCTCTATGTCAGAGTGAAATAAAAAACACGCAACAGTGTCAGGAGCTTACGATGACTCTGCAGGATATTAATAACCGGATTCGCGAAGCCGAAGCCAAAGCAGGCCGAAACCAAGGGGAAACCACTTTGATCGCGGTTTCCAAGGTGCAGCCGAACGAACGGGTCGAGGCGATTCTTGAGGAGGGGCACCGAGTCTTTGGTGAAAATCGTGTGCAGGAAGCTGCAGGAAAGTGGCCGCAATTCAGAGAAGCCTTTGATGACATCGAGCTACACATCATTGGGCCGCTACAAACCAACAAAGCCCGTCAGGCAATGGAACTTGCGCAGGCGATCCACACGCTTGATCGCCCCAAACTGGCAACGACCTTTGCTCGAATCGCGCAGGAAATGGGGTCCTGCCCTGATCTGTTCATTCAGGTGAACACTGGGGAGGAACCTCAAAAGGCGGGTGTTCTGCCTGCAGATGCAGATAGTTTTATCGCGGAATCGATCGCGCTGGACCTGCCTGTAAAAGGGTTGATGTGCATTCCGCCTGTAGGCGAAGAGCCGTCGTTACACTTTGCACTACTTAGAAAGATTGCGGCGCGAAATGGACTAAAGGGCCTGTCGATGGGTATGTCGGGCGACTTTGAACGCGCTGTGGCCTTGGGGGCGACGCATGTACGTGTCGGCTCAGCGATCTTTGGGGATCGTGTGCCGCCAGCGGGTTAAAGTACGATTAGGCGACTGTTTTTGCCTATGCGTTTGGCGATCCATCGCAAATCTGCCGGACGCAGGCCGATGCATCCTTCTGTTGGGTGGCCTTTCTTGCGCCAGCGGTGAATGAAGATCGCGGATCCACGGCCGGGAACCGCGTTTGGCCAGTTCCAATCTGTCACGATCACTAGATCGTACAACGGGTCCGCCCGCCTGAGCATTTCATGGCTGTGCGGATAGGGCGCGCGGACGCGTTGATTATACGCTTCGTCGTTAGAATCATCTGACCAAAGATCACGAGGGTGAATAGGTTCAGCCCAATTCACGGGTTTGTTGATGCGATCAGGCCGATACAACATTCCGACAAGGCGGTGGGTCCCGCGCGGTGTTGCGCCATCGCCCTCTACCTTGTGATCGCTGATTCCACCTTTCCCGATTGAACACGGAAAGCCGCGGTTCATAAATCGAAGGTGAGTTGGTGTGACGACAAGATCATTGGGCTTCATGTCAAAAGAAAGAACAGAACGGATCGTCTTGTTCAAGCGGGCTAGCTGGTCATAGGGTGCGGAAAGGGGATCAAGATGCCGACGATTGTTATTGGGACGACGCTACTAGCGGCCCTGCTGCATGCGACATGGAACGCCTTGGCCAAAGGAGCAGCCGACAAACATTTGAGCATGGCGGGCGTTATTATCGGCCATTTACCGTGGGCGGTGATCGGGTTGCTGTTCGTACCGATGCCCGATCTGTCTTGCTGGCCCTATCTACTAGGCTCTTTGGTTTTCCATTTTGGGTATCAGGTGTTCCTGTTGAATTCCTACAAGATTGGCGACCTTACCCAAGTTTACCCCGTTGCCCGTGGAATTGCGCCTTTGATCGTTGCGATGGTGTCGGTGTCATTGCTGAATGTCGTCCTTGGCTGGCAAGAGGTTATGGCGATTGTGCTGATTGGCACGGGGCTGTTGTCGCTGGGATTGGTGCGCAGTACGGCTGGGGCCAGAAACCCCAAGGCGGCGTTGTTGGCCGCTATCACGGGCTGTTTCATTGCCGGCTATTCGTTAATTGATGGGTTGGGTGCGCGCGTTGCTGGCACGGCAGTTGGGTTTTACGGATGGTCAGCGATTGGCAATGCTGTTGTCTTTGCCGCGTTCTTACGGGTCAACCGACCAGGAACGCTGTCGCGGCTCTGGCCGGAAGGGCGATTTGTTTTGATCGTCGGCGGGCTGGCGTCTTACTGCGCTTATGCGCTCGTGGTGTGGGGATTCATGCAGGCGCCCATCGCCTTGGTCACGGCTTTGCGGGAATCATCTATCATTTTTGCATTGTTCATCGGAGTATTCTTTATGAGGGAACGCTTGGACCTGATGAAGGTCTTTGCAACGTTCACAACAATCATTGGTGCAGTGCTGTTGCGGTTCGCGCGTTAAAGCAGATGACCGGATTTTTGGGCCTTGGTGGCCAGATAGTTGGCGTTGTGTTGGTTCTTACCAACCATAAGCGGCACACGTTCGGTCACTTTTAGGCCGCAGCTTTCTAGTTTGGCGACCTTGGCAGGGTTATTCGTAAGCAGGCGCACCTGAGAGAATCCCATCTTGCGCAGAATTTCTGCGCCGATGCGAAAGTCCCGTTCGTCGTCTTCAAACCCAAGGCGGTGATTGGCCTCAACCGTATCAAACCCTTGATCCTGCAACGAATATGCGCGCATCTTGTTTGCAAGCCCGATCCCGCGACCTTCTTGGTTAAGATACAAGAGGATACCGGCGCCTTCGGCCCCCATTTGCGCTAATGCACCCCGCAATTGTGGGCCGCAGTCGCATTTCAAGCTGCCAAGGACATCGCCTGTAAAGCACGCCGAATGCAGACGGCTGAGAACGGGTTTTGAGCGATCGGGCGCGCCGATCTCAATGGCATAGTGTTCCTCTGCGCCATCATCAGGTCTAAAGATATGCACACGGCCTGCCTCTGAGGCGTCCATCGGCAATCGCGCCGCGATAACCGGATCAAGGGGCGACAAAGCGGACGAAAGCACCGAATTCGTTGTCAGGTGCGTCAGATCATGTTGAAGCGCGAAAGCCATTCCGTTTGCGACAGGCGCAACGACGCATGCGGGAAGAAGGTGTGCAGCCTTAGCCAAGGCGATGCCAGCGCGATGTATCTCTGAAGCACCCTCACGTTCGGTCTTGAAGGGACCTTTCATTGGGTTTTTCAGATCGTCGGCGGGGTCGGCTATGGCTTGAACCCACTCCAGATCAGCAGAGTTGGGCAGGACGACTCGCGCAAGATCACGGTCATAGGCCGGAACCTTTAGCGTTGCAGCACGGTGATCGGTGATAGTGACAACTGCGCCCATTTTAATAAACTCGACCAACCTTAATTCAGTCAGCGTTTCTGCGGCGCAGACCAGTGCACTACTGGTTCCATCAGATATGACAACAGGAACACCCATGCGCAGATCGGCGCGAGCGCGGGCAAATCGTTCCGTCAGGTTGGGTGCAAATGTCATATTTGGCCTTTGTCTTTCCCCATCCGATACCCTTATCCGTTAGAAATTGAAACATTTCCCCTGCATCTGACACGACGGCGTGAGAAGTTGCCATAAAACTTGCGTGAAGACGTATCTCAACACATCTGTCATGTAACGAAGGAGATACCAGTAATGGCACAGCTTAAGAGAATTCTACTCGTCGATGATGACGAAGACCTGCGCGAAGCGCTGGGTGAACAATTGTTGATGACCGAAGATTTCGATGTTTTTGAAGCCGGCAACGGCGCGGAGGCTATGACGAAATCAAAAGAAGGTCTTTATGATCTTGTTATACTGGATGTCGGGCTTCCTGATACTGACGGCCGCGAGCTGTGTCGCCTGATGCGCAAACAAGGCGTGAAATGCCCGATTGTGATGTTGACTGGACATGATGGCGATAGCGACACGATCCTTGGGCTTGATGCTGGGGCCAACGACTACGTCACAAAGCCGTTCAAGTTTCCTGTGCTTTTGGCGCGTATTCGCGCACAGTTGCGCACGCATGAGCAATCCGAAGACGCAGTGTTCACGCTGGGGCCATATACGTTCCAGCCAGCTCAGAAATTGTTGGTGACTGAGGACGAAAAGAAGATTCGCCTGACGGAAAAGGAAACAAATATCCTCAAGTTTCTTTACCGCGCCACCGAAGGGGTCGTTGCTCGCGATGTGCTGTTACATGAAGTCTGGGGCTACAATGCGGGCGTCACGACGCATACTTTGGAAACCCACATCTATCGCTTGCGCCAGAAGATCGAACCCGATCCCAGCAACGCGCGTCTGCTTGTTACAGAAAGCGGCGGTTACCGACTGGTTGCATAAGTTCCCTTGGTGATGGGGTTACATCACCACCTCCCTGTTGGACTTGCCCCGGCCTTATTGGTCGGGGCTTTTTTTGTTTCGGCTTTACCGCGCTAACCCGATCGACTGAGCGGCCAGCCTTCAAACCTCTCGAGGGATTTATAGCAAGATGAATGGTGGGCTGGCTGGCAAAGCAGGGATGAACTGGGCTAGGGTCGCGCAAAATCAGGAGCACTCCCATGTCATTTACCCTTGCCACTTGGAATATCAACTCTGTGCGTTTGCGCGAGGGCCTAGTTGCCCGATTGATGTCTGATGAGGCCCCTGATGTGCTGTGTTTGCAAGAGTGTAAGAGCCCTGTCGAAAAGATTCCGCTCGAGCAATTTCAAGCGCTAGGCTATCACCACATGGTTGCGCGTGGTCAAAAGGGTTATAATGGCGTCGCGATCTTTTCAAAGATGCCGATTGAGGAGGCCGGGGCCGAGGACTTCGCGTCGCTCGGTCATGCTCGCCACATTGCGGGACGGCTCGAAAATGGCGTTACGGTCCATAATTTTTATGTGCCTGCTGGTGGTGACAAACCTGACCGCGAGATTAATGAAAAATTCGGCCAAAAGCTCGATTACCTGACCGAGATGCGGGACTATTTTCATGCCAACGCGCCCGAGAAATCGATCCTTGTCGGAGATTTGAACATCGCCCCACGCGAGGATGACGTTTGGGACCACAAAAAGCTGCTCAAGGTCGTTAGTCATACTCCTGTCGAGGTCGAAGCCTTGGCTGACGTACAAGGCGCAAGCAATTGGGTTGATGTGACTCGCGCCGATATTCCGGACGGCAAGCTGTACAGTTGGTGGAGCTATCGCGCACGCGACTGGGATGAGGCTGACAAGGGCCGCCGCTTGGATCACGTTTGGGCAACACCTGATATTGCCAGTGCGGCCCATTCGAGCCGAGTCGTTCGGGCTGTGCGCGGGTGGGAACAACCAAGCGACCACGCACCGGTTTTTGCAACGTTTGATCTCTAGTCCTTGACGGCCCAGCTGAAGTAGGTTGGGTCAGCTGCGCGCATATCATTATAGAGCCACACCATCCGGTCGCAGAACCAGAGTTTACCGCCAACAACGAGCAGAGCGCCTGCGGTTGTCCAGCCTAGATCAAATACCCAAAGCCCGTAGGTCAGTGGGCCAATGCCAATCACGGAAATCGCTGTGAGACCTTTGGCCCAGTGCAGGTGATGATCTGGCACAGGAATCGCCTTTCTATTTAAAAAGACCCGTTCTCCGTAGGTCACTTTTGCGCCCCACCAAGCAGGATTTTTGGGCCCTGGGAAAAGGCGCGGGTTGGCCCAGATAAATACAGCGAAGGCGGCCAGCAATGCCAACGTCCACCAGCCAAAATACAGGCGAAACCACAAGACCATGAATATGATCGGCCCTGTCGCGATCCGTGTGTAAATTGACCATGGTCCGGCATGACGCGCCCAAGTCGTTTCATCCATCTTCATCAGACGTTCGGCAGCTTTGAAAATATCCATATCAGATCGTTGCAGAGGGCCTGTGGCAAGACAACCCTTGGACTTCGGGGCAGTCTTGCCCATATAGGCGTCAGATTAGACGCGGTATTTCGGAGATGACGATGCTTGAACTTGGTGGACAGCCTGCAGAGGCAAACGATTTGATAAAAGATAGCGGTGACGCAACCTTTATGCAGGACGTTGTTGAGGTGTCCAAAGAGGTCCCCGTCATCGTCGACTTTTGGGCGGCGTGGTGCGGGCCTTGCAAAACGCTTGGTCCGATCTTGGAAGAAGCCGTCAAAAAGGCCGGTGGTCGTGTCAAAATGGTCAAAGTTGATGTCGACCAGAACCCTGGTATCGCGGGCCAGTTGCAGATCCAGTCCTTGCCCACGGTTTATGCATTCTTCAACGGTCAACCGGTTGACGGATTTCAAGGCGCGCTTCCTCCGAGTGAGGTGGATGCCTTTGTAACAAAGATTGCCGATCTTGCGGGTGAGCCTGACAATGGATTGGCCGATGCAATCGAGGCCGCAGAGACCATGTTGACCGATGGCGAAGCAGGTGATGCTGCTGAAACATTCGCGGCGATCCTCGAAGAAGACAACGCCAATGCTGCGGCTTTTGGTGGTTTGATTCGCAGCCATTTGGCGCTGGAGCAAGTCGAGGAAGCTGAGGCCGTGTTGAACGGCGCACCTGCAGAAATCTCCGATGCACCTGAACTTGAGACCGCTCGTGCGGCTGTTGAACTGGCCAAACAAGCAGCAGATGCGGGGCCAGTTGCCGAGTTGACGGCGGCTGTCGAGGCGGATGAAAACGATCACCAAGCGCGGTTTGATCTTGCGGTGGCGCTGCATGCGTCAGGGGATAGTGAAGGCGCTGTAAATCAGTTGCTGGACCTGTTCCGTCGTGATCGCGACTGGAATGACGGCGCCGCAAAGACGCAATTGTTCACGGTTTTTGATGCGTTAAAGCCAAATGATCCGGTTGTTTTGGACGGGCGCAGAAAACTATCGTCTTTGATATTTGCCTAAGCGCGGGTTTGGCTTAGGTTTGAGGGAATGAAAAAGCACCCTGACCTACCAGATGTAATTCCGATCTTTCCTTTGCCGGGAGCGTTGCTGTTGCCGCGTGCGCAGTTGCCGCTACAGCTCTTTGAGCCGCGCTATCTGGCGATGCTGGATGATGCGATCAAGACGGATGGTCGTTTGATTGGTATGGTGCAGCCCAATGGCGAAGACCGATTGCATGCGATTGGGTGTGTCGGTCGTGTGACGTCGATGACGGAAACTGAAGATGGCCGCTACATGATCACGCTTTCGGGGGTGTCGCGGTTCCGGATCCGCGAAGAGGTCGAAGGCTTTGCGCCTTATCGTCGTGCAAATGTCGATTGGGCCGGGTTTGACGCTGATTTGGGTGCCGAAGAGAACGATGCTGGATTGGACCGCGATGGTTTGATGGCAATCTTGGAGCGATTCTTTGAGAGCCGCGGGCTCAGTACCGATTGGGACAGTCTCAAAGAAGCGCGGCCGGAACTGTTGATCAATTCGCTTTCGATGCTTTGCCCGTTTGAGCCGGAAGAAAAACAAGCTTTGTTGGAGTCTCCGACATTGATCGCACGGCGGGAAACGCTGGTTATGTTAATGGAGTATGCGCTGCGCAGTGGCGAAAACGACGGGACGTTTATGCAATGAATGACACTGAAAAAACTTTTAATCCAAAGATGTTGGAAGCGTTGATTTGCCCGCAAAGCCAAGGTCGATTGTCTTATGACGCTGAGACCGACGAGTTGATAAGTAAATCGGCAAATTTGGCCTATCCGATACGCGCTGGGATTCCCGTGCTGTTGATCGACGAAGCGCGCGTAATCGAAAAGGATTAGCCCTTCATAAGGCTCGGCAAGTCACCAGTTAGGCCTGCGGCCTCTCGGATAAAGCGGCGGCGTAAGTTTGGGGACGAGTTGACGATCCCCATGCCAATATCGCGCGCTGCCCTGAGCAACGGGTTATCGTTTGAAAACAACTTGTTGAAGGTGTCTGTGGCGGCTGCAAGTGTGGTTGTGTCGAAACGCCGCCATTGCTCATAGCGTGCAAGGACAGCTGGGCTGCCAATGTCTTCGCCGCGCATTTTACCGTCTCGCAAGACATCGACCAAAACAGCAACATCGCGCAGGCCAGCGTTCAGTCCTTGGCCCGCGATCGGGTGAACGCCGTGCGCTGCATCCCCAATAAGAGCGATACGATCTGCGATGAACCGTTTGGCCAGAGTCAGGTTCAACGGGTAGCTAAACCGCTTGCCAATCACCGAGATTTCACCAAGAAAGCTGCCGAACGCCGGGCGCAATGCACTTAGGAATTCATCGTCATCTAGGGCCATGATCTCAGCAGCACGGGCATGGGTTTCTGACCAAACGATCGAACAGCGGTTTCCCGTCAACGGAAGAATTGCCAAAGGCCCGTTTGGCATGAAGAACTGATGTGCGATCCCACTATGCGGTTTGTCATGACCAACGGCACAAACGATTGCCGTTTGCCCATAATCCCATCCATCGCGTTTGATGCCGGCCCGTTCCGCGGTGCCACTTTTGCGTCCGTCAGCCCCGACGATCAGTTTGCCAGTGACCTCATCGCCAGACGCCAGCGTGACCGTGC
Organism: Octadecabacter algicola; assembly: GCF_021532625.1. Lineage (GTDB taxonomy): Bacteria > Pseudomonadota > Alphaproteobacteria > Rhodobacterales > Rhodobacteraceae > Octadecabacter > Octadecabacter algicola. Next base: position 710,173 of record NZ_JAKGAR010000003.1, read on the forward strand.
CACCAGACTGCGCGATAACGGTATCGCCGGAAATTTGCGTGATGCGGTCCTCGGCGTCCATAGCGGCCAGTATTGTTTGTCGCAGATAGCGATCTTCGCACATGTAGCCCATGGGGCCTTCTTCGATCTCGGCGTGGTCGAAATGCATCATCCACGGGGCAGGGCCGTTGCCCGCAGTTCCATCTGTGACCTTGATTTCAAGCATCGGTTGAGCATGTTCTTTCAACCCGTCCCAAAGCCCAATGGCACGAAGCAGACGCATGGATGCCAACGCTAACGCGTATGATCGCCCGTCAAAATCGGACAAGGCGCGTTCTTGTGTTGGCAACGTGTCAATCACGGTGCAATGCAAGCCGATTTGGGCCAGCGCCAACGCGAGGATCGGGCCGTTTAGACCACCACCAACGATAATGATATCTGTGTTTCTATTCATGGGCGCACTATGCGTGCTCGTGCGGGATTGTCCATGCGTGGGATGGTCGCTACCGTCGTTTCAAACACGGAGGCAACGATGCAAGATTGGTTATGGGCGACAGCTGCAGATTTGGGGCGCGGAATTGGTGCGGGTGAGATTGACCCGGTAGATCTGTGTGAGACATATCTAACGGCGATTGACGCCCATCCACTACGCGACCGCATCTATGCCCGTGTCACCCACGATCGGGCCCGTTCTGAGGCAAAAGCGGCATCTGATCGTGCCAAGGCTAAACAGCGACTGTCACCCTTGGATGGTGTTCCAGTTAGCTGGAAAGATTTGTTTGATACTGCAGGCGTTGCGACGGAAGCTGGAACCGCGTTGATGGAAGGGCGTGTTCCTGAAAAAGATGCCGAGGTCCTTCGCGTTGCGACGGGCATGGGCCTTGTTTGCCTTGGCAAAACCCACATGACGGAAATTGCCTTTAGTGGCTTGGGGCTAAACCCGATTACGGCCACACCGCCTTGTGTGAATGATGCCGACGCAGTGCCCGGAGGGTCGTCTTCTGGAGCGGGCGCAAGCGTTGCGTTTGGTTTGGCGGCGGCGGCTGTTGGGTCAGATACAGGTGGGTCCGTCCGTATCCCGTCAATGTGGAACGATCTTGTTGGACTGAAGACGACCCATGGGCGGGTGTCTGTCGAAGGTTCTGTCGCATTGTGTCACGGGTTTGATACCGTTGGTCCGTTGTGCCGATCCGTCGAAGACGCGGGCCTGATGCTGGCCGCACTTGAGGGCACGAAATCGGCTGATTTGGGTGGCGCGTCGTTAAAGGGCAAGCGTTTTGCGGCGCTGCAAAACGTTGTGATCGCAGAAATGCGCGATGTGCCTGCTCAGGGTTACGCTCTGGCCCTCGAAAAACTGAAAGCTGCGGGGGCGGAAATCGTGCCCATTGAAGTGCCAGAATTGGATCGTGCATTTGAAATGTCTGGCCCGCTTTTCACAGCCGAGGCCTATGCGAATTGGCGCGACTTGATCGAACCCAACCCAGAGAAAATGTATTGGCAAATTTTGAACCGCGTTATGCCGGGCAAAGATGTGGCGGCGCATGACTACATTGCGCTTTGGCAGGAATTAGAAGGTATTCGACAGGCCTATTCCAAAGCGACAGCGTCTTTTGATGCAGTAATCATCCCTGGATCGCCGATTATGCCGCCCAATGCAGATCGCTTGCTGACGGACGAAGGCTATTACCTCAGTGAAAATCTATTGGCCCTTCGGAATACTCGGGTCGCAAATTTAATGGGACTTACATCTATTACGTTGCCGACGGGCGTGCCTTCTGTTGGCGTAATGTTGAACGGCCGCCCCGGATCAGAGGAAGCTTTGTTGCGGATTGGCAAAGCTGTCGAAGCAGCGCTGGCCTAAAAGCCACACAAGTTCCCGCAATCGCGTCCTTTTTCTGGACACTGGTCTATTGCTCAGGCTAATTTGGTCAAAAGCGACCCGCCAATGAGGTCGCGAATTGAGGCAGTAATGACGTACCCCGAGCGGTTTTCGAACCTACCGGCCTATGCGTGGCCGCGCTTGCGCGCCTTACTCGACGTCCATGAAGCGGGCGGCGACCCGATAAACATGACGATTGGCGAACCTCAGCATCCGTTCCCGTCTTTTGTGGCCGATATCATGGCCAAGACCATTGGCGAATTTGGGAAATACCCAAAGAATGAAGGCGCTCCAGAACTTTTGGCGGCAATTTGTGGCTGGATCACGCGGCGTTATTCGGTGGACGTAACACCTGATCGTGTGATGGCTTTGAACGGCACGCGTGAAGGTTTGTACAACGCTATGATGGCGCTTTCGCCGGAATCCAAGAACGGTAAGAAACCGGCTGTGCTGATGCCTAATCCGTTTTATCAGGTCTACGCGATTGCTGCTTTGTCCGTGAATGCCGAACCCGTTTTTGTACCGGCAACTGCGGCGACAGGTCACTTGCCTGATTACGCATCGCTCGACACCGAGGTGTTAGACCGCACAACGGTAGCTTACATTTGTAGCCCCGCGAACCCGCAGGGCGCCGTTGCGACGCGGGAATATTGGACACAGTTAATTACTCTCGCAGAGAAGCATGATTTCATGATCTTCGCGGACGAATGCTATTCAGAAATTTACCGAGATACACCCCCGATGGGTGTGCTTGAGGCTGCAGCAGACACAGGTTGTGACCCTGAACGCATCGTTGCGTTCCATTCGCTTAGCAAACGATCCAACCTACCAGGTCTGCGATCCGGCTTTGTGGTGAGTGGGCCCAAGAACATGGCGGAGATCCGTCAATTGCGCGGCTACGCAGGTGCGCCATTGCCGATGCCCATTCAACGGGTATCCGAGGCTGTTTGGTCTGACGAAGAGCACGTCATCGAAAACCGAGCCTTGTATCAGGCGAAATTCAACGACGCGGATGAAATCTTTGCAAAGGTGAACAGCTACACGTCACCCGAAGCTGGATTTTTCCTTTGGCTTGCCGTGGAAAATGGCGAAGCCGCTGCATTGAAGTTGTGGCAAACGACCGGCGTTCGGGTTTTGCCCGGCGCTTACCTGAGTCGTCCGGATCCGGCAGGGGATCCTGGCGCGGAATATATACGGGTGGCTTTGGTCGCCCCAAGAAAAGAAACACAGCGTGGTCTGACCCTGATCCGCGACTGTTTGTATACGTGAGGAAACAGGCACATGGCATCTTATCAATCTCGGCAACGCGACCCGCTCCTCGACAGCACCACGCAAGCGGCAATTGAAAAACGCGGACGCGAACTGGTCGGTATTGGTCTCTTTGTTGCTGGCCTGATGGTCGCCATGATGTTGTGGTCTTATGCGGCGGACGATCCGAACTTTATGTCGGCTACGGATGCACCAGTGCAAAACTGGTTGGGCCGTCCCGGTGCCTCTTTTGCTGCGGCCTTGTTTATGATTGTGGGTTACGCGTCTTGGATGTTGCCGATCGTGCTGATGGCATGGGGTCTACGATTCACAATGCATTACGGCCAAGAACGCGCGATTGGGCGGATGATTTTTGCGCCGATCGCGATTGCGGTTACCGCGATTTATGCGGCGACGTTGAATACTGGCGCCGGTTGGGACGAGAGCTTTGGGCTTGGCGGGCACTTTGGCGACATGGTTCTGTCGATTTTGTTAACAATCCTTCCGTTCGGAACAACGTTTGCTGTGAAACTGATGTCGTTGGTCATGGGCTTGGGGGTGATTGCGCTGATGGCATTCGCGCTGGGCTTCACGATGTTTGAACTTCGCAAGCTGGGCCGTTTCCTTTTGGTTGGTTTGATCGTCGCCTATTCTGGCGTGCTTAAGTTGCTCGGCCAAACAGCGTCGGCATCTTATAAAGGTGCACAAGCCTTTGGCAGCCGTGTACAGGAACGCCGCGAAGTATCGCGCCAGGAAAAAGCCGAGTATGAGGCCGAGCTGGCTGCTGCTCGTGCTGTGCCTGCTCCAAACCACGCCGAAGAGACCGCTCGTGTGGCCGCTGTCGTGCGTGCGAACCCTGCAATGCCGACCCGTTATGAGGACTTTGATCCGATTGAATCGGACGTCGCTTACACGGCGCCTGCGACGCGGGATAATGTTGCCGCCGCGCCATTGGCCGCACCTGTACGCGCCGCTGAGCCGGAACAAAAATCCGGTTTGTTCGCGTCCTTGTTGAAACGCAATGAACCGATGCCGGAACCCGAACTGATTGAAGAGCCAAGCGTCGATCACGATTTGCCAGTGGGCGACAACGACCGCATCAGTGCGCGTATCGCATCTGCTGTGCGCAGCCGGTCCGGTCAGCCTCAAGAAGTGCAGATCGCGACGAAACCGGGTGTGAACCCAGCAATTACTGCAGCGATCGCAAGCCGTATGGAACCTCTCGCGGAAGCACATGCAGCGCGCGTTGAGCCGCCTGTTGCAAAGCCAACTGGGCCGCGTCCGCTGGTTCTGAACACAGAACAGCAGGCCGCTGTAGAAGAACAAGCGCCCATCGCTGATGCACCTATGGCTGAGTTCGTTGAAGAATACGTCGAGCCGTCCATGGAATATATCGCTGCGGACATCGCCCCGATTGAGACACCTGCGGCAACGTTTACCCCGGCCGCCGTGCCTGTTCCAGAAGCCAAGGCCGTTGTCCAACATCCTCCGCGCAAACCCGTTCAGCCCTCTCGTCAAGCCAAAGCCGAAGCGCAGCCTGCGTTGAAGTTCGACGATAACAAAAGACCTGCGTATGAAATGCCGCCGCTTGGTCTTTTGGCCTCACCGGAGGCGATCACGCGTCATGTCTTGAGCGACGAAGCGCTCGAAGAAAATGCGCGCATGCTGGAAAATGTTCTCGATGACTACGGTGTTAAAGGGGATATCGTTTCGGTACGCCCGGGGCCTGTTGTGACGATGTATGAGCTTGAGCCTGCCCCAGGTTTGAAAGCGTCCCGTGTGATCGGTCTGTCCGATGACATCGCACGTTCCATGTCGGCGCTGTCGGCCCGTGTGTCCACAGTGCCAGGCCGGTCTGTGATCGGTATCGAACTTCCGAACGAGAACCGTGAAATGGTTGTACTGCGCGAAATGCTGAGTGCCCGTGATTTCGGCGATAGCAGTATGAAACTGCCGTTGGCGTTGGGTAAAGATATCGGTGGCGAACCGATTATCGCCAACCTTGCCAAGATGCCTCACTTGCTAATCGCCGGTACGACTGGGTCTGGTAAGTCCGTGGCGATCAACACGATGATCTTGTCGTTGCTTTATAAGCTGTCGCCGGAAGAATGCCGGATGATCATGATTGATCCGAAGATGCTGGAACTTTCTGTTTATGACGGCATTCCGCACCTTTTGTCGCCTGTTGTGACCGACCCGAAAAAGGCTGTTGTGGCCCTGAAGTGGGTCGTGGGCGAAATGGAAGAACGCTACCGCAAGATGTCCAAGATGGGCGTGCGGAATATCGACGGATACAATGGTCGCGTAAAAGATGCGCTAGCAAAGGGCGAGCAGTTTAGCCGCACCGTTCAGACGGGATTTGATGATGATACGGGCGAACCGGTGTTTGAGACCGATGAATTCACACCGGAAATTCTACCTTATATCGTCGTTATCGTAGACGAGATGGCCGACTTGATGATGGTCGCTGGCAAAGAAATCGAAGCCTGTATTCAGCGCCTTGCGCAGATGGCACGTGCGTCGGGTATCCACTTGATCATGGCGACACAGCGTCCATCGGTTGATGTTATCACCGGTACGATCAAGGCGAACTTCCCGACACGGATTTCGTTCCAAGTGACGTCAAAGATCGATAGCCGCACCATTCTTGGTGAGATGGGTGCTGAACAACTGCTTGGTATGGGTGACATGCTTTATATGGCGGGTGGATCCAAGATTACCCGTGTCCACGGACCGTTCTGTAGTGACGAAGAAGTCGAAGAGATCGTGAACTATCTCAAGGCTTATGGCCCGCCGGAATACATGAGCGGCGTGGTTGAAGGACCTGCTGAGGAAAGCGCAAGCAACATTGATCAGGTTCTTGGTCTTGGTGGCAATACAGACGGTGAAGATGCACTGTATGATACGGCCGTGGCGATTGTGGCGAAGGATCGCAAGTGCTCGACGTCTTATATCCAACGCAAACTGTCGATCGGCTATAACAAAGCTGCGAAACTAGTGGAGCAGATGGAAGACGAAGGTGTCGTTAGCGCAGCCAACCATGTTGGTAAACGCGAGATTTTGATCCCAGAGCGTCAGTAATTACAAGAACATACCATTTAAAAGAGCGGGGCCATTGGCCCCGCTTTCTTATTTGTGGACTTGGGTGAAGTTATCCTGTGTCACGCACCAATCGGACATAATTATAGATCCTTTGAGCATCCCCTTGTGGACCGTTGCCTTCGGGATAGTCCGCAGGATCGCCGATTTTTGGGTCCGAGCGCTGTGCACCTGCTCCATGCACATCAGTCCATACATCATCGAAATAGCCCATTGCGCGACCGAAGCTTACGTAAGCGCCCGCTGATCCTGGTGTGTCCGTCCAGTTTACATGGGTGGTTGAAGACCAGACGAAGGGATAATCGACCTGACCGGCCTCATTTGTGATTTCCGTAGTTTCGAAAATGGGGTCGATGGCGGGTGTGTCCGTAGTATCAGGTGAACGCGTGTAATCTACCAGATCCTGCAGCTCTTTGATGTTTGGTAGACGCCAATTATCGTAGCCCAGATACTCGGCTTCGTTTTGAGCTTCGGCCCAAGCCAATGCCGCTTCCCATGTGATGGCATCACTGTTGTCGGCTTGGCTCCACATGAGGCCGGTTGCGGTATCACTCACAGTGCCGTCGCCGTTATCGACAAAGGCATTGTCGCCGTAACCCGTGTCACCACGCACATACATAATGAAAAACGTCTTGTCCTGACCGTGTAGCTCAAGGCCGTACCCTTTGATCCTGCCATCGGCAAAGTTCACACCAAAAAGGGTCGCGTCCTGTGTTGCATTGGTGCCGTAGACATAGACGGTGTCGGACGCCATTTGTGCATCAATAATCCGTTCGCCTGCTTCTGTATCGCCGTATGCAAAATCGAATGCGTTGCGATCGATAAAGGGGATCAAACCGGAAGGATCGTCGCTTTCGTATCCACTTGGATCAACACCATCGAAGTTCATCAATGAGTACATTTCCGTGATCGTGGGCAACCGCCAATCGTCATATCCGGCAAGGTTGAACGTTTCAGCACCTGTGAGAGCGTCTTCAAAAGACAGTTTATCGGCGGCATCGATGTCACCGTCTCCATCAAGATCAGGAGTCTTCACCCACATAAGGCCGGTTACGTTGTCTGTAACGGTACCATCGCCATTATCTGTATAGCTCGCTTGCGGTCCATCATGTTGGGCGTCCTGTCCAGAAAAGGCGGCGCCAGTGGTTGGACAGGCAATCAGGCCTGTATCGGAATAGCAGGCGGACTGGCCGGTATCTGGAATACGGTAAGTGGTTTCGGCAAAGAGCACCGCGGGAGAAACCAACATAGTTGTCATTAAGAACCAATCTGCGCGTTTCATGGGATATCCTTTTGGGAAATGGAACTGGTTATTCCTCGCTTTCATCTCATGTTGGGGAGTGGTGAACGTTGACCTTGATCAAGGCTCGCGAAAGTTTCCAAGATTTGGTCTGCTATCTCATATCAATGGGCGCGATATCGCTTAACTTTCAGATGGGAACCATGTTTTTGGTACACGGCGGGTGCAAAATGTGGCTGCCACGATTAGGTAGAGGTTTATGAAAAGAATTACGCGTCGACTTTGTCTGATGGCTGTCCCCCTTGCGCTTGCAGGGTTCGCAGCTTCCCCGTCTTTGGCTCAGCAACTTTCGTTGGGGCAGGTCTCGACCTATCTGAATTCGTTTGTCAGTGCTGAAGGTGAGTTCACCCAGATCAATGCTGACGGAACGATTTCAACTGGGACGATCTACATCAAACGTCCGGGGCGGGTTCGCTTCGAATACAACCCACCAGAAGAGTCTTTGGTTGTGGCTGGTGGCGGCCAAGTGGCAATTTTTGATCCTCGGTCCGATTCTGGGCCAGATCGCTATCCGTTAAACCAGACGCCGCTGTCGATCATTCTGGAACGCAATATTGATCTGACGCGCACGGATATGGTGACAGGTCACACCAGCGACGGCACGACAACCACCGTTACGGCGCAAGACCCAGCGCATCCGGAATACGGCAACATCCGGATGGTGTTTACATCCGACCCTGTTGAACTGCGCCAATGGATTGTAACAGATGACACGGGGCAGCAAACAACGGTTATTCTAGGCGATTTGGCAAAAGACGGTCGAGTGCCGGACATCCTGTTCAACATCAACCGTGAGATGCGCAACTGGGGGAATTAACCCCCCCAGCCCAATGGAGCATGTACCAAACAAAAAGCACGCCCGATTAAGGCGCGCTTTTCTGTTCGTTGCAAAAGTTGTTTAGCGGAACTGACGGCAGGTTCGTAGCTGCGCATCATACATGACGGCGCGGTCGCGAACTTCGCCAGCGATCCGTACCAACCAAGGTTTGCTGCGATACGTGCCGCGGCGCCAACCGGTACGACCATCGTGATAGGCGAGGTACTGGTTGTAGGTGTCATCCAGGGCGATTCCATTTTCACGAACCGTAAGTGACATATACCAACCCATGAAGTCGGTCGCGTCAGCGATGTTTGTCCGGTTGGACCCACGGCTGCCTTGTTCACGGACGTATTCATCCCAAGTGCCATCCAGTGCCTGAGAATAACCCAACGCTGAAGATTGACGTCCCGTCGGTATGACACCCAGCGCGTATTGGTGGGGTGGGCGGTTGTCAGAGATAAACTTGCTCTCTTGATAGATCATTGCCATCAGCACGTGAGTTTCCACGCCCCAGTTTCGTTCAGCCTGTTTAAACGCACGCACATAATGCGGGCGTTCCGTTAGAATTGCACAGGCGTTATCCAGATTGCGCGGCGCAGCACCGTCCCGGGCGCCGCAGCTCCCCAAGATTAACAGTAATAGGCTCACGCGAAAGAAATTGCTCATCTGCCTCTCGCTTATTTTTATATATTATTGGGGGCAGTTTAGCGGATGAGGAGCCGTCTGGAAACAGCCTTCAACGCAGTTTTAGATCACAAATGCGAGGATAAGCGGTAAAGTGACCACCGACATAAGTGTTGAGACAACGACGAGTCCTGCAACATTGTCCGCATCTGCCCCGTATTTTTCGGCCAAAAGGTAGGATGTGACGGCCACTGGGGTCGCGATTTGTACCACAAGGACTGCCAGGGCCGTCTTATCGAGCCCGAACCAAAGCCCTGCCACCACTGCGCAAGCGACACAAAGAACGGCCTTTAGCGCCGACAGCAACACGGCCAACCCGAAATTTCCAGGCTTAAGGCGTGCAACGGCGACGCCGAGAGTGATCAACATCATCGGTATGGCCATTTGGCCAATTAGATCCAGCGCATTGGTTAGGAAAACCGGTGTTTCCCAGCCCTGCCACAAGAAAACTGCACCTGCGATCGTGGCGAAAACCATGGGTTCTTTTACGACTTTAACAGGTGACCCTCCGCCAGACACAAGCCATATCCCAAAGGTGAAGCTGCCGATTGCCATTACTGCGAATACAACGACAGCATATCCAAGGCCGATGTCTCCAAAAGCAAACAGGGCCAATGGCAAGCCGAGGTTGCCCGTGTTCCCAAAGATCAACGGCGCAAGAAACGTCCGTTGATCCAAACGCCCTGCCTTTACCAAGGCCCACATCGCGACAGTCACAAGTGCATAAGCGACCAAGCTGGCCAAGGACAGCGCGCCAAGTGCCGCTGCGTCAATCTCGGTCTGCATCAGAGCCACGAAAATCAGGCAAGGCACTGAAAGGGTCATTGCGAATCGCGTAACAAATTCAACGCGATACTCGAATCCGAGTTTGACCCATCCAAACCCGACTGCCGCTAATAGGAAGACAGGAGCGACAATTTCCAACACGGTTAGGGTGAGTTGCACAGTTTGTTTCCTTAGTTTTTTCCGTGACCGCATGGACACTGGGCGGGGTGTTTGTCTAGTAACGGGTAAGGGGCCAATTATCTATGCTGAAGACACGCGCGAAATATCATTTGGGGCAAATCGTCCGTCATCGCAAACATCCGTTTCGTGGTGTCGTTTTCGATGTGGACGCGATGTTCGCCAATACTGAAGAATGGTACGAGGCGATCCCAGAAGAGGCGCGTCCGCAAAAGGACCAGCCGTTTTACCACCTTTTGGCGGAAAACGATCAGTCACATTACGTGGCCTATGTGTCCGAGCAGAACTTGGTTGCGGATTATTCCGGTCAGCCCGTGGATCACCCCGATCTGGATGATCTGTTCGGCCCGTTCGAAGATGGTCAGTATCCGCTGCACTTTCAGCTGAACTAGTCTTGGGGCTTTCGGCTCCAGAAAAACAATATCCCACCAAAGCTGAAAAGCGCCGCGTTAATCGCTGCGTCTAGTGTCGCGTCTGGCACACCGTTCAACGCGTCATTTACGGCTTGGCCACATAGGATGCCACCCGCGATCATGAACGCGAGGCCACCGGTGCGGGCAAGACGTTTCAGTAGGGCATCAATATCCAAGGGCGATCCCATCCTTGCGTGGGTCTGACGCCCCTTCGAGCATGCCATCGCTGCGCAGCTTAATCGCCTGTGCGCCACCAATTGGGTCTTCAGCGCGGGTCACGACGTGACCCTTGTCCATAAGCGCTTGCGCAACGCTATCGCTATAACCAGTCTCGACGTTCAATGCCCCTTTGTCGGCGAAGGAGCGCGGCGCGTCGATTGCTGTTTGGGCGTCCATGCCAAAGTCTTCCATGTTCGTTAGCATCCGTGCGTGACCGCAAGGCTGATAGGCGCCTCCCATCACACCAAACGGCATTTCGATTTTATCACCGCGTTTGACCATCCCTGGGATGATCGTGTGCATGGGGCGTTTGCCACCGCCTGCCTCATTGGGGTGACCCTGTTCCAGCGTGAATCCCGCCGCGCGGTTTTGAAACAAGATGCCGAATTTATCGGACGCGAGGCCTGACCCAAAGGAGTGGAAAATCGAATAGATCATCGACACACACATGCGGTCTTTGTCGACCACTGTGATATAAACCGTATCTTTGTGAACGGCTTCGGCCCCAGGTAAAACGGGTGAAAGGGCCTTGTTAGGGTCTATTAGTCCTGCCAGCTGCGCCGCTGTATCGGCTCTTAGCATATGGTCCAACCGCGTGGTGTGATCAGGGTCGGCAATAACGCGGTTGCGGGTGTCATAGGCCAACTTGGAAGCCTCGGCTTCTAGATGCGCCCGCGCTGTCCCCATTGGGTCTAACCCCGCGATATCGAAATGCTTGAGAATGTTAAGAATCAAAATCGCGGTGGCCCCTTGGCCGTTGGGCGGATGCTCGACCAGTTCGATGTCTTTGTAAGTGCCGTTAACGGGGGTGGTGTAATCACAGGTGACACTCGCAAAATCATCTAACGTATGCGTGCCGCCTGCTGCGTTCAGTGATGTGACCATATCTTCGGCGACTTCGCCTTCGTAGAACCCTTCGCGGCCATCCATCGCTACACGGCGCAATACATCGGCTTGCCCGGGTGCGCGAAACTTTTGCCCGACGGTGAGGGGTTTGCCTTGCGCCGTGAAGTGAGTGCGACCCGCGCCGTGCAATGTCGCATTGGATTGCGTGTAGTCAAACGCGACGCGCGGAGCGACTGGAACGCCTGCATCCGCGTAATGAATCGCTGGGGCGAGAACTGCTTTGAGTCCAAGTTTTCCGTGGTCCTTTGACAGGCGGATAAACCCATCCATCGCTCCGGGGAGGCTAATGGCATGTACCGAATTGAGCGGCAGAACATCCATGCCCTCAGCCCGCAATTTAGCCGCCTCCAACCCCGCAGGTGCGCGACCCGAGGCGTTTAAGGCCTGAACAGTGTCTGAACCTGCTTCGTTGAACAGACAAAAAGCATCGCCACCAATCCCTGTAGATTGTGGTTCGCAAATGCCCAGCAACACCGCGCCGGCAATGGCGGCATCCATTGCGTTGCCGCCCGCTTCGAGCATTTGAATCGCGACCTTGGCTGCAAGGGGATGAGATGTTGCGCAGATGCCGTTTTCTGCAATCACAGTGGAGCGGCCTGGTTGTTGGAAATTACGCATAATGCCTCCGGATGTTTTGAAGACCGTAGCACTCTCGTCGTGGTGTGGAAGTGTGCAATTTAGATAGTCCTCGACGCCGCGCACTGGGTGGGGGCTATTACACGCGACGCCGAGGTGAGCTTATGCAGCTACAAGTCAAAGTCTGACTTTAGATTCGGGTGGGCATTGGGAGAGATTACGACCGATTTATGGTTTTTCTTGCTTAACAAATCGCCGCTGTAGCCCAATAGTGCAGAAACCTTCCGACCGACAAGAATAAGGCCCGAAATGCCCGACTATAAATTGCTTTCCAAGACGATCCAAAGCCTCACGGATGGTGAAGACGACGCTGTCGCGTTAATGGCGACCATTGCATGTGAAGTTCACCACAGTGACCCGCGCTTTGATTGGACGGGGTTCTACCGAGTGACAGCGCCGCAGATGCTCAAGATTGGGCCCTATCAGGGTGGACACGGCTGTTTGCAGATTCCGTTCTCGCGGGGTGTTTGTGGGGCGGCAGCCCGAACAGGCGACGTCCAATTGGTCGCGGACGTTGAGGCATTTGAAGGGCATATCGCCTGTGCGAGTTCGACACGATCTGAATTGGTCCTGCCGGTATTTGACAGATCGGGCGATGTGATCGCGGTTTTTGATATCGATAGTGATCAGCCTGACGCATTTACCCAAGAAGACGCGGATCAAATGGCAGCGATTCTTAAGGCGGTTTTCGGGCAGCTTTAGCTGTGGTGAAAAAAAGCTTTGAAATTTCACGAAGGCATGACAGGGTTTCGAAATAAGGAGCCTGCCGCAAGTGATTCACAACAATCCGTCAGAAAGCCGTACTCTCGGGGCTGATATTCGCGCCATTCGAAAGACGCGTGGAATAACGCTTACGGAATTGGGACAAATACTCGACCGGTCTGTTGGTTGGCTGTCACAAGTTGAACGGGATTTGTCGGAACCATCTATTACCGACTTGCGCGATATTGCGCGCGCACTTGATGTGTCTGTTTCAAGCCTTTTCCGATCTGACGCCCCTGATCATGAACAGGGTATGATCGTTCGCGGCGATGCGCGGCGCCCAATCGGGTCCCGCGCGGCTGGGCTGGTTGAAGAACTTCTATCCCCCGACCTCACCGATGACTTTGAGATGGTGCATTCTACTTTCGAAGCGAGGGCCGAGATTTCCGATCCTGTTATCCGCCCAACTCAAGAAGTCGGGTACATCGTGTCCGGGAGGCTGGACCTTAACATTGCGGGCAGGACATTCAGCCTTGCTGCGGGTGATAGCTTTCGAGTGCGGGGGGAACCGTTTCGATGGATGAACCCTTACGACGAACCTTGTGTCGCGATCTGGGTTATCGCCCCACCGGTGTATTAGGGGCAATGCGCAGAGATGACATTTGAGGCATGGACCATATTCGCGTTGTTTTGGCTGGTGTTTGTCACAACCCCAGGGCCGAACGCGGTGAACTGCATCAGTACTGGCATGACGCGCGGTGTTTGGCGTAGTCTTCCAGCCGTCGCGGCGATCCTAACACAAGCCTGCTTGTTCTTGGCGCTTTCAGCGCTCGGCGTGACGGCGCTGTTGGCAGCATCAGAGGTCGCGTTCCAAGTGGTTAAGATGATTGGGGCAGGCTTTTTGATCTACCTAGGCTTGCGGGGTTGGGTTTTGGCGAAACGCCCAGCGCCCGTCACCACGCAAACCGCGGGCGGGATCTATTGGCGCGCATTGGCGATTGCTGTGATCAATCCCAAAAGCGTGGCTGGGTACCTTGCCGCTTTCAGTCAATTTGTTCAGCCTGATGTGCCGATCGGCCCGCAGATGTGGGTGATTGTTCCAACGGCGCTCACGCTTACGGCGTTCAGTTACCTAACCTACACAGCGCTTGGCGCTGGTTTGGGTCGTGCGGCGTTAGGCGCTGTTTTTAATGTTTGGTTTCGACGTGTCATGGCCACCTGTTTTATCATTTACGGTGTCTTGCTTGGCACGTCTCAACCGATAGGGAGAGCCTGAGATGTTGAAAGGCAGCTGCAATTGCAAAGGCGTAACCTTCAGCGTCACAGATGGGGGGCAAAGCGTAAGTGCTTGTCACTGTGGTCAGTGCCGAAAGCAATCTGGCCACCATTGGGCGTCAGGCTACGCACCGCTTGAGAACTTCGAAATAAGCGGTGACGTGCGCTGGTATGAGGCAAGCCCCACGGCCAAGCGCGGTTTTTGCCCGACCTGTGGCTGCTTCTTATTCTGGAAGGCGCACGATGAAGACGGAATGAGCTTTTCCCTCGGCGTGATTGACGGGCCGACAGGACTGAAACTGCAAAAACACATCTTTGTCGCGGACAAGGGTGACTATTACGACATCGCGGACGGTGTACTGCAAAAGGAGCACTAAAAATGGCAGATTTTCCAACAACGGCCCGCGTGGTCATCATCGGTGGCGGCGTTGTCGGTACGTCCGCCCTGTTCCATTTGGCGCGCGCTGGCTGGTCCGATTGCGTACTTCTTGAAAAGAACGAATTGACGGCCGGGTCCACATGGCACGCCGCGGGCAATGTCCCGAACTTTGCGCCGAACTGGGCCGTGATGAACATGCAGCGATACGGTGCGGAAATGTATCGTGGGTTGGCGGAAGAAGTAGACTACCCAATGAACTACCATGTCACTGGGGCAATTCGTTTGGCGCATTCTAAACAACGGATGCAAGAATTTGAAAAGATTTCCGGTCAAGCGCTCGCGCAGGGTCTGACAATGGACGTTTGCACGCCAGACGAATTGAAAGAACATAACCCATTCATTGAGACTCATGACCTTGCGGGTGGCCTTTGGGATCCGCTGGATGGCGATATCGACCCTGCACAGCTGACGCAGGCTTTGGCCAAGGGCGCGCGGGATGCGGGCGGTCGTATCGAACGGTTCAGCCCAGTCACGGGGATTGATCGAGATGGTGACGAGTGGATCGTTAAGACCGACAAAGGCGATATTCGTTGTGAATTCGTCGTCAACTGTGCAGGCTACTATGCCCAGCGTGTCGGTGAGATGTTCAAGCCGTTTGGTGGTCGCACAGTGCCGATGGTTGTGATGTCCCACCAGTATTTCCTCACGGGTCAATTGCCCGAACTTGAGGCGTTCACCAAAGAGCGCGGGCAGAAAATGCCGATGATCCGTGACCCCGACATCAGCTATTATCTGCGTCAGGACAAACACGGTTTGAACCTTGGACCGTATGAACGGAACTGTAAGGCACATTGGGTTACGCCAAACGACCCGATGCCGGAGGACTTTAGCTTCCAGCTTTACCCAGACGACCTTGAACGTCTTGAGTTCTACATTGAAGACGCCATGGAGCGTTTGCCGCTGTTGGGTGAGGGCGGTGTTGAACGTAATATCAACGGACCGATCCCATATGCGCCGGACGGGTTGCCTATGATTGGCCCAATGCCGGGTGTTAAGAACGCTTTCGAGGCACACTCATTCACCTTTGGCATCGCCCAAGGAGGCGGAGCGGGTAAAGTGCTGGCTGAGTGGATCATGCACGGCGAAACCGAAATCGACATGTGGTCTTGTGATCCACGTCGCTACACCGATTACGCCGATCACGATTACTGTCTTTCCAAGGCGTTGGAGACATACGGCCACGAATACGCCATGCACTTCCCGCATCACGAATGGCCTGCTGGGCGCGATAAGAAACACTCGACGTTGCACAGCCGCCTGATCGACGCGGGTGCGCAGATGGGCGCCTATAACGGCTGGGAACGCGCCAATTGGTATGCTGCTGAGGGTGATGACACGTCCGAGGAAACAACCCAGACATGGGATCGTAATGGCCCTTGGGAAACTGCGATCAAACGCGAGGTTGAGGCCGTGACAAATGGGTGTGGTATGCTGCCGATCACCGGCTTTAGCCGCATCAAGGTTGAGGGCGAGGGCGCGAAGGACTTCGTTGATGGTCTAACCGCATCGCGCCTGCCTAAAAAAGGGCGCGTTACGCTTGCGTATTTTCCAGACAGCCGTGGGCGTATCCTGACCGAGACATCTGTCATGGTGCATAGCGATACGGATGTCGGGCTCATCACGGCGGCGACGGCGCAATGGCATGACTTTGAGATATTCTCTCGTCAGGCGCCTGATGGCATCAGTGTTACCGATCACACCAAAGAGGTGGAGTGCCTACTCGTGACAGGGCCAAAAGCCCGCGAGATTCTTGCACCATTGGTAGTGGGTCATGATCTTTCCCAGCCGTGGTTGTCCGTCAGTATGGATGGAACGGTCGCAGGCCAAGATGCTGCTTTGATCCGTGTATCCTTTGCCGGTGAGCTGGGTTGGGAGATCCACGCGGCCCCCGATGCAATGCCCGCGATCTGGGATGCGCTTGCGGATGCAGGAGTTACGCCGTTCGGAATGTACGCGCTTAACTCCATGCGGATCGAAAAAGGATACCGTGCATGGAAGGGTGACCTTTCGACAGATTACTCCCTTCTTGAGGGTGGTTTGGATCGGTTCGTCAAGCTCGACAAGCCGCAGGACTTCCCAGGCAAGGCCGCGCTGCTGAACGAGCAGCAACAGGGTCGCAAGAAGGCCTTTGTGACGATGGTCATGGACGCAGGCGACGCTGATGCGCCGTATATGGCACCTGTTTGGCATGGCGACGAAATCGTTGGCGAAGTCACGTCCTGTGCCATGGGGTATCGCACTAATAAATGTATCGCGCTGGGCATGATCCGAACCGATCTGGCTGAGGTCGGAACCGAGTTGCAGGTCGATGTCTTCGGCACGCGACAACGCGCTGTTGTTCAAGAAGATCAGCCGCTATGGGATCCGAAAAATGAAAGGATCCGTGCATGACAAAGATTACCCTTTTGGACGGTGGAATGGGCCAAGAACTCGTCCACCGTGCGGGCGACAAACCTACCCCACTTTGGTCCACGCAAGTGATGATCGACCATCCGGGGATGGTGGCGGATGTTCACCGCGATTTTACCGCGGCTGGTGCGACCGTGGCCACCTTGAATACTTACGCCATTCACCACGACCGCCTTGACGGGACTGCGATGGATGGGAAATTCGCCGAACTGCACCAAATCGCTTTGGCTGAGGCTAAGGCATCTGGCGCCTCGCGTCTTGCGACGTCCATCGGGCCACTGGGGGCAAGCTACCGGGCGGACTTGTTGCCGCCTCATGACGAGGCCGTCACGAAATTCGCCGAAGTCGCCGCGCAGACAGGGGATAGTGTTGATCTGATCCTGTGCGAAACCGTGGTTTCGGTGGCGCACACCCGCGCCATTCTTGAAGGCGCGTTAAGCGTGGGCAAACCGGTTTGGGTCGCGTTCTCTGTGTCCGATCAAGACGGAACACTGCTGCGATCTGGCGAGCCATTGGCGGATGCAGTTGCGGTAGCAGGTGGGGCAGATGCATTGCTCGTCAATTGCTCAACACCCGAAGTCATAGGCACCGCACTGGATATTTTGGCCACGGTTGGAAAACCATTTGGCGCCTATGCCAACGGGTTCGAAAAAATCAGCGAAGGTTTCCTAGAAGCCAAACCTACCGTTGACGCCTTAACACTACGCCGTGATTTCACACCTGAAGCCTATGCCGACTTCGCAATGGGTTGGGTGGATCAAGGCGCTACGATCATCGGCGGCTGCTGCGAAGTCAGCCCCGCCCACATCTCTGAAATCGCTAAGCGTTTGCGCGCGGCGGGACACGATATCATTTAGAGGACGAAACGGATGGCTGATCTTCCTAACAAAGCCCGAGTTGTCATTATTGGTGGCGGTGTCATCGGCTGTTCTGTGGCGTATCACCTCAGCAAGCAAGGCTGGAAAGATATCGTTCTGCTCGAACGTAAACAGCTGACGTCAGGCACCACTTGGCATGCGGCTGGGCTGATTGCCCAATTGCGCGCAACCCAGAACATGACAAAGCTCGCCAAGTATTCTCAGGAACTTTATGGTGGTTTAGAGACTGAAACAGGTGTTGCGACAGGGTTCAAACGTTGTGGGTCTATCACGGTCGCGCTGACAGAAGAACGCAAAGAAGAGATCTACCGCCAAGCCGCAATGGCGCGCGCGTTTGGAGTGGATGTGGAAGAAATTTCACCGGGTGAGGTGAAAGCGAAATACGAGCATCTGAATATTGATGGCGTTGTCGGTGGTGTCTACCTGCCGCTCGACGGGCAGGGCGACCCCGCTAACATCGCGCTGGCCCTAGCCAAGGGTGCCCGCCAAGGCGGTGCCATCGTCAAAGAACGTGTGAAAGCCACAGGCGTCGTGCGCGATGGGCGACGCATTACGGGCGTTCATTGGGAAGACTCCGACGGGCAGGGCACGATCGAATGTGACCACGTCGTGAACTGTGCGGGCATGTGGGGCCGCGAGGTTGGTCAGATGCTCGGTACCAATGTGCCGCTGCAAGCCTGCGAACATTTCTACATCGTTACAGAGGCTATTCAGGGCCTAAAACAGCTGCCCGTGCTGCGCGTTCCGGATGAATGTGCCTATTACAAAGAAGACGCCGGAAAAATGCTTTTGGGTGCATTCGAACCTATTTCCAAACCTTGGGGGCCAATTCCAGACGATTTCGAGTTCGACCAGTTACCCGAAGACTTCGACCACTTTGAGCCGATCCTAGAGAATGCGGTTGAGCGGATGCCGATGCTCGCTGAAGCAGGCATTCACACGTTCTTCAATGGCCCGGAATCCTTTACGCCTGATGACGCCTACCACCTTGGACTAGCGCCTGAGATGGACAATGTCTGGGTTGCGGCTGGTTTCAATTCTGTCGGTATTCAGTCCGCTGGTGGCGCTGGTATGGCGTTGGCGCAGTGGATGGATGCAGGTGAAAAACCATTCGATCTTGGCGACGTCGATATCAGCCGCATGCAGCCGTTTCAGGGCAACAAAACCTATCTGATGGAACGGTCCAAGGAAACGTTGGGCCTCCTTTATGCTGATCATTTCCCCTACCGCCAAAAGGCGACGGCACGTGGCATTCGCCGTACGCCGTTCCACCAGCAGCTTTTGCGGAACGGTGCTGTTATGGGCGAGTTGGCTGGTTGGGAACGCGCCAACTGGTTCGCGCGGGACGGGCAGTCGCCCGAATACAAATATTCATGGCAGCGACAAAACTTTTTCGACAATGTCGCGGCAGAACATATGGCCGTGCGCGAGAACGTTGGCATGTATGATATGTCGTCTTTCGGCAAGATTAGGGTCGAAGGACCCGACGCCGAAGCCTATTTGAACTACGTTGGCGGCGGCGACTATTCCTGCCCGATCGGTAAAATCGTCTATACGCAATTTCTAAACACGCGCGGCGGGATCGAAGCTGATGTCACTGTGACGCGCTTATCGGAAACTGCCTATTTGGTCGTGACCCCTGCAGCGACACGACTGGCCGATCAAACATGGATGGAACGCCACAAGGGTACCTTCAACGTGGTCATAACTGATGTGACCGCAGGCGAAGGCGTGTTGGCGGTGATGGGTCCGAACAGCCGCAAACTGCTGCAAGCGGTGTCGCCGAACGATTTCAGCAACGACGTGAATCCATTTGGTACCGCGCAAGAGATTGAAATTGGCATGGGGCTCGCGCGGGTCCACCGCGTCACTTATGTTGGTGAACTCGGCTGGGAAATCTATGTCAGCGCCGATCAAGCGGCTCATGTCTTTGAAACTCTGCACGAGGCGGGACAAGATCATGACCTCACGCTCTGCGGGATGCACATGATGGACACCTGTCGCATCGAAAAAGGGTTCCGTCACTTTGGCCATGACATCACTTGCGAAGACCACGTGATGGAGGCCGGCCTCGGCTTTGCTGTCAAAAAGGATAAACCTGATTTCATCGGGCGTGAGGCCGTGCTGCAAAAGCAGGAACAGGGTCTAAACATGCGGATGGTGCAGTTCAAACTCACCGATCCCGAGCCGTTGTTGTACCACAACGAACCGATCCTGAGGGATGGCGAGATTGTTGGCTACCTGTCTTCTGGCGGGTATGGGCACAGCTTGGGCGGAGCTATTGGCCTTGGTTATGTCCCTTGTGAGGGCGAAAAAGCGGCGGACGTACTGGCATCGACCTACGAGATCGACGTTATGGGCACCAAAGTGCGTGCGGAAGCGTCTTTGCGCCCGATGTATGATCCCAGATCAGAACGTGTAAAGGTCTAGGTTATGGCGAGAGTAGACATTGTTAAATGGATCGCGACGGTGATCCAGTTGATCGGCTATGCGCTGACGGGGCTGAACATTGTGCCATGGAATATCCTGGCCTTTGTGGTTGGGATCATCCTTTGGTTTTTGGTCGGTGTGATGTGGAAAGATCGCGCGATCATGGTCGTTCACGTTGGCGCACTTATAGCGATCGTGGGTGGTTATCTCAATTCGTGACGGGGCCATCACAAAATAGCATTGCGACAGGCGCGGCTTTGGCTTGACCACAAGCACGTTAATCGTGCTGATGTACCTATGGCGAATACCTCTCCCCCTAACGAAGATACCTTGCGCGGCTTTGGCTTTGCGTTCTCGGCATATTTCCTATGGGGGTTCCTACCGCTTTACCTCAAATACGTAGACCATATTCCTGCTGTCCAAGTCGTCGCCCACCGCGTGCTTTGGTCTGTCCCGATTGTCGGTGTGGTGTTGATCCTGCTGGGCCGCACCAAGGACGTGCGCCGTATCCTGCGCGACCCGAAATCACTGGCGATGGGGGCAATCACCGCAGCATTGGTTTCCGTCAATTGGGGAACCTATGTTTGGGCGATTGCGGCAGAACGAACATTGGATGGAGCGCTAGGATATTACATGAATCCGATCTTCAGCATTTTCCTCGCCTCGGTTTTGTTGGGTGAGAGATTGAATCGTCTACAATGGGGCGCTGTTGCCTTGGCGACGGGCGCGGTTGTGGTTTTGACCATAGCAAATGGGTCTCTGCCATGGCCGGCTTTGGTCCTGATGTTGTCATGGGGGTTCTACGCCTACTTTAAACGTTCCCTTCCCATCGGACCAAATCAGGGGTTCCTCTTAGAAGTGTTAATTCTTACGCCCTTCGCGCTGGGCTACGTCATCTGGCTGGGGATCACAGGCGAAGGGACCTTCACGCCTATGTCCGCTGATACATGGCTTCTCATGGGGTGTGGCGTGGTCACGGCAGTGCCGTTGATGCTGTACGCTAATGGGGCAAAGGGACTACGCCTCGCGACGATTGGCATCATGCAATATATCGCGCCAACGATGATTATGTTGGTCGCAGTGTTTGTGTTTGATGAACCATTTGGATCAGCCCGTGCAATTGCGTTCCCGATGATCTGGGCCGCGCTGGCGCTTTATACGTTTGCTATGTTTCGGGGGCGCAAGACGTGAGCAGTGATTACAACCCACCCAATGATCCGCTTGATGTCATTCACTCGGATCATGAAATTTTGATCGTGAACAAACCCGCGGGGCTTTTGTCGGTGCCGGGCAAGGGCCCCCACCTTGCCGACTGTCTGATCGCGCGGGTGCAGGATGCGTTTCCACAGGCATTGTTGATCCACCGTTTGGATCGCGACACCAGCGGAGTAATGGTTTTTGCGCTGACGCCCCATGCGCAGCGCCACATTGGGCTGCAATTTGAAAAACGCTATACCAAGAAGACTTATGTAGCCCGCGTTTGGGGCACGTTAGAGCCGAAAACAGGCACGGTAGATTTGCCGCTCATCGTAGATTGGGAAAACCGACCGCTTCAAAAGGTTTGCCATGAAACAGGAAAATCTGCCCAGACAGATTGGCGCGTTATGCGCAGTGACAGTGTCGAAAGTCGTGTGCGTTTGATGCCCAAGACAGGGCGCAGTCACCAGCTGCGGGTACATATGCTCAGCCTTGGTCACCCGATCTTGGGGGACCCGTTCTATGCTACCGGTGAGGCGCTTAATTATCCTCGTCTGATGCTACACTCCGAAGAGCTACGTCTGCGCCACCCAGATGGTGGCGAAGGCGTTCGTTATCGTGCAAAGGTGCCGTTTTAGGGTTCGATCATATCCACACGCGTTGCGTGACGGCCACCTTCGAACTCGGCGCCCAAGAACGCATCAACGATATCAAGTGCCAGACCTTCGCCCACAACGCGTGCCCCAAGTGACAGCATATTCGCGTTGTTGTGTTCGCGGGTCATACGCGCCGAGAACGTATCCAAGCACACGCCGCAACGGATACCTTTGACTTTGTTGGCGGCCATCATGATTCCTTGGCCTGTGCCACAAACGATGATGCCGAGATCACAATCACCAGACGCCACACGTTCAGCCGCAGCCGCGCCATGGAGCGGATAGTGCGTGCTTTCGGTGGTTGTCGGGCCGATGTCTTCAACCTCATAGCCCTGATCAGCGATGTGTTTGGCGATTGCCTGGCGCAGGTCGATTGCGGCGTGATCGCTCGACAGGACGATGCGTTTGGATGTGTTGGTCATGTCAGTCTCTTTCGTCGGTAAGTCGTGTGGTTATAGGCCCGCCAATCGGCGGTCGGTCAGGTTAAGACGCGCGGCGACAATCGGTTGCGTGTCAGCCCGTAGCTCCGGTTCTTTGCTAAGAAGAAATTCGAGTTCGTCCAATCGGTTCATTGCCACCAATTCCGCTATATCCTCGCGGGGAAGGTGGGTTACGGGTTGGATTAATTCGACGCGTGTGTCTGCGATCAGAGCGCGCGTGGCATCGCTGTCCAATCCCGTTTCGACAAAGGCGTAAATCCCCATTCCTTTAGCAGGCAATGCGAACGGGCTGAGCCGAACACCTGTCACGGCATCATTTGCCATCAAGTCGGCAGTGATGTCCGCGCCTTCTTTGGCAATGCGGTTACCGGTGCCTTCACCATCGGACCAATTGAACACGCCACGCGTGATGCCGTTGTAAAGGCGTTTGCCTGTGGCCATCCAAATGCGCGTTGGCAGGGATTTGCGTTTTAGAATTCTGCGTTCGGACGCCGTCAAAAGACCCTTTGCGTAGCGCCCTTTTTGTTTGACCAAATGGCGCAGGTCTTCGTAGGCCATTGTGCGATACAGCCACCCTTTGCGGCGATGTACCGAGGCCAACTGAAAGTCGATTACGGCGGCTGAACCATCCGGCGCCATCAACCAGTTTTGCGGTTTGGCGAGGTCATTGTGTGTGACATTACGACGGCGCATTTCACGCAAGATACGTTTGGCGTCTTTGTAATAGGCGGAATCATCCGGCTTCGCGAGGTTCAGCGGAATGCCGTCAGACCAGCTCCTCAGGATGCCTTCGTCGTCTACGCGGATCAGATCGGGGGTGCCCGTGATGCCTGTGACAACACGCAGGGACCGAACTTCTTTACGGGCAAGAAACCCGGCGATCGGTTTTGCCCAAAACGGCACACCATCCAACTTGCGCAGCACGAGCTTCGTCTCGGGCGCACCTTCAAGATGACCAGATACGGTTTCGGAAAACTCGTCACGTTTGTGGGTCGTGGTGGGGACAAATTTGGCGCGCATGTTGGGTTGTTAGCGCCGATTGCCCACCAAGAAAAGGAAAAGGCGGCGAGAGGACCCGCCGCCTTTAACAAATCTGTGTTCTAAGACGTCCAACCGCTGACGGCTTTAACTTCGAGGAACTCTTCCAATCCGTATAGCCCACCTTCGCGGCCATTGCCGGACTGTTTGTAGCCACCAAATGGCGATCCTTGTGCGAATCCTTGGCCGTTGGTTTCCACCATGCCAGAACGCAAGCGACGGGCTGCGTAGTGGCGTTTTTCGTCGTCAGGTGTCTGGATGTAGTTAGTGAGGCCGTAGGGAGTGTCGTTAGCGATAGCAATGGCTTCGTCGATCGTGTCGAACTTCATGATGGCCAGCACGGGGCCAAAGACTTCTTCTTGGGCGATGGTCATATCGTTTGTGACATCTGCGATTACGGTTGGTTTGACGTAGAAGCCACGGTTCAGCCCGTCTGGGCGACCAAGGCCACCAGCTGTCAGGCGGCCTTCGCCAACACCGATCTCAATCAAGCCTTGGATCTTATCGAACTGCGCCTCAGAGACGACTGGACCAATATGCTGGCCTTCTTCGGATGCTGGCCCAACTTTTGTTTCGTTCGCAACGCGTGTCGCGATTTCAACGGCTTCGTCATAGAAAGACGATTCGACCAACATACGGGTTGGCGCGTTGCAGGATTGGCCTGAGTTACGGAAACAACGAGATGCACCGTATTCGACGCCCTTTGCACCTGCATCTTCAAAGATGATGTTCGCACCTTTACCGCCGAGCTCAAGGCTTACGCGTTTCAAGGAGTCTGCCGCCGATTTCGAAATCAGCTTACCTGCGCGGGACGAGCCCGTGAAGCTAACCATATCGACATCTGGGTGCGCGGACAGTTGAGAACCAACACCGACGCCATCACCATTGATCATGTTGAAAACGCCAGCAGGGAAGCCTGCTTCGTCCATATATTCAGCGAACAGAACGCTAGACAGCGGTGAGATTTCGGATGGTTTCAAAACCGTTGTACAACCAACTGCGATTGCAGGAACGGCTTTCAGGACGACCTGATTCATCGGCCAGTTCCACGGCGTGATAAGTGCGCAAACGCCAATTGGTTCCAACAGGGTCTTTTCAGTCGCAGTGAAGTCGCGTTCAAAGGACATCGTTTCAAAGGCCTTGAGGAAACCTTCGAGGTGCCAAGAGCCAGCGCCGACTTGATTAATCCGCGACATAGAGATCGGCGCACCCATTTCCATGGACATGGCTTGGGCCATTTCTTCGGCGCGATCATTGTAAACTTCTAGCAGACGCTTGAACAGCGCCATTTTTTCGGACCTGTCGACAAACGCCCATTCGGGAAAGGCCGCTTTGGCAGCTGCAACTGCGGCATCCGTGTCTGCCTGATCTCCAAGAGAGATGATGGCGCAGGCTTCTTCGGTAGACGGGTCGACTACTGAAAAGTCGTTTGCTTTGGCAGGGGAAACCCACTGTCCATTGATGTAGAAATCTCTTTTCTCGATCATGATTGATCCTCCGATTGGCACTTATGGTCGCAGGGTGTGTTTGCGGTGCTGGCAGTGCTAGAACTGTTCTAACACGAGTCATATATGATCAATGAACGTAAACAAGAAGGAGCACCGACATGGGCTTGCGCATCAACGACACGATTCCGAACCTGACTGTTGAAACTGATGAGGGTACATTTGCCCTTCACGACTGGATTGGCGACAGCTGGGCCATCCTGTTCAGCCACCCGAAAGATTTTACGCCCGTTTGCACAACTGAATTCGGCGCTGTGGCTCAGCTGGCCGATGAGTGGGAAAAGCGTGGTACTAAGGTGCTAGGTATTTCCATCGACGGTGTCGAAGAGCACAAAAAATGGAAAAAAGACATTGAGTCCACAAGCGGCGCCAAAGCTGGGTTCCCGATTGTTGCTGACGAAGGTCTTGAACTTGCCAAGGCATTCGACATGTTGCCAGCCGAAGCTTACATGCCAGACGGTCGTACGCCTGCGGATTCCGCAACTGTGCGTGTTGTCTTTATCGTTGGCCCAGACAAGCAGTTGAAGCTGTCCATGACCTACCCGATGAATGTTGGCCGCAATTTTGCAGAAGTGCTGCGTGCATTGGACGGTCTGCAGACCGCCGCACGAGAAAACGTTGCGACTCCGGCGAACTGGACTGTTGGCCAAGACGTTGTTGTTCCGATGGGCGTGTCTGATGAAGATGCGATTGCCAAGTATGGTTCGATCGACACGAAGCTACCGTATCTGCGGATGGCTAAACTACCCGAGTAACGGCAGCGTCGCTATTTGCTTTGCAAATGCGCCCCGCCCACGGTCCCTTTGGGATTGGTGGACGGGGCGTTTTTTTTATGCTTCGTCTGCGTCTAGCAGCCCTGTTTTGAACAGGATGCCTGCTGCAACACCACCGATGACGGGTGCAACAATGAAGAGCCAAACTTGACCAAGTGCGCCGCCACCTGCGAACAGGGCTGGCCCAATGGAGCGTGCTGGGTTCACAGAAACACCTGTGATTTTGATACCAACCAAGTGGATTACAACCAATGCCAAGCCAATTGCCAAGCCCGCCATCGCCGCTGGTGCACCTTTGCCTGTCGAGCCGAGGATCACGACGACGAACAGGAATGTAGCAACGACTTCAAAGACGAATGCCGAGAGAATATTGTATTCGCCGAGGTAACCTTCCCCCCAACCGTTTGCACCAAGACCACCTTCGTAGCTTGCTGTGCCAGATGCGATGATCCAGAGAACCAGTGCACCGGCGATTGCGCCCGCGACCTGAGCAATCATGTACGGAATGGCTTCGGCCATGGTCATGCGACCAGCGGCAACCGCGCCCAAAGAAACAGCGGGGTTGATGTGACAGCCCGAAACCGGACCGATGCCGTAGGCCATCCCGATCAAAGCCAGACCGAATGCGAAACTGATACCTGCAAGGCCAATTCCTGTTGTGCCGTCTGCGCCTGCGATGACGGCTGCGCCGCAACCAAACAGGACCAGTGTGAATGTGCCGATGAATTCGGCCAATGGTTTCTTCATGATATTTCCTTCCCAAGAACGTCCAGTGAGCAGACGTTAAGACCCAAGGTGCGATTTAATGCGCGGGTGCGTCACGGGGAGAAAGCACAAAAAAGGCCCCGCCGTACGACGAGGCCGTTTCCGAGATGAAAGTCTGTTTAGTGAAGTACGGCGCGAGTATTGAGCGGAACGCGGTTATACAAATCTGTAATGTGGCTGTTTACCAGTCGCACGCATCCGTTTGACACCGCACTGCCGATCGTGCGCGGGGCATTGGTTCCGTGGATGCGCAGAAAGGTGTCGCGCTGGCCGCTAAACAGATATAGTGCGCGTGCACCAAGCGGGTTCTCGACACCGCCAGGCATGCCATCTGCGTATTGGGCATAGGATTCAGGGCTGCGCTCGATCATGTCGGGAGTAGGGGTCCAACTAGGCCACTCTTTCTTTACGCGAATGATGAAATCGCCGCTTTCATAAAGGCCCTGACGGCCAATGCCGACCGAGTATTCCATCGCCAAACCAGGCCCGAGCATCCAATATAGTTTGAAGCTGCCCGGTTCGACGTGAACTTCGCCGGTCGCGTAGTCACGATCAATGCGCACGACACGTGGCAACTGGCTTTCGGGAATTAGAAATCCTTGGGCGGACGCGGAGGTGGCAGCAAGGCCAGCGGATGCGGCGGCAGTGTTTAGGAAGTGGCGGCGCGTAATCATTAACATAATCCCCAGTAAGACGTTCGTTATTCCACGTTATGCCCTGCATTAGGGGTTTTGGGCAAGGTATTGCCGATCACGAAGCGGTCAGGGTTTCCTGACCATGAAAAAGGCCCCGATGTTTCCATCGGGGCCTCTGCGTTCAAAAATTGAGAGCGAAGACCTTAGTCTTCTTTCTTCTCTTCTTTGATTTCTTCGCCAGTTTCCTGATCGACAACTTTCATGGATAGGCGAACCTTGCCACGGTCGTCAAAGCCCAGAAGCTTAACTTTAACTTCCTGACCTTCTTTTAGAACGTCGGACGGGTGGTTCAAGCGACGGTTTTCGATCTGAGAAACGTGCACGAGGCCATCTTTCTTGCCGAAGAAGTTCACGAATGCACCGAAGTCGACGATCTTCACGACTGTACCTGTGTAAACCATGCCCTCTTCAGGCTCAGCTACGATGGACCAGATCATGTCGTAGGCCTTCTTGATGCTGTCACCGTTTGGCGATGCGATCTTGATGATGCCTTCGTCGTTGATGTCGACCTTTGCGCCGGACACTTCAACGATCTCACGGATAACTTTACCGCCAGACCCGATGACTTCACGGATTTTATCCGTTGGGACCTGCATCGTTTCGATGCGTGGTGCGTGCTCGGAGAACTCGGACGCGCCGGAAAGTGCCTTGTTCATTTCACCAAGGATGTGCATACGGCCCGCTTTCGCCTGAGCGAGAGCTTCTTTCATAATAGCTGGCGTGATGCCTGCGATCTTGATGTCCATCTGCAAGGATGTGATGCCGTTTTCGGTACCCGCAACCTTGAAGTCCATGTCGCCGAGGTGGTCTTCGTCGCCCAAGATGTCGGAGAGGATGGCGTAGTCGCCGCTCTCTTCCATGATGAGGCCCATAGCAACACCAGCAACCGCTGATTTCAGCGGAACACCTGCGTCCATCATGGACAAGGAGCCACCACAAACAGACGCCATAGAGGACGAACCGTTGGATTCTGTGATTTCGGACACAACGCGAACGGTGTACGGGAAATCAGTTGCAGTAGGCAGAACCGCCTGAAGTGCACGCCAAGCAAGCTTACCGTGGCCGATTTCACGACGACCTGGAGGGCCGAAACGACCAACTTCACCAACAGAGTATGGTGGGAAGTTATAG
This sequence comes from Octadecabacter algicola, assembly GCF_021532625.1. Taxonomy (GTDB): domain Bacteria; phylum Pseudomonadota; class Alphaproteobacteria; order Rhodobacterales; family Rhodobacteraceae; genus Octadecabacter; species Octadecabacter algicola. The sequence continues at coordinate 738,652 of NZ_JAKGAR010000003.1, forward strand.
TGCAGCAGGAAGTTCGATTTATACATACCTTGAAGGCTGTCGATCATCTGCTCGTCGTCGCCAGTACCCAATGTCGTAACAACAAGGCCCTGAGTTTCACCGCGTGTGAACAATGCAGAACCGTGTGTCCGTGGCAGGATGCCTGTCTCGGATACGATGTCGCGGATTTCGTCAGTCTTACGACCGTCAATGCGCTTACCCGTTTTTACAACGTCGCCGCGCAGGATGGAGGCCTCGAGGCCTTTCATCGCGGAACCGAGGTTTGCATCTTCAAGCTGCTCTTCTGTCAAAGCAGCTTTGATTGCTTCGCGAGCTTCGCCAACGGCTGTTGTGCGTTCCTGCTTGTCGGAAATCGCGAAGGCTGCGCGCATCTGCTTTTCGCCTGCTTTGGCAACAGCCTTGGACAGATCGGAGTAGTCAGGTGCGGAAAAGTCGAACGGCTCTTTTGCGGCGTCTTCGGCCAGATCAATGATCAGGTCGATAACTGGCTGGATCTGTTCGTGAGCAAATTCAACAGCGCCGAGCATTTCCTCTTCGGAAAGTTCGTATGCTTCGGATTCAACCATCATCACGGCGTCTTTGGTGCCTGCAACAACAAGGTCCAAACGCTGTTCTGGGTTTTCACGCAGCTTGTGCATGTCGTCCATTTCAGGGTTCAGGATGTAATCGCCATCTTCAAAGCCAACGCGGCAAGCAGCGATTGGGCCCATGAATGGTGCGCCAGAGATTGTCAGCGCAGCGGATGCCGCGATCATTGCAACCATGTCTGGATCGTTAACGAGGTCGTGGGACAGAACAGTACAGATAACCAGTACTTCGTTCTTGAAACCCTCAACGAACAGCGGGCGGATCGGACGGTCGATCAGGCGGGCTGTCAGGGTTTCTTTTTCTGTTGGGCGTGCTTCACGCTTGAAGAAACCACCTGGAACTTTACCAGCGGCGTAATACTTTTCACCGTAGTGAACGGTCAGCGGGAAGAAATCTTGACCCGGCTTTTGTTGCTTGGCGAATGTGACGTTCGCCATAACAGTTGTTTCGCCGTATGTGGCGATCACGGTGCCGTCTGCCTGACGCGCAACCTTACCCGTTTCCAGTGTCAGCGTTTCTTCGCCCCACTGGATGGATTTTTTAATTTCTTTGAACATTATCGTTTCCTATTTGAGGGCACCCTTGGGCGTTCCCAAGTCCCTCGTATCATTGGTGGCCCCATTGCCACCGACCCCAATCCTGTCTGCGCACGCCGGGGTCTTTAGCGTTACGTCTCAGATAGGGGGCGTTTACAGAGGTTTTGGCGGTTTGGGAAGCTTTGTGTTGTCATGCTGTGATCGCCGTCAATCGACAGGTTCGGAACACAAGTAACCAACAGCGATGGCCACGATTGCGCAGGGTAGACCAATATTAAAAGCGAAGAATGGGATGATACCGAATAAAAAACCAAATCCGAGAAAGGCGAGGATGGCAGGGAGTATTTCGTGCCATTCGATGCCATGTTGGATTACATCATGAATAAGAAGCCCAATCGGGCCAGCAATTGTGCCGAACAGGAAACCAATACCACCCCAGTTCCATATCGTGGCGACATTGAAAATAAGTCTCGTTCGAAACGCGTTAAGCATCGTTAGTGCAATGATCGTCGTGGGCATTACGATGATCCATGCCATGACGTCATAGTTGGTAAGGATAATGTTCGTGTTTTTCGGGTGCCCCATTATCCAAGCTGCGGGGTTCAGTGGCCCTGCAAATACTAGGAACACCACGCCCCAAATCCCAAATGGTTCGCGAAATCGACGTAAATCCTTGGTTGGCGGGGCGGCGGCAGTCATGTCCCAAAACATACCACCACTTTAAGGCGAGATTTAAGGCGATTATTGAAACCTTGTGAATTAGGGGCGAGGTGGTCGCGCAGATGCGTCACACTTTGCACCTGCGTCTTCGGCGACACATCCAGCTTGGGCGGTCATACAGCCGAGGATCAGGTTCGCGCCTTCTTCGCCCGCGTGATAGTGGTAGCCATCGCCTTGGTCGTGGCCGTTGCATTCGTCCAACGTGGGGTCCTGAACGCCTAGGTTGGCGCGGATGTCGTAGCCATCCATCGCAATGCCGATAACGGGTGCGTCGCCGCCATCATCTTGCGCAGTTGTTTCAAGGCAATCGGTCGCCGCGTGGTAGTGGTAGCCAACATGCAAGTTTACGTGCCCACCGCAGTCATCGAACGGGGCAACTGTATAGGCCCCCAGAATGGCATCGACCGGCGCGGGTCCATCAAGGCGTATGCCATTGAAGGCAACGCCAGATCCAGTTTGGTTGGTTGGCATGGGGTTGTCTTGGGCTACAGGTTCAAGCGGGATTGTGTAGGTCACTGCGGCGTCTTCATCCATGTAGGATGCTTCACAGACAACACAGAAGTTTTCGTATTCCGCACCCACGTCAGGGCGCGCAGCAGCAGCGCATTGTTCGAGTGAATCCGTCACTTTGATTTCACCTGTTTCAGGATCAACCATCTGCCATTTGGGGTCATCGTAAACGTCCGCCAAGGACGCCATGAATGCGCCATCCGCATCGACGAATTCGCCATCCACAAACCACTTACCTGCCAGTTCGGGGCCGTCGCTGCCGGATGTCGGGCACCATGGGCCGGGTTCGTAGTCTTGTGGTTCGGCCTTAACAGTAATTGTAAAACAGGTGCTTTGCGCGCCGCCGGACAGTGTGCAGTCAACGACCTCTGGACCGTTCAGAACCATGGCATTCACAAACAGATGTTCAAGTTCGTGGATGCGGTCGTCGGTGGCATCAGCCACGGCGGATGTGGCGGCAAGGCAGGATAGAAGTGTTATAGCGGGGAGCGAGCGTATCATTGCGGAACCTTTTTTTGATCACTGTCAGAAACACGAAACGTTGCGTGTTCCTATGATACGCATGACACTCAAGATTCGGTCGAATATTCTTAAACGGCTCGGTCCCTTGGCGATTTGGGGAGTCCAAACGCTTTTCTGGCTTCGATCAAACGCAAGTCTTCGGGGTCCATACCAAGGCTTAAGATCGTATCGCGATCAAACCTCTCTCGTGCGTCTTCGCGGCTATAAGATGTGCCAAACAAACGGTCGATCCATCCCATGCCAAAACTGACGTGAAACGTTGTCTCATGGTCGTTGAAGTGGTGGCGCAGGTGGCTTTGCGTGACTTTGTTTCCGAACCACCCCTTTGGCACGTTCACATGTGCTAGCGTGTGGCAGTACTCATAAAAGGTGAACGCGCTGACTGACCCAAGAAACAAAGCCACGGTTCCGAACAGCGCGGCACTAGATAGTCCAAGAATGGGCCAAAGAACCACTGTGTGTAGCGCCGCCGCAACCAGCCCGAATTTCAACGCATACCAATTGTCGCCACCGGTGAAGAATTCGGGGTTCGTAGGGAATTCGTGATGGCCGATATGGCTGCGATACAGGTCATTGAACATGCCCTGCTGTTGAGGCGGTTCACGATGGTAAAGAAACCGGTGCATGACGTACTCCACAAAGAATTGAAGAACGACTCCGTAGATGACTGCCACAAATGCCAGCAAGCTAAAGTTCAGGATAAACAAAACTAGACCCAACACCCAGAACGGCGCGAGCCGTTGCAAGCTGCCCATGTTGGTCAGAATACGAAGTGTCGGAATCATGTTTCCCCTCCCAGAGTTTGAGGAACTCTAGGGCAGGGGTCTGATTCCGATCAAGGATGACGCGGCGTGCCGAAGCCTATGGCGCGCGTAGGTCCAACAGTTCAGAGACCGTGACAAATTCAAAGCCACGCGCAGTCAGTCCTGACAATATGGCTGGCAAAGCAGCGCGGGTAGCAGCGCCGCTATCATACATCGGATGGAGCAAAATAATGGAGCCTGACCGGGCTTCCTTCAGGACAAAATCGGTGATGGCATCTGCGTCGCCTGCAAGTGCAGGATCATCTTCTGGGGCGACGTCCCACATGATGGCAGGCCGCTCGTTACGCGCGAGGTAGAACGGCAGGATCACTAGTTTCTTACCGTAAGGAGGACGGAAAGGGATGGCCCCTGTATATCCAGCGTTCCTGAGGGATTGATCTGTAGTCTCTATCTCGGCCGCGACGCGGGACGGGGACATCAGCACCAAACGAGGGTGCGAATAGGAGTGGTTACCAAGCTCATGGCCGCCATCCGCTATTTGAGTGACCAACTCCGGATGCGCAACAACATCTTGCCCAACCAAAAAGAAAGTCGCGACGGTGCCGTGCTCGTTTAGCGTGGTCAGAACGTCGCCCAGAAAACGCGGGGATGGGCCGTCATCAAAGGTAAGCGCGATAACAGGTGCGTTTGTCTCAACCCGTGCGATGGCTTCGCCGGCAATCATGAATGTAGTTGAACGGCTCAACTGTAGAGCGCCCCAAGCGCTTAGGATCAGGACAGTGATGATCACCGCAAGACGCCGCATCAAAGCGCGTCCGTTTGATACAACCGCACTTTCATTCCACCGTGATCTACAACAGGGCTGAGCGGCTTGAACGGCAGGCCCGTTGCTTTGGCTAGGCTGGGTTCGGTGGTAATGACCCCCACGCGCCACCCTTTGAAGTGTGACTTCATCCTATCTCCGAACGAAGAATACAAACCGAACAGCGGCTTCTTGTTGCCGATACGCCCACCGTAGGGCGGGTTGATCATGACCAGCCCCGTGTCGTCACATGGCGGGGTAATCTCATTGACTTGTTTCACTTGAAAATCGGTTACATCAGAAACGCCCGCGCGGTCTGCGTTGGCTTTGGACATGGTGACAGCTCCTTGGTCGCGATCGCTGCCGTAGGTGTTGAACATTGCGGGCCGTTCAGGGCTGCGCATCGCATCAAACGCCTCGACGTCAAAATTGGGCAGAGACTGAAACGTAAACGCGCGGGCGCGACCGGAATCAAACCTGCGTGCAATTTCGGCGGCTTCGATTGGAAAGGTGCCCGATCCGCACATGGGGTCATAAAACGGCTCTTTGCCGTTATAGCCCGCATAGCGCAGAAACATCGCCGCCATGGTTTCACGCATAGGCGCTTTGTTGACGGCCTCTTTGTGGCCGCGCTTGTGCAAAGGTTCACCAGAGGTGTCGAGCGACAGGGTGACGATGTCACGCTCAATGCGAACGCGGATGGACAGGGCGTCGGCTAGGTCTTCCTCTTCGCGCGCGATGTTGTAACCGCGTGCGGAAAGCGCGTTCTCGACCCTCTCGGTCGCGGCTCCTGCGTGATAGATCTTTGATTTATGGCACGCGGTTTCAACGCGCACCCATGCGCCGCTCGGTAGGACATCCTGCCAAGCAAAGTCACGCGTGTTGAGCTCGAGTTGCGACAAGTAAAGCGCGCGAAATTCCGCAACCCGTGCAAGGACGCGTGCAGCCCCACGAAGCTGTAGGTTTGCACGCCAGACTTGTGGCCACTCACCACGGATCGTGACCCCGCCGTGGATGACAGAAGTTACTTTGAAACCTTTTTCGCGGGCTTCGGTTGCCAGCAGGTCCTGCAGGCCGGGGGCGGTAATGAGAAAAATGTCCATGGGATTTCCCTATACGGTTCACGGGCAAAGCAAAACCGCCCACGGTTTCCCGTAGGCGGCTGCTATTCGTTCGCAAAAACCAGAAAGGCTTAGCGGCGGATACCCAAACGTTTGATGAGGTCTTGGTAACGAGCCTCGTCTTTGCCTTTGGTGTAATCCAGAAGCTTACGGCGCAGAGCAACCATTTTCAAAAGGCCACGGCGACCGTGGTTGTCTTTCTTGTGGGTCTTAAAGTGCTCTGTGAGCGTAGAAATGCGGGATGTCAGGATCGCAACTTGAACTTCCGGCGAACCAGTGTCGCCTTCTTTGATTGCGAATTCTTTCATCAAGCGTGCTTTTTCTTCAGCAGTAATCGACATCGGGATCTCCTTATTTAAAGGGTGAATGGCACAAGCCGGGATGTCGTCCAGCAGGGCCCGTGGAGGGTGGTCTGCCCCCAATAACGAGGCCAGATGCGCGCATATAGGAAGATTCCCTTACGAAAGCAAAGGAAATGTGCGGCTAGATTGGCATGAGTTGCACCATGTCCACGTCAATCGACGCAACGCCAAACAGCTCTGCGATGGCATCCCCGTCGGCCAACAGCAAAAGACCGTTCTCAGTAAGCTGTGTTGTCAAGGTCGGGACCGCGTCATCGTATTTGACAACAAGTACGTCGTCGCCTGTGTAATCCATGATCGAAACCAAGCCGTTTTCGACTTCAAAGCGATCGGTCCCATCCCCCCCAGACATCACGTCGCCATCGTTGCCGATAAGGGTATCATTGCCTTCGCTGCCGTTCAGGTAGTCTTGTTCTGCGCCGCCGTCTTCGCCAGTCACTCCGTCGATCAAGTCATCGCCTTCGCTGCCTTGGACCATGTCGCGGCCAGCACCACCGATTAGAGTATCATCGCCATAACCGCCAAGAATCTCATCGTCGTCATAGGCGCCGTCAATCAGATCGTCGCCGCTGCCGCCGTGGAGCGTGTCATTACCGCTTCCTCCGGACAGGTCATCGTCGCCAAAGTAACCGTAGACTTGATCGTCTCCGTTTTCACCTGCAAGGAGGTCATTCCCCTCGCCGCCATGGATATCATCTTTGCCCTCGCCGCCCAAAAGGGTGTCGTTCCCGCTCACGCCATCGATGTAATCATCGCCAAGCTGGCCGTTTAACCGGTCGTCGCCGCTCCCTCCGAGCAAATTGTCGAGGTCATTTGTCCCGCCGACGTCGGCGTGTTCGGGCCCAACCAAGACGTTGTCTGCTTCTGAGGTGCCGTCCGAAGATAGTGCATCGTCATCAGCCGTTGGTAGGCCAATAATGGCTGTTCCTGCGATGGCGAGGCTTACAAGGCCAAGAAGCATAAACATGGTGTTTTCTTTCGTAAGGCCGACGAATCTTGGCGGCTTGGGTTTGTCCCACCGATTGCGGATAAATGATCCCCGTAATCATAGGGCAATGAAGCGCCCAAAGCGCAATAATTCGGGTCAGTTGGTTAACGCTTGCCTAACCGCTGGCGAGTTAGCCAGCCGTCCAGATCTGTGGCTTCTGGGTGTAGGCGATATAAAGAGGATGTTTAGGGTGGCCCGCTTTGCTCAGGCCAAGGTGGAACAGTTGGCTGCCCTGAGTGCGCAACATTGCTTCGATCTGCGGGCCGCGTTGCAGATGTTCCCCGTGGGTCCCCCAGGCGCAAATGGTCTGGTCCGCCCATGCCAACCCCTCGAGGATCGTGTCGTCGTTTTCAGGGCCAATAGGATCAGTCGCAGCGCGCATTTTACGTGGATCGGTGTCACGCCATGCAAAGATATTAGTAACCCGAAACGCGCCATGCCCCAATGCGCGCGCCCTGCGTTCACAGCGTTCAACGGTAGGATCATTCTGTACTTCAGTCGCGGTGGACGGGTTGAGCATAACAAAATGAACTGAAGTCCCGGCCTCATCCCAAACCCGGGTCAGGGCGTAACGATATCGTTCGCAATCTGAATAAACTGCGGTTGAAGGCGCGTCGTCTTTAATATGAGTGCGAGTGATCATTGCAGCGTTATGCCCAAGCATCGAAAAATGTGCTAGGGTGAACGCACAGCGAAAGGACATCCTATGCAACTCGGCGCATTTTCGGTTTCACTGTCAGTCAAGGACTTGACCAAATCCATAGCGTTTTACAAAGACCTCGGGTTTTCGCACTTTGGTGGTCTGGTGGAACATAACTTCGCGATTATGAAGAACGGCGATACTTTGATCGGTCTGTTCCAAGGCATGTTCGAGGGTAACATGCTCACGTTTAATCCGGGTTGGGACCAATCTGCGAACGAGGTCGATCCCTTTGAAGATGTGCGCGAGATTAAGGCCAAGGTGAAAGCCGCAGGGCATGACGTTAGTCAAGAAACCGGTGACGATAGCGGCATTGGGTCATTCGTGGTCATCGACCCGGATGGAAACCCGATTCTGATTGATCAGCACCGCTAGCGGACAAACACCCGTGTCGGGTGTAACTCGCCTGATTTGAAAACGCCGACGGCAATAGCCTGCCCGCCGTGGTCGGCCCAGCATTCTTCACCGTATTCCACATCGCCCATGACCATCGCAGGATTGCCATTGCGCAGCTTGGTGATGCTGGATTCGGGGCAATGAACGCGGGGCAGGTCATCGAGGCCCGCTTCGAGCGGCAAGATCAAATGATCGAGCCCATCGGTCTTTGCGTGTTCGTCCAACTGTTCAAGGCTAACACCATCTTTGGCTTCAAAAGGGCCTGACCAGATACGACGCAATTCGCGAACGTGACCGTGGCAACCTAAAGCCTCACCAAGGTCGCGGGCGATCGAACGGACGTACCCGCCCTTACCGCAGGTCATCTCTAGAGTGACGTGATCTTGGTCGGGCCGGTCAATCAACAACAATTCTTCGACCCACAGAGGGCGTGCCGCAATTTCAAATTCTTCGCCATCGCGCGCCCGTTTATAGGCGCGTTCACCATCGATCTTAACGGCGGAAAAGGCGGGTGGTATTTGCATGATGTCACCGACGAATTGCCCAAGCGCTGCTTTGATATCGTCATCGGAGGGTCGATCGGCGCTTTCTGCGGTAACTTCGCCTTCGGCGTCATCTGTATTGGTCTTTTGACCTAGGCGTACCGTAAAAGTATAGGCCTTCAATGCGTCGGTAATCCAAGGAACGGTCTTCGTAGCCTCGCCCAAGGCCACGGCCAAAACGCCGGTTGCTTCGGGATCAAGTGTGCCGGCATGGCCCGCCTTTTTGGCATCCAGTGCCCAGCGCACCTTATTCACCACGGATGTCGAGGTGATCCCCGCAGGTTTGTCCACCACTAGCCACCCATGCAGGTCGCGTCCTTTGCGTTTGCGTGCCATGTGGCCTCCGATTTTATGTCAGGCGGGCGGGGTAGTCTGCCTACTGATCGGCGTCAACCACGCCAATGATTGGACCAAGCTGCCAACCGAAGTCGGACCGGTTCAGCTGGGGGGCATGAAGTCGGCTGACTTTGCCATCAAAATAAAGCGCATTAGGCACTCCGATGTGGTCACGAAACAAGGTAGCGAAATCGTGGAAGTTCACGGGCTCGTTGGAAATCGCAAAATAGGCACGCTGCCCATCGGCCGGAGTGCCGACTCCGTTGCGAATGAATTTAGACGTTCCATTAGGGATGAATCGTGGGTGCAGTTCCCCATCAATGACCAACATCGGGCCAGATTGGGTCGCGTCTGCACAAAGTGGGGTCTGCTCTAGGAATTTGAGCGTTTCGAAAACCTCAAATGTTTCGCCGCTGCAGAATACTCCATTGGGCAGTAGACCAAAATTCCCCGGACCTTCGCGGGACATGACGGATCTTTGCTCGATAAAGTCTTCAACATAGTGACCCACGGGTGAGCGATCGTCGTGATACATTCCCGCGTTCATCGCGAACGACAGAGACAAGCCATGATAGTTTTCAACGGCGCGAAAACTGCCAAGGACGTTGCCATCATCATCCCCCAAGAAAAGTTGTAAGTCTTCATCAACTCCGACATCGCAGATGGTATAGGACGCGCCCAAGTGCTGGACGTCCTTACAGGTCACTGCCGCTGCAGGGGACGCCAGCAAGCATAGACCCACGAGCCAACGCATTATTCGTCCTCGTCGGAATCTGTTGCGGCAACGTCCTTTGCGACACGATCTTCGGCGAACATCGCACGGGTTGCGTCCATCCGGTCATACATATCGTCGATGCGGAACCGCAGATCAGGGGTCGCCTTAAGCTTCATCCCCTTTGAGATGAGATGCCGTAGCTCGCCTTTGTTGCGCGCCAATGCTGCAATCGCCACATCTGCATCTTTGCCGCCCAAGGGCAGCACGAAACAGGTCGCGATTGACAGATCGGGTGTCATGCGGACTTCGCCGACGGTAATCGACATGCGTTGCAGGTCGGGGTCATGGACCTCACCGCGCTGCAAAATTTCGGACATTGATCGACGGATTACTTCACCTACGCGCAATTGGCGTTGTGATGGGCCGTCCTTGCCTTGAAAACTGTTCTTTGCCATGCAGCTCATGTAAGGGGTGCGAAGCGGCTTGCCAAGCGCACTGGCGCCAATGTGACGAAAGGAAACGACATGACTGATTTGCCCGGGATCGTAATCACTGGATGCTCTGGTCGTATGGGGCAGATGCTGACCAACGCTGTTTTGGCATCGGACGCCTGCAAATTGGTTGGCGTTCTAGAACGGACCGGTCACGATTGGGTCGGTCAGGACGTGGGCGCTGCGATGGGTGGCGCGAATGTTGGCGTGAACGTAACTGATGATGCTGTTGCTGTATTTGCCAAGGCGCAAGCGGTGATTGATTTTACCGCTCCAGAAGCGACAGTCGGCTTCGCAGAACTTGCCGCGCAAGCCCGCGCTGTGCATGTCATCGGTACAACTGGACTTACGGAAGACGACCTCGCGCATTTGGACGCTGCTTCACATCATGCGGTGATTGTTCGGGCGGGGAATATGTCGCTTGGTGTAAATCTGTTGATGCAACTTACAAAGAAAGTCGCTGCCGCCTTGGATGAAGATTTCGACATCGAGATCATTGAGGCCCACCATCACCACAAAGTAGACGCGCCGTCTGGAACTGCCTTGATGCTGGGTGAAGCGGCTGCCGAAGGTCGCGGCGTTGATCTTAAGGACGTGAGCGATTCAGGTCGAGATGGCATTACGGGTGCGCGTACACGTGGCGATATCGGCTTTAGTGCCATTCGTGGTGGTGACATCGTCGGAGAACACGATGTGCTGTTTGCAGCTTACGGTGAGCGGATCAAACTAAGCCATATCGCTACAGATCGGGCGATCTTTGCACGTGGTGCGTTGAAGGCAGCCCTTTGGGGGCAATCCCAAAAGCCGGGGTCTTATGACATGATAGATGTTCTGGGTCTGAAAGACGGCTGATTTTCTACATGCTGAGAATCAAAAGTCGACGGCGATGCCTTTTCTTTCCCAATCTCCGAAACGTACGGGCTCTGGGCCATCACGGCCACCTAGTTCTGCGGGCATCTCAGCGGCTTTCGCCTTTTTGCGGCGCTCGTCAGCTTCGGCCAAAGCGCGCTGGGCGGCTGGGGTGAGATCCTTGTCAGTATCATCCATTTTGGTGTCCTTGCGTGGGGCCTAGTCCTGATATACCTCGCATGGATCAGATTCCAAGGGGTTCCAGATGTCGCAACAACAAGGCTTAGGCCCGCGCAAGGCCGCGCTTTTTCTTCTCGATCAAATCACAACCGAAGGGCGGTTGCTGTCTGAGTTGATCGGTGAGGGTGCATTGCAGCACCTTCCAGCAGAAGATCGCGCCCGCGCGCAACGCCTCGCAACCGAAACCCTGCGCGGAATGGCGCGTGCGGATCGGATGTTGGCCCGGTTCTTGCAAAAGACCCCGCCGACCCAAGTGCGCAACGTGCTGCGTCTGTGCACAGTTGAACTCGCAGGGGGCGAAGCGGCGCATGGTGTTGTGAACGCCGGCGTTGAACTGGTGGCGCGTAACAAACGCACGCAATCCATGAAAGGCTTGGTCAATGCAGTGCTGCGCAAAGTCGCCGCTGAAGGGCCGGAAGGCTGGTCAAAGCTTGCCTTGCCCCGCATGCCAGGTTGGCTGCGCAAACCGCTGAAAAACGCCTACGGCCCCGAAGTTATTGCCGCGATTGAGGCGGTTCAGTTTGCAAGCGCTCCGTTAGACATTACCGTCAAAGGCGATATCGAAGCTGCCAATGAGGTCTTGAAGGGCGAAATTCTGCCAACAGGTTCAATTCGATTGCAAGATGCTGGTCAGGTCTCTGCCTTGCCTGGTTTTGATGCGGGCGATTGGTGGGTGCAGGACGCCGCTGCCGCTATTCCCGTCATGGTGTTGAACCCGCAAAAGGGCGAAAAGATTCTTGATCTTTGCGCGGCGCCGGGTGGCAAAACGATGCAGATTGCGGCCAGCGGAGCAGACGTGACGGCTGTTGATTCGTCGGTTGGCCGGATGATTCGCGTCTCTGAAAACCTCAAACGTACGGGCCTGACAGCAAAGACTGTCACTTCTGATGCGTTTGCCTACAACGAAGACGGGTTCGATGCGATTTTGCTGGATGCTCCATGTTCCGCCACAGGGACAATCCGCCGTCACCCCGATTTGCCATATGCTAAAGACGGTTCTGAATTTGGTGAACTCATTGCCCAGCAGGCTGGCATGATTGACCACGCTTTGTCCCTCCTGAAACCAGGTGGTCGTTTGGTGTTTTGCACCTGTTCCCTGCTCCCTGATGAGGGCGAAGTTCAGGTTGATGATGCCCTTGAGCGCCATGATGGTCTGACTGTCGAAGTCCACGCTCTCGATATCGCTGGAATTGATCCGGCATGGCGTACCTCTGAAGGCGGCTTGCGCCTTCGGCCCGACTATTGGGGCGAAATCGGTGGCATGGACGGCTTTTACATCGCGCAATTGCGCAAACCTGACTAAAAAACCTGTGACTTAAACGGGCGCGAGGCTTATAAGTCTGCCAACGCAAAGATGCTGGAACAGCACGAGCGAGAGGCAGATCTAAAAGTGGTGGATACATCCGACACCTCAACACGGCGCACGCGCCTGATGAACCGGTTGCAAGCGCGGCTGGCAGCACGAACGCGTCCGGCTACCGGTTTTATTTCCAATCCTGAGCCGAAGATGATTGGTCATTTCGCCCGAGGCAGACAGCTTTTGGCGGGTAATTTCCTATTCTCGGGGCATCTGATCGAAGCACCGGGTGTCAGCCTTTGGGAGGCGGCCGCACGCGTTGATACATCGACCAATGCTGCCCATGGGTTTGCTTGGCTAGATGATATGGCCGCAGTTGGTGACAGTAAGGCGCGGGTGGCCGCGCAAGCTTGGTTGCAGGACTGGATTGTCCGTTACGGCGATGGGCGCGGCGCGGGTTGGACTCCAGACATTACTGGTCGTCGGCTGATCCGTTGGATTGCCCATGGGTTTTTCCTACTGAGGGGCGCCGAAAAAGAACAATCAGAGGCTTATTTCAGATCAGCCGCTCAACAGGCTATCTTTCTTTCTCGTCGCTGGAGTGCCGCACGCCCTGGCTTACCGCGTTTTGAGGCGCTGGCGGGGATGATTTACGCAGGTCTGGCATTGCAAGGCATGGAATCGCGTGTGGCTCCAGCGATTGCTGTGCTGACCCGCGACTGCAAAGTGCAGATTGGGCCAGACGGTGGCATCGCAACAAGAAATCCCGAAGAACTTCTTGAGGTTCTCACGCTGCTGACTTGGGTAGAAACCGCCTTGCGCAATGCAGACCGCGAAGTCCCGGAGGCCCTAACATCGGCGATGCATCGGATTGCTCCTACATTGCGGGCGTTGCGCCATTCGGATGGTGGGTTGGCGCGATTTCATGGGGGTGGACGCGGGCTTGATGGATGGCTCGATCAAGCCTTGGCCGCTGTCGGCACGTTAGAACAGCCGGATCAATCCCTTCATATGGGCTACGGGCGGCTTACAGCGGGGCGCACGTCGCTTATCGTTGATGCGGATATTCCACCTTCTGGTGCGGCGTCCGCTGAGGCCCATGCGTCCACTCTTGCGATGGAAGTAACCTCAGGACGGCGGCCGTTGATCGTCAATTGCGGGCCCGGCGCAAGCTTTGGCCCAGAATGGCGCCGTGCTGGCCGAGCAACGCCAAGCCACTCTACATTGACGATTGAAGGCCTTTCGTCGTCCCGTATCAAGGTCGAGAAAAGCGGCGCGGAGCTTCTGTCGGATCGGCCCAAGGATGTCCAATCAGAGCTCAGTGAGCTTGGCGACGGTATGCGGTTGGCCACGGCCCATGACGGTTATCGGCGTACTCATGGTTTGACCCACGTACGAACGCTTGATCTTACATCGGACGGGCGCGCTATCGCTGGCGAAGACTTGCTGACGATTCTGGATTCGAAAGACGAACCGATTTTCGATAGGGCGCTGGATGCCGAAAAGCTGCAAGGCATTCCTTGGTCTGTGCGGTTCCATTTACATCCTGAAGTGGATGCTGTGATTGATTTGGGCGGGGCGGCCGTTTCGCTTACCCAGAAATCCGGTGAAATTTGGGTGTTTCGCCATGATGGGGTGGGGGATTTGCGCCTAGAACCGTCAGTTTATCTAGAAAATGGCCGATTGCGGCCCCGTGCCACGCAACAGGTGGTTTTAACTGGCAACACTTTGGCCTATTCGACGCGCATCCGTTGGTCTTTGTCCAAAGCGCAAGAAACGCCCACCGCGTTGCGTGATGTCGCTAGCCTTAACGGATCAGAAACTTGATACCGCCTGAGGGGGCCCACATGACCGACCTGCAACCAATTCGCCGCGCTTTGCTTTCCGTATCCGACAAGGCCGGATTGATTGACCTTGGAAAGGCGCTATCCGCGCGTGGGGTTGAATTGCTCTCGACTGGCGGATCAGCAAAGACATTGCGCGACGCCGGTCTGGACGTGCGCGATGTGGCTGATGTTACGGGCTACCCTGAGATGATGGATGGTCGCGTGAAAACACTGCACCCAGCGGTGCACGGCGGCTTGCTGGCGCTTCGAAATAATGATGCCCACGTTGCTGCGATGGACGAACACAACATCGGCGCGATCGATTTGCTGGTTGTGAACCTTTATCCGTTCGAAGCTGCTTTGGCGCGTGGTGCCGAGTATGATGAGATGATCGAGAACATCGACATTGGCGGCCCTGCGATGATCCGTGCAGCGGCGAAGAACCATGCTTTCGTAAACGTTGTTGTTGATGTCGAAGACTACGATGCATTGTTGGCTGAACTGGACGCTAATGACGGCGCGACGACATTCGCGTTCCGTCAGACCCTTGCACAAACAGCCTATGCCCGCACTGGTGCCTATGATGCAGCTGTTAGCACGTGGATGGCAGGCGCTATCGGCAATGCTGCACCGCGTCGCAAAGCCGTTGCCGGCACGCTCGCGCAGACGTTGCGCTATGGTGAAAACCCGCACCAAGCAGCAGCATTCTACACTGACGGTTCCGACCGTCCCGGCGTTGCGACGGCTCAGCAGCATCAGGGCAAAGAACTGTCCTACAACAACATCAACGACACAGACGCTGCATTTGAATTGGTCAGTGAATTTGCGGCCAAAGACGGTCCAGCGGTTGCGATCATCAAACATGCGAACCCGTGCGGCGTTGCCCGCGGAGCGACATTGGCCGAAGCTTACCAAAAGGCCTTTGAATGCGATCAAACCTCAGCATTCGGTGGTATCATCGCGTTGAACGGTGAACTCGACGCTGAAACGGCTCAGGCGATTACAGGTATCTTTACCGAGGTCGTTATCGCGCCGTCTGCAACGGACGAGGCGAAGGGACTGTTCGCAGCCAAAAAGAACCTGCGTTTGCTGACGACAGGTGGTTTGGCTGACCCGATGGCGGTTTCTGAAACCATTCGACAGGTGTCCGGTGGATACCTTATGCAGAACAAAGACAACGGCCATATCGCTGCGTCCGACCTTAAAGTCGTGACGAAGGTCCAGCCTTCAAATGCACAGATCGCCGACATGTTGTTTGCGTGGACTGTTGCCAAACACGTTAAATCCAACGCCATCGTTTACGCAAAAGACGGTCAGACAGTTGGTGTGGGCGCGGGGCAGATGTCTCGATTGGACTCAGCGCTGATTGCGGCGACCAAATCCCAACGTATGGCGGATGCGCTTGGCTTGCCGGCTTCGCTGGCCAAAGGGGCGGCGGTTGCCTCTGATGCGTTCTTCCCGTTTGCCGATGGGCTTCTTGAAGCTGCTGCAGCGGGTGCGTCTTGTGTAATTCAGCCTGGTGGTTCCATGCGTGATGACGAAGTTATCGCCGCTGCAGATGAGGCGGGCCTTGCTATGGTCTTCACCGGCATGCGCCACTTTAAGCACTGACAATAAAGAAGGCTCACACAGATGCGGCTGACCTACTGGACTGGATTTTGGATTTTCCTGATTGATCAGGTCACTAAGTACATTGTGCTCTATGTGGTCGATCTGGAAAGCCAGCCGAACCAAACCTTAGACGTTTTTGCGCCTCTTTTGACGCTCCGCATGGCATGGAATCGGGGTGTAAACTTTGGTTTGTTCGCAGATTTCGACATGCGTTGGGTGTTGATCGGCGTAGCGACGGCCATTTCGATCTTTGTATTGTGGTGGATTCGTAAGGAACCACGCAGTCGGTGGGGTTATATCAGCGCAGGACTGCTTGTCGGCGGTGCTTTGGGGAATATCATAGACCGCGTTCTACATGGTGCTGTGGCAGATTTCCTGAACATGTCGTGTTGCGGCATCAATAATCCGTTCGCCTTTAACGTCGCAGATGTGGCGATTTTTGCTGGCGCGATCGGACTGGTGTTGTTTACAGATAATGACAGCGAGAAGAAGACCACGTGACGATCTCCAAACTATCGGCTAAAACGCTTATGGAACGACAGGGACGGGCGAGATGTTACGACTGACACTTTGTATGACGCTGGTGCTGACACTGACTGCTTGTGCAGGCGGTGATCGTGGATTACGCGATTTGCGCTCTTCCAGTGGTGGGCCGGATGAATTTCGCGTTCAACCGTCAGGTCCGCTGACTTTGCCGAGCGACCTAAGCGTTCTTCCGACGCCTACTCCAGGTGGCACTAACATTGCCGACCCCATGCCAAATGCGGATGCGGTGGCTGTTTTGGGTGGTAACCCCAACGCGCTTGTTGCCGCGGGCGTGCCGACCCGTGACGGGGCGTTGATTACCGCCGCCAGCCGAAATGGTGTGGATCCGGCAATTCGCCAGACTTTGGCCGCTGAGGACGAGGCCTTTCGCACGCGGCAATCCCGTTTCGGGTTGTTCCGTGCCCGTGACAGTTATTTCCAAGCCTACGCGCGCCAAGCTCTCGATGCTTATGCTGAGTTGCAACGGTTCCGGAATGCTGGTGTCGCGACACCTTCTGCGCCCCCACAGTAACACCCGGTTTTCACAAACGCGTTTGTGCCCTTGCAGGTGGCGCGTTGTGGCATAGGTTCTGCTTAGACATTAGCGGAGTATTTTCATGCGTCTACTAGCAGCGGCCCTTGCCCTTTGCGCGAGCTCATCCCTCGCAGAAGAGGTTACCACCTATCAGCTCGACAATGGCATGGACGTGGTTGTGATCGAAGATCACCGTGCGCCTGTCGTAGTCCATATGCTCTGGTATCGCGCAGGATCTGCGGATGAGCCTGTCGGGTCATCTGGTGTCGCCCACTATCTAGAACACCTGCTTTTCAAAGCTACTGAAACAGTTGAAAGCGGCGAGTTCCAGCGCGTTGTTGCGGCAAACGGTGGTTCGGACAATGCTTTCACTAGCTATGACTATACGGGATATTTTCAGCGGGTCGCAGCAGATCGTTTGCCGTTAATGATGCAATACGAAGCCGACCGGATGAACAACCTTGTCCTTACCGAAGAGGACATTCGCACTGAACTTGGCGTTATCCTCGAAGAACGCAACCAGCGCACAGAGAATTCGCCGAACGCACTGGCGCGTGAACAGATGCGTGCAGCGCAATTCCTTAATCATCGTTACGGCGTGCCGATTATTGGCTGGAAACACGAGATGGAAGAACTGGATATGCAAGATGCGCTGTCCTTTTATGACATCTACTACTCCCCCAATAACGCGATCCTTGTTGTGGCTGGCGACGTTGAACCAGACGAGGTTCTGGCCTTGGCAGAAGAATACTATGGTCCACTTCCCGCGGAGCCCAATCTGCCAGAGCGTTTTCGCACTCAGGAACCACCACAAATCGCAGAACGCCGTCTTATCTTTGAAGATCCGCGCGTTGCGCAGCCATACATCAGTCGCAGTTACATAGCGCCAGAAAGGGATGAAGGTGCGCAAGAAGAAGCTGCCGCACTGACCTACTTGGCGGATCTTTTGGGTGGTTCTCCGTTTACGTCTGCGCTTGGCATCGCTTTGCAATTTGAAACCAACACAGC
Organism: Octadecabacter algicola; assembly: GCF_021532625.1. Lineage (GTDB taxonomy): Bacteria > Pseudomonadota > Alphaproteobacteria > Rhodobacterales > Rhodobacteraceae > Octadecabacter > Octadecabacter algicola. Next base: position 756,636 of record NZ_JAKGAR010000003.1, read on the forward strand.
TGTGTATGCAGGGGCCTATTACGATGGTTTGAATCTTGATGATGGTACGTTCGGACTCACGGTCGTACCTGCCGAAGGCGTTTCGCTGCAAGACGCAGAAGACGCAATGGACGCCGCCATAGCGGCTTTCCTCGAAGAAGGCATCGACCCCGCCCGCATGGAAGCTTTGCGCACTCAGCTTAAGGCGAGTGAAATTTATGCTCGCGACAATGTGGGCGGTATCGCTCGTCGTTACGGCGCTGCATTGACGTCCGGACTGACAGTGGATGACGTTCAGGCTTGGCCCGACATCTTGCAAGCGGTCACCGCTGAGGATGTCCTTGCGGCGGCTGAACGCGTCCTCGATCGAGACCAATCTGTTACAGGCTGGGTCATTCCAAGCCGGGAGGTTCTACAATGATCCGTTACGTTATCGCCTTTGCTTTGTCGCTGACGGCTGTGTCCGCTCAAGCCGAAATTGATATTCAAGAAATTACATCTCCGAGTGGAATTGACGCGTGGCTGGTAGAAGAGGATTCCATTCCCTTTGTCGCGATCGAGATCATCTTTGACGGCGGTGCGTCGCTGGACGACCCTGAGAAGCGGGGTGCTACCAATTTGATGATGGCATTGCTTGAAGAGGGTTCCGGTGAGTTGGACGCACGCGGTTTCCAAGAAGCCCGTGAGGCGCTTGCGGCATCTTATGACTTCAGCGCCTATGACGATTCCGTTTCGGTTTCCGCCGTGTTCCTGACAGAAAACCGCGACGAAGTTGTAGCGCTTTTGCGCGATGCGCTGGTTGACCCACGTTTCGATGATGACGCCATCGAACGGGTCCGTGCGCAAGTGCAATCGATGCTGCGTTCGGACGCGCAAGACCCCAATAGCATTGCAGGCGCGACCTTTGATGCTGCGGCCTTTGGCGATCACCCATATGGCTCGTCGCTCGATGGGACCGCCGAAACTGTCGCCGCGATTACACGCGATGATTTGATTGCGGCGCATACCAATGCTCTTGTCCAAGGGCGTGTTTACGTTGGCGCTGCGGGTGATATCTCCGCTGAAGAACTGGGTGTTTTGATTGATGACTTGATCGGCGACTTGCCGATGGAGGGCCCTGAGTTGCCGGACCGTGTTGAATTTGGCCTTGAGGGGGGCACAACGGTTGTTCCCTACGATACGCCACAGTCCGTTGCGCTGTTCGGCCATGAGGGCATCGAACGGGATGACGAGGATTTCTTTGCTGCTTATCTGTTAAACGAAATACTGGGCGGCAGCGGGCTAGAAAGCCGTTTAATGCACGAAGTCCGAGAGAAACGCGGGCTGACCTACGGCGTCTATTCCTACCTTGTCACCAAAGACCTTTCTACGATGTATCTGGGGCAAGTCGCATCCGGTAATGGGACCATCGCTGAAGCGATCGAGGTTGTTCGCGCCGAGTGGGCCAAAATGGCGAGCGAAGGTGTGACAGCCGAAGAACTGGATGCTGCCAAGACTTACCTCACGGGGGCCTACCCGTTACGGTTTGATGGCAATGCTGAAATCGCAGGGATTTTGGTGGGTATGCAGGCCCAAGACCTGCCTACTGAATACATCGCTGGGCGCAATGATTTGGTTAACGCTGTGACCTTGGAAGAGGTTAACGAAATGGCTGCTGAACTGCTGGACCCAGACGGTCTGCATTTCGTCGTCGTTGGCCAACCCGAGGGTCTAGAATAACACAAAAGCCCTGTCAGAATCGGGCAACGCCATGCTATCTGTAGCGGTATGGCTGCCCCTGACCCCAACATAAGCGAAACGCGCCCTGTAATCAGGCAACTGGACGACGCTGCGATCAACCGGATCGCAGCTGGTGAGGTTGTGGAACGCCCCGCATCTGCGGTGAAAGAACTTGTTGAGAATGCCTTGGACGCCAAGGCGACACGTGTCGAAGTATCTATCGCTGACGGTGGCAAAACCCTGATCCGTGTTACCGACAATGGTGTCGGAATGTCAGCTGAAGATTTGCCTTTAGCCCTGTCACGCCACGCGACGTCTAAGATTGACGGTACCGACCTTCTCAATATCCATAGTTTTGGGTTCCGAGGGGAGGCTTTGCCGTCTCTTGGTGCGGTTGGTCGTCTGACAATCCGAAGCCGCACGTCGGGTAGTGAGGGTGCAGAGATTTCTGTGTCCGGCGGCACTCAAGAGCCAGTCCGCCCAGCCGCTTTGACTGCGGGCACAGTCGTGGAATTGCGTGATCTGTTTTACGCGACACCAGCCCGTCTAAAGTTCCTGCGCACGGATCGTTCCGAGATGCAGGCGATCAGCGATGTGATAAAACGGCTCGCCATGGCGGAACCTTTTGTGACGTTCATTCTCACCGATGTATCTGGTGGCAAGTCCCGCGTGACGTTTCGGGCAGATGCCGAAACTGGCGATATGTTTGCAGGCCTACATGCGCGATTGGCTTGTGTCCTAGGTCGTGACTTTGCTGACAATGCGCTGGCGATTGATGCCAAACGAGAAGAGGTCCATTTGACGGGTTATGCCGCCTTGCCGACCTATTCGCGTGGGTCGTCGGTTCAACAGTTCTTGTTCGTGAATGGCCGCCCAGTGCGAGACAAGGTGCTCATGGGTGCGTTGCGTGGCGCATATATGGATACATTGAGCCGTGATCGGCATCCCGCCGCCTGTTTGTTTATTGACCTTGATCCGACCCGCGTCGACGTAAACGTTCACCCTGCCAAGTCCGAGGTGCGGTTCCGCGACCCCGGTGTGGTGCGCGGCCTTATCGTTAGTGCCATACGCCATGCCTTGGCTGAAGCAGGACATCGTGCATCTACGACCGTGGCCGACGCGACCTTGGGTGCGATGCAACCCGAGCGCCCGGCCTCTGAAAGTGGTGCGCGGGTGTACCAGATGGATCGACCGTCTGGCGGGGCAGGGCCCGCGTATCGCCCAGACCCACAGCCTAGCGGGTTTGCTGATTTTGGCGCTGATTTGTCCGGCCGTGTTGATGTGGTGGAAACCGAAAGCGTTGAAGTAGAAGAAGACCATCCCCTTGGGGCAGCTCGTGCGCAAGTTCATGAGAACTACATAATTGCCCAAACTGAAACAGGCATTGTTATTGTGGACGGTCACGCAGCGCACGAACGGCTGGTCTACGAAAAACTGAAAACTCAGATGGCGGAAAATGGTGTGGCAGCCCAAGCGCTGCTGATCCCCGAGATTATCGAAATGTCAGACGGGGATGCCGCCCAGTTGCTGGCGCACGCCGCCGACCTGTCCAAATTCGGCCTGACGATCGAACCCTTCGGGGCTGGTGCCATTGCCGTGCGTGAAACCCCAGCACTTTTAGGCGAAGTACACGCCGAAGCCATGTTGCGCGATATTCTGGATGAGCTTGATGATCAGGGCTCATCGACCCTCGTGCAAGAAAAGCTCGAAGCGATTCTCAGTCGGGTGGCTTGTCACGGCTCGATCCGTACGGGGCGACGGATGCGCGGCGAAGAAATGAATGCGCTTTTGCGAGAGATGGAACAAACCCCTCGATCAGGGCAATGTAACCACGGGCGCCCAACATATGTTGAATTGAAGCTAAGCGACATTGAGCGGCTGTTTGGTCGAACATAAGGGCACTCAGCTATTGAGAAGCATGAGGTCGGGCGATACCGTGCAACAAAAGATGGGGATAAGTAATGCGTATAGCTCTGGTATTGGCTGCTTTGGTCGCACAAGCGGGATGTAGCACGGCGGATTTTGCTGCGATGCGTTCAAATGTCGAAAATCTGGACCTTTTGGATGAGACACGACGCGATATCGATGTTGCGTACCGCGACTTGCCGTTTGACACTGGAACAGTCTATGTCGTGGCCGATGAGCACGGCGATTTGCATACCTATTCTCTGACACCGTGCCAAAACGGAACCCACATTTGTGGCGGAACAGGCCGTGCTGGGCATTTGCAAAGGACAGAAGATTATTTTGTGGTGACGGGCGCCTATCGCGACCGGACATTTTATTTGTCGCCTGGTGGCGACGGTTATTTGACTTGGCGAGGAGTGAATCGTGATCTTGCGTGGAATTAAGAGTACAGCCCTTGTGGCATTGTTGGGGGCTGTGTTGTCCGGCTGTCTGGCGGAATTGCCGGGCGGTGAAACCGGCCCATTTGCGCCTGGGAACACGCTGACGTTCTACTACCAATCCGTTCTGACAGATCCGCCAGATCAAGCGCAAATCGTTTCTTGCGGTAACGATTTCTTCCAGAAAACGTGCGTGCGGATGTCTAACGGTGCGACTTTTCCGATCGAAAGCACGGAAACTGGCGTTAGCTTTGGCAATGAGACAACCCGTTTGATTTTGCAGCTGGACGAAGGCGGTGTTCCGTCAGGTATTGGCCAGTTGAGTGATCTTGCGACGGGCGATACCACTGGGATGCGTTGGGTTTCCTTGCCGTCTTAGTGTCGATTGCAGACCACGCTCGCCTTTGTTCTAAATCAAAGCGTTTTATGGTATAATGTCTCAATCTGTTCTCGAAAGAGGAGATTGAGACATGCTGAAAATCAACACAGACAAAATCGCCGAGATCATAATCCTCGCACGGGACATGTCCCGCGGGGAGCGCGAATTTAACGCGTTCGTGTCCGGACTAGATGAAGAAGAACAGGCCAGTCTTGTGGCTGTGATGTGGATCGGGCGTGGGAGTTTCGATGCGTTAGAATACGCAGAAGCCTACCGCACCGCGATTACCGAAGCTTCTACTCCAACTGAAGACTACCTCAAAGGATCGCCGCATTTGGCTGATCACCTTGAAAATGGTTTGGACGCTTTGGGGATATCTGCAACCGCTGAAGAAGATGACCTTTACTAGACGTGCTGTTTGAACGTCGCTGCCGCGCGGTCCCAAACACCAGTTGAATCGGTATCCAACGCTAGAAGGTGCGGCAAGAGTTGGTTTGCAAAATCATCCGTACTTTCCGAAGGAAGAAGCGACGGTAGGTTATCAATCGCCATAACATCCAACGGCGGGTCCTGATGGGCCCGTACGGTTGGCACGGCCCAACTTGTCGCGCGGTCATAGACCTTGATTGGGGAAAATTCGCTTTCGGGGTCACAGGCGATATCGCCGATGACCGACAGTTTGCGTGGCATTTGCCCTGCGTCGGCTTGCACGAAAACAGGCGCGCCATCATGGGCCAAAATACAATTCAGCAGAATGTCGAAGCCGAGGATTTCAGGGAAAGGGCCACCGTGTGCGGTTTCGACCATGTCCCAACCCGTTGGCGTGATCCCAACAGCGCGGCAAAGGTCGCTCGCCCCCGTTCCAACGCGGCCTAATGCACCGATGATGAGGGCGCTTGGTGTGTTTGTCACGGATGCCTTGGCGGTTTCAGCAAGGGCGGTCGCTGACGTAAAAGCGTCCACTGAGGCCATGACCTCACCGCGTTGTTGCGCGCCCAATGCCATCACGGACAAGGCGGCCCCAGCGTATCCTGCCCAGTAGCCAAATGCGGCAATGCGGAGGCCGGTTTCATCTACTAGGTACTCCAAGTCTAACAGCGTGCCACCGTTTGCCTTGAAACGGTCTAACAACATCCGACCTGAGGCTTGGCCTTTGTAGGCATGTCCGAACATGATGTGGCGATGCCGAAGAGGCGCTCCGTCTTCGGGAAGTTCTTTGAGCCCAAGGATGATCGCGTCGTTTGGGGCGTCCACCCATGATCCGGCTGCGGCGGCTTCACAGCCGACGTCAAAATAGGCGCTGTCGGGGATACAGCGGTGTGGGGCGGTTTCCACGACCACACGCCATCCCTTTGCAATCATCTGCAGTGCCCCTTCTGGTGTCAGCGGCGCGCGGGCTTCGTTGGCTCGCGATTCGTGGCGCATCCATATCAGCATGATTAATTCTCCGGATGCGCAGAGGCGTATTCCGCTCGTAGTTCTTCGAGCCGCACAAGCGCTTCTTTGCGGGTGTTGCGGATGTTTGGGCGTGTTGCCTTGGCTTCGTACCGAAGGCGTTTGTCGGCCTCGGTTTCTGACCCGAGCGCATAGCGCACCGAGCCCATAGAATAGGTCTTGTTGAATTCCTCGGAGCGTACCGAAAATTGCACCCAAGCTGGTGATTGAATGCGCGTGCCTTCGTAGTTAAACAACATCCACCATTTTTGGCGCGACGCGCGGATCGCTTCTTCTGCCCAATTGTGGACGTCGTTGACGTCACGAGAATGTTCAAAGCTCATGCCGGATAGATCGATGTCCAGAATGCCGGTTTCTTTGTCAAACTTCAGGCGGCGCATGAATTCGTTTTTCTCGAAACTGGGGTGATGCGCCAAACGTTCGCGTCGTTTGGAGGGCAGGGACTTGAGGTGCTCAAGAGCCTCCTCGCGCGATCCAAACAGGTTCGGATTCTCGCGTTCGGTGCCTTTGGCCCGTTCGATCTGTTTTACTGTAATCGGGTCAGCATCATAGCGCACGGTTTTCATGCCGTGGCCTTCGTTCAGATCCAGCCCGCGACGGGTAAAGGCAAACCAAGCGTCGCCATCAACGCGGTAGTCTTGGGTGTTCACCATAAAGAACCACTGCCCCTCGCCGGTTTCCACAATACGGGTTTCTATGTAGTCGTAAAATGCGTTCACATCGGCGCTGGTATGAAAATACAGCCCTGTGAACACGATTTCGATGATTTGGGGCCCTTCTAGAACGGTAATCCGAGGGTCCAAAGCTGTGGGTGAGAAATCATCAGAATAGGGCATAGTAACAACCGATTGCTTGTGTATTTCTAAGAGATGACGAAGATCAGGCAAAACCGCAATACCGCTAATGGTCGCGCTTTGCTCGAGTTTTTCGCTTGGGGGCAGTCTGGTTAACGAATGAAAGAAGTCTTGTGAGATGAAGCACTCGGACCCTTTGCGTCGGTCGGATGTGCAGGTAATACCCCACGCAAAACGCGACAAAATCCAAAGTGCTATTGAATAGCGCGCCCGCGGCCGCGACATTCGGATCAACACATTTGAAAGGACGCTGCATGCGCCAACTACTTTTAACCACCGCCTTCCTGATGCCCATGCCCCTTTGGGCGCAGGATGCCGCCTTGGTTCTTGGGACCGAACGCTACGAGCAACTTGATCGGGTCAATCGTGCAGACGATGTGCTGGAGGCGACGGGCGGGCTCGATAGTCTTGGGTTTGATGTTTTCAGCCGCGCCAATCCACGAGTTGAAGCCGCCAATGATCTGGCCGCAGCCTTTCAAGGTGCCGTGAATGATGCAGATCGTCTTGTTGTTGTGCTGACGGGGCATTTTGTGACTGATGGTGCGCGGACTTGGTTGCTTACAGCCGAGGCGGATGCGCCAGATTTGTTTAGCGTTCAGAATGCCGCGCTGTCTGTGGACAGCCTGCTGCCGCTCTTGGCGCAACGCCAAGGCAAGGCGGTGATCTTGCTGGGCGCTGCGGATGAGGACGACCTTGATCTGGATGACAGCGGGCTGCGTGCAGGTATCGGTGAAATTGATTTGCCGCAGGGTGTGACTTTGATCCGGACGACGCCGTCTATGGCGAACACGGTGCTTGAGGGACCACTAAGCGAGCCCGAGGCTACATTGGGGGTTCAACTCTCGCTTAATCCTTCGCTATCGATTTCGGGCTACATGCCTCGTGATTGGGTTTTGATGCCAAGCGAGGTTATCGTGGATCAGCCGGTAGCAAACATAGGGCCGAGCGAGGATGATCTAAATGCCGAAGCCGCCTTATGGGACAGTACGACGGCCGCCGATAGTGCAGACGCCTACCGCGCGTACGTTAATCGCTACCCAAACGGCCGGTTTGTCGATGATGCCGAGGCCCAGATCGCTGCGATATTGGCTGAACCAAACCGTGCCGCACGCTTGGCCGAAGATGAGTTGGACCTAACTCGTGATCAACGTCGTGCGGTGCAGTCTAATCTTACTTTGCTAAACTTCGACACCCGTGGCGTTGATGGCATCTTTGGACCTGGGTCGCGTGGTGCGATTACCAATTGGCAGCAGTCTAACGGTTATCCACAGACATCCTATTTGACCGTTGATCAGATCGATTTGATGGAGGCACAAACCGCCCGTCGCCAAGCCGAGATAGAGGCCGAAGAGGCCCGCGAACTGGCCCGCGCCGAGGCCCGTGATCGTGCCTATTGGACAGAAACCGGAGGGGTCGGTGATGAGCCCGGTTATCGCGCTTATCTAGCGCGTTACCCTGATGGGTTGTTCGCCAATATCGCCACTGCGCGTCTTGCGACCATCGAAGACCAGCGCCGCACCGCCGCTGAGACCGCAGATCGCGCCGCGTGGGCGATCGCGGGTTCCGATGACACTCTCGCATCTTATCAAGAATACTTGGCGGCCTACCCATCAGGCGTGTTTGCCGCACAAGCCCGAGAACGTATCGACGCATTGAATACGCCGAACATCAGTGACGCACAGGTGGCGCAAGCACAAGCCGAGGAACGCGCGCTGCGCCTGTCTGGGGTGCGCGCCCAACTCTTGGAATTGCGCCTTCGGGAATTGGGTCATGATCCCGGTCGTTTGGATGGGGTGATAGATAACAGCACCCGCAATGCCATTGTTGCTTACCAAGAAGCGCAAGACATTCTCGCCACTGGCTACGTGGATCGTGCAACTGCTGTCGGTTTGATGACGGGCACGGTCAGGATCGGTCGGTAATGCCTCAAGGTTAACAAAAAAGCCCTCCCTAACATGGTGTTGAGGGAGGGCCATGTATTCGTTGCTTTTGGGCTGATTTACGGTTGCGCCGGAACGTAGCGTTCAAACAGCATACGGATCATGCCGGTTGTTCCGTTGTCCAATTGTTTAACAGCAACCGCATAGGTTCCCGGCTGCACGCGAACTGTTAGTAGTGAATCAAGTGAACCACCGTTGTCATCATTGTAACCGACCTGACGACCGAGATCATCGTACATGATCAGTACTGGGTCACCCTGACCTTGTGCAATCGCTTCGACCAACACCAACCCGCCCTCGTTGATATCAAACGAGAACCATGTCGCATCGCCGCCGACATTTGCGTCTTGGCGAAGGCGCGTCTGCAGTTCACCCAATCCGGTGACAGGATAGGATCCATCCAGCGGCGGGCTTGCGTCGCCGCGGGCATAGAGCCCCACCTGAACCTCCAACGCGTCATATTCCTTCGCGACCACTGTGATTGGCACATTTTCATCACCGTACAGATTGACCGCGACACAATAAGTGCCTGCCTCAAGTGGTGTGGACACATCGATACGGCTGTTCAATCCGTCGAAGTCATCGTTCTCGGCAATCCAGTTCCCGCTTGCATCATAAAGCGACAAGATCGGATCAGCGGTTTCATTTTCAGCCGTCAGCGAAATAGCCATCGGAGTATCGAGCTGGAGGCTATACATGTTCTGGGCGGACCACGCATTCGCGATGGGTTCGCCAAGGGTCAGAGGCACCGCTGCGCTAAGATCGCAAGTGCCTGTGTTGTAGTTTTCACCACCATCAGACGGGGTCCCGAAACCGGGTGTCAGAGCTTCTTGGTCGACACGTGCCGCGCGAACAAATCCGGTCAATGGAGTGCCGTCAAAGCTGCGCATTGAGGCGCAATAGGTGCCGGCAGTGAGGTATACTTCTGTGCGGCTGGCGCCTTCTCCGCCGCTGTCATCATCGGATGCGACGATGTCGCCTGCGGCGTTGCGTACGTCCAAAACCGTGTCACCACCGCCATTGCCCTGCGCTTCGATCCGGTAATCGCCATCTTGGGATACCGTGAACAAGCCAACGTATTCATTTCGCATCAAAACTAGTGCCATCTGTTCCACAAAGGACGGGGATACCGAAATATCTGACGAGGCCTCATCGCCACCCAGCCATTGACCGGATGACCCTGCGCCACCACAAAGGTTCGCATCTTGTGCCGCTGCTGGAAGTGCAGCGAGCGCAAAGAGGCCCGCCGTCAATGTCGTCGAGAAAGACCGGATCATAACAATACCTTTCATATGAATTGCTTGACGGCAGCGTAAGCAGACGACGTCGGCGTGGCTAGAGAAGAGTTGTCGAAATTGAGAAGAGGTCAGGGAAACCCGACCTCTTCTCAATTTTGCTGGCGATCTTAGACCACGGCTCCGATGAACCCACCCGACTGGCGGTTCCACAGCGACGCATACAGTTCGTCCGCGTTCAGGAGGTCTTGGTGGGTACCGTTTTCGACAATCGTGCCGTCTTTGATCACAATAATCCGGTCCATTTCTGCAATTGTCGAAAGACGATGAGCGATGGCAATCACGGTTTTGCCTTGCATTACGGTCTGCAACGAAGACTGGATCTCTGCTTCGACTTCGCTGTCCAATGCGCTGGTGGCTTCATCAAGGATCAGGATCGGTGCGTCTTTCATGAAAACGCGTGCCAAGGCGATCCGTTGCCGTTGCCCGCCAGACAGTTTTACGCCCCGTTCGCCGACGTGGGCATCGTATCCTGTGCGTCCGTTGCTGTCAGTCAAATCACAAATAAAGTCATGGGCATGTGCTCGACGCGCGGCACTTTCGATTTGGCTTTGCATTATGTCCGGCTGCCCTAGGGCAATGTTGTCACGCACCGAGCGGTTCAAAAGGGCCGCTTGTTGGCTGACCATGCCGATGGCGTTGCGTAGGCTTTCAAGGTTGACGCTTCGCACGTCTTGGCCGTCTATCATGATTTGCCCGTCTTCGGGTTCGTAAAACCGCAAGATTAGGTTCACGAGCGTTGATTTTCCTGCGCCAGACGGACCGACCAGTCCTATTTTTTCACCGGCGCGAATGGTCAGGTTGATCCCGTCCAGCCCGCCTTTACCTTTACCGTAGTGGTGGTGCGCGTCATTGATGGTGATTTCACCGCCCTTCATCTCAAAATCAGGGAGCGTATCTGCCGAGGGAATGGCGAGCGGTTGGCTGATGGATCGCAATGCTTCCCGAACTGAGCCGACTTGTTGGAAGATCGACCATACCGCTTCGGAAACCCAATCCGCCATCGTGGTGATCCGCAAGCTCATGGCCATAGCGGCACTTACCAAACCGATGGATGCAGCACCTTGTGACCAAAGAAAAATGCCATAACCCACGAAGCCCACGATGATCACGCCTTCTAGCCAGACAGTTATTGTGCGCATCCCAACGCTGATTTGGCGCGTCAAAAACAGCTTTTCCCGAGTCGCCTCAAGGGAGGCTTTGTGATCCTCTTCGATATCTTGTCGGCGGGCAAAAAGACTGACGGTGTCAAAGTTTGAGAACACGTCAACAACGCCCCCCAATAAAGCAGATTTTGCCGCCATAAATGTTTCCATCGACCGCACCATGCGCGGAACAATCAACGTCATGAGCGTTACATACAATGCGAGCCATATGAACAGCGGAATAGCCAACCGGATATCGATGCCAGCCATGAAAGTGACGACCCCGACCATATAGACCAGTCCGAACGCCAAAGCGTTCAAAGCATGAAATATGACGTCTCCGGCGTAGTTCCCCATAAGAACCAAGCGTGACGCGGTCCGCCCTGCGAGGTCTTCTTGAAACCAGCCGACAGATTGTCTGGTTAAATGATCATAGGCGCGCCAGCGAAACAGGTTGGCGGAATTACAGCTGAGGCCGAATTCATTTACTGAATGCCGCGCGAACTGGCTTAGCGGACGGATCAAAATTATCATCACGGCTGCAAAAATCAGGCTCCAGCCATGGGTTTGCCAAATGTCGGCGGGCGACGTATCGGCAAGCATATCAATCAGTTTGCCCGCATAGCTGATCAACCAGACTTCCATGCTGGCGGCGAGAATAGTGACAAAGATGCTCAGGAAAAGGACACTGCGCAAAGGCCGCAGGTGGGATCGCAGATAGGGCCAGACCCGTGACGATGGCGTTTCTCCTGTCCCATGTACGTAGGGGTCAACGAGGTTTAGGACCCGCCGTGTCACCCATTCATATGCTCCAAACATAAATCCCGCCTTCCTGCTGTCTATGGTGGCGAGGTTGGGCGGGAAACTCAATGCAGGGCGGTACTGGCGGGTTCCAAAGTAAAAAGCCGCCCCCGATTGCTCGGGCGCGGCTTTCTAAAACGATGTGGTCAGTCTTAACCTTGGCGTGCTTTGAAACGACGCTGAGTCTTGTTGATCACGTAAACGCGGCCTTTACGACGCACAACGCGGCAATCGCGGTGGCGGTTTTTCAGCGACCGGAGGGAGTTGCGAACTTTCATGGTTCTATCCTTTGTCTCGCGGCGCGGTGAAAGGCGCCTTTGTTTCGTTTGTGCGCTGGTCAAATGCAGCGCGGCTTAAATTCGTGGTGGACGATACTGGGATTGAACCAGTGACCCCTTCGATGTCAACGAAGTGCTCTACCGCTGAGCTAATCATCCTTTTCCTTAACACATTCGACACGCCCTATAAACGAATAGGACGCGCTGAGCGCGCGTCGGTTGGGCGGTCTATATAAAGAGTCGGCATAGGGATCAAGGGCTTTTGGTAATTGAGCAAAATGCGTTACACTGAAACGCGAAAGGGTGACGTTTATGGCCTCACGGGCGCCAACATCGCATGATTTGTCCTACCTGTTGCACCGCCCCAAGGCGCGGTCAACGTCGGTTGTGTTCGCGTCACCCCATTCTGGACGTAAGTATCCGGAGTCATTTATGCGCCGAACGGTGCTGAATAAGCTTGAAATCAGGTCCTCCGAGGACGCTTTTGTTGATGATTTGTTTGCTGGGGCCGTGGATCACGGTGCACCTTTCTTGTTGTCACAGTCCCCGCGCGCCTACCTCGATCTGAACCGTGCGCCTGATGAGCTGGACCCTGCTGTGATCGAAGGTGTGCGAAGATCGTCACACAACCCACGTATTTCCAGCGGGCTGGGTGTGATTCCCCGGGTCGTGTCCAACGGGCGCGCGATTTACAACGGCAAGCTACCGTTGATTGAGGCGCATAACCGGATCGCGACAGTTTGGCGGCCCTATCATGACATGCTGCAAACCTTGATGGACGAAGCACACAACACCTTTGGTGAGGCGATTCTGGTTGATTGCCACTCCATGCCTCACGAAGCGCTTGAAAGTGTGTGCCCGTCAGGAGGGGCACGTCCTGATGTGGTGCTTGGGGATCGGTTCGGGGCAGCTGCCGCATCATCGGTGGTTGAACATATCGAAGCAGCCTTTGCGTCAGCTGGCTTTAAGGTGGCGCGTAACATGCCGTTCGCAGGGGCTTATATTTGTCAGCATTACGGCCGCCCCTCGCGTAGGCACCACGCAGTTCAGGTCGAAATTAACCGATCTCTTTATATGGACGAAGCCGCGATCAAGCCGAGCGCCGACTACGAAGCAGTCAAAGGGATTCTGGCTGGCGTTATCTCTGAGTTAGCAGATATCGGCCGCCCTGCGGCTAAGAGGCTCGCTGCGGAATAATCACCGCAACGCGCGTCCCTTTAGAATCGCATCCTTGCCAAACTTCTCACGAATCGCATCTGCTGCACGTTCTGCCTCTGCGCGCTTACCTGCGTTCGGATCTAGAAGATCGCCTTCGCGGTCAGCGTCGTCGGCGGCGACCAGTTCGGAAATTCCGACGCCTAACAGTCGGTAGGGGCCTTGATCGCCCACTTGGTCAAACAATATGCGTGCGGTGCGGTAAATTGTGTCGGCGAGTTGTGTCGGTTGGTGCAGGCTAATCCGTTTGCTGAGCAATTTGTGATCGGATTTTTTCAATTTCAACGTCACTACTCGGCCAGCTTTGTCTTTGGCCTTGGCGCGGTCAGATACCTTTTCGGCCAAACGCCAGATGTGCCCGTCAAGAATATCAACGTCGCTGGTGTCTTCGTAAAACGTTGTCTCGTTACTGAGCCCTTTGACAGGGGTGTGAGCGCTGATGCGGCGGGCATCTTCGCCCCGCGCAAGGGAATAGAGCCGATCCCCCATGCCGCCAAAACGATCATGCAGATCACGACGGTCCCATCGAAGCAGGTCATCAAAAGTGCGGATGCCCGCGGCGTCCAAAGATTGTTGGGCCACGGGGCCGATACCCCAGATCAGTTTTACGGGCTTTGGTCGTAGAAAATCGGTAGTTTCGGCTGCGCCGATCACAGAAAAACCGCGCGGTTTATCAAGGTCCGATGCAACCTTTGCGAGGAATTTGTTGTGACTAAGGCCAATGGACCCCGTGATCCCGATTTCATCCGCCATGCGTTTGGTAAGCCGTGCCAGCATCACGGCTGGCGGCGCACCGTGGAGCTTTGCTGTGCCCGAAAGGTCCATAAAGGCTTCGTCCAAGGATAGAGGTTCAACCGTGGGCGTAAGCTCATCCATTAGCGCGCGGACCTGCCGTGACACCTTGACGTATTCGTCCATGCGGCCGCGCACGACAACGGCTTCTGGACAGAGTTTGAGCGCCTGAAACATTGGCATCGCTGATCGTACGCCTTTGATGCGCGCGATGTAGCAGCAGGTGGAAACGACGCCGCGATGTCCGCCGCCGATGATGATGGGTTTGCCTTCCAGTTCTGGGTTGTCGCGTTTTTCGACGCTGGCGTAGAAGGCATCGCAATCCATATGCGCTATCGTCAGGTCGAACAATTCAGCGTGGCTTGTGACACGCGGCGACCGGCATGCCGGACAACGGGTTCCGGCATCAAAGGTATGTAAACAGGCGCGGCATAGGGCAGGCATGATCCGTGAATAAAGAGCAGTACCAGTTGTGGCAAGCGTGCTAGGTCAGACGCGATGATCAAGATAAAGGGGCGCGAGCAGATGACGGACGGCAGGTTTCACGGAGCGAAAGCGGCGATTTTCATCGGTGCTGACCTATTGATCTACCAACGGGATCGCGGTGTGATCTGGCCCGGGTATTGGGATTTTCCTGGGGGCGGGCGCGAAGGCGGAGAAACGCCCGAAGCCTGTTTGAAACGAGAGGTGTTTGAGGAATTCGGGCTGATATTGCCCGAGGTTGCAATAACGTGGGGCAAGGCGGTTCCGTCGATGGTGGTGCCGACAAATAACGCATGGTTTTTTGCGGTTCATTTGCCAGCCAGCGCAGCCAATGACATTCGGTTTGGAGACGAAGGTCAGCGTTATGCGCTCCGTCCTATGCACCATGTGATGAATATGCCGAATCTGGTGCCCGCCCTGCATTCGCGTCTACGGCAAATGTTGCGCGAAACGGGTGTCGCCCCTATCTAGAGTGTCATACGCATTGTTATGCCCCCAATTGAGGGCAGAAGACTTAGTAAGGACATTTCATGGACATCGAAAACATTATTACAGATTTGATTGGCGGCAATATCGTCCTGATCCTGCTTGCTGCATTCATTATCATCTGCATTCTGGTTGGTGTTCGCATCGTCCCGCAATCCGAAAAATTTGTAGTTGAACGGTTTGGCCGTCTGCGCTCGGTGCTTGGGCCGGGCATTAACTTTATCGTGCCTTTCTTGGACCGCGTTGCGCATAAAATCTCGATCCTTGAACGTCAGTTACCCGTAATGGGCCAAGACGCGATTACATCGGACAACGTGTTGGTGCAGGTCGAAACATCCGTGTTCTACCGTATCACTGAACCTGAAAAGACAGTTTATCGTATCCGTGACGTGGACGGCGCGATTTCGACAACTGTCGCAGGTATCGTTCGTTCCGAGATCGGTAAGATGGAATTGGACCAAGTGCAGGCGAACCGCACAGGCTTGATCCTTGCTATTCAGGATCAGTTGGCCGCACAGGTAGATGACTGGGGTATCGAAGTAACCCGCGCTGAAATTCTGGACGTGAATTTGGACGCCGCAACCCGTGCTGCTATGCTGCAACAGTTGAACGCCGAACGCGCCCGCCGCGCGCAGGTGACGGAAGCCGAAGGTATGAAGCGAGCTGTTGAGCTTCAGGCCGACGCTGAGCTTTATGCGGCGGAACAAGCCGCCAAAGCGCGCCGTGTGTCTGCAGACGCCGAAGCCTATGCAACGCAGGTTGTTGCGGTTGCGATTGCCGAGAACGGACTAGAGGCGGCGCAGTATCAAGTTGCGCTGAAACAGGTTGAGGCTGTCAACGCGATGAGCTCTTCGGCGGGTTCGAACACGGTTGTCCTCCCCGCGAGCTTGATCGAAAGCTTCGGCGACGCGTTCAACATGTTGAAAGGACGCAGCTGATGGGTTGGCATAATGAATGGTGGATCTGGATGGTGGCCGCACTTGTGCTTGCCATCGCCGAGGTCCTGATCCCGGGTTGGATCTTCTTCGGCTTTGCAGTCGGCGCCTTTTTCCTTGGGGCGGTTATCTGGCTGGGTCTTTTCACGGGGCTTTCGCTCGCGTGGTCGCTGGTGGTCTTTGCCGTGCTGTCACTTCTTGCCTATGTCATCATGCGCCAGATGTTCGGTATCCGTCGCGGGCAGGTTAAAATCTGGGACCGTGATATCAATGACTAACGCGCCTTTGGCGTAGTGATGTCCTCGACAGACCGTTTCACGGACAAAAAAAGGCCCCGCTCAAAAGGCGGGGCCAGTTTATCTGATCACGAGGAATTCGTGTCCGAGGGACAGTTCGGACAGAGGCAGTGACAGACGTTTCGAAAATCTAGAGAACCGCGTGCAAACCACCTTCGCGACCTGCCATCTTAAGGGCTTGCCGGCTCAAGCTTTGGCGCACAGTGGCTTCGTCCATGGTCAGTGCACCTGTTACGGAACACGGGTAGCGATATGTGCGGCCTTTGCGATCGATATCTACTCGGGCCTCATAGGCGCCCGTCGTAGGATTGTAGCGGATGTTTCCAAGTGAGATATTAGACATTGGATTGAACTCCTGTTGTCTGGATTAGCGTGTGCGTTGACGAACAGCGTGGCCCAATAAGGCGCGCTTCACCTGAGTTGGGTCGAGATTCATCGGACCCTCAACGTGGCAATCAAACTTCAGAGGTCCGTCATGCGTTGGTAAAACAACAGCGCCCCGAAAGGCTTTGCCAGTGTAGCGGATATCATTCAGTACAATCATCGTATTTCCCCTTTCGAGTAGATCAATCACTGATCTGGTGCAGGTGTCTTTCGTCTACACAACATCTGGGGATAACTTTGGATTTATGAAGGGGGAAGAAAACTCACGTTTTCACCCGATCCTGTGATTCAATGTCATAAAGTACAGCGCTAAAGGGATATTCCCTTGAAATTCAGCTGCTTGGGGTGTCCGTCCGTGCAGAGCGTAGTTCTGCCAATACAGCCTGTGCCGCGGCCTTTGGGTCTGGGTTTTGCCAGATCGGGCGGCCGACAACCACGTGATCTGCACCATTTGCGATGGCTTGAGCAGGAGTCGTGACCCGCTTCTGGTCACCCAAATCAGCGCCTGCTGGGCGCACTCCGGGTGTTACGATCAGTTTACCTTCGGCCTCTGGGAGCGCACGAATGAGAGCGGCCTCTTTTGGTGAAGCGATCACGCCATCTGCGCCGTTGGACAGCGCTGTGCCCGCGCGTTCTTGCACAAGATCAGTAATATCGCCGGCCTTGATACAGGACGCATCCAAGTCAGCGCGGTCCAACGAAGTCAGGATCGTTACGGCGAGGATTTTCATATCCGTGCCACCTTTGCCTTCGGCGGCAGCGCGGACGACATGCGGGTCACCGTGCACTGTAAGGAAGTCATGGCCAAAGCGAGACAGACCACGCACAGCGCTTTCGACGGTCGCGCCGATGTCGAACAGTTTCATATCAAGAAAGATGCGTTTGCCGTGTTCGTCAGACAATTCATTGGCCAAGGCTAAACCGCCGCCGGTCAACATGCCCAACCCGATCTTGTAGAAAGACACATCGTCACCCAGTTTTTGAGCCAACGCCAAGCCTTGCAGGGCATCAGGAACATCTAGTGCTACGATCAACTGGTCAGACGTGGTCATGGGGAGAGCTCCTGTGCTGTTGGGGTGGTCTTACGAAACCGCGCGGAAAGGGGCAAGCGGCGATGCCTTTCATCAGTCATCGGGGAGGTCAATCAGGACGGGGCGTTGCACGCCGTCCTTTGGGCGATATCCAAATTCGGCAAGGAGTTGCGCAGGCATGGTCGGGCTGGACCAGACGACCATAGCGCGATGATTGCGAATTTCATGCATGACGGCGTCATAGGTCAGATACAGGCCCCCCGAATTACTGTTGCCTTCGATGGCTAGGGACATCTTCAGAATAAGAAAAGAGCCAAGATGCTCGTCGTAGGTTTGCTGCAAGACAGCGGACTGAAGTGAAATCCGATGTGCAGTCTCGTCCGTACGAACGGCAAGGTGAGCGTCAAGGTAACCCTGCAACAGCGCAAGGTGCGGCTCCGCGAAAGGAGTATCAAGCGGGTGGGTTTGTAAAACAGCCAAGGCCGGAGCTGCGATTGCAAGGTCATCGACCGGAAGCGTGATCGTAAGATCGAGGCGTTCCTCAACTTTAGATAATGTCAGGACGCTTCCGGGTAGGGCGTGGGCACTGGCTTTCGCGAAGGTGACGACGGCCACAAGAAGAGCGAGCCCAAAGGCTCGCCCCGTTTTTGCGAAAGTCACTTTTAGTTTCCGCCGTAATCACTGGTAATGTCGCGCCAGACAGAATGCGGGTGGTCGCCTACTTCGCCTGTCGATTTGATTGTCTGCAATGAGAACTCTAACCAGAGCGAGGGCCCGTGGATACGCACGTAGTCGTCGGTCGTGTTGACCTCGGTTGTTCCAGAATAGCCAAGAACAGTTTCGTCCAGTTCTGCGGCGTACTTCTCCATAAAGGTTGCGGCGTCTACCGCGTTGAGATCGCCCACATAGGTTTCAATCGCGGCAAGTAGCAAAGCAACTTGTTCACTGCTCAGTTCGGTGACGGCCAGCCCTTCTTGTACGTCCAGAATGCCATCATCCGTTTGCGGCCCAGCAAGGATGTCGTGGTAGGTGCCTTCCAACAAAGCCGCCGCTTTCTGGTCGTCATCAAGCGAACGCAGCAAGGCGGCAAACGCTTCGCGTTCTTGCATCAACGGAATGTTTTCACGCCCATTCATGTAAAAACGAGGAAAGGGTTCAACACCTCGGAATGACGGGGTTGCACCCGCCAAGGCGCCATCAGTGTAGGTGTTGGTGAACGCCAAGTGGTGACCACCATAATAAAGTTGCCAAGTGCCTGTTTCGGCGGGTGTGCCGAGAAATGCAAACTTAGTGTTAAACGAGGAGTAACCTGCTTTGTAGTCGGTGCTGATCGTTCCGATGTAGTCATCGGCATTCAAGGTCTGCACCATTTCGTCAAAGCCTTCATTGTCGGTTCCGCTGGTGGCTTGCATCATGATCGCCTTGACGATTCCGCGTTGCTCGAGGCTGAATTCACCTAAAAACACGCCGGGTCGGTCGGGGAATGCGCCTGCCGGAAGGTTGCTCCAGTTTTGGGCTTCTTCGACGGAGTAATCATACTGCAGGTTTTCAAGCAGTTCTTCATCGTCGATTGATGCGATGAGAACATCCGTCAAGCAGAGCAAACGAGCGTAATCTTCTACGGCATCACATTCTGCGACCACGTCGGGAATTTGAACGGTACTCATCAAGGTGCTCGTGTCGCCTTGACGTGGATCGGCCTCTGGTCCGCCTTCGCCCGGGGGTCCACCAGCAGGTTGTGAGATGGCTGTTGTAACAGATGCACAAAGCGCGATTGCGCTCGCGAGAGGCTTAACTGACAGGGACATGTCCGTTCTCCGGTGTAATGGGCCAAGGAATCGTTCTTGGCCATTATTGCACTACGGTAACCACAATCAAATATAGGATTATCGCGGCACCCTAATCGGCGGCGTTGGGGCACGAGAACACAGCGCGGCACCCTTGAATTGGGCGGGCACGAACACCACATTTAGAACAAGGCCCCACTCAGTCTGTGCCGCATAGCGGGCAGCAATTTAAACGGGGCGCTTTAGAAGGAGAGACCACATGAATCTTGAAAAATTCACTGAACGGTCACGCGGTTTTATTCAGGCCGCACAGACCATTGCAATGCGCGAAAGCCATCAGCGGCTCGCGCCTGAACACCTACTCAAAGCTTTGCTGGATGACGATCAGGGGCTCGCTGCGAACCTGATCAATGCATCCGGCGGTGACGCAGCACTTGTTCTTCAAAACGTCGACATCGCTATGGCCAAACTGCCGCAAGTGTCCGGTGACGCTGCGCAGACCTATATGGATGGCACGACCGGTAAGATTCTTGCCGAAGCAGAAAAGTTGGCCAGCAAGGCCGGCGATAGCTTTGTGCCGGTCGAACGTATTTTGATGGCGCTTGCGATGGTGAAATCGAAAGCCAAAGACGCGCTTGATGCCGGTAAGGTCACAGCCCAAGGGCTGAACGCTGCGATTAATGACATTCGCAAGGGCCGCACCGCTGATACGGCGAATGCCGAAGAAGGCTATGATGCACTAAAGAAATATGCGCTCGACCTGACCGCACGTGCGCGCGAAGGCAAGATTGACCCGATCATCGGTCGTGACGAAGAAATTCGTCGCGCTATGCAGGTTTTGTCACGTCGTACAAAGAACAACCCTGTTCTGATCGGGGAGCCTGGCGTTGGTAAAACGGCGATTGCCGAGGGGTTGGCATTGAGGATCGTAGACGGCGATGTGCCAGAATCCCTGCGCAATAAATCGCTTTTGTCGCTAGACATGGGCGCATTGATTGCTGGTGCAAAATATCGCGGCGAATTTGAAGAACGCCTCAAGGCCGTTCTCAACGAAGTTACCGAAGCCGCTGGCGAAGTGATCCTGTTTATCGACGAAATGCACACGCTTGTGGGCGCGGGCAAAGGCGACGGCGCGATGGATGCCGCCAACCTGATTAAACCCGCTCTGGCGCGCGGTGAATTGCACTGTATCGGTGCGACAACGTTGGACGAGTATCGCAAATACGTTGAAAAGGACGCGGCCCTTGCCCGTCGTTTCCAGCCGCTTGTGGTGCAAGAACCGACCGTCGAAGACACGGTTTCCATTCTGCGGGGTATCAAGGAGAAATACGAACTTCACCACGGTGTGCGGATTTCTGACAGCGCCTTGGTGAGCGCCGCGACCCTGTCGCATCGTTATATCACCGACCGTTTCTTGCCCGATAAAGCAATTGACCTTGTAGACGAGGCGGCCAGCCGTTTGCGGATGGAAGTCGACTCTAAACCGGAAGAGCTTGATGCGCTTGATCGTCAGATCATGCAGCTTCAAATCGAAGCCGAAGCTCTGCGTCTTGAGGATGATCAAGCGTCGAAAGATCGCCTTGAAACTCTTGAGGGTGAGTTGTCGAACTTGCAGGAAAAATCGGCAAGCATGACGGCGAAATGGCAGGCAGAACGCGATAAGCTCGAAGGGGCGCGTGGGCTGAAAGAACAGCTGGATCGTGCTCGCGCTGAATTGGACATCGCAAAACGCGAAGGCAATCTGCAAAAAGCGGGTGAGCTGTCTTATGGCGTGATTCCTGACCTCGAAAAGCAACTTGGCGAAGCCGAGGAGCAAAGCGATGAAGGGCCTCTCGTCGAAGAAGCCGTACGTCCCGAGCAAATCGCGAGCGTGGTCGAGCGTTGGACAGGGGTACCTGTCGCTAAGATGCTGGAAGGCGAACGCGAAAAACTGCTGCGCATGGAAGATGGGCTGCATAAACGCGTTATCGGGCAGAACTCTGCTGTGAAAGCCGTGGCGAATGCCGTGCGCCGCGCGCGTGCTGGATTGAATGACGAGAACCGCCCCCTTGGGTCGTTCTTGTTCCTTGGGCCAACCGGTGTCGGTAAGACCGAGCTGACCAAAGCGGTGGCCGAGTTCCTGTTCGACGATGACAACGCCATGGTTCGGATCGATATGTCTGAGTTCATGGAGAAGCACGCCGTGGCACGTCTGATTGGTGCGCCTCCGGGATACGTTGGGTATGAAGAAGGCGGTGTGTTGACCGAAGCGGTTCGCAGACGCCCCTATCAGGTGATCCTGTTTGACGAAGTCGAAAAAGCCCACCCCGATGTGTTTAACGTTCTGTTGCAGGTTCTCGATGACGGTGTTCTGACCGATGGTCAGGGTCGCACTGTGGACTTCAAGCAAACGCTGATCATCCTGACGTCCAACCTTGGGTCGCAAGCGCTCAGCCAGTTGCCAGAAGGATCGGACGCGAGCGACGCCAAGCGCGATGTGATGAATGCGGTGCGGGCACACTTTAGGCCCGAGTTCCTCAACCGTCTGGACGAAACCGTCATCTTTGACCGTCTCGCACGGGATGACATGGACGGGATCGTCGACATCCAGATGGCACGTCTGCTCAAGCGTTTGGCCGCTCGCAAGATCACGCTCGATCTTGATGAAGGGGCGCGCAAATGGTTGGCCGACGAAGGCTATGACCCTGTGTTCGGGGCGCGGCCTTTAAAGAGGGTGATCCAACGTGCCTTGCAGGATCCATTGGCAGAAATGCTGCTGGCGGGTGATGTGAAAGACGGTAGCACTGTTTCGGTTTCCGCAGGAGCTGACGGGCTTTTGGTTGGCGACCGCGTTAGTGAATCCAACCGTCCAAAACCAGATGATGCTGTGGTTCACTAAGCACTGGCATTTCAACACGACAAAAAAGTCCCTCAGCTTTGCTGGGGGGCTTTTTACTTTTTAGGCAAGTGGTAAGGCTGGCGGCCACCGATGCGAGCATATCCCACGAGTGTGCAGGCGGCGCAGGCCGCGCGTTTTGTAGTTCCGAAATGCTGTGCTAGGGTCAAAGGATGGATGGAACCACACTTATTTTCTATGCAGTTGTTTGCGGTTGCTTGAGCGTCGTTGCGCCTAAATTTCCGGGCTTTTCAGTCCGGCTCGGTGTGGGCGCAGCTGTGGGCATATTGGCGGCGAGTGTGCTTCCATACATCCAAAATATTATGAACGGGTATTAAGTCGTCAGGGTAACGCCATCGGTGCCGATCTGAAACCGCCCGTTGAAATGTTTCCGAATTTCCGCGACCCAATGGGCTTCGGTAAAATCAGGATCTCCGTCCGGAACCATATGGGTTAGCGCGAGTTGTTTGACGCCCGCGTCTTGCGCGATGCGGCCTACGTCTTCGGCGCTGGTGTGGCTGCGTAGAATATGGGTGCGAAGACGGTCGTCGCCATTTGTCATTCGCGCCACGAGGGCTTCGACCCCTTCGATCAACATTGCTTCGTGCACAAGGATGTCGGCACTTTCGGCAAAATCGATCATTTCGGGCATAAAGGCTGTGTCACCTGACACAACAATGCGTTTTCCAGCACAATCAAATCGCAGGGCGTAGGTGTCATGGATGGGCGGGTGGAGGTTGCGCATCGCTTGCAGGGATACGTCGCCAATTGCGGTTGGACCATCCGTGATCACTTCGATCTCGGCCAGTGGTGCGAGAGGGCAGCGGCCCTCATCGTCTTGGCGAAGTTTGATGTCGAAAGCCATCGAAGACAAAAAACCGTCCCAATAGGCCTGCAAACCCTCAGGGCCGATAACGCGAATGGGGCGGTTCAACCCAGCTGTCCACGCGGTGTGAAAGAAAGGCCCAAGCTCGAGGTAGTGATCCGAGTGTAGGTGGGTGATAACGATGCAATCTATCCCCGTCAGTGGCACGCCAGCATCACAAATCCCGCGGGTGCAACCAAGCCCTGCATCGATCAGGATGGTCTGCCCGCCCATGCGTAACAGATTGGATGTCGGCATGTTTGATCCGGGCCGAATAGCGGGTCCGCCTTTTACACCCATCAAGGTGATTGACGATGTCATTGCTGTCAAATGAGCGACTTTCCGGCGATCTTTGCGGCACGGAGTGGCAAAGCCTTTTGCAATACGTTGACCGAGATCGGTCCTGTGGCATGCAATGTAGCCTGCAGATCCATCATCGACCGTCTAACTGGGCTTGGACCTGAGGTTAGATTGGGAATTGGGGCCGTGCGCTGGTGTTGCTGATCGGAGCGCGTCAGCTTTCCAAGCGGATCGATCCCGCCGTCTCTTGGGGGTTGAGGCGCGTCACGCCGATGCACACGCTTGAAACGGGTTAATAGCTTGTTGGGATCAACCTCAGCTTCGTGCTTCTTTGACTTAAAAAGACGATTCATTGCGTCTCCAGTATTGCGTTACCGATTTTGGTTCACGGCTCACAATTAACGATAAATCTGCCTTCAATGGGGTGATTTTGAAGCACAATAAGGCAAAAAACTGGCAATGTGTGGTGTTCTTACACCTTATTCGCCCATTTCATCCGCTGTTTCAGTTGTTTTTCTCAACGACGGAAGACCGACGCCCGTCGCTTCGAACCCGCCATCGACGGCGATTGTCTGACCCGTCATATAGCTGGCCTTGTCGGACACCAAGAAGGCGATGACTTCACCGATTTCATTCTCGGTCCCATAGCGGTTCAGCGGAATTGCATCGTGATAGGCGTCGATAATGTCTTGCGAGTGGACGGCCATCGCGAGCTTCGTGCGCACTGGGCCGGGGCATACTGTATTGGCTCGGACGCCATATTCACCAAGCTCGGCGGCTTGCTGGAGTGTGAGTTGGATCACCGCAGCCTTAGATGTGCCATAGGCGACGCGGAGCGTTGACGCGCGAAGGCCTGAAATACTGGCGATATTTACAATGGCACCTTTGGTTTTCTTGAGCGCGGGAATAGCCGCCTGCGAACACAGGAACACGCCGTCCAGATTGGTTTCCATGACCGTTTTCCAACGGCTGAAATCGGTTGCCTCTATCGGGCCAAAATCGGCGACACCTGCATTGTTTATCAATGCATCAATTCGTCCGAAATGGCGCAGCGTTTCAGTAACCATGCCATCTACGGCAACGGGATCTGACACATCGCAATCAATGCCATGTACGTTGGTTCTTGTATTTATAGCGTCGGCGAGAGCACCACCGTCGCGATCGACCATCGCGACCTGCCAGCCTTGTGACAAAAGGATGTCGGTCGTTGCCAACCCAATGCCGCGCGCGGCCCCTGTGATAATTGCTGTTTTGGTCATGGTTAGCCCTCGTGAAACCGCACAGTGGCAAGTGAACGACAGGGAGTAAACAGCTATCCTAGCCCGATAGGCTCAACTGCGCCATATTGTTGACAATTTTTGGCCAGCCTATCGCCATAGAGTAGAGTGTCCTTAACACTAGGGAAAGCAAAAGTTCTCAATTACGTGAAGCGGTTGACCGATTGCTAGCCATTCTATTGTCTGTACTCTAACGGTTTCCAAAAATAGGCGATTTCCAATGTTTTCCAGTTTCTCGATGTCCGTTTTTGAAGGTCTCGCTGTGGCTTTCATCCTCATTGTCGGGGCCGTCATTCTATTGGTTCTCGTGCTCGGAATTATTGATCGCACCCAGACCGAGGATGCGATCCGTCGCAATTATCCAGTGGTTGGCAGGTTTCGTTATCTGTTCTCTGCGCTGGGCGAGTTTTTCCGCCAATACTTCTTTGCCATGGATCGCGAAGAGCTGCCGTTCAACCGCGCGCAAAGGGATTGGGTGAAACATACAGCGGATGGGGGCAGTAGCACTTTGGCGTTTGGATCGACTCGCAATCTGTCTATTCCCGGTACGCCAATCTTTACCAATGCTGCATTTCCGCCCTTGGACAATCAATTTGCCAGCACCGAGAAACTGGTTATCGGGCCGAACACCCGCGTGCCCTATGAGGCAAAGTCTATCTTCAACTTGTCAGGCATGTCCTATGGGGCAATCTCAAAGCCGGCAGTGCAGGCGCTGTCAAAAGGCTGCGCCGCTGCGGGCATCTGGATGAACACTGGCGAGGGCGGACTGTCACCCTATCACTTGGAAGGTGACTGCGACATCGTCTTTCAGATGGGTACCGCGAAGTTCGGCGTGCGGGATGCGGATGGCGCATTGGACGACGAAAAGCTGCGCAAAGTGGCGGAAACGCCACAAGTCAAAATGATTGAGATTAAGCTCGCTCAGGGGGCTAAACCCGGTAAGGGTGGCATCCTTCCGGCCGCCAAGATCAGTGCTGAGATCGCAGAGATTCGTGGCCTACCTAAGGGACAAGACGGAATCAGCCCGAACCGCCATGCGGAAGTAGACGACTGGGATGACCTGCTCGATTTTATTGCCCACGTGCGCGAGGTGTCGGGCCTGCCGACGGGAATCAAAACCGTTCTCGGGTCAGAGGCCGCTATGGCGGAGTTCTTTGATGTGATCGTTGCACGTGGCGTTGAGTCCGCTCCGGATTTCATCACGCTTGATGGGGGCGAAGGCGGCACAGGGGCTGCGCCGATGCCGTTGATGGATTTGGTGGGCGTGTCGATCCGCGAAGCTTTACCTCTGGTGACCGCATTGCGTAATGAGCGTGGCCTCAAGGATCGTATCCGTGTCGTGGCTTCGGGCAAACTGGTTAACCCCGGTGATATTGCTTGGGCGCTTTGTGCAGGCGCTGATTTTGTGACTTCTGCGCGGGGGTTCATGTTTAGCCTTGGCTGCATTCAAGCACTTAAATGTAACAAGAACACATGCCCAACAGGGATCACCACACACGACCCTCGGTTTCAAAAAGGTCTCGTGCCGGCAGAAAAATGGGAACACGTTGCCGCCTACGCCAAAGGAATCGTCAAAGAAGTCGAAACCATTGCCCATTCTGTAGGTGTGCCGGAACCGCGCAAAATGCGCCGCGATCACGTGCGGATTGTTCAGCCTGACGGCACGAGCACACCGCTTTCGGTGCTTTATCCGTCATAACCTTCTTCAAACGTTACAGTTCCCCCGCGCAGATGTGAGGCGGCTTCTAGTGACCTGTGATCACTCTTCCTTATATAGAGAGTGAAACTTGAAACGGAGAACGCCCCAATGGCCCACCGCTGGACAAACACTTACACTGCTTCTGATGTCACACCGAAAGGCGTTTGGCTTAATCGCCGTGCCGTTTTGGCGGGGATGACGGGCCTTGCTGCTGCGGGCGGTCTTGCAGGGCAGGCGGCGGCGCAGCAAGCCCCACTTGAGCCGAACACGTTGGAAGAAATCACCAGCTACAATAACTTTTATGAATTCGGCACAGGCAAAGATGACCCCGCCAAGAATTCTGGCGACATGGTTACAGACCCTTGGGAAGTTACAATCGACGGTATGGTCGACAATCCGGGCACCTTTTCTTTGCAAGACTTGATTTCCGATATGACCATGGAAGAACGTATCTACCGTTTCCGTTGCGTTGAAGCATGGTCGATGGTTGTACCATGGAATGGTTTTGAATTGGCAGATCTGCTGGAAAAGGCGGGCGTTCAGTCCGGAGCGACCCATGTTGCATTTGAAACTGCTGTGATGCCGGAAGTCATGCCTGGTGTGCGCAACCGAGTGATCGATTTCCCATATGTCGAAGGGCTGCGTTTGGATGAAGCCATGCACCCGCTCACGCTGATGGCGACCGGAATCTATGGCGAACCTTTGGCCAATCAGAACGGCGCGCCGATCCGGCTGGTGGTGCCGTGGAAGTATGGCTTCAAGTCGATTAAATCTATCGTGCGGATCACTTTGACCGACGAACAGCCAAAGGCCACATGGAATGACATCAATGCACGCGAATATGGCTTCTACAGTAATGTGAACCCAGAAGTGGACCACCCGCGCTGGTCACAAGCCTCTGAGCGTATGATTGGCGGCGGGTTGTTTGCATCACGCCAAGACACGCTGATGTTCAACGGCTATCCCGAAGTTGCCAGCCTTTATGAAGGCATGGATTTGAGCGTAGATTTCTAATGATCGACACCATTAACGCCGCCGCCCGTAAGGTTCCTGCTTGGGTGCTCTATATCTTGCTGATCCTGCCGATCCCGTATCTGTTCTATAGTGCGGCGACGGGTGGGATGGGCGTTGAGCCGATCAACGCACTTGAGCGAGAGATAGGTGAGCTGTCGTTAAAGCTGATTATCTTTGGCCTGCTCATTACGCCATTGCGTAAATACCTGAAGCTGAACCTGCTAAAGTTTCGCCGTGCCATCGGTGTCATGGCGTTTGTTTATGTCGCGGTGCATCTGGGCATTTGGGTGGTGTTGGATATGTCGCTGCGGTTTGACCAAATGTGGAGCGATATTTGGAAACGTCCTTATATCACTATCGGCATGGTCGCATTCGTCGCGATGATCCCGTTGGCGGTGACATCTAACAACCTGTCCGTTCGTAAGTTGGGGGGCGCGGCGTGGCGCAAGTTGCACAAGCTGGTTTATCCCATCGCGGTCCTTGGGGCGGTGCACTTTATAATGGTGCAAAAGGTGTGGGAGGTTGAACCTATGGTTTATCTTGCGGTTGTCGTCGCCCTGATCGGGACCCGTTATGTACCGAACATTAAAGCTCGGCTGTCGACAAGCGTTTAGGCTGCCGGTCTTTCAATCTTGAAATGCGAATTGACTGGTGTTCGCACCGGCGCCTGTTAGCGTCCGCCTATGGATAATCGCACGACTAAAAAAGCCACGATCCTTATCATGGCACTCTTCTTTCTTCAGCCGATGGCTTTCGGTGCATGGCTGGCACTGATCCCTTATATAAAGGAAACGCTTGGCCTGTCGAAATCCGACCTTGCCCTAGCTTTGCTTGGAATGCCGATTGCACTGATCCCGACATTGCAGTTAGCCAGTCGGATCGTTGCCAAGATCGGGCCGCGTAAAACGTTTGCTTTTATGTTGCCGATACAGACAGCGGCGGTGCTTTTGCCGTTTATGGCCAGCGGCGTGGTAAGCTTGTTTCTATCCTTGGCGGTACTGGGCGCATTTGTGGCGTTCCTTGAGGTGGCGTTGAACACCTACGCTGGACGCCTAGAGAAATCCGCTGACCTTCACATCATGTCCAGATGCCATGGTTTTTGGGCCTTGGGTGTCATGGCGGGATCATTGCTCGCGACTGTGTTGATTGTCGTTGGGCCAGCCTTGGGTGTTTTCCTTGTCGCTGCAATGTCGGCATTGATCGGTGTATGGGCCGGTTTGAGCCTGCCGCGCCTCTTGGGTGAAGAAGATAATGCATCCGTAAAACCCCAACGGCTTAGAGAAATGCCAAAAGCACTCTTCGTTATCTCTCTCTTTGTATTGTGTGTGACCATGGTCGAAGGCGCGATGTCGGATTGGGCTGCGGTTTATCTCGCGGAACGCTGGGGAGGGATGTCCGAAGATGCAGGCATCGCGGTTTCCATCTTCGCGGGGTTCTTAGCCGTGGGGCGATTTGTCGGTGATGCGTTGCGACGCAGGTATGGGGCGCAGGCCATCGCACGGCTGACTGTGAGCTTGGCGATTGCGGGAATTGCATGTCTAATATTGCCATTCGGTGTTGCAGCCGTTTTTGTCGGGTTCGCCTTAATCGGACTTGGAGTGTCGGTCGCCTTTCCATTGGGCATTTCTGCAGCGGCTGGGTTGGACAACACACATGAAGCACAGAACATCGCGACCATGGCGATGATTGGAATCTGCGGGATTCTGATCGGACCGCCCTTAATTGGCTTCGTGGCAGAGTCTTTTTCGCTTCGTGCTGCTTTTATGTGCCTGATTCCGGGGTTGATCCTATCTTTTTGGCTGTCGCGGATCTTTTCAAGGCAGTGAATCGGGACTGAGTTCAGTGATATTTACGAAAACACGGCCACTTTCTCCCCTAAGTATCCGCTTCATTCGACTGAATCACGCGATTCAAATTTGGAAACGGTCGAAAGGGCGCGCCGATTCAGTGCGCGTTTCAGCCTGCCTTGTGCACATGTCTGTGGATAACGCAGCATCTAGTGTTAGCGCCCCAAGCGCGAAGGTAACAAAATTACGAATGACCTAGGGTCGCACGTAGTTTTCGACAACCAAGGCTTTGAAATTCAACGAAAAACAAGAAAATGACAGAAATGTGCATTTTCTTTAAAAAAGGGGTTGCGGGTTTGGGTGACTGACCGTAGAACCCCCTTCATCAGCAACGCAGCAAGCGGCGC
>NZ_JAKGAR010000004.1 GCF_021532625.1 Octadecabacter algicola
GCGCCGCTTGCTGCGTTGCTGATGAAGGGGGTTCTACGGTCAGTCACCCAAACCCGCAACCCCTTTTTTAAAGAAAAGCGCATGTAATGATGAACTTTCTTTTGGAGCCTTATTTTTAAGGTTCTATCTTCAAAACAATAGCCTCTAAGCCCTGCTCCCTGCCCTCTTGAGCGCGGTTTCGAGGTCTCTAAAGCCCGTTTTTCTCTGTTCTTGTGAATGGACGCGGGGAATCTCTCCTCATTCGCGACTCGTTTGCATCCTTTGATGGATTCGCGGTGCCGATTCTGGGGCGATATTCCCTCAAAGCGAAGGAGCTGGCGCCATACGCTTATCCCACCAAGAGTTTGGCTTCGTGTTTTTTCAGGACTTTACGCGCTGCGGACCATTCTTTCGGAGTACCGGACTGGTCCAGTTCAGGGAACAAAGCAAAGATCTCTTTGCGCTGCGCATCGCCTACACCACTCAATGAGTGATCGCTGGGCTGGAAGCTTTCGCTCCATGCGCCGTTGGAGAAGATCACTTCGTGGCGGTCAAACAGTAGGTGAATGTAGGTAATCTCAGAAGCATGGCCACGCTCGATACCCGGCATGCCAATCAAATGCTTGGCTGCGGACAAGACTTCGGTTTCTTCAAAGTACAGGGCTTCACGTTGGCCGGACATCAAGAGACGGTGGTTTGGAGACAACATCAAATCGCGTTCTGGCAGGCCATCGCCCAACGATCCGGCGCGCACCATGACTGGTTGCAAATCTGGTGAAATGGCCAGGTCTAGTGGGCCAAGGTCCCGCTTACCGGCCCAACGCAATTCTTGAATGCCGTTGTCACGCGTAAAGACCTTGTCGCCTTCTCGAAGGGTTTCAACCGCGCGTTCACCTTGTGGTGTGGCGATCACCGTACCCGGTGTGAAACAGATGATACTTTCGATATTCGAATAGGTGAGGCGACCTAGTTCCTGGCCATTCGGCGCGGTCTTAATCAGAATGCGGCCGTCTTCACCATCGATGCTTTGGTTTTCATAGATGATCTGTAGGTCAGGGTATTCGTGATACAGCGCGGTGAGATTGATGACATCGTTATCGGTATCGTCGGTGTCTTCACCGCCATCGATCTTCATTCCGTTGAAGTTTGACACTGCCAAAATGTTGAATAAGTCGTCGCCTGTTCCGCCGTAGGCAATATCGCCATTCCCGCTCAGCGAAATGGTGTCATTCCCGGCCCCACCATAGACCGTATCCTGACCAAGGTTCTGCGTCCCTTCGTCATCAAGAATGACGTCATCGCCGTCACCGCCAAAAAGAGTGTCCTGACCAGAACCACCTTCGATTGAATCGTTGCCGTCGCCACCTTCAACCGTGTCGTTCCCATCTCCCCCGTAAAGCGTGTCGTTACCACCTTCTCCGGAGAGGCTATCCTGACCGTTCAAGCCCGCAATTACATCATCGTCGGACCCGCCTACCAGCGTATCACCGTTCGATGTTCCTGTAAGTGTGGCCACAATAGAATCCCCTAGAATGATCAGCGCTTCAAAGGCACGCCCTCATCTTGTCGGAATCCAATATAGCTATCCTGAATGCGCATATTAGGGGAAATACCGCTGCATAATCACCGAACCTTTTTCCAGACGGAATCCGAAAAACCGGCGTTATTGTTTCCGTTTCGAAGGCAATCATCAGAAAACTTAAGTATTATACGCAAAAAAGGGCCAGAGCGTGCAACCACACCCCGACCCTTTTTCATCTTCACTCAGCCGATCAACGCCGCCCGAGCGAAGCTGCTCGTTTTTACTTAACCAAAAGCTTGGCTTCGTGCTTCTTCAGTGCGCGACGTGCGGACTGGTAACCTTCCAAGCCCTGCTTTTCTTGAAGCTCAGGGAAGAGCTCAAAGATTTCGTTGCGCTGGCTGTTGCCGATACCCTTGAGTGAGTAATCGCCAGGCTGGAAGCTTTCGGTCCATGCGCCATTCGACAAGACCACTTCGTGGCGGTCGAACATGAAGTGAATGTAGGCTGTGCCCATCACATCAACGGCATGGATGCCTTCAGAGCCAACAAGGTGCTTGGCTGCGGCCAGAACTTCACGCTCTTCAAAATAGAGCTGTGTTTTGTCTGATGCGACCAGCATCCGGTGGTTTGGAGACACCAACATGTCACGCTCTGGCAGGCCGTTCCCGAGGGAACCAGCACGTACCAAGATTGGCTTGAGGTGCGGATTAGCGACAAGCGCCTTACCGGACATCTCTTTGCGGCCAACCCAACGGATCTCTTGGATGCCGTTGTCACGTGTTATGATGCGATCACCTTCACGAAGCTCTTCGACCAGACGCTCGCCTTTTGGTGTGGCGATCGTTGTACCTGGTGTGAAGCAAGGTACGACGTTTTCGATTTCCGAGAAGGTCATTGTGGAACCGTCAAGGAAGGTCACTTCGCCTGCCTCTGGGTCGCCGTCAACGTATGTGATGAAGTCAACGTTGGACCCTGTGAGGTCTAGAACATCGACATCACTATTGTCAGCGTCTTCGCCACCGACAACCACGTCACCGCCGTTACCGCCGAGGAACAGGTCAGACCCCTGTCCACCGGAAAGATCGTCTACACCAGTGCCGCCAGTGATTACATCGTCGCCGTCACCACCTTCGATAACATCGTCGTTGGCACCGCCGTCAAGCGTGTCGTTGCCTTCGCCGCCGAACAATGTGTCATCGTCGATTTCGCCGTCGATGACATCGTCGCCCGCATCACCGTAAAGAACGTCGCTGTCGTCAGCACCAAAGATCGTGTCGTTGCCAGCTCCACCGTAAACGAGGTCGTCACCGTTATCGGGCTCTGGATCGCCAAGATCATCGTCGATCTGCTCAGGGAAACCATAGAGGTCAGTTCCAGGTGCGATACCAGCATAGACAGTGTCGTTGCCGTCGCCGCCATAGATCTCGTCGGAGCCTTCGCCACCGATAATGGTGTCGTTACCTTCGTCGCCATAGATTTCGTCAGCGTCGATACCGCCGTCGATTACATCATGACCTTCGCCACCTTCGATGTAATCGGCGTCATCGCCTGTGGTGATCGTGTCGTTGCCGGCACCACCGTACACAGTGTCGAGATCGTCAGTCGGAGAGCTTCCTGGGTAGTCGCCATCCGCGGGGATGATGTCACCAAAGCTGAGGTCTGGCAGAGGCACTTGGTCGTTGGATGTGTCGATGATGTCGTTGCCGTCACCACCTTCAACGATGTCGTTACCTTCAGCTGTGCTGATTGTATCGTCACCACGGCCACCATCTACAGAGTCATCGCCAGATGCGCCCCACAGATCATCATCACCAATCCCACCAATGATTGTGTCATCGCCGGAGCCACCTTCGATTTTGTCGTCGTCGGAGCCGCCATCAAGAACGTCATCACCAGCACCACCGAACAGCATGTCGGCATTGTTGCCGCCGTCGATCGTATCGTTGCCAGTGCCGCCGCTCAAAATGTCGTCGCCGCCGCCGCCGTCGATGCTATCATTGCCAGCGCCGCCTTCGACGGTGTCATTATTGGCACCTGCCCAGAGGTCATCGTTACCAGAGCCACCGTAGAGTTCGTCGTCCCCGCCGGACCCTTCGAGTTTGTCATCACCGGCTTCGCCATAAAGCGTGTCGTTGCCGGCGCCACTAAAGACCATGTCGTTGCCTTCGCCACCGAAAACAGTGTCGTCGCCTTCGCCAGAGTAGACCACGTCGTTGCCGCCATAGGCTTCGATCAGATCGTCGTTTGGTCCGTGACCTGGAATGAGCGCATCGTCATTGTCGACGATGTCGCCTTCAGGGTCGCCCAAGTAGTCGCCGTCGATCAGATCGTCGCCGTCAGTGCCCTCAACTGTGCCGTCAAGAATACCCGCTTCGACAGTGATCTTGTGAACTGCGCTGTCTGACAGACCTTCTTCGTCTTCGATGGTGTAGGAGATTGTTGCCTCACCGATGAAGCCTATTGCAGGCGTGAAGGTAACTGTGCCGTCACCGTTGTCGACCAATGTACCCTGCTCAGCCGGAACCGTTGCAGATGTCACTGTCAGGTCGTCGCCGTCCACGTCAAAGTCATTGGCCAGCAGATCAACTGTGATCGCTGTGTCTTCGTCCGTGCCGTCGGCATCATCAACTGCTTCTGGTGCATCGTTCACAGGTGTCACTGTGATCGTATGCAGCGCTGTGTCTTCACCGCCGTTGCCGTCGCTGATCGTATATTCGATCACAGCTTCGCCGTTCCAGTTTTCAGCTGGTGTGAAGGTTACAGTGCCGTCGCCGTTGTCGACAATCTCGCCTTCGCCGGAAACCAGCGTCGCGGAGATCACTTCAAGATCATCGCCTTCTGGATCGCTGTCGTTGGCAAGCAGATCAACTGTGACAGGTGTGTCTTCGTCAGTTGTGTCTGCAGCGTCAACTGCGTCTGGACCATCGTTCACGGCGTTAACAGTAACAGTGTGAACCGCGCTATCTGTCAGGCCTTCTTCGTCTTCGATGGTGTAGGAGATTGTCGCCTCACCGTTGAAGTCCGCAGCTGGTGTGAAGGTAACTGTACCGTCGCCATTGTCGACCAATGTACCCTGCTCAGCCGGAACCGTTGCAGATGTCACTGTCAGGTCGTCGCCGTCCACGTCAAAGTCATTGGCCAGCAGATCAACTGTGATCGCTGTGTCTTCGTCCGTGCCGTCGGCATCATCAACTGCTTCTGGTGCATCGTTCACAGGTGTCACTGTGATCGTATGCAGCGCTGTGTCTTCACCGCCGTTGCCGTCGCTGATCGTATATTCGATCACAGCTTCGCCGTTCCAGTTTTCAGCTGGTGTGAAGGTTACAGTGCCGTCGCCGTTGTCGACAATCTCGCCTTCGCCGGAAACCAGCGTCGCGGAGATCACTTCAAGATCATCGCCTTCTGGATCGCTGTCGTTGGCAAGCAGATCAACTGTGACAGGTGTGTCTTCGTCAGTTGTGTCTGCAGCGTCAACTGCGTCTGGACCATCGTTCACTGCATTCACGGTGACGGTTACAGTTGCGGTGTCTGTGCCGCCATTGCCGTCGTCGATTGTGTACGTGATCGTTGTCTCACCGTTGAAGTCATCCGCAGGTGTAAATGTAAGTGTGCCGTCAGCGTTGATCGTAACGTCACCGTCTGGGGACGTAGCATCGGTCACTGTCAGGTCATCACCATCTGGGTCGCTGTCGTTGCCAAGAACATCGATGACGACAGGTGTGTCCTCATCTGTTTCGGCAGCATCGTCTGCAGCGACTGGGCCATCGTTCACAGGGTTCACTGTGACTGTAACAGTCGCTGTGTCTGTGCCGCCGTTGCCGTCGTCGATGGTGTAAGTGATTGTTGTTTCACCGTTGAAGTTTTCATCCGGTTCGAATGTCAGCGTGCCATCTGGGTTGATGGTGACTGTGCCGTTCGGGGATGTTGCATCGGTTACTGTAAGATCGTCGCCGTCCGGATCAGAGTCGTTGCCCAGAACGTCGATGTCGACAGAACCGTCTTCGTCAACTTCTGCTGTATCGTTTACAGCGTCGGGTCCACGGTTCACTTCATCACCGATCACTTCTTCGATCTCAGTGAAAGCCAGGGTTTCGCCTGTCGGGTTACCGTCTGCGTCTACAAATACAACTGTACCGTCGATACCGTTGCCATTGCTGTCTTCCACGACATTGTCGAGGTAGTAAGGGCCTTGGCCTGTCAGGTCCAACGTATCAAAGTCTGTGCCGCCGGCGCCGCCGTCAACAACCGTGTCGTCTGCGTCTGCGATCAACAGATCGTCGCCATCGCCGCCCTTAAGCATGTCAGCGCCTTCGCCGCCGTTCAGGACGTCGTCACCAGCACCACCGAACAGCATATCGTCGCCATCTTCGCCGATTAGTTCATCGTTGCCGTCTTCGCCGTACAGCCAGTCAGCACCGCCGCCACCAAGAACAGTGTCGTCGCCGTCGCCCATGAAGGCTTCGTCGTGGTCATCACCAGTTTCGGCATAATCATTGCCGTCGCCACCGTGGACCACATCAACGCCAGACCCACCATAAATTTCATCGTCGCCAGCGCCGCCGAACAAATCATCACGGCCGCCTGCGCCACCGTAGATTTTATCATCGCCTTCGCCGCCATAAATATCGTCCCAACCATCATCACCGGACAGCACGTCGTTACCGGCGTTGCCTTCGATGTAATCATGGCCGTCGCCACCAGAAATAACGTCCGCTGTGTCGCAGTCGTCTGGGTGGATGGAATATGTCAGATTGTCGATCGCACCGGATCCAGCAAGGATCACTTCGATAGAACCAACGTTAGTCAGGTCTGTTGTGATCGTCTCTTGGCCGTTGTTGCCGGTAACAACATCAACCTGCTGAAGAAGGTTGCCATTGACGTCGTAGTACTTGACCCAAGCGGCTTCTTCGATGTCGAGAAGCGTAATGGATGTTACC
Source organism: Octadecabacter algicola (assembly GCF_021532625.1). Classification (GTDB taxonomy): domain Bacteria; phylum Pseudomonadota; class Alphaproteobacteria; order Rhodobacterales; family Rhodobacteraceae; genus Octadecabacter; species Octadecabacter algicola. The sequence continues at coordinate 6,439 of NZ_JAKGAR010000004.1, forward strand.
GTCGCTGGCGCTTCGAACGTGATGTTGAATGTGCCACCGTGTGCTTCGTCATCCGGATCAGACGCATCGCGGTCCTCAGACAAGATCAGAACATTGCCAAGGTTGTTTGTTGCAAGATCGTTGTCGCCGCCAGTCGGGTTCGCAGTGTCGAATACCATGACCGGGTTCTTTGGATCGCCAGACGTAATCGAAACGCCTTCGCCAATATACTGACCTTCGACCAAATCACCCGCGGACAGGTCGTTGAAGTCCTGCGTGCCATCGAATGACATGTTGCCGCCGATAAGTGTGTCATTGCCAGCACCACCAAGGATGCTGTCAGAACCGCCGCCGCCGTAAACGACATCATCGTCAGAGCCTGCGTTGATTACGTCGTTGCCTTTTGCACCAGACAAAAGATCGTCGCCGGAACCGCCGTAGATTTTGTCGCCACCAGTGCCGCCAGTTGCGATATCGTCGCCTGCGTCACCGTAGATGGTGTCAGAGCCGGACCCACCGAACATAACGTCATTATCGTTCATGCCCTCAAGGATGTCGTTACCGCCTTCGCCGTAAAGAACATCGTCACCGTCCTGACCGCAAAGCGTATCATGACCTGAACCGCCGTATACTTCGTCGTCGCCGTCATTCGCCATAACAAGGTCATTGCCGCCGCCCGCAAGAACGATGTCGTCCTGCGCTGCTTCGCCAGGAAGGAGAGCGTCGCTATCGTCGATCTCATCGCCATCTTCGTCTTCGTATTGGCCTACGATGATTTGATCATCGCCAGATGTGCCATCAACATAACCATCTTCGTTCTCAGCGACGTTGAATGTGATATCGCTCACGGCAACCGTGCCGGAGTAATTGCGCTCTGGACCATCATCCAAAACAATCCAGAAGGACTTGAGCGGGCCTGCAATGCAAATTTCGATGTCTTGTTCGTTGTTGTCCGCGCCCGGGCCAGGTGCGTTGGTCTGAGTACCAGTTACAGAGTTGCCATTGACGGAGTGGACGCCAGTCGCTTCGAATTGAACTTCGACAGGGTTACCGTCTGCGTCCTTGGTCATGATCGTGATCTCATCGAGAGCATCAACATCAAGAAGCGTGAATTTCACGTCTGTTACTTCTTCGGAGAATGTAATGTCTGCTGAGCTATCTTTGCAGACATCCCAGTTCTTCAGCATACCGTTTTCAACAAACCACTGGTCACCGTCGCTATTCTTGGGTGTTGCAATACTCACTCCAATAGTGCCGTCCGGACCATTGATTGTGTTGTTGCCGTCCACATCGGTATTGGACCAGTCAATTGTATAATCAGACATCGTCGTTCCTATCTTACCCTTCGAAACAGCCAATCGGCCGCTCCTTTGATGACGCGTATCTGTAGGATGGGATATTCCGGCCACAAACCAACAAACACACTGACCGCAAAAGCGATCACACTCTCATCCGCACATAGAAAGGGATAGACCCGTTTCCGCAGACACCACTCATTCACCAAGACCGAAATCTTGATCCGACAACCCCAGTTAGCCGGCATGTCCCCCAGTAGGACCCCTTCTCAATACAGGCAGAAATGAGGCAGAAAAAGCGAAAAATGTCAGAAAGAGGGTGCCCTTTTGGACAGGTGTTTACGCATGGGTAAAGATCGGGCAAAATTGACGCTACGTAATGGAAACATTCTGTCCTAATAAACAAAACAATACTGCGTTATTTCAGCCATATTCATCCAATTTTCAGCTAATTATAGCAGTATGGATAAATTAACCCCACTTGGGGAACAATTAACCTACGGGGAAAAACAAAGCGTTTCACTCACTCTAAGGCGTATTATTCTCCATTCAAGCTCATATCACTGTTCGCAATTGCGTAGTAATTACTTCAGAGACCCTCATTTGTTGCCAAAATTGCGACAATCCTAAGATTCGTGAAAAACACAGATACAACCCAAGGTTTTCTCCACCGATCAGGCCTCCACTCTAGGGGATTCCAGACAAGGCCTTTCAACCTGCCCTCTTGCGGGTTTGTATAAGTGAACAGATAGTCGCGTCATGACCAATCTTGAGCCTCTACTCTCCCGTATCGCCGGAAAACGCGACGACCTGATTGCCCTGACGCAAGATCTAATTCGCATTCCTACCCTGAATCCGCCCGGCGAAAACTACCGCGAAATCTGCGATTTTTTGGACCGAAGATTAAGACGCTCGAAGTTCACAACGGAATTGGTGAGGGCACATGGCACCCCCGGTGACAGCGAAAAATATCCCCGTTGGAATATCATCGCGCGCCGCGAAGGAACACGCACTGGGGACTGCATCCACTTCAACAGTCACACAGATGTGGTTGAAGTCGGGAAAGGCTGGACCCAAGACCCATTTGGTGGCGCCCTTATCGATGGCAAAATCTACGGACGTGGGGCCTGCGATATGAAGGGCGGACTGGCAGCTTCCATTATTGCAGCCGAGGCCTTCATCGAAGAATTCCCTGATTTCTCTGGGGCGATCGAGATTTCTGGCACCGCGGACGAGGAATCCGGTGGTTATGGTGGCGTCGCATACCTCGCGCAGCAGGGATATTTTAGCCCGTCCCGTGTGCAACACGTCATAATTCCAGAGCCTCTGAACAAAGACCGCGTGTGCCTCGGGCATCGCGGCGGTTGGTGGGCCGAGATCGAAACCTTTGGTGAAATCGCCCATGGCTCAATGCCATTCCTAGGCGATTGTGCCGTGCGCCACATGGGAGCCGTGTTGGAAAAGTTCGAAACAGACCTGTTTCCCGCAATGGCCACACGGCGCACGGATATGCCTGTCGTGCCAGAAGGCGCCCGCCAATCTACCATGAACATCAATTCCATTCATGGCGGCCAAAACGAACAAGCTGACGATTTCACAGGTCTGCCTGCCCATTGCGTGCCGGATTCTTGCCGTATCGTTATTGACCGACGTTTCCTTGATGAAGAGCCGCTAGACCAAGTCCGCGCCGAAGTGACGAATATTTTGAACGACCTCAAATCCAGTCGCTCGAAGTTCGAGTATAAGCTGACCGAACTCAACCACGTGCTGCCCTCGATGACGGACCGCGATGCGCCGATTGCCACGACTCTCGCGACACAGATCGAAAAGGTACTTGGCGCGCCCGCACAGTTTATCGCCTCCCCCGGTACGTACGATCAAAAGCACATCGACAGAATCGGCAAGCTAAAGAACTGCGTTGCGTATGGCCCTGGCATTCTCGAACTGGCACACAAACCTGACGAATACATTGGCGTGGATGACATGATGGACAGCGTAGAAGTTATGGCCCGCAGCCTCGTGCAGATTCTTCTAGATAGCGACACCTAGAAACCCCAATCAATCGGCCTTCCCACGTCTCGAAATCCAACGAGACAGCGCCAGAATTCGCATCGCGACAATCACAAATATCAATACGTCCACAATGAACCCAAGGGTCGGCACAACCAGTGGAGCATAAAGAAAGACTGCTTCCGATTGAATTTGCGTCAAATTGCTGAACGCTGAGAAATGCCACAAAAAGCTCTGCGAGGTGTACAACAGCGTCACGATCAAGCTGTCGCGCCACGTGGCAAAGAGCATTGACCAGTTGTCCTCTTGCGACTCGTCTTTACCACCGGGCACGTAATTAGCGAGGCCAACAAGTGCGACAGAGAATGCCAGAAACATCGCAACAAGCCCGACCCAATACATAGTTTGGTTGAAACCCTGCGAGGACGTCAGATCAAAAATGTGCCCCATCAAAAAACCTTACATGAACCGGATTAAACCGCGATGTTATCAATCAATCTCACACCGGCCAGCCATGCCGCAGCAAACAGGCGCGCATCCGGCTTCATGCTGTCCAGCAAGGAAAGGTCCGCCCCATCGCGCAGTTCAAGGTAGTCCACCTCATTAAACCCAGCCGCCAATAGGCGCGCTGTCGCGTCCGGAACAATCTCTGACATTGTCTTTCCGTCGTTAAGCGACGCCGCGACATCGTCCATAACCTCAGCCAGAAGTGGCGCTTTGATCCGGCTGCGGTCCGACAACAACAGGTTGCGCGATGACATCGCCAGCCCGTCTTCTTCGCGGATCGTAGGGCAACCGACGACCTCAATCGGGATATCTAGATCAGCGGCCAGTCGTGTAACGACCTGAAGCTGCTGATAATCTTTCTCTCCAAAAAACGCTTTGTCTGCCTGCGTCTGTAGGAACAACTTGCTCACCACGGTCGCAACGCCATCAAAATGTCCGGGGCGTGCAGCACCGCACAACATATCCGTCAGCCCGCTGACTGATACATTTGTCGCAAACCCATCCGGATAAATCTGGTCCGCGTCTGGAACGTAAATTGCATCGACTTCAAAAGACGCCAATTTTTTGGCGTCGTCATGTTCGGTGCGTGGATAGTTTTCCAAATCTTCGGGATTGTTGAACTGTTTGGGGTTCACAAAAATTGTAACGATCACTCTGTCACAGTGATCCTTTGCGGCCCGTACAAGCGACAAATGCCCCTGATGCAGCGCTCCCATTGTCGGCACTACTCCGATTGCTTCGCCCGCCTTGCGCCACCCCGCCGTCATTTGGCGAAGTTCGGCGAGCGTCCTAACTATAGGAGCGGTCATTTGCTTGGGACCTCGTCAGCAAAAGTGTGTTCTTCCGCCGGGAAACTGCGCGCCCGCACCTCAGCCGCATAGGCGGCGATGGCCGCTTCGCCGTCATCACCCAGATGCGCATAGCGCTTTACGAACTTGGCCTTAAAGGCCGTGAACAGTCCTAGCATGTCATCGACCACCAGAATTTGACCGTCACATCCAGCACTCGCCCCGATACCGATAGTCGGAATGGCGATTTGCGCAGTGACTTCGTCAGCCAGCCCAGCCGGTACCTTTTCAAGCACCACTGCAAAAGCCCCTGCATCTGTCACAGCCTGCGCGTCATCCATAAGGACAGACCGCGCATCGCCGCGACCTTGCACCTTATATCCGCCCAAAGTGTTGATCGACTGAGGCGTCAGCCCCACATGCGCCATAACAGGAATCCCTCGCGACACGAGAAACGCAATCGTTTCAGCCATGGCAACGCCACCTTCCAGCTTAACAGCGCCCGCGCCTGTTTCGGCCATCAGTGTCGCGGCATTTGCAAAGGCCTGTTCGGGGCTTTCTTCATAGCTGCCAAACGGCATGTCGATGACCATCATCGCTGTCTTTAGACCGCGGAACACGGCTTTCCCGTGCATGATCATCATTTCCATCGTTACGCCCAGCGTCGATGGCAGACCATGGAGCACCATACCAACACTGTCGCCGACCAAGACGAAATCGCAATGTTCGTCCATCATTTCTGCCATGGGCGTCGTGTAGGCGGTCAAGCTGACCAGCGGAGTGCCCCCTTTGGCTGCGCGGATATCATCCGCCATTGGCGCGCGTTTCTTGGCTGTAGCACTCATATCAAGTCTCCGTCGTCTCTCTTTAAGACGTCGTATCAGCCACACGCAGGCCTTTCCACTGCGAAAGATAATTTCGCCGCCACGGCATCTGGCGGTTATCGGTATTCCAAGGCACAGTTGAGAAAGTCATCACAGCAAACGGCAAAGCCATGACATATGCACCCGGACTTCGAAACCTGATTACGGATATCGCAAACCTACGGGTGGGCAACGCGCAAGACCACCACCTGAAATCCGGCAGCACAGTTTTGGTTGCGGACAAGCCTTTCACAGCATCCGTTCATGTCATGGGCGGCGCGCCGGGAACACGCGAAACGGACCTTCTTGCGCCTGACAAAACCGTGCAGCAAGTTGATGCTTTGGTTCTGTCTGGAGGATCGGCTTTTGGGTTAGATGCCTGTAGCGGCGTGGCCGCTGGATTGCGTGACAAAGGGCGCGGTTTTGCTGTCGGCGATGTGACCGTCCCCATCGTTCCCGGTGCCATTGTGTTCGACCTGATAAACGGCGGCGACAAGGACTGGGATGCGAACCCCTACGCTGCCCTTGGGCGTGCGGCATTTGATACTGCGGCTGATGATTTCGCGATCGGAAGTCATGGCGCGGGCACAGGCGCAATGGCGGCACGGCAAATGGGCGGGCTCGGGTCTGCCTCCGTTGTTTTGCCGGACGGAACCACCGTTGGCGCTTTGGTCGTGGTGAATTCAATGGGTAGCGTTACAACATCAGGGGACCGCTATTTCTGGGCGGCGCCGTTTGAAATAGATCGTGAGTTCGGGGGCCTCGGCCCCGATCCCGCCGTTGGCTACACATGCCCCGACCCGAGCCTCAAGGAACAGGCCATGGGGCTCCACGCGGCGCGGGGTGCCAATACTACCATCGCGATTGTCGCCACGGATGCACCGCTCAGCAAAGTTCAGTGTCACCGGCTGGCGGTCACAGCACATGACGGAATGGCGCGCGCGATCGTACCGTCGCATACCCCACTTGATGGAGATTTGGTGTTTGGTGTGTCCACAAATGAGGACACGCCCGTCGACGTTTCAACCTTCGCCGCAATCGGCGCCGCCGGTGCAACATGTCTTAGCAGAGCGATTGCGCGCGCCGTTTATGAAGCAACCCCTACAAAGACCGATCTTATCCCGACGTACCGCTAACCAACATCGGTTGAGGCAATCGCCGTCGCTTTTAAGATCGCAAAAATACGATCCCCCTTTTGCAGCGCCATGCCGTCGCACGACCGCTTCGTTACCCGCGCCAAAAGTCTTGAATCACCCGCCTGCAATGCCACAGCAACGCCAGGCCCGCCGCCCCGTTCAAGCGCTGCAATCGTGACCGGCAGAACATTCAACGCGCTCAGCCCTTCAGGCTGCGTGCGCGACAGAATGATGTCTTGCGCAGGAACGCGCACGCGCACGGTTCCGCCCGCACGGCCAACAGCGCCGGGCACCCAAACGGCCCCTGCGCCCGTTTCAATTTTAGTAAGACCGTCATCCGCATGCCCAACGACACGCCCCGTCAAAACCGCGCCCGCATCGCGCACACCAAGAAAGGGCACAGCGGCTGGATCAGACAACACATCTTCCATGTCACCCGACAGGACCACCTGACCTTTATTTAGCACAACTATATTACGTGCGAGCCGTGCAACCTCTCCCATGTCGTGACTGACGTATAGGATCGGGATCGATGTCTGATCGCGCAGCGCTTCTATATAGGGGAGCACTTCGGCCTTTCGTGGGGCATCAAGGGCGGACAGTGGTTCGTCCATCAACAAGAGTTCCGGTGCCGACATTAGAGCACGGCCAAGGGCAACGCGCTGACGTTCACCACCCGACAGGGTCGCCGGAGAACGGTCCAACAGGGCTGACAGTCCAAGCACCGCAATGACGGCTTCTTCGTCATGGGAACCACCGTAACGCAGGTTTTTTTGCACCGTCATATGCGGGAAAAGTCGTGCATCTTGAAAGACATATCCAACCTTCCTCATGCAAGGCCTTAAGTGGGTTAATTCAACGCCGGACAAGGTTACCTGTGCTCGTTCACAAGGCAAAAGCCCCGCGACCGCTCGAATGACGCTCGTTTTGCCAGATCCTGACGGACCGAAAATCGCCGTGATACCCGCAGGCGCATCAAAGGCCACGTCTAGGGTAAAGCCATCGAATGTTTTGGCTATATCAACTGACAGCATCAGCGCGCCCTCGCCTTTGAGACCCGCTGCGCGAGGACCTCACTTATGATCAATGCGACCGCCGCGATTAAGATCGACACGATGGCCAACCGTAGCGCAAGGGGTTCACCGCCCGGAACATCCAGCAAGGTATCTATCGACAGGGCCAGCGTCTGCGTCTGCCCCGGTATGTTTGACACGAACGTTACCGTCGCTCCGAACTCCCCCATTCCTTTGGCAAACCCAAGCACCGCACCCGCCAATATCCCCGGCCACGCGAGCGGCAATGTCACAGTTCGCAGGACCTTAAAGCGCGATGCACCCAGCGTGCTTGCGGCTTCCTCTAGACCTGAATCGACAGCCTCTAGCGACAAACGGATGGCACGCACCATCAATGGGAACCCCATGATCGCGGCGGCCAAGGCGGCCCCAGTCCAGCGGAAGGCAAAGACCAAACCAAACAGGTTTTCAAACAGTTCCCCTAAAGGGCCAGTGCGTCCAAACCCAAGCAGCAAAAGATAACCCGTCACAACAGGGGGCATCACAAGCGGCAGGTGCACCAAGACGTTCAACGCCTGACGGCCAACAAAACGCCCACGCGCCAAGACGTATGCCACGCCAAAACCAATTGGTAAGCTGCACAACGTCGCCCAAAACGCGACTTTGAGCGACAGCCACAAAGCCGCCCATTCAGCAGGTCCGAGGAGCTCATTCATTGATCAATCACCGGTGTGAACCCCCATTCAGATAGTATCCCTTGGCCGACATCGCCTCGAACATACTCGAAAAACTGCGCACCGTGATCGGTAACATACCCGCCAGAAAAGACGATGGAGGGATGGGTTTCTTCAGCAAAGCAGTACACTTTTCGCAGATCAGGGATCGCCACAAGGTCGCTCGCATAGCCTATGCCGAATGCCGCCTCGCCGCTTGTCACGAACCGCAACGCAGCACGAACGTTGTTGGCCTGAACAATACGCGATTCCAAAGTGTCCCACAGCCCAAGGGAAGCCAACGCCGCCTTGCCATAGCGTCCAGCGGGAACAGCATCGACCTGCGCCATTGCAATGTAGCCATCGGACAGAATGTCGGGAATGCTGTTGGGATCATCAATTGTGTGACCATCCAGTGCAACCATCACAAGGCTGTTGCGCGCGAACGCAGCAACCTGTTCAACCCCACCCTCATCAACCAACCAGTCAGCCCAATCCACATCTGCCAGCAAAACCACATCCGCAGGCGCACCTTGCACCACTTGCCGCGCTAGGGTCGACGAGGCCGCAAACACCAATGTGACGTTGTCGCCCGTTTCAGCCTCATAGGTTTCAGCTAGGCCCGAGACCGCGTCGCGCAGACTCGCAGCAGCGAAAACCGTCACATCATCTGCCACCGCTGGCGACACAAGAAACACCGACAGTGCCACTGCACAGCCAAATCTTGTTGTATTCCGTCCGGTGCTTCGTTGCATTTCCATTACTATTCCGTAGGATAAGCGCTCGACGAATAGTGCACACTAACGCGCACGAAGGGCAACAGCCGGAACGACAGGCATGGGCGAAATTCAGCAACAAGAAATTGAGCTAGGCAAAGGCGCCAAGACTGAATTGCGCACGCAGTTCGCAGCGCTTTGCTATCGGATCAAGGATGGTAAGGTCCAGATTTGCTTGGTGACATCCCGCCGCACGAAACGCTGGATCGTGCCAAAAGGTTGGCCCATGAACGGTGAAACCCCGATGGATGCCGCCGCAACCGAAGCCTATGAAGAAGCAGGCGTGCGCGGCAAAGTCCATGTACGCCCTGCAGGCGTTTTCAGCTATTCCAAAACCTTTTCCAAAGATGAACTACCCTGCCTTGCGGTCGTCTATCCGCTAAAGGTGAAGAAAGTCCTGAAAACGTGGCCCGAACGCAAGGAACGCACGCGAAAATGGCTGCCTCGCAAGAAAGCCGCGGCACTTGTTGATGATCCGGAACTCTCTACGATTATCCTGAATTTCAAACCAAAAACAGCTTAGGCCGTTGCCGCGTCCTGCCCGCCGCCCTATGTCTACAGGAGAGAAAGGGCAAAAAAACTGTGATCCGCTATACATTGATATGCAACGAAGACCACCAGTTCGACAGCTGGTTTCAATCGTCCGACGGGTTTGATGCGCTCGCGGATGCGGGCCATTTGTCTTGTGCGATTTGTGGGTCCAGCGATGTTAAGCGGTCTTTGATGGCACCTAGTGTTCAGTCAAAATCAAAGGCGCCCGAGCTTAAGTCACCACAATCAGATGCGGAGACCGCCCTTACCCAAATGCGCAAAGACGTTGAAGCAAACAGCGAATACGTTGGTGAAGGTTTTGCCAAAGAAGCCCGCAAGATGCACGACGGAGACGCCCCCGAACGTGCGATCTACGGCGAGGCCAAATTGGACGAGGCCAAAAAGTTGATCGAGGATGGTGTGCCCGTAGCCCCTCTACCGTTTATGCCCAAACGCAAAGCCAACTAGCCCCAATCGGCCTAATCACCCTCAAATTCACACAAAATGTGAACTTCATGTCCCAGCTTCACAAGCTTTTCGCGCCCGCCGAGTTCTGGCAGGTCGATAACAAACGCACAGCCCACAACATCGCCGCCTAGCTTTTCCAGCAATTTAATACCGGCCTCTGCAGTGCCACCCGTCGCCAACAGATCATCCACGACCAATACCTTTGCGCCTGCTTCGATGGCGTCGTCATGCATTTCCATCACGGCCTCGCCGTATTCCAGCGAATATGCCTGTTCAATCGTTTTGCCTGGCAGTTTGCCTTTCTTTCGGATCGGAACAAACCCTTTGCCCAGCTGGTGCGCAATCGCGCCGCCCAAAATGAACCCCCGCGCCTCAAGGCCAACAACAACGTCAATGTCTTCGCCCGCGTATGGGTGCAGCAACTGATCCACCGCCATGCGAAACCCCCGTGGATTAGCAAAAAGCGTCGTTACATCACGAAACATGATCCCTTCATGCGGGAAGTCGGGGATGGTGCGGATATAGTCCTGAACGGTCTTTCGTTGCGGTTTCATTTTGGTTCCTTGTTAGCGGTTAGGGGTTGTTTGGGTAGTGACGTCGCAACGCCTCTCGGTCTTGGCGGCCAAGTTTTGCGACACTGTTACTGTCCTCGGAAAAGACCGACAACGTGTTGTAGTGCGGGTTTCGAATATCGGTCATGAGACCCATTGCTTGGCTGAGTTCTTCAATCATAACTGAACCGGCCTGCTCAATCGGAAGATCGCCAGCAAAGACGATCGCCGCTTCCGTAAGCTTAAGGTTTTCGTCCCAAAACACTTGCACCAAGGCCGCGCCAATCGGTGTTCCGTCCAACTGGGGGTATCCTGTTCCGCGAACCGCGTCACCTGCGCGGATGGGTTGCAGATAGATAACAATGTCCGCAGGCTGGGATTTCGAAACGCGTCGTACAGTAACGCCCGAGACAGCGCCGTTGATCTGCGCGACTGCAGACCCAAGGGCGCGGTCCATTTCGCGCGCAAGTTCCTCTCGATAGCCAATCGGGATCGGCGCAAATGTAACCGTAACGACACGGTTTGCCCAATGAATGATGGGCTCATTGCAGCCTTCCCCGGGTCGCGCAGCGCATGAAACCAGTCGATAAAAGTCTGTGTCGCTCAACGGGCCGTCTGTGGTTACGTATTCCTGCGCAAACACAGGGGCCGCAACCACGCCCCCCACGATCCATGCAAGAATACTGCGGATCACAGAACGCGGCCTGCAACAGCGTCCAGTTTAGCCAAGAGAGCTGAATCGCGTGCATCCGGCGCTGTCATGATTGCATATTCCAAGGCTCGGTCACATCCGCAAGGGCATGGCTCGCGTTCACCAGACAGGATTTGCGCAATCCCTGCCACCGTCGTTTTGGCCGCTGCGGAATTGGCCCCTAGCGTCGCGATAATATCGGAAATATCGACACTACCATGGTCAGGGTGCCAACTGTCATAGTCCGTGATCATCGCGATTGACGCGTAACAAAGCTCCGCCTCGCGGGCGAGTTTCGCTTCGGGCATATTGGTCATGCCGATCACGTCACAGCCCCAGACCTCACGATAAAGCTTACTTTCGGCGAGCGACGAAAATTGCGGACCTTCCATTGCCAGATAGGTGCCGCCACGGTGGACGTTCACACCAGCGGCTTTGCCCGCACTTTCACAAGCGTCACCAAGGCGCGAGCACACTGGGTGCGCCACACTGACATGCGCCACACAGCCGGTGCCAAAGAACGATTTTTCGCGCGCAAAGGTTCGGTCAATGAAGTCACTGACAATCACAAAATCTCCCGGCGCCATTTCTTCGCGAAACGAGCCGCACGCCGAGACTGAGATAACATCAGTGCAACCAAGTCGTTTCAATACGTCTATGTTGGCGCGATACGGCACAGTGCTTGGCGAATGCACGTGCCCTCGCCCGTGGCGCGGCAAAAATACCATCTCAACGCCGTGCAACGTGCCGCACAAAACATCGTCCGAAGGTGCGCCCCACGGGCTGTCTACCGACACCCAATTGGCGTCTTCCAAGCCTTCGATATCGTAAAGGCCCGATCCGCCGATGATTCCGAGTTTAGTTTGCATAAATCCCCGCCTTGTTGTCTCTCAACCCTGCCGTGCATGTCCCAACTTGTGAAGAGTTCAAATCGTCAAACGGCCCATAAAACCCTCGAATGGCATCCAAGGGGTGACAGCGCAGGCACCTTGGGCTACACGGCGGCCAAAGAACCCCAAACAATTAGGTGCTCCGTTGCGTCAGTCCATCCTCGCTAATCTTGTTGGTCGTCTTGAAGACGCCGATCTAAAGCCCTCAAGCCGCAATCTGACACCTGATCGCTTGCGCATCGAGGTGTTGTCCGGCCTGACTGTTGCTCTCGCGCTTGTGCCCGAGGCTGTTGCCTTTGCATTCGTGGCAGGTGTTGACCCGCTGGTCGGGCTATATGCGGCGTTTATCGTCGGCTTGGTTACCGCGCTGATTGGTGGTCGCCCGGGGATGATTTCCGGAGCGACCGGTGCTTTGGCCGTTGTCATGACTGCTTTTGTGGTCTTGCACGGTATAGAATATTTGTTTGCTGCGGTCGTCTTGATGGGGCTGCTTCAGCTCGTCGTCGGGTTCATGCATTGGGGAAAATTCATTCGCCTTGTGCCTCATCCGGTGATGTTGGGCTTTGTTAACGGCCTCGCGATCGTTATTTTCCTTGCCCAGCTTGGCCAGTTCCAAGTGCCCGGAACAGCACATGGCGGCAGCCACGGGATCCCAAATGGCGAATGGCTGACTGGAACGAAACTTTACCTCATGTTGGCACTGACGGCGCTGACAATGGCGATCATTTGGGTTTGGCCGAAGATCACAAACCTGATTCCAGCGCCATTGGCGGGCATTGGCATCGTTGCCATTCTAGCAATCGCGCTAGACCTCGATGTTCTATTGGTCGGTGACCTCGCGAGTATCGAAGGCGGCTTGCCACCGTTCCACATTCCGATGGTCCCTCTTACGCTTGAGACTTTGTATATTATCCTGCCCTTCTCGCTTGTTTTGGCATCCATCGGCTTGATCGAAAGCCTACTGACTTTGAACTTGGTCGGTGAAATTGTTGGCAAACGCGGCGGCGCATCCCAAGAATGTATCGCCCAAGGCGTAGCCAATACCGTCACAGGTTTCTTTGGTGGCATGGGTGGCTGTGCGATGATCGGTCAGTCGATGATCAACGTGAAATCCGGCGGTCGTACGCGCATCGCTGGTACTGTTGCGGCGTTGTTCTTGTTGGCATTCATCCTGTTTGCATCGGGCCTGATTGAGAAAATCCCGCTTTCCGCATTGGTTGGCGTGATGTTCATGGTTGTGATCGGCACCTTCGCGTGGAACTCGTTCAAGGTGATGACCAAAGTGCCGCGCATGGACGCTTTCGTCATTGTTTTGGTTACTGTTGTGACCGTGATGACAAACCTCGCGATTGCCGTTGTTGTTGGTGTTATCGTGTCTGCACTCGCCTATGCATGGTCCAACGCGCGCCGTATCCACGCGAACACCCACGTCACGCCAGAGGGCGCAAAGGTCTACAAAATCAACGGCCCGCTATTCTTTGGCTCGGCTGAAGGCTTCGTCGAGTTGTTCACAGTTAACGACGATCCAAAATCAGTCATCATCGACTTTGAAGGGTCCCGCGTCGCTGACCAATCCGCGCTGCAAGCCATCGAAGCCGTCGCTGCCAAGTACGAAGACCACGGCAAATCAATTCAACTGCGCCACTTGACCCACGATTGCCATCAGCTGTTGTCAAAGGCCGGCCACTTGGTTGTGGATAGTGACGATGACCCTGACTACGAAATCGCGGTCGATTACTCTGTAAAAACGGGCATCATCGGCGGGCATTGATCCGAACACATTGATGTTCTAAGGATATTACAGGCGCACTTACCCGGGTCCACGGGACGCCTATTCTTGGAGCAATCGGAGTGAGAAACGGTCTTATGGCCCTCGCCGCCTATGAGCGGTGGATGAAGCAATTTGCAGTGGTGTTAGGCGTTGGATCAACGCTGGCCGTTGTTCAAGGGTGGCACTTATTGGCCATGTCGCTCAGCCTGCCATTTTGCATCATCTGGTGCTATTGTGGCTGGCTGCGCACGGAACCCCAACTCAAGTGGTTAAACCTGATGTTTTCGGTCTTCTACATTTACGGGCTCGTGCGCTATTTCGTGGTGCATTAAGCGCTATTCATCAGGCCGCACGAGCTGGAAGACGTCGCGCACAACCGAGTAATCCTTATACCCACCGCGGGCCAACGGCTGGAACTGCGTCACATCAAATGCACCGTCCACCATGCAATCGTCGCGCAGATGAACGCCGACGACCTCGCCAAATACCGCGAAATTCGCGGCCCCTTCGATCTTGACGATTTGGGTCATACGGCATTCAAGAACCGCAGGTGCGCCCGCAACATGGGCGCAATTGATTGTTTGGCAAGCCGCCTTTTCGATTCCAGCGTCAACGAATTCATCGGTCTCGCGTGGCCACATGCCACTCGTACGGTTCATTGCATCGCGCATGGCATATTCAACAGTGTTGACCGCAAAGACCCCTGTTTCACGAATATTGGCGACGCTGTCTTTCGTGTCCCCGCGATCCTCTTTCACGCTGGTCGATGAAAACATCACCTGCGGAGGCTCATAAGCAACCGCATTGAAAAAAGAATACGGCGCAAGGTTGTCCGCCCCATCCGCCCCACGAGTAGAAATCCAGCCAATCGGGCGCGGTGTTACAACAGCATTGAAGGGATTGTGGGCCAAGCCGTGGCCATCTTTGGGTTGGTAAAACATCTTTGCCTCGGCCGTTTGTTACGATTTGGCAAATCAATAACTTGTTTGCATTGAAAGCAAAACACGAAGAAACCTAAGCGCATGGAACTGCGACAAGAAACAGCCGATGATTGGTGGGGCGTTGAAGCCCTCTATGACCTAACCTTTGCGCCTGGGCGCAAGGCGTTGTCGTCGTATCGTCTGCGCGATGACGTTCCACCCGTTCCCGAATTTTGCAGTGTCGTACAAGACGATGACGGAGAGATTGGCGGCGCGATCCGATGCTGGCCGATCCGCATTGAGGCCCATGATGCATTGCTGCTTGGTCCTGTGTCCGTGCACCCCACTCGGCAAGGCGAAGGCCTTGGCGGGCTCATGATCCGTGATGTCTTGGAACGCGCAGCACCAGCTGGCTGGCCGCGTGTGCTGCTGGTTGGTGACGCGCCCTATTACGAACGCTTTGGGTTTCGCCCGCTAAATGGCGTGGTGATGCCGCCTCCAACAAACCCTGATCGTATCCTCGGGTTTGGCCCATGGGCGGGTGTTCGTGGGCGTGTGCGCAAGCGGCTTGATTCGCTCGATTAATTGAAAACCGCAGTTTCATGCCCATATTAAAGGTATGACAGCTGATCCCGACACAATGAGAGACATCACCCCCCGTACCCCACCTGCCCCCTTAAACGAGGCAGAACGTGCTCGAATTAAGGCCCTCGCCGCCCGCCAACACGCGGCGTCTGGAGTGCTCATGCAAGTGGTGACGTTCCTTGGAGGACAAGTCGAAGACGGACTTAAGCTACTGCCTGATACAACCCGCACCCGTCTGGACGGAGCAGCCGTGCGCGCATTGCGGGCCAGTTATGATGCGGCTGGACGCAGTCGTGGTGGCATCGGACGCGCTGTTGCGTCTGATCGTGCGCACAAAGCTCTTGCGTCGGTTTCGGGTGCAATTGGTGGGCTTGGCGGTCTGCCGACAGCCCTTGCCGAACTCCCCATTGCAACAACAATGATTTTTCGCGCCGTGCAGCATGTTGCCGAAACGCACGGCGAAGACCCGACCGCTCCAGAAACCCGCGCCCAATGCCTGATGGTGTTTGGCAAAGGTGGCCACGGCAAAGAAGACGATGGCGTTGATACGAGTTTCATCGGCGCACGCATCGGGCTGTCAGGGGCCGCGATCAATAAACTGATCAGCAAAGTAGCACCTCAATTCGCCACGGTCCTTGGTCAAAAACTTGCAGGTCAGGCTGTGCCAATCTTGGGCGCTGCGGCGGGCGCAGGCACCAACTACACCTTTGTCAGCTATTACACCGACATCGCTCATGTTCATTTCGGGCTGCGATCCCTCGCCCGTGATTTCGGTGAGAATGAGGTCGCGGATGCTTTCCACGAAGAGCTGTCCAAACTGACGGGCCCGCTTCTAAAGGCCTGAAACCTGAGCCTATACCTGACCGCGAAGGTAATCGCTGATCGCCCCACGGGCAGATTGGTCGCCCCGTGTACGGGACGCGTCGATGATCGACTTAACCTCCCCAAGGTCAATCCGGCGAAGCATATGTTTGACCGGCCCGATTGAGGCTGGCCGCATCGACAGATTGTGTAAGCCAAGGGCTGCAAATGCGGCGGCTTCGATCGGGCGTCCCGCGTCTTCGCCACAGAAACTGACGTGCGTATTATGAGCCTTACAGCGTGCAATAAGCTGTTCAAGGAACGTCAGGAAACTCACGTTCAAAGTATCGTAGCGACGGCGAACTCGTTCATTCTCGCGGTCTGCTGCAAAGAAAAACTGCTTTAGATCGTTGCCGCCAATCGAAATGAAATCGACTTCCTCAAAGAATACATCAGGGGCAAATGCCAAGCTGGGCGTCTCAAGCATTGCGCCGATCTTGTAATCGTCGGGAACAGGATGGCCCAGACGGCGCTCCCGCGCCATCGCTTTGTCGAACTCGGCGCGTGCTGCGCGATATTCTTCCAACTGGGCAACGAAAGGGAACATCACGGACAATGGCCGCCCATTTGCCGCCCGCAACAACGCCTGAAGCTGCATCCGCAAAACGCCTGGTTTTTCAAGGCCAACTCGGATCGCACGCCAGCCCATGGCAGGGTTGGGTTCTTCGATTGCCTTCATGTAGGACAGCACTTTGTCCGACCCGATATCCAACGTGCGAAACGCTACCCGCTGGCCTTTGGCAGCATCCATGACTCGCGCATAAAGCGCTGATAACTCAGCACGTTTCGGCATTTGACTGCGGATAAGAAACTGCAATTCGGTCCGAAACAATCCGACACCTTCAGCGCCCGAGCTTTCGAGCGACGGAAGGTCAGCCATCAAGCCAGCGTTCATGTGTAAAGACACGACCGTTCCGCATTTTGTCATGGCAGGAAGATCACGAATGCCAGCATAGCGCGCCTGTGCCGCGGCTTGCATCGCGATCTTGTCACCAAAAGCGGCTTTGACGGTGTCGTCGGGCCGCAAGTGGACAATGCCCTGTTCCCCATCAACGAGAATGCGATCACCATTCAAAGCTTCGGTCGTGATCCCTTTAGCGCGGATGACCAATGGAATTGCCCATGCGCGTGCAACAATTGCCGCGTGACTTCCGACTGAGCCTTCCTCAAGCACGATCCCTTTGAGCGCCTTGCCATATTCCAGCAATTCGCCGGGACCAATATTGCGGGCGACAAGAACAGGCGCGTCGGGCATGTCAGCCCCTGTCTGCGCGTTCTGCCCCGTTAGGATTCGCAGCAACCGGTTGGATAGATCATCGAGATCATGCAGACGATCGCGCAGGTAATGGTCTGCCTGCCCCATCCGCGACCGCGCCAGCGATTGCTCTTTCTCAACTGCGGCTTCCGCAGACAAGCCTTGGGCGATGTCCGCTTCCATCCGACGCATCCAACCGCGGGAGTTGGCGAACATGCGATAGGCTTCTAGTACCTGTTTTTGATCAGTATTTACTGTCGCAGTTTGGGTCAGCATATCATCCACGGAGACCCGCAGCGTATCGACGGCTTCGCGCAGACGCACGGTTTCAGCTTCTGGATCGTCGGCAATAACGTTGGTTACAACTACGCGCGGTTCATGCAGGTAGACATTGCCCCCGGCTGCCCCTTCCTGACCGACTGTTCCTCTGAATAGGACGGGTTCTTGGTGACGGGCGCGCAGGGCTGCCCCCTCGCCTACAAAAACACCAAGCTCGTTCATCTCCGCCAAAACCATCGCGACAACTTCGAGGGCGTACACCTCATCAGCGGTAAATTCTCTTGGGTCTCGGCTTTGAACAACCAAAACACCCATCGTTTCGCCGAGGCGCTGCACCGGAATACCGCAGAAGCTCGAATAACGTTCCTCGCCAGTTTCCGGCATGTAGCGGAACCCTTTGGCTGCAGGAGCATCCGCCGTGTTAACGACCATACGTGTTTTTGCAACACGCCCGACCAGACCTTCGCCTAGGCGCATTCGTGTTTGATGAACGGCCTCTTGCTCAAGGCCTTGTGTGGCGCAAAGTTCCAGCGTTTCGGCGTCGCGAAACAGGTAAATCGAACACACTTCTGCCTGCATCGAGGATGCAATCAAGCCAACGATCTCGTCCAGACGCGCTTGCCCCTCGACGCCACTCGCCATGACATCGCGCAACCGCCCAAGCAGCTTTCGGCTTTCAGATTCAAATCCTTGAGGCATTTCCACTCCCACACGCGCGACAACAACACTACCTGTGGGAGAACGCTGCCGCAATGGTCATACCATGAAGGTTTGGAGACATTTTGCAATGTGCTTAGGTGCCGCAGTATTTTGCGGCAACTATTCAACTAAAGACGCTTTTTGCGTCAAACTTTGATGTCGTAGGTCACCCAAGCTGTCTGTTCCGCGATCTTGTCGTAAAGGCCGCGCGCACGGGCGTTGTCCTCGGCTGTGATCCAGCGCACCACGCTGTGGCCGTTTTTCTGGGCTTCGCCGCGTACAGCATCAATCAATGCGCCAGCCGCACCCGTCCCACGGGCCTCGGGGGAAACAAACAGATCATCAAGGAACAGACCTGTTGCCGCAGCCAGAGGACGTGCGAAGACCCTGTAGTGGGTGATCCCAACTATCTCTCCTTCGTTGAAGACGCAAAAGCCGTTCACTTCATGGGCATGAGTGGTCAGCCATTCAAACACGCGGTCGCGCATTTCAGCGGTCTGTTCTACGCCATAAAATTCGGCATAGGCCGCATAGAGTCCGTCCCATTCCGCGTGGTGCGCGACGTCAATGGGGCGAACAATCAGGCTCATGCCACTTTTTCCAACTCAAACGCATCATGCAGCGACTGAACAGCCAGTTCCATGTATTTGCGGTCAATCAGAACGGATGTTTTGATCTCGGATGTGGTGATGACTTTGATGTTCACACCCTCGTCGCGCAATGTTGCGAACATTTTCGCCGCAACGCCCGCGTGCGAACGCATCCCGATCCCAACGATGGATACCTTGGCCACGTCAGTATCCGCGACCAGATCATGGAAATTTATCTCATCTTTAGCTTTCGCTTCTGCCATCGCTTTTTCGGCGCGGGCCACCTGATCAATCGGGCAGCTAAAAGTCATATCCGTGCGACCCTCTTCAGAGATGTTTTGCACGATCATATCGACGTTTACACCTGCTTCGGCCAAAGGACCAAAGATTGCAGCAGCGATGCCCGGGCGGTCCGCCACAGAGATCAATGTCATTTTTGCTTCGTCGCGGCTAAAGGCGACGCCTGCTACTACGTTGGATTCCATGATTTCTTCCTCCGCACAGACGAGCGTTCCGGCTTCGTCAGATTGTTCTTCAAATGATGATAGCACGCGTAGGCGCACCTTGTATCGCATAGCCAGTTCAACAGACCGCGTTTGCAAAACCTTGGCACCCAGCGACGCGAGTTCGAGCATTTCTTCAAACGCAATTTTGTCCAACTTGCGGGCCTTATCCGTGACGCGTGGATCGGTCGTATAGACCCCGTCGACGTCAGTATAGATGTCGCAACGCTCAGCATCGAATGCAGCAGCAAAGGCCACGGCGGTCGTATCGGACCCACCACGCCCAAGCGTTGTGATCCGACCTTCTGGGCTGATCCCTTGGAAACCAGCGACGACGGCAACTTTCATACCTTCGCCGAACTTGGCAGTGATGTTCTCTGTCGGGATCTCTTCGATCCGCGCATTGGCGTGGGCGCTTGTTGTCTGAACCGGCACTTGCCAGCCCTGCCAGCTGCGCGCGGGCACGTCCATTTCTTGCAACGTCAGCGCCATAAGCCCGGCCGTTACGTTTTCACCGGATGATACGATCGCATCGTATTCACGCGCATCATACAACGGCGACGTGTCGTTAACGAAACCCACAAGTTTATTGGTCTCACCGGACATCGCGGACACGATCACAATAACGTCGTACCCTTTTGCGACCTCAACACCGACCTTCTTGGCCGCGCGCCTGATCTTGTCGACTGTCGCGACGCTTGTGCCGCCGAATTTCATCACCAGAACTGGCATAGTTCACCCTTATTCCTTGTCCGCGCCCTGTTACGACGCAGGACCGCCCAGTGCAAGGTCACCGCGCCGCGAGAACAGCACCAGGATTAAGAATGCCACGCGGATCAAGCGCATCCTTGATCGCCCGCATCATCACGAGCTTTGCCGGATCACCATAGGTTTCTAAATCCGTGACCTTCAGACGCCCAATACCATGCTCAGCACTGACGGATCCGCCGTACTGATGAACAAGATCATGAACAGCCGTTTTGATGGCCTCACGTTGGTTGGTAAACTCATCGCGGGCGCGCCCTTTGGGGGGAAAGACGTTATAATGTAAGTTGCCGTCCCCAAGATGCCCGAAGCAATTTATCCTAAACGCGCCGACCTGCGCCAAGCAGTCTGGCGCTTTTGCGATGAACTCTGGCACTGTGGAAATCGGCACCGAAATGTCGTGCGACGAAATCGATCCGATCCGGCGATTGCCTTCGGGTATTTGTTCCCTGATGGTCCACATATCATCTGCCTGTTGTTGTGACTGTGCGATCACCCCATCGAGGATCAGGTCACCAGCGGCCTCAAACAGGGTCTCAAGCGCGGCTTGAGCAGATTGACCTTGAGCAACTCCAACCTTCGTCAAAACGCACCATTCGGGTGTCGTCGCAAACGGTGCACGGTAGTCCAGCGCCACTTCATCCAGGAAATCGAGACCTTGACTATGAATAAGCTCAAACGCCGTTATGCTTTCACCGAGTTGATCCCCCGCTTTCGAAAGCAGTGCCACTGCCGCAGCTGGATCTTGCACCACAAACATCGCAGTTGCTTCATCCGCAGGGCGTGGCATCATTCGCAGGCTAGCGCCTGTAATGACGCCCAACGTCCCCTCGGACCCGATCATCAGATCCCGAAGATCATACCCGGTGTTGTCTTTGCGCAAGCGGCTCATGCCGTTCCAAATCGTGCCATCAGCCCGCACGACTTCAAGTCCCAAACACTGCGCCCGTGCATTGCCGTACCGGATGACATTCAAGCCGCCCGCATTCGTCGCCAGTAGCCCACCCATCCGCGCGGATCCCTCAGAGGCCAAAGACAGCGGGAACAATCGCCCGACATCAGCCGCCGCCTGCTGGACATCAGCAAGAATGACCCCTGCATCGACCTCAAGGACGTTTTCATCGGCGTAGATGCCCCTAACTTTGTTCAACCGTGCCAGCGACAGAATGATCGGGTTAAGCTCTTCGGTGATCTGTCCGCCAACCAATCCGGTCCCACCGGAAAACGGCACCACAGGAACATGCGCCTCAAAACAAGCGGCCATCAACGTCGAAACCTCATCTACCGAGGCAGGCGAAACCACGACCCCACGCCCCGACCATCGCCGACGCGGTTCTTGCAGAAACCCTGTCGGATCCGCTTGAAACGCCGCGTCAGGCAAAAGCCCACGCAACCGCGCGACAAAACTTTCATCAGCATTGTTCAATGTCATCTCGATCCCTACGGTTCGCCATTGTTGCTCGGGCGAGGCTATCAGGTTGATAGTGCAATGCAGCAGGACGCATGCGCCGAACCTATCACCCTACGTCTGTCTTACCTCGACGGTCATGGCGCAGGTTGGCGTATAACACATGGTTGCGCCAGCGACCGTTGATTTGCAAATAGCTCTGCGCGACGCCCTCGTATTTGTAGCCGCACTTTTCCAATAATGCCCGGGACGGCGTATTCTGGGGCAAGCACCCCGCCTCGATGCGGCTAAGGTCGAGCGTTGTGAAAGCATAATGCACTACGGCTCCAATCGCCTCGCGCATATAGCCCTGCCGCGCAAACGGCTCGCCAATCCAATAGCCTGTCGTTCCTGCTTGGGCAGGCCCGCGGCGAATGTGATCCAAAGTTATTGCGCCAAGTAGCGCTTCGTCACTGCGTCGGATCAAGAATAAGGGCAAAGCTGTCCCGTTTGAGACAGACCGTTGGGCCCAATACACTCGATTTGTAAAACTCTTGCGAGACAGATGATCGCTGGCCCAAGTAGGCTCCCATGGTGTTAAAAATTCCCGCGACTCTTGGCGCAAAGCTGTCCACGCTCTAAAATCCGAATGGATTGGCGGACGAAGCGTAAGTCGGTCTGTCTCAATCCGGACCTTTCGCTTTGTGCGCAACATTAGGCCACCAACCTAGCCTTAAGCGCCTCAAGGGTCGGTGCCTCGTCAATTGGGCCATAGAGCGCCATTGCAGCTGCAGAACGTGTCACCAAATCGGCCCCGAATGCGCGTACATCCCCTGTTGTCACGGAATCAATCCGTTCAATTGTGTCCTCGATTGTCGGCACTTTGCCCCAAATCGCCACCATGCGGGCCAAACGTTCCGCGCGGTTGCTTGGGCTTTCCAGCCCCATAAGCAAGCCGGCCTTCATCTGTGATCGCGCGCGCGCAACCTCTTGGGCGCTCATGTCATCGGCGGCGCGTTTCAGTTCGTCGATCGTCAGGGTCGCAAGATCGCCAAGTTGATCGGCGGAGGTGCCGGCATAGACAGTCATCAAGCCCGTATCAGCATAGGCCCCTGCTTGTGCAAAGATCGTATAACAAAGCCCGCGGTTTTCTCGCAGTTCTTGGAACAGACGCGAAGACATGCCCCCGCCCATAGCAATGGCGTGCACCTGCGCGGCGTAAATTCCGGGGTCGCGGTAATCCGGCCCTTCAAATGCCAGCGCGAAATGAGCTTGCTCAAGCCCTTTAACGACACGGCGTTCTCCGCCTGCAAATGCCGCCGCTTCTGGCGTGTGCGGGAGGGAACGCGGTGGCAGGTGGCCAAATAACTTTTCGGCCAGCGCCAAAAGCTCATCTGGGTCCACGGCACCGGCTGCCGACAGGATCATTTGATCTGGGCCGTAGTGTTCGCCGATAAAGTCCGACAGATCCGCGCGTGAAAAACTGCTCACCCGTTCGCTTGGGCCCAAAATCGTACGGCCCAACGCTTGGTTCGGGTAGGCTTCTTCCTGAAGCCAATCGAAAATCACATCGTCAGGGGTATCATGAGCCTGACCGATTTCTTGCAAAATCACACCGCGCTCAACTTCAATCTCGTTTTGATCGAATACGGGGTTCAACAGAATGTCTGCCAGAACATCCAATGCCAGCGGCACATCGTTTTCCAGAACACGGGCATAATAGGCTGTCATCTCGCGCGAAGTATAGGCGTTGATGTAGCCGCCCACGTCCTCGATAGCTTCGGCAATTTGCAATGCAGTGCGTCGTTCGGTTCCTTTGAACGCCATATGTTCAAGGAAATGCGCGATACCATTCTGATCGGCGCGTTCGTCGCGGCCCCCAGCGGTCACCCAAATGCCGATAGAGGCGGATTTCAGACCTGCCATCTGTTCGGTGACGATGCGAAACCCATTAGAGAGCGTATGTTGTTGGACGGTCACGTGTTCAGCCGCTCCTTAATGAGAGATTGCAACGCCGCGAGGTCGTTTGGAACCTGTGTCATTCGCTCGGGCTTATCAAAAAGGTCTGCCATATGTGGTGGCAGTGGCGGGTGCTGACCCGTTGCCTTTTCCACAGCCGCTGGGAATTTGGCGGGGTGCGCCGTCGCCAGAGTAATCATCGGTGTCGGGCCTTGGTGTTCATCTGCAACTTTGACGGCAACTGCAGAATGCGGGCAAAGCAACTCTCCAGAACGTGTTAGCTCGGATTTGATTGTAGCGTATGTTTCATCCTCGGATGCTCGGCCAGAATCAAACGTGTCGCGCAACATTTCAATCGCACCTTGGCTGATCGTAAATGCGCCATTGTCCTTGAGCTCTTCCATTTGCTCAGCAACGACGGCGCCGTCGCGCCCATAGGCATCAAACAACGCGCGTTCGAAATTGGACGACACCTGAATATCCATGGATGGGCTGATCGACGGTGTCACGCCTTCTTTGACCTGTGCGCCTGTTTCAAGTGTGCGGTGCAAGATATCATTCTGGTTCGTCGCAATGACCAATTGTTCAATCGGCAAGCCCATTTTCTTAGCGATGTAACCCGCAAAAATGTCCCCGAAATTACCTGTCGGAACGGTGAAGCTAACTTTGCGGTGCGGCGCACCAAGTGCGACGGCTGAAGAGAAGAAATAGACAACTTGGGCCAATACGCGCCCCCAGTTGATCGAATTTACGCCAGCGAGGTTCACCCCATCGCGGAATTCGAAATCGTTAAACATGTCTTTCAGCGCAGCTTGGCAATCATCGAAATCACCATCGAGCGCCAGCGCATGGACATTGGATTCCGATGGCGTCGTCATCTGACGGCGTTGAACATCCGACACGCGACCGTCGGGGAACAGGATAAAGACATCCACATTGCTAAGCCCACGAAACGCTTCAATCGCAGCGGATCCTGTATCACCGGACGTCGCCCCAACAATCGTGATCCGTTTGCCTGATCGCGTAAGTGAGGCTTGGAACATCTGGCCAATCAGCTGCATAGCGAAATCTTTGAACGCCAGCGTCGGGCCGTGGAAAAGTTCCAACAGGAAGTGATTGTTGTCGAGCTGTTTAAGCGGCGCGCGGGCGGCATGGTTGAAGTCCGCGTAGGCGGCGCCGATCAATCCGCGAAATTCGTCATCGGTAAAGGTATCGCCAATAAAAGGGCGCATGACAGTGAATGCGATCTCTTCGTAGGATTGGCCCGCCATCGCCGCGATCTGATTTTGGGTCAGCGTCGGCACTGTCTCGGGGACATACAAACCGCCATCGCGCGCCAGACCAGTCATCATTGCTTCTTCGAATGTCAGCTTTGGCGCTTCGCCACGGGTAGAGATATATTTCATGTCAGTCGGCCTCCTCAGGCCACTTTTTGGCGTCTTGAACGCACAATGTAAAACGTTGTCATCGACAACCAGACCACCGCCAGAAGAAACCACGTAATCGCGTATTCCAGATGGTCGTTTTTGATGTTGCGGGTATCGACGGGCAACGGTGTTAGGCGGGCATCATAAGCGGTTGCCGCAGACAGCACTACGAAGACTGGTTCGGTTTCCAATGCCTGTGCCATTGCGTCGACGTCGCGGGCATACCATTCGTCCCCGACGTTCAAAGGATCGGCCGTGTCGTCGGGCCAAACCAAATTTCCTTGAACGGTCACTTCGTCGGTCAGTGCTTCGCCCTCTTCGGCATAAAGCGGCAGCAAACCTTGATCCAACATCACACGTCGACCGTCGGTCAGTTCAAATGCTGAGATAATGTGGTGACCTGTACCCGCTGCGGTGCCGGAATCCAGAAACCGGATCTCGGCGCCTGTTGCGGCACCTTGCATGATTACTGTCAGGTAATTGTCTGATGCGGGGTCGACTATTTCGGGAAGCGGTACCGGGTCTTGCGCTACGCGGTCTTGAATGTCGGAGATGACACCCTCTTTCCATGCAAGACGTTCAACCTGCCAAAACCCCAGCCACAGCAGGACTGCAATGCCGCCAAGACCGATAACCAGAGGGAAGAGGAGTGTCCGCATGAAAGTCCCTGAAAATGAAAAACGCGCAAGGATGCACCTTGCGCGTCTTGTCGTGTCACATGGCTGACGTCAAGGTGCCTTACTGGCCCCAGACGTAGACAGCTGCAAACAGGAACAGCCAAACCACATCAACGAAGTGCCAGTACCAAGCTGCCGCTTCGAACCCGATGTGACGCTCAGGGGTAAAGTGACCTTTGCGCACACGCAGGTAGCAGATGAACAGGAAGATCGTTCCGATCACAACGTGGAACCCGTGGAAGCCCGTCGCCATAAAGAAGTTCGCGCCGTAGATGTTGCCAGCAAGACCAAATGCCGCGTGGCTATATTCATAGGCTTGGAAGATCGTAAAGATCACACCCAAAACAACAGCAAGGATCAGGCCGTACTTAACGTCTTCGCGGTTGTCTTCGTGCACCAAAGCGTGGTGCGCCCAAGTTGCTGCCGCACCGGAGCAAAGCAGTATCAACGTGTTGATCAATGGTAGGTGCCAAGGGTCAAATGTCTCAATGCCCGCTGGCGGGAACTGACCGTCAATCGCAGGGGATTGTGGCCCCATTGGGTACATGGCGTGCTTGAAGAACGACCAGAACCATGCTGCAAAGAACATGACTTCGGACATGATGAACATGATGAAACCGTAGCGTAGGCCGATCTGAACAACCGGCGTGTGATCGCCTTGGTGGCTTTCAACGATGACTTCAGCCCACCATGCGTACATGCAGTAAAGCACGCCAATAAAGCCCATCAAGAACAGGTAAGGGTTGCTAGAGGAATCCATCCAAATAACCGCACCAAACAGCATTACAAAGACGGCAACGCCGGTCAGCAATGGCCAGATTGAGGGGTTCAAAATGTGATAGTCGTGGTTCTTTTCGTGGGCCATGGCTGTCTTCCCTTGTGGGTTTGGTCTTCAATTCAAGTCGTTAGTTTAAGTCGGGGCTCTGGGTCGAATCCAAAGCTGCGTTTTGGGTTTCTTCGGGCAGATCATTCCGGTGGAATGTATAGCCCAACGTGATCGTATGGATATAGCGCCCTTCATAATCGTCGACGATCGCGGGGTCGACAAAGAAGGAAACAGGCATCGAAACGGTTTCACCAGCTTGCAGCACCTGCTGTTCAAAACAGAAACAGTCGATCTTTTCAAAGAACGCGCCTGCCTCATAAGGGGCGACGTTATAGGAAGCGGCACCGGCAATCGGTTCATCTGTCGGGTTCGTTGCTTCGTAATAAGCAAGAACCGTTTCACCGATGCGAACTTCCATTTCCCGCTGCACGGGTTTGAATGTCCATGGCATGTCACGCGCTGTGGAGCTTTCGAAGCGGACGGTGATCGTCTGGTCCAGAATCGTTTCAGATCCGGACTGCGCAACACTCGTGACGCCCCCAAACCCTGTGACCCGGCAGAACCAATCGTAAAATGGTACGGACGCCCAAGCCAATCCTCCCATCAACACAACCACAGACACCGCCTGCGCTGCAGTGCGCGATGGTCCATCAGGGATGCGGTTAAACGGGTTCAGATTCATTCGGATGCCTCGCCCTGGGCGGCGGCATCATCAGCACGCTGTTGTGCGGCTTCCATCGCGCCAGGTTCCAGTTGAGGGCGAGCAACATGATCGAAGCGTTCTAGCTGGCGCACGTCAGTCAATCCCAAAACCTTAACCACAGTCAGGCCAAAAACAATGCCGACCATGCCGACCAGGAGAAGGAATACACCCGTGTTACGGCCTTTGCGGCGTGTGTGGATTTCGTGTTCAACCCTAATCGCCATGGATCACCACCCCGCCCAAGCTGTCAGCCCGTAAGCGCGCAAGATCGCTTCAATCAGTAACGCACCGAAATGGCCAAACAGGTAGTAGATAGAGACGACAAATGTACGGCGTTCAACCGCATGGCTGTCCGCATCACTGTCCACGTCCGTACGTTTCCAGATCGCAAAGCACCCTTTCAGGAACCAAACGTTCAGCACGACAGCAACAAGCAAGTAGAATGGTCCGCCGATGGACGTAAATCCAAGGCCAAGCGCCACAGCCACCAGCGGCAGGCAGTAAGCTAGGATATGATTGCGTGTTACCGTACGACCGTGCGTTTCGGTCAACATCGGCACACCTGCGTCGCCGTAGTCAGATTTTACGAACAACGCCAGCGCCCAGAAGTGCGGCGGAGTCCACATGAAGATCAGCGCAAACATCAGGATACTTTCGATAGAAATGCTTCCTGTTGCGACAGCCCAACCAATCATCGGAGGAAAGGCGCCAGCGGCGCCACCGATCACGATGTTCTGCGGGGTCGAGCGTTTCAGCCACATAGAATAGACAACGGCATAAAAGAAAATCGTAAAGGCCAGCAGGCCAGCCGCCAGAATGTTCGTTGCCAAGAACAACAGAACGACGGCGAACACGGACAGTGTCAGGCCAATGGCCAAGGCTTCACCCGGCTGTACCGCACCCGATGGGATCGGACGGTTGACGGTACGTTTCATGATGGCGTCGATATCGGCATCCCACCACATGTTCAAAGCACCCGAAGCCCCGGCCCCAACTGCGATACACAAGACCGCAACAAAACCGACAAACGGGTTAACGCCTACAGGAGCAACCAGCAAACCAACGAGGGCAGTAAACACGACCAGCTGCATAACGCGCGGCTTCATCAGGGCGAAATAATCGCCCATCTGCGCTTCTTGCATCTGTGTTTGATTGGTCACGTCGGTCATGTGCTTCCTTTGGGCAGGTGGGCGTCACCCACCTAACAGTGGCGAAAGAATGTGAGGGGGTGGGTTCGCCCCACCCCACTCTAATTTAGGCTGGGAATTCTTCGCGCGCAGTGGCGAGCCATTCCTCATATACGTCAGGGTGTACGACTTTGACGGTGATCGGCATGTAGGCGTGGTCCTTGCCACACAACTCAGAACACTGGCCAAAGTAGATGCCTTCACGTTCTGCGTTAAACCAAAGCTGGGCAAAGCGGCCAGGAACCGCATCCTGCTTCACGCCAAATGCTGGGATCGTCCAAGAGTGGATCACGTCAGCACCTGTAACAGTCATCACAACCGTCGCACCCATCGGCACAACAACGGCAGTGTCTGTCGCAAGGCGGAACTCGTCCTCAGAATAACCGGCTTCTTCAAGCTGTGCGACGATATTATCGCTCAAGTTACCCTCATTGTAGCCAATCATATAGCTTTCAAAGAAGATATCTTCGTCTGTGTACTCATAAGACCAGAACCACTGGTAACCTGTCACCGTGATGTTGATATCGCCCTCAGGAATTTCCTGCTGCTTGAACAGAATCGGCAGGGAAAACGCGCCGATAAAGACAAGAATCACAATCGGAACAATCGTCCAAGCCACTTCGAGTGGAGAGTTGTGGGTGAATGTCGCGGCCTCTGGGTTCCGCTTGGCGTTGTAGCGCAGGATCACCCATGCCAGCAAACCAACGACGAACAAGGAAATGATCGTAATGATCACGAGCAAGAAACCATCCAGCCACTGCAAATCGCGCGCAAGTTCAGTTGCGGCAGGCTGAAAGCCCATGGCACCGGGCGTTGGAGCGCCCACAATTTCGAGGTCTTCGATTGCAGTCTGCGCTGTTGCGGCGTTTGCGCCGAATGCTGCGCCGGCGGCTAAGCCCAGTCGTTTCACAAATGTCATCATCTGCTTTTTGATCCCTGTGATAATGGCGCGGCCCCGCGCAGTCTTTAATTCCCAAGAGATTCCAAACGGAATCCCGTTGTATTCAGACGCGGTCATCCCATATCCTGTGAGCCAACTCAAGAGATTGCCCTCACTGTTGCTGTGTCAAAGGGTCGCTTTTTGATCTAAATCAAAGAAACAGACTGGAATAAGCCAATGTCTAACGACCCCTTCCGCCCGTTTGAAACAAATTTGGATCAGGAAACTGCTCTGGCGATGGTCCGTGATGCAACTGCGGGGGCGGATGACGGCGAATTGTTTCTCGAGCGACGCCGCTCTGAAGTCTTGTCGTTTGATGATGGGCGCATTCGCACAGCCAGCTATGACGCATCCGAAGGGTTCGGGTTGCGTGCGGTACGGGGCGAAGTCGCTGGATACGCCCACTCCACCACAATTGATGAACACGCTTTACGCCGCGCCGTTGCGACGACCCGTCTGGCCGTCGGCGATGGCGGCGGATCTTTAGCAGATGGCCCAGCCCGCACAAATACGGTTCTCTATACCGACGCGGATCCGATGGCCGAAGCGACCTTCCCCGCGAAAATTGACCTATTGAAGGAAATCGATGCCTTCTGTCGTGATCTGGACCCGCGCGTTGTGCAAGTCAGCGCCACTCTTGCCGCGTCTCACCAGGAAGTCGTGATTTTGCGCCCTGACGGCATGTTGGTAACAGACACTCGCCCGATGAGCCGCCTTAACATCTCGGTGATCGTCGAAGAAAACGGCCGTCGCGAAACTGGCGGAACGGGCGGCGGTGGCCGTGCGGGTCTCATCGGGCTGACATCCCCTTCACACTGGCAGCCCGTCGCAAAGGAAGCGCTACGAATCGCCCTCGTCAACCTAGAGGCCGAGGCCGCGCCCGCTGGCGTCATGGATGTCTTGCTTGGGCCAGGTTGGCCCGGAATTTTACTGCATGAGGCCGTGGGCCACGGGCTTGAGGGTGATTTCAACCGCAAAGGCACATCCGCCTTTGCGGGTCTGATGGGCCAACAGGTTGCCGCTAAAGGTGTGACCGTACTGGACGACGGCACCATTCCGGATCGGCGTGGGTCAATCACTGTAGATGACGAAGGCACGCCCAGCGCCAAGAACGTATTGATCGAAGACGGTGTACTGGTTGGCTATATGCAAGATCGGCAGAATGCGCGCCTGATGGGAGTCGCCCCGACGGGGAACGGACGCCGTGAAAGTTTCGCCCATATTCCGATGCCACGCATGACCAACACTTATATGCTGGGAGGCGATGCGGACCCCAAGGACATGCTCGCGGGATTGAAGGACGGGATCTACGCCATTGGTTTCGGTGGCGGTCAGGTGGATATCACCAACGGAAAGTTCGTTTTCTCCTGCACGGAAGCGTACCGCGTCAAAAACGGCAAAGTCGGCGCACCTGTTAAAGGCGCGACTTTGATCGGTGACGGTGCGACGGCGATGAAGCAGATTCGCGGCATCGGCAATGACATGGCCTTGGATCCTGGTATCGGCAACTGCGGCAAGGCAGGCCAATGGGTGCCTGTTGGCGTTGGTCAACCAAGCTTGATGATCGGTGGTCTCACCGTTGGCGGAGCCGCCGCGTGACAACATCACGGTTTCCGTTTTGGCGCACAGCACCAGCAGGTATCTCAAAGGCCGGGTATTGGCCTGTCTTAACGGGAACACTCGCGATTCTATTCGGCGCGCCCGCGATTGGTGCCCTAATAGAAGGCGTGCTGACGCTCGTGTCCTACTTTGGCGGCGACACGCCCGAAATGATTGGCTCAATGGCGTTCCTTTTGGTGATCTCTCCGCTCTTTTCATGGATTGTTCTATTAGGTGCGGTCCCGGCCAGCTCTTGGGCCGCCACGAAAGGCTATGCTGGATGGGGCGTTGCCATTTTGGGCGGTGCACTGGGCGGCCTTTTGACAACAATTTTGCTGAATGGTGGACGGTTTTTCCTTCATCCTGAAGTTATCGGCTTTATGGGCATCGGCATTATATTGGCCCTGCTGTACTGGGGCGCAGTTCGAGTGTTTCACCCTACAGCGATTGGCGTGAATATTTATGT
This sequence comes from Octadecabacter algicola, assembly GCF_021532625.1. GTDB lineage: Bacteria > Pseudomonadota > Alphaproteobacteria > Rhodobacterales > Rhodobacteraceae > Octadecabacter > Octadecabacter algicola. The sequence continues at coordinate 38,049 of NZ_JAKGAR010000004.1, forward strand.
GCAAGACGACTAGACCCATCGCTGCGGCCAACTTTACGATACCAAGAAATTTGGTTCGAACGCCGGCTCTCTCGGGCTCCGAAGTCGCATGGGGCATCTAGTCGAAGACAATGGAAACGTTGTCCCCGCATATTGCATTCTTCATTGCGGTGTCGGACCCGTTCGGTATGGCTGCTTTCTGGGGCCTCATGGGGCGACTGCCAAAAAGATCGAACGCGCACCAGAATTGATAACCTTCCATTAACCTTGCGATCCTAAACCTAACTCTGCAACAGGCGGAGATCAGGATGACCGAAGACCACACTTCTTCCACTCACCCCCCACTCCCACCCACCACGGAAGACGATCGGCTTAACCGTCTCCGCCTCTTGCGCTCTCGTAGAGTTGGGCCGGCGACGTACAGGCGTCTGTTGCGTGAATATGGCAGCGCTTACGCCGCCTTGGCCGCACTCCCTGAAATCGCGAATGGCGCCGGAGTGTCTGATTATCGCCCCTGCCCCGAAGGTGTAGCAATCGCAGAGCTGAAAGCAGGGCGCGCCGCTAAAGCACGTTTGGTGTTTGAAGGCGACGCAGACTTCCCAAGTGCCTTATCTGAAATTGACGATGCCCCCGTGATGCTTTGGATGATGGGACAGACCGCAGTTATGTCTCGGCCGATGATCGCATTGGTGGGTGCGCGAAACGCATCATCCCTTGGCACGCGAATGGCCCGAAAACTTGCCGGCGAACTTGGGGAAGCAGGATTCACCGTTGTTTCCGGTCTCGCTCGCGGGATCGATGCGGTGGCGCATGACGCTGCCCTTTCCAGTGGAACAGTTGCCGTCGTCGCAGGCGGGGTTGATGTGATCTACCCTGCCGAAAACGCGGCCTTAGCCCTTAAAATCGCGAAAGACGGCCTGCGCATTTCAGATCAACCGATTGGACTGCACCCCATGGCCCGCCATTTTGTGGCTCGAAATAGAATTATCTCAGGGATGAGCATGGCAACACTTGTTGTGGAAGCAGCCGCAAAGTCAGGCAGCCTTATCACCGCACGCACCGCACTTGACCAAGGCCGCGATGTTTTGGCGGTTCCAGGGCATCCATTTGATGCCCGTGCATCTGGGTGCAACATGCTGATACGCGACGGCGCGACCCTTGTCCGTGGCGCATCTGACGTTCTTGAAATTCTAGGTGACCCAAAAACAGCTGCGCCAAAGCTGCCCTTACAGCAAGCAGAGCAGCCCCTCCAAGGCCCTGACCCTGCTGCCGAACCGGAAACTCGTAATCTGCATGATACCGCCCTACTGCACCAAGATATCCTATCTCGTCTGGGGCCAAACCCGATGGCCGAAGATCAATTGTTGCGGATGCTTAATGCCGCGCCAACGGCGGTGGCCCCCATATTGATGGATTTGGAACTGGATGGGAAGGTCGTACGACAGGCTGGCGGACTGTTAGCACGGGCCAACTAATCTACGCTAGTCGCCGCAACCACCGTCACCGAAATCGCCGTCTGTACTGTAACCATCACGGCCCCATTTTTTGCGCAGCTGGTTAACCCAATGAGACGCAGGGAGACGATCGAGTGCACGTTCAAGCCAAAGAAAACCAGCAATAACCGCAAACACGCATATCCCTATGACCACTTCGTTCATTTGCTCTCACCTCATTGCTAGACAGTTCTAGTTTCCGATGTACTAGACCAAAAACGAGGCAACAAAATGGCCCCTAGCAGCGGGGAATTGTCGCAACGTCAATTCATTCTCAAGATGTTGCATTGACAATCCCCCAACCCCACCCACATTTTGCGCGACGTTCGGATTTGTATCTTTTGAAAGGATTCCCATGCCTGTTGTTGTCGTCGAGTCTCCGGCTAAAGCTAAGACAATCAACAAGTATTTGGGGTCTGACTATACTGTTCTGGCATCTTATGGGCACGTTCGCGACTTGCCCCCTAAGGATGGATCCGTTGATCCGGACAACGATTTTGACATGCTTTGGGAAGTCGCCAGCGACAGTAAGAAGCACATTAAGGCCATCGCCGACGCCTTAAAAGACGACAACGAACTGATCCTCGCGACCGACCCCGACCGCGAAGGGGAAGCGATTTCTTGGCACCTCGAAGAGGCGCTGCGCAAACGCAAAGTCATCAAGAAAGACACGCCAGTCAGCCGCGTTGTGTTCAATGCGATCACAAAATCCGCTGTGACCGAAGCGATGAAAAACCCGCGTGTCGTGGATCAGCCGTTGGTGGACGCTTACCTCGCGCGCCGCGCGCTTGATTACCTCGTTGGGTTCAAGCTCAGCCCTGTGTTGTGGCGCCGCCTGCCCGGTGCGAAATCCGCAGGCCGTGTGCAATCGGTCACCTTGCGGATCATTGTAGAGCGCGAGATGGAGATCGAGGCGTTCAACAACCGCGAATACTGGTCTGTTAGGGCCCAACTTCAAACCCCGCGTAACCAGAATTTCGAAACCCGCCTGACGGTTCTTGCGGGTAAGAAGCTAGAAAAGTTTGACCTCGAGAATGAAACGCAGGCCGAATTGGCCCAACAGGCGGTCATGTCCCGCGACCTTAGCGTAAAACGGGTCGAGGCGAAGCCCGCCAATCGCAACCCGTCCGCTCCGTTCATGACATCAACCTTGCAGCAAGAAGCCAGCCGTAAGTTCGGTTTTGGTGCACGAATGACAATGAACGCCGCGCAGCGTTTGTACGAAGCAGGTCTGATTACATATATGCGGACCGACGGCATCGACATGGCACCCGAAGCTGTAACCGCCGCGCGCGACGCGATCGCGACCAAGTTCGGCAAGGAATACGTCCCAGCCGAGCCGCGGATCTACAAAAACAAAGCCAAGAACGCCCAAGAAGCGCACGAATGTGTGCGCCCGACCGACCTGATGCTGGATGCCGAAAGCGCCAAGATCGCCGATCCGGACCAGCGCAAGTTGTACGACCTTATCTACAAACGTACCGTATCCAGCCAAATGGCTGCTGCCCGCATGGAGCGCACAACCGTCGATATCGGCAGCGATGATGGTCAGGTCGAATTGCGCGCCACAGGTCAAGTGATGCTGTTTGACGGTTTCTTGCGCGTTTACGAAGAAGGCCGCGACGATGTCGACACAGATATTGTTGATGACGATGACAAACGCCTGCCGCAAATGGCCGAGGGCGAAGTGCTGAGCAAAAACTCGGTCACCCCCGAACAACATTTCACGCAACCACCACCACGCTACACCGAGGCGACTTTGGTCAAACGGATGGAAGAGCTCGGTATTGGGCGCCCGTCCACCTATGCATCCATCGTGACTACAATTCAGGATCGCGAGTATGTTCGCAAAGACAAGAACCGTCTGATCCCTGAAGATAAGGGGCGTTTGGTCACGGCATTCTTGACCAATTATTTCCGCAAATACGTGGGCTACGACTATACAGCGTCACTTGAAGAAGACCTCGATCACGTCTCCGCTGGGGACGCCGATTATAAAAAGGTGCTTGCTGATTTCTGGGGCGACTTCAAAACCACTATTGACGAGGCGATGGACAACTCCATCACTGAAGTTCTTGATAAAATTAACGAAGTCCTTGCACCGCACATATTCCCACCAAACGAAGAAGGCACTGATCCGCGCCTTTGCCCGAACTGTGGGACTGGACGTCTGTCGATGCGCACGGCCCGTTCTGGCGGTGCATTTATCGGTTGTTCCAACTATCCGGAATGCAAATACACCCGCGCGTTCGGCCCTCCTGGTGCCGAAGACACGTCCGGCATTCCACCAGAAGGCAAAATGCTTGGCGAAGATGACGGCGACAAAATCTGGATTCACAAGGGCCGCTTTGGCCCTTACGCCCAGCGTGGTGAAGTCACGGAAGAAAACAAAAAGCCGAATCGCCAATCCATTCCAAAAGAATGGCCGCCAGAAGAGGTTACTTTGGAGACTGCGGTCAAGCTGCTGTCCCTTCCCCGATTTATCGGCAAACACCCCGAAGATGGCGTCAACGTTTTCGCAAACATCGGGCGTTATGGCCCCTATTTGAAACACGCGGAATCCACGTCCGATCGTGGTGGCACCAATGCGAACCTCGAGACCCTTGACGATGTGTTCACCGTTGGCATGAACCACGCCGTTGAGCTGCTGGCCGCCAAGGTCGCCAGCCGTGGCCAACGCGGCAAAGCCGCTGTGCCAGTGCGCGAATTGGGCGAGCACCCCGATGTTGGCGGTCCGGTGAATGTATTTGATGGCAAATACGGCCCCTACGTAAAGTGGGACAAAATCAACGCGACGATCCCCGATACGATCGAAGTGGCTGACCTGACATTGTCGCAAGCGGTGACGCTGATCGAAGAACGCGCAGCTAAGGCCGGCAAAAAAGTCGCGCGCAAGGCTCCCGCAAAGAAGAAAGCGCCGGCGAAAAAGGCCGCGGCTAAGAAAAAACCGGCCGCAAAGAAGGCAACGACAAAGAAGAAAGCAAGCCCCAAGAAAGATTGATGCCCGCGATCAGAAAATTTTGCCATTAAATTGCGCTGCGGTGCAGCAATTTCATTGACTTCCCGTCAACCGCTCGCTTGAATGCGGCAAATTTACACGGGGGGTTAAATGAAGAAGATCTATCCAAACGCCGCTGCGGCCCTTGATGGGTTGCTACATGACGGCATGTTTATCGCAGCGGGGGGGTTTGGCCTTTGCGGTATTCCTGAATTGCTGCTTAGCGCGATTAAGGATGCTGGCACCAAAGACCTGACATTTGCATCTAACAATGCGGGCGTCGATGATTTCGGGATCGGCATTTTGCTGCAAACTCGTCAGGTCAAAAAGATGATCAGCTCATACGTTGGAGAAAACGCAGAATTCATGCGTCAGTATTTGTCCGGTGAACTGGAGTTGGAATTCAACCCACAAGGCACACTGGCCGAACGCATGCGTTCTGGCGGCTGCGGCATCCCCGGGTTTTACACCAAAACTGGCGTTGGCACCGTGATCGCGGACGGCAAAGAACACAAAGATTTTCCCACAGGCGCTGATGGCGCCATGGAAACCTACATCATGGAAAACGGTATCTTTGCCGACCTCGCCATTGTGAAGGCATGGAAGGCAGATGAAACCGGCAACCTTATGTTCCGCAAAACCGCACGCAACTTTAACCCGCCTGCCGCCATGTGCGGAAAAACCTGCGTCGTTGAAGTCGAAGAAATCGTGCCAACAGGCTCGCTTGACCCCGACAGCATCCACTTGCCCGGCATTTACGTGCACCGGATCATTCAGGGCGACCACGAAAAGCGCATCGAACAGCGCACCGTTCGGGAGAAAGCATAATGTGGGATCGTAACCAAATGGCTGCACGCGCAGCTGAAGAACTCGAAGACGGTTGGTATGTAAACCTTGGCATCGGTATTCCGACACTCGTTGCAAACTACGTCGGTGACAAAGACATCACGCTGCAGTCCGAAAACGGCATGCTTGGTATGGGCCCCTTCCCATTTGAAGGCGAAGAAGACCCTGACCTGATCAACGCGGGCAAGCAAACCATCACTGAAATGGACCGCACAGCCTATTTCGACTCAGCGCAATCCTTCGGCATGATCCGTGGCGGCAAAATCGCGGCTGCGATTCTTGGCGCGATGGAAGTTGACGAAAAGGGCGACCTTGCGAACTGGATGATTCCGGGCAAGCTCGTCAAAGGTATGGGCGGCGCGATGGATCTTGTTGCTGGCGTTGGCCGCGTGATCGTCGTGATGGATCACACCAACAAACATGGCGACAGTAAGCTGCTGAAAGAATGTACTTTGCCGCTGACAGGTAAGGGCGTTGTTGATCGAATTATCACCAATCTTGGCGTTCTGGACGTCGTTGAAGGTGGGTTGAAGATCGTTGAGTGCGCTGATGGCGTCAGCGAGGACGATCTGCGCGCCGCGACAGAAGCGACAATCATCTAAGGCGACCAAGCCTGCTGCTGATTGAGGCCCATTAAACCACGCCGGAAGCATATATATTGTTTCCGGCGTTTTCTATTCGGCGCCTTGCCCCCCTGTTTGACGATTGCCCCCGCAAAACCGTTTCCGTATCGTGCACAAAGTCATAGTGTCGCCCTATTCTGTCGCTAATCGCGAAAGGATGAGCATGAGCAGTTCAAACACATCTCAGGTCGCTTCCACGCCCGCCCGTAAGGGTACAGGGCGCCGTTGGCGTGACATCGCGCTATTGGCTGCCCTGTTTGCATTTGTGATTGCTGGCTTGGCGGGGCTAGCCGCCGCAACCGGTTGGGAAGAGACCAAGCACCAGTTGATGCAATTGACGTTTGGCCAAATTGCCACCCTTCTCGCCCTTAGCCTTGTGAACTACCTGTTTCGAGGCGCGAGGTGGCACCTGTTTTCAAACCGATTAGGGCTCCCGACGACGTTGATGCAAGATTTGCGCCACTTTCTTGGGGGGTTTGCGATGTCCGTAACACCAGGTCGGGTCGGCGAACTCATCCGTATGCGCTGGTTACGCCGTGAGACCGGTTGGGCGGTTGAGCGCACAGCCCCACTGGTGTTGATGGATCGCGCATCTGACCTTGCCGCGATGGCCTTGATCCTTGCAGGCTGCATTGCCATGTCTGCTGGAGGTATTGCGATGGCGTTGCCTGTGGCTGCACTCGCCTTGGTCGCAGCATTTGTTGCGACCCGTCCTAAATTGCTCGCGGCGTGCATCACCCTTCTTTACCGCGTCATTGGCCGTTTTCCCCGTCTGATGGCACGGATCCGTATCGCCGCAAAGTCCCTTGGGGTGTTCTCAAGTGGCCCGATCATGGCGACGGCGCTGACGCTCGGTCTGATCGGTTGGGTCGCGGAAGGTTATGCATTTCACATCTTATTGATGTGGATGGGCGCTGACATTGGCCTTGCCAAAGCCATTGCTATTTTCACATTCTCGACCCTCGCGGGTGGCCTAACGGGTGCACCAGGCGGCGTCGGCGGGGCTGAGGCGGCTATGGTCGCCTTGTTGGCACTCGAAGGCGTGCCGCTAGAGATATCCATCCCCGCAACCGCAGTCATTCGCCTTACAACACTCTGGTTTGCGATCCTGATTGGTTTGGCGGTCTTTCCACTCGCCGAGCGAATGTCAGCAAAGGCCGAAACCAAATGACCGATCGAAACTCGACTGAATATGCTGGCTGGGGCCGCGCCTTGCGCGCGAATGGTGTCCTTGCGCGGCCAAATACACAATCAGAAATAAACGCCAACGCCCCCGCAATCGGCAATCGCCGCAGTTATGGCGACGCCGCCCTGATTACGGGCGGTACAGCACAAGATTTAACACAGCTTGATCGGATTATCGCATTTGATCGAACCACAGGCCTTTTGACCGTCGAAGCTGGAATTTCCTTGGGCGAACTTGCCCGCGTGCTTGCGCCCCAAGGGTGGCTTCCAGCTGTGCTTCCGGGCACTGGGTTTGCAACAGTCGGTGGCGCCATTGGCATGGATGTGCATGGCAAAAACCACCATCATGTTGGCAGCTTTTGCCAACACGTGACCTCAATCACATTGATCCAAGGCGAAAAGACCAAAACGATCACGCCAAAATCCGGCAGCATTTGGAAAGCCACCTGCGGTGGTCTTGGCCAAACAGGCATCATAGTTCAGGCAACGCTGCAACTGTCTCAGGCTCGTGGGGACATGATGTTGGTCAGCGAACAACGCGCCACAGATTGGGACCACCATATCGCCCTGCTGGATGGGTCTGATGCGCCCTACACGGTCGGTTGGATTGACGCGATGGCGACGGGGACTTCGCTTGGTCGTGGTATTGTTGAAGAAGGTGAAATCTGCCGCGGGCTAAAACCCACAGCGCGCGGATCAAAAAAGATCCCCTTTGACGCGCCACATCTGGCCCTAAGTAGTCCCATCGTGCGGGCCTTCAATGCTCTCTATTACCGTCGCGTTCCCAAATCAGGCCGAACGGTTGTACGCCCCATCAACGATTTCTTCTTCCCGCTTGATAAAATCCACGACTGGAACAAGCTCTATGGCAGGCGTGGATTTCATCAGTTCCAATGCGTCGTTCCGCTAAACCAATCCAGTGTACTCCGTGAGATGATGGAAAAGGTTGCAAGCTCTGGCCTCGCCTCCCCTCTCGCAGTGCTCAAACGCATGGGCGCGGGGCTGAATGGGGAAAGCGCAGGCTACATGTCCTTCCCTATGGAAGGCTACACATTGGCGATTGATTTCCCAAACCGGCCCGCTGCCCGAGATCTGATTGCCAAGCTAGAATCCCTCGCGTTGAAGGCCAATGGCCGCATCTACCTTGCCAAAGACGCGCTCAGCACGGGCACAGCAATCAAATCGATGTACACCGACCACCCCAAATGGGCGGCTGCCACGGCCAAAGCCGACCCGCACAAACACCTACAAACCGACATGACACGCCGTTTAGACTTAAGGACGTAAACTATGACCGATACTTGGATTATCCTTGGCGCAAGCTCTACCATCGCCAAGGCATTCACCCGCTCCGTCGCCGAAACTGGCGCGCACGTGATCCTTGCCGGTCGCCGCATGGACGACCTTGAGGCGAGCGCCGCTGACGCCTCTGCGCGCAGTGCAACTGGTGCTACCCCGGTTGCTTTTGACGCACGAGATCCCGCAACCTTTCAACCGATCATTGATGCCGCGATTGCCACAGGCGGCACGATCAATTGCGCCGTGTTCGTCGGCTCTATGCCAAGCCAAGATGACATCAACGCTGACCCTGCCCTCGTGGATGGAACAATTGCTGACAGCTTCACTGGCCCCGCACGGTTCTTGCAGATGCTTGCGCCCGTCCTAAGCGAACAGGGAAGCGGTTCCGTTGTCGGTGTCGGTTCTGTTGCCGGTGATCGTGGGCGTGTCGGGAATTATGTTTATGGGGCAGCTAAGGCTGGCTTTGCGACTTACCTCAGTGGGCTACGCAACCAATTGGGACGCAATGGAGTCCACGTTCTTACCGTTAAACCGGGTCCAGTTGACACGGTTATGACCCAAGGGCTGGGTGATCAGCCGTTCATGACGACAGCTGATGCAGTCGTCGCTGACATCCACAAGGCCCTGCGCAAGAAACGCAATACTCTCTATACGAAATGGATTTGGTGGCCTGTGATGACTGTGATTAAACTGATCCCAGAACCGATCTTCAAAAAGATGTCGATCTAGGCGTATTGTTATCGCCCGCCTTTGTGTTGTCAGCCAAATAAGCGGGTAAACCATTCGGTCCACAATCCAGCCGCGTAGAATAACAGAGAAAGCGTGATCAGGAGGTATCCGATTCCACGCATGTCCGTCATCGCGAACACGATCGGATCATAGTCCATTTTACCCATATAGCCGAGCCGGATCATCCGATAGAGCCACGCTGCTATCGGCAGCAAGGCAAACCACATCAGCCATTGATCCGGATAAAGAGATAATGCCTGATCCGAGTATGAATACAAAAAGAAGATAACCAAAGCACCCACCATGCCCAGCGCCGACATGTTCAACAAATCACCCATATCGCCGCGCGCATAGCCGCGCCCAGGAAGTCGCCGGTCATCCTTTGCAAGTGCCAGTTCCGTCATGCGTTTAACGCAGCCAAGAGCGACAAATACGGGAAAGATGAAGATCAGCATGTAGACCGATGCGTCCACCCCACTGGCCGCAGCGCCTGCAACGACGCGTAACGTATAGAGAGACGCAAGAGTCGCGATATCGATCCAGCGCAAGCGCTTTAGGCGCAGCGAATAAGCGAGGGAGAGCGCCATGTAGACGGCCACGACACCAAACATCTCCCATGACAGCATAAACGCCAGCCCCAGTGCCAATACACCAAGCCCGACGCACGTCAGCATCCCGATAGGAATTGGGACTGTTCCGGCCGCGAATGGCCGCTTGCATTTTGTGGCATGCAAACGGTCGGCTTCTATGTCCAGCAGATCGTTCACAATATAAATACAGGACGCTGCCGCCGAAAAACTAACAATCCCAAGGCAAACAGCCAAAAAGGTATCCAGAAAAAAGGCGTGTGCTGCGATCAGTGGCAGGAACAGCAGAACATTCTTCACCCACTGGTGCGGCCGCATGGATTTCAGCACGGCGCGGGGTGACCAACCGCCCCTCACCTTTGTCACACTCTCTAGCCCCTTTGCACCGCCACCGGCATCGCCAACGACAATTGCGTGATCCGCATGATCCCAAATCAGGCGATCCACCTTATCGTTGCCCGCATAATCAAACCCCGATTCGCCATAGACGGCGACCAGTGCATCCGCTTTGGCCTGCCCTTTGAGGTTCACACCATTCTCGGACGCAAAGACCCGCTCAATTCCGTAGTGATCTGCCAAGGGCTGCACGACCGATACATCCGAAGCACTGGCAATCGCCAGCTCGCGACCTTGGTCTCGCGCAACAAGCGCCATTGTCGCTATATCTTCGTGGACAGGCAAAAGATCGACCCGCAAGGGCGCAATACGTGCAATTTCGGCTTTGAATGCGGCGCGATCCTTAACCAAAGCGAATGCCTTGAGAGTGGCAACAGGGTCGGTTCCGAACCCTTTCCAGATGCCTTCTAGCAACATGTCCGTGCGTAACAATGTTCCGTCCGCGTCCAGAACGAGAGGCTTGCCGTTATTCATGTCAGGCACATTATCCCCCGTTGACGGCAAAAACGCAGCCGTCTGTCACCAATTCCGGTGGTGTAATACATAGACCGCGCGCCACTTCCCATGCTGCAAGGACTTTGGGAACATAGGCCCGCGTTTCGGCATAGGGCGGGATGCCGTTATTATTACGAACGGCGCCTTCACCCGCATTATAACCTGCCAGAGCAAAGATAACGCCGTTATCGAATTCGTTTAGCAACCAATCCAAATATGCCGTGCCGCCCTTAATATTGTCTTGAGCGTTAAATGCATCCGTCACGCCAAACCGATCCGCTGTAGGCGGCATCAATTGCATAAGTCCCTGTGCGCCCGCTGAACTAACTGCGTCAGCACGCCCAGCGCTTTCGACTGAAATCACCGCAAGAACCAAGGCCGGTGAAACGTTTGTGCCAATTGATGCCGTTAATATCTCAACGCCGAAACGGTCAGCCAGCTCCGTCATACCTTGTAAACGAGGCGCTGGAACGGCTTGTCCCTCGGGTGCGCTGCGCAACGCGGCGACTGCTTTTTCAAGGCTAAAGCTGTGGGCATCGTCCAGAGATGGCGAAATCGCCTCCCAATACCATTCGACACCGTTTGGCGCGGGGGCCAGACCTGCGATCGCTGGTGCACTCGGTGCGCGGGGCGTAGCGCTGGCCGAACCAGCGGCGGATGGCGCCGATGGCCCAGACGGCGCGGTTGGTGCGACTTGTACGGTTATCCGGTTTGTAGCCCCAGCCTGCGGAACGCCAACGCGCCTGAATGTAAAGTCACTTTGGGAAAGATGACTTTCTGCCGCACTTATAGATGCAGAGCCGACGGCGAGCGCCAATGCCCCACATTGCGCGAACAATGTCACTGTTTTCTTGCTACGCCGCATTTGTGCGGTCCTTGCCTGCCTCGTGTTAAGGGCAATGTAGCAGACAATCGTATCGCTAATCCACATATTCGTGAACAATCCAGCAACAACTAGGCAAACTGGACACGTTTTCGAAACGTGATTTGGTATGATTGAAATTATATATACTTTATTTTTGTTGAAAAACAATAACTTAACTGAATTGCCGGCAAAAAGTTAAGAGGATGCAAAATTGCACGATTGCTGTCTAATTCCTGCCCCATTCGAAGTGCAAAAACTCCTCATCAAGACGGCAAGCGCATCAACAAGAGGCCGGTGCACAGAGCGAACCGCCTAAGATAGTGAAACTGAGAAAACCCTGAGGAGGGAATACAATGCTTAACTTTATTAAAAACTTCCGCAACGACGAAGACGGCGCCGTAACTGTTGACTGGGTTGTTCTGACAGCCGCAATCGTTGGTCTTGGCATCGCAGTTCTGACATCTGTTGGTGGCGGTACTATGTCTGCTTCCGACACACTGTCCGGCGATCTGGCCACAGTGAATGATCTGGTTCCAGACTTCTCTGCTCTTTAATTCAATTCGACCTCGGCCAGTCATTGGCTGAGGTCACCCCCCTTATTCAATACACACACGTGGAGACTACACATGCTTAACTTTATCAAAAACTTCCGCAACGACGAAGACGGCGCCGTAACTGTTGACTGGGTTGTTCTGACAGCCGCAATCGTTGGCCTCGGCATCGCAGTTCTGACATCTGTTGGTGGCGGTACTATGTCTGCTTCCGACACACTGTCCGGCGACTTGGCCACAGTGAATGATCTGGTTCCAGACTTCTCTGCTCTTTAAGCTAATCGGGTCTCAGCCTTCCTGGCTGGGACCCAACACGTTCGCCGACATATTACTGGAGACAACTATGTTTAACTATTTCAAAACCTTTCGTGCTGATGAAGACGGCGCAGTTACAGTTGACTGGGTTGTTTTGACAGCGTGTATCGTTGGCCTCGGAATTGCGGTTTTGACTGTTGTTGGTGAAGGCACCATGGAGCTTAGCCGCAAGCTTAGCTCACAGCTTTCTGCGCAGACCATCGCGAACTACAACTAAGTCAGATTTCAAGATTTGAACGACGGGCTGCATCTTTGATGTGGCCCGTTGTCGTCTGCAGCCTACCCGAGCTGCGCTTTCTACAAACGAACACTGTGTGCTCGTTTTTCTGCCACATTCAATCGCCACAGATATACCAAGTTTATATCTAGCTGAGGAGCTAACAATGTTCAATTTTATCAAGTCCTTCCGCAAACAGGAAGACGGCGCAGTCACAGTAGATTGGGTTGTTCTGACAGCCGCGATTGTCGGCCTTGGCATCGCGGTCATTACCACTGTCGGTCGCGGCGCAACAGACCAAGCAACTGGTCTCGCTGGAACAATGAGTGCCGTTACAGTAGTGGAATTCTAATCCCCCCCGCGTCGACATGGGTAAAAAAACAGGTTAAACGAGAAAAACCGTAGCCCACAGACGCGACAACTATGTCGACGTTGGCTTCCACCAGCGAAATCCGGAAGGAAAGACAATGCGAGCAGTTTTCGGACTTGTCCTTATAGTTGGCATGGGCCTTGCAGGCTTTGCTATCTACATGGTGCAGGGATATTTTGAACAGCAAAATGCAGCCCTTGCACAACAACGAGCGGCAAACCAACAAGCCGTTCAGACCGTTAACGTGTATGGGGTTAACCGTGTCATTGAACACGGCGAACAAATCGCCCCTGAAGACGTCATCATTATCAAATACGCTGAACCCTTCCTTCCGGAAGGTGTGTTCTTCACTTTAGAAGATCTGTTCCCAGATGGACCCGAAGAAATGCGCGTTGTCACGCGTCAGCTTGAAGCAAACGAACCTATCCTGGCTGTTAAAGTGACCGAACCAGGTGAAGTGGCCGGTATCACCGCCCTTCTCGCACGTGGTATGCGCGCTTTTGCAATCGAAGTGGATGTTTCGTCCGGTGTATCCGGGTTCCTTTCTCCTGGTGACCGCGTTGACGTCTATTGGACGGGTCGCGTGGACAACTTTGATGGCGGACGTGGCGGCGAAGTAACCAAACTTATCCAAGCGAACATTCCATTGGTCGCAATTGACCAAACCTCGGAAAGCGGCCGTTCAGGTGCAACGATCGCCCGCACGGTCACTGTTCAGGTCACACCGGATCAAGTGGCTGCACTGGCGCAAGCCCAAGCCACTGGCAATCTGTCACTGTCTCTTGTGGGTCGTGAAGATGATACCGTTGCTGGCGCGATTGAGGTCGACCAAGCCAGCCTGCTGGGACTCGTCGCTCGCGAAGTAGAACCCGAACTGCAAGAGGAAGAAGTCTGCACAATCCGACAACGCAACGGAACAGAGGTCGTCGAAATCCCGATCCCTTGTCCAGAATGAGTTAAAGGATAGCCCTTGGGCAAAGGGACAGCGCCCGCGCAGGGATGTCCAATTGCACAAATGCAACCTCAACATGAAAGACGCCCCAGCCCCGCTGTGGCGTCTTTTTTTATGGATTAAGTGCTTGGCTGCGCTGATTGTTGCAACTTATCCACATAAAGTTTCCGCTCCAGTGTATTGATTCTTGCAAAAAATGCAGTTTTGGCGCAGGTTCATTTCAATGACGGGCAAAAGCCTGCATCGGGCGTGGCATTAGAGGCAGTCACATATGACATATGATAGATTATTGAAGGCAGCCATTACTGGTTTCGCCTTTGCAGTTAGCAGTATCCCTTCCATGGTTTCTTCGGAAACTTTGCAAGTTATGCGGGGCGCTCCTTCGAGCGCGCTGAACGTTCCCATGAACCGGGCCGTCGTGGTTGAAAGCGATGTACCATTCACAGAACTTTCCATCGCAAACCCTTCGATCGCGGACATTTCTTCGCTTTCGGATCGCACTATCTACGTGCTGGGTAAGGTTCCGGGGCGAACAACGCTGACCCTTTTGGGGGGCGACGGGCGACTTATTACCAACGTCGAAGTCCACGTAACTCCGGACATTGCAGAATTCAAAGAACGTCTGGAGCAAATCCTTCCGGGTGAAAACATCGAAGTTCGCACCGCAAATGACGGTATCGTCCTTTCCGGCACCGTTTCTTCGATCGCACGTCTTGATCGCGCACTGGAACTAGCGGATCGCTACGCACCTGAACGGGTTTCTAACCTGATGACGGTTGGTGGTACCCAGCAAGTTATGTTGCGCGTTCGCTTTGCAGAGATGCAGCGTTCTGTTTCCAAGTCTCTCAGCTCTTCACTGGCCTTGGGCGGCGACACATTGGGCGGGGACCTGGGCCTAGCACTCGGCACTGGCTCGACAGTTACTGCCGCGGGGCAAGCTAATTCCTTGTCCGGCAACACGCCTGGTACCAATGATAACTCAGGCGCATTCTTGTTTGGCTTCAACGCCGGCGGCATCGAGGTCGGCATTTTGCTTGAAGCTTTGGAAAGCCGCGGCGTTGTTCGTACATTGGCTGAACCAAACCTGACTGCTTTGTCCGGTCAGGAAGCAAGCTTCTTGGCGGGCGGCGAGTATCCTGTGCCTGTTTCACAAGACGCCGACACAATTACCGTTGAATATAAGCCTTTCGGCATCGAGCTGAACTTTATTCCACGGGTTATCGACGGTGACATTATCAATCTAGAACTCGACGCGTCTGTTTCGTCACTCGATCCAGCGAACGGATTTACTTCGAACGGCTTTAGCGTCGATGCTTTCAAAACACGCCGTACTTCAACGACAGTTGAAATGCGTGACGGAGAGAGCTTTGCAATTGCAGGTCTCTTGTCTGATGATTTCGTTGACCTTTCTGGCCAAGTGCCATGGGCAGGCGACATTCCGGTTCTTGGCGCATTGTTCCGCTCTGCGGAATATGCCCGCCAGCAAACAGAACTCGTCATCATCGTGACACCGCATCTTGTGACCCCGACCCGTGGTGAGGCTCTGGCCCTTCCAACGGATCGTGTCCGCCCACCGACCGAACGTGACTTGTTCTTGTTTGGCCGCGTTGCAGCAGACAATGCACCACAACAAGGTGGCGCAGGAGAGGTTGCACGTCAGGACTTCAGCGGCTCTTATGGCTACGTGTTGGACTAAGAAATGGGATTTGGGGCAATGAAAACGACAGCAGTTCTTACCGCAACAGTGCTCGCCCTTACGGGTTGCACTGGCGGCACCGCCACCCAATGGCGTGATTTCAACACTCGTGAGGCGGGTTCAGAAATCGACAGTGGCTATTTTGGCAATGCAACCATGAACAACAATCAGGTTCAAACGGATGGCAGCGCCATGATGCTGAACTTGAACCGTCGTTTCTCGAATGAAGTGAACACGTCCGTAACGTTCGCGTTCAACTCCACGGTTCTTGATGCCAATGCACGCGCTACGCTGCAGCAGCAGGCGTCTTGGATCCGACAGTTCCCAGAAATCCGGTTCAAAGTCTTTGGCCACACGGACCTTGTGGGGTCGACGTCTTATAACCGTCGTCTTGGATTGCGCCGCGCGGAAGCCGCCGTTCTCTACCTCACAAGTCAGGGGATCAGCCGTGATCGGCTTGAAGCCGTCGTTTCTTTTGGTGAAACACAGCCATTGATCGTCACCGAGGGTCAAGAACGCCGCAATCGTCGCACAGTGACAGAAGTGTCCGGTTGGGTGAGCACAGCAAACGACATGCCGCTAAACGGCCGCTACGCCGAAGTGATTTTCCGCGAATACGTGGATAGTGCAACAGCACCTCAAGGCCTAGCAGCCGAAGGTATCGAGTCGATCGCGCAGTAAGTCTAAACCGCGCAACCACAGTCAAAGCGACAGTCAGGGGCCTTTCGAGGCCCCTTTTCGCATCCAAAACAGGTCAAATTCGGAAACAACGGCGCGTTTTTTGGCTCACCGTCTACAGATACCGCACAAATGGGCCTTTCTGGCCCCAATCTTGCCTCCTTCTGGGATCAGAAACAGATCTAACAGAGCCCCAGTTGTGTCTTTTTGCACGTGGGACCGTCAAATCGGTGGGCAGGGAATCTGCCGCACTTCGTCGAGTTAGAGGATCAAGAGGCAATGAGTAGTTTAAATATGTTACAGCCTGAACCACAGCCTATCACTGCATGTACCATAAGCCGGGACGTACAAAACTTTGATTTATTGATTGAAGACATGGAAGCCTGCCTAGGCGAAAGCTGGGGTGATCTCGGGTTTGGGGACGCATTACCGTTCCTCGAACAGCCCGAAGCATCCGAGCTCGAATTCCTAGCGATCGCACTGGATGAAGAAGATGAGGCTGATCTTTCGATCATCTCAGAGATCATTCGCACTGCAAAAACAAAAGATATTAAAGTCTTGCTAATTGCCGAGGATGTTTCTCCGGCGTCACTGCATGGCTTGCTGCGCGATGGCGGCGACGAATTTGTGCCCTACCCTCTTCCAGAAGGTGAATTGGCACAAGCAATCGAACGCGTCCTGACCCCACCAGAACCTACTCATATTGCACCAGAAATTCAGAACACTCTGAAGGCATCTGGCACCCACAACGGCGTCGTCATTCCTGTTCAAGGTATGGCTGGCGGTACAGGTGCCACGACCTTGGCTGTGAACCTTGCTTGGGAACTAGCCAGCATTCAGCCACCGAAGGTTAAAGGCGCGGAGCCGGAAAAAGGCCCACGTGTTTGCTTGTTGGATCTGGATTTCCAATTTGGATCCGCATCTACGTACCTCGACCTGCCGCGCCGCGAAGCTGTGTTCGAGATGCTGCAAGATACTGAAAGCATGGACAGCGAATCCTTTATGTATTCCCTGTTGTCGTACGAACAGAAACTGCAGGTGCTAACAGCCCCAACCGATCTGATTCCATTGGATTTAATCACACCGGAAGACATTCACCGCCTCATCGAAATGGCGCGCACGAACTTCGACTACGTCGTGATTGATATGCCAAAGACCATGGTTGAGTGGAGCGAAACAGTTTTGCAGGCCGCTCACGTTTATTTCGCGACGCTCGAATTGGACATGCGTTCGGCACAAAATACATTGCGGATCAAACGCGCGCTGCAGTCTGAACAACTTCCATTCGAGAAGCTACGGTTCGTTTTGAACCGCGCGCCGAAATTCACGGATTTGAACGGCAAAAGCCGCATCAAACGTTTGGCAGAAAGCCTGGGTATTTCGATCGAAGTTCTACTTCCTGATGGCGGTAAGGTCGTGCCTCAGAATGCCGACCACGGCGTCCCCTTGGCCGAAGGCCTTGCAAAAAATCCGTTACGCAAAGAAATCGCAAAGCTTGCCCAGTCGGTTCACGCAGTGAATTCAGCCGACGAAGCCGCAACTGCATAAAGGTGGAACACCATGTTTTCCAAGTATAAAAAGACCGATCCTTTGGTGGCAAAAGCCACTGCTGCCGCGCCAAAAGCTGCAAGCAATGTGACGAAAATTCCGGCGCCGGCTGCAGAACCTGCCGCCGCGCGTTCTACGGTCATGAAGCAAGCGCCCGTCAAGGCGGTTGCAAGTGCTGGAGACAAAGAAAAGAAACGCAAAGAGCGTCTGGGTGACATCAAGCTGGAACTTCACAAATCCCTGCTCGACAACCTGAACCTCGCCGCGCTGGAAAACGCTACCGACCAAGATCTGAAAGCTGAAATTCAAGCCATTGCCCAGGAAAGCTTGGAAGAAATGGGCGTGGTCTTGAACCGCGAAGAACGCCAGCAACTGACCAAAGAATTATTCTATGAAGTAAAAGGCCTTGGGCCGCTGGAAACACTTCTGCAAGACGAGTCTGTGAACGATATTCTCGTGAACGGCCCACAGCAGATTTTCGTGGAACGCGCAGGTAAACTTCAGCTGACAGACATCACATTCAAAGATGAAAAGCATCTGCTGCGGATCATCGATAAAATTGTTTCGGCGGTTGGTCGTCGTGTCGATGAATCCAACCCTTACGTCGATGCGCGCCTTCAGGATGGCTCTCGTTTCAACGCCATGGTCCCGCCAGTTGCGGTTGATGGATCGCTCGTTTCCATTCGTAAGTTTAAGAAGGACAAGCTCGGCATCGATGACCTTGTGCAGTTCGGCGCCTTCACTGAGGAAATGGCCGCATATCTACAGGCCGCTGTGTCCACTCGTCTGAACATTATCGTGTCTGGTGGTACGGGTTCTGGTAAAACGACCACGTTGAATGCCTTGTCATCCTTCATCGACAACGATGAACGCATCCTAACAATTGAGGATACTGCGGAACTTCAGCTGCAACAAACGCACGTTGGCCGGATGGAAAGCCGTCCACCGAACGTTGAAGGAAAAGGCGAAGTGTCCCCGCGGGACTGTCTGAAAAACGCACTGCGTATGCGACCTGACCGTATCATCGTAGGTGAAACCCGTGGCGAAGAAGTTATCGATATGCTTCAGGCCATGAACACAGGCCACGATGGTTCCATGACAACAATTCACGCCAACTCTGCGCGTGATGGTGTGTCTCGTTTGGAAAACATGATCGCAATGGCCGGTATCGAAATGCCACTTAAGGCGGTTCGTTCTCAGATTTCGTCTGCGGTGAACCTGATCGTGCAGGCGTCTCGTCTGCAGGATGGTTCGCGTCGTATGACGTCCATTACTGAAATCACCGGTATGGAAGGCGACGTTATCTCGATGCAAGAAGTCTTCAAGTATCAGCGCGTTGGCCTGACACCTGACAACAAAATCATTGGCCACTTTACGGCGACTGGTGTGCGGTCCCACTTCTCTGAGCGCTTCAAGCTTTGGGGTTACGATTTGCCGCCTGCAATCTTTGAACCCGTCGCAGCGCAATAAGGTTTTAGAAACATGACCATTTCAGCTGAACCAATCATCTATGCCCTGATCTTTGTGGCCTGTATTGTGTTGGTGAACGGTGTCTACCTTGTCGCATTCGGCAAAAGCATCAACTTCAACAACAAGGTGAACCGTCGCCTGGATCTGCTTGAAAAAGGCGGCAACCGCGAAGAGGTGCTGGACAAACTCCGCAAGGAGATGAGCCAGCACATGGATTCTCAAAAAATCCCGCTGTACTCACTTTTGGCGAACAAGGCCCAAAAGGCCAACATCGCGTTTTCCCCTGCACAACTGATAATGATGATGGTTGTCATGTCCGGCGTTGCGTTTATGGGCCTCACTGTCGGCACAGCCACATCCCTCCCAATTCGCGCAGCTGTGTCTATCGCAATGGGCGTCGGAGGCATTTTCTTTTGGGTCAACAGCAAGGCCAAGAAGCGTATCGCTATGATCGAAGAACAGCTGCCAGATGCGGTTGAACTGATGGTTCGTAGTTTGCGCGTTGGTCACCCGTTTAGCTCTGCTATCGCGATTGTAGCCAAAGAAGTGCCCGACCCTCTTGGTACTGAAATGGGTGTGATTTCGGATGAAGCGGCTTATGGCCGCGACATGGGTGATACCCTCAAGCAAATGGCCGAGCGCATGGACATGCAAGATATGCGGTTCCTTGCGGTTGCTGTGACCATTCAGCAGACTGCGGGTGGTAACCTCGCTGAGATTT
The DNA here is from genome assembly GCF_021532625.1 of Octadecabacter algicola. Classification (GTDB taxonomy): domain Bacteria; phylum Pseudomonadota; class Alphaproteobacteria; order Rhodobacterales; family Rhodobacteraceae; genus Octadecabacter; species Octadecabacter algicola. Next base: position 58,062 of record NZ_JAKGAR010000004.1, read on the forward strand.
TGCACGGTTTGGCACAGGTGATCCGCGCCCGTTTCAAATTGTTCCGCCGCGTGAAAGCGATCACCGCTGAGGCGAAATGGTCCGGCATGTTCTTGTCCGTATTTCCTTTGGCGGCCCTTGTTGGCATCAACCTGATCCAGCCGAACTACTACGACGATGTCAAAGAAACATCTGCCTTCATTCCGGCCTGTCTGGTTGTGGCCGGTTTCTTGATCACAAACGTGATCGTTATGCGTCGTCTCGTTAACATTAAGGTGTAACCAAAATGGGCCTTCTAGATACAATCAACGCGAAACTCATCGATCTGCTTGGCCCGTTCGGTCCGCTCATGGCGATCGGTATGCTCGGCGTTTTGCTGATCCTGCTGGTATTGCCAGCCATGTTTCAAAAGCAGGAAGATCCTCTTGATAGGCTCAAGGCCAACAGCGCGGCCAATATGGGCAAGTCGCCCGAAGCGTTGCGTGCGTCTCAGGGGACAGACAAGCTGGACAAATATTCCGACTTTCTGGAACCAAAAGATGTCGAAGAATACACCGCCATCCGCCTAAAGCTGATCCAAGCGGGCTACCGCACCAAATCCGCAGTGAAGACATACCACTTCGCCCAATTTGCGTTGGGTATTGGCTTGCTCTTATTGGGCGTTGTCTACGCGATCTACAAATCGTCTACCGGTGATCCGTCAACCAAGTCGACTTTGCTGTCGATCTTTATTCCGGGTCTGGCAGGTTACTACCTGCCCAAATGGTGGGTCGGCAAACGCCAAAAGGCGCGCCAAGAAGAAATGATTAATGGCTTTCCAGACAGCTTGGACATGATGCTTGTCTGCGTAGAAGCGGGCCAGTCTTTGGACCAATCCATTATCCGCGTGAGCCAAGAGCTGAAATCAGGTTTCCCTGCCCTGGCCGAAGAATATGAAACTGTCAGCCACGAAATGAAAGCTGGTAAAGACAAAACCCAAGTTCTGCGGGACATGTCCGAGCGCTGCGGCGTGTCCGACATCGCATCCTTCGTGACCGTTCTGATCCAAAGCCAACAGTTCGGTACATCCATTGCCGAAGCCTTGCGCGTGTTTTCTGCGGAAATGCGGGACAAACGGGTGATGCGGGCGGAAGAAAAAGCCAACACATTGCCGACAAAAATGACACTCGCGACGATGATGTTGACGGTTCCGCCGCTTCTTATTATCCTCATCGGCCCATCTGTTCATAATATTTACGTAACGTTGAACCAGGCAAACTTCTAAAGGCAAAGATGCTCAAATCAGGAATGATGATATCGGCTTTCGCCGTCCTGACCGCCTGTGGTCAGGGCGGCTTTGCGCCTTCTGATGGGGACCGAGTTTTTGCACCTGGTGTTGCGGGCGCGTCTGATATTGATGGTCTAATGGTTGGCCATCGCCTAATGGCTGCTGGGGAATACGACCTCGCGCTGCGTGCCTATACGCGGGCCGCCGGCCAGCAAGGGTTGAACGTCGATACGTTATCGGCCCTTGGCTCTGCCAACCTAAAGCTGGGCCGCTTGGGACAAGCCGAACAACTCCTGAGACGCGCCGTCGAAGAAGACCCTGCTTTTGCAGCCGCATGGAACAATTTGGGCGTAATATTGATGGAACGAGGCAAAACCTCGGAAGCGGCACAGGTTTTCCGTCGCGCATTTGCCACGGATAACGGCAATTCTGACGAAATACGTGACAACCTACGCTTGGCGCTCGCTAAATTGGAAAATCCGTTTAATACTGGTGAACAAGAGAACGAACCGTTCCAATTGGTGCGGCGGGGAACGGGCGACTTTGTCCTCCTGTCGACACTGTAAGAGACAGAGCAGTAAAAGGACGCAAAACATGCGCCACCCTATTCTTCTTTCCGCAGCCCTAATGGGCTCGTTTGCGTTATCCGCATGCGATCAATCTGGCGATGCACAGGTTGAACGTGCGTTGCAAGACGTGAATGTCGTCGATGAAACCAACCTCAACGATGTGATGTTGACCGTTGCGGACCCGAACGAGGCCGTGAACTATTTCCTTCGGGCCTCAGCAAACGACCCCGGCCGCATTGACTTGATGCGGGGGCTTGCAACATCTCTTGTTCGTGCCCGCCGCCCCTCTGAGGCCGTGACTGCATGGCAAGCGGTTGTAGATCACGAAGAAAGCCTGACAAACGACAAGATCGATTTGGCTGATGCGATGATCCGGACCAATGATTGGGACTCTGCCGAAGCCGTGCTGGACTCCATTCCCCCGACACATGAAACATTCAAGCGTTATCGCCTCGAAGCAATGGTCGCGGACAGCAACGAAGAATGGGACAACGCCGACAGCTTCTATGAAACTGCAGTTGGGCTCACCACGTCACCCGCTGGCGTTTTGAACAACTGGGGTTTTTCCAAACTGACACGAGGCGATTATGCTGGTGCTGAACGTTTGTTCACTGACGCATTGCGCAATGATGCTGATCTGTTCACCGCCAAGAACAACCTTGTTTTGGCCCGTGGTGCGCAGCGCAACTACGACCTGCCCGTCATTCCGATGAGCCAGATCGAACGCGCGCAATTGCTCCATACGCTTGCGTTGACAGCAATCAAACAGAACGACCTGACGATCGGTCGCGGCTTACTGCGCGAAGCGATCGACACGCACCCGCAACACTTTGAAGCCGCAGTACGTTCCTTACGCGCGCTCGAAGACAACGTGACGAACTAAACGTGGTCTCGGTTACGGTCACGCAATCGATTGCGTTTTTGATATTCGTAGCGCCGCTGTGCATCTATGTGGCGTGGAATGACCTGCGGGCGATGAAGATCCCCACATGGTCCACGGATGCCTTGGCAATCGTGTTCGTCGTTGTCGGTGTTTTCGTGATGCCGTTTTCCGAATATGCGTGGCGTTACAGTCACTTCTTCGTCGTTCTTATCATCGCAATGGTGCTGAACGCGATTGGCGCCATGGGGGCTGGCGATAGTAAATTTCTGGCATCTGCGGCACCTTTTGTGCACTTAGACGACGTCGGATTTATCTTTATTCTACTTGGCGCGGGTATCTTTGCAGGCCTTCTTATTCATCGCATTGCAAAGGCTATTCCGGCGGTACGAAACCTCGTTCCAGATTGGGAAAGCTGGGACCAAGGGAAACGGTTCCCCCTCGGATTTCCGATGGGCGCTGTGCTGATTATCTATCTGGCGTTTCCGCTGCTACTACTGATCTAGTTCGTACAGAATATATAGCTCGGTGCGACGAAGTTCTGTCAGTGTGATGTCCCCTGCCTCGATCATCTCTGTCAGATCTCCTAAGATTATCTTTTGCACTGACTGCGCGACTGGGCACAGCGGCAACAATACATAATCCGCGTCCTGCAAACCCGGCACACCGCCATAATACCACGGCGCACCTTGATCCAAAGGTTCGAGCTCACCAAACACCCAATGGCTCGAGAAGACATCCGCCGCAAAGAGCGACTTGCCTTGCGCCAACCCTTCGGCTTCGAGCTCGCGCGTGATTGTGTCCATGATGTTTGGCAGTCCAAGTTCAACAGCGCATGTTGGTATTTCAACACCCATGAAGTCGGGAACAGTCGAGCGGTCTGGATACTGTGCCAGCCCCGCAACTTGACCGTCCAACGCCACCCGCGCATCAACGCGGTTCACACGCAGATCATACCCTTGCAAGTCGGTATGGACTCCGCTGCGCGGCAAGATGGGAGCGTATTTGGCCGTCTCAACGTTCAAATGCCGGAACGGGCTAGACGCGAGGTTAAAGAACGACGGTATCGCTAAGGCCATCGCGATGGCCGCAACGATGCCAATAGCATCTTTCAGATTCCAACCCCAACTGTTCACAACGTCTTCAGCCTGAGGGCGCAGCGCCAACAACAATACAGCCAACAAAAGCAACCATTGTGGATCGTTGCCGAAATTCTGAAACGTGACATAGAAGAAACCGGGCAAAAGCAACAAAAGTACTAGGCCACCAGTCGCGACCTTGGCTTGTCGAAGAAATACCACCCCCACGACAGCGGCGATCGAACCACCCAAATAGGCTGGTGCTCCCATCACAAGAGAAAATGACTCCCCCGGTGCCGAGCGTATTTCGGATCCAGCTACCGTGAGCAGATCCCCCGCATAAGCCATCCAGAAATCAACGCCTGTGAAGGCCGTAATCAATGCGACGACCACAAGGCCTGTCATGACTGCAACACCCAAAGCACGACGTTGACCCGTCAATACCAACGCCAAGACAATTGGAACGGCGAAAGAGACAAAATAAGTCATCTTGATAAGCGCCATTACGCAGACCAAAAGACCAATAATTATGCCATCCAAAGTGGCGGCCCCCCCTGATTGGCTGTCGCGTTTTGGTGGGATCAAAGCTGCGACAATGGCCAAGAACGCTGCGGCCCATGCCAATCTATTGTAATGCATGGAAATCGAAATGGACTGCTCTGACTCGCCGTGAACGAGGGCCAACAACATCACCATGACGATTAAGCCAAACAAACGCGCCAACCATGGCTGCATCCGTACGCCCGCAATCCAGATAACCATTGGCAAGAAGACCACCGCAGCAAGAACCTGCGCCCAGATCACTGCCATACCAATACCAAGTCCAGCCTTAACCAGCATGGCAATCGGCCAGAACGCCAGCACACCAATCGGCGTCATGAAATCCAAATGCGGGATCTGCCCGTCGGCCATGCGCAGCACAATCTGGATCAGGTGCAGCGTGTCGCCTTCGTGTTTTCCAACGTAAAGGCCGCCCTTTAGAACGGCCACTCCCCCCAAAAGCACGAGTACAACGATTAGGAATACGGTCGAAACCGTCTGATTTTTAATGTTCATGCCTGCCTCTGGAACGGTTTTGTCCCTTTTTTCGACACAATAGTCAGGCAAACCCATTTATGTAAACCTTTCCACGCGTTCGGGCGAAATCCGTCTGAAGTGTGTGTTTGGGCCACAGAAACGCGCAAAATGGCGCAAAGACACGGGCAAATAGAGATGAACATGCAAGTTTCAGGCGTAATGGCACCGCCGCCACCTAAGACCCTTGAGGCAATGGCGCTTTCACCAGTGATGATCCGAGACATTCTGATCAAAACGATGTTCCGGACCAATCTGGAAAACGTATCCGCAATCGCCAAAGCGATCTGTTTGCCGATTAACGTCACTCAGCAAATTGTTGACGAAGCCCGCGAACAACGACTTTGCGAAGCGACAGGTACCTTGAACGCCAACAATGGCAACGAGATGGGCTATCAGTTGACGGATGCAGGCAAAGCGCGTGCGCTGGATGCTCTCGCACAGTCTGAATACTTCGGTGCGATGCCCGTGCCGCTGGAAGTGTACCGCGAACAAGTCGAACGTCAGTCCATCCGTAATATCCACGTCACCCGCGATCAATTGATCGCAGCCATGGGGCACCTTATCCTACCACCCGACCTTTTGGACCAGCTTGGACCCGCCGTTGGCGCAGGTCGCTCGATCCTAATGTATGGCCCTCCGGGCAACGGTAAGTCCGCGATTTCAAACGGTATTCGTGATGCGCTGGGTGACAAGATCTTTATCCCTCGTGCCATCGAATATTCAGGTCAGGTGATCACAGTCTTTGACCCGATTGTGCATTCCGCTGCCGAAGCTGACGTTGATGACCCAAATTCTTTGCGCCGCACGTCTGGCCGCTATGACACTCGCTATGTGAAATGCGAACGCCCAACGGTTGTAACAGGTGGTGAATTGACCGTCTCCATGCTCGACCTCGTGTATAACCCGACCGCACGGACCTATCAGGCGCCGTTGCAGTTGAAATCCTCTGGCGGCATCTTCATCATCGATGACCTTGGTCGCCAAGCCGAACCCCCACAGGCCATCGTGAACCGTTGGATTGTTCCACTGGAAGAAAACCGCGATATCCTTGCGCTGCAGTCTGGTGAAAAGTTCGAGGTGCCGTTTGACACGCTCGTCATCTTCTCCACCAACTTCCACCCCAACGAGATTTTCGATAAAGCGGCGTTGCGTCGTATTTTCTACAAGATCAAGATCGACGGGCCTGACCAAGAAGGCTTCTTAAAGATTTTCGCGATGATGGCGCGCAAACGGAAGATCCCGTTGGATGAGGCCGCTCTCGTGCACCTCTTGCAGAAGAAATACCCGACGATTGATAATATCTACGCCAACTATCAGCCGATCTTCTTGATCGACCAGATGATCGCAATCTGTGAATTTGAAGGCATTCCATATCAGATGTCTCCGGATTTGATTGATCGCGCATGGGCCAACATGTTCGTCAAAGAAGAAAAGATCGTACATTAACGGGGCCCTACACACTCCCTTTATTTCAAGGCCCGCTGTTCGCAACAAACGAACAGCGGGCCTTTTGCCTTTTCCAGCTTGACGTTCTGTTCTCTTGCCGCACTTTGGTGGGATGGATTTACCCGCTCACTTTTCTGACTGGTTCTCAACGAAAGGCTGGTCGATCCATCCCCATCAGCAAGAGATGTTGGATCGTTCTAGCGAGCCGTCATTATTGTTGATCGCCCCTACAGGCGGCGGCAAAACGTTGGCGGGGTTTCTTCCTAGCGTGGTCGAACTTTCCGACGGTGATCACGACGGGCTGCACACGCTTTATGTTTCGCCCCTCAAGGCACTTGCAGCGGATATCAAGCGCAACCTTGGCACGCCAATTGCCGAAATGGACCTGCCGATAAGGGTTGAGGATCGAACGGGCGACACATCCTATACCCAGAAAAGAAGACAGCGTGCAGACCCGCCTCACATTCTGCTGACTACGCCTGAAAGCCTCGCGTTGTTGGTCAGTTACGAAGACGCCCCACGTATTTTCAAGGGGGTGCAACGGATCATTATAGACGAAATCCATGCACTCGCCGAAAGCAAACGGGGTGATCAATTGATGCTCGCAATAAGCCGCATTCAAGCGATGTCACCCGATCTGCGGCGGGTTGGGTTATCTGCCACAGTCGAAGACCCTGCCGCCATTGCCCACGAGCTGGCAAAGCATCCTGATCCCTGCCCCATCGTGCTGGCTGACCCGGGGCCAGACCCAGATATTTCTATGCTCGTAACCGAAGAAAAACCACCATGGTCGGGCGGAGGCGCTAAATATTCGATCCCCGCAGTGCTAGACATGGTGAAACAGCACAAGACCACGCTCATCTTTCACAACACGCGAGCACAGGCTGAAATCTACTTTCACAACCTTTGGCTCGCCAATGACGACGCCCTTCCAATTGGCATCCATCACGGCAGCTTGTCCCGCGACCAACGCGCCAAGGTCGAAGCCGCTATGGTGCGCGGCGATCTACGGGCGATTGTCTGCACAGGATCACTGGACCTTGGCATTGATTGGGGAGACGTGGATCTGGTGGTGCAAATCGGCGCGCCCAAAAACGTCAAACGACTGATCCAGCGGATCGGGCGCGCAAATCACCGATACAATGCACCCTCAAAGGCAGTTCTGGTCCCCGCCAATCGTTTCGAAGTTGTGGAATGTGTCGCGGCACTTGAGGCCGCAAAAGACCGCGACCTTGACGGTGATCCCAAGGGGGATGGCCCACGAGACGTCCTATGCCAGCATATCCTGATCACAGCTTGTGCTGCTCCATTTGATGCAACAGACCTGTTCCAAGAGGTAAAGACGGTCGGTGCATATAGCACCCTTAGCCGTGCGGCGTTTGATGATTGTCTCGAATTCTGTGCGACGGGTGGCTACGCTCTACAGGCCTATGATCAATGGAAACGCCTGAAAGAGGTCGGCGGGACATGGCAGCTGCGCGACCCAAGGTCCGCCGCCCGCATCCGCATGAACATCGGAACAATCTTTGACATCGAGACGCTGAAGGTAAAGTTTCGCCGCTCTCCTAAGACCTTGGGCGAAGTCGAAGAGAGTTTCGCAGCCACCCTGACGCAAGGCGATACCTTTCTGATCGGTGGACAAATCGTACGCTACGAAGGGCTCAACCAACTGGTGGTGGAAGTCAGCCGAGAGAAGGGACGAACGCCCAAAGTCGCAACGTTTTCGGGAACGAAGTTCGCGACCTCAACCCAACTCAGCCAACGTATCCTGTCCATGTTCAATCGTGACACTTGGCCACTGCTACCTGCTCACACCACTGAGTGGCTTCAGCTTCAGCGGGAGATGTCGAAACTGCCACAAGCTGGGCGTATTCAGGTCGAAACCTTCCCCCAAGACGGCCGCGAAAACATGGTCGTTTATGGATTTGCGGGGGTGAATGCCCATCGCACGCTGGGTTTGATCTTAACGCAACGTATGGAGGCTGCAGGTCTCAATCCGCTTGGCTTTGTAGTGACGGATTACGCGCTGTTGATCTGGGGGCTGACCCCTGTCACCAATGTTGCGCCCTTGTTTGCCCCTGAAAACATCCGCGACGGGCTAGAAACATGGCTGCAAGGCAACGCCGTTATGAAGCGCACGTTCCGCATCGCCGCAACCGTGGCGGGCCTGATTGAACGCAACAGCCGTCAGGGCCGAAAATCCGGACGGCAGGCCACGTTTTCTAGTGACATTCTTTATGACACTTTGGCCAAATACGACCCCGATCATCTGATGTTGCGGATCACCCGCGAAGAAGCCATGCGCGGGATGGTCGACTTTGGTCGCATCGAAGAAATGCTGCAGCGTACAAAGGGGCAAGTCGATCATATCGTCGTTGACCGCATCACGCCGCTCGCTGCGCCGTTGTTTTTGGAACCAGGGCGCATTCCGGTATTTGGCGAAGGGCGCGACAAACTCCTACAGGACAAAGCTGCAGAACTGATGCGCGAGGCCGGCTTATCCGACATATAAGACCGCTGGACCCGCCCGTGCATTTCAGGCAAGCACGGTGACATGTCGGATTTTGCGTTCACCTTCTGCGACGCTGACCTTGTCGCGCGGCCAGATGGCACCCTTTGGTGGCCAAGAAAACGGTTGCTGTGCGTCTCTGATTTGCATTTGGGGAAATCCGAACGAATTGCGCGGCGCGGCGGCACACTCTTGCCCCCATATGAGACCCGAGAAACCCTTTGGCGACTAGAAGCAGCAATAGCAGCCACCGATCCGGCTTGCGTTGTTTGTTTGGGCGACAGCTTTGATGATTTGACTGCGGCGGACAACGTTTCTGACGACGCACGTAAAACACTCACGCGCCTTCAAGCGGGTCGAGACTGGATTTGGATCGAAGGCAACCATGATGCGGGGCCTGTGGACATTGGCGGCACACACCGCGGCGAAGTCGTTTTAGACAGGATAACCTTTCGCCACATAACCGACCAAGCGACCCGCGGCGAAATCTCGGGTCACTACCACCCCAAAGCAGGGCCTACCGGCCTTCCTCAGCGCGCTTGTTTTCTATTGGACAAGGTTAAACTCATCCTGCCCGCGTTCGGCGCTTATACGGGTGGGCTCTCAGTTCGGGATCCCGATCTATCGGGGCTGATGGAGTCCGCGGGTGTGGCCATCCTCACGGGCAAGAAAGCAGTGGCTGTTCCGATTTCAGCCTGCCTTAAGCGCTAAGCTTTCCTACTTCCACTAAGTTAGATCGATACTTGGGACCGACCGGCAGTTTGCATCCACAAGGCATGCTGACATGTTCACGACCATCTGTAGTTTCCACTGCTGTGATCTGCGACAGGGCGACCCAATGAGATCGGTGAACACAAATACCCGGTTCGACATCTATATCTGCGACGGCATCCCGCAGCCTCATCAATTCGCGATAAACTTGATTATCAGTGGTCTTGATAACGATGTGGTGGTTGTCTGAACTAACCCTCTTTAGTCGGACTCCTTCTGGCGCTCCGATCCTATCCAGCAAACGGTCACGCGATCTAGCCTTTGGGGGCATCAAGGTTTTGTGTTGAATGAAATGCCTTAGCACAACAGAGCCGATACCGATGAGGAAAGTAATCAAACTTACCAAAGGCCATGTTAATGTAGGTTCTTGGACGCCCCAAACTTTCGCATTGAAAAAGACTGCTACTGGCCCAAACCCGATTGCAAGTGTTCCAGCGACCAACACGTCCTCAAACCACGGAGGGTCATTTTTTATGATTGGACGCCAAACAACGCGCGCAACGATGGCGATGACCGCGGCCACAGCAAGTATTGCGCCCCAATAGCCAAAACGCCCGGAAAGCGACAATGCTTCATAGGTTCCGAATGGGCCAGAAAGTGACACAACAGCGGTTGTAATTAACCACACAAAAAAGATTACAAGCGTAACCGTTTCTTTCAAAGTAGCGATAACGCTAGAAAACTGCTTCTTCACCACGTCCCCCCAGACACACATGACGATATAGAATCAACTAATTACACGTCAAACGCTATACAATGGGGTTACGTTGGGAAAGACTTAGGCAGTCAAACCGACAGGCTCAGGCAAATTATTAGCGCGGCAACAGGCGGTTAGCGTATTGGCTAGCAGACAAGCGATTGTCATCGGCCCAACGCCGCCGGGGACGGGCGTGATGGCGCCTGCGACGGCAGCACAGCTGTCATAATCAGCATCTCCAACCAACCGTGTTCCTCCTTCAGGTTTTTCAATGCGGTTGATGCCCACATCGATCACAGTCGCACCTGGTTTAATCCAGTCGCCTTGCACCATTTGCGGGCGACCAACGGCGGCAACCACGATGTCAGCTTGGCGCACGACCGCAGGCAAGTCTTTGGTCCGAGAATGGGCAATCGTAACAGTACAGCTATCGCCTAGCAGAAGCTGCGCCATAGGTTTACCGACAATATTCGACCGGCCAATCACAACTGCATTCATGCCAGACAGGCTGCCGTGATGATCCCGCAGCATCATCAATGAACCCAGTGGCGTGCAAGGCACCATAGATTTTTGTCCGGTGCCCAAAAGGCCAACGTTTGAGATATGGAACCCATCCACATCCTTTGCTGGGTCGATCGAATTGATCACCAAATCACTGTTAAGATGGCCCGGCAACGGCAGCTGCACCAGAATACCGTGGATCGTCGGGTCTTCATTGAGGCTGTTCACAACCGCGAGCAACTCAGCTTCCGATACAGTGGCATCAAGACGGTGCTCTACCGACTTCATGCCAACTTCGACTGTCATCTTGCCTTTGGATTTAACGTAAACTTGGCTCGCGGGGTCTTCGCCCACCAACACAACAGCCAATCCTGGCGTAATGCCGTGTTCGGATTTCAATTTGGCGACGTGATCACCAACTTGGCCGCGTACATTGGCCGCAAAGGCTTTGCCGTCGATTACTGTAGCTGTCATTTCAATCCCTCAATGTTGTCCCGAATGGGAAGGTGGGCGGCGCGTCTTAGCAACCACTAAATAGCGACGTCCCACCTTTTACGTGTTAGAACAAGCCTTCAATTTGGCCATCATCGTTCAAGTGAATATTTTCTGCGGATGGCACCCGCGGCAACCCCGGCATCGTCATGATTTCACCGCAGACGACGACAATGAATCCAGCCCCAGCGCTCAAGCGCACTTCACGAACCGGCACCGAGAACCCCGTAGGAGCCCCACGTAATGTCGGATCCGTCGAGAACGAATACTGCGTCTTCGCCATACAAACGGGCAAATCGCCGTAGCCCTGTTCTTCCCAGAGTTTCAGCTGGTCCCGGATCTTTTGATCCATCAGGGCTTCGTCAGCGCGATAGATCCGCTTGCAGACAGTCTGAACTTTATCCGCCAACGACATGTCATCACGGTAAAGCGGAGCGAACTGACTGATGCCGCTGTCCGCAATTTCTGCAACGCGCGTCGCCAATGCCTCGGACCCTTTGGACCCATGTTCCCAGTGTTGGGACAAGATCGCTTCGGCCCCTTGGGTTGCAACATAATCTTTCACGGCTTGAACTTCGGCATCGGTGTCCGTCACGAAGTGGTTGATCGCTACGACAACAGGCACGCCAAATGATTTCAGGTTGCCGATATGGCGCCCAAGGTTGGCGCAACCATTCTCTACGGCCGCAACGTTCTCGGCACCCAGATCGCCTTTGGCGACACCACCATTCATCTTCATCGCACGCACCGTCGCGACCAGCACAACGCAATCAGGCGAAAGCCCTGCTTTGCGGCATTTGATGTTCAGAAACTTTTCGGCGCCAAGGTCAGCGCCAAAGCCCGCTTCCGTGACCACATAATCAGCCGTCTTCAACGCGGTGGTCGTGGCAATCACCGAGTTACAGCCGTGGGCAATATTGGCGAACGGGCCCCCATGCACGAAGGCCGGATTGTTTTCCAACGTCTGCACAAGGTTGGGCTGCATCGCGTCTTTCAACAACACGGTCATAGCGCCGTCCGCTTTAATGTCACGTGCAAAAACAGGGCTGCGATCACGGCGATAAGCTACGATCATGTCGCCCAAACGTTTCTCAAGGTCTTTTAAATCTTTGGACAGACACAGGATCGCCATCACTTCGGACGCCACTGTAATGTCAAACCCTGCTTCGCGAGGGAACCCGTTGGCAACCCCACCCAAAGATGCCGTAATCTGGCGTAGCGCACGATCGTTCATGTCAACAACACGGCGCCACACAACGCGGCGTACGTCGATTTCCAGCTCATTACCCCAATAAATGTGGTTGTCGATCATCGCGCTCAACAGTGAATGCGCTGAGGTAATCGCGTGGAAATCACCCGTAAAGTGAAGGTTCATGTCTTCCATCGGAACGATTTGTGCGTAGCCGCCTCCCGCGGCGCCACCTTTCATACCGAAGTTCGGCCCAAGCGAGGCTTCGCGAATACAAACCGCAGCCTTCTTGCCAATACGGTTCAGGCCATCCCCAAGCCCCACTGTCGTCGTTGTCTTTCCCTCGCCTGCGGGTGTCGGGTTGATTGCCGTGACAAGGATCAGCTTGCCGTTCTCGTTTTTCTGGACGCCGTTGATAAAGGCTTGGCTAACCTTTGCTTTATCGTGCCCGTAAGGCAAAAGATCATCGCTCCCGATGCCAAGTTTCGCACCAATCTCTTGGATTGGTTTCTTATTCGCTTCCCGTGCGATCTCGATATCGGTTTTGTATGCCACTTCAATTTCTCCCTAATGAGCAAAATTGCCCGTCTTCATTTGTCAGTAAGCACGTCGACAAACAGTCAGCACCATGCGGTTACGACATTTTCGATGCCGGAATCGTCGGGCAGCTCGTGACAGAAAAACTATTCCGCAAAAAATCTTATCGGACAAACAAAATCGTGAAATTTTTGGATTTTTTTTCACGACCCATTTGAAAGGTAATTCTTGCGGGGCTTAGGGTTGGTGGATCAGGGGGTCCAGACGGGTTGATCCGGGATGTGAAGTGTCAAGATATCACCAAGTGCAACGCGGCCCTCAGCCGCGACCCAAGCCGTGACTCCTCGTCGGTTTTTCGCTGCTGGCTTAAACCCCTTAGCAAGGTCACCATGATCCAGAACGAGGGATTTTGCAGGAAACTGACAGGGGCGGTTTTCCATATCGATTGTAACGGTAGCCCCGCTCGCGGCCTGAAGACGCGACGACGGCGGCACATGGCTAAAGTCAGTTATGCCCCTCACGACCATAGACGCCCCCATCCGAACAGGATCAATTGCATCAACACCCATCTCTTTGGCAATCTGGTCGAGCTCTTCTTGGCTTACGATACTCAGCTGGCGTTCGTTCTTGATCGGTGTGCCACGCTCATATTGCGATTTGACACGACTGCAGCTTGGTCGTGTAAGGCCCGCGTGAAATGCGCCTGCAACGCCTTCGAATGTCAGATCAAGGCTTTCTCGGGCTGGGGCGGTCAACTCATTACGATCGCTATTCATAACGGCTCCGAGCCAGATGATTTCCGCAGTGAAATGTGTGGGTTTTAACGCAGGCATGGCAGGTCTCCTTTTGGGTGGAGAGTGCCGCCTGTTCCTGACGGGTTCAAGCGACCATCTGTGATATCTTGTATGATGCATAGAAATGAAAAACCCCGCGGGCGTGTTGGCCTGCGGGGTTTAGGATCGTGTCGCTTATGTCGCTTCCGGTTCAAGGTCCGGATCGGGCGACTTTGGCTTGCGCGGCTTGGTTTTTGGAACCGCTGTCACTGAGTTGCCTGATGCAGGTGGCACATCGGTGCCATCATCATTGTCATCATGGGGCAATTCGCCCGCCATCACGCGCTTGATCTCGGCCCCTGTCAGAGTTTCATATTCAAGCAGGCCCAGAGCCAGACGTTCGAACTCTTCGTTCTTGTCTTTCAGGATTTCAAGCGCACGTTGGTAGCCTGCTTCGATGAAGTTTTTCACTTCTTCTTCGATCAACCCCTTGGTTTCGGCTGAGACAGAGAAACCACCGGTGTTGCCAGAGTATCCCTCATGGGCCTCAGCATAATCAATGTTGCCGACCTTATCGGACATGCCCCACCGCATGATCATAGCGCGGGCCAATTGGCTGGCCTGCTGAATGTCACCTGCAGGACCGTTGGATACGTGGTCTTCACCGTATTTAATTACCTCAGCCGCTTTACCAGCCATCGTCATAGCAAGACGTTGGTGGCATTCGTCGCGGAACATGTTGAGGCGGTCCATTTCGGGCAAAGACATTACCATGCCCAACGCACCGCCGCGTGGAATGATTGTCGCCTTATAGACCGGATCGCATTTCGGCAGTGATATGCCCACAATTGCGTGGCCTGCTTCGTGATACGCGGTCATTTCCTTCTGGGCGTCTGTCATAACCATGGAACGACGTTCCGCGCCCATCATGACCTTGTCTTTGGCCTGTTCAAAGTCGAGCATTGCCACAAAACGTCGGCCAATGCGCGCAGCCATCAAGGCAGCTTCGTTCACGAGGTTGGCCAGATCGGCCCCCGAGAAACCAGGAGTTCCGCGTGCAATGATCCGTAAATCGACATCGGGGCCAAGTGGAACTTTGCGTGCATGCACACCGAGGATTTTTTCACGGCCTTTGATGTCTGGGTTTGGCACCGTCACCTGACGGTCAAAACGGCCTGGACGCAGCAAGGCTGGGTCCAACACGTCACGACGGTTGGTGGCCGCAACGATGATAATACCTTCGTTGGCCTCAAAGCCATCCATTTCAACCAACAATTGGTTTAACGTCTGTTCACGTTCATCGTTACCGCCACCGTGGCCAGCGCCACGGGCACGGCCAACAGCGTCGATTTCATCGATAAACAGAATACATGGCGCGTTCTTCTTGGCTTGTTCGAACATATCGCGCACGCGGGATGCACCCACGCCGACAAACATTTCGACAAAGTCAGAACCAGAAATTGTGAAGAACGGCACACCAGCTTCGCCCGCGATGGCCCGTGCCAAAAGCGTTTTACCAGTACCAGGAGGGCCAACAAGCAAAGCACCTTTCGGGATCTTACCGCCAAGACGGGAATACTTCTGCGGGTTGCGCAGGAACTCAACGATCTCTTCAAGTTCTTCTTTAGCTTCATCAATTCCGGCCACGTCATCAAACGTCACACGGCCTGCCTTTTCGGTCAGCAGTTTGGCACGTGATTTGCCAAAGCCCATTGCGCCACCTTTGCCGCCACCCTGCATGCGGTTCATGAAGTAAATCCAAACACCGATCAAAAGCAGGAATGGCAAAAGCCCGACAAGGAAGGTCGCGATACCCGATTGCTCTTGGGCTTCAGCGGACAGGGGAACGCCTTTTTCGATCAAGAGACTGGTGACTTCCGCATCTTCAGGAAGGACCACGACATAGGTGCGGCCATCGGCCCCACGATACGTGAGTTTCTCACCATCAATGCGCGCTTCGGCGACCGCGCTAGCTTCAACTGCCTGCACAAATTCTGAATAGCTCTTCTCGTTAGATTGCGCACTGCTTTGGGTGTTCCCAAAGAGGTTGAACAGCGAAATAACAAGAACGAATAGCACGACCCAAAAGGCCAGATTGCGTGCGTTGCCCAAGGCGACACTCCTTTAGAAAATCAGTTGGCTCACAAAACCTAAGATTTAGTGACCACTTGCCTAAGATAGACCCTTAGCTGCCGAGTTCAACGGGAAACCAGTAAAGACGTGAAATCCGCGACAATGCGCGCGATAAATCCGTTACTAAGACCTGCAACAGGTGCCGAAACAAGAGTTTCACCCTGAAATATGGCAGGGCTGGCCATGAGAGAAGCCCGAGGTAGCCCCGATTCACGCCAATCAGGCACATCCTTAATGTGTTCACCCAACGCACCGACGGTCAAATTGGCCATGTCAAAGGCCTGTGACTCCTCGCTCACAAGCCACCGCGCATCCCACAAGAGGCCATGCGACCGATTGCGCCATTCAATCATCGGTTCGGTCGCCTTTACCTCGCGCGCAAACCGCAAAGCGCCCTCTTCTTTGCATACAATACAGCCGCCAACCGTGTGACGGGCCTGCGTCGTCAATGCCACGTCCAGATTGATCAACGCGCTTTCCCTTGGCGCATAGCCCTTGCCGTTGATGTATCGCACCGCCGCAAGCCTTAGGCGGCGTTCCACGTCGGGGTGCACTGGCGGGTGTGATCGGGTCTGGATTAAGACATCCCCGCGATCCGCAGTGACCAGCCGCCGCGCTTCGTTGCAAGTATAGCTTTGAACTGCGCTTTTGGCAGACGCCAACGCCGCCGCCGTCGACTTCAATCCCTCGACATCAATTCCAAGCGGTTCTAGGGCCGTCAAAATCTTACGCGCTTTGGGGCGAGTTTGCGTTAAGTCTTCGTTAGAGGGGTCATCAATCCAAGGCACATCATGACGCTGCAAGTAGTTCCGCAATTCCTCGCGGGATTGTTGCCAAAGCGGGCGTACGAATTGCGAACGGTGAAGGCTAAAGACAGGCGGCATAGCAGCCAGCCCATCGAGCCCCGCCTTGCGCCCCAAGCGCATGAGGAAGGTTTCAGCCACGTCATTGGCCGTATGCCCTAAAGCAATCGCTTCAGCGCCGTTTTCCCATGCCCAGTCCGACAAAAGCTGATACCGTGCATCCCGCGCCGCAGCTTGCACATTTCCAACGGCCTTTGTGCCATCCCATTTCAGAATACTGTGGGGAATTTGATGATCTGCGCAAAACGCCCCGACAAAAGCAGCTTCGTCAGCGGCCTCAGCCCGCAAACCGTGATCCACAGTCGCCGCGATAACTGGAACACCTGTTTGGTTTGACCAGCGCATGTAGAGGTGCAGCAGCGCCATTGAATCCCCGCCGCCGGACACGGCAATGGCGACCTTGTCGGGCTGCTCTCCCATGAAAATCGTATCAACAAAATGCAGCAAAGCGGCATCTTCGCCCTGCGTCATCAACCAATCTTGGTCTAACCGCACCCGAGCGTCGCCATCGCGTTTTGTGCTTCGCCGACCTCTGGCGCTCCGGGGAAGCGAACGTTGACTTCGCCCAATGTAACACAAGCATCTTGTGTCTCGCCCAAGGCCCCGAGCGTTACACCCAATTTCATCAAGGCAGCAGGGGCGATGTTACCTTCTGGGTTGCCTGAAAACGCCGAAAGATAGGCGCGGGCGGCATTGCTCGTCTCGCCTAAATTTTCAAACGCTTGTCCACGTAAGAAATGCGCGTCTGCAGCTACTGGGCTACCGGGATAATTCTCATTGAAGGACGCAAGGAGGTCAGCGGCGCTGCGAAAGTCACCGGAAGCGAGCGCCTCCTGCGCCCGCGTGAAGTCTTCTTGCTCTGCCACGGCCAAAGACGGCGCATTCGTTACGGGTGTTTCCACAACGGCTGCTGTTGGTTCAACATCCACGCCACCAAGGCTGGGCGTTTCGCCAAGCGCGCCGATGTCACAGCCTGCTTCAAGTTCGCAGAGGCGGAATTCCAGATCACCAATGCGATTGGTCCCATCGCGAGTCAGTCGCGTGATGCGGAACTCAAGCTCTTCGGTTTTTGAGGTCAGACGTGTGAGTTCGGCTTCGATGGAGTTGAGACGGTCCAGCGGAGTCGCCCCTGCCGTGCCCTGACCGGATTGGCCGGAAGCCACCAGTTCATTGCGCAATCCTGTCACATCAACATAAAGCGTCGTCAGTTCTGCACGGATGTCAGCCAATGTCTGATCTTGTGCAAAGGCCGCGCTGGACATCAGTCCGGCAGGTGCGGCCAGCGCCAAACACAAAGAAATCGTTCTCAGCATGTCGTCCCCCAGCAGAGTTTAGCTACCTTGGCCGATCGAAATGATCGTCACGGCACGGCGGTTCTGCGCATAGCAGCTTTCATCCGAACATACGGCCAACGGGCGTTCCTTACCGTAAGATACGGTGCGAACGCGGCTGGATGCCAGCCCCTTGGAAATCAGATACTCGCGCACAGCATTCGCGCGACGTGCACCCAGCGCGAGGTTATATTCACGTGTGCCCTGTTCGTCAGCGTGACCTTCGATTACGGCAAGATAATCGGAATTGGTTGCCAACCATCCGGCCTGACCATCCAAGGTCGCGCGGCCTTGGGCCGTCAATGTGGATGTATCGACTTCAAACAATACACGGTCGCCAATGGTTTGGCTGAAATACTGTGGGCTGGCTGGGTTATTGGCCCCTGTCAGCGCTGTCTGGTCAATGCCTGTGTTCGCGGCGGCCAAGTTCTGAGAATTCAGATCAGCTGCGTCAGTATTGTCGAAGCGGTCCGCGTTTGTACAAGCGCCCAGCGCCAATGTACCGACCAAGAGAATGGCTTTTGTAAGATGTGTCATGGGTCTGTCCCGTTTTTATTATATGCTCGTTTGGACGCAGCTTAGCACGCCCGACTTGAATTGAGAATCGCGAATGCGTGATCTGCGCATGCTTACTGCTGCAATGGCCCCCATGAAGGATCAGACCCGCCTTGTGGTGTTGTAACCCGGCGCAAATTACGGCCGGTGATATCAACCGAATACAAGGCTGTGGTGCCGTCAGCCCCTTGGGTTTCACGGGCAAACATGATGACGCGGCCGTTGGGCGCCCAAGTCGGACCCTCGTCCAAGAAAGACGACGTCAGAAGGCGTTCTTCGGTGCCATCTGTGCGCATTACGCCAATGTGGAACCGCCCGGCCTCTTGTTTGGTGAATGCAATCAAATCACCGCGCGGGGACCAGACAGGTGTGCCATATCGCCCGTTTCCAAAGGAAATTCGCTGTGGTTCGCCGCCATTAGCGGACATTATGTAAAGCTGCTGAGTACCGGAACGATCACTTTCAAACACGATCTGGCTGCCATCTGGGCTAAAGCTCGGCGCAGTTTCAATCGCCGGCGTGTTGGTCAGACGCTGGTGTTGGCCCGTCGCTAAATCCGTGCGGAAGATGTCCGTGTTACCGCCTTGAATCAGCGAATAGATCACCTGACGACCATCAAGACTGAATCGAGGGGAAAACGCCATGTCGCCTTCTGACGTGGTCAATTGCTGGCGTGTAACAGACGCGACATTCAAGACATTGATGCGCGGAAACCCGCTTTCGTAGCTGGTATAAAGGATGCGATCGCCGTTCGGGCTGAACCGAGGAGCCAGAACGATGGCTGCACTGTCGGTGAGATACTGAACATTCGAACCATCGTAATCCATGATCGCAAGCCGTTTGGCCCGGTCATCTTTGGGGCCTGTTTCCGCAACAAACACGACGCGGCTGTCGAAGTAACCCGCCTCACCCGTGATACGGCTGTAGACCACATCGGCCACTTTATGCGCCATGCGACGCCAACCATCCGTGGTACCAACAAATTGCAACCCCTCGCCCATCTCAGAGCCCGAGAACACATCATAAAGGCGGAACTTAACCGTAATCTGCGACCCGTTTACCGCCACAGCGCCCGTCACCAAGGCCTGCGCATTGATTGCGCGCCAGTCGGCGAAAGCAACAGGCGTCCCAAAGGCACCCGGCGTTGAGATAAACGCCGACGATGGGATCTGGCGGAATAGTCCCGTGCCGTTCAAATCTTCAGCAATGACGCGGCTGATATCGCTGGCCATTTGTTCTGAGCCCGCGACCTCAGCTTGAAGGGTCGGTATTGCGAAGGGCAAAGCTTCGATGACGCCAATGCGTATCGTTCCCAAGTCGATCATTTCCTCCTGCGCGCTTGCAGGAGCAACCAACGTTAAAGCCAAAACCAAGGTGGTCAAGAAGGTCATAAATTTTGTCATCATGGCTCTCATTCTTACTGGTTTTGCCCCATTATCAACGGGGAGAATTTTAAGCGGCAGATCATTGCCGTTCATCTTTTGGACATCGCGTTTCATCGCAGCCTCATTTCAGACGGATCAAAGACAAGTTGCAAATCACGTCGTGTCTGGAATTGCTCTTGTGGAACGTCATATGAAGTACGTCCGCCATAGGTTCGGCACCGCACAAGGGCCGATTTAGACGCTCTGAAAATGACTGCGGCATCTGTTTCAGATCCGCCTGCGAACGCCGTCATGCGAATACTCCCTGTGTCAAGGATACCCCCTGCATCCATTGAGAACCGAACGGTCACAATTGTACTCATGGCTGCAGTTGAGACCGCCCCAAGAGTCCAACATGATCCAATCTGGCGCAAGAGGCTTGCCGTTTGACTGTCGGTCAACTGCCCACCTGACTGCCCACCCGACAGGCCCGCCGTCGGCGTAGAAGACGGCGCAGGTTCAGCTGGCGTGCTGGTTTCTCCGGTTAGAATGTCAGCCAACACATCATCGACCACAGATTGATCGGCCTCTTGGGCCGCGGCAGCTACACTTGCAGGCCGTGACGGTGGGCGGCTGGAAATTTCAGGTGCGAAAGATGGTTCTTCAGCTTCGGTCACGATCTGATCGGCAGCAGCTACAGGTGCCGTGGTTTCTTCAGCTGGCTCTGTCGTTTCTTCGACAGGTGCCTCTGCTTGATCGCTGGCCGCGGTTGTTTCCTCAGGCGCAACGGTCGCGTCGGGTTCAGGGGGTGCTACGCTTTCTGGCGCAACGCGCGGTGCTGGGCGCGGCACAGGGCGCAAGCTGCTGCCCAATTCCGCCGATTGCGGTGCCGTTATGATTTGCGGCGTATCAGGCACATCAGGCGGCGTGTCCGTGACAACAGTTTCCGGCACGGTCAAATCTGGCGCCGCGGGCGGTGTTTCAACCGCTGGCGGTTCAACAGGTGCAGGGGCCTCTGGCACAACGGGGGGTGTTTCAACCTCTGGCGCTGGTGGCGTTTCATCAACGGGCGGCTGTTCAATCGCGGCAGGTTCGCTTGGCGGCAGTTCGGGCTGCGCACCTTGCGTCATCGCGGCGAAATCATCGCCGGAGACCACGGACACTTCGGTGATCTCGAACGGCAACGGCTCAGAGGACATGCCCCAGCCGACAACCATCCATACGATCAGTGCCGTATGCCCGATGCCTGAAATATAGGTGCCAGCGCTCATTCGCGATTACCGCCCTAGTTGCCTGAACCGCCGTCGAGCGTCGGCCCGCCGATATCCGTCACCAAGCCGATGTTGTTGAATCCCGCAGCATTCAGAGCGCCCATGACCTGAGCCACTTCGTTCCACGCATTCACGCCATCTGCCCGCAGGAAAATCTGGTCACTGTCACGCTCTGCCGCGATCCCGCGCAGACGGCTGACCAATTCAGCCCGCTCTACTTCCGTTTCTTGAATGAAGACACCACCGTCGGCGTTTAATGTAACTGTCAGCGGTTCTTCTTCAGGTGTTGGCAATGCATTGGCTGCTGTTTCTGGCGTGTTCACAGGGACACCGACCACCGACAACGGAGCCGCCACCATGAAGATGATCAGCAATACCAACATAACATCGACAAACGGCGTGACGTTGATTTCTGACATCGGCCGAGACCGACGGGATCGACGCCGCGCGCGACGCCCGCCCCCGTCGTCTTTTTGAATGACACCCGCGCCCATGGCTTAGGAATCCAACTGACGGCTAAGGATCGTTGCAAACTCATCCGCAAACGCCTCGTAGCCATTGACGATACTGTCAGCATCCGCGCTGAGCTTATTGTAAAAGATAACCGCTGGAATAGCCGCCAAAAGACCAAGGCCCGTCGCCAACAAAGCTTCGGCGATGCCAGGTGCGACAACCGCGAGGTTAGTGTTTTGTTGTTCCGCAATCTCGATGAACGCGTTCATGATACCGAACACGGTCCCAAGCAGCCCGATAAACGGAGCCGCAGACCCGACGGTCGCCAAAACGGTCAGCCCGCGTTGCAAGCTTGCGGTTTCCTTGGCAATTGCCACATCCATATTTCGATCAATCCGCGCGGTGGCACCCGCGATCAACCCGCCGTCTTGGCGGTGGGACCTGCGCCATTCCAACATGCCTGACGCAAAAATCTTTTCGGACTGGCCCTTTGGCGTCGCACCGATTTGGTCAAACAGCTCATCCAATGGATTGCCGGACCAGAAAGCGTCGTCAAAAACACGCGCTTCGGCGCGGGCTTTGCGATATTGAATATACTTGTCCACGATCACCTTCCACGACCATAGGGACGCGACGATAAGGATGATCATGACGATTTTTACGGTAATGGTCGCGCGGGCGAACAACGCCCACATCGTGAAATCTTCTACCATTTGATACTGCCTGCTCTGCGTTTTGGACCGATTTTGGCCTCTGTTGAATACAGATGTAACGCAGCTTGCACAGAATTGCCAACAAAACGCGCGTAAACTGGCCGTTAAGTGCAGTTTCTAATGTAGATTTCGGCGAAAAGCCGCCGGAAGCCGTGCGGGTGCCCCAGCGTCATTGATCGCAACGATGGTCACGAGCGCCGTGAACAACACCTTGCCATCGCGTTCAACGTTTTGACGCACGATCAATCGCGCGCCGGTTACCGCATCGACTTCCGTCGTCACCACCAACTCATCATCATACTGAGCTGGGGAATGATAATCGGCCTCCACACGGCGCACCGCGAACACGACACCCTCGTCGCGCTTCATCGCCGCTTGATCAACGCCCAGTTCACGCACCCACTCACTGCGGCCACGCTCAATAAACTTCAGGTAATTTGCGTAATAAACGATCCCAGCAAGATCGGTGTCTTCGTAATAAACACGTACTGGAAAACGGTGTGTCATTCTGCAACCTCCATGCGGGCTGATAGCCGCAATGCATGACTTGGGTCCTGCGCAACGACGGGCATCACCGGATCATATACCGCGCGGATCACGCCTGCGATATCGGGGCGCACAACAGCAGTCCCATCTATTAGCGCAAGTGGAGACTGTTTTTTGAATGCGGTTTCTGACCATAGGACAATGGCGTGTACGGCTTGGGTCAACGCCAAAGCGTCTGCTGGCACTTGCTCCAACGCGTCGTCCATTCGCAGGAATACAAAACAGGCTTTGATCGCGCCGGCCTCATCAAATCGGAAAATTCGGTATTGGTTGGCATCCGCTTTGATCAACCGCCCGACCAAATCACGCAGTTCAGGCACCATATGGTCGAGGTCTTTGACACCTGTCAGCTCGTCCCAATCACGGCAAAAGAACACCATCAGGTTGACGCCAAATTCTGAATCCAACTCATCCATCTTCGCGCCGGACAGGACACAGATCGCTTCAATCGCACCCTTGAATAAGCCAACGGTGTCGTCTTCAACCCCGAAAATTACTGGGACGATTGGACGCCCCCATCGCGCGCACAGGTAGTTGCCGTCAGCGCGGGTAAAAAGAGGTTCGATATTTTGTACGTTTGTCATGGCGTTTTGATACGCCATTCATAAATGATCGAAAACCCCGCCTCGCAAACGCCCACAAAACGCGCTCTAAGGGCGTTCGCTCAAAACCTTCCCAATGTCAGCAATGCGGGACGAAGCTGCCATTCATCGAAACGTTTTCGACCTATAGGTTGTCTGAAACGTATCGCTGATTGCCTTCCATGCTAAAAACACAATAACTACATTTGATTGACAGCTTTGCAGGCCAACCAAGGGCATGTTTACCAAAAAATCAAAACTTCCAATTACATGCTTGTTAGCATTTCTGCTTTATTCGGATGTTCAACAAGCTAGCGCACAAGACATTTTTGAGCTCGGCGAGGGGCACAACGTCAAAACTCTCGAGATGTTTCGAGAGTGTTCAGTATGCCCAGAAATGATCGTGTTGCCACTGGGTGGGTTTCGGATGGGCGCGCCGGTCGGTGAGGCGCGTTTCAACTTAATGGCGACCGTAGACGGAGGGCTTTATCGTGCCGAACCGGGCGACCCAGCTATCGAGGCCGATGAGCGCCCGCTGCATCAAGTCGTCATGGATATGCCAATCGCGATGGGACGCAACGAAATCACCCGCGGGGAGTGGATGGCCTGTGTTATTGCGGGCGGCTGTAATGGCTTTGTGCCGACAGAATACACCCTGCGCAGCCCGCTCCGATTTGAATCGCCCTATTATTACCTGACGGATGATCATCCCGTTGTCGGGGTGTCCTATCTTGATGCTGTGTCCTACGTCCAATGGCTAAACGAAACTGTGGGAGCAGATGTTTACCGGATTCCTACAGAAGCGGAGTGGGAATACGCTGCGCGTGCGGGCACTCAAGCGCGATTTGCTCAAGGTGATACCATCAACACAGATCAAGCGAACTTTAATGGTGAAGCGACGGAGCGCGCGTATGGCCTCGGTGAGGAACGCCTAGTTTTTCGATACAATCCTGTGACCGTCAACGACCTCGACGCGGCCAACGCTTGGGGGCTTCGACATATGTCTGGCAATGTCACTGAGCTTACAAGTTCTTGTTATACAAACAGTTATGCAGGGTGGTCGACGGCCAGTGAATGGCGCGACAAAAGTGTTGGATTGACCTGTCGAAGGGCAACACGGGGAGGATCGTATCTCGCCTCTGTTGAATTTTCACGTGTCGCTCAGCGAGGTCGCGCAGATGAAGATACTCGAAACGACAACGGCGGCTTCAGGGTTGTTCGGGACTTGCAATGAACCGTAATATGATAAGTAGCCTTGGGCTCTTCGCAGACCTTCAACGTCACCGCAAAAAATCGCTACCCGCCAAACATGTCGCCCTGACCTTTAGGCGCAGGCATTCCTAAATGGGTCCACGCCTTCTGCGCCAGCATTCGGCCACGCGGCGTGCGTTGGATCAACCCTTGTTGCAGCAAATAGGGTTCAACCACGTCTTCCAATGCGTCGCGCGGTTCAGACAGCGCAGCAGACAGGGTTTCAATTCCAACTGGTCCGCCCTGATAATTCTCAGCAATCAATGTCAAATAACGGCGGTCTGCACCATCCAAGCCAAGCTCATCCACGCCCAAACGTGTCAGCGCTTTATCCGCAATTTCATGGGTAACGGTGCCGTTCCCTTCAACGATCGCGAAATCAACCACGCGGCGCAGCAGGCGGCCAGCGATGCGGGGTGTGCCGCGTGCCCGTTTGGCGATCTCTTGTGCCCCGCTTTCTGTTGCTGGCGCGCCCATTAGGCGTGCGCCACGGGTGACGATGTCATGCAGTTCGGGCACCGTGTAAAATTGCAACCGTGTCGGTATTCCAAAACGGTCACGTAGCGGCGTCGTCAACAGCCCCATGCGTGTGGTTGCTCCGATCAGGGTAAATGGCTGCAGTTCGATCCGAACAGTCCGCGCAGCAGGCCCTTCCCCGATCACAAGATCCAGCTCAAAATCTTCTAGTGCTGGGTAAAGCACTTCTTCTACAGCCGGATTGAGCCTGTGAATTTCGTCAATGAACAAGACGTCGCGCGCTTCCAGATTGGTCAGGATCGCGGCCAAATCGCCCGCCTTGGCCAATACGGGACCAGACGTCATCCGAAACCCAACACCCAGTTCCCGCGCCATGATCTGCGCCAAGGTTGTTTTGCCCAACCCCGGAGGCCCGTGAAACAACGTGTGGTCCATTGCTTCGCCACGTCGCTTTGCGGACTCAATGAACACTTTCAGGTTCGCCCGTGCTTCGGCCTGCCCGATAAATTCGTCCAAGACCTGCGGCCGCAAGGCACGATCGCCCTCATGGGTGGAATCCTCGGATTGTCGTTCCGGCTGCATTGATGGGTCTGTCATCTCGATCTCCCGCAAGGTCTTAAACCTCACTTAGCCTTTCGGCGCCAACAGCTTCAACGCAGCGCGAATGAGGGTCTCTGCATTGGCACCCTCATTTTCGCCCGCCGCTTGCGCCACGGCACTTGCAGCATCTGACGGCCCATAGCCAAGATTGCCCAAAGCTGACAATGCATCCGACTGCGCCGCACCATCTGCAACGATAGGGCCAGGCACCGGCTCGAGGACAGCGTCGTCCGCCGCTTCAGCGGTGAGCGACGCGCCCCCGCCCGCCACAGGCACAGCACCGGTTCCTGCCATCGCCATCACGGCATGGGCTTTGTCTTTTAGTTCAAGAATTACTTTCTTGGCCGTCTTTGGCCCGACACCTTTTGCCGTTGCCACTGCAGCCCAATCACCAAGCGCAATCGCGCGGCTGACGCCATCCGCACCTAGGCCACCTAAAATGGCCATCGACGCCTTAGCGCCGATCCCTTGAACTGACATCAATAGACGGTGCCATTCCTTTTCCACAAGCGTCGAGAACCCGAACAGTTGCAACAGGTCTTCGCGCACCAACAGATCGGTATACAGCGCCACAGCCTCACCATTGGCAGGTAAGGATGCCATCACGCGCTCACTGACAAAGACGATGTAACCCACACCCTTAACATCAATCAAAACATGATCCGCGGTGCGGTATTCAAGCCGGCCTGCGATACGTCCAATCATGCACTCACCCTTTTTGAAATTCTGTGGGCTGTTTGCGCATGGTGAGCGTGGCAAATCGCAATTGCCAAAGCATCCGCCGCATCTGACCCCGCCAAATCAACCCCCGGCAATTGCAGTTTAACCATATGTGCAATCTGCCCCTTGTCGGCATGACCCACGCCGACAACAGCTTTTTTCACGCTGTTGGGGGCATATTCGCCAACGCTCAGACCCGCCTGTGCAGGCACCAACATCGCAATGCCGCGCGCTTGGCCCAACTTTAGGGTCGCTGCGCCGTTGGTGTTTACAAAAGTTTGCTCGACCGCCGCAGTGTCAGGCGCATAGGTTGACACCACTTCGCTCAGGGCTGTGTGAAGCCTCATCAGCCGCTGCGCGAGATCGCCCGTACCGGACACACAAACACCGTTTGCCACATGGCTTAGTCTTGATCCATCAACGTGAATCACCCCCCAGCCCATATTTCTGAGACCTGGATCAATGCCCAAAACCCGCATTAGCGCCCCTCATTCTGCTCGTTTTATTCTTTGTTAAGGTTTGACCTAGCACAAAAGGCGAACATCCGCCTAGCCCTTTTCGCGTCCCACCTTCAGGCGCCATACGTGTCCGAGGTAAGAAAACGCCACCCAAAGCGCTATGAGCGACACTTTTTTGTGCAAAAAATAGATATAAAAAACATTCCGTTAGGAATTTATTAGGCCATGCGCAAACCGCATATCGCCTTTGTGATTATTGCATTTGCAGTCAAGAAACGGACCCCCTAAGTGAGCCTCAGAACAAGCCCTTTTATTCGGCGCCAGCCCACATCAATCAGGAGACTTTCCATGGCCGCCATCGACATCCGCACCACATCCACGAAATCCGGTTCTCCGTTGTTTTCGTTCTTCGGCACAATCGCCACTTGGAACGACGAACGCATGACTCGCAAAGCGTTGAACAAACTGTCCGCTCGCGAACTTGACGACATCGGCCTAACTCGTGGCGATATTGAAGTCATCGCCAAAGGTAACCTGATCCGCTGATCCGGCTTACTTCGCTCCGCTACGCCGAAGCAGTAAACACAAAAAGACGCCGCGCCCGATTATCGGACGCGGCGCTTTTTTTTGCTTAGGGCGAACCGGTTACCGGTGAGGAGACGCCCAAACTTTATCAAACCAACACATCACCTCGTCGAAACACATGACGAAGTGGCAGAATTCTAATTAGCGCTAAAGAAAAACTGTCTCAAGAAACCACCCGTCGCGACGGTAATTGGTTCTTCTTGCATCAGGACAGCGCCAGCTTGTTCGACCATCGTTCCTTGACGAAGATCGTCGACTTTGAGCGCGTAGTTCCCAGATCCGATCTGCGCAAACATCAAAGATTTGAAAGCAATCAAGAGGCCCACCATGATGAGCGCGCCTTTAAGAGGAAACCGTGGGCGGATCAAACGAGGGCGCGAACGGATCAAACCATCGCGGCCGACACGATGCACCACGCCATTGCGGCGCATTTTGTTGTGCGTCCGCACAACCTTTTTCAAACGTTTATCTAACGAAGCATCAATCGTCATTTAACAGCCTAACATTACTCGGCCCCCACCGAACGTGGCCAAAATCCACGCCAAATGAGGCGGAAATAAGGCAAACCCTTAAAAATCAGGCTAAATTCGCTTTAATTACGTTTAAACTATGTTTCTTTCCCTAGCGTCAATGTTGACCATTCACCAATCTGGTCGTGGTGCAAAAGATTGTATCCGTTCTGTGCATAAACGGATGTGATTTCTTCGGCCTGTTCGTTCAACAACCCGGAAAGAATCGCGATTCCGTTGGGTTTTGTGTGTGCTGCCATGTCTGGGGCCAGCATGATCAGCGGCCCTTTCAGGATGTTGGCAAAGATCAAATCAAACGGAGCAGCCTTAGAAAGGGCGGGGTCATCAAACCCTGCTGCCGTCACACATGTGACTGCGTCGCCCATATCGTTGGCTGCCATATTCGCTACAGCCACATCCACAGCGACAGGATCGATATCGCTGGCGATGACATTTGCAGTTCCGGTCTTGGCGGCTGCCATTCCCAAAACGGCCGTCCCACAGCCAACGTCAGCAACATCGTCAAACGACTGCCCGTCGCTTAGCAAACGATCATAGGCCTTCAGGCACCCCAGCGTCGTTCCGTGGTGCCCCGTGCCAAATGCCATCGCAGCATCGATTAACAGACCAATGCGCCCCTCAGGCAACTGGTCCGCGTCATGCGTGCCATAAACAAAGAAGCGTCCAGCCTCGACAGGCGGCAACTCCCGTTTCACATGGGCCACCCAATCAGTTTCGGGAACTTCTGACACCACAAAGGGCTTGGCACCAAAGGTTGCTGCAAGCAATGCGAGTGCCACCTCGTCGGGTTCACCTTCGAAGTAGCCGCCCACTTCCCATAACCCGCTGTCATCTTCGACCTCAAACACGCCAACGCCCATCGGCGTCGGATCCATGTCCTCCATCGCGGCGCCCAGCGCATCTGCGGCGGGTTTTCCTGTCAGGGTGGTAAGGGCTGTAAAGGTCGTCATGGCTTACTCCGCCGGTCTAGCGCGATTGGCGCGGTCAATAATTGATTCATATCCCGGCTCTGGGTGGCGCGGGATCAGCAAAGCAAGAAGCAGCGATACAATCGCCATTCCTGCCGCTGCCAAAAACACCAATCCGGGTGATGTCAGCCAGAGGTATCCCAACAACGCCGGCAAAAAGACTGCCGCGATGTGATTGATTGTAAACGCCACGGCCGCTGTTGGTGCAATATCTTGCGGGTCGGCGATTTTTTGAAAGTAAGTCTTAAGCGCCAGCGCCAGACTGAAAAAGAGGTGATTAAACACATAAAGCGCCGAGGCCAGAACCACGCCCCAGCCGAAATAATAAAGCCCGCCGTACAGGAAGAAGATCACCGCAAGGCCAACGTATTCAAACACCAGCGCATTGCGTTCCCCGAACACACCAACCGCACGCCCAACCAAGGGGGCAGAAACCATATTGGCAAGAAGGGTGATCAAGAAGAGCGACGTGACTTCGTGCACAGCAAAGCCGAACTTTTCGACCATCATAAAGCCGGCAAAGACCACAAAGATTTGCCGCCGCGCACCCGACATGAACTGCAGCGCATAATAGAGCCAGTATCGCCTGCGCAGCACGAATTGTTTGCGCTGGGGGTTTGGGCTTTCGAATTGCGGGTAGGCAAACATACAGAACAACCCGATCGCCGCTGTCAGCCCGCCGGATGCCCAAAAGACCATTGAGTAAGACAGGCCGATGGCCTCCCACGTTAGCACAATCAGAACATAGGCCACGAACGTCGCACCAGACCCAGCGGCAATGATCCAACCCAAAAGCTGCGGCGCGCGCTGCTTGTCGATCCATTGCAATTGCAGCGACTGGTTTACTGTTTCGTAATAGTGGAACCCGATCGAGCTGAGCATTGTGATCGTCAAAATCCCGCCCATGGACGGAAACTGTGCGGTTACCGCTGTCGCGACCCCTAGCAAGATCAGCGACACCAGCCCTAAGACCTGTTCTCGGAACAGCATCAACAGGGCGATCACGCCGATTGCAAAGAAACCGGGGATTTCGCGTACAGTATGCAGCCAGCCAATGTCCGAGCCGTCAAAATTGGCGACCTCGATCACGAAGTTATTGATCAGCGCCAACCACGTCGAAAACGCTATTGGCATTGCCGCGGCCATCAAGAACAAGAGCGTGACAGGTCGACGCCAGAGCGGCAGGTTTCGAGCGTCTGAGAGCGGCAGGGTTTTCATACCTTCCGCCATACGCCTGCCCCCATGATTTGTCGAACCCGCATTTTTGCACAGTTGGTCTGTCGTCTTGATTAATAAAAGCTCTGCGGGTCGATATCGATCGCCATGCGCAATTCACCACGCAGCTTGAATTGCCCCGCCCAGGCCGCCAACGCTTGCTGCAATGGTGCGGATTTTTCGGCCTTCACCAACAAGCGCACACGATGCCGCCCTCTGATGCGCGCGATAGGCGCTGGCGCAGGGCCAAAGACTTGCGCCCCAATTTTGCGCAACGGCCCGTCTTGACGCGCCATCGCCGCGCCGAGGTCAAAGACCTCTTGCACGTTCGAACTGCTGAGCACGATGCCTGCCATGCGCCCATAAGGCGGAACGCCTGCTGCCCTACGCTCTCCGGCCTCCGCGGCCCAGAACGCTTCTTCGTCGCCGCCCAGAATTGCGCGGATCACGGGGTGTTCTGGCTGAAACGTCTGCATCACAGCCTCACCTTCGATTTCCGCGCGCCCTGCGCGGCCCGCGACTTGGCGCATCAATTGAAATGTTCGTTCAGCTGCACGAAGATCACTGCCTTGCAGACCAAGGTCGGCATCGATGACCCCAACAAGAGTAAGTTTGGGGAAGTTATGCCCCTTGGCAACCAACTGGGTTCCCACGATCACATCCGCCTCGCCGCGTGCGATGCTTTCAATGTGCTCTTTGAGCGCCCGCGCCGATCCATAAAGGTCCGAGCTTAGCACCGCGATCTTTGCATCCGGGAACAGCTCTTGCGCCTCTTCAGCCATGCGTTCCACACCGGGGCCGACGGGCGCCAGTTTGTCTTCGGCTTCACACGACGGGCAAACGGATGGCATGGGTTTGGTCTCACCGCACTGGTGACACATCAAGCGTTTCAGGAACCGGTGTTCCACCATCGTCGCATCGCAATGATCACAGCCGATCTGATGGCCACAGGCCCGACAAATCGTCACCGGCGCATAGCCGCGACGGTTCAGGAACAGCAGCGACTGTTCGCCTTTTTCTAGCCGTGTCTGGACCATGCGTTGCAAAGACGGCGACACCCAACGGCTTGCGGGAAGGTCCTCAACCCGCATATCGATCGCCGACATTTTAGGAAGAACCGCAACCCCATAACGCGACGCGAGCGTGACGCGGGCATATTTTCCGGCCTCGACATTGGCCCAGCTTTCAAGACTAGGCGTCGCGCTTGCCAGCACCACCTGCGCAGAATTCAGCGACGCCCGCAGCACCGTCATATCCCGCGCGTTATATAGAACCCCGTCTTCTTGTTTGTAAGACGTATCATGTTCTTCATCGACAATGATCAGCCCGAGATCCTGAAACGGCAAAAACAGTGCCGAGCGCGCACCGACGACCAATTGTGCAGCACCCTGCCCGACCATTTTCCAGCAGCGGCGACGTTCTGTCATTGTCACACCGCTGTGCCATTCGGCGGGCTTCATGCCGAACCGCGCTTCAACACGAGTAATGAATTCTGATGTCAGTGCGATCTCGGGCAGTAGCACAAGCGCCTGTCGGCCGCTGCGTAGACATTCGGCTACGGCTTCGAGGTAGACTTCGGTCTTACCCGAACCAGTGACGCCTTTCAGCAAGGTCGTACCGTAAGCCCCTGATCTGACGGCTTCGCGCAGTATTTTTGCGCCAGCGAGCTGGTCTTTGGTCAGTTCTTTGCTGCCATAGTCCGGGTCAAGCATTGGATACGGCAGATCGCGCGGGCTATCTTCTTCTGATACCGCCCCGAGTTTGACCAAGCCTTTGACCACCGAGGACGTAACCCCAGCCATGTCTGCGACTTCTTTCAATGTAAACGCCAACCCGCCGTATTCGCGAAGAACTTCAAGCACCTTAGTACGGGCATCCGTCATGCGAGTTGGTGTTTCACTGCCCAAGCGGTATACTTTGCGCATGGACGGGGCATCGCCCAAACCCGGTGCGCGGGTCGCAAGACGCAGCATCGCAGACATGGGCGTCAGCGTATAATCGGCTGCCCGCTGCAAGAACTGCTGCATCTCGTCCGCCATCGGGGCTACGTCCAAGACGCGAATGACTTTCCGCACCTTGGCATAGTCAAAATCACCCTGCCCTTTGCCCCAAACGACGCCCAGCACTTTGCGCGGGCCAAGGGGCACTTCGACGAATGCGCCCAAATGGCAGCCGCCCTCGGGGGCTTTGTAGTCCAACATGCGGTCAATCGGTTGCGTCGTTAGAACGCCCACCAAATCACCTTCATGAAAGAAGTCCTGCGTCATCCTAGGCTGCTTTTCGCAACGTCGCGGTCAGCACACCCATGGCGATCAAAACACTGCCACCGATGCGGGTCATCCAGCCCAGCACGTTGGGTTTGCGGATGGTGCTGCGCAAACGGTCAGCCAGCACCGCATAGATCACGACGTTCAACGCCGCCAAGCCCACGAACGTTGCGATCAGGATTGAAAATTGCGGGAGCAACGCCGCCTCGGGCCGAATGAACTGCGGCACGAAGGCGATGAAAAAGACGATGGGTTTTGGGTTCAGCGCGGTCACCACTGTGGCGTTACGGAAAACGGCCCCAGCGCTCAGCTGTGGCGCGTCTTCGATCTTGCCTAACGTCGCGCCCCCCGCGCTACGGATCATGCCAATACCCATCCAGATAAGATAAACCGCACCAACCCATTTAAGAACACTGAACAATGTGGCGGACGCTAAAACCAATGCCCCAAGCCCTACCAATGACGTGGTCATGGCAATGAAGTCCCCCAAAGCGACCCCCGCAGCGGAAGCCACAGCAACGCGCCGACCTTGGGTCAAAGCGTAGGTCAGAACCAGAACAATCGTCGGCCCAGGAATGATCAACAAGACCACAGTTGCCGCCACAAAAGTCATCCAAAGTGAAAGGTCCATGGGATTCTCCTACTTGCCCCGAAGCCGCATTAGACACCTGCCGCTCCAGTCATTCAACGGGCATTCAACCAACCCTTTCGAAGCGTCGCGCATTAGGGTATCCCTGCGCTAAATTCATAACGCCGGAGTCGCACACATGAAATTCTTCGTAGATACCGCAGATATCGCCGCTATCACCGAACTCAATGATTTGGGTATGGTAGATGGCGTTACGACCAACCCTTCCATCATCGCCAAGTCCGGCCGTGATATCCTTGAAGTGACAAAAGAGATTTGTGACCTCGTCAGTGGTCCGGTTTCCGCAGAAGTTGTTGCAACAGACGCCGACGACATGATCGCAGAAGGCCGCAAGCTTGCGAAGATCGCAGACAACATCGCCGTAAAAGTGCCGCTCACATGGGACGGCCTTAAGGCCTGTAACGTACTGTCGAGCGAAGGCAATATGGTCAACGTGACGCTTTGCTTCTCTGCAAATCAGGCGCTTTTGGCGGCCAAAGCGGGCGCGACATTCATCAGCCCGTTCATCGGTCGCCTTGATGACATCAACCTAGATGGCCTTGAGCTGATCGAGGACATCCGCACGATCTATGACAACTACGGCTACGACACGCAGATCCTTGCAGCGTCTATCCGCAATGCAAACCACATGTCTGAATGCGCCAAGATCGGTGCTGACGTCGCGACTGCGCCGCCGAATGTGATCAAAGCTATGGCGAACCACGTGTTGACGGACAATGGTCTTGCCGCGTTCCTGAAGGACGCTGCAAAAGCGAACATCAAAATCGTTTAATTCCAAAGCTCTCGCGGTTATCGCCGCGAGCGTCATCGTGAAATCATTTCGGCAGGGCGGCATTCTACATGAGTGTCGCCCTGCAACACTTTGGATTCATCGTAAATAATCCTAGCGTGAGCCCGCGCGCGTCTGCTAGATACGACCCCAATCAATAAGAGAAGACCAAAATGAGCAGTGATCCCCTCCTGAACGATGACGTTCGGTCCAAAATCATGTCCGACCCCGAAGCCTTGCTTGAGGATCAGGATATCATGCGCGCGCTGGTCGCTGCGAATGAGAAAAACCTTGGCGGCAACATCGTCGATCTTCGCGGTATCGCGATGGAGCGGTTGGAAGGGCGTCTTGACCGCCTGGAAGACACACACCGCAACGTGATAGCGGCGGCGTATGAAAACCTTGCGGGTACTAACCAGATCCACCGCGCTATTTTGCGGATGATGGACGCGGGCAAGTTCGAAAACTTCTTGAATGATCTTCGCGGCGACGTCTCTGACATCTTACGCGTGGATGCTGTGCGTTTGGTGTTGGAGTCTTCAACATCCGAAGCCGACCCAGCGATTGCACGGCTCAGTGATGTGTTGTCGATCGCGGAACCGGGTTTTGTGCAAAACTATATCAGCCATGGGCGCTCCGCCCCTGCGCGCCAAGTGACTTTGCGCCAAGTGAAGACTGACGACGTTGAAGTCTTTGGTGACAAGGCGGAGTACATTCGCTCTGAGGCCTGTTTGCGTTTGAACCTTGGCGATGGCCGTTTGCCGGGCATGTTGATCTTTGGTGCTGAAGACCCGCACCAATTCACGCCTCAGCAAGGCACCGACTTGCTAACTTTCTTTGCCGGCGTCTTTGAACGCGTCATGCGGCACTGGTTAAGCTGATGGTATCGCCAGCCCTATCCCGCGCATTGGCGGATTGGCTGGACCATCAACGCGCGCTCAAGGGGGCTGCGCAAAACACACTAACGGCCTATCAAACTGACGTACTTGGTTTTTTGTCTTTTATGACCCAGCACCACGGTGAGGCGCAGGGACTTGGCCCAATCTCGAAGATCGCTGTGACCGACATGCGGTCTTGGATGGCCCATGAACGGGGGCGCGGTGTGTCGGCGCGGTCGTTGGCGCGATCTTTGTCTGCTGTAAAATCATTCTATCGGTGGCTGGCGGATCGCGAAGGGTTTGAACCGACTGCCGTTTTATCTACACGCTCACCTAAATTCCAAAAGAAGTTACCACGCCCACTAGCCGTGGATGCCGCCCGTGCAATGATCGACACCGTCGAACTACAAGCCCGCGAACCGTGGATCGCCCAACGCGATGTCGCGGTTGTGACGCTTTTATACGGGTGCGGCTTGCGTATCTCCGAGGCGCTGGGGCTAACCGGCGCAGACGTCCCCCTGCCCGCCACGTTGCGCATAATGGGTAAGGGCGGCAAAGAGCGGTTGGTTCCGGTAATCCCCGCGGCCCGTGCGGCTGTAGACGCTTACTTGCGTGCCTGCCCGTTCCCGCCAGAAGACGACCAGCCGGTCTTTCGAGGCGCGCGCGGCGGTGCACTTTACCCCAAGGCGATTCAGTCGGTGATGGCGCAGGCAAGGATGCAATTGGGTTTGCCAGCCACAGCGACACCCCACGCCATGCGCCACAGTTTTGCGACCCATTTATTGAATGCTGGCGGCGATTTGCGATCAATTCAAGAACTGCTCGGTCACGCGTCGCTGTCGACAACACAAGCCTACACGGCCGTCGACACCGCCCGCCTTATGGAAGTCTACGACGCGGCGCACCCAAAGGCCGCTGGATAACCCAAGCGCCATGCAGCGGTTGCCCTGCTGCTTCAAATCCGTCATGACACGGGGATGACTTCAATGACTCCCGCACAGACCAAAGCGCTAGGCGTTCACCTTTTCACCGCCACTGGCGCCGTTTTTGCGATGCTAGCGATGTTGCAAGCAATTCAAAAAGACTGGGCGATGATGTTCGTTTGGTTGATCGTTGCCTTTGCGGTGGATGGGGTCGACGGGCCATTGGCGCGTCATTATCACGTTAAGAAACATGCGCCGCAGTTTGATGGCGTCCTGCTGGACCTGATTATCGATTACCTCACCTATGTCTTTATTCCAGCTTATGCGCTTTATGCGTCGGGCTTGATGGATGGCTGGTCAGGCTGGGTGGCTATCATCGTGATCACCTTTGGATCGGCATTATATTTTTGCGATACGCGCATGAAAACAAGCGACAATTCGTTTTCCGGATTTCCGGGATGCTGGAACATGGTGATCCTTGTTTTGTTTGCTCTAACCCCGCCGTGGTGGGCCTGTTTGGCACTCGTCGCAGTGCTGGCGGTGACAATGTTCGTGCCCGTGAAATTCATCCACCCTGTACGGACAGACCGCTGGCGGGCGATCTCTTTGCCGATGGCTCTGGCGTGGACCGTGTTTGCGGGTGTTTCAGCGTGGGTTGGGTTCGAACCACCTACCCCAGTCTTTTGGGGGCTGATGATAACGTCGCTCTACCTTCTTGGTGCAGGCGCCATGCAACAGGTGCTTCACGGCCCCAACGGATAAGACGCCTAGATCAGGAAACCGCCCGCACCTTCGTGGCGCAATAAGGCGACTTTGGTTTCGACACCGCCCTTGCCTGAAAATCCAGTTAGGCCCTTAGCCCCCATAACCCGATGACACGGGATAATGACAGGTATGGGGTTGCCGCCACAGGCAGACCCGACGGCCTGCGCCGACTGGCCCAGCGCCTTAGCGATGTCGCCGTACGTCACCGTATCTCCAAACGGGATCGCTGCCATTTGATCACAAACAGCGCGCTGAAAATCGGACCCAGCAACACGCAACGGAAGATCAAAGTCCTGCAGTTGCCCAGCGTCATAAGCCCGCAACTGCCGCGCGGCCTCGTTCAACAATGGCGTGTCGTCAGACCCGTCACCATCCCATTCAACGCGCACAATCGCGCCGTCTTCTTCCCAAAGGGTCAATGGGCCAAACTGGGAGTGGATGGTGAGGCTAGGCATAGGCCCACCCTCACCAATTCTTATCGCTTCGGCAATCCGAAACCTGCGCTTTTAGCTCAAAGCCTCGTCACAACGCCCGCAAACACCTGCATGGCTGTGGCTGCCTACATCCGGCAAGATCTTCCAGCAGCGGGCACATTTTTCACCTTCGGACATACCGAAGACCACGCCAACACCTGCGACATCGTCCAATGTAAACGCACCTTCTGGGGCATCGCCTTCGAGAACCGTGATCTGGCTGGTGATGCAAAGGTCCGCAAAGGTTTCGGTGTTGGTGATGATCGCCGCCAGCTCAGGTGACAGATAAACGGTTGGCGCTGCTTCCAGCGACGACCCGATCACTTTGGCCGTACGCTGTTCTTCGAGCGCGCCCGTTACCACACGACGCACAGCACGAACCGTTTCAGCCCGTGCGGCCAGAACATCGTCGCGCCATTCAGCCGGCGTATCAGGGAAATCCGTCAAGTGGACAGATGTGTCGCCACCATTGCGCTCAAGCCAAACCTCTTCCATCGTGAAGATCAGGATCGGCGCCAACCAGCTGGTTAGACGTGTATAAAGGGCATCCAGAACCGTCAGTGCAGCACGCTGGCGTTTCGTATCACCATCGCAATACAGCGCATCTTTACGGACGTCGAAATAAAACGACGACAGGTCCAATGTCGCGAAATCAAACACAGCGCGGAACACACCTTGGAAATCGTATTTCGCGTAACCTTCGCGCACGACGCCATCCAGAACTGCCAGTTTGTGCAAGATCAACTGCTCAAGCTCAGGCATGTCGTCTCGGGCTACGGACTTGGACGCATCGAAATCACCGAGTGATCCAAGCATATACCGCATGGTGTTGCGCAAACGGCGGTAGCTGTCTGCCACACCTTTGAGGATTTCATCCCCGATCCGCTGGTCATTCGTGAAATCAACCTGCGCCACCCAAAGACGCAGGATGTCCGCGCCATACTGCTGGACGACCTTTTCAGGAACGATGGTGTTGCCGATGGATTTGGACATCTTCATGCCCTTTTCGTCCAGCGTGAACCCGTGTGTCAGAACACCACGGTACGGCGCGCGGCCAATGGTGCCACAGCCCTGCAACATCGAAGAATGGAACCACCCACGGTGCTGGTCGGTGCCCTCAAGGTAGAGATCGGCAAGCCCGTCTTCGGATCCATCTTCGCGGTCACGCAATGTGAACGCGTGTGTAGACCCAGAATCGAACCACACATCTAAGATGTCCATCACCTGATCATAGTCATCAGGGTTGTGATCCCCACCCAAGAAACGCTCTTTGGCGCCCTTTGCATACCACGCATCAGAGCTTTCGACCTCAAACGCCTCAAGAATCCGCGCATTAACCTTAGGATCGCGCAACAGGTAATCCGCATCCGTAGGCTGAGCACCCTTCTTGGTGAAACACGTCAGTGGAACACCCCAAGCCCGCTGACGGGACAGAACCCAGTCAGGCCGCGCTTCGATCATAGAGAACAGACGGTTACGTCCCTTTTGCGGGGTCCATGTCACCAATTCATCGATAGAGCGCAAAGCGCGTTCACGGATCGTGGTGCCGTATGTGTCTTGGCCATCGCCAACTTCTTTATCAATCGCGGCAAACCATTGCGGCGTATTGCGGAAGATGATCGGCGCTTTGGACCGCCAGCTGTGCGGATAAGAGTGCTTGATCTTGCCACGCGCCAACAACCCGCCAACTTCAGCCAGCTTGGACATGACTGCGCCATTGGCATCGCCTTCCCAATCGCCTTTTTTGGCTTTGGCACGAAGGATGCGTTTGCCACCAAAGAACGGCATGTCTTCGCGGAAGGTGCCATCGTCCATCACGTTGTAAGTGATGACTTCGGCCAACATGCCAAGATCACGGTAGAGTTCGAACTCCTCCATCCCGTGGGATGGCGCACAATGCACAAACCCTGTACCTTCGTCGTCGGTCACAAAGTCAGCCGCGCGGAAATCGCGAAGGTCATCCCATTCGCCGTTGCCGCCTTCAACACCGTTCAGCGGGTGCTGCAACGACAGGCCTGCCAGCTCATCAGCAGACACATCGCGAACTCGGGTCCATTGGCCTTCTTCAAGACGTGCCTTAGCGAAAACATCGCCAGCCAATTTGTCAGCCAGCAAGAATTTTTCGCCGACCTCGGCCCAGCATTCATCCGGCGTCGAGGTCACCTCATACAAACCATAAGAATAGTCGGCACCATAAACGACCGCCTTGTTGGACGGGATAGTCCAAGGAGTTGTCGTCCAGATCACAACTTTCGCGCCAGCTAGGTCGCCTGCATCCACCGCAAACTTCACCCAGATCGCAAAGCTCTCTTTGTCGTGGTACTCCACCTCGGCCTCAGCCAGCGCCGTCTCCTCAACAGGGGACCACATCACAGGCTTGGACCCTTGATAGAGCGTGCCATTCATCAAGAACTTTTGGAATTCCTCAGCGATCACTTTTTCAGCGTGGAAGTTCATCGTCAGGTAAGGGTCATCCCATTTACCAGTGATGCCCAAACGCTTGAACTCATCACGTTGGATGTCGACCCAACCGGAAGCAAAATCACGGCATTCCTGACGGAATTCAACAACATCAACGTCGTCTTTGTTCTTACCCTTTTCGCGGTACTTTTCTTCGATCTTCCACTCGATCGGCAGACCGTGGCAATCCCAACCAGGGATGTAACGCGCGTCTTTGCCCATCATCTGCTGGGACCGCACCACCATGTCCTTCAGGATTTTGTTCAGCGCGTGGCCGATGTGCAAATGGCCGTTCGCATAAGGAGGGCCATCGTGCAGCGTGAACGGCTGGCGGGTCTCGCCCTTGGCCTTTTCGCGCAGCGTTTCATAAACGTCGAGCTTATCCCAATGGGCCAGCCATTCAGGCTCGCGCTTGGGCAATCCGGCCCGCATCGGGAAATCCGTCTTCGGCAGGTTCAACGTTGTTTTGTATTCGGGTGTTTCAGTCTTATCGGCGCACATTTGGGGCGTCCTTTAGATCGGTCAAATTGGAAAGGCTGGGACGGTGCGATAACTCAACACCTCTGCTCCGACGTGTGGGGGTCACAGCGTCGGGGATATAATTCGAATAATCTGGATCATGCGAGTGTCCATAGGGCGGCTTATAGGGCCGCCTGCGCCGAGGGTAAAGTGCAGCGTTTGCGTCCCGCGACCTTGCCCCGCTGTCGGCATTTACCCATACGGTTTCTACATCGATTCTATATTAAGGTAGTAAGGGGTTTATTGTCATGCACATCGCCATAATCGGGGCCGGAATGGGTGGTCTGACGGCTGCGTGCCTCCTCGCGGATCAAGGCCATAAGATCACGATCTTCGATCAGTTCAACACACCGAAACCTGTCGGTTCAGGTCTGGTCATTCAACCTGTCGGACAAGATGTCTTGCGCGAAGTCGGTGCCTTGGAAACAACCCTTGGATATGGCAACCGCGTCACCCACATGCTTGGCCTCGAGGCGCAGAACGGTCGGCGTGTGCTGGATGTGACGTATGACCTTGTTGACCCCAATGCCTATGGACTAGCAATTCACCGCTCGGCACTGTTTGACGCACTTTGGCAAGCGATGGAGAAACGAACCGGTATTGAGGTTGTGACCTCTGCGGACGTGACCTCCGTTCGCCAGGATCCAGAAAGCATTGAGGTTTTCACAGCTCACGGCGACATCTTTGGGCCGTTCGATTTATGCATTGATAGCTCAGGTGCGGGGTCGCCTTTATCGCCAATCAAGGCCAACCCGCTCGGCTACGGCGCGATCTGGGGAACCGTCGATTGGCCCGAAGACACAGAACTACCGAAAAACCACCTAAGTCAACGTTATCTCGGGGCGTCCCATATGATCGGCGCGCTGCCAATCGGTTCATTTGCTGGCGAAACCGGATTCAAGGCGGCGGTGTTCTGGTCCCTCCCACGAGACGCCTATACAGCATGGCGCGAAAACGGCATCGACGCATGGAAGTCAGAGGCCACATCACTCTGGCCTGCGCTCACACCGTTCCTTGATCAAATCACTGATCCGGATCAAATGACAATGGCTCGTTATAGCCACGGTACCCTGAACCGCCCTTACAACAATCGCCTCGTACACATCGGCGACGCGGCACATCGTGCATCGCCTCAGCTTGGCCAAGGGGCAAACATGGCCCTGCTCGATGCACAGGCCCTGTCCCGTGCTCTTGCGACCCGAACTGTCGCCCGCGCCCTACCCGCCTATGCCCGTGCCCGCCGCCTGCACACAAGAATATACCAAGCTATGTCGTGGGGTTTCACACCGATGTATCAATCCGACAGCCGCCTTCTTCCCCTATTGAGAGATCGCGCCCTGTTCCCTGTTTCTCAAATACCACCCGTACCGCGCATTCTCACAAGCCTTGTTTGCGGCACCATGGTTCCACCAATCGGACGCCTCTAGCGCGTACCGTTGCTTCGTAAATACCTCGGGGGGATGTAGCGGGGTCAGCGACCCTCGTCCGGTTCGCCCCTCAATGCCATTAAAAAGGGCCACCAAACGGCAGCCCCAATAAAACCAAATACCACGTGCGGCAAAGCCGCTCTGCTTACTTACCTTCAAGCGCCTCGATACGCGCCAAAAGTGCTGCATTTTCTTCGCGCGCCTTTTGCGCCATGACGCGAACCGCATCGAATTCTTCGCGCGTCACGAAGTCGCGGTCGGCCAGCCAGCGGTCAACCATGCCTGACATTGCAGTTGATGCCTCATCCTTAGCGCCCTGCGCCACGCCCATTGCATTGGTCATCAATTGCGACAGGTCGTCAAAAACTTTGTTGCGGGTTTGCATGGTACTCTCCTTGATCTCTTATCCCTATATGGGCAGCCCTTCCCCCCATAACAACCCCGTTCAAACGGTTGACATCGTCGCACCCTGAGGCACTAAAGGGCCCATGTTGACGTCGATCCCCTTTCCAGAGATTTCACCCGTGATCTTTTCGATCACGCTGTTTGGCTTCACCTTCGCGCTGCGCTGGTATGCGATGGGGTATATTGTCGGCATCCTCATCGGCTGGTGGATTGCGGCACGTGCAATCAAACGCCCCAACCTTTGGCGCAATGACACAGCCCCCCTGAACCGAGACCAAATCGAAGATTTGCTAACGTGGATTGTTCTCGGCGTCATTTTCGGTGGTCGCATCGGGTATGTGTTGTTTTACGGCGATGGCCAATTCCGCCAAGACCCGCTCTCGATCATTCGCGTGTGGGATGGCGGCATGTCGTTCCACGGCGGCTTTATCGGGGTGTGCATCGCGGTGTTCTTCTGTGCCCGCCGCTACGGGGCCGCTATAGGTGACGTTGCAAATGTCCTCGCCCTGACCGCTACGCCTGCGATTTTCCTTGTTCGGATCACCAATTTCATCAACGCCGAACTTTACGGCCGTGCAACGGATTTGCCGTGGGGTATGAAATTCCCGAGCATGTGTGTTGATCCGACCTACCAGGCCTGTGCCGTAGCAGGCGAGTGGTTTTACAATGGCACCGAAGTACCACGTCACCCCAGCCAACTCTATGAGGCTGGTCTTGAAGGTCTTTTATTGGGTGCAATTATCCTGTTCCTCGCATTCTCACGGGGCTGGCTGAAACGCCAATGGTCCCTCGTGGCCGTGTTTTTAATGGGCTACGGCTTGTCGCGGTTCGCGGTGGAATTCGTCCGCCAGCCAGACGCACAATTCACATCCACCGACAATCCAATCGGTTGGGCTTATGAATTTGGCAACTGGGGTTTGACCCAAGGCCAAGCGCTGTCCTTGCCGATGATCCTTGTGGGCTTTGCGCTTGTGATCATCACCCGCCGCATGGCCAAGTCGACCACATGACGGCGCTAACTGACTTGCTGGCGGCCCGTATCGCGGCGGATGGGCCCATGACCTTGGCTGATTATATGGCCGAAGCGCTGATGCATCCCGAGCATGGATATTACAGCACGCGCGACCCGCTTGGCGCAGCGGGAGATTTCATCACGGCGCCGGAAATCAGCCAGATGTTTGGGGAACTTGTAGGCTTGTCGCTTGCGCAGGCATGGATCGATCAAGGCCAACCAAATCCGTTTTGCTTGGCCGAACTCGGCCCGGGGCGCGGAACGCTGATGGCAGACCTGTTGCGGGCCACAGCCAAAGTACCCGGTTTTCACGCGGCCGCGCAGATCCACCTTGTCGAAGCCTCGCCCACACTGCGGGCAGAACAAGCCAAGCGTGTCAGTGCTACTTGGCACGACGACACCACGACCCTGCCCGATCTGCCCCTCTTTCTAATCGCCAATGAATTCTTTGACGCCCTACCGATCCGCCAGTTCCAACGCGATGGTTCAGGCTGGCGCGAAGTACAAGTCACCGTTGAAGGCAACGCATTGGTGAGCGCCCTGTCCCCGGCCAAACCCGTTCCAGAGCTTGAATACCGTTTGCAAGACACCAAAGACGGCGACATCGTCGAGATTTGCCCAGCGCTCCTCGCAATCACGTCCGTCATTGCATCCCGCATCGACGCCCACGGTGGCACTGCGCTCATCGTTGACTATGGGGATTGGCGTTCGCTGGGAGACACATTGCAAGCCGTGCAAGACCACGCCCCCGTTAACCCTTTTGCCGCCCCCGGTCAGGCAGACATCACAGCCCATGTGGATTTCGAGGCCATCGCGCTGGCCTCGTCGCCCGCAAAGTACACACGCCTGACACCGCAGGGTGTCTTTCTTGAACGCCTCGGCATCACGCAGCGGGCCCAGACTTTGGCCGCGCCTCTGAGCGGAGATGCTCTCGACACGCTGGTTGCCGCACACCGCCGCTTGACGGACCCCGCGGAAATGGGTTCCTTGTTTAAAGTAATTGGGATTTACCCCAACGGTGCACCACCACCCGCAGGACTTGAACCATGACACTCGAAATCATCACGACTGACAGCCTTTCACCGATCCGGCATGGATTCTTTACCCGCCGCGGTGGCGCCTCGTCTGGTGTGTTTGAAGGGCTGAACTGCGGAACCGGTAGCTCCGATCAAATCGAAGCAGTC
The DNA here is from genome assembly GCF_021532625.1 of Octadecabacter algicola. Taxonomy (GTDB): domain Bacteria; phylum Pseudomonadota; class Alphaproteobacteria; order Rhodobacterales; family Rhodobacteraceae; genus Octadecabacter; species Octadecabacter algicola. Next base: position 102,173 of record NZ_JAKGAR010000004.1, read on the forward strand.
ACCATCAACAGGGCGCGCGTGGCCGATGCGATGGGCGTGGGTGAGCATGACTTGATGGGGGTTTATCAGGTGCATTCCCCAGACGTGATTACTGTGACCGGTCCGAGCAAAGATCGCCCAAAAGCAGACGCTATGGTCACCGCGACCCCGGGTGTCGCGCTGTCTGTTCTTTCTGCGGACTGCCAACCTGTTCTTTTTGCTGACACTGAGGCTGGCGTTATCGGCGCGGCCCATGCCGGCTGGAAAGGTGCCTTGGACGGCGTCCTCGAAGCGACACTTGATGCGATGGAAAATTTGGGGGCCTCTCGCGCAAATACCTGTGCCGTCATTGGGCCCTGTATTTCGCAGCGCGCCTATGAAGTCGGGCCCGAATTCTTCGAAGACTTTATCGCGCAAGACATGGCCTTCGCCCGTTTCTTTGCCAATGGCGAGGACGGTAGATACCAATTTGACCTGCCCGCCTTGGGGCTGCACCGATTACGTGAGGCCGGTGTCGGCACTGCAGAATGGACACGTCACTGTACCTATAGCGACGCTGAACGTTTCTATAGCTACCGTCGTGCGACTCATAACAAAGACGCTGACTACGGCCGATTGATCGCGGCAATTACATTAGGGCCTTCAGGCTGAATTTGACGCCAATTAGGCTTTCATGGCCTAAACCGTGCCACAGTCAGCGCGAAACAATCCCGCCCTCCGGCATATGATTGTTGCCCAAAGCCCTAAAACATGAGGTTTGCGCGCCATTTCACTGGCGCCCCCCGCTGTCACATTCTACCGGGTTTGCGACCCGCAAAAATTTGATTCTTCCCGATCTGGCCCAACTCATGCCCGTTTGCGCCGTCAGTTTGTATCCATCGAGCAAACACACAGAACCATGAGGCAAACCCCATGACCAAACAAAACCGTTGGATCAAATCCACTATTCGCGAAGCACAAAAATGCACAACGAAAATGCCGTGGGAACGAGGCCTGCGCCGCGAAGCGTTTATCGCAAGCCGCCGCGCCGTTGAGACGCTTGCGGCTACGCCTTCTCGGACGATGCGCCCTGCTGCCTAGATCGGCAGCCTAGTCCTTTTGAACATCGCTGGCCCGCCCGTCAGCAATAGAATCGCCGCCCCTGTTGCATTCTCTGGGGGCGGCGATTCTCGTTCTGGCCCCCAAACAGACCTACCGCGACACGCCAAATGTGGCAGCGCTGTTTTCGAGACGTGAACAATCCAAGCCACTCCGCGGTGATTGACCCCAATATGCACCGATCTTTCAAATTCGTTTGACGAAACGAGGCACAATCGGCCACATTTTAGCTAACGCAACTCTCCTCAGATGTTGTTGGCGGGGGCCAACAGATGATGTGACCGACCGGATTTTGGTGATCGCATGATACGAATGACCCCCTCCGCCACCGCAGGCCTCGCGGCGGCACGAAATAATACAGCACCGGTGGCCTCCTCAGCCCGGTTAGCTCAGTTTGAAGGACGACCTCAGCGCGCCCAGCCTCTTATGCGCAGATATGAGGTCGTCCATCTTACTCCTGATGGCGACATTGACGAATTTACACGCAATGCTCCCGCACATGCATCTTTCGAAGACAGCTTTAGTTCGCTTGCGCGTGGTGCATTGCTGAAAACCGATCGAGGTATGGTCGCAATCGAAGATATTCTTCCGGGTGACAAAGTAGAAACGGTAACCAACGGTTTCCAAACGGTTTGCTGGCGTGGATCAATGACACTTGTTCCCGGTGCGTCAGGCCAAGATTCCCGGATGGGCAAACTCATCCGTGTCGCTGCAGATGCGCTCGGCATTGGGCGTCCAATGCCTGACTTACTGCTTGGGCCATCTGCCCGCCTTTATCACCGCTCACCGCAGTTGCAGCGCGTGACCGGTCACGAGGCCGCCTTTGTCCCTGCTGTCGATTTCGTGGACGGTGTGAATATCGTCGAAATCACACCGCAAACGCCGGTTCAAGTGTTCCAGATTGGGTTTATGTCCCACGAACGGATCGTTGCGAACGGCGTCGAACTCGACAGCCACAACCCTGGTGCACGTCACGAACTTGGCCTGCGCGGCGATCATCTGGCTTTGTATCTGACACTGTTCCCGCACGTTGAGCGGATCGAAGACTTCGGGATGCTAATGCACCCGCGCTTGTCCTTACATGATCTGGATTTCGGAGTGGTCGCTTAACTTAAGCGTCCTTACTTAACCGTTCTTCGAGCACATCAAACGGCACGCCAGGTTCATCTTTTGCACCGCGAATAACAAGCGAGGTCTTCACACTGGCGACGTTTTCAGCGCTGGTCAGGTCTTCGGTCAGGAAGTTCTGGAATGTACGTAGGTCTGGCGCCACACATTTCAGAACGAAATCTACTTCGCCGTTGAGCATGTGGCATTCGCGGACCAGCGGCCAATCTTGGCACTTCGCTTCAAACGCACTGAGATCCACTTCGGCTTGCGACACAAGCCCGACCATAGCAAAGACTTGCACCTCAAAGCCGAGCTCGCGGGAATTCACATCTGCATGGTAGCCGCGAATGAACCCCTGTTCTTCCAGTGTGCGCACACGGCGCAAGCATGGGGGCGCCGAGATGCCGACTCGTTTTGCCAATTCAACGTTGGTCATTCGGCCGTCTGCTTGCAGCTCTGCAAGAATCATCCGATCGATCTCATCCAGCTTCTGTCCTGGCATAATGGCGCAAATCCCCTGTAGTTGCGTCGATTCATACGTCAGACATTAACCCTGCGCAACAATATTTCGCGCCTCGGTAATTTTCCATCATACCGTCACGGGTTGGTGACATTGTACCACGCCCCCTTTTACCCGCCCCTGTTGCTGCGTATATCCATCTCAACCAAAGAGGATTTACAGCCATGGCCGACACCCGCAAAACCAAAGTTCTTATCATCGGCTCCGGCCCGACAGGCTACACCGCTGGTGTCTACGCCAGCCGCGCCATGCTGGAACCGATCCTTGTGCAGGGCATCGAACCAGGTGGCCAGCTGACCACCACAACCGAAGTTGAAAACTGGCCCGGCGACATTGAAGTCCAAGGCCCGGACCTAATGGTCCGCATGGAAGCTCACGCCAAGGCAATGGGCACTGAAATCATCGGCGATATCATTACCTCCATCGATTTTTCTAAGCGGCCGTTTGTCTGCCAATCAGACAGCGGCACCGAATATGTCGCCGACGCGATCATCCTTGCCACTGGCGCGCGCGCCAAATGGCTGGGTCTTGAGACGGAAGAGAAATTCAAAGGCTTCGGCGTATCTGCCTGTGCCACCTGCGACGGTTTCTTCTATCGCAACCAAGAAATCGTTGTTGTCGGCGGTGGTAATACAGCTGTTGAAGAGGCGCTTTTCCTCACCAACTTCGCATCCAAGGTTACATTGGTTCACCGCCGCGATGAGCTCCGCGCAGAAGCGATCCTTATCGACCGCTTGATGAAAAACCCGAAGATCGAACCGCTCTGGGACAACCAGCTCGAAGAAGTCTATGGCACTGACAACCCATTGGGTGTTGAAGGCATCAAGACAAAGAACGTCAAGACTGGCGAGATCACCGATATCGCCTGTAAGGGCGTGTTCATCGCCATCGGCCACGCCCCCGCAAACGAACTGGTCAAAGACCACCTCGAAACCCACATGGGCGGCTATGTTGTTACAAAACCAGACAGCACCGAAACATCCATCCCCGGTATCTATGCCGCAGGCGATCTGACCGACCACAAATACCGCCAAGCGGTTACATCTGCAGGCATGGGCTGCATGGCCGCGCTTGAGGTTGAGCGCTGGCTGGCCGAACAAGACTAGACAATAAGGTAACCTAAGACTCGCTTCACTCAGGGAGTCTGTTTCGGTTTAACTCTCCACGCCGCCACCTTTTTGTGGATAGAGTGTAGGTTCTTAGATGAAGTCGCACGATCGAATGTGATTGAGACAATGCATACAAAATGGAACGGCAGCACCGTTAAACGGGCCGCCGTTCATATTTTTTAGCCAAACTAAAACTTAGCTTTTCTTGCGGCGACCCGCGGCAGCCATTCCACCAAGTCCAGCCAAAAGCATCCAACCAGCGGCAGGCAATGGTACCGGAGATGGATTGACGACTGCCGTTGCAGCTGAACTATAAGCTATGTCCGAAATACCGACATTCCAAGAATCTGGGCCGAAAAAGATCTCAAAGCCAGCGCTTGACTGTGCGTTGAGAACGTAATCAAGACTGCCGTCAAACGTTGTTTCAAAATCACCAGTATCCAGAAGTACGGAGCTGTCTGCCAAGTCGACTACAGTAATACTCGTTGTCACCACTCGGTTAGCATATCGAGCAATGCTGAACCCATCGAGTAAGGCATCGAAACCAGCCGCCGCAGCGAAAGTAATCGACATGCCCGTCCCCGAACTGAGCGAGTAAGCAACCGATCCTAGGTCCTCATAGTTGCCATTCCAAAACAATACGTTCTCATTGGCAGCGGTCGCTGTGTCAGCATCCCAAACGACATCTAGTTCACCAGCAATGTCACCATAAGCTTGGTCAATCTGAAGGCCGTTAGAACAGGCACCGCCACCTGTGCAAATGTCGCCGCTAAAATCGAGGGTTGCAGCAAACGCTGGTGACGAAAAAGCCACCAATGCTGCGGCTGTAGAAATCAGTCTCATAGTAATTCTCCGTAACTCTAAAAATTTGTCCGATTAATTAGAAAAACTTACTATTATTTTTTGTTGTTGTAAATTCGTACGGACCCAGCCCGCTCTCCCCCCCTCAACACGGAAACAGTAACGAAAGTGATCGCCAAATAAGGTGAGATTTCGAAACAATAACCTCCAACTCCCGACCACAATCAGGAAAAACGATCAGCACGTAAGTTTGTTCTTGCGTGAACAAACTCTGACACTATGTTCACGCTTGAACAAACAGTGAGTCGCGCCTGATGGCCATGTCGCCCGCAAAAATCACAACCGAACAAGAGGACCAAATGTTCCGATTGTTACGGCAGTTGGATCTCGCACCTGATGCGTCCCAACGGGTGACGGCAGAGGCGATCGGCGTATCTTTAGGTCGACTTAACGCACTCCTAAAACAAGCTACCGAAGCCGGCCTTGTAAACATCGAAGACCGCAACGGCCCCGACAAACGTGCGCGCCATACCTATGCCATCACGGCACGTGGCGCGGGCGAAAAGAACCGCCTTACAACTCAATTTCTAGCTCGAAAACTTGCCGAATATGACGCGCTACATGCCGAACTTACGGGCAGTGCATCCGGCCTCACATCTCTTAGTAACAGGACCAAACTTATGGAACACAACCTTTCCCCGATCCCAGAGCTGTATGTCTCTTACGACTCGGCACAGAAGCTTAAAGTTGAAGCTGGCGAACTCGTCAGCCACGATCTGACACCGCGTCAGATCTGCGATCTTGAATTGCTGATGAACGGCGGCTTCAACCCACTTAAGGGATTCCTGACCGAAGCCGACTACGACAGCGTTGTGGACGACATGCGCCTGACAACAGGTGAACTTTGGCCAATGCCGATCACTTTGGATGTGTCCGAAGAATTCGCAGCATCCCTTGAAGCTGGTCAAGACATCGCCTTGCGCGACCAAGAAGGCGTCATTTTGGCGACCATGACTGTCACCGACAATTGGGTACCAAACAAAGCCAAGGAAGCTGAAAAGGTCTTCGGCGCCGATGATGACGCGCACCCTGCGGTCAACTACCTGCATAACCAAGCTGGCAAAGTTTACCTTGGCGGTCCGGTCACAGGCATCCAACAGCCGGTTCACTACGATTTCCGCGCCCGTCGCGACACGCCAAACGAAATGCGCGCTTACTTCCGCAAAATGGGCTGGCGCAAAGTAGTTGCGTTCCAAACACGTAACCCGCTGCACCGCGCGCACCAAGAACTGACATTCCGCGCAGCACGCGAAGCACAGGCCAACCTGTTGATCCACCCTGTTGTGGGCCTTACCAAGCCGGGCGATGTTGACCACTTTACACGCGTTCGTTGCTACGAAGCAGTTCTGGACAAGTACCCAGCATCCACAACAGCGATGTCCCTGCTTAACCTTGCCATGCGTATGGCAGGCCCACGCGAAGCAGTTTGGCACGGCCTGATCCGTAAGAACCACGGCTGTACACACTTCATCGTTGGCCGTGACCACGCGGGTCCAGGGTCCAATTCCGCTGGTGAAGATTTCTACGGTGCCTACGACGCACAGGACCTGTTCCGTGCCCACCAAGAAGAAATGGGCATCGAAATGGTCGACTTCAAACACATGGTTTGGGTAGACGAACGCGCACAGTACGAAGCGATTGACGAGATTGAAGACAAAGACAAGGTCACGATCCTCAACATCTCTGGAACAGAACTGCGCCGCCGTTTGGCCGAAGGTCTGGAAATCCCTGAATGGTTCTCCTTCCCAGAAGTCGTCAAGGAATTGCGCCGCACAAAGCCGCCACGCTCCAAGCAGGGTTTCACAGTGTTCTTCACTGGCTTCTCCGGCTCAGGCAAATCCACAATCGCCAACGCTTTGATGGTGAAGCTGATGGAAATGGGCGGTCGCCCGGTAACGCTTTTGGATGGCGACATTGTTCGTAAGAACCTGTCTTCCGAACTCGGTTTCTCTAAAGAGCACCGCGATCTGAACATCCGTCGCATCGGTTATGTTGCATCCGAGATCACTAAGAACGGTGGTATCGCGATCTGTGCGCCAATCGCGCCATACGCAACGACACGCCGCGCCGTTCGTGAAGACATCGAAGCTTTCGGTGCATTCATCGAAGTGCACGTCGCAACGTCCATTGAAGAGTGCGAAAAGCGCGACCGCAAAGGCCTCTACAAGCTGGCCCGCGAAGGCAAGATCAAGGAATTCACAGGGATCTCTGATCCTTATGACGTTCCGGTCAACCCAGAACTGTCAGTTGAGACCGAGAACGTCGACGTCGACAACTGCGCACATCAGGTCATCCTGAAGCTCGAATCCATGGGCCTGATTGCCGCTGAATAAATCGGCAAGGTTGAAGAACAGCCTTTCAAAATCGACCAATAAAGAGGCGCGGGCATCTAGCTCGCGCCTTTTTCGCATTTCCTAAACGCAGAAGACACATATCTACCGCAAGCGGATCATATCAATGACTTTTCTATTGCGACCAATTGTTAAAATCGCGACTACTGCGCAAGGTCCTGCTTTAATTCATCGCAGTCGGCCCCGCTCTTTCTAGGGCGTGTTATGAGTACGAATAATTTGGCCGCACTTTATGAATAACGACCTTTTGATCACCACGCTTATCGATGATGGTGTTCGCTACATTCACTTACTTGCAGTAGCCATCGGGATTGGAGCGTCATTCTTCGCGGACTTCAACGTCTTCCGCAGTATTCGCTCTACTGTCGATCAAGCGTTGCTGGACATGCTCCACATCTGCCATCGCATTGTGTGGGCCGCGATTGTTGTGATGTGGGCATCTGGCCTCGCGCTCATCTATTTGCGCACGGGCTTTGTTTTGGAAAACTTCAGCCCAAAACTGTTCACGAAAGTACTGGTCGTTACGGTTCTAACGGTGAACGCTTTGGTGATCGGCCTCTATGCAGTGCCCTGCCTTGAGCAGCGACTGGGCAAAAGCATATTGGATATGCCCAAGTCTTTAAGACTGCCAATGGCCTGCATCGCAGGTATTTCGACGCTCAGCTGGCTATTCGCGTTGGCGCTCGGCAGCAGCCGCTTCTTAGCGAATGGCTCAGCCGAGCTGTTTTACACGCTAATTCCATTTGCCTACGGAAGTTGCATCGCCGTTGCATTGCTATCGGCCGTCGCCATTGGCACGTCACAAGGCAAGCCGAGCCTCGACTAAGACTTAATGAACGGTAACCGGCTGCATGTCGTTTTGGCGCGCCAGCACAAACGCCATCTGGCGATCAGCGACCAATGCCAATTGCTGCCCCTCGCTGTCGTGTACCGCGAATAATTCTTCACGATCACCAGCGGCTTCGCGAACCTCTTCAGGCAGTTCGGCTACATTTACGGATTTCACATAAACAACACGGTCGCCCATTTCGGCAAAATTGAATTTCGTATCCATGACTTAACCCTTTCTGATATTAATCGTCTGCACCACAGACTCCGGCACTGCGCGTGATAAGTCGACGTGCAGCAACCCGTTTTCCATGATTGCTTCGCCCACATCGACACCTTCAGCCAACACAAAAGACCGCTGGAACTGGCGCGCCGCGATTCCACGGTGCAGGAACACGCGCCCTTCGCTGTCGTCTGATTGTCGCCCACGGATCACCAACTGGTTATCCTCAACCGTGATCGAAAGATCAGCCTCCGCAAAGCCGGCCACAGCCAACGTGATGCGATAAGTCGTCTGCGAGGTTTGTTCGATGTTGTAAGGGGGGTAACCCTCGTTGCCGGACTTTGCTGTCCGTTCAACCAAGCGCTCCAACTCTTCAAAGCCAAGAAGGAACGGATGCGTTCCAAGTGATAGTTTCGTCATGCGACACGTCCTTACGTTAAGCGACAGTCAAATTTTATGGCCCCAAGAGTGGCGGCCTGATTAAAATATGGGGGGTCATCTGCCCTGTTGCAAGCGTATGTGTGTGGTTTTACTTTGTTAAACTACCGTTTGCACATACATCTATGGCCAACGGCCCTGACAATATGGATTCGCTCGTGAACAACAGCACCCCTATGAAAACTGACGAAGTGCTGCGCATTCAATTGGGCGTACTACGACAAGAACACCGTGACCTTGATGAGGCAATCCATGCGCTTCAGGAAACCGGAACGGCAGACATGCTTACGGTCAAGCGCCTGAAGAAACAGAAGCTCAAGCTGAAAGACAAAATCGCGGTGCTTGAGGATCGAACAACCCCTGATATCATTGCTTAAACGGCTGGGCTGATTGCACCTGCCCGCCTGCCCGCTATAAAGCCCCTTCAGAATGAAAGGCGCACAAACATGACCCCATCCGTCGGCATTATTATGGGCAGCCAGTCCGATTGGCCCACCATGCGCGAAGCTGCAACGCTTCTGGATGAATTGGGTATTTCGTACGAGGCTAAGATTGTCTCGGCCCATCGCACGCCTGACCGCCTGTGGACCTACGGCAAAGAAGCCGCGGGACGTGGGCTGCAGGCAATAATCGCCGGAGCTGGCGGTGCTGCGCATTTGCCGGGGATGATGGCTAGTAAAACCCGCGTGCCCGTGATTGGCGTACCTGTGCAAACCAAAGCGCTCTCTGGTGTCGATAGCCTCTATTCCATCGTGCAGATGCCCAAAGGGTTTCCCGTCGCGACAATGGCGATTGGCGCCGCAGGGGCCGCCAATGCCGCACTTATGGCCGCTGGTATCTTAGCCTTGCAAGACACCGCTCTTGCTGAACGCCTCGACGCGTGGCGCGATGCCTTGTCAGCCTCTATTCCGGATGAACCAAGTGATGACTGATACTCAACCTCACGTGCTGAAAACTGGTGCCACCATTGGCATCCTTGGCGGTGGCCAATTGGGCCGCATGCTGTCGGTGGCAGCGTCGCGCCTTGGCTTCAAAACCTGTATCTTTGAACCACAGGCAGACTGCCCCGCCTCCCATGTCGCCCATACGCATATCAAGGCCGAGTATTCGGACACAGAAGCGCTTACGGCCTTCGCGAATGCCTGTGATGTGGTGACTTACGAATTCGAAAACATCCCGACCGAAGCGCTCGATATTGTCGAAGCTATCGCCCCGATCCATCCTAACCGCGACGCATTGGCGACATCCCAAGATCGCTTCATCGAGAAGAATTTTCTGACCCGCATCGGCCTACAAACGGCCCCCTATGCGGCTGTGGAAACCGCCGAAGACCTTGAACGCGCGATCGATCAAATTGGTATTCCCGCGATCCTGAAAACCCGTCGTTTGGGCTATGACGGCAAGGGCCAGTCTCGCCTGATCTCGCCAGATGACGCCCCACAAGCACTGGCCGACATGGCAGGCGCGCCATCTGTCCTTGAAGGTTTCATCGACTTCAGTATGGAAGTGTCGGTTATTGGCACCCGCAGCTCTGACGGTGCGATCTCATGCTTTGATCCCGGCGAAAACGTCCACCGTGATGGCATATTGCACACCACAACATTGCCCGCGAAACTGTCGCCCGCGCAACGCACGGATGCCGTACTTCTGACCGCCAACATCCTGAACGCGCTGGATTATGTAGGCACCATGGGTGTCGAACTTTTCGTCACGTCCCACGGGCTCATCGTCAATGAAATTGCACCGCGTGTGCACAACTCTGGCCACTGGACCCAAGCGGGCTGCGCCGTCGATCAATTCGAACAACACATCCGTGCGATTTCGGGTTGGCCCTTGGGTGATGGCACGCGTCACTCAGACGTGGTTATGGAAAACCTCATCGGCGATGACGTAGATCGCCTCCCCGAGATCGCCACGACCAACACGGCAATCCACCTGTACGGCAAAGCTGACGCCAAACCCGGTCGCAAGATGGGTCACATCAATACGGTTACAGGTCCGGCCAAGTAGCCCTACTGAAAGCCAAACATCACGCCACTTAAGCTGAGAGAGCGGTCAAACTGCCCCTCAGCAATAAACTCCATCGCTTGGCGCATCGCCAGCGGGTTGTTCATCATGAACGTGTGCGTCACAGGCAAAGTGATATGGTCCTGCATTCCGTCCAATCGTGTTGATGCCACGCTAACCTTGCCGTCATCAGGCCCATCAATAAGGCTCGAGTAATAGGCGTTCAGGGATCGATCCCCCGCGATGATCCCCAATTCATATCCCGGCCATGGCAGGCTCAGCGGCGCGCCCTCTTCGTCTATTTCTTCCGTGCCAAGCTGCATGCCTGCGGGGCCGTTGATCCATTCAAACGGTTCCAAATCCCCAAGCACGTCAACCAGTTGCGATCCGTCGTTGGGTGGTCCGAACATCACGACACGGCCCATAATCTCTGGGCGATCGGTGGATAGATACACCCGCACCAAAATGCCGCCCATGGAATGGGTCACAAAATGCACGCGCCTGTTTCCACATGCTGCCACCGCTTGTGGCACATTTTGATCCACCAAAGTGCGAATGTCTGCGCTGGTTGACGGGTAGCCCCTATTGACGACGTGGTAGCCATCAAACTCCAATAATTCCTGCAATGGCAGAAACGACGTCTCGGACCGCGCCAACCCGTGCAACAGCACAACGCAATCTTCCGCAAACGCCGAGACTGGGGCCAAGGCCAAAAAAGCTATCGTAAAAATCCGTTTCATGGTCCCTACATAACCCGCCCGCGATAAAAAATAAGGTCAGACTTGCCTGACCTTTCGCACCGCGTCACTCTGCCCCTATGACACGCCCTATTCGCCTCGCCGTACGCGGCATTCTGATCCATGAAGACCGGCTGTTGTTGGTGAACGCCTATGGCGGGCGCGATGATTTGTGGTGCGCACCAGGGGGCGGGGCCGAACTACACCAGAGCCTGCCAGAAAACCTCGCCCGCGAAATTCACGAGGAAACGGGGCTGACCGTCACCGTGGGCGCCCTATGCTTGGCCAACGAATTCCACGACCCCGACGGCGACTTCCATCAAGTCGAACTGTTTTTTCGCTGCGGCCTTGTGGAGGGTACGCTGGATGATGCGTGGCAGGACCCCGAACAGGTCGTTTCCATGCGTCGGTGGGTCACACGGGATGAGTTAGAAGCTATGAACGTCCGCCCCAAATCCCTCGCCGCTGTGGCATGGCGCGACAAGGACGCGCCACTCTACGATCCACTTGAGGCAATTTTGAAATAGAAGACTTGAAGGGCAGAGATGGGAAGCTGTAGCGAATGACGGGTTTGCGCCCAAGTTGTCATATTTGCGCATTGTAGCTAACGTCTGCTTTGGCGATGATCGAAGGCAACAAAGCAGCACCCAATTGAGCATGAAAAAACTCTTCGTATCCTTGGCCGCGCTTCTCATCGCTACACTAGTGCTGATTTCAAGAAGCAGTTTGGACAAGGATGCTGAATCTTTGGCAAACTTAATCGCGGTACGCCAAACCTGCGGTCTCACGCCGGTCTTTCTTGGGTACGATGGTGTGGCTGGACAGTACGATTTTGATCGCGTTGATCAACAGAAGTTCCAGTTGGCGTATGATCATTACTTCGCTGAAGCAGAAAGCCGAATTTTGGAAATGACATCCGAAGAACGAACAGAGATGTGCGAAGATGCTTCACGGTCCGAATAGGATGGCGCCTCAAACCAGACATTGGTTCACTTGCAGCGAAGGTCTGAAAAGTCCCGAATAGCCGACCTTCCGCTCCCAACTCTCCAACTACGTATGAGTCTTCACACGAAAAAGGGCGGCCCATTCTAGGCCGCCCTTTCTATCTTTAGGCAATAGACTTCAAAGCTCTCATTGTTTCTTCGAAACAACTGCCGCTTTGCTCCCTGGTCACAAACGCTTTGCGTTTGTGATTACATCATGCCGCCCATGCCGCCCATGCCGCCCATGTCTGGCATGCCGCCACCGGCGCCGCCATCTTTGGATGGCTTATCAGCAACCATAGCTTCAGTTGTGATCAGCAGGCCAGCAACAGATGCTGCATCCTGCAACGCTGTGCGTGTGACTTTTGCAGGGTCGATAACGCCGAAGCCGAACATGTCGCCATATTCTTCTGTCTGAGCGTTGAAACCGAATGCTTTGTCATCGGATTCGCGGATCTTGCCAGCAACGACGGACCCGTCGACACCAGAGTTTTCAGCGATCTGACGCAGTGGGGCTTCGAGAGCCTTGCGAACGATGTTAACACCGATTGTTTGGTCAGCGTTTGCGCCTTCCAGACCGTCAAGACCCTTAGCGGCCTGAACCAGAGCAACACCACCGCCAACAACGATGCCTTCTTGCACGGCCGCGCGTGTCGCGTTCAAAGCGTCATCAACGCGGTCTTTACGTTCTTTCACTTCGATTTCGGACATGCCGCCAACGCGGATAACAGCAACACCACCAGCAAGCTTGGCAACACGTTCCTGCAGCTTTTCACGGTCGTAGTCGGATGTTGTTTCTTCGATCTGGTTACGGATCTGAGCAACACGTGCTTCGATCTCGGCCTTCTCGCCAGAACCGTCAACGATTGTTGTTTCGTCTTTGGTAATGGAAACGCGCTTGGCAGAACCAAGCATGTCGATTGTGACGTTCTCAAGCTTCATGCCGAGGTCTTCGGAGATAACCTGACCGCCAGTAAGGATCGCGATGTCTTGCAACATGGCTTTACGACGATCGCCGAAACCAGGAGCTTTAACAGCTGCAATTTTCAGACCGCCGCGCAGTTTGTTAACGACGAGTGTCGCCAAAGCTTCGCCTTCAACATCTTCAGCGATGATCAAGAGTGGCTTGCCGGACTGGATCACGGACTCGAGAAGTGGAACCATTGGCTGGAGGGAAGAAAGCTTCTTCTCGTGCAGCAAGATGATTGCGTCTTCGAGTTCTGTTGTCATCTTGTCAGGGTTCGTGACGAAGTAAGGGGACAGGTAACCGCGGTCAAACTGCATGCCTTCAACAACATCAGTCTCTGTTTCGAGACCTTTGTTTTCTTCAACAGTGATAACACCTTCGTTGCCAACACGCTGCATAGCGTCTGCGATCTGACCACCGATTTCGGCTTCGCCGTTTGCGGAGATCGTGCCGACTTTTGCAACTTCCGCAGAGTCTGCAACAGGACGTGCAGCTGCGACGATTGCGTCCACAACTTTTGCTGTCGCGAGGTCGATGCCGCGCTTCAGGTCCATTGGGTTCATGCCAGCGGCAACAGCTTTCATGCCTTCTTTAACGATGGCTTGTGCAAGAACAGTCGCAGTTGTTGTACCGTCACCAGCTTCGTCGTTGGTGCGGGACGCAACTTCTTTAACCATCTGTGCGCCCATGTTTTCGAACTTGTCTTCAAGCTCGATCTCTTTGGCAACAGAAACACCGTCTTTGGTGATGCGTGGCGCGCCGAAGGATTTCTCCAGCACAACATTGCGGCCTTTTGGGCCGAGTGTAACTTTAACCGCGTCTGCAAGGATGTTCACACCCTTGAGCATCTGGTTACGGGCGTCTGTCCCGAATTTTACGTCTTTAGCAGCCATTGATTAGCTCCTTTTGAATTTCGAAATTAGATCGGTCGACTTAGGACAGGATGCCCATGATGTCGGATTCTTTCATCATCAGCAGCTCTTCGCCGTCGATGGTGACTTCGGTGCCGGACCATTTGCCGAACAGCACGCGATCGCCAGCTTTAACAGCCATTGCAATCAGCTCGCCGCTGTCTTTGCGGGCGCCTTCGCCAACAGATACAACTTCGCCTTCGGCTGGTTTTTCTTTAGCGGCATCTGGAATAATCAGACCGCCAGCGGTCTTTTCTTCGCCCTCAGTGCGACGAACAACGACGCGGTCGTGAAGCGGTGTAAAAGCCATTTCTGTAGCTCCCTAGCTTAACAGTTTTAAATCTCCGGCCCCTTATTGGGGGTCGTTAGCACTCACGTCATATGAGTGCTAGCAGCGGATAGGTAAGGAAGCAAAATGGGTGAGTCAACAACTACCGGAAAATAATTGGCACGCCCTGCCTCGACCGCAGACCTTAGGCGTTTTTGAACTTGGTTTGGCGCTAGACGTTGAATAGGTTACCAACGCCAAAGGCCAGCCCAGCGGCAGCGCCGCCGATCAGCATCGTTTCCAGTGCGGACCTCCACCACGGTGTGAGCGACCAGTGACTTTTTAGTGCGCCAATGCAAAAGAACGTAAACATGGTCATCCATGCGGACAGCTGAAACGCGTTATCCAATCCAAACAGGAACGGCGAAACCGGAACCATGCCCGCGACAAGGAACGCCACGAACGTGGTAAGTGCGGCGCGTAGAGGGCGTGGATCGATTCCGCCCAATCCGTACTCGCCTTCCATCATCAACTCGATCCAGCTTTCTTTGTCTTGGGTTACCGCGTCCGTTGCTTGATCCAGAACACGGCCACTCAACCCTTTACGAGACAAGATTTCCCGCACCTCAAGCCTTTCGCCCTTGGGGTGGTCGTTGATGTGTTGCTCTTCGATCTGGCGGATACGTTTATAGTTGTCTTGTTCGGCTTTGATGCCGGAATAATTGGCCGCTGCCATGGAAAACCCATCCGCCAACACATTGGCAAGACCCAGCACGACGACCACAAACGGCGACAGCCCAGCGCCCGCGACGCCAGCAACGATGGCAAATGTTGTAACCGTCCCGTCGATCGCGCCATAGACAGCGTCACGAAGAACCCCGCGCCCCTTTGGCTCGCCGATCCGAGCGGAAATGTCTTGTGGCTCGTGTGAATGATCCGTCATGTGATCCCCTCTTCAAGCGTAGACTAACACATAAAGGCGAAGCCACTTTGCGTTGGATCAAGCCGTTTTCCTAGCATGATTGTGTTGGCACATTGCACGGTATGCCCCCGCACCCTAAGTTGAACAGGTAACCATCCAAGGGAATACCATGTCGCGTTTGCTTGCTACTATTTTTGCGTTTGCTCTGCCTCTTCCGGCCTTTGCACTGTGTAGCGGAGATCGGTTTGAAACCTATCTGACGCCGCAAGAATTGGTCGAGATCAACGAAACCGTTGCGGCGACACCTTATGCATCGGGAAATTATTGGCAGGCCCAAAAAGACAGCCACACTGTCACCATCCTTGGCACGATGCATTTGCCCGACCCGCGCCATGCCGCAACCCTTGATGTTGCTCTGCCGCGCCTGACGGCTGCCGATTTATTGCTGGTCGAAGCCACGCAGCAAGATCAAGCCGACATACAGACCTATATGGCGCAAAACCCTGACATGTTGGTGATTACCGATGGCCCCACCCTGCCAGACCTGCTGAGCGACACCACATGGGACGCGATCAGCGAGGCAGCCGAAGACCGTGGGCTTCCAAGTTTCATGGCAGCCAAAATGCAGCCTTGGTTTCTCGCTTTGACGTTGGCCATTCCAACCTGTGCTGCCACCAAAATGATGAGCGGCGAAGGCGGGCTTGATGCGCTTTTGATGGACCAAGCTGCGACGCTCGACATCCCTGTAGCCCCGCTCGAACCGTGGCAAGATATGTTCGCTCTGCTGACGTCAGGCACTTTTGACGAACAGGTAGATGCCTTGCGCATGGGGCTGCTTGAGCCTGACATGTCCGACGCGCTCATGGTCACGCTGGTTGAAGACTACTTTGCGGGCCAAACCGCCCACGCTTGGCAGATGAGCTATTACACACAACAATTTCTACCTGACTTGGATCCTGCCGTTTTCGAAGAACAAATGGCCATGGTAGAGGAAATGTTGCTGACGCAGCGCAACGCGAACTGGATTCCAGTGATCGAAAAAGCTGCTGCCGATAATGCAAATGTCTTTGTGGCCTTCGGCGCCGCGCATCTGATCGGTGAAAAAGGCGTCTTGCGTTTGCTTGAAAACGAAGGCTGGACGATCTCGCCGCTTTGACCCGTCAGCCGAGGACATCGCCCCAATCCTTAACGCCCTGCTGCCCTTTGGGTGTCAGGGAATACACGCCCTTTTCGACCTTTTCGAACCATCCATAATGGTTGTCGCGCATGATCCTTGTGGCCACCGGGACGCCCGTGGCCTTAGCAACGATTGCACCTTTCTCGGCCCCTGAATTCACCAGATACAAAGCACACTTAAGCGCGTCTTGCCGATACCCTGTCACGATTCCATGCCGCGTCGCCCCGCCTTCATTCGGGTCGCCATCCAATCGATCAAAGGCGCGCAACATCTTGGTCTTCTTTTTCTTGATCTTGCGCGCTGCGTACGGCCCCGGATCGGCCAATGCTTCAACGACCCCATCCCGCAACCGCACAGTCAGAACACCAAGCCCCAAACGGCGTGCCAATTTCACGTTGGATCGCAGGGCTTTATTTTTTCCGCCAGCAGGCACAGCAACGTACACGTCATCGGTCACCGCCAAGCGCTCAATCCCTTGATGAAACAGCGCCAGCGAGAACCCGACCTTGAGCTCAACAATAACCACTTCGTCACCACGTCGCCCGACGACATCGGCGGCCCCGACCTCGCCCTTTACATCGTATCCTTGCCGCTGAAGGTAGGCTTTGACGGGGGCGTATAAATCTGCTTCGCGAGGTTTGCTCATGATGACGAGATTAACAGCATTTACACCAGCGAACCAAGCCAGCAAACTGCCTGTATGAACCGCGAAGACATCAACGCCTTTTGTGCATCCCTCCCGCAGGCGACCCATGTCGTTCAATGGGGCAATTCGGATGTCTGGAAAGTCGGCGGTAAGTTGTTCGCCGTTCTTGGATGGAACAATGGCGAAACCGCCGTGACGTTCAAAGTCTCGCCAATTGCCTTTGAAGTGCTGCCGGACATGCAAGGTATTCGCCCCGCGCCCTACCTTGCCTCACGCGGGATGAAATGGCTGCAAGACACCCGTGATCCCGGGCTGTCAGATGCGGAGTTGCAAAACCACATCACCTATTCCCACGAGATGGCCGTCGCCGCACTTACCAAGAAGAAACGCGCTGAGTTGGGGCTATAGCCTCATCCGCTTGAGCTGCCTGCCCGCGTCAAATCAGCCATGCCTATGCGTAGGGGTGACAGGCAGAACGGCGCGCCCTATAAGGCCCCAAATTCCAACCGGTAATAGGCGCATTCTTAATGACAACTCTCGTTTTCGGCCATAAGGCCCCCGATACAGACTCCCTCGGCTCTGCCCTAATTTGGGCGTGGTTCATGAACCACACTGGCACCAAAGCCGAAGCGAAACTGCTTGGCACGCCAAACACCGAAGCGGCTTTCGTTGCGAAAAAATGGGGCTTTGCACAGCCAGACATTATCGATGACGTCGCTGACGATCAGGACTGCGTGATTGTTGACACCAATAACCCTGCCGAACTGCCGGCCAACATCAATGGGGCGAACGTTACGGCGATCATCGACCACCACAAACTGGTTGGCGGTCTGGAAACAAAAGGCCCGATCGACATTACGATCCGCCCGCTGGCATGCACAGCGACAATTATGCACGACCTGATGGGTGACGTTGCCGCAGAGATGCCGGACAACGTTAAAGGCTTGGTTCTGTCGTGTATCATCTCTGATACGTTGGAATTCCGCTCCCCGACAACAACCGACACAGACAAGGCACTGGCTGAAAAGCTCGCTGGTGAGTTGAACCTGTCCATCGCAGATTATGCGACTGAAATGTTCGCGGCCAAATCCGACGTGTCTGAATTCTCTGACGCAGAACTCCTACGCATGGACTCCAAAGAATACGAAGTCGACGGCACCAAATTCCGCGTCTCCGTTCTGGAAACAACTGCCCCTGCAATCGTTCTGGACCGCAAAGCATCCATCATGGAAAGCATGACAGGCGTTGCATCTGAGGATAGTGTTGATCAGGTTCTCTTGTTCGTTGTCGACATCCTGAACGAAGAAGCAACAATGCTGATCCCGAACGACCTGACCAAAACAGTCGCTGAGAAATCTTTCGGCGCGACGGTGACAGGCGACAACGTTGTTCTTCCAGGCGTCATGAGCCGCAAGAAACAGATCATTCCGGCGTTGAAAGTCTAAGACTTTCCAAATGACAGACAATGGGGGCGTCGATCAAATGATCGACGCCCTTTTTTTCTATGCCTACGGTCTGTACAGATCGTCTAAGCACTGCGTTGCGCACCGTGTTTGCTAACAAGAGGTAAGCCCATGTCCCAGATCGTCACTACATTCGCCGAAATTTCCAATCAGTATGACGTGGCTTTCGTCGATCTTTGGGGCTGCGTGCACAATGGCATCACGGCCTATCCAGATGCGGTGGCGGCTTTGCAGGGCTACCGCGCCGCGGGCGGCAATGTTGTCCTCGTTACGAACTCCCCTCGTCCGTGGGATTCTGTGGCCAAACAAATTGCGGAAATGGGCGCCCCCGATGATTGCTGGGACGCTATCGCGACCTCAGGCGACAGCGCCCGCGCCGCGATGTTTCGCGGTATTGTCGGTGAAAAGGTCTACTTCATGGGCGAAACACCCCGTGATGACGATTTCTTCAAACCGCTGAGCATCATCAAAAACCCCGTGAATATCCAAAAAGTACCACTGGATCAGGCCGAAGGCATCGTTTGTTGCGGGCCGTTTGATACGCAAGCCGACGTCGACGTGAACCGTGCAGATTTCCTTTATGCGAAATCCAAGGGGCTGAAACTGCTTTGTGCTAACCCAGACATTATCGTCGATCGCGGCGAAACCCGCGAATGGTGTGCAGGCGCTTTGGCTGCGCTTTACACCGAAATGGGCGGCGAAAGCCTTTACTTCGGGAAACCGCACCCCCCAATCTACGACCTCGCGCGCCGCCGGTATGCCGCACTTTCGGGTTCTATGTCGGACCCTCGGATCATTGCCATTGGCGATGGGATTCGCACGGACGTGCTGGGCGGCCAGCAAGAAGATATCGACACGCTCTTTATCACAGGCGGACTGTCAGCCGCTGAAACGAAGACCGCCGAGCAACCAGATCAAGACGCGTTAGACGCCTATATTGCTAGTGAAATGGTAACGCCGACCTATTCGATTGGGTTCCTAAGGTAACTCAAGAACACCTTGACAATTGCTGCGCTTGCAAAGTAATAAAATTTCAACCAATCTTCGGTAGAAGTTTTATTATTACCCCATGGATCAAAACATGCTCGACAATGCGCCCCGCGGAACCATCTGTATCGAAGACATTGAAATCGGCATGTCTCGGTCTTTGCGAAAGATCATCACTGATCGCGACATCGAATTGTTTGCCGAAGTCTCTACGGATCGCAATCCTGTTCACTTGGACGATGCCTACGCGCAGGACACAATCTTTGAGGGGCGAATCGCGCACGGCATGCTGACAGCGGGCCTGATTTCCGCGGTTATCGGCGAACAGTTGCCCGGGCATGGGACGGTGTACCTTGGGCAAAGCTTGAAATTCCTCGCTCCTGTGCGCCCCGGAGATATGGTTGAAGCTGTTGTAACTGTGGCTGACATGGACATCGCCAAGCGCCGCGTCACCATGGAAACCTACTGCGAAATCGACGGTAAAAAGGTTCTCAAAGGCGAAGCTGTCGTGCTTGCCCCGTCGCGTAAATTCGACTGACTTGTAACCCGCGCTTTTGCGGGCTACCGATGCCTTATGCGCATCATTCGAGACCCAGATTTCATTGCCCCACAAGATCGCGGCGCCGCTGCAGCCATTGGTAACTTCGATGGCGTGCACCTTGGCCATCAAGCCGTCATTGATCTGACCCGCAGTGTTGCGGGCGACGCGCCTTTGGGGATCGTGACGTTCGAACCTCATCCTCGTGAATATTTTGCGCCAGATGGGAAAGCATTCCGATTGATGAATGCCGTAACCAAGGCCCACCGCCTTGAAAAGCTGGGCGTTGAGCGCCTTTATGAGGTGCCGTTCAATACATCCCTTGCCGAGCTATCCCCTGAAGAGTTCGCGAAGACCTTTATCAAAGACCGCCTTGGATTGACCCATGTTGTTGTTGGCGAAGATTTTTGTTTTGGCAAAGGCCGCGCAGGAACCGCAGAAGACCTGAAAGCGTTCGGCGCTGAGTTTGGATTTGGCGTAACGATTGCCCCTCTCCTCGCCACGCCTGCAGGCCATGTTTCATCAACGGCGATCCGCACGGCACTTAGCGATGGCGAGCTGCGCATCGTGGCTGAAATGTTAGGACACTGGCACCGCATCGACGGACCAGTCATCAAAGGCGACCAACGCGGACGAGACCTTGGGTTTCCGACGGCCAATATGTCGATCCAAGGGCTGCATCAGCCAAGGTTTGGCGTCTACGCCGTCAAAGTCGACGTTCTGGATGGCCCCCACAAAGGCAGCTATGATGGCGCAGCCTCTATTGGTATTCGGCCGACGTTTGGCGTGAACACGCCCAACTGCGAAAGCCATATCTTTGATTTTGCGGGTGATCTTTATGGCGCTGAACTAAGCATTGCACTTGTGGACTACCTGCGACCCGAAGAAAAATACGACAGCCTTGATGCACTGATCACTCAGATGAACGCTGATTGCGACCGCGCGCGCGAAATTCTGTCACATGTCTGATCCGATTGATCGCAGCGATGTGCGGCCCGAATTCTGGGCCCACGTTCCACTCACAAAGATGACGCAACCCGAATGGGAAGCACTGTGTGATGGCTGCGGAAAATGCTGCCTGAACAAGCTTGAGGACGAAGACAGTGGAGAAGTCGTTTTGACCCGCGTCGCCTGCAAGCTACTTGATGACAGTGATTGCCTTTGCACGTCCTACAAAACGCGTCACACTTATGTCCCCGAATGCATCGTGCTGACACCCAGTACCATTCAGGAACATATGTATTGGTTGCCGCAAACATGCGCTTACCGTCTTTTGCATGAAGGCAAGCCGCTGTTTCACTGGCACCCCTTGTTGTCGGGCACCGCGCAATCGGTTCATGATGCGGGTGTGTCGGTCCAAGACTTGACGGTCAGTGAAGCCAATACCCCAGAAGACGACTGGGAAGACCACATAATCGAGGAGCCATATTAAATGTTTTTCGCCTCAGACAATTCCGGCCCAGCCCACCCATCTGTGATGAATGCTGTGATGCGCGCAAACGAAGGATTTCGTTTTGGCTATGGCGCCGACGAAGAAATGGCCCGTGTCACAACGATGGTGCGCGATCTGTTCGAAGCACCCGAAGCCGCCGTCTATCTGGCAGCCACAGGAACAGCCGCCAATTCGATTGCCTTGGCGACACTGACAAAGCCCTGGGAAACGATCTTTTGCACCAAGCCCAGTCACATCAACGAAGACGAATGTAATGCGCCAGAGTTTTATAGCGGTGCCAAGCTAACGTTGGTCGGGGACGACAACTGCAAAATGACAGCGGCAACCCTGCGCACCGCACTGGACGCCGAAGAAACCCGTGGCGTGCACGGGCCCCAGCGCGGGCCAGTGTCCATTACGCAGGTCACTGAAAAAGGTACCGTTTATACGCTGGATGAGATTAAGGCCGTCACTGGCATCGCCCGTGAATTCGGCGTTTCGACCCACTTGGATGGCGCGCGCTTTGCCAACGCGATCGTGACGTTGGGCTGCACCCCAGCCGAGATGACATGGAAAGCCGGCGTTGATTGCGTGTCATTTGGGGGCACCAAGAACGGGTTGATGGGCGTCGAAGCCGTTATCTTCTTTGACCCGAAACACGCTTGGGAATTTGAGCTGCGCCGCAAACGCGGCGGTCATCTTTTTTCCAAACACCGCTACCTGTCCGCCCAGATGGAAGCCTATCTGACGGACAACCTATGGCACGAACTGGCAACCTCTGCGAACACCTCAGGCAAGCGTCTGGCCGATGGGTTGCGCGCGCACAATGACGTGTCGTTCCCCAACGAGCCTGAGGCAAACTTGATGTTCTTTGAAATGCCCCGTGGCCTGCACAAAAAGGTACAAGCGGCAGGTGCCCAATATTACGTTATGGGATCGCTCGACGGGAATGACGACGAACCCGTTCTTGGCCGTTTGGTTTGTGATTGGTCGGTTGGGTCGGACGGCGTGGATGCGTTCCTCGCCGCCCTAAACGCTTAGAAATCGCCAGAAAGGTGACGATCAAGATCGTCTAGGCGGTCCTCGCCCCAGAACCGTTCATCCGCGTCCGAGATAAAGAACGGTGCGCCAAACACGCCCTTTGCGACGGCTTCTTCAAGGTTGCGCGCGTAAGTGTCTGCACCTTCGAGCAAACCACTGTCTGCCAAGGCAGGATCAAACCCTGTTTCTTCTAGACAGGCGCGGATGACGTCATCCTCGGCGATGTTCTTATCATCTGCCCAGCAGCTGCGTGTCAGCGCGTTGACCAGTGCGCCCACGTCACCACCCGCGTTTTGTGCCGCGATAATCGCATAGGATGACGGCGCCATGTTTGTCGGCCAGAATGCTGGTTTCATTGTAAACGGCTGGCCCGTGACAATCGCACGACGACGCATGTCTTGCAGGCGGTATTCCTGACGGTTCGGGTGACGGTCTTTCGGCGGGACGCCACCGGTACGGGCAAACAACGCCATGATGTCCAACGGCTTATACGTCACCGTCGCACCGTGTTTCTTTGTGATCTCTTCGAACTTTGGTCCGGCCAGATAGGTAAATGGTGAAATGGTTGCGAAGTAATAGTCGATATTTGGCATTTAGTGCTCCTGAGCGGTGCTTGGTTTGTTGGTCAGACCCTAAGGACGTGCTACGCCGTGTCAACGTCACGAATCTGTCATCTGGGACCCCTGCACATGCCAAACCTCATCGAGCCGAAACTCATTTCCGGTAATGCCAACTTGCCATTGGCCGAAAACGTCGCCAAGCGCATGTCTATGCATCGCGGCATCAACGTCGGCCTTGTGGATGCACGGGTTGAACGTTTCAACGACGGTGAAATTTTCGTCGAAGTTTACGAGAACGTCCGCGGCGAGGATATGTATATCATCCAGCCCACATCGAACCCAGCCAACGACAATCTGATGGAATTGCTGATCATTTCCGATGCGCTGCGCCGCTCATCTGCTGGCCGCATCACTGCGGTAATCCCTTACTTTGGTTACGCACGTCAGGACCGCCGATCCAAGGCGCGTACACCAATCACGGCCAAACTGGTCGCCAACATGTTGGTCGAAGCCGGCATTGAACGCATACTGACACTCGATTTGCACGCCACCCAGATCCAAGGGTTCTTCGATATTCCTGTGGACAACCTTTATGCCAGCCCTGTCTTCGCGCTGGACGCCATGCACCACTTCAAAGGGCAAATGGAAGACGTAATGGTTGTGTCCCCTGATGTTGGCGGTGTGGCCCGTGCCCGCGATCTGGCGCAACGGATTGGCGCGCCACTCTCGATCGTTGACAAGCGCCGCGGAAAGCCCGGCGAAGTTGCTGAAATGACAGTTATCGGTGACGTAAAAGACCGTGTTTGCCTGATCGTGGATGACATCGTTGATACAGCCGGCACGCTTTGCAAAGCGGCTGAGGTCCTAATGGAACACGGCGCCAAGGAAGTTCATTCCTATATCACGCACGGCGTTCTATCCGGCCCCGCGATCGAACGGGTCAGCAACTCTGTGATGAAGAACCTCGTGATTACGGACACGATTGAGCCGACGGACGCGGTGAAAGCCTGCAAGAATATTCGCATCGTGCCAACCGCGCCAATGTTTGCTCAGGCGATTATGAACACATGGAACGGCACATCCGTATCTTCCTTGTTTGATCACAAGACGTTGCAACCGATTTACGAAGTCATGTATTCCAACGTCTGACGTTAATACACGTCCCACTCATCGGTCTGACGCAGTTCACCGAAGGCTTGCCATGACACGCGCACGCGGGCGATTTTACTGTCGCCCCACGTGCGAAACACGATAGCAAACCCGTCTGTAGTGATGTCTTCGGCCTGCACATCCGCGCGGGCATTGGTGCTGTTGGACATGTCAAACATCGACAGCGACACCTGAACCACTGGGTTGGATCGGAAGCTTTCAGAAAATTCCACATGCGCACGCGTTTGGCGGGCCCCTTCGCCCGTCCACATCACGCCATCATGTTCAAAGTCGGAAAAAAGCACCACATCGCCATGGTCCACTCCGATCAAGTGATTTCTTAGTCTTTTCATGTCTTTCCGTCGGCCCAAAGGGACCATTGTCCATCCCCTACCATCCCTAAATGCAAATCTGGGCAGATTTAAGCCCAAGTTTTGTCTCTGGCCCGTCGGGTCAAGATTGAGCAACGCCACGCAGCCGATAGATCAATGGAATAATCATTATTACCAAAACCGCCCCCATCAAGAACGGCGCCCCGGGGAGGTAAATCCCAGTGTCGTCCACAAAGGTTTCAAAGACCCCTGTGGCCACCAGCGGTGCTAAAAACGCAGCGATAGAAGACAACGATGCGATAACCCCCTGGACCAATCCTTGTTTATCTTCGCCTACCGTGTTGGCTGCCATCGCCGTCATCATCGGTGGTGATAAGTCCGAGAGCGCAGCAAAGATCAGAACAAGAATAAGCCCCGTTACGGTCGAAATAAAACCAAAGCCAACAAACCCGACCAATGCCGATATCATGCCGATCTGAAGAGTCCGAAACTCGCCAAAACGCGAAATGAACACAGGCATTAGCCCGCCTTGGACGCCAGCCAGCAGGATACCATATCCAGCCAGCGACGCCCCGATGATCGCCGCAGACCAGTCAAACAATTCCCGAGTGAAAAAAGCCCAAAGTGTCGGGTAGACCATATTGGCGAACTCAAACACGAATAGGCAGACCAACGGAATTGCGAGGCCGGGGATTTTAAAAGCGTCGATGATGGCTTTAAACGGATTGAGGTCTCGAAAGCCAAAGGGGCGACGTTTTTTAGGTGGCAGGCTTTCAGGCAAGACAAATACACCAAACACGACATTCAATGCAGACATGGCCGCAGCAATCCAGAACGGCGCGGCGATGTGCCAACTCGCGGCAACGCCGCCAATTGCCGGCCCCATGACAAACCCTACCCCGAAAGCCGCACCGATCATTCCAAACCGCGCTGCCCGTTCCTTGCGACTGGAAATGTCCGCAATATAGGCCGTCGCGGTAGTATAAGTCGCGCCAGCAACCCCCGCGAGGATACGCCCAATCAGCAGAACCCAAAACACGCTCGCCATGGCCATAATCACATAATCGACCGCAAGGACCGCCAATGCCGCAATAAGCACGGGCTTGCGCCCGTACGCGTCTGACAAGCTGCCAACGATGGGCGCAAACAGGAACAGCGCCCCAGCATAAGACGCCATCAGAACCCCACCCCACAGAGCCCCCTCACCCGTACTGGCCGCACCAACACGCGCCATAAGGTCGGGCATGATTGGGAAGACAATGCCAATGCCAATTGCGTCGATCATCAGGGTGATCAGAATAAAGATGTAGGCGCGGTTTTGCATGAACCGACATAACGGGGTTCGCTGGCCGCTTACAAGACCTTGCGCAAACCATCCTGACATCGTTCTGGGATTAACTTATTCACAACAAACTGAGCACATGCATCCCAAACTTATTGGAAGCCCAGCAAGGCATCTGGCGTTAACTGCGTATCAAAAGAGAAAGTCATCTGCCGTCAAATCGTTAACATTCACGTCATTCAGGAGGATAAAATTAGCATCCCCTGCATCGATTGCAGCGTCACCGTTCAGCGTTCTAAGGTGGCTGCTCTTTAGATCCGACCAATCTGAGATTGATGAAACATCTGAGAGATCAATCACATCCGATCCAACCTTGTTGAAATCCGTAATGGTGTCTGACCCGAACCGATCCGAGAACACAAATGTGTCGTTGCCCCCGCCACCTTCGAGCGTATCATTTTCGTAAATCTCGCTCATAAAGGTAACGCAGTCGATTGCAGAATTTCTAATGTATTCTTGGCTTTGCGTAAAACCACGAACCACATCAGCGCGCTCAACACCGAGTTCTAAGCGATCAGACCAAGCTGACAACCCATTGTCATCAGGGTTTCGATCTAGAACATTGTTGTAGAGCAACGTTACAAATTCCGCGTTGGTGGTATTGCCGTATTTATTGTTGAACTCGGCGCTTTTGATAAACCCGTTTACGACCTCAGTTAAGCTATATTGCCCTTTTTCGAGACGATCAGACCAACCATCAAAGCCACGGGCATCAGGATCCCGGTCGAGTGTGCCGTGGTACAGACGGAACACTTTGCCGCCGTTTCCGTCAACCAATGTCCCACTCAGTTGGAATTGTTCTGCGACACCACCATCAAGGATGTCGTCGCCGTCGCCGCCTGAGATTGAATCGTCACCAGATCCACCCCAAATCATGTCATTGCCCTGGTGCCCGACAATTGAATCATCGTTCAATCCTCCAGCGATACGATCACCGTATTCACTACCAGTTATGACCCGCTCAACGTCCTCGGGGTTCTTGTCATAGTCGTTTATCACGAAGCCAAGTTTATCCAGATCAACAGTCTGATCTAAAGGGACATACGCTTTAGTATCGACATAGCTTATATCCTTTAGCTTATCGAAATTGATACCTTCAATTTCATGTGGTGGTATGAAGTGTGCCTCGTCGTCACCTGAGTTCGCGTCTCCAAACCCCAGCACGTCCACACGAGGACCTTCCAAGCCATAAAATATATGGCCGCCAGATGATGTCGAAATCAAAAGCCATTGCTGATCGTCTGTGTTGGTGTCGGTACGAACGCCTGATCCCTTTAGCGGTGATTGAATGTCATATTGGACAACATCCACATCAAAGTCCGCGTGAACTGGAACGCCGTAATCAGAGGCAAAGAGATCAATTTCGTAACCTTCTACAAACAGTTTATCTCGGCTTGCGTCAAAGTCCTCAAAACGCCCTATCATTTTGCTGCTGACATTTGCGATATCAACGAAATGAAACTCATCCGCAAAAAGGAGCTCGTCGGAGTTAGTAAGTACCTCGTTGGTTGTGCGATCGCCCCGCAAATGATGACCGTGTGAAATTACTTCGATCTCCTCAAAACGCAGGATAAAGTTGTCATTTCCGTGATAGTCATAGTTGTGAATTTGGCCTGTCCCGTTGTTAACGGTTAGATCGTACAGATCGTCGCCATAGCCACCTACAGCGCGTCCACGACCATCCTCACCTCGAAATATGATGTGGTCATTCCCCCTGCCTCCGAACAAAAGGTCTTTTTGATCGTTGTCGCTGACAAGAATGTCATCACCATCTTCGCCGATGACGCGGTTGTTTCCTGCGCCACTATAGAGAAGATCGTCTCCGTTGGTGCCAAAAATCGTTTCGCCGGTCGTGTCACCGTGGGCCCCGTGACCCGGAGGTGGTGGTGGTGGTGGTGGTGAACCACCATGATCGCCTTCCGGCTCATCGTCCTTCGGATTCAAAATATTTGTATAAGATACTAACATTGTCTGCTCCTCCCAAACGACCGCTCACTCAAAAAGTAAGGCCGCCATGAAGAAAGTCGCAACGAACAGAAACACAATCACGGTGTTACAGTTTTGTAGTTCACCACTATTTCACAATGCACCCAGACGCTTTCGGTCCATAAAATAAGGGGAATACAAATCTGTTTTATGATATTTTTCCTATGTCAGACCGCCTTAAAAACATAGGAAAAGGTTTATTCAAACGAGAAAGGCACCCAATTTGGGTGCCCTTTCTGAAATTTCTTAAGCCGGATTAACAGAATCCAAAACACGCTCCCCATGGCCATAATCACATAATCGTCCGCGAGGACCGCCAATACCGCAATGAGGACGGGCATGATTGGAAAGACAATGCCAATGCCAATTGCGTCGATCATGAGGGTGATAAAGATGAAGTTGTAGGCACGGTTTTGCATAAAGCCATGTCGCGCGCTTGGGCGGGCGCAGGCCAGCGGTAAACGGGTATCAGTTCGCCGCTTGAGACGAAGTGCCGTCAACAAGATCTCGGTTTAGACCCACTTGGCATACCTCGCTTGGCCTATCCGTCACCCGATACGAATAGGCCCAAAAGTCGTGGCATTTACAGGGTCTGCTAGCGCAGGCCCGGTTCAGAGGTTGTAGCGACCTTCACGGAAGTGAATGCTAATGGAGCCAAGCGGCACGTCATCAACAGACCGCCCTGTGGATTTGCACGCCGTTTCTGTCCCCATCAATCTGGTCCCCCAGTTTGCATTGGATACCGTATTAAAGAATGTCAAATTACGTAAGATCGTCCTGCCGTTCGATACCACGCTCGCCTGTTGAAGAGCCTCTCTGCTAAAACGGTTCAGAATACCAGTTCCGCGACGGGCATTGACGCCACAAATGAAGACTTCTCCGTTTCGCTCGATAGCGGTGTATCGATACACAAACCCGGCCGTAGCCGACCAACGAAAGCTCCCCCCTCCGAAGTTCGTTGTGACAATCGGATTTGGGGCCGTGCTGATTTCATCAACAGCTGCAGATGCTGGCACACTTACGGCCTCAGGTTGTTGCGTCGCGGTCGGCTCAATGCAGGCCGACAGGGAAAACACCATCATTAACGTGGTGATCTTAAGTCCGGTATTTAAAAACATCGTATTCTCCAATTACTTGAAAAATAACTAGCAAAACACTTTCAGGTTGAGAATAGAATTCTCAAAACCACAAAGAAAATCACCATTGGGGACTGTGGCAAATAAAAAATGGCGCCCCAATAGGGCGCCATTTTTCAATTCAATACGACCTGCGTTTACGCGCCGACGAGACCTGCCACGTCAACCATTGCGTTGCGGATCATGTCCGCTTCATCAACGCCTTGGCCAAGTTCGGCCGCAGATTGATGAGCGGCATGCGCTTCATCGACCAGCTTTTGCATCTGCTCAGCTGTGATCTCGGCCCGTGGGATCGCCTTTTCCGCTAGAACGGAAACGCCTGTTGGGCTGATCTCGGCGAAACCACCGGATACGATGTATTCCTCGACGCCACCCGCATGGGTGACGGCCAAAATACCAGGGCGCAGCGTGGTGATGGTTGGAGCGTGATCGGCCATAGCCGTCATGTCCCCATCCGCACCTGGGATCTGAACTTCGGTTGCATCCATTTCCGCCAAACGGCGCTCAGGAGACACGAGATCAAATTTGAAGTCTGCCATTGTTAGGCTCCTTACGTCCGAGGTTTAAGCTGCGTCTGCAGCCATTTTCTCAGCTTTTGCAATCACGTCGCTGATGCCGCCGACCATGTAGAACGCACCTTCTGGAAGATGGTCATACTCGCCGTCAACAACCGCTTTGAAGGATGCGATTGTGTCTTCCAGTGGCACCTGAATACCGTCGGAACCGGTGAACACTTTGGCAACGTCAAACGGCTGGGACAAGAAGCGCTCAAGCTTACGCGCACGTGTAACAGTCATTTTGTCGTCTTCGGACAATTCGTCCATGCCCAAAATCGCGATGATATCCTGAAGGGATTTGTAACGCTGCAGGATCTGCTGAACGTCTGTCGCAACTTTGTAGTGCTCGTCGCCGATTACGAGCGGATCGAGAAGACGGGATGTGGAACCCAGTGGATCAACCGCAGGGTAGATACCCTTTTCGGAAATCGCACGGTCAAGAACCGTAGTCGCATCCAAGTGAGCAAACGATGTCGCCGGTGCAGGGTCAGTAAGGTCATCCGCAGGAACGTAAACGGCCTGAACAGACGTAATGGAACCGCCCTTAGTAGAAGCAATACGCTCCTGCATGGCGCCCATGTCTGTCGCGAGTGTTGGCTGGTAGCCAACCGCGGAAGGAATACGACCCAGAAGCGCGGACACCTCGGAACCAGCTTGTGTGAAGCGGAAGATGTTGTCCACGAAGAACAAAACGTCGGAACCTGTGTCATCACGGAATTGTTCCGCAAGGGACAGACCCGTCAGAGCGATACGCATACGCGCACCTGGAGGCTCGTTCATCTGGCCGTAGACCAGAGCAATCTTGGAGTCTTCGAGGTTATCAGGAACGATAACGCCGGATTCGATCATCTCGTGGTAAAGGTCGTTGCCTTCACGTGTACGCTCGCCAACGCCGGCGAACACGGACACACCAGAGTGTACTTTCGCGATGTTGTTGATCAATTCCATGATGAGAACTGTTTTACCAACACCCGCACCACCGAAGAGACCAATTTTACCACCCTTCGTGTAAGGCGCGAGAAGGTCGATAACCTTAATGCCTGTCACGAGGATTTCAGTCGCTGTGGACTGGTCTTCGAATTTTGGTGCGTCGCCGTGGATCGAACGACGTGCAGTTGCCTTTACAGGACCCTGCTCGTCAACTGGATCACCAGTCACGTTCATGATGCGACCCAATGTGCCGTTACCAACTGGTACGGAAATTGGAGCGTCTTGGTCAGTCACTTCTTGACCGCGAACGAGGCCTTCTGTGGCGTCCATCGCGATGGCGCGCACTGTGTTTTCACCAAGGTGCTGAGCAACTTCGAGTGTCAGCAGCTTACCGTTGTTGTCTGTTGTCAGCGCGTTCAAAATCGCTGGCAGTTCGCCATCGAATTGGACGTCGACGACGGCGCCGATCACCTGCGTGATTTTGCCTTTTGCGTTAGCCATTATCGTTTCTCCGGTTCTCTTACAGCGCTTCCGCGCCGGAAATGATTTCAATCAGCTCGTTCGTGATGACGGCCTGACGGGATCGGTTGTATTCGATTGTCAGTTTGTCGATCATTTCCCCAGCGTTGCGGGTCGCATTGTCCATCGCCGACATACGAGCACCTTGCTCGGATGCGCCGTTTTCCAACAGAGCCGCAAAAATTTGTGTCGCAACTGCGCGCGGTAGCAGGTCAGCAAGGATTGCTTCTTCGCTAGGCTCGTAGTCGTACAGTGTACCACTGTCCGCATCCGCACCTTCAGGCGCTTCAAACGGGATGATCTGCTGTGCAGTCGGGATCTGAGTGACGACGTTTACGAACTTCGCATAGAAGATCGTTGCTACGTCGAATTCTTCACCGTCAAAGCGGGCCAGAACATCACGTGCGATATCTTGAGCATTTTCATAGCCGATGCGCTTAACCTCAGTGAGGTCAACGTGGGCGATGAAATCTTGCTCAAGGTCGCGCTTGATTGCGTCGCGGCCTTTTTTGCCAACTGTGATGATTTTCACAGTTTTACCAGCTGCTTTCAGATCAGCAGCGTGTGCTTTGGCTTTCTTGGCAATGTTGCCGTTGAAACCGCCACACAAGCCACGTTCAGCGGTCATGACGACCAGCAGGTGCACATTATCGGAACCCGTCCCAGCAAGCAGTTTGGGCGCACCCTCACCACCAGCCGAAGCAGCCAGTCCAGCCATCACAGCGTTGAAACGTTCCGTATAAGGACGGGACATTTCGGCTGCTTCTTGGGCGCGGCGCAGTTTTGCGGCCGCGACCATTT
Organism: Octadecabacter algicola; assembly: GCF_021532625.1. Lineage (GTDB taxonomy): Bacteria > Pseudomonadota > Alphaproteobacteria > Rhodobacterales > Rhodobacteraceae > Octadecabacter > Octadecabacter algicola. The sequence goes on from NZ_JAKGAR010000004.1 coordinate 134,081, forward strand.
GCATGGCTTTCGTGATCTTGCGGGTCGATTTGACCGACGAGATCCGATTTTTAAGGTCTTTAAGGTTAGCCATTCGGCATCACCCCCCCTTTTTCATTAGTGTTCCAGACAGAACAACAGCGGCAAATGTCAGAGCTAAAAAAATCAGCAGCATCTTTTTCCCATGTTCCTCTCTCTTTAACATTTCAAACTTCTTCTCCGAAACTTCTTGTCTGATCCATTTAGGCCCGGTGTCTTCGCAGCCCTCACAGGCATAGAACTTTTTAGTTCGTTGCTTTTTGCATGTCAGGCAAACAAAGACGTCGGGCATAGATCTCCTTAAGCGTAGTCAGCGGCGAACGCGTCGAGCGCAGCTTTCAACTTGTCAGCGGCATCGCCCTTGATTTTAGGATCGTCGTTAGTGATCCAATCAAGAACATCGGCGTGGTTTGCGTGCATGTGCTTCAGCAATGCTTTTTCCCATGCACCCACTTCGGAAACTTCGACTTTGTCGAGGTAGCCGTTTGTACCCGCGAAGATGATCGTAACGATCTCTGCGTTGGTCAGCGGTGAGTACTGAGCTTGCTTCATCAATTCAGTCAAACGCGCGCCACGGGACAGCAACTGCTGTGTTGCGGCGTCAAGATCGGAACCGAACTGAGCAAACGCTGCCATCTCACGATACTGAGCGAGGGACAGTTTAACTGGACCCGCAACAGAAGACATCGCTTTCGTCTGAGCAGAAGACCCAACACGAGAAACAGACAGACCAGTGTTAACCGCAGGGCGGATACCTTGGTAGAAGAGTTCTGTTTCAAGGAAGATCTGACCATCAGTGATGGAAATCACGTTGGTTGGAATAAACGCGGAAACGTCGCCACCCTGAGTTTCGATAACTGGCAGAGCAGTCAAAGAACCGGAACCGTTGTCTTCGTTCAATTTAGCAGAACGCTCGAGCAGACGGGAGTGAAGGTAGAAAACGTCACCTGGGTACGCTTCACGGCCTGGTGGGCGACGAAGAAGCAGGGACATTTGACGATAAGCAACCGCTTGCTTGGAAAGGTCATCATAGATGATCAGACCGTGGCGGCCGTTGTCGCGGAAGTGCTCGCCCATGGCAGTCGCAGCGTATGGTGCCAAGAACTGCAGTGGTGCAGGGTCAGACGCCGTCGCAGCAACAACAATGGAGTATTCCATCGCGCCAGCTTCTTCGAGCTTCTTAACCAACTGAGCAACTGTGGAACGCTTTTGGCCAACAGCCACGTATACACAGTAGAGCTTTTTGCTTTCATCGTCGCCAGCGGCTTCGTTGTAAGACTTTTGGTTCAGGATGGTGTCGAGAGCAATCGCTGTCTTACCAGTCTGACGGTCACCAATGATCAGCTCTCGCTGGCCACGGCCAATTGGGATCATCGCGTCAACGGACTTCAGGCCAGTCGCCATTGGTTCGTGAACGGATTTACGTGGGATAATGCCTGGCGCTTTAGCGTCTGCAATCGCACGTTTCTTTGCTTTGATCGGGCCCTTGCCGTCCAATGGGTTACCCAAACCGTCGACAACGCGGCCGAGCAGTTCATCACCAACTGGAACGTCCACAATCGCGTTTGTACGCTTAACTGTGTCGCCTTCTTTAATGTCTTGGTCAGAACCAAAGATAACAACACCAACGTTGTCAGCTTCGAGGTTCAGCGCCATGCCCTGAATTCCACCTGGGAATTCGACCATTTCGCCAGCCTGAATGTTATCGAGGCCATATACACGCGCAATACCGTCACCGACGGACAGCACGCGGCCAACTTCTGCAACTTCGGCTTCTTTGCCGAAATTCTTAATTTGGTCCTTGAGGATCGCGGAGATTTCCGCAGCTTGGATCGCCATTACCGGGCCTCTTTCATAGTGTTTTGGAGGGCGTTGAGCTTCGCCTTGACCGACGTATCGATCATTTTGGAGCCAACTTTAACGACAAGACCGCCAATGAGAGTTTCATCAACGGTCGCATTGATAATCACGTCAGAGCCAACGGACGCCTTGAGCGTCTTTGCCAGCTTGTCGGATTGGGCTTTGGTCAGGGCTTTGGCAGAAACGACATCAGCCGTTACTTCGCCCTTTTCCTTTGCAATCATGTCACGCAAAGACGCGACCAACTGCGGCACCACGAACAAGCGACGCTTGGACGCCATAAGCGCGAGCGTGTTGGTCATGGTTTTTGAGAGTTTCATTTTCTTTGCAACGGCCCCAATCGCAGCGCCCTGTTGGTCGCGGCTATATAGTGGGGACGAGATCAAATCGCTCAGGTCGTCACTGCCTGCAAGGGCGTCAGACAAAGCGTTAATATCTGTTTCAAGACCTTTAAGGCCTTTGGCGTCTTTGCTCAGGTCAAAGACGGCTGTGGCATAGCGAGTTGCGATGCCGGAGGAAATCGAAGCTGATTCAGACACGTCCACCCTTCCGATGTCTTGGCCCCGGCCCTTCGGTGGAAGGCTTTGGGGGGTCACATTAAAGCCCCACAGAGTCGCGGGGCAGTTAATTCTCGGCGGATGTAGCAGAGGGTTTCACATGGGGCAACCGCCTTGCGATGCAAATCGCTAACGCCTGCGGTTTCAGTACACCTTTGCATACCGAAAACAGAAAATAGCGATTTTAGCGTTATCAGCGCGCGGAACCGCTCATTCCTTAACCTTTGCAACCAGATGCGCGCAAAAAGAGGCGTTAGGGTTCGTAGTTTTGCGATAAAAAAAAGCAACGGGGTGCGGCGTTTTGGCACAAAGTGCGGGCAAAATGGAAAAGGCACTGATAACTTTTGCGAGCTCGGATCGAAAGCATAGCCGTCGAAAGAACTGATTCCGACTCACTTTGTCGTCAGACTGGTTTAACAACCGGCCCGCCCATCCCTTCGAGTACGCGCAGGGGCCGCTTGACCGCTTCGGTCAAACCGGGGCGCTTGGGCTGCGGCACCTGTTTGGTGACTTCGACCATTAGGACCCCTCCGGCGGCGAACACTGGCAAATGATGACCGGCGTTCTCAATGGTCCCTGCCAACTTTCGCCACATCCGTTTGGAGGATGGCGGCTGATAGAGTGTCGAGAGTGTCTTTACAGGGATCAGCCCAACGGACCGAAGCTGGCTTTCCAATTGTCCCAGCGAATAAGGCCGCCCAAAGCCAAACGGAGTGTTGTCCGCGCGCGACCACAAACCAGCGCGGTTTGGCACGATAAAGACCGCACGCCCACCTGGCCCCAAGACCCGCCAGCACTCATCCAGCAAAGCCATCGGGTGATCCGATGTTTCTAGGCCATGTAGCAGAACCAGTTTATCGACTGACCCTGCCGCCAAGGGCCAAAGCGTGTCTTCGCAAAGAACGCTGACATTCTTCTGCCCCGCTGGCCACGGCATGACTCCCTGCGGTCCCGGCATCAACCCAATGACCCGCCGCGCATCATCCATAAAGGGTCGCAATAATGGCACCGCAAAACCGAACCCAACAACCGTTTGACCCTTTGCCTCAGGCCAAAGCCGAGTAAGTTCGGTGCGGATCACCTTTTGGGCCGCACGCCCCAACGTGCTGCGATAATAGAATTCTCTCAGATCATGCACGTCTAGATGCATTGCGCAGGCACCGTCTTTCAGTAACAATTACCGCTACCATACCCATCAAGGACGCCAATGCCATGCCTCTTGAACTGTTAACCGTCCCCTGCCTCGAAGATAATTACGCGTTCTTGCTGCACAATTCAGATAGCGGGGAGACCTTGTTGGTCGATGCCCCCGAAGCCGCGCCCATCCAAGCTGCTCTAGATGCACAGGGCTGGGTGCTGACCGATATCTTGCTGACTCACCATCACTGGGACCATGTTGATGGGCTTCCCGCCTTGCGCGGCAACGCACGGGTGATCGGTGCCGCCGCCGACGCAGACCGGTTGCCCCCGCTTGATTTGGCAGTGAGCGAAGGGGATGATCTGACCATCTGTGGTGCAAAAGCGCAGGTCTTTGACGTTTCGGGCCACACGATCAATCACATCGCGGTCTACGTTGAAGCTGCAGGGGTGGTGTTTACAGCTGACAGCTTGATGGCATTAGGTTGCGGTCGCCTTTTTGAAGGCACGCCAGCGCAAATGTGGAAATCGATGCAGAAACTGCGCATCCTGCCCGATGAAACACGGGTTTGTTCGGGTCATGAATATACAGAAACCAACGCACGTTTCGCTCTGACTATTGAACCACAGAATGCTGACCTTATCTCTCGTATAGACGAAATCACCAAGACCCGTGCTGCGGGGCTTCCGACGGTCCCATCCGAACTGGGGCTAGAAAAACGAACCAACCCCTTTTTGCGGGCGGATGTTCCCGCACTGCAATCCGCAATGAGCATGGTAAACCAAGATCCGGCTGACGTTTTTGCCGCGGTAAGAAAAAAACGCGATACGTTCCAATAACCCTCCAACCCCTTACCTGCTTGCCCAAAAAAGAGACTTCACAGCCACTTTCGGCCCTCAGTAACGGTTTTGTGCCCAGTTTTCCCTTGAAGCTCGGCGAAATAAGCCAAAACTTAATCATAAGAGGCCACGGTCTAGTCGGGCCGAAAACACCCGGCAGACCCTCGATCAAGAAGGAGCACCAACGTGCCATCATTCTCCACCACGCTTGAGCAGTCCATTCATGGCGCCTTGGCGCTTGCCAATGCCAAAAAACACGAACTCGCCACGCTTGAGCATCTGTTGCTCGCGTTGGTTGATGAACCTGACGCGGCCCGCGTAATGAAGGCCTGTTCCGTTGATCTGGATGAACTTCGCAAAACGCTCGAGGATTTTATCGACGACGACCTCTCAACCCTCGTCACCGAGGTTGAAGGTTCTGAAGCCGTTCCAACGGCCGCATTCCAGCGCGTCATTCAACGTGCTGCGATCCACGTACAATCCTCTGGCCGTACCGAAGTCACGGGCGCCAACGTCCTTGTCGCGATCTTTGCGGAACGCGAAAGTAACGCTGCCTACTTTTTACAAGATCAGGACATGACTCGTTATGACGCTGTGAACTTCATCGCCCACGGTGTCGCCAAAGACCCCGCATTCGGCGAAAGCCGCCCGGTTTCTGGTGCGCCAACTCTGGACGAAGAAGCCGATGTCGCTGGCGAAGAAAGCAAAGACGAAAGCGCTTTGGCCAAATACTGCGTTGATCTCAATGTCAAAGCCTCCGAAGGCGATGTTGATCCACTGATCGGTCGCAGTCACGAAGTTGAACGCTGCGTGCAGGTCCTGTGCCGCCGCCGCAAGAACAATCCTCTGCTCGTTGGTGATCCAGGCGTTGGCAAAACTGCCATTGCCGAAGGTCTGGCACGAAAAATCGTCGAAGGTGAAGTGCCTGACGTTCTGTCTAGCACTACAATCTACTCCTTGGATATGGGCGCACTGCTAGCAGGCACCCGTTACCGTGGCGACTTTGAAGAACGCCTCAAGGCTGTGATGACCGAAATGGAAGATCACGATGACGCCGTACTGTTCATCGATGAAATCCATACCGTGATTGGCGCTGGCGCGACGTCCGGCGGCGCGATGGATGCGTCCAACTTGCTGAAACCTGCTTTGGCAGGCGGAAAACTGCGCTGCATGGGCTCTACGACCTATAAGGAGTTCCGCCAGCACTTCGAAAAAGACCGTGCCTTGGCCCGTCGTTTCCAAAAGATCGACGTGAACGAACCGTCTGTTGAGGATTCCATCAAGATCCTCAAAGGACTGAAGCCGTACTTCGAGGACCACCACCAGATCAAATACACTGCTGACGCGATCAAATCTGCTGTAGAATTGGCCGCGCGCTATATCAACGACCGCAAATTGCCGGATAAGGCGATTGACGTAATTGACGAAGCGGGCGCTGCTCAACATCTGGTCGCGGAATCCAAACGCCGTAAAACCATTGGCGCCAAGGAAATCGAAGCGGTCGTCGCGAAAATCGCACGCATCCCACCTAAGAACGTTACGAAAGACGACGCTGAGGTGCTCAAGGATCTCGAATCTAGCCTCAAGCGGGTCGTGTTCGGTCAGGACGACGCCATTGTCGCGCTGTCCTCGGCAATCAAACTGTCCCGTGCGGGCCTTCGTGAACCTGAAAAACCCATCGGCAACTACCTGTTCGCAGGCCCAACAGGTGTAGGTAAAACCGAGGTCGCCAAACAGCTGGCAGATACTTTGGGCGTCGAACTCTTGCGGTTTGATATGTCCGAATACATGGAGAAACACGCGGTTTCCCGTCTGATCGGTGCGCCTCCGGGCTATGTCGGCTTTGACCAAGGCGGCATGTTGACCGACGGCGTCGATCAAAACCCGCACTGCGTGCTTTTGCTTGATGAAATGGAAAAGGCTCACCCGGACGTCTACAACATCCTGCTGCAGGTGATGGATCACGGCAAACTGACTGATCATAATGGTCGGACAACGGATTTCCGCAATGTCATCATCATTATGACATCCAACGCAGGTGCCTCTGAGATGGCGAAAGAGGCGATCGGCTTTGGTCGTGATCGTCGTACCGGCGAAGACACAGCAGCCCTCGAAAAGACGTTCACGCCGGAATTCCGCAACCGTCTTGACGCGGTGGTTTCCTTCGCGCCACTCGGCAAAGAAGTTATCCTGCAAGTGGTCGAAAAGTTCGTGCTACAACTCGAAGCACAACTCATGGATCGCAACGTGTCCATCGAACTGACCCGCCCAGCCGCCGAATGGTTGGCCGACAAAGGTTACGACGACAAAATGGGTGCGCGCCCCTTGGGCCGCGTCATCCAAGAATACATCAAGAAACCACTGGCCGAAGAACTGCTATTCGGACAGCTGGCCAAAGGTGGCCACGTCAAAGTTGGTACCAAAAAGGGCGAACTGGATCTCCAGATCGAACCACCAGAAAAGGCTCGTATCTCAAAAGACAAACCGCCGCTTCTCGCTGCGGACTAGTGATACGCCTGACTGCACTTATGATATCCTGCGCCATGCCCGCCATGGCGCGGGATTTTCAATTGGACCTCCCGATCGACTGCGTGCTCGGTGAGACCTGCTATATCCAGAACTACGTCGATCACGACCCCAGCGAAGCTGCTTCAGATTTCCAATGCGGCGCGCTGTCCTATGACACGCATAATGGCACTGACTTCGGCCTGCACTCGCTCGCTGACATGGACGCTGGTGTTGACGTTCTCGCGTCGGCCTCCGGCACGGTGCGCGGCGTCCGCAACGACATGCGTGACGTCATCTATACCCCCGACCTTGCTGGCGAAATCAATGGACGGGACTGCGGCAATGGCGTGGTCATCGCCCACGGCGATGGTTGGGAAACCCAGTATTGCCACATGAAAGAAGGCTCTGTCGTTGTGCAAACAGGGGACATCGTCGAAACCGGCGATATTCTTGGCGAAGTCGGCCTTTCAGGGCGCACCCAATTCCCCCACGTCCATATCGTTGTGCGCCGTGACGGAAATATGGTGGATCCGTTTGATCCCGACGGTCAGATCACGTGTAATGAACCTTCAGATGTCACACTTTGGCACCTGCCGCTCGACACTCCGCTTGGAGGTCTAATAACCACTGGGTTTGCCGACAAAGTGCCGGAATATCTCGACGTCAAAGCTGGAACAGCAGCAGCGTCCGAACTATCCGCAAACGCGCCCATAGTACTTTGGGCCTTTGCGTTTGGGGCACGACCGGGTGACTTATTGCACATTGCAATCGATGGTCCCGACGGCCCGCTGTTTGAAACAGATGATGTCCTAGATCGCCAACAAGCCCTCTTCATGCGCGCAGGTGGATTGAACGCGCCAGACGCAGGCTGGCAATCTGGCATTTACACCGGTGTCGTAATCCACAGCCGTGACGGCATTGAACTGGATCGCCAGACCGCCACAGTCACCCTCCCCTAACCGCGATTGGCTCACGCCAACACAACACACCAAAAATCATGGGCGGTGTAGCCGCTCCATTGGATTACCGCTCGGTGAGCTTCAATTCGATACGGCGGTTTTGGGCGCGGGCGGCGTCCGTATCCCCTGGGTTGATCGGCTGATACTGTCCGAACCCGTTCGCGGCTAACCGGTCTGGCGGAATACCTAGTGAATTCACCATATAAAGAACGACAGAAAGCGCCCGCGCTTGGCTAAGTTCCCAATTATTCGCGAATTCCCCTGCACCCGACAGCGGCACATTATCAGTGTGGCCATCGACGCGGATGACCCATTCAATCTCGTCGGGAATATCACTCGCGACGTCCCGTAATATCTGAGCAACCTTCGCAATCTCGCCCCGCCCTTCAGCCGACAGCTCCGCAGCACCCTGCTCAAACAAGACCTCAGACGAGAATACGAACCGATCGCCTTCGATCCGCACCCCGTCCACGTCCTCCAAAACAACGCGCAACAACCCCAAGAAATCAGACCTGTACCGCTCAAGTTCTTCGGCTTCGGCAGCAAGCCGTGCAACTTCCGCTGCCTCAAGCGCGTTGTTACGCTGCTCCGCCAGCAGCGCTCGCGCCATTGCCGTATTAAGGTCTTGGGTCAGGGTCTCGATCTGCACATTAGCCGAGACATCTTCGTCGTTCGCCAAGTCAAGCAGCCCCTGTAGCTGATCCAACTGCCCGCGCAACGTAGTCACTTGTTGGTTCAGCAGGGCTACCTGACGCTGGCTCTCTGATGACAGTGCTTCTTGTTCCGCCAATGCGGCATTCGCTTGCGCCAACAGTGCTGTCTGGCGATCATTATCCGCTTCGGCCAAACCTGACTGAGACTGGGCTGCAGCCAACGCCGCAACCGCTGCCGCCAACTCAACGCCCAATGTGTCCCGATCCGTCGTGGCGGTCTGCAACTCTTGTTCAAGTCCAGTACGCGCGATCAGCGCATCGGCGAGCTGGGCCTCGAGCGCGTCCATGCTTTGTGTTGTCGCTCCTGCGTCATCCAGAGCGGCGGCCAATCGCTCGGCCAAAGCGTCGCGATCCAGCCCCATGGCGTCGGCGGCGGCCTGCGCCTCTTGCTGAGCGAGCAATGCAATCGCAAGATTCTGGTCGAGTTCATCGCGCGCGATTTCAGCAGCAGCCAACAACGTCAGAGTGTCTTCAGCTTGTTGGCGTTGTTCCTCAAGCGCGAGCGTCATCGCCGTAATCTCGGTGTCTGCCCCTGCCAGCCTTTCACGCAACGCCTCCGCCGCGGCGGCATCGACCAACAACTCGGCTTCCAACTCGTTGATCTGTTCTTGTGCCGCTGCCCCTTCGGTTTCCAATTCTGCGACCATCGCCTCAAGGGCTTCACGACGGGCGGCGGCCAACCGCGCGGCTTCTTCGCCTTCGTCAATCTCTGTGCGGGCCTGCGCAAGCGCCAGTGCCGCCGCGTCTTGCGCTGTCAGTAGCTCAGCCTCACGCGCTTCCAATCCCTCGATGGTGACCTGCGCCTCACGGCGTTGTGCCAACAACCCTGCAACCTGTGCCTCAAAGCCCGTGATCTGCGTGTCTGCGTCTGACAGAGCGGCTGACAGCTCATCACGTTCTCCAGTGAGACGAGCGATTATCGCATTTTGCTCAGCCACCGCACGTTCGCTTTCGGTCAAATCCGCTTGCAGTCCTGTGACCTCACCCGCCAGAACCCCGACTTGGTTCCCCAACGTGGCTGAGCGATCCTGCTCAAGCCCCAGTGCGTTCGCTAGTGCGGCCACTTCGGCCGACAGTTCGTCCAGCTGAGTTTCCTGACCTGTGATCGTTTCTTGAAGAACGAATTGCAGCACCATGAATATGGTCAGCACAAACATCAAAACCAGCAAAAGGCCGGTCATCGCATCAACGAACCCCGGCCAAATCGAGCCTTGGAACCGCGCACCTGTTCTGCGGCTCAACGCCATGGCTTAGGTGCCGTCCTGATTGGTTTTGCGCGCCTCTCGCGTGCCTTGGCGCACAGCTTTGGTTAGGCCGGCCATGTCGGCGCGCAGATCGTGAATGACTTCTTGTCGGCCAGCGGCCATTTCTTCGAGAATACGCAAAATCCCCACATCAATAGACCGGAGCCGCATACGACTTTCGGCATCGATGCCTTCCATTCCAGTATCTTTCAGCGCAACAATCAATAGTTCTTGCGCATTGGCGACGCGGGACAGCTGCTCTGTTGCATCGGTGCCTGCGGTATTCTTTGCCAACTCTTCTACGACTTCGGCCAAAGCGCCGATGCGTTCATTGGCCTCTGTCCGGCTCGCCTCTGAGGCGGCAAACATGTCTTGCATGCGTTCCATTTGATCAACCATATGGTCAACGACACCTGCCATTGCGGTGGTTTCACCGTCCGCTTCATCCCCCGCTGCAAGGCCGACGCGGGTGATCGAGGACAGCCACTCTTCGAGTTCGCGGTAAAATCGGTTTTGTCCGTGGCCTGCAAACAGTTCCAACAGCCCAACAACCAGTGACCCAGCAAGCCCCAACAAGGACGACGCAAAGGCCACTCCCATACCGCCCAACTGGCTTTCTAGCCCCGCCTGCAAACGCACAAACACATCTGCACCGCTTTCGCCCTCATTCGGGGTGAGAGACCGGATCGTGTCCACCAAGGCGGGAACGGTCGTCGCCAAGCCATAAAAAGTCCCCAGAAGGCCAAGGAAAATCAAAGTATTAACAATATATCGCGTAATCTCTCGGTCTTCATCGATCCGCTGAGAGACGGAATCAAGGATAGAGCGGCTGGAACTTGACGTCAGATGCATCCGCGCCCCGCGCGACCGCATCAACGTCGCCAACGGCGCCAACAGGCCCGGAGCTTGGATAAGCTGCGTGGCTTCGTTTTCGCCGGCAAATCCCTCAATCCAGCTGACCGATTTGATCAACTGCCAGACCTGCCAAAAACAAGACATCACGCCGATAATGAAAACGACGAATATGAACCCATTCAAGTAGGGGTTCGCCAAGAAGACCGGTCCGACTCGCGGAAAGGCTAGGATGACACCTGCGCAGACCAAGCCCAAGCCGACCAGCATCAATATGATCTGGCGCCAAGGTTGGGAGAACTGCGGCTCGGCCTTATCGTCCCCTGTTGCCATGGGATCAGGCACCTCTTTGTTGTTTGTTGCGGTTAACATATGCGCAAGCCGCGCATTTCCCAAACAAAATTAACCCAGCGCACGCACGCGATTAACCAACCAGTCCATATCAGGGTCGCTGATCCCCATCTTCACCAAATGCTCTGCGGTGTTGAACAGATATTCAGGGTTCGGGCCACGCCCGCCGACTGACCGCGCGATCATCTGCGCTTGGCGTTCAAGGTCGAACTGACAGTATTGTTCGTGGTCACGGTTGATCACATAGGCCAGCGCGTCCACGTCGCGCCCGTCTTGCAGCGCCAATGGCAAATGGCGTTCAACATAGGCGCTTGAAATTAGCTCGCGTTCTCGCAGGTCTGCCAAAACACGATCTTCATCATGCTCGGCGACACGAAACGCAACACCCGTGCAGGTCGCGTCGCCTTCATCCAGCGCCAACACCAATCCGGGGTCTTCAACTGTGCCACGGTGGTGAATCGACAGCATACAAAAGCTGCGGTGATAACCTGACAGCGTTGCTGTCACGGCTTCGACTGGTTCAAAACCGGGATTCCACAGCAAAGATCCGTACCCAAACACCCACATTGTCATAAGCCATGGCCCTTTCATTGCGGCTCCTCTAAACACCAAACAACTGGCTCGTGAAAGGCCCAAAGATGCGTAAACTGATCGTCGCTGTCGTTGTTCTCGCCCTACTTTATGGCGGATATTGGTTCGTCGGCAAATCGCAAATCCAATCGCGATTGGCAGAGGCCCTTGTTGAAATCGATGCTGGTCCGATGGACATTGATTATTCCGCCCTCAAGACGCGCGGCTTTCCGTCTCGTTTTGACACGACGCTGACAGACCTTGTTATTGATAGCCCCGATGCGGCTGTGCGGTGGGAAACGTCGATCTTTCAACTTTTGGCTTTGTCCTATCAGCCCAACAACGTGCGCGCCTACTTTCCCCAAGAACAGGTATTCATCATTGATGGTGAGCGGCTGACACTGTTTACAGATGAAATGGTCGCTCGTGGTCAGGTCAGTGCCAATGCATCCCTATCGTTTGAACAGGCTGAGCTAGAACTGCTCAATCCGCGCCTACAATCCGAGGAGGGTGCGGAACTAACCCTTGCGCGTCTCTTTGCGGCTATGCGCCTGACTCCAGAAACGACCCAGACCTATGACGCCTACATAGAGGCCCGTGCGATCGTTCTACCCGACGCCTTGCGGCAACTGCTCGATCCTGAGAACGCACAACCTGCAGTCATTGAAAGCCTGCGCCTTGATGGCGACGTTGTGCTGTCCGCGCCCCTTCAGCTTAACGGAGCCAGCGAAACACCACCGCGAATTGACATGCTGAGCATCCATGAATTTGCGTTTGAGTGGGGCGAGATGTCTTTGTCCGCGATTGGTGACGTTGTCCCTGATCAGGCAGGGCTTCTGAACGGTTCGATCACGCTATCGGCGCGCAACTGGCAAACCGTCCTAGACCTCGCAGTGATCGCTGGGGCGATCCCAGACGAGCAACGTCTATTCTACGTGGGCATAATCGACAGTTTGGATGAGACGCCCCATATTACCGATACGTTGACGACCACACTGATGATCACCGACGGCCAAATGTCACTGGGGCCGCTTCCGCTGGGTCCCGCTCCGCGTCTTCGTTAACGACAATAGCTGCCAGAGCGGTAATCTGCGGTATCAAAATGGAAATGATCGCGGTGATGACGATCAGCTTCGGGGCCAAGGACCGTGCCAAACGGACCACAGGCCGCGCGCCACATCTGGCGTAGCTGGGCGCCATAACCAGACGTTCCCCAATCCGTAAGAACCGTCATTTCGGTCCCATCAGCCAAGCCAATCCCTGCGATATCAATCGCGTTACCAAAGCTGTGTTCTGACAGGCGCGCACCGGATTGATTGTTACGGGTGCGACACGAATAATGCGCCACAACACGCAGCGACGACACGCCGCCGCCCGTTTCGCCGACAACTGGGCGAACACCCGTCTCGACCCATGTTTTTAGGGCACGCGCGGTGCCACAGGTGATCGTAGCTGGCGTCGAAAGCGTAACACCAGACACAGACGTCAGCCGTACCGCGTTTTCAACACCGCACGCGCCAGAACCGTCTACGGTACCAATCCTTTCGCCAAACAGTTGCGGATCACCACAAACATTTCCCGGGCCAACTTGCGCTTCGGCCTCGGGGGCGTCGCGTGAGCAGGACGCCACAAGCGCAAGCACTAGAGAAGCCGCCAGCGCCCTCATGATTTCGCCGGATAACGGCCGAAATTCGCGGCGTCTGTATCCTGCCCCGCATCAATAATTCCACGACGAACCGCGCGAGTGCGGGTGAAATAGTCGTGCAGGTGATCGCCGTCGCCTTGCCGGATCGCCCGCTGCAAAGCGAACAGTTCTTCGGTAAAGCGGCCCAGAATTTCCAGAGTCGCGTCTTTGTTGTTCAAAAACACATCGCGCCACATCGTTGGGTCGGACGCGGCGATGCGCGTGAAATCACGAAAACCTGCCGCCGAGAAATTGACGACTTCTGTGTCCGTCACGCGGCCCAAGTCATCGGCCACACCAACCATCGTGTAAGCGATCAAGTGCGGCGTATGCGATGTCACGGCCAACACCAGATCATGGTGATCGGCTTCCATTTCATCGACCTTGGACCCCAAGGCCTCCCAGAATTTACGCAGCTTCGCTGTTTCAAACGTGTCAGCCCCATTAGGTGTCAGCAGGCACCAACGGTTATCAAACAGTTCCGCAAAGCCAGACTCAGGCCCCGATTGTTCTGTCCCCGCAAGCGGGTGTGCAGGAACAAAATGTACGCCTTCTGGAATGTGTGGGCCAATCGCGTCGATCACCGCCCGCTTTACAGAACCCACATCCGACACAACAGCGCCTGACTTAAGGTGTGGTGCGATCTGCGCAGCGACGCTATCCATAGCGCCCACTGGCACGCATAGGATGACCAAATCAGCGCCTTCAACGGCCTCAATCGCGCTGTCGCATATGCGATCACACAACCCTATTCTACGGGCGGTAGAACGCGTTTCTTCTGAACGGGCATAGCCAACGACTTCGCCCGCCAAGTCGGCGCGCTTCATGGCCCAGAACATCGATGACGCGATCAGGCCAAGCCCGATCAACGCAACACGGTCATACATAACAGCCATTAGGATGCTCCTTTGAATTGCCCAATCGCGTGGACGACACGGCGGCAGGACGCCTCATCACCGACGGTGATCCGGATACAGTTTGGCAAACCGTAATTGGCAACGTAGCGCAAAAGGATGCCCTGACTGGCCAGCGCATCGTGACAGGCTTTGGCTTCATCCGCGGACGGAAACCGCACCAGAATGAAGTTCGCCGTGGACGTATCCGACGGCAACCCCATTTCGGCCAGTGCCCCAGCCATCCATTCACGCTGCTTGGCATTCTCCGCGCGGCACTTTTCGGTGTGGGCGGTATCACGCACAGCAGCTTCTGCCGCGACCAAACCTACCGAAGAGACATTGAATGGCCCACGAATGCGGTTCAAGACATCAAGAATCGGCTTTGGCGCATAACCGTAGCCAACCCGCAGGCCGCCCAACCCGTAAATCTTCGAAAACGTACGTGTCATCACAACATTGTCGCGGCTTTCAACCAGCTGTTTTCCGGCGTCATAACCCTCAACATATTCTGCATAGGCCCCATCTAGCACCAGAATAGCTTGTTCAGGCAGACCTTCGGCCAACCGTGTGGCATCTGCTTCACCGATCATCGTACCTGTCGGGTTTGCTGGATTGGCAATGAAGACCAGCTTGGTCTTCTTCGTGCAGGCGGCCAGAATAGCATCGACATCCACGACCCGTTCTCGTTCAGCTACTTCAACAGGGGTTGCGCCGACGGCCAAGGCTCCGATGCGATACATCGCAAACCCGTGCTCTGTGTATATTACCTCATCGCCCTGCCCGGCATAGGCCTGACATAGGAATGCGATGATTTCGTCGGACCCAGCGCCACAAATGATGCGCTCTGGGTCCAGGCCCCAAACGTCACCGATCGCTTCGCGTAAGGATGCGTGATCAGACGAAGGATATCTATTCAACGTATGCGACGCGCGCACCACGGCTTCTTTGGCGGCATCAGAAGACCCCAAGGGGTTCTCGTTTGAGGACAGTTTCAACACATTGCTGAGCCCGTCCACATGGCTTTTGCCGCCGACATAAAGGTCAATTTCCATAATGCCAGGCTGTGGTGTGATCGCCATGATCTTTCCTTCGGATCGTAAAACAAAAAAGGCCCGCCACACAGAAGGTGGCAGGCCCTATCTTTAACGGCGCGCGTGCGCCCTGCCCAGACTTAGTTCTGAGCGTAATATTCGATGACGAGGTTTGGTTCCATCATGACCGGATACGGCACGTCACCCAGACCAGGAGTGCGCACGAATGTCGCTGTCATTTTGTTGTGGTCAACGTCCATGTAGTCAGGAACGTCACGCTCAGTCAGTGCAACAGCGTCGATCACTGCAACGTTCTGCTTGGAACGGTCACGGATCTCGATAACGTCGCCTTCTTTAACGCGGTAAGATGGGATGTTTACCTTCTTGCCGTTCACTTTGACGTGGCCGTGGTTCACGAACTGACGCGCTGCGAAAACAGTTGGAACGAACTTGGCGCGGTACACAACAGCGTCCAAACGACGCTCAAGCAAACCAATCAAGTTTTCACCTGTATCGCCTTTTACACGTTCAGCTTCTGTAAAGATGCGGCGGAACTGTTTCTCTGTCAGGTCGCCGTAGTAGCCTTTCAGCTTCTGCTTGGCGCGCAGCTGCATACCGAAGTCGGACAATTTGCCCTTACGGCGCTGACCGTGCTGGCCTGGGCCATATTCACGACGGTTAACAGGGGATTTCGGACGACCCCAGATGTTTTCACCCATCCGGCGGTCAATTTTGTACTTGGCAGCGGTACGTTTAGTCATACGCTGATCTCCTTCGATTAGAGCGCCCAAAGCGGGCTATGAAGGGCGTTGTCCTCTGGCCGAAGCCCGACAGGCACTCCCTTGCGGGAACCACCAACACCAATGAACGGCCCCTCTACGCGCGAGCCAATCATGAGTCAACGCAAATCTGACGTGCTCCGAAAGACCAAGTTGCTGGGCGATCGCAATGCGAACCGCAGTGTCAGTGCCGTGACAGTCAAAGCAACAATAACCCAGAGCACACCTACAATCTTTTCCGTCAGGCCGAGCTGATAGGCAATTGCCTGAGCATCCGTAGCCATCAAGGAGGTGCGGTTGCCCGTGAAAATCGTATCAACGGCGATGTCCCATGGAACGTAAAGCATGCTGACCAGCCCAATAAGCCGCAAAAACAGATCAGATATCTGACGGGGTAGTTTCCAGCCCATCGCGATTAAGGCAACGGCTGTTACGGTCATGAAGGCAATCGCAAACCATTCGCGAACGAATAGGACGGTTGTTAGCAGAATAATCAGCCCAAGCCCTATCGTCACGTATCTATCCAATCGGGTATGCACCCCCATCAGGAATAAGCACACACCGATGAAGAGTGATCCAAGATATCCAGCCATTGCTGTCCAAATATAGCTTCCGCCTCGAAACGAGACCTGACCACCCTCGCGCCGGTTTATAGTCAGCTCCAGAACCTCCCCGCCCGTCAGAAGAGCTATGCCAGCATGGGATAACTCGTGAAAAAGCACGATCATTACCCGCAAGGGCCAAACGTAGTCCGTGTCCCAAAGTGCAAAGAGAAGTGCCGCCAAAACCAGCAATTGCCAGTGGCCTTTCACAAAGCTGGCGAGCGGCCGCATCGCTTAAGCAGCGTCGTGGCGTAGAATAGCTGCTTCAGATGCCGAAACCACACGGCGCGCATAGGCACCGTAAGCGTTGACGTCTGCAGCGATCTCGGGCACCTGCGCGAATAGGCGTGCGCGATCGTGCTCATCAAGTGTCTCAAGGCCTGCGCTGGCGGGGTGGAAGCTTTCGCTTTCGACACCATTGGCAAACATTACTTCATGGCTCGGCAAAAGCATGTGGATGTAGTCGACCTGACGCAACGAACGGTCAACATAGATCGATTGATCATTCACCAGATCACGTGCTGCCACCAGAACTTCGTCCGTATTGAACAAGGCCCGCGCCCGCGCGCCTTTGACCATGACACGATGATCGGGACTGACAAGCAGGCCGGCATCCGGCACATCGTTATCCAATGATCCCGCCCGCAAACGGATCGGGCACAGATGCGGCATCGCATAGAGCCGCGCACCAGTGACGCGTCGCGCGCCCGTCCACAACACTTCTTGGCAACCGTTGTCTTTTGTCTGAACGCGCGCACCTTCGTTGATATCTTCGACCCGCATCAACCCGTTTTCAGTTTGGATCATGGTGCCGGGCGTAAAGCAGATCACACCACCGGCTGGGTCATCGTTCTGGTCACGGGATTTCAGATCGACCGTGTGATTTACGATCCAAAGGTCTGCGGTGCGCGGCGGAATTTCACCGATGAACATACACAAACGTGCCGATGGTACAGCACCTTCGATTAACGTTATTGTCCACGTCTCGTGTCCGTCTGTGACGGTGAAACTCTGTTCGAAATGGGGAGCATCAACCTGAACCAGATCAAGCCGTGATGTGTTGACTTCAACTGCCCGTAGCAATCGGCGTACGGACATTGCAGCCCGCGCTCGAATGTCGGCTTCGCCCGCAGCGTCGCCCAATGGTAGAATGTCTGCGGGTCCATCCACCCGCACCGCTTCGCCTGTCCACGACCACGCTGTCCCGACCCGCAAGTTTTCAAGCGGTGCCGACCAGAACCCATCGAGTTCCGTTTGTGACCAGGAAATGACGAACGTGCCCTTAAAGCCCGTTTTCATGCCCGTTACTGCCTCTGTCTTGCCCCGCCTCTGCGTGCAGGGTTCTGAAGCAGACGTTAACAGAGGTGATTCAAACCGATCAAGTGACTTTAAGGAAAGCCGTTAACTTTTTGTTTAAAAGTTGAAATTGAGTTTCAGTGACCCGATGAATTGGCCCTCAGGTTGGCCAACATACTCTTCGCTAAGATACGTTACGCCATAAAAATAAGAGACGTTCGGCCCAAGACGCCAATGCATCCCTGCCCGTGCGCGAAAACGTTCATCTTCTGCAACAGTACCGAAATTTGCTGGGAAATAAGCGCTGTCACCGACAACGGCATAATCTGCACCAAGTACAAATCCGTTTCCGGCGACACCCTCTTCGATCCCGCTATAAAGCTGACCAGACGCACTGTCACGGATCCAAAGGTCGTTGTGCAGGACCTCACCAATCAGCACATCAGCGCCCACTCGCACGAAGTCTTCGACGCCGTATTGAGTTTCGATGAACGGTCGCAACTGTGTCCGTTGTCCGATTACGATCGGATAAGACACATCCATTAAAGCGGTCGGATAGACGGCGTTCGCCACCTGATTGGATTCAACTGAACTAGAAATATTGGGTGCGCTTACAATGTCGTGGAACCAGTCTTGCATGTCGGCCATTCCGGTTTGCGGCCCGACCGCAACTAGATCGACACCTGCTGTGATATCCAGGCCACCGCGCGCGAAATGCGTATGTAGACCAGCCGACAGCGCGCCGACATATGCACGATCGTTGGACCCGGAACCGTTCAACGCAGACGGTGCGATGAGCTCCGAGCGCAGGCGATACTCGAGGATTGCCCCTGGTGTCGTTGGCAGGCTCCCGTCGTAGTCGTAACCGCGAACCAAGGAGTAAGAATACGACCCTGTCCGCCAGCGGTCCTCGTTGTCGCCAAAGAAATCATTGGTAAGAAGACGCCCGAAACCAAGTGTTTCGCGGTCCTGCGCGCTCGCTGGTGCGACACCTAAAAGCCCAGCACAAAGCCCGGCGCAAATAACTGACAATAGACGCATCTAGTTCCCCAACTTATGTGTTCTGCGTGACGGTACTGCTAACCTATAGGCACAGCATCATCATCTGGCGACCCGCATAGGCGACGAATTCGGCAAGAGTGTGGCTAATCGGGCCCGCCCTGACCACGTCAAACGCATCAGCCTTATGCTTTTGGGATATCCGCCCAAAGACCAGCCCGCGCACCTTCGCTCATGGCGATGACAAGGTGATACATAAGTCGAGTTAGCCCTTCATCCCAAAGGACAGTACCGTCCGCGTCAAGCTGATTAACGAAATACGTATAGCCAGCAAACCAACGTTCAAACATCAAACACATCAGGCGCTGCGCTCTTTCGCCTGCGGTTGTGTCTCCCGCTACATGACGGATCGCCAAGATCTTGATGGCCTCGGTCTGGGGCCACATGAGGAACGTGTTTTCAACGACATCCCCGGCAGAGGACACAGCATCATAGACCGCGCCATCAAACAGCCCTTCTGTAGCAAAACCATAGACATCTGCGAACTTGACCAAACGGCCAGCTGGATCGATTGGGGTCGATGTCTTGGCCAGCTCCGCCTCTTCCAACAAAAGCCAAGCCCATTCGCATTGATGCCCAACTTCGCGCCGTTGGCCATCACCACCGGCCAAGGGCTGCAAATCAGGGGTCAAGAACTCGGCTATACTGCCGCTGTTCTCATCCATAAAATACTGCAGTCCAACGGCCCGCAAACTCGCCGCCCGTTCAAGCCAAATGAGGTCTTGCGTCATGCGAAATCCTTGTAAACAGGCTTCGTACAAATGCATGTGCGGGTTTTGCGCAGGTCCAGTATCCGCACCACTATCGTCATTTCGCAACAACCCTGTATCAGGGTCCGTCAGGTGGGATTGCAAGGCGTCCCAACATTCATCAATCAGGGTGCTCACTTCGGCAGACGGTGAGATTTTGTTCCAAGTTACAAACCCAAGGATAACAAAAGTCTGATCATAACTGCGGGCTACGTCATCTTCTTCGCGCCCGGAAACGGTCCCGTCTCGCGTCGCTTTGCATCGATAAAGCCCCTTTGTCTTTTGGAACTTCTTAACAAACTCCGCCTGCTTTCGAGCCGCTTCAACGTGCGCGGGATTACCGGACGCCAGTGCAATATGCGCAATCGTGAATAACGTCCTGGCTTGCGCCAAAAGCGTCTTGCCAGATGTCAGGTCAGGGTTGCCGTCCACATCAAGGGCATCAAAAACGCCATTCTCGCCGTCCTGAACACGCGCAAGCCAATCCGACAAGAACGGGCCCCAAAACCATTGTGACAACTCTTGCGCATTTCTTGTCATAATAATCTCTTCATTGGGCATCAAAGCTGCCAAAGCGCTCCGAGGTAAGATGTGTCTGCTGGGCAACCCAAATACCTTTGGCGTCGCGAAATTCGGCCATTGATTTTATTGAATAATCAAGAAAGAGAAGTACAGCATACCCTTCCCTTTAACCACCATCTATTTTCGCGTTTGTCACACCAAACCAATTCGACCCGTTTTCCGCACTAGGCACCACATCAGGGTCTTGTGTGGAAAATCGGCTACATGCCGCACAAGGCCCTAATCTTGGGAGCTCAATATTTCGCCTATTTTGAGAGCCTTCATCGGGTTACCATCGACTTTTAACTGGCGCATCATAAACGCCTTTGCTGGATTTTTCACACCAGTTGCAATCTCATAGAATACGCGAGAGTCGGCAGTCAGAACGATATCCGCGGCTTGATCGCTCTCGATAGCGCCGGTTTCATCGACATAGATCGTCGCCATATCGGGCATCTCAAGCCGCACACTGCCTTTGATCCGATTTTTTGATCGTTTGGTTACGATTTCAAGTATTTCCGCTTTGGTTGGTTCAGTCACGACGTCCTCCTATTTTGGAGATAAGCGCAGCTTGCCAATACGGTGTCCAGTTTGACGCTGGGTCGGGCCACAGGGCGAATTTCACCCCTTTACGATTGCGCAAGTATTAGGTTTCAAGAAATGACGCGCCGGAAACTAGTCTTCGCAACTGCGATCAGGATATTACGATTTGGTTTTGGTTGGGAATATCGCCTTCAATCGGTCTCTCTGAACTGCCTCAAGACATCTGATATGAGGCTTCGGACACGGTCTCTGACGATCGAGCCGCCGCCTGATTTAGAAACCAGATACATGTCGGATCGAAATTGGGCAGGCAGCTCAATCTCACGGTAAACCACATCGGGCATTTCTATTATTCTCGCCGACCGAGGGACGAACGCGAACCCAAGCCCGTGATTGACAAAGCTGATCACTGCATGGGTTTGACTGGTTTCCAATTGCGTATTCGGCACGATTCCGGACGCATTGAAAAGGGCGTTGAGGGTCTCTTTAAGGTACCCGCCTCGGTCCTTCGTGAAGGCAATATAGGGCTCTCCGTCAAAATCCGAGATCGTTAGATCTGTTTTTTGCGTTAGCCGATGCCCCTTTGGTATCGCCAAGATGAAGGGTTCACTTACCACCCTTTCCCGTTCAATTTCGTTTCTTTGGCTTTCCATTCTTGTAAGCCCCAAATCGATACGACCTGAACGCTGGGCCTCGATAACTTCATATCCCATCATCTCGATTGGCGTTAACGTCACCTTGGGCATTTCGACAGCCATTCGTTGAGCGATCAAGGGCATGAATTTGAACGCCGCCGAGGGCACAAAACCGATTGCGACGCTACCCGTTTCACCCCTTTCCGCTTGCCGTGCATTCAAGACAGCGTGTTCTGATCGTTGAATAATATCGACAGCACTGTGATAAAAATTTTCACCCGCTGACGTCAAACGAACATGACGATTGCTGCGTTCTAGCAAGACAAGATTCACCCGCTCTTCCAGCAACTTTATCTGACGCGACAGCGGCGGCTGTGTCATGTTCATCCGGTCGGCTGCCCGTCGAAAACTGAGCTCTTCTGCGACTGCCACAAAGCATCTCATCTGGAAGTATTCGAACTGCCCTTGCGCCATTGGTTTCCCTTTGCGGCTTATGTAACGACCAAATGATTGATCCAATAAGTGTATCATTGCAATCCAAATTTGAAATTTACAAGATTTTGAAAACTCTCAATCCTATGGGCTGGGGATCCGCTTTTTGCCGTCTGTTGATGCGTCGATTGCGAGAGCCTCATCACTTAGGGAGGATAAGATGAACCGTAAAATACACCTTTTGCTAGCCTCGGCGCTTGCGACAAACGTCGCGTTTGGCGTGGCAGCTCAGGAAAATTCCGTGACCGTTGTGTTGTCGGAAGAGCTTGAAATTGTGGAGCCCTGTTCGGCCACGAAATCCAATGTTGGACGTGTGCTTTTCCAGAACATTTCAGAAACTGTAACCGAAATGGACCCGAACACAGGTCTTCAGCCACGCTTGGCCGAAAGCTGGGAGGACATGGGCAACGGCACATGGCGTTTTACACTGCGCCCAGATGTGACGTTTAGTGATGGCACAGACATGCGGACTGACGATGTCGCGCACTCGCTCGTACGTATGAAATCACCCGATATTGCTTGTGAGATTGGCGCAAAGTTCTTTGGCGGTATCGAAATCACGACAAACATCATCGATGAATACACAATCGACGTGACAGCCAGCCCGGCTCAGCCGATTTTGCCCATGTTGATGTCGACAGTGACGGTTACGCCGTCCGATACGCCATTGGACAGTTTTGTCGATCATCCGATCGGCACAGGGCCTTACACCTTTGACGAATACATTCGCGGAGAATCCATCACGTTGAATGCCAATCCAAACTATTGGGGTGAGCAACCAACCGTACAATCCGCGACATATGTCTTCCGTGGCGATAGCGCTGTTCGTGCTGCCATGGTTGCTGCGGGCGAAGCCGACATTGCACCCAACATCGCGCTTCAAGATGCGACAGACGATGCGTTGGACTTCTCCTATCCAAACTCTGAAACGTTGTTCCTTCGCATCGAACATGCACAAGAACCGCTAAATGACCGTCGGGTTCGCGAAGCACTTAGCCTCGCAGTTGATCGTGAAGCATTCGTAGGCACGATCCTTGCCAACGGCACTTTGCTGGCGACAGGCATGACGCCACCGTCAACAATCGGCTACAACCGTGACCTTGCGCCCTACCCATTCGATCCGGAGCGTGCGCGTGAATTGCTGGCAGAGGCAGCTGCTGATGGAGTTGCCATCGAAACCGAAATCACGTTGATCGGCCGGACAAACAACTTCGCAAACGTACTTGAGACGATGGAAGCCCTGCTTGCCATGTATCAGGACGTCGGCTTCAACATGAAGCTCGAAATGGTTGAAGTCGCTGAATGGCTTGAACGCTATGCCAAACCGTTCCCTGAAGACCGTGGTCCTCAGCTGATCCAAGCGC
The DNA here is from genome assembly GCF_021532625.1 of Octadecabacter algicola. Classification (GTDB taxonomy): domain Bacteria; phylum Pseudomonadota; class Alphaproteobacteria; order Rhodobacterales; family Rhodobacteraceae; genus Octadecabacter; species Octadecabacter algicola. The sequence goes on from NZ_JAKGAR010000004.1 coordinate 157,381, forward strand.
AGCACGACAATGCAAACGGAGATCCTGTCTTCTCGATGTACTTCAAGTACCATTCGGACGGTCAGCAATCCGGTCTTTTGGATCCAAACGTTGACGCAATGATTGTCGACGCTACGGCGGCAACAGGTGACGAGCGTGCAGCAAAGTGGAGCGAACTCTTCACGTACCTCCACGAGGAATCTATTGCGGACGTTATGTTGTTCCACATGGTTGGGTTCAGCCGCGTCAATGAACGTCTGGATTTCACACCGTCCATACGGACCAATAGCGAACTGCAACTTTCACAAATTCAGTTCAACTAATCTGAAATCGGCGCAGGCTGCGTTGCGGCCTGCGCTGCCCTCTTTCAAGGATCAATCGAAATGCTAAAATTCTTGGGATCACGTGCGATTGCCAGCGCCATTTCTCTCGTCGGATTGATCCTGCTGGTGTTCTTTCTAAGCCGACTGACGGGCGATCCAACAGGTTTGTATTTGCCGCTTGATGCATCCGAAGAGAGCCGAAATCAGTTTAGGGAAATCCATGGTCTTAATGACCCACTGCTCATTCAATTTTTCAACTACCTGGGCGATCTCGTCCGTTTAGATTTTGGCGAGTCTATCCGCCGTTCAGAACCCGCAATCGACGTCGTCTTGCGTGGCTTTGGCTGGACGCTGCAGCTCGCTGTTGTCACCATGTCGTTGGTCGTTGTTTTTTCAATCATTTTGGGGTCGCTTGCAGCGTTCCATGTTGGTGGGGTTTTCGACCGCATCGCGACTTTCTTTTCTTTGATTGGCGCAAGCGCACCTGACTTTTGGATTGCCATCGTCGCTATTGTGATTTTTTCGGTGAACCTTGGCTGGGTCCCGACGTCGGGGACGGGAACCGTGTGGCATTGGATACTGCCTGTAAGCGTTTTGTTCATTCGCCCATTTGGCCTCATTTTACAGATTGTCCGTGGTTCGATGATCACGGCGCTCAGTTCGGCCTACGTCAAAACCGCCCGTGCCAAAGGGATCAAGAACAAAGCAATTATCTTTGTACACGCGCTCCGCAATGCGCTGTTGCCCGTCATCACGGTCATTGGCGATCAGGCAGCAGCGCTGTTGAACGGTGCTGTTGTTGTCGAGACCATCTTCGGCTTTCCCGGCGTCGGGAAACTCATGATCGACTCGATCCTGCAGCGGGACTTCACGGTCGTGATGGCCGCCATCATGCTGACCGCGACTGCTATCTTCGTAATGAATCTCGTGATCGATATCCTTTACTCGATCCTCGACCCCCGCATCAGGTACTAATCAATGACCAATACCCAAGACCAAGATACAACCCTACCCGATGTCACCGAGGCACCCAATCCGGTGATCCGGACAATGCGAATGCTTTGGAATGATAAATTCGCGTTCGTTTCGGTTGTCTTTCTGTTGATCGTCTTGCTGTGCGCCATTGTTGGGCCCTTCCTATTGGAAGATGCCGCAACCAAACAAAACTTGCGGGGGCGTAACGCACCGCCGTTCGATTTCTCGACGGCTTGGCCCTATTGGCTTGGCGGTGATGCCTTGGGACGCCCCCTGCTTGCGCGGATCATCGTCGCGGCACAGAATACTATTTTCGTTGCCGCGGGCGCTGTCTTTTTCTCACTCCTGATCGGCACAACCTTGGGGCTGATAGCGGGCTACACGTCCAGAATTATCAGTCAGATCATTATGCGTTTGGCTGACATTATCATGTCTTTTCCGTCGCTTTTGCTCGCAGTGATCGTGCTGTTCATGTTGGACAGTTCAGTGTTCAACTTGGTGATCGTCTTGGCCATTACGCGGATACCTGTCTACTTGCGGACTGCACGTGCCGAAACCATGGAAGTACGCGAGCGCATGTTCGTGCAAGCCGCCAAAGTGATGGGGGCCTCGAATGGGCGCATCATCTTTCGCCACATCCTACCGGTCGTCTTTCCGACACTCATCACAATCGCAACGCTTGATTTTGCGTTTGTCATGCTCGCGGAATCTGCGTTGTCCTTTCTCGGTATCGGAATTCAACCGCCTGAAATCACATGGGGTTTGATGGTGTCACAGGGGCGGCCCTATCTGACTACGGCGTGGTGGCTGTCATTCTGGCCGGGACTTGCGATCATCCTAACTACGCTTTCGCTGAATCTCGTATCGAACTGGCTTCGGACTGCGCTCGACCCTGCCCAGCGCTGGCGTCTTGAAATCGTGAGGAAGAAAAATGGGTGAACGCCTTTTAGATGTCCGTAACCTATCGGTTGATTTCCATACAACCCATGGCACGGTTCATGCGGTACGCGATGTGAATTGGCATTTGGATCGCGGTGAAACCTTAGCCATCCTTGGCGAGTCCGGCTCAGGCAAATCCGTCTCGGCATCTGCGATCCTAAACTTAATAGATATGCCACCAGGTGAAATTACCTCAGGCGAAATCCTGTTTGAGGGGGCTGACCTTCTTACCATGCACGCTGAAGAGCGTCGAAAACTTAACGGCTGCCGCATCGCGATGATTTTTCAAGATCCACTAAGCCACTTGAACCCAGTCTACTCTGTTGGCTTCCAAATCGCCGAGACAATGACCGCACACGGTCAAAGCAAAGCCGGAACAAGAGCTAAAACCATAGAGCTGTTAGAACGCGTAGGTATCCCCAACGCCGAGACCAAGGTTGACGCCTACCCTCATCAATTCTCTGGTGGCCAACGCCAGCGCATAATGATCGCGATGGCCCTTGCGTTGAAACCGGACATCTTGATTGCCGATGAACCCACAACTGCGCTTGATGTGACAGTGCAGGCCCAAATTTTGACCTTGTTGGAGGAACTCCAACAAGAGACTGGTATGGGGCTTTTGTTGATCACCCATGACCTTGGTGTTGTTGCGGAAATCGCTGATCGGGTCGTTGTCATGAATTCCGGTGAGATTGTTGAAACAGGAAGCGCGAGCGATGTTTATCACAACCCTCAGCATCCCTACACAAAGCAGCTTATTGCGGCGATCCCGGGCAATGGCATTATGGCGCAGCAGTTGGATCAAACGGCGCCGATACTCCAAATCGAAAAACTTTCAAAGCATTACGGCGCTTTCGTTGCGTTGGATGAGGTCAGTTTGACGGTTTTGCCGGGGGAAACTGTGGCCGTCGTCGGCGAGTCCGGTTCCGGCAAGTCCACGTTGGCAAAGACGGTGCTGCGGCTGCAAGACGCCACCAGCGGCGAAGCGCTTTTTGAAGGTCGTGACCTCGTCCAAATGGACCGAAAAGACCTATTCAAAGTACGCCGCGACATTCAAATGGTGTTTCAAGATCCGACCCAATCGCTGAATCCGCGGATGTCGATCTATGACATCATTTCAGAGGCTTTTGTGATCCATCCTGAAATCCTCGACAAACAGCACTGGAAGGCGCGGGTCTGCGAACTTTTGCAACAGGTGGGATTGAAGCCAGATCATATGTATCGCCATCCCCACCAATTTTCCGGTGGCCAAAGACAACGTATCGCGATCGCACGAGCCTTGGCGTTAGAACCGAAACTGATCGTCTGCGACGAAGCCGTTTCCGCGTTGGATGTCTCTATCCAAGCGCAGGTAATGACGCTGTTAAAGCAGCTACAAGACGATTTGGGTATAAGTTACCTTTTCATCGCTCACGACTTGCTTTTGGTCCGTGACTTCGCCCATCGAGTGATCGTCATGCAGAACGGCAAAATCGTTGAACAGGGTCCGGTTGAGCAAATTTTCGACGCCCCTCGCGAAGCCTATACCCGCAATTTGATCGCTGCGAGTTTAAGCCCAGACCCCGAAATCCAAGCCACACGTCGCATCGCGCTGGATGAACTACAGGGGGCGAATCCATGACGCCCGAACACATCATTGTGCAGTCTCCGTTCACGCTCGGACCTCAGCACGCGCGCCTTTGTCTATCGGTCAACGGACCCATCCACATACAAAGGGGCCTCAAATGAAGTCGACACTTTCATACTTCCGCTGGCCGTTTTTGTTCACCGCCACTGGTTTGGCCTTGTCGTACTGGCTTGGATATCAAACGACCGGAACCGTTGCGGGCGCGCTATCGTTCTTTATGATCGGTTCTATTTTGGCGATCCTCGAAATTTCATTGAGTTTTGACAACGCAATCGTCAACGCTAACATTCTCAAGACAATGGAACCAAAGTGGCAACAACGGTTCCTGACTTGGGGTATTCTCATTGCGGTCTTTGGCATGCGGATCGTCTTTCCATTGCTCGTTGTTGTTGTCGCCGCCCACATCGGTCCGGTGGCCGCCGTTGTCCTTGCGGCGACCGACCCACAAGAATATGCGCGGATCATGGACGAGGCTCATATCGGGATCTCCGCATTTGGCGGGACGTTCCTGATGATGGTTGCCTTGACGTATTTTCTGGACCAATCAAAAGAGGTGGATTGGATCAAGCTGATTGAATCCCGCCTTAGGAAATGGGCGTCTATTCGCGGCCTTGAGATCGCTTTTGTTCTTTGCGCAGCGTTGCTGATGTCAGTGGTTCTTCCTGACGCTAAAAGTGCGACTTTCCTATTTGCTGCGATTTGTGGGCTGGTTACGTTCCTCGCGGTTGAGCTCTTGGCGCATTTCTTGGATGCCGAAAAGGAAACTAGAGCGGCGGCTGCCAAGGGTGGGTTTGGCGCCTTCCTTTACCTTGAAGTCCTCGACGCCAGCTTTTCCTTTGACGGCGTGATCGGGGCGTTCGCACTAACGAACAATCTTTTCCTGATCGCAATCGGCCTTGGCATCGGCGCGTTGTACGTCCGCTCAATGACAATCATGCTGGTTGAGCGGAACACCCTGTCGCAGTTTCGTTACCTTGAACACGGCGCGTTCTATTCTGTGTTGGCGCTGTCCATCATCATGTATGCGCAGTCGATCTGGCACGTGCACGAAGTCATCACCGGCTTGGCTGGTGCGGGGCTTATCGGGCTCTCTCTCTTTTCGTCCATCCGGCACAATAAATTGAGTGGCCAAGCATGACCAAACGCGCTTTCCCCCATAATCCTCATTCCGATACAGAAGGAAATTCGATGTCTGAACACCCCCTTTCTCTAGAAACTCTTGAACGGTTGAAAACAGTGTCTGTCGCCACGTTGGCGACCGCGCTTTATAAGCGTGGTCTGCGCAGTCAGGTCATTCAGGACGTGCACCCGCTGCAACGAAAAGGGAGAAACATGGTCGGCCCCGCATTCACGCTTCGGTACATGCCAGCCCGTGAAGACCGCAACCAACTGGTCGAGTTCCGCAATCCCAAACACCCGCAACGTCACGCGATTGAAACCTGCCCTCCGGGTCATGTCATGGTGATGGATAGCCGAAAAAGTGCAACGGCAGCCTCAGCAGGTGACATCTTAATCACTCGGTTGATGGTGCGCGGTGCAGCGGGTGTTGTGACCGACGGGGGGTTTCGGGACGCAATGAATATCGGCGAACTTGAAATGCCAAGTTATCACAACCGTCCATCCAGCCCGACAAACCTTACCACCAACGAAGCCATCGACATCAATGTGCCGATTGGCTGCGGTGACGCACCCGTATTTCCCGGTGATATTATCGTCGGTGACGATGACAGCGTGATCGTTATTCCCGCACATATGGCCGACGAAGTGGCCATCGAAGCCGTTGAAATGACCGCATTCGAAGATTTCGCGCTGAGTAAGGTGCAAGACGGCGCGACGATCACGGGCCTCTATCCTGCGACCAAAGAAGAAAACCTAAAAGAGTTCGACGAATGGCGCGCCAAGAACGGCCGTTAAGCCTTGAATTTCCATACCATCGCGACAACAACAAAAAGAGAACTCAACAATGAATTTCACGCCCCACGGAAAACACTTGATCGCTGGCGCTTGGGTTACTGGCGCGCAAACGTTTGCGTCTGAGCCTTCACATGGGCCAAGCCACGATTACTCTGTCGGAACGCCTGAGTTGGTCGACGCCGCCTGCACTGCAGCCGAGGAAGCCTTCTGGTCATACGGGTATTCGACCCGTCAGGAACGGGCTGAATTCCTGAACGCAATCGCCGATGAAATCGAAGCGCGTGCTGCCCAAATTACCGAAATCGGGACACAAGAAACCGGTTTACCGACAGCGCGCCTAGAAGGAGAGCGCGGCCGGACGACCGGCCAGCTGCGCCTCTTTGCGAGCCACATTCTGGCTGGAGATTACCTTGATCGGCGCCACGACCAAGCCCTGCCTGATCGCGCACCGCTGCCACGTCCCGACCTCAAAATGGTGCAACGTCCGATCGGGCCTGTCGCCGTCTTTGGGGCGTCCAACTTTCCACTCGCGTTCTCAACGGCGGGTGGGGACACCGCATCTGCGCTCGCTGCTGGATGTCCTGTCGTTGTCAAAGGGCATAGCGCCCATCCAGGAACGGCTGAGATTATTGCCGAAGCAATTCACGCAGCTATCGCGCGTTGTGGCGTTAATCCTGGTGTTTTTTCACTCATCCAAGGTGGCAAGCGGGACGTTGGAACGGCATTGGTCCAACATCCATTGATAAATGCAGTTGGCTTTACAGGCTCTCTAGGCGGTGGTCGCGCCCTGTTCGATCTATGTGCACAGCGCCCTATCCCAATTCCGTTCTTTGGCGAGCTCGGCTCAGTCAATCCAATGTTTTTGTTACCGGCTGCAGCTGCGAACCGCGGTCGCGAAATCGGAGCTGGATGGGCGGCATCGCTAACAATGGGGGCTGGGCAATTCTGTACAAACCCCGGCATTACGATTGTGATCGACAGCCCTGACGCTGATGTATTTGTGGAAGCCGCCACCGAGGGCCTTCAGGTCACGGCAGCACAAACGATGCTGACTGATGGTATAGCAGATGCATTTCGCCAAGGCCGCGATCGCATTTCGAGCGCGAAAGGCGTGACCGAATTGGTCACTTCGACGTGTGACATGCGAAATGCAACTCCTTATCTCTACGCCACCACAGGCGAAGAATGGCTTGCAAACGAAGAGCTCGGCGAAGAGGTGTTTGGCCCGCTTGGTTTGGTCGTCCGCGTGAAAGACCATGCAGAGATGATCCAGATTGCGAAGTCCCTGCAGGGGCAATTGACGTGCACACTTCATATGGATGGGGCGGATACGGCGCTTGCAAAAGACTTGATGCCGATGCTTGAACGCAAGGCCGGTCGCGTGTTGGCTAACGGTTTTCCGACTGGTGTCGAAGTCTGCGATTCTATGGTGCATGGCGGGCCATACCCTGCGTCTACCAATTTCGGAGCGACCTCTGTTGGAACCCTCTCGATCCGTAGGTTCGTGCGTCCAGTTTGCTTCCAGAATATGCCAGATGACCTGACGCCTGAATGAAATTGAAGCAAAACTTATTGAGGGGTTGAGCATTTTCAGCCCCTCAATAGTTCTAACCGCCACGCAGCACGGCCTATGCGGATTTTGTCTTGGTATTGCTCTAGCAGAGTGCCGCTTCAAATACTGGTGTTAGAGCCCCAAACTATTGCTGTCCCAGAAATCAGACGGCATGTCATGTACTTGCTGAGCCGCCGCGTCATCTAACCAGTCTTGCTGTTCATCTTTGGACCAATTCGCAAATTCAGGCTCCAGCTTGGCCAGTGCATGGGCTCGCAGCATAGCTTGCTTATGCTTCAACTGTTCTATCGGCGCATCAGGGACAATTGCATAAACGAATTTCCCACCCATGGCCTGCGCAATTTTTTCCATCTGCTTGAGGGAAACCGCCCCGTCTATCTCACTGCGCTCAGCTTGATAGACGGCATTTCGGCTTACGCCCTTGCGCCTGGCCACTTGTTCGGCAGACATGCCAAGCGCCAACCGCATCGTCGCTATCCACCCTTTTTCAGGTTTTTGAACATCGGCGAGCCTGTCGGCACTTCGATCTAAAATTCGGGCCAATCGTCGACGCTGTAAAAAGTCCGGCATATCGCATCCTTAGCACTTTTCCGTAACTCATTCACCCTATCCTTTAGTTAAAATCCACAGTTGTATCAATTTATTTAGGGTATATTTGAACTTTTTGCACATATATACCTAACATTTTTACAATTAATACCTATATAAATCTCGAAGGAGAGATAATGATCAATGTGTTTTTGGCGCCCGAAGCGCTACCGTTCTCAATTGCGCTCGCAGTCGTGGTTGGCCTGTTTGTTCTTGAAATTTTGGGTTCACTTCTGGGTGCAACTGTTTTGGGATTGGGTGGTGAAGGGCCCGATATCGACATCGATGCGGACTTTGATTTGTCCGCCGATATTGATATCGACGCTGCCGACTTGGATATGGATGTTGCAGCGGATATCGGCGATGCGCCGGCGACACCTGCGGGTCTTCTGGGCTGGCTCGGAGCGCGAGATGTGCCTTTTTTGATCTGGCTCGTATCCTTCCTGACATTGTTCGGCCTGTCGGGTCTGATTGTGCAATCTATCGCGACCAGCGCCATTGGGGTCCCACTGTTCACTTGGTTAGCTGTTGCAATCTCATTGGTGCCCGCAATCGCGGTCACGCGGATCATCGCGAATTGGGTCGCTCTGATCATGCCAAAGACAGAAACCAGCGCCATGCGCACTCGATTTCTGGGCGGTCATCGCGGCACCATTACCCAAGGCACCGCCATGCGTGGCAAACCTGCCGAAGTTAAGATCAAGGACCGCCATGGCAACATCCACTACCTGCGGGTGGAACCCCTAGACGACGACGGGGTCTTTCCAGAAGGCAGCGATGTCACCTTGATCCGAAAACGCGGTGACAAGTTTTTTGTCATCTAAGCGGGATGGCCCGCAAACATAATTCAAACCCTAATTAGGAGACCATAATGGAATTTACTGAAATTCTTATCATTGCCGGTGCGATCATCGGACTGCTTATTTTTATCGGCCTAATCATGGCTCGTCTTTACAAACGTGCTACGCGAGAAACCAGCTTGGTGAAAACAGGGTCAGGCGGCAAAAAGGTCATCATGGACGGGGGCACAATTGTCGTGCCGTTCCTCCATGAAATCGCAAAGGTTAACATGAAGACCCTGCGCCTTGAGGTGTCGCGTGTGAACGAGCAATCGCTGATCACCAAAGACCGGATGCGTGTTGATGTTGGCGTAGAATTCTACGTCTCGGTCAACGCCACTGAGGACGGGATTTCACGTGCTGCCCAGACCTTGGGTGACCGCACTTTCCACGTCGAGCAATTGCGCGAGATGATTGAGGGTAAGCTGATTGATGGTCTGCGTGCCGTTGCTGCTCAAATGACAATGGACGAGCTTCATGAAAATCGCGCGAGCTTTGTTCAAGAGGTGCAGAACGCTATCTCAGAGGACCTTTTGAAAAACGGGCTTGAGCTTGAAGCCGTGTCCCTCACGGCCCTCGATCAAACACCCTTCGAGCAGCTTGACGAAAACAACGCATTTAACGCGGTCGGTATGCAAAAGCTGGCAGCCGTCATCGCCACGTCCCGCAAAGAACGTGCTGAGATTACGGCGGAAGCGGATGTTGCAGTTGCCAAGTCGGAAATGGAAGCCGTGAAAAAGCGCTACGAGATTGACCGCGAACAAGAAGAGGCTTCGATCTCTCAGGTTCGTGAAATCAAGACTTTGCAGGCCAGCCAAGAAGCTGAGATTGCGCGCAATCAAGAAGCTTCGGATCAGGCCAAGGAACAGGCCCGCATTGAACGCGAACGTGCAGTCCGCGCATCCGAGATTGAGCGCGAACGCACAATCCGCGAAGCCGAGATCGCCAAAGAGCGTGAGCTTGAAGTGGCTGATCAAGAACGTCAGATCATCGTCGCACGCAAGTCTGAAGAAGAAAGCCAGGCCCGTGCATCGGCAGACAACGCCCGCGCAGAGGCAAAGAAAGCATCTGAGGCGATTGAAACGGCTCGCGCTGTTGCCGAAGCAGAGCGTCAAAAGCAAATCGCACTGATCGAGGCCCAGAAAGAAGCGGAACGTATGGCAACCGGTGTGCGTCTTGCGGCTGAAGCCGAGAAAGACGCGGCAAGCGACCGCGCTGCTGCCAAACTCGAAGAAGCGCAGGCGGATGCGAACGCGATGACCGTTCGTGCAGAGGCCAAAAAGACCGACCTGTTGGCGACAGCCGAGGGACAGACCGCGATTGCAAACTCCGAAAACGAGCTGAGCGCCGAAATCGTTGCGATGAAAGTCCGCCTTGCAAGCCTTGAGGCCATGCCAAAGATCATTGCGGAGATGGTGAAGCCCGCCGAGAAAATCGACTCGATCAAAATCCATCAGGTAACCGGTATGGGTCGTGGCATCGGCGAAGGGGGCGGCGACGGTTCAGGTGCGACGGGTACGCCAGTCAATCAAGCGCTGGACTCGGTCCTAGGAATGGCGCTCCAGATGCCTGCGATGCAAGCTCTTGGTAAGGAACTGGGTATCAGCCTTGAAAACGGCGTCGCCGGCGCGGCTAACGAAATGCTCGACGTAACCGAGCCTGAGGCCAAGCCCGCGCCAAAAGCGCAGGCTCCTGCTAAAGACACCCCAGCCTAAAGTCAGAAGAAGCCTTTGAAGAAGGTTCTGATTGTAAGAATGAAATATGGGTGGAGCCGCGAGCCCCACCCATATTATCTGCCTGCAACTCGGCCTCTCAATCAGCGTTTCACGAAAGGTACCGGACACGGCCTGAACACCTGTCGCCTCAACGACAAGATCCGCATCAAATAGTTGCTCACGAAGGTCCTCCCAGCTAATTGTTCTCATAAGGGAAAATAGGGGGGCAGATTATGCAAAGCAGGCAGCTTGGTCGCGACGGACCAATGATCCACCCGATTGGTTTCGGCGCTATGTCTTTCTCCGACTTTTACGGGGCGACCAACGAGCACGAAAGCCATGCGATCTTGGACATGGCACTGGACGTCGGCGTCACGCATCTCGACACGTCCAACGTATACGGCATGGGCCGGTCTGAAACGGTCATCGGCAGCTATCTAAAATCCAATCCGCATGCGCGCGATCACTTTTGCATCGCGACCAAGGGCGGAATTACGCGGAACCCAAACGGTCCCGGCAATATCTTCAACAATTCTCCTGAACATTTGCAAACCGAGCTCGACAACAGCTTGAAACGCTTAGGTGTTGAGGCGGTTGATCTTTATTACCTGCATCGTCGCGACGCGAATGTTCCTATCGAAGAGGTGACCGAGACGCTTGCCGCTCTCGTTAAATCAGGCAAAGCCAAGGCGATCGGTTTCTCCGAAATCGCGCCCACCACGCTACGCCGCGCCCATGCAGTACATCCAGTGGCCGCTGTGCAGTCAGAATACTCGCTTTCCACCCGGTCCCCCGAATTGGGCTTGTTGCAAACCTGCGCCGAACTTGGCGTTGCAACGGTTGCTTTCTCGCCGGTAGGTCGCTCATTGCTGACCGATGCTCCAATTAGCTTCGAGGCCGTGCAAGACCTCCCCTTCCTCAAAAACAATCCGCGCTTTATGACGCCCAATTACCACGCCAACCTCGCTGCCACAGCCTCGTTCCGGGGGCTGGCGGCCGACATGAATCTTTCGGCTGCGGGTTTGGCTATCGCATGGGTTCTTGCGCAGGGTGATCACGTTATCCCTATTCCGGGAACGCGCTCAATCGCGCATTTCGGCGAACTGTTACAAGCCGCCAATCGCGTTTTGACGCCTGATGACCTTCAGGCGATTGAGGCCACTTTACCAATTGGTTGGGCTCACGGTGACCGTTATTCTGCATCCCAATGGATCGGACCAGAGAAATACTGCTGAGTTCAAACTCCCAATATTGAACTAACAGCTGATTTTTTAAGCACCGATACAACTGCACAGATAAAACATCCGATGCCGGCACTCCCGGCCCGCAGCGGACGTTCGCGACCTTGTCGAAATACTGCGTCGCTGCCCGCCATAGTTCTTGCGTGGGTTTAGCAGTGAAAAGTTGCGCAGTGCTTTTGAGCAAGAAGGACCCTTAAATAATACAGCCCCAAAGCCCTTGAATTAATTGCTTTATGCCAAATTACCCATGGCTAAAAATCAAACGGAATGAAGCACCGGTTGAAAGATAGAACGATATGAGAATGGGATTTGTAGGGCTTGGCAATGTTGGCAGCAAGCTCGCGGGCAGTTTGTTGCGCAACGGGTTTGATCTTACCGTTTGTGATCTCAACCCCGAATTGGTGGCCGCTTTTGTCGCCAAGGGTGCAAAGGCCGCCGACAGTCCAGCGGCGCTTATGCAATCGTGCGACGCTGTCATCACCTGTTTGCCATCCCCACAAGCCTGCGCAGCCGTCGTCGAGGCAATGTTACCCCATGTTGACGAGACGAAAATCTGGATGGAAATGTCCACGACTGAAGTCTCAGAAGTGAAACGCCTTGCCGCGCTCGTAACGGAAAAAGGGGGCTCAGCAATCGAATGCCCTGTTTCAGGCGGGTGCCATCGCGCCGATACGGGCAACATCTCGATTTTTGCGGGCTGCGATCGCGCCACGTTTGAACGGATGCTGCCAACTCTGACGACGCTGGGTCGGCGGGTTCTGCATACCGGTGAAATCGGCTCGGCCTCAACGCTTAAGGTGATGACGAATTACTTGGCGACTGCCAATTTGCTGACATGTTGCGAAGCGCTTGTAACCATGAAGGCCGCGGGCATTGATCTGAACACGACCTATGAGGCTATGAAAATCAGCTCAGGAACATCCTTCGTTCATGAAACCGAAAGCCAGCTGATCTTGAATGGATCACGCGACGTTTCCTTTACGATGGACCTTGTGAAAAAGGACATTGGTTTATTTCAAAGCTTGGCCGCGGCTGCAGATGTGCCGCTTGAGATCAGCCCGCTGCTGGTTGAGATCTTTGATGACGGAATTGCCAAGTACGGCGAACGTGAGCTGTCCCCCAACATCATCCGCCGCCTCGAAGACGCCACAGGCCTACAGATCACAGCCCCCGGCTTTCCGACAGAGCTGGTAGACGACGAACCAGAGGAGGCTGGATACGAGGTAATTCCGACTGGCTTGTCGAAACCCGTTTTGGCCAGCTAACGATGAGCGGCGCGAACATGGATCACTGGCCCGAACGGACCGACCTTGCAGCGACCTTTCAATGGGCTGCGCGTCTGAACATGCACGAAGGGGTCGCAAATCATTTCAGCCTCGCGGTTGACGAGGACGGCACGCAATTTTTGATCAACCCCAATCAAGTGCATTTTTCGAACATCCGTGCTTCTGATTTGCTACTGTTGGATGCCAATGACCCAGATGTGTTATCCGGCCCCAATGCGCCTGATCCCACGGCATGGGGTCTGCATGCGTCGATACACCGGCAGTGCCCACATGCACGATGCCTAATGCACACCCACTCGATCTGGGCGACCGTCCTGGCCTGTCTGGAGGACAGCACCCTCCTTCCGATCGATCAGAATACGGCGACCTTCTTTAATCGCTACGTTGTCGATGACGCCTTTGGCGGACTCGCTTTCGAGGACGAAGGCATCCGCTGCGCTAAAATGCTGTCTGACCCTGCCAAGAAGGTCATGGTGATGGGCAACCACGGTGTTCTTGTTGTGGGGGCTTCGGTCGCGGATACATTCAACCGGCTCTATTATTTTGAACGTGCGGCTGAAACATATGTCCGCGCGCTGCAGACCGGTCAAAAATTGCGTGTCCTATCCGATGACATCGCGGAAAAAACGGCGCGCGAACTTGATGATTACCCCGGGCAGGCCGACGCGCATCTGCGGGAAATACGTATGCGTCTTGATGCAGAAAATAACATCTACGCCCAATAACCTACACCCCTTCAGAAAAGACGATTGATATGACACAGATAGAGTTTGATCTTCAGGAATGCGGCGCGGTGATCCAGCTTTCGAACGGCCCAAAGTATTTCAACTATTACTGGCTGCGTGATGCGAGTAACTCGAATATTGACCCACAAACCCGCGAACGGATTTTTGATGTTTCGCAATTGTCCCAAGCCCCCAAAGCAAAGTCGCTTGCTCTGCGAGAGGGCGCAGTGATCATTGATTGGGAAGCGGAAGACACCACAAGCGAAATTTCCCTTCAGCTTCTCGAGGACATTGCCACCAAAGGTCGACCAACTGACATCGCGGACCTGCCGCGTCACGTTTGGTACAGTGACCACCTCGCTCATATTCCGCGTGTCTCACAAGCTGATGTTATCGATTCTGCGGCAGGTCGCGTGGCACTCACACGGGCGTTGATCGAAGGCGGTATTGCCATTGTCACGGACATGGACCCGTCAGAGGAAAGCCTGCCCAATCTGGTCGAAGCAATCGGCCCTGTCACCCCGTCTGGCGAAGGCCTGTTTTTCAATGTCCGTGTTGAGATCAACCCAACCAATCTGGCGTTCACCGCAGGTCCGTTGGAAATGCACACGGACCTTCCTGGTGAAGAAGCTGCTCCCGGCGTTCAATTTTTGCACTGTATCGAAAACACCGTAGATGGCGGCGCGTCCTTGTTCTTGGATGGTATTGCTGTGGCGATGGCGTTGAAAGACGAAGACCCCGATGCGTTTGATCTGCTTGCGACACACAAAATTCCGTTCTTTTATCGCCACGACACCATTGATTACCAATCTCATCAGCGGGTCATCGAAACAGATCAAAACGGCAATGTGACGGGCGTAACGATTTCCCAGCACTTGCAGGATACGATGGACCTCCCGCAAGAGCTGCTGGACACTTATTACCCCGCCTTCATCAAGTTCATCCGCATGATGCAAGACGACCGCTTTGTTATGAAATTCCGATCAGAGCCAGGAAATTGCATTGTCTTTGACAATCATCGCATCGTGCATGGCCGCGAAGGCTATGTCGCTGAAAGCGGAAGCCGCCATTTACGCGGATGCTATACCGACCGTGCCGCGATGCGCAGTACCTATAGGATCGCGTCTAAAGGGCTGTGATCAAAGCTGCCCTTGATAGAACAACGGCGCGGAGACTTCCGCGCCGTTTTGTTTTCGAGTCTGGGTCTTACTGCGTGAAGGGTGGGCGCACCTTCACTTCTAGGTAGTCTTCAAGGCCAAACACCCCACCCTCGCGTCCGTTGCCAGATTGCTTATAGCCCCCGAACGGCGACCCGTAATCCGGCCCACGCCCGTTAATCTGGATCGTCCCCGCACGCAGACGCCGCACAACGCGTGACACGCGCGCTTCGTCGCCGGATTGCACATAGGCGGCCAATCCATAGTCGGTGTCATTGGCCATGGCGATCGCGTCTTCTTCGCCGTCAAAAGGAGTAATCACAAGAACAGGGCCAAAGATTTCCTCACGCGATATCCGCATGTCGTGGTCAACATCGTAGAAGATCGTGGGCTTCACGAACCATCCGTTTTCAAGACCTTCAGGCTTGCCGAGTCCGCCGACCAGCAGCTTGGCACCTTCATCAATCCCGACCTGAATCATTTCTTGCACACGGTCGTATTGAATTTTGTCGAACAACGGGCCGATGTGATCGCCCAATTGCGCGGGGTCGCCGACCGTTTGGGCCTCGCCTGCAGTTTTGGCGAGGGTCAGAACCTCGTCGTAACAGCTGCGCTCCACCAGAAGGCGCGTCGGTGCATTGCAAGACTGGCCGGTGTTGTAAAAACAACCCTCAACGCTTTCGGCAACGCGCTTGGGCAGATCGGCATCAGCGAACACAAGATTGGGTGATTTGCCGCCAAGCTCAAGCGTGACACGCTTGATGTCGCTGGCTGCATCGCGCGAAACAGCAGTGCCCGCACGGGTCGACCCGGTAAACGACATCATGTCGATATCGGGGTGCTGTGACATTGCGGCGCCCACGGATGGCCCATCCCCCTGTACAAGATTGAATACACCGGCCGGGTATCCGGCAGCGTCCACAATTTCAGCATAGATTTGCGCGGAAATCGGTGTGTGTTCCGACGGTTTAAGAACGCAGGTCGCGCCAGTGGCAAGCGCTGGAACCACTTTTAAGGCGATCTGGTTGATCGGCCAGTTCCATGGCGTAATGAGGCCGCAAACCCCTATTGGTTCACGGGTGATGATGTCACCGTTTGGCAAAACCTCTTCCTCATCCATCTCCTCGAGCGCCCTGATGAAATCCTCAAGGTGGCCAAGTCCGGCATCGGCCTGAACCTCAAGCGACATCGTCGCGGGCGCGCCCATTTCCGATGTCATTGCAGCGGCGAGGTCACCCAGACGGGCTTTCGTTTCAAGACGAAGCTTCTCCAAGAGCGCAAGGCGCTCTTCTTTGGACGTCATTGAAAACGTTTCAAACGCGCGCTTGGCGGCGGCCACGGCGCGGTCAACATCCGCCCCGTGGCCCATGCTTATCGTGCCAATCTGTGTTGCCGTGGCGGGATTCATAATGGGCATTGTTGTATCAGTCGCAGGATCAACCCACGCGCCATCAATGTAGAATTTATTGAGTATTAGCATGAGAAATCCTTTGTCATGGTGTGATTGGTGTTTGCGCCATTTCTAGGTGAAGCGCGTCGTCCTTGTATGGCAGTTTTGCAATTGCAGCGTCATCCAGTTCCAGCCCCAAACCGGGCGCAGTTGGCGGAATAATATAGCCGTCGTCCCATGTGATCCCGCCTTTGACGGCGGACATATACGGCCCATCAAATGTGCCGATGCTTTCGAGGATCAAAAAATTCGGGGTGCAGGTGGCTATGTGAATGTTGGCAGACGCGGCGATGGGGCCGCAATAAAGGTGCGGCGCAATCTGGGCTGAACGTGTTTCAGCCATCGATGCGATTTTTTTGGCCTCCAACAAGCCACCGACACGCCCGAGATTGAGTTGCAGAATTGACGCGGCGCTGACCTCAAGCATACGGGCAAATTCGTGCTTGGTGCACAACCGCTCTCCGGCGGCGACCGGGATGGATGTATAGGCGGCGACCTGTGCCATATCAGCGGGATTTTCAGGCGGGATGGGTTCCTCGAACCACAACGGATCAAAGGGCTCTAGCGCGCGTGCCATGCGCTTGGCACCAGATACCGTGAACTGACCATGCGTGCCAAACAGAAGGTCCGCGCGCGTCCCAACGGCTGCACGGATCTCACGGCAGAATGCTACGCTAAGGGCAATATCCTCCAGTCCGGGCTGGCGACCATCATAAATCGAAAACGGTCCGGCAGGGTCAAATTTTAAGGCGGTGAAACCTTGTTCGACCATACTTACGGCCACTTCGGCGGCGATGGCGGGATCATTGTAGGCATTGGGTGTTTCGGGGTCCGGATAAACGTCACCGCTGGCTGGATATATGTAGGAATAACTGCGCAAGCGGTCGTTTACGCGCCCTCCCAAAAGCTCATAAACAGGCGTATCAGCTGCCTTTCCGACAATATCCCAACAGGCCATTTCCAAGCCGCTGAAAACGCCCATGACGCTAACGTCCGGCCGTTGGGTGAACCCCGCCCCATAGGATTTGCGAAACAGGGCCTCGATGTGGTGGGGATCGGCCCCCTCGAAGTGGCGGGAGAACATATCGCGGGCCATAGCACAGCAGATATCGGGGCCAAATGTGGCGTTGTAAATCTCGCCAACGCCCGTGATGCCGCAGGTCGTCGTTAGGCGGACAAAGACGAAATATCGGCCACCATGGCGCGGCGGCGGATTGCCCACCACAAAGGTTTCTAACGTGGCAAGTTTCACAAAGCATCCTCCAAGATCAAATCGGCGGCACGCATGGCCAACATCATTGTCGGTGCATTTGTATTGCCGGAGGTAATGTTGGGAAAGGCAGATGCATCAACCACACGCACTCCGCCAACGCCATGAACTCGCAAACGTGCGTCCAAGACCGATGTCTTTTCATCACGCCCCATCCGGCACGTACAGGTCGGATGATAGACGGTAGAGGCACGTTGTTTAAAATCAGAAAGCAAACCATCGTCGTCCAGCGCCATCAAGTCAGGTGTTTTGGCTTGTGTTGTCACGGCCATCAGGCTTTCTGCCGCGGCAAATTTCTGCAGAACCTTGCCCGCCTGAACAGCTGCGCCCTTGTCTTCATCCGTCGCGAGCGAATTAGGCTGGATGCTGGGTGCAACCAGCGGGTCAGACGACACGATCTCGACACGCCCCCTGCTCGTCGGACGACACGGCTGTGCTGAAATCTGGAAGCCGGGAGTGCGATCAAGAATTGCTTTGCCTGACGGCGTCATCGCATAAGACGCCGGATTAAAGTAAACTTGCATGTCCGGCATTCGTTTGCGCGGATCTGAGCGTACAAACCCACCCACCTGATTGACGGGCACAGACAATGGGCCTGAACGAGTCAGCAAATACTTCGCGCCCATCAGAAGCTTGCCCAATATCCCGCCCAACTGCGTGTTCAGCGTCGGTTCTGTTGCTCCAAATTGATAGGAAATGGCCAAATGGTCCTGCAACCCTTGCCCAACCTGCTGCAGGTCGCGCACCACCGAAATACCGTGAGATTTCAGTAACGCGGCGGGACCAATACCCGACAAATGCAACAATTTCGCGGAATTGATCGCGCCAGCACACACAATAACCTCTTTGCGGGCGGTGATCTGGCTGGTTTCCCCCCCTCGAACAAAGGAGACGCCAGTGGCTCTCCCGCGCTCAATCGTCAAACGAGCAACATCCGCATTGCGGATAATGCGCAAATTCGCGCGCCGCTTTGCAGACCGCAAGAACGCGTCCGCAGAAGACCACCTTAACCCGCCGCGCACCGTGCTGCGGTAATATCCGATGCCGTCAGCCCCGTCTGCGTTCAGGTCAGGGATAACAGAATGGCCGACGTCCCGACTTGCGTCCAAAAAGGTGTCAGAGAACGGCATCATGCGGTCAGACAAGTCCGACACCCAGACCGGCCCATCACCGCGCGTGTGGCGCCCATCTGGCGTAAGCTCGGAGTGGGTTTCTAAACGCTCGAAAACACTGCGCACGTTGTCCCAGTGCCAGCCGGAAGCACCCGCCTGCGCCCAATCATCAAAATCCTGCGCCAGCCCCCTTATGTAGGTCATTGCGTTTATCGAGCTCGAGCCGCCAATGAGCCGCCCTCTGGGCCAACTGATAGAACGGGAATTTAACCCTTCGTCGGCCTCGGTGCGAAACCCCCAATTCACTTTAGGATTGGCGACGTTAACGGCATAGCCCAAAGGTACCTTGACCCAGAAACGCGCATCACTCCCCCCACTTTCAAGCAGGGCTACAGTAAACCTACCCCCTTCGGATAGCCGGTTGGCCAAAACGCAACCGGCAGATCCCGCGCCAACAATGATGTAATCAAAATCACAGGTATACAAAGTGTGCGTCCGCCTTACTAGGAGCCACCAAAAGAGCCGACCAGACGCGCCTGCGCAAACAAACAAACTTGCGGCTTAGACCTAATTTTGATTGCGCATCGAGGGTTGATTGGCAATAAAAATGCCGGCAATTGTGCTACAAGAACGATTAGGACACCGCCATGAGACGCCTTCCGCATGTAACCTGGCTGAGCACCTTTGAGGCCGCAGCGCGCCATGGATCTTTTGCAGCTGCTGCAGATGAATTAAGTCTCACGCCCGCGGCTGTTAGCCAACATATCAAGCTGCTCGAAGAAACACTTGAGATGAAGCTGTTCAAAAGGTTGCCGAAGGGTGTCGAATTGACAGACATCGGTCAGGCCTATGCACAACCTGTTCGGCAATCATTTGTCGACCTTCAGACCGCAACGGACGGGCTTTTCCAGACCCAGAAAAAGACGACACTGCACGTGCGTGCGTCTATCTCGTTTGGGGTGATTGTGCTTGTTCCCAGATTGCACGAATTCCGCGCCTTGCACCCGGAGATTAACATCGTGGTGTCGACCACTGTGTGGTCGGATCGGCTGAATGATGCAACTATCGACGTGGATATTCGCTATGGCAACGGCGACTGGCCAGAACGCGACATTTGGCAGTTAAGGCGGGGTCACGCTTCTCTGATTTGCAGCCCGCAAGTTGCCAATTCTCTGAAAGGGGATCCAAGTCAGCTCAAGAATGCAGACATTGTTAGTATTGTTGGTTCCGAAAACGACTGGCCGCGCATGTTTGGTAAATTGGGGGTGGATAGTGCGGTTCCGCCCACTTGGATATCGGTGGAATCCTCGTTACTTGCGCTCGAAAGTCTTGCGGCGGGTCGCGGTATCGCAATTGTGGATACCTTGTTTACTGAAAACTACGTCAAGCGCGGCGATTTAGTTATTCCTTTCGAACAGGCTGTCCCCACCACCCAGAACTTTTATTTAGTTGCCGACCCAGACCGCAAAATCCGTTCCGCAGTCGCATGTTTCCGTGACTGGATTGACGCAATTGTTAGGTGAGCCGGCGAAGATAGATCAACAAAGTTTGAAAGCCACTGTTTGGCGCATCAACAAGTTGAAAAATCAACCAATTCAGGCCCACTCAAATCTATAAGCCCTTGTTATTATACAGGCTATTTCCATTGTACAGGCTAGACTTCCATTCGATGCAGTATAAGTTTTCCACAGTTAATTTCATCAAAACATAAAAAAAGCCGCCCTAAGGCGGCCATTTTTGCGTCAGGTGTTTTTGTCTGACGTCAACACCTATGGGTCCAAATAGGGTCATTTGCTAAGAGAGGGTTTGTTGTTAGGCTCGTTGGAGCGCTGAAATGGTTCTGGCATTGTTAGATTTGATTGGACGGTGAAAGGCCTTGCGCCGCCTCTAGACATCGTCAGCGTTCTTAGAAGCTCTGTCGGCTTATACTTTGAGAGTTTGACTCATCCGGTTAGATCGAGTCTCGGAATTTTTCAGCTGGGCTTGTTGTATACGTCTTTCTTGCCGTTCAGATTGAGCGACATTGATCATTACGGACGTATCACCGACATCACCGCAAAAGTAGCTTGATTGGTATTCAATTCAGGTACCACGACACTGAATGGTCCGGCTGCAATTATGCAGCTATTCTCTTCGCACACATCTCCCTCAGCAGTCAGGAAACCTGCCAAATACGATTCAGACGGGCTTGTCTGTCGATATACCTTCATGTTTGCAGCTTGAAACTGTAGTTCAAGAAAGTCATACCATTGGTTCCAGGCGCTGTAGTTTACCCGATCTTCAGGTGGGTGATAGGTACCACTACATATCTGAATCGATATAATATTTTTGTTCAGCTCTTCAGCCAATGTCGGCCAAAGAAACTCATGGAGCGGAGGCGGAAGGTGGTCGCGCACATCATCCCCATACTGCGTAATGAGGGTGTTAACGCGGGCAATCCCCCCTGTGTTCAGTATCATACAGGTTATCGAGTCAAGTCGACCGTAGTTGGGAAAATGAACGGAATATTGTTGGGCGTCATCAGCCCAGTCAGATTGAAGGACCTGAAGTGTGTCATCATTGAAAGTAGCCGACGGATAATAACCTAGGGCGACGTCTTCGAGGACGCGTATGTTGTCGGACTGAGAGGCGGATACCGACCAAACGGCATCTGACAGTTTTGTTAGATCAGCCAAACTTTGTGCATTTGCCGGAACCGTCGGAATTAGGGCTGAAATCATAAGTGTTAGGAAGATTCTGCACATGCTCGATAACCTCAAAAACTGTCTGACGTCATCACCTATGGGTGTCTCATGCGTGAAAGCTATTTCCTTGCAATTAGTCAGCGGACGCCGCCGTGATCTTAGTTAAATTTCGCAACAGTGACAAACCTGTTGCGCTTATAAACTTTTTCCCATCGTATGCGCGCAAACTGGAGTGTTTTTGATGACAATCTTTACGGCACGCTTTGGACATAACTTTCGTTCATTCCAAAGTGCGACGCTAATGGCAGCCGCCTTCTTTGGATTGACCGCCTGTGATCTGCCTGACAAAGCCTTGACTGCGGAAGAGATTGCTGTGGCGGAATCACAACCGCCATTAAACTTCGGCGCAGAAGTCGATGTTGCGACGGCGGCTTGTTTGAATGCGCTTGAAAATGACCAGCAAAGCGACATTTCCCTTGCTGCGTTTGGCTATGTACTATCGTCTGGTTCGTGGGAAAAAGAGGGACCGAAAGTCCAATTGCTGGCGACTCGATCTTCTGTTTCGGTTCGCTTTAGGCCACATGAAACGAGACAATCAGTTTGCGGGATCAGCATTTACGGTTTGGATAGTGGCAGTAATATAAGACAAATCGAACCAGCCCATAGAGAGCTTATTGCTCGTTCAGCCGCCGCGTCAGCAAGGCTCGGTTTTACATCAAGTCAGGAACAGGTGGGAGGCCGAACGCGCGAAATACTAGTGAAAGACGATGCGCGTATAATTGTTCAGGCGCGGCAATCTAACGAAAATGGCATAGTCCGCTTGAATATCACATACTACCTTGATCGCTGAACGACTTGCTAGAACAATAACAAGCTACTACGAGCCTCCGGCTGGCGTCATCGCAAAGCGCTTGTAGCTTATGGTGCCGAGAGGTTTTCCCGTCCGTTGATGCGTCTATGGCGCGGCGACGACTCTTGGCTGTAGCGCGACCAATGCAAGAGTCCCAAACAACTGGCCTTCTTGCATTTCAGCGCAAATCGCCTGCATAAAAGCTGCATCTAATGTTGTGAGTAGACACCGCAAGAAACCACCTCTTACGCAATGACCTCGCTCCATACATTAGCTGCGTTTGCACATCGAAGAAACTGAGTGGCGGTCCCTTGCGTCCGCTGTACTCTGATCGCCTGAACTAGTTCGCGGGCGCAGCGAAGGTCCGCAACCTGCCGTTAGCGGCGGTGCGGCGTCACGGCCCCAAAGCGAAGGGCAACATGTTCACGAACGGCCCAAACCGGACCTTCGCGAGTTAGCCAGTTGCTGCGACGCAGCTTCCAGAAAGCCGACATTGACAGGGTCGCGCAACATTTAGACATGTCCGAGGTCGGCTGAGCGGGCCTTTCAGACCTTCGCTTTAAGTTCGCCAATCTACGGTTCTGCGAACCGTTCAATAGGCTGTCATTTTCGGGAGTCAGAAGCTGAAGTCAGGTACGATGCGCTCGGAGGGCTTCAGGGACAGCTATGAGCAACAACACAGACGCAGCGATCACAAACAACCAACTCCCTACAAGTTGAAACAGTAGCGCCCCGCTGACGCCCCCAATGGTAAAGCTGACGAGGGTCAAGCTGTGTAGTTTGAGCTTTGGCGAGGCATCTTTCCGAGACTTTGCGTCACCTACTGCAGCCGCCAGCTCGATTCCTATATCGGTTGCCATTCCTGACACATGGGTTGTGCGTACCCGCGCCCGTGAGATCATCGTCGTGACCGCGTTTTGAAGTCCCATAACGAAACTGAGAACAAAGACTGGAAATGTCTCATGAGGGTGAGCGAACGACAGAATAAGCGCCGCGCCAATCAGCAGAAGTATGACGGCCTCGGCAGTTATTGCGAGGGCGTAGATTGACCGAAGGTTCCTCTTTTCTCCCGCTTGTATGACCAAGGCCGCTATGCTTGCACCACAGATAAACGCTGCGACCAGACCCAAGAACGACATCGACATAACAACGGCACCATTTGCAAAGCTGTCAGCAAAGGCCGAAATGTTGCCCGTCATATTCGCTGTAAACGTCCCTGCAATAAGGAATCCGACGGCGTTTAGCGCCCCTGCTATTGAGGACAAAAGGCCTGCCAGAACCAGATCAATGTTTGAGGTGCGATCATCGCCAACTTTAATTAGCATTATTGCTCCTGCTCAGTGTTCTCTCACAAGATGCCATTGGCCATTGCTCTGTACAAACGCAAAGAAGCCCGTTCCGTTATCCAACCCTTATGAAACAAGTTGAGCCGGACCTTTCCAGCTATCCTTCGTACAGCAGTCATTCCAGCATGACGCAGCATCAGTCATTCTGGGCTCTATCCGATCATTCTCCGCCCTGCAGCATCCCGGCCTCCGGGGGCGATGTTGGCTGACACTTACGGCCCACAAGAGACATTCATCGCGCACTCGCCTCGCTGCGTTGCGGCCCGTCAAACCGGCCGTTCGCTGAGAGCGCGAGATCAGGATTGTGTCGAAATCACGGTGCAGACAATGCGGCCCTCCATAGCAGATTTGCATTCTGAGATTCTAACGTCCACGCCTCATTTCGAATTGCCGTGCAAGAAAAACGAGGTTCACTCGGACTATACCTAGCTCGTTTGCACGAATGCAGTGCACCCGTTGAGTGCCGCGTGGTCATCCAAAATTGTGAACAGATCAGAAGATTGTACGTCTCGGATATCGCAATGCCTTGCAAAGGTTTCAGTACAATGACCCGCCGATTTGGCAGTTACCGCCCTCGCTACGCTGCCTGCAAGGTAGATACCGGAGTCCGGCATGTAGACCAGACACAATTCGCGTAACAGTTGGCCGAAGAGGGCCGCGTATTGATCCACAGCAGAAGTTGCAAAGGTCGCATCCGGTTGTCCGTACGTTGCGATTGCATCGACACCCTGAAGCTTGTTGTCATTGCTGACAATCTGGCAATATGCACTGAAGCCCCGACCTGAAAACAAAGATTCGACGGTTGGAAATCTGTCAACTTGCACGCCGTTCTTTTCAAGGCCCTTAGATATGCTGAGTGGCATTGAAATATGCCCTACCTCTGCGCTCAGGCAATTCACCGCCCCCTTGGTCTTGATGATGGCGCTCGCATTGAAGCCGGTTCCAACCCCGACAACCAAGGATTGCCCGACCTGCGGATAGGGCTTTGGGCCTCGGTAGAGAGTTTGGAGGCTCTTAGGCGCAAGAACAGACACCGCATGTCCCAAGGCGGTTAGATCATTAAGCAGAGTTGCCTGCACGATACCGAATGACTTTTCCAACCCTGCGGTTTCAATAACCCAATTTCGATTGGTCAACTCAGCCCGGGCATCTCTGACAGGACCTGCAACTGCAATCACCATTTCAGTAAGCTCTGCGGGTGACTGGCCTTTAAGGTAGCTCGCTAGCATTTCATAAAAACTGGGCCACTGGTCATTTGCGTAGCTTTGGATCGTCTCTGGCACGATCTTGCCGTCCTCACACAACCCGATACGCGCGTTGGTCCCCCCAATGTCAGCTACCAAACGCATGTGCTAGTTCAATCGAAGCCCAGTTTCAGGTTCAAAGTAGGACACCTTTCCAAGATCAAACGTAAGACGTTGGGCTTGCCCCGCTAACGCGGACGTCTCGGCGTGCAGTCGCGCTGTTACATGTTTGCCGCCAAGTTGCATCACCGCAAAAGTGTCGGCACCAGCAGGTTCGACAATGTCGATCACGCAATCCGCTTCCTGCGTCTCCCCGGCGCGGCCAAGTGCAGCATCGGCAATGTCTTCCGGACGCACGCCAAGGATCACATTCTCGGGCAAGTCCTTGTTGCGTGTATCTGTCAGCACTATCGGGTCACCGTCTTTGCGGTCTATTTCAACCAGCATCCCTTTGCCATTCATACGAGTTTTGGCGGGGATAAGATTCATGGCAGGGGACCCCATGAAGTCAGCAACGAACAAATTGGCAGGGCGATTGTAAATTTCAGCAGGGGTGCCGATTTGCTGTATTATCCCACCTTTCATCACAACGATCTTGGTAGCCAGTGTCATGGCCTCGATCTGGTCGTGGGTAACGTAAACCATGGATGCCCCAAGGCGTTGGTGCAGCGATTTGATTTCGGTGCGCATTTCAACGCGCAGTTTGGCATCGAGGTTGGACAGCGGTTCGTCAAACAGGAACAGCTTGGGGTCACGCACAAGGGCGCGCCCCATGGCTACACGTTGGCGCTGGCCGCCGGACAATTGCCCCGGTTTACGGTGCAAAAGGGGTTCGATCTGCAGCTGCGTCGCCACTTGGTTGAGCTTGGCATCTTGTGTCGCCTGATCAATGCCGCGCACCTTCATCCCGAACGTGATGTTCTTTGCAACCGTCATGGTCGGGTACAAGGCGTAAGATTGGAACACCATCGCGATGTCGCGATCCTTGGGGCTGACGTTGGTCATGTTCTGCCCGCCAATGAACAAATCCCCTCCGGTGATCGGCTCCAGCCCTGCGATGCAGTTCAGCAGCGTGGATTTACCACAACCCGACGGGCCGACGAGGACAAGAAAATCGCCTTCGTCGATGGACACATTGATGTCTTTCAGGACTTCGGTGCTGCCGTAGTTCTTGAACAGGTTCTTCACTTCTAAAATGGGGGCCATGGAAATTATCCTTTCACAGAACCTGCGGTCAGACCGCGGATGAAATATTTGCCGGCAACGACATACACAAACAGAGTTGGCAAGGCGGCGATGATCGCAGCGGCCATATCTACATTGTATTCTTTGACGCCAGTGGTTGAGTTTACGATGTTATTGAGAGCGACCGTCACAGGCTGTGTGCCCGCTTGGCTAAAGCTCACGCCGAATAGGAAGTCGTTCCAGATTTGGGTGAACTGCCAAATGACAGTCACAACGATGATCGGCAAAGACAGGGGGAGGAAGATCGACCAGAAGATGCGGAAGAACCCTGCGCCGTCTACTTTCGCCGCCTTTGTCAGCTCTGATGGGATGCTGACGTAGTAGTTGCGAAAGAACAGCGTGGTAAAGCCGAGGCCGTAGATCACGTGAACAAAGATCAAGCCGGGAATAGTGCCCGCGACGCCCATGATCCCCAACATCCGCGCCATTGGAAGCAGAACCACCTGAAACGGAATGAAGCAGCCAAACAGCATCAGCGCAAAGAAGATGTTTGCACCTTTGAACCGCCACTGCGCCACAACATAGCCGTTCAGCGCGCCTACAAGAGTCGAGATCATCACGGCAGGGATCGCAATAAGCAGCGAGTTGAGGAAGTAGGGGCGCACGCCTTCGCATTGAATGCCTGTACAAGCAGTGGACCATGCGGTGCGCCACGCATCAAATGTCACTTCTCGTGGCAATGACACCAAATCGCCCGTGCGGATTTCATCCAGCGATTTGAGCGAGGTTGTGAGCATCACAAACAGCGGCATCAAATAGAACAGTGCGAACAGGCCCAGCAGGAGATAAAGCACAATGCGCAGAGCCATTTTTGTTGCCGGGCTTTGGCCGCGGGACGGGTTGTAAGACAAATCAGTCATCTTTGGTCCTCAATTCCGAATAGAGGTAGGGGACAACAATCGCGAAGACGACGAGCATCATCACCATGGCAGAGCTGGCCGCCTGACCAATATCACCGCGCGAAAATGCCATCGCATACATGTAGGTCGCGGGGAGATCGGTAGCATATCCGGGGCCCCCTCCCGTCAAGGCAATGACAAGGTCAAAGCTTTTGATCGCAAGGTGCGCCAGCACGATAAACGCACTGAGGAAAATCGGGGCCATCGACGGAATAATAATAGCAGAATAGACGCGCCATGTGGGGATGCCATCAACTTGCGCGGCCTTGATGATTTCTTCGTCCACAGACCGCAGGCCAGCTAGAAACAGTGCCATCACAAAACCGGAACTCTGCCAGATCGCGGCAATCACAACCGTGTAGATCGCTTTGTCAGGATCGACGAGCCATCCGAACTCGAAACCGGCAAAGCCCCAGCCTTGGACTGTTGCCTCAATCCCGAGCTCAGGATTCAGGATCCACTTCCATGCGGTGCCTGTGACGATCATCGACAGAGCCATAGGGTAAAGGTAGATCGTGCGGATCGCCCCTTCAGTGCGGATTTTTTGGTCTAGCAGAATTGCCAGAAGCAGGCCCAGCACCATGGCGATCACAATGAACAGCGTGCCAAAAATGGCAAGATTGACCATCGCGGTTTCAAAGCGCGGAGATGCGGCAAGGCGTTCATATTGAATAAAGCTGTCGATCTCGTAGCGCGGCATCAGCCGCGAGCGAGTCAGCGACACCCATGCGGTCCAGGCGATAAAACCATACACAAACACCATGACTATGATGAATGATGGCGCCAATACGATCTTTGGCATGTTGTCTTGCAACCAGCGTGTCATGTGATGTCCCCCCTTTGTTTGGTGGCCCCACCCCGAACGGGATGGGACCGGTTTCAGTAATCGCTAGCGATTACAGGGAGTTCGCAACAGCATCCGCCAACATCTGAACAGCCTCGGCGGAGGACATGTCAGAGTTGAAGTGAGCTGTCACAACATCCGTGATCGCGCCAGACTGCGCACCAAACAGCGCCATGCCATGTGCGTAAGATGGCATCAGTGTGCCACCCTCGTTGGTGGACGCCATGTCAGCCGCGGAAATCTGCGCACACTCATCAAAGCCGGACAGATCTACGTCTGTACGTGCCGGGATGGAGCCTTTGTTCATGTTAAACACTTCTTGGAAGTTTGGCCCCATGATGAGTTCAGCCAAAAGCGCCTGACCAGCTG
Source organism: Octadecabacter algicola (assembly GCF_021532625.1). Taxonomy (GTDB): domain Bacteria; phylum Pseudomonadota; class Alphaproteobacteria; order Rhodobacterales; family Rhodobacteraceae; genus Octadecabacter; species Octadecabacter algicola. The sequence continues at coordinate 185,575 of NZ_JAKGAR010000004.1, forward strand.
CTTTTTCCTCGCCGTCAACTTCGAACATTGCAAAGCTGTCGACGTTGTAGAGGTAGCCATCACCTGGAGTGGATGCACATGTGAAATCAACACCCGGCACTTTACCAGCAGCGATGAATTCACCTTTTGCCCAGTCACCCATGATTTGGAATGCGGCTTCGCCGTTCATGACCATTGCAGTAGCGAGGTTCCAGTCACGGCCAGAGAAGTTTTCGTCAACGTAGCCGCGCATGGTGCGCATCTGATCGAAAACAGCAACCATCGTATCAGATGTCAATGCTTCTGGATCAAGGTCTACGAGAGCTGCCTGATAGAATTCAGCTCCGCCAAGACCAAGAACAACAGTTTCGAACACAGTCGCGTCCTGCCAAGCCTGACCACCGTGTGCGAGCGGGATGATGCCCGCCGCTTGCAGTGTTTCGGCTGCAGCGTTGAACTCGTCCCAAGTCGTCGGCATCTCGATACCGTTAGCGGCAAGGATTTCTGTGTTTGCCCAGATCCAGTCAACACGGTGAACGTTTACAGGAGCCGCACACCAAGTGCCTTCGCACTGCATGTGTGCTGCGATGGATGCTGGCAGCAAGTTTGCCCAATCTTCAGTTTCCGCAACGGCAGAGATATCAGCCAGAACGCCCTCTTGGAACCATTCCTGAATGGCTGGGCCTTTGATTTGCGCTGCTGTCGGTGCGTTGCCAGCCAGAACACGTGCACGCAGCGCTGTACCAGCCGCGTCACCGCCGCCGCCAGCGACTGGCATGTCAGTCCAAGTGCCACCGTTGGCCGCAAATTCTTCTTGTAGAACGGCAACGGACTTAGCTTCGCCGCCAGATGTCCAGTAGTGCAGAACTTCAGCTTCCGCGTGACCGTCAGCAAAAGCTGGGCCAGCGGCACAAACTGCAATCGCGGATGCGGTGCTCAATACGTAAGATTTCATTTTGGTTTCCTCCCAAAGAAATGCCCATCACGGGCAGAGTGCCGTGACCTTGGTGCCCCAGCTTCAGCCATGCAACGGCTGGGATGCGGCCTTTCACACTGATCATGCAATTATTCGGCAGGTTCGTTACACAACGTTACGAAGGCGTGGATTCTGTTGCACGATGTTACATAGAACTAGATCAGAAAGGGGCAATGCATGGCAATTCCACGAATCCTAGTTGTTGATGATGACATGGACATGCGTCAGATGATGACGCAGTTCCTACGCCAAAATGGAACAATAGCATTGCCGGCCGCCAACGAGGCAGAAGTGCGAACCCATATCGATGGAGGGCGCGTTGACCTCGTGTTGCTTGACGTAATGCTCGGCGATGAAAACGGGTTGGAAATCTGCCGCCAATTGCGCGCAGAACAGGATGTGCCGATCATCATGGTTTCCGCCCTATCCGCGGACAGCCAACGTATGGAAGGCTACGCCGTTGGCGCGGACGACTACATTGCCAAACCCTTTAACCCAGAGTTGTTGTTGGCGAGGGTAAAGGCCGTGTTGTCACGCACGCGCCGCTCCGCATCCCTTGTTCACCGCCGCAACACCAACTCATTCCGTTTCAGCGGCTGGCTATATGACGCCAAATCGGGCGAGGTCCTGTCACCCGCACATATCCAGATCACCCTGTCGCGCCGTGAAACCGCCTTGCTGCAAGTGCTCCTCGCCAATCCACATATCCCCCTGACACGCGAAGAAATCGCGACGTCACTGGATGTCACTGGAGAAACCCAGACCGCAAACGAAGCTTCCGGCCGGGCGATTGATGTGCTTGTTGGCCGTTTACGCAACAAGATCGAAACCAACCCCAAGGATCCTCAGATTCTTAAGACGGAGCGGGGCGTCGGGTATGTTTTTGCTGTGGACGTCGAGGTCTCTGAAACATGAGCGTCAGGTTCAACAGCCTGCGCGTGATTGGCCCTACGCTGGTGCTGGCCGCCCTTGTTATCGGTGCGGGCACCCTTTGGACGTGGACGAAATCCTCCGCCAGTTGGCGCGCCCACAGCGCCAGTGCCTACGCTGCCGGTGTGACACTGTATTACGCTATGCAAAATGGCACGGCACCACCGGAGGGGGTATCGATGCGCGCCTTACCCGACGTCGATCAAATCCATGCAAACGCTGGGACATTTCGCCAAATCCATGGCACTCCTAAGGCGCCGCTAATCACCATCGTTCCAATCTTGCCCGATGCCGCCAATCAGACAACCGGGGCCGCCGTGACAATGGCCATCCTATCCCCGAGCCTCACCTATGGCCTTGCGGATCTGCCTCATCGCGACGGCCAGACCGCCGCTGAAACCATGGGAGAGATCACCCGTAAGCTGGCAGTTTTTTGCAGCGACCCGTTTGTGGTGGCCCGCATGGGCGATGGCGCTTGGGTCCACTTTGATGGCCAAAGGATATGGGGCTGTGCCGCTTTGCCGCCCGATCGACGCATTCTGGCGGGGTTGGTAGCCGTCATCGGGACTGGTATTCTTATGACGGTGGCGCTGAACCTCCCCTCCAGTTTCTCAGCTTTCGCGGGGCAATTGCGAAACCGCCGTCGCGTCGGTGGACCCACCCGATATGAAGCCGAAGGCCCGCAGGAACTGCAGGAAATCGTTGGCGCGGTAAACAGTTACCTTGAAATTGAACGCGAGCAATTGGCGGGTCGAGCCGCGGTTCTGTCGGGTGTCAGCCACGATCTTGGCACTCCGGCCACTCGGCTTCGCCTGCGTGCAGCTTTGGTTCAAGATCAAAAACTGCGGCGCAAATTCGAAGCAGACCTCGATAGCATGACGGGCATCATCGAAAGTGTGCTAACCTACACGCATGTTGAAATGGGCGCTGAGAAACCACGCAACCTGTCGCTGACGTCACTCTTGGATGCGGTTGTTGCAAACTACCAAGACGTCGGCAGGCCTGTTACATTCCGAATTGTCAAAGACGTCATCATGCCAGGCGCGAAATCGATTTTCATGTCCCGCCAAGGATACGGAGTGTTGTCCAACGATCGCGATGTTGTCGTCTCGGGACGGCCTGTTTCCCTCGAACGGGCCATAACCAATCTGATAGACAATGCACTTAAATATGGGCGCCGCGCCACTGTATCGTTGGAAACGGACGCGCGCACTGTCACCATTTTGGTTGAGGATGAGGGGTCTCAAAGCACTGCTGCCGACATCGAAAACCTGTTAGCACCGTTTCAGCGTGGCGAGAACACGGCGACGATCGATGGTCACGGCTTGGGCCTGACGATTGTAGCGACGATAGCTAAGCTACATGGTGGCTCCCTCTCATTTGAGGACACGGCAACCGGCATAGCGGCCCGCTTCGTTATTCAGCGTGATTGACTCGCGAACTGATCTAGTGAACCGGATGCGCCGTTAGGTGCGATGCCAAGACCAAATCGGTCAAGGGAATCTCTATCAGGGTAACTCACTAAATGGCAGCTTTCGCGCCCCTCCCAGGAATACTGCGCGGCCGCAGCGAATGACCGCTTCCCGCCCCTAGTGTCGAATGACGTGAACGGCCCAAAGCTGCCGCTCGCGATGGGGCGCCACGCTGCAGCGAAGCTTTCCCTAAGCGGTCATTGCAGTGGGAGCGCAGCAATTTCGGGGTGCGATGACCGCAATGCGGACAAAGCAGACTTTCGATCAGATTTATTTAACGGCCGGTCTTCACACATTGCGTTCCTCCGGATGTTGTTCAGAGCCCATGAACTTGGCAGCCTAATCTCAAACAAACTCAACCAAGCTCCAGTATACTTTGGGATGTGAACTTAGCTGTCGGAACAAGAAGATTTTGTGGAGCAGGCCCTTTGCGAATGCGCCCAGCGGAATCATAATGTGACCCGTGGCATGGGCAGAACCAACCACCGAAATCGCCGGAATCGGCAAGCGGAACACATCCCAGATGTGTGCAGACTCCGATCATGACGAGCCATTCTCCGCTTTCGTCCAATGCGCGGTTCTCATCAGTTGCAGGCAGTCCGGGCTTGTTTTGGTTTCTATCAATCGGGTCGGGTAATGCGTCAACGTCGACGCTCTGGGCTTCTTGGATATCTTCTTCCGTACGCCGCCGGATGAACACTGGCTTCCCACCCCAAATCACGGTGAGCTGCGTCCCCAGTTCGATCTCTGACAGATCGACACGGATCTTTGAGAGTGCCTGCACATCTGCGGAAGGGTTCATACTATTAATTAGCGGCCAAACAGCAGCGCCAGTTGCAACAGTACCTGCGCCAGCGGTCGCGTAATATAGGAAGTCACGCCGGGTTTCAGTGGCCGCATCATCTTCTGGAAGGTTAGTCATTTCTAAATTCGCCTTTGCGTACTGGATGGCCGTTATTGTTGCTCAACATGCAGCGAGATCAATCCGTTGAATAATTGAGGTCTTCCAGCCATTCTCGCAAAGAGTACTCTAAATCGGACACATGATTTCCTAACGCATCCTCATGTTCAACGTCTTCGTCGACACGAGATTTAATGTCGTGATACCGCTTTGACAGCTCTGCATTCGTTGCTGTGTGGCCATCATGCCAGCGGTTCTTTGCATGCTTTGAGGCTGTTACTTCCTTGAGTTTTGCAGAAAGCGCGTCCAGTCGTTCGCGCAGCACATTTGATCCAGTCATTCTAAGTTCCTTTGATTATTCCGGGTGAGAGAAAACCTCACACCCGGAAGTGTCGTAGATTTGGGCCGTTCGTCATCGGGCTATTGGCCTTAAGCTTCCTTGTCTTCACGAGTTTCCAGAGTGACCTCGAGCGCAAATTGCTCGCCACCGCGGAACACTTCGATTTCGGCAACTGACCCAGATGCTTCGTTTGCGACGCCCCGCGTCAGATCACGCAGTTCAACAATGTCCTGTCCTGCGAACCGCAAGATCACGTCGCCATTCTCAATACCTGCGGCTTCCGCAGGGCTATCGGCCACAACGTCTTCGACCATCACGCCTTCGCCAGCCTTTAGCCCAAGCACATGCGCGACGTCTTCGCTCACGGGTTTGATTTGAACGCCTAGCCAACTGCGCTCAATCTCACCATCATCCTTTAGGTCTGCCACGATGTTTGTGACTAGATCGGCTGGAACTGAGAAGCCGATCCCAACCGAACCGCCGTCTGGTGAATAGATCGCTGTGTTCACGCCAACAACTTCACCGTCCATGTTGAACAGAGGGCCACCTGAGTTTCCACGATTGATAGCAGCATCGGTTTGAATATAGTCATCGAACGGGCCCGCGTTGATATTGCGGGATTTGGCAGAGATGATGCCAGACGTCACCGTCCCACCAAGGCCAAAGGGGCTGCCGACTGCGATCACTTCTTCGCCAACGCGCAGTTCGTCAGATGAGCCAAATGAAACTGTCGGAAAATCATCGCCTTCGATATCTAACAGAGCAATATCTGTCAGCGGGTCAGAGCCGATTATGGTCGCATCATATTCTTCACCGTCGGCCATCTTGATCGTGACTTGTGCCGCGCCATCAATGACGTGGTGGTTGGTCACGATCAGGCCGTCATCAGAAATGATAAAGCCGGAACCGACGCCCTGTTGAGGGGTGCTGCGGCCTTGTTGAGGTATCTCACCGCCAAATCGTTTCATGAATTCTTCGAAGCGAGGGTCGTCCATAGGGCTTGCTTCAGCACCCGCCAATTGAACACTGGCCGTAACTTCTACGAACACCACGGCGGGGCTTACATCCTCGACAAGTTCTACATAACCGTTGCCGCCGTTTGCAGCGGCCATAGCGGAAGTCGACACCATCGCGCCAAGGGTTGCTATGACGCTGAGGGCACCAATTGAACGGTGTTGAGTTTTGATTCTTTGCATTTTCGTCTCCATTTGCATTTGCTACAAAGACGTAAGGACCTGTCCTCAATTTGACCTGTTCCGAAGTTTAATTCTTTTTGAAGTTAGCCACTGGCCGGAATCCCCAGAACCGCTATGGCAAATGCAACAAGTGCCAGGAAACCAAACCACTTCTCTTTGCCACTATCGCCTTTGTGACGCGCGACGAGAACGGCAACCACGCATTGCAATGCATAAAACAGTGCAAACGCTCGCGAGGCGAGAGTAACGATGGACACCACATCGGTTGACCAAATAACGCAAATCGCAACGGCACCGATAACAAGGTAGGCGTGTTTCGGGGTAATGTGCCCTTTGGTTGTCGTGCTAACCAATCCGCTTGCGCCAATCGAATCTGCTACGGAGGCACTAAACTGGCTGGCGATTGCACCCGCAGTGACAACATAGGGCAACCAAGGCGATACGCGCCCAATCACATCAATAAATCCGGCAACATCCGCTGTGGACGTGAAGTAAGGGAACAGTGGGATCATCAGAATGAAAAAACAAACGTAAACCAATGAAGAAACGATCTGTGCACGTTTCATTGCGGATATGCGAACCTTTCCGCTATACATCTGCCCCATGAAACGTGTTGTCTCAAAGCCTTGTACGATAATCAAAAGCCCCATCAGGAACCGAAGGGTGTCCCAATCAAATTCGTGAGTCTGTTTCGAGGCCGCTGTCCAACTATAAGTTTCTGGCAGCGTGAATCCAAAAATGACCAAAGACACCAGCAGTGCAGCAATGGCCGCAAGGTTAGCACTGACAGTGAATTTCTCTGCACGCTCGACGCCCTCCAACCCTTTGGTTGCACCAACGAAACAAATTGCCGAGATCATTGCTGTCGCCACGGCCTTTCCTAAAAACGGGTCATTCCAGCCGATCAATTTTAGGCCAAATGCAGACAACAATACGAGGTAGTACGCAACTGAGATAAAGTACGCACCTATCAGAACCAGATGCGAAAGTGTCTCAATCGACTTTATCGGGTGGCCAACTTCAGCCGCGTCAAAGATAGGTTCGCCCTTCGCAATGTTGTAGCGAATGGCACCGCCAATCAAGAAGGCCAAGAATGTCAAACCAACAACGGCGGCCACGGCCCAAATGCCAATCGCACTGGCCAAGAGAGGCACCGACACCAAGAAGCCACTACCAATGATCGATGCTAAAGGTGTGACCGTCGCCGACCACCCTTTGTTGTTTCGTACTGGTCCGCTGACCAATATGAAAAAGGCGATCACCAACCCTGCGATCATTGTAATATCGAGCATTGTCATAAGGACTATCCTTTCAAAGTACCGGACCAATGGTGGCTATGACGTTGTTCCAGATGCGTCGATGCGCGCGCCAAGCGATGACATCCGACAGCGCGACCCGGTCTGATTGAATAATGTACTCACCCTGGCGTTTTCGGATTGCCGCAGTTGTTTCATTGTCCTGCAACAGGATGTTGTTTTCGTAGTTCAAATCAAAGCTGCGCAAGTCGAGGTTTGAGGAACCAATCAAAGAAACCTTACCATCAATCGTGAGCGTCTTGGCGTGGAGCAGCCCGCCCTTGAATTCATGTATCTCGCACCCAGCCGACAGAAGTTTGCGATAGTAGCTTCGACTTGCGGCAGCCACGATCCAGCTGTCGTTGGTTTGTGGGAAGATCAAAGTAACGATGACACCACGATGCGCGGCCGCACAAAGCGCCTCCAGCACGGTAGCATCCGGCACGAAATAGGGCGTTGAAAGTGTCAAAGTGTCTTGCGCACATGCTATGAGGCTCGCGAACAGCTGCGGGGTGGCCCCTTTGCGTTCAGTTGGCCCGTCGCCCATGACTTGGGCCGCGAACCCGCCCTGCTTTGCGGCGGCGGTTAATTCGAACTCATCAAGGTTTTCATCTGTTGCCTGTATCCAGTCACTGAGAAACAGCAATTCATTCTGCGCAACGATGGGGCCCTCAAACCGCAGCATGATGTCGACCCATGGGGCGTATTTCGCTTTAACCAGAAACTCGGGATCAGCGGAGTTCCGGCTTCCACAATAGGTTATCTTGCTATCGATGACGGTTATTTTGCGGTGATTTCGAAGATCAAACCGGCTCGTCAGAAGTGTGCGGATCAAGTTGTTCAACGGCAAAGCCGCTGCCATGTGGACACCGGCATCCTTCATGTCTTGCCACAGAGGCGATTTGATCAAGGCCCGCGACCCCAAACCGTCCGCCATGGCGCGGCAGATAACGCCCCTGCGCGCGGCACGGATCAAGGCGTGCGCAACGTCTGTGCCGGTTTGGTCGCCCAGCCAAATATAGTACAGGACATGGACATGGCTTTGCGCGGCATCGATGTCAGCAATCAGGCGCGCATTGGTCGCAGCCGCATTCGCCATCAACTCGGCCCTATTTCCTTCGACTGTATGGAATCCGTTGATCGAACCCGCATACTGAAACGCGGACCTGTAAAGGGGATCGATCAGGCGGTTTGCCTCCTCCTTGCTTCCCATAAGATGAGTCGCTTTAGCTCGGATTTGATCGAAGATTTCTGTATGGCGTTTATTGGCCTTATTCCCAAGATCGATTTCCCCAAACAGAAAGTAGATAACGCTACCGACAAAAGGCAGCACCATCAGGACAATGAACCATGCCAGTCGTGCGGGTGGTGAAAGATCATCTCGCAACAAGATACGAACGGTAAACCCGACTACGATAAGTAGATGTAGAGTGAGCAGAAATTCAGTCATTGGATTTACTCCGTGTAATCTAGCTCATTCGCCGTTGAATTGAAGCGACTGGTCCGAAGTGCATGGCTGTAGATCCGCACCCCGCCTCGTCAGGAGGGCAATCATAGGCGTTGAAGTACCAACCGACCTGCACGTTTCATCCTTTGGCGATATCGTCGTAATCACCAAGCCTAAGGTATCCGATCTCACGATAAAGCTTAATTGTGGGGCGCAACCCAAACAGCACGGACCCGACGACAAAAAGCCATGTTCCGAAGTAGGTTGTACTTTCATTGAAGAACAGAAAACTTCCGATGACGAACAGTGCTGCTGCAGAGAAATCAACCACTGTGTAGGCCATTTCGCACAAAGCGTAGAGCCGCTTATGATCTTCGGATTTGGTGTGGTTGTCTGGATTAAACAGTTTCATTTTCGTCCCCTTATGCCAGCCCCGGAAGAACAGCTTTTATACCCGCAACGATCATCTCAACTGCGATTGCCAATAATATCATACCCATCAGACGTGTCATGATAACGCGCATCGTATCTGTAAGAACCTTGCCAAAGAACGAGGCAAAGAACAGCACAACAAACAGCATCGCAAGAATCACCCCCACGACGCCACCAACGGCGATCAGTCCAGTCATCCCTTTGGCATGTCCGGCATAGATTATCAGCGTTGCGATTGTGCCGGGTCCGACGATCATCGGGAAGGTAATTGGGTAGAACGCAAGACCGGACAGATCTTGCATGTGATCTTGTTCTTTGTCGGTGCCGTGGTGCGATGTAATACTACTTCCGTTCAGCATGGACCACGCAATATGGGCCAATACAACACCACCGGCGATCCGAAACTGATCAACGGTAATGCCAAAGAAACCGATGATTTTTTGGCCTGCGAACAAGATGATTACGCACATAATTGCTGAGAATATCGTGATCTTCAGCGCCAGTGTCCGTTGTTGCGCGATCGTGAAACCCGCAGTCAGCGCCAGAAAGATCGGCAAGTTCACAAATGGGTTCATAATCGCAAAAAATGCCCCAAATGCTTTGGTGAGTTCGGCGTAGTCCATTTTAGTCCCTCTTGTTTTTCATAATCCTACGCCAAACATTTTAGATGGCAAAGCGCGCCCTCCGTGAGTGACCGTTCTGCCTTGTACGGAGCCCGTTCGGGGGGGGGCACGCCAGTCAGAACTGACTAAGCTGTTAATTGTGTTAGATTGCGTGAACCTGTCGCGAACTTCAGGAATTTTTGAGGATAGGAAAACGTAGCGAGACTTCGAACCCCGTAGATGTGTTGTCGAGGGAGATTTGGGCATCGTGCAATTCAGAAATCGCCCTAACAATCGCTAACCCCAAGCCATGACCCGGCGTCCCACGATCGGACGCGCCGCGCGCAAACGGCTCAAGGATGGTTTCTTTGCTGACCTCTAAAATGCCCGGCCCTGTATCCTTAATGATCAGTGAAACGGCGTCAGTATCGGATGCAATCACAGCATCAATTGAAGCCCCTGTTCCCGCATGAACAACTGCGTTTTGAACAAGATTGATCACCGCCTGCTGGATCATGTCAGGGTCTGCGTCTATCTGCGCTTCGACCCCGCAGAGCTTCAGTGTCTGGCCGTTTTCCTCCGCCATTGGCGCCAAGAAGCTAATGGCATTGTCGGTAACATCCCAAAGTGAGACATTGCAAAAATTCCTACGATCCTTTGCGTTTTGAATGCTCGACAGACGAAGGATCGTCTCAAATAGAGTGTTGAGCCTATCAGTTTCAGCAAGCGCGTCCGCAATCTTGCTGCTGGCCAACTCATTGGCCGTGACGGCATCTGCGGCTTGGTGCATTGCGATCTGCGCGTGGGAAAGCGGTGTCTTAAGGTCGTGCGCGATGGCTGAAGCAGTAGTTTTCACACTCGATACAAGTCGCTCAAGTTGCGCTAAATTTGCGTTCATGCGCGCCGATACACGGTCAAACTGATCATTCTTGGATCCAACAGGCAGCCGCCTGTCTAATTGACCCGTCGATATGTCGCGAAGTGCAGCCTCCATGTCATTCAAACGAACCTGTGACCGCCGCGCCGCCCAGAGCCCTAAAGTCAACGTGGCCGCACCCAAAAGTATGCCAAAACTGACAAGCCCGAACAGGAGACGTTTTCGGGCATGCGCGATCATATCGCCATTGCGACCAACTATAACCGTGAGCGCATCAAAATGATCCACCTGCAGAACGAACAGGCCGGCAATTCGACCGCCGGTCAGAACACTGAGATCGCGTGTTCCAAATCCGATAAAATCTGGTTGAGCAGAAATCGGTCCTGTGAGGTTGAGATTGCGTTCATCAAAGAGGCCGTAGACGCGGTCAGTGCTGCGGCTTTGCTTCCCTAATGTGTCTATCGCACTAACCAGCCCTGTCGTTCCTTCATCGCGATAGATCTGTTTCAACAGTTCCGTTTCAACACGAATGAGAGCCTGTAGGTCCTCACGCAAGGTTGTCTCAACCGATTTAATGAGCGCCCAAGATGCGATTGAATACAAAACCAGAAAGACGCAGAGCACCCGAAAGGTAGCTTTAAACGGCTCACTGCGGATTAGGCTATCTAGGCGCACGGATCGTGTATCCCATCCCGCGCATGGTATGCAGCAACGTCACATCAAAAGGCTTGTCGATCTTCTGGCGTAGCTTGCTAATATGCGTTTCAACAACTGTCGTCCCTGGATCGAAGTTGAAATCCCAAACCCTCTCTAGGATCATCGTGCGGCTAATCACGCGTCCCGCGTTTTCCATCAAAAGTTGAAGTAGGGAATACTCCTTGTTGTGCAGTTCGATTGTTTGGCTTTGCCGGTTTGCCGTGCGCTCCAACAGATCAAGGGTGAGATCATGCACTGTAAGTTTCGTTCGCTGCTCAGTCTCCTTGGGGCGCCTGGATAACGCCGTGATCCGTGCCAATAGTTCCGAAAAATGGAATGGCTTGACCATGTAATCGTCGCCCCCCGCCATCAATCCATCGACACGGTCCTCTACATCGGACAAGGCCGTTAGAAAAATAACTGGAAGCTCAACCTTAGCCGAGCGCAACGACTTCACAAGCGACAACCCATCCATCCCCGGCATCATTCGGTCAGCTATTAGGAGGTCGACTTCGTTATAAAGGCAATGGGTTAATGCCTCCCGACCGTCCGTCACCCAATCGACTACAAAGCCCTGCTCAACTAAACCTTTTTGAACGTATTCGGCAGACGTTTCATCGTCTTCTGCAAGCAAGATTTTCATAAGATAAAATACTACCTGAACTTCCGTGTTCTACAATGTGCCTTTTCTGCGCCGCGGTGTCGACTTTCAAAGTCCAAGGTCCGGAATGTGTGATCTTCAGTCATTCGGGCATACTGCAGCATCGTTCAAAGTGGGCTCATAGCGGCCATTCTCCGCTTTGCAGCATCATAGGTTATTAACCGAGAACTCACGACACGAACGGCCCTAAGCTGCCGTTTATCCCATTGCGTTGTGCCGCAGCGCAGCTTCACCGGACCGGTCATTCGCTGCCAATGCGGTTTTCTGAAGTGACTAGGGGTAGACGTGCGGAGCTTATTCGAAGCTTCGGATTAGTCTGCTGGTTTTTGCGCTCGTGCCTTCACATAAGCACTATACAACTCGATTGCGGTTGCCTTGTCCGCCTGTGTTGCCTGTGGGTCCACCATAGTTCCTATCATCCCATCCACCTGCGCGTTCGGGGGGGCGACTTCTAAGCCCGCCTTTGTGCAACCAAAACGTAAGAGATCGCACATGATTATCAGAGCTTTACCCTTCGGTGTAAGCGCTCGCACCACCTCACCATACCAACGGATGTGATCATTGTAGTTGTCGAAATGAGGGTGAACGATAACGTAGTTCTGTGACTGGTCGGGAAAGCTCTTACGCTTGGGGTTCGCCCGCACTTCATCCTCATGTTTCGCTATATTGCAGTCTTTGCATGATGCAGCCAAGTTGCGCGGTTCGAACATGAACTGCGGGGCGAGGTTCTTTGCAATTATGTGCTCGCCATCCCAAACCGCTTTGTTGCCGGTAGGATACTTACGACCGCAGTAGCAGCACTGGCGTCCTTGCTCAGCAATGTAGTGGTCCTTTATTTCCGCACGCACTGAGTTAACTTCATCGTCATTCCAGTACTTCGGGTCCTTCTCATCAGGCTGACGGGCTTCAAATGCATCAACCAGTGTCTTATTGGGCGCGCTGTATTGGACGGGATTCATGGTTGAGCTTCTGTCCCAGCGTCCCGCGCAGCATTTTCAACATTTTTGATCAGCTCAACTGCCGGATCAGTGGGTTCCAACTCAATGGCAAATTTGCGTAGGTCCGCGAGAGTCTCCGAAAATGCCGCAGAATTTACATCCCCGTTGGCTATCATGCGCAAAGCGCTGACTATGCGGTCCCGTACATGGAGATTATTTGGTGTCGGCGTACCGAAGATTTCAGCAAGGAGATAGTCTGCCGACTGCCCTTGAAGTTCTTTTTTCGAAGGAAGCTTTTCTTGATCCAAAGAAATGACTTCAGCATGCTCTGGCAGCTCTGAGATCACCATTGGCGAGTGCGTCGCCACCACAAAGTGACAGCCCTTGTATCGCGCGAACGTGCGCAGAAGAAGATCGACGTACTTGACCTGCCATTCTGGATGCAGGCTGAGCTCTGGTTCATCAATCAGCACTAGGCTGCCATTCTCGATAACCGATGCAAGCGCGATAAGTGCAGACACCATGCTCAGCTGACCGGAACTCGCCTGAAGCAAGTCCGTAGGCCCACCATCGATGAGCTCAACACCAACACCAGAGAGACTAAGAAAGCCCGCACGGCGCAATGGTTGCAATTCGAGAAAAAGTGGATCTTGGAACCCCGATTGGAGATCCGCGTGTGTCTCGATTTGACTACGCTCAGCTTTATTCAGCGCGAGATTGGCCAACTCCCTCAAATTTGCAGTTGTAAGTTCACTTCGCATGATGTCGTCAAGTAACCTTCTCCTCGAGTATGGTTCATTGTTGGACACAGAAGGGTCGAGCCCGTTTGCAAACTCACGCAGTAGTGACTTTTCCCGGAGCCGGTAGACCGCTGTGACCATGGGAACCATGCCGAGAAAATCGAAAACTGCGCCAATGTTACTACGGCGCAGTGCGCTGTTATCGGAACTATCGAACAGGCTGCTTAGAGAGCGAAAGAGCAGTGTCCGGATCGAAGCTTTCCCGAAATTGTCTCGTAGCCCCAGGTAGCGATACATTGGTGACGCAACTTCCAATGGCGCCACTGACCTTGGAATCGTTCGCGGCACCGGAAACTTGTCGAAGGGACTGATCGTCAGCGCAACGATGCGTCTAGGCAGCGGGAGCTCTTCTGGTGCCACTTCGCGACCATCAACGTGCGCAGTAATTGTACGATCTTTTCTTTGAGTGATCGTGCAATTGTGACCATCAACCTGGTAGACTAACAAGTCTAACGGCAGGACGCCCCTAATCTGTTTTCGCTTACCTCTTTGTAATTCCTCAACGCGCAAGAAAGTCTGAATAATTGCACTTAGAAGATGCGATTTACCCGTTCCATTTTTGCCTATGATGGCGGTGAGTTGCTCGTGCTGCTCGCCGTTTGGATGGGCAATTCGACTAAAAAATGCGTGAGGGTTGATGTACGGAATACCTTTCCGTCGCCAGGGTATTTCTACGGGCACATCTGCAGTGCGCGCTTCTAGCAACTGAAAATCATCTCCAGCGTACATACGTTCTCCAAAACTATTTGCTTCTGCAACTCTTGATTGTTTTCTGCGGGATGTCGAGCAAGATCACTAGAGGTGGAGACTATAAGTAAGGCTGACGATTGCCGCTTCCTGAAATGCGCCGCTCAACCTATAGTTAATTGGATTAAGCAGAAACGGTGAAATATGGCGTCGCTTCAAGAAGCAGTTGTAAGAAAGTTCCTCCAGACCCTGGACGAAAATGAGACATTCGATCAATCGAAGACCGCAAAGCTTGAAGCGCTCCTAAAGGCAGACGGGAAGATCAAACCGGACGATCTTGCCGCGATCTTCGCCCTCCCGGACGGTGGAGAGATCCTATGATCAAGATTGCTTCGGCGCATATCGAGGAGTTTCGCGGCATTCGGAAGCTGGACATCGACTTTGCCGAAAAATCCTTCGCAGTATCTGGCCCGAATGGCTCGGGAAAAAGCGGGGTCATCGATGCAATTGAATTTGCACTCACAGGTCAGATTGGTCGTCTGACCGGACCGGGAACCAAAGGGTTGTCGCTCGGAGATCATGGTCCGCACGTTGACCGTATCAAATTCCCAGATGCGGCATTCGTAGAGCTCGAAGTATCGTTTCCGACGCTGGGCAAGAATGCCAAGCTGACCCGTAAGATTTCTGCCCCCAAAAATCAAATGATTGAGCCAAGCGATCCGGACATCGTGGCGATATTGGATGAGGTTGCTCAGCATCCCGAAATCACTTTGGCGAGACGGGAAATTTTGAAGTTCATCCTGGTCGAACCAACAAAACGCTCTGCGCAAATTCAAGAGATTTTGAAGATCGATGAACTGGGCCAGACTCGTTCGGCATTGAACACTGCTTCTGGCAAACTCAATCGGGCTGCGATCGCAGCTGAAAAGGATACGCTAAACAAGAAAAACACCTTGATGCAGCACTTGGAGATTGCCTCATTGTCTGCAGCCGAGATGCTGGGAGCCGTGAATGCAAAGCGCGAGCTGCTCGGCCTCGCGGTCCATCATGCCATTACGGCCGAGACCGTCATCGACCAAGGCTTGGCAGAGCCTAGCCAAGAAAAATCACTCAACAAGCCTGCCGCACTGATTGAACTAGACAAGCTGACTAGGGCGATAGCGGGGTTTGGCCAGGCAAATTCGCCAGACGCGCAGGCGCTTGTTGTTCAGATCGAGCAACTTGAAAATGACGCGCAGCTCCTTGTTTCGCTGCAGCAACGTGAGTTGGTAGAACGCGGATTGAAATTGGTCGATGGCCCCGCATGTCCGATGTGCGACCATGAATGGCCAGATGAAGCACACCTACTTTCGCATCTGCATGCAAAGCAGCAGAAATCGAACGCTGCTGGGGAACTTAAGCAGCAACTTTTGGATCATGCGTCGGCGCTCTCAACGGAGGTTGGAGCCCTGAAGGCGCTCTTGATCGAAACGCATCGTATTGCGAAGCTTGAAAACGCGACCGAGATTTTGGCTAGCGTGACGGCTTGGGGCAAAAACCTCGCCTCACTACAGGAACGGCTAAAGTCATTTACGGAGATATTGGAGCTCAGGGATTGGCTAACTTCCGGATGGCCGGACATTCCGGAAGACTTCGAAGCAAAGCTTGCGGCTTTTGTTGACGCGATACGTGCGAAGCCCGACCAGTCAGCGACCTTGGCCGCACAGAGTTTTCTAATCAACGCAGAACAAAGGTTTAAGGACTACAAAGCAGCTCGGCAGGCTGAGAAAAAGGCACAAAAGGCTCGTGACGCCGGGAAAGTTGCTTACGACGCATGGTGCGCGGCAATGGAGTCTGAGCTCGACGAGCTATATGAGGCTGTGGAGGATGACTTCAGCAACTTCTACCGCATCTTGAATGATGGCGACGAGCAGAAGTTCGTCGCCCGATTTAAGGCCACTGAAGGGCGTCTCGATTTCGATGTGAACTTTTATGAGCGGGGCCTTTTCCCGCCAGGGGCTTTCCATAGCGAAGGACATCAGGACGGAATGGGGGTCTGTCTCTACCTTGCTTTGATGAAGCGGCTACTCGGCGATAGCTTTACGGTCGCGCTGCTTGATGACGTAGTCATGTCAGTCGATGCAGACCATAGATACCAGTTCTGCAAGCTGTTGATGTCGGAATTTCCAGACACGCAATTCATAATAGCAACGCACGACAAAGTTTGGGCAGAGCAGATGCGCTCATCGAAGTTGGTGTCGCGAAAGACGTCAATGATATTTGACAGTTGGTCAGTGGAGACTGGTCCTTTGGTGGAGTCCAACCCGGAGATTTGGGTAGAGATTGATGCAGCCTTGGCGAAGGGCAAGGTCGAAGTTGCTGCACCGATATTGCGGCGTCACATGGAGTTTGTCGCTCGATTGCTAGCGGATCAACTGGGAGCACAAACTGTCTTTCGAGCTGACAACAGCTACGATCTTGGAGGGCTCTTACCAAGTGCTATGTCCAGGCTGTCAGACCTTTTAGGTAAGGCCATCGACTCGGCGCAATCTTGGGGTAACGAAGACCAAAAATCCGAGGCACTCGCGCGTAGACAGCGGCTAAAGCAGGCAAACACCCATAAGGGTGAGGAAGATTGGACGATCAACAAGGCAATACACTTCAATGAGTGGGCCAACTTTAGTCCGAATGACTTCAAGCCGGTTGTTCAAGCGTTCAAAGATCTTTTGGCGTGCGCGCAATGCGATGACTGCGGTTCTTGGCTGTACATCACGCCCAAAGGTACTTCGCCCGACGGGCTTCGGTGTTCGTGCAATGCTGCAAATTTCAATCTGAAGAACAAGCCAAAGCAACTACCTTGAACGCCATTCGTTGTGAACTCGCTGGAGCAGCCAACGTCTGCTTTGGATGGCTGCGCATTTACAATTTGCGAGCATAGCGAAAGTCAGCTTTCCGCCCTTAGTGTCGTGAGACGTCATACCACTTTGGTGAAAAATCCATCAATAAACACGGTTTGACACATAGCCGTCTCTAGTTTTTTAGCCGCAACGAATAAGCACACATCAAGCATGATTGAAATTGAAGCCGTTACAGAAAATCAAAATGCCCGCTACTAGGGCCGAGTTCTATCACCTTAATGTTTTCAGACACTTAGACATCAGTGGAAGAATTAGACCTGATTAGTGGAAGGCAATTCAGCCAAAGTGGCGCTGAATTGCCTGTCGTTTCACAAGTTCCTAAACGTTTGGCTCAGCCACATTTTGAATGCCCGCAGTCGGAGCACGTCATACAGCCCTCGACCATACGTAGCGTGTATTGGCCGCAGCTCGGGCAAGCGTTGCCTTTGGGTGTCATCGGAACGACGTCCGCATGCGGGTCTGATTTCAGCCCCATTCCCTCGCCCGCCAAAAAGCCCGTCGAAACCATGTGCTTTTCAATGACTCCGCCGATCGCGGCAAGAATGGACGGCACATACTTACCCTGCATCCATGCGCCACCACGCGGGTCGAAAACGGCTTTCAGTTCTTCAACAACAAAGCTCACGTCGCCGCCACGGCGGAACACGGCTGAAATCATCCGCGTTAACGCGACGGTCCACGCAAAGTGTTCCATGTTCTTGGAATTGATGAACACCTCGAACGGGCGGCTTTGGCCCTGATGCTGGATGTCGTTTACTGTGATATAAATCGCGTGCTCACTATCGGGCCATTTTAGCTTATAGGTCTGCCCCGTCAGTTCACCTGGGCGGTCCAGCGGTTCGGTCATGTAGATTACGTCACCGACGTTCTGATCCGCGATCACTTCCGGTTTTGGATCTTCCGCGACCGACAAAACCGACCCTGTAACCTCATTCGGACGATAAGTCGTACAGCCCTTGCAGCCACTGTCCCATGCTTCCATGTAGACGTCTTTGAAAGACTGGAAATCTATGTCTTCTGGTACGTTGATGGTCTTGGAGATTGAGCTGTCGACCCATTTCTGAGCCGCCGCTTGCATGCGGACATGCTCCAGTGCCGGCAACGTCTGCGCATTGACAAAATAGTCGGGCAATTCGACATCGCCGTGCAGATCACGCCACATCTTGACTGCATAATCCACGACTTCTTCCTCGGTGCGACTGCCGTCCTTTTGCAAGACCTTGCGAGTATAAGCATAAGCAAATACCGGCTCGATCCCGCTGGACACATTCCCTGCATAAAGCGAAATCGTCCCAGTTGGCGCAACGGACGTCAGCAAAGCGTTGCGAATGCCATGTTCGCGAATGGCATCACGCACATCATCATCCATCTGTTTCATATTGCCCGACGCCAAATATTGGTCCGCATCGAACAACGGGAACGCGCCCTTCTCCTTAGCCAAGTCAACCGACGCCAGATACGCGGCGCGTGCGATCGCTTTCATCCAGACTTCCGTCTGACGCGCCGCTTCTTCCGATCCATAGCGCAAGCCCACCATCAGCAAAGCATCCGCAAGACCCGTAACGCCAAGCCCGATCCGTCGCTTTGCAGCGGCTTCTTTTGCCTGCGCCTCGAGCGGGAACTTTGACGCATCAACCACGTTATCCATCATGCGAACGGCTGTTGCGACCAACTCTGTCAGCTCGTCTTCTTTGACCTGTGCGGCCTCTTCGAACGGGAAATGCACCAATCGTGCAAGGTTGATCGATCCCAGCAAGCACGCCCCATAAGGTGGCAAAGGCTGTTCACCACAAGGGTTCGTCGCGGCGATGGTCTCTACATAGTTGAGGTTGTTCATCTCGTTGATACGGTCGATGAAAATAACTCCCGGTTCGGCGTGGCTGTAGGTGGACGACATGATGCTGTCCCACAATTCACGCGCTTGAACCGTGCGCACAGTCGCACCGTCCCAGACCAGATCCCAAGGCTGATCGGCCTTTACAGCCTCCATGAACGGGTCCGTTACAAGGACGGACATATTGAACATCCGCAGTCGTGCCGCATCCGATTTGGCAGTAATAAAATCTTCTACGTCAGGGTGGTCACAGCGCATCGTTGCCATCATCGCGCCACGACGCGATCCGGCGGACATGATCGTGCGGCACATCGCGTCCCACACATCCATGAAAGACAGCGGACCAGACGCATCCGCGGCAACACCTTTAACGACAGCACCTTTGGGGCGAATGGTCGAGAAATCATACCCGATCCCGCCACCCTGCTGCATCGTCAACGCCGCCTCGCGCAGGTTGTCGAAAATGCCTGACATGGTGTCAGGAATCGTGCCCATGACAAAACAGTTGAACAAGGTGACGGCACGGTCCGTCCCTGCCCCAGCTGTGATACGCCCAGCAGGCAGATAACGGAAATCCTCGAGCGCTTTGTAGAACTTCGGCTCCCATTCGCTTGGCTTTTTTTCAACGCTGGCCAAGGATTTTGCGACCCGCGCCCACGTGTCTTCGACTGTGGCATCAATCGGTGTACCATCACCCTCTTTCAGGCGGTATTTCATGTCCCAGATTTGTTCGGCAATAGGGGCAGCAAAGCGGGTCATGGCGGGTCCTTTGGGATGGTAGCAGAATCATTAAGAAGGTCTTACCCTACCATATGTAGGGGGAACTTTTGAAGAACATACTTCATTTACAAAAGCTGTCCGTTGGCACGGAAAATGTCTCAGATCTCACTCTGTGGCAAGACGAGAAACGTGCCCAAACGGCAGATGGGCTACCACGTCACGTAACCCGAATGTGGCCAAAACGCGAGACTGAAATCCTTGAAGGTGGGTCAATTTATTGGGTCATAAAAGGGCAGCTTGCCTGCCGCCAAAAAGTGCTGCGCCTTGATGAAGTCATCGGCGCGGATGGCATCCGGCGTTGTGCAATTGTACTGGACCCCGAACTCATTCGTGTTGTCCCGACTCTAAAGCGCCCGTTTCAGGGTTGGCGGTACCTTAAACCCGAAGACGCCCCGATGGATTTACCGCAGGGCCGCGAAGCTGAAGAAGCATTGCCCGAAACGTTGAGCGCGGCGCTTGCGGAGATTGGCGTTCTATAGCGTCGCCATCGCAACCGGCCGCGCTGAAATAGCGCTAGCCGGTCAGCTTTTCGTCCAACGCCTTAAGCGTATTGCGTTGCTCTTGTGACCACCCATGGCGACGACCGCGAAACAGCGTCGCTTGGCTCGAGTGGATCATCCCATCGCTGAGAATTTTCAACCCGTTTGCACGCAGGGTCTCTCCGGTCGAGGTAATGTCAGCAACTGCTTCGGCTGTTTCATTGCGAATGGTGCCTTCAGTGGCGCCTTGGCTGTCGATCAGTTGGTAATCGGCCACCCCGTTTTCGCGCAGAAAATCCCGAACCAGACGGTGGTATTTTGTGGCAATCCGCAGGCGGAACCCGTGGTTGGCGCGAAACGCCGCCGCAACGGCATCTAAATCATCCAAGGTATCCACGTCGATCCAAGCATTCGGCACTGCGATAATCAAATCCGCGCCGCCAAACCCCATCTTCGCAATCTCGACCACACGTTGGTCCCAGCCGGACAGTTTTTCGCGCACAAGGTCCGATCCCGTCACGCCAAGATGAATGCGTCCAGCATCCAGCTCACGCGGAATTTCACCAGCTGATAGCAATACCAGTTCGATGCCGTCGATTCCTTCGACTGCACCGGCATATTCGCGGTCTGATCCGGACTTGCGAAGGATCACACCTCGCGCAGCAAACCAGTCAAAGGTCTTGTCCATTAGCCGCCCCTTAGACGGCACACCCAATTTCAACGTCATTGCGCGCCCTCCGCGATGGCCACAAGATCAGGACGGATCACACCGCCAACGGCAGGAACGCCTGTTCCACCGCCAAGCACAGTGGTCAGCGCATCATACCGGCCGCCCGTTGCGATAGGTGGTAGGTTTAATTCGGCATCCGCAGCAAAGCCAAAAACGAAACCATCGTAGTATTCCATCGACGTACGTCCATAAGAGGTCTCAAACGGCAAGGCGTCCACATCAATGCCACGCGCCGCCAATGCGTCCAACCTTTTGGCCAAACCATCAACTGCGACGCCAATCGACGGCAGATCAACAGAAATATCACGCAAAGCAGTCAAAGCATTCGGCGCGGTTTCCCGCACCTTCAGCAAGGCATCCATCAAATCGCGTTCGACGTTTGAAATGGGGTCAGAGGATGCATCATCGCGCAAAGCGTCAATCCGCAGCGCGATTTCAGATTCCGTCCGCAATCCCAGTAGCGGCGGCATTCCAGCCATCGGATCCGCCTGTTCCAAAAGTGCTGTGCGGCTTGCAGGAATCGGCATTCGCCCGCCAAAACGGTCCAACAAAGCCTTGAAACGACGCGGCCGCCAAAGATGACGCATCAACGCCGCACGTCGGCGTTCCGTTGTCGCAAGGCCCTGAACTGCAGCTCGCAAAATTCCAATATCACCAGTCGACGCAGTGACCGGAAGGTCGCTCAATAGTTCTGAAATCGCCGCGAACACTTCGGCATCTGCGGCGGCAGGATCGGCACCGTCAAAGACTTCATAACCAACCTGCACATACTCGGTAGGACGGCTTTCATCTTGTTCCTGTTGACGGAACACTTTGCCGACGTAGGTATATCGGGCCGGTTCTGCACCAACTGCCATATGTTGCTGCACAATCGGCACGGTAAAGTCTGGCCGCATCATCAGCTCACCGCGCAACGCATCGTGCGTGGTAAAGGCGCGCGCACGGATGTCCTCGCCGTAGAGGTCCAGCAAAGTACCCGCAGGCTGTAAAACGTCGGCATCCGTTACAACAGCCCCAAGGGCTGCGAACTTATCTTGGTAGGCCCGCGCACGGGTCCATAAGGCTTGGCTGTTTGTGCTCACTGGCTTTGCTCTTCCAAGAGCGCCTTGATCCGGTCAACCAGATCGGCGCGTGGAATTTCGAACTGTTGCGGACGCTCGCTCCATTCTTCCTGCGACGCGGTCTCTGCAATCTTCGCCCCTAGGATCAGATCTTTTACCTGCAACGTCCCTGCCTCCAACTCATCGCCGCCTTGGATGATGGCGATTGGGCTGTTGCGTTGGTCCGCATATTTCAACTGATTGCCAAAGCTTTTTGGATTACCGAGGTAGACTTCGGCCCGAATGCCCGCATTGCGCAGTTCAGAAACAATCGCCTGATAATCTGCCATGCGGTGCTTATCCATAACCGTGACCACAACAGGCCCAGTGGTGTCCGTGTCCAGACGACCCTTCATGTGCAAGGCTGCAAGAAGGCGGTCAACGCCAATAGAAACACCCGTCGCTGGGACTTCTTGGCCGGTGAAGCGTTTCACGAGGTCGTCGTAACGACCACCACCAGCGACAGAACCAAAGGAACGCGGACGGCCCTTCTCGTCTTTGATCTCGAACGTCAGTTCCGCTTCGAACACGGGGCCCGTGTAGTAGCCAAGGCCACGCACAACTGATGGATCGATCACGATCCGATCAGCACCATAGCCGCCAGCAGCCAAGAGATCGGCCATCTGTCGAAGTTCATCAAGACCTTGCGCTCCGACTACGCTGTTCCGAATTGCATTTCCCAACATTCCCAAAGTTGACTCTGTATCTACCCCTTTTGCGGTCAGAAACATCAATACAGGTTCCGCCTGAGCGTCGCTCAGGCCCACACCGTCAATGTAAGCACCAGACGCATCCAGACGCCCCTTGCCCAGCAATTCACGCACGCCACTTTCGCCGACCTTATCAAACTTGTCGATAGTGCGCAGGACGTTGGCTTTTTGGTCGTCATCAGACAGACCCATGACCTCAAGCACACCGTTCAAAACCTTACGGTTGTTGATGCGCACGACATAGTCACCGCGTTCAATACCAACGGCCTCAAGCGTATCAGCCAGCATCGCGCAAATCTCTGCATCTGCGGCGACATTGCCAGACCCGACTGTATCGGCATCGCACTGATAGAATTGACGGAACCGACCCGGTCCCGGCTTTTCATTGCGCCACACCGGACCCATCGCAAAGCGGCGATAAGGGGTTGGCAAATCATTGCGGTGCTGCGCGAAAACACGGGCCAGTGGCGCCGTCAGATCATAGCGCAATGCCAGCCAATCGCCGTTGTCATTCTCATCCTCTTCCTGCCACGCGAACACGCCTTCATTCGGGCGGTCCACATCCGGAAGGAACTTGCCTAGCGCCTCTACGGTTTCAACGGCAGCCGACTCAAGCGCTTCGAACCCGTAGCGATGATAAACCCCAGCGATCACGCGCAACATTTCTGTACGCTGTGCAACCTCTGCTCCGAAATAATCGCGGAAACCCTTTGGGGTTTGCGCCTTTGGACGTTGGGGTTTTTTCTGCTTGGCCATGACAGGCTCCGCTCGTTGAATAATATCCCCCGCGCTTTACCCCGCCCGCTGCCCCCACGCAACAGCGGGGCCAAGAAAGCGGTTGGCAAATTACCCCAACGCCCCTTAATGAGCAGTATGAGCGATCAAACACACCTAGAAGAACAACTGGCCCACCTGAACCGCACTGTCGACGATCTGTCAGATATTGTGGCGCGGCAGGAAACGGAAATCAGCAAGCTGACGCACCGCGTCAAAATGTTGATGGAGCGCGAAGCCAGCCGCGAGATGGACACGGGCAGTTCCGTGCCCTTGGCCGATCAGCGACCACCGCACTACTAAACGGCGTTATTCACCGCTCTTGATCGACATCGCGAGCACTTCGCCGTCATGAACCAAGATTTGCGCCCATTGCGTCGGGACAGCACTAAACGTGCCACCAAAGAAATTGTAGACGGTGATGAACTGCGTGTTGCGATCCAGACGCGTGCGGCGTTCACCACAAGGCTGACCGCGACCAACCCGACATTCGCTGGCCTTTAGGGCCTCATAGGCGTTGTCGGTGGTTGTATAGGCGATCCGTTCGTTGCTGGGGCGGTAGCGGACGAATTCGTGGGTTTCGACATCGCCCGTGACAACAACAGCACCCGTGAACGTACGAACGCAGTCGTCTTTAAAGCCAGTGATATAAAACGGACGCAACCCCGTTGACCCCGGTGACGTGTCGTAAATGCGATACCCTGCTGCGGCATCAACCTGACCGCCAAGTTCACGGGGCGGAATTCCGCAAACGCGGGCGATTTGTCCAAATGGAAGGACGGTGCCTGCGTCAACATCAGACGCATCAGGGCCCGTGCGTGGGGCCGCGCGATCGGGCGATCTGCGGAAAAGGCCACCAAGGCCTCGTCGCGGTTGTTCTAATTCTGGTTCCGGCGCTACGGAGACCTCAATCACCTCGGCGTCTTCGGCTCCAACACCTCCAGCGGCGGGTGTGATTTCTGCGTCCTGAAGGGCGGCTTCGACGGCTGCATTCGTCGGATCATCAGGTTGGCGGTTCAAAAGACGGCCAAACAAGCCGCCGCCTGTGTTGCCTGCCTCAGAGGGGACCTGCGCGACGGATGCCGAACGTTCAGAAACGGTCACATCGTTCAGCCGCGCTATATCGCGCAGCGGATCACCACATCCCGCCAAGGTGGCGACGACCCCAAAACCCAATAAAATACGGCGCATTCAGCGTCCTTTAACCTGTTATTAAAGCGTTCTTAACGGATCGCCCTGCATGCGTCTAGATAACCCTCATGGCAGGCAAGGTTTCGCCACTACGCGCTCCGCCCTCACACAACGCGATCACATTTACGCGCAATGGGTTCCCTTGGCGGCCCAACGCCCTAGTCTTAGGTCAATCGCAGTGCAAACAGTGTGAGAGCCATGACACATCTAAAACAGACCCGCCGACGATTCATAGCAAGCGGGACCAGCCTGACAGGTGCTGCTGCCCTAACCGGAACCTTTGGCGTGATGACACCAGCCCATGCGCAGACCTTAGCCCCCACTCCTTCAATGCGAGGCGGAGCCAATAACTATCGCCCCGATGCACCCATCGTTGAAAAAATCGGCGGTGGTGGATTTTGGATGACAGGGAGCGTGCGCCGAGTAGGTGATGGCGCCCCACTAGAAGGTATTCGTATTCAGGTCTGGGCGCACACCACCGAAGGCCATGAACGAGACCCCCACAGCCACGGCGCGACATTGACACAGGCCGACGGGACATTCCGCCTTGAGATGCCGCAGATCGTCCCTGCCTTCGGACAGGCTCATGGCCATCTCGCTTATGACAGCGACGAATTCGAGACCGTTTTCCTGCGCCCCATTCTCGAGCGCTCCTCTGACACATCCCTGAACGTGGGTTTCGTTCTCACTCCTGCATGACGGACCGCAATTCTGCCCGTGTCTGGATTTGGATCGCCCTGATTTCGGTATCGGTTTGGTCCCTGATAGACGCGGCCTCAAGCCCGCTGCTGGCCTACCGCGATCCGATCTACATCGCAGCGGGGATCGCAGGCGTTGTCGCTATGATCCTTTTGCTAGCTCAGCCACTTCTCGTCGGGGAGGCTTTGGCGGGGATAAATGGCCGACCCGCGCGCCGCGTGCACCGCATTTGCGGTGGTGCGTTGATTGCGTCGGTCGTTTTGCACATCGTCGCGCTTTGGCTCACCAGCCCGCCCGATGTGGTCGACGCGCTCACTTTTAGTTCGCCCACTCCGTTTTCCCTTTGGGGTGTTCTCGCGATGTGGCTATTGATCGCGACGGGCTTTTTTGCGTTTTTGCGTCTTTGGTGGCGTATCCCGCCTCGTCTGTGGCGGCGGGTACATGGGGCGACAGGGCTGCTGATCGTCTCCTTTAGCGTGGCCCATGCCGTCCTGATTGACGGAACCATGGGCACCGCATCTAAGATCACCCTTTGCGCTTTTACGTTGCTGGCGACAGTGATCACTCTGCGCAAACGGCGGATTTTCTAGGCGCTTAGATTTCAAGAACCTCGATCACCCCACCTAGGCTGCGCAAGGCCCCCTTGATTTGCGGGTTCACTGGGAAATCAGTGTCGAGTTCGACATCGATTTCACCTAATTCGGCATCATCAATGGTAAACGTAATCGGACCACGCCCGCCTTTGACACCGTCACGGATCGCGTTTTGCAAGATACCGTTCACGGTCTCAATCGCACCAACGTCACCAACAAAAACCCGCAAGCCTGACGACCCAGCGTTCGCCACGGCCATATCGGCAGGCGTGACCGAACGGCCCAACAGTTTAAGCTGTTCGGATTCCATCGTGGCCTCAACCCCGATGACGACCTGATTGCCGGTCTCAAGGTGCTCGCGCGCCACTTCCAATGTATCGCTGAACATTGTGACTTCGTATTGGCCGGTAGGGTCTGACAACTGAACAAAGGCAAATCGGTTGCCCCGCGCAGATTTACGTTCCTGCCGTCCGGCCACGGTTCCGGCCATCTTGGCGACGAACGCACCGCCTGCTGCCTTCGCAGTGACCTCATCCAAGGTCAGCACTTTTTCGGATCGTTTCAACGCTGCCATGTAATCATCCAACGGGTGACCGGACAGGTAGAATCCGACAGCTTTGAATTCTTCCGCCAAGCGATGCGCTGGCAACCAATCCTCAACCGGAGACAAGCGCGGTTCCGGCAGATCATCGCCAGCTTCGCCAAAAAGGCTAACTTGATTAGAGTTCTTCTGGTCGTGGATTGCGGCGGAATAGCCCACCAAGGCATCCAAACTGTCAAACACGCGGCGACGGTTCGGATCGAGCACATCAAACGCCCCCGCCCGTGTCAGCATCTCCATCGGGCGTTTACCCACGCGTTTGAGGTCGACACGACGGGCCAGATCGAACAACGTTGCAAACGGTTTGCCCCCGTCCGCTGTTCGCCCTTCGACGATTAGACCCATGGCATCCACGCCAACGTTCTTAAGCGCGCCAAGCCCGTAAACCAACGTGCCGTCCTGTACATCAAACGTAGCAAGTGACGTGTTCACACATGGCGGTGACCATGGCAGCTCAAGTCCCTTTTTCACTTCTTGGAAATAAACGGCGAGCTTATCCGTCAGGTGAATATCGCAGTTCATCACGCCGGCCATAAATTCGACCGGATGGTTCGCCTTTAACCAGGCCGTTTGGTAGCTCACCACCGCGTAGGCCGCAGCGTGGGATTTGTTGAACCCGTAGTTGGCAAACTTGTCCAACAGGTCCCAAACCTCCTGCGCCTTCTTCTTATCGACGTTGTTTTCAGCCGCACCTGCAATAAACTTCGGTTTCTCGGCGTCCATCGCTTCTTGCAGCTTTTTACCCATCGCGCGGCGCAGCAAATCGGCACCGCCGAGGCTGTAGCCCGCCATCTCTTGGGCGATCTGCATAACCTGTTCTTGGTAAACAATGATGCCCTGCGTCTCGTCCAAGATATGGTCGATCGACGGGTGCAGCGTGTCGCGATCCGAGGTTCCGTTTTTCACTTCGCAGAACTTCGGGATATTCTCCATCGGGCCGGGGCGATACAGCGCCACAAGCGCGATGATGTCTTCGATACAGTCCGGTTTCATACGCCGCAACGCATCCATCATGCCGCTGGATTCCACCTGGAACACCGCAACTGTCTTCGCCGCCGCATAAAGCTTGTATGACGCGTCATCATCCAAGGGGATCGCGTTGATCTCGTTTACCGCGCCCTCGGCGGGTTCATACAATTCCGTACCATCCGCAGCGATGTGAATATCGCGGCCAGATTTGCGGATCAGATCGATTGCGTTCTGGATGACCGTCAGTGTCTTCAGGCCCAAGAAGTCAAACTTTACCAGACCCGCTTGCTCGACCCATTTCATATTGAATTGGGTTGCGGGCATGTCGGATCGTGGATCCTGATAAAGCGGCACCAGTTCATCAAGCGAACGGTCCCCGATTACAACACCCGCCGCGTGGGTCGACGCATTCCTGAGCAACCCTTCGATCTGTTGGCCATAGGTCAACAAGCGGTCCACGACCTCTTCGGCATTCGCGGCCTCGCGAAGGCGTGGCTCATCGGCCAGCGCCTTAACAATGCTGACAGGTTTGACGCCCTCAACAGGGATCATCTTGGACAGTTTATCGACCTGCCCATAGGGCAGCTGCAACACGCGGCCAACGTCACGCACGGCGGCTTTACTCAGCAACGCACCAAATGTGATGATCTGGCCGACCTTGTCGCGACCATATTTTTCCTGAACGTAGCGAATGACTTCTTCGCGGCGGTCCATGCAAAAGTCGATATCGAAATCTGGCATGGACACACGTTCGGGGTTCAAGAAACGTTCGAACAGCAGCGAATAGCGCAGTGGGTCCAAGTCCGTGATCAACAGCGCATAGGCCACCAAAGACCCCGCACCAGACCCACGGCCCGGCCCAACGGGAATGTTGTGGTCCTTGGACCATTTGATGAAGTCCGCAACGATCAGAAAGTAACCAGGGAATCCCATTCCTTCGATGATGCCCAACTCGAATTCCAACCGCGCTTCGTATTCCGCCACATCCGCCGCATGGGGAATAATCGCCAAACGGTTCTTTAGCCCCTGTTCGGCCTGACGACGCAATTCAGCGACCTCATCATCGGCAAATTTCGGGAGAATCGGATCGCGCTTATAAACCTTGAACGCGCAGCGTTTTGCGATCTCAACAGTATTCGCGATCGCTTCGGGAAGATCCGCGAACAGCGTGACCATTTCTTCTTGCGACTTAAAATAATGCTGCGGCGTCAGACGGCGGCGCGGTTCATTCTGATCGACGTAGGCGCCCTCGGAAATGCAGATCAGGGCATCATGGGCCTCATAGATTGCAGCCTTCGGGAAATAGACGTCATTGGTGGCGACCAGCGGTAGGTCCAATGCATAGGCCATCTCGACATGGCCTTGTTCAGACAACGCCTCGGCCTCGGGCAAACCGCCATCCACGGGATGGCGCTGCAATTCCACATATAAGCGATCGGGAAACGACGAGGCCAATTTCATCATCATCGCTTCGGCTGCGGGGCGTTGCCCAGCGCGCAACAGACGGCCAATCGGTCCGTCGGGGCCGCCAGACAAACATATCAACCCGTCTGAGTGACGCTCAAGATCCTCCAATGAAACCTGCGGCAGTTCCCCGTTCGCGTCGATATAGGCGCAGGAGTTCAGCTTCATCAGGTTCATGTAGCCAGCTTCGGTTTGCGCCAACAAAACGATCGGCGCGGGCGGTGTGGGGCGGCCTCTTGGGTCGCCGCCTTCCATGCTCACATCGACCTGACACCCAATAATTGGCTGCACGCCTGCCTTTGCGGCGTATTCGGAAAACTCCAGCGCGCAGAACATGTTATTTGTATCAGTTACGGCAACCGCAGGCATGCCCGCGCCCTCGGCTAAGCCGCTAAGTTTTTTAACAGGAACCGCTCCCTCAAGAAGCGAATATTCCGTATGCGTGCGCAGGTGAATGAATTTTGGATCAGCCATGAAGACCAGTCTACCTGCCCGCGCCAACAGCCAAAAGACCCGATTGTAACGACAGCCGATACGCGACCGTAACCCCCTGTAAACCCGCGTGATTAACTTCTGATCGCGCAATACTTAGCTATTTAGCTAAGTATCTTGACAGCTGCGATTTCGCCCCCAATACTGCACCCCATGCAAAGCCAACTCGACTCATCCTTTTCTGCCCTCTCTGATCCAACCCGCCGCGCTGTAATCGAGCGGTTGGTCAATGGCCCGGCCTCTGTGTCTGACCTTGCCAGCCCGCACGACATGGCCTTGCCAACCTTCATGCGCCACCTAAAAGTGCTCGAAGACAGTGGCCTCGTGCGCAGCGTAAAGAAGGGCCGCGTGCGGACCTGCCACATAGAAGCCGCGCCTCTGATGGAATTGCAGGGTTGGCTCGAATGGCAACGCCGCGTCTGGGATCAGCGCCTTGACCGCCTGTCTACCCTCGCCGAAAAAATCAACAGGAACACATCATGACCGACAACAGCACCGACACGTTCACGTTCACCCGTGACCTCGCCCTGAACCCTACCCGCATATGGCCACTTCTCACGCAGCCGGACATGCGCGCGACATGGGGCGCGCCGGGCGAAGGCATGGTTCTCGAAACCCTGTCCTCAGACGTTCGTGTCGGCGGCACTGACCACCAAAGATGTGGCCCTGCCGATGCTCCTGAGTTTGAATCACACACCCGCTGGTATCACCTCGAAGACGCCACCCGCGCCGTTTACACAGAAGTCATCGAAGCAGGTGGCATGGCACTTGGCGCAAGTCTGGTAACACTTGAACTGGTCGCAAAAGGCGCCGGATCATCCCTGTCTGTCACCGTCGCCGTTTCATCTTTCGTAGGCCCCGAAATGATCGCCGAATTCCAAAGTGGTTGGACCGGCAGCATGGAAAACCTCGACCGTTTGGTTGCGGCCCAAGACTGATTGATCTGGGCAAAGGGCTTGCCAATCCCAGCCTGAACGGCTTTGATCCGTTCCAGCGCTGGGGTCTACGCCGCATCGACCTTGCGCCCATACGGCACATTAGTACCGCGGCAGAGCATTCATATGATCGTGACGTTTCTTCTCAACGGGGAAATCGTGGAGGTGGACACCCCACCGACGCAAACGCTGCTGGATTACCTGCGCGAGACCCGCGACCTTAAAGGCACCAAAGAAGGCTGCAATGAAGGCGACTGCGGGGCCTGTTCGATCATGGTCACAGACGCGACCGGTGCCCGCAGCCTTAACGCATGCATTCTTTTCCTACCGCAGTTGCACGGTAAGGCCGTTCGCACCGTCGAAGGACTTGCGGCGCCGGACGGTACTTTGCACCCCGTGCAACAAGCGATGATCGATCATCACGGCAGTCAATGCGGGTTCTGCACACCAGGTTTTGTCATGTCGATGGCAACGGCCCACCTGAATGGCCGCACAGATCACAACGAAGCGTTGGCGGGCAATCTGTGCCGCTGCACAGGCTACGCTCCCATCATCCGCGCCGCCAAATCGGCTGAGGACGCGCCCATCCCAGATCACGTGCGCGACACGCCTCTTGAACTTCCAAATGAAACGCAAATCCCCGCACCCGAAACCAGCGATGCTCTTGCACAGTGGTGCCTCGCCCATCCCGAAGGCACGCTTATCGCGGGCGCCACAGACGTTGGGCTCTGGGTGAC
This sequence comes from Octadecabacter algicola, assembly GCF_021532625.1. GTDB lineage: Bacteria > Pseudomonadota > Alphaproteobacteria > Rhodobacterales > Rhodobacteraceae > Octadecabacter > Octadecabacter algicola. The sequence goes on from NZ_JAKGAR010000004.1 coordinate 216,789, forward strand.
CAAAAATTTCGCGGATCGTGATGGAAAGCTCGACGAGGTAGCGTTCCTGAACCGCTGCACCGACCTGCAAAAGATCGACGATCAAGGCGATGCCCTACGCATCGGCGCCGGTGTTACCATGACCGATGTTTTGGCCGCTGTAGGCGATCTGCATCCGTCCTATGCTGAAATGATCCGCCGTTATGGGTCCCTTCAGGTGCGCAACGCCGCGACCATCGGCGGAAATATCGCCAACGGATCACCCATTGGGGACAACCCGCCGGCCTTGATCGCCCTCGGAGCAATTTTGCACCTGCGCCAAGGCGATACCCGCCGTGACCTCCCGATTGAGGACTACTTCATCGACTATGGCAAACAAGACCGCAAACCAGGTGAGTTTGTCGAAGCCGTTACCATCCCGAAATCGGCCGCCGCACTTCGGTGCTACAAACTGTCCAAACGCTTTGACCAAGACATCTCTGCTGTCTGCGGCGCATTCAACATCACGGTAATAGACGAACAAATAACGGACGCCCGCATCGCATTCGGCGGCATGGCGGGCACGCCAAAACGCGCCCCATTGAGCGAGGCCGCCCTGATCGGAAAACCTTGGTCGCTCGAAACCATTTCAAACGCGGCAGCCGGCCTGCGCAAAGACTTCCAACCGATGTCCGACATGCGCGCCTCAGCCGACTACCGGATGGAGGCCGCTATCGGCCAGTTGCACCGCTATTTCGATGACATGAACGGCAATGAGACCGACGTGTTGGAGGTCCGCGCATGAGTGTTTCAAAACCCCTCCCCCATGACGCGGCCCGCCTACATGTAACAGGCACTGCGCGCTATGTTGACGATGTACCATTGCCCAGCGGCACGCTGCACCTTGCCTTTGGCACCAGCACGATTGCGCGCGGCACCATCACGACGATGACCCTCGATCGCGTAAGAAATGTGCCAGGTGTGATCCACGTCCTAACGGCAGATGATTTGCCGTTTGAAAACGATGTCTCGCCCTCTATCCACGACGAACCCTTACTGTCGGACAGTAGTGTTCACTATCTTGGCCAGCCGCTGTTTTTAGTGGTGGCCGACAGCCACCTCAACGCCCGCAACGCAGCCCGGCTGGGCGATGTTACTTACTCCGAAGACACCCCGATCCTATCAATCGAAGACGCGCTCGCTGCGGATTCACGCTTTGAAGACGGCCCGCGAATTTACGCCAAAGGCGACGTCGATATAGCGCTAGCCGCCGCGCCCAACCGCCTAACGGGGTCCTTTGACATGGGCGGGCAGGAACACTTCTACCTTGAAGGGCAAGCCGCCTTAGCCCTACCGCAAGAAGGCGGTGACATGGTGGTGCACTCATCGACCCAGCACCCGACCGAAATCCAGCATAAAGTCGCGGATGCCTTGGGCGTGCCAATGCACAGCGTGCGCGTCGAAATCCGCCGCATGGGTGGCGGGTTTGGCGGCAAAGAAAGCCAAGGCAACGCTTTGGCTGTTAGCTGCGCCATCGCGGCATCCCTTACGGGCAAGCCCTGCAAGATGCGCTATGACCGCGACGACGATATGATGATCACCGGCAAGCGCCACGATTTCCGCATTGAATACGACGTGGGGTTCGATGCGACGGGCCGCATCCACGGGATCGACTTTACGCAATACACACGCTGTGGCTGGGCGCAGGACCTGTCCCTGCCCGTTGCCGATCGCGCCATGTTGCATGCGGACAACGCCTATCTGCTGCCCGCAGCGCGCATCACGTCGCACCGTCTAAAAACCAATATGCAAAGCGCAACCGCCTATCGCGGCTTTGGCGGACCACAGGGGATGATCGGTATTGAGCGGGCGATGGATCACATTGCCCACACTTTGAACCTTGATGCAGCCGACGTGCGTCGCACCAATTACTACGCAGCCGCGGATGACACGCCGTCAGGTCAGACTGGTGCTGGCACAGGAAAACGGTTCGGCGGCGCGCATTCCCCGAACGCCACACCTAAAGACAACACCACGCCTTATGCGATGGAAGTCACGGATTTCATCTTGCACGAGATGACGGACAGCTTGCTGAGCGGTGCAGACTATCGGGCCCGAAAGGCCGCCGTTGCAGATTGGAACGCCAGCCATGCAACGCTCAAGAAAGGCCTCGCCTTTAACCCCGTCAAATTCGGTATTTCCTTTACGCTCACACACCTGAACCAGGCGGGGGCCTTGGTACACGTCTATCAGGACGGATCGATCCACCTGAACCATGGCGGCACCGAAATGGGCCAAGGCTTGTTCCAGAAAGTCGCGCAAGTCGCCGCAAAACGGTTCGGCGTGGACATTGGCGCAGTCAAGATCACCGCGACGGACACTGGCAAAGTCCCAAACACATCTGCAACGGCGGCCTCGTCGGGAACCGACCTCAACGGGATGGCCGTCCAAAATGCCTGCGATACGATCCGTGACCGGATTGCGGCATGCATGGCAGAACTTCATGACACCTCACCAGAAACCGTCACTTTCCACGATGGGCAGGTTCATGTTGCTGACAAAACGCTGTCCTTTTCTGACGCCGCAAAGCTCTCTTATGAAAACCGTGTCTCGCTCAGCGCGACGGGGTTTTACAAAACACCCGACGTGGCGTGGGATCGTATCGCAGGCAAAGGACGCCCGTTCTTTTACTTTGCTTACGGCGCCGCCCTGACCGAAGTCGTGATCGACACCAACACCGGCGAAAACCGCATCCTTCGCACAGACATCCTGCACGATGCAGGCGCATCTCTGAACCCTGCCCTTGATATCGGGCAGATTGAAGGAGGCTACGTTCAAGGCGCAGGATGGCTGACCACCGAAGAACTGGTTTGGGATGACGCTGGGCGACTGCGCACCCATGCGCCCAGCACCTACAAAATCCCCGCCTGCAGCGACCGCCCCGAAGTCTTTAACGTCACTCTTTGGGACGGCGAAAACCGCGCCGAAACGGTTTATCGTTCCAAGGCAGTGGGTGAACCGCCGTTCATGCTTGGAATCTCGGCTCATCTTGCATTAGCAGACGCCTGCGCAGCCTGCGGACCAACCTACCCTGACCTTCAGGCGCCCGCGACAGCCGAGGAAGTTCTGCAGGCAGTGAAACGGGCCCGCGGATGAACGATTTTATCACGGTCACAGTCCAAAACACCCGAGGGTCAGCGCCGCGTGATGCAGGAACAACCATGCGCGTTTGGGCGGATCGTCAAAGCGGCACCATTGGCGGCGGCGCTTTGGAATGGGACGCCGCCCGCATTGCGCGCGACATGCTGACATCAGGCGGCCAAGACACAACACGCACTATCCCGCTGGGCCCTGATCTGGGGCAATGCTGCGGCGGGTCTGTCACCCTAGCGTTTACCCGCACAGCGTCTGAGCCGACTTTTACGGAACCGCCGCTTTGGATTTGGGGCGCAGGCCATGTCGGACGGTCCATCGCAAATGTCCTTGCCCCGCTAGAAGACCGTGACATCACGCTGATCGACACAACGCACGAACGGATGCCCGAGACGCTTGCAGCGACTGTTTCACCACTCGTCGCAGCAAAGCCTGTGCTTGCAGTGCCGCATGCCCCGATAAACGCGGATCATCTGATCCTTACCTATTCACACGACATCGACCTCGCCTTGTGCGATGCCCTTCTGCGACATGACTTCGCTAGCGTCGGGTTGATTGGTTCTACAACCAAATGGGCGCGCTTCCGGTCTCGGCTCGCCTCTATGGGGCATGAGCCTGCCCAAATTACGCGCATTGCCTGTCCAATAGGCGATCCTTCCCTTGGAAAGCACCCGCAGGCCATTGCGGTTGGCGTTGCGGCGGCGTTAATCTCTGCGTCGGCACGAATGGCCGCAAAGGACCGAACTGGATGAACGACCCTCTCCTGAAACTATCAGGCCTCACCAAGGCGTATCCCGGAGTCGTTGCCAACAACGATGTGTCTTTCAATATCCGCGCCGGTGAAGTGCACGCGTTGTTGGGGGAAAACGGGGCTGGAAAATCCACATTGGTCAAAACCATTTACGGGTTGGTCAAACCCGACAGCGGCACCATGACGCTTGAGGGTGCGCCATTCACCCCTGCAGAACCCCGTGTGGCGCGTGCCGCTGGTATCGCGATGGTCTTCCAGCACTTTTCCCTATTCGAAGCCTTAGACGTCGCGGAAAACGTCGCCTTAGGCATGGAAAACCCACCGCCCATGCGCGACCTCGCCGCGCGCATCAAGGAGGTATCGGAAACCTACGGCCTGCCGCTTGATCCATCGCGTATCGTCGGCGACCTTAGCGCAGGTGAACGCCAACGGGTCGAAATTATCCGCTGTCTTTTGCAAGACCCCAAAGTGCTGATCATGGATGAACCGACCTCGGTCCTGACCCCGCAAGAGGTTGAAATCCTGTTTGAAACCCTGCGCAAATTGCAGTCCGAAGGCACCGCAATATTATACATTTCCCACAAGCTCGAAGAAATTCGCGCGTTGTGTGATGAAGCCACAGTCCTACGCCTTGGCGAGGTCGTAGGAACCTGTGATCCACGCACGAGCAGTGCCCGCGAAATGGCGGAGCTGATGGTCGGCGGCACACTGCACGTGCCCGAACGCGAAATCGGGGAGTCCGGCGAAACGCTTATGAAGATCAAAGGCTTGTCCGTGGCCTCGCCCGCTGAATTTGGCACGTCTTTGAAAGGCATCAATCTGGATATCCGCGCGGGCGACGTCATTGGTATCGGTGGCGTTGCGGGCAATGGTCAGGATGAACTTCTGGCGGCGCTGTCTGGTGAAATTCGAACCCCAGCGGGTAACATCTTCTTTCACGATCAAGACATCGGCCACCATGCGCCGGATTTGCGCCGCAGTCTCGGCATTTGTGCCGCCCCAGAAGAACGTATGGGCCACGCCGCCGCACCCGACATGTCCCTAACCGAGAACGCCGCCTTGACGGGCCGTAAGCGGAAAAACCTCACCAAGAACGGCTTTATCGATTGGGCAAGTGCACGCACCTTCGCAGAAGAAATAATCGAACGCTTTGACGTTCGCACGCCAGGAACTGCCAACGCTGCGCGGTCCCTATCCGGCGGGAACCTGCAGAAATTCGTTATCGGGCGGGAAATCTTGCAAGACCCTCAAGTCTTGATCGTGAACCAACCGACATGGGGCGTGGATGCGTCTGCCGCCGCCGCGATCCGGCAAGCCTTACTTGACCTCGCGGCCAAGGGGGCCGCGGTCATCGTGATCAGCCAAGACCTTGATGAACTCATGGAAATCTCTGACTATTTCGCCGCGCTGAACGAAGGACGGCTATCGCCACTCCGCCCAGCGCAAGGGCTTACGGTCGACGAAGTCGGGCTCATGCTTGGTGGTGCCCACGATATGGAGGTCGCCCATGTTGACGCTTGAAAAACGCCCCCAGCCCTCGCAATTTTGGTCCTACGCGGCGCCATTGGTGGCTGTTGTCCTGACAATGATTGCAGGTGCGGCCCTATTTGCATCCCTCGGCACGCCGCCCATCGAAGCGCTTTCGAAAATCTTTTGGGAACCGCTGTTTGGCGAATTCAACTTTTTCTATCTGCCGCAACTTTTGGTGAAGGGCGCACCTTTGGTCGCGATCGCTTTAGGTCTGTCGCTTGGGTTCAAGGCAGGCATCTGGAACATTGGGGCCGAAGGGCAATACATCATCGGTGCACTGTGCGGTGCGGCGGTCGGCCTAGCGTTTTACCCCATGGAATCCCGCTGGCTTATCTTTCCACTAATGCTGATTGCTGGGGCCTTGGGCGGGTTTGCATGGGCCATGATCCCCGGAATCTTGCGGGTAAAATTTAACACGAACGAAATCCTTGTTTCGTTAATGCTCGTCTATGTGGCTGAACAATTGCTGGCCTCAATGGCGCTTGGCCTCATGAAGAACCCCGAAGGTATGGGCTTTCCGGGGTCGCGCAACTTGTCGCAATACGCCTCATCAAGCAGTTGGATCGACCAAGGCTACGGCATGCACTGGGGCGTCGTTATCGCCCTGATCGCCGTGATCTTCGCCTATATCCTGTTCTCAAAACACATTCTCGGGTTCCAAATCAAACTGGCAGGCCAAGCCCCACGCGCGGCGGCATTTTCGGGCGTTAACCCCGCGCGATTGGTGCTGTTTTGCCTTGGCACATCGGGCGCACTGGCGGGACTTGCGGGCCTTACGGAGGTTTCGGGCCCCGCCGGACTGGTCAGTATCGATTTCAATGTGGGCTACGGGTTCACCGCGATCATCGTCGCCTTCTTGGGGCGCCTGAACCCAATCGGTATCCTTTTCGCAGGGGCGCTGATGGCGCTGACCTATATCGGCGGTGACGTGGCGCAGTCGTCCCTCGGCCTTCCGGGTGCAGCGATCCAAGTTTTCCAAGGCATGCTGTTGTTCTTCCTTTTGGCCGTGGATGTGCTGACGAATTACCGCGTACGGATCAAACAGGGGGCGGTGGCATGATCAAGCCGGTGATGATGGGTGCCCTGATGGGCCTGATGATGATTTGGATGCTGCACGGCCTGATAACTGGTGATTCACAGCTCAGCGGCAGCGCACAGACTGTATTTATCGGCGCGCATGTGGTGCTAGTCTTGGTCGCACTAAGTGCCGCACTGTTCTCAACGCGTCTATCACCTCGCCTGCGTGGCTGGATGGATCGCTTACATCGTCCATCTTTGCATCATTTCGCAGCCATGCTGGGCGGTGCCGCGATGGTCGTGGGGGCCATCCACTTGAGTATTCACGGACTGGGAGGCGTTTGAGATGAACCTAGGCTCAATCGACCCGATCCTCCTTCTTGCGTCTTTAATGGTTGCAGCGACGCCAATCTTGCTGGCCGCCATTGGTGAGCTGGTTGTTGAACGCTCTGGCGTTCTCAATCTCGGTGTTGAGGGCATGATGATTTCCGGCTCTGTGCTCGGCTTTGTCGCGGCAATTGCGACTGGCAACGCCTGGGTCGGCTTCTTTGTCGCGGCGCTTGGCGGCGCAGGCATGGCCTTGATATTTGGCATCTTGACGCAGTTCTTCTTATCCAATCAGGTAGCCACGGGTCTTGCGTTGACCCTGTTCGGCCTCGGGCTCGCATCGCTTCTCGGGCAAGGGTATCTCGGCGTGAAAGCACCTAGCTTTCCCGATTGGCACATCCCGCTGCTCGGTGACATCCCGGTGATTGGCCCCATAGTGTTTCAGCACGATCCAATGGTTTATGTGGGACTTATAATCGTCGCTGGTGTCTGGTGGTTCCTGAATAAGTCCCGTGCAGGATTGGTCTTGCGCGCCGTGGGTGAAAACCACGAAGCGGCCCACGCTTTGGGTTATCACGTTGTGCGGACACGACTTCTGGCGATCATGTTTGGCGGGGCCTGTGCGGGTCTTGGTGGCGCGTATCTATCTATCGTGCGGGTACCGACTTATGCAGACGGGCTTACAGCAGGTGCCGGTTGGATCGCGCTGGCAATTGTCGTCTTCGCCAGCTGGAAACCACTGCGACTTTTGCTTGGGGCTTATTTGTTCGGCGGCGTGACCGTTTTGCAGTTGAATTTGCAGGCGGCAATGCTGTCGTTACTCGATATCCTAAGTGCAATCTTGTTCATCTCGGCAGTGCTCGTCATTCTGATCGGAGCCATCAAGCTCCGGACGGTGACGAAAAAGATGATGCTCTGGGCTTTGGGGCTTCTGATCGCCGCGGTCCTGATCTATTTCTACGCCGCGATGGGTTGGCCATTTAACGAAACACTATGGCTTTCCTCATCACCTTATATTGCCACCATCTTCGTTCTGGTCATTATGGCCAGCGGCGGAGCGCCAGGGTCACTTGGCAAGACGTTCCATGCCTCTCGATAGGGGCGCTTAATAACCGAAGAAATCCACAGGGGGATTACACATGCTTAGAAGAACACTTTTGGCGAGCGCAGCAGCAACTGCCATGTTGGGCGGTATCGCGGCAGCAGATGGCCACGAGCCAGTAAAAGTAGGTTTCGTTTACGTTGGCCCAGTTGGCGACGGTGGCTGGACCTACGAACATAACCAAGGTCGTTTGGCCGTAGAGGAAGCATTCGGTGACGCGGTTGAAACCGTGTTTGTTGAAAACGTGCCAGAAGGCCCAGACGCTGAGCGTGTGATGACACAGATGGCGCTTGAGGGTGCTGACCTGATCTTCACCACATCCTTTGGCTACATGGACCCGACGATCAACGTTGCGGCACAGTTCCCAGATGTGATGTTCGAACACGCAACCGGCTACAAACAAGCCGACAACGTGTCCGTTTACTCTGCGCGTTTCTACGAAGGCCGTGCCGTTCAAGGCCACATTGCAGGTCAGATCACTGAATCCAACGTGATCGGCTACATCGCGTCCTTCCCGATCCCAGAAGTAATTCGCGGCATCAACTCCGCATACCTTCACGCGCTTGAAGTGAACCCTGATGTCGAGTTCAAAATCATCTGGGCTTACACATGGTTCGACCCTGCAAAAGAAGCAGAAGCCGCTTCCGTTCTGATCGAACAAGGCGCTGACGTGATCTTGCAACACACTGACTCCACAGCACCACAGGCTGCCGCGCAAGCTGCCAACGAAGCAGGCGCAACTGTCTATACCTTCGGTCAGGCGTCTGACATGGCTGAATTTGGCCCAATGCCACGCGTATCTTCCATCATTGATGACTGGGGCCCATACTACGTCGCACGGACCCAAGCTGTCATGGATGGCACATGGGAATCCGTATCCACATGGGATGGCATCGGCGCTGGCATGGTCGGCATCGGTGAAATCTCTGATGCGATCCCTGCCGAAGTAAAAGCAAGCGCAGAAGCCATGGTCGCAGAATTGGCGTCTGGTGAATACCACGCCTTTACTGGCCCGATTAACAAGCAAGACGGCACACCTTGGTTGGCCGAGGGCGAAACCGCCGCTGACTTTGGTGATGACGGCCTTGCTGGCATGGCGTTCTACGTCGAAGGCCTGACTGCTGAAATTCCGCAGTAAGCTCTTTAAAGCAAATGCAGAAAGGCCCGCCAATCTGGCGGGCCTTTCTCGTTCTTGGGGAGTGGTGGTCTTGCTCGTTCGTATTAGGGGCGTTGTGGCAAAGCGGCGCGCAAGGCGGCTTCGTCTATGCCAAGGCTGGAGGCTACTGCGGCCAAATCTGCATTTGGGCCACCTGCGTCTTGCATCGCTTGCATCAACAACTGCGCATCAATGCCCAGATCCGAAGCGATGGCCTCAAAATCAGGGCGTCCCCCACCGTCGGGGCCACCTTGGCCGCCACCGGGGCCACCGGCTGAACCAATGCCAGCCGCAGCCGTGGTGCTGAAATTATCCTCGGCCTGAAGCCCGACAAGACATGTCGGCAAGTTGGGGAATTCACCGGTTGAATGGTAGTGATATGTATTACCGTCCATATGGCCGCCACACTCATCTAAGTCGCGCGGAACGCTGCCATCATGTTCAAGGCTGCCCATGATCGCGTAGCCGTCAAAGGCATAGCCAAACTGCGCTTTGGAATCTTGGATTGCATTCGCACAGGACCCATCGACATCATTGTGCTCATAAACGGTGTCCAGATCGCTTGCGGTGCCGTGGTAATGATACCATCCCCCCGGATCAACGTGACCCGCGCAAACATCCAGCGCTGGCATGTGACCGGTGTCTAGAACGCTCGGCGCATCCGCGAAAATCGGCACACCGCTGAGCGACACACCCACCTTTGCGACGGTCCCCAAGGACACCGGAGCATCCGCCATCTGCGGTGTGGTCGGGATCAGCATGGTCATTTCAACGGCCTCATCGACGGACCCGCTGATACATTCGTTTGCCTCAGTCGGCCCTTCAACGCGGATATCAAAGACATGGACCGTGCCGTCTTCGTCGTAAAAATGATATCCCATGTCATCGAGCATCTTCAGGAATTCACCATCAATACGGTACAAACCGGCCTCATCGCCGTCCCAGTCCCAAATACCACCTTCGTCTTCGATCGTCGTCGGGCAAAACGGCCCGATCTCTAGGTCGTCAGGTTGATACTTAACTGTAATCTCAAGGCAGGACGCGGCGCTTCCGTCTGTCAGAGTGCATTCCACCACCGTTGGATCAGACACAAGCGCGTCAGAAGATATCTGCCCGCCGTCAATCTGAGCCTGTGCCGCAAACGGCGCGAGGGTGATTAAGGCTGCTGCCGAGGTGAGCCGAAAATGTGTCATACGATTAGCCTTTAACAATTGATCTATGCATTCTACGCAGCGGTTCCGAAGATTTGTCGCTGTCACACGAATTTTCTAGAACTTTTTGCAATGGGCCTTCAATGTGTCTGCAACAACAAGTGGAGTTTCAGTATGCCATATCGGGGCGCAGGCGGAACACGGGGCGGCGAAGGATCGTTCCTTTTAGGGATCATCATGATGATTGCGGGGGGCTATCTTCTCTTGCGGGGGATCATGGTGCGGCCCCAGTTTGGGCTGGGCAATCAAATGTATTCGATTGGCGGCTTTCCGGTCACGACAGGTCTGGTTCTGGTTCCCTTCGCCTTTGGCGTCGGCATGATCTTTTACAACAGCCGCAACTGGTTGGGCTGGCTGCTGTCGGGCGGATCGGTCATCGCGCTGGTTGTAGGTGTGATCGCCAGCATCAACTTCACTCTTGTACGGATGAGCGCCTTTGACTTGTTAATGATCCTTATCCTCTTAGTCGGGGGAATCGGGTTGTTTTTGCGTTCTCTTTGGTCGCGGTAGACATGATCGATTTCCTCGTTGTCGGTGGCGGTATTGCTGGGGTGTCTGTGGGCGCGCGGTTGGCGCAGCTTGGGTCAGTAACGGTGCTTGAGCGCGAAAGCGCACTGGCCTACCACGCCTCGGGCCGCTCGGCTGCGATGTTCGAAGAATGCTACGGCTCACCCTCAACCGTCGCGCTGAATACCGCCAGCAAACAACACCATTTCGAAGCCCACGGCGGCGTCACCAGCCCACGTGGCATCCTGCTTATCGGAACCAAGGACGATGACGCAGAGTTCGAGGCTGACCTCAAATCAATGAACCTGCACGACATATCTTTGTCTGATGCCCGCGCGATGATGCCGATCCTCAACGAGACCGTTACGCGGGTCGGATATCACGCCGAAGCATGGGATTTAGACACCGACCGCATGGTGCAAAACTTTGCCAGCGACATCCGCGCGAATGGCGGCACAGTACGCACCTCTGCCGAAGTCACTGGCATAACCCGCACGGGGAATGGCTGGGAGGTCACCGTCGGCGATGACGTCTTAAGCGCCAAAACCCTTGTGAATGCCGCAGGTGCGTGGGTTGACGTTGTGGCCCAAATGGCAGGGATCGCGCCGATTGGCATCACGCCCCTGCGCCGCTCCATGGCACGTATCCCCGCGCCGGGTGGGCTGGATGTGTCCAGTTGGCCGATGATGTTCGGAACAGGGGAAAACTGGTATTGCAAGCCCGACGCAGGCGCTCTGATCGTCTCCCCCGCCGAAGAAGCCCCGATGCCGCCGATGGATGCGTGGGCGGATGATATGGTGCTCGCCGAAGGCCTTGCGCGATACGAGGCACATGTCACTGAACCCGTCACCCGACTTTTATCCAACTGGGCTGGCCTGCGTAGCTTCTCACCTGACCGCAACCTTGTGCTTGGGTCAGACCCGCATGATCCGTCATTCATCTGGATGGCAGGCCAAGGCGGCTACGGTTTCCAAACTGCCCCCGCCGCCAGCCAATTGGTCGCCGATTTGACTGCAGGCCGACAACCCGAATTGCCGGCAGATATTATTGCAAAGCTTTCGCCTGAACGTTACCTAACGTAGCCATGAAAGCTCTTTGTTTTGGATTCGCATTTACCCTCTTCGCCAGCACCGCACAGGCGGATATGTTATCGCGTTGGGAGACCTCAGAAGAAGCGATCCGCGAACAGGTTTTAGTCCTTCACGGCAGCGGAGCACGCTATCGGGATTGGACCGCCGCCGATCGCAACGGCAAGGCCTGCCTTTTGTCTGCAATGGTTCAAGAATTCGGCAGACCAGCTGTCGAAAGCTTTATCCAAGAACTGGAAAGCACTGCGGCGCGCCGGATGTCCTATTCGGACCCGTTTGCCCTTAGCGTCGATTGGGCGCGCGCAGCACCTCTCAACCGTATTCAATATGATGATGTGGCCCCTTTAGCGCAGGCCTGTAACTCAACTTTCTGAAGTTCGTCGCTAGGCTACTGCTGCCATCAGTTCCCATGAACGTAATGTCATGTAACCAAGATCACATGCGCCATCATGAATAATCGTTTCTACGGGCACGCCTTCTGCAAAGATGATGCCTTGTTTCGCGACCGAAATTTGAATGAAACTGGTGGGGGTTTTTGCATCCTGAACGCTCACGCGGTCATGGCTCACGGCGAGGGATTTCGCCCGCACCAATACGGCCTCTGCCCCAAACATTAACGGAACGCGGATGTGTTCAAACAGCACCCGATGTTGTGGTCCAAGTTGCAAGTCTGCGCGCGGCAATCCAAACCCAAGTGCACCTTGGGCGATGCGTACGGGGAAATGGTTGCGCTCGGACGGAGCGGCAAGAGCCTCACGAAGGCCCGTGATCGGCTGCGGCCCGTAATCGCGAGTGTTAATCAGATCCCCAACCGCCAAATCAGCGGCCAGACGTTCACCTTCAGGCGTCGCAATACGTGTATCAGGCGTCACGCCAAAGGCGGATACCCAAGGGGACAGGGCTTGTAGTTCCGGCTGATATCTCATGTGCGGCCTCCTCACTTGGCTAACACTACACATGAATTAGCCGTCCAACCCGTCCATGTGGTGACCCAATTGTGGCGAAAACGGACAACTTAGCCTGTATTTTAGGATAGGTTTTGGCGTTCAGGCGAACAATCCAACGGATTACCAAGCGTTTGACCCTAGCCCCGCTACACGCAACACTAGGCCCATGACAATTGGCTCCCCTCTTATCGACTCTCGCGTGAATGCAATGATCCGCGAATTTGCCGCCCATAAAGGGTTCACTGGCATGCCCGATCACCGGCTGATCTATAAGGCCCTTTCCTATCCGAACACCCGCCAAGTCTGGCGGGTCGAACTTGGGCCCGAAGTCTATGCACTGAAACTGGACTATGAGGCCGACAGCGATGGCCGCTTGGCAAAGGAATTTGCCGAGTTGCAGACCCTCAGCTCGCATTTCGCGAAATATGAAAAACTCGGCATTGCGACCCCTGTCTATTTGTCCCCGACAGGGCAATTCTGCGTGACAGAATTCCTCGACCACCTGACCGCTGGTGAGCGCTTACAAACCGTCGGCAACGAACAAACCCGCCGTCAGGTCTTCCGCCGTGCGGGACTGTGGCTTCATGCGATGCACGAATATGAGCCTATCAAAAAGAACAAGTTCTGGGGCAACTGGATGACCAAGGAATTGGATGTCTTGCTCGAAGCGAACGAGATGCAAGCGCCCCGCGCAGATATCCAACTGATGCGTGCGATGCTGCGTGAACAGCTTAAGAAGGTAAACGACACCGACGATCTTCACGCGACTTCTCATGGCGACTTTCATAGTGAAAACATGATGCTTGGGCCGGGGATGACCTATGGTTTCGATTTCACAGAAGCGCGCCGAAAAATGGCCGTATACGACATCGTGGATTTCCTGAAATGCGACATCCACCGTGAAACCCCGCTAGAAGAGGTCGACAGCGCTGGCATCACCAAAGCGCACCGCGAAATGTTCTTCAAAGGCTACAAACACAAAATAAACCAAGACGTCCTAGATGTCGCTATCCGTGGTCGCCTGTTGATCGACTGGGCAACCATCACCCGCAAAGGGCATACCGTTCACCCCGTCCAACGGATTGAGTTTCGCAAGCTCAAACCCCGCTTGGATATCGCGTTCAGGCTTTAATCGAGGCTGACGCTGCCACGGTTCAGAACAAACCCGCCATCGCCGCTGTTCGAACACCGCACGCCATTGCGTTGCATTTCACATTCGAAGTTGAACAGGAACCACTGCGATCCATAGCTGATCGTGCCAAGGGGTTCCGGCCAAAACACATCGCCATGGCAAATCCATTGCGCCCGTGAGGTGCCGACAGCCGGCAGGATGATCTGGCGCGTTTGGTCGAGATCACATTCAGGGAAGTTTTCGTTGGCAGGTAGGTCCCAGTCTGCCTCAAAGATCAGGCACACAAGCGGCGCATCAGAAATCGGCTGCCCAGTGTAGAGATTAACGTAACAGCGTATATTGCCGCTAGGGCTGCCAAAACCGTTTGCCTGCACCGTTGAACCGGCACAGGCGAAAACGAGGCTCGCGACGAACGTCTTAAGCGTTGTCAGCGTTCTTGCGAATAGTTTCGTTTTTCGGGTCATAGGGACTGTCCTCAACAACGGTTGCGTCCCACAACTCACGGAACATGCGCACTTTAACGCGGGTCCCTACTTCGCACAATTCGGGCGGCAGATACCCCATACCGATAGATTTCCCGAAGGCCACCGAATAGCCACCCGACGTCAAACGCCCAACCTTTTGACCGTCATGGATCAGCGCCTCACGACCCCATGGGTCCGCGTCTGATGGGCCATCGATTAGCAGGGTCACACATTTAGAGCGGATGCCGATTTTTTCCATCGCTTCTTTGCCATGGAATTCCTTTTCCAAGTCCACAAAGCGCGGCAAATCAGCCTCAAGAGGTGTCGCATCGCGGCCCAGCTCAGTGCCGAAAGCGCGGTAGGATTTTTCCTGCCGCAGCCAGTTCTGCGCTCGCGCGCCGACCAGTTTCATACCGTGCGGTTCGCCTGCTTTTTCTAACAAATCAAACAAGTAATTTTGCATCTCCATCGGGTGGTGCAATTCCCAGCCTAGTTCACCGGTATAGGCAACACGGATCGCATTCACGGGGCACATGCCAAGCTCGATTTGTTTTGCTGACAACCACGGGAACCGTTTGTTGGTCAGTGCCGTCTCTGGATTGGGGTCATTGATAACCGCGTTCAAAACATCACGAGACTTCGGCCCAGCAATCGCGAACACACCCCACTGGGTCGTCACGTTCTGGCACTCGATACGGCCAAACTCAGGTTCTTTGTCTTCAATTGCCTTGCGCAGGAAATCGGCATCATAGTCTGTCCACGCACCCGCGCTGACGAGATAGAACTCGTCTTCAGACAAACGCACGATCGTGTATTCCGTACGGGTCGTCCCGTGTGACGTCAGCGCATAGGTCAGGTTGATGCGGCCAACGCGGGGCAGTTTATTGGTCGTGAACCAATCCAGAAACGCAGCAGCACCCGCCCCTTTGACGATATGTTTGGTAAAGGCCGTAGCGTCGATCAGGCCGACCCCTTCGCGGATCGCCTTTGCCTCATCCACGGCGTGTTGCCACCACGCGCCACGGCGGAAACTGCGGCTGTCGTGGTCGAAATTGTCCGGCGCATCTAGCGGCCCGAAATAGTTCGGACGTTCCCAACCGTTCACAAACCCGAACTGCGCACCACGGGCCGCTTGGCGATCATAGGCAGGCGATGTGCGCAAAGGACGGCAAGCAGGGCGTTCTTCGTCAGGGTGGTGAAGAATATAGACGTGGTCGTAGCATTCCTCGTTCTTGCGGGCGGCAAATTCGGTCGTCATCCAATCGCCGTAGCGCTTGGGATCAAGCGACGCCATGTCGATCTCGGCCTCACCATCCACCATCATCTGCGCGAGGTAGTAACCTGTGCCACCAGCAGCCGTAATACCGAATGAGAACCCTTCGGCCAGCCACATATTGCGCAGCCCCGGTGCAGGTCCGACGAGCGGGTTGCCGTCAGGGGTGTAACAAATCGGACCGTTGAAGTCGTCCTTCAACCCGCTTTCTTCGCAGGATGGAACACGGTGGATCATCGCCATGTATTGTTCTTCGATCCGTTCCAGATCAAGCTGGAACAGATCAGCACGGAAACTGTCTGGAACGCCATGTTCAAACACCGCAGGCGCGCCTTTTTCATAGACACCCAAGATCCAGCCGCCACGTTCTTCACGTACATAAGACTGCGCATCGGCATCGCGCACGACAGGGTGTTCTGAATTGCCCTCAGCACGGTATTTCACCAGATCCGCATCCTGATCCATCACAATGAACTGGTGCTCAACAGGGATCGCGGGCATCTTGATGCCCAGCATCTTGGCGGTGCGCTGGGCGTGGTTGCCCGACGCCGTGACGACATGTTCCGCGGTAATGACGATCTGCTCGTCGCTGGGCACCAGATTGCCGCCCTTTTCGACCATCTTGGTGCAGGTCACTTCCCATGCGTCGCCATTCCAGTTAAACGCATCCGCCTGCCACTTACGTTCAATCATCACGCCACGTTGGCGCGCGCCCTTGGCCATCGCCATAGTGACATCGGCAGGGTTAATGTAACCGTCCTCGGTATGGTAAATCGCGCCCTCGAGGTCCTCGCAATTGATCAGTGGCCAGCGTTTCTTGATCTCATCCGCTGTGAGCCATTCAAAAGGCACATCGCAAGTTTCAGCTGTGGACGCATAAAGCATGTATTCTTCCATGCGTTCCTTGGTCTGGGCCATGCGCAGATTACCCACCACCGCAAAGCCTGCGTTCAACCCTGTCTCTTCCTCCAGCGTTTTGTAGAAATCGACCGAGTACTTGTGAATGTGGGTTGTCGCATAGGACATGTTAAACAAAGGGAGTAGCCCAGCAGCATGCCAAGTGGACCCAGACGTCAATTCATCACGTTCCAACAACATGACATCATCCCATCCAGCCTTCGCGAGATGGTATGCAATTGATGTTCCGACGGCACCGCCGCCTACGACCAAAGCTTTGACAGTTGTTTTCATTGACCTGATTCCCTGACGTGTTCCTGCGTAATTTGCCCTAATCATACGCGCCCCGCGAAACCGACCCGACGCGAAACGCATCAAAACCGACCCGCGCTTCCAATAAATTATATTTGTGTCGCCTGATCCGGTTTGTCCGCCCACTCAATCAGGCTCAAAACCCAAAGATGTCCTTACGTCACCCAAAAACAACCAATGCGTGAAAGTCATTTTTTACCAAAGGATTAGCTATGATGCACAATTGATACATGCCGACCCACCTACGCAAATTTAATTGGCAAAATGGCCCGAAACTCACTAAGTTGACGCCAGAGTAACGTGAGAGAGCCGTATATAAGCGGCCCCGCGAGGAGAGCAGGTATGACACGTAATTGTTTAACAGCGCTTAGCGCTGCGTTGTTGTTGGGCGCATGTACACCGCCTGAGATCACATCCCGTCTGGATACAAGCGACACGCTGTATTCTGGCTTTGAGCCGGCGAACAGCTACACACCCGCCCCTGTAGGCGCACGTGCTGAGAATGATTTCATGCGGTTCTCAACTATGTCGATGCCGCACTAAGCATATCCAAAATGCCCCATTCACGCGGGATTTGGCTGTATGATCCCGCCTGTCAGCTCGACGGCATCTAAATCAACACCTCTCATTGCATTGGGTGCGGGAAACCCCACTCGACTTATCCTTCCTTTCGATTGACCCTAGGGCAATCGATTGGGGAGCAAAGACATGCGAAATATGGATTTGATGACTGCCGCACGTTTGGTGGACAACAGCTATTCGGGGCGTTCGCACTTGCCCCCTATTCGGCTCACCGTGAATGAAGGCCACGTCCAAGCCTACCTTTTGGCCGACAACACGCTGGTCATTCCGGGCAGCAATGAGCTGGTTGATTACACCAAGTCCAACTTAGTGACTGGGAAAGCCAAAATCGGTTGGGACAAGATGGGCAAGGCTGCGGGCAATGCTATTTGGCACAAAGGATTTGCCAATCACGCATCGGTCATCGCCAATAAGGTCGGATCGGGCAAACCGTCTTTCATCATCGGGCATAGCCTCGGCGCTGCTGCAGCCCAGATCTTGGGCTGCATCTACGGCGTTCCTGCCATTGGGTTTGCATCCCCTATGCCACGCCGCGGTCGCGCGCGCCTGACCCACGAAGGTCTTGTTCTGAATGTTGTGCGCAACGACGACACCGTGTGCCGCATGCCGCCCAAACACTTCGGGTTCCGCCGCGTGGGCAACACCGAAGTCATGCACCCAATCGCCAATAACCCTGGCGAGGACCATTCCATGAAGCAGTACATCAGCTTGATGGACATCGAACGCCGTCAGGGCAAAATTGTCAAAAGCTGGCCGCGCTGATAACAGTCGCGCGCACCTGAGTCAGTGACTATAGCATTGCCGGAACGACCAAATCCGGTGGGCGATGGCCGTCATCGAAGGTCTTGATATTCAACAAAACCTTCTCGCCCATTTCAACGCGACCTTCGACGGTTGCCGACCCCATATGGGGCAGCAACACGACGTTCTTTAGCTCGCGCATGCGTGGATTAATGTCGTTGCCGTGCTCATAAACATCCAGTCCCGCACCTGCGATTTCGCCAGCTCGCAACATGCGCGTCAGCGCGTTTTCGTCGATCACTTCACCGCGGGCGGTATTCACGATCACCGCATCGGGCTTCATCAGTTTCAGCCGCCGCGCATTCATCAAATGGAACGTCGCAGGCGTGTGAGGGCAATTGATCGAGATGATATCCATCCGCGCCACCATCTGATCCAGACTGTCCCACCATGTCGCGTCAAGCTGGTCTTCCACTTCGGGGCGCAGGCGACGACGATTGTTATAGTGAATTTGCATCCCGAACGCGCTGGCGCGTTTGGCGACGGCCTGACCAATGCGGCCCATCCCCAAAATACCCAAGCGGCGCCCCGCAATACGGCCACCCATAAGCGCGGTGGGCGCCCATCCATCCCAGTCGCCCGATTGCATCAACGCCAGCCCTTCTGGGATACGCCGCGTCACGGCCAAAATCAGGGCCATGGTCATATCCGCTGTATCGTCAGTCACAACACCCGGCGTATTGGACACCAAAACGCCACGCTGGCGTGCCGTCTGAACGTCAATATGATCAACCCCAGCGCCGTAATTTGCGATTAGTTTCAACCGCTCACCGGCTT
Organism: Octadecabacter algicola; assembly: GCF_021532625.1. Taxonomy (GTDB): domain Bacteria; phylum Pseudomonadota; class Alphaproteobacteria; order Rhodobacterales; family Rhodobacteraceae; genus Octadecabacter; species Octadecabacter algicola. The sequence goes on from NZ_JAKGAR010000004.1 coordinate 235,774, forward strand.
GGCCGATTACTTTTGCGTTGATCTCGTCTGTTACGGTCGGAACCAACACATCACAGGTCTGCATGGCCGCAACCAATTCGGCCGGCGTCATCGAAGTATCATCCTCACGCAGGGTGACATCGAACAATTCCCGCATCCGAGTCTCGACAGCGTCGGGCAACCGTCGCGTGACGGTAACACTTAGGCGTTTGCTTGGCATGAATTGTTCTCCTTGCTTGCCCGAGCGGGCCACTCCTGACAAATTGCCTGCAAAGGTCCGGTGGCACAAGAACCACCATAATAATTCAGACCGACCGAGGGCAGTAAAATGAAGTTAGCACGCATCTTGTGGGTCGCTATGGCCGTGGTAATCGCCGCACCTATCGCCGCGCAACAAACTCAAGAAGCCGTCGTCACGCCGATCACCGCCGTTCAAGCGGAACGTGGGCCCGTAACGAACTTGCCAATGCCGCGCTATGTTTCATTGAAAGCCAACGAAGCGAATATTCGTCGTGGCCCATCCCTCTCTCACCGCATCGATTGGGTTTTTCAACGTCGTGACATGCCTCTGCGTGTCGTCGGTGAATATGGCCACTGGCGCCGCGTCGTTGACCGCGAAGGCATGGGGGGATGGGTTCACTACTCCCTGATCTCCGGCAATCGCACTGTGATCATCGACAGTGACCTTTTGGTGCTGCGCAGCCAGCCTTTGCCCAACGCCACAGAAGTCGCGATGCTTGAGCTTGGCGTGATTGCCGACCTTGGTGAATGCGGCGCCGAATGGTGCCGCCTCAGCGCGGGCGGTTATCGGGGCTGGGCTCCGAAAACCGCCTTGTTTGGTGTCGGTGCAGACGAGCTGCGCGACTAAGCCGCCAGCCCGCGTCCTTTCAGCAAAGCCGTTGCATCCGGCATTGAACCACGGAACTTTTTGTACAGCACCGCCGCGTCTTCTGATCCGCCAGCGGACAGAATGAAGGTCTCCAGCTTTTCCGCCATGTCAGGGTCAAACGGGCCGCCATTGTCCTCAAATGCTTGGAACGCATCCGCATCCATCACTTCGGACCACATGTAGCTGTAATAGCCTGACGAATACCCGTCGCCAGCAAACACATGGGCAAAATGCGGGGTGGCGTGGCGCATGCGGATCGCGCTTGGCATGCCCATCTCCTCAAGGACCTCGGCTTGTTTCTGCATCGGATCGGCAGGGGGCGGGCCGTCGTGGAACGCCAGATCAACCATGGCAGATGCGACATATTCAACCGTGCTAAAGCCCATGTCATAGGTCGCAGCACCTAGCATCCGATCCAGCAGGTCACGCGGCATCGCCTCTCCAGTATCAGCGTGGGTTGCGAATTCTTCTAACACTTCGGGCACTTCAAGCCAGTGTTCGTAAAGCTGGCTGGGAAGTTCCACAAAATCACGCGCCACGGATGTACCCGAAATGCTTTCATAGCTTACGTCAGACAACATCTGATGCAGCGCATGACCAAACTCATGGAACAACGTGCGCGCATCATCGTATGACAACAACGCAGGCTCACCCGCTGGTGGCTTTGCGAAATTGCAGACGTTGATCACATGCGGACGGATATCCCCCGCCAGTTTCTGTTGGCTACGCATGGCAGAACACCACGCGCCCGATCGTTTGGACCCACGGGCAAAGTAATCGCCAATAAAGACGGCCATATGTTTGCCATCGCGGGTTACCTCCCACGCGCGGCAATCCTCATGGTAAAGCGGCGCATCGATGGGCGAGAACTCTAGCCCGAACAATCGGTTCGAACATGCGAACGCCGCTTCGATCATGCGGTCCAACTGCAAATAGGGTTTCAGCTCTGCTTCATTCAAATCATGCTCCGCGGCGCGGCGTTTTTCACTGTAGTAGCGCCAGTCCCAAGGCTGCAAAGGTGCAATCTGACCATCAGCTACCAGCATGTCTTCCAATACTTTCGCGTCGGCCTCAGCACTTGCTTTCGCAGGCGTCCAAACCTGCATCAACAGATCGCGTACTGCATCTGGCGTGCCCGCCATTTCAGTTTCCAGTTTGTAGTTCGCGAAATTCTCATAGCCGAGCAATTGTGCCCGCTCATGACGAAGGGCCAAAATTTCTGCGGCAATTGCGCGGTTATCTGTGTCACCACCATTTGCACCGCGCGCTGTCCACGCCTCGTAAGCCTTTTCGCGAAGATCACGACGGTCCGAAAACTGCAAGAATGGCACAATCAACGACCGCGAAAGTGTCACCACAGGCCCGCCCGCGTCCTTTTCTTCGCCAGCAGACTTGGCCGCTGCAATTACGAAATCTGGCAGACCGGACGTGTCCTCAAGCGGCATGAACCAACTGCGTTCATCGGCCAATAAGTTTTGGGTAAACTCGGTACCCAGCACGCTAAGCCGTTGTTTCACTTCAGCCAAACGATCCGCTTCAGCACCTTTTAACTGCGCGCCAGAACGCACAAAGCCGCGGTGCAACAACATCAACACCCGCTGCTGTTCATCCGTAAGGTCCAGTGTATCCCGCGCCTCCCAGACGGCCTCAATCCGCGCAAACAAGTCCGCGTTGGCGGTAATCTCGCTCGAATAAGCGGACAAAAGCGGCGAGAAATCCCGCATCAAGGCTTCTCGCGCGTCATTACTGTCAGCGCCAGCCATAGCGAAAAACGGAGCGAGCGCCTTTTCCAGCGGCGCGTCCGCCAATGCCAAAGCCTCAACCGTGTTTTCAAACGTAGGCTCAGAGCCATCACAAATCGCTGCAATCGAGGCGCGCGCCTCAATCAATGCTTCTTCTAAGGCGGGCGCAAAATGCGCATCCTCAATCAGGGCAAACGGGGGCAGTTCGAACGGGGTGTCCCAGGGGGCACGCAACGGGTTTGTCATGGAAGTTCTCCTTTGAACTTAACCTATGTAGCCAAAGCCAGACCTTCCACCGACAAGTTGATAATTCGCGAAATTTATCACAGCGGTTTATAGTTGCAGATGTATGTGATCATCATGGCGCGCCGCGCGGCAACCCTGAAACCGCAGCTTTGGATCAGCCAACCCCATTGACTGCGCCAGGGGTGGCTCAACAAATATCTTCGCTACACGCTGATCCGCCGCAAGAAAACGGATCAACGCCGCCGTGCGCGCGTTGTCCAGTTCATGATCCGCCCAGATCCCCTGCAACCAACGTAAATCCCAGCGCATGGTGGCCCACGTTGCGGGGCAAGTTTCGTCCACAGCCCCATCGCGCAATGCCTCAAACGCGAAATACCCCAGCGGGCTTCTGGCCGCGGCGGGCAAGTACCCTGTTTCATCCTGATAATAGAACGCCCGATCCAGTTTCTCTCCGTCGTCATGGGACAGATGTGGCAGCAGAGGAAATCCATCAAAAAAGGGAAAACTTCCATCCAGAGCCAAGGTCACTGTTCCCGAATAACTCTCTGCCATGTTTTGCGCCGCATCCTGCGCCACATCGGCAAGCTCCGCCGTTACGAAATTACGCATCAATCCGCAATAAAGTGGCGATTGCATCCGCAATGGCTCCCCAAAGCAAGGCAGCGCGACCCGCCCGACCAATGGAGCCGCAATCTGAACGCCGCCCCAGACCGCGGCGTAGGCCAGAACGAACGCCAAGACCTTTCGCCGCGTCGCAAGCGCAGCCAAATAAGCCAGCCCACCAACTTGCGTCAGGACCGTCAAAAGCACGAAGACAAATCCGCGTCCTAGCCAGCGCAAATCGGGCAACCTTCTCGTGGCTTCACCGTAATGATGCGGGTCTCGGCGTAGAGCGCATCATAAATCAGCAACCGCCCGCGCAATCCTTCGCCTGCTCCCGTGATCGCCTTCACGGCTTCAACCGCCATCATCGACCCGACAACACCAGGCAACGGCCCCAAGACGCCACCCTCGGCACAGCTTGGCACCAAAGAAGGGTCAGGTCGTTCTGGGAAAACACATTGATAACATGGCGTTCCGTGTTTTGGATCATAGACGCTAATCTGGCCTTCCCACTGGGTCAGCGCCGCCGCGATCAACGGAACACCTACCTTTGTGCAGACCTCATTCACCAAATAACGCGTGTCAAAGTTGTCCGTGCCATCCAGCACCAGATCATAATCGGCCACCAAATCGGTAGCAATTTCAGGCGTCAAACGACGTTGGTACGGCTGCACAGTGATATCTGGATTAAGCGCCTCAAGCGCACGCTGCGCTGACTGCACCTTGGGCATCCCGATGCGCTCAAATGTATGGATCACTTGGCGCTGCAGGTTTGAATTGTCGACCTCATCGTCATCAATCACGCCGATGGTACCAACGCCAGCCGCAGCCAAATACTGCAAAGCAGGCGCGCCCAAACCCCCTGCGCCGATCACCAGAACCCGCGCGTCTTTTAGCGCCTTCTGCCCAGCGCCGCCAATTTCTCGCAACACGATATGCCGCGCATACCGCTGAAGTTCACCGTCACTAAATGGCCCGACTTGAGGCTCGGCCTCTACTGTTTCACCTTCAGACACCCGCGCCCTGCGGCGCAGCCGTGACAGCAAAAAACCATATCCATATACACAAAAACTGCCAATAATGAGCGATACCCACAGCGCTGCGCCACCGCCTGTTGCGTCTCTGATTGGATGACCGTCCGGCAATGTTAGCTGCATCACGATCACTGCCAGCAATAACAAACCAACCAAAACAGCCCGCACAGAGCGTGGCGCACCCAATGCCCAACCGCCGCCCCAGATCAATGCAGCCAATGCCAGCACCAACATCATCGCGTTAGCCCGTCCCTGTCGACCCGAACCCGCTGGCCCCGCGATCTGTTTCGTCTAAATCCGCAATCACAAAACTGGCCTGCACCACCGGCGCAATAACCAGTTGTGCAATCCTCATACCATGAGTGATCTCAAACGGTTCCGATCCGCCATTTTGCACGATGACCCCCAGAGGACCACGGTAATCACTGTCAATCGTACCGGGGCTGTTCGGCAAAGTAATCCCGTGCTTTAACGCAAGCCCAGATCGAGGCCGAACCTGCATTTCAAACCCGTCTGGTATTGCAACACGCAGCCCAGTCGGGATCAGGGTCCGCTCACCCGCGCCCAACCTAACAGCTTGACTATTATCAAAATTCGCCCGTACGTCGGCCCCTGCCGCGCCCGCGGTCGCATAAGCAGGCAGGCCTAGGCTCTGATCCGCGCCCTGTAGCCATTCAAACCGGATTGCGACCATCAGCTCAAAGCCTCGGCAATCTTTTCCGCCAGCTTTTGGGACACTTGATCCTTCCCCATACGTGGCCAATCTTCGGCTCCGTCTGCGGTGATCAATGTCACGTCGTTTTCGGACCCTCCCATGATACCCGTCGCAGGGGACACGTCATTGGCTACGATCCAATCGCACCCCTTCCGCTTACGCTTGGCGGTCGCGTTCTCGATCACATTCTGTGTCTCGGCGGCAAAACCGACGACCAATTTCGGACGCGTCGAGGAAGCACAAACCTTTGCCAGAATGTCAGGATTTTCCGCAAACTCCAGCACCGGCAACCCGTTGCCGTCTTTCTTGATTTTCTCGTCCGACGCGCTGGCCACACGCCAATCCGCAACAGCAGCGGCAAATATTCCCGCATCAACGTCTTTCGCGCTTTCTACGGCGGCCAGCATCTCAGCCGCCGTTTCAACCGCAACCAAATCAACGCCCATCGGCGCAGGTACATCCGCAGGCCCGCTCACAAACGTCACCCGCGCACCAAGCCCCAAAAGGGCCTGTGCAATCGCGGCACCTTGCGCCCCGGACGAGCGGTTTGCGATGTAGCGAACAGGGTCAATCGGTTCATGGGTCGGGCCAGACGTCACCAAAATGTGCTTGCCCTTAAGTGGGCCATCATTCACCGCCGCCTCAATCGCACCCACGATCTCCATAGGCTCAGCCATGCGACCGAAACCAAATTCACCACAGGCCATATCGCCCTCATTAGGGCCGGACGTCAAAATACCATCTTCCAGCAATGTCGCCAAATTGCGCTGCGTCGCAGGATGATCCCACATCCGAACATTCATTGACGGTGCAATCAGAACACGCTTATCCGTCGCCATCAGTAGCGTCGATGCAAGATCATTGGCCAATCCAGCAGCCATCTTGCCCATCAAGTCCGCCGTCGCGGGCGCCACAACCACCAGATCGGCGGCGCGGCTCAATTCGATATGGCCCATCTCGGCCTCATCATTAAGGTCAAACAAATGCTGATAGACCTTCTCACCGGCCAATGCCGACACGCTGAGTGGCGTAACAAATTCTGTCGCAGCCTTTGTCAAAACAGGCGTCACCGTGTGACCGCGTTCTCGAAGACGGCGGATCAAATCCAACGACTTAAACGCCGCGATACCACCGCCAATGATAAGCAAAATTTTCTTGCTGTGAGTGTCAGCCATATGCCTGCCCTTCAATTAACGGTCAAAGATTAGGCTCTGGGTCTCAAAAGAACCAGCAGAAACGAAGGGTTAGCAGTGCGACTTTCGACAGTTGCCCAACCGGACGACACTTTGCTTTTTCGCGCATTCTGGTTAGCTGTGATCAAAGCCGCGACCGAATGAAAGCCTTGCCCGTGCCCTTACCCGATATCACATTTGTCTTAGGAGGAGCCGCGTCCGGCAAGTCATCCTTTGCTGAAAGCCTTTGTTTTCAGTCGAGTAAGCCGAAAACCTACATCGCGACGGCACAGGCCTTTGATGATGAGATGCGGGATAAAATCGAGACCCACCGTGTCCAACGGGGCGAAAACTGGTTAACAGTCGAGGCGCCCCTCGATCTCGTGGCAGCGTTATCCAAACGCGCGGCAGATGAAATCGTGCTTCTTGACTGTGCTACCCTCTGGCTGTCGAACGTTCTCTTGGCGGATCAAGACCTCGATGCTGCTATGACCGCGTTGATGGAGGCCCTCACTGCTTGCCCCGCACAAATTGTCGTAGTCTCAAACGAAGTCGGCTCCGGCATCGTGCCTGACAATGCGCTCGCACGAAAGTTTCGAAACGCTCAAGGACGGCTTAACCAACAACTTGCTGCACAGGCTGGTCTGGTCGTGCAGGTGATTGTCGGATTGCCACAGGTTCTTAAGGGAACATTGCCGTGACAGTCATCTATTGGGTCCGTCACGCGCCAACCCATGCCCGCAGTTTTGTTGGGCACCGCGATATCCCTGCCGACCTGAGCGATACCGCCCAAGTTGCGCGCCTGTCTGCCGCCCTACCAAGTAATGCTTTGCTTGTGTCTTCGGACCTTAGCCGTTCAATCGATACGGCAACAGCAATCGAAAACGGTCGCACTCGACTTCCCCATCGCGCCGGGCTGCGCGAATTCGATTTCGGCGATTGGGACGGAATGCACTTTAGCGAAGTTGCCGAAAACTGGCCTGACCTATCGCGGGCCTATTGGGAAACCCCCGGTGACGTCGCTCCGCCGAATGGTGAAAGCTGGAACGCTGCGGCAGACCGTGTCACCCAAGACATACACTCCGTTATTGCCGAGCACCCGCGCCGCGACATCATAGCGGTCGCCCATTTCGGGGCAATTTTGTCCCAAGTACAACGCGCTGCCGGCATCTCACCCTTTCGCGCTCTGTCCCACCGGATCGACAACTATTCGATAACCGAAATACAGATGCGCCCGACCGCTGGCGTTGCCCGCATCAATCACGTTCCGTGACGCCAAAGCACACAAATAGCAATTTGATCGGCCATTTCAAACCTGACAGACTGCCACCATGACCTATAACCTTTTGATCGGACAACGTTTATATTCAAGCTGGTCGCTGCGCGGTTGGCTTCCATTTGCGGTCCACGATATTCCTGTCACCGTGCACGACACGTTACTTTACGGTGATGCCTTCTATGATGATGTCGCAAAATTCGGCGGCAACCGGACCGTTCCAACGGTCAAGACCCCGGAAGGTGGCATCTGGGCAGATAGTCTATCCATCTGTTGGGGTTTGGCAGATGCTTTCCCTGACCGCGGTCTTTTGCCAACTGATCCAATTGCACGCGCGCAAGCGCAAAGTTTGATCGCAGAAATGCACAGCGGGTTTACGGCCCTACGCGGAGATTGCCCGATGAACCTTGCCACGGGGTGGCTTGGTTTCGTACCCAGCGAGGCTGTTAAAACGGACCTTTCGCGGATCGATGCGGTCTGGAGTTCGGCACTCGACGCATCCAACGGTCCATTTCTATTTGGCGAGTACGGACTCGTGGATGCCTTTTTTGCCCCTGTTGCGATCCGCATCGCCGGCTATGATCTCCCTGTCTCGGAAACTGCCAAGACCTACGTTACGGCCCAACTGTACCACCCTGCTATGCAGCAATGGCGCAAGGATGGCCTTATGTTGGATACCGAGCTGTCTCAATACGATATGGCACTGGAACGCTGCCCTTTTCCGATGCCCTAATTCGCGACGTTAACCATTCTTAAACGCCTCACCTGTCAAACCGTTAACCAAGGTTAAGGAGACGGCAAACATGGTGGCACGTGCGTATACGGTCGCGTTCGAAGGCGTGGATGCGCGGCTGGTCGAAGTGCAATGCGCCACCTCTCCAGGAATGCCGGCATTTTCGATTGTCGGCCTGCCCGACAAAGCCGTAAGCGAGGCCCGCGACCGTGTGCGAGCAGCCCTTTCGGCCCTCTCCATCGCCCTGCCGAGCAAGAAAATCACAATCAATCTGTCGCCTGCCGACCTGCCCAAAGAAGGGTCTCATTTCGATCTACCGATCGCTCTGGCATTGCTGGCCGCTTTAGACGTCATTCCCCACGATAAAGTATCCGAAACTGTCGCCTTGGGTGAGCTATCGCTCGACGGAACATTGGTCCCTGTATTAGGGGCGTTGCCCGCCGCAATGACCGCCGCAACCGAAGGCAAAGCTCTGTTTTGCCCCCGCATTTGTGGTCCGGAAGCCGCATGGGTTGATGCCGCAGCCGTCTACGCCCCGCGTTCCTTGGCCGAAGCATTGCGACACTTCACAGGACAATCCCCCCTCCCCCCAGCCGAACCGGGGGAAGTCTTGCCCGACACAGGCCCGCGAAATTTCGCAGATGTTAAGGGGCAAGAAAAAGCCAAACGCGCCTTGGAAATCGCGGCGACAGGACGCCATCATGTTTTGATGGTCGGCACACCGGGGTCAGGGAAATCCATGCTGGCTGCACGGCTGTCCAGCATTCTGCCGCCCCTAAGCCCTGCCGAGGCATTGGAAACCTCAATGGTGCATTCATTGGCTGGGTTGTTAAGCGAAGGCGGCATCAACCGCGCGCGTCCCTTTCGCGAACCTCATCATACGGCCTCGATGGCGGCGATCGTCGGCGGTGGGCGCGGCGCTAAGCCGGGGGAAATCTCGTTGGCGCACAACGGCGTGTTGTTTATGGATGAGTTCCCCGAATACCCACGCGCTGTTCTTGAGACCCTGCGCCAACCCATCGAGTCCGGAGAAGTCGTCGTCGCGCGCGCGAATGCCCACGTTAGATACCCTTGCCGCTTTATGCTGATCGCTGCCGCAAACCCTTGTAAATGCGGGTATTTGCCGGACCCTAACCGCGCCTGCGCCCGTGTTCCGGTTTGCGGTGAAGAATACATGTCGCGCATTTCCGGCCCGCTGATGGACCGTTTTGACCTTCGAATTGAAGTACCGCCTGTCGCCTTGTCCGACCTCGACCTCGCTCAAACAGGCGACCGGTCTGAGGTGATAGCCGCCCGCGTGTCCGCCGGCCGCGCTGTGCAAACCAGACGATTTGAAGGGACTTCCATGCGGGTGAATGCCGACCTTGAAGGCAGCGCATTAGAGGAGGTCGCAACACCTGACGCCGAAGGTAAAGAGCTGCTGTTGAAAGTCGCCGACCGGTTTGGCCTTAGCGCACGCGGCTATCATCGCGTGCTACGCGTGGCCCGAACAATTGCTGATCTGGATGGCGCGGCGGACGTGCGAAAACATCATGTTGCCGAAGCCGTGGGCTATCGCTTGGCGCTTTCAAAAGAAGTCTGAATGAACGCCGCCGCCTTACGCATTGCGGCATTGGCTTCGGGGAGTCGTCCACCAAATATCTGCCAGACATGAGGCACATCCGGCAAGACATCCAATGTGGCCCCTGTCAGTTCGGCGAGCCTCTCGGAATCGCTCAATAAAACTTCATCTGCACCCACTTGAATAAGAACGGGGGGCGGGTTTGTGTAATCGGCAAACACTGGACTTGCTCGGACATCACGGGCGTCTGAGCCGTTTAGATAAAGTTCGACCACTTCACGCATGCGGCTCACTGGCACCAATGGGTCTGCTTTGGCATTCGTGGTGATCGTATCGCCCGACAGCGTCAGATCGCCCCAAGGCGAGAACGCGACGACTCCAGCTGGCCGTTGCTCGCGCGTTAAAAGTCGTGCCAACAAACCAAATAACAGATTGCCACCCGCACTATCCCCCGCGATGACGATCTGATGCGGGCGCCACCCTTGCTTTATCAAATGATCCCACGCCGCCAGAACCGCATCTGGTGCTGCTGGGAAAGTCGCTTCCTGTAGCTTTGGGTAGTCCGCCAAATACACCACCACCCCCGTCCGCTTCGCCAAACGCCCAGCAAGCGCGACGTAACTGCGCCGCGATCCGGTCATAAAAGCACCGCCATGGAGGTAAAGAATGGCGCGATCTGGTGCGGGTTCGCCGACTGTTACCCGCAAGCACGGACCGATGTCCTGAGAAACCAACCCCTTAGGCTTACTAAACAAAAAAGGCGCAGCGCGTTCAAAATCGCGGTTCGCCCGTTCCGGCGTTCCAGTTCGGCGCAGCTTCGGTTTAACCAGCCACCGCATCCCGAACTTCAGTACGCGCAGCCGCCATGACGGGGTCATGGGAGTTTAGCCTCAATCGCCTCCCAGATCTTTTCAGCGATATTCACGCCGTCAAACCGTTCAAGTTCTTGAATGCCAGTTGGCGAGGTAACGTTGATCTCGGTCAGGTAGTCACCGATTACGTCGATCCCCACAAAAACTTGACCCTTTTCGCGCAACAACGGCCCGATCCGCGCGCAGATTTCAAGATCACGCTCTGTCAGTCCGACTTTTTCGGGGCGTCCACCAACATGCATGTTGGATCGCGTCTCACCTTTGGCAGGAACACGATTGATCGCACCAACCGGTTCCCCATCAACAAGGATCACACGCTTGTCGCCCGCACTTACGTCAGGCAAGAACTTCTGCATGATCAAAGGTTCGCGGTTGATACCGCTAAATAGCTCATGGAGGGACGCGAGGTTGCTGTCCTGTGCAGTCAACTTGAAAACACCCGCGCCGCCATTCCCGTATAGCGGCTTTAGGATCACCTCTTCGTGGCGTGAACGAAAGGCTTTGAGCGTATCAAGGTCGCGCGCAATCGCTGTTGGCGGGGTCAAATCAGGAAAATCCAACACAAGTAGTTTTTCCGGATAGTTGCGGACCCAAAACGGATCATTCACCACCAAAGTATCAGGGTGAACACGATCAAGGATATGCGTGGTGGTAATATAGCCCATGTCAAATGGTGGGTCTTGGCGCAGCCATACTACATCAAGTTCGGACAAGTCCTGTTCGCGCATCTCACCGACGTCAAAATGATTGCCTACCTCACGGCGTACGACCAAGTCTTGCCCACGCGCCATGACGCGGCCTTCTTGATAACTTAGCTGATCAGGCGTGTAGTAAAATAAGGAATGCCCACGAGCTTGGGCTTCTTCTGCCAAACGAAACGAGCTGTCCGCATTGATATCGATCGCATCGATCGGATCCATCTGGAAGGCAATTTTGAGGGGGTGCATAAGGCGTTCTCCGTAAAGTTACCCTAACACATGAACGTCGCCTTTCGGAATCGCAATGGGATCATGCATCCATGAACGCATTTTCGATCACATCTACCTGACCCTGCCCATCAACCAACGCCACATCAAAGCGTACTTCGGTCAATTGCCCGCGCGGTTGCGTTGCAAGAAATTCGGACCCCGCTCCAAAAATCCGGTCCATTTGGCGCCGTGTTAAACGTGCCGCGGCCTGTGCGTGACTGCGGCTTTTCTTAACTTCGATAAAGATAATGCCGTCACCGTCCTGCGCGACCAAATCAATTTCGCCAGCAGATCCACGCCAACGTCTTGCCAAGACTGAATATCCTGCACGCGTATATCGTTTTGCAACAATATCTTCGGCAGCGAGGCCAGCATGATAGGATGTCGCGCCGCGTTCTTGGTTTGCCCGCATTATCTTTCGTCATCCTTCATTGACAATGCCAACTGATAGACATCGCGCCGCGCCATGCCAGTTGCCCCAGCGACAGCTGTGGCCGCATCTTTGATTCTCATCGTCTTCAGTGCTGTCTTTAGGGCCTCTGCCACGTCATCTTCGCTCAGTTGCGTAGCACCACCGCGTTCAATCAAGACGACAACTTCACCCTTCAGATTGCGGCCTTCAAGTTCGCCGATCAGTTCTTCCGCTGACCCGCGCAACACTTCCTCAAACTTTTTCGTCAACTCCCGACAGATCACCACCTGCCGATCGCCCCCTAGTGTTTGAACCAAATCACCTAATAAACCACTAACGCGGCGCGGTGATTCATAAAGCACTAGCGTTGCCTGCACATCGCGCAGGCCTTCCAATGCGGTGCAACGGGCTGTGGTCGTGCTTGGTAAAAATCCTACAAAATAGAAGGCATCGCTTGGGAGGCCCGATACAGTAAGCGCCGTCAAAACAGCAGATGCACCTGGTGCAGCAGTCAGCGGTAGCTCGGCTTCGCGGAATGCAGCCGTCAGTTTATAACCTGGATCGGCAACCAATGGCGTACCGGCCTCTGAAACATAAGCAACCGATTTACCGTCCTTCACGGCCCCCATGATCCGGTCACGGACCTTTTGATCAGAGTGATCATGATAGGCCACCATTGGCCGATCACCGATGCTAATCCCGTGAATTTCCATCAACTTACGCGCTGTCCGCGTGTCCTCTGCGGCGATAACGTCAGCGCTGGCGAGGATATCCAAAGTGCGCAAAGTGACGTCCCGCGCATTGCCGATCGGAACTGCACACAGGTAAAGACCTGCCGACAGGGGAATAATGCGATGATTCATACCTAGACCCTCCGCGAGAGGGCTTTATGATGCGCCCCAAGATGTCGCAGGACACACCTGCAACCAGAAAGAAGTGAGATAATCCATGTTTGCCCGTTTGCCCAGCCTACCCACACCTTTGCGCCTCATGGATCCCCGCAAAATTGCTGCTCGAATCTTTGCGCTGACCTCACTGGCGTTTTTGGCGGCGTGTGATCTGGCACTCCCGGGTGCTGGCGGCAACTCCGGTCAGCAAATCGATCCAAGCGCCCCTGTTCAGGTCGCACTTCTGGTGCCCGGAGGCACTGGCTCCGCTGAGGCCAGCGCAATTGCGGCCAGCCTCGAGAATGCAGCCCGCATGGCGATTGCTGACCTCAACGGTGTGGAGATTGACCTGCGCGTCTACAACACCGCACGCGACCCGGGCCAAGCCAGTCAAATGGCCGCTGCTGCTGTCGCGGATGGTGCGAAAATCATCCTCGGCCCGCTTGATGCAACCAGCGCCAACGCTGTTGGCGTCACCGTAAGCCCTGCCAACGTGAATGTTTTGGCATTTTCTAACAACCCGGCAATCGCGGGCGGCAACGTCTTTGTCTTGGGCAACACATTCGGCAACATCTCTGACCGTTTGGTCAGCTACGCCGGAAGCCAAGGCATGAACCGTTTCATGATCGTCCATCAGGATGATCTGGCCGGTGCCGTTGGCCGCGACGCGATTGCCACTTCAATCAATAGCGCTGGGGCCAACTTGGTCGCTGTCGAATCCTACCCATTCAGCCAAGAAGGCATCTTTGCCCGTGCGCCATCCATTGCGGCTGCGGCCAACAGCAACGGCACACAAGCTATTTTCGTCACCGACAACGTTGCGGGTGGCTTGCCAATCCTTGCGACGTCACTTGACGATCAAGGTCTGACACCAACATCCACGCCGTTGGTCGGCATCACACGCTGGGACGCGGCACCACAGAGCGCAACGCTTCCGGGCTTGCAGGGTGGTCTTTTTGCAATGGCAGACGCGGGCCGCGAAGCTGCCTTCCGCAACCGCTATGAGAGCACATACGGCGCAGCCCCGCACCCACTGGCGAGCATCGCATATGATGGCATTGCAGCCATCGGTGCGCTGGCTGCGACTGGTGACCGCGATGCTTTGACTGTTGGCTCCCTCACACGTTCGTCCGGTTTTGCGGGTGCGACTGGCGCATTCCGCCTGCGTCCTGATGGCAGCAACCAGCGTGCGTTGGCTGTGGCGCGCATCCTGAACAATCAAGTGTCTATCGTTGATCCCGCCCCATTGGCATTCGGCCGTGGTGGATCTTGATTTAACAGTCGCCGTTGGACACGACACTGCGGCGCCTGACGACCTTATTTGCCCTGCTATCGAAATTCTTGACCGTGCGACCCTGCATCGCGACCTTGTCGCTGCACTTGATGCGGCAGGTTCCGAAGGCGCGCAGAAACGGGCCGCCATTGTTCCGATCCTGAAAGACGCCCTCGCGACCGGCCAAAAAACCATCGCGGATGCGTTCGCTAAGTCACCCTTTGCCGCGGGCCCTACGACGCGGGCCTACGCGTGGTTGACAGATTGCATCGTCATCGAAGTGTTCACCCTCGCCAAATCACACCTGCACCCCAACCCCATCCCAACCGACGGCGAACGCTTGGCGTTGATTGCAGTTGGTGGGTCCGGCCGTGGCGAAATGGCCCCGCATTCTGACGTCGACCTGCTGTTTCTTGCCCCCTACAAACTGACACCATGGGCCGAAAGCTTAATCGAAAGCATGCTCTACGTGCTTTGGGATTTGCGCCTGAAAGTTGGCCACGCAAGCCGCACAGTCAAGGACTGCCTCCGCCTCGCACGTGAGGATTACACCATCCGCACCAGCCTCGTCGAAGAACGGTATTTGACCGGCGATGAGGACTTGGCCCAAGAATTGACCGAGAGACTGCGCAACGAGCTGTTCTCTCAAACCATCCCTGATTTCATCGAAGCAAAACTCGAAGAACGCGAAGAACGGCACCGCAAGCAAGGCGGCCAGCGTTACATGGTCGAACCCAATGTCAAAGAAGGCAAAGGCGGGTTGCGCGACCTGCAGTCGCTGTATTGGATCGGCAAATACATCTACGGCGTCAAGAACGCCTCCGAACTGGTTGAGCACAAGGTCTTTACTCAAGACGAGTATGAAGAATTTAAAGCCGCCCATGAATTTTTGTGGGCCGTTCGCTGCCATTTGCATTTGATCACGGGTCGCGCCGCCGACCAGCTGACGTTTGACATGCAAGTCGAGGTGGCCGAACGCATGGGATACACCGACAAAGGTGGACGCCGCGCGGTGGAACATTTCATGCAAGACTTCTTTCGACACGCGACCAACGTTGGCGATTTGACCCGCATCTTCCTAACCGCACAAGAAGCCGCCCACTTAAAGGCCGAGCCGATGCTGCAGCGCCTGTTTGGTCGCAGCAAAAAAGCCAAGGCGCCATATGCGATCAAACAGAACCGTCTGACTGTCGAGAAACCCGACGTCTTTCTGGAAGATCCCCTCAACCTGTTGCGGATCTTTGAAGAAGCTTTGCGCACGGGGACGTTGATTCATCCGGATGCCATGCGTCTGATCAAATCAAACCTGCATTTGATTGACGACACAATGCGCAACAACAAAGAAGCGCGGCGCATTTTTCTTGATTTGATGTTGAAACACGGCAACCCCGAACGGGCGCTGCGTCGCATGAACGAACTTGGCGTACTCGGGGCGTTTATCCCAGAGTTCGAAGCCATCGTCGCGATGATGCAGTTCAACATGTATCACCACTACACAGTGGACGAGCATACGATTCAGGTCATCAGCCATTTAGCGCAGATCGAACGCGCTGAGCTCGACGACGAACTGCCGGTATCGGCGTCCATCATCAAAGACGGCATCAACCGCAAAGTTCTTTATGTAGCGTTACTGCTGCATGACATCGGCAAAGGCCGTGATGAGGATCACTCGATCCTTGGAGCAAAGATTGTCCGCAAGGTTGCCCCACGACTTGGGCTGTCCAAGAAGGAATGCGAAACCGTTGAATGGTTGGTGCGGTATCACTTGCTGATGTCAGACATGGCACAGAAACGCGACATCGCTGATCCGCGCACAGTGCGTGATTTTGCTAAGGCGGTTAAGACTGTTGAGCGGCTTGATCTGCTATGCGTTCTGACGGTGTGTGACATTCGTGGCGTTGGCCCGAACACATGGAACAACTGGAAAGCCGTTCTGATACGGGCGCTTTATCGCCAGACCCGTTATGCGTTGGAAAACGGCATGGAAGCGCTAAATCGCGAAGAGCGTGGCACCGAGGCCCGCAAAAACCTGCGCGCCGCCTTGCTTGAACAAGACGGATCCGATTGGGATGACAAATCCATCCGCAAAGAGATTGCACGCCACTACCCGCCCTATTGGCAGGGTTTGCACGTAACAGCCCATATCGATTTCGCGGAACTGCTGCGCGGGATTGGCAACGACGAGGTTCGTATCGACCTCACGCCGGATGACGACCGAGATGCGACGCGTGTATGTTTCGCAATGGCCGATCACCCGGGTATCTTTAGCCGTATGTGTGGCGCGTTGTCTCTTGTTGGGGCGAACGTGGTGGATGCACGGACATTCACGTCCAAAGACGGCTTTGCGACCGCTGCGTTCTGGGTTCAGGACAGCGATGGCCACCCTTATGAGGAATCCCGTCTGCCGCGGCTGCGCACCATGATCGAAAAAACTCTGCACGGGGATGTCATCGCCGGCACGGCCTTGGCGGACAAAGACAAGTTCAAGAAGCGCGAGAAAGCGTTCCGCGTGCAAACCTCGATCACCTTCGACAACGACGGGTCCGAGATTTACACCATCATCGAAGTCGACACTCGTGATCGCCCCGGTCTGTTGTTTGATCTGACCCGCACGCTCGCATCGGCAAACATTTATATCGCAAGCGCGGTTATCGCGACCTATGGCGAACAGGTGGTGGATACCTTCTATGTTAAGGACATGTTCGGACTAAAATTCAACGCCGAGCACAAACAACAGGCCTTGGAGCGCCGCCTCCGTGAGGCCATTGATCAGGGGACGAAACGGGCACGTGCCTAACTGCACAAGTTCTCCATAGAGTTCAGGGGGCCTTTTCATTAGAAGGACGGCAACAAGAATGAACCGAGCAGTGACCCCGTGAAACCTATTCGATTGATATCCGGCTTTTTGACTGTTGGCGTCTGGACGTTGCTTAGCCGTGTTTTAGGCTTTGTACGTGACATCCTGATTGCGGGGTTCTTGGGCGCTGGTCCCGTCGCAGAAGCATTCCTGATCGCCTTTGCGCTGCCCAATATGTTCCGCCGTTTCTTTGCCGAAGGCGCGTTCAACATGGCCTTTGTGCCTATGTTTTCAAAGAAGCTGGAAAAGGGTGAAGATGCTGCCAGTTTTGCACGAGACGCTTTTGCGGGACTTGCAACGATCCTGATCGTATTGACGGTATTGGCCCATATTTTCATGCCTTATCTGGTTTTGATGATGGCCAGCGGGTTTGCGGCCGATGAACGTCTTGAAGTCGCTGTTTATCTGGGCCGGATTACTTTTGTTTACATCTTGTTCATCTCCCTTGCGGCTCTCACATCGGGTGTTCTGAACGCATCGGGTCGTTTTGCAGCGGCCGCAGCGGCCCCTGTTTTGCTGAACATTATCCTCATCATTGCGGTCTGGATCGGCAGTGCGGGCTGCAAATGCCTTCCCAACCAAGAACAATTCTGGATCGGGGTTCACCTTGCGTGGGGTGTCGCGATTGCTGGTGTCGCGCAATTGGCGCTGGTCTGGTGGTCAGCGCATCGCGCTGGGTTTACGCTAACACCGCGCTTGCCCCGCCTGACACCCGAAATCAAACAGCTGGCGATCATCGCGGCCCCTGCGATGCTTGCGGGCGGCGTGGTGCAGATCAACTTGCTGGTCGGCCGCCAAGTGGCGAGTTTTTATGACGGCGCAATCGCGTGGCTGTCCTATGCGGACCGTCTGTATCAACTGCCTCTGGGCGTGGTGGCGATTGCGCTGGGCGTTGTGCTATTGCCGGACCTCAGCCGTCGCCTTGCCGCTGGCGACGAGGCCGGAGGGCGCGATGCCTTTAACCGTGCATCAGAATTGGCGCTAGCCTTAACGATCCCTGCTGCCGTCGCATTGATCGCCATCCCGCTGCCGCTGGTAAGCGTGCTGTTTGAACGGGGCGCTTTTGACAGTGACGATGCGGCCGCCACTGCCCTTGCGGTTTCAGTCTATGGCGTCGGTTTGCCTGCTTTTGTCCTTCAGAAATCTTTGCAGCCTTTGTTCTTCGCACGCGAAGACACCAAGCGCCCGTTCTATTTCGCTGCGGTTGCGATGGTTGTGAATGCAGTCGTAGCGATCGGGCTGTCGTTTTATATCGGGTTTATCGCGGCAGCGGTCGCCACCACTTTGGCCGGTTGGGTCATGGTGTGGCTGTTATGGCGTGGCAGCCGCAATATGGGTGACGCGGCGCGGTTTGATCGTCGTTTCAAGACTCGCATTTGGCGGATCGTCCTTGCGTCTGCTTTGATGGGCGGTGTGTTGCTCCTGGCCGTTCTCATTGTCGGACCCGCATTGGGTATGCCAGGTGTGCGCTATGCGGCTCTCGCGTTTGTGGTGGTGCTTGGCATCGTAAGCTATTTTGGGTTCGGCCAACTTCTAGGGGCGTTCCGCTTGGCAGAGTTCAAAGCCGCGATGCGGCGGGGCTAGACGCCCGCCCACAGCAGTTCAATCCGCAATCCACCAGGTTCGGCGAACATCATATGTTTGCGCGGGCCTGCGCCCATGGGTTCAGGCATGAATTCCACAACGACATCAGGGTGGGCCGCCAAAGTCGCGGCAAGCGTCGTCAGCGTATTTTGGTCCGCCACTTCTAAGGCGAGGTGATGCAGCCCAAGTGCGGACTTTCGATCAAACGGAACCGGATCATCAATTTGCACCTGCCAAAGGGTCAATCGTAAGTTGCCATCCGTCACGGTAGTGCGCGGATAGCTTTCATCGCGGGCGGTTACATCCCACCCTAGAACATCCGCAAAAAAGTCCGTGGTCGCGTTAAGGTCGCGCACGGTCAGGCCGAGGTGATTTAGTCCGGTCGTGAATGCCATCTCAGTTACCTTTTTCGCATACGATTAACGAAGGCCCGCCAGCCACCCGGAGCAAGAACCGGGGCCACGAAAAGCCCCACGATAAAGCCTGCGACTTCAGCGATCCATGTTGGTGATGATCCGAAGATCATGGAATAGACCAGCAAGAGTCCTAGAAGAACGGCGATCAGCTGGAAGGCCTTTAGTTGGTTTTCGCCCATCTGCCCAAGGGTCAGCCACATCAAGTAGGTATAGGCACCGATCAGGCCATAGGCGCCCGGATAGGCACCGATAAGTTGTGTGTTTTCCCAAGCCAAGACCCCGTAGGCCGCCGCGCCAAAGATGGTGCTGACAAAAAACAGGATCAGGAAAGCGATGGGGCGGAAAATTTCACCCACAAATTTGCCCAGCGCCAAAAGCAAAACGCAAGCCCACAGCGCGTGGGTAAAGCCGCCATGCACAAACGGGTAGGTCACGAACCGCTTGAAATAATCAAACGACCCGCGTCCACGTTCAAAGATTTGCGTCATCAAGTCCGGATAGAATTGCAACTCACCAAAGACGGCAGCGCGCCAACCCACACCTTGGGCGCCGCCGACCAGACCGTTTGCAGCAGCGGTCAGTGTCAGTTCGACACCCGCGATTACCAAGACCAACAGCAATGGAACCCACGGCACCGAGTTGAACGGGTTTTCTTCGCGGTACCCGGTTTCTGAGTGGTCTGTGTCGTGCATCTGGTCGCTCACTCCGGTTGACGATGTTCTGGGGCATGGGTAAGCGAGGGGGACTGATAAATCTAGGCTTAGGATCGATCCATGACCGATAGCACATTCACCCCGCGCGTCTTTTCCGGCATCAAACCGTCTGGCGGTTTGACGCTTGGCAACTATTTGGGCGCGATCAAACGTTGGGTCGATATGCAGGACGGCGAGACCGAGACGATTTATTGCGCCGTTGATCTGCATGCGATCACTGTTTGGCAGGACCCTACTGGCCTAAAGGCAGGCACGCGCGAAATCGCGGCCGGTATGTTGGCCAGTGGCATCGACCCTGAAAAGTCTATTCTGTTCAATCAATCCCAAGTGCCAGAACACACGCAGCTTGCGTGGATATTCAACTGCGTCGCCCGTCTGGGCTGGATGAACCGGATGACCCAGTTCAAGGACAAGGCCGGTAAGAACGCTGAGAAAGCATCGCTTGGCTTGTATGCGTACCCATCACTCATGGCGGCCGACATTCTTTTGTATCATGCGACCCATGTGCCTGTTGGTGAAGACCAAAAGCAGCATGTTGAGTTGACGCGCGACATCGCCAACAAGTTCAACAACGATTTCGGCGTTGATTTCTTTCCGGTCACTGAACCCGTGATTGAAGGTCCCGGAACACGCGTGATGAACCTGCGTGATGGTACCAAGAAGATGTCCAAGTCCGGCGAAAGCGATATGGAACGCATCAACATGCTGGACGATGCCGACACCATCGCCAAAAAGTTCAAAAAGGCAAAGACGGACCCTGACGGTATTCCTGAAACGCTGGACGGGTTGAACGGACGCCCTGAGGCGAAGAACCTTGTCGATATCTATTCAGGTCTGGCGGACATGACAGCCGAGGCCGTTGTTGCCGAATACGCTGGCGCGGGTTGGGGTAAGTTCAAACCAGCATTGGCGGAGCTGGCTGTCGCAAAGCTGGCCCCGATTTCGGACGAAATGAAACGCCTGATGGATGATCCAGCCGAGATTGATCGCAAGCTAGCGCGCGGAGCAGAACGTGCGCGCGAGATCGCGACACCTATTCTAGAAAAGACCTATGATATTGTTGGCCTGCTCCGCTAAAGGATTGATACGACTTAGCCCTGCTTCAAAGTAGCTGTGCATATCTGCAGAGTTTCTGCGCGGAAACGGGACTACTGTTAACCTGCACACGCAACTAGCTTGGATGGTGAAAGGACTTCACCATGACCATTCCTGTACCAGACCAAACCCCGCTTGTCGGACACATCCACTTGAAGGTTGCTGACCTTGAACGTTCGATCGCGTTCTATGCGGGGTTGTTGGGGTTTGAGGTTACGCAGCGCTATGGCGACGGGGCTGCGTTTCTTGGCGCGGGCGGCTATCACCACCATATCGGGCTGAACACATGGGAAAGTGCGGGGGCTATGCCTCCGCCCGCTGGGCATACCGGCCTGTACCACAGCGCATTTCTTTACCCGTCCCGCGCGCGCCTTGGCCAAGCCATTGCCCGCATCATGGACGCCGGCGTTCCTTTAGAAGGTGCTGCTGACCACGGAGTAAGCGAAGCTGTCTATCTCCGTGATCCCGATGGAAATGGTGTTGAACTTTATGTAGATCGTGACGCCGCCGATTACCCCCGCGGTGAAGACGGCACACTCGCCATGAAAAACAGCCGTTTGGATGTGGCGGCGTTGATCGCCGAGGGAAAGACCGCAAGCGTGCTGTCATGAAACTGTTTCAGAATCGCCCCAAAGATTGATCTGTGCGGTGCAGCTTGGTCCACCTGACCTAACTTCACTGCCGCCCTGCCCCTCAGGGTTCCCATGGCGGCACGTCCCTGCCGACATCTATGTCTTCGCCCGATCCGTCCCCAGCGGTTCGGGCGTTTTCGTTGAGAAGTGTTGGACCACGCTTGGCGCAGTGGTAGGTAATGCCATCAATGTGAGGGCAAAATGGCGACGATCATACATCTTGGATCAACGGTTCGTTTCGCAAAGACACGAGGTGATGTGTGATCCTCCGCGCGTTGGCCCTTTTACACCTTGGGCTACTTCTTTTGCCATTTGGTCTGACGCTGGCCTGTGTTGTTTGGCTGGTTAAGCAATCTCCTTTTGCCGCTCCGCTGATGGATCGCACTTCAGAACAGATTGAGGCCCGCCTGACCCGCGCGATGGCACGTGATGTGGACCTAGCGTGGCTTTTGCCTCGGGTGCAGGATGCAATAATCCAAAAAGATCTTATCCAAATGGATATGCTGGTCGGGTTGGCCAACGACCACGGCGTCGTTCTGCCGCGAACAATGGTCGAGGACATGATCGAGATTGACGCCGAAACTCACGGCCTATTCGCACGCAGTGTGCGTTGCGGGTCATGCGCGGTTAATGTGGCGAACTGTGATAGCTTGGCGCAAATCGGGGCCTGTGCCTTGCCGTTTGAACTGACCCCAGCAGGAGATGTGAATGCTTTGCGCCGCGCGGGACTGGACTACGTGGCCGGTGATGCCATTGATCGGCTCGATGTCGGGTTGGCAGTTGTGGGCCTTGGCGCGACAGGGGCGGTGATTGCTACTGGTGGTACCAGTTATACCGTTAAGGCTGGCACATCAGTTTTACGCATGGCGCGGCGGTTGGGCACATTGAGCCCCGAATTAACCACGCGGCTGACCGGATTAATCGGCGATGCAGTATATTGGGACCGGATGGGTGATTTGGCAGCGTTACGCATGAGCCCTGCGGATATGGTGAATAACGTCAAACTAGGTGAGTTGACCGAAATCGGTGGATCACTGCGCCGTGTCGCCGATTATACGTCCGTCGCTGAGACCGTTTCACTGGTCCGGCACGTCGATAACGCACAAGAGGCGGCGCAGCTGGCACGCGTCACGGACGCATTAGGGCCCAAGACACGCGGCGCGTTCGAGGTTTTGGGCAAAACCCGCGTCCTACGGGCAACTGCCCGGCTTAGCGATCTGGCGATCGGCGCAGGAGTGGCAATCTATGCTTTGGTGATGCAGATCTTGGTATTTGGCGCGCAACAATGTGGCAATATTTGCCTGCGAGGTATCGGAAGGGCGGCTGGCGGACGGCGCGCCTAAGTCACATAGAGATTGCGCCAAGACCCATCGTCCTGCAAAGTTAGCTGACTTTAGGGAGACTCACATGCGCAAGTTCCTCGTGATCTTAGATGACAGCCGTGAATGTTTGAACGCGATGCGGTTTGCCGCGATGCGTGCAGCCAATACCGGCGGCGGTGTGGAAGTGTTGTCGATCATTCCACCAGATGAGTTCAACCACTGGATTGGCGTCGGCGAAGTAATGCGTGCAGAAACACGCGAACGCATTGAGGTTCATTTCGAAGTCTTCGCCAAATGGATGCGTGACAAACAAGGCGTCGACCCTGAATTGGTCATCCGCGAAGGCGTTCCCGTAAAAGAGATCATGGCGCAGATCGCCGAAGACCCCGATGTCGGCGTTTTGGTGCTTGGGGCTGCAACTGGCAAGAAAGGTCCTGGACCCTTGATCTCTGCTTTGACGAAACAGGCGGGCGAATTACCGATCCCGATGACAATCGTCCCCGGCGAGATGTCAAAAGAGCGGCTTCAGGCGATCACCTAGTCCGCGACTCGGCCTTGTTTACAGATCAACCTAACATCTCGAAGCCGTTTTCGGCCCGTTTCTCGGGGCCTATTCACCTAAATTTCGGTTAGATTTCTCACCGCAGCGCGAGATGTGTGAAATATTTTCACCTCACGTTTTTGCGTTACCCCAGTCACCGTGAACGTTTGAAAGAAACAACTGTGCATTCCCGCACAGTCGCCTCAGGCGCTCTGTGCGCCTACGGCCTTTTGGCCCCTATTGCGGTCATTTTCGGGATTACAAGGGGTGTGACACCACACGAAATGCTCAGTTTTTCGTGAACGGCAGCGGGGTTTTCGAGCGCCGTTTTTGGCCCCAGTTTCATCTCATCGAAACGCAGAACAACACTGCAACGACAGAAATCAAACCGCCGAACGTACAACATATACGAACGGCAAATCACTCAGCCCAAACGGGCACAGAAAGGAAACACCATGTTCAAATCCGTACCCCTCGCTCTCGCAGCAATCGCAGCTTCCGCAACTATCGCTTCCGCTGACGTCTCTTACCTGTCCAACTTTGCTGAAGAGCAGACAAACGACAAAATCGTTGAGCTCGGCACAGTGCGCTCTGCCGGTGACGGTGTTGTCGAAATCTACTCCTACAACGCTGGCCAAATCGGCGACCTGTTGGGTACACAAGCGGTACACGAAGGTGCAAACGCTAACGTTGACGTCAACATCACAAGCACTCGCACCGACGCTATCGCCCTTCTGAAAGTGAACGGCCAAGTCGTCGACAGCCAAGAAATCGACTTCAACTAAGACGTCCCTCGGTCGGCCCTAGCTCTGCCCCCCTTGAACGGGGCCGACCACCCTAACCTCATATCGACCAAACCCATAAACCCAAATCCGCCCTAACTGGGCACTCGAAAGGAAACACCATGTTCAAATCCGTACCCCTCGCTCTCGCAGCAATCGCAGCTTCCGCAACTATCGCTTCCGCTGACGTCTCTTACCTGTCCAACTTTGCTGAAGAGCAGACAAACGACAAAATCGTTGAGCTCGGCACAGTGCGCTCTGCCGGTGACGGTGTTGTCGAAATCTACTCCTACAACGCTGGCCAAATCGGCGACCTGTTGGGTACACAAGCGGTACACGAAGGTGCAAACGCTAACGTTGACGTCAACATCACAAGCACTCGCACCGACGCTATCGCCCTTCTGAAAGTGAACGGCCAAGTCGTCGACAGCCAAGAAATCGACTTCAACTAAGACGACCTTCCTCCCTGTCTCTCCCCGCTGCGGGCCGTCCACTAAGGGCGGCCCGTTCGCGTTTTAGAACCATTCCAAACCTTGACACTATGTGGACACAGGCGCATATATAAATCCTGACAAAAAAGGTTTATTCCGATGTTTATCCAGACAGAAACCACACCGAACCCAGCAACATTGAAATTCTTGCCCGGACAAACTGTGCTTGAAATGGGGACCGCTGATTTTCCAAGCGCCGACGCAGCAGGCAAGAGCCCGCTGGCCGCGCGTGTGTTTGCGGTTGAAGGCGTGACGGGCGTGTTCTTCGGCACGGATTTCGTGACCGTCACGAAAGCGGAAACTGTGGAATGGGATCACATCAAGCCTGCAATTCTTGGCGCTATCATGGAGCACTATCAGTCCGGTGCCGCGGTGATTGAAGGCGAACAAGAGGCGTCCGGCCACGCAGAGCACACTGGTGAAGATGGTGAGATCGTCAACCAGATTAAGGAATTGCTGGATACGCGCGTTCGCCCAGCAGTTGCACAAGATGGCGGTGACATCACGTTCCACGGCTTTGATCGCGGTGTAGTCTACCTGCATATGCAGGGCGCTTGTGCTGGCTGCCCGAGTTCTACATTGACGTTGAAAATGGGTATCGAAAACCTGCTGCGCCACTATATCCCAGAAGTGGTCGAAGTTCGGCCCGTCGCGGCGTAATCGCATGACCGAACAACGGAATATCGGGCGCTGCTATTGCGGCGCCTGTTCCATTTCTACCTCGGCCGATCCCTCCACGGTCCTGTACTGCCATTGCTCAGACTGCAGGCGGTGGACTGGAGCAGCACTGCCAGCATTTGTAGCTTTCGCGACAGATGATGTAGCCGTAACCCCAAATGTAAACAGTGCACGTTATGAAAGCGGTGCCGTGCGCCAAAACTGTCCTGATTGTGGATCGCCTCTTACGGCAGCATTCCCTTATTTGCCGGATCAGATCTATGTGCCTGTGGGGGTGCTGAATAATCCAGATCACTATCCACCACAGTTACATTGTCATGTGGCATCCAAACCCAAATGGCTCCATATCGAGGATGATTTGGCCCGAGTAACAGCATCGGGGCGCGATACCTTGAATGAGGCCTTTGATGACTGATCCTGTAACGCTCGCGTTTGATACATCTGGTCCGTTTTGCGCCGCTGCCTTGCTTAAGGCGGATGGGCATCTTGTGACCCGCCAAGAAGATATGACACGCGGTCAAGGTGAACGCCTGATGGTGTTGTTGGAAGAATTGCTCGAGGAAGAAGGTACGGCATGGGTTGATCTGGATGCGATTGCCGTCGGTACAGGCCCGGGTAATTTTACGGGCATCCGTATCGCCGTCAGTGCAGCACGCGGGCTGGCGTTGGGATTGGATGTCCCAGCCATTGGGGTCAGTGGATTTCAGTCAGCGGCTTACGGGATGGATAATGTAATCGCCTGTATCCCCGCCCCACGCGACCAAGCTTACGTGCAAGCGTTGGTTTCGGGCGCCGACCCGTCGCCAGCCTTGGTTGACTTAAACGACCTAAAGGCATTCCCCGATGTACCTGCGCGGGCCGAAGCACGGTTTTGCGGTCCAGCAGCAAACGATGTTGCCAATGCCTATTTGGGCCCCATCGCTTCAGAACATGACATCGCGCCGCAGCCTGTACCTTCCATCGAAGCGATCGTTCGGATCGGCGCGGCACAAGCCCACGCGCCGACCAATCGCCCTGCTCCTCTTTATGTGCGCCCAGCAGATGCGGCCCCGTCGCGCGAAGAACCGCCCGTGATCCTGCCGTGACGCCCGAAGGACTAGCGCAAACCCATGATGCCGCTTTTTTTGGCAAAGGTTGGCCCGTCACGGACTTTGCCACTTATCTGAATGATCCTAAGATCTTGATCAGCGGCGATGACACCTGTTTCGCTGTTTTTAGGCTTGCCGGCCCCGAAGCCGAGGTGTTGACGCTCGCTACTCACCCAGACGAACAAGGTAAGGGGCGCGCGGATGATATGCTGCAAAAAGCCTTAGTAACGCTGGCGGATATGCAGATCGAAGATGTGTTTTTGGACGTCGCAGAGGACAACCAAGCTGCCTGCGCATTGTACGACCACGCGGGCTTTTCGTCTTTTGCGCGACGGGATGCCTATTATGCGAGCGGAGCTGCCGCGATCTGTATGAAAGTCGCACTTTACCCAACGTCTCGCGGGTAAATATCGGGTTCCGTTCACGTTTTTTCAAGAATCGGTTGAACTTTCTCCCGTGCCATTGCCTACTTTGCGCCATGCACGACAGCCCTGCCCGTTTCGGGGAGCCGTTGTTGGATGGTCGCAGACCTTTGTGGCCAGCAATAAGAATACGACAACAGAACATGGGAGTTCTCATCATGAGCCTTACAAAAACATTCCTGAGCGCCACTGCGGCCTTGGCGCTGACAGCTGGTTCAGCTTTGGCTGACGGCCCGGCAATCATTTACGATCTGGGTGGTAAATTCGATAAATCCTTCAACGAATCCGCATTCGGAGGCGCGACTCGCTGGGCTGAAGAATCCGGCGAAGAGTTCGCTGAGTTCGAAATCACATCCGACGCCCAGCGCGAACAAGCGATCCGTCGTTTTGCCGAAGCGGGCAACAACCCGATCGTGATGGCTGGTTTTTCTTGGGCGACTCCATTGTCCGAAGCAGCAGGCGACTACCCTGACACGAAATTCGTGATCATCGACATGGTCGTAGATGCGCCAAACGTGCGTTCTGTTGTCTTTAACGAGCACGAAGGCTCTTACCTTGTTGGTATGTTGGCAGCCGAAGCATCCGAGACAGACACAGTATCATTCGTCGGCGGCATGGACATCCCGCTGATCCGCAAGTTCGCTTGTGGCTACGCGCAAGGAGTTCTGGCTGTGAACCCTGACGCGACAGTTATTTCCAACATGACAGGCACAACGCCGGCCGCTTGGAATGACCCGGTAAAGGGCTCCGAGCTGACATTGAGCCAGATTGGCCAAGGATCTGACGTTGTATTTGCGGCTGCTGGCGGCACAGGTATCGGCGTTTTGGGCACAGCCGCTGACGAGGGCATCTTGTCCATCGGCGTTGATGCGAACCAGAACTATCTGTACCCGGGTCAGGTTCTGACATCGATGCTTAAGCGCGTTGATAACGCTGTTTACGAAGCATTCGCAGCTGGTGACGGAGTTGAAGTTGGTTTCAACGTCATGGGCGTTGCGAACGAAGGCGTAGGTTACGCCCTGGACGAATTCAACTCTGATCTGGTGACTGCTGAAATGCAGGCGATGGTTGATGAAGCAGCTGCTTCGATCACATCCGGCGAACTGATGGTCCACGATTATATGTCAGATGAAACTTGCCCAGTGCTTGAATTCTAAGCTGGTCTGACAGACAGTTAAGGGGGCCGCGCTGATCAGATCGGTGCGGCCCTTTTCGATAATCCAAAGAGGGACGGTAAGATGAGCGATGCACTGACCACATTCTTTGACGCTTGGGGAACGGCCGATGCGGATGCTCGGGTGGCGATGTTAAAAGACGCCTGTTCTTCAACGGTTACATATTCCGACCCTCGAAGCGAGGAGCGCCTTTCGGGAATCCAAGCAGTTGCGGACTATGTCGGCATGTTCAGCGCCAACGCGCCGGGATGGACCGCGAAAGTGACCTCTTGTGACGAAGTGAACGGATACTCCCGCGCGATTGTAGCCTTTGGCGGCATGGGACCAGATGGATCAGAAATGGTACAACACGGCACCTATTTCTGCGATTCCGACGCAGGTGGAAAACTGACAATGTTGGCGGGGTTTGTCGGCGTGGGAGCCGTCGAGTGAAGACTGGCTACCGAAGCATTTTCACGTTTCTGCTGGTGACCATTGGGACAACTGGCCCACTCGCTGCACACCCGATGCATTCCGGGATCGACCCTGACATCACCATTGACCGCATATACAGCCAAAACGACAGAGCTGTTGTTGAATTTAGCGGGCAACGTGGCACAATGTATCACTGCGTTATCCGGAACCAACTCAACACTGCGATTGCGACGGCCAACTCAATCGGCGATCGCGGGATAATCGTGGTTGATGGCATCACCGCCGCCGACATTGCCGCCGTATTCTGCCGAAAGATGTATTGATATGAATGACATAGCACCAGCCATCGAACTCAAAGGTATTTCCAAGGCCTTTGGCCCTGTGCAAGCCAATAAGGATATTTCGATCCGTGTAATGCCCGGCACGATCCACGGCATTATTGGTGAAAACGGCGCGGGTAAATCCACCCTGATGTCGATCCTGTATGGGTTTTATAAGGCCGACGCAGGTGAGGTTTTTATATCCGGTGTCAAAACCGAAATTCCAGACAGTCAGGCCGCGATTTCTGCTGGTATTGGCATGGTGTTCCAGCACTTCAAACTGGTGAAGAACTTCAGTGTTTTGGAGAACGTGGTGCTTGGGGCCGAAGACGGCGCACTCTTGAAACCGAGCCTGCGCAAGGCCCGCAAACAGCTGACAGCCTTGTCCGAAGAATATGAACTTAATGTCGACCCCGATGCGATCATTGAAGACATCGGCGTCGGCATGCAGCAGCGCGTTGAAATCCTGAAGGCACTTTATCGCCAAGCCGATATTTTGATTTTGGACGAGCCAACTGGCGTGCTGACCCCCGCAGAGGCCGACCAGTTGTTCCGCATTTTGGGGCGCCTCAAAGAAGAAGGCAAAACCATCATCCTGATTACGCACAAGCTGCGTGAAATTATGGACATCACCGACACGGTGAGCGTGATGCGCCGTGGTGAGATGACCTCAACCGTTAAAACGTCCGAAACAAATCCCGCCGACCTTGCGGAACGCATGGTGGGGCGCAAAGTCTTGTTGCGGGTAGACAAGGTGCCAGCACAGCCCAAAGACGTTGTGTTGGATGTTCGCAATCTAAACGTCACCGACGACAAGGGCGTACACCGCGTCAAAGACGTGTCATTCAACATTCGCGCCGGAGAGATTTTGGGCATCGCGGGCGTGTCCGGCAACGGACAATCAGAGCTATTAGAAGTGCTGGGCGGTTATGAGAAAGCAACTGGCGAGATCTATCTTAACGGCGATCAATTGGATCTGACGGGTGACAAATCCGACGGCCAAAGCCGACGGGCTCGTGGCATTGCCCATGTTCCGGAAGATCGTCAGCAAGAAGGGCTGATCATGGATTTTGCCGCATGGGAAAACACCGCGTTCGGCTATCATCATGACCCTCGCTATCAGCGCAACCGCCTCTTGATGGACAATGCTGCCATCTTGAAAGACACGCAGGAAAAGATGGATCGTTTCGATGTACGACCGCCAAATCCAATGCTTGCGGCTAAGAATTTTTCCGGCGGTAACCAACAGAAAATCGTCGTCGCTCGGGAAATTGAGCGCAATCCCGATGTGTTGCTTGTCGGGCAGCCGACGCGCGGCGTGGATATCGGTGCGATTGAATTTATTCACCAACAGATTGTGGCCCTGCGGGATGCAGGCAAGGCGATTTTGTTGGTCTCTGTAGAACTGGAAGAGATCATGGGCCTAAGCGACCGGATCGCCGTCATGTTTGACGGGCAGATCATGGGCGAGCGACTGCCCAATGAGACGGATGAAAAAGAACTAGGCCTGCTGATGGCAGGCATGACTGACGGGGAGGCAGCGTAATGGATGGCATGCCAAAGTGGGCCGATGTGGTGCTCGTTCCGGTGATCTCGCTGATACTGGCGGCGATCATTTCGGTGATTGTATTTATGGCGATCGGCCAGAACCCGTGGGAGGCGATTAAACTGATGGCGTACGGCGCGGTCGGAACGTCCGATTTCCTTGGGTATACGCTATTTTATGCCACCAACTTTATCTTCACAGGCCTTTGCGTCGCGGTCGCGTTTCATGCGTCTTTGTTTAACATTGGTGGTGAAGGTCAGGTGTTATTGGGCGGCCTTGGTGCGGCGATCGTCTGTATTTTCATTCCGTGGCCCCATTGGACATTGGCTTTGGTCGCAGGCTCGGCAGCGGCCGCGTTGTTCGGCGCACTATGGGTCGTGATCCCTGCATATCTACAGGCGCGGCGCGGATCGCACATCGTAATCACGACGATCATGTTTAATTTCATGGCATCGGGTTTGTTGATTTTCATGCTCGCTGGGCCGCTAAAACCTGCGGGAACCATGCAGGTAGCTACGGGGATTTTCCCTGAAGCGACGCATTTGCCATCACTTCATGATCTGGCAGGTGTCTTCGGGCTTGATCTGTTCGGTCGCTCCCCTGTGAACATCTCAATCTTCCTTGCCTTAGCAGCCTGCGTCGGTGTTTGGGCGTTGATCTGGCACACGCGGTTGGGTTTTGAGATCCGCGCATTAGGTCGCTCAGAAAGTGCCGCAAAATATTCGGGAATTTCCGCTGTTAACATCACCATGATTGCGCTGCTCATTTCTGGCGGGCTCGCTGGGATGATGGCCGTTAACAACACGATGGGTATCAATTCACCGCAATTGGTGGACAACGCCGCAGGCGGCGCTGGTTTCATCGGGATTGCCGTGGCGTTGATGGGGCGAAACCACCCTGTCGGCATTGTCATTGCAGCGCTGTTGTTTGGTGCGCTCTATCAAGGGGGTGCTGAACTGTCGGCGGCAACGTCGGTACAGGTGCAGATTGTTGTCGTCATTCAGGCCTTGGTGATCATGTTCACAGGCGCGTTGGATGAAATGGTGCGCAGCCCGATCCGTAAGATTTTCCTGCGCATGGATCGCAGTTCAGTGGCGGGGGAATAAGACATGGATTTCTTTACATTCGTTCAGCTTGGCGATGCATCCGTACGCATGGCGATCCCATTGTTGCTCGCCTGTTTGGCAGGTCTGTTTTCAGAACGCGCCGGTATTTTTGACATCGGCCTTGAGGGTAAGATGCTTGCGGCGGCGTTTCTGGCCGCGGCTGTGTCATTCACCACGGGGTCGGTTTGGGTTGGTCTATTGGCCGGCATCGCAATCTCTGTGACTTTGTCGTTAATCCACGGGATCGCATCGATCACGTTCCGCGGAAACCAATTGATTTCGGGCGTTGCGATCAACTTTTTCGCCGCCGGTTTGACGGTCGTCATCGCACAAGGCTGGTTCGCACAAGGCGGGCGCACACCGTCCTTGCCACGTGAAGCACGGTTTGGCAGCGTTGACTTCCCAGGTGCGTTGACACGGGTACGCGACAAGATGCAAGCCAGCCCCGGCATGCAGTTTTACTCCGAATTCATCTCTGGTCACTCGATCCTTGTATATCTGGGCCTACTGACTGTGCCTTTGTCATGGTGGATTTTGTATCGGACACGGTTTGGCCTACGCCTGCGTGCCGTCGGCGAAGCACCCGAAGCCGTGGATACGGCTGGTATTTCCGTGGTGCGATTGCGGTTTAGTGCCGTGATCATCGCCGGTATTCTGTGCGGCATTGCAGGGGCGTATCTGTCAACCGCAGTTCAGGCTGGTTTCACCAAAGACATGACGGCCAACCGAGGCTTTATCGCGCTTGCGGCGTTGATCTTTGCCAAATGGCGGCCGTGGTATGCGCTTGGCGCGTGTTTGTTGTTCGGCTTGTTCTTTGCAATCGATAACCGGTTCCAGAACATCCAATTGCAAGTAATCTGGATCATGGTGCTATTGATCGGCGTTTCGGTTCTTATGACGTCGTGGGCGGCCCGCAAGGAAAAGATCGACCTTTGGGTCTTGGGTGGTTTGTCGGCTGTGTTGACGCTCATTGCATTGTTGGCGTGGCGTGGCGCGGTTACCGATGAAATCGGTGCGATGGCAGCATTGTTCGAAACCGTTAAGGTCCCAAGCCAGTTGATCCAGTCCCTACCCTATCTCTTTGTGGTGATCGTGTTAGCAGGCTTTGTCGGCAAGGCCATTCCACCACGTGCTGGGGGGCAGCCTTATGTCAAGGAACGCTGAAGAGCTCGCGGACAAGATCCGCGAAATTGCAGGCGATGCACCGGTCAAGGTTGGCTTGATCCTCGGATCGGGGCTTGGCCATCTGGCAGGTGCTGTTGAAGGCGTCGCCATACCTTATGACGAGCTTGAGGGCTTTCCTCATGCTGGTGTCAGCGGTCACAATCCAAACCTCGTGATTGGTCAACTTGAAGGGGTGCGGGTCGCCGTGTTTGGTGGCCGTGCGCATTATTACGAGAGCGGACGTGGCGACGCGATGCGTTTACCGCTTGAGGTACTAAAGGCGCTTGGCGGCGAAGTGATGATCGCAACCAATGCGGCAGGATCGATGGTGCCCGAAATGCCGACCGGTTCGATTATGAACCTAAGCGATCACATCAATTTCAGCGGATTGAACCCTTTGATTGGCGAACAATCCGATGCGCGTTTCGTTCCAATGAAAGATTGCTACGATCCAGAATTGCGCAACCTGTTGGACACCGCCGCCAACGGGGCAAAGGTCGATATGCACAGCGGTGTTTACGCATGGTACTCGGGTCCTTCTTTTGAGACCGTTGCCGAGATCAAGGCGATCCGCACGCTGGGCGCCGATGCCGTCGGTATGTCCACGGTGCCTGAGGTGATCCTTGGTCGGTTCCTTGGGCTGCGGTGCGCTGCGATTTCTACGATCACCAACATGGCGGCGGGTATGTCCAATGAATCCATCAGCCATGAACACACCAAAGCAATGGCGCCGTTAGGTGCTGCGAAACTTGAACTGGTCTTACGAGCCGCGTTACCCCATATTTAAGTATAACATCTGGCCATAAGACTGGCTTGTATTTGGCCGTAGCGCCACCCGCCAAGAGAGGCGTAAGAGACCGTATGCAAATTTACCTGCCCATCGCGGAAGTGTCGGTGAATGCCTTTTTGTTGCTCGGACTGGGCGGCATTGTTGGCATTTTATCAGGCATGTTCGGTGTGGGCGGCGGGTTCTTGATGACGCCGCTTTTGTTTTTCATCGGAATTCCACCAGCCGTCGCGGTTGCGACAGAGGCCAACCAGATTGTGGCGTCTTCTTTTTCGGGTGTTCTCGCACATCTCAAACGTAAGACCGTTGATCTTAAAATGGGCACGGTACTGCTTATTGGGGGGTTGATTGGGGCTGCCATTGGTGTGGTCTTGTTCAACTACCTCAAGGCACAGGGCCAAGTCGATTTGTTGGTCAAACTTTGCTACGTCGTATTTTTGGGCGTGGTCGGCGGGCTGATGTTTATTGAGAGCCTTCGCGCTATTCGCAGGTCGCGAAAGCCGGGTGGCGGCGTTCCCGTGCGGCGTAAACACGGGCTGGTACATGCCCTGCCGTTCAAGATGAAGTTCCGTGTATCTGGACTTTATATCTCGGTTATTCCGCCGCTTTTGGTGGGGTTGTCCGTAGGCATTCTGGCGGCAATCATGGGTGTTGGTGGCGGATTCATCATGGTGCCCGCGATGATCTATCTTCTGGGCATGCCGACCAAAGTGGTGATCGGCACATCACTTTTTCAGATCATTTTCGTAACCGCGTTCACCACCCTGCTACACGCGACGACCAACTTCACTGTTGATATCGTCCTTGCCGTATTGTTGCTGGTTGGTGGTGTGATCGGGGCGCAGATTGGCACTCGGATCGGAGTGAAGATGAAAGCGGAATCGCTGCGCATTCTGTTGGCCATGATGGTTCTTGCGGTGTGCGGCAAGCTGGCGCTTGATCTGTTGCTCACTCCGAGCGAGCTTTATTCCCTTGGCGCAAGCGGGGGGCACTGATGATCCGTCTGTTTGCCATTCTTATTGCGTTCCTATTACCGGCAATGGCCGCCGCTCAATCCGAAGAAATCGTGCTTGGGCTTAGCCGCGATGAAGTCGCGATTACCGCAACATTCAACGGTTCAGATGTCTTGATCTTTGGAGCAGTAAAGCGCGACGCGCCGTTGCCTGACGGCGGCCCTTTGGAAGTGATCATTACACTGGCGGGACCAAGCGAACCCGTAACGGTTCGGCGCAAGGAACGTGTCGTCGGCATCTGGGCCAACACGGATGCTGTCGAAGTGGACGAAGCACCCTCATTTTATGCGGTCGCGACCTCGGCGCCTATGCCAGCTGTGCTTCGTGACATCGAAGATTTACGCCATGCAATTAGCATTCCTCGTGTGATCCGATCCGTTGGCGCACCTGACACGGTCGCCAACGCCGAAACGTTTACAGAAGCCCTCATTCGTATTCGGGCTGGAGCCGGATTATATCAGGTCCTTGAAGGGGGCATTGATGTTGAAGAGGAAACTCTTTTTCGCGGCCAGATTTCTTTGCCCGCTGCGTTGACGGAAGGCGACTACGTTGCGCGGATCTTCATCACGCGAGATGGTTTGGTTGTCGACAGTTATGAAACCAAGATCGCCGTCTATAAAGCCGGTTTGGAACGTTGGTTATATGACACATCGCGAAATCAACCGCTGCTCTACGGATTGATGTCGTTGGCGATTGCGATTGCGGCGGGTTGGCTCGCATCTGCTGCGTTCCGGGTTTTCCAGCGCTAACTAGCCACGCCCGACAAAGGGCATTTGTGTCGCCATCAATGTCTGAAACAGCGTGTTGGCTGTCAGGGGCAAGTTCGCCATGGTCCAGATCGCATCCGCAACGAGGCTCGCTTCGATCATAGGAGGAGGAGGAAGCCCCGCATCTGCGTTTCTTTGGGCGATGGCATTGATCATTGGGCTTTCCGCATTGCCGATATCGATCTGACCACATGCGATGCCAAAGGGGCGACCATCCAGCGCTAAGGTTTTGGTCAACCCGCTGACGCCATGTTTGGTGGTTGTATATGTCACCGATCCCTCACGGGGAGTATGGGCCGAAACAGACCCATTGTTGATGATCCGCCCGCCTTGCGAGGATTGGTGCCGCATCGCGCCAAAGGCGGCACGAGCGCACAAGAACATGCCGGTCAAATTCACATTTACCGCGTCCAACCAATCCTGAACCGGAATTTCATCAATCGGTGCAGGGTCGGTGAAAATGCCTGCATTGTTAAACAAAACGTCAAGTTGCGGGGAAACTCTAGCGAAACTGGCGAAAGCCTGTTCAACAGCATCAGCATTGGTAACGTCACAAGGCAGCACATGGGCATTGGCATGATCGCCTGCCACATCGTGCAGGGCCTGTTCGCGTCGCGCGATAAGGCCAACAGTCCAACCTTCAGCCAGAAACTTTTCAGCGACAGTTCGGCCAATGCCACTGCTGGCACCGGTGATGATGATGCTTTTCATTGTATGTCTCCGTCGATCTGCGTTTGGAGTTCCAACGGGGCCGGTGCGACGACCAAATCGTCTGTTCGCAGGGTTCCAGAAGGCCGCGCGAGGCGGTTTCGAACCACCCAGCACAGGCGATTTTCAGCACGGGTGATGGCAACATAGGCAAGACGTTTCCACAAAGGCTGTCCCGCCTCGACCCGCCCCATGCGAGAGGCCGCGTAGATGTCCGGTGCAAACACCTGCACCGTATCCCACTGGCTGCCTTGGGCTTTGTGGATCGTGACGGCGGCCCCATGAAGGAAAGTCGCCCCCATCCTTGCGGCAAAAGGAATGAAAGGTTCCTCGTCGCCTTCTAGTTCGATTTTCACGATGCTGGCGGCGCTCACTTGCGGGTCTTCTGCCCCCATCACATGAAGGCGCGAAAACCCCGGTTTGCGGCCTGGTCCGAGGTAGATCACTTGCGCCCCTTTAATGAGGCCGCGGGCCTCAAGGTCTAGACGTTTTTTACGGTGCTTCACCGGCAGTTCGATGCCGTCACAGATCAGCGGTTCCCCTTCGAGGAGTTCATCCGGCGGGGCACCAAATGCATTGCGAAAGGCGTGGATCAGTTTGATGCGGGTCGCGTTGCGCCACACAAGGCAGGGGCTGCGCGCCATAAGATCGCTTTCGACCCGTTGAGCCATAACGACGCGATCATCTTTTGCAGCAGCTTCGGCAACGAGTTGTTCGAAGGCGTAGAAGTCCACCTGCGGGTCAGCCAGCGCATGGGCCAAATCAAGGATCGGGTTGTCAGCTGTCTGGCGGTGAACGCGGGACAGCACAAGTTGGCGCGACTCTGGCAATTTGTGAAACACCATTTGCCCGCCTTCGGCCTTTACGGGCGGTAGCTGGGCGGGGTCACCAAACAATACAAGCGTAGGAAAGATATCTTTTAGGTCTCCAAACTGCTTTGCATCAAGCATGGAAGACTCATCAACGAAACCGATGTCCAGAGGGTCTTCACGGCGCTTCCATCCGGTGATGAAATCGCTGCCGCGCAACCCTGCCGCCGCGAGCGCCGCAGGTACCGACGAGTTAATTTGATACGATGCAAAGGCGCGATCCAGCGCGACTTCGGTGAGGCCCTCGATCTCGGGCTTTTCGCCCTGACCGGCCAACCATTCGGCGATCTTTTCGTACTCGGGATCATACATCGGCGTATAAAGAATACGGTGGATCGTCGTGGCGGGCACCCCACGGTTACGCAATACACTGGCCGCCTTGTTTGTCGGCGCGAGGATCGCGAGGGTCCGCCGATCACGGCGCTTTTTGCCCTCGTAATCGCCCGAGACAATATCAACGCCGGCCTCTTTCAAGGACTTGAAAAGTTCAGCCAAAAGCAGGGTCTTACCACTACCCGCTTTGCCCAAGACCGCGACGACAGAACTGTCGGAGGCTTCTGTGGGCGGGCGCGTTTCGCCGCTAAGGATGTCCACCCCAGCCGCGCCCAAAAGGTCGGACACGGCGTCCCATGCTTCGGCTTGGTCGTCAGAGAGGGTTAAGGCAATATCAGTCATGGCGCGACCCTAACGGCGGGGCGCAGGCGGGGCCAGCGGTTAGGCTGCGACGGGGCGGGAATTTTCGGGCTTTTGCCCAAAGGCCCGCGCATACCAGTGTTCGGATACCGTTGATGAGAGCCCAGCGCGCGCCAAAACATTTAAGCGATCCGTCGGGTGGTAGTCCCAAAGACCAACGCTGATCTTATCGCGCCCTTGCCCGCTGCTGCCTAAGACAGTCGGGCTTGATCCGGTGCGGCGGTAAATGCGAACCATGCGCGCATCAAAAACGCCGACGAATTGGCGGACACCAAAGCCACGCATCAATTCCCCCCCGCCCAGCATTAGGGCGGCGGCCACTCGGGCATTGGCATCTGGCGCCAAACAAAATCGCGTAGATTCCCAGATATACTTACTACAGATTTTGCCTCCACCCATTAGGTCGCTGAAGTGATCGTTCACCATCGTTGGCCCTGTGGTCGGCAAAAATCGCATGGACCCACCGTGACGCCCATTTGGGATTTGCCAGATCACATACAGAGGGTCATGGTCATCATAACTGTCTCGTTCGTGCCCATTTCTATCAACGGTAACGTCCCATCCAAGGCGATCGTGAAACTGTGCGGCACGATGGCGAAACATCGAGTCCGCCAAGACTGGGTGTAGCTTAAGTTGCGATCCATAAAGATATCGTAGCATTTTCGGGCCTCCATCCGTTGGGATGGAACGCTAACTCACAGGAATTAATGCTAGGTTTGGATGGCGCGCGTTAGGTGTTGCACGCGTAGTTTATTCTGCAGCAGCACCCGTTCTTCCGGGCCAATCACCGCTGGCATTGCGGGCAGCACCGCCCATAACAATCAACCCTTCGGAAACCGCACGGGCGACTGCATGCATGGTGTTTGATGCACCGAGTTTGAAACGTGCGCCTTCGACGTAAGCCCTCAAGGTATGTTCAGAAATTGACAGCGTTTGCGCCACCTGACCACGCGAATATCCCATTGCCAAAAGAGTCAGAACATCGACTTCTCTCCCCGAAAGCGGTTTCACGGGATTGGGCAGGCGTCTTGTTTCCAGCTCCAACGCTTTTTGGTTGAAGGAATGTGCACAAAGCAGCCAATCGCGACGGTGTTTTTCGATCAGGTTGGCCCAAGTGACATCGTCGGCATTTCCCGAAATCGAAAACATTGCGAACTGGCCTGAGGGGCCGCGTATCGGGATCGAATAGCCCTGATTACCGACACCGGCGCTAAGCGCTTCTGATCGAAACGTGATGGCGGACTTGCTGGTCCAATCAAGGGCTTTCCAATCGACAGGGTGAAACCGTTGGAAACAGCCAATCACAACGGGATCAATACGCAGATACCCTTGGTCAAGATAATGCTGCACCCATGAGGCGGCATAGGTACCACAACCGTATTGTTCGCCGTCCGCAGAAACCCAGTGATAGACCAGATGCGCGATATCGAAATGATCGCGCAGCGCGGTAATGCAATCTTGGAGATCGTTAAGGCCTGTGGCCTGATCCAATTTCAGCAAGAACGGCTGCAGGTTGGCTTTCATTTACATTCGCCGCTTGGGGCGCCCCTTCTAGCATCGAGGTGATCTCAGACTCGGCAATGCTAGACGTGACGTCCAGTTGGGCAGCCAAAAGAGGCAGCCCATTCTGATCGGCGAAGGCACGCAGGTCGGAAATTACGTCGATGATCCATTTCTGTCCCATTTTTACCCTCTGCGTGTTCCGTTAAAGAATGGTTAAGTCACGAGTATAGAATCGGAGTGATTAACAAATCACCCTACTGAAACGACCCCGCCGGAAATGGGGAGGGATGATTTTCGCAAGCGATTGAAAACGAATTGGGGCCGCACAGCTCTTGCTGGCGGCCCCATCTTTTATTTGTCGCGTCGCGGTGCGGTTTAGCCCTAGGCGTCGAGAACCTCTTCGAGGGTACGCAGACCCGTTTTAGGGGCCTGAACCAGAACTGACATGTTGCCCGGCTTATGTTCGTTGCGCAGCATCTTGGTGTGCGCCGCTGGCAGCTCATCCCATGGGAAAACTTCGGACATGCACGGATCAAGGCGGCGCTCAACCATTAGGTTGTTAGCCGAGGACGCCTGTTTCAGGTGCGCAAAGTGGCTACCCTGAACGCGCTTTTGGTGCATCCAGAGGTAGCGCACGTCAAACGTACAGTTGAACCCCGTGGTGCCCGCACAAATCACGACCATGCCGCCCTTTTTGCAAACAAGCGTGGAGACAGGGAATGTTGCTTCGCCAGGGTGTTCAAACACCATGTCGACGTTATTGCCTTTACCAGTAATGTCCCAAATTGCCTTGCCAAACTTACGTGCTTCTTTGAACCAAGCTGCATACTCTGGTGTGTTTACCGTCGGCAGCTGACCCCAGCAGTTAAAGTCCTTGCGGTTGATAACGCCTTTGGCACCAAGGCCCATCACGAAGTCACGTTTATCTTCGTCCGAGATCACGCCGATCGCGTTGGCTCCTGCCGTGTTAATCAGCTGGATCGCGTAAGAGCCAAGACCACCAGATGCGCCCCAAACGAGAACGTTCTGACCTGGCTTGAGGTCATGTGGTTCGTGACCGAACAACATGCGGTAGGCCGTCGCGAGTGTCAGTGTATAGCAAGCCGCTTCTTCCCACGTCAGATGCTGCGGGCGCGGCATCAATTGCTGCGCTTGCACGTTGGTGAACTGCGCGAATGAACCGTCTGGTGTTTCGTAACCCCAGATCCGCTGAGAGGTAGAGAACATCGGATCGCCGCCGTTGCATTCCTCGTCATCACCGTCGTCTTGGTTGCAGTGCACTACAACTTCATCGCCGATCTTCCAGCGTTTCACTTTGTCGCCAACTGCCCAGACGATGCCAGACGCGTCAGAGCCTGCAATGTGGTAATCTGCGCCATGCCCATCAAACGGGCTGATAGGTTGACCGAGACCAGCCCAAACACCGTTATAGTTAACGCCTGCAGCCATAACGAGCACGAGAACTTCGTGGCTGTCGAGCTTTGGTGTGTCCACGACTTCGAGTTCGAACGCCTTGTCAGGTTCGCCGTGGCGTTCGCGGCGGATCGTCCATGCATACATCTGTGCAGGAACGTGACCCATCGGCGGGATTTCCCCCATCTCATAGAGGTCTTTTTTCTCTGCTTCGTAAGTGAAGGCTGCGTTGTCATCGAGGGCCATGTGCGTCTCCATCGGGTCCATAAACTTGATTGCTGCAGCGCGGAATCACTGCGGCTTTGAGCAAGGATTAGAACCGATGAAGAAAGATTGCAACTCTGTAGGGCGTTTTTTTGTAATTTTATGTCCGCCGCAGCGCAGCGTTATGGGAAATGGTGGCCAATCGAGTTGGCGTAGTATTGCAGAACAGCCCCATCATCTTCTGTGTAGGTGAACGACTCGGTGCCTGTCAGGATGTCACGACGACGCAAATTGGCGATACCATCCTTGGCGATGTCGCTTGCGTTGCGGCGGGGTTTGGGAACGGAGACGGGGAGCGTTTCGAGGGCTTCAGTGATATAAGTGGTCACTTCGGCTGCTGATTTGGCACCAGCTAACACGGCATGCGCCACGAGCGGCACTGGCAGGAGCGGCACCGCGCCGGCAATCCGCGACATCAGTGCGCTGCCGACGGCCTCGGTCTTACCTGAATGGCTTTGGACAAATTCCTTAAGAGAGAGAGGTTGCCCGAAACTGACGTTTGCCGTGCCGAAGGTTGTCATTTTGCCCCGAAGTCGCGCCCAAAGATAACCAAAAACACCGCCCAAGACCGTAAACAATGGCGGGCGGAAGCGGCGCTTCCCAGAGATATGGGCCTGTATCAAGAACCGGTCTTCGAGGACGCGGTCATAGTTCAATGCCACAGGAACAAAGATCACATCGCGGCCATCTGCGTCATAGCCGTCTACGATGTAACTTAGGATTCCCAAACGCGGATCACTCAGCGCCCCAGTAATGGATAGGCCGCCTTCGGGAAAGACCGCTTGGGTAACACCACCCGTCGTCGCCATCTGGACGTAACGTGCTAGAACCTTACGATATAAGGCGCGTGCTCGGGGCGTACTGCGGGATTTACGACGGATAAAGTAACCGCCCATCATCTTGATAACGGCCGACAGCGGCCAAACCCGCGCCCATTCGCCTACCGCATACGACAGTGCGCCTGCGCGGCTGACCAAATGGGTTACCAGTACGTAATCCATGTTGGAGCGGTGGTTCATTACAAAGATCACGGTCGCGTCTTTGTCGATCGCTTCGTACTCGGCACGGTCAAATTGTCCGACGCGCAAACGGTACAAGAAACGCGACATCCATTTCGCCAAACGCATCCCGAACGAAAAATAAGCCGTGGCTGAAAAGGATGGCACAATCTCACGAGCGTAGTGGCGAGCCTTCTCAAAGGCCACGTCTTCGCGGACGTCTTCAGCATTGGCGTATTCATTAACGGCT
Source organism: Octadecabacter algicola (assembly GCF_021532625.1). Taxonomy (GTDB): domain Bacteria; phylum Pseudomonadota; class Alphaproteobacteria; order Rhodobacterales; family Rhodobacteraceae; genus Octadecabacter; species Octadecabacter algicola. Next base: position 277,747 of record NZ_JAKGAR010000004.1, read on the forward strand.
TTGATGACTTCGGGATCAAACACCAAACGTTCGATGGTATCGTAACGCCGCGCAAGCTTGAACGGCTCAATCGGTTTGGCCAGTCGCTTGTTTAATCGTGCGACGACCTTTTCGGCACGTCGGCGAAAGAACCAGCGCACGGACGGAAACAGAAAATGTGAAGCAAAGGTCACGGCGGCAAACAGCACCATCAAGACCAACAGCCAAAGGGGTATCGCGATTGGGGTTGTCATGGGGGGAAACTGTCAGGCTTAGCCCCTAACGTAAATGGGGTCATGCCGCAGTGCAGCGCGTTGACAAAAGCATAATATGTCGGTTAGCAACGCATGAAAGCAATATAATTGCGCGAACTGATTCACGAGGCCCCGCTATGTCGCAGACGCAGAAAACACCGACAAAAGACCGCCCTTGGCTGTTTCGCACCTATGCCGGCCACTCAACGGCAAAAGCATCGAATGCGCTGTATCGGGGCAATCTGGCAAAGGGGCAGACGGGGCTTTCGGTTGCGTTCGATCTGCCAACGCAGACGGGTTATGACAGCGATCACGTGCTGGCACGGGGCGAAGTCGGCAAAGTTGGGGTTCCAGTCTGCCATTTGGGCGACATGCGTGCGCTGTTTAATGATATTCCTTTGGAAAAGATGAACACCTCGATGACGATCAACGCAACGGCCCCTTGGTTGTTGGCGCTGTATATCGCTGTAGCCGAAGAGCAGGGTGCGGATGTGTCCGCCCTGCAGGGCACCGTGCAGAACGACATCATCAAAGAATACCTAAGCCGCGGAACATATATCTGCCCCCCTGCCCCGTCCTTGCGGATGATTACAGATGTGGCCGCGTTTACCCGCGAGCACCTACCCAAATGGAACCCGATGAACGTCTGTTCCTACCACCTACAAGAGGCAGGTGCGACGCCGGAAGAAGAACTGGCCTTTGCTTTGGCGACTGCAATTGCAGTTCTGGACGATCTGAAAGGAAAAGTTCCTGCCGAGAATTTCCCAGCCATGGTGGGGCGCATTTCATTCTTTGTGAATGCGGGAATTCGGTTCGTAACCGAGATGTGCAAAATGCGCGCTTTTGTTGAACTTTGGGATGAGATTTGCGCTGAACGTTATGGTGTTGAAGATCCGAAATTCCGCCGTTTCCGCTATGGGGTTCAGGTCAATTCATTGGGCCTTACAGAGCAGCAGCCTGAGAATAACGTTTACCGCATTTTGATCGAAATGTTAGCAGTGACATTGTCCAAAGATGCCCGCGCCCGCGCAGTGCAATTACCGGCATGGAACGAAGCCTTGGGTTTGCCACGCCCTTGGGACCAGCAGTGGTCATTGCGAATGCAACAGATTCTGGCGTTTGAAACCGATCTGCTGGAATACGACGATCTGTTTGAAGGCAACCCCGCCGTGGAGCGCAAAGTGAATGCGTTGAAGGACGGAGCGCGTGCAGAATTAGCACAAATCAACGCTATGGGCGATGCGCAAGAAAAGATCGAATATATGAAAGGGCGTTTGGTTGAATCAAATGCCGCACGCATTGCCGGAATTGAAACAGGCGAAACCACCGTTATTGGCGTGAACAAGTTCCAAAATGGTGAACCGTCCCCACTAACGTCTGGTGAAGACGCGATTATGGTGAGCGACCCGGAAGCCGAAGCAGATCAGCTTACGCGCCTTGATGCGTGGAAAACCGACAGAGACGGTGACGCGGTCGCCAAAGCACTTGCGGACCTGAAGGCCGCTGCGCTGGATGGCAGCAACATCATGATCCCATCCATCGCGGCCGCAAAAGCAGGGGTTACAACGGGCGAATGGGCGGAAGTGATCCGTCAGGCGTTCGGTCAATACCGAGGTCCGACCGGTGTGAGCCACAACCCATCCAACCGTACCGAAGGCCTAGACGATATTCGCGAGCGCGTTTCGGCGGTAAGCTCAAAGCTGGGGCGTAAGTTGAAGTTCCTGATGGGCAAACCTGGCCTTGATGGTCACTCAAACGGAGCCGAACAGATCGCTGCCCGTGCGCGTGATTGCGGCATGGACATCACCTACGAAGGCATCAGATTAACGCCCGATGAGATCCTCGAGGCCGCCGTTCGGGATGAAGCACATGTCATTGGCCTGTCAATTCTATCAGGGTCACATATTCCATTGATTACTGAGTTGATGGAAAAATTGCGCGCCCAAGGGCTTGATCATATTCCGGTCGTTGTCGGCGGAATTATCCCAGATGAAGACGCCGCGCATTTGGAAGCTATCGGTGTCGCGCGGGTCTATACACCCAAAGATTTCGAGTTGAATGTCATCATGAATGATATTGTGACCTTGGCTGATCCGGCAACAATTGCTGCGCAATAACGACGGTTCTATTACCCAACCAGCGTAAACCAATTGGAACGCCAAATCGGCAAATTTCCGCAAATCGCGAGAAATTTCATATCTTTTTGTCTAATTTGGGCGCATGCGTCCTTTTTTAACGCCTGCGCGTTTCTTACTGCCGATGGCATAATAAGGGGACAAACATATGAAATTCGATCTTGAATCAATGACACGAAAAGATCTCGAAAATCTAGGCCGCGACGTGAACATCGCTCTTGAGAACCTGCATAAGCAGGATGTTAAAAAAGTTCGAGCAGAAATGGAAAAACTGGCTGCTGCCAATAATCTTACCTTGGAAGAAGTGTTGGGCGGCAAAGCTGCACGTAAGTCCGGCCCGAAAACCAAATCGGCTCCTAAATACGCGAACCCTACTGATGCGTCCCAAACTTGGACTGGTAAAGGACGCCAGCCCGAATGGTTTAAGTCTGCTGTTGCCGGCGGCGCTGACCCAGCCAGCATGGCGATCTAATTTGAACGAAATGAACCGAGTTTCAGCTGCGACAAAATAGGGATCGGTTAGAATACATCCGATCCCACAGACTTGCCGCGTGATCATGTCTCTGGAGTCAAAATACCAGTGGCGTCCATCCAACCATCGACAACGTCTTCCTCATCGCCAGTCCCGCTCGGGAGTTCACTCCTGTTGTCTGACGCTTGCCACCATGGGAGTGCTAGGACGCGAGAACGAGTTCCAACTCGACTGGATCATCCAAAAGACTGCTACTTTAATCATCCCGTGCGGGTGCGGTGATCGCCAATTCACCACCTGCTATCGCGCGAAGGAAACCGCCGAATTCGGCGCTCTGGGCATTGGCTTACATTGGCAACACGGCAGCGGCGATCAGAGAAAGTCGAGGCATCATGGATCCTTTCGAGGCCCTCAACTTCCATGGCTGACATCTCCGATGTTCCAGACATATCGCCGCCGCCAAGTTCTTAGATATTTAATGCGCTGCGCCCGAAGATGAACTGCCAGCGCGTGCCGTCTTGCATCACAATTTCACCGCCACCTTGGACGGCTGTGTGATACGTTGCTGTACCGATACCGGTTAGCCCATTGGTGCAGGAAACTGGGAAGGTCACCGTCGAATTGGACGTGCCCGGCAGGTACTGGCCGCGACATGTGTTGCCACCATTGGTGACTTGAAACCAGCCGCCTTCAAATAATGTGGCTGTGGCAGTGCCACGATAAACGGTGTTGCTGGGGCCGACGACGGCAACTGGGTGGGTCACGACATCGCAGGCCGCCAATCCACCGACGAGGGCAAAAATACCGAGAGTTTTGTAAAACATGTTAGGTCCTTTCTTGGTTCCTCCGTCAAATATTGAACATCGTTCACGACTGTGCGAGTCTGGAATCCCTGACCTGTGGTTCCGGCTTGAACCCCTTCGCGACACGGCCTAGCATCTACCGATCACAACAAAAGGACCGACGTTATGACCATCCATATCGGAGCTGAAAAAGACGATATCGCTGACGTCGTGCTGATGCCCGGCGATCCATATCGCGCAAAATGGGCGGCCGAAACGTTCCTGACGGGGGCCAAACTGGTGCATGAAGTGCGCGGTATGTTCGGTTTCACGGGCGAGTGGAACGGCAATCGAGTGACGATCCAAGGGTCCGGGATGGGAATGCCATCCATGTCGATCTATGCAAACGAACTTATTCGAGATTTTGACGTTTCGACGCTTATTCGCATTGGCTCATGTGGGGGTATGCAAGAGCACGTGAAAGTCCGCGATGTGATCCTTGCACAAACGGCAACGACTGTATCTACACCATCCAGCACGATTTTTCGCGAGCTGAATTTTGCACCGAGCGCTGATTTCGGCCTGCTGCACAAAGCCTATCACGCGGCTGAAAAGATCGATGTCGACGTGCACGTTGGTGGAATCTATTCTAGCGACACATTCTACGACGAGCGCCCTGACCTGAACAAAGAAATGCAGCGTCATGGTATTCTCGGTGTCGAGATGGAGGCTGCAGAACTTTACACCCTTGCTGCGCGCTATGGGCGTCGAGCGCTTGGTGTCATGACCGTATCGGACCATCTACTAACCGGAGAGGCGCTGCCATCCGACCAACGTGAAAGCAGTTTCGCAGACATGGTCGAGATCGCCTTGGGCGCTGCGTTCGCAGACAACACCTGAAGCCCAAAAATGAATTGGCGCTTAGGTCACGTTTGTTAAGGGTGCTCCGACTAGGTGCGAACATTCCTCAAACCAGAAGCTAAAGGGGCCGCACATTTCTGTGCAGCCCCCAATATCAAATCTAAGTGTGTGCCTTAGCTTTTACGACGACGACGCAATGCAGCCATTCCAGCCAACCCACTCAGCAGAAGAACACCACCGGCCGGAAGCGGTACAACGCCAGGGTTCGGATTACCTGGCCCAGCGCCGTCTGTTGAAATCACAGACTTGCCAAGGCTAACCAGCCAACCAGCGTTCAAGGCGTCGATATCCATGCTCAACTGAAGACCGGCTTCGATGTCATCAATCAATACACCGCCGCTGAAGTTATAGATGTCAAACTCAGTGAATGAGAACGCGTTATTATCACCTGTCAGTGAGCCAAGCAGCATCCAGGTATTCGAATCGGCATCATAAGCGCTGATGTTGTCGACCTCACAGGTCGTCAATCCGCACGGTGTTTCGTCAACATCATAGGCGCTGATGTTCAAAACAGCCGACGTAAAACCGGAAGCGATCGCGTTGTGGGACCAACCCCAGTCTTGAGAAGCGCTCCGATAGTATGGGCCAGTAGTCTCCTGCCCCAAGGTTGGAACGAAGTATGTACCCGCACCGCCATTAGAAGCATCAATTGTGTCAATTGTAGCAGCTGAACCGACCGTAGCGGACATGGCAACTAGCGCAGCAGCAAGCACCGTATATTTAGTCATTTTACTCTCCAATACATTTAGAAAAACTGAGACAAAAAGCGTCTCATCAGGTGGAAAAATTGAGACAAAAAAACGTCTCGTCGGTAGAAAAAGTATTAATAATAGGTAAAAAATATCATATTAGTAGGGCTCAGTCAAATCTGACCCCAGACAACCATCTTCGACAGTATTTAGAGACTGAGCTAGCTCCCTCCATTGTCGGCATCCTCATAGCTCAAGAGACCAAAGAAAAACGGCGCTCTCTTACGAGAGCACCGTAAATTTTTCATATAGTTAATAAGACTGTAACAGCCTCTCGGAAACTAGACCGTACGTTCGACCATCATTTTCTTGATGTGCGCAATTGCAGCCGCTGGGTTTAGCCCCTTTGGACACGTCTTTGCGCAGTTCATGATCGTGTGGCAGCGGTAGAGTTTGAACGGGTCTTCAAGGTCGTCCAAACGCTCGCCCGTCGCCTCATCACGGCTGTCGATGATCCAACGGTAGGCATGCAGCAGCGCTGCAGGCCCGAGGTAGCGATCGCCGTTCCACCAATAGGATGGGCAGGATGTAGAACAGGACGCACACATCACGCATTCATAAAGGCCATCGAGTTTCTTACGATCTTCAATGGACTGCTTCCATTCCTTGGCGGGACGGTTCGTCTTGGTTTCCAGCCACGGCATGACAGACGCATGTTGCGCGTAGAAGTGTGTCAGATCAGGGATCAAATCTTTGACGACTGGCATGTGCGGCAGAGGATAGATTTTGATATCGCCCGCAATTTCATCCATGCCGTAGATACAAGCCAACGTGTTGATCCCATCGATGTTCATCGCGCAGGAGCCGCAGATACCCTCGCGGCAGGACCGGCGGAAGGTAAGAGTTGGATCAATCTCGTTCTTAATCTTGATCAGGACATCCAGAACCATTGGCCCGCAGGTATCCATGTCCACGAAATAAGTGTCCAGGCTCGGATTCTTACCGTCGTCAGGATTCCAGCGGTAAATCTGCACCTTGCGCAGGTTGCTGGCGCCTTCAGGCTTGGGCCATGTTTTGCCCGTCGTCATGCGGGAATTCTTGGGCAGGGTCAGTTGAACCATTTTGGAAGGCTCCTATCAGGTATGGGCCAGAAATTAAGTGAGTGCAGAAGTCGCGCAGGCCACTGTTTCAGTGCGAGCAAGAATTTCACCGACCAGCGCAACGTTTTCGGCGGATGTCCCGCCCGCAGCCAGCGTAAGCAGTTCTTGCCCGGATGCGTTATCGATGATGCAATCTGTGATCGCTACACCAGCCGGGCCCGGAACAGTATCCGCGACAATCGGTGTGACTGCAGCCTTAGCAGCAGCGCGGCCCGTATCAACGGCGGCGGTTTCAACCACAGCACAGGCAGTTAGAGATGCGGCGGCAACAAGAGCAATAATCGGTTTCATAAGTCTCTCCTTACTTAAGTTAACGCAATACGAGGGGTCGGATCGGGGCAGCGCCCGTTCGATCATAGATGCATTCGGCGTAGACGTCGTTGGGATCGCGCCCCGCCAAGAAATCTGACGACAAGCTAATTTCCAAACCGCTATAGGCCCCTGTTTCGCTATTAGCACCAACGCTAGCAGATCCCGTCGGCCCTTGCGCGGCTCTTGCTTTCTCTTCGCAAATTTCCGCCGCCCGTTCAGGCGTTATTGGAACTGCCGCACAGGCGGTCAACGGGATCAGCATAGACACGAGTGAAACAATGCGGATCACAATGAAGCCTCCTGCATGCAGGTTGCCATCCCGTTCAGGTCTTGGATGCCGCCCAAAATATCAGACTGCTCGGCCCCGGTTTGCGCGGCGAGAAAGGCCTGAACCTGATCATCCGCCATGCGATCCAGAATGCAATCTACGGCGGACGGATCGGTCCGCTCGGAGGTCGACACGCCCAAATAGACGGCCAGTTTCCCACGCGCAGCGCTGCGGTCGGCGGCACTTGCCGTGCCGCACCCCATTACAGTCAAGATTGCGAGGAAACCAGCCAAGCGCATTAGAACGTCCGTTCCTTCGGCGCGATCTTCTTGAGGCTGATGCCGCCCTCTTTTTCCGTGCTCAGCGGTTCTGTGATGACAGGACGGTGAGACAGTTCGACCTTTGCACCCTCAATCCGGCTGATGGTGTGAACGCGCCAGTTCTCGTCGTCCCGAGTGGCGTAATCTTCGTGTGCGTGGGCACCACGGGATTCTTTACGCGCTTCGGCACCGACGATTGTGGCCAGTGCGTTTGGCATCAAGTTGTCGAGTTCCAGCGTTTCCATCAGGTCCGAGTTCCAAACGAGCGAACGGTCGGTAACTTTGAGGTCGCCCATTTTGCCCGCGATTGCTGTCATTTTCTCGACGCCCTCTTTCAGGGTTTTGTCCGTGCGGAACACAGCTGCGTCTTCTTGCATCGCCTTTTGCATTTCAAGGCGAAGATCCGCGGTTGTTGTACCACCGTCCGCGTTGCGCAGACCATCAAAGCGATCAAACGCTTTGTCGACTGATGCAGTGTTCGTGGATGGGATCGCAGAAGAACGGTCCACAACTTCGCCAGCGCGGATCGCAGCAGCACGACCAAAGACCACAAGGTCGATGAGGCTGTTAGACCCAAGTCGGTTCGCACCGTGAACGGACGCGCAGCCAGCTTCGCCAACGGCCATCAGGCCCGGCACAACGGCGTTGGGGTCTTTTGCGGTCGGGTTCAGCACTTCCCCGAAGTAGTTCGTTGGAATACCGCCCATGTTGTAGTGCACAGTTGGCAATACTGGGATCGGTTCTTTGTTCACGTCCACACCTGCAAAGATTTTCGCAGATTCAGAAATACCTGGCAGACGTTCGGCCAAAGCTTCTTTCGGGAGGTGGTTGAGGTTCAGGTGGATGTGGTCGCCGTTGGAGCCAACACCGCGACCTTCGCGGATCTCCATCGTCATACAACGAGACACGTAGTCACGCGGCGCGAGGTCTTTGTAGTTTGGCGCATAGCGTTCCATGAAACGTTCGCCTTCGGAGTTGGTCAGGTAACCGCCCTCACCCCGTGCACCCTCGGTGATCAGACAGCCGGAGCCGTAGATACCTGTTGGGTGGAACTGAACGAATTCCATATCCTGCAACGGCAGCCCCGCACGGGCCACCATGCCACCACCATCACCTGTGCAGGTGTGCGCGGATGTGGCAGAGAAGTATGCACGGCCATAGCCACCAGTCGCCAAAACAACCATCTTGGCATTAAAGACATGCATCGTGCCATCGTCGAGCTTCCAGCAGACAACGCCCGTGCAAACGCCATCGTCGGACATGATCAGATCGATCGCAAAGTATTCAATGTAGAACTCAGCCTGCTGTTTCAGAGACTGACCATAAAGCGTGTGAAGGATTGCGTGACCTGTCCGGTCAGCCGCGGCGCAAGTCCGCTGAACCGCAGGGCCCTCGCCGAATTCTGTAGTGTGACCACCGAACGGACGCTGGTAGATCTTACCTTCTTCCGTACGGGAGAACGGCACGCCATAGTGTTCAAGTTCGTAGACCGCTTTGGGAGCTTCACGAGCGAGGTATTCCATCGCATCCGTATCGCCCAACCAGTCAGACCCTTTAACGGTGTCATACATGTGCCACTGCCAGTGGTCCGGCCCCATATTGGACAGGGATGCCGCGATACCGCCTTGTGCCGCCACAGTGTGCGAGCGTGTCGGGAAAACTTTGGAAATACAAGCTGTGCGCAGGCCCTGTTCGGCCATGCCGAGCGTGGCGCGTAAACCAGCGCCGCCAGCCCCAACCACAACAACATCATATTCGTGGGTTTCGTATTCGTATTCAGCCATGGGAAATGTCCAGTCTTATAGGGCCCGATTTACAGGGCAACTCGCACGATAGCGAAAACGCCAGCAGCAGCGGCGGCGTAGCTCAGGCAGATAGAGCCGATGATCAGTGCTTTGCGTGCAAAGCCGTGCACGTAATCTTCGATCAATGTCTGCACGCCACCTTTGAAATGGTAGAAACCAACCAGCAAGGTCAGGATGCCAACAATCGCCGGGAATGGGCGGGCGTAGTATGCGGCGGCGTCCTCATAGGACATGCCCAGCGCATAGCCAAAAGTGAAGACAAACAGCGGCACGAGAACACAAAGCCCAACGGCGGATACCATCATCTGCCAATGGTGCTGAGTTCCGGATTTGGCGGAGCCCATGCCCACCGCGCGTTTACGATCAGTTAAAAAAGCCATGTTTCAGCCCCCTTACAATACGATGACGGTGAAGATGGTCAGCAAGACCGACACAATAATGATCGCCATACCCGCAAGCTCTGAGCGTTCAACGTCAAGCATATGACCGCTGTCCCACACGAGGTGACGGATGCCGGCAAGCATGTGATACCAGATACAGGCAACAGACCCGAACATGATCAAGTCGCCAAACCAGCTGGTGATGAACCCGTTTGCGCGGGCGTAGGCATCAGGCCCAGCTGCGAGTGCAACGAACCACCAAACCGCCAACAACGCACCCACAATCAGGGCGTTCCCTGTCAGACGTGTAAAGATCGACGTCATTGAGGTGAGTTGTGGTCGATAGATCGACAAATGCGGAGACAGCGGGCGATTGCCCCTATTCACGTCGGCCATGTATTCAATCCCTTACGCTGGCTATTTGCCGCAGCTATGCCACGGCATATCTTGCCACCTTCTTAAAGGATATTCAGCGAGTGTCACGGATGATGGGCGCTAACATTCGGTAAAACTGGCGTGCGGAGTACATTATTTTCAATTTGTGATCACAGCTTTGCGGCCAGTGATCACAAATTAATCAAAGATTGCGAAAATGAGATTTCCTACTGAAATAGTCGGAATATACATCAACACCGGCTATTTAGATGGGAATCAACGCCCAGTAATCCAGATCAAGCAACACATGCGGCAGGTATTTTCCATCCTCGGCCTTTAGGGTGCCGACCTCTCCGCCTTTGGTCGCAACGAGCCGCAAACGGATCGCACCGACGCCGGGCGCAGAAGTTGGCGCGGTATCGAGAACTTCGGACCATGCGCGCACGGTATCACCCGAGAAGCACGGGTTCGCATGTGCGCCGCCATTGATGGCCACCATCATTTGCGCATTGGCGAGGCCGTTGAACGTCAATGCCCGCGCCATCGAGATCACGTGACCGCCATAGATCAAGCGATTGCCGTCAGGCCGGGATGTTACATCAAAGTGAACCTTAGCGGTGTTCTGCCAAAGCCGCGTCGCCATCATGTGTTCGGCTTCCTCAATCGTCACACCATCAACGTGGTCGATAATTTCACCGACCTTGTAATCGCCATAGCGGTGCAGCTCTCCGGCGAGTGTGAAATCGTAGTTCTCAAAGCTCAGGCCATCGGGAATCGCGAGATCAGCGACCTCAACGACCTTGGCGAGGTCGGGGATGACGGTTTCTGGTGCAGGGGCGTCCAGATTTCCTTTGCGCACCATGACCCAGCGCACAAACTGCATAACAGTTTCGCCGTTTTGGTTCGTGCCCGTCGTGCGCACATAAACAACGCCGGATTTGCCGTTTGAGTTTTGCTTGAGGCCGATGACTTCGGATGTCGAACGGATCGTGTCCCCCGGCCAAACAGGCAAAAGCCAACGGCATTCCGCATAGCCAAGATTTGCCACGGCGTTCAGTGAAATATCAGGGACGGATTTCCCGAAGACGATGTGAAACGCGATCAGATCGTCCATCGGGCTGTTTGGCAATCCGCAATCTTGAGCGAAGGCATCGGACGAATGCAGCGCGTGACGTGCCGGATAAAGCATGTGATACAGTGCCCGCTCGCCGCCTGAAACAGTCCGTGGCACGGCGTGGTCGATCACTTCGCCCAAGCGGTAGTCTTCAAAGAAGCGGCCGGAATTCGTTTTGGTCATTGTTGGCCCAACTTCATGTTTGGAGTATAATCTGCATCGACTTCTTTGGTTACGGCCTGCCCGCAACGTAAAACACCATTGGCCTGATCGAAGGTATATTGCGGATCGCCATGAAGCGCCCAGCCTTTGGACAGAGCCTCACTGACTTTGTGACAAAATGCGGACGTGTCGTCCTCAGTGAGAAAACGGTAAATAGTGGTCATATGTTATCCAAACGGGTTGTAGCCGAGCCAAATATGAATCGCCGCGACGATGCTGAACACCACAAGGGTTGCAACGGCGGCGATGACTTCGGATTTGATAGGTGGGGCGTGGTAGGCGCCGCGCGGACCTTGGGCGCGATTGATCACAACCATTTCTGCGAGAGCCCAGAGACCAAGGCCACCAAACAGAACGAAAGACGGTGTATCCCCGTTCACCAAGAGGTGCGCGATGGACCAAACAACCGTCGCCGTCAGTTGGGGGTGGCGGATGGCGCGGGTGATACGGGTCCCCTTACCGGACGCGGCAAACAGGTAGAATGCAAACAACATCAACAGGTTGTTGATGCCAGTCATCGCCGAAGTGCGGCCCCAAAAGACTGCCCCTTCAGCCATGCGATAACCGATCACCATAAGAACAATGGCGATAACACTACCGATGGCAACGATGCCTTTGCCCTTTTCGCCAAACGTGGCGCGGTGGTCAGGTGCGACCCGTTTCCAAAAGTGAACACCTGCCCAAAGGACAAGGCCGAGGATGATAAGTGTCATTGGCTTTCAAGCTCCGCGATGGCTGCTGCTTTGGCCAAGGTCGCGCGGGCGGTTTCAATATGCAAGTTTTCAACAATCTTGCCGTCAACAACGGCGACCCCCTGTCCCGCAGCCTCTGCCTCCGCGAAAGCGGCGATCTGGCGTTTTGCAAGATCAATTTCACCCGCTGTTGGGGCAAAGGCAGCATTCGCGGCATCGACCTGTGCAGGGTGGATCAGCGTTTTGCCATCAAACCCCATGTCACGGCCTTGTTCGCATTCAACTTTGAAACCTTCTTCATCTTTGAACGCGTTATAGACGCCGTCCACAGCAACAACGCCATGCGCGCGGGCCGCCAAGAGGCACAATTGCAAAGATGTCAGCAGCGGTTCACGGCCCGCACGGCTGCGCGTGTTTAAATCTTTGGCGAGGTCGTTTGTCCCCAGCACGAAGCCTTTGATCTTCGGGTGCGCCGCGATCTCCAATGCGTTCAGGATGCCCAATGGCGTTTCCATCATCGCCCAGATCGGTTTGTTCGTCAGAGCCGCCAAAGCGTCAACATCCGCGGCGCTGTTAACCTTGGGCAAAAGCACTGCATCACAATCCATATTATCGGCGGCGGCGGCATCTTCTTTGCCCCACTTTGTGTCCAATCCGTTAATCCGAACAACGCGCAGACGCGCGCCGTAGCCCCCCTTGCCAAGCTCTTCGGCCAGGGTTGTACGGGCGACAACCTTTTCCCCAGGCGTGACCGCATCTTCGAGGTCAAACAGGATCACATCCACGGGCAAGCCACGCGCTTTGTCCAGCGCACGCGGTTTAGAGCCAGGAATATAAAGGGCAGAACGGTGTGGTCGTGACATGGCGAACTCTCGAATTTGGGGGCGCTCAGGGCCTTGAAATTATGTTGCGCCAAAAGGGCCAGATTTTTTGTGATGTTGCAAGGGCGAAAATGCCGCATCGCAGCGCAACGGCACCGTTCCAGTCTGTTAACCAATTATCAAAGGTTAACAGCGCAGACTAATTGCAGATTTAAAGTTGAAATTAACCACGTCCAACGGCCCGTTTTACCGCCGCTGTAAGGAGACGAATGCAATGTCCAAGATCCTGAACCTCGCCTGTGCTGCTACTTTTTTGGCCACAGCCGCCACAGCGCAATCCAGCAACTGTGCCCAGCACGCGCTTGTCGTTGAACGGTTGGCCTCCGGCTATGGTGAGTCCCGCCAGTCGATCGGAGTTGGATCTGACAATACCGTGGTTGAGGTGTTTGCTTCGCTCGAAACCGGAACTTGGACGATCACTGTTACAATGCCGGGCGGTCCGACGTGCCTTGTTGCGAGTGGCGAAGCCTTTCAGGTTTTGGCTGAAGGACTGCCAAACATGGATAGTGGCGCTTAACCTGTCAGTCCGTCCCAGATCAACTTGACCGATACAGCCAACAGCATCCAAGTCACGATCGCATAGAATACCCGCACGGAAATAACGCGGACCAGCTGGTACGCCGCCATCACGCCAATAAATGCGGGTACGAACAACACTAAAGTCACTTTAAGACTTTCGAACTGAAGCTGCCCCAACATGTAGTAAGGTATGACCTTCAGCATGTTCATAATCGCAAATGCAACCGCCGTCGTGCCAGCGAAAACCATTTTTGGCAAGCCTAGTGGTAGAACCCAAACCTGCCAAGGAGGCGCTCCGGCGTGGCTTACAAAACTGGTGAAACCTGCGATCGACGTCCAGAACCATCCAGCCTTTTTGTTAATCGTCTTTGGGTCAACTTCGCCATTGCGACTGGTCAATAAATAGAGCGCAAACACAAACCCGATGAGCCCGATTAGAACCCGGACAAGTCGTTCGGGGACAACATGCGCCGTTGCCCAACCCACGGCCGTCCCGACAAGCAGTCCAACGACCGCAATCCTTACGACGCCCCAGTGGATGTGATTTCGATAAGCCCAGACCCCGAAAATATCCGAGAATAAGAATACCGGGAGCAAAAGCCCTGCAGCCGCTACAGGCGAGATCGATAAGGCCATAATTGGTACGGCCAAAGTCCCGAATGCGGGAGCCCCGCCTTTCGACAAGCCAATGCAAAACGCCGCCAGAACCGCCAGCGCCCAGAATGTCGTGCCTTCCATGTCTTGGCCTTTCGAGGATGGGAATCACTTCGTTGACTCGGCATGCAATTGTATACCAGAGACCGGTTCGTGTTTACGCTAACGCATTGGTTGGGCCAGAAACAATGGCCAATAAATAAGGGTTTGCGTGGTGCTGCGCCGCAGCAGGCTTGCACCACGGGGCGCAAAGGACTAGGCAATCCTCGGAAATACACCAATACGATCAACCTGAACGTACACGAAGGATCCATTCAAAATGGCCAGACCTAAAATTGCCCTGATCGGCGCCGGCAACATCGGCGGCACCCTTGCCCACCTCGCAGCTGTGAAAGAACTTGGTGACGTTGTCATGTTCGACATCGCTGACGGCTTGCCACAGGGTAAAGCCCTCGACATCGCAGAATCCGGCCCTTCCGAAGGCTTTGACGCTGCAATGTCCGGCACTTCTGATTATGCAGACATCGCAGGCGCAGACGTATGTATCGTGACAGCCGGTGTCGCACGTAAGCCTGGTATGTCCCGTGATGACCTGTTGGGCATCAACCTTAAGGTTATGAAATCTGTTGGCGAAGGTATCGCCAAGCACGCACCAAACGCGTTCGTTATCTGTATCACAAACCCGCTCGATGCGATGGTTTGGGCACTGCGCGAATTCTCTGGCCTGCCACACAACATGGTTTGCGGCATGGCAGGTGTTCTTGATTCCGCTCGCTTCCGTCACTTCCTTGCGGAAGAGTTCGAAGTTTCCATGCGGGACGTTACTGCGTTCGTATTGGGCGGCCACGGCGACACGATGGTACCATCCGTGCGCTACTCCACAGTTGCCGGCATTCCATTGCCTGACCTGATCGAGATGGGTTGGACAACACAGGACAAAATGGACGCGATCGTTCAGCGTACACGTGATGGCGGCGCAGAAATCGTTGGTCTGTTGAAAACAGGGTCAGCGTTCTACGCACCTGCAACATCCGCGATTGAGATGGCGGAAGCCTTCCTCAAAGACCAGAAACGCGTTCTGCCATGTGCAGCATACGTTGACGGCGCGCTCGGTCTGAATGGCATGTATGTTGGCGTTCCAACAGTGATCGGCGCCGGCGGTGTTGAGCGTGTTGTGAACATCAAACTGAACAAAGAAGAGCAAGAGATGTTCGACACATCCGTTGCTGCGGTTCAGGGTCTTGTTAAGGCATGTCAGGAAATTGACGGCTCCTTGGCTTAAGCCAAGCCACCCAGACGATTTGAAACGGGCGCCCACTAGGGCGCCCGTTTTCTTTTGAGCCTCGGCCCAGCGAGGTTTTAGCTTATGTGATTCCCAATTATGCTGGAATAATTCCTGTTTGCGCTCACACATTAGAGATTTGTGATCACACCAGAAAACAGTGTGATCACAAATGTCGCTTTTTCGGTCAATGTTGAATAATTCCGTTCTGAACCTGCGATTAACCTGTCTATAGCTATGACAACGCTAATTCATAGACGAAGGACGGCTTCCATGAACATTCACGAATATCAGGCCAAGGCGCTTTTGGCATCATACGGTGCACCAGTCAGCGACGGCCGTGCCGTCCTGAAGGCCGAAGATGCCAAAACCGCCGCAGGCGAAATGGACGGCCCATTGTGGGTTGTTAAGGCGCAGATCCACGCAGGTGGCCGCGGCAAAGGTAAATTCAAAGAAGCCGACGCAGGCGATGCGGGCGGTGTACGTCTGACAAAATCTGTCGAAGAAGCTGCGGAAGAAGCCAAGAAAATGCTCGGCCGCACATTGGTTACGCACCAGACTGGCCCAGTCGGCAAGCAAGTAAACCGCGTCTACATCGAAGACGGTTCCGGCATTGAAACAGAAATGTACCTCGCCCTGCTGGTTGATCGTCAGACATCCCGCATCGGTTTCGTTGTTTCCACCGAAGGCGGCATGGACATCGAAGAAGTGGCTGAGAATACACCTGAGAAAATCCTAAACTTCACAGTTGATCCTGCGACTGGCTACCAAGCCTACCATGGTCGCCGCGTTGCATTCGCTTTGGGCCTGAAGGGCGCACAGGTTAAGCAGTGCGTTCAACTGATGGGTCAGCTTTACAAAGCATTCACCGAAAAAGACATGGAAATGCTCGAGATCAACCCGCTGATCGTCACAGACGAAGGCAATCTTAAGGTTCTCGACGCTAAGGTCGCATTCGACGGAAACGCGGTTTACCGCCACGCTGACGTTGCCGCCTTGCGCGACGAAACTGAAGAAGATCCCAAAGAGTTGGCAGCCTCCAAGTTCGACCTGAACTACATCGCGCTTGACGGTGAAATCGGCTGCATGGTGAACGGTGCGGGTCTGGCGATGGCCACAATGGACATCATCAAACTCTACGGTGCTGAGCCTGCAAACTTCCTCGACGTTGGTGGTGGCGCCACCAAAGAAAAAGTAACCGAAGCGTTCAAAATCATCACATCTGATCCAAACGTCAAAGGTATCCTCGTGAACATCTTCGGCGGCATCATGCGCTGTGATGTCATCGCCGAGGGTGTCGTTTCTGCGGTGAAAGAAGTTGGTCTTCAGGTTCCGCTGGTTGTTCGCCTTGAAGGCACGAACGTCGAAGAAGGTAAGGCTATCATCAACAACTCCGACGTTGATGTGATCGCAGCCGACGACCTCAGCGACGGTGCTGAAAAGATCGTGAAAGCCGTCAAAGGTTAACCCATTTCGGCGGCTGAGGCCGCCCCCGAACTCTCAAGGAGCCAATACTATGGCAATTCTCATCGACGAAAACACCAAAGTCATCTGTCAGGGTCTCACCGGCTCACAGGGGACATTCCACTCGGAACAAGCAATCGCGTACGGCACCAAAATGGTTGGCGGCGTCACACCAGGTAAGGGCGGTCAGACGCACCTAGATCTGCCGATCTTTAACTCTGTGCACGAAGCAAAGCACGTGACCGAAGCGAACGCCTCCGTGATCTACGTGCCTCCGCCCTTCGCAGCGGACTCCATTCTTGAGGCGATCGACGCCGAGATGGAACTGATCATCTGTATCACCGAGGGCATTCCTGTTCTGGACATGATGAAAGTGAAGCGCGCCCTTGAAGGGTCTGCATCCCGTCTTGTCGGGCCAAACTGCCCTGGCGTTATCACACCAGACGCTTGCAAAATCGGCATCATGCCGGGCCACATCCACAAACGTGGGTCCGTTGGTGTTGTGTCCCGTTCTGGCACACTAACATACGAAGCCGTAAAGCAGACATCAGACGCGGGCCTTGGCCAGTCTACTGCTGTAGGCATCGGTGGTGACCCAATCAAAGGCACTGAGCACATCGATGTTTTGGACATGTTCCTTGATGACGACGAAACACAGTCCATGATCATGATCGGTGAGATCGGTGGTTCCGCAGAAGAAGAAGCTGCTGAATTCCTTGCCGAGCAGAAGAAGAAAGGCCGCTGGAAGCCAGTCGCTGGTTTCATCGCTGGCCGCACAGCCCCTCCAGGACGCCGCATGGGCCACGCTGGCGCGATTGTTGCTGGTGGTAAAGGCGACGCCGAAAGCAAGATCGAAGCGATGAAATCCGCTGGGATCGTTGTGGCGGATAGCCCTGCGACATTGGGCGAAGCTGTGCTCAAGGCGATTGGGTAAGCAATGAAAACACCACTGCGCGCCATTTTGAGCGAAACGTTGAGGTTTCATGACCTCAATGGTCGGTCGGCGCGTGGTGCTTATCTTTGGTTTTTCCTATTTTGGAATGCGGTGATGGCACTGGGTTTGATTGCTATTGCTAAAATCGCACCAGAAGGAAGCGGGCTCTGGCTCAGCATCGCTCTATTACTCGGTTTATCCGCTTTTGTTGCGCCAGCGGGAATTCGCAGATTGCATGACACAGGCCAAAGCGGTGGATCCTTGTTCAATATGTTCGTACCCAGCATGACCTTCACCGTCGTCGTGTGGCTCGTGCTTACGCTGTTTGAAAAGTCGGTCCTCTTCGGTGTGCCTGCCGCCAGTGTAACTTTGGGCGAAACCGGTTTTTTGTTGTCGATCCTTTTCGTTTTGATCGGCTATTTTGTCATCCCGATCGGATTAGCCATCGGTGCAGGTATTACCCTTTTCCTAACGTTCGCCCATATATCCCACACTCTGGGCCAGCTCATTCTTCCGTCCCAGCCAGATACAAATCAATACGGCCCCAACCCCAACGAGGTCCCGTCATGACTGACCAATCTTCTAACGACCAATTCCACGCATCTTCTTTCATGCAAGGGCACAACGCGGAATATATCGAGCAACTTTATGCGCGCTATGCGGACAATCCGAATGCAGTTGACGAAAGCTGGCAAGAGTTCTTCAAGTCTTTGGGTGATGCCCCAGCGGATGCGAAAGCCGAGGCCGCTGGCCCGTCTTGGGGTCGTGGAGATTGGCCTCCGATCCCGAATGATGATCTGACAGCGGCTTTGGATGGTCAGTGGGCTGCAGAACCAGAAGCAGCTGGCAAGAAGATCAAAGACAAGGCCGCGGCCAAGGGCGTGAACATCAGCGAAGAGCAAGTGCGCCACGCTGTTCTGGACTCGGTTCGCGCGTTGATGATCATCCGCGCTTATCGTATTCGCGGCCACTTGGTTGCGGACCTCGACCCGCTGGGTATGCGCGATCAGACACCGCATCCTGAACTGGACCCAGCGTCCTACGGGTTCACCGCCGCCGACATGGATCGCCCGATCTTTATCGACAATGTGCTCGGCCTCGAAGTTGCAACAATGAACGAGATTATCGCCATCGTGAAACGCACCTACTGCGGTACGTTTGCGTTGCAATACATGCACATCTCCAACCCCGAAGAAGCGGGCTGGCTGAAAGAACGCATCGAAGGCTACGGCAAAGAAATCGCGTTTACCCAGAACGGCCGTAAGGCCATCCTGAACAGCCTTGTTCAGGCCGAAGGGTTCGAGAAATACCTGCACGTCAAATACATGGGCACCAAGCGTTTCGGTCTTGATGGTGGCGAAAGCCTGATCCCTGCAATGGAGCAGATCATCAAACGTGGCGGCCAGTTGGGCCTGAAAGACATCGTCGTTGGCATGCCGCACCGTGGTCGTTTGAGCGTTCTTGCGAACGTGATGAAGAAACCCTACCGCGCGATCTTTAACGAATTCCAAGGTGGGTCCTTCAAACCGGAAGATGTGGATGGGTCTGGCGATGTGAAATATCACCTCGGCGCATCCAGCGACCGTGAATTTGACGGCAATTCCGTTCACTTGTCCCTAACGGCGAACCCGTCCCACCTTGAGGCTGTGAACCCCGTTGTCTTGGGTAAGGTCCGTGCCAAGCAAGACCAAACAAACGATGTCGATCGCACACAGTCCATGGCAGTTCTGCTGCACGGCGATGCGGCCTTTGCCGGCCAAGGTGTTGTCGCTGAGGGCTTCGGCCTGTCGGGTCTGCGTGGCCACCGCACGGGCGGTACCATGCATATCGTTGTGAACAACCAGATCGGGTTTACAACAGCGCCGCACTTCTCGCGCAGTTCTCCTTACCCCACCGACATTGCGTTGATGGTTGAAGCGCCGATTTTCCACGTAAACGGCGATGATCCAGAGGCCGTGGTACACGCAGCCCGTGTCGCCACTGAATTCCGCCAGAAGTTCCATAAAGACGTGGTTCTGGATATCATCTGTTACCGCCGCTTTGGTCACAACGAAGGCGACGAGCCGATGTTCACCAACCCGGTCATGTATAAGAAGATCAAACAGCAGAAAACGACGCTGACTCTTTATACTGAACGTCTCGTCAAAGATGGCCTCATGCCAGAAGGCGAAATTGAGGATATGAAGGAAAACTTCCAGAAACATCTGGGCGCCGAATTTGAGGCTGGCATCGACTACAAACCCAACAAAGCTGATTGGCTGGACGGGAAGTGGTCGCATCTGGACAGCCAGAAAGACAATTACCAGCGCGGCAAAACCGGCATCAAGAAAGAAACCTTCGACGAGATTGGCCGTGCATTGTCCACAGCCCCCGATGGGTTCCCGATCCACAAGACTGTGGGTCGTATTCTTGGCGCCAAAGCCAAGATGTTTGAAACCGGAGAAGGGTTTGACTGGGCAACGGGTGAGGCTTTGGCCTTTGGTTCGTTGCAAACAGAAGGCTATCCTGTTCGCCTGTCCGGTCAGGATTGTACACGCGGGACATTCTCCCAGCGTCATTCAGGCTTGATCAATCAGGATACCGAAGAGCGTTACTACCCGCTGAACAACATTCGTAAGGGTCAGGCAGAATACGAAGTCATCGACTCGATGTTGTCGGAATACGCGGTGCTTGGGTTTGAATACGGTTACTCGCTGGCTGAACCCAATGCGCTGACATTGTGGGAAGCCCAGTTCGGCGATTTCGCCAACGGCGCGCAGATCATGTTCGACCAGTTCATCAGCTCTGGTGAATCAAAATGGCTGCGCATGTCCGGCCTCGTTTGCCTGCTGCCACACGGCTATGAAGGCCAAGGCCCTGAGCACTCCTCCGCACGTCTAGAACGTTTCCTGACAATGTGTGGCGGGGACAACTGGATCGTGGCGAACTGTACGACGCCTGCGAACTACTTCCACATTCTGCGCCGTCAGCTGCACCGCAGCTACCGTAAGCCACTTATCTTGATGACACCGAAATCGCTTCTGCGTCACAAACTGGCTGTGTCCAAAGCGGAAGAGTTCCAAGAAGGTTCCAGCTTCCACCGCGTATTGTGGGATGACGCTCAGCAAGGCAATTCCGACACCAAGCTTAAGGCGGATGACAAGATCAAACGCGTCGTGATGTGTTCCGGTAAGGTCTACTATGATCTTCTTGAAGAACGCGACGAACGTGGATTGGACGATGTCTACATCATGCGTTTCGAACAGTTCTATCCGTTCCCGGCCCAGTCCGCGGTTCAAGAACTTGAACGGTTCAAAAACGCCGAGATGGTCTGGTGTCAGGAAGAACCAAAGAACCAAGGTGCTTGGTCATTCATGGAACCAAACATCGAATGGGTTCTGACCCGCATCAAAGCCAAAAACACCCGCCCTGTTTATGCAGGTCGCGCCGCATCAGCATCGCCCGCGACGGGCCTTGCCAGCCAGCACAAATCACAACAAGCCGCACTCGTTGATGATGCGCTCACTGTTAAAGGATCGAAATAATGACCGAAGTCCGCGTCCCCACCCTTGGCGAAAGCGTCACAGAAGCAACTGTTGCCACATGGTTCAAGAAACCTGGCGATGCCGTCGCACAGGATGAAATGCTGTGTGAATTGGAAACCGATAAAGTGACTGTTGAGGTGCCTGCACCTGCGGCTGGCACATTGTCAGAGATCGTTGCCAACGAAGGCGATACAGTTGGCGTTGACGCCCTGCTCGCGCAGATCAGCGCTGGCGGCGAAGCTGCGGCACCTGCCCCAGCGGCAAAAGCGGCTCCTGCGGCGGCGCCGGCATCTGGCGGTGCTTCCATGGATATCATGGTGCCAACACTTGGCGAGTCCGTGACAGAAGCAACCGTTTCCACATGGTTCAAAAAAGTCGGCGAAGCCTTTGCCGCTGACGAAATGCTGTGTGAACTTGAAACAGACAAAGTCTCCGTCGAAGTGCCTGCACCAGCGGCTGGCGTAATGACTGAACTGTTGGCGCAAGAAGGCGACACCGTTGAGGCCGGCGGCAAGCTGGCAATCATGTCCACGGACGCATCTGCGGCACCATCCGCTGCGCCTGCGGCGGCTGCGGCCCCTGCTGCTGCGTCCGCTGGCAAAGACGTCGAAGACGCGCCAAGCGCCAAAAAGCTGATGGCTGAAAACAACCTGTCCGGCGTTGCGGGCACAGGCAAAGATGGCCGTGTCATGAAAGAAGACGTGCTGAAGGCAATGGCGGCACCTGCCCCTGCTGCTGCAACACCGCGCGCGCCTGTTGCTGCCGATCAAGCGGCCCGCGAAGAACGTGTGAAAATGACACGCCTGCGCCAGACCATCGCGCGCCGTCTGAAAGACAGCCAAAACACAGCCGCCATGCTGACCACCTACAACGAGGTCGACATGACCGAGGTCATGGCCCTGCGCAACGAATACAAAGACCTGTTCCTGAAGAAGCACGGCGTAAAACTTGGCTTTATGTCCTTTTTCACCAAGGCCTGCGTGCACGCACTGAAAGAAGTGCCCGAAGTAAACGCTGAGATCGACGGCACAGACGTTGTTTACAAAAACTACGTCAACATGGGCATTGCAGCGGGTACGCCAACAGGTCTGGTTGTTCCGGTTCTCAATGACACCGACCAGATGTCTTTCGCTGAAATCGAAAAGGCGATCGCTGAAAAAGGCGCGAAAGCCCGTGACGGCAAACTGTCCATGGCAGAAATGCAGGGCGGCACGTTCACCATCTCCAACGGTGGTGTCTACGGCTCCTTGATGTCCTCACCGATCCTGAACCCGCCACAGTCAGGCATCCTCGGCATGCACAAAATCCAAGACCGCCCGATGGCGATCAACGGTGAAGTCGTGATCCGCCCGATGATGTACCTCGCCCTGTCCTACGATCACCGCATCGTAGACGGCAAAGGCGCTGTGACGTTCTTGGTGCGCGTGAAGGAAGCACTGGAAGACCCACGTCGCCTGTTGATGGATCTGTAAACTCTGGCTCTGAGCATAGGAAAACAGCAATGATCGCGACTGGGGCAAAACGACCTATCGCTATGCGGGCCGCGATCTTGCTTGTTTGCGTGGTCGCGATCTGTGTTTGCGCGATCAGTGTGCTTGGCATTGTTCAAGCAATGATGCGGGCCTATCAGTTTGACACAGACTTTCTTGTTGGGCTTCTTTTGCCCGCGCTCATCGCTTTTGTTGCTTTGGCTTTGTTTTCCGGGGCGCGAAAATGGCGCAATTGGGCGTTGTGGCCAGCTGTTGTTCTATTTCTCATAATCGTCCCGATTAACGCGGTTAAGCTTGTTGATCAGGTTCGAAACCCGGTGTTGCCCGCGGGCGGTTTCGCAACCGATGCCGACCTCGAAGAGCGCGACCAAAATTTTCTGTCCGCAATTTTGCGCCCTACTGAGGAAGAGTATTGGGCCAATCGGCGGATGGCCCTGTCGGCGACTTTTTTGGTGTTGGTTATTGTGACCTTGCCTAGTGGTGTATTGCTTTATTTGCGCCGCCGAGGAGAACTTGAATGACAATAGCATTCATCTTGTTTGATCCCTTTAGGTGGGTCCTCAGCCATGCCCACTAAGCAGCGCATCGACGCGATCTACAAACGCAAGATTGCCGAACGGCTCGCCAATGAAAAGCCGAGTGAGGTTCTTCTAAGCGACCAGCATAGGTTGCGATTGGAGATTCAGGTTGCGTTGATTGCGCAGGTCGGTCCTGTGTTGGACGTGGCCGATAGCAATGCGCAATATGCGCCGTGCGAGGCCAGCATTCGCGACGATGCCCAGGGCACCGTGTTTGCCTTTGGCGGCATGGCCGAGGGCTTTGCCATGCCCGTCAAAGAATTCTTTGGCCAAATCCAGAGCCAGCCGTTCAACGTCATCTATTTCAAGGACTTCTTGCAGGCGTGGTATCAAGGCGGGTTGCTGGGCGCGACGACTGATCGGGCCAGCACGGTTGCGTTTATCGCTGAGAATTTTTCTCACCTGCCGCGCCCTTGGATATTCACGGGCAACTCGGCGGGTGGGCATGCCGCGCTCTATTTTGGCAACCAGTTGGGCGCCGATAAGATATGCGCCTTTGGCCCGCAGACCTACGTGGATCGCCCTGTGTTTGACTACTACCGCAGCGCGGCCAACGCCAAGTTCGACTACAGCTTTGATCCGTCCGACAATGATCTGGTCGACCTGCTCGACGATCAAGACAACCCAAGCGCTGCGCACGTCTACTACGGTGGCAAAAACAAGCTGGATACCTATCACGCCGAACGCATCGCAGATGTCACAGGTGTCACCCTGTTTTGCGAAGACGGCGCCAGTCATGCCGTGGCGCGTCGGCTTAAGAAAGAAGACCGGCTCATCAGTGCAATTCTTGGTCCGGTCGGAGAGGCACCATTATGACCCCCGAACTCACTGCCCTCGCGCTTGCTGGCCTGCTTCAAGCAGTGCAGTTCGTTCTTTATGCTTGGCGTGCCAACATGGACGTAGGTTCCGGCTATGCAATGTCCGCGCGCGACCGTGCACCGTCGCGCCCGCTGTCTGATCTTGGCGGGCGGCTGCAACGCGCCATGTCCAACCACTTCGAAGGGCTGATCCTCTTCACCCTCGCCGTGGTTGTCGTCACCCTTTCGGACCAATCAACCAAGTTTACCGCCACCTGCGCCTACATCTACCTGATCGCACGTGTGGCTTATGTTCCGGCCTATGCCTTTGACCTTCGGCCATGGCGGTCGCTCGTGTGGTTCATTGGCTTTGCCGCAACTTTTGCTATGATACTATCGGCCTTGATATGAAATACCTCTTGCCCCTTCTTGTCCTTGCGTCCCCTGCCGCTGCTGAATTTTCGATGACCGAAGGCAGTTTCTTCAAAGTGCGCGGGGCATATGACCATACGAACGACAGCTTCAGCACGTCCCCGCCAGAGGGCGAAGAAAATGCCTGTTTTCAGATCACTGCTGTTGATCCCAACGGCGCACGCTTTGATATCACGCTGGTCAGCGGTGATTTTGCGCCTTGGTGGGCTGACGAGGTGTTGAAACCCGGTTTCACAGACAGCTTTGTTGACTTTCATGACAGCGGTTGGCGCACTAACCACCCCGACGGCGATTGGGCGGCTTTTATGTCCCAATTGCTCGAAACCGTGCCCAATTGCCCCGCTCCAGCGTCCTAACCGGACAGACAGAAACCAAATTCATCCAGCCCCACATCGGGGCATTCCGACAAAATTGAAGGAAAGAAATCCATGTCAGCTTACGACGTCATCATCATCGGCTCCGGCCCCGGCGGCTATGTCTGCGCAATCCGCTGCGCGCAATTGGGCCTAAAAACGGCCATCGTGGAAGGGCGCGAGACGCTGGGCGGAACCTGCCTTAACGTTGGTTGCATTCCATCCAAAGCGTTGCTGCATGCCACCCATATGTTGCACGAAGCCGAACATAATTTCGCGACAATGGGCCTCAAGGGCAAAACCCAATCTGTCGATTGGAAGCAAATGCAGGCCTATAAAGACGACGTTATCGGCCAAAACACCAAGGGCGTTGAGTTCTTGATGAAAAAGAACAAAGTCGATTGGTTGAAAGGCTGGGGGTCCATCCCTGAAGCTGGCAAAGTAAAGGTCGGCGACGACGTGCACGAAGCCAAGAAAATCATCATCGCATCTGGTTCTGAGGCATCATCGCTTCCGGGTGTGGAGATTGATGAGAAGACTGTTGTGTCTTCAACAGGTGCGCTTGAGCTTGGCAAGATCCCGAAGAAGCTTGTGGTCATCGGCGCGGGCGTGATCGGACTTGAGCTCGGCTCAGTCTACAGCCGCCTTGGTGCAGACGTGACCGTAATCGAGTTTCTCGACTCGGTCACACCTGGCATGGACGGCGAAATCCAACGTCAGTTCCAGAAGATGCTAGGCAAACAGGGAATGACATTTGTCATGGGGGCCGCTGTTCAAGGTGTTGAAACCAAGAACAACAAGGCCACCGTTAGCTACAAACTGCGCAAGGACGACAGCGAGGCGACAATCGATGCTGATACGGTTCTGGTTGCAACTGGCCGCCGTCCTTATGTGGACGGTTTGGGTTTGGATGCCTTGGGTATTGAGATGTCCGAGCGTGGTCAGATCAAGACGGATGGAAACTACAAGACCAACGTAGACGGCATCTACGCGATTGGTGACTGCATCGCGGGACCAATGCTCGCCCATAAGGCCGAAGACGAAGGCATGGCCTGTGCCGAAGGTCTTGCTGGCCAGCAACCACATGTAAACTACGATGTGATCCCTGGAGTGATCTATACACACCCTGAGGTCGCCAATGTTGGTGCCACCGAAGAGGCCCTGAAAGAAGCTGGGCGAGACTATAAGGTCGGCAAATTCAGCTTTATGGGCAATGGCCGCGCCAAGGCCAACTTTGCAGGCGACGGGTTCGTTAAGATCCTTGCCGACAAAGCGACTGATCGCATTCTGGGTGCGCATATCATTGGTCCGATGGCCGGTGATCTGATCCATGAAATCTGTGTCGCGATGGAATTCGGCGCGGCGGCAGAAGATCTGGCGCGCACTTGCCACGCCCACCCAACTTATTCTGAGGCCGTGCGCGAAGCAGCTCTTGCCTGTGGCGACGGCGCGATTCACTCCTAAAAACTTGATCTTTGGTTAACCAAAACGACGGGCGGCGCCAGAAATGGCCCGCCCGTTGCCAATTCTATGCCTTATACTTGCCTAAACTAGCTGACAACTTAGTATCCTAGTCACGTAAAAGGTGTTTCAAATGCTAAAGACAATTTCAACGATTGCCCTGACGGTTAGTCTTTGCTGTGTTGCTGCACCAAGTTGGGCTGCAGACGGTTTTGTTGCCGCCATCCAGAACAACATCTGGTTGGTAGCAGGTGCTTTGGGTCTTTTGATCTGCGTGATTGTACTTAAGAATCTGATAGGCCGTCGCACTGAAAAAGCACCCGATGCCTTAGCTATCCATTCGCTTGTGGCGATGTCTCAGGTTGCAATTGCCGACGGCCGCATCGACGACGCCGAAGTACGTCAAATCGCCCAAATCCTGACTCGCTTGACCGGAACGTCATATGGTCCCGACCAAGTCATGGAGATGTTGCAGCGCCTAAATCCATCAGCAGCTGACCTAGAGCAAGTCGGCCAGGACCTGTCGCTAAAGGATCGTGAAATTGTCCTGGAAGCCGCTTTGAATATTGCTGTAGCAGATGGTGAAATCCATGCGAATGAGTATGCTGTTGTGTCTGAATTGGCTCAACGGATGCGCATCGGAGCCGACCAGTTCCGCAGCGCAATGGCCCGTATTTCAGCACACCTCCAGACCGTTCAGCCGATCTAAACAGCCCTAAACTTTTAGCATCCGCAATCCTTGGGTGGCATCCGAGCGAACGGCGAGTTTAAGGCTCGCCTCATCGCCCGCTTTGAGTGCCGCCAAAATCAATTTATGGTTCCGCGGTGTTTCTGTGCGTTTCAGTCGACCGTAGAGCTTTGACATCGTTGGGCCAAGTTGCAGCCAAACTGTCTCGGCCAGTGCCAACATCGCAGGTGCTTGGGCCCGTAGATAAAGCGTGCGGTGAAATTCTAGATTGCGACGGATATATGCAGGGGCGTCTTGTCGCGCGATGACAGGGGCAATCCGATCGTTGATTTCTTCTAGACGTTCTATCAGCGCCATATGTGCACGCGGCAGAGCCCGCGCTGCCAATTCCGGCTCGAGCAAAGCACGCAATGCAGCAAGCTCTTCGATTCTTTCATTTGATAGTTCTGGTGTCGCCACGCGCCCCGATGAGGACAATGACAACGCGCCCTCGGCGACCAATCGGCGGACGGCCTCGCGAGCGGGCGTCATGGAGACGCCGAACTCCTTCCCGATTCCACGCAGGGTCAACGCGTGACCTGGATGGATTTCCCCATGCAAAATACGCCCGCGAAGCGTTCGGTATACATGGTCATGAGCCGCGCCTGTAGGACCAGATGATTTGGATTGGATCAACATGAGCCTTTTGTGATCACAAAATCACCCCACGTCAATCGAAACGGACGCGATGAAGTGCGCCACCGTGGCGACGCAACCAAGCGCGGCAGGCTTTGTGATCGGGAAAGAGGCGGTCAACGACCCCCCAGAACCGATCCGAGTGGTCCATGTGCTGCAAATGCGCAACCTCATGGGCAGCCACGTAATTCAACACTTGCGGGGGGGCCATAATAAGACGCCAAGAATACATTAGATCACCAGCCGAAGAACATGATCCCCATCGCGACCGCGTATCCCGCAAGGAAATCCGCCCATAGGGCCTGCCCAAAGCGTCGGCGTATCGATCCGACGCTTCGGCCAAAGCATCACGCGCGCGTAACTTTAAAAATGCAGCCACTCGCTTGCCCGCCATTTCCGGCGAATCTGGGAGCACCAATGTGCCATCTGACAATTTGGCGCGTTTCACATCCCCAGCGATCAATGGCAGCTCTTGCCCAAGATATGGGACCGTCCCGCCAATCTGGATAAGCTGTTCCGGTTCAATTGCATCCAAATGTTTACGCAGCCAATCTTCGCGTTCGCGTAGAAATGCCATGCCTTCGCGTTCAGGTACTCGATTGGGCAAAGTTAGCGTCGCTCGGCCGTCCAACCGCGAAATACGCAACGATAACCGGCGTGCCCGCGCAGAACGGCGCAAAACCACTTCAACTGGGGGGTTGCCATCAAGGATTAGAACACTCATGTGTGCCTTTCGCGCAATGCTACACCAATTGTCTTTGACACGCCTTAGGGGGTATGGCAATTGACCCCGATCCAGCAAGTGAGACTCACTGCTGCTAGTTTAGAAGGATGAATAGATGCCAAAGGAAGAGTGGGGCACAAAGCGCCTCTGCCCAACCACCGGAAAGCGGTTCTATGACTTGAACGCCTCCCCAATCATCAGCCCGTACACGGGCGAAGAAGTTGTGGTTGAGACCGGCAAGACCCGCACCATGCAAGCGGATGCTGCTGATGCACAGAACAAAGCCAAAGCTGATGAGGCTGAGGATGACGATCTCGTGCTTGACGATGATGATGCGGATGCGGATCTCGGCGACGACGTTCTGGATGACGACGATGACGACGCAGATGTGTCGCTCGACGAAATCGCTGACGTTGCAGCACCCGACGACGATTCCTAAGATTTCGGGTTTTCAGGGCGAGAATCCCTCTTGATCTCGCCCGCCCTGCTGCGTAAGCAGCAAAAACGAAAGATGCGGCGTTAGCTGTATCCGTTACGACCGCTGCCGCCAACAGCCTTTGACCCGTCGTAACACCCTTTGGTAAGGGGCATTAGCTCAGCTGGGAGAGCGCCTGCATGGCATGCAGGAGGTCAGCGGTTCGATCCCGCTATGCTCCACCAATCAACCTTTGACACCAAAGAAGCGCCGCGCGGACGTCAAAAGAAGTTGCACCCCAAATTTTATTTTTTAATAGAACGAGCTTGGATTAAGAAAAGCGCGGGCCTTTGATGTCGCCGGTCTGTTCCTGACCCGCTGGAGCCAGCCGGAAAGGTTCTCAGCGCCTTCAAGTGATAGTCCAAGGTGGTCGTGTATATTCAGCCATGGGAAAAGCGCGATATCAGCAATGGTGTAGGTTTCACCGCAAAAATACTGCTTATCGGTCAATTGATTGTTGAGATAAGCAATCGAGCGATTAGCGATCTCCCGATGCCGAGCCAAAGCAGCTGGATTTGGTTTTTCTGCAAATCCAGACCAATGCTCGATCTGCCCGAAATGCGGCCCTTGGGTGGACGCTTGATAAAAGAGCCAAGCGAGCAACTCATCATACCTATTCGGATCGTCCACTAGGCCCCAACTGGTTTTCTTGGCCAAGCTAAAAAGAATAGAATTGGATTCGCTTTGGTGGAGTGTTCCGTCACTTAGTACAGGGACCTGTCCAGCAGGATTCACGGCGCGGAAGTCTGGATGATGTTGTTCACCTGTTCGAATGTTCACTGGTATGAATTCGAACTCCTCGTTCGTTTCCTGAAGCAACATTACAACCTTCAAGGTATTGATGGTGTTGAAACCGTACAGCTTCATCATGGGCTTAACTCTCCCAAGATGACGGCATCACGGGCGTAAGCTCCAGCAGCGTTTTCGTATACTCAGCCTTTGGCGCGGTATAAACCGTGTGTGTCTCACCCACCTCTTCGATCTTGCCATTACGCAGGACAGCGGTTTCATCCGCCATTTGGCGCACGACGGCGAGGTTATGGCTGATGAAGAGGATCGTTAGGCCAAACTTACTTTGCAGGTCCTTTAGAAGGTTCAGGATTTCCGCCTGAATGGAGACGTCCAACGCTGATGTCGGTTCATCGCAAATCAGAAACCGCGGACGAGCTAGTAAGGCGCGCGCAACGGCAATCCGTTGGCGTTGGCCACCCGAAAACTGGTGCGGAAATTTCGTTATTGCGTCCGGCTGCATCCCGACAAGCGACAGCATGGACGCCGCCAGTTTTTCACGTTCCTTGGCGTCTTTCACAAAGCCATAGAACCACAAGGGTTCCGCAAGAATATCCCCAATGCGATGACGGGAATTCAGGCTGGAGTATGGATCTTGGAAGACCATTTGAACCAACTGGCGCGATGGGTGGTGCCGGTTGCGCGACTTTCCGAAAGGCAGCTCGGTGTCGCCTAACATCATTGTGCCGCTGTTGGGTGACACCAATCCGGTAATCGCCTTGGCCAGCGTTGATTTTCCCGACCCGCTTTCGCCGACCAGCCCCATGATTGATCCGGGTTTGATCTTTAGCGTGACGTTATCAAGCGCAACATGGGGCGGCGGTTTGTGGAAAAACGATGTGCGCGGTCCTAAAAACTGCACTGTTAGGTTCTCCAACGACAACCCCGTGCGCTCGTGTTGGTCACCCTCTAGGAGCCAGTTTTCGGCGACGTCCCCTTGGGTCGGTAGCGCCCCATCGGTATCAGGCACGCGAAAGCGGTCTAGCTTGCGATCTAGCGGCGGGACAGCATCCATAAGGGCCTTGGTGTAGGGATGTTCGGGCGCGCCCAGAACCTGCGCGGTATCGCCGGATTCCATCACGCGTCCCTTACGCATTACCGTCACACGGTCGGCCACTTGTGCAATCACGCCTATATCGTGGGTGATCAGCATGAATGCGATCTGGCGTTCTTTTGCCAGCCGTTGGATCAGGTCAAGAACCTGCGATTGAACTGCCACGTCCAGTGCCGTTGTGGGTTCATCCGCGATGATCAATTCTGGATCGGTGCTGATGGCCAGTGCGATGACCACCCGCTGACGCATTCCGCCAGAAAACTGATGCGGATAGGCTTTTATCCGTTGGGCCGCATTCTTGATCCCGATCTCTTCCAGTAGATCAACAGCCCGTTTGCGTGCCGCACTTTCGCTGACATCCGAATGGGCCTGAATGGTTTCAATCAACTGATCCTCGATGGTCATCAAAGGATTTAGGCTGGTTTGTGGATCTTGAAAGATCATCGAAATCCGGTCGCCGCGCACCTTATGGGCTTGCACGGGCGTGAGACTGCGCAGGTCCGTATCACCCAGTGTCAGGGTGCCGTGCGCTACATAGCCTGGTGCCTGCAACAACCCGATGACAGCCGCACCAACTGTGGATTTTCCCGCACCACTTTCCCCGACCAGCCCGTGAATTTCACCCGGCTTTATGCTCATGTCCACGTCTTCGATGGCGGTAAAATCGCCAAAGCGGGATGGAAACTTTACGGACAGGTCCTTGATCGTCAGCATCTAGCGCAACCTCGGATTAAAGATATCGCGCAGGAAATCGCCAAGGACGTTAATCGACACCACTAATGCCACAAGGAACAGCGTGGGAATCCACAAAATCCACCATTCGCCGGACAGCAGGAATTGCATGCCGATACGGATAAGCGTGCCAAGGCTGGGGCTGTCGGCGGGTAAGCCGATGCCGAGGAAAGACAGCGTTGCTTCAAGCAGAATGGCCGAAGCAAGATCAACCGTAAGGATCACGAGTAGCGGACCAAGGATATTGGGCAAGATATGCACAAACATCACCCGCATTGGGCGCTGCCCCATCATAATCGCGGCCTGCACATATTCTTTGTTCATCTGCACAAAAGTGGAGGCGCGGGCTGTTCGGGCAAAATTCACCCATAGCGACAATGCGATGGCCAAGGTTAGCACGGCGACCCGTAAATCTTGTTGAATGGCGGCGGGCAAAATGCCTCGTGCGATACCATCAATCAGCAAGGCGGTCAGGATAGCGGGCAAGGCCAACTGCACATCGGCAATGCGCATAACGATCGCATCAAAGCGGCCGCCATAGTATCCTGCGGCAAGGCCAAGACCCACACCAATGACGGCTGCAATGGTCAGGGCCGAAATGCCAATGACCAACGACAATCGCGCGCCATACAATATGGACGAAATCATATCGCGGCCCTGATCGTCCGTTCCCAAAAGAAATTTGGGGTTCGCTCCATCTTCCCACGCAGGCGGAAGAAGCCCATCAAATAGGCTGAACGATGCAAGATCATAAGGGTTCACCAGCGCAATCCACGGCGCAAACAAAGCGCCCAAAAAGATCAGCGCAGCCACAAAGGTCGCGATGATTGCTGCAGGGGAATGCACAAACAGCCAAAGCCCTTCGTATTTTTTAAGAAAGGCTATCATGACACGTCACTTATTCGTAGGCGCGGATCGATGGCGACGTAAAGCAGGTCAACAACAAGGTTCACCAATACAAAGAAGAATGCGATCACCACGAGGTAAACGCCCATCACAGGGATATCCACAAAGCGGATCGACTCTAGGAACAACAGCCCCATACCAGGCCATTGGAACACGCTTTCTGTCACGATCGAAAAGGCAATGACCCCACCAAATTGAAGGCCGATAATCGTGATGACGGGCACCATGGTATTGGCCAGCGCATGTCTATAATGGAGCCGCCGCATAGGCACGCCGCGTGCCATGGCAAAGCGGATGTAGTCAGATCGCATGACCTCCATCATTTCGGCGCGTACAAGACGCATCGTCAGGGTCAATTGGTAAACGCCAAGGGTGATCGCAGGCAGCAACAGTGCGCGCCACCCGTCGATGGTGAAGAGCGAGCTTTCCCAGCTGCCGATTTGAACCGTGCCGCCTCGTCCAAAGGTCGGAAGCCAGCCCAGTTGCACACCGAAGATAAATATCAACATGATCCCAATCACAAAGGTCGGGATCGATACGCCCACTAGGGTCGTCATTAATATGGCCTGTGTCAGCGCCCCACGAGGTCTTAGCGCCGTATAAACCCCTGCTGGCACCCCGACGAGCAACGAGATGATCAACGCCACCACACCGAGCTCTAAGGTCGCAGGAATACGGCTGGCAATCATATCAGCGACGGGTTGGCGCGTACGATAAGAGTACCCGAAGTCGCCTTTAAACATATCGCCCGTAAAGCGCACGAATTGATAAACGAAAGGATCGTTCAATCCCAAGTCTTCGCGTAGACGTTCCTGATCTGCGACCGAAGTTTCCACCCCCGTCATCTGGCTGACCGGATCGCCGACGAACCGGAACAACGAAAACGCCAAAAAGGCGACGGCCAGCATCACAAATACGGATTGGATCATCCGTTTGAGGATAAAATAAACCATCGCCTTCTCTGTTCTATGCTTCGATCAGTTCACAGTGACCCAGCGCAACATGAAGAAGTTATCGGCACGTTGTGTCAGCTCGACGTTGTCTTTCGCGGCCCAGATCAATGGCTGAGTATAGAGTGGGATATAGGCAACCTCGTCTTGAGTGATTGCAACGACCTCATCGATCATGGCCTGACGTGCAGCAGGATCAATTTCTTGCTGAATGAGCGGCAGCAATTCATCCACACGTGCGTTGGAATAGTTGCCGAAATTCCAAGATCCAAGCTTGGCTTCGTCGTCTTGGCTGTGCAGCAAGAAACGGATCGGATGTTCCATATCAAACGTGCCTGGTGACCAGCCCAACAGGTACATATCGAAATCATCTTCGCGCAGTTGCGGCCAGTAATCGCGCACCGGACCTGTGGTCAGTTCTGCATTCAGACCAACGGCAGCAAACATAGACGCCGCTGCACGGCACAAAGCTTCATCGTTGATGTAGCGGTCGTTGGTGCATTTCAGGCCAAACGAAAACCCATCAGGGTACCCTGCTTCGGCCAACAACTCTTTGGCTCGTTCTGGATCGAATGCGGGGCGGTCTTGGTTCTCCTCAGAGAACCCAGAAATACCCGCGGGCACAAGCTGGCTGGCTGGTTCAATCTTGTTTCGAAACAACACACGGTCTATCGACGCAATGTCCAAAGCATGAGCCGCCGCCAATCGCACCCGTGGGTCTGTGAACGGGTTGGCGTCTGTGACGTCCGACGAATACAGCAATGTGTCGTGTTCATGCCCAAAACCAAACATGATCACACGGGTTTCTTCGCCCTCAAGAACTTTAAACCCGTCGCGTCCTTCAACTTGGGCAACATCTTGCAACGGGATCGGCTGGATGAAATCAATCTCGCCCGACAGAAGCGCGGCAAGGCCCGTTGCTGAATTGCCAATGGGCGTGAATATGGCTTCGGTGACGTTGTGATCCACGTCGTCCCACCATGTTTCATTTGGCGCCAGTGTTGTTCGTACGCCCGGATCGCGGGAGGCCAAAGTGAAAGGGCCCGTCCCGTTAACGTTCATAGTCGCGAAATTTTCGGCATCGCGCGCTGGTAAAGCGGCGTCGTTTGCCTCGGCCCAATCCTTATCAAGTATCATGAAATTCGCGATTGAATCAGGAAACAGCGGGTTGGGCGCGGAGGTAATGAAATCAATTGTGAAGTCATCCACAACCCGAACATCTGTCACAGGCGCAAACCATGACCGCACATCAGCGGCTTCATCAGACGCGCGTTGATAGGAAAACAGCACATCTTCGGCAGTGAATGCAGCCCCGTCTTGGAACGTCACACCTGTTCGCAAGTTAAAGCGCCAGCCATTTTCCCCCTCTAGCGGTTCCCATGATGTGGCCAATGAAGGTTCAATCGACATGTCCTGTCCGCGGCGAACCAACCCTTCGTAAACGTTATTCAAAAAGGACAGCACCGGCGCTGAGTTTACAGCATGCGGGTCCATCGTTTGGGGGTCAGTCGTGGATGCCCAACGAAATGTTTCTGCAGATGCGCCCAATGCAGACATGCTCAGTGCGCCACCGAGTAAGGCTAATTTCAAGGATTTCATTTTTCACTCCATTGATTTCGGGGCAGCCCCATTTGTACTTGCAGTCAAGCATGCCAGCATCACACGGGCAATAGAGGACACTTGATGTGCCACGCGGCCAACCTTGCTCGCAAACCGCGACGATAGAGGTTGATGATAAAGAATCCTTACGATGTAGATGTCGCCAAAGGTGTCCAAACCAGCACGGCTACCCTAGGCCCTGACGTTCCTAAAAACACTGGTCAGCAGGAAAGTAAGCGCAGCCACACATACGATTGAAGGCCCCGCAGGCGTGTCAAATTCATAGGCGGCGCGCAGTCCGGCAATGACCGAAAAGATGCCAATTGTTCCAGCGGCGACGGCCATACCTTCTGGGGTCCGTGACAAAGGTCGACCTGCAGCGGCGGGAATGATTAGCATGGCCGCGATTAGCAAAACCCCTACTACTTTGATCGCAACAGCCACGGTAATGGCCAGTGCAAACGTTAACACCAGTTGCTCGCGTTTGGGGTCTATCCCGCTGGCATAGGCAAGGTCTTCGTTTAACGTTGCTGTCAACAAGGCCGACCAGCGCCAACCAATCAGCGCAACAACAATTGCCGCGCCCGCCCAAATCACCGCCAAGTCCCCTTGGGTCACCGCAAGGATATCTCCAAACAGATAAGCCATAAGGTCAATGCGCACGCCTGTGATGAACGAAACCGCGACAAGCCCAAAGGCAAGCGCTGAGTGCGCCAAGACGCCTAGCAATGTGTCCATGGCGTAGCCACGCCCGGACAACACGCTGACTGTTAGAGCCATCATCAGAGCCACAGTCATGGAACCGATGAAAATCGACATCGAAAAGGCCAGCGACATTGCTACGCCCAAAATAGCCGCATGTGCTGTCGCGTCACCAAAGTAGGCCATCCGGCGCCAGACCACGAAACACCCCAACGGAGCAGCCGCAATCGCGACCCCTGCCCCAGCAAGGGCTGCGCGTACCATAAAATCATCAAGCACTAGTCTGAGCCCTCCGAGCAGTCATGGGTATGGTCGCCGTGGTCGTGCGTATGGCCATGAGTGTGGTCATGTCCGTGATCATGTTCGTGACGATAAAGCGCCAACGCACCACCCGTCCCTGTTCCAAACAGGGCGCGGTATTCTGGTGCAGATGCAACAACAGCTGGCGTGCCTTCGCAACACACATGACCGTTAAGGCAAATCACGCGGTCCGAGGCACTCATAACAACATGTAGTTCGTGGCTGATCATGAGAACTGCGCATCCTGTTTCCTGACGCACAGATTCGATCTGTTGGTAGAATGATGCCGAGCCACGTTGATCCAACCCCTGCGTGGCTTCGTCGAGCAACAGCAGATCCGGTTTCTTGATCAATGCGCGGGCCAACAACACGCGTTGAAATTGGCCGCCCGATAGTTGCGAAAGCTGTGCATTTACCAAATCGGGCACACCAGCTTGCGCGAGTGCGTGTTCAATATCCAGCGCCGTGGCTCCGCTCGGGAGTTTTAGGAAACGCGAAACGGTGATCGGCAGGGTCTCGTCGATATGCAGTTTTTGCGGCACGTAACCGATTGTCACATCACGCCCTTGTGTGACACGGCCACGGTAAGGTTTTACAGCGCCGATGATCGCCCGCAACATGCTGGTCTTTCCAGACCCGTTTGGGCCGACAATAGTGACGATCTCACCGCGCTCAATACGAAGCGACACGTTCGACAATACCGTTCGGGCGCCGTAACGGACGCTAAGGCCTTCTACGTCGACTAGGCTCATGCGTCGGCCTTCTCGACACAGGATGGGCAAACGCCTTCGGCCTCGATGACTGTGCGTTCAATCTTGAACCCAGTCGCACGGGCCGCTTCCCCTAGACCACCGCGTGCCGAAGTCGATTCGGCTTCGGCTACAGCATCGCACAAACGGCAGATCATGAACGCTGGCGAGTGGGCGTGGCTGGGATGAGCACAGGCAATAAAGGAGTTCAGCCGTTCAATTTTATGGGCCAACCCATTCGCCACCAAAAAATCCAGTGCGCGGTAAGCAACAGGCGGCTGAGAGCCGTATCCGTCTTCGCGCAACTGTTCCAGAATGGCGTAAGCACCAAGTGCGCGGTGTTCTTGCAGCAGGATTTCCAAGACCTTGCGGCGCACAGGCGTAAAACGAAGCCCTTCAGCTGCACAGCGCTCTTCTGCTGCCGCAAGCGTATCACTTACGCAGGCGCCGTGGTCGTGGTGAGCGAACCCAACAGGATCGTCGCCTGCGTCATTGTTGCCTGGGGCACTTGTCATGTTATTACATTTCGTTTAATCGATCATTAATGTTATAAAATCACATGAGGTATCCAATGTCCAGAAAGCTTCTTTCCCTCTCAGTCACCGCATCATTGATGGGTGGTTCGGTCCTTGCCGACGTTCCCAACGTTGCGGTCGACATCGCTCCTGTGCACTCCCTTGTCGCGCGCGTCATGGAAGGTGTTGGGACGCCGGCCCTTATTATGCAACAAGGTGCTAGCCCGCATGAATACAGCCTGCGCCCATCCGAGGCCCAATCATTGCAGGACGCGGACTTGGTGTTCTGGGTGAGTGCTGATCTGTCGCCATGGTTGGAAGAAGCAATCGAAGCGCTTGCTCCAGATGCAACGTCAACCGAGTTGATGGAAGCAAACGGCACGATCGAGCTAGAATCCCGCAGCAACGCCTTGTTCGAAAAGCACGTTCACGGAGAAGGCCACGACGACGACCATGATGACCATGATGACCATGATGACCATGATGACCATGATGACCATGATGACCATGATGACCATGATGACCATGATGAC
>NZ_JAKGAR010000005.1 GCF_021532625.1 Octadecabacter algicola
ACTCAGCAACCGCCGCAAGCGACGAGGCCGACGAAACAATACCAGACACCGTAACTGTACCGGCCCTACAAGAGCCGGAACTGAGCCTGTTGAAAGTTGCTGATGAGATCCAGCCTCAAGACTTTATCGTCGGTGCGGTTGCCAGCTATACCTACACTGTGACCAACACGGGTAACGTGACGATCGTTGATCCAATCACAATCACGGATAACCGCATTGCAGCCGCTGATATCACCTGTCCGGTCTTCCCGACTGCAGGCGTTGCACCGGATGGAACATATGTTTGTACCGCGACCTATACGGTCACTGTGGATGATGTTGCGCTAGGTTCTGTGACCAACAATGCCTCTGCGAGTGATGGGACAACGACATCACCTTTGACCAGCGAAACCATCCCTGTGGACGGCGTCCCCGCCTTGGAAACTCTCAAGGAATTGTTTGCAGTGAACGGTGACGAAAGCGCGACTGACTTTAGCGCCGTAGGTGATATTTTGACCTATGAATTCACGGTCACGAACGCTGGTAATGTGGCGTTTTCTAACGACATTTTCGTGGTTGATCCGATTATCGACGAAAGCCCGATCACATGCTTTACTTCGACACCTGCCAACCCTGATTTGATCTCGGGTGAATCTGCCACCTGCCAAGGCAGCTATACGGTCACGCAAGATGATCTGGACGCCGGCGAAGTGTTCAACGAAGCGACATCCCAGACATCGTTTGGTGTTGGTCCGACCCTTGTGGAATCCCCAGCGGGTACAGCCACAACACCGGCTGACACTGATCCAGCTATCACGTTGGTGAAATCGGTAGCGACTTTGCCAGTAAACGCCATTGATCAAGTTTTGACCTACACGTTGACGATCACGAACACAGGTAACCAGACGTTGACTAATGTCGTCGGTACTGATGCTCTCTTGCCGAATATGGTCTGTGAAGTGGCCACATTGGAAGCGGGCGACGAGTTGGTTTGTTCTGACACCTATCAGGTCACCCAAGAGGATATCGACAGCGAGACATTGGTGAATACCGCCAGCGTTTCCGCGATCGATCCGCAGGGCGACGAAGCCACAGGTGGTGACACCTTGATCACGCAGATGCCCGATGCCGAGCCGTCATTTACGCTCGCTAAGGCAGCTAATCCTGATCCGTTTGGCGCAGTTGGGTCAGCGGTTCTGTACACCTTTACGGCCACGAACACCGGCACGGTGACATTGTTTGACGTCACCATCACCGATGACATCGCCAACCCGGCCTACAGCTGTACCATCGCGCGACTGAACGTTGGCGCCAACGACAACAGTTGTACCCTGTCCTATACGGTTACGCAGGACGACGTTGATGCAGGTGAAATCGTGAATGTGGCCAATGCCACTGCAACGGATCCGTTTGGCACGGTTGTGCCAGCTACGGCCACAAATACGGCGATGGGTCCGACGCAAGAACCTGCCCTCGAAGTCGTGAAAATTGCCAGCTTGGGTGGCACAGCAATCGGGTCTCCGGTCAATTATACCCTGAACATCTCCAACACTGGTAACGTGTCTTTGACCCCGCCAGTGATCGTCGACACCATGACTCGCAACAACGGTCAGTCGGTCAGCCTTGATGCGCCGTTTGCGTATCAGTCTGGTGATACCGATAATGATGGCCTCGTCGATGTGACAGAAACCTGGGTATACACCGCGACTTACACTTTGGCGCAGGGCGATCTAAATGCCGGTGGTCTGACCAACTCTGTCGTTGCCACTGCGCAATCGCCGGATGGCACGCCTGCGTCCGACACGTCAGATGATGGCGATGACAGCGACGGCAACACCGCAGACGACCCAACCGAAATTGCGATTGTTCCTGGTCCAGCTATCAACACCGTTAAGACCATCGTTTCTGGTGTGCCTGCGGTCGGTGAAACGATCACCTACGAAATCGTCGCAACCAACGTCGGCAATGTCACTCTCACGGATCCGACAATCACTGACAGTATCACGCGTCTGGATGGTGGTAGCGCGGATGGTGCAACGACTGGGCCAACTCTGACGTCCGGCAACGCAGCTGGTATTGACCCCGGTGAAACGTGGGTCTGGGCCTTCACCTATGAAATCACACAGGACGACGTTGATGCAGGCGGTCTGGCCAACACGGCCACGGCTGGTGGCTCCGCACCCGGAGGGACAGTTGTCACGGACCAATCCGACAATGGCGACGATACGGACGGCAACACGACGGACGACGATACGCGCTTTGTGATCCTTCCAGTTCCAGCCCTGACCGTCATCAAAGAACTGATCGAAATTGGCGATGCAGCCGGCGAAGAGGCGCTGTTCCTGATCACTGTGACTAACACAGGCGAAGCCACGATCAGCGATGTGCAAATCGTGGATACGATGACCAACAATGACGGCACCGTTCTGACGCCTGTTACTGTTACGGTCGCGTCTGGCGATCCAGCTTCACTGCCTGTTGGTGGGGAAATCACGTATAACGTTTCCTACACGCTGACACAGGACGATGTGGACAGCGGAGGCGTTTCCAACACGGCAACCGCAACTGGTACTGCACCTGACGGTGCGATTGTGTCCGATGTGTCCGATGTGCCGACAGGTGGCGATGGCAGCACGCCGACAGATGCGCCGATCACGCAGGTTGATTCCATGGAAGCAACCAAAGTGGCTACAACCCCAACACGCATCGCGCCAGACCTGTACGAAGTGACATTCACGATGACACTTGCGAACACAGGCAACGTGACGCAAACGGGCTTGGTCCTCGAAGATGATCTAACCGTCTTTGCGGCACCGGCTACTTTGTCGAGCGTCGCAACACCGGTGATCACTGGCTTTGCCAGCGGCACAGCCAGTGGATCCTTTGACGGGGACAGTGACATCGTCATGGCAACCACGGACACGTCTCTTGCACCGGGTACGACAGGTACGATTGTGCTGACAGTTGTTTACGATGTGACGAACGGCCAGCCTGCGGGCACCAACGTCTTTAGCGCCACATCAGACCGGATCCCGACAGCTGTTGCAGCCAGCACAACTGTTGTTCCAGGTGCAGACCCTGACATCCTTGCGGTGAAAACAGTCACACCAGATCGTGCGACCGTTGGTCAGACGGTGACATATACAATGATCTTCACCAACAACCTCGATACAGGCGAAAGCAACCTCACGCTTGTTGATGCGATGCCTGCTGGTTTGACCTACACAGCCGACAGCGCGACCTATAATGGCAGCGCGACGCCGCAACCTGAACTCTCGGGACGTGATTTGCTTTGGCGGAACGTGTCCCTTGGTGCTGGCGAAACGGTAACGATAACCGTGCAGGCCCGCGTGACGGATGGCGGTTTGGGTGACATCGTCAACGAAGCCTATGTTCTGGACGCAAGCGGGGCGCGCATCTCTAACGTCGCAACTGCAACGCTACGCCTTCCTGTCGAAGCCGTGTTCGATTGCGCCGATATCATCGGTAAGGTCTTTGATGACCGCAACATGAATGGCTATCAGGACGGCGTCGCCGAAGACCGCGGCATCACCGATCAGACTTATTACGCTGACGGTAAATTCCAGGTTGCGCCTGAAATCATCGAAACCGATTACGAACCCGGCTTGCCGAACGTGCGCCTGTCCACTGTGGACGGTACGATCATCACTACTGATGAATACGGCCGCTACAGTGTTCCATGTGCCGAATTGCCCGGCGATATCGGGTCCAACTTCACGCTAAAGCTGGACACGCGGTCCTTGCCAAGTGGCTATCAGCTCACCACAGAGAACCCTCGTGTGATCCGCGTAACAGCTGGCACAATGGCGCGCCTGAACTTTGGTGCGACAATTGCCACAGTGGTTGATATTGATTTGATGGACAGCGCGTTTGTGCCGAATTCAGATGACTTGACGCCAGCCCTGATCCAAGGCGTGGATCAGTTGGTTGCCGCACTACAAGAAGACCCTTCCATCCTGCGACTGACTTATTACCGTGCCACTGAAAGCCAGCAATTGGCGCGCGATCGTATGGACCGACTAGAAGCCTTGATCCGTGATCGTTGGCGCAGCACCGGCGCTGGCCGCCTGCCCATCGAACGCACGATCAACCGGTTGCAGTAGAAAGACGAGTTAAGAGTGATGACGATGATGAACCGAAAATCCGCACTTGCAGCCCTTCTGGGGGCCACTGCACTTGTCGTGCCTGCACAGGTCGCAAAATCTGATGGAGATAGTCCTCCGATTGTCGTGGAGATGCCACGTCAGGAGAACACCAGCATCGGTGCTGCACCAGTTGCTGCGCCTTCGGGCTTTGTGATTTCTATCAATGGCGATGCCATCGTGGGCGATGATGACGTGCACGATGAAATCCGCCGCACTGACATCCAATTGGCGCAAGCGGATGTACAGGTTGTTTATGATGGCTTAGGCGGTACACCGCGTCTTGATCTGCAACTTATGGGCGGCCCGCGCATCTATCGCGCAGGCGACAGCCTGACAGTTCAGTCCGAACTGAATTATCCGGCCTATGTTGAACGCGCCGAAGTCCGTGTTGTTGACCTTGGTGCGCGTGGCGGGCCTCGGGTTATTGGCATCGTTCCGATTGCACCAAACGGCCAGACGTCTATCACCGTACCAGAAGGCGAAAACATCGCGCTGATCCACCGCGTCTATGACAGCCGGGGTCGTTTTGATGCCACCGCCCCGATCCCCGTTAGCCGTGAAGACACCCGCGCTGAAGCGGACGGTGTGGAAGAAGGTACAGATCAAACTGCCATGCGCCGCATCCCTGTTTATGGCGGTGCCGTCACCGTGTCCGGGAGCGATGTTCCGGCAGGGGCGACTGTTACAGCGCTTGGCGAAACCATCCGTCCTGACCCGTCAGGCGGCTTTGTGGTGCAACGTATTTTGCCAGCAGGCGACTACCCTGTGAACGTGCAAGTCAACGGCGCCGGGCAAAACGTAGACCTGACCCGCGATGTCGATATTCCGGCGTCCGAATGGTTCTATGTTGCGGTGGCTGACCTGACGCTTGGTCGCCGTACTGATGGTGCGACCGGCATTTCCGAAAGCTACCAAGAAGGCCGCCTTGCCGGTTATCTCGATGGGCGCACGGAAAATGGTGTCGAAATCACGGCGAGCGTCGACACAGGCAACGGCGACCTAGATGAGATCTTTAGCCGCCTACAAGAAAAAGACCCCCGCCAATTGGCGCTGCGCGTGGACCCCGACGATCTGTATCCGACTTACGGGGACGACAGCACGTCCTTTGACAACACACCCACATCCGGTCGCATCTATCTTCGCGTCGAACGCGAAGGCAATTTCGTTCAGTTTGGCGATTTCGAGGCCGACCTAGATGGCAATACTCTCGTAAGAAACGACCGCTCACTTTACGGTCTGCAAGGTGCCTACGCCACGGCGGAAACCACCGATGCAGGCGAGGCACGCGCGCGTGTGATGCTTTATGCGGCGCAGCCGGACCAACGGGCCCGTCGGGATGTTTTCCTTGGAACAGGCGGCTCTGTCTACTTCCTTGATCAACAAGACATCCTCAGCGGCACCGCAACCTTGACCGCGCAAATCCGTGACGCAGATACAGGCCGCATTCTTGATACCGTCGAACTGCAGCACGGCGTCGACTATGATATCAACTACATTCAGGGCATCGTGACCCTTGCGCGCCCGCTCGCCAGCACGCTTGACAGTGGGCTGATTATCAGCGGCAGCGACCCCGACCTCGTGTTGGTTGCGCAATATGAA
Source organism: Octadecabacter algicola (assembly GCF_021532625.1). Taxonomy (GTDB): domain Bacteria; phylum Pseudomonadota; class Alphaproteobacteria; order Rhodobacterales; family Rhodobacteraceae; genus Octadecabacter; species Octadecabacter algicola. The sequence continues at coordinate 5,745 of NZ_JAKGAR010000005.1, forward strand.
TATACGCCGAAAACCGGAGATCTTGACGGCTATGCCTTTGGCGGACGCAGTGAAGTCTGGTTGTCCGACCAATTCCGCATTGGCGTCAACGCGATGGTCGACGAAAGCGGCGACGTAGATCACACGGCAGTTGGCGTTGATGCCCTGTGGCGTCGGAATGACGACACCTATGTTATCGCCGAGTTTGCCCGCACCGAGGGCACTGGTTTTGACAGCACCTATTCCAGTGACGGGGGCTTGGTTGTCGATACGGTGGACCTTGCGACAGGCGAAGGCGAAGCGATCAAACTGGACGCGCGCGTTGGCCTTGCAGATCTGGGCCTTGAAACCGAAGGGTCCATCGGGGCTTATTTCGAACACCGTACGGAAGGTTTCTCGAACCTCGATTATCAAGTGCTTGCGGCAACTGGTGATGAAACGCTTTGGGGCCTCTACGCTGACGTCGCCCCAAGCGAGAGGTTCCGCTACACCGTCTACGCGGACAGTTATGAAAACGATGCAGGCGAAGTGGACCGCACCATCGGCGCAGAAGCTGCCGTTGTTCTGTCCGAACGCGCCATCTTGAGCCTTGGCATCGAACACAATGATTTGGACGACAATGCGAGCGAAATTGGTACACGCACGGACATCGCAGCGCGCCTTGATTATGCGCTATCTGAATCCGTTGAGGTCTACGTCTTTGGCCAAAACTCAATCGCAGTTGATGGTTTGGATCGTGCCGACCGTTACGGCGTTGGTACCGTCTACGCCATCGAAAACGGCTGGACCCTTGCGGGTGAATTGTCGGACGGAACCGAGGGGCAGGGCGCACGCGTTACCGCTGAACGTGATGATGGCGTCGGCAACACCACCTACCTTGGCTATGAACTGGACGCAGGTCGCGAGCTAAACAACACAACGCTTGTGGGACGTGACCGTGGTCGCTTGATTATGGGCGGCACACGTCAAGTGTCTGACGAAGTGATCATGTTTGGCGAAAACACATATGACTCCTTTGGTCGTTACCGTTCGTTTAGCTCGGCCTATGGTCTGACCTATACGCCAACCGACATCTGGTCCTCGACGATCGCGTTTGAGGTCGGGTCCGTTGATGATGATTTCGAGAACGATTTTGATCGCACCGCAGTATCCTTTGGCTTACGCCGCGAAACAGAAGACCTGACAATGTCAGGCCGCCTAGAATACCGCGTCGAAGAAGGCCTGCGGTCTGGCGAAGTTTTGGACACAGAAACCATCATTGTTGTGGCAAGTGCGGATTACATCATCAGCCCGGATGCCCGCCTGGTGTTCAACCTGAATGCCGCGGATACGCAAACGACCGACAGCTCGTTCCTTGATGGTCAATACAGCGAAGTCTCATTCGGCTATGCTTACCGCCCGACGGAACATGACCGACTTAATGTTTTGGCACGCTACCGCTACCTGCATGACATGTACGGCCAGCGGGTTGATGACGACGACGAAGACGGCCCGCGCCAGCGCAGCCACGTATTCAGCGTCGATGCCAGCTACGACCTGAACGAAAACTGGACCCTTGGTGGTAAGTTCGGTTACCGGATTTCTGAAACCTCGGCGGATGAAGCCTCACCTTTCATACAAAACGATGCCATGCTGACGGCCATTAATCTGCGCTACCATCTGGTCCACAACTGGGACATGCTGCTCGAGTTGCGTAACTTCCAGACCATTCAGGCCGAGACCTCTGAAACCGCAGCACTTGCAGCGGTTTATCGGCACTTCGGCAATAACTTTAAAGTTGGCGTTGGGTATAATTTTGGCACGTTCTCGGACGACCTGACGGACCTGACGTATGATGACGAAGGCGTCTTTCTGAACCTTGTGGCCAAGTTCTAGACTCAGAAAAGAAAATTTTTTATCGTTTGAAAACAATGGGTTAACGCAATATTTGCGTTAACCCATTTTTCTTATTCGTCGTCGGCCATTGCGTCTTCGAACGGTGTTCGCCCGATTGAAACGTAGGATTCAAACCCAGCGCGCTTGGCGTCTTTGACGGAATAGACGTTGCGCAAATCCGCCATACGCGGCGTGTTCATGTGCTTGGCGATCCGCTTTAGGTCCAGCCCCCGGAATTCGTTCCATTCGGTCAGGATCACAACAAGGTCCGCTTTGCGGGACGCCTTATAGGCGTCGTCCATCCATTTGACGCCAGGCAACAGGGCCTCGCCTTCATGGAATCCTTGCGGGTCGGTTACACGCACTTTGGCGCCGCTGCCGACCATCGCCGGAACAATCGTCAGGGCAGGGGCGTCACGCATGTCATCGGTGTTCGGTTTGAACGTCACGCCAAGGACGGCGATCGTTTTACCGTTGAACGAACCGCCACACAGATCCAGAAGCTTATCCACCATGCGGCGCTTAACCTCTTCGTTGACCTTGATGACGGTCTCCGTGATCTGCATAGGCACGGCGTGTTCTTGGCCGATGCGGGCCAGCGCTTTGGTGTCTTTCGGAAAACAGCTACCGCCATAACCGGGGCCAGCGTGCAGGAACTTATTGCCGATACGCCCGTCCAGCCCCATGCCTTTGGACACTTGTTTGATATCCGCACCCGTGCGTTCGCACAGCGCCGCGATTTCGTTGATGAACGTGATCTTCGTCGCCAAAAACGCGTTGGCGGCGTATTTGATCATTTCCGCACTTTCCAGATCGGTCGTAACAATCGGGAAGTCCCGCAGGAAGAGAGGGCGATAAATATCCGCCATCACATCGCCAGCGCGTTCTGTCTGAACTCCGACAACCACGCGATCAGGGCGCATAAAGTCATCAATCGCGGCGCCTTCGCGTAGGAATTCCGGGTTAGATGCGACATCGAAATCAAGATCAGGGTTGGCCTTGCGCACGACCTGTTTCACCTGACGGTTCGTGCCGACTGGCACAGTCGATTTAGTAACGATGACTTTGTAATCCTTCGCCGCAAGCGCAATTTCTTCAGCGACGGCCATTACGAACGTCAGGTCCGCATGACCATCCCCGCGCCGCGTCGGAGTGCCTACGGCGATGAACACCGCTTCGGCGCCTTCAATTGCGGTTGGCAAATCAGTCGAAAATGTCAGACGGCCAGCCTCGACGTTTTTGGCCATCAGTTCATCAAGACCGGGCTCATAAATCGGAACTTCACCGTTCTCGAGCCGCTCAATCTTGGAGGCATCTTTATCGACGCATACAACGTCATGCCCAAAGTCGGAAAAACAAACGCCCGAAACGAGGCCTACATAGCCCGTGCCAATGACTGCAATCTTCATACCAATTCACTCTCCGTTGCGTTTAATACGCTCGTTTTGTTCTTAAACGGCAGCATGTGCAAGACAGTTCGCGCCGTTCCCATCGGCAAGTCGGCCAGTGTCACCCAAGCATGACAGTGACCGTACACAATGAAGAACCTGCCGTTACGGCATCTTCGTTGAAACAAGCTAGAACTGCGCCTGCAATAATATCGATTTTTTGTATCAATCGATAATAAAGTAGATAATATGACTCCCGAATCAGGGAGGATTCTATGAACATTTCATTCAAGAACATCGCGTCGGCTGCTGCTGTGGCCATTCTGGGAACAACTGCTGCGGCAGAAGAACTGCGGATCGGGACCGCATCACTTGGCGGTGCTTTTTACCCAATGGGGCAAAGCATTTCGAACCTCGTTAACGAATACGCAGGCAATGACATTACGATGGTTCCAATCGTGACAGGGGGCTCTGTTCAGAACCCGAACCTGATCGCAACTGGCGAAGTCGAAATCGCAATCACTAACAACAACCTTGCTGTTTTGGCGACAAAGGGCGTTGGCCCATACTCCGCAGCAGGCGCGATTGATATTGGCGCAGTTGCAGCGTTGCACCCATCCGTCCTGCACATGGTTGTGCTGGCAGACAGCGACATCCAAACGTTTGATGATCTGCGCGGAAAGCGCGTTGCAGTAGGCCCAGCGGGCGGCGGCACATTGGGCTTCGTTAACTTCTTGTTCCCACTGCACGACATGACCGTTGACGACATCACACCAAGCTTCGTGTCTTACTCAGACGGCTTTAGCCAACTGACGGACGGCACAGTTGATGCGGCGCTCGCGTTGTCCGGTTTCCCGTCTGGTGCGGTGATGCAAGCGGCGGCTGGCAATGATCTGCGTTTCATTTCTTTCTCCGAAGGGATGCTGGACACAGCTATCGAAGCAAACGGTGCATACGTTGCGGTAGAAGTTCCAGCCGATGTCTATGACACAACAGATGCAGGGATGCTGATTGGTGTGAACAACATGTTGGTTGCGCCAAACAGCCTTGATGCGGCGACCGTTCAGGCAGTCACAGCGGCAATCTTTGATAACCTCGACGAGCTGAAAGCCGAAAACGCAAACGCGCGACAGATCGACCCTGAGATGTCTCGCAACTTGGCCATTCCGCTTCACGCGGGTGCGCAAGCCTACTTCGACGCCAACTAATCCGCGTCACATTGCGAACGGTCGAGGGGCGTTTGTGCTCCTCGACTTCTCCCCCGAGGGTCAATTATGACATCCAATACTTCTGAAAACGCCGGCATTCTTTCGATGAAGAACGCCATATTTCTGGCCGGCCTCGCGCTGGGTTCCTACCACCTGATGGTTGTGTCTGGCGTTATCGCGATTTCGACGATGCCGATGCGGGTTACCCATGTCATGCTAGCGCTGTCGCTGTTGTTTGTCATCAAACCTGCCAGCGAAAAACTTGCCGGCACCAAACTGAACACAGCGCTGTCATTGATACTGATTGCGGGCCTCGTCGGGGCAAGTATCTGGATGCTGACCCGCTGGAAAGCGATTGCCTTTAGTGGTGGGATGACGACCGACACGGACCTAATCGCAGGGGCCATTATCATCGCTGTGGTATTCGAGGCCGCCCGTCGCGGGATTGGCCTGATCCTCGCGTTAATCACCTTTGTCTTCTTCATGTATCCCTTCATTGCGCCCTACATGCCGGGCGTGTTGGAAGGACGCGGATCGAACCTGAACCGAATTATCATGGTCCTGACAACCGACACCCAAGGGATCTACGGTATCCCCGTGGGGGTAGCTGCGACCTACATTATCGTCTTCACCATCTTTGGCGCATTGCTGTCCAACTTTGGCGCGGGCGACTTTTTCTTTGAGCTTTCTGTGCGTTGCACACGCGGCATGCGCGCAGCCTCGGCCAAATCTGCTGTCCTGTTTTCAACTTTGATTGGTATGGTCAGCGGGTCAGCTGCGGGCAACGTGGCCGTCACAGGCACCGTGACAATACCGATCATGAAACGCGAAGGTTATGAGCCGCATCAGGCGGCATCCATCGAAGCCGTCGCATCCACCGGTGGGCAAATCATGCCGCCTGTTATGGGGGCTGCGGCCTTCATCATGGCTGAAATCGTGGGTGTTCCTTATACGTCCGTTATGGCGGCGGCGATTGTGCCTGCGTTGTTATTCTTTGGATCGGCGTTCATGGTGGTGCACCTTCAGGCCGTTAAATCCGGCATCGCCCCAAACGAGGGCGCCGAGGTCAGCGACGAACCCCTAAGCAAAGTTCTAATCAACGGCAGCCCGTTCATCGCGGCGTTTGGTACGCTGATCACTATGATGTTGATGGGCTATTCCCCGTTCATGGCGTCGCTTTGGGCGATGGTCGTTCTGATCCTCGGGGACATCGTTTGGAATCGCAAAATCGACAAGGTCTTCTTTAGCAAGCTGGTCAATTCCGTGTCCGAAGGCGCACGTTCTGTTGTGACGATTTCGGCGGCCTGCGCGGCGGCTGGGATCATTGCAGGCATTCTGGGCGTCACAGGTCTGGGGTCGAAAATCGCAACGCTGATTGATCTGGCGTCGGGCGGTTATCTGTTCTTGGCGTTGTTCTTTACGATGATTACATCGATCATTCTGGGCATGGGTCTGCCGACAACGGCAGCCTATCTGATCTTGGCAACGGTGGTTGCACCGGCGCTTGTTAAACTGGGCGTTCCCACACTCACGGCGCACTTCTTTGTGTTTTACTACGGCTGCATTTCGACCATCACACCACCCGTTGCGCTGGCATCTTATGTCGCCGCTGGGATTGCGGGCGCGGACGTCAACAAGGTTGGCTGGACCGCCGCAAGCTATGCTGCGACGTCGTTTGTGCTGCCCTTCGCCTTTGTCTTTGGACCGGGCTTGTTGATGGGTGGCACTTTTATCGACAATACGGTCGCCGTGTTAACCGCAGCATTGGGCACCTTTGCAATTGCGGTCGCGATCATCGGCGCACTTAGCGGGCGTTTGTCGCCGCTGTTGCGCACAATGGCCGCAGCGGCGGGCCTATGCCTGCTGTTCCAAGGTTGGATCAGCGGCGCTATTGGCCTCGCCCTTTTCATTGGCGTTGTGGTCATGGATCGCGCGCAGGGACCTAAATCAACCGCTGGGGAAGCATTATGAAACACAAAGAATACCGCCGTGTCGTCACTGGACATGACGGCAACGGGGTCGCCATTATTGAAAGCGACGAGATTGCCAGCCAGATGCTGGAACGCCCCAATCGCCCTGGCGTTCGGCTGACAAATTTCTGGCTGACAGATAAGACACCTGCCGAATACGACGGCCCAACCGAAACCTGCACAGGCGACTTTATCCTGCACCCGCCAAAACATGGCACTGTCTTTCGCTGCGTGGAATTCCTTCCGGAAGACCCAGAAGTCATGGCGAAACTGTCGAGCGAAGACGGCGCAGCTGCATTTGCGGAAATGGGGGCAGGGGCCAATATCGTACAGGGCGGGCGTCACCCGTGGATGCACCGTACAGACTCCGTGGACTACGGCATCGTTATGAACGGTGAAATCTGGATGGTTATGGACGAAGAAAAGGATGACGTTTTGCTGAAAGCGGGTGATGTCGTCGTTCAACGCGGCACCAATCACGCGTGGGCCAACCGTGGCACGGAGCCCTGCACCATCATGTTTGTGTTGGTGGATGGGGTCGCCGAAGAAGGCAAAGGCAAGGGTATTCCTGCGCGTTAACCTGCTTCGAGCACCGCAAAAATCACGATCAACACAGCGTAACACAGTACGCCGTATTTTAGGTTCCACCGCCACGTTAATGTGGTCGGTGGAATTTTCGTTGCAGCGGATATCAACAGTGTCGCCGTTGCGTTCGGGGAGGCAAACATCGAAATCGCCCAGCCTGCCGAGAGGGCGAACACGATATGGGTCGGGTCCGCGGGCAGGGCAGGGATGGACTGCACAACCTGGCCAATAAACACGACAAGGATGATCGGGCTAAGCGCGATTTGCCCGCCAAGCGTGATCAACACGGGCAGTGCCGCCAGAAACAGCCAGCCCGGCACCTGCGCCAGATCAAGATGCGCGGTCAGGCGGTCCATCGGCAACACTTCCGCCAGCACCCGCCCGATGAATCCCGACAACCCCAGTGCAATAGCGGATCGCGCCAACCCCGTCGCATCGCCACACAGTGCAGGCCAAAACCGCATCAATTGTGCCGCGAAACGCGTGCCTTTTGGACGTTGCGCTGCGAACCAAATCACCGTGATCACGGGCGCTACGAACATCAGCGACAGTGCTGTGCTGTACCCTGTCGTGACCTGCAAGAGCGCGGTACTGGCGATTAGGGCAATGCACACCAGCGCCAGTCGCGACATGGCGCTGCGCGGGAAGGGGGGCGGTGTGTCTTGCGGGGTATCCGCCTTGCGCCATTCGAACCAGTCGAACGCCATGCCAACCCCCATCAACAGGATCGACGTTGCGATGCCGACAACCACAATTTTTCCAAGATCGATGTCTGCAAACAAGGTCAACAACACCGCCTGCGCCAATGTCGTCGGGGCCCACAACAAGATCCACGCAAAGCCGCGCAAAAGGGCGGAGAGTTGTCGGCGCTCCATCGCCAAATCCGTGCTACCGTCATCGCGTTTGGCAGCACTTTGGATCAACGGAGCCATCAGGCTGATCGCGCCAAAATTCAAAAAAACGCCCAAGATATGTCCACCCGAGGCTGTGGCGATGAACCGTCCCGACGCAGGTTGGCGGATCAAGTAGCGGCCCACCGCCAACACAGACCCCGACCGTTCGGCGGCGATTTTCAACGCGGTCAGCAACAGGATGAACGCCGCGAAGAACGCGGCCAGACTTAGGGATTCACGCAAGACGCCCCAGTCGTCAGGTGTACGCAACAATAGCGCGGTCAGCACGATGGACCCTGCCAAAAGCAGCCATTCCCGTATCGTGCTGCTGGCCAATCCGATCAGGCACAACACGATGAACGCGGCCCCTGCGCTCCATTCCAAAAACGGCCCGCCGATGGTGCGCGCGCCCAAAACAAGCACGGATAATATCAACAGCGTGATGGCGAGTGCGGCCGTCCTCATATAAACTTTCCCCGAACCAAGAAGGGAAATCCGCAATGTTTATGAGCGTGGTAAACCAGTCGTTTGTGCAAGACGTCGACGCCGTTTTGTCGGCGCAATGGAACGTGGGCACCAACACCAAAGCGGACGCGGCGGCTGGCATCGCGACCATTGGCGATGACGGCGATCTGCGGTTTTTGCTGACGCGCGTGGCGGTGTCGGGGCAGGGCGTTCTTGGCAGTGCTGCGGTGGATATCCCTGATGGCGACTACGCGCTTCGGGTTGATGAAGTCGCCTTTCCCGTCGGGGCAATTGCCCATCGTCACACTCATACGGGCAGCGGTTGGCGTCATCTGGTCAACGGTGATCTGCGGATTGAGGCGGAACATGACACCACCGTCATGCATGCAGGCGACAGCTGGTTTGAACCCGCCGGATCGCCCGTGCGCGCGGTTGCTTTGCAAACCAGCGGCGTCACGCGGTTCGTGCGTTGCATGGTAATTCCTGCAAATTTCGTTGGCGTATCTACGTTCCAACTGCACGACCCTGCTGATGCGGCTTTGCCGAGATTGCAAATGACACATCGGCATTTCGATCACCTCGTTCAGGTGGATGCTGGGTAGTGATCTGACAGCGATGACGTGCGCCAGTCTGGGTTTGGCTCAGCGGGTTCGGGGGCCAGCCCTGCGGATTTGATCGCCTCAATCGCGCAGTATTCGTCCTTTTCTGACGTATCGCCTGAAATCCCGACGGCACCCAATGTGATGCCCTCGCTGTCCTCAACCAGTACACCACCGGGAACGGGGATCAATCGACCGCCCGATGCCGTGGCCAATGCCGCTTGAAACGTCGGGCGTTCCGACAAACGGTCGCGAATAAGACGGGATGAGATCCCCATGCCAAGGGCGCCGTAGGCTTTGCCAAACGCCACTTCAAACCGGATCAGACCGGACCCGTCTTCGCATTGCATCGCGACCATTTTGCCGCCCGCGTCCAGCACAACAACCGTCAGCGGCAACAGCGAAGCTTTGCGCCCCAAGGCAATCGCCTGTTCGATAATCGCATTGGCCATGGTCAGCGGGAGGGAGGTTTGTAGACGCATTGGGCTTCCTTAGTTTGTAACAGCTTCCGACGCTGCCCAGAGACCTTCCCACCATGCGGCAAAGTCAAAGTTTGGCAACCACGTAACGATCTCGGGGAACATTAAAAGGGCAGCAATCGTGACAACGTCAGCGATAAAGAACAGCGCCACACCGCGGAACACTTGGCCCAGCGGAATATCTGGCCTCACACCATTCACCACAAAACAGTTAAGCCCGATGGGTGGCGTGATCAGGCAAATCTCGGCCATCTTCACAGCGATGATGCCGAACCAGATCGGATCAAAACCAAGCGCGATGACCGCAGGATAAACCACTGGCAACGTCAGCAGCAGCATCCCGATGGCGTCCATGAACATCCCCAAAACCGCATAGGCCAGCAGGATGCAAATCATGATCGTCATCGGTGCCACATCTAGGCCCACGACCCATTCGGTAAACGCGCCGGGAATGCCTGAGAACCCAAGGAAGCGCACAAAGATCAACACGCCCCAGATCAGCGAGAAAATCATCACCGTCAGCTTGGCAGATTCCATCAAAGAGTCTTTGATCGACTTAAGCGGGGTGCCCCGCACCAAGGCGAGAATGAAGACGACGAAAGCGCCCAAGGCACCGGCTTCTGTTGGGGTCGCCCAACCGCCATAAATGGATGTCATGATGATAATGACCACTAAGATGATCGGCGAAATACCCGGAATGGTGCGCATCCGCTCACCCCACGTGAAACCGGACACAGACGGTGCCTGTTCTGGTTTCAACATCGCCCAGATCACAATGATCGCTGCGTAAACGAACGCTGAAAAGATGCCCGGAAGGAAACCGGCCAACAGCAATTTGCCTACGGATTGTTCAACGATGATCGCATAAATCACAAGGATCGCTGAGGGTGGAATAAGCGTAGCCAACGTTCCTGCCGAAGCAACGACACCTGCCGCCATGCGACGGTCATAGCCGTATTTCAACATCTCAGGGATGGCGACACGGCTGAACACGGCAGCGGTCGCGGTGGATGCACCCGACACGGCGGCGAAACCAGCGGTCGCGAAAACGGTCGCGATCGCCAAACCACCGGGCAACCAACCCAGCCATTTTCGCGCGGCGTCAAACAACTGCTGGGTCATGCCCGCATGAAACGCGAGAAAGCCGATGAAGATGAACATCGGCAAAACCGACAATGCATAGGTAGATGACTTAGAATGCGGGATCGTTCCGATGATACCCGCCGCAGGGCCCCAGCCGCGCAGTTCGATCAGGCCAAGAAGCCCGACAATCGCCGCTGCAAAAACAACGCGAACGCCCATAAAGATGAGGAAAAGAAGCAAACAGATGGTAATTACGCCAACTGTGAACGGGTCGGACATGCCAATACCTAGGATCATGCTGTGCCCTCCGGATCGGAAAAGTCGACGTCATCACCCATGACTTCGTGAATTTCGTCTTGGGCTTGTTCGGCGACGTCTTTCATCACGACAACGCCCACGGGTTCGGCCTGCGGGAAAATCACTAAACGCAGCGCCCCGAAGAACTGCAATGCCAAACGGCACCACCAAATCGAAAATGCGATCGGGACCAACAGTTTGGACGGCCAAACGGGATATTCCGCATCAATCGTCGTATCGCCCAAGGTATAAGCGCGCAGGAAGTGCCCGTAGCTGTAATAAATCAGCACCCCGATGATAAACATCGCGACAGCCGCGCCAAATGCTTCGACCGCCCAAAGACCGCGGCCGGACAGCCGCGACATCAGCAGTTCCATACGGATATGACTGCCCATACGTTGGGTGTAGGCGGCGCCAAGGAAGGCCATGCTCGCCATCGAAAGTTCGACCAAATCGATGTAGCCATCGATTGGATTGTTAAAGATTGTGCGCAGTACGATCTGCGCTACCCCCAAAAACATCAGCGCCATAATAGCGACGGCCGCCAATAGATTGGCTAAATCTTCAATCGGTATAAGGCCACGATTAAGCCGGCCAATTAACGAGCCTTGTGCGGTTTTTTCCGATGACATTGGATGTCCTTTTGGGGTGATGCGTACAGGATCGGCCGCACGATATGCGCGGCCGATCCGTTTACATTTAGGGTCTGTTACTGAGCTTGCGCTTCTTCAGCGTATGCCCAGACCGCATCGAACACCGCCTGAGAATCGAACTTCTCGGCGTTGTCTGCAATCCATGCGTCCCAAACCGGCTGACCCGCAATTTCGCGGAACTCAGCGAGTTGCTCATCGGAGTAGACGATCTCTTCCATGGTGTCTTTGAACACGGGCAGGTTCACTTCGTCCTGTGCCGCGTAAGCCGCCTGTTCGACGTCCATGCCCATTCCGCGCAGGTCCATCAACAGTGTCTGGTACTGCTCAGGAAGGCTGTCATAGGCTGTCTTGTTCAGAACCCAGCCACACTCGGATGTGCCTGGTGCAAGGTTGGATGTGAACCAGTCTGCTTCATCCGCGATGCCGAAAGACACGTGGGCGTATGTGTAAGGGAACGCCGCCGCATCAAGCGCGCCGCGCTGGAATGCTGTGGATGTTTCGCCAGCTGGCAATGTCTGCTTGGTTGCACCCAGTGCTTCCATTGCGTCGCCAAGACCACCGCCCGCACGAACGCGCAGACCTTCCCAGTCGGACAGTTCTGTCGGTGCATCGCCGCTGCCCAAAACTTCGTACTGTGGCAACAGACCAGACATGTAAGGGATCGCATTCCACGCCGCCATGTCAGCTACGATAGCGGGATGTTCGAACATCTTTGAACGCACATATTGGTCAACCGCAGGGTCGCCGAGCGGCAGGAACGGCAATGAGAACACCATCCAAGCCGGGTTCTTACCCGGGTGGTAGAAGTTACAGATTGCTGCACCTTCAAAGGCATTCAGCTGCAAGCCGTCGAGGTTTTCGCGGCTGCCGGACAACTGCCCGCCGTAAAAGATTTCAATGTTGAAATTGCCGCCAGTCTGCGTTGCCACTTCTTCTGCGATAGCCTCCATACCAGCAGACAAGGCACGCGGGTTGCCCCACATCGAGAAGCTCCAGTTGACTTCAGGACCTTCAATCGTTTGTGCAGCGGCCGACGTGGACGCAAGCAACAGACCCACTAGGGCCGTTTTCTTTAGTAATTTCATGTCATCCTCCCAGATGTTTTGGTGTATCGCCGTTTTTGTTTTGGCGATGTGCGGGCATTGAGACTCGTCTCTCGCCCAATAGCAAGTCCACGAGACGCGGACCGGTCGTAATTACGCGCCTAGGCTGACACCTCTTTAGGCTTGGCTTTGGGTGTCGCCTTTGCAAGTGCAGTTACCGTCTTTGATCCGACGATAACGCCGTCCCTTGAGAAATTTCCATGGTTCTTCTCAACACGGCTGAGGTCATAAAGGTAATTCACCATTGCACCGCTGGATTGCTTTTGCCCGTTCTCTGAACTGTCAGCCTCGGCGTGAACATCATGGATTTCCGCACCGTTCCCAAGGTGAAAGCGTGTCACCGGATCAAAGGGCAACCCGTTTTTACCCTTGGCCGTCATCAGATAACGAGCTGCAATCGCGCGCAATTCATCAGGGGAGGCGGTGCCATCAAGGACAGCAGTCGCCACGGGATCATCCGCCTGTTCCGCTAACCACGAATTCAGACGTGGAATTGGGGACAGCGTCACAAAATTGGCTAACTGCGGGAATTCACGCGCCAATTCTTTGGCGACCTGCTTAATCAATAGATTGCCAAAGCTGATGCCCTTGAGACCCTGCTGGCAGTTGGAAATCGAATAAAACACGGCCGCTTTTGCATCTTCGGCAAAAAGCGTCTCGCGATCCTCCGATAATAGCTTGTCGATGGATCCCGGTATCGTTGCGGTCAGTGCGACCTCTACAAAGATCAGCGGCTCATCTGGCATGGCAGGGTGAAAGAACGCAAAACAGCGGCGATCCGGTGGGCTTAGGCGGCGGCGCAAATCGTCGAGGTCATCAATCTCGTGCACCGCTTCATAGGCTACGATCTTATCCAAAAGCCGCGCAGGTGAATCCCAGTCGATCTGTTTGAGTACCAAGAACCCGCGGTTAAACCAGCTCCGCAGCAAGAGACTGAAATCAAGATCTGTGCGTTTCAGCTCGGGCACGTCTCTTATCAAGCGCAAAAGATCAACGCGCATCGACACCAGATCAGCCGTTGCCCCCGTTGGTTGGTTCAGACGGCGCAACAACTGACGCCGCTTGGGCGCGGAGGCTTCTGAGACCAATTCAAAGTCTTTGTTTGATTTGGTTTCGGCGTAATTGGCGGCCATCTCGGACAATGCGGCTGCATCAATATCAAGTTCTTCATTCAGGAACTTGAAGAACGCGAGCTTATCCGCATCCTCAAAATGGCGATATCGCGTAAGGATCACCTCGGCCAAGGTCTGGCCGGATACGTCACCCTCTTTGGATAATAGGGCATAGCAAAGTTCATTGATGCTGCGCGGGTCATTATCATGACGCGCCGTGCGGCCACGGTCGAACAACGTCGACAACATATCCGGCAAGAATCGATTCCGTTGCATTGGCGGCCCCCTTGTTGACCCATGGTTTTCATAAAATCGATATTATTGCAATTACTTCAATTATATCGCTAAAATTTTCATTCAGGCTCTATTTTGCCTGCACGGACTGTGACGACAGCGCGACTGAGAAATTCAAATTACCCTCATTTACCAACCACTTACGAATATCATAGCTGCGCGCACCCTTGGCGTGCATCGGGTCAGCATCAGCAATCGCTCTGGCGGCATCGATGTCCGCAGCGCGGTAAATGATCATGCCTTCTGCTTCCATCAGCTCGCCGGTCTCATCAGATATCGGGCCAGCCAAGAACAACGATCCAGCCGATTCCATTTCCTTTTGATAAGCGAGGTGCTCAGGCAGAGTTTCTTTCAATAACCCTATGTTTCCATTTGGTTTTGATCGAACCACGAAAAGTTCCATCGCAAGCGCTCCGCGTGCTTTAGCTTCTGCTTTGTAGTCATTCCATGCCGGCATTTTGTCTCTCCCTGTTGTTGTGACCTTACTCGTCCGAAGCGGCGTAGCAAATAAAAAATCGATTTTATTGGACAAGAGGCAAAAATCACGACACTTTCGACAAAACACGAATCTGGGAGGGCTCATGTCAGACGCTACAACACTCGAAGACCTACGCCGCGGTGCACAGGAAGACGTTCGCGTATTGCGGGGTAAGATCTCGAGCTTGAACGAAGATGAGATCGGGTTGATCTTATCCGAAGCACGATCACACTACGCATGGACGGACAAACCCGTCTCAGATGATCTGCTCCATAAGATATTCGACATCACAAAAATGGGCCCGACCAGCATGAACACATGCCCAGCCCGTTTTGTTTTTGTGCGCACACCTGAAGGCAAAGAAAAACTCGCCAGTGCTCTGAAACCGGCCAACGTGCCGAAAGTGGTGAACGCGCCCGTGACTGCGATCATCGCCTATGATCTGGATTTCTGGACACAGTTGCCAAAACTGTTCCCCCACGAAGATCGCCGCCCGCACTTTGAAGGCAAACTGAAACACAGCGAAGACACAGCATTCCGTAATTCGACCCTACAAGGCGCTTATTTCATGATCGCCGCACGGGCCGTTGGGCTGGATGTCGGTGCGATTTCCGGTTTCGACAACGCAATGGTGGATGACGTGTTCTTTAAGGGCACATCGCTGAAATCCAACTTCTTGTGCAACATCGGTTACGCCGACGAGAAGGCACTGTTCCAGCGCTTGCCACGGTTCGATTTCGATGACGTTTGCGAAATTATTTAAGGGAGCGATCCATCATGGCGATTAAGATGAAAACCACTGTCACCACCACTGTCAAAGCCGATTGCATGTCGCATTCGCTGGCCAAAGTGACAACCCGTGATGTGTCTATGCTTATCGACGAACCAAAGGAGCGTCACGGCACCAATCTGGGTCTGTCGCCGACAGAAACCGCTTTGGCGGCTCTTGCAGGTTGCACAAATACGATCGGTCAAAAATGTGCAGCGAAACTTGGCATCGAGATTGGGAACCTCGACGTCACGGTGAAATGCCAACTCAATAAGCTTGGCGTCATGCTGATCGAGGAGCTCGACAACCCATTCGAGAAAATTGAACTAACTATCATCGCAGATGGCCCCGCGTCGGAGGAGGAACTGGCGCAAGTGGCTGAAGAAACTGCGAAATACTGCGCGGTCTCGAAGTTATTTTTAAGCGCAGGGACGGTTATCAACCAAGACTGGCAAAAGGCTGGTTAACTAAAACTAAGGGAGAGAGACTATGACTTTTACGAGAAGAGTTGCCCTAGCGGCAGGCGTTGCGATCGGTTTGACCGGCGCAATGGGAGGAGCCGCCTCGGCTCAGGAAACCATCAACCTGACAGCCATCGACGGCTATCCTGAACGGTCCATGTGGGTCGCTGAATTTTCCGGCTTTTTCATTCCACGAGTGAATGAACTACTGGCAGAGTCCGGCAACTATGAAATCGAATGGATGGAAGCCTACGGTGGCCAAATCGTGAAACCACGCGGGGTGTTGGAGGGCATCAAGCTAGGTCTTGGCGATATCGGTATCGTCACAACGATTTTCCACAGCTCTGCACTACCGTCACAGGGTATTTCTGCTGTAACGCCGTTCGTATCTTCTGATGCACGCGTTGTTGCGCAAGCGGTTGATGAAATCGCGCGTGAATTCCCACAGATGCAGGCTGAACTTGCTGCCGAAAATCAGGTCTATCTGGCGACGGGCGTTGTTCTGGACACCTATCAGATGTTCTCAACCGAGCCGTTGAATTCCTTGTCCGACCTTGAAGGTCTGAAGGTTGCGGGTGCTGGTTATAACCTGCGTTACCTTGAAGGTATTCCAGGTGCTGCAGGTGTGCGTGGCGGTCTGCCAGATTTCTACAACATGCTGCAAACAGGCGTTGTTGAAGCGGCGATGACATGGCCGGAAGCTGCGAAAACGTTCAACTTTGTAGAAGTTGCACCTTACATGCTTCAGGCTGATCTTGGCGCCGTGAATTCCAAAACAGTGACAGTGAATGCTGATGTTTGGGAAGGGCTTCCTGATGAAGTCAAAGACGTCTTACAGGCGGTTTCAATCGAATATCGTGACCACGTTGCGGGTATCGCCATGGATCGCGCTGAAGAGTCCCGTCAGGCTTACATTGACGCTGGTGGCACAATCGTCGTGATGAGCCCGGAAGAACGTCAGGCTTGGGCTGACAGCATGCCAAACATCGCTGCCGAATGGGCGCAAGGTTTGGACACTGCGGGTGCACCCGGTTCCGACATGCTGAACGCTTATATGGGCAAGTTGGCAGATGCTGGCTTTACTCCGTTGCGCGATTGGGCAGCTGAACTCGAGTAATCGAACTCTAGAAAAGTGAGTGCTGAAAATGATCGTCACGGGTCTTCGAAGAATTGAAAGTTGGGTCGTGGCGGTCGCGATAGTTGCCAATGTCAGCGGTGCGTTTGTACTGCTGGCACTGGTCGCCATCATGAACGCCGATGTTGTGTCACGAAATCTGTTTAATGCGCCCTTCAGGGGTGTCGTAGAGATCGTCGTCTTCTCGTTGGCGCTGATCGTATTCTTGCAATTGCCTGATGTTGTCCGCACGGGTCGATTGACCCGATCTGATGGGTTCTTGGGGTTGATGCGGATAGTAAAACCACGGTTCGGAAACGCCTTAGCGCGCGCCTTGGATGGGGTCGCCTGTATTTTTATGGGCCTGATCGTCTGGACCGTCTGGCCAGAATTTACACATGCTTTTGAAAGCTGTCATTTCTTCACGCCGCCTGAATTCGGCGCACCTCCGACAGGGCATATGTGGGCCGATTTCAAAACCGCCCTAGGCCGTTGCGATTACTTCGGAACACCCGGAATTCTGACCGCCCCTTGGTGGCCTGTTCGTCTTGCCATTGCATTTGGCTGTGCTTGGGCTGGCATTCTTTTCTTCTTCAAAGCCGTTCTGGGCGACGCTGACCCACGTCACGTCACCGCCCAAACAAGCGGCGAGGTCTAAATCATGGATCCACTTACAATTGGTATGCTCTCGGTTTTGGCCATCGTCGTGTTGGTCTACCTCGGGCTTTATATTCCGATCGCTTTGGGCCTCGTGTCCTTTGGTGCGATCTGGATGATGTCTGGCAAATCTATCCTTGCCTTCAACTTCCTCAAGGTCGCCGTTGGCGATGGGGTGACCGAATATAACTTCGCCACCATTCCGCTTTTCACGCTGATGGGGCTGCTGGTCTCGAGGGCAGGGCTAGGGCGCGATATTTATGACGTCCTAAACTCGGCCTGTCGCAAAGTGCTGGCAGGGATCGGCATGGCGACGGTTGGCGCGAATGCTGTGTTTGCCGCCATTACGGGGTCATCCATCGCATCCGCCAGCGTGTTTACGAAAATCTCGGTGCCGGAAATGCTGCGTTACAACTACAACAAACGTTTTGCTGTGGGTGTTGTGGCGGGCTCGTCTGTTTTGGGCATGATCATCCCGCCCTCTGCGATGTTGATCATCTATTCCTTTGTGGCCGAACAATCCGTTGGCGATATGTTCCTTGCGGGCATCATTCCAGGCTTGATCCTGACCGGTGTTTATATCGCCGCTATTTTTGTCATGGCACGCGTTTGGCCGTCATATATCGGCGACAACATCAGCGCCGAAGGCCTGCCCGCAATGGCACGCAGCGAGACCTTTCGCAAATCATGGCCCGTGCTGTCGCTGATCTTCCTTGTGTTGGGCGGCATTTACACAGGCTGGCTAACACCCGTAGAAGCCGGGGCCGCCGGTGCGTCCCTAGCATTGATCGTCGCCGTTGTGCGCCGCTCTATGAGCTGGGCTGACTTCTGGGAAACGCTTGTTGAAACGGGTCACATCACGGCGGCAATCTTGTTGCTGATCACGATGGCTTCTTTTTACAGCCGGATGCTCGGCTATGCAGGCCTGCCAAACCAATTGGATGCAATGCTTCAATCTTGGGATCTGTCGTTCTTCCACATCATGCTGATCTATGTGGCGTTGATGCTGGTCTTGGGCACCTTGCTTGATACTGCGTCTATCATCCTGATCGTCGTGCCGCTGTTCATCACTCTGATCGAAAGCATGGGCCTTAGCCTTGTATGGTTCGGCATTGTGACCGTAATCGGAGCCGAAATCGGCTTGCTGACCCCGCCACTCGGGATTTCGTGTTTCGTCATCAAAAGCACGCTGAACAATCCCTCAATCTCCTTAAAGGATGTCTTCATGGGGTCGCTTCCTTTCGCGTTCCTCATGCTGCTGGTTCTCATCGTATTGATCCGGTTCCCCGTCCTTTCCACCGCCCTTATTTAACGTCAGGAGTAGCCACACATGAAAGATGTGACCATCGACACCATCACGCAGGCCTTTTTGGATTATTGCAGCGATGACACCGACCCGCGCACCATGTTCGTGCTCAAAAGCTTGGTTGAACACCTGCATGCATTTGCCAAAGAAACCCAACTGACCCATGCCGAATGGGCCCGCGCCCTAAAATTCGCCACAGACGCTGGCAATATCACGGACGATGAACGCAACGAATTCGTTTTGATCTCAGACGTTACAGGGCTGTCGTCCTTGGTCGACATGATCGGGTCACAGCATGCGGGTACATCGTCCAGCGTACTTGGGCCATTCCACTCAGTGGGCGCGCCTATGTTGCCTGTCGGTGGGGACCTGAAAAAGGACAACGACGGCAATACCGTTGTGATCGAAGGCTTCGTCAAAGACGTTGATGGCAACCCCATCGAAGGTGCGGTGATCGAACTCTGGCAGACTGCTGAAAACGGTCTCTATTATTCACAAGACGGCGCGCAGGATGATTTCAACCTTTGCTGTTCTATGACAACAGGCGCCGACGGGCGCTACGCCATGACGACGGTAAAACCCGCGCCCTACAAAGTGCCCGATGATGGCCCCGTGGGCGAATTGTTCCGCGCCACTGGCCGTACTCCTTGGCGTCCGTCCCATCTGCACTTCATCGTTCAGGTTGACGGGTACAAATCATTGGTCACCGAAGTCTTCTCAAATGGCGATCCGTACCTGAATTCTGACGCTGTGTTCGGTGTTCGCGAAGACCTGATCATGGACTACGTAGAAACCACTGACCTCGATGCCCTCCCAGATGATCTGGAAGTCGGGCGGAACGTCACAATCCCATATTTCAAGGTTGATTTCGATTTCGTCCTTGTATCTGACACCCACTAACAATTGACACGTAAGGAAACGAATATGCGCGAGACATATAAAGAAGACGGTAAATGGTGGGTGAGCCCATACAACTTTGAACCTTCCGTTCGCGAAGGTCTGAACCTGCCGAAGAAAGTCGAAATCCACGACGCAACCCTTCGTGACGGCGAACAAACACCGGGCGTTGTGTTCTCTATCGATGACAAGATCGAAATCGCTACCAAACTGGACGAACTGGGTGTGGACCGGATCGAAGCAGGGATGCCCGCTGTGTCCCCAGACGATCAAAAGGCCATTAAAGAGATTTCCAAACTTGGCCTGAAGTCCAAGATCTTTACCTTCGCGCGCGCAATGCAAAAAGACATCGACCTTGCGCTGGAATGCGGCGCAGATGGCGTCGTGATCGAAGTGCCAATCGGTTACCCGAAACTGGTCACACAATTTGGTTGGACATGGGAAGACGTTGCCAAGAAAACGGCGCCCATCATCAACTATGCCCGCGAAAACGGCCTGCACGCACTGTTCTTCCCGTATGACACGACGCGCGCGCGCAAGTCCGACCTAGAGAACTTGTGCAAATACATCATGGACAACTCCCCGCCGGATTCCATTGGCATCGTTGATACGATGGGTTGTGCGACGCCCGAGGCGATCAAGCACATGGTAAACTGGGTCGACGACATGACCGGCCTGCCCATCGAAATCCACACACACAATGACTTTGGGATGGGTGTTGCGACTGAATTGGCCGCTGTCACAGCTGGCGCCGTCTGCGTGCACTCTTGTGCAAACGGTTTGGGTGAACGCACAGGTAACGCTGCACTCGAAGAACTGATGATGGGCCTGCACCTTCTGTATGGCTACGACACCCAGTACAAGCTCGACAAAATCCCGGAGCTCGCGGCTATGATTGCTGAAAAGTCCAACATCCCGATTGCACGCAACAAACCTGTTCTGGGCCATGGGAACTTCATTCGTGAATCCGGTATCGGCATCAACTACGTGATGAACGATCCTTTGGTCATGTTCGCAACGCACCCAGCCCTCACGGGCAAGATCGGCGAAGTCGTTCTGGGCAAAAAATCCGGCAAGGCCTCTATTATCTACAAGCTGGGTGAAATGGGTCTTGGCGAAATGGATGACGATATGATCGGTGACGTTCTCGCCGAAGTGAAGTCCACAGGCATCGCAAAGCGCGACGTTCTGACAGACGAAGAATTCGCCAATATCGTTGCATCCTTCAGAGCGAAGTGAGATTAGACTCTTCATATGAATATTAGTGCCTTATCAGACCCTGCGACGTCGCAAAGTTCAGCCACCCAGATTGCCCATAGCAAACTGCGTGAACTGATCCTGACCGGTGAGCTGGCCCCAGGTACGAAATTGAAGATCGATCACCTTCGTAAAATCCTCGGCACGGGGGCTTCTCCTATTCGAGAGGCCCTCAGCCTGCTGACCTCCGACCAATTGGTCGTGCGCCACGAACAACGCGGGTTCAGCGCGGCTGCCACCAGCAGTGAAGACTTCGCCGAAATCCTGCGTCTGAGATGCTCCCTCGAGGGTATGGCCCTGCGTCAAAGCATGGAAAATAAGACCGACGAATGGATCGAAAGTCTGGTCATCATCCATCACCGCATGTCGCGCCTACAACAAAGCCGGTCTGACGATTTCGAACGCGAACATAAAAATTTCCACATGGCCCTGATCGGCAATTGTGACTCACCGCTGTTGCTGCGGTTCTGTAACCAGCTTTACGACCTCAACATCCGTTACCGTTTCATCGCTGGCCGCTCTATCGACTACAAGGGGCGTAAAGTAGATGACGAACACCGGATCATCCTTGATGCAGTCGTCGCCGGAGACATCGACCGCGCCGAAGACCTTTTGCGATCCCATTACGAAACAACGGGCGCGTTCCTTAAAGCTTACATTAAGTAACCCTCGCCGATTCTAGAAAAATATTTTGACATAATCTTGCTTATCGGCCAAATACGGCGCGAAGTCGAGCTTTCGGGTGTTCGCTACATCAGGAACATATCGTCCGTTAGGTCAGACAGCTGCGTCTTCTCAAAAGTTACTTCGGTGCCCTGATCGCTAAAGACAACATCGGTGCCCGACTGGCTCAGATGCACCCGCACATCCGCCACGTTGCTATAGCCGAACCCTTCAAATGACAGGTAGTCCCAGACTTCCAGATCAAGCACTGTGTTTGTGCCCGCATCGACTTGATCAAAAACAAACGTATCCGCCATGGCACCGCCCGCCAGCACATTTTTCCCGGACCCGCCATTCACCTCGTCATCCAAGCCTTGCGCTCGAACATAAGCTTTAACATCAGCTGCCGTGTTGTTGATGAACTCCTTGCTCTGCGAAAATCCTTGTACAATGTTTGCACGCGTGAACGTTTCACTCAGTCGCGATGTCCAGCCGTCGACCTCTGACTGTGTCACTTCACCTGAGTTAAAATCACGACCCAGCACGTTGTTATACAAAAGCTTAACGAAATCTTCCGGATCTTCGAGCGGTCCGTAGACGTTGGAAAATTCGTTCGAATTCGTAAATCCAGTAATGACGTCCGTTAGCGCACGCCCTTCGGCGAGACGTACAGACCAGTTCTCAAAGCCGGTCGCATCAGGCGCACGATCCAATGTCGCCTGATAAAGGCGGTAAACCTCATCAAACCACCCAGCCTTGTCACTGGAGTTCGCCAGTTTGTTCGCCGCTTGGTTCGTATTGTTGATCAACTGCTGGCTTTCGGAAAAGCCGTTAACTACATCCGCTCGGGTAAAGCTGCCGTTAATCCGGTTCGTCCAGTTGTCGATTTCCTGCTGAGACACTTCGCCTTGATCAAAATCACGATCCAACACGTTGATATACAGCTCTTTGACAAAACCGGCGTCATTCAAGCCAGCGTACTTGTTCTGGAATTCTTGTGATCCGACAAATCCCTCGCGCACCTCTGCTAAGGTTGCGGTCCCCGTCATAAGGTCTGACGTCCATCGTTCGTGCCCCCCTGCATCGGGCGCCCGATTCAACGTCGCCTGATACAATCGGAAAATCTGGTTTGCCTCGTCTGGTGCGTAGCTGACCTCAAAGCCGTCACCCAGAACGATGTCATCACCTGCTCCACCATTCAGGACGTCGTGGCCCCCTTGCCCGCCAAGGTAATCATCGGCGGTCGTCCCGACGATGGTGTCATCGCCCGAAGTCGCAAACCCACTTAGGTTCACGGTTTGAAAGAAAACATTACTGACAAAACTGTTTTGAATGGTGAAATTCCAAACAATCCGCGCGATGCCATCTTGGCCGATAGAAATGTCTGGCCCCAAATGCACCCCTACAGGGCTTTCGCCAAGAATGATTTCATCCCCGATCGTGTCGCCATTCCCATCAAATTCTCGGAACTTGATTTCGGTCACGTCAGACGCATTGGTGGGGACATTCATCCAAGCAATGACAAAGCCACCAGCTGGCGTCGCTGCAATTGTCGCGCTGTTCTGGTCGTAAAGCGTCGTGTCACTGACCCTAAACTCACCCCCTTCAGGAACGCCATCAGCCGAATAAATCCTTGCATAAACCCCGTCACCAGACCCGTCTTGTGCCCGATCAAGCAAAGACTGACTTTCCCATGTCACTACAAAACGTCCGTCTGACAACACTGTCACATCCGGATTTGTCTGCGATCCGTAGGAGTATTGATTCACACGTACTTCATTGCTGCGCGGTGTGCCGTCGGCATCGTAGGTGCGAAACATAACCGCGTAAAAGCTTCCGTCGACTTCTCTTGAACGCCATGTGACGACGAAACCCCCATCGTCCAACTTGACGGGGGTACCGGACGACTGAAAACCTTCTGTTGTTTGATTGACGCGCCAAGCGTCACCGGTTGGTGCGCCGTTCGCATCGGCAAGCTGGGCGAACACACCAAAACGGTCTTCGTCATTCGCAAAAAACACCGTCACAGACGAACTGTCTGTAAGTCCTGTCGTTTCAGGACTTACAGCTAAACCATCTGGATCAGTGAAAAGCTGCGTACTGCTTCCCAAAGGGGTACCATCAGACGAATACACCCGCGCATAGATAGCCGAGTTAACATCTTCAAGGGACGTATAGGTGACGATAAATGTCCCGTTTTCCAGAACCGCGACCGAGGGCCGGTTACCCTCTTCGTTCGCGGCGGTAACGCGTATCGCCGCTCCTTCCGGATTTGCGTTGGCATCGTAGAGGCGTAACCAAACGGCATCGTTTCCGTCCTCGGTCCAGCTAATAGCGGTCCTACCACCCCCCAGCGCCGCAACAGACGACTCCCAAATTTCGACGGTCTGACCTGTTAGGTCAATTTGCTTTCCAAAGGGGGATGTGAATTCTGCCAAACTCCAAGTTCCTTATTGTTTTGTTCTTGAGCCTCGATGGGGCAATATTTCTCAATTTCTAGGTGTCGAATATGTCGGTTTTTTGACCTGCTTTCGACGGTGAATTCGCCCAGTCGTTATTTTTAAAATATATTGCGAATAGCGGTCCGCACCTGTTCTCAGATCATCGACGTGACATCAAGGGAAGCGCTGCCCACCATTCGATCGACAAATTGCGCCATCAGCACAATCCTTGTTTAGAGCAATCAGCTTGTAATCACTCATTTGAAAATTAGATGCTTGGCTATAGAGCCGGTTCGTCGTCATATAGATCGGGCCTCTCTTTTGGATCCAAGGCTTCAACTTGAGGTTTGAACTTCTCCCACCATGCCAAGAGCCGATTTATGGTTGGGCCGATCACTGGCCAAATCGGTCGCAATTTATCTGGATCTTCAACCTGCAAAGCACCGGTCTCTGATCTACGAACCTTACCATCCATCACGTCCATTACAGCTTTGACAGCATTATCAGCCGCAGTTTTTGCTTCTTTTTCTACAGCATTCTTAATGATCATTTCTTGATCTACTTTGACTTTCTCAGCTGCAGCGAGAGCCATCTTCGCATCTCTCTTCAACATCTCAGCAGCTGCTTTTTCCTTCTTTGCTTCATCCAGAAGCCTGGCAGTTTCTTCGATAGTTGCGTCAAGCTTCTTCTCTCGCAGCTTAATTAGATCACGTGCTTTCAACACCTTCAGCTTGTTCTTGTACGCCTCAGTATCTAGTCGATCCGGGCGATAACCATCCTTCGTCTTCTTTTTATCGATCTTAATTCCATGGCGACTGAAGAACAGGCGAAGCTCGCTTTGCAATGCGAGACCAACTGACCTGGGCGTCGAAGTGAACTTACCTTCTTCGTCCCGATCCAATCGAGCCGCAAAGACAGCATTACCGCATTACCGCCATAGACTTCGTTCACAAACTTTACGGCCAACTTCAACATCTTCTTCTGATTGGCGATTGTTGGTGTGATCTCGGTTGGGAATTTAATCATCGCTTGCAATGCCGGCGCTCTCAATGACTTATTCATTCGACACCCGAAAACGTGCTCCTCGTAGGCGGCCATCAAATCAAGTGTATTGTAGACCAAAGGTTCAGCAACTCTGACGCGTCTTTTTTAGACGTTCCATCCAATCGCTTTCCGTGCTTCTCCATTTTCGACAAACTCTTGTCGCCGTACCCGCTCAACTTCAGCGCATTTATTCTGATCATCGACTTCATTTGGAGCTCCATGCTTACTCAGAAAACATAGCTCCTCCATCCGAAAGTCTTCGCATGCATTTTTGAGATTTGTAAATTACCCAAAACACGCTTTCGGTTTTTACATAAAGTGGCGCCCTTCATCAAAAACTAGGTGCCCAGTATGGGGATTCCACGGAGCCTTGACGTCCTGCGGTTTCCCGTAGACCAGCGTTGCCAGTCTGCGCGTTTAGCTCGGGATAGTATCCCTAATTTTCGGAGATCACAGATTCCTAAGCTCGCCGCGGGGCACCGCAGTTGAACGGCTTCATCGAAAACTTTGATGGCAAGCTGCGGTGCTAATGTTTGAACGAGGCGATATTCGGCACATTGAGCGATGCCCGCAAGTCACTGGAAGAATGACAGGGGGATTGCAACTGGTATTGACCACATTCAGCATTAGGAAATCCGACACAGATGGAATTCTGATAGAAAAACGATGGACAAAATGGCAGCCTAACGCCAAAGATTTTACACTAAGGACTCCGCGCTAAGCTGGAGGTAACTCGGGGCTTGTTCTGGCCTTTCGCTGCAACATGTGCCAATTTTCGGTTAGGCGAACCGTTCAGGAAACGGTCGATTTTTGGAAGGGGTTGGATCTCGGAATATGCATCCTGAGAAAAGTATCCAATCTACCTATTCATGCTTTTCGTACGCTAGCAAACAATTTGGAGCGACGAGAAGGGCGGGCAGATCATCAACCAGAGATTGGTCAAAAAATAACCGTTTACGATTGATTATCCCAGTCCAAGCAAGCCCGACAATCAAATGGACTGTTAAAAGTGGCTATGCATTGTACCATCGATTGCAATTATTGATGTATCTCCCTATCTAGCTGGCTAAATGGCATTGCCAATATTTATAATAATATATCCATGTAGCCACTTTAGAAACATGATCTAATCCGGAGTTAGTCTTACATTGTTTACTAAGGATGACAGAGCAAAATGGATCGTCATTGCCGCTTTCTTTCGTGGGCAAGAGAACCGTTGGCTTGACGATTTCATTGTTGATGATCAGATCGTTTTCGAGAAGATTTCACCATTAGCAGCAGATCGTGATTGGCACAAAGGGAAGTCCAAGATCACACCTTTGTTAGCATGGTTTGGTCACCTGCGTCATGCCAAGGCGGCATTGCGTGGACAGCCTGACGGGATTATCGCTTGTTTTCCGCAATTGGCCATTTGTGCAGCCTTTTGGAAACGACTGGGTCGTTCAAAACCGGCAATTATTGCATATAACTTCAACTTAGGCGCGTTACGATCCGGTCTACGTCAACGACTCGCACGAGCCGTCGCGGGGGAGATTGACTGCTTTGTCGTGCATTCTCCCGATGAAGTTGCGCGCTACGCAACGTATCTGGATGTGCCGCAGGAGCGCGTGCAATTCGTCCCCCTGCAACGTGGCCAGATTAAGATCGCCCGCAAGGAAGATATAGAAGCGCCTTTTATCCTTTCCATGGGTTCCGCACACCGAGATTATCCTACCCTAATAAAGGCCGTGAACCAGCTTAATTATCCGACGGTAATTGTAACGCGCGCTTCAGACATAGCTACATTTCCCGAGAGTGCGAATGTGACTTACCGTTCAGGGCTGACAGAAAAACAATGCCTTGACTTGATGGCCCGCGCACGAATGTGTGTCACACCCATTGCCAACATGACGACGGCTTCCGGACAGATAACTTTCATCAATGCGATGCACCTTGGCACCCCTGTCATTGCGACCCGATGTCCAGGAACAGAAGGTTATATTAAGGATGGGTACGACGGGGTTCTGGTGGCCCCTTTTGACGTAGATGACCTTACGGCTGCTATCGATCAGTTGTGGCAAGATGAGACCCAGCGTGAGGCTTTGGCCAAAAGGGCAAGCGAAACTGCTCGGGCCCGATTTTCTGATCAAGCTGCTTCACTTAGGTTGCACGAAATACTTAAAACCACGATTTCAGATAGCGATAGAGTTGGGAAGAGATCATGATGACTGATCTTACAAACAATCGTTTTTTGAACCCTCTCGGCGAATTCTAGGACTGTTGATCTAGGGCCGTCTTTGGTTAAGGAACAGGACGTGCGGTGCCCTTTGCTCGACCAATGGATATCCGCTTGGCCGCCAT
This sequence comes from Octadecabacter algicola, assembly GCF_021532625.1. Lineage (GTDB taxonomy): Bacteria > Pseudomonadota > Alphaproteobacteria > Rhodobacterales > Rhodobacteraceae > Octadecabacter > Octadecabacter algicola. The sequence goes on from NZ_JAKGAR010000005.1 coordinate 33,155, forward strand.
AGTGATCGGCTTTTCAAAATAAAAGGTTGAGACGTGGGCAAGCGCGAAGATACAGGCAAAGGCTAACGGGCGTTTGAAAAAGTATCGTTCAATATCGGTTCCTGCGTCGAACCAGCCGTGGCGGAACGGGGAATGCCAAACGTAGATCGCAAACGAAATGGTTGCGATATAAGCGAGGAACTTGGTACCCAAGACCACGTTCTGCCAGCGGTTTTCCATGCCCAGCACGGATCCAATTAGCAGGGCAGATAAATAAGCCCGCGCATAGCCGAGAGAGCCGCTTGGCGGCCAGCAGGACAAAAGCCACAGAATGAGAATTGGCCAGAACAAATAGGGTAAGGCTGCCATGATCTTGGCAATCAGGGGCCGATCCCGATTCAGCCAAGCGAGTGCGAGCATGCCGCCCGTCAGAATTTCATCGACGCGAAAGTGCGTGTTAATATTTGAAAATACCTCAGCCTCAATTCGGAAAAGAAGAACGATAATGGCCCCGATTGGAAGAAGCCAGAACCCGCGCCGCCCAAAGAACAGCACGGCCAAACCGATAGCGATATAAAAGTGCATTTCGACAGCCAGCGACCAGAATGGGCTGGTTGCGGGTGTTAGGGCTGAGGTCCAGTAGTTCTGAGCGTAGAGATTAATGATTATGAAACTGTCCACCCGTCCCTCCAACAGGATGCAGTAGATGAACGAAACGAGCATGACGAGCGGAGCAATGCGTGCGATCCGGCGTACAAAGAATGTTGGTACGTCCTGCTTTTCCCACAGGAAACGGCAAATGAGGAAACCTGACAGTGCAAAAAAGATGCTCATACCAATGTGTCCGGCGACAGAATTGAGCATCCAAGATTTGGGACCAAGCGGCAACATATGGGCGGCAAGGACCGCGAGGATGCTGAGCCCGCGAAACCCATCGAGGTCCGGTAAGTGGGACCGATTCAAAGCTGTGGTGTCAGTGTCGCTCAAATCGCCCTCATTCATTAAACCGTAGATGGTTGGCCCTATTATCGCCGACAAATACCACCAAATTGTGGTGCTAATACAACCTTATGAATACGGTTTGCTCAGTGTTGTGTGTTGGAAACAAAAAAGGGCCCCTGAAGGGCCCTTTTCCGAACTTCCGAAGAAGTCTGTAAGTCTTAGGCTACTGCCTTGCGGCGACGACGTGATGCCACACCAAGACCACCAACACCTGTCAGCAGAAGCAGAACGCCAGCTGGCAGTGGAACAACGGAAACCATTACGACCAAGTCATCGTGGTTGTCATCAATACCAGCAATTGCGTTCTTACCTGTGTCATCGAAGAACAATAGCAAGTTTTTACCGGACGTTGTGACGCCGTCACCGAATGTGGCGAAGAAGTTCAACGGGCTTGTGTTTGCGTCGCCGTTTGCAACGGACTTGCCGCCACCAACAGTTGTGCTGAAGTCAAAGTTCAGAAGACCAGCAAGTGAGTCTACGGAGAACTCAGCCAGGTTACCTGGAAGAGTTGCGTAATCAAACTTGGAATCCGTTGAGAAGGAGTTTCCTTCCATTGTGAACGTATTCGTCGCGCCAGCTTCCCAGCCGAGCACTTGAACTTTGATGCGCGCATCTTCGTCAACAGAAATGGAGCTGCCGTAGAAGCCGTCCATTGTTGTGAGACCGAAGACGTTCGTCAGAACATTATTTTGAGTTGTTGGTGCACCGTCAGTGCCCCCAGGAATCGAACCAACGACCCCGCCGTCAATTGAAAGCGTTGCAGCAGAGGCAGCGCCTCCGAGGCAAATCGCCAGTGCAGCAGCAGCTACAGATTTAAAAGAAAACCCCACTTTAATACCCTCTCTAAAAAGTCCGCGAAATGCGAATGGATCAATACTTCTTTAGTTGTACCGTAGTCGGCAGAGGTCGGTCAACGTTCTGGCCGGCTTTGACAGCGAGATTCACAAAAAATTAACGAATCTGGGCACATTGCTGACAAATTCATCAGATTCGCACCATGAGCACTCGACTGACCTCGCCAGAATCACCTCAAAAACTAGTATTCTCAGGCTATTGTTTCCATTTTTGCGATAATCGGAGTCGAAAAAGTGACGTTACGGCGCTTAAGTGATTCTATCTTGGTTAAGATCGAAAGTGTCAAAACTATGTTGGACTGAACTTAGCTGATCTGCTCAGGGTCCCCGAGCATTTCAGGCGGAACCATGGCCATCGCTTTTTGGGCGATTTCCTTGAAAAATGGTTTGTCGGTATCTCGCGGCGCCCCGACATTCGCACGGGGCATGGATTTAGGCGTGAACTGCAAAGGGGTACCAAGCCGATTGATGTTCTTTTGCAGCTTATTGACCCGTGCGACCCGTTTGGCGTTTTCAAAGCCGCCGATGAAATCGAGAACCTTGTCCACTGCGCCCTCATCGCGGGTTACGTTGATAACGAGCAGATCGTCCGAACGATCGGCAAAATACGCGAGCACCGCTTGATGATACTTGTAGCGGTTTTCGATCCACGCTGTGACCAGATGCAAGGATTTGATCTGGTTCCAGTCGGTGTGGTTGAAGGGGCCATCGTCGTCAGTCAATACATCTTCACGCCGCCAAGTTGCGTGGCGCAGCTTGCTGACCAGCCAACCCTCGACGTCGCGGTGCTGAAGGATAAAGCGGCTGTCCGGCCATCCTTCATCGAGGCTTTGGACGCCGTGGTTGCCGCCGAACTCTGCGTCATCATCCCAGAAATGACCGCCACCATCGGAGAAAGCCTCGAGCGGGTCGATAAAGCTGCGGTCAAGAGGCGGGCGGGACCAGTCAGTTGAATGGCTCGTGCGCAGGCCAATGACGTGAAACAACTCAGCGAGGGAACTGGTGCCTGCCTTATGCATACCAATGCAGAACGTCTTGCGTGTCATTTATGTAGGGTCCTTTGGTGTAGTATTTAGGTTCTGGCCAACGATCTTGCCAGGCACACCCTGAACAATCCCGCGGTCGGGCACGCTGAAATAAACGACAGAATTTGCGCCAATAATCGCATCATCGCCGATCTGGACATTGCCAACGATAACAGCCCCTGCCCCAACGTCGACGCGCGCGCCGATAACCGGTTTGGCGTTAAGGTCATTTGTCGTACGGATGCCGAAGGTTGTGTTTTGGCGCACGATGGTGTCATCCCCGATGGAACGCGCACCGAGCATCATTCCGCCGAAGTGTTCCAGTTTCACCCGCCGTCCAACGGCCACCGTGTAATCAAGTTTGATACCACACAGTATTTGAACGGCTTTGCGCAGGATGCGGTAAAGCACGCTAAACGGTATCCGCAGGATGCGGGGGCGAACGCCCATTCGCCAGTTTCCAAATCGGTGCACGAACAAAGCCCAGAACCCCTGTGATCCCAATGTGCCATCGTTTGTGCGTAAATCCTCGGCGACTAAAGCCCAGAATCCGATGCCGGACGGGTTGCGGTTCATGCTGCCGTCAGGAAGTGGCGGCGCGCCCGTTTGCCCATCTGCGCCGTCCCCCTGTGCTATGGTCGCTGCCAAGTCGGCCAAGGGAGTTTGTTCCCACCCCATTGGGGCCGCGCCGAGGTTTTGCTCCAGCAACAGCTGCATCTGCAGATGGGTAAGACTGTCTCCGCCTGCCGTAATAAAACTGTCTGCGGGGTTAGTGTTCGGCCCCATAAGATTTGCCAAAGGGCCCAGGGACCCGCTTAATGTTTGATCAGAAGGTGGGGTCATTAGGTGCCGTTGCAATTTGCCTGTGCTGGTGCGGGGAAGGCTGTCGAGTGTCATGGCGGGAACGTCGCGGCCCGGGGCGGCACCCATGTCCACCGCGACGGCGAGCGCTGCAGATTGCAACTGGTCGGTGGTGGCTGTGGTTTCGGGCGTAACAGCGAGCGCAAGAGCCTCTCCTCGGATGGGATCGGCACGGCGCAAGATGGCGAAGGGCCCTGCGTCTTTCACGCGGTCGCGTATCTTAGCTTCGATTGCATCAGGGTTTAGCTTGATGCCGCCGCAATTGATCACGTCATCGGCGCGCGCCTCAAACCAAAGGTACCCCTGATCATCTATGTGACCCAAATCTGACGTTTCAAACGTACTTTTCAGGTCCGTCTCACCGACCTCAGACAGTATGAAACTCGCGACATGTGGGCCAGTGATGCGAATGCGCCCATCTCTACTTATGGCTAATTTGGTGTCACCCGTGGGCTTGCCAACCGACCCAAGGATGTCTGGCCCGGTTCCGTCTACCTGTAGAAACGTAGAGCGCGATGCCTCGGTCAAGCCGTAGTGCTGAATGATCCGTGCGGCTGGAAACAGGTTCCGGAGCGCAACTTTTTCGTCAGCAGACATCATTTGGCTGCCGATTTCGATCCAAAGCAGGTTGTTACGCTCATCCCCGAAACTGGACGCGGCAGCAAGGATTACGCGCCACAGGCTTGGCACAGCTGATAGGGCGTTGATCTTACCGTCACTCAGCATTTTCCGTATTTCGGACAGATCGAACCCAGCTGGTGGCAGGTAAACGTGCCCCCCGTTGTGCAGCACGGCACGCGCGCGGCCATAACCAAACGAATGGTTTACGGGCACCCCAATATATTCGCGAACCTTATCCGTCAGGTCCATTGCATCGCTCAGGCGGGTCACAACATCATGAAGCGCGCGGCGACTCAGGACGACTCCTTTGGGCGTGCCGGTCGTGCCGGAGGTAAACGAAACCTGCGCGATGTCATCCCCACCGGTCGAGGTAAACCTATCGGTAATCCAGCCCGCCCCGCCCTTTGGTTCGATGATCTCATCAGGGGCAGTCATCTGAATGCGCGCGGTATCACCAGCATCGCGTAACGGAACAGACACGATACCGTCGTTCAGATGAGATAACATCTGGCGCAGATATCCTGCGCTGCCGCTATCGCCTTTGGGTGTCACAACGCCAACGACCCGCAAACCTTTCAGGCTGGACGGACGCGTCATGACACACCTCTTTGCTTGGCTGTGGGACCCGCGCCAAATCCCGAACTCAGAATATCGCGAGCTGTATGCGGTGGCGTTAGGACAGGTTTACGGCGCAGTGCGCGGTGCAGGCGGTAAATTCCGTAGCCCATTATGTAGAGGATATTGGCCAGAACCGCCCCACCCCAGCTGTACCGTTTGAGGAAATAGCGAAAACGGGATTGATACCAATAGGCGGGTAAACGTTTGGGCGCATCATTGACACGCACGCCCGTTGCGGCCCCTGCAATATGAACTACCCGGCTGTCGGTCACATGCCAAATGGTATGACCTGCTGCCCGCACGCGGGACTGAAATTCGACTTCTTCAAAGTATAAGAAAAAGTCGGGGTCCATTTCGCCGACGTCATCAAGGGTGGCACGTGGCATCATGAAACTGGCTCCGGTAACCCAATCGACCTCTCGTGTGGTGGTGATGGGGCCATGGCTGATGGCAGCGCTTGGCGCAAGGCGATCAAAGACGGATAGACCCGCGCCACGGAAAAATTCTCGCCATGGGGCGGGAAACCGAAACGCGTAGGCGCGCAAAGTCCTATCGGGGTTTTCCAAACGACTGCCCGCAACACCGACGCCGGGATGACCGTCAAGAAATGTCACCAGATGTCGGACCGCACCAGGATGAATATAAGTGTCAGGGTTCAGGAAGTGCACATGCGTGATTGTCGGATCAGGGGCGACGCAGGTTTCAACCACATGATTGTTTCCGTAGGCAAACCCGCCGTTTGCGCCGATGTCATAGACGGTGACATTGTCATAGCCTGCTTTTTCGACAGCCTGTGTGATCAGTTCGACCGAACCGTCGCCTGATTGCGCATCTCCGACACAAATCTTGAGCGTCAGATCTGGCGCAACCTCTCCTTGAAGGGAGGCGAGACAATCAATGACCAAGTCTGGTGTGCGATAATTCACGATCACCACAGCCACGGTCGCGGGTACCAAAGTCATAATAAATTAGCCTTCGAAAATGCCATGGTTCCGCAATAGCGTTTGAGGGGTCCATCGACAATGGTACGGCGCATATTTGCGCTACACTGTGTCTATAGATGGCGCGCGAACGCTGCAAAGGTTGGCAACCTGCGCTTTGACCTGTAACAGGAAAACGAACGACTGCGTCAATTTCGGGCGCTTGCGAAGGACATAACAAATGCCCAACCGACAGGCCGCTTGGCTGTTTGATCAACGGATCCGTGGGCGGGCGTTACCGGGGCTGCGCCGATGGCTGGCGCGCCCGTTTCCCGACGCTGTGAATTCTCGGGTTTTGATTTTGTACACTGCGAACGCGATTTGCAGATCACAAGTTGCTCCATTTCTGGCCTATGGGTCCGAAATTAAACAACAGCTTGGCGGTGCCGTGCGGTTTGTTAAAATCGAGGACGCGACATCGGCACCGTTATCGTTATTCACCTCAGCAACCCATATTCTGGTGCAGCCATGGTTTACGTTAAAGCCCGCAGATCTGCGCAGTCTTTTTGCATGGTTACGCAGTCAGGCACCGCAGGCGGGCCTGTCAGTGTTGGACGGGTTTGCGCACAATGATCTACGGATGGCACGAGACCTGCCCGAGGATTTGGCATTCTATATAAAGAAAGCGCTGTTTCGCGATCCGGCGCAATACGATGTATGCTGGCGCGGCGATACGAACCTGACACAATACTATAGTGACCTTTTTGGGATTGAGGCTGATCCGGTAGATTTTCGCCCGCCTGCTGGGTTCGCTGGCAAGCTACGGCTGGGGCCGAACTTCTTTACCGCACCGCGCCTGATGGCTGGATTCAAGGCGGATGCCCCTCCTCCGCAGGCCGGGCGGCAGATTGATATGCAAACTCGCTTAGGTGCAAAAGGATCGCCTTGGTATTCGGCAATGCGACAGGCTTCGCTTGCTGCGGCTGAAGGCTTGCGAGGCGTGTCGTTGTCGCCAGCGGGTCGTGTGTCACCTCAACAGTACCTTGCAGAAATGGCGCAATCTCGACTGTGTTTTAGCCCCTTTGGTTATGGGGAGCTGTGTTGGCGCGACATTGAGGCCTTCATGACGGGCGCCGTTTTGATCAAGCCTGACATGGGGCACCTTAAAACCCTGCCCGATCTTTATGAGGCCGACGTGACCTATCACCCAGTAGAGTGGGATTTTTCGGACTTGGCTGACGTTGTAACAAAAGCCTTGGCCGATGAAGATGGTCGCGAACGGATGGCGCAAGCGGCTTATGATAGAGTAAAACACTATGTCGACACTGCCCAGTTCGTGCAGGATATGTCAGAGCTGTTTCAACCTTCAATAGCGGAGACGACACGATGAGTTTGGTCATGACCCTTTTGGTGCGCGACGAAGAAGACGTTCTGGATGCCAATATGCGCTACCATCTGGAACAGGGCGTCGATCATATCATCGTCACCGACAATCTAAGCGTTGATGGGACCGCCGACATCATCGATGGTTACGTCCGTCAAGGGGTCGCGACCAATATACATGAGCCTGACAACAAATTCGCCCAGTCAAAATGGGTCTCGCGCATGGCACGCATGGCCTATGACAAACAGGCACGGTGGGTGATCCATTGTGACGCGGATGAGTTCTGGATGACGGATGGTGGCGAAACGTTAGATCGCTATTTCGGGCGGCGGCGTTTGTCGAACGTGGTCCGCGCGCCGCGCCATGATCTGGTTTGTCTTGAAAATGATGGTGAACCCTTTTGGCATCGGATGGTGTGGCGCAAAACGCAATCATTGAACCCATCAGGCCGCCCGTTGCCCCCCAAGATCGCTCACCGCGCCCATGCAGATGCAGTTGTCGGAATGGGCAATCACAAAGTGACTGAAATCGGACGTCAGCGCAGGTATGATAAGGGTCTACAAATCCTGCATTACCCGCTTCGATCGCGTGAACAATACGAACGCAAAATCAGATTGGGGGGACAAGCACTCGCCAATAACCCCGATTTACCTGAGCATTTGGGCGGAACGTGGCGCCGACAGTTCACCGAACTGCAAGACACCGGACGCCTGGCTTACGTCGAAGAAAACGTTGTCGGAACAGACGGGCTCGAGGCGATGAAAGCTGCGGGCGAAGTCATCAAGGACACCCGTCTTCGGGACTATTTCACCGAAAAAGGAGAATAAGCCGCTATGCCCGTCGCGCTTTCTGTTCCCCATAAGCTGGCATTTTTTAGCGTGCCAAAAGCGGCGAGCACGTCGGTTAAGATGGTTCTTTATCAACTGGATACAGGCCGTGAATGGACGGAAGACGCTGACGCGGTCCATCCGCATTTTCCGACTAAACCCATTACGGTTGACGACTTTGCCTCCGTACCCGACGGATTTTGGAAGTTTGCAATCCTGCGCGATCCTGTAAGCCGCCTGTTGTCGTCCTACGGCAATCGCGTGATGCATCACCGCGATATTGCCCATGCTGTGCATAGAAAAGGCGGGCGGCTTGCACGTTTAACCCTGCCTCTGCGCCACCCGGGACTGCGGGTCATGCCATCGCCTGATGCCTATTTTTGCAACCTGCGCCGATATCAAGACCTATCCTATTCTATTTGGCACCACACTGCACCGATTTCAGTATTTATCGGTTCTGACTTAGGTTTTTTTGACGAATTGTATCGCATTTCAGATATACAAAAGCTTGAGGCGGAACTGTCCGCACGCACGGCGCAGACCATTGTTTTACCCCGTGAACAAATGGCTGGCCGCAAGATCGTGTTTGAAGATTTATCCAACAAGGCGCAGGAAGCTGTGTTGGCTCACACTGCTAAAGACTACCAGCTGTTATCCGAATATTTCGATCCACCACGCTAGTCGAAACTTATCAGATCTTACCCCAGAACCCCGCAGCCCAGCGGTTTTGCAGGCGGCGTTTCAACGGGACTTTGCGGGTCGCGCTTTTGTTGGTGTGGGGGAACGGCGCGTCCGGCACGGGTTGCCCGAGGAATCCGCATAGCTCGTCCCAACCGTCGCCATTTTCCCAACACAGCTCTAACAGTCTGTCAGATGCGCCTTGGCTTTCAAAAAACGCGCGAACCTCACGAGTGTGGCGGTTGTAGAAATCGATATGTTCAGCCTCGTGCCCGAACGGATAATCGTGGCCGTAAGCCATCCCGCGACAGTGTTCCACGGGGTGCGTCATGAGAGAATGTTTTTTCAAACTACTCAGCCATTTTTCAGCGCTGATCCGATGTGTCAGGACAAAAACCGCGCCTTCATCTGCGTAGCGGGCCCAGAGCTCTTTATATGCAAGCGGCCAAGGCCAATCGTCAAAACAATCGTATTTATCAGCAACCTCGAACATCGGAGCTAGATTGCCTTTGCGGTATTCGATTAGCAGGTCGCGGCGGCAAGATACGTGCGAATAGCCCAGTTGCGCGCAACACGCCTTTAGGGTTGAGGTTCCTGTTTTATTCAGTCCGATGCCGAAAATTTTCAACTGGCTTCTCCATGGGCGTGAGTGCCTTTCGGCAAGTGGTCTAGCGCAACACTACAGACTGGTACCGTTCCAGCGCAAGTTACTGGCAATTACGCTACATCCAAACGGTCGTATCCGTACCGTGCGATGTCTTCCGCGCACAGCTGCGTGACAATCTCGGCGGCGCCGGGGTTTCTGGCAAACACGTCGGCGGTTGTTTTAGATTTGGGTCGCAAGCTTCCTTTGGCCGAGATCGAAGCAAGCCCGTCTGACAATGACGTACCAAGCCCAAGCCGCTCCGACAGCGCGGCCACATCATTGGACAATGTTTCATAGCGCAAAGTCACGTCCGTGGCAGGCGCGCCATCAACATCGATAATTGCACGGTTGACCAACAAGCGATTTGGTTCTGCCTCAAGAAAATCGGTGAAACTTAGGTCTGTGCGGCCAGTTTTGGAAAACCAATAATAGTTGCTGACCGCGAAATCATAAGGATTACGCACGATCGAGACTTTGCAATACTCATCCCAAATTGCGGGCGCGATGCGCGTGCGCACGTCCGTAGCCGACATATGTTCCCAAAAATTGCGCTCAGCGTGTTTGCCACGCAATCGGCGAGCCAGTTTGCGCAGCTTACTTTCTGGGACTTCATAATTTTGTGCCCCTCGTCCTGCGAATGCTTGGCGCGCGTCTTCGTCAGCTTGCTCCCATGTGTGCCGACCACCAAACGGTGTGATGACATCATCATCCTCGCAGTGTGCAGACAGGGCGATTTCCAAGCTGGTGCCCGCTACTTTACGTGTTTTCAAAAAGATCAGGCGGAGGGAATGGGAGAGGATCATACACGCTGTCCTTGATCACACAGGGCACAGCCTCCCCAAGTGAACGGGCGATCCTGCGGTTTCTATACAGGAATGTTGTTATCAGGAGGTGGCTTTGGTAATCAAGCGGCCAGATCGACATGCGGCCTTGGGCCGGAAAGGTATCATATGCCACTTTTTCAGGCGGCCGGCACGATGCATCATTACGTGCATGTTCCGAAATGTGCAGGCCAATCGGTCGAAGATTACTTAGTGGCCCGCTTTGGCCCCCTCGCCTTTCTAAACAATCGGTTTGGCAAAACTCCGCAAGCTGAGCGTTGGACGAAGAGCTCACCGCAACACGCTGAGGCTGCGGCGATGGTTGGGTTGTTCCCAGAAGGTTGGATAGAAAGCCGCTTTGCCGTCGTACGCAACCCGCTGACGCGCTTTGCGAGTTCGTACAATTATTACCTCGCAAACCTAAAGCGCATCCCACGCCTGATGGGTCCTGAGGAATGGTTTTCTGAATACGTCGGATTTGCCGACCGGATGCCCCACTACTTGGACAACCATTTACGCCCACAAACGCAAATGGTGCCCGACGGAACCACTGTGTTTAAGCTGGAAAATGGTATGGCACCTTTGGTGGCACATTTGGATAACTTGGCAGGTAACAAAGAAGGTCCGCGCGAGATTGGCCATGGTCACGTGACCCATTCGCTAGACGGGATGGAAAAGACAGCCCTTTCCGCGTCATTCCTGCGAGACTTGAGCACCTATTATGCAAAGGATTTTGACCGGTTCGGGTATGATTTGGATGAGGTAAAAAGCGTGTCTGTTTATGCCGTAGAGCGCGATAGCTGGTCCGCGATGGACCTGATGCGCCTCCGCCGCCGTCATCTGCGTCGTCGGTTATGGCGTGCCAGTGTCCGCTTGAGCGGGCGCGCGCTCGGTTAAATGGCAAAGTCTAAAGATCCAAACGGTGAACCACCACGCGGTTCTCTGAAGGCTCGCGCGCTTGGGGCGGGCGGCTGGAGCATTTTCAATGTTCTAGTGGGATTTGGGTTCCGGCTCGTCAGCAATCTGATCATGACGCGGTTGCTGGTCCCCGAAGCTTTCGGGGTCATGGCCATGGCGACAGTCGTTTTGTCCGCGCTTGAGCTGTTCACCGATATTGGCATCAGTCGGTCCATCATGCGTGAAAAGGATGGAGATGATCCGCATTTCCTACGCGTTGCCTGGGTCGTGCGTATTTTGCGATCCGCGGTCATTGCGATAGGGCTGTTCATCATGGCGCTCGCAGTTTGGATACTTGCTCCATCGTTGGCCACCGAAGGGTCGGTTTATGCGGCACCCGAATTACCCGGTTTGTTAATGCTGGTGGCGCTGTCCCCGATCTTAGACGGCTTAGCCTCTACCTCACGGGAACTCACCATGCGGCGTATGGAGAACCGCCGTTTCGCAATGATCGTGCTATCGTCACGTCTCATGAGCCTTGCGGCAATGGCCGGATTCGCGCTGATTTATCCAACCGTCTGGGCACTTATGGTTGGGATGTTGACAGCAAAATTGATTTCCTCGACGATGACGCATGTTTTCTTGCCCGGTCCCCGCATGGCATTTGAATGGGATCGCGAAATAGCCGCCCGACTGTGGACGTTTGGTCGTTGGATTCTTGCGTCATCGGCCCTGACGTTCTTTGCTCGCAGCATCGACAAACTGATCCTTGCCGGATTGCTGAGCTCGACCCTCTTTGGCCTTTTTGTCATCGCCCAAATCTGGATCGAAGCCGGACGCGGCATTATCAACAGGCTTTCTACGACTGTTGGGTTTCCGGCCATGGCCGAGGTTATTCGTACCCGCCCAAAGGACGTGCCACGGCTCTATCGAAAATTCCAATCAGTGATCGATCTGGCTTGTTTTTCCGCCTTCGTGGCCACCGAACTTTTGGGCCAACATCTGATCAATTTTCTATACACGGATGACTACAGCCTTGCCGGACGTTATCTACAGCTTATGGCACCGTCATTCCTTGTGATCCGGTTCTTGACCATCGGAAATTTGATCATGAACACTGGGGACAGCCGGTCGAGCTTTATCATCTCAAGCTTTCGTGCCGCTGGGGCGTTGTTCGGCGTTCCTCTGGGGTATTCGATGATGGGAACCGAGGGCGCGATCCTTGGAGCTGTGTTGGCCCCTATGTTCGCGGTGCCTTACATCCTGCTGCGTGTGCGATCGATCCTGACGACACGGCAAGTGTTGTTTGATACGGCGTGGGCAGTGATGACCCTGATCCTGACGGCGATCGTGTTCTGGAACGTAAACACCTAGATCATTTAAGGCGCGATTTCACGGCTTTGACGAGTCGTCCAACGGCCGGATAGCGGCGCTTAATTTCGTAACGCCGTGGATAGTCAAAAATTTCGTCAGGGCTGGTGCCGTCAATGCGGGTACGGCTTGCACGGGCCCCAAATGTACGCACCGGCACTTGCGCCTGTTCAAGGCTAAAACGGACGAGTTTCTCAGCATGAACAGGACCGTGCGCCGCACAATAGGCGGTGAGCTGTGTAATTCGTTGGCCGTAAGCGCGTATTGCGGTCGTCCCGCGCACCACTGCGAAGCGATCATTCAAACCGTCAAACGGTTGCCACCAAGGCAGCTGCACGAGATCACCTTTACCCCGATTGGCGCGCGCTAAGGCTGGGGCCAAACTGTCATGATAGGTTAGGTCAGGCCGGGCAAAAACGACGATCTCGGCTCCGCCAGCAAGCGCCATTTCAGTGACGCGGTTTAAAGAATGCAGCTGATGCACCAAATTACGCAACGATCTGAAATCGTCGTTCCAAAGGCTACCATGAGCCTTCAATCCCTCAAAATCCCAGATTTCTAAACAGCCGTCTGGGGCCTCAAACTCAACCTGATCAAGGTTAAGGAGGCTGTGCTCATTCAGGTCCATCGCGCCAGATTCATCGCTGCGCGGGTTGTTGATGTGGGCCTGCTGAAACAGATGAGCATAGCATTTTGCGCCCTGATCCAATGCTTCGGCCGGACCAAGCACATTGGCCTCGATTGAACCGATGGTACGTTTCAGCGAACGGGTGATCCCAAAAAAACAAACGGCGACAGGCGGTTTTGTCATTTGTATTCAATCAAGTTAACAGAGCCGCCGCGCAAGCGCTTCCAGTGGAATTCAAGGATGCCGCTGGTTTCGGGGAATTTTCCGATGGTTTGAAAGAACGCTTCAGCCCAAGGCCGGCCCTTTAGCTTCTGACGTAGAATTTGGAGCGGCCAAATCAACAAGCCAAACAAGGCGACAGGGCCAAACATCAGTGCACCTAAAACGATAGCCAATGGCAGCAGCAGTCCCCACGCCAGCGCACGTCTGGTTTCTGTGACCTTGTGACGTTCAGGTTTCGCACCGTGGCGGTGCGCGCCCTCCGCATAGGCATGCCCCGCGCGGCGGGCACGGCGCCACCATTGCGAAAACGTCGTGATCGCGGCGTCATGAAGTGTCATCTCTGCTTCAATCCGTTCAATGGTCCAACCAGCTTGGCGCAGGCGCACACACATTTCAGGTTCTTCGCCTGCGATCATATCGTCGGGATAGCCCCCGACCACTTCGAATGCATCAAGCCGGATCAAGGCGTCGCCGCCGCAGGCCTTTGCTATCCCGACAGGAGAGTTCCATTCGCGATCAATCAGCCAGTTATAGACACTATCATCGGGGTATCTTTCACGGCGACGTCCACACACAACGGCCCGTTTTGGATCGGCGGTGATTGCGGCCAAGGCAGTCACGGTCCAGTTAGGATCAAGGGCACAATCGCCGTCAATGAACTGGATAAAATCAGGTCGAGGTCCGCTTCTTAACAGATGCGCGACGCCCGTATTGCGCGCACGAGCTGCTGTGAAGGGGCTCGAAAGATCGAGAGTTATACCGTCGACACCTGCGGCCTTGGCTGCATCAAGGCTACCGTCTGTTGATCCGCTATCAACGTAAACGGCGCGCGATATATCCTTTGGAAGCGCCGCAAGCGCCGCCTTGAGCCTGTCGCCCTCGTTTCGTCCGATCAGGACGGCCGCTACGATCGGTTCTGTCACAATGTCGCCCTCGGTTTTGCACGGACATGGCGATCAATCTTGCCCGTCTGGCGCGTGTATGCAGAACGAGGTTCGAGCGAACCGTCATTGTCAGCTTGCGCTTTTTCGTCTTCGATCGTGCCGCGCGCCAACCGCCCCCAGAGGGCCCCAGAAATCATCCACGTGATCGGACTAAGCCCCGCGTTGGGGATCAAATCGATCAGATTGACGACCAACACCAGTACAATGCCGACAGTGAAAGGACCAAGATCATCCTCTTTGCGGCGAAACGCCAACAGAATGACGGGCAAACACAGAAGTCCCATTTCCGATATATAGCGAAACCATCCGCCATCCCCGAAAATAGTGATCCAGTGCCCATCAGTGATCGACGTGATGTTACCTTTCTCGTCGAATATACGCCCCCGAGTCCAGCCGCCCCAGCCAAACCAAGGGCGTTGCGTGGCCTTTTCAAGCAACACATCCTCGTTCAAGAGCCTGAATTCGAGGCTGTCTGCGCGGCTCTCATCAATTTTTTCGGCGAAGCTGACGACAGCTTCGGTCGGCACGATCCCAGCCCCCCGTGCCATTGGATAGAGCAGAACAAGTGCCGCAATGGCCGCCGCGATCAATAGTTGCAACCGCTCAGACATGAACAGCAAGACAGGCATAAGTATGAACAAAATCAGCGTCGCGCCCAGATTGCTAGACAACAACAGCGTGCCACCCGTGACAATTGCAAGCCACATGACTTTCGTTCGCAATTCAGCCGTCGCGGCTTTCAACACCGAAACAGCCGCAAAAGTTGCCATAGCTAGATAAATTCCGAGGTAAAGGCCATGTTGCAAAAACACGATCGGCCTCCATCCCCCTCCTCGTTTATGTTGAGCCCAACTATGCGGAAAGAATCCGTAAACAGTACGGTTAAGCTGAGGCGACATGCGGATTTCGTACAAGGCCAGCAGGGAATAAATCGCGCCAAAGATCGCCAGAACGATCAGGATGGTGCGGTGCTCTTGAGGTCCGGACAAGAATGCATAGCCCAAAAGCAACGGCAGGATCATCACGCCAGCCTTCATAGAAGACGCGAACCCGTCATAGAGGGTTAGTCCCCTCACAACGCGCGGGCCATAACGCAGCGGATCATCATTCAGATAGGCTGTGATAACACCACACAGCATGATCGTAGCAAGTAGCGCCAAGATCAATTTGCCCCGTGGAATCAACGGCAACTTGAATGAATTGGACGGGATTTTTGATCCAGACATCCGACCATGGGCTGTCGCCCCTACCCCTGCCAACGCAAGGACCAAGGCCGAAAAAGCCGGTATAGATTCTTTGTCGAGGGTCGGCAGCAGCGGCAGATCAAAGTTCGGCGCGATCGGTAGGAAAAGATAACCCGCAACTACAGTGATGCAGATCGCAGCTGCGAGACTATATCGATAAAAAAAAATTGTTGCGACCACGGGCCAGCCAAAAAGAGCGATAGAACCAATCATACCCCTGTCTAAGCTGGGTTCCGCCTTTTGCGCAACAGCCTACGTCACGGTGCCATAGCAAGGGGTTAGGTTTTTAGGCCGAATATTTCACGACAACACCGGCTCAGTATCGGCCTCAATCCTTTCAGCGGAGAATCGCAAGCATGACCGACACCTATTCAGACTTCACCACTGGCCTCGAAAGCCCTGCTAACGATGCGTTTGAGATCGTCCCTGATGATGCATTAGATTTGCCCGTGGTGACACGCGCACTCAACGTCGCGACCGAGGGGCAAATCCGGGTGACGACCAATTCTGGGCAAACCGTGACATTGTTTCTGGTCGCTGGTTGCGCCTTTCCGATCCGCGTTCGGCGGGTCTGGGCTACGGGCACAATCGCGTCCGGCATCGTCGGGATGTACTAATGAGCTGTATCACCTTGAGCATTGGACCTACCCTCAATCCGACAAAGGTTACGGGCGATGCGATGCCTCTTCCGACCATCCTGACGTTAGGGGGACCGGCGACCTTCACTCTCGCAGATGGGACAATCGCAGGTATTGAAATTGACGGCGTAACGTTTACGAGTGACGTCGACGGTCAACCTTTGATGACGGCGGCGTTGACCGCAGGTCCAATTTGCTTGGCCCGCCCCGTCATCGACTTAGACGCACTGACCGTCGGGGATATCATTGGTTTTGAACGCGGTATCTGGATATTCGATGCCGATGGTGGTCTGCCTGTAATGTCGCAGGAATGGTATCTGGATGGCGCGACCACGTTAATCACATCAGCCGGTCTGACCACGGTTGCCCCTGGTTCCCTAACGGTTCAAGAAACCGCCACGCAGGCCAGTCTTGGCAGTCGCACCGCCGTATCAACCGCCAGCACAGTGGCCGCCGTAACTCCAACCCGCACAGTCGCAGATGTCATCGCAGATCATGGCGGAGACTACTTCGATTTCGCCGATCTTAGCCACATGTATCAAGACAGCGGATCGACCCTTGTTGATACGGACGGGCAGAATGTGACGCAGGTCAATGGGCAAGCCGGCGCCATCATACTTGAAGCAGTCGCAGGTGGATCGGGCGTTACATATGATGACACGTTTGGGGGCTTGGATTTTGACGGTGCAAGCCGTGGTTTACGCACCAACTCATTAGCCATTGGCGCGGGTTTCACCACCGTTGCACGAGTCAATTTTGATGATGTTTCCGGCAATCAACCTGTTGCGCATTACCTGAGTTCTGCCGGATCGCGTGTGTTTGAAATGAGGCTTAACGGAGGGGATTTGCAAACCGCTGCATTTAACGCCGCAGACGCTAGCACGTATAATAACCACAATGTGATCGTGCCCATAGGCGTGCCGCAAACTATAGCATCGCGTGCAGATGAGGTGTCAGGCGAAGTGATAGGACAAGTTGACGGGGCGAATAGGTCAACCACATCACTCGCCCTCCCACTTGCGGCCTTTGCCAATGAACGCATCACAATCGGGTGGCGTGCAGCCACCTATCTTGACGGTCAGATCAGTCGGCTCGTATTGATCCCTGTAGGATCGGTGAGTGACCATGACCTAACGATCCTCGAGGAATGGGTAGGAGCAGCGTAATGTTGATAAGTATATCAGGAATCAATGATGCGGGCGGTTTAACTGCGCAAGAAGTAACGCTGGCGAACGCCGACATAGCACCGACAACCAATCATGTCGGCTACACCTACCGGACCCCCGAAGACGAAGCCGTAGGGATCGAGGTCACAGTTTACCGAAGCCAGTTAGGCATCGCACCCGAATTAATCCATTACGAAGTGACCGATTGGTGGGGTTTTGACACGCAGGGGCCGTCGACCGGCACTGTGGACCGCCGCCAACACGACCTTGCGTATATGTGGGACATGGGCCTGCCAGGGCAAAAGTACGACACAGCGCGAAACATCCTGCCGATTTGGCAAGAAGCCAACAATCCTATTGGGCATCGCGCAGTGGCATTGCGCGCCGAAGGTTCGGCGGAATGGTCGGTCACGGTGTTGGAAAAACACTCAAACAAGAGTGTTTTGATTACAGGTACTGACCTTGTTGGGGGCGAAACGGATATGTATTCGCAGGACCGCATTCTGATAGTGGATGACACCGGCGCCGGTGACTTCACTACTTTTGACGCTGCTATCGCTGCAACCTACAAAACAAATGTTCCACACCTGATCATACTTGAAGACGGGCAGAGCCATACCTTGGCCGAAACCACACTAAACAGAGATTTTCCGTCCTTGCGGATAAGAAGCCGCAATCCGGGTGGTCAAGCAAAGCTAATACAAGCCAGCGATAATTCTGCCGTCGGTTTTTTGTTCACCGATTACGACCAGCAGAAACTCAAACAGTTTGAACTGATTGATCTCGAACTAACTGGTCACTGGGACAGCACAACGGAAACGATGCAAAACGGCGCGCTCCAACCTGCTGATTTGATCAAGTGTGCAGGTTCAGCACCTGCTTGCCAAACGATCCTGAACTGCAATGCATCCGGCTGGAAAACAGCCACGCGCGTGGCGTCAAATGATGGCACACTTTTTGGCGTCTACGGAACCAAAGTAACAAACTGGCAAGACTACGGCATTTATGACTCTCACACTTCTAATGTGTCGTGGAGCAGGACAGCCATCGTCAACAGCGAGATTGCCCAGCATCCTGATGCGCTGTGCGGCGGGCCAAAATCGTCTCAGCCATGGCACAACACTCACGGGCCATACCGCACCCCCAACGGCAGCGTAATGTTTTACGCATCCTACCTTTTTGCGCGTAATGGTTGGTCCGCCAAAGACATCGACGGCGATGCGGATGATAGCTTAATGTGGGACCCGAACCCGTGTATTCGGTTGGCCCAGAACGGCGCACGTGGTGCCACCGCAATGCTACGCTGTTGCACCCTTGAAGGCGGCGGATCGATCTTTGCAATCAAAGGGGCCAATGGGACACGCGCTGATCGTCCAGTCAATATCGTACTCGGTCAATTCCTTGCGGTTATGGGACCGCGCACACGCAACCTACTATCGCTTGGTTATTCGGGTGTTACGATTGAAGCATTCCAAGCCATCCGCACAGGTGGTTCCGTAATTACCGAGCACTTCGACTACCGTTCTATGCTGTTTCATCTTAACACAGATACTGACAACAGTACGGTCGATCCCGACGCGCTAAGTGAACGAGTGAGGATGCGCAATTGGACCTATTTGAACCAACGTAGTGACGCCGAAGCCAGCGGCGGAACGTCTAACACAGGGACGGGCTTAAGCGCCTTGGACTCTGCAGATTTCACTGATCTTAAAGCGACAAACTATGTTTTGCATTCCACTAATGCTGTAAAAGCTCCTGCTGTGGACTTCGCGCCCGTGAATCTTGAACCGCTGACCAGTTTTGAAACCTCAGAACGCGGCTATCGTGATGATGCGGGCGATCCTCAGCCAAGCGTGCTATGGATTGGGGATGAGGCTCAATTTGTCGCAAATAGCGGATCACCGAAGGGCAGCATCGTTTTGGCTGTTCCACAATATCCGTCAATTGCGATTGGTGGAGCAAATGCGCAAGCATCAGACGAAACAGCCGTCTATGATCTGTTCAAGGGTCTCATTGACCCAAATGAGCCAGGCGATAGCGGGTCTATGGTTCTGACGCCATAGACTTATTGTGATCGCCGCCATAAGATTGCCCATGTCCCCTGACATTAGGTGGGGAAGATATTTCCAAAAGGGCCTTTGGCTTGTCCGAACAATTTTCCAAACCGCGTATTGCATATTTGACGTCCGAATATCCGGCCGTATCCCACACCTTCATCTTACGTGAGGTTGAGGCTCTTCGCCGATTGGGCCGCGATGTGTTGACCTGTTCGATCCGCCAAACAGGCCCCGAACATCATCGCGGACCGTCCGAACAAGCCGCCGTCAAAGACACCTTCTATGTCTTGAAATCAGCAAAGTCTCCGCTGAATTTGCTGGCCAGTCTCGCCTATGGCCTGTCACGCCCCAAACAACTCTGGAACGCCATACGGTTGGCATTTTCCACCCGGCCTGCTGGCATAAAGGCGCTGATCTATCAGATGATTTATCTGGTTGAAGCACTTGTTCTTGCCCGACACTTGTCGTCGCAGAACATCCACCACCTTCATAACCATTTCGGCAATTCCAGCTGCACCGTTGCCATGCTCGTCAGTACCTTATCGGGCATTCCGTTCAGCTACACGATGCATGGGCCATCAATTTTTTTCGAACCCCGTCGCTGGCGTATCGACGAAAAGATTGCACGAGCCCAGTTCGTGGCCTGTATCAGCCATTTCTGCCGGTCACAGGGTATGATTTTCGCTGACCCCGCCCATTGGGACCGCATGCGCATCGTCCATTGCGGCGTTGAACCTGCGAAATACGCGGAACCGCGCACCGCCCCACAGGGCAAGACAATGATTTTCGTAGGCCGCTTGGCCGCTGTCAAAGGTGTACGTGTCTTGATCGAAGCCTTTGCCGAAGTGCAAAAAGCAGACCCCGAGGCACGTTTGGTTTTGGTCGGGGATGGACCCGAACGCGGCGATATCGAATCCTACATCGCTGAACTTGGGTGCGAAGACGGCGTGCGTTTGGCCGGATACCTCAGTCAGGACGAAGTAGCCGAAGAACTGCGCGCGGCTGATCTGTTTGTGTTGCCAAGCTTTGCCGAAGGCGTCCCTGTTGTGTTGATGGAGGCGCTTGCATCTGGCCTACCTGTGATCGCCACGCGCATCGCTGGAATTGGCGAACTCGTCACGCCCGGTGAAACAGGTGAGCTTGTGGCACCCGGCGATGTCGCGGGCCTGACCACGGCCATAACAACGCTTTTGAACGATGCCGACATGCGCAATAAAATGGGCGAAAATGGCAGGATCAGAGTTGAAGCGGACTACAATATTGACCGCGAGGCCGCGTGGCTGGATCGTCTGGTCACCGATTTGAATGAAACGCCGACCCTGCGCCCTTAGGCGGACAACTTATGGGCTTGTGCGTCCTCTTGTTCGGAAATGGCACGGGCTTTGCCCACCACCAAGGCTCGGCGTTGGTAGGACCGAATAAAGGCTACCAATTCGGGATCATCCAATTGCGGATCACGGCGCAACATGGCCCCGAAATATCCCTGTAACATCGCCAACCCACCCAGAATATAGGGTTTAATCCGCGCCTTGTTTACAGCAGACGCCAACATAAATGATGGTGTCGTACCCATGAAATACTGACCGAACCCATGGCGGCGGCGGCCTGTCCAGATGCTCTGCTGGCTGGACCCCATCGGGCGCAAATGATCAAACCGAAGCTCTGGTGCATCATCGCTTAATGCGCGCCACCCAAGCATCCGTGCTTTATGGCAATCAATCCCATCCCACATTACCTGTCGGATAAATCCGCCAATCTGTTCAAAACAGGACACCCGGTAAAACTTAGTCATGCCCAATGACATTTCATCGCTGATACCTTCACTCACCATTTCACCGGTGCGGCTATCTTTGAAATAGGCTTTGCCCGAACAGGTCCCGATGCGCGGATCAGCCTCCATCATGTCGATTAGACCTCCAAAATATCCTGTCGGCAGATCAAGGTCGAGGTCAAGCTTACAGATGTAAGCGTAATCGGACGGTATGATTGTCTCATACCCTACGTAAAAGGCATCAATCACGCCGGGACCAACGGCGCGATGGCCGCGATCCGGCTTTGCAACGATGCGAATCCAGTCATGTTTAGCCGCATATTCAGCAAGAATCTGCGGCGTTTCATCTGTTGATCCATCGTCCACAATCACCCACAGGCTTGGCGTGACGGTCTGCGCCACGACGGAATCTAGCGTGCGACGCATGAATTCTGCCTCGTTGCGGCAGGGTGAAATCAACGCATAACTGCGGTTTGGAATGGCCTTATTCATAGGTATTAGTTGAATGATCGGCCTCCTTTTGGCAAGAGTATGGAGAGGCAGATCAGAGTTAAGATGCCCGCTAGGATGGTTTCGATGTCGAAAGTTGCCCCAAACGCCACACAATCCGTTGAAATCGTGACCTGTTCGACGGCGTCCGATTTCGAATTGTTCGCGCCTCTTGCGGCATCCATTGACAAGCATGTTGACGCTGATGTGCATCACAAAGTTGTCGTGCCGCGTGCTGATTTGGCGATGTTTGCTCCCCTCGCGTCCGCGCGACGTTCTGTAATTGCGCAGGAAGACCTCCTGCCCTCGCGCCTGTTCAAATCCCCTCCTTTTCTTAAACACCTCGCGCGACTGCGCGCCGGTTTCCGGCGGCCTTTCTATCTGACGTCCAAGGCACAAGTCGTTCGCGGTTGGATGTTGCAGCAATTCCTGAAAATTCACATGACACAAACATCTGACGCGGCTGCCGTTCTGCATGTGGACAGCGATGTCTGTTTCGTGCGCCCGTTTTCCGCAAAAGATGCGTTTGCTGACGGAAAAGTCACGATGTTCTGGGTCCAAGGCAATACCCGCAACCCCAAACACAGCGATTGGGTCGAAGGATCGTGCAAATTCCTTGGTGTGCCCACCCCGATCGAGCACAAAGCACACTACATTGAAAACTGCGTGATGTGGAGCACAGATGTCGCCCGAGCGATGGTCAAACGGATCGAAGACACCCATGAAAAGACCCTGTTCGATGTGATTGTCGAGGCAGAAACCATGTCTGAATATTACCTCTATGGGTTGTTTGCCGATCTATTCCCGGACGACGCTCCTCTTGCTCGCGAACCTGTTTCGTATTGCAATTCTTACTGGCCCAGATCGCCCGGCGCCGCTGTCTCCACCGAAGTTTTCATGCGCCGCTTGCAGCCCAAACACTGTGCAGTAGCCGTCCAATCAACGCACAAACTGGATATCGAAGATCGCCTGAAATTATACGCGGCACTCGACGATGCATTAGCCATAAGTTGATCATCTGGCGACAAACCTGTCATCAAGCAGGTTTTGTCGCTGGATGGGGGGGCAACTAGCTAAGTTGTGATTGGCTCAAGTCCTTAATCCCAAACATTCATTTCCCAAAACTCGCCGAATCCTGTATGAAATACTGGATTTCATTTATGCGGTTTTTTAGCGATGGCTCTTTCTGACGACATTCCTTCGAAACATAATGACGGCCTTTTGCGAGGGTTCGCCACGTGGGGGCTGTTCTGGCTGTCCATCGCGATCATCGGTGCGTTCGCCTTTTTCGCTGATGGAATCGAAGCTCTTTTCGACGCATGGCAATTGCCCGAATACAGCCACGGTCCACTCATTCCGGTTCTGTCTGGATTCTTGTTTTTGAAACAGCTTAAAGACGTTCCAGTACGGCAAGGCCAGCTGCCTCGACGGTGGCCTGGTGTCGCGCTTATCTTGTTTTCATTGGTATTCGGCTTGTTAGGAAAGCTTTCGGGGATCAATGATCTTGTCGCTTATGCGTTAATCTTATGGGTCGGCGGCATCTTGTTGGTCAGCTGGGGCTGGGACCAAGGTAAACACTTTTGGGTTGGCGTCGTCCATCTTGTTTATATGCTGCCACTGCCGGGAGTTGTTTACTATAAGATCACCACAATTTTGCAGGCGATTTCCTCTGAGTTGGGTGTCTGGTTCCTTGCGTTGTTGAATGTACCTGTGTTCTTGGACGGGAATATCATCGACTTGGGTGTGACCAAACTGCACGTTGCTGAGGCCTGTTCCGGCCTACGCTACATGTTCCCGATCATGTCATTCTCGTATATTTTTGCGTGCCTTTATCAGGGCCCACGTTGGCACAAGGCCGTTCTGTTGCTCTCAGCCGTGCCAATCGCGATCTTCATGAACTCCGTTCGCATCGCGGTCGCTGGCCTGATTGTGCAGTACTACGGGCTCAGCTGGCTCGAAGGGTTCTCGCACTTCTTTGAAGGCTGGGTAATCTTCATCGCCTGCATCCTAATCCTGTTTGGTCTGGCGATTGTAATGCTGCGCCTGAACCCAGCAAAACCCACTCTAAGCCAAGCGTTGGATATCGATTTCGACGGTATTATGCCGCAGCTGGCCCGCCTGCGTAACACTTTTCCATCAAGATCCATGATTACTGCGGCTATATTATCGGTTGGGGCCGCCCTTGTTTGGTTTGTCGCAGAACCCGACAGAGGCTCCCTAGCACTTGAACGTGATCCTTTCACATTATTCCCACGGACTTTTGACAGCGGCTGGCGCCAAGACGGCGCACGCCAATCTCTGCCCAACAGTGTCTTGACATCCCTAGGTGCTGACGATTTTCATCAAGTGGACCTCGTAAAAGAGGGCGCTGCGGCCCCCGTTGGCTTGTTTATGGCCTGGTATGATGACCAAAGCACCGGAGGCGTTCACTCACCCGAGATCTGTTTGCCGGGTTCCGGTTGGGAAATCGCATGGTTGGAACGCACAGATATTTCTGCCCAGATGGATTTAGACACGCCGTTCAACATCAACCGCGCGATCATCCAAAAGGGCGAAGTTCGCATGATGGTTTTCTATTACTTCCAGCAAAAGAACCGCACTGTTGCGTGGGATTTTGCAGCGAAGATGTACCTGATGATCGACGGTATTCGCACGGGCCGCACGGATGGTGCCCTTGTTCGGCTGACCACTCCGATCTTGTCTGATGAAACCGACGCTGCCGCTGAGGCGCGCTTGATGGAAATGCTTCAATCCGTTCAGGATCCAATCCCGCGATTCATCCCACTCTAGGCGGAACGCAGATTGCATGGAAAAAGCTCCTTTGCCAAATTGGTATAGGAGCTATTCTACTTCAAATTTGTGAGTGCTGCTTATGCGAACGGATCTTTGTAAATCCCCAAACGCTGCTTCAGAACAGCCCATAAGAACGGCGGTTCATGGATAACATATCGGTGGAACCGTGCACGTGGTTCTTTGAACAGCCGGTACAGCCATTCAAAACCCCATTCGGTTATCCAAACAGGCGGACGTTTAAACGTACCGCTTTCGTAATCAATAGTCCCACCCAGCGGCAGCCACAGCTTGACCGCCGGCATCTTATGGCGATGTGCCATAATGAACTTTTCCTGACGGCCACCCGCCAGTCCAACAACACACACCGTCGCGCCGGACGCATTAATTGCATCGATCATCCGTTCAATTTCTGCAGGATTAGAGTCGAAATCAAAGGCAGGACTGTCCGTGGCGACGACCATCTTACGTCCGACTTTTCGATTCACGCTCTCAGCGGCCAAATCCGCAATTCCAGGTTTTCCACCGCACAAGAAGATGGTCATAGATGGATCGTTTGCATACCGCGTATAAAATTTCGGGAAGTAATCAGACCCAGACACTCGTTCTTTGACCGGCGTTCCCAACCACTTGGTTGCGAAAAACATGATCTGGCTGTCACAGGTGACCACATCGAATTCGTCCAACAAGTCGTAAAAAACGCGATCACTTTGCAGCTTCATAATCATATCGACGTGCAACGTCAGCATGACCCCTTCGCGGAAGTTTTCAACCAGATCATCCATTGAAATGTCATGCACGTAGGCATTTAGCATCGCAACACGCGACAAGTTACCTCGGTTAAGCGATCCTTCCTTGACCGTAGTTGGTTCGGGTGTCGTTATCATGTTAAGTGTCCTGTATCCTGTCTGAACGCGGCCCAGTGGCCGCGAAAAGCTCAATATCTCTGGCGTAATATTCTACGATAAAACTTTGGATATCATCTGATTTCCCAATCTCGGTGTCGATCGATTGGACTCGCGGTGTCGTCAGCGCCTTCATGGCTACCCGGCGAATAGAATCAACCATCCCAGCTGGCGCACGCGCCTTGACGAAATCCTTTGCCGCAATCGCCGGGCCAGCCATCCACGGATAACGGAATGTAACCGTCTTGTTGGAATGAAAGTCCTCAACCAACGGCGCGTCCAGTCGAGACGAGAGATCGCGGAGCAAAAACCGCGTATCCGAAATTCTGTAACGGTTGCGCACGATAGGTGCACCGTCTAATTCGACAAACGAAGATTGCGGAATAAAATGGCTAAATTTATGGTGTAAGTGGTCCTTACGATCGCGAAGGTGGGTGATGACGGCATCGACCTCGGCAATAACGTCCGCAGGTGTAACCTGATCCACGCGGCGCCCATGTATTTGACGGAAACGCTGGGCAATGGATGATGCAAACCGGTCAACCGGATCGCGCAAGATTGCGTAGCCTTCCAAAGACGAAACAAGCGAAAACGCATCTGGGAAATACTGCTTCAGCATGCCAAGAGGGACATGCGAGCTATCATAAAAACCCAGTTCTTTGTGCTGTTTGGTGCCCAGAAATTTACCTTCAAAATGATCGAGAGGCTGAATCTGATCACGTACGGACGACCCACCATTCTTCGGGATATGCATAAAGAAAAAACCGGCGTCTGGACAGGTTATCATGACGTCCCCATATACTTATCAACCAGTGCCTTAGTGCCTTCGATGTTACCGCGGGATGACGCGCCAAACACAAGGCTTTCAACGCCGGGCAATTCGGACAACCAATGGATCGCTTCATCCGCTGGAATGGCGCCGGACGCGTAAACGGACATTGCGACCGCTCGCACTCGTCCCGATTTCAACGCGTCAAGATAGGCATCAAAACCACCAGACATGCGGAACCCGATCTTGTTAATGTTGGAACAGATGATCGGCTTTTCGATCCCCTGCCCTTCCAGCACCTCAAGCAACATCGGCATGTTCATGGTGATGTAGGCCGGCTCTGCGTTGTATTTTTCCTTTATGTGATCGTGGAACACGCGGAACGCGGAATGGAACCCCATGCCCATCAGCAAATCGGTAAACACGTTTTGAATAAAGACGACGGGTGTGTTCTGGCCACGGAACATCTTCATTTCCATGTCGATCAACACCCGCGCGATCCCGTCGACATCCTTCGTCGCGAGTGCCTTAGTGCCGGTAAGTGCCGTTTTCAGCAGGCCGTCATCGGGCATGAAACCTGTCAACGCGCCAACCATTCCCTGTTCTGTCACGGCGTTCGCGTATTTATGGGCGTAGGGCATGCAAGGGTAATAGGTGAACCCTTCCCACCGTTTAGGGTCTTTCTTTTGCGCCTCAACGATCTCTCCAATGCGATCGTGTGTGGTGCACATGAATGTGCGAATGCCCGCGTCATAGGCAGACCCCAGAACAGACAGGATTGCATCCGTTTCCTGAAAACGCATTGCCTGCGCGCGTGCTTTTTCCTCGGACATGTGGTTGATACCGAAAAATTGGTTGTCGCCGAAAAGTAACTTATCCATCATCCGCTCCCCTTAACGTCTCAACCAACCGCGCTTGCGCGGCTCTGGCTTTACTGGTGTCGGCGCTTCACCCACTGGGTGCCCCGTCTCGGCGTTTTCAATAATCATCGCCATGGTGCGATCTGTTTCAGCGGCAGAGCGGAACGTATTTTCCTGAGCCTCGTCCTTGCCCGCAATTGCGGCCTCAACGAAACGCGCGATCTGGGCGGAGTATTCTTCACCGCGCAGATAGAACCATTCATCCTGCGTTAGCTCGGTCGTGTATTTCACCGACCAGCCCTTGCCGTAATCCGGCAAGTTTTCGTCTTCTTCACGCAGATAAACCTGACACTCTTGACGGTCCGCATAAGCGCGCCCTTTGGTGCCCATAATGGTGATCTTGGTGGACATCTTACGGTGGCTTTCATCCGACCAGTTCACCGAAAGCTGTGCGACAGGTCCATTATCAAACCGCATGGTCGACATCACCTGATCGTCTGTTTCTTGCGAAAACACATGGCCCAGATCAGATCCCATCACCTGCTTTGGCGTGCCAAAATACCAATTCAACAGATTCAGTGGGTGCGCTGCGTAATCATATAAACAGCCACCACCCTCGGTTTTATCCGTACGCCACGTAGCGCGTTTGGATCGCAATACAACAGGGCCATAGGCCTCAGCGATGACGTGAGTGATACGCCCAAGCGCACCACTGTCCACAATCCGTTTCAGTTCAGCAAAAGCACCCACATGACGATAGTGATAGCCGACGCGATTGACCAAGCCTTTTTCTTCGGCCAGATCGGCAAGCGCGACACTGTCTGTCCAATCAAGGCAGAACGGCTTTTCGCAAAAAACATGCAATCCACGTTCAAGGGCAGTGCGCACCATCGGCGCGTGCAGCTTGGAAGGGGTCGCGATGACAACAGCCTGCAATGCCTCGTCCGCCATTAGGGCATCGAACCCTTTAACGACGGGTGCAGCGATGTTCTTGGACAGAACGTCCGTAATAAATCCTGGCTGGTCGCACGCCAAAGTGTCGGTCAACGGGTGCGGGTTCACCATGGCAAAATGGCTTAGTCCCATTTTACCTAATCCCACTACGCCAATGCGCAAACGCTCACTCATGCAAAAAGCTCCTTTTTCATCGGTCCGTTTAATACTTTTGGTCATTCAAATCGTCAGGGGATCGATGACCGATAATTGCGAAAATAAAAAGGCCACCAGCGACCATAATTACGATTAACGCCCAAATCGAAAAAAACGGCAAGAAATAGCTGTCCCCAATAAGCTGATGCCGTCCTAGATATCCAATCCGGTTATGGTCTTTACCCGTGCGCGGTCCAGTTCAAACCGTCCCGCGACCTCCTCAAATCCCGTGATCTCAACCGCGATATCCTGCTTAAGGAAAGGCGCAATCAACTTCTTTTGGAGCGCTTGGGGCACGGCGCGGCGCAGTCCAGTTTCCACCCAAGGCGCGCGACCCCGCAATGATTTCAATGCGCGCCCCAATCCTGTCGCGCGGTGTGCGCTGTGTTTAGCCCCATCCTGCTTGGATGCTGGCGGCGGAGGAGGAGGCGCAATGCCAAGATGTTGCGCCGCAACAGCACTGACCGCCGCCGGATCAGCCGTCAGATCCTTAAAATCAATGAACAAGAACCGCTCAATATCAAATACTTCAAGATAGCGGTCAATCTGATCGGCGTATTTGCTGGCCAGTTCGATCATCGGGTCAGCGTCCAGAACATCAGTCATCGACACTGGGCCTTTAGGTGCATCCCCATAGCGCAACCGGTGTTTATATGCCGATACCGCGCGCGCGACGGGATCGCGCAGGATGTAAATCAATCGCGCTTCAGGGTTCAAATCCGCAATACGCTGGGGCACGGGCGCTGTGATCCCCGGTGCGTCGGCATCCCCTAAAGCGTGGGCTGGACGCAGGAAACTATAAGTAGTGGACGCATCGAGCAGAACCTTCGCGTCAGGATTTGAAAAACACGCAGCATACCAGTCCGGGCCACGGTCATACTGGCCGGTCAAGTATTGAGGCTCTTTCGGATTGGACACGCAGACATCCGGTGATTGATCCAACAGAGCGGCCAATAACGTCGTGCCCGCCTTTTGCGCCCCGATCAAATAGGCATTTGGGGCTACGGCCATGGCAAATTCTCCGATCCGAGGGCAATAGTATGGGTGCGCCGATACCAATATACGCCGCCCGCAGCTTTTGCACCGCCAAGCGACACTGATTACTGGATTTTTGCGGCACACTGTGCTTTCTACCCCGCAGTGCACGTCAAACAACCCCTTGTTTCTGCGGCACTCTGGATCAAACAGCGGATGATACTCTGCGGATGAAATATCGCCCCGAAATTGATGGCCTACGGTCGATCGCAGTTATTCCTGTGATCCTGTTTCATGGCGGGTTCACGCTATTTTCTGGCGGATTTGTAGGTGTGGACGTGTTCTTCGTCATTTCAGGGTATCTGATCACATCGATCATCCTGAAAGGTCTAGAAGACGGCTCGTTCTCTTTAATGGATTTCTATGCGCGGCGGTGTCGCCGTATCTTACCCGCGCTGTTCTTTATCATCCTTGTCACATTGCCCTTTGCATGGGTCTGGATGTTGCCGCTGCAGTTCAAAGACCATGCACAATCCATGGTCGCGGTGACTGTCTTTGCCTCCAACATCCTATTCTGGATCGAAAGCGGTTATTTCGCCCCAGCGGCCGAGCTTAAGCCCCTGTTGCATACGTGGTCCCTCGCGGTTGAGGAACAATACTACGTATTTTTCCCGCTGATCCTGATGCTGTTCTGGTTGCGATCGCGTGTGGTCTCGATCTCATTATTGGCTTTGATCTTTATCGCCAGTTTACTGGCTGCCGAATGGGGCTGGCGCAACGCGCCCTCCGCAAACTTCTACCTGCTGCCGTTTCGAGCGTGGGAATTGATGATGGGCTCACTCACAGCAATTTGGCTGTTACGGCGCGGTGCGGACGCGCGGCCTAACAATGCGTTATCAGCCATCGGGTTGGCGATGATCCTTGCCTCGATCTTTGTCTATGATGGTGAAACGCCCTTCCCGTCCCTGTATGCATTGCTGCCTGTGGCAGGTACGGCAATGGTGATTGCGTTTGCAGGAACAGGCACAGCCGTCGCCAGCCTGTTGTCGCGTAAGGCCTTCGTTGGCATCGGGTTGATCAGTTACTCGGCCTATCTATGGCACCAGCCGCTCTTTGCCTTTGCCCGTTTGGCCGACAGTGCCGAGCCGCCCCACTGGCTGATGGCGACCCTAGCGGTTGCGTCCCTCGGACTGGCAGTGTTGACGTGGCGCTTTGTTGAACGGCCATTTCGCAAACCTCGGGCTGGCGCGGGGCGCACGTTGATCGCAGCTGGAACAGCGTCTGTCGCGATAGGTATAAGCGGGGCTATGCTGTCGACCGTTGAATGGCAGCGCAATTTCTTTATCCGCACCCTACCCGACGAAAACCAGCCTTTGCTTGCCCGCATTGAGCAAGTGCGCAGTGAACATGCCTTTTCACTGGATCGCCCAGATCAATGCCTATTTGTCCTTGAAGACATTACGCCAGACCTGCGCGACCAATTTGACAAGTGCGCCGCCGAACACGGACCCGCTATTGCCATCCTCGGCGACAGCCATTCGCGCGATGTATTCAATGCCGTCGCCCCACTATTAGATCGCAGGTTCGCAATTCGCATTCCGCAAAAAGACTGCCGCCCGCATATCCTCGGGTCCGTGTGTGAAATCGGTCATGTCGCCGACGTGATCGACACTTTCGGCGATGACATCAAACATCTGTTTTACGTACAGGCAGGGTTCTGGCTGTTCCTTGATAAAAATGGCGAAGAGCTAGATCGACTTTTGTTTGGCGCAGGCCGCGACATCGAAAACCCGCAACTTGATCTGGCGGCAATCGACCGTACATTGCCGATCCTGCAAGGGATCAATGCCGACGTGCCTGTCACATGGATCGGCCCGCGACTGGAACCTTATATGTTCTGGGATGAAATGCTCGGGCAATCCTGCATCGGCGTGCAAGACCACCTGCACCTACGCCCCGGCCATCGCGAAGCCTTCGAAGCGCTTAACGCCCACCTCGCACAAGCAGTGCCTGCCGCTGGTCTGGGGTTTATCTCCGAGATGAAGGCCGTGAATTTTGATCCCGCGACCGAGATTTACAGCTGCGATCAACTCTATTGGTCTGACAGCGATCATTGGAGCAAAGCTGGCGAAGACTTGTTTGGCCCTCGATTGGCCGACGCACTCAACGCCGTTCTGGCGACAGACTAGGACTCCGGTTTTGCTGGCTTCTTTGTTGTGTCAACACGAGGACGCGGGTCAATCACTGTGGCGAAAAACCAACCCGTGATGAAACCGCCAAGGTGAGTTTCCCACGCCAATTGACCGTCCATTGCCCACCACAAGACCAGATTCAAACCGATCAGCAACACGATAGCTTGCGCGATGGGCCACAAGCCCTGCTCTGCGCTGAACCTGTCCATATACGTCCATGCCAACAGTCCACCCGCCAATCCGAACAAGGCCCCGGATGCGCCGACCATCGGCTGGACACCCGTGCTTAACAACGCATATCCCGCCGCCCCTCCAACAACGGCCGCCGCATACAACAGCACAAATCCGCGCCCGCCAACCCGTTTGATCACCGGTGGTGCCAGCGACCATAACGTCACCATGTTAAAGACCAAATGCGCCAGACCGCCGTGCAAAAAGCTGTAGGTAACGAACATGAACCACGGTTGACTTGCGTAGTTCGGGTTCCAATTGTCCAGTAAGCCAGGCCAAAAGCCACCAAACTCATATGCAGTCTGGCGCAGACGTTGGTTACCGATCAGGCCCCAATCGGCCAACTGCAAGGAAAACTCGATCGCAACACACAAGGCAACCAAGGTGATAACGATCTGGCGGCGAACAACTACGGACGCCATCCGACCGAGGTTTCCAACCCAACAAAAATTTCATTTTCCCGCGTCGACGCTGAACCATCTTCATCGACGAAAGAATGGGTCAGTCGCGTGGTCAGCGCCCAGTCTTCGGTCAGGTCATGACTAAAGCCCACGCCAAGTTCCAGTCGAGACGTGTCTTCATTCGCACCAAGCACATCAGTAATCTGATAGGTCAGGTTCGATGAAATACGTGACGTGTTATTTAAATCACGACGCCAGTTCAACCGCAGGCGGCTGTTCAGGGTTTCATCCCCATCGGTATCCGTGGCGAACCGTTGATTAAACGAAACCGAATAACGGCCGTCACGCAATTCTTCGCCGTAATTCAACGTAAGCAGCGGGCGCACGCGGTCTGACTCACCCTCGGTCAATCCGACATCCGCGCGCCATTCCCCGCGTCGCGTTTCAAACGATGTGCCAACAGTCGCGGTGGTCCGGCGACCAGATTCCGTCACATCGGATTCGAGCGAGTAGCGCAAAGACCCGTTCGGGCGATCTTGCGTGATGTTGATCCCGTAAGAAAGCCCGTCTTCGACGGTTTCCGTTCCGCCGTTTGTAACGCTCACGCGGCTCAGCCCGACTGAGAGAGCAGCGTCCAAAGCGGGCGTGATAGCCAGTTGCGCACCAGCAGACAGGTTCTCGGTTACAACATCACGGCCGGTAACGCGGTCCGCGTCCGACAGTGAGTAGCCAAGGGTCGCCGTGATCCGCTGATCAATCTCGAACCGCAAGTTCACGCTGCCTGTATAGGTCTGTAAATCCACCAAAGACGCACTGGTCGTGTCTGTGTAATCCGTTTCGCGGTACCGCAAATTGACCGTCCCGCCAAATCGCGCCTCGCGGCCAAATGTCAGGCCGACCCCACCGCCAAAATCTTCGCGGGTGCCGTCGTCCAAAACCAATACACCGGGCGCGTCATCGTCTTCAACAAAACTGTCGGCATCAGACTGACGATAGGACAGATTGGTTGTGATAGCTGTTTGGCGGCTTTGGATTCCATACGATAAGGCCACGCGCGGGTTTTGGATTTCCGCCGAAATTCCGTCGTCAAAGGATTCTTCAATCGCACCACCGAGAGTAAATTCGAAGTCCTGCGTCCGCGTAGAGCTCTGCAATGCGAAACCAAGGTTCGTGCGACCTAGCACGCCATCCGTGTCGGAATACGTTAGCCCTTGGGAAAAGGTCAGTGTAGCCTCAAGTCCCGCCGCGTCTTGCGCAGACGACGCACTCGCATATAGGGCAAAAACCGCCCCAACAGCCAGCGCCCCGATGGCGTTGTGTTTCCCCCCCAGCATCATCGGTTATTCGAACAAACGCCGCTCGGGAACTACGATCACGTCGCCCTCTTCCATCACGATGTTGTTTTGCAACGCGGCCCCATCAAGGATGGCGCGGTAGTTGATCTCAAACAGGTGAGTTTGGCCGGTGTGTTGGTCAGTGCGGCGCAGTTGCACGCGCTTGTCTGCTGCAAAACGGGTCAAACCACCTGTGCGGGCCATGGCCTGCAAGAACCGCGTGCCAGGTGCCACCGCCACTGTCCCGGGAGAGTTCACCTCACCCAAGAAGAAAATTTCGATCGTCGGGTCGGGCGCAGGGGCCATGATAACCGGAGCAGGTTCATTGCGTTCACCGGGCAAGACCGCCACAAACACATTTGGCACCGTGGCAAAGTTCGGCGCGATGGCGGCCCGCAATGTGGCCTCAACTTCACCGACCGTGCGGCCCGCTACGAGGACCGTACCCGCCAGTGGGAAACTGATGCGCCCGTCGCTCAGAACAACCGCAGAGCGGTTCAATTCGGAGTCTTCAAGAACTTCGACGACCAGAGTATCGCCAGCCCGCACCCGATATTCGCTCTGTGCAATTGCAACAGTGGCCGTCAACACGGCCACTACCGCTAAGATCAACGTTCTAATATGTCCCATGGATTGTCCGCCTTCATCCCGTTTTCCCGCATCATCGTTCAAAACGACCCAATAGAGAAGGCCAGAAACACCGGACCCGCCCCAAAGGATTGGCCTGTAGTTTTGGCGTCACGCCCTATTCGGCCGCGGTTTGGCTCGCTTCAATTTCCGTCAGGCGCTCACGTGCTATCCCAAACTGGGATCGCGTGTCACCGACCCCCGCCCCGTCTAGCGTCACACGGTACTGTACGGCCGCTTCTTCAAGACGGCCGGTAGCGTATAGCGCCTCGGCCAAATGGAACTGAACAATTGGATCAGTAACCAACCCAGCTGCGGCAGCCTGAAGATAAGGCAGTGCGCCTTCAGAGTCCCCACGACGGTGCGCGATCCAGCCATAAGTGTCCTGAATAGCCGCAAGGTCAGAATCTTGGAACCGTCGAGCGATCGTCCAAGCCCGATTCAGGCTTTCTTCATCATCACGATACGTCGCAAGAAGACTGGCGAGGTTATTGGCTACGATAAGGTTGTTCGAGTCCAACTCGTACAAGTCTTCGTAGATATCTATCGCGGCGTCGATGTCGCCATCCGCCTCAAGATAGGAAGCAGAGGCCCACAATAGACGTGGATCATTTGGTGCTTTAACCAATGCTTCATCAATCGTCGCGCGGGCCGCTGCAGGATCACCATTGCGTGCGTGAAGCCCTGCGATCTCAACATATAGGGCGATTTCTTGTGGGAAATCTTCTAGCAATGCACGGTAGATTTCCATCGCGCGGTCAAATTCGCCAGCAACTGATAGCGTTGTAGCAAGTACCATTTTCACCGCAGGCAGGTCTGGCTCATCTTCGACCAAGCCTTCGGCCAGCTCAACAGCGGCTTCCGTGTCACCCATAGAAACACGCGCGCGCAGCAACAAGATACGCGATGCGATGTCGGCATCGGCGCTATCTGCGAGGGCCTCTAGATATCCGATGGCTTCTTCCGCACCAGCCGTCTCGTTCAAACGCGCCGCTTCAAGCTGGACAGCCATACGATTGGACTCGTCACTATCAATGCGCCGCAGGGTTTCGATCACCTGCTGCATCCGACCCAAGTCTTCCATACCAAGATAAAGCTGTGCGGCCGTGCGCAGGAGTTCGAGGTTATTGGGTTCGATCCGCAAGGCAGGCAACAAGACGTCCTCGGCAGGCAAATATCTTTCTTCGGAGATCAACTGTTGGGCGTAGCGCACGGTTTCAGTTGGCGCGTTACCTGACGCCTCTACTGCAAGCGCAAGAAAGTCCCGCGCCAAATCTACGCTGCCCGCCCGTGTATAAGCTCGTGCCATTAGGCTCATCGCATCCGGATCGTTAGGTTCTTTATCTAAGGCTGTGCGCAATGCAGCAATCGCAGCATCCGTATCGTCCGCCTCAATCAGCCAGCCCGCATTTAACTTCAGCGCGCCCACTTGGGTGGCATCATCCAGCAGCACAGTTTCAACCAAAGACCGCGCAGCCACCTCGTTGCCTTTTACCAACAACATCTGCGCCAAAGCCACTTTCATGGTATTCGTCTGATCAGATGCTTCTGCATCTTCAATTGCAGTTTCAAGGTCATCGATCGCCTTGTCGACGTCACCCGTCGTGAAATCTAAAGACGCGCCCAACATAATGAACGGGTACGGGTCCTCTTCGTTTTCAATGGCATCCAAGATTTCAGTACGCGCTTGATCCACACTGCGCAGTTCCGTCAAGAACCGGATCAAATCAACGCGCGCGCCGGTTTCTCCGTCAGGCGCCTCGTCTACGAGTTCACGCAAGAAGCTCTCTGTCTTGTCCAATTCGCCGCGTGACAAGAAATAGCGGATCAACAATTGCTTTTGCTCATCGTCATCGGGGAACCGATCCACCAGATCGATCAACTGGGCTTCGATTCCAGCCTGATCGCCAATCGCAATCAATACCTGAAGGCGTTGCAGCCAGTATTGCTTAGTATCGGGAAAATCTGCTGTCATCCCGTCCAGCATGCTTAGCGCCTGCGTCAATTCCTGTTCGCGCAACACGTTATCCAACAGCAACTCGCGCAGAATTCGGCTCTCACTATCATCCGCGACCAAAGCTTCCGCGTTTGACACGACAGCGGCGCGGGCAATTTCGTTTTCGTCCTCGAGGGCGGCGCGATAATCAAGGGCGGCCGAAATGGCTTTGACGCGTGGCTCATCTGGGCCCAATTCTCGGGCGACTTGACCATGGCGGCTCAAACCTTCCCAGTTGGCAACGAAAAACGACATCTCTGCCACTTCTATACGCGCCTTCAAATCTTCGGGGTACTGTTCAACAATCCGCAAATATTGATTGTAGGCCTGCTGCGGGCGCCCGCGTTCTTCCAAGAAAATTCGCGCCAGTTCGTGGCGAGCTTCGAGGTGGTTGGGCACCAAAGCAAAGACACTGCGCAATTCAACAATCGCACGATCCACATCGCCCTCTTCCAAAAGCGATAGCGCACTTTGAAAATGTTCCTCTGCGCGTTCCTCGGCTGTGTCACAGGCCGCAAGGAAGAGGGTCAGAATTAGGGCGGATAAGAATGAAAACGATCTACGCAAAAGAGAAAGCCTCAAATGAAATTGGGTTTTGGCAGCTGTCTGAAATAGATCCACCAAACATGGCTTATATTAAGCGTAAAAAATCTAATAAAAGCAACAGTAGATCGGTTAGACACCCGTACCACGAAGAACAACTCCGACTGTTTGCGCCAACACTCGCACGTCTGTCTTCAGGGTAACGACTTTGTCATAGGCTTCGTCGAACATCACGCGGCTAACGAAATTGCTTTCGTTGCGCTTGGACACCTGCCACAGGCCGGACATGCCCGGACGCAGACGGTAATATGCTGTGCCGACATACTGAGACTTCTGCTCAGGCATCATCGGACGTGGGCCGATCAACGACATTGTTCCGTTAAAAACGTTAAATAGCTGTGGAAGCTCGTCTAAGGAAGAGCGTCGCAAGAAACCACCGATCGGCGTGATGCGCGGATCATTTGTAAGCTTTTGCTTCTCATCCCACTCGGCACGGGCTTCGGGATTGTTTTCAAGGTATGTTTCCAAACGCTGCTTGGCATTCGGCAGCATGGTACGCAGCTTCCAGATTCTAAAGATTTTGCCGTCCAGACCGATACGGTCCTGCGTATAAAACGGCGACTGCCCCGTCACGAGTACAGCGAGCGCCAAAATTGCAATCACTGGAACCGTAAACCATGCAGTGGCCAACACAAGACTAAGATCGAGAATGCGTTTGCCCACCTTGCGGTAAAGTGTGGGCCGGCTCGGCTTGGAAACAGGTACAGGCGCATTGGCCTCATCCCGCGGTCGCAGGTCAGTTGAATAAGTTGAATAAAATGACATTCGCAACTTGCGGCGAAAAGGCCGCACCCCCTATTAAAAAAAACCGCCACAAAAACGGGCTACAAACAGCGCCGCCTGGCGATCAGAACGATCTTTGGCAGTCAGGAAATGATTAACACATTATTAACTGGCGTTCAAAGTATGGAATCCCGTCATCACACGCCGTTCGTCACAATAAGTAGGAATCCGCCTCTTTTTTGACCAAGTTGCAACCTAAGATTGATGTCAACAAACCGACACGCCGTGACATTTGCGTTTTTTGGGGGTCTTTATCTCCAAAACCGAAACAATTAATCAAATCCTGCACAAATCCTACAGATACTTTGCGAATCGGTCGCCTAACCTCGTAAGGCAGTTTACAATCTGCCCTCGACATATTTGTGCCGCTCGACATATTTGTGCCATACGCCGATTTTAGATAACTTCGACCTTTAAACCTTGGAATTTCATTTGTTTTCCCGTTTGTTTCATTCGTTAGTGCCGACCTTCGGAGCCCCCCTATGAGCGCTGATCTTTATTGTGCACATTTTGGATTTTCGACGAGGCCGTTCTCGTTGTCGCCTGACCCGGACTTCCTTTACTGGACCCGGTCGCACAAGCGCGCCTTTTCAATCCTAGAATACGGGCTGGTCACTAAGGCGCCTCTCACCGTTGTTACGGGCGAAGTAGGAACAGGTAAGACGACCCTGATTCAGGCCCTGCTGCGCCAGATAGAGGGTGATTCAATCGTCGGCCTGATTTCAAACGCGCAAGGCAATCGCGATGACTTGCTGCGTTGGGTTCTCAATGCCCTCGACATCGATCTGAACGGCGCAGACAACTACGTCAGCCTTTTCCAGCGGTTTCAGGATTTTGTCATCAACGCCTATGCGGATGGCAAGCGTGTGATCCTGATCATCGACGAAGCTCAGAACCTTGGAGCCGAAACCCTCGAAGAATTGCGTATGCTCACCAACATCAATTCCGGCAAGGACGAACTACTACAACTGATACTTGTCGGGCAGCCGGAGTTGCGTGCCATAATCGAACGGCCAGAGCTGCGCCAATTCGCGCAGCGGGTCACATCCACCTATCATATCAACCCACTGGATCGCGCGACGGCGACCGAATACATTCGTCACCGCCTCCTGTCGGTTGGTGGGCATGGTGATGAAATCGATCAAGCCGCGATCCAGAAAATATGCGAATACGCTGGCGGGATCCCTCGGGTAATCAACAAGATTTGCGATCTCGCTTTTGTTTATGCCGCAAGCGCCGACCAAACACATGTTGGCTTAGACACTATTAATGAGTTGATCCGGGATGGTGTGATCTTGCAGACCTACACCGGTCCCTTGTTTTTAACTGAGCGTGTAGATACGCCCAAAAAGGCTGCAGAATGAACTTAGATCTTCGTTTTTATTGGAAACTCCTGCTTCGACGTTTCCCGATCATGGCCCTTCTCTTCACTGTTTCGACAATGATGGCGGCCTTCACAGCCATGCGTATGCCAGAAACGTATTCGACATCGGCCCGCCTGCTCGTTGAAGAACCTCAGATTCCGGCCAATA
Source organism: Octadecabacter algicola (assembly GCF_021532625.1). Lineage (GTDB taxonomy): Bacteria > Pseudomonadota > Alphaproteobacteria > Rhodobacterales > Rhodobacteraceae > Octadecabacter > Octadecabacter algicola. Next base: position 71,965 of record NZ_JAKGAR010000005.1, read on the forward strand.
TGGTCGCCTCTACCGTGCGTACCGATGCCGTCGAACAGCTCGACGTGATCCAGCAACGACTTTTGACCCGCGCAAACTTTATCGACATCGCAAATCGCTTTAATGTGTACGAGGATCTGCGCACCGCCGAACCTGATGCCATAGTGAACCGGATGCAGCGCGACACCGAGATCCGCCGCACGACGGCGCGCGATCGCGCGACTGTTATGACGATCTCGTTCACTGGCCGCGAAGGCCAGATCGCTGCAAACGTAGTAAATGAATATGTGACGCTCGTGCTTGAAGCCAACGCCAGCTTCCGCATGGGTCGCGCAGAAAGCACACTGGAATTCTTTGAACAAGAAGTCGAACGGCTCGGTCAAGAGCTCGATGCGCAGAGTGTGCGTATTGCCACTTTTAAAAGCGAAAATTCCGACGCGCTACCTGAAAACCAGACCTTCCGCCTTGGCCGTCAGACTTTGCTGCAGGAACGTCTGGCCCGTATGGAACGGGACCTGCACATGACTGTCTCGCAACGCGATGACATTGAAAGTATTTTTGAGGCGACCGGACAAGTTGGCCAGCGCTCTGAACAGCAGCGACCCATCTCAAACGAGGAACGCCAACTGTTAGTGGCACGTACGGATTTGTCTAGAGCACTGGCCACCTACACTCCCGAAAACCCTCGCGTCGTGCGCCTGCAAGCCATAGTTGACCGCTTAGAGGCGATCATCGCCTCACAAGCGGCTGCGGTTGCCGTTCCCGGCGAAGAAGAAGACGGCGCGATGTCCGCCGCCGAAGCTATGTTCCAAGCCACGATGATTGAAATCGAAAATCGCATACAAACTATGCAAACCGACGTCGAGGAAACAAAAGAGCAGTTGGACACACTTGAGCGGTCTATCGCGGCCAGCTCTGTGAACGGCTTCGAATTGGCTGCTCTGCAGCGGGACTTTGAGATTATTCAGACCCGTTACAACGCCGCTGTCGTGAACCTGAACCAAGCCCAAGTCGGTGAGCGGATTGAAACTACGGCCCAAGGCCAGCGGATTACCGTCATTGAAAATGCCAACGCGCCTCGCTTACCCTCTGGGCCGGATCGGCCTCGCGTCATTGCCATGGGTGCGGCACTGGGTCTTGGTATGGCAGGCGGGTTTTTCGTACTTCTTGAGTTGCTGAACCGGACAGTACGCCGTCCTGCGGAACTTATAGGGCGTTTTAATGTCACACCGATTGCCACCATTCCTTATCTGGAAAGCCGCGGCCGCCGCACGGCTCGTCGTCTCGCCCTGGTTATTGGGACGCTGATAGCCGTGATCGGTGTTCCGTTACTGCTGTGGTACATCGATACAAATTACATGCCACTTAATACACTGGTTCAGCGTGTTCTTGCGCTGATGCCTTTCTAAGGAGGCGAAGGGACGACATGGAAAAATTACAAGCCGCTCTCGATAAGGCCCGCAAGACCCGTCAGGAAAATGGCCCCGAAAGCCCTCGCGCGCCTGCAAAACCTACACGTGCCGCCCGCTCTGGCGACGTTGAAGACTTGTGGCAAGCGCTCCCCGCGATCCAGATCGATGACCGTACCCTTGAAAAACACCGTTTGGTAACGCAGGTCGCTAACACAAAAGCGACGCCTTTTGATATCCTGCGCACCAAGGTTCTGTTGCAGATGCGTCAGAACGGCTGGAAGCGGATCGCGATCACATCACCCATGCCCAACTCCGGCAAGACGACAACGGCATGCAACCTCGCGCTCAGCTTAGGGCGCCAAAGCGATCTGCGCTCTATGGTGCTGGATTTCGACCTGCGCGATCCGTCGGTAAAGACTTTCCTCAATCACACACCTCAGATTGGCCTCGGCGACGTCATTTCTGGCAACGCGGAGTTCGCAGATCAAGCCGTTCGCATCGGGCCAAACGTTGCCTTCTCCATGGCTAATAAACCCGAAAGCGACCCCGCTCGGCTGTTATTGGCGGAAGAAACAGCTAATGTGATCGACCGCATCGAGCTGGAATACAAACCCGATGTGATGATCTTTGATCTTCCATCTATGTTGATAAACGATGATACCCGCGCTTTCCTCAAGAATGTTGATTGCGCCTTAGTCGTCATCCGCGCCGGCAAAACACGCTACAAGCAGTTTGATATAAGCGAACGTGAAATCGCCGAGCAGACAAATGTTGTCGGTGTTGTGCTGAATGCCTATCAGCACGCGGATGTCGCCAAGTCTGGCGAATAACCGTCCCCTAATTGCCTGACCAAACAGCGAAGGACGCTGAACCGCACCGTTTGCGGCAAATAAGTCATGCACAAAATAGGCAAACCTCCGCCTTCTGAATGCCTTTCAATCGGCAAAATGGCGGAAATACGGCAACGTCAACCTATTTGGGTCGGCGGGTTTCTACCTGAACCAAGCGGCCAACCGCCAATAAGAACAGGGTTAACAGCGCCCTGTTTACGACTTTACGGGTCGCCGTCACTGCTCGGCCCCAATTCTTAGAATAGTCTTAATTCAAACCAACTATTGCTCCGTTATCGAACGACAAATTCCTTCGAAATGAACTTTGAACTCCCTCTTCAACCCGATCAGGAGCAACAGTGCAGATGACTAACGATGAAAACCAAACGCCTCCCTTCGCTACCCAGCAGGGCGTAACATTATGACCGGCTTCTTGGGGATATTCGCTGGACTCTTTGCAGCCTTGGCTGCAAGCGGCCCAAGTGTCAAAAGCAACGGTAAAGCCAAAGCCGCCAAATTTGCGAACGACGAGGCAGTCGATCCAGTCACACCGGTTGTCGAAGAAACCCCTGACGTCGTGTCCGAGGAAACCCCTGACGTCGTAGTCGAGGCAACTCCTGACGTCGTAGTCGAGGCAACTCCTGACGTCGTGGTCGAGGAAACCCCTGACGTCGTAGTCGAGGAAACCCCTGATGTCGTGATCGAGGCAACTCCTGACGTCGTAGTCGAGGAAACCCCTGACGTCGTAGTCGAGGCAACTCCTGACGTCGTGGTCGAGGAAACTCCTGACGTCGTGGTCGAGGAAGCCTCCGACGCGGTAGTAGAAGTGGTGGAAGAAGTCACCGAAGTAGAGGAAACCACTGAAGAGGACGTGACCGAACCAGAAGACACCACGGCTGAAAAGTCCACGGATGTCGACGCCTCGACCATTGATGCGGAATTTGGCGGCACCTCTGCTCAAGAAATCCAGCTAAACGGCTCCGATGACACCTTTGAAATCATGGAAGGTCGTGTTCACGCGTTCACACTGGACAGCACCGATGAAATCGCCAGCATTAAGATTACCGATCAGCCCGATTTCGGCAACGTCACCGTCAATCCCGACAACAGCATTGTTGTGGTCCTGTCTGGCGACACATCCACGGGTGATTTGTCATTCAGCTTTGATGTGACATTCGATGACGGCACTGTTGAATCCCACACCACAGATTTGAACGTCACCGAAGGCGCCCAAGACGCAGGTTGGGGTCAGGGCAAATCCTATATGCTGGAAACCGACGAAAACGATGACGTTATCGTTGAAACTGGCGACGTGCACCGTCCCGTCTACGTCACCGAAAGCGACGATGCCGTAACCCGTGCGGATATTGCCGCGATGGAAGGTCTCGACGAGAGTGACATCACCACCGAATGGCTCGTTGATCACCCTGAATATGGTGGCAGCGAAATCATGGCCCTGTCCAGCGACATCGGCCTCGAAGTTTGGGAAAGCATCACCAGCGCTGATAACGGCCCGACATCAAATTGGTTGCTGTTTGAACGCGGCTACGAATACGAAGGCACAGATCGCCTCGTGGGCCGTGGTTCCAACGGCGAAGACGAATTGCACCCGATGCACATCACCGCTTGGGGCGATGGGGAACTCCCTGTGCTTCTTGACCGGATGAATATTTATCAGGAAACGAGTTCAAACGTTGTTTTCACGGACCTTCAGTTCGCAGAAAGCGTCAACATTGTAGACTCCGAAAACCTATTGTTTGATGACGTACATTTCACCGGTGACGAAGCAATCTTCAAAGGCACCGATGGCCTGACGATTCGAAACTCCGAAATTTCCGACGTGTTCCGCGATGAAGACGTTGACGGAGACGGCGTTTGGGAAGCTCATGAAGACCGCATTTCCGGGCTCTATGTTGCGGGCGGTAATGGCACATTGATCGATGGCAACCTGATCGACCATAACGGTTGGGAAGAAGACGGCCAGCCCGCCAGCATGTGGAGCCACAACGTCTATCTTCAGTACAACACCAAAGACGTCACCTTTACCAACAACATTGTCATGCAAGGCGCGTCCTATGGGGCCCAACTGCGTGGCGGCGCGTTCGCAACCGACAACGTTTTTATCGAAAACAACGCCGGGGTTAACTTCGTTGGCGGTGATTACAAAGAATACGGCACGATCGGCAACTACACTTGGTTTGAAGGCAATGTCATCTCTTCTGGCGCGACCAAAGATGACGGCGCAGTCATCGGCGGCAAAGGGTATGGCTATTATAACAACGGCGAAATGTCTGTAATGATCGACAACATCGTCGCACATATGACCAACCCGGATGACCCTGATGAGCAAGCTGAAAGATGGGAAGGCGCCGCCGCCCAGAACCTCGACAAGGATCCGCTTTATAACGACACGATCGTGTACAACTGGATCGACGGCGAAGCGCTAGCCAAGGGCAAAGACTGGTCCATCAACGCAGAAGGCCTCGACTCCGAGGTGTTAGACGAGACGACCATCCAAACCTTCACGTCCGCCCTATTGGATAAGGAAGATGCGTCCGTCACCGATCTGTCTGACTACCTGCGCGATCAGGCCGACGGCGCCTTTGATGACCTCGTGGATGCTGAAGTGATCGCGTCCTTCTTCCAAGAAGGCTTTGGACTTCAGACTGATGATCGCGTCGGCTCTGCCACTGTGCGTTTTGTGCCTAATACGTTGGGCGATGGTGTTCGCTGGGACAACGACTACAACTGGTCCACCGAAGACACCCCCGGCACACAGGACGGCGACAGCGTCGAACTGGCCGGCAACTGGGTTAACTATGATGGCACCAACACGTTGCAGGACTTTGACTTCGGTTCTGGCGGTGAGTTGAGCGTCGATCACGGCAAGCTCACTATCGAAGGCGAAACCACCACTGGTGAAAACGGTGGGACATTCAACATCGATGACGCAGGTCAAACCTGGATGAACGGGTACGACGACACTGACACGTTGAACATCAACGTTGATGGCGGCCGCTTTGTGAACACTGGCGACATGAACGGGTCGGTCAACATGACGGTCACGGACGGTGACGCGGTTCTGGCCAGCAATGATGCCTCCGCGACCTTTACAGATGGCAGCAGCCTGCACTTGATTGGCGATGACGCCGACGTCGGTTTTGACGGCACTAATGGCGACACCGCAGTTATGCGTGTCGGAGACGGTGGCGTTCTCACATTTGAGGCCGACGAAGATGGTGACATGGCCACTATCCAAGAGTTTCGCACTGGCGCATTTGGCGATGACAGCGACGTGCAATCAGGGGTGAACCTGGAAGACGGTACACTCCAGATTATCCTTGATGCAGACAGCCAAGTCGGCACCGAAGTTCTGATCTCGGTCGATGAGCTGGTCGGCTCCGTAGACCGCATCCAGATCACTGGCCTGTCTGGCGACAACGATGCATACTTCACCGTCGATTACGATTCCGATGAAGTTGAGATGAAGATCATTGGCGGCGGCTCTGGTGAAGCGTTCTACGAAGAACTGGGCTCGGAGGACAACGCTCAGTCTGCCAGCGCCCTGTGGGCGGCTCTCACAGATGGGATGGGTGCATTTGACGAAACACCGCCCACCGTTGACCTCTATGATGATGCAGACGCCATGTTTGAGGACGCCTAAGCCGGGCATCTTGACGATGAACTGAACAAAAACCGGCGCTGAATGCCACTTCTAAAGGCGTTCGTCTACGAAGCGTTCGATTTGCGCGGTGTTCAGCGTCAACCTCACGTTTGATACCATGATTGGTGCCGACAGAGCGTCTGCAAGGGGTTCTGCGATCGTATATGGCCCTCCCATCGCATAGCCTCTGATCCCGATCACCGACAGTGTCCGGATGCTGATCTGGTTGAGAAGCTCTGAGCAATTGACCTTGATACGGTTGATTTGTGCCGAAAGAGCAAAACCCATGCCCTTTGCGTCCGCGCTGTTTTCAAAGGCAGCAATCGCATCGCGAATCATTGTATTCATGGAATGATGCAGATCTACAATCCGGGTCATCTCATGCAGAATAACCGGAGCCATATCACTATCCGGCGGAATAGCTTCTGTCGTGAACCGCTTGGCCTTGTCGATCATATGCCAAGCCAAACCAGACCAAAGCGACGCCCAAAAGATCTGGATCGACGGGGTCATCGATTGGCGTGCAATTCCCGAGAATGCGTCTTCGAAAATCGCACCTTCATCAAAGTTGATTTGGAATTTGTAACCACTGTTATGGATGCCACGCATTCCAAGGAATCCCGCAGCGAAGGTCGATGTGAAGTTGTCCTTGTTAACACTGGCCGCAATGAGAACCTGGCGTTTCTTGCCGTTGGCGTTGATCCTGTTGGCGGTTACCAAAATCAATCCGGCATGGTCGACATAAGATATATTCGGGCTTTCCTTGTTGACCTTCATCTGACCGGAGTCGCCCTCCTCTATGGCGCAAAGCGAGGTTAGGATATCACCGCCCGGCCCTTTCTCCGATGTTCCCGATGCGATCAACAGTTGTTCATCATGAAGACGTTTCTGCAACTCCTGCAAATGCAAAGTTTTTCCGTGGGTCGTCAGCGTATAGGCTTGGCTCATGTGCATGGCATAGATCAGGCCTGCGGACCCGGATTGCCGCGCAATCTCGAAGGTAATGCGGGCAATATCTGCAACCGACAGACCGGGACCACCCAGATCAGGCGCGACGCTGACCGAGAAAAGCTGATCACGGCGCATTTGTTCAATTAATGCATCGCAATACGCCTTTTCCTTTCCGGGGCCCGGTTTTTCTTCGATGCGTTCCGATAGCGTTCTCGCCAGTGTGATATGATCCAAGCTCATGCGATGCTCCTCTATATACTCCGCCCAGGTGCGACAAACCTATCCATTGTCGGTCGTCTCCAACCTTTGACGTAGGTTTACGTAGTCAATCTTTTTACTTGGGTTACGCGGCAGAGAGCCCACAACATGATAGATGCGTGGCTGCATAAAGTTAGACATGCAGCCACGGGCGTATGCCTTCAATTCTTTGAGCAATGCGCGCGAATCTGTATCTGTTTCTTGCGGGACGACAAAGGCAACAATCATCTCTCCCAAAACCTCATGTGGTTTTGACACAATGGCTGCTTCCGCAATGCTGCTATGGGAAGCCAACAGCCCCTCAAGCTCGTCAGGTGACACACGAACGCCCATTGATTTGATCTGCCGGTCCTTGCGCCCTTCGAGATATAGGAAACCATCTTGATCCATGTGACCAAGATCACCCGTGAACACACCGACCTGATCCATCGCCGAAACATATCTTTTCACGTCGTTTGTCCGGTCTAGGTCGCGCCAATAACCTTGAAAACAGCCCGAACCAAAGTGGACAATCTCGCCCACTTCGCCCACGTCAGCCAGGGTGTCGTCGCGGCGTATAATCCGCAGTTCCGCCTCAGGTATGGCCTTACCCACTGAGGTTGGGTGACTGTCGAGATACTTTGGGGCAAGCGAAGCGCTTCGATATGTTTCTGTCAAACCGTAATTGAGGCAAATCTCAGCTGCTGGAAACGTCTCGCGGGCCTTCTGCAATGTGGCTGGCAGCATCTTCGAGCCTGTCGACATAATCAATCGGATCGTATCACGGTTGGCATCCGCGATCGGGGAGAGACCTGACATCAAATCAGCCAAGAGCGCTGGGACAGCGGCAAGAACCGTCGGTTGGTGCTGATCCAATGCCGCGCAGATACCAAGACTATTCGCGGGCTCGGTCAGGACAAGCGGAATGCCTTCCAATAACAAAGACAGCATTTGTCCCCAGCCATAGTCAAACGCGAACGGAACAGGGCACAAAATGCGATCATCCGAGTGATAGGCCATGATCTGCGACATGGTCCTAGCCCCGGCAATGAGGTTCTCGGCAGATTGCATGACGCCTTTGGGAAGCCCCGTTGAACCTGACGTGAAAACGATTGATGCGGTGCTGTTCGATGGCATTTCAGAACAGGCCTCCGCAGGCGCGGCTTTGGGCGCTGGCCAATTGTGAAACGGCTCTTTGCTTGGAGCAAAGACATACTTTGGGTCCGTCAAAGTAATTGCGTGCGCGGCATGTGCATCGGGCGCCATAGAATGGACAAGCACCGGAATGCCGCCGCGTTGCCAGATCGCTGCAACCACAATGGCGACTTGTGGATTGTTTTCGGAGATTATGACAGCACGGTCACCGCGGCCTAGCTGATCAAGTGCGGCGGCCTGACAACCAGCCATATCCTGCAATTGTGCAAAGGTCAGATGCGTGTCGCCATGAAAAATTGCGACAAGGTCTTCTTGCCCAGTGGCTATGTCGACAAACCGATGCCAAGGCCACTGCTTTTCCATAGGATCAAGATGTCCCATCGGGCGTGTTCCGCTTCATCTGCGCGGCCATTGTAAACTGGCGCACGGCAGTTTCCCGGCTGGGACGTTTTGGAGTCTTGGGCACATCATAGCCCAAATGTTCCATCTCTTCAGCCACGATCTTAACAACGCGACCTGCGGCCATACGCGGCAATCGGGTCCGCCATGCTTTTGGATCAGGCGGGCGCACCTCGGTCATGCCATCAATACGGAAATCCCCCAGCCCAATATTCGGCTCACGCGTGAAGGCCTGCGAGACAACATCGGTTGCATCCCCCTGCGCGCCCATAAACCGGAACAACTCAGACAGGGTACTGGCGGGGTCTTGCGTCAAATCCTCATACTTCAAAGCGTGGCAATCTTCACCTATCGCATCCTGAAACGCGCGTAAGTCTTGTGATCGCTGAACCCAGGACTGGGCAAGCCCCTCGAACGGACAAATCCATGACCGCGTGTCTTGCCAGACGTCCGTCAGCGGCGCGCCCATCTTTTCCGCCAGATCGACGTTTGACGGAATCACGTCCAGCGGGTTTCGCCACAGCAGAATGAACTTGGCGTGCCCTTCCAAAAGCAATTTCAGCTTGTCGATGTGAAAGATATCGACACCTGTTTTTTCGACCCAGATTGGCGCACCCTGTGCAGCCCTTTCATGAAAGCCAAAACACATTTTGCGCAATGGATTCAGAACGTCTTCGGCCTCAACCCCAAGAAAATTAACCCCCGCCAAGACACCGATTGGCGGCCCCTCGACATTGTCCTGTTCGCTAAGGAAGCGAGCGGCGGCCGTGAAAAGGTGCGTCTCAGGTGGGCAAGACACGTCTGGATGAGCATCAAGCAAACGAGACAAAAGCGTTGTGCCTGATCTTGGGTACCCAAGAATGATATAACGTGTGTCTTTGGTCATGCTGGCAATGTCGTAAGAGGGTGCCGCTCCGTTTCCGAAGCATCCGTAAATCTGCCATCATGATAGGTCACTTCGCGCGGTTCGGGGTGCGAGATAAAGCGTGAAGGTGATGCGGTCAGGCCATACGCCCCCGACCCCTCAATCGCGATTACATCGCCTACCGTGACTTCGGCCAATTCCACATCTACGGCCAGACGGTCGATGCTGGTACATAAAGGGCCGACTAACATGTACGCAGAAGTTTTTCCCTGCGGGTTGGAGATGTTTTGAAAGACCCAGTTGCGACGAAAGACCGAACCCATCATGCCACAGGCGGCGAGGTGGTTGTTGAACCCAGCGTCACACGTGCGAATTTCACTGCCTCGCGATGACTTCTCGGATATTGTGCGCGTCAGCAGCCAACCAAACGGCCCTACAAGCCAACGTCCAAGTTCAAGATTACAGGTAGCCTTTTCAAACCCTGGCTTTTGCAAAAGCGCATCCACAATGGGATTAACTAGGGCGGGCAAAGCCTCGTGATCCAGCTGCGTTTCATCCGGCAGGTATTGAATGCCAAAGCCCGATCCAAAGACCAAGCGGTGGACCTCGATCCCCGTCTGTGCCTGCGCCTGTTCGAAAATGCGCGCAAAGTTTTCAAAGTTCTCGGCAATGGCTTCAGGATCAAGGCAGTTTGTTCCAGAATAGATGTGAAACCCGACAAGGTTCAGACCAGCAAGTTCGGCGATCTGAGGCAGCGCATCACCCATCTGTTCTTCGTCAATACCAAACTGACTGGCCGTCCGCGCCATTGAGGCACCAAATTTTCTGGGAACGTGCAAAGGGTTGATACGCACAAGACAAGGCTGCAATAGCCCTTTGGATTGGGCATAAGCACTAGCCTCTTCGGCTTCTGAAAGACTTTCAAGGATCAGCTCGCCGACGTGTAAGTCTACAGCTTCGTGAATCTCAACCTTTCGCTTAGCAGGGCCGGAAAAAGAGATGAATTCAGGCTTCATGCCGGTAGCAATAGCCCGCCGCACTTCCAAAATTGACGATGCATCGAACATCTCTAGTTGAGGCTGCAATGCGCGCAACAAACCCATGTTTGGGTTGGCCTTGATCGCGTAGCTGACGCCAAAACGCCCATCGAAAAGCTTTTTCAACAGGGACAGGCGGTCAAGAATTGCATCTAGATCATAGACAAAAAGCGGGGTCGAGAACCCTTCTACGGCGTCCAAGAGCTTTTCAGGTGTCATGCTTCCTGCTTCTTCACATAGGCTAGAATACGTTCCAGGGTGTCCAGATTTTCAAGGGTCACTTCAGCAGGTTTGATCCGGAACCCACCCAAAGTCTCTAGCTGCATCATAAGCGTGACAAGCGCAAAACTATCGACAAGTCCCGTGCTGAACAGCGGCGTATCATCTTGGAGATCGTCAGTGTCGACGCCTACTTCTTCTTCAAGAAAATCTGTTAAATCACTGCGAGATATTGCCATTCCGGACCTCTAAAAAATAAAAAAATATAATCGATCAAAGCGGCAAATTTAGCGGCCGCATGACGAAATTGTGATTGAATATTAACCTTACGTAAAGAGGGGAGCTTTTCTGATGCAATAATGTGACGGTTGATTGCTACTTCGGACTTCTCGCGCTTTGAAAAACGCACTTAAGGGTCCGCCTTGAAGCGATAGTCCAATAGAGATCGCTCAGGATTGAGCGCATGGCTGCAGTATTTTGTGGCCATAAGGATTCTTTACAAGCGACAATCAATCAGCGGTCGTTCTGTCTAGGCTCGGCCAAGTAAATGCTGCAGACGCCTTAAAAACCTAGTATTTTTGATTGTTTTTCGTGGATGCGTTGCCTTCGTTACCGACGTTGCTTAGCTTTCCGTCAAGAATTTTTGAAAGACGATATTTTGATCAAAGACTTTGTCCTTGGATTGCGGACGCCATCTGGCCTTTCAGTTTGCATCGCGCTGGCAACTGCTGCGCTAAGTACGGCTGTTGCCATTTTGGCAGTACCCGCTTTTATGACGTCTCCCTATGGTGTTCTGCTGGCGGACAATAATAGGGATCACCACCTTTTTGTTACCTCGGAGCTGTTCCAGCTTCAAAATTCAGATCGTCCAGTTCTGGCAATTATAGGTGCGTCAGTCACCGGGGCTAGTTTTGGCGGCCCTGAAGCGATTTCAAGCGCCCTTGCAGCGACGCCAGCGCGGGATTTTCATGTCGTTTCCCTAACGACCGGTCGCCAAAGTATTATCGAACATTTGCTGATGTTGGAACATCTACCCGAAGATGTCCCAGTCTATGTTGTGTTGGGTATTGGTCCGTCGAGATTCACGTTCTTGACCGAGGATTATCTCGAAGCCTTCAACACAAGCCGGTTCGGGATAGATTCTCCTTTGTATGTGGAACGCACCCAAGAAGTTGGGAACGTATCGCGCGCGATGACGGGATCGACGGGACTTGATCACCTAAGGTTCTATGTCCCTCGCTTGGGGGAAATTCTTCCAAACTTCGCGCAATATGTCCGGGGTCGAACCATTGAACGCAATTATGTCCAATATGTCGGCCGGAACAATGCAGCGGAAGCTTATCAAGAACACGCAAAGGGGATCATGGCACGGTTCGAAGGCCCGAATATGGAGCAAGTCCTAGATGGGAATTACCAACGCCTGCGCGACCTTCTGGACTATGTCGAAACGCGGGACAACATCAGAATTATTCTGATGGAGCATCCTCTCAGACCAGAATTTGTTACTGATTTTCTTGGCCAAGACCGACAAGAAATCCACATGGCACGGGTGCGTCAGATCGCTGAAGATGCCAATGTGCCCTATTTTGATGCCGGCACACTGGCACAAGCGGAAGATTCCGAATTCTACGATTGGGCGCATATCAATTCAGAAGACCTACAAGCACGGCTCTTGGACGTCATGGTCGATCAATTTTTGCAGGTGTATGATGAATAAAGTCACCAAAAACAGCTCTTTTTGGGCGGGTCAGATTGTTCAGGGCGTCGTAATTGGCACACTCCTGACCATGGCAGTTGTCGGATTGATCAATGCCAGTTCTTACGGCCAAATCTTTCGGTATCAGGGTTTTTAGAAAGTGATAGAATTCTGGTATTATTGGGTTTCCGCTGCCGTCAGCGTGGTGATCTTCTGGAACTTGCCGCAAGGTCTGAAGTTCCCTTTTTTGGGCATCGTTTCATTTGGGTTCATTGCCAGCTTTGAACCACTAACAGTTGCGATGATGCTTGCGATCGCACTGATGGTTTATTTCCTGCACAACAGGGCGGATCAAAAACCCTTGTTCCGACTTGCGACCAAGTTTCTGATCACCGTCGTGGCGGCTTACCTGTTCTACTTCAAATATATGCCAGCTTTGGCAAGCTTGTTTGCAAATGGTTATGATTTTGCCAATCTCCTCTTACCGATGGGCATCAGCTATTTCAGCTTCAAGCTGATCCACTATGTGCTGGAAAGGTCCCGCGGGATGCTTCCGCAGCACAGCTTTTGGGAATATTTCGCTTGGGTGTTCTTTGTCCCGATCTTCACTGCGGGTCCAATCCAGCGTTTCGATCTTTTCATGAACGGACGGTCCTCCACTTGGGATAACCAAATGGCCTGGGATGGCTTGACCCGAATAGCCATCGGATTGATCAAGAAATTTGTACTCGGCGCTATCTGCTTGTTCGTGCTTGAAAGCCTAAATTATGGGAGCACGGGCCGCCTTCTGAATAACCTTGAGGACACTTCACCTCTGCGGGTCATCTTGTTTTTGTGCTTTTGCTATTTGTTCGTCTACATGGATTTTTCCGGATACACGGACATCGCTATCGGCACGGGACGGTTGTTTGGCTTGCGTATCATGGAAAACTTCAATTTTCCGATCTTCGCCCCAAATATCGGCAACCTTTGGAAGCGTTGGCATATGTCGCTGGCAAGCTGGTGCCAAAGCTACATCTATATGCCTACCCTTGGCGTCAGTCGTAGTCCTTATGTCGCGGTCTTTGCGAGTTTCCTTGTGATGGGTCTTTGGCACGCGGCGTCTTGGAACTGGGTGGCATGGGGGCTCTACAACGCCGCTGGCGTTGCGATCTATCAAAAATGGACGATGACCGCGCGCAAGAAGAAATGGCGCATCATCAAAACGAAAGCCTATTCTTTTGCAGCCTATCCGCTGACGTTCCTGTTCTTCGCGGGCAGTTTCGCGTTTACGATAACTCATGGCGAACACGGGCTCTACGCAGCACTGCGCATACTGTTTCGATGTTTTGGCATAGATATTTAAGAGCCCGCTTTTTCTCGCGAGGATTTTTGCTGCTATGCTGCGACAGTTGGGGCCTCTCCAATTTGCATCGCCGTCATTCAGCTCCTGGCTGGAAAAGCCCGATCGCCTTCTAACGGAGGGAGCCTTAAAGGCAGAATGTCACGCGTTCCTGAACAGCATCGAGCCTCAGCCCCACGAAGATGCCAAGCAAAGCAGCGATTCTGCAGGTATCATGACTCTCGGTCGAACTGCCAATTGAGACATAAACCCCAAACGAGAATACTTTGATCCCGTTGGGCACGATCAACCCCACTGCCAACCGGCACTCGCAACTGAAGTGATTCGATCTATTGGTGGTGATTTGAGAGACAAATTGCAATCTTAACGTGTACATTGCGGACGGAAGGCATTCTTAGGCTGATTATATTTCGAAACAATTTGATCCCAGCTTACGCATTGATACCAAAGACGAAACAAGCGCACAGGCGAACTCCCCAAAAGTGAAGAAATCGTAAATTTTGACAAAATAATGGCAGAAATATGCCGATTATGGATTACACTAAATCAGTAGTTGGTGATCGGGGGGATTAAACTCGGCGTTTTGGTTGTTTCGAATATTTTTGTCCAATTTCTTTTGGACGCAAGAATTGAAGACATTTCAAGCGGGTACAATGGTCGTATTTTCGGCCTTTCTGCGATAGCAGATTGTACTCGGACTTGGTTACACCATTCGGATCGGGTTTTCCCAAAATTCATCATTTTTTAGCGGCTCTTTGAGCCGCTTCGATTAGTTTGAAGAACGGGGAATGAGATGACATCGCGATACAAAAAACATGAGTGGACTGCATTCACAGAGGCGGACCTGCTTGGAGCAGGATCCGGTAATGGAAATTCAATTGGCCGCGGTGATTCATTCACGATGCCCGGTGCTGCGACCGTCACGATGTCCACATGGGACAATGACGGAACGTTGAGCGGCGATAGCTGGAACAATGAAAACGCCAACGACTCCTCCGGCCAGATGGCAACCATTGATGGCGCCCGGGTCGGCAGCCAGATGTACGCCGAAAGCTACCATGTCCTGACCGGCTCGGACGGCAAAAAGTATTACCTCATTGAGATCGAGGTCGAAGGATACAACGCACCCGGCACCGGCGATGATTTTTTCACATTCTACGGTGATGTTCCGCCAGCTGGAGTCGAGTTGACCGTTTCGGCCACGTGCAATGTCAAAGGATGCTGGGTCGATTACAGCTGCCTTGGCGCAGGGCCTGACGCACCGGTGAACACGCCGCCAACATTCACTAACCTGCCCGAGAACGGCATCATCTGCGTTGACGAGAATACGACATTCGTGATCGACAGCAATGCAACGGATGCGGACGGCGACACGCTGACTTACGAAATTGTAGGCGGACGCGATGCGGCCTTCTTTGAAATCGACGAAGACACCGGTGAGCTGAAATTCATTGGCGAACCTGATTACGAAAACCCACAATCAGGTGGGAACTCCAATACCTATGATGTCACGATCAAGGTCTCTGACGACAAGGGCGGTTCCGAGACCAAAGCCTTGTGGGTCAAAGTCAAAGACGTGGACGAAACGGATCCGGCCTGCATCGTCATCGAAGCCGAAGACATGCACGAATGGGGTTTCAAAACAGTTTGCGGCAGCCAAGCTTCTGAAAACAAGCTGGTAAAGCTTAACTGCGCAGGTGGCGAAGGCAAACTCTGGACTACGTTCAACGGCATGGAAGGTGAATATGACCTGACCATCCGCGCACAAGACGAAAGCGACGGCCAGTCAACTCTAACCGTAAAGGTAAACGGTGTTGTTGTCGGCGTTATTGAATTGGACCAAGACAACAATGGTGGCGGTTCAGACAACGGCGGTTTCTCCAACTTCACGCTTGATAACGTTCAAATCAATACCGGCGATGTCGTCAGCATTCATGCGGACGGTGATGCAGGTGAATTCGTGCGCATCGACAAAATCGAACTGTGCAAAGATGGCGAAAAATGCCCTGAAGGTTTCCAGCTGGAAGACTTCAGCGGCGAAGCTGCGGGCACCATTGTTGGCACGCAGTTTGACGGCTTTAGTGTTGTGGCACAGCGCGATGGCGACGGTGCAGGCAGTGCAAACGATGCAATGATCTTTGATTCCGCCAATCCGACCGGCGGCGACAACGATCTGGGCTATGCCAACCTCGGCAACATCATCATCATCTCCGAAGACGGTGACAGCTCTGACCCGGATGACAACGCTGGTGGTGGGTCCATCACGTTCGACTTCGACAACCCGTCCGACATTCACGACATCAAATTGCTTGATATCGAAGAAGCTGGCGGTTCCATCGATCTGTTCGACGAGGACGGCAACCTGATCAAATCTGTTGCGATCCCTGCTGCGGGTAACAACTCCATCCAGACGATCAAACTGGACGCGCAAGACGTCGACAGCATGGTCATCAATCTGGTCGGTTCCGGCGCAGTTGACGATCTGTGCTTCATGCCGGGCGAACCCCCTGCCCTCGGCTCGCTTTCGGGTACGTACTTCTTTGACGCTGACCGCGATGGCTTGGACAACGACGGTGCCAATGGCATCTCGGGCATCGCAGTTGAATTGCTAGACGAAAACGGTGACCCAACTGGCGTTACAACAACGACAGACGCGCAAGGCAACTACAGCTTTGGCGACCTCGTAGCCGGCACTTACGGCGTAAAATTCACAGATCCGGACACTGGCCGTGAATTGACAACGCAAAACGTCGACGGCGACGTCAGCGATGACATCGACAGCGATGCGGCTGACATTGGCGGAGGCATGTCCACAATCACCAATATCACAGTGGTGTCAGGCGCAGATACGCCTGACAACGACGCAGGTGTTGTTGAAATCCTCGGGTCACTCTCCGGTCGTTACTTCATCGATGAAAACAACAACGACGTAGACGACGGTGAACCCGGTGTCGCGGGCGTGACTATTGAACTGCTGAACGAAGACGGCACAGGGACAGGGATCACCACGACAACATCTGCCGACGGCAGCTACTCCTTCGGCGATCTTTCCCCCGGCACATACGGCGTCAAGTTCACTGATGACGTATCTGGCCTGACGCTTGTGGATGCAAACGTCGGTGCTGACGACACAATCGACAGTGATGCGACAGACATTGGTGGTGGTATGTCCACGATCGAAGGCATTGTTGTCGCGCCCGGCGCAGACACGCCTGATAACGACGCAGGTGTCGAAGATGCGGGCACTGCATCCCTCGCGGGTCGTGTGTTCATGGACAACAACGACAACTCCGTTGATGACGCGGGCGATATGGGAATTGCAGGTGTCACGGTTACCTTGTCCAACGGCGACACAACAGTCACCGATGCGGATGGCAACTATGAATTCACGGGCCTGAAGGCAGGTGATTACACGGTTACCTTCCCGACAGACGTTGACGGTAAAGTCTTGGTCGACAGCAATGTTGGTGGGGATGACACCATCGACAGCGATGCGGACCAGACAACCGGCTCCACTGGCACAATCACACTTGGCGTCGGTGAGCGGTCCGAAGACAACGACGCAGGCGTCGAAGATCCCGGTACTGCAGCACTTTCTGGTCGCTACTTCTGTGATGAAAACAACAACGATGTCGATGACGGCGAACCTGGCATTGCCGGCGCTTTGGTGACCTTGCTGGATGCAGACGGTAACCCTGCTCAGGACGCTGGTGGCAACGTCATCACCACGACAACTGACAGCACTGGCAACTACGCCTTTACTGGCCTTCTTGCCGGAACCTACGGCGTTATGTTTGCCGCCGAAGCCTCAGGTAAGGAATTCGTCGCGCAAGACGATCCGAACGGCAACGGCGATGACACCAACGACAGCGATGTTGACGACACTGGTGTCATTACCGGCATCACCCTGACGATTGGTGAAACATCCGAAGACAACGATGCAGGCGTCGAAGATCCAGGCACAGCATCCGTTGGTGATTTCGTCTGGTTCGACGAGAACGGCAATGGCGTTCAGGACGGTGGTGAAAACGGCGTAGAAGGCGTGTCCGTCACTCTGACTGGCGCGGGCGCAGACGGCATTTTCGGCACAGGTGATGACACGACAGCCACCACTGAAACACTGGCGGACGGGTCCTACCTGTTCGACGAACTGGATGCAGGCGATTACAAAATCACCTTCGACGCGTCCGCAGCAGGCGGTCTTGTGTTCACATCTAAAGGGCCGGATGCATCGGATGTAAACGGTTCTGACAGCGATGCAGATGAAGTCACTGGTATGACCGATGAGTTCTCCTTGAGCATCGGCGAGGCCGAACGCGATATCGATGCTGGTCTGGTAGATCCAAAGACAGGTCGTCTTGGCGACAAGGTCTTTATTGATGCCAATGGCAATGGCCAACAAGACATCGGCGAAGCTGGTTTGGACGGCGTAGACGTGACTCTGTTTGACGCAGACGGCGTGGCCATCGGCAATACCGTTACCACTGGCGGTGGTATGTATATCTTTGAGGGTCTGGGCGCGGGTGACTATTCCGTCGGCTTTGAAATCGAGGATACATTCGTCTTTACGACAGCGGATCAGGGCGATGATGCCTTTGACAGTGATGCCAATGTTCTTACTGGTGTGACTGGCTCCTACACGTTGGGTATCGGCGAAGAAAACCTCACTGTTGATGCTGGTGTCGTTGCTGCCAATGACAACCCAGAACCGATGGACGACGCAGGTATGATCTGCGCTGATGAGGAACTGACTCTTGACGTTCTGGCCAACGATTCTGATCCGGATGGTGATGCTTTGACGATCACAGCTGTGGACGGCCAAGCCATCGCCGAAGGTGAGTCAATCACCACGGGTGAAGGCACAATCGTCACGCTCTCTGGTGGTCAACTGGTGTTTGATGGAGAGGCTGCTTACGCCGCACTCGACATTGGCCACAGCGCACTGGAAAACATCAGCTATACCGTTGATGACGGTAACGGCGGCACTGGAGATGCAAACGTTGCTGTGACGTTCTGTGGTGATGCGAACAGCGTTGATAGCTTGATTGCAAGCATTCCAGACGGCGACATCACCTATCAGGTGCAGTCTTCCAACATCGTTCTACCTGTTGAAGAATATGCCTTTAACGTTGTTATCAGCGGCACTGGTGACGGTCGCTTTGATGATGTGGTTATCTTCGAAGCCTACTGCTTGGATCGTGGTGACCCAGTTGGTCGCGCCGAGGACTTTGCAGATGCTCCGTTCAATACGGGTACACTCACAGGCGCAAACGAAGCGACTGCGACAGATGCGTTCGATGCAAGCCAAGTTTCGGCCTTCAACGGCTTGTCAGCAGCCGACAACCTCGACCTGATCTCCTACATCCTCAATGAGGACCTCGAGAACAACGGCTTTACAGGTTGGGAAGTTCAGCGCGCGGTTTGGGAACTCACGAACGATGATGACCTTGCCTATCTCGATGGTATTGACGCTGGGTTCGGGTTGAACGCGAATGTTGATCTCATCCTTGCGGATGCCGCCGCCAATGGCGAAGGCTTCGTTGCTGGTGTCGGTGACAAGATCGGGGTCATTATCGATCCCGGCGACAGCGATCCGACCAACACGCAACCCTTCATCATTGCGATTAACTTCGAAGATTACGATTGCATCTGCTAAGCAATCCACAAGATTGCAGGCGCCCGGGGCTCGGGCGTCGGCATAGGCAGAGCCCCTGCCGATCGGGACAAATTTGTGGTCCCGAGTTAACCGTTCATCCAAAGGGGAGAACATTTATGAAGAAGCTTGCTCTTGCGGCTACAGCGCTGATCGCATCCACAACTTCCGCATTTGCGGCATGTGGTGGTATCGGTGAACCAGCATGTACTGCAGTTCCAGAAATCAGCGCCCTACAAGGCACTGCTGCTATCGCAGCGATCGCCGCTGTTGTGTTGCTGGTATGGGAGCGTAGCCGTCGCGCTGCGTAACTAAGCAAACTACAAACTTCAGGTCCGCGCCTTTAGGTGCGGGCCTGTTCTGTTTCCAAAGGGATGCCCCGTCCGATGAGTGCGACAACCACAGAAGACCAACGATCTAACAAGTGGGGCGTCACACTGGCCATCGGATTGCTTCTGATTGAGCTGACAGTGCTTGGAACTGTCTTCAAACATCTCATCGATTTTGACTGTATTGCCAATTGGGGCAGCACTGTTTGCTCCACAGCCAGCCGTGCCCTTGTAGCAACCTATTGTATGATTGGCGCCACGGCGCTCCTCTGGATGCTGCGCCCCGCCCCGCTCAATACCCTTACTCAGGCCGCCGGAGAGAGGCTCTGGCCGCTATTAGTTAACATCTTAGGGGTGGGGGTGGCATTTGTCCCTCTCGGGCTTCTCGGAGGCTCTCAAGGGCCCGTTGCACCAATCATTCTCTGGGCCATCGGTTTAACTCTCATTTTGACTGGTATCGCGCTGTATGTCGCGCCCCTGCCCCGCTGGCGTGCCTTTGTTGCAACCGAATGGTCAACTCTCGTTCCGGCGTTAGGTGTTGCGGCATTAGCGCCCTATCTTTCGGTCTACCTGCAACCAATCTGGTCGATAGATTGGATCGCCGACAAAACATTCGATATCGTCGTCGCCATATTCGCGTTCACCGACTACGACATCATTGCAGAACCCGCCCGAAAGGTTATTGGCGCTGGTGATTTCTTCATCCGGATCGCAAACGTCTGCTCAGGCATCGAAGGCATCGCGCTCGTCACCCTGTTTGTCAGCCTGTACCTGTGGCTGTTCCGCAAAGAACTCCGCTTCCCCCTCGCACTCGTGCTCTACCCAATCGGCATCCTAACGTCCGCATTGTTCAACATCGTCCGGATCAGCGCGCTCTTAGCCATCGGACTGCGAGGTAACCCCGAACTGGCAGTTGGTGGCTTCCACAGCCACGCAGGTTGGATGATGTTTACGCTTGTGGCCCTCGGCATCATTGCCTTGGCACAAACCGTCCCAGCCCTTCGCAAAACGACCGCTGAGGCGCCAACAACGGCCCGCACTCCCCTCCCGTTCCTCAAAGACCCGATGGTCGCGCGTATCTTGCCCTTCATCGTGTTCATGCTCAGTGCGCTCGTCGCCTCAACGCTGAGCCAAACGCCCGCAGCCGTCTACCCGATCCGCGTGGTGTTGATGCTCGCGGTGGTTGGCCTCATGCTGCAGTACTACCTCAGCCTACCATGGCGGCTCGATCCGGTTGCTTTGGGTGTTGGCGCATTTATCGCCGCATATTGGATCCTGATCCCGACAACACCCTCAGATGACGTCGCACCCTACGGAACCCTGACTGGCGTGCTCCTTGTGGCGTGGTTTGTGTTTCGTGGCATCGGAACGATCCTTCTGGTCCCTCTCATCGAAGAGTTGTTCTTTCGGGGCTACCTTGAACAGCGCCTACGCCTTGGCACCAGTACAGCGTGGGTCATCGTAAGCGCGACTGCAACTGCCCTGCTATTTGCGGCCCTACACGGTCGCTGGGCAGAAGCCTTCGTGGCAGGGTTGCTGTTCTCATGGGTTGCAGCGCGACGGAGAAACATCACCGACGCCATCGTAGCGCACGCTGTTGCAAACGCACTTATCTTCGCAGCTGCCGTCGCAACGCAAAACCTTTCAATGATCTGATCAACACCGACACTACTGCACCGGATCGACCCTAAACTCGATAAATTGCGTAGGTTCGTCGGGGTCAGCATTATTGTCCGATACCATCGTCAGACGTGGGCCAATTTCGTCACGCCAAACCGCGATCCCCTCGACGTTAAAGAACTCGCCACGGCCACCAGTCCAAAGAGTTTCTACATCCTCGGGGGTATTCACTTCCAGCCGCCGTACCCTGTTTTGCCACCAAAGACCGATAATCAACTTTCGTTCGAGCAAATACAGCTGGCCTGCCTCATCGAAATCTGCGCCGACGATCGAGAAACCGTCTTGTTCTGCAATATGCCCTTGGATGGACCACTGATCCTCGTCCAAGCGATAGATCGGGAACCCCTGCCCCGCTGGTCGTTCCGGGAACGTGTAAAGCGTGCCGTCGGGATGCACGGCCAAAGCTTCAAGTTGGCGGTTGTTACGGTAATCGTAAAACGTTTCGTGATCCTTGATCCACTGGCCCGCCTCTTCGGGATCGCTATAGCGCGATACATGGGCCCATCGTTCGAACGAAATCCAGAAGGTTCCGTCTGGCGCGATGGCCAATCCTTCGGCATCAGACCAATCACCGATACGGCGCGCCGACACCGGCAAACCGTTATTGCCAAGGATGGGCAACAACTGCGTCACATTCATCCCAACGATCTGCTGTTCCTGACGATCAAAGGTACCGGTAAGATACCAACCCCGATCCCCAACGGCATAAAAGGTATTTCCGTCCTCAGACACCTCCAGCCCAGACAGACCAACCACTGCGTCGCTCTCCCATGTAAACGTCCCGATATGGGCTAAGGTATCTGCCCGCACAGCCGTGGACCCTAGACAGGTCATGACCACCGTCCCCAAAATAGCGCGCGAACACGCCTCACGGATCCAACGAAGACAGTCCCTCGATTGGAGGTGTTTAGACACTAAACCACCTCGAATTTGCCACCGCGCACCAGTTGATCGCGGGCACCGCTCAGATCGGCTCATTGCGCAATTCACCGTCAATCCGGCTTCTCAAGCAAGTAGGAAATACGTTCGATTACACCCTCTAGAATATCCGGCGAAAGCCCATCGCCAGACAAATGGATGGAATAACCCTTTGCGTCAGATCCCTTCTTGATTTTGATGCCACTGGACAACAACAGCGTGTTTCCGTTCCAACCCGGCGCATTCAACTTCTTAGCTTTGGGCCGCCCCCCTCGCGCACTTCGCTCGGACGGTACCTCGAGGGCATCTAACGCATCGCTTAGGGTCGCCCACTCGGCCGCGGCGTCCCTGCCCCGCCCCGTCTCCAATGCTTTGCGCAAGTGCTGCTCTGCACCATCACGCAGCGCGCCAGCAATCCTAAGACCATCCTTCTCCCGCAGGTTCTCTGGAAAATCCAAAATGTCGCCAAGGTCCTCAAAGATCATCGCAAATGATCTAATCTTGGACCGCTTTGCTTTAGACGCCGTTGGGAACATTGCTTGAACGGCAGCTTCGGTATTGGCGAACACACCCTGATCCGCGGCAATCGCAGCGATGCGGCCACGTTCGTAGTGGCTCAACTGTTGGCGGATTTCGTTTTCTTCAACCATCGCGGCAAAACGATCTGCATCCGCGGCAGGGGTGCGGACAATCGCGCGTGCGGTCTCGAAATGGCCCTCCCCCATTTTGGCGTGCAAATCGCGCAAGACGCTCAGCCGCCGATACCCCGACAACAGGCCATAACGTGCGCCCTGCCCTGCCCGGCTAGAGCTTTCAGGAAGCTCATAAACCTCAATAGGCAAACGCATTCCATTCTTGAGAATAGAATCGTGCAGCTCCTGAAGCGCAACTGAATCCATCACAGATCGATCACGAACCATGCTATCTTTATCAATCTCATTGATAGGAATATCGTGTAAAATCAGCTCTTTATCGGCGATTTCTCGATATTTTACAGCATCCGCCTCATCACGCGCCCTTTCAGCGCGCTCTTTTGGGTCCGCAACTTCAATCGCCTGCGCCGTCTCGCGGGCAACCTGTGCGATCGGTGCGGCCCGAAGGGGATCAGAGATGGGGGTTTCGCGGCGAAACTCCTCCTCTAACTTATCAAGATCAGCGGAACTCGGCGCCTCCAGTCTACGTCGTTTAGCCATTCTTAATCCTCCTTCTCTATGTTCATATCGCGCCACCAACTACCTAAGATCAACATCTTCACTTCAGACCAAGTTTGGTCGAACGCCTCTCGACCACGCACATAAGTATCACGATTGAATTGCCGGTGGTCTGCTTCGTAAATGCCATTCACCTGCTCTGCAGCCTGCCCGACCATTACGGTCGTCTCTTGTCGGTAGGTCGCCATGAAGTCTCCGAAATAAGCCTGAATGACATTGGCCAAGTCTGTCTGCTGAGAAGCATCAAACCGCGTAATCAGCGTTTGAACCGCATCCCATTCAAATTTAATCTCCGGCAACCCGTCACGCCGCCGCACACGGTTCTCGCCCTCCTCAATCGATGCAAAGGTCGAATATAGCATATCAAAGAAGCGTCCCGTTGAATCGAATTCCAGAAACGAAGCACCCATCGGAACGATCAGAATATCCGCCGCGGCAAGCGCGTTAATTGTAAGATAGCCGAGAGCGGGCGGCGTATCGAGGAAGACAAGATCGTAGTCATCCAAGATACCTTCACCATCCAATGCGTTGGTCAGGGCATCCCACAACGGCCAAGTCTTGCTCTGCATCCGCCAAACGGGAACCTGGAACTCGGACCAGTACAAGTTCAGCTGGGCGCCAATCAGATCGATATTGGGCCAATGGGTTTTTTGGATGAGGTTTCGCGACGAAACCGTCAAAGCTTCCTTAATGGTTTCATCGAATGAAATCGGTGCGTAGCCTTGAGCGGCCCGGACGAGGTTTTCTGACTCCAGATGCCGGCCGAAATCCTTAGCTAAAAGAGGGAAGGCGGTCTTCCATTCATCTTCCACTTCACCGCCCATGATCGAAGTCATAGAGCCTTGGCTGTCGAGATCGATGACAAGTACACGGTAGCCATCCAAAGCGGCACTCATCGCGAGGTGCGCACACGTGGACGTTTTACCAACGCCGCCTTTGAAGTTCGCTACACCAATCACTTTTGCGGGCAGACCTTCAGGGCGCCAGCTCTTGTATTCCTTTGAGGATGAGCCTTCTGCTTGAAAGTGCTCCCTCAGCTTCATGATATCCTCGAGGGAGAACCACTTTGTACCGCCTTCGCCGTCTCCCTGTGGGAGGTCGGGATTGGCTTTTAGGACGCGCCGAAAATGGGCCGGGGCGAGCGGGATGAGATACTTGCAAACTTCCCACGTCGAGAACTTACGCAGTCGTTTCCGCCCGTCAGGAGCATAGCCGCGTTTCGCTAGATCCTCTCGTCCCTTAGCACCAAAAGCAGCGGCTTTCGCGAATCGAGTCGTGTCGATAGGGTCAGAGAGATGGGAAGCCGCTTCTTCCGGATCAATGCCGAAGTATGGCGGTAGATTAGATTTGCTCGATGATGTCATGTAACCTCTGGGATGTACTGCTATCTTTGTGATTATTTCGAAACAATGGCACATGACCGGTGAGATTGGAATAATACTGTCTCTATTCTTAGTAGAAAAAGAGAAAGGCACACTAAAAGACTGTAGAGTCTTTAGTTATCTTTATAGACTTTGCGAAGAAAAAATTATTTTTTATCAGGTACTTATTGGCATATTGGTATCCGCATACGGGACGAAAGGGGCCTGTTTGCGGGATGAAAGGCACCCTGATTCGGGATGAAGGGCGCCGATTCGCGGGAAGTGAAGGACCAATCTGCGGTTTCCGCCTAATTAGACACTTATCTAAGCATTCTCGGGCCAGTTCAGGACTCTGGCAGTGTTGGTCGATCCCGTAGATGGGTCCCTTAAGAACGGCGCCATGCCCAAAGGTATCCGAATACGGGCTCACTTTTCACGGCCGTTCAGGAACCCAAGGAGGTCTTGATTTTGGGTTCCTTTTGGGTAACATTATCCCCAAGCCAAAAATGGCACGAGAAATGGGCAGATTCTATGATGGACGATATCGACCGTAGCGCGTTGACAGGTGCGCTTCGTCGCAGCGCGGTCAAAAAGCATGTTGCGGCGATCCACGTTTCCGGAAAACTGACTCTACTCCAGCGGAAATTGTCCAATGTGCTGCTGTTGAATGCCTACGACACGCTCACCCTGCAGGCGACCCATGCGATGGACGCGCGAACGTTGTGCACAATGATCGGCTATAACTCCAACGATATGGATACCCTAAAGGCGTCCTTACGGGGGCTGGCCGAGACGGTGGCTGAGTGGGACATGCTGGATGCCGACGGTCAGCAGGAATGGGGAGTGTCCAGTCTGCTGAGCTACGCCAAGCTAAAGGGTGGGGTGTGCGAGTATGCCTATTCGCCAGCATTAGCGGAGAAAATGAACGATCCAAAAGTGTTCGCGCTGATCAATCTGAATATCCAGCGCCGCTTTACCAGTGGGCATGCCTTGGCTCTCTATGAGAATTGTTACCGGTTCGTGCGGACTGGCAGTACCGGATGGTGGAGCCTTGATCTGTTTCGCAGGCTGATGGGTGTTGGTGATAGTGCCTACTATGAAACCTATAAACATCTGAACGCTAAGATCATCAAACCGGCCATCGCTGAGGTAAACAAAACCTCAAATATCGTCGTCAGCGCCGAAATCAAAAAGCGGGGCAGGGCGGTCAGCGATATTCGTTTCTTGATTAAAGAGAACCCGCAACTTGCCATTCTTGATCTTGATGACGGTGAAGGCACACGCAATGCACCTGTCTATAATCGTCTGCGCGGTCTAGGGGTGAGCGACCGTTTGGCGCGTCAATGGATACGTGAGCATGGTGAGGAATACGTTGTCGCCAAATTGGGGTACGTCGAGAAACAGGACGGCGTACGCAACCCGGTTGGGTATTTGACCGCGGCAATGAAGGCCGATTTCACTGAAATAGGGTCGAATTCTGGCCCGCTGAGCGCGGGGGCTGCACGGCTCAAGATCGTACAGGATTTGGTCAGTGCGCGCACAGCGAGGCAGCGAGATGCCGACAAGCGATTGTTCCTAAATAGTCTGAGCGATTCAGCTGACCGTGCCGATTTTGAACGGCATGGATGGATGTCAGCCCTCAACGCTGATGCGATCCGCGCGTTTTGGGCAGAGCTTTCACCAGAAGCGTTTGAAGCCTCCGAAATGTGATGAAGAAGTCGCATTTAGGCGGCTTATAGCTCGCGCGCGCTCGCTGGGCTGGTCTGGTCGGGAAGCGCTCGATATCCTTGCCGTAATAATGCACCGAATAATCGGTCGCGAGCAGGCAGGACAAATCAATGATGAACGAGGACGCGATCTTCGAGGATATTTGCGCGTTAAGCGACGAAGCAGACGCAGCTGGGCTGGCGGATGTCGCGCTTGTGCTGGAATTTGCATTGGACGTTTTTCTTAAGGAAACGGGACGGGACGCCCCTGAGACGTCTGCCGGTGCGATGAGAAATCTTGAGCGATCATCGCGGCAAATGCAGGTACGCCAAGATGCGGCACCCCACATTGTGCCGCGCTTGGGTTGGACAATGTCAACGTTCCCGCTGGCGAGCCTCATGGGCAAGGCGTCATAAAGGCCGCTATTGCGCCTTTGGGCTACCATGATATTCCTCTGTCATTGGATTTAAACAGGTTAAGCGCTATGAAAATTGAAGAAACTCCTATTGAGGGGTTGGTTGTTATAACTCCTGTTCGCCATGGTGACGCGCGCGGCTTTTTCAGTGAGAGTTGGAACCGCGATCGGATGTTAGCACACGGCATTGATGTGGAGTTCGTACAGGACAATCATTCAGTGTCTGCGCAGGCTGGGACATTGCGCGGGATGCATTTTCAAGCGCCGCCACATGGACAGGCCAAATTGGTGCGCTGCGGTCGGGGTGCGCTATATGATGTTGCGGTCGACGTACGTGTGGGATCGCCATCTTATGGGGCTTGGTTCGGCATTGAGCTGAGCGCTGAGAATGGCAAACAGCTGTTGGTGCCCGAAGGGTTTTTGCACGGATTTATGACGCTGACCGATGACACCGAAATCGTTTATAAGTGTTCGGATTTTTATTCTGCGGACGCGGACGGCAGTGTGTTGTGGTCCAGTTGCGGGATCGAATGGCCCATGTCTGTGGACCCCGTCTTGAGTGCAAAAGATGAGCAGGCCATTGCGATGAAAGACTTTGTTAGCCCGTTTGGAAAATCAGCATGAAAATTTTGGTGACAGGCGGGGCAGGGTTCATTGGATCTGCGGTTGTTCGCCAAGCGATTGCGGATGGGCACAGTGTGGTGAACGTTGATGCGCTGACCTATGCGGCGTGTCTCGAAAATGTGGCAAGCGTTGCCCAGTCCAAGGGTTATGCGTTTGAAAATGTGGACATCCGGGACCGGCAAGCTCTTGATCGAGTGTTTGAGGAGCATCAGCCGGACAAGGTAATGCATCTTGCGGCGGAATCCCATGTGGATCGTTCTATTGACGGACCGGGTGCATTTATCGAAACGAACGTGATGGGCACGTATCACATGCTTGAGGCTGCGCGTGCGTATTGGGTGGAAAAAGGTCGGCCTGAGGCATTCCGGTTCCATCATATTTCCACGGATGAAGTTTTTGGTTCTTTAGGGGCAGAGGGGCAGTTTAACGAAGACACCCCCTATGATCCGCGGTCACCTTATTCGGCGTCCAAAGCGTCGAGCGATCATTTGGTGCGGGCATGGGCTGAGACATATGGGCTGCCTGTCGTTCTCACAAATTGTTCGAACAATTATGGACCGTATCACTTCCCGGAGAAATTGATCCCGGTTGTGATTTTGAACGCGCTGCATGGGAAGGCCATTCCGGTTTACGGGCAGGGGGTTAATGTGCGCGACTGGCTGCATGTGGAAGACCATGCCACGGCATTGTTGAAAGTGCTGGACGAGGGGCAGACCGGACGGTCCTACAACATTGGTGGTGAAAACGAGGCTCGGAATATCGATATCGTAACTCAGATCTGTGACCTAATGGACGAGATGCACGAACAAGGCGCCCCCCATGCGGATCTGATCACCTACGTAGATGATCGTCCCGGTCATGATCTGCGCTACGCGATTGATCCTCAGCGCATGCAGAACGAGCTCAACTGGAGCCCGTCCAGAACGCTAGAGCAGGGTCTGCGGGAAACGGTTCGCTGGTATCTGGATAATGAGGCGTGGTGGCGCCCCCTTCTTGAGCGTCAAGGCGTTGGCGCGCGTTTGGGGACCAAAGGATGAGCGTGCTGGTTTTTGGCAAAACGGGTCAAGTGGCGAGCGAATTAGCAGCCCTGGCGCCCAATGCGCAATTCTTGTCACGCGCTGAGGCTGATTTGGCTGATCCACAGGCCTGTGCCGACATCATTGCTAAACTGCGGCCGACAGCGGTTATTAATGCGGCCGCTTATACGGCTGTTGATCGCGCCGAGGAAAACGAAGACGAGGCGCGTGTCATCAATGGGGATAGCCCCGCAGCAATGGCGGTTGCTTGCAAAGCTCTTGATGTGCCCTTTGTCCACATTTCTACGGACTACGTTTTTGACGGTGAAGGGCAGGGGGCATTTCGTCCTGTAGACCCTACTGGCCCTGCGAGTGCCTATGGGCGCACTAAACTCGTCGGAGAAGATGCGCTGCGTGACATTGGTGGACGTTATGCCATTCTGCGCACGTCTTGGGTCTTTTCGGCCCACGGAAACAACTTTCTTAAGACCATGCTACGGCTTGGCGCTGAACGCGACAGCCTGACGATTGTCGCCGATCAGATTGGCGGCCCGACGCCTGCGGCATCCATCGCTCAGACCTGTCTAACAATGGCAGAAGCTCTTGCAGTTGATCCATCAAGAGCGGGCACTTATCACCTGTCTGGCGCACCGGATGCAAGCTGGGCGGATTTCGCGCGTGAGATTTTCACGTGCGCTGGATTATCCACCGTAGTCGAGGATATCCCAACAAGCGCCTATCCGACCCCTGCGGTACGACCTTTGAATTCGCGGCTGGATAACGCCTCATTGTTGGCGCAGTTTGGCGTTAGCCGCCCAGATTGGAAGGCTGCAACTGCGGCTATCGTTAAGGAGCTAAAATCATGAGCGACCGGAAGGGTATCATACTGGCTGGCGGCAGTGGCACGCGACTTTACCCAATCACAATGGGTGTCTCAAAGCAGCTCTTGCCGGTCTATGACAAGCCGATGATTTACTATCCGCTGTCCGTGCTAATGTTGGCGGGAATTCGCGAGATCGCGATCATTACGACGCCAGAGGACCAAGCACAGTTCCAGCGCCTTTTGGGTGACGGCAGTGGCTGGGGTCTTTCGTTTGAGTGGATCATTCAGCCAAGCCCGGATGGGTTGGCACAAGCATATCTATTGGCTGAAGATTTCCTTGATGGCGCACCGTCGGCCTTGGTTTTGGGCGATAACATCTTTTTTGGACACGGATTGCCCGAGATTTTCCAGCGCGCAAATGCGCAAGACACCGGCGGCACCGTGTTTGGTTACCAAGTCACAGACCCAGAACGGTATGGTGTGGTGACGTTTGATGACACCGGCAAGAAGGCCGTTGAGATTGTCGAAAAGCCGGAGGTGCCCGCGTCTGACTATGCGGTAACGGGGCTTTATTTCCTTGATGGCAGCGCGCCCGAACGGGCCAAGACTTTGGCGCCATCTGAACGTGGGGAGCTTGAGATTACATCCCTTCTTGAAACTTATCTGAACGATGGAGTTTTGACTGTCGAGAAGATGGGGCGCGGTTTCGCGTGGCTTGATACAGGGACCCATGGGTCATTGTTGGATGCTGGGAATTTCGTGCGCACTTTGCAAGACCGCCAAGGTTTGCAGATTTCATCACCCGAAGAAATTGCTTACCGCATGGGTTGGATATCACGCGATACCTTGTTGGGGCACGCTGAGGCCTTTGGGAAAAACAACTACGGCAGGTTCTTGAAAAAGTTAGTGGACTAATCAGAGCGAGACCACTGCAGATCTCTTAGTCGGAATTGGCGTCTTTATTGGCTCTTCTGGTTTTGCTGCCTATCGTACATGGGGTTGCGGAGTAGTCACGTTAGCCTACCCATGGTTGATTGCGACGCTGTTTGGCCGAAGCTATCGCTGACAAAGATTGCAAATAACTACCGAATAATGTGACCCGCAGGGAAGGCAGCAATACAAACAAGGCCCGCCAATTCCGTGTTTTCTCAGGGTGTTGTGTTAATCAAGGTTAACGAGGGCCTCACTTATGCCTCTTTTTTCAGCGATTTGGGGGGGAATTTCCTTTGTCGAACCGCCTTGAAACACTTTCATTTGAAAGGAATAAAAGGCATCAATGACCTAACAAGATCACTAACGCGGGCGTACAAGTACATGAAGACCTTTCTTCGCATAGCTGCAACCCTAACACTTAGTTTGTTTTCCGCTGCGGTGTTCGCAACCACCTATACCGAAAATGTACCTGCGCCGACGTCTCTTCCGTTGCCGCCTGAGTATCCTGCCGCGGGTGGCGTGGTCATTGTTCTGACTGGTGCTAACGGGAACATTTATTATCAGTTCAGCGATCCTGATGGCGCATTCCGCGGATTCAACAATAATGGCGACCCCGCAGCGTTCCGCGGCAACCCGTTTACGGTGAACGATCCTATCTCGTTGGATTGTGGGTTTTCTTCTTGTGCTGACTATTTCGGTGGGTCCATTGCGCGGATGGACGTCCGGTTTTCTGCGTATGACGGTGATACCCAGCCTGGCGGCTTTGATGAAAATGACATCAACCTGTTTATCAACGGCTACGATATTGGGTCATGGTCCGGCATCACATCCGAGATTACCAGCACTGACGGTAACACCAGCTTTGGTACGGCAACGGGTTTTGGCAACAACACTTTTAACACCGCTTGGTTTGCGTCCACCAACGCAGCGCTTCTCAACAATATCCTGTCCACCGGACAAACTGTGTCGCAGGTGTATGATGACGACCCGAACGACAACTATTGGGATTTCCGTCGCGGTGATAACCTTGCCAATGGTCTGATCGAAACGATCGCGCCTGGTTATGAGCTTGAGAAAACTGTCGATGGCGGCGCGACAACCTTTACTCAAGTTGGTGAAGTCATCACCTATAACTACGTTGTGACGAACATCGGCTCGGTGAACATCGACAACATTTCGGTAATTGATGACAAGATCGGGGCAGTGACTTGTACTCCGACCTTGTTGGAGAGCGTCGAAGCGGGCGCACCAGCCCCCAACTTTGCGACCTGTTCCGGGGACTACACCGTCACGCAAGAAGACGTCGACGCGCAGACCCTGACCAATATCGCCCAAGCGACGGGTGATCCGGAATACGGCACACTTGGTGCGCTGGAGGATACGGTTACTTTGACGGGTCCGGCCTTTAACTCGGTCATGACTGTTGAGAAGGTCGCGACGCCGTCCACATTCAGCACTGAGGGTGAGGTCATTACATATGACTTTACGATCACCAACGAAGGCAACACGACGCTTACCGATGTTGAATTGACCGACCCTCTTATTCCGGGGCTTTCATGTAGTGTCGCCACATTGCTGCCACCGGTCCCGCCTGCTGCACCCGGCGCGGCGAACCAGCTGACTTGTTCAGGCACCTATACGGTTACGCAAGATGACATCGATGATTTCATCAATAGCGGCCAGACGCTGGACAATACCGCGACTGCCACTGCGACCGACCCAGACAACACCGCGCTAAGCGAGTCCGATACTGAATCTTTGGATGGCCCTGCCGCGACGCCAACAATGGATGTCACCAAGACAGCCACGCCGACAACTTATGCGGCAGAAGGCGACGTCATCGCTTATGACATCGAAATCACAAACACCGGTAATGTCACTTGGCCAAGCCCACCGACTATCGTGGACGCACTGACAAGTGATGAAGCCTGTCCCGCCGGCGCGATTGCACCTGACGATTCCGTTACGTGTACGGCCACCTACACTATTACTCTTGATGACATGGACACCGGTACGGTGCCCAACACCGTCGACGCCGAGATTACTATTGGCGGCGTAACTGAGGACGGCACAGCCGATGCCGAAGTCACGGCTGTTATTGAAACAGAGCTGAACATTGTCAAAACGCTCGCCAGTGGTGCCAACCCGATTACGGCGGACACGGACGAACTTGTTTACGAATACGAACTGACCAACGACGGCAACACACGCATCAGCACCTTTGCGGTGAGCGATGACAAAGTTGACGTTGTCTGTCCGGCTGTCACGCTCAATCCCGGTGACAGTGTGACCTGTACATCCGTCGCCGATCCTTATGACGTATTGCAAAGCGATATCGACGCCGGTGGCGTGACAAACACCGCAACTGCCACAGCCGTCGCGGCCAATGGTGACACGGTAACATCGCCCGAAGTGTCATTGACGGTTCCTGCAACGCAAACGTCCGAGCTGAGCTTGGTTAAAGCGTCGGACCCTGATCCCGTCCTTGCCGCTGACTTCTTTGATGGTGCGACGGTCGACTATGTATATACTGTGACCAACGACGGTAACGTGACAGTCACCGATGCTGTAACGATTACGGATGATAAGTTCGGGTCGCCGATCACCTGTCCTGCCGGTGACATCGCGCCCGGAGATTCAATTGAATGCCGCGCGACCTATACGATCACAGGCGCGGATGTTGCGGCGGGTACGGTTGTAAACGTTGCCTCTGCTAGCGATGGCACAACCACGTCAAACACCGACAGTGTTGCGATCCCGCAGGCGGGTGCGCCGGGCATCACATTGGACAAGGTTGCGGACACCGCGAGCTATGATGACCTGAGTGATACGCTGACCTACACCTTTACGGTGACCAACTCGGGCGAAACTCCAATCGCCAGCAGCCAGCCGATTACTATTGATGACCCGCTGATCGGTGCGCCGTTTACCTGTACTGAACAACCGTTGAACTTGTTCCCGGTCTCTAGCGGGTCAACGCCGAGCAGCTTTAGCTGTACGCGAACCTATGGTCCCGTCAGTCAGGCTGACATTGATGCGGGGCAGGTGAACAACACCGCTTCGGCGTCTTTTGAAGTTGGAGGGCTGACGGTAACGTCGCCAAGCAGCTCGGCTACGGTCCCAGCGAATATTGTGCCAGAACTGACATTGGTAAAGACAGCTCTCGCGGGGGATGGTGGCACACAGTTTGATACGTTGAACGAAGAGATCATCTATACCTTTGCTGTAACCAACGATGGTACTCAGACGTTGACCTCTGTTGACGTGACCGATCCGCTGATCCCCGGTTTCTCTTGTACGATTACAGGTCTCGCACCCGGGGTGACGGATAACACCACCTGTACTGCCAGCTACTTTGTCACGCAGGATGATCTGGACAACGGGCAAATCGACAACACTGCCAGCGCCCTTGCCACGAGCCCAACTGGATTGACCGAAACCGCGACAGACAGCGCAACGATCACCATTGATCCGCTTGCCGAGACCAGCCTTTTGTCTCTGAGCAAAACCGCCGACCTGAGCGACTTTGCAGCCGTTGGTGATGTAATTTCATACACAATCGAAGTCGGGAATATCGGGAACCTAACGTTAGACGACATCGTCGTCACGGATGCCACTTTGGGGCTGACTTGTAACATCGGCACGTTGGCGCCATTGGCGACAGACAACAGCTGTACTGGTTCTCATATCGTTACCCAAGACGACATCGATGCGGGTGAATATGTGAACGAGGCATCCGCTTCGGCTACTGGTGCGGCCACCGTTACGTCTGAAGTAACTGTTGATGGCCCGGTCCGTGCGCCGTCTTTCACGGTTGAGAAGACGGCGAGTTCGGACACGGAAGTAGTTGTTGGTACGGTTATTACGTACAGCCATT
>NZ_JAKGAR010000006.1:0-2500 GCF_021532625.1 Octadecabacter algicola
GCTGTCTTTGCAAGTCATGATGTTTGGTCCGTGGTCCCAAAGGATCTGACGTTAGTCCCCCAGTAGGGTTCATGCCGTTGATAATATTCTCTATTTTTTGGTTGCGGGAGTAGGATTTGAACCTACGACCTTCAGGTTATGAGCCTGACGAGCTACCGGGCTGCTCCATCCCGCGACGCTTAAGCCTTATTAGAAGATGTAAGGCTGGGTATCGCTTAGTCATCGAAGAGAGATATAAACGCATGATTTATGCAAATTCTTTACTAGGTTTGGCAGTGACTTACTCTCCCACGTCTTAAGACGCAGTACCATCAGCGCGATGGTGCTTAACGGCTGGGTTCGGAATGGAGCCAGGTGTTTCACTCATGCTATGACCACCAAACCAAGAAAAGAATTTACAAATCAAGCGTTGTCCAAGTCAGCGTACGCTGAACTATTATGTGTTGTGTATGACTTTCATCAATCTGTATCGACAAGGCGTGCCTTGCTTCTACTGGATCAAATCAAGCCTATCGGACCATTAGTACCAGTCAACTGAATGCATTGCTGCACTTACATCTCTGGCCTATCGACGAGGTAGTCTACCTCGGTCCTCAGGGATATCTTGTTTTGAGGGGGGCTTCCCGCTTAGATGCCTTCAGCGGTTATCCTGTCCGTTCATAGCTACTCAGCACTGCCGTTGGCACGACAACTGATCCACCAGTGGAACGTTCACCCCGGTCCTCTCGTACTAGGGGCAACTCCTCTCAAATATCCTACACCCACGGAAGATAGGGACCGAACTGTCTCACGACGTTCTAAACCCAGCTCACGTACCTCTTTAAATGGCGAACAGCCATACCCTTGGGACCTGCTCCAGCCCCAGGATGAGATGAGCCGACATCGAGGTGCCAAACACTGCCGTCGATATGGACTCTTGGGCAGTATCAGCCTGTTATCCCCGGCGTACCTTTTATCCGTTGAGCGATGGCCCTTCCACTCGGGACCACCGGATCACTATGACCGACTTTCGTCTCTGCTCGACTTGTCAGTCTCGCAGTCAGGCTGGCTTCTGCCATTGCACTCAACGACCGATTTCCGACCGGTCTGAGCCAACCTTCGCGCGCCTCCGTTACTATTTAGGAGGCGACCGCCCCAGTCAAACTACCCACCACGCAGGGTCCCGGATCCGGATAACGGACCGCGGTTAGATATCAAGAAGAACAAGGGTGGTATCTCAAAGGAGGCTCCACAATGACTAGCGTCACTGCTTCAAAGCCTACCACCTATTCTGCACATGTTCGTCCTAATACCAATGCGAAGCTGTAGTAAAGGTGCACGGGGTCTTTCCGTCTAACCGCGGGAAACCTGCATCTTGACAGGTAATTCAATTTCGCTGAGTCGATGTTGGAGACAGCGGGGAAGTCGTTACGCCATTCGTGCAGGTCGGAACTTACCCGACAAGGAATTTCGCTACCTTAGGACCGTTATAGTTACGGCCGCCGTTTACCTGGGCTTCAATTCGGAGCTTGCACTCCTCCTTTTAACCTTCAGGCACCGGGCAGGCGTCAGACCCTATACGTCGTCTTGCGACTTCGCAGAGCCCTGTGTTTTTAGTAAACAGTCGCCACCCCCTGGTTTGTGCCCCCAGCCAATACTTGCGTAGAAACTGGGCCTCCTTCTCGCGAACTTACGGAGGTATTTTGCCGAGTTCCTTCAACATCGTTCTCTCAAGCGCCTTGGTATTCTCTACCAGTCCACCTGTGTCGGTTTAGGGTACGATCTAATGATGGAGCTATTTCCTGGAACCTCTAAGCAGCCCATTCAATCCATTAAGGATGAACTACCCTCGAGATCCGTCACTACCATCTGGCCCACGAATATTAACGTGGTTCCCATCGACTACGCCTTTCGGCCTCGCCTTAGGGGTCGGCTTACCCTGCTCAGATTAACTTTAAGCAGGAACCCTTGGACTTTCGGCGACAGGGTCTCTCACCCTGTTTGTCGCTACTCATGTCATCATTCTCACTAGTGATCTCTCCACCGGATCCCTCACAGGCCGGCTTCATCGAAAATTCCTTGCGTCCAATTCACCGCGAACGGTGATAAGGACGCATGGAATTATTTCACACTACGCTCTGCTACCATGCACTATGTGCATCCTAAGCTTCGGCTCATGGCTTGAGCCCCGTTACATCTTCGCCGCAGGACAACTTATTTAGACCAGTGAGCTGTTACGCTATCTTTAAAAGATGGCTGCTTCTAAGCCAACTTCCTGGTTGTTTTGGTCGTCCCACCTGCTTTCCCACTTAGCCATGAATTAGGGGCCTTAGCTGTAGGTTAGGGTTGTTTCCCTCTCCACTACGGACGTTAGCATCCGCAGTGTGTCTGCCATCTAGTACTCCCGGGTATTCGGAGTTTGGTTAGGATCAGTAAGCCTGTGGGGCCCCATTACCCATCCAGTGCTCTACCCCCCGGGGTATTCGGATGACGCTCTACCTAAATAGATTTCGCAGAGAAC
>NZ_JAKGAR010000007.1 GCF_021532625.1 Octadecabacter algicola
CGGCTCTTGTAGGGCCGGTACAGTTACGGTGTCTGGTATTGTTTCGTCGGCCTCGTCGCTTGCGGCGGTTGCTGAGTTCGTGATTTCGCCTGCGTCGAGGTCGTCTTGTGTGACGAAGTAGGAGCCTGTGCAGTTGAGTGTGTTGCCCGGTGCGAGTGGCATTGGGTCACAGGTGATGGCTTGTGGTGGGACGGCGCCGGTGATCATCGCGTCGGTGATTGTGACGTCCTCGGTCAGCGTGATGTTGCCTTCGTTGGTGACCGCAAAGTTGAACACCAGTTCCTGACCAACGGTATCATAGGTCGGGCCGCCCGAGAGCAGGGTTTTGAGCATCGATATCTCGGGCTCCGCTGCAATCACAAGCTCGGTCGGGTCATCGCCGTCGCCTGCGCCGTTGTCGGTGACATCAGTGGCGGGCGTGCCATCGGGATCAGAGCCCGTGACGGTGGCCGTGTTTTCAATGCCGCCTGCGTCAATGTCGTCTTGCGTCAGGATATAGGTCGCCGTGTAGGTGGCGATTTCGCCGACCAGCAGGGTGCCCGCAGCCGACCCCATGTCAGCGGAGAGGAACGACGGCCCTGTTGTCAGCGCCAGCAGGGTGCCATCCGCACGGGTCAACGTATCGCTGGCCACATCGACGCTGTTCAGCGTCACGTTACCTGTGTTTTCAACGGTGATCTCGAAGGTCACTGTTTCGTTCACCGCGATCGTGCTCGACGTGATGGTCTTGAGGCCAAGAACGGCAGGTTCAGAGCCGATCGGGAAGGCGGTCGGCTTGCTGCCGGCCCCGGTTCCATCGTCAGAGGTGTCTTCGGTTGGCGTGCCGAACGGATCAGTCGCTTCGACCAGAACCGAGTTGCTAAGACCGCCTGCATCAATGTCGTCTTGCGTGATGGTGTGGCTGACGGTGTAGACCCAGATTTCATCTACATCCAGCATGCCCACTGTACCTGTCGTGGCACTGTCACCAGAGACATACGCCGGTACCGGGTTCGGGGTGATCAGCGTGGCGTCCGCGCGGCTGAGGGTATCCGTCAGAGTCGGCGCTGTCAGGGTGACATTGCCGTCGTTTTCTACGGTGATCTCGAAGCTGACAACGCTCACGTCCGGAACGATCGGATCCGGTGTCACAGAGACTGTTTTCAGCGCGACAAGCGACGGATCAGCAGCCTCGATGGTGACGGTTTCATCAGCCGTAACCGGATCAAGAGTGGTGCCTGTTGGCGGTGTCGGCGTGGCAGTGACCGTGTTGGTCAGGTCCGCACCCGCATCGATGTCGGCCTGCGTAACCTCGTAAGTCGCGGTCAGCGTCACGATTTCATCAGGCGCAAGCGTTGCAATGATACCGCCATCTTCGATGACCAAGGCGCTCGTGCCCGCAGCAGAGGTGTGATCATCGGCCAGCGTCACAGGTTCCAGCGTCACATTGCCGGTGTTGGTCACAGTATAGGTGTAGGTGATGATATCGCCGAGCGCGACGTCGGTGGTGTCGGACGCTTCTTTGAGAACCGTCATCGCCGGAGTGCGCACGGATGGCACGGTGATCGTGTCGGTGCCGCCAACTGTGCCACCATTATAGGTGTCGGCAACTTCTACAGTCGCGATGTTAGTCACGCCGCCATTGTCCACGTCATCTTGGGTCGCAGTATAGACCGCGGTGCAGGTGATGCTTTCGCTCGGAACAAGGCCGCCCGTCGGGATCGCGTCACAGGTAAAGTCCGCCGGATTAGGGATCTTGTCATCGGTCAGGG
Source organism: Octadecabacter algicola (assembly GCF_021532625.1). GTDB lineage: Bacteria > Pseudomonadota > Alphaproteobacteria > Rhodobacterales > Rhodobacteraceae > Octadecabacter > Octadecabacter algicola. Next base: position 1,752 of record NZ_JAKGAR010000007.1, read on the forward strand.
TCGGTTGATCGGTGATGGTGACGTTGCCGAGGTTGGCAATGACATAGGTGTAGGTGATCAGATCGCCTTCTTCGGTGAACTCGCTGAGGTCCGCAGACTTGGTAACGTTGATTGTTGGCTCGAATGACGGGCCAAAGACAGTGATGTCATCGGTTCCGGTGACGTCTTCGGCACCCGGCGTAACAGGTGTACCCACAGCCGTCGCGACGTTGGTCAGCTGACCCGCATCGATGTCTTCTTGCTGGATTTCGTAGATGAACTCACAGCTGGAATCGCTTTCCCCTGGGGCCAATGGGCCCGGGATTACGCATGTTCCGGCAACACGGCTGTCCGTAACGCGGATGTTTTCAAGCGTCACAAGACGATCATTGGTCACTGTGATCGTGAACGAGACCGGCTGGTTCAAGTCGGTATAGGCCGCCGCAGGCGTGCCCGCTGTCAGTTCCTTAAGAACCGTGATCTCGCCGGTGTCTGTGACCAGCGGATGGATGTCTGTCACCGGAGTTGTGACGACTTCACCATCCGGAGAAGACCCCTCAGCAGTTGCTGTATTGGTCAGAACCTGCGCGTCGATGTCATCCTGTGTGACCGTATAGCTGCCCGTACAGATCACGGATTCCCCTGCCCCGGCTATTCCAGCCTCGAGGGTGAACGGCGACGTGGCCGCCACGCCATTGATGGTACAGGTCAGCGTTGGCAACATCGCGTCGGTGACCGTGATGCCAGACATCTGTTGGTTACCGGTGTTGGTGGTGGTGATGGTGTATTCCAGCACATCATCGACGGCCGCCGGATCATTGCCCGTGGTCACGTCTTTGGTCGTGTCCAAAGCCGGAGCCGCAACCCCGTCCACTGTCACGCTCTGACCCGGAGACACAACATCAGTGCTGCCATAAACCGTTTCTGCAACCGCGTTATTGGTCACAAAGGCGGACATCAGCCCCCCTGACCCGTCGCCCTGAACCGCATCCAGATCGTCCTGCGTAACAAAGTAGGTCGCAGTACATGTGGTTTGCTCATCCGGTGACAAACGGTTGTCCGCGGTCGGCAGACAGGCAATGTCAACGCCCGGGAACTTGTCATCGGTGATGGTGATCGGGTTTTCGAACGCAGGGCGCAAGAACACGCCCGGGCTGGTTTCAACACCCGGTGACGTGTTGGTCACCGTATATGTATAGACAATCGGATCGCCCACAGCGCTGAACGTTGTTACGTCAGCTTCTTTCAGCATGGACATCGTGGGGTTGGCACCGCCCGGAATGGTTTCATCTGCTGGCGCACTGTCGGTGCCGCCCGCATCTGTGGCCGTCGCGATATTGGTCACAGATCCAAGCTCAACGTCATCCGTTGTGATCACGTAAGACGCGGTACACACCATCGGCGCATCCGTTGGCGCAAGATCCCCCAGAGGACAGGCGATCGTGCCAATCAGGTTGTCCTCAATGGTGATCGGGCTGGTCAGTGTCGTGTTACCCGTGTTCGTGATCGTGTACTCATAGACCGCAACATTGCCCGAGGCGAACTCGACCGTTGGGGCGCCGCCCGGTTCTTGCAGCGCGCTCAACGCTTTGGCCATTTCCATTTCTGGTGTCTGGATCGCCGTCACAGTGGCGGTCGCAGGAACCAGCGGATCGGTGGCAACGGGGCTGCCGTCAAAGCTCGTTTCGGCCGTCGCTTCATTGGTAAAGCTGCCCGCATCAATGTCGCCCTGATCAGGGGTCCATGTGGTTGTACAGGTCACATCATCGCCCGGTGCGATGGTAACAGGACCAGCAGCTGGACAGGTCAGCGTCGCAGGGATGGTCAGATCGGTGACTGTCACGGTGTCTGTCAGGGTGACGTTACCGGTGTTGGTGACCGTAAACTCAAAGGTCACGCTGTCCGTGATCGCGCTATAGGTCGACGGGGTGCCCGCCAGAACCGCCTTGGCGATTTCGATCTCAGGAAGCTGCGAAGCCGCAACAGTTTCAGTAACCTCAGCTGAATCAACAGCTGCAGTCCCTGCAGGATAGGTCGCAGAGGGCACAACCGGTTGGTTGATGCTTGCGGTCGCCGCATTGGTCACAAAGCCTGCGTCCAGATCATCCTGCGTGACCGCATAAGTCGAAGTACACGTGATGCTGGCATCCGGTGCCAACCCGCCTGTCGGCAAGGCCGGGCAGGTCACAGTTGTCTTGTCATCTGCCACAGTGATCGGCGCTGTCAGTGTGATGTTACCGTCGTTGGTCACGACATAATCATAGGTGACCTCATCACCCACGGTGTCAAAGTTCGCACCAGACGTCGCCGTCTTGAGCATCTCCAGAAGCGGCAGCTGGTCCGGTCCCGCAAGCGTGACCTCATCTTCTGCGAAAACAGTGCCGTCCGTCACGGTGACCGTGTTGGTCAACGATCCGGTGTCAATGTCACCTTGCAACACAGTGTAGGTCGTGGACAGCGGCGATCCATCGCCACAAGTCGTCACAGATGTCAGCGGCGGGATGTCCGCCAACAGACAGCTAAAGCCCGTCAGATCATCAGTCAGCGTAAAGCCCTTCAGCGTCACGTTACCGTCGTTGGTCACTTCAAAGGTAAAGGTCTCGTCCGTCGGCAGATCGCCAAAGTCCCCGCTGCCATCGCTCTCGGTTTTGACAACGCTCAGCGCCGTATCGATATCGGCAAGATCAACAACCTCGTCAGACGTGGCAGGATCAACCGTCGTGCCCGCCGGCGGCGTCGCCGTGGCCGACACCGTGTTGGTCACATCCGTGCCCGCATCGATATCATCTTGCGTAATTGTATAGGTCGTCGTGACAGTGGTCGACGTATCCGGCGCCAAAGTCGCAATCACATTGGACGGCGTAAACGCCAGCAACTGCGTGCCACCAGACGTACTCGTATGCGTGTCCGTCAACGTTATATCCGTCAACGTAACATTACCCGTGTTGCTCACCAAATGGCTGTACGTAATAACCGTACCAACAACTACTTCCGTGTCCGAACTCGCCGTCTTCTCAACCGTGAAAGACGGC
>NZ_JAKGAR010000008.1 GCF_021532625.1 Octadecabacter algicola
CGGATAAGCTTTGGAGTTATGGCGCAGCAATTCGGGAGATTCCTGTGCTTCACCGAGTGGAGCACATTCAGGTCGCATCTACTGCCCGGTGCAACAACCTTGTCGAGCAGTCACATCGACCGACTAGACAGCAGGAACGGCAACAAATCGGATTCAAGCGACGACAACGAACCCAAGAATTTCTTGCCCTGCACGCCCGCACCTCCAATCTTCATCGCCAGACCAGAACGACAGTTACAGCCAGTCAAAGGCGGATGAATCAGACTTCCGCAACGT